>NZ_AP026765.1:0-3531696 GCF_026000495.1 Vibrio sp. STUT-A16 | reverse complement strand
GGTGCCCCCACTGAGTAATTGAATTATCGGAAAAGACTGGCAATTTTACCTGTTGATAACCAAGATCGCCAGCGATTGATCGACGATCCAGTGAATAAGATCCAAGTTATTCACAATTATTTCTGCAAACTTGATGAGATCAACACACCTTGCCCCAAATTTGCCCACACAACGATCCACAATTGGGCAAAATTCACAAGATCGAGTGATTGGTGATAAGTCTGTGTATTATTTTATTCCCAATGCTGATTTTGTCGATCATTTCCCCTGGTTCAGTTCGCATTTTCGTCACATGTAACATTCTTCTTCTATTATCTAATAACTCACAGGTCTAGGTTATTGCTCTTGGTTATTTATTTAATTGAGCTAACTAACAGTAGTATTTCCAACCATAAAATTATGGAGATGTATTATGAAAAACTGGATTAAGGTTGCCGTTGCAGCCATTGCACTGTCGGCAGCAACCGTACAAGCCGCTACTGAAGTCAAAGTTGGTATGTCAGGTCGCTACTTCCCGTTTACTTTTGTAAAGCAAGATAAGCTACAAGGCTTTGAAGTCGACATGTGGGATGAAATCGGCAAACGCAACGATTACAAAATCGAATACGTAACCGCTAACTTCTCTGGTTTATTTGGTCTGCTAGAAACCGGTCGCATCGATACGATCTCCAACCAAATCACCATGACTGATGAGCGTAAAGCCAAATACCTATTTGCTGACCCTTACGTTGTAGATGGCGCACAAATTACCGTGCGTAAAGGCAACGACAGCATCAAAGGTGTTGACGATCTTGCGGGCAAAACCGTTGCTGTGAATCTAGGATCCAACTTCGAGCAACTGCTTCGTCAGTACGACAAAGATGGCAAGATCAACATCAAAACGTACGACACTGGTATCGAACATGATGTGGCACTCGGTCGTGCAGATGCATTTGTAATGGATCGTCTTTCTGCATTAGAGCTGATTAAGAAAACCGGTCTTCCTTTGGAATTGGCGGGCGAACCGTTTGAAACCATTCAAAACGCATGGCCTTTCGTGGACAACGAGAAAGGTCGTAAGCTGCAAGAAGAAGTAAACAAAGCACTGGCTGAGATGCGCGCAGATGGTACAGTAGAGAAAATTTCCGTGAAGTGGTTTGGCGCTGACATCACGAAATAAGAACTCTTTGTACTTTAGGCCGCAAAGTGGTATCACTCTCGGACTAAAATAAACTTACATAAAGGTGGAACTTGTTTTCCACCTTTTCTTTTCTCTAGCCTTTAGGTAAGCCGTATGGGATTTGACTTTAATTACATGTTGGAACTGCTGCCGATATTGCTGAAATATCTTGGCACTACCATGGAAATGGCGACATGGGGATTGGTGTTTTCACTGATTTTATCCGTCATTTTAGCCAATATTCGCGTATTTAAACTGCCAGTTCTGGATCAATTAAGCCAACTGTACATCAGCTTCTTCCGTGGCACCCCTCTCTTAGTTCAGCTTTTCCTGCTTTATTACGGCTTACCACAAATTTTCCCATTGATGGTGGGTATCGACGCCTTCTCAGCAGCGGTGATCGGTTTAACGCTGCACTTTGCCGCTTATATGGCGGAAAGTATTCGTGCCGCCATTATTGGTATTGATCGTAGCCAGATGGAAGCGAGCTTGTCGGTGGGTATGACAACATCTCAGGCGATGCGCCGAGTGATTTTACCTCAAGCAACGCGTGTCGCACTGCCTTCATTGATGAACTATTTCATCGATATGATCAAGTCAACGTCTCTCGCCTTCACGCTTGGTGTGGCCGAAATCATGGCGAAAGCACAGATGGAAGCCTCATCAAGTTTCCGTTTCTTTGAAGCTTTCCTTGCGGTTGCTCTTATTTACTGGGGCGTGGTGGTGATTCTGACTCGCGTACAAATCTGGGCAGAAGCAAAACTGAATAAGGCGTACGTACGATGATTAAGTTAGAAAATATTCACAAACGTTTTGGTGAGACTGAAGTGCTGAAAGGCATCGACCTCGATATTAAGCAAGGTGAGATCATCGTGATTATCGGCTCAAGTGGCACGGGTAAATCAACCTTGCTGCGTACGGTGAACTTTCTAGAACAAGCAGATGAAGGTCGTATCACGATAGATGACATCTCCGTTTATACTCAAAAACACACTAAAGCCGAAGTATTAGCGCTGCGTCGTCGAACTGGCTTTGTGTTCCAAAACTATGCCCTGTTTGCCCACATGAATGCGCGCCAGAACATTGCCGAAGGTCTAGTGACCGTTCGAGGCTGGAAAAAAGCCGATGCTCTCAAACGAGCACAACAAATTCTGGATGACATCGGCCTTGGGGATAAAGGCGATAGTTATCCAGCGGCATTGTCTGGCGGCCAACAACAACGTGTGGGTATCGGCCGAGCGATGGCGCTGCAACCAGAACTGCTGTTATTTGACGAACCAACTTCTGCGCTGGATCCTGAATGGGTCGGTGAAGTTCTCTCATTAATGAAGAAGTTAGCTAATCAGCATCAAACCATGCTGGTGGTGACGCACGAGATGCAATTCGCGAAAGAAGTCGCTGATAGAGTGATCTTCATGGCGGAAGGCAATATCGTAGAGCAAGGTTCTCCACAGGATATCTTCGATAATCCACAAGATCCTCGTTTGAAAAAATTCCTTAACCAAGTAGGAATAGAGTAACGATCAAGCATCAGGATCGATTGATCCTTGAGATTTTACTCACACTACGTATAATCGCCCGGCCGGAATTTCGTACTCATTGAGTCATTGACACATTATGTGAGTGTGATTACAATTCCGCCTCTTTGTTGAGAGGCGTCGGTTGTCCTTCTCTATATAAAGAGCTTCTTTATATAAGAAAGCAAATACCCACGCCGGGTTTAACAAGAACCTAAAACTACTGATCAGTAAAGGTAATTATCATGAAACGCACTTTTCAACCTACAGTTCTAAAGCGCAAGCGTACTCACGGCTTCCGTGCTCGCATGGCAACTAAGAACGGTCGTAAAGTTATCAACGCACGTCGTGCAAAAGGCCGTGCGCGCCTATCAAAATAATCGCTAGTTTATTTTGAACACGTACGCGTTTAATCGGGAGTTACGTTTGTTAACTCCCGAGCATTATCAAAACGTCTTCCAGCAAGCTCATCGAGCTGGCTCGCCTCATTTCACCATCATTGCTCGCAATAACAAACTTTCTCATCCACGATTAGGTTTAGCGGTTCCAAAAAAGCAAATCAAAACGGCTGTCGGTCGTAACCGATTTAAGCGTTTGGCTCGTGAAAGCTTTCGTAACAATCAACATCAGCTTCCAAACAAAGATTTTGTTGTGATTGCGAAGAAAAGCGCGCAAGATTTAAGCAATGAGGAAATTTTTAAGTTGTTTGATAAGCTATGGCAACGCCTGTCTCGCCCTTCACGTGGATAGCCATTGGGCTCGTTTATCTGTATCGCTGGTTTATCAGCCCTTTGATTGGTCCTCGTTGCCGGTTCACACCAACCTGTTCCACTTACGCGCTAGAAGCTTTGAGAGCTCACGGTTTTGTAAAAGGATGTTGGTTATCAGGCAAACGTCTATTAAAATGCCACCCTTTGAATGAAGGGGGGTATGACCCCGTTCCACCAGTCCAAAAACAAGACAGAGATAACTAACGATGGATTCTCAACGTAATATCCTGCTCATCGGTTTGGCCCTGGTTTCTTTTTTGCTGTTTCAACAATGGCAAGTTGCAAAGAATCCAGAACCTCAAGCAGTTGAACAGGCTCAATCAAGCAGCACTCTACCTGCACCATCTTTTGCTGATGAACTTGACCCAGTTCCAGGTCAACAGCAAGCTTCTGCAAAAACTATCACAGTAACGACTGATGTTTTAACTCTGTCGATCGACACCGTTGGTGGCGATGTGGTACATGCCAACCTTAACGAATACTCTGCTGAGTTAGATTCATCAGATTCTTTTGTTCTGCTTAAAGACGCTCAAGGTCACCAATTTATCGCTCAAAGCGGTCTAGTGGGTCCTCAAGGTATCGACTTGAGCAGCACAAATCGCCCTCACTACAACGTAAGTGCAGACAGCTTCACTCTAGCTGACGGTCAAGATGAACTTCGCGTTCCGATGACATTCACTGCAAACGGCATCGAATACACCAAAACTTACATCTTTAAACGCGGTAGCTACGCGCTTAATGTTGAATACGATGTAGTGAACAACTCAGGCAATAACGCAACATTTGGTATGTACGCTCACCTACGTCAAAACCTAATGGACGATGGTGGTAGCATCACAATGCCTACTTACCGTGGTGGCGCATACTCAACAGAAGATACGCGTTACAAGAAGTACAGCTTTGATGATATGCAGGATCGCAACCTGTCTCTTAACCTAGCCGATGGCCAAGGTTGGGCAGCAATGATTCAGCACTACTTTACCGCAGCTTGGATCCCACGTAACGAACCAGGTACTAACCTATACACTCGTGTAATTGGCAACCTAGGCGACATCGGCGTTCGTATGCCGAACAAAACTATCGCAACAGGCGATCAGGCTAAGTTTGAAGCAACACTTTGGGTTGGTCCAAAACTGCAAGATGAAATGGCAGAAGTGGCACCTAACCTAGACCTAGTAGTGGACTACGGCTGGTTATGGTTCATTGCGAAGCCTCTTCATATGTTGCTTTCATTCATCCAGAGCTTTGTTGGTAACTGGGGTGTGGCAATCATCTGTCTGACCTTCATCGTTCGTGGTGCGATGTACCCACTAACAAAAGCGCAATACACGTCTATGGCGAAAATGCGTATGCTTCAGCCTAAGCTGCAAGCTATGCGTGAGCGCATCGGTGATGACCGTCAGCGCATGAGCCAAGAAATGATGGAACTGTACAAGAAAGAGAAAGTGAACCCACTAGGTGGCTGTTTACCTCTTATCCTACAGATGCCTATCTTCATCGCACTATACTGGGCGCTAATGGAATCGGTAGAGCTTCGTCACTCACCATTCTTTGGTTGGATTCACGACTTGTCAGCGCAGGACCCTTACTACATCCTGCCGCTATTGATGGGTGCGTCTATGTTCCTAATCCAGAAGATGAGCCCGACAACGGTAACGGATCCAATGCAGCAGAAGATCATGACCTTTATGCCGGTTATGTTTACCTTCTTCTTCTTGTTCTTCCCATCAGGTCTCGTTCTGTACTGGTTGGTGTCGAACATCGTAACGCTTATCCAGCAAACTCTGATCTACAAAGGGTTAGAGAAAAAAGGCTTACACAGCAAGTAACCTTTTAGGAAATGATTGAGAAAGGCGGCCAAAAGGTCGCCTTTTTGTTTTTGGCTGATTACAATTCAGCTAACTAAAGTTATGGCTCAATTTGAGCCCAGCTCAAAAGGCAAAATTATGACTACAGATACGATTGTCGCTCAAGCGACCGCGCCTGGTCGTGGCGGTGTCGGTATTATTCGAGTATCAGGCCCTAAAGCCAACCAAGTGGCGTTAGAAGTCACGGGTAAGACACTAAAGCCCCGCTATGCAGAGTACCTGCCGTTTAAGTCAGAAGATGGCACTGTGCTTGATCAGGGCATCGCTCTGTACTTCCCTAACCCGCACTCATTTACAGGTGAAGACGTACTTGAGCTGCAAGGCCATGGCGGCCCCGTCGTGATGGATATGCTGATAAAACGCATTCTAGGTATTGATGGTATTCGAGCAGCTCGCCCTGGTGAGTTCTCTGAACGCGCGTTCCTGAACGATAAACTCGACCTCGCTCAAGCAGAAGCAATTGCAGACCTCATTGATGCAAGTTCTGAAGAAGCAGCAAAATCGGCGCTGCAATCCTTACAGGGCGCCTTTTCAGGGCGCATTAATACCTTAGTTGAGTCGCTGATTCACTTGCGTATCTATGTTGAGGCAGCCATCGACTTCCCAGAAGAAGAGATCGACTTTCTGGCCGACGGCAAAGTGGCTGGTGACCTACAAGCCATCATCGACAACCTAGATGCGGTGCGTAAAGAAGCCAACCAAGGCGCGATCATGCGTGAAGGGATGAAAGTCGTGATTGCAGGTCGTCCAAATGCGGGCAAATCAAGCCTACTGAACGCGCTATCAGGCAAAGAGTCTGCAATCGTAACCGACATCGCAGGTACCACGCGTGACGTACTGCGTGAGCATATCCACATTGATGGTATGCCACTACACATCATTGATACAGCAGGTCTGCGTGATGCCTCCGACGAAGTCGAGAAAATCGGTATCGAGCGCGCGTGGGATGAAATCGCTCAAGCAGACCGCGTCTTGTTCATGGTGGATGGCACCACAACCGATGCCACCGATCCGAAAGATATCTGGCCAGACTTTGTGGATCGCCTACCCGACAATATCGGCATAACCGTGATCCGAAACAAAGCGGATCAAACGGGTGAAGACATGGGGATCTGCCACGTCAATAACCCTACCCTCATCCGCTTGTCAGCGAAAACTGGTGCAGGGGTTGAAGCTCTGCGTGAACACCTAAAAGAATGCATGGGCTTCTCAGGCAATAGTGAGGGTGGCTTTATGGCTCGTCGCCGTCACCTCGATGCATTGGAACGCGCCGCACAGCACCTTCAAATAGGCCAGGAACAGCTTGAAGGCTATATGGCTGGTGAGATACTGGCAGAAGAGCTGCGCATCACCCAACAGCATCTCAACGAGATTACCGGCGAGTTCAGTTCTGACGACTTACTGGGCCGAATCTTCTCTTCATTCTGTATCGGGAAGTAAATAATCGAACGCGCGGTGCTGAGCTTAACTCACACCGCGTTTCTTTTTGTACGGCAAGCCATCCATGAGCTTTAGCCGTCGCATTCAATAAGGAAGAAGTATGATCCACATTATTACAGGCAGCACGCTAGGTGGCGCAGAATACGTAGGGGATCACCTGAGTGATCTACTCAACGAGAATGGATTTGAAACAACGATCCACAACCAACCGTCCCTCGATGAGATCGAAAATCAAGGAACGTGGTTGGTGATCACCTCAACCCATGGGGCTGGTGAGTACCCTGACAATATTCAACCTTTTATCGCGGCATTACAAAATACCCCGCCGAAAATGACCGACGTAAAGTTCGCAGTGATTGCGATTGGTGATTCAAGCTATGATACGTTCTGCGCCGCTGGTCAACACGCTTATGATTTACTAGAGGACATTGGTGCCACACCGCTCGCTGATTGTCTTAAGATTGATGTACTGAGCCATGCAGTACCCGAAGACGCCGCTGAGGCATGGTTAAAAGAGAATATCGAACGCTTTTAAGCTCCCCGCTTTCCCTTCAACAGAGTCGAAATTCGGCTCTGTTTTCCCCAATGTGAATAACTCCCGTCAAATTATTTTGTTTAACTGCTCAAAAACCAACCAAACGAGCTGTGGATAACTACAATAAGATCCAGTGATTTTCCTTTAGTTACCCCAATAACAACTTTGATCAATTTGACCCCCTGTGTATAACTACTACTTTTGATCCCAGGTAATCCTCGATCTGATCCAATCATGATCACAAGATATGATCCAAAGAAGATCCATGATCTTGTTGATCATTTTTAGGTTATCCACAGAAACGGTCGATCCTAATAGTAGATCTAATAAAAGATCATATATATAGATCTTATATATATTTATCTTGAAGCTTAAAACGGATAAAACGAGAAAACGTTTTTCTCTGTGGCATAAAGCAGGTAAAATACTGCTCCTTTATCTGTCCATTAAATCCCTTTGAATACCTGAGGTCAGTTCATGCTTTATCACGAAAACTTTGACGTCATTGTTGTCGGTGGCGGACACGCAGGAACGGAAGCCGCGCTCGCATCTGCACGCACAGGACAAAAAACGCTTCTCCTTACCCATAACATCGATACATTAGGCCAGATGTCTTGTAACCCGGCGATTGGTGGTATTGGTAAAGGTCACTTAGTAAAAGAAGTGGATGCTATGGGCGGTTTGATGGCTGAAGCCATCGACCATGCAGGTATTCAATTCCGTACACTAAATGCCTCCAAAGGTCCTGCAGTTCGAGCGACTCGAGCTCAAGCGGATCGTGCTCTGTACAAAGCGTACGTCCGTAACGCATTAGAAAATGCACCTAACTTAACGCTGTTCCAGCAGTCAGTGGATGATCTGATTGTTGAGCAAGACCGCGCGGTTGGCGTGGTGACTCAAATGGGACTTCGCTTCCATGCGAAAGCCGTCGTACTAACGGTAGGTACGTTCCTTGGTGGTAAGATCCACATTGGCATGGAGAGCTCTTCAGGCGGACGTGCAGGGGATCCACCGTCGATCGCATTAGCGGATCGATTACGTGAACTGCCATTCCGTGTGGATCGTTTAAAAACGGGTACCCCACCGCGCATTGATGCTCGCACTGTTGATTTTTCAGTGCTTGAAGCTCAGCACGGTGATAACCCTACCCCTGTATTTTCATTCATGGGTAAACGCGAACAACACCCGCGTCAGATCCCATGTTTTATTACGCACACCAATGAGCAAACGCACGACGTGATCCGTAGCAACTTGGATCGCAGTCCGATGTACGCGGGTGTGATTGAAGGCATTGGTCCGCGTTACTGCCCGTCGATTGAAGACAAAGTGATGCGTTTTGCGGATAAAAATAGCCACCAAATCTTCATTGAGCCAGAAGGTTTAACGACGCACGAGCTATACCCTAACGGTATCTCGACTAGCTTGCCATTTGATGTGCAAGTACAAATCGTTCGCTCAATGAAAGGCTTTGAAAATGCGCATATCGTTCGTCCTGGTTATGCGATTGAATACGATTTCTTCGATCCACGTGATTTGAAGCAAACGTACGAAACCAAGTTTATTCATGGTCTGTTCTTTGCTGGTCAGATTAATGGTACGACTGGCTACGAAGAAGCCGCAGCGCAAGGCTTGATGGCCGGTCTAAACGCAAGCTTGTACAGCCAAGACAAAGAAGGCTGGAGCCCACGTCGTGACCAAGCTTACATGGGCGTATTGATTGATGATTTATCGACCATGGGTACGAAAGAACCGTACCGCATGTTCACTTCTCGTGCGGAATACCGCTTGTTGCTACGTGAAGATAACGCCGATTTACGTTTAACGGAAAAAGCACGCGAGTTAGGCTTGATTGACGATGTTCGTTGGGCTCGCTTTAACGAGAAAATCAATAACATGGAAACGGAACGTCAGCGTTTGAAATCAACGTGGATGAATCCGAAATCAGAAGGCGTTGATGAGCTGAACAAGCTGCTGAAAACCCCAATGGCACGTGAAGCGAGTGGTGAGGATCTTCTGCGTCGTCCAGAGATCACTTATTCGCAACTGACGCAACTTGAAGCGTTTGCTCCTGCACTTGAAGATCAGCAAGCGGCTGAGCAAGTTGAAATTCAAGTAAAATACGATGGTTACATCAAGCGTCAGCAGGAAGAGATCGAAAAATCACTACGTCACGAAAATACCAAGTTACCTGCTGATTTGGATTACCGCGATGTAAAAGGTTTATCAAACGAAGTCGTTGCTAAACTGAGTGAAGCCAAACCAGAGAGCATCGGTATTGCATCGCGCATTTCTGGTATTACGCCTGCTGCAATTTCTATTCTACTTGTTCACTTGAAAAAGCATGGTTTGCTGAAGAAAGGTGAGGAAGAATAATGAGCGCATTGCGAACAAAACTGGATTCACTGATCGCGAAAACCGATTTAGAAGTGTCAGAGCAACAAAGAGAGCAATTGGTCGGTTACGTCGAACTGCTCGACAAGTGGAACAAAGCGTACAACTTAACGTCGGTGCGCGATCCGCTTGATATGTTAGTGAAACATATTCTTGATAGCATCGTGGTGAGCACACACCTGCCCGGTGAGCGCTTTATTGATGTTGGTACTGGTCCGGGCTTACCGGGCATACCTTTGGCAATCATGAACCCTGAGAAGACCTTCTTCTTGCTCGACAGTCTTGGCAAACGCATCCGTTTTATCAAGCAGGTCGTGCACACATTAGGGCTGAAAAACGTGACACCAATTCAAAGTCGCGTCGAAGAATTCCAACCTGAAGAAAAATTTGATGGCGTTTTGAGTCGAGCTTTTGCTTCAATGACAGACATGGTGGAATGGTGCCACCATTTGCCGAAACAAGAGCATGGGGTGTTTCTAGCGCTGAAAGGACAGCACCCTAAAGATGAAATGGATCAGCTTCCTGAATGGTGCAGTGTGACAGAGATCATATCTTTAGCTGTTCCTGAGTTGGAAGGTGATCGTCATCTAGTAATCTTATCGCGCAAGGAAAATTAGCGAGGTAATCGTGGGTAAAATTGTAGCAATCGCCAACCAGAAAGGTGGGGTCGGCAAAACAACAACGTGCATTAACTTAGCGGCTTCGATGGCGGCAACAAAGCGCAAGGTTTTGGTGATCGATCTCGACCCGCAAGGCAATGCTACGATGGCCAGTGGCGTGGATAAGTATATGGTCGATGCCACCGCATACGATCTTTTGGTCGAAGATACACCGTTCGATCAAGTGGTATGTACCCAAACCACAGGGAAGTATGATTTGATCGCGGCGAACGGTGACGTAACCGCGGCAGAGATCAAATTGATGGAAGTGTTCGCTCGCGAAGTGCGTTTAAAAAATGCATTGTCGTCAGTTCGCGATAACTATGATTTCATCTTTATTGATTGTCCTCCTTCTCTAAACCTTCTTACAATCAATGCGATGGCGGCAGCTGATTCTGTGCTGGTGCCGATGCAATGTGAATACTTTGCGTTAGAAGGTTTAACTGCTCTTATGGACACAATCAGCAAGTTAGCGGCTGTGGTTAATGAAAACCTCAAAATCGAAGGTTTACTGCGTACTATGTACGACCCGCGCAACCGCCTATCGAATGAAGTGTCCGATCAACTTAAAAAACACTTTGGCAATAAAGTTTACCGTACCGTCATTCCGCGTAATGTGCGTTTGGCCGAAGCGCCAAGTCACGGTAAACCAGCGATGTACTACGATAAGTACTCTGCAGGGGCCAAAGCGTATCTTGCTCTAGCGGGCGAAATGCTCCGCCGCGAAGAAATCCCAGTTTAACTCTAACCTAAGGAATTCAATCCCATGTCTAAGCGTGGTCTCGGAAAAGGACTGGATGCGTTATTGTCGACCAGTTCGTTTGCTCGTGAAAAACAGCATATTGCATCGCATAGCCAAGAATTATCGGCAGACGGTGAGTTAACCGACTTAGCGATTGGTCAATTGCAACCGGGCGTATACCAACCGCGTAAAGATATGGCGCCTGAAGCGCTAGAAGAATTAGCGGCTTCGATTCAGTCACAAGGCATTATTCAGCCAATCGTGGTTCGCCAGGTTGAAAGCGGTCAGTTTGAGATCATCGCAGGTGAGCGCCGCTGGCGTGCGGCAAGGCAGGCTGGTTTAAAACGCGTGCCGTGTTTGGTGAAGAAAGTCGAAGATCGCGCGGCGATTGCCATGGCGTTGATTGAGAACATTCAACGTGAAGACTTGAATGTGATTGAAGAAGCACAAGCGCTTGAGCGCTTACAAGACGAATTTACGCTTACGCATCAACAAGTCGCAGAAGTGATTGGTAAGTCGAGAACGACGGTCAGTAACTTGTTACGTTTAAATCAGCTTGAGTCCAATGTGAAAAGCTTGGTTGCGGATAAATTGCTAGAAATGGGTCATGCGCGAGCGTTATTGGCCTTGCAGGGTGAGAAGCAGGTTGAGGTTGCTCAACAAGTCGCGAAAAAGCAAATGACTGTTCGTCAAACCGAACAGTTAGTAAAAAAGTGCTTAGCCCCACAAAATGAGCAAAAAGGGCAACAAGAAGATACCGAAGCTGAGCAAATGTCGCATAAATTGAGTCAGCTGCTTGATGCAAAAGTTTCTCTGACCCGTTCTGCAAACGGAAAAGCGAAATTGACGATAAGTCTTGATGAGCCTCACAAATTGGACCAACTAATTGCCAAGCTTGAGGCCTAGATGAGATAATTGATTTAGGTCAATTAATCTAATTAATCGAATTTTGTGCGAAAGTTGTCGTTTTGTAAACAAAACTGTAAGTTTTTGATGCAATCGAATTGCTTTACGTTGAACTGAACGTATAATTTTCGCCAATTTCCCAGCACAGAGAGTTTAGTGCGAAGTGGATATTACTAGAGGTACGAATACATGGTAGCTGCGTTAGCTAGACCAGGACGAGAGCTCGCAAGGCAATTGTTAATGATCCAGTCTGGCGCGGTTATTTTTGTGGCAGCAGGAATGGCGGTAGCCATAAATCCTGACTGGGGATTTTCAGCGCTGATTGGCGGAGGCATTTTTGTTGTTGCCAATGCAGTATTCGCGCTGTGTGCTTTCATGTTTAGTGGGGCTCGCGCTGCCAAGCGCATCGCGGCTTCCTTCTATACGGGTGAAGTACTGAAAATTCTCATCACGGTTGCACTGTTCTATGTTGCCTACATGTATATGCAGGTGGAACTTGTTCCCCTCAAACTAACCTATTTGCTGGTACTAGGTATTAATATCTGTGCACCAGTGCTATTCATTAACAACAAAAAATAGGATGAGTTATGGCTGCGCCAGGTGAAGCGCTAACATCGTCCGGTTACATTGCCCACCACCTTTCTAACCTATCGCTGTATAAGTTGGGTTTAGTAGGGTCGGAGACAAGTTTCTGGAACGTACATATCGATAGCCTGTTTTTTTCTTGGTTTACTGGTTTAATCTTCCTCGGAATTTTTTACAAAGTAGCGAAGAGAACAACAGCGGGTGTACCGGGTAAGCTTCAGTGTGCTGTAGAAATGATCGTTGAATTTGTCGCCGATAACGTCAAAGACACGTTCCATGGACGCAACCCACTGATCGCGCCTTTAGCACTGACTATCTTTTGTTGGGTATTTTTGATGAACGTGATGGACTTAGTTCCTATCGACTTCTTACCGTACCCAGCAGAACATTGGCTAGGTATCCCTTACCTTAAGGTTGTACCGTCTGCTGATGTGAATATCACCATGGCTATGGCTCTAGGCGTTTTTGCATTGATGATTTACTACAGCATCAAAGTGAAAGGTCTAGGTGGATTCGCAAAAGAACTTGCACTACATCCATTCAATCACCCACTTATGATTCCGTTTAACCTACTGATTGAAGTGGTATCGCTACTGGCGAAACCTCTATCACTTGGTATGCGTCTATTCGGTAACATGTTCGCGGGTGAGGTTGTATTCATTCTTTGTGCGGCAATGCTACCATGGTACTTACAATGGATGGGTTCACTACCGTGGGCAATCTTCCATATCTTGGTTATTACGATTCAAGCCTTCGTATTCATGATGTTGACAATTGTTTACCTGTCAATGGCACACGAAGATCCTGATCATTAATTTTTTTAAAGCTTTTTATTTGGGCACTAAGCCAACAACTATAAATTGGAGATAGTAATGGAAACTTTACTGAGCTTTTCTGCAATCGCCGTAGGTATTATCGTCGGTCTTGCTTCTCTTGGTACAGCGATTGGTTTCGCACTGCTAGGTGGTAAATTCCTAGAAGGTGCTGCACGTCAACCAGAAATGGCTCCTATGCTACAAGTTAAGATGTTCATCATCGCGGGTCTACTTGATGCGGTTCCAATGATCGGTATCGTAATCGCGCTACTATTCACTTTCGCAAACCCATTCGTTGGTCAACTAGGTTAATCACCTTTAACTCGGGACGAGCGATTAGCGCTTGTCACTGATTAACACTAAGTCCAAATAGAGGGGTAGCTGTTGTGAACATAAACGCAACTCTGCTAGGTCAAGCAATCTCGTTTGCACTATTTGTGTGGTTCTGCATGAAGTATGTATGGCCACCATTGATGAAAGCGATCGAAGAGCGTCAGAAGAAAATTGCTGATGGCCTTCAAGCAGCAGAACGTGCTGCGAAAGACTTGGATCTAGCACAAGCCAACGCTTCTGATCAATTGAAAGAAGCGAAGCGCACAGCAACTGAGATCATCGAACAAGCGAACAAGCGCAAGTCTCAAATTCTTGATGAAGCTCGCGAGGAAGCTCAGGCAGAACGCCAGAAAATCCTAGCGCAAGCAGAAGCAGAACTTGAAGCTGAACGCAATCGTGCGCGCGATGACCTGCGCAAACAAGTTGCTACTCTGGCTGTAGCTGGTGCTGAGAAAATCCTTGAGCGTTCTATCGATAAAGATGCGCAAAAAGATATTCTCGACAACATTACTGCAAAACTTTAAGTCTGGGGGCGCATATGTCTGATTTGACTACTATCGCACGCCCCTATGCTAAAGCAGCCTTCGACTTTGCTTTAGAGAAAGACCAGTTGGACCAATGGGGCCAAATGTTATCTTTTGCTGCTGAAGTGGCCAAAAACGAACAAATGAACGAACTTCTAACCGGTTCGGTTTCTGCTGATAAAATGGCAGAGATTTTTGTTGCAGTTTGCGGCGAACAAGTTGATACGCACGGTCAAAACCTTTTGAAGGTGATGGCTGAGAATGGTCGTTTAGCGGCCCTTCCTGATGTTTGCACAGAGTTTTACACTCTGAAGAAAGAGCATGAGAAAGAAATCGATGTTGAAGTCATTTCAGCAACAGAACTTTCTGATGAGCAACTTGCAAACATTGGCAGCAAACTTGAAAAGCGTCTTGAACGCAAAGTGAAGCTGAATTGCAGTGTAGATGAGACCCTACTTGGTGGGGTTATTATTCGAGCCGGAGACCTAGTCATCGATGACTCAGCGCGTGGTCGTTTGAACCGCCTGAGCGATGCATTGCAGTCTTAATGGGGATTGGAGCATGCAACTTAATTCCACGGAAATTAGCGATCTAATCAAACAACGCATCGAATCTTTCGAAGTTGTTAGTGAAGCTCGCAACGAGGGTACTATCGTATCGGTAAGCGATGGTATCATCCGCATCCACGGCCTAGCGGACGTGATGCAAGGTGAAATGATTGAATTACCGGGTGGCCGTTATGCACTGGCACTTAACCTTGAGCGTGACTCGGTTGGTGCGGTTGTAATGGGCCCATATGCTGACCTTAAGGAAGGCATGAAAGTTACAGGTACTGGCCGCATTCTTGAAGTGCCAGTTGGTCCAGAACTACTAGGCCGCGTAGTAAACACGCTGGGTGAGCCTATCGATGGTAAAGGTCCAATCGAAGCGAAAATGACTTCGCCTGTAGAAGTGATCGCACCAGGTGTAATCGACCGTAAATCGGTAGACCAACCTGTGCAAACTGGTTATAAGTCAGTTGACTCAATGATCCCAATCGGTCGTGGTCAGCGTGAGCTTATCATCGGTGACCGTCAGATTGGTAAAACAGCACTGGCGATCGACGCGATCATCAACCAGAAAGACTCTGGTATTTTCTCTATCTACGTAGCAATTGGTCAGAAAGCATCGACTATCGCTAACGTAGTTCGCAAACTAGAAGAGCACGGCGCACTACAAAACACTATCGTTGTAGTTGCATCAGCTTCTGAATCTGCAGCGCTGCAATACCTAGCGCCATACGCAGGTTGTGCGATGGGTGAATACTTCCGCGATCGCGGTGAAGACGCACTGATTGTTTACGATGACCTATCTAAGCAAGCGGTAGCTTACCGTCAGATCTCTCTACTACTTAAACGTCCACCAGGCCGTGAGGCATTCCCAGGTGACGTATTCTACTTACACTCGCGTCTACTAGAGCGTGCAGCTCGTGTAAACGAAGAGTACGTAGAACGTTTCACTAACGGTGAAGTGAAAGGTAAGACTGGTTCATTGACTGCTCTTCCTATCATCGAAACTCAAGCAGGTGACGTTTCAGCATTCGTACCGACTAACGTAATCTCGATTACCGATGGTCAGATCTTCCTACAAACTGAGCTATTCAACGCCGGTGTTCGTCCAGCGGTTGACCCAGGTATCTCAGTATCTCGTGTAGGTGGTTCAGCTCAGACGAAAATCATCAAGAAACTATCAGGTGGTATCCGTACAGCACTAGCTGCATACCGCGAACTAGCAGCATTTGCTCAGTTCTCTTCTGACCTTGATGAAGCAACGAAGAAACAGCTAGACCATGGTCAAAAAGTAACAGAACTAATGAAGCAGAAGCAGTACGCTCCAATGTCTGTATTTGACCAAGCTCTAACTATCTTCGCGGCAGAGCGCGGTTACCTTGATGATGTAGAACTTAACAAAGTTCTAGATTTCGAGGCGGCTCTACTATCGTACGCTCGCGGTCAATACGCTGAACTAGCAGCTGAGATCGACAAGTCTGGCGCTTACAACGATGAAATCGAAGCTCAGTTGAAGAAACTGACTGACGACTTCAAAGCAACCCAAACTTGGTAATTAGGTCGGTGGCAGTTTCTGCCACCAACTAACGGAGAGTAACGATGGCCGGCGCAAAAGAGATACGTAATAAAATCGGTAGTGTTAAAAGCACGCAGAAAATTACGAAAGCGATGGAAATGGTAGCAGCTTCAAAAATGCGTCGTTCTCAAGATGCAATGGAAGCTTCTCGTCCATACGCTGAAACAATGCGTAAAGTGATCGGTCATGTGGCTAACGCAAACCTAGAGTACCGTCATCCGTACCTAGAAGAGCGTGAAGCTAAACGTGTTGGTTACATCATCGTTTCGACAGACCGTGGTCTGTGTGGTGGTTTGAACATTAACGTGTTCAAAAAAGCCGTTACAGACATGCAAGCATGGAGAGAGAAAGGTGCTGAGATTGAGCTTGCCGTTGTTGGCTCAAAAGCAACAGCTTTCTTTAAACATGGTGGCGCAAAAGTTGCGGCACAGGTTTCTGGCCTGGGTGATAACCCAAGCTTAGAAGACCTAATCGGTTCTGTTGGCGTAATGCTGAAGAAATACGATGAAGGTGAACTGGACCGTCTATACGTAGTATTCAACAAGTTTGTGAATACTATGGTTCAGCAACCAACGATCGATCAATTGCTACCTTTGCCTAAATCGGACAGCGAAGAGATGCAGCGTGAGCACTCATGGGACTACATCTATGAGCCTGAGCCAAAACCTCTACTGGATACGCTACTAGTGCGTTACGTAGAGTCTCAGGTATACCAAGGTGTGGTTGAGAACCTTGCTTGTGAACAAGCGGCTCGAATGATTGCGATGAAGGCTGCAACGGATAACGCAACCAACTTGATTGACGATTTGGAACTTGTGTACAACAAAGCCCGTCAGGCTGCGATCACACAAGAACTATCGGAAATCGTTGGTGGTGCAGCTGCGGTTTAAGCTTAGGTAAAACGAAATAGTTTAGAGGATTAACGATGGCTACAGGTAAGATCGTACAGATCATCGGTGCGGTAGTCGACGTAGAGTTCCCACAGAGCAATGTACCTAGTGTATATGACGCTCTAAACGTAACGGACTCAAAAGAGCGTCTAGTTCTTGAAGTTCAACAACAGCTAGGCGGTGGCGTAGTTCGTTGTATCGTAATGGGTAGCTCTGATGGTTTACGTCGTGGAGTTGAAGTGGTTAACACTGGCGCTCCAATTTCAGTACCAGTCGGTACTAAAACTCTAGGTCGTATCATGAACGTCCTAGGTGACGCGATTGATGAGCGTGGTGAAGTGGGCGCGGAAGAGGTTTACTCTATCCACCGCAGCGCACCAAGCTACGAAGAACAATCAAACGAGATCGCACTTCTAGAAACGGGCGTTAAAGTAATCGACCTAATTTGTCCATTCGCTAAGGGTGGTAAAATCGGTCTATTCGGTGGTGCTGGTGTAGGTAAGACCGTTAACATGATGGAACTTATCAACAACATCGCACTACAGCACTCAGGTCTATCCGTATTTGCGGGTGTTGGTGAGCGTACTCGTGAAGGTAACGATTTCTACTACGAGATGCAGGAAGCGGGCGTTGTAAACGTTGAGAAGCCTGAAGAGTCAAAAGTAGCGATGGTTTACGGTCAGATGAACGAGCCACCAGGTAACCGTCTACGTGTTGCACTGACTGGTCTAACAATGGCAGAACGTTTCCGTGACGAAGGTCGTGACGTACTACTGTTCATTGATAACATCTACCGTTACACACTTGCAGGTACAGAGGTATCGGCACTGCTAGGTCGTATGCCTTCTGCGGTAGGTTACCAGCCAACTCTTGCAGAAGAGATGGGTGTACTTCAGGAGCGTATCACGTCAACGAAATCAGGTTCTATCACGTCTGTACAGGCGGTATACGTACCTGCGGATGACTTGACTGACCCGTCTCCAGCAACAACGTTCGCGCACTTGGATGCAACGGTTGTACTTAACCGTAACATCGCGGCAATGGGTCTATACCCTGCGATCGACCCACTAGATTCAACATCTCGTATGCTTGATCCACTAGTAGTTGGTCAAGATCACTACGAAGTTGCTCGTGGCGTTCAGCAGACACTTCAGCGCTACAAAGAGCTGAAAGACATCATTGCTATCCTAGGTATGGACGAGCTATCTGAAGAAGATAAGCAAGTTGTATCTCGTGCACGTAAGATTGAGCGTTTCCTAACTCAGCCTTACCACGTAGCAGAAGTATTTACAGGTGACCCTGGTATTTACGTACCTCTAAAAGAGACTCTACGTGGCTTTAAAGGTCTACTAGCTGGTGAATACGACGACATTCCTGAGCAGGCATTCATGTACTGCGGTAGCATCGACGATGCTATTGAGAATGCGAAGAAGCTATAAGGCTAACTAGGAGGCGATATGGCAGCAATAACCTTTCACCTAGACGTAGTAAGCGCTGAGAAGAAAATCTTCTCTGGTCGTGTTGAAACGTTTCAGGTGACCGGTAGCGAAGGTGAACTTGGTATTTTCCATGGTCACACACCGCTGCTGACCGCTATCAAGCCTGGTATGGTGCGTATTGTGAAACAGCACGGCCACGAAGAAATCATTTATGTTTCTGGTGGTATGGTAGAGATTCAGCCTGGTACAGCGACTGTACTGGCTGATACCGCTATCCGTGGTGAAGAGCTAGACGCAGCGAAGGCAGAAGAAGCCAAGCGCCGCGCTGAGGAGCAAATCCAGAATCAGCATGGTGACATGGACTTCGCACAAGCGGCCAGTGAACTGGCTAAAGCCATTGCTCAGCTACGAGTTATCGAGCTGACAAAAAAGCGTCGCTAAGCTCAATTAGCAACGTTGCATGACAAAAGGCGGCCAAATGGTCGCCTTTTTGATTAATTTTAGTTGGAAATTTACCTTACTCCATTAACTATTTTAAAAGAGCTGTTTAAAATAACGGCCAATTAACATAAAACGTCAATAGGTTCTCAATGAAATTCAGTGCAGTGATTCTTGCTGCGGGTAAAGGTACCCGTATGCATTCGAACATGCCTAAAGTGCTTCACACTTTGGCAGGGAAGCCAATGGCAAAACATGTGATTGATACATGTACTGGTCTTGGTGCACAAAATATTCACTTAGTATTTGGTCACGGTGGTGATCAAATGCAAACCACTCTTGCTGAAGAGCCAGTAAACTGGGTGCTGCAAGCGGATCAGTTGGGGACTGGCCATGCAGTTGACCAAGCATCTCCTCGCTTCGAAGACGATGAGAAAATTCTCGTGCTTTATGGTGATGTGCCATTAATCTCAGCTGAAACCATCGAGAACTTGTTGGATGCTCAACCAACTGGTGGTATTGCACTGCTTACAGTGATGCTTGATAACCCAACAGGTTATGGTCGTATTATTCGTAAAAATGGTCCTGTTGTTGCGATCGTTGAGCAAAAAGATGCAACGGAAGAACAAAAACAAATTAAAGAGATCAACACGGGTGTCATGGTTGCGACTGGTGGGGATCTCAAGCGTTGGTTGTCTGGCTTAAACAACAACAACGCGCAAGGCGAATACTACCTAACTGACGTTATTGCAGCCGCACACGATGAAGGTCGTGCCGTTGAAGCTGTACACCCAGTCAATGCCATTGAGGTGGAAGGGGTCAACGACCGCGCACAGCTTGCTCGTCTAGAGCGTGCTTTCCAATCAATGCAAGCTCAGAAGCTACTAGAGCAAGGTGTGATGCTACGCGATCCAGCACGCTTTGATTTGCGTGGTGAGTTGCAGTGCGGTATGGACTGTGAAATTGACGTGAATGTTATCATTGAAGGTAAAGTATCACTCGGTGATAACGTGGTTATCGGTGCTGGCTGTGTACTGAAAGATTGCGAAATCGACGACAACACCATCGTTCGCCCTTACAGTGTGATTGAAGGTGCAACGGTTGGTGAAGAATGTACCGTTGGTCCATTTACTCGCCTTCGTCCTGGTGCTGAGATGCGTAACGATTCCCATGTGGGTAACTTCGTAGAAGTGAAAAATGCGCGCATCGGAGAAGGCTCAAAAGCGAACCATCTCACTTACTTAGGCGATGCTGAAATCGGTCAACGTACGAACATCGGTGCCGGTACGATTACTTGTAACTACGATGGTGCGAACAAGTTTAAAACCATCATCGGTAATGATGTATTTGTTGGTTCTGATAGTCAGTTGGTGGCTCCTGTCACTATCGCTGATGGCGCAACCATCGGTGCAGGTACGACGCTGACAAAAGATGTTGAAGAAGGCGAGTTAGTGATTACTCGCGTCAAAGAGCGCAAAATTAATGGCTGGCAACGCCCTGTAAAACAGAAATAAGCAGTACCTGCACTCTGTTGCTATATTATCAAAGCCGCTCAACAAGAGCGGCTTTGTTGTTTCTAGCTAAAGGCTTCATCGTTAGTAACTGGGAATGGCGATGCGTTTTTCGAGCCAACGAACGGCTTGGGATACGAATAGAATGAGCAACAAGTACTCCAAAACGAGGAAGGTATAAATCTCTAGGGGTAAGTATTCATTCACCACCAGCTCATTGGCACGGCGAGTGAGATCGCTTAAACCAATAACACTGACTAAAGAGCTCATCTTGAGGATGTAGACAAATTGATTGCCCAGTGGCGGGAGAATTTGCCGAAACGCTTGAGGAAGAATTACCAAGCGCATCTTTTGCCAATAGCTTAAGCCCAAAGATTCAGCCGCTTCATGCTGGCCACGACTGATGGCTTGGATTCCACCGCGAAACACCTCCGCCATAAACGCACTCTCAGCAATGGTCAGTGCAATGACTCCTGCCCAAAAGTGATTGAGTGAAACATCCAATAGCGTTGGCATACCGTAATACACCCAAAGTAGTAAGACTAAAACAGGCACTGAACGGACTACCTCGACATAAATGCGGTTGATCCACTTCAAGTAGGGAGAGTTCGACAGAGCCGGTAGGGCGATGATTAAACCTAAGGTCATCGCAAATAACATACTGAGGAGTGATACTTGGATGGTGTCACTAAATCCGGCGATTAAAAACTTCAGATTGGTGAGTCCTTGCTCCGTGGAGGGATCGAGCACATACCAGCCCCATTGATAATCTGAGCAACCTGTGAGCAACAGCAGCGAAATCAGCCATAGAGTTCGAAAGGTCACATTTACTCCCTGAATTAACTAAAAAACTTCCATTGTTGCTGCTATGTTATCAATAGAGCTTTAATAAAGGTTAATCATTAAACCGTATAAGGTCACTATTTTTAAGGGAATAAAAATGAAAAAGATTTTACTAGCGCTAGGAATGTGTTTACTTGCTGCAACTCAAATTGCTCATGCTGAAAGCCGTCTTCAATCCATTTTAGACAGTGGTGTACTCCGTGTTGGAACGACGGGAGATTGGAATCCGATGACGATGAAAGACCCTGCAACCAACAGTTATCGTGGCTTTGATATCGACGTAACGACCGAGCTTGCTAAAGATCTCGGTGTAAAAGTAGAGTATGTAGCCACGGATTGGAAGACACTAGTCAATGGCATTACCGCCAACAAATACGATATTACTGGCAGCGCGTCCCTGAATATGTCGCGCGCGAAAGTCGCTGGATACAGCCAACCGTATTTCTACCTTGCCTTTGTACCCGTTGTGCAAAAGAAAGATCTCGCCAAATTCTCTGATTGGGCAGATTTTAATACGCCTGATGTGAAAGTCGCGGCGACACTAGGAACGGTGCAAGAAAAAATGGTGAAAGAGTTTTTCCCGCTGGCTCAACACATTGTGATTGAAGCGCCAGCGCGCGACTTCCAAGAATTACTAGCTCGCAGGGCCGATGTATCGGTGACGTCCAATGTGGAAGCAGCGACGTTGGTGGACAAGTTTAAACAACTGGCGATAGTACCAGTGACCGCTCCGCGTAAACCGACACCAATTGCGATGCTGTTGCCGCAAGACGATCAAGTATGGATTAATTACATCAACCATTGGGTTGAGCTGAAAAAGACCCAAGGCTTTTTCAAGCTGACTGCCAAGAAATGGGGGTTGAAAAGCTTATAAACAAAAAGAGCCGGATTACGCGGCTCTTTTTTATTATCTGAACAATTAAAGTTCGTCTTCACTCACTACACGAGCATTGTCTGGAGTCGTGAAGTGCTGAGACAATTCACGGTTAGATAAGATGTAACCCATCCAAAGACCACCCATACAGATGATGATTGCAACGCCCGTTACCATTTGAGCTTGGCTTGCCATTGCAGCAACTAATGCGCTTGATAGACTGCTCACAGTAATTTGTAAGCTGTTTTGCAGGCCTGCAGCTGTTGCAGGGCTTTGTTTAGCACTTGCCAACGCGCGGTTTACTACGATTGGGTATAGCGCACCATTGGCTACCGCAATTAAACAGAAAGGCGCTAGAATTGGCCAGATAGAAGACAGTTCCCATTGTGAGGCAATGAATATCATTATTGCCGCGACACTAAATAGTCCAATCAATTGACGTAGAACTTTTTCATCACCAAATTTACGAACGCCGACTTTACCCAAGTAACCACCAGCCATAAACGCGATAGTTTGTGGGATAAAGCTCAAACCAATATCTTTTGCTTCATAGCCTAGTTGCGCCATGATTTCTGGCATACCAGTTAGGTAAGCAAAGAATGCAGCCGAAGCCGTCGCAAACATAAACACGTTGCCAAGGTACTTTTTAGAACTCAGCAGCGCTTTGATGTCGGCAGACATACTGGTTTGTTTGATTTCTGCTTTCTCGTCTTTTTGGACCATTGTCGCAAAGACCAAGAAGACACCAACTAGTGTTAGCGTAATAAAGATACTGTGCCAGCCGAAGTTATCTGCCAACACTACCCCTAATTGAGGTGCTAGTGCTGGTGATAGCGCGACTAACGGCATGATCGTTGCGAAAATTTGCTGACTGCTGCTTGAGTAGCGTTTAATGACCATGGCTTGCCAGATCACGGCTGGTGCACATACACCGATAGCTTGGATAAAGCGCAGTGTCAGTAGTTGCCATACTTGGTCACAGAAAGCCAAACCGAATGACGCGATAGTAAACAGCACTAACCCGGCCGCGAGTGTATTGCGGTGGCCAAATTTATCGGATGCCAATCCCCACATTAGCTGGCCAACCGCCATACCAACTAGGAATACTGTTAAAGAGAGCGCTATTTGCTCAGGGCCTGTTGCAAAGTCGATTTCCATCGCTTTGAATGCTGGCAGATACATATCGGTAGCAACGAAGCCAAGCATCGATAATGCTGCCAGATAAATGAGCTGTAGTTTTGATATTTTCATGATTCAACCAGTCAAATTATTTAATCATTTTTTAATCAACATCAGTTGGCGCCAACCCTGATTTATTTACCTTATTATTCTATTTTTCGATTTTAAGAAAATAAAACGCTAAAATTGTTGGTTATCAATCAAATTTTTTGAAAGGTTAAATCATGTTCTCTAAAGCGTCTCTGGAAATGCTGGATACGGTTGCCCGTTTAGGCAGTTTCACCGCTGCGGCTGAGGTGCTGCATAAAGTCCCTTCAGCCATCAGTTATGGAGTAAGGCAGGTCGAGCAAGATTTAGATGTGGTGCTGTTTCGACGCTTACCGAGGAAAGTGGAGTTAACTCCAGCAGGTGAGCTTTTTATGGCTGAGGCGCGCTCTTTGCTGCGTCAAATGGAAGAGGTGAAAGCACAAACACGCCGAGCCGCTCAGGGATGGAAGAGTACATTAAAACTGACCTTAGATAACGTGGTGAAACTGGAGAAGTTAAAACCTTTGGTGGAAGATTTTTATCGCGAGTTTGAATTTGCTGAATTGCAGATCAATATGGAGGTCTTCAATGGTTCTTGGGAAGCTATAGCACAAGGACGAGCTGATATAGTCGTTGGCGCTACGTCTGCGGTTCCCGTTGGTGGGGATTTTGAAGTCAAAGATATGGGCGTATTGGATTGGGCATTTGTGATGTCTCCCGCTCATCCCTGTGTTCGCCAACAAGTGCTTACTGAAGAGTTTGTGAGTCAATTTCCGGCGATCTGCCTTGATGATACTTCGAACGTGCTGCCAAAGCGCCATACTGGCCATTACCCTCAACAACGCCGATTGTTACTACCCAACTGGTACAGTGCAATTGAATGTTTGAAAAATGGAGTTGGCGTGGGTTATATGCCACGTCATATTGCAACGCCACTGATCAATGATGGTGTGCTGGTGGAGAAGGTGATGCCAGATGATAAGCCGCTCAGTCATTGTTGCTTGGTCTGGCGCAAAGATGATAATCATAAATTGATCCAATGGATGGTGGATTACCTAGGATCGCCTAATCAGCTACATCAAGATTGGTTACAGTCATAAAAAAACACCTCGCAATAGCGAGGTGTTTTATTTGATATGTTTGGAGTGTGGCGTTTTATGACAAGAAGAACTTGTAAGACGGGTTGTCTGTTTCGTCTTTGCATTGATAGCCAAGTTCGCGCAAATGTGCCGAAAATTGAGCTAAATCCCCTTCATCTAACTCGAAACCACATAAAACGCGTCCGTAGTCGGCGCCGTGGTTACGGTAGTTGAACAAGCTAATATTCCAATGGGTACCAAGCGTGCTTAAGAATTTCAGCAAGGCACCTGGGTACTCTGGAAATTCAAAGCTGTAGAGTCGCTCTTTGAGTTGCTTCGATGGCTTCCCGCCGATCATGTAGCGAACGTGTAGCTTCGCCATTTCATCATCAGAAAGGTCAACCACCGGATAGCCACCTTCACGTAGATCGTGAATGATGTTTTCCAACTCTTCTTGACCGCCTTGCAGACGAACACCGACAAAGATATTAGCGAGTTCGTCATCGTTATAACGATAGTTAAACTCCGTAACTGCACGACCGCCAATCAAGTTACAGAATTCAAAGAATGCTCCTTGGCGTTCAGGGATCGTCACTGCCAATAAACCTTCACGTTTTTCACCTAACTCGCAACGTTCTGACACGTAGCGTAACCCGTGGAAGTTGGTGTTTGCGCCAGACAGTACCGTGCCTAGGTTTTTGTCTTTCAGCTTGTTCTGTTCAGCAAATTTCTTCAGCCCCGCCAGAGCAAGCGCCCCCGAAGGCTCAGCAATGGCGCGAGTATCTTCAAAGATGTCTTTCACAGCTGCGCAGATTTCATCACTAGAGACCGCAATGTGGCCATCAATGTACTTTTGGCACAGACGAAACGTCTCTTCACCAATGCGTTTTACAGCGACGCCATCGGCAAACATGCTGACCTGGTCTAATACTACTGGTTCACCTGCATCCAATGCCGCTTTGAGGCATGAAGAATCTTCTGGCTCGACCGCAATCACTTTGATTTCTGGCATGAGTTGCTTCACAAGTACCGCAACACCAGCGGCCAAACCGCCGCCACCGACAGGAACAAAGATGTAATCAAGGTGACCATTTTGCTGCAGCATTTCCATACCGATGGTGCCTTGACCTGCGATCACCAGTGGGTGATCAAAGGGGGGCACAAAAGTATAGCCATATTGCTCTGACAAACGTTCGGCTTCTGCTTTTGCTTCATCAAAGTTGCTGCCGTGTAGTACCACATTGCCACCAAAGCTGCGTACTGCGTCGACTTTGATATTCGGCGTGGTCTTTGGCATCACGATGGTGGTTTTGATGCCCAGCTTAGTGCCAGACAGCGCCATGCCTTGAGCGTGATTACCTGCCGATGCTGCGATGACACCAGCGGCTTTTTGTGCTTCAGTTAGGCTTGCCACCATGTTGTACGCACCGCGTAATTTAAATGAGTGCACGGGTTGGCGATCTTCGCGCTTGATTTGCACATTGTTACCAATACGCGCAGATAAACGAGGCATTTCTTGCAGTGGTGTTACTGTTGCGACTTCATACACCGGAGCGCGGAGGATTTGGCGCAGATAGTCTGCGCCAGTTTGATTTACTTTCTTTTCGGGTTGAGATTCCATCATTGCTAGCCCTCTAGCTTCGACTTGTCTCGTACTGCACCCTTGTCAGCACTGGTGGCCATGCTAGCGTACGCTTTAAGTGCAAAGGAAACTTCTCTTTGACGATCAACAGGTTTCCAGCCAAGTTCGTCTTGTTTTGCACGGCGCTCTGCAAGTTCTTGTTCAGACACTTCGAGTGAAATTGAACGGTTCGGAATATCAATCGCGATCATATCGCCCGGTTTCACCAGTCCAATAGCACCGCCGTTAGCGGCTTCAGGAGAAGCATGGCCGATAGAGAGTCCTGATGTACCTCCAGAGAAGCGGCCATCTGTTAATAACGCACACTCTTTACCTAAGCCCATCGATTTTAGATAAGTGGTTGGGTAAAGCATTTCTTGCATGCCCGGACCACCTTTTGGACCTTCATAACGGATAACAACCACATCACCGGCTTTCACTTTACCTCCTAAGATGCCTTCCACCGCATCTTCTTGGCTTTCAAATACCACAGCCGGACCAGTGAACTTAAGAATGCTTTCATCAACACCGGCTGTCTTAACGATACAGCCATCCAATGCGATGTTGCCTGATAGAACGGCTAGGCCACCTTCTTGGCTGAAGGCGTTGTCTTTCGCGCGAATACAACCTTCTGCACGGTCGTCATCAAGGCGATCCCAACGACAATCTTGCGAGAACGCTTGGGTGGTACGAATACCCGCAGGGCCTGCGCGGTAGAACTTAAGTACCTCTTCGTCTTCCGTTTGGATTATGTCGTATTTTGCCAACTGCTCTTTCATTGAAAGACCCAGTACGGTGCGAGCATCATTGTGCAGTAGACCTGCACGATCTAACTCACCGAGAATCGCCATGACGCCACCAGCGCGGTGTACGTCTTCCATGTGATATTTCTGGGTAGATGGTGCCACTTTACATAGGTGTGGTACTTGGCGTGATAGGCGATCGATATCTTCCATATCGAAATCCACTTCACCTTCTTGCGCTGCAGCCAACAGGTGCAAAATGGTGTTGGTCGAGCCGCCCATGGCGATATCCAGTGCCATTGCATTTTCGAAGGCATCATAAGTTGCGATGTTGCGTGGCAACGCGGATTCGTCATCTTGCTCGTAGTAACGACGAGTCAGTTCAACGATGCGACGACCTGCATTAAGAAACAGTTGTTCACGGTCTGCGTGCGTCGCCAGCATAGAACCGTTGCCCGGCTGAGAAAGACCCAGCGCTTCCGTTAGACAGTTCATCGAGTTTGCCGTGAACATGCCTGAACACGATCCACAGGTTGGACATGCGCTGCGTTCGATCTGCTCACTTTGCTCATCAGGTACTTTTGGATCCGCGCCTTGGATCATTGCATCAACAAGGTCTAGTTTGATGATCTGATCAGAAAGCTTGGTTTTACCCGCTTCCATTGGGCCACCAGAAACAAAGATAACCGGGATGTTGAGACGCATGGATGCCATCAACATTCCCGGAGTGATTTTGTCACAGTTAGAGATACATACCATGGCATCGGCACAGTGCGCATTGACCATGTATTCTACAGAGTCTGCGATAAGTTCGCGTGAAGGCAGTGAGTACAGCATGCCGCCGTGACCCATTGCGATACCATCATCAACCGCGATGGTGTTGAATTCTTTTGCGATGCCGCCGGCTTTTTCGATTTCACGTGCGACAAGCTGACCCATGTCTTTAAGATGTACGTGACCCGGAACAAATTGAGTAAACGAGTTCACCACGGCGATGATTGGTTTACCGAAGTCTTCTTCTTTCACACCCGTTGCACGCCACAGCGCGCGTGCCCCCGCCATGTTACGACCATGTGTGGTGGTAGCTGATCTATATTTTGGCATTTCTTAAATCCTTCTTACTTCTGTTCTGGGTACACATAGTCTAACCAGCCCCACTTATCTTCCGTGGTGCCGTCAAATAGGCCAAAGTAGGCTGCTTGTAGTTCTTTAGTGATTGGGCCGCGTTTACCTGTGCCCACTTCAATTTTGTCGATGGTTGCCACAGGCACAATTTCAGCTGCAGTACCTGTCATGAAGACTTCATCGGCAAGGTAAAGGGCTTCACGAGCAATGTTCGCTTCACGCACTTCGTAGCCTTTATCGCGTGCAATCGTCATGATCGAGTCACGAGTGATGCCCGGTAGAATCGCGCTAGTTGCTGGTGGTGTGGTGATTACGCCATCTTTGATAACGAAGATGTTTTCACCGGCGCCTTCCGATAGGTAACCATCTACGCTTAGCGCAATACCTTCGTCGTAACCGTGACGACGCGCTTCACCACCAACCAGTAGTGAAGATAGGTAGTTACCGCCGGCCTTAGCTGCTGTCGGGATGGTGTTTGGTGCCGCGCGGTTCCAGCTTGAAATCATCGCATCCACGCCTTTCTCTAGCGCTTCTTCGCCTAAGTAAGAGCCCCAAGGGAATGCCGCAATGATTAGATCCATTTCAGTGCCAACTGGTGGGCACACGCCCAAACCAACATTACCGACAAAACCTAATGGACGAATGTAAGCGCTATCGAGTTTGTTTTGGCGCAGTGTTTCGCGGGTCGCTTCCATGATTTCTTCTACAGAAAAAGGGATCGGGAAACGGTAAATCTTGGCGGAATCTTTTAAACGTTGTGCATGCTCACGGTGACGGAAGACAATTGGGCCTTTTGGTGTGTTGTAACAGCGCACGCCTTCAAACACGGATGTACCATAGTGCATTGCGTGAGTCAGAACGTGAACGTTCGCCTCTGCCCATGGAACCATCTCACCATTAAACCAAATGAAATCTGCAGTTTTCGTTGCCATTTGTTGCCTTCCTTATGCACTTACGTGTTGTTGTAAGTTGTGATTTGGCAGTTCATCGTTGCGGATTTTTAGCACCTCAACCTTACGAACGTCCCACAACTTCTCTATTTGATTGATCAAAAACGAGATTGGTCGATCGCTGTCGACGATGATCTCGACGCTGGCTACTTTACTTTCATGGTTTTGCGTAGCAGCGACTTGTTTGATCACGAAGCCTCGGTGACGAATCACACGTAGAACGCGCTCCAACAGTACCGGTTTGTCATCGGCTTTGATGTCGAGTAAATATCTGTCCATGCGATTGTCTCCTATGTATTTTCCAACATATCACTGTTTGATGCGCCAGGTGGCACCAATGGCCACACGTTTTCTTCTTCATCAATCAAAACGTGAAGTATGTAAGAAGTTTCACTCGCTAGCATCTCTTTCAGCGCTGGCTCCACTTCTTCTTTCTTGGTGATGGTCTTGCCCGGGATATCGAACGCTTTTGCTAGCATCACGAAATCTGGGTTGTCATCAAGAATGGTTTCGCTGTGGCGGCCGTCAAAGAACAATGACTGCCATTGGCGTACCATGCCAAGACGTTGGTTGTTGAGGAGAACAATCTTCACTGGAATTTGGCGGCGTTTCAGCGTACCCAATTCCTGCACGTTCATCATAAATGAACCGTCACCTGTAATAAGGATAGACTGATCATCAGGACGTGCGATTGCTGCACCCATCGCTGCTGGCAAGCCAAAGCCCATGGTGCCAAGGCCAGCAGAAGTGATGAAATTTTGTGGTTCGCGTGGCTGGATATGTTGCGCTGTCCACATCTGGTGCTGACCGACATCAGTCGAGACAATTGAGCTGTCTGGCATCATGTCTGACAGTTGTTTAAGCAATAGCGGTGCGTAGATTAACTCGCCCGGGTGGTCGTAACGCCACTTAAAGCCGCTGCGCAGACTTTCACTGTGATGAACCCACGGTGAGATATCTTGAGTCAGTTCTAGCTGAGGGAGAATGGTGTTGATGTCGCCACGTAATGGTGCGTTGGCGTGGCGCAGTTTATGAATCTCCGCAGCATCAATGTCGATGTGAATCACTTTCGCATTTGGTGCAAACGTATCGAGCTTACCCGTCACACGGTCATCAAAACGCGCGCCAACCACAATCAATAGATCAGCTTCTTGAACCACTAGGTTGGCGGCTTTGGTGCCATGCATACCCAACATACCAAGATAGTGGGGATCATGGCGTTCAATGGTACCGAGGCCTTTTAATGTGCTAACTGCAGGCATTGGGTTTAAGCGAAGAAATTCGCGTACTGCATCGGTTGCTTTCGCAAGTTGCACGCCACCACCAACATACAACACTGGGCGAGTAGATGCTGCCAGCACATCTTGCGCACGTTTGATATCTTCAGCGCTGACATCTTCGATTGCTGGTGCTATGTATGGAGGAAGAAGGTCTGTGGGTGCTTGAGCGAGTTGAACGTCTTTGGCGATATCGACAATGACTGGACCCGGACGACCGGTTTTTGCGACCTCAAAGGCTTCGGCAAGTGTCGGAGCTAGATCTTCAATTTCGGTCACGAGATAGCTGTGCTTAGTACAGGCTAGGGACATTCCGATCACATCCATTTCTTGGAATGCATCGGTACCGATATGAGAGCTAGCAACCTGGCCTGTGATGGCAACTAGAGGTACGGAGTCAAGGAAAGCGTCGGCAAGGCCGGTAACAAGGTTAGTGGCTCCTGGGCCAGAAGTTGCCATGCACACAGCAACGTCTTGAGTGGAACGAGCCATCCCGATAGCTGCCATAGCGGCCCCTTGCTCGTGACGGCATAGGATGTGTTCCACCCCACCGTCATACAAAGCATCATAGATTGGCATGATGGCCCCGCCGGGGTAGCCAAAAACGGTTTCGATGCCTTGCTGTCTTAAAGCGGCTACGACAAGTTGTGCACCAGTCATCGTAAACCTCCTTTGCTACGTTGTGGCTCGTAGCGATTGCCATATTTATTGCACTTCATGTGCACTCCCATTCTTCCCGTTAAACTGTCCGAGGGTTAGACAGATGACAACTTGTAGTTGTAAAAAAACCCCCGGACTTTTCAGTGCGGGGGTTTTTTGTAATTTGTGGTTACCTTTCGCCCACAATACCCCGCGCGGTGCCAATAATGACCACGATAATCAGGGCTAGCAGTGCGTTGATATGAGCGAAAAGGTTCATCTGTCTGTCGTTCTTTTTTCGTTAAAAAATGTTGTGTAATGTTCTACGAAATTGTTTGCGTCATTAGTGGTATCACACAATTCCGCTGCATGACAAGCAAAAAGTCATTCTTTTTTCACATTAACTCTCAATTGGGACGCGGTATATAACATAACCAACCAGATAAAACATTTGTTTACAGAGTGTTCAAAAAAATTGAGGAACGTATGGGGCTGGCAATCATTCATAGTCGAGCAAGCGTCGGGGTGCAAGCGCCATCGGTTAGTGTAGAAGTTCATATCAGCAACGGCATGCCAGGGTTTACCTTAGTAGGCTTGCCAGAGACAACGGTAAAAGAGTCCAAAGATCGCGTACGCAGTGCGATCATTAATTCTAACTTTCAATTTCCTGCTAAGCGGATCACCGTGAACTTGGCTCCGGCAGATCTACCCAAGGAGGGAGGACGTTTTGATCTTCCTATAGCATTGGGGATTTTGGCCGCTTCGGAGCAAATCGCGACAGATAAGCTCAAAAACTACGAATTTGTGGGTGAGTTAGCACTATCTGGTGGTCTGAGACCTGTAAAAGGTGTGCTGCCTGCTGCGCTGGAAGCCAGTAAGATTCAACGTCATTTGGTCGTCCCACATGTGAATGGCGATCAGGCGGCGCTGGTGGGGAAGGAACAACATAAATCGGCCCAATCATTACTGGAAGTATGTGCCGAGCTTTGTGGTCAACATCGACTGAATCTTTTTCAAACGCCTAAGCGAAAAACGATCGAAAAACATGGTCGAGACTTACAAGATATTATTGGCCAACAACAAGGTAAGCGAGCACTGGAGATTGCTGCCGCTGGAAACCACAACTTACTTTTCCTTGGCCCGCCAGGTACTGGAAAAACGATGTTGGCTTCGCGTTTGTGTGACTTATTACCGGAAATGAGTGACGAAGAAGCAATGGAAACCGCTTCGGTGGCATCGTTGACTCAGAGTGAAATTAATGAGCATAACTGGAAGTCGCGTCCGTTTCGTTCTCCGCATCATTCAAGTTCAATGGCGGCATTAGTCGGCGGTGGTTCGGTACCCAGACCAGGGGAGATCTCTTTAGCCCACAACGGGTTATTGTTTCTCGATGAAATGCCCGAATTTGATCGTAAAGTTCTAGACTCGTTACGCGAACCGCTCGAATCTGGCGAGATCATTATCTCTCGAGCGCAAGGTAAAACACGCTTTCCGGCTCGCTTCCAATTAGTTGGAGCATTGAACCCAAGCCCGACAGGATATTACGAAGGCAATCAAGCTCGCACCAATCCACAAGCTATTTTGCGCTACCTTGGTCGATTATCTGGACCACTGTTAGATCGCTTTGATATGTCTTTAGAAATCCCAGCTTTGCCCAAAGGGACATTAGCAGAAGGAGGTGATCGCGGTGAGCCGACTGCTATCGTAAAAGCGCGTGTGAGCCATGCGCGTAACAATATGCTAAACCGCAGTGGTAAGGTCAATGCACTGCTAGGTAGTCGAGAAATTGAGGCGTTTTGTCCCTTGCATAAGAGTGATGCTGAGTTTCTTGAAACCGCTTTGCACCGTTTAGGACTCTCGATTCGTGCGTATCATCGTATTATCAAAGTGGCGCGAACAATCGCCGATCTGGATGGGGCGGAGCAAATTGAACGAACGCACTTGGCTGAGGCACTTGGGTATCGAGCGATGGACCGTTTACTGAAACAGCTTACGGCGCAAGCGGTATAGACAGCAAAGTGTCATCGCAACAAGTGTTGTAAGCACCTTGTTGCGATGAAGGACGTTAGAAGGTGTAGTTGAGACCAAGCGACAATAGGTACTCTTTCTCCTCATAAAACGTGATATTCGAGTCAGTTTGGCTATAGCCGGCTAAAGAAATGAACGACCAGTCTTGCCAGTCAAATACGTTTTGATATTCGTAGGCCGCAAATAGGCTGATGGTGTCGTCATTTCGTGTTTTAGCAAAAGTTTGGCTAGCGGCTTGATAGTCTTTCCATGCATAACCCGCGGTGAGGGCCAATCGATGGCGGTTGATAAATTTAAACCAGCTAATGTCAAATCCGTACGAATCAAATGACTCCGCCTTACCGTCGGCATCTTGATTGATGTAGGTGAAAGCGGGTTGCAACATAGACGTTTGGTTGAGTGGAATGCGATAGTCGCCTTTGACATAGTAAAGGTTAGCATCGCGAGCAAGTGAGCGGTCTGTCACTTCCTCCTGCTCGATGTCTTTATCAGCATAAGCTAGATCAAGGTTGAAGTTCTTATCAATTAACCCTTTGATCTGAAAGCGATACGCATTGCCGTCAACATCCGTCTCTTTACGTGCGGTTCCTACTTGATAAGGGTTGCGCCAAGTTTCGCCTTTGAGTACCGTCGGCAGATAGGAAACATCGAGCACGGTGCCAGATTGTAGCTCGTGTTGATAGCCCAACTGAAAAGCGAGTGTACCTACCGCGACATCTGAGCGTGTGGTACCGGCGTAAACTTGGTGGTTGAGTCGGCTACCAAAGGTGTATGTCACACTCCCTAGCGGTGCAGCGATAACAGAACTGTCACTATCGGCACGCTTATCGAGAGAATCGATGGTGTTACTATTTTCTGTATTGAAATTGGATTCTGATGATATGAATCCGGCATTCAGCGAAATTTCACCGCCAAAACCTGCGGTTTCAGCGAGTTGAGCCTGAGCAGAACTGACGACAAAGGCCAAAGGCAAGAGAAGTAGCCTTGGTTTCATTCGTTATCTCCTTGTTGTCGAATGAGTGGTGCACATATTGGTTGCGGTAACAAATCTGACCATTTCCACGCATGTTCCAATGTGGCAAAGGCGCAGTATAATTACACGCTGTTTTATTCTTCACACATTATCACTGTTGTTTGACTATCATGTTGGCATATTTGTTATTTTTTTTTAACGCTTCTTTTGTGATTCTCAATTCTGCGGTTTGTTCACTCGCAATTTGTGTTATCGCTGTATTTAAAATATTGCTTCCTGGCGTAAAGCTAAAAGCACTAGCGACCGTTTGTGCCAATAAGGTGATGTGGTTATGGGCTACCGTTAATGCGTGCATTCTGGCGGTATCTAACCGTGTTGAGTGGGATGTTCAGGGCGGTGAAGCGCTTAAAAAAGACGGGTGGTATCTGCTGATCAGTAATCATCTCAGTTGGACAGATATTGTTGTGCTTTGCTGCGTGTTTAAAGACCGTATTCCCATGCCGAAGTTTTTCCTCAAGCAACAACTGCTGTATGTGCCTTTCATCGGGATGGCGTGTTGGGCGCTCGATATGCCATTTATGCGTCGCTATTCGCGAGAGTATCTGATCCGCAATCCTCATAAGCGAGGTCAAGATTTAGAGACGACACGTCGCTCGTGCGCTAAATTCAAACACACTCCAACCACAGTGGTTAACTATGTCGAAGGAACCCGATTTACCGAAGAAAAGCAGCGTAAGAGTAAAGCAAACTATCAATATTTGTTGCAACCAAAGTCGGGCGGGATTGCGTACACGTTAGCGGCGATGGGGGAGCAGTTCGAGAGCATTATCGACGTTACGTTGGCGTACCCAGAAAATACGCATAAACCGTTCAAGGATTTATTGATGGGCCGCATGAGCAAGGTGGTTGTGCGTGTAAATGTGTTACCCGTTGATGAAAGAGTGCTTGGTGATTACTTCAACGATAAGCCCTATAAGCGACAATTTCAGCAATGGTTGGGGGATGTGTGGCAAGAAAAAGATCGGTTGCTACAAGAGATTTACAAATAAACAAAAGGGGATCGACGTGTTCCCCTTTTGATTGATATCGATGTGCTTATTTTAGTGTCAGCAAGTAGTTCACCAGAGAGAAGTACTCATCCATCGTTTTGATGCTTTGTGCTTGAACTAGGTATTTGTTGTTAACGATAACCGCAGGAACGCCGGTTAGACCGCTGTTTTCAAATTGCTTGTCCATACGGCGAACCATTGAATCAACCGCGAAGCCTTTGAATGCAGAATCGAATTTTTTCGCGTCTACACCTTCATCAAGGAAGATTTGACGAAGTTCTTCATCATTACGTGGTGCTTTCTTTAGATTGTGGATGCGGTTAAACATCACTGGCACCATTTTGTCTTCCACTTTTAATGCAACCATCGTTGCGTAGGCTTTGCTCATTGATGGGCCCATGTTGCCACCCATGAAAGAAACGTGGTTTTTTAATAGCTTAGTACCTTCTGGCAACTGCTTTTTCAGTTGCTGGATAACTGGTTCAAAGCTATTACAGTGCGGGCAGTAGAAAGAGAAAAACTCCGTCACAAGAGGTTTTTTTGATGCCTCAAGATCCAATACTTTGTAATGTTCACCTTCTTTGAATTGCGCTGCATGTGCCGACAGGCTTAACATCAGCATAGAAAACAGTGCGAACAGTTTTTTCATCGAAATATCTCCATTTTTGAATTTTTGGCCTGACTTACCATTGAGGCATTAAAGACAGCGGTGCTTCTTCTAAAGCGGCGATCTGCTCTTTAAATGCAAGGACCTGACCTTCCCAGTATTTTGGCTCATTAAACCATGGAAAAGCGAGAGGAAATGCAGGGTCATGCCAACGTTTTGCTAGCCATGCCATATAGTGCACCATTCGTAGACCGCGAAGTGGCTCGATTAGTTTCAATTCTGCAGGATTAAAGTCGCAAAACTCTTGGTAAGCCTCTAAAACAATATCCAGCTGCATCAGTTTGTCTTGGCGTTCACCGTTCAGTAGCATCCATAAGTCTTGTACTGCAGGGCCGTTACGAGCGTCATCCAAATCAACAAACATAGGGCCATCTCGCCACAAAATGTTGCCTGGGTGGCAATCGCCATGCAGCCGAATAGTATTGAAGCCTTCTTGCCAGTGGCTTTCAATCGATTTGATCAGCATATCCAAGTCATTGAAGAAGCTGTTCTCCAAGTGCATTGGAATCATGTTGGCGTTTTGCAGAATCTTTCTTGGTTGATACAGGTATTCTTGCAAGCCAATCGTTGGGCGATGTTGGAAGGCTTGGCGGCTACCCACTTTGTGGATGCGACCAAGGAAGCGCCCTACACCTTCGAGCTGATCTAAGTTGTCAACCTCGTACTGGCGACCACCCACGCTCTCAAACAGCGCAAAGGCATAGCCTTGATAGTGATGCAGGGTTTCACCGTTGATGCGCACAGGTGGTGCGACGGGGATTTCGTTTCCAATTAGTTCTAAAGTGAAGTCGTGCTCCTCTTGGATCTGTTCGTTGCTCCAACGTTCAGGGCGGTAAAACTTGACGACATAACGACGACTCTCTTCGTCAGTGAATTGATAAACACGGTTTTCGTAGCTATTGAGGGGAAGAAAGCCTGATTCTGCGCGAACGCCGATGCTTTCTAACGCGTACCACATAAAATCTGGGGTAAGGGCGTCAAAGTTAAACATACTTTGGGACATATAAACAAAAAGGCTCATTACTGAGCCTTTTTCCGTTAGTCACTGAAGTAGCGCTATAGTTTTTTAATAAAACGGCTTTCCACTTCAATGGTGAATTCGTTGCTCTTATCGGTGAGTATAAACTGAATTGTCGTAATCGCAGAGTTTAGCTTGTCAGGATCGGCGCCAAGACTCATTGGTAAGTTCAATACCTCACCTGGCTGTACCTGAATTGTCTGCTTACCATACCAGCTTACATCGGATAGCCCTTCAACATCTAACGAGTACTCTTGCACTTGCTGAGTTTTGTTGATCACCTTGAGGGTGTAGGTGTTTTCTACTTCGCCTGAGCTATTAACGCGGAACAGTTGGTTACGGTCGCGAATAACACTCATGCCTGCTGGGTCTACCGCTGCGATTTGGGCAAAGAACAGACCAATCATGACCAGTAGCACAGCTCCATAGCCCAGCAGCTTCGGACGCATGACTTTGGTACTCTTACCCGATAAGCGGTGCTCGGTGGTGTAACTGATTAGTCCTTTCTCGTAACCCATGCGATCCATGGTGTTGTCACACGCATCAATACAGGCGCCACAGTTAATACATTCATATTGTAAGCCGTCACGAATATCGATACCTGTTGGGCACACCTGCACACACAAATCACAATCAATACAATCCCCCAAACCAAGCTGCTTTGGATCGGCTTTGCGTGGACGTGGACCACGCTTTTCACCACGTTTTGCATCATAGCCAACGATGAAGGTGTCTTTATCAAACATGGCAGACTGGAAGCGCGCGTAAGGACACATGTGAATACACATGATGGAACGCATCCAACCAGCATTACCATAAGTACAAATGGCAAAGAACATTATCCAAAAGACGGGCCAGAAGTTGGCGTTAAAAGTGAAAAAGTCGATAACCAATTGCTTCATTGGAACGAAGTAGCCAACAAAAGTAAAACCAGTGGCGAGCGCAATGGCAAACCAAGCGATATGTTTGATGGTTTTGCGCATCGCTAAATTCGCCGTTAGCTTATTGGAGTCCTGCTTACGACGCTTATTGGCGCTGCCCTCTAGCTTCTCTTCAAACCAGATATACATGAAGGTCCAGACGGTTTGTGGGCAGAGATAGCCACACCAAACTCGACCTAAGAAGGTGGTAATAAAGAACAACCCAAATGCCGCGATCACAAATAGCAAGGCGAGTAGGGTAAGATCTTGCGGATACAACGTGGTACCGAAAAAGTTGAACTGCTGGTTGCCAATATCGAGCAAGATCGCTTGACGTTCACCGTAAGGGATCCACGGTATCAAAGCGAAGAGAAGCAGTAAGAACCAACCACCGTAACGACGCAGTTTCTGGTAAGTCCCTTTGCTTTCGCGTACATAGATGCGATTACTTGGGTTGAACCGATCCCCATTCCCTTTATGAGTCTTGGGGTTGTAGGTTTTAGGAGTCACATCTTTGATATCGATCTTATCCTGACTCATGCACTCATCCTTCTTAGGCTTTTATAATGTACGGCGTCATTTCTATTGATGTCGCTCGATGACATTGCTACTTCGTCCTTATCATAAATCATGACCGGACATAATTATTTTAGTAAATACTGATGAACGGCGATTATACAATCAATAACAATTCCTTTTCTTTAACGCAGTCAACGTTTAACAACAAAAGTCAGTACAGTTAACCTGATAATTGGCTGAACAGTTATAACCAACTGTGGGACTAAAAATTTTAGTTATAAAAAAGCGACTCATTTGAGGGAGTCGCTTAAAGAATACTGGGTTGTTGAGCCGGTTATTTGATGATGCCACGAGCGCGCAGAATCGCAGTTTTAAAATCATCTTCTTGGTCTTTCTTAAGACCTGGGATCATTTCGTCTTTGCTGCTGTTACGCATTTTAAGGTGGTAGATCAGCACGTCGTCGGTCAGATCTTCTAGCTTGCCTTCGTAGCCTGCTTCTTTCGCTAGCTTCACGATGAACTGCATTAGGTTCATTTCTTGGTCTTTATGCCATTCAGGCTCTAGTAGCTCAAGCAGCTCTTCAATGCGATGACACTTCATTTCTTTCTCCACAGAATTTATAGGTGTAATTAACTGTAAAGGTACCAAATTGCTTTGCGAAGACCAAATAGGAAAAACTATCTATTTCACTGTGTTTTGTTCTAAGTCGTTGAGGTGGTTTGAGTTGCGTGCAAAGAAAAAAGCGCAGCTGGCGCCGCGCTTTTGATTAAGCTGCTTTGATAACTTTGGCCGGAACACTCGACATCATTGCTGTCTTCTCAACCAATGTCATTGCTGGCGCAACTTGCTTTGCCTTTGGTGCAGTAGTAAAGCCACTGCGGCGGCGCATTGCACTAGTATTAGTGTGTGCGAACCTGACTGTTGTTGGGCGCATTAATTTACCTAACTGTCAGGCATATCCATTGCCGATGTAATGGCCTGAATCATTATGAGCTAGGCTCCAACAAGATTGAAGAATCACTCTTCTGGCTCTCGCCAATCCAGTTAATGAATCAGGAATACCGATATGCATGCATATCACGTATAAGATTAGCATCCTTGTAATAATTGGTCGATAGTTGAGCAATTGAATTGTTTAGATTTTGTCATTTTGTCGCGATGATCGAGGCAATTTTTGTTTGATCCCTCGATCAGCAGTAGTAGTATGAGATCTCGACGAAGGAGGTGCCTATGTCATTTTTGAAGAAGACACTTGCCAGTTTTGGGATTGGGAGCGCTAAGGTTGACTCAATCCTAAATCAAGACGTGCTATATCCTGGTCAAAGTGTGGATGTGTCTATCCATGTTTATGGTGGTGCCACTGAACAAGCGATCGACAACATCGATTTAAAACTGTGTTGTCGCTATATCGCGGAAGCTCCTGATGACCGTGGTGCGCGAGAAGGACACAGCATGCGCCGAGTACCTCAGACTCATGTGCTTGCTAAGTGGAGCCTCCCTTATGCGTTTACCATCCATTCCGGCGAAGAGCGTACCTTCGATGTTCAGCTCGATGTGCCTTGGAATACGCCTGTCACCATTGGTGACGCCAAAGTGTGGCTCGAAACCGGCTTGGACGTTGCTGCTGCTTTAGACCCGACCGATAAAGACATCCTCACCGTTCGACCTGATCCACTAATGGATGCGGTGTTATCCGCATTTGAAGCGCAAGGTTTGCGTATTCGCCAAGTGGAGTGTGAGGAAGTAAAAGGGTTCGACCTGCCATTTGTGCAAGAATTTGAGATGGTGCCGACTGACGGGCCATACCATGGCGTGTGGCGTGAGTTAGAATTTGTCGCTCATCGTAGCGAGCAAGAACTCAAATTATGGTTTGAAGTTGACCGCACACGCAAGGGCGAGGGTGGCATGCTCGCAAGCTTACTGGGTAGCGGAAAACTCAAACGAGAGTTGACCATTCCAGCCACGACTAAGCTTGATCAAGTGGGCGAGCTTGTACTTAATTATCTCGATCAAACCACGGCCGTTCATGAGTCTTAATTTAAGCTTACACGTGTAAGCCTAATGTGCCATACTAGAGCAAATTTCAAACTCTAGTATAGGCGCATTGATGTCCGAACTGCAGAAACCGCAATACAGTCAACGCGAAGAACTGGCCAATACCATCACTCATGGCATTGGGATGATTTTTGGTATTGTTGGCTTGATACTGCTGCTAATCAAAGCCATAGACCAGCAAGCTGATACGCTGACGCTGGCCAGTATGGCTGTCTATGGTGCGAGTATTATCGTGCTATTTTTGGCTTCGACGCTGTATCACGCAATTCCGCACCCCAACGCTAAACGATGGCTAAAAACTTTCGATCACTGCGCCATTTATCTACTCATTGCTGGCAGTTATACGCCTTTTTTGTTGGTGAGTTTACGTACGCCGCTCGCGTTTGGTTTGATGATTGTTATCTGGACCATCGCTCTACTCGGCATCATCATGAAAGTCGCGTTTGTTTACCGATTTAAAAAGCTTTCCTTGATGACGTATTTGGTCATGGGCTGGCTGTCGTTGATTGTGATTTATCAGTTGGCGATCAACTTGGATATTGGCGGACTGACATTACTCGCAGCTGGTGGGATTGTGTATTCACTGGGGGTGATTTTCTACGTTGCGAAGCGTATTCCATTCAATCATGCGATTTGGCACGGCTTCGTTTTAGCGGGTTGTGTGTGTCACTTCTTCGCAATTTATTATTTTGTCGAGCCTATCTAACGGATAGATATGAACTCGACAAAACATGTGTTATCACATTAACGAGTTTTCACTTCTAACACTTTGGCTGAAAACTGGTATTGCTGAGATTGCGGCACTGCCAGTTTGATGCTTTTACCCTGTTCTGCTTGTTTTGGTCGCAGGTAAGTATCCGCCATTCGCTTGATGGATTGCCAAACCGTGACTTTTTCTTTCGCCAGTTGCTGGCCAGACATATCAAATACCTGAACTTCCACTTCAACTTGAATCACCGATTGTGAGCTTTGATTGGTAATGGACGTTGGCAGTACGAGCTCACCATCTTGATAGCTCGCGGAGCCAATCAGTACGTCGACACCAGAGTCAGACAGCTGCATGGTTGGCTTTTTGGCGTTTACCACCACAGTAGTGCCAACAGTTTTCGTCACAACTGGAATTGTCGCAATTGCGGGAGCTGCGATCGTTTCAACCGCGCCTATTGTCGCTTGCGTCTCTGTTGCTTGCTGCGCAGGTTTTTTCATGACGTATTCCCAAGTAAAGTCATCGTTTAACTTCACTTCTCGACCATCGGCTAAAGTGATGACTTCAGCGGCGTATGTGGATGAGGCGGCAAGTAGGGTCGCCAGAGTGATCCATGTTTTCATTGTTATACCTTTTATTTGTGTCTGCTTAACGGCGCCAAAACGCAGGGAAGAACAGTACAAGAATAGTCAGAATTTCCAAGCGGCCCATCAACATGCCAAAGCTCAGAAGCCACTTGGCGGTATCTGGCAGAGGCGCGAAGTTACCCGTCGGTCCAATCACGCTTCCCATACCCGGGCCGACGTTGGCTACCGCAGTGATGGCACCAGAGATGCTAGTGATGGGGTCTAAACCCAGCGCACTCAAGCAACCCGCGATAAAGATGATGGTGATAAAGAACATCAAGCCAAACGCGACCACCGAGCGAACAATGTCATCATTCACTGGGCGTTGATTGTAGCGCTGTACAAACACACCTGAAGGGTGAATCAATTTCATCATCTGTTTGTTCAGCAGTGTCATTGCGATTTGGAAACGGAAGATTTTGATCCCACCAGACGTTGATCCTGAGCATGCCCCCGCCATCATTAAGAAGGCAAAAAGAGTTGTGGGTAATGCGCCCCACGCGGTGAAGTCCTCTAAGCCAAAGCCGGTTGTGGTGACGACAGAGACGATATTAAACATCGACACTCGTAGCGCATCCAAAATGGTGTATCCGTCTCGAATCACTAACCAGGCTGAAATCACTAAGCTTGAGAACACGAACAGGTACGCGAATCCTCGAACTTGAGCGTCGTTAACTAACACATCAATACGGCGTTTACGTAACGCGGCGATGAAGAGCAAAAATGGCAAGCCACCTAAGAACATAAAGGTAGTGGCCACCCAGTGTGCGCCATTAGAGAAGTGGTTCATCGACCCGTCGGATGTAGAGTATCCGCCCGTTGATAGCGTGGTAAAGGCGTGATTGATCGCTTCAAACAGGTTCATGCCGGTGACCAAGTAGCCCACAATGCATAAGCCAGTAAGCATCAAATAAACCGCTACGATGTTTTTGGCGACCGTTTTTGCTCTCGGGCTACTTTTATCCGACCAATCGGATGATTCGGTTTGGAATAGCTTCATACCACCGACATTGAGCATAGGTAGCACCGCCACCGCCATTACGATAAAACCAATCCCCCCAAGCCACTGCAAGATAGAACGCCACAACAAAATACTTGGCGCCATGTTGTCTAAACCGCTGAGCACTGTGGAACCAGTGGTAGTAATGCCTGACATGGTTTCAAAGTAGGCGTCAGTGAAGCTGATGTGGTTGATGAACACAAACGGCAAGGCGGCAAACGCACTCGCGATGGTCCAAACCAAACTGGTGATGAGGAACATATCGCGTACGCTGAGTTTGAACTTAGCGGTTCGACCGATCGTCAAACAAATGAAAGCGGCAAGGTGCGTGATCACAACGGCTTGGGCGAAATCGAGAAATCCCCCCGTACCAGTGAAGAAAGCGACCAAAGTCGGCACGTACATAAAAAGGGCCAGTTTGGATAAAACCAGCCCGATAACAAATAGTACGGGACGTAAGTTGACCATAGGAAAATCCTAGAGGAAGAATGGACTCGGCTGGAATAGCGCTTCGACGTCTGATACGTATTTTTTGTTGACCAGGAACATCACCACATGGTCATCCTGCTCGATGACCGTACGGTCGTGGGCAATAAGGACTTCTTCGCCACGAACGATAGCACCAATGGTGGTCCCAGGTGGGAGCTTAATATCTCCAATCGCACGTCCAACCACTTTCGATGTACTTTCATCACCGTGAGCGACGGCTTCAATTGCTTCCGCAGCGCCGCGGCGAAGTGAGGATACGTTCACGATATCAGCGCGACGAACGTGCGTCAGCAAGGCGGAAATGGTCGCTTGTTGTGGTGAGATCGCCACATCAATTACGCCGCCTTGTACCAGATCTACATAAGCGCCACGTTGGATCAGCACCATTACTTTTTTCGCGCCCATGCGTTTTGCCAACATCGCAGACATGATGTTGGTTTCATCTTCGTTGGTCAGCGCGATGAAGACGTCGACTTGGTCGATGTTCTCTTCCGAAAGAAGCTCTTGGTCTGCCGCGTCGCCGCAGAACACGATGGTGTTTTCTAGCTCTTCTGACAGTTTTTCTGCACGTTGGTAGTTACGTTCAATCAGCTTCACGCTGTAGTTTTGTTCTAAGCGCTTTGCGAGACTGGCACCAATGTTACCCCCGCCAACAATCATGATGCGGCGGTACGGTTTTTCTAGGCGCTGAAGTTCACTCATCACTGAGCGAATATGGTTGCTTGCGGCGACGAAGAACACTTCATCGTCGGCTTCAATGATGGTAGTGCCTTGCGGGCGAATCGGACGGCCTTGACGGAAAATCGCTGCCACACGGGTATCGATGTGTGGCATGTGCTCACGCAAAGCAGACAGCGCGTTACCCACCAACGGGCCACCGTAGTAGGCTTTTACCGCCACTAGGCTGACTTTCTGTTCAGCAAAGCTCACCACTTGCAGCGCGCCCGGGTATTGGATCAGACGTTCGATATAGCTCGTAACGAGTTCTTCTGGGGCGATAAGGTGATCGACAGGAATGGCGCCAGATTTAAACAGGGCTTCTTTTTCTGCCAAGTATTCTGGAGAGCGAATACGTGCAACGCGGTTTGGGGTGTTGAATAGAGTGAACGCGACTTGACATGCGGCCATGTTGGTTTCATCAGTGTTGGTTACTGCGACGAGCATATCGGCGTCTTGCGCCCCCGCTTCGTGCAGCACGTCGGGGTGGCTCGCATGGCCATTGACCACACGCAGGTCGTATTTGTCCTGCAATTCACGCAGTCGATCGGCATTGTTATCGACGATGGTGATGTCGTTGTTTTCACCCACTAGGTTTTCTGCCAGTGTGCCGCCAACCTGACCTGCACCAAGAATAATGATCTTCATACTCTTTTCTCGTTATCTGAAAAAGGCGATTGAAATCACTCCAATCGCCCTATTTAGCATGCTGTTACGCGTGTGTTTTAGTTAGCACTGCGTAGTAGAAACCATCCATGTCTTCTTCGCCTGGTAGAATTTGACGACCAGGCTGGTCGGGATCAGAATCCAGCAGTTGCGCATCCGCGGTACGTGCTAAAAACGCTTTTACTTGCTCCACGTTTTCTTGCGGTGTGATTGAACAAGTCGCGTAAACCATTGTGCCGCCGGGTTTCAGTTGCGTCCACATGGCATCAAAAATTTCACTTTGTAGCTCTGCTAATGCGGCGATGTCGTCTGCACGACGTAGCCATTTGATGTCTGGGTGACGACGAATCACGCCAGTCGCAGAACATGGGGCATCCAGCAAAATGCGATCAAATTGCTCGCCTTGCCACCATTCTTGTGGATTACGCGCATCACCGCAAACCACTTTTGCCTGAAGGTTGAGACGCTTCAGGTTTTCATGCACACGTTTCAAGCGTGTGTCGTCGCAGTCAATCGCGACCACTTCACTGCCCGACGTGCGCTCTAGAATGTGCGCCGTCTTGCCACCTGGCGCAGCACAGCAATCTAAAATCAGCTCGCCGTCTTGTGGTTTTAGATAGTTGATCGAGAGCTGCGCTGCCGCATCTTGTACCGAAACCCAACCTTTATCAAAGCCAGGTAGCTTCATCACGTCACATGGTGCGGCCAATTTTATGGCGTCCATTGCTTCTGTGTGTGGCGTGCTATCAATGTTTTCATTTTTGAGCAGCGCAAGGTATTCATCACGAGTGTGGTGTTGATGGTTCACACGCAGCCACATTGGTGCTTTTTGGTTATTCGCTTCAACAATGCTTTCCCATTGCTGTGGGTAGGCCTCTTGCAGCAGTTTTAGTAACCAGCTTGGGTGACCGTACTTGCCAGCGTTGTTGCTGACAGCCATTTGGTCGAGTTCTTCTTGGTTGCGTTGGTAGTTACGCAATACAGCGTTAATCAAACCACGCAGACGAGGACCTTTCAGCTCTTTAGTGCCTTCAACCGTTTCACCGACTGCTGCGTGCGCAGGAATACGCATGAAGCTCAGTTGGTAAATGCCAACCAGAATTAGGTGATGGAATACACGTTGTTTGCCTTTGAGCGGCTTATCCATCAACTGGTTTGCGATCATTTCTAGGCGAGGTAGGTAACGTAGCGCACCGTAACAGATCTCTTGTAGCAGAGCGTGGTCACGAGGTCGTACCGTTTGTTGAGCCGCTGGAAGAGCGCTTGAAAGTGAGTGGCCCTTGTCGACGACAAGATACAGGACGTTAGCAGCCGCAGCGCGAACATTCATGATGAGTACCTTAAAGTAAAGGAGGGCATCTCTGCCCTCTAAAAGTTCGTATTATTGGGGATGATTACCCCTAGTATGGCTTAAACCAGCAGAGTGCCGACTTCAAACCAAGCTGCACGTGAGTTCAGAATATCCTGAACTGACATGGCTTTTTTGCCAGGAACTTGCAGTTGCTCTAGCACCAGTACGCCGTTGCCTGTCGCAACATAGATACCGGTTTTATCTGCTTGCACGATGGTGCCGGCTGGCTTGTCACTGGTTTGCTCTGCCACACGGCTTTGCCATACTTTGATGCTGTTTTCTGCCGCCTCAAAGTGGCTCATTGGCCATGGGTTAAAGGCACGAACGCAGCGCTCAATGTGAGCCGCATCGTCGTTCCAATTGATGCGTGCTTCTTCTTTGCTGAGCTTTTTCGCATAGTTCGCGAGTTCATCGTCTTGCTTCACTGGCACAGCTTTACCCGCAGCAATGTCTGCTAGGCAGTCAATCAGGGCTTCTGGACCAAGCTCAGCCAATTTTTCGTACATTGAAGCGCTGGTATCTGTCGCTTCGATTGGCAGAGTTGCAATCTTCAGCATATCACCAGTGTCGAGACCGATGTCCATCTGCATGATGGTCACGCCAGTTTCTGCATCGCCCGCCCAAATAGAGCGTTGGATTGGAGCCGCACCACGCCAACGAGGTAGGATAGAACCATGTACGTTGATACAACCCAGCTTAGGGGTATCAAGAACCGCTTGTGGCAGTAGCATACCGTACGCCACGACAACCATGAGATCGGCGTTCAGATCGGCAAGTTCTTGTTTCGCTTCGTCGGACTTAAAGCTTTCAGGTTGGTAAACCGGGATGTTGTGTTCTAGCGCCAGTTGTTTTACCGGTGGCGCAGCCAATTTCTTGCCACGACCCGCTGGACGATCTGGGTTTGTGTAAACCGCGATGACTTCATGCTCCGAAGACAACAACGCCGCCAAGTGACGGGCGGCGAAATCCGGAGTACCTGCAAAGACAATACGTAAAGACTGACTCAAGGTAGACTTCCTTCTAATTGGTATGGTTCGAGATTAAGCGTTTTGCTGCTTCTCGTTAAAGCGTTTGATTTTTGCTAGCTTGTCCTGAATGCGTTTGCGTTTCAGTGGCGATAGGTAATCCACGAACAGCTTACCTTGTAAGTGATCAAGCTCGTGTTGAACACAAATCGCTAGCAGGTCGTCGGCTTCGAAGGTGAACTCTTTGCCATCACGATCCAGTGCTTTAACGGTAACTTCTGCAGCGCGAGGCACAAGTGCGCGTGCACCTGGTACCGACAGACAGCCTTCTTCGATGCCATCTTCGCCACGCTTTTCCAGAATCTCAGGGTTGATTAGCACCATCGGCTCATCGCGAGTTTCTGAAATATCAATCACTACGATACGTTTGTGGATATCAACCTGCGTTGCAGCAAGGCCAATACCTTCTTCGTCGTACATGGTTTCAATCATGTCATCGACGATTTTTTGAATCTCAGGCGTCACCGCTTCAACAGGCTTTGCGACTGTGCGCAGGCGATCATCCGGGAATGTTAATACTTGTAATACAGACATATTCACTCGAAATATTGAACTGTGCCGAAACAGCACAAACCTTGTTGGCTCAATTCTAGACATTTTATAGCCTAAATGACAGCATCCTTGCACCAATTTCCATTCTGGTTCCTGCTTAATAGACCAAGGACGAGGGTCATGAATCGAATTTTCCGCAACGTTGCCAGTGTTACGTTGCCGTTACTTTTCTCTTTCAACGCTGTAGCAAATGTGGATGCGAAACCACTGACTGTTAAAGATGATGCGCCACAAACATATGTAGTCGTGAAGGGCGATACGCTATGGGATATTTCGGCCATGTACTTGGATAGCCCGTGGTTGTGGCCTCGTTTATGGCAAGTAAACCCGGAAATCGACAACCCTCATTTAATTTATCCCGGAGATAAGCTGTCTTTGGTGTGGATTAACGGTCAGCCCGTGTTAAGCCTAAAACCAGTTAAGAAGATTAGCCCGAAAGCACGCATCACGGAAAAGAAAGCGGTACCAACGGTCGCGGAAGGTTTGGTGATGCCTTACCTTAAATCGGATCGGTTGCTAGATAAAGATTCGTTGAACAGAGCAGCAAAAGTGATGGGTAGCAGCAAAGGCAGTAAGTATCTGACGGCAGAAGATGTGCTGTACATCGATGGCAAGCAGACCGCGACAGGTTGGGCTATTTACCGACCAGTAGCTACCTTTTCGCGTGACGATGTGTCCGAAGAGATTACCGCGCTGCGTTTGATTGCCAAAGGCGAGCTCGTTGAAGCTTCGAGTGATTATTCAGGTTTGAAGCTTACATCGCAAATGCAAGAAATCCTACGTAACGATATCGCGTTGCCAAATCAATCGGTTGAGAATACTGACTTCACGACTACGTTCTACCCGCTGCCGTCGCCACAAGGCAGTTCGGCAAAGTTGCTAGGTAATATCGAAGGTATTCGCTTTAGTTCAACTAACCAAGTCGTGGTGATTGATAAAGGCACGTCAGACAATCTGAAGCAAGGCAGTGTGTTTGATTTAAAAGAAGACGCGCACCCAGTTTACAAAGACGGCGATGAGTTCAAGAAAGAGTTTGGCGTGCTTGATAAGAAAATCACTCTGCCACAGAGTAAAGTTGGCGAATTGCTTGTGATTCGTCCGTATCAGTACTTTAGCTTGGCACTTATCACTAACAGTACGAAACCCATTAACCAAGATGTTTCGGTGGTGTCACCGTTGGCGAACGAATTAACCATCGATGAATCGACGAAATAACGATGATCTCGCTGCCTGGTTAAAACTGAGTTGTTTACCAGGCATTGGCGGGGTCAAAATGAATAAGCTACTGGCAAGAGACACGCCGCGTAACATCGTAAACTTCTCTCCCGAACAGCTACAACAACTTGGGTTAACAACTAAGCAAATTCAAGCTTGGGCTTCAACAGATAAAGAAGTTGATGCCTGTTTAAGTTGGTTTGAGGCTTCTACAAATCATCATATCCTGACACTGACTGACCCGCTTTATCCACCTCAACTCAAACAAATCGTTGCGCCGCCTCCGTTGTTATTTGTTGAGGGGAGTCCCACCTTTTTATCGCAACCACAAATTGCCATGGTGGGTAGCCGAAATGCGAGTATTGATGGCTTACAGCATGCACGCCACTTTGCCGCCGAATTTGTTCAGCACGATTTTATTGTCACCAGTGGTCTCGCTATAGGCATTGATGGCCATGCGCATGATGGTGCGTTGCAAGCAAAAGGTAAGACGATTGCGGTGCTAGGATCTGGTTTAGCAAATATTTATCCAGCACGTCATCGTAGTTTAGCGCAACGTGTTATTGAACACGGGGCTTTGGTGTCTGAGTTTCGGCCTAATGCCAAGCCGCGCCCAGAAAACTTCCCGCGTCGTAATCGTATTATTAGTGGATTATCGCTTGGTGTACTGGTCGTCGAGGCGGCGAAAAAGAGCGGCTCGTTAATTACAGCTCGTTACGCGCTTGAGCAAGGTCGAGAAGTATTTGCGCTGCCAGCGTCAATCAATGCCCCCAATGCCTGCGGTGGAAACCAGTTGATACGTCATGGCGCTTGCCTCGTAGAAAAGACGAAAGATGTCTTAGATGAAATACAGTCCTTGCTTGATTGGTCTATTAATCAGAGTACCGATTTATTTTCTACGTTAAATGAAGAAGAAGAATTGCCATTTCCTCAGCTGTTAGCTAACGTAGGAAGTGAAGCTACACCGGTTGATATTCTTGCAAACAGGACCAATATACCTGTCCAAGAAGTCATGATGCAGCTCTTAGAGTTAGAACTCTCTGGGCATGTCGTTGCGGTTTCAGGTGGCTATATTCGAAAGGGGAGGGGCTAGCTATGATGATGGATATACTGATGTATCTATTCGAAACCTACATCCATAGCGATGCAGAGTTACAGGTCGAACAAGACGAGTTGGAAGAAGAGCTGCTCCGTGCAGGCTTCCAACAAAAAGATATCTACAAAGCCCTTGTCTGGTTAGAAGAGCTTGCCGCATTGCAGCAAAGTGACACCTCTTCTGCAATTTCGACTTGCATGGCTTCGTCATCAACTCGTATCTACACAGCGAAAGAGATGCAGCGTTTAGATTTGGAATGCCGAGGGTTTTTATTGTTTCTCGAGCAAATCAATGTGTTAACCACAGAAACTCGCGAAATGGTGATTGACCGAGTGATGGGTCTAGAAACGAGTGAGTTTGAGCTTGAAGACCTCAAATGGATCATTTTGATGGTGCTGTTTAATGTGCCTGGCAATGAAAACGCTTATACGCTAATGGAAGAGCTGTTGTACACCAAGGAACAAGGGATTCTTCACTAACCCAATCTAGGCAAGTTCGAGTTTAGCTAGCAAGAACGCGAACTTGTCTTTTTGTGTGTTTTTCACGAAACGGTAAGTATGAGTAGTAAAATCGACAACACCCTTTTCTCTGCCCATGAACACGCTTTGGAACACGAGCCGTGTCCTAAATGTGGCAGTGAATTGATCCTCAAACATGGCAAACACGGTCCCTTTCTTGGCTGTAGCCACTACCCAAGCTGTGATTACATCAAAGCCCTGCACAACAATGATGGACACATCGTCAAAGAGCTTGGCGTTCCTTGTCCAGATTGTGGTAACGAGTTGGTATTACGCCAAGGGCGTTATGGCATGTTTGTTGGTTGCAGTAACTATCCGGCTTGTCATCATATTGAGTCGATTAATCAACCTGAGCCAGAAAAGCAGCCGCAAGAGCAACACGCGTGTCCTGAATGTGGTAAAGGTCATTTAGTTGAGCGTAAGACGCGCTTTGGTAAAGCTTTCTACGCATGTGATAACTACCCTAAATGCAAATTTGCAGTGAATCTCCCTCCGGTTAAAGGGAGATGCGAAGAATGTGGTTTTACTTTGTTGGTGGAGAAGAAACTCGCCAGTGGTGTGAAATTGCAATGTGCCAATCGTAAGTGCCAGCACACCCAACAAGGGTAAATACATCAAAGGAATTAAAAAGGGTCGCATCGTGCGACCCTTTGTGGTTTTTGGGGCTAGATTTTAGCGTTATGCTTGTTTCGCAAACTCGTGCACGGCTGGGAATGCCATTGGATCTAAGACATCCGCGAGAGCGCACAATCTACGGTGCAATTCTCCTGAGTAGTCACCGCATACGTTGATGTGACCCATTTTGCGTCCTTCACGTTTCTCTTTGCCGTACCAATGGATGTGACAACCATCCATTGCGAGCAATGCTTCTGGTAACGTATCTTCACCAAGAATATTCACCATTGAGGTTTCGCGAATCAGTTTGGTGCTGCCTAACGGCAAGCCGCACACGGCGCGCAGATGGTTTTCAAACTGACAAGTTTCCGCACCTTGCTGTGTCCAGTGACCGGAGTTGTGCACGCGTGGGGCAATCTCATTGACTAACAGTGTGCCATCGACATCAAAGAACTCGAGTGCCAATACGCCAACGTAATCCAGGCTATCTGCGACGGCCGTGAACATCTGCTTGGCTTGGGCTTGCAGCTCTGGCGCATCAATCGCGGTGGATAAGCTCAATACGCCATTGGTATGAACGTTTTCTGCTAGAGGGTACACTTCAACATTGCCGTCTTTGCCACGCGCACCAACTAAAGAGACTTCACGATTAAATGGCACAAACTCCTCAGCCACAATGGCTTGAGTTGGTGTTGCTGCAATGCACTCCGCCATTTCTGTCCAGATCGTCTCGATCTGAGCCGTTTCTTTCAAGCGCCATTGGCCTTTACCATCGTAACCACCCAATGCACTTTTCAGAACCATTGGCATACCAACGTGTTCAATTGCGCGCTCAAAGTCTTCACGAGTTTCAATCACGTAGTATTTCGCGTTGCGCACGCCAGCATCATCAAGCAGTGCTTTTTCAATACGGCGATCACCACCTGCTTTGATGGCTTGCGTACTTGGTAGGAACTTGCCGCTCGCTTCGCAAACCTTGAGCACGTCATGTGGAATATGCTCGAACTCGGCAGTAATCGCATCAACTTGCGTAATCGCATTTTCCAAGCCATGGCCAAGTACCTGTTGAGTTAAAGGATGAACGACATCACCGCTGCTGACATCGTAAGCTGAAATTTGAATATTCAATGGCGCACCAGCCAGAGACATCATGCGAGCCAACTGACCCGCACCAAGAACCAGTACATGCATCTGATTAATCCTCAGCTGGATTTGGGTTAGCCAGTACGGTTTCCGTCTGTTCATTGCGGAACGCTTCTACCTTCGCCATGATGCTTTCGTCATGAGTGCCTAGTATTTGCGCCGCTAGGATACCGGCGTTTGCTGCGCCCGCTTCGCCAATCGCTAACGTACCGACGGCAATGCCTTTTGGCATTTGTACAATAGATAGCAGAGAGTCCATGCCTTTTAGTGCGCGAGACTGAACTGGAACACCGAGTACAGGTACGCTAGTAAATGCAGCTGCCATACCAGGTAGGTGAGCCGCACCGCCTGCACCGGCGATGATCACTTTGATACCACGTTCTTTCGCGCTGCTGGCGTAGTCTGCCAGTAATTGAGGAGTTCGGTGTGCTGATACGACTTTTGTTTCGTAAGGTACGCCAAATTGGTCTAGCATGTCTGCTGCTAGTTTCATGGTTGGCCAATCGGATTTAGAACCCATGATGATACCGACTTTCATCTCAAACTCCTTCAAGCTGCAAAATTAGGTGAGCTGATAAATTTGTGCGCATTATACGGGGATTTTTATCTCAAGCAAACGTTTGCGCCTTGTTGTTGATGCTATTGATACATTTTATAAAAAAATTGCTTTAGTGTCTGAGAATGAATATTTGTACACTTAGTGAAAATAATACAGTCAGACAATCAGGAAGTAATCGGTGGATAACTTTGAACAAGTGCTCAACGCACTACAACAAGGCGAAGTGATTGCCTACCCAACAGAAGGGGTTTTTGGTGTCGGATGCGATCCAGATAACCCAGAAGCAATTCAAAAACTGCTGGAGCTCAAGCAGCGCCCGGTGGAAAAAGGGCTGATTCTGATCGCTGCAAGTTATGAGCAGCTCTTGCCGTATATTGATGAATCTCAACTGACTCGAGAACAACTAGCGACCGTTCATGCAACTTGGCCAGGTCCATACACTTGGATCATGCCAGCGAGCGATAAAGTCTCCAACTGGGTTTCAGGACAATTTGATTCAATTGCAGTTCGTGTGACTGATCATCCTTTGGTTCAAAAGATGTGTAATGCATTCGGAAAGCCGTTAACCTCTACCAGCGCGAATCTTTCCGGCTTGCCACCGTGTATGACCACTGAAGAGGTAGAGCAGCAATTGGGTGACAAGCTGGTGGCCATTCTTCGTGGTGAAACCAGCGGTCGTGATAAACCCAGCGAGATTCGTGACGCCAAGACTTCACAAATATTAAGACAGGGCTAACCCTGCTTGCCAGTCATCAACCGGTATCACGTAATAGGTAATAACGTATGTCAGCAATCGATAAGCACGCCGTAAAGCAGTTCCTGATGTCACTTCAGGACTCCATTTGTCAGCAGTTAGAACAAGAAGATGGAGAGGCCGTCTTTGTCGAGGATGCATGGCATCGTGAACCGGGCGAACGTCTTGGTGGCGGTGGGCGCTCACGTGTTATGCGTGATGGCCTTGTTTTCGAGCAAGGTGGGGTGAACTTCTCGCATGTAGAAGGGAAAGAAATGCCAGCATCTGCGACGGCACATCGTCCGGAGCTAGCGGGTCGCCGTTTTGAAGCGATGGGGGTCTCTTTGGTTATCCATCCCAAAAACCCTTACGTCCCAACTTCTCATGCGAATGTGCGTTTCTTTATCGCCGAGAAAGAGGGCGAAGAACCAATTTGGTGGTTTGGTGGTGGTTTCGACCTGACTCCTTTCTATCCTTTCGAAGAAGATTGTCAGTCATGGCACGATACAGCTAAGGCAATCTGTGCCCCATTTGGTGAAGAAGTATATGCTGAACACAAAGCGTGGTGTGATAAGTACTTCTTCTTGCCACATCGAAACGAAACTCGTGGTGTCGGTGGTTTGTTCTTTGATGATTTGAACCACTGGGAGTTTGATAAGTGTTTCGATTACATCAAAGCGGTGGGTGAAGGCTATTGCCAAGCTTACTTGCCGATCGTGTCTCGTCGTAAAGACATCGAATATGGCGAGCGCGAGCGTGAATTCCAACTTTACCGTCGTGGTCGTTATGTTGAGTTCAACTTAGTGTACGACCGTGGCACTTTATTCGGTTTACAAAGTGGTGGGCGTACCGAGTCGATTCTGATGTCGATGCCGCCGTTAGCGCGATGGGAGTACCGCTACGAACCAGAAGCAGGAACGCCTGAAGCGGAACTTTACGAGCGATACCTGAAACCACGCGAATGGTAAGCACGGAATCTCCTTTTCTATATAGATAGATAGTGATAGGGTCATCTGTAATCAGATGGCCCTGTTTTCTCTATATCTAAGTAAGGAATAAAGGTAAGGAAATGACCCTGCAAATCGATCGTTACGCCGTGTTTGGTAACCCTATCGGGCACAGCAAGTCGCCATTTATCCATACACTCTTTGCTCGCCAAACTAATCAGTCCCTTACATACACCGCAGAGTGTGCGCCTGTGGGTGGATTTATCGAGGCGGCGAAAGCATTTTTTGCTGACGGCGGCAAAGGCTGTAACGTGACCTTGCCTTTTAAAGAAGATGCCTATCAATTTGCCAGCCGTTTGACCGAGCGTGCTCAGCTTGCTGGAGCAGTGAATACACTTAAGAAGCTTGATGATGGTGAAATCATTGGTGATAACACTGATGGTGCAGGCTTAGTGCAGGACTTGTTGCAACATCAAGTCGTTTTAGAAGGCGCACGCATCCTGATCATAGGAGCTGGTGGTGCCGCTCGAGGAGTGATTAAACCATTGCTCGATCAAAAACCAACATCTCTAACGATAACTAATCGTACATTTTCTAAAGCCGAAGAATTGGCAGAATTGTTTTCTGCATATGGTCCTGTTACAGCAAACGAGATGAATACCATTGCTGAAGAGTTCGATGTCATAATCAACTCTACGTCTGCATCATTGAGTGGTGAGTTACCTGCGATCTCTTCCTCGGTGTTCGCCGCCAATAGTACAAGCTACGACATGATGTATGGCAAAGGTGATACCGCATTTAACCAATGGGCTAAGCAACACGGTGCGGCACATGCTTATGATGGTTTAGGTATGTTAGTTGGCCAAGCTGCTGAGAGTTTTATGTTATGGCGCGGTCTTCGTCCTGGAGCTAAACAGATTTTGCGTGAATTAAGAAAGAACCTTGAAGGTCAATAAGCGATGAATCAATCCATCTTATTCCCAGACATGCAATCATGGGATGAAGTATCACAATCAGTAAACTTTGCAGCGCAACAATCTGGTGCGTTAATCGAATGCTTTGTGACGAAACAAAAGTTAGAAAAGTTATCTGGCTCAGAGTTAGATACGGAGCAGGCCGTGCTCTCTGCTTTTATTGACTACCGATTTGATCTGGAAGAAATAGCAGAAGAGTTAATAGAAGATGAAGCCTTCAACGAAGAAGGCCATATTATCATCGGCTAACAGACCTTTAGTTCAAGTCTTCTACTTCATGTAAGTAGTCGTTTTTGTTTTGAACATAGTTATTGGCAGACTTTTGCAAAAAAGCTCGTTCTGTCTCTGATAGAGGACGAGCTTGTTTAACTGGACTACCGACATAAAGATAGCCGCTTTCTAATCTCTTTCCTGGCGGCACTAAACTGCCCGCTCCAATCATCACCTCTGATTCAATAACGACAGCATCTAAAACAATCGCCCCCATACCAACCAATACACGATCGTGGATCTCACAACCGTGCAGCATCACTTTGTGGCCAATCGTAACGTCATTGCCAATTATAAGTGGGTAGCCGTTTGGGTTTTCGGCGTTCTTATGGGTGACATGCAAAACACTACCATCTTGAATATTCGTTCGATCACCAATGTGAATGTGGTTCACATCGCCTCGTGCCGCTACTAATGGCCAAATGCTAGAATCGTCCCCAATACGGATATCTCCGACTAACACTGAGGTTGAGTCAACGTAAACACGCTCACCAAGTTGGGGCTTTATACCTTTGTAGCTTCTAATTGAGCTCATCTTTTCTCCTTATTAGGGGCGATTACTGGGGACATGGAGGTAGAATAGTAGTGAAAACTCGCCTTTTAGAATAAAAAACACCCAAACGATAAAAAAATCAAAAAAAACGTGAAAAAGGGCTTGCCAATGTGATCGCAATCTCTATAATGCCACCTCGCTGACACGGCAACGCTTCGAAAGAAACGAAGTCGAGGTTAGCAAGCCAAATTAGCCAAGCGGAAACACTTGAAGAAAGTTTGAAAAAAGTGATTGACACTAAACTTTAACTCGCTAAAATGGCCGTCCTGTTTTGAGCAAAGCTCAACAGGAAAAGCTCTTTAACAATATAGACCTATCAATCTGTGTGGGCACTCGTTGATGATAATCCAATTAGAAGCTTCGGCTTCAAATTAGGTTTCAATGAAACGAAGTGACCATTGAATCTTCGGATTCAGCACAGTCAATTCAAACATTACTTTATGTAATGTTCAGTATTCATTGAGCCGAACAAAATCTTAAATTGAAGAGTTTGATCATGGCTCAGATTGAACGCTGGCGGCAGGCCTAACACATGCAAGTCGAGCGGAAACGAGTTATCTGAACCTTCGGGGAACGATAACGGCGTCGAGCGGCGGACGGGTGAGTAATGCCTAGGAAATTGCCCTGATGTGGGGGATAACCATTGGAAACGATGGCTAATACCGCATGATGCCTACGGGCCAAAGAGGGGGACCTTCGGGCCTCTCGCGTCAGGATATGCCTAGGTGGGATTAGCTAGTTGGTGAGGTAAGGGCTCACCAAGGCGACGATCCCTAGCTGGTCTGAGAGGATGATCAGCCACACTGGAACTGAGACACGGTCCAGACTCCTACGGGAGGCAGCAGTGGGGAATATTGCACAATGGGCGCAAGCCTGATGCAGCCATGCCGCGTGTATGAAGAAGGCCTTCGGGTTGTAAAGTACTTTCAGTCGTGAGGAAGGCGGCGTCGTTAATAGCGGCGTTGTTTGACGTTAGCGACAGAAGAAGCACCGGCTAACTCCGTGCCAGCAGCCGCGGTAATACGGAGGGTGCGAGCGTTAATCGGAATTACTGGGCGTAAAGCGCATGCAGGTGGTTTGTTAAGTCAGATGTGAAAGCCCGGGGCTCAACCTCGGAATAGCATTTGAAACTGGCAGACTAGAGTACTGTAGAGGGGGGTAGAATTTCAGGTGTAGCGGTGAAATGCGTAGAGATCTGAAGGAATACCGGTGGCGAAGGCGGCCCCCTGGACAGATACTGACACTCAGATGCGAAAGCGTGGGGAGCAAACAGGATTAGATACCCTGGTAGTCCACGCCGTAAACGATGTCTACTTGGAGGTTGTGGCCTTGAGCCGTGGCTTTCGGAGCTAACGCGTTAAGTAGACCGCCTGGGGAGTACGGTCGCAAGATTAAAACTCAAATGAATTGACGGGGGCCCGCACAAGCGGTGGAGCATGTGGTTTAATTCGATGCAACGCGAAGAACCTTACCTACTCTTGACATCCAGAGAACTTTCCAGAGATGGATTGGTGCCTTCGGGAACTCTGAGACAGGTGCTGCATGGCTGTCGTCAGCTCGTGTTGTGAAATGTTGGGTTAAGTCCCGCAACGAGCGCAACCCTTATCCTTGTTTGCCAGCGAGTAATGTCGGGAACTCCAGGGAGACTGCCGGTGATAAACCGGAGGAAGGTGGGGACGACGTCAAGTCATCATGGCCCTTACGAGTAGGGCTACACACGTGCTACAATGGCGCATACAGAGGGCGGCCAACTTGCGAAAGTGAGCGAATCCCAAAAAGTGCGTCGTAGTCCGGATTGGAGTCTGCAACTCGACTCCATGAAGTCGGAATCGCTAGTAATCGTGGATCAGAATGCCACGGTGAATACGTTCCCGGGCCTTGTACACACCGCCCGTCACACCATGGGAGTGGGCTGCAAAAGAAGTAGGTAGTTTAACCTTCGGGGGGACGCTTACCACTTTGTGGTTCATGACTGGGGTGAAGTCGTAACAAGGTAGCGCTAGGGGAACCTGGCGCTGGATCACCTCCTTAAACGATGATTATTGCGATGAGTGTTCACACAGATTGATATGGTTTATGAAGTTTAAGAGATAGAACATCCCCCAAGATGTTCAACTTAGTGTCCCGTTCGTCTAGAGGCCTAGGACACCGCCCTTTCACGGCGGTAACAGGGGTTCGACTCCCCTACGGGATACCATTGGGTCGTTAGCTCAGTTGGTAGAGCAGTTGACTTTTAATCAATTGGTCGCAGGTTCGAATCCTGCACGACCCACCATTTCCTTCCACGGAAATCAAAATAATGTGGGCGATTAGCTCAGTTGGGAGAGCACCTGCCTTACAAGCAGGGGGTCACTGGTTCGAGCCCGGTATCGCCCACCATTCTCTAAGTATTTTTGGAATAAAACGTCCAAACCAGAACAAGCAATTGATACTGGTTGGCATTTTTGACTCTGAAAGTCTTTAGAAAATGTAACTTCCTTGTGAAGAAACATAGCTCTTTAACAATTTGGAAAGCTGACAAAACAACAATTTATTGTTGTTTGTAAAGTTCTCAAAGTATTCATTTATGAATACAACTAAAAACACATTCAAGTGTTCTTGGAATTTGAGTCCGGCAAAATCGAATGTCTCTCGCTCATTCAAATAATGAGAGACAACTTTGGTGATTTGAACATCAACTCGAAACTCCTTCGGGTTGTATGGTTAAGTGACTAAGCGTACACGGTGGATGCCTTGGCAGTCAGAGGCGATGAAGGACGTATTAACTTGCGATAAGCCCAGATTAGGTAGTAAAAACCACTTGAGTCTGGGATTTCCGAATGGGGAAACCCACTTACATAAGTAAGTATCGTTATGTGAATACATAGCATAACGAGGCGAACCGGGGGAACTGAAACATCTAAGTACCCCGAGGAAAAGAAATCAACCGAGATTCCGAAAGTAGCGGCGAGCGAAATTGGACTAGCCCTTAAGCTTTATAGGCGTTAGGTGAACAAGCTGGAAAGCTTGGCGATACAGGGTGATAGCCCCGTAACTGACGACGCATATTCAGTGAAATCGAGTAGGGCGGGACACGTGATATCCTGTCTGAATATGGGGGGACCATCCTCCAAGGCTAAATACTACTGACTGACCGATAGTGAACCAGTACCGTGAGGGAAAGGCGAAAAGAACCCCTGTGAGGGGAGTGAAATAGAACCTGAAACCGTGTACGTACAAGCAGTAGGAGCAGGCTTTGTCCTGTGACTGCGTACCTTTTGTATAATGGGTCAGCGACTTATATTCAGTGGCAAGGTTAACCATCTAGGGGAGCCGTAGGGAAACCGAGTCTTAACTGGGCGTTCAGTCTCTGGATATAGACCCGAAACCAGGTGATCTAGCCATGGGCAGGTTGAAGGTTGAGTAACATCAACTGGAGGACCGAACCGACTAATGTTGAAAAATTAGCGGATGACTTGTGGCTAGGGGTGAAAGGCCAATCAAACCTGGAGATAGCTGGTTCTCCCCGAAAGCTATTTAGGTAGCGCCTCGGACGAATACTACTGGGGGTAGAGCACTGTTAAGGCTAGGGGGTCATCCCGACTTACCAACCCTTTGCAAACTCCGAATACCAGTAAGTACTATCCGGGAGACACACGGCGGGTGCTAACGTCCGTCGTGGAGAGGGAAACAACCCAGACCGCCAGCTAAGGTCCCAAATTACTACTAAGTGGGAAACGATGTGGGAAGGCTCAGACAGCCAGGATGTTGGCTTAGAAGCAGCCATCATTTAAAGAAAGCGTAATAGCTCACTGGTCGAGTCGGCCTGCGCGGAAGATGTAACGGGGCTAAGTAGTAAACCGAAGCTGCGGCAATACTCTTTGAGTATTGGGTAGGGGAGCGTTCTGTAAGCGGTTGAAGGTGTGTGGTAACGCATGCTGGACGTATCAGAAGTGCGAATGCTGACATGAGTAACGATAAAGGGGGTGAAAAACCTCCTCGCCGGAAGACCAAGGGTTCCTGTCCAACGTTAATCGGGGCAGGGTAAGTCGACCCCTAAGGCGAGGCCGAAAGGCGTAGTCGATGGGAAACGGGTTAATATTCCCGTACTTCTTACAATTGCGATGGGGGGACGGAGAAGGCTAGGTGGGCCTGGCGACGGTTGTCCAGGTTCAAGTGCGTAGGCTTGAGAGTTAGGTAAATCCGGCTCTTCTTAAGGCTGAGACACGACGTCGAGCACCTACGGGTGTGAAGTCATTGATGCCATGCTTCCAGGAAAAGCCTCTAAGCTTCAGATTGTAAGGAATCGTACCCCAAACCGACACAGGTGGTCGGGTAGAGAATACCAAGGCGCTTGAGAGAACTCGGGTGAAGGAACTAGGCAAAATGGTACCGTAACTTCGGGAGAAGGTACGCTCTCGACGGTGAAGTCCCTCGCGGATGGAGCTATTGAGAGTCGCAGATACCAGGTGGCTGCAACTGTTTATTAAAAACACAGCACTGTGCAAAATCGCAAGATGACGTATACGGTGTGACGCCTGCCCGGTGCCGGAAGGTTAATTGATGGGGTTAGACTTCGGTCGAAGCTCTTGATCGAAGCCCCGGTAAACGGCGGCCGTAACTATAACGGTCCTAAGGTAGCGAAATTCCTTGTCGGGTAAGTTCCGACCTGCACGAATGGCGTAATGATGGCCACGCTGTCTCCACCCGAGACTCAGTGAAATTGAAATCGCTGTGAAGATGCAGTGTACCCGCGGCTAGACGGAAAGACCCCGTGAACCTTTACTACAGCTTGGCACTGAACATTGACCCTACATGTGTAGGATAGGTGGGAGGCTTTGAAGCGCAGTCGCTAGATTGCGTGGAGCCGTCCTTGAAATACCACCCTTGTAGTGTTGATGTTCTAACGTCGACCCCTCATCGGGGTTGCGGACAGTGCCTGGTGGGTAGTTTGACTGGGGCGGTCTCCTCCCAAAGCGTAACGGAGGAGCACGAAGGTGGGCTAATCACGGTTGGACATCGTGAGGTTAGTGCAATGGCATAAGCCCGCTTGACTGCGAGAATGACAATTCGAGCAGGTGCGAAAGCAGGTCATAGTGATCCGGTGGTTCTGAATGGAAGGGCCATCGCTCAACGGATAAAAGGTACTCCGGGGATAACAGGCTGATACCGCCCAAGAGTTCATATCGACGGCGGTGTTTGGCACCTCGATGTCGGCTCATCACATCCTGGGGCTGAAGTCGGTCCCAAGGGTATGGCTGTTCGCCATTTAAAGTGGTACGCGAGCTGGGTTTAGAACGTCGTGAGACAGTTCGGTCCCTATCTGCCGTGGGCGTTGGAGAATTGAAAGGGGCTGCTCCTAGTACGAGAGGACCGGAGTGGACGAACCTCTGGTGTTCGGGTTGTGTCGCCAGACGCATTGCCCGGTAGCTAAGTTCGGGATCGATAACCGCTGAAAGCATCTAAGCGGGAAGCGAGCCTTGAGATGAGTTCTCCCTGATACTTTAAGTATCCTAAAGGGTTGTCGTAGACTACGACGTTGATAGGCAGGGTGTGTAAGCGTTGTGAGGCGTTGAGCTAACCTGTACTAATTGCCCGTGAGGCTTAACCATACAACACCCAAGGGGTTTTGATGGACTCAATGAAAGAACATTGAATGTGTAAGAACGAGAATTAAGAAACAGCTTTCCGAATTAAAGAATTTGCTTGGCGACCATAGCGTTTTGGACCCACCTGACTTCCATGCCGAACTCAGAAGTGAAACGAAATAGCGCCGATGGTAGTGTGGGGCTTCCCCATGTGAGAGTAGGACATCGCCAGGCTTTAAATTTGAAAAAGCCCACTCGAAAGAGTGGGCTTTTTTACGTTTCTGGGTTCTGAAAATTACCTAAGCACTCAGAACTCAAACATCTATCGTTAAGGTGTAATGTATTTACTCTCCGCTACTTTCCAAAAAGCCTTCACTAATGGATTCTCTAACTGATTTTTGGTACAGCAGACACCAAGTTCAAACGGCTTAATTGGTAACACTTTTAAGCGATTTATCTTCTCTCTCACCGGGCTATTGTTGATCACGACATCAGGTGCTATACCTACACCGCATCCTAGTGCAACCATACTTACGATGGCTTCATGCCCTGACGTTTGCGCGTAGATATTCGGCTTTATTTTCATTTGTTTGAGCCAAGTATTGGCTCTATCTCTTGCTGTCCCTGCTTCTGGGAGAATGAATGGAATGACTGACCAGTTTGGTCTTTCTTTTTGTAGCTCCTCCGCAAATGAACTCACGCCGACAGGAGCGATGACAGAAAGTGGTATTTCACTGATCGTTTCAAATGCGATTTTGCTTGGCATCTGCTCAGATTTGGCTGAGATGGCAATATCTGCTTCATCTGCTAAAATTTTGTCGATCGCTTGAGCTGGATCGCCGGTTGATAGCTTAAATTCGATAAAAGGATGCTGCAGACGAAAATCAGAGATTAACTCTGGCAGGTGGCTGTAGCTTGCAGTAACCGAACAAAATAGACGGATTTCTCCTTTCAATTCGTCCTCTGCTCCCTTTAGGTGACTTTGGTACTGCTGCCATTCGCCAAGAATTTTTAAGGCGACAGGAACCAGTTTTTTGCCTTGGCTCGTTAAATCAACGCTGCGATTGTCCCGCAAAAATAATTGTTGGCTAGTTTCTTCCTCTAGCTTTTGTATTTGTCTGCTCAAGGCTGAAGGACTCACATGCATCGCTGCTGCGGTCTTAGCGAAACTTTTACTCTCACACAGATGAATAAAAAGTTGCAGGCTTTTGATATTCATTAAATCTTCATTTCCATGTTGCACAAATTGCAATAACTAATTGTGAATATATCACTTTAAGCAATTTAATGTCTGTTTTAGTATGAAGTTATTCGGTAAGGCAATTACCGACCTCAATGGAAGAATCTCAAAGGAGCACCCAGATGGCTAATTATTTCAATACCTTAAACTTGCGCGAGCAGTTGGACCAATTAGGTCGTTGTCGCTTTATGGACCGTAGCGAATTTGCTTCAGAAGCGGATTACTTAAAAGGCAAGAAAGTGGTCATCGTAGGTTGTGGTGCTCAAGGTCTTAACCAAGGTCTGAATATGCGTGACTCTGGTCTAGACGTTGCTTATGCGCTTCGCCAAGCAGCGATTGATGAGCAACGCCAGTCATTCAAAAACGCAAAAGACAACGGTTTTGAGGTAGGTAGCTACGAAACGCTAATTCCACAAGCTGACTTAGTAGTAAACCTTACTCCTGATAAGCAGCACACAAACGTTGTTGAGACGGTAATGCCGCTAATGAAAGAAGGCGCAGCACTGGGTTACTCTCACGGTTTCAACGTTGTTGAAGAAGGCATGCAAATCCGTAAAGACCTAACGGTAGTAATGGTTGCACCTAAATGTCCGGGTACGGAAGTTCGTGAAGAATACAAGCGTGGTTTCGGTGTTCCAACTCTTATCGCTGTTCACCCAGAGAACGACCCAAAAGGTGAAGGTTGGGATATCGCGAAAGCTTGGGCTGCAGCAACAGGTGGTCACCGTGCAGGCTGTCTAGAGTCTTCTTTTGTTGCTGAGGTGAAATCTGACCTAATGGGTGAGCAAACTATCCTTTGTGGCATGTTGCAGGCTGGTTCTATCGTATGTTACGAGAAGATGATTGCTGACGGTATCGAACCTGGCTACGCAGGCAAGCTTCTTCAATACGGCTGGGAAACGATCACGGAAGCTCTGAAGTTTGGTGGTATCACTCATATGATGGATCGCCTAACTAACCCTGCGAAAGTGAAAGCATTTGAGCTTTCTGAAGAGCTAAAAGAGCTGATGCGTCCGCTATACAACAAGCACATGGATGACATCATCACAGGTCACTTCTCTAGCACGATGATGGCTGACTGGGTAAACGACGATGCAAACCTACTAGGCTGGCGTGCAGAAACGGGTGAAACTGCTTTCGAAAACTACCCAGAAACTGACGTAGAAATCTCTGAGCAGGAGTACTTCGATAACGGTATCCTGATGGTTGCTATGGTTCGTGCGGGTGTTGAGCTAGCATTCGAAGCAATGACGGCATCTGGCATCATCGATGAGTCTGCTTACTACGAGTCTCTACACGAGCTGCCACTTATCGCAAACACTATCGCACGTAAGCGTTTATACGAGATGAACGTGGTTATCTCTGATACGGCTGAATATGGTAACTACCTATTTGCTAATGTAGCAACGCCGCTACTGCGTGAAAAATTCATGCCTTCTGTTAGTACAGACGTCATTGGTAAAGGTCTAGGTGAAACGTCTAACCAAGTGGATAACGCGACTCTTATCGCTGTGAATGAAACAATCCGCAACCACCCTGTAGAATATATCGGTGAAGAACTACGTGGTTATATGACAGATATGAAGCGCATCGCGGTTGGTGGCTAATTTTCTTTGCTTCAAAGTAGAGAAAATATTAAATGAACTCTGGCCAGACTGGAGTCGATAAATACAAAAACACAACATCTAATCAAAAGGCTTGGTCGCCGTTGACCAAGCCTTTTTGTTTTTAGCCGATTTATCTGCGCGCCGATAAGAAAAACGCTCCTTTGTGAGGAGCGTTTTAACACTTATTTTTCTGCAAGCTTCTCTTCAAGCTCCGCCAATTTCTGTTCCATTTCTGTTAGCTTTTGACGTGTACGTAGTAAAACTTGAGTTTGAACATCAAACTCTTCACGACTTACAACATCTAGCTTGTTTAGTTGGCCTTGGATTACTTGACGAATCTTCTGATCAACATCAGAGCCCAACTCTTTTACAGGTTGAGGCATTGAGTCGTGAATCTGTTTAGCAATTTGCTCTAATTTCTTTGGGTCAAACATAGTGGCTAAAACTCCTTTTGATTTGTCCTCATTTTAAGTAAATGATACGTGAAAGTCGCCATTTAGATGGCAAAAAAGAGAGCGGCAATAAAAAAGGTCACCGAAGTGACCTTTTTGAATGCCTTAAAAGCTTATCTGTTATCCGCTAATTCACGGTGGGCTGCTTTCGCTTCATCAACTCGTGCCAACTTCTCCAAGTCTTTGTCTTCAACAAATACTGGCAGTGGTTTGTGTTTTTCTGCTAGGTAGCTGTAAATCACAGGTAGTACGAATAGTGTGAACAATGTACCAATTGCTAGACCAGCAACGATTACGATACCGATACTGAAACGTTGCGCGGCACCTGCACCTGTTGCGTACATCAGCGGGATCAGACCTGCGATCATTGCTGCGGTTGTCATTAGGATAGGGCGAAGACGCACTTTCGCAGCCTCCATCACCGCATCAATACGAGACAGTTTATTATGTAACTGCTCTTCTTTGGCTACTTCACAGATCAAGATACCGTGCTTGGTGATCAGGCCGACCAGCGTGATCAAACCAACCTGCGAGTAGATGTTCATTGAGGCCGTACCCCACGCCAACGCGATCAAGGCACCACATATTGCTAGCGGTACAGATACCATGATGACAATAGGGTCGCGGAGTGATTCAAATTGAATCGCCAGAACGAGGAAGATGATCGCAAGTGCAAGACCAAAGGTTGCATACAAGGCACTACCTTCTGTCACAAACTGACGAGATTCGCCCATGTAATCGTGGTTATAGCCTGCAGGCAGTTTGGTTTGTGCGATGTCTTCAAACCAGTTAATTGCATCACCCATAGCAACGTTAGGCGATGGCACCGCACCTACCGTCGCGGAGTTTAGCTGGTTGAAGTGTGGCAAAGAGCGAGGCTCTGCTATCACATCAATCGTAATCAAGCTGCTTAGTGGGACGGCTTTACCATCAACAGAACGCACATAGTAGTTCTTCATCGACTCTGGGTTTAGGCGCCATTTACGTTCAACTTGAGGAATCACTTCATATGATCGGCCGTTAAGGTCGATACGGTTTACATAGCCATCTGCCATCATGGTGCTGAGAGTGATACCTATGTCTTGCATAGTCACACCGTAGGCACCCGCTTTGTCTTTATCGATCTTAATCTTCATGGTTGCAGAATCATATTTCAGATCCAGATCGGAATAGACAAACATTGGACTGCTTGCTACTTCTGACAGAATGTCATTTGCAACGGTAAACAAACTTTCAAAGTTGTTTGGTGTTGTAATTACGAACTGTACAGGAAGGCCTGAACCAGCACCTGGTAGCTCCGGCATTTCGTAGGCAGCAATAGACATTCCCGGAATGCTCGAAACAAGCCCACCAACACGCTGTTTGATTTCTGCTTGGCTCGCTTCTCGTTCGCCCCATGGTTTGAGTGTAGCTAAACCAAACGCTTGATTAGAATCCGGAACACCGTTAAATACCTGAGCGTATTCTACTTCTGGTTGATCAGAGAGAATCTTATTCACATCATCCATGGTGTTTTGGATGTAGTCCAAATTCGAATTCGATGGTGCGGTCCCTATGAGCACAACAACACCTTTATCTTCAGAAGGAGCTAGTTCACTAGGAATAAACTTGAATAAAACAGGTAGGCTTGCAAATACAATAATGGCAAATACGATCACCACTGGTCGGCTCGCCATTACTGCTTTTAACATATTTGCGTAGCGATTAGTCATGCCATCAAGGATATGGTGAACTTTTTGCTCAAACTTGCTCGGCTTTTCGTTCGCCTTCAGCATCTTTGAACACATCATAGGTGATAGCGTTAAAGCGATGATACCGGACACAAATACCGAACCTGCTAGCGTTAAAGCGAACTCTTTGAACAACGAGCCCGTAATACCGCCCATCAACGCGATTGGTGCGTATACCGCACCTAGCGTTAATGTCATCGCAATAACTGGCACAGCAATTTCGCGCGTACCAATGATTGCTGCACGGAATGGTGACTCGCCTTCTTTGATATGACGGTCCACGTTTTCTAGCACCACGATCGCGTCATCCACCACCAGGCCGATGGCAAGTACCATCGCTAGTAGTGTCATTAAGTTCCAAGAGAAGCCCATTGCCTGCATAACCATCGCCACACCAATCAAAGAGAGTGGAATAGTGACGATAGGAATGATGACCGCACGGAACGAACCTAGGAACAGTGTAATCACTACAAGTACGATAATTGCCGCTTCAAGAATCGTTTTCACTACTTCGTGAATTGACTCGTTGATCGCAATGGTAGAGTCGTACATCACGTTCATTTTGATGTTACTTGGTAAGTTGCGCTCAAGTTGAGGTAATAATTCAAGCACATCAGCAGCGATGTTGATTGGGTTGGCACTTGGCGCGGCGTTGATTGCAGCAACCACGGCTTCTTGGCCGTTTGCACTTGCACGGTAAACGTCGTGACTCTTCTCAAGTGTTACCTTCGCGATATCACCTAAGCGAATAACGTCCCCTTCACCCGTTTTTACGACCAACGCTTCAAGTTCAGCAACGTTTGATACCTGAGTATCCGCGCTACCGTTATAAAGCACGAACTCACCCGTCGCTTGACCCGTCGCAGATTGGTAGTTGTTGGCGTTAAGAACGCTCATCACATCCGTTGCAGTCAGCTTTAATGCGCCCATTTTGGCTGGATCTAGCCATACGCGCAGCGCGTATTTCATACCACCGTAAAGGTCGACTTTTGATACACCATTTACAGTGAATAGCTGTGGGTTGATTACACGCTCAAGGTAGTCGGTGATCTGGCTGGAAGACAACTCGTCACTGGTAAAACCAATATACAATACCGCGGTAGTAGAACCGGTCGACATCGTTACGGTCGGGTCTTCGGCTTCTTTTGGAAGCTGGGAACGTACCGAGTTAGTTTTCGCTAAGATGTCAGCCAATGCCGCGTTTGGGTCGGTATTCAACTTCATGTTGACAGTAATGGTTGATTTACCTAACACCGATTGCGAGGTCATATAATCAATATTATCGGCTTGCGCCACCGCTTGCTCCAATGGCTGAGTAATAAAGCCCTGGATCAAGTTGGCACTTGCACCGTAGTAACTGGTGGTCACGGTGACCACTGTATTCGTCATTTCAGGGTATTCACGAACTTGCATTTTGAACACGGCTTGCAAACCAAGCAATGCAATCAAAAAACTGATCGATACCGCTAAAACTGGACGTTTTATAAAAACATCTGTAAAGCGCATGATGCCTCCAACTTAAAGCATTGGTGTTTCAGCAGGTGGGGTAGTTGCATCGCTTTCGACAATGCTTACTTTTGCGTGGTTACTTAAACGGACTTGACCCGATGTCACCACTACATCACCTGGCTTCACGCCTTCTAGAATGTGTGCGATATCTTTAGAGCGTTCGCCAACTTTTACCACATGCTGCTTAACGCGTTTCTCGCCATCTTCTTCCGTTACGATGTAAACATTGTCGCCGTATAGCGTAAACGTGATCGCAGTTTGAGGCAGAGTGACCTGATTTTCTAATTTAGGCAGAATGATGTTTGCACGTGCGAACATACCACTACGCAGTTTGCCATCACTGTTAGGGATATCTGCTTGAACCTGAATCAAGCCACTTTGTACGTTAACCGCAGGCTCAATCGCAGAAATTGAACCTTTGAAAGGCTGTTCTGGGTAGGCATCCACGAAGATATCCACTTCTTGGTCGATGTTGATACGTGAAATATCGGTTTGCGGCACGGTAAAGCGTAAGCGCATCACGCTGGTGTCTTCCAGGCGAACAATATCAGTACCCGCTTGTAGGTACTGACCTAGGTACACGTTACGAATACCTACCACACCATCAAATGGCGCTTTGATTTCGCGTCGGTCGATGGTCGCTTTCAAGCTTTCAATGTCCGCTTTTAAGGAGAAGTAGTTCGCTTCTGCTTCGTCATACGCTTCTTTAGAAATAGAGCCTTTTTTAAATAGCCCTTGGTAGCGTTTGTATTTCGCTTCTGCTGCTGGCAACTTGGCTTGCGAGCTCTTTAAATTCGCTTTCTCAACGTCAGAGTCAAGCAGTACTAATGGCTGGCCTGCTTTGACTTGAGTGCCGGAATCAAATGCGATTTTGTCGATAACACCGCTAGTTTCATTAGCAACGGTAACCCCTTGGTTTGGTTCAATAAAGCCAATTGCCTCTATAGCAGGAACCCAATCAACCGCTTGTACTTCAGTTACGGTTACTGGGAATGCTGGTTCAGGGCGATTGGCAAACTGTTCCATTTTGTCTTTGATATCAATTAGCCTGTATGTCACAACACTACCAAAAAGTAATAAAACAATTGATAGCATCAAAATCCACTTTTTCATTCTATTAAGAACTCCAAGTTAGTGTTTAATAATTGCATCCCAACTGGCTTCAATAGCAGCTTCTAATGCCGCCTTATCCAGCTGATAAAATCCCAAAGCGTGTTTCCTAGCAAGTGCAACACTTGCCTCAAAACTCAATCCAGAAAGCACTTCGTTATCGAGAGACTTGAATACGCCCTCTTCTTTCCCCTGATTAAAAAGAAGATCTACTTGGGCAAACATTTGTCTTTCAAGTTCCCGAGCTTTGCTACTATTTGAACAGGGTAGAGACTCATATTGAACTCGATTGCTGAGCGCATTTAAATTCGAGCTCGCTAGATTCCAAATATTGAGCCACATGGTTCGATATCGCTGTTTTAAAGGCATCTCTTCACTCACGCCCAGTTGCACAGCCGTAGCGACACGCTTTGCAACGTTAAGGCGTAACTCCTCCAAAAGATGTTCTTTATCTGAGAAATAACGATAAATCGTTCCTGCTGCGACACCTGCTTCATTGGCGAGCTTTTGCATGGAAAGCCCTTGAAAGCCCGATTCAGCAATGAGTTGCTCTGCAGCGACTAAGATTTGTTCTCGCTTATCTACAGCAGGGTTATCCTTCATAATCCTACCACTAGTGAATGAACGTTCATTCATTATAGCTCAAATACCCGCCTTTTATGCAACAGAATGTTGCGCTTGTTGGTATGAAAATTACAAGAAATCAGCGTAGCTTTCACGAGGCCACCCCTTTATCATAGGCGCCACATTTATCACCCGCAGAGAATTTCTATGAAGCTGAACCCTAGTCAAGATGAAGCCGTGAAATACGTGTCTGGTCCATGCCTAGTGCTAGCTGGTGCTGGCTCGGGCAAAACTCGTGTTATTACCAATAAAATCGCTTATCTGGTTCAGCAATGTGGCTACAAAGCGCGTAATATTGCAGCGGTGACGTTTACCAACAAAGCGGCGCGTGAAATGAAAGAACGTGTCGGCCAAACGTTGGGGAAAGCCGAGTCTAAAGGTTTGATGGTATCAACGTTCCACACCTTGGGATTAAACATCATCAAACGCGAATACAAGCATTTAGGATTGAAAGCGGGCTTTTCACTGTTTGATGACCAAGACCAACTGGCGCTACTCAAGGAACTTACCGAAAAGCAGCTTGATGGTGATAAAGATCTGCTACGTCAGCTTCTGAGTTGTATTTCCAATTGGAAAAACGACATGTTGACGCCAGAGCAAGCCAAAGCGCGTGCGCAAGGTGAGCAGCAACAATTGTTTGCGTTCTGCTTTGATATGTACCAAAAGCAAATGAAAGCCTATAACGCGCTCGATTTTGATGACCTAATTTTGATGCCCGTCTTACTCTTGCGCAATCATGAAGACGTTCGTCAACGTTGGCAGAATCGTATCCGCTATCTGTTGGTCGATGAGTACCAAGATACCAACACGAGTCAATATGAGTTGGTGAAATTAATCGTCGGTGAACGTGGGCGATTGACGGTCGTAGGAGATGATGACCAGTCCATTTATTCATGGCGTGGTGCGAAGCCTCAGAACCTAGTCTTGCTGGGTGAAGATTACCCGAATTTGCGATTGATTAAGTTGGAGCAAAACTACCGCTCAACGAGTCGAATCCTGCGTGCGGCCAACATTTTGATAGCCAATAACCCTCACGTCTATGAGAAGTCCTTATTTTCAGAAATTCCTGACGGTGAAAAACTCAAAGTGTTGTTGGCTAAAAATGAAGAGCATGAGGCTGAGCGTGTCACGGGGGAGTTGATTGCACACAAATTCTTGAATCGAACCGACTATCGTGATTACGCAATTTTGTACCGTGGTAACCACCAATCACGCTTAATTGAAAAGTCTCTAATGCAAAACCGTGTGCCGTATAAAATTTCTGGTGGCACCTCGTTTTTTGCACGAGCAGAAATTAAAGACATCATGGCGTATTTGCGCGTTTTGGTTAACCCAGATGACGACAATGCATTCTTACGCATTGTGAATACACCACGACGTGAAATTGGCCCAGTAACGTTAGAAAAGCTAGGCAGTTATGCCAATATGCGTGGGAAGAGCCTGTTTGAGTCGAGTTTTGAAATGGGGCTCGAACAGCACTTAACGGGACGCGGCCTGGAAAACTTACGTCGTTTCACCCAATGGTTAGTGGCGATTGCTGACCAAGCTGAGCGTGGTGATACCGTCGAAGCGGTTCGCTCCTTGGTTCGCGATATCCATTACGAAGATTGGTTATACGAAACTTCAGCAAGCCCGAAAGCCGCTGAAATGCGAATGAAGAACGTTTCTGATCTTTACTCCTGGATAGTGGCGGATCTAGAAGGTGACAACTACGATCAAGAAGAGAAAACGTTAAAAGAAGTCGTTCAGCGTTTGACCTTGCGTGACATGATGGAGCGCGGTGAAGAAGATGAAGACAGTGATGCAGTACAACTGATGACGCTGCACGCATCAAAAGGCCTTGAGTTCCCATATGTATACCTAATTGGGTCTGAAGAAGGTATTTTACCGCACCAAACCAGTATTGATGAAGACAACGTCGAAGAAGAGCGTCGTCTGATGTATGTTGGCATTACCCGAGCGCAGCGTGAACTGACTTTCACTATGTGCAAAGAGCGTCGACAGTTCGGCGAGTTGATAAAACCGACTCAAAGCCGATTTTTGGATGAGTTGCCATTTGATGACGTTGAATGGGAAGCCAATAAAAAGCCAGTATCAGCAGAAGAGCGTATGGCGAAAGGTCAGGCACACATTGCCAATATTCGAGCAATGTTTAAGAAATAGAGTAACCTTGTGCTCACTGACTAAAAACAAAAAGGCTTGCCAGTTGGCAAGCCTTTTTCGTTTATGTCTTTACTTATAGACCTTCAATCATGTGGTCGATTGCTGCGATGATTTCATCGTCAGAACAGTCCATACAGGTTCCTTTGGCAGGCATCGCATTGAAGCCTTCTAACGCGTGCTTCACTAACGTCTCTTTGCCTTGTGCAATACGCGGTGCCCAGTCATCGGCATTACCCGTTTTAGGTGCGCCGTTTACACCAGATGCGTGACAAGCAATACAAAAAGTACCATAAACTGTGGCGCCATCACGTGGACCGGTTGGTTCTTCTTTCACTGGCTCAGAACCCGCTAGATAAACATCACCGACAGGTTGGATGCGTTCTGCGATCGCATCGTATTCAGTTTGGCTGATGTCAGAAGCTAAAGCTGCCGTAGAAAACGTTAAGGCAGCGAACAAAACGCTAATCATTTGTCGAGACATATCCATTAAACCCACTTCACATTCCCGAGGTAAGTGACTTACCTATTTATATAGTTAGAGTATTAATGCCGAGCAGAGAAATCACTAAATTCCACTGAATGGCATAGAATGATTAGACAACTTGGTTGCAGCTGTTAAATCAATGTAAATAATGGGTGATTATATCCCGATAACTTGTTGCAATAAACAACAAGTTATCCATGACAGGGCGTGAATCACATCAAAAATTCAGTTTAAAGGAAGATAACTGTCGAAAAAGAGACCAAACGATAAAAAAAGTAAAAAAAGTACTAGACGGCATAGTGTGATATCCGTATTATTCCACTCCGCCGATAGGGCATGCGCCCGTAGCTCAGTTGGATAGAGCGTTGGCCTCCGGAGCCAAAGGTCGAAGGTTCGAATCCTTTCGGGCGTACCATTGCCTCGGAGGATACATCGGTAAAAAATCAGTGGTGGCTATAGCTCAGTTGGTAGAGCCCCGGATTGTGATTCCGGTTGTCGCGAGTTCAAGTCTCGTTAGCCACCCCATTCTTTCTTTTTTAGATTGAATGCGGTAGCATTGCTCCCAATCTTGATTAAATCAAGATAAAACATCGTCGGTGAATAGCGCAGTTTGGTAGCGCATCTGGTTTGGGACCAGAGGGTCGGGGGTTCGAATCCCTCTTCACCGACCACTATTTAGTTTATGGCTGAGATAGCGGTAAACATGACAATTTGATGGTGGCTATAGCTCAGTTGGTAGAGCCCCGGATTGTGATTCCGGTTGTCGCGAGTTCAAGTCTCGTTAGCCACCCCATTCTTTATTTAAAGAATATATGCTCGGTGAATAGCGCAGTTTGGTAGCGCATCTGGTTTGGGACCAGAGGGTCGGGGGTTCGAATCCCTCTTCACCGACCACTATTAGAAAGCCTGCTTTTTAGCAGGCTTTCGTCGTTTTAGAGTTTATGATCTCGCTTGGACTGTATTAGTCGGCAACGTATCAATGGATTTGAACCCAAGGGGTTCGCCTGAAGTTAGAATTCGGCTCTTCACCGACCGCTATTTAGAGCCCCAGTCGAAAGACTGGGGCTTTGTGTTTTTCTAATCCGCTACTTTTATTGGGCGAGTGTTTTAAGGATTTCTCTCAGCTCTACCGTTTCTTGGATTTCAAAATTTGGCGTTATATCTGTTGAGTTACTTGCGCCTGTCGCATTTACCCACACACTCAAAATGCCCATATTGTTAGCGCCTGCTATATCTGCTGGTAAAGAGTCGCCAATGTGTAGAGCTTCTTCTGGTTTTACTTCGACCAAGTCGAGCGCTTTTTGGAAAATGCTCGCAGCGGGCTTCTCTTCAGGCTCTTCTCCCCCCACAATAATATGGTCCACCCAGTCGCTCATCTGTGTCGCGCTGAGTTTTGGGTGTTGAGAAAAAATCGGGCCGTTAGTGATCACGACGAGTTTATAATGCTGACGAAGATCGCTGAGCATTTCTTTTACACCAGGGAAGAAAGTGAACGCGCCCATACGTGCAGAGTCAAAGTAGTCTTGAGCTTGTTGAGCCTCTTCGGCATTAATGCTGACTCCGTGCTCCGCCAATATGTTTTGGATCAGGCCACAACGGAACGCGTTTTCATCAGGTAGCAGAGCCACAAGGTGAGGGAATTCCGCATTCAGCTTCTTGTACACACCCTGTAAGTAGCGCTGTAAAAAAGCTTGTGGTTCGGTAACTTGCGGGTAGGTCTTATGAATCCAAGTCGTAAACTTTTGTCCTGCAACTTTATCGGCTTGTGACGTCGCACATAAAGTCTCGTCCATATCAAAAAAAATCGCTTTAAGCACAGGGGCTCCTTTCATTTACAGCTTGGCTCTAACATTGATTATCTATTATCCCACTCTCAATTGTGTCGTAAAGGGTTAAAATCGATGTGCTTCACCTACACTGGGAGAGTGATGGTAACCGCATTTTCTTTTGTTTAGTCAACAAACCGCTTAAGCGGCGCATAATCGTCGTCGACAAAGGATTTGTGTGGTTTTGCTGTTGTGTTCACGTTTTAGCCTATCCTTTCTCTTTCTAAGTTTGGCTTTTTATATTTGCCGACTATTTTATTAATAGTTTTTTATGTTGAAAAATTGCTTTTTGCATACGATATTGTTTGTTAAATGTTAATAATCACATATGAATAATGTGGGTAATGGTTCTGGTTGGCCCATGCTTATTTTTAGAGCATTTTTCTAGTTTTATTGGTGCATGGCGCACAAAAATAGTGTGATATGAAAATGGTTAAATACTTGTTAATGCATTTTTATTCGCTCATTGTGCGTTTATTTAATGTTTTCTCGGCGGAATATACTTTAATTGTTGCTTTTTTGTGTGATTTTTGCCAAATTGTTTCCGCATTAAGATTTCAGAGTATTATTCTGAATTTGAACGGATTCATTCAGGTGATGAATGGTGCCTTTGGCGCGATTCGATACCACAGACAAGGCAGTAGAGGTCTGAAATGTCACTATTAGAAGTGAAAAACCTTCGTATTGAATACCCATCCCGACACGGCGTTCACGCTGCCGTGAAGTCACTTTCTTTTCATATTGAACGTGGTGAAATCGTGGGTGTTGTTGGCGAATCAGGTGCGGGTAAATCCACCGTTGGTAACGCCGTTATTGATTTGCTTAGCCCTCCAGGTCGCGTTGCTAGCGGCGATGTTTTCTTGGATGGAGAAAAAATTTCTGGTTTATCACCAGAAGCGATGCGTAAGGTTCGCGGATCGAAGATTGGTTTTATTTTCCAAGATCCAATGACCTCACTTAACCCACTTTTTACGGTTGAGCAGCAGCTGAAAGAGACGATCCACGCCAACATGAAAGTCTCTGATGAAGAGGCGTATCAGCGTGCGCTTTCTCTGATGCAGCAAGTTGGCATCCCGCAGCCAGAAAACCGCTTAAAACAATACCCACACCAATTCTCTGGTGGTATGCGTCAGCGTGTCGTCATTGCGATTGCTTTGGCTGGTGAGCCAGATCTGATCATTGCGGACGAACCAACTACGGCGTTAGACGTTTCTATCCAAGACCAAATCCTCAACTTGATCCGAGAATTGTGTATCAAGAACAATGTCGGCTGTATGCTGGTTACTCACGATATGGGTGTGGTCTCCAACGTCACCGACCGCGTCGCGGTAATGTATCGTGGTGACTTGGTGGAGTTTGGACCAACAGCCAAAGTGTTGGGCGATCCTGATCACTCCTATACTCGCAGCCTAATTTCAGCCGTTCCACGTTCAGACAGAAAGCTAGATCGCTTCCCTTTGGTCAGCTACATCGAAGAAGCGGCAGAAATGGAGCCTCTCGACATTAAGAATCACTGGCTAGGACAAAGTCAGGATGAGCGCGAGTACACAGGCCCGCTTTTGGACGTGAAGAACGTTAATCTACGCTTTGTCACCAAAGACTCTTTATTTGAAAGCCGTCGCGAATACGTGCAGGCATCCAATAATGTGAGCTTTGAAGTGCATGAAGGCGAAACCTTTGGTTTGGTGGGTGAGTCTGGCTCTGGTAAATCAACCATTGCGCGAGTTATTGCTGGTTTATACCAACCTAACTCTGGTCAGGTGAAGTTTGAGGGTATTGACCTGACAGCTTTAACCTCTGAGAAAGAACGCCGCCCAATGCGTCGTCAGATGCAGATGGTGTTCCAAAACCCCTATACCTCAATGAACCCTCGTATGAAGGTATTCGATATTATTGCTGAGCCAATCCGTTTTCATAAACTGACGAAAAACGAGTCGGAAACTCGCCAAATCGTGAATGACCTATTGGATCATGTTGGTTTGGGTCGCATGGCTGGGCTTAAGTATCCTCATGAATTCTCCGGTGGTCAGCGTCAGCGTATTTCTATTGCGCGTGCGTTGGCGACTCGTCCTCGACTTTTGATTTGTGATGAACCGACATCGGCACTGGACGTATCGGTACAGGCACAAATTCTAAACTTGCTGAAAGATCTGCAAAGTGAGCTGAACTTGACTATGTTGTTTATCAGCCACGATTTACCTGTTATTCGTCAGATGTGTGACCGAGTAGGTGTGATGCAAATGGGTACACTTTTAGAAGTGGCACCAACAGAACAGTTATTTACGGCACCCCAACACGAATACAGCAAAAAATTGATTTCTCTGATGCCTGAATTTACAGGCTTGCGAGAAGAGATCGAGACGGCATAAACCAAGCACCTCGCTTGGCTAACCTTTAGTCATAACAAAGACGCAAACACAACAACAAGGGATCCGTATCCCCGCATGAAGGAGTTATGCAAATGAAAACCATGAAAAGCAAATTAGCAGTGGCGCTAATGGCGGCGGGCCTAAGCTTTAATGCACTGGCAGCAGATATCAAAGTTGGCTACGCAGCTGACCCAGTATCGCTTGACCCACATGAGCAGCTATCAGGTGGCACACTGCAAATGTCACACATGGTATTTGATCCGTTAGTTCGCTTTACTCAAAAAATGGATTTCGAACCTCGTCTAGCAGAGAGCTGGGAGCGCATTAACGACACTACCGTTCGTTTTAAATTGCGTGAAGGTGTGAAATTCCACTCTGGTAATACCCTAACGGCTGACGACGTTGTATGGACGTTTGAGCGTCTACAAAGTTCTCCTGATTTTAAAAACATTTTCGACCCGTACGAGAAAATCGTCAAAGTGGACGACAACACGTTCGATCTTGTAACCAAAGGTCCTTACCCACTAGTGCTGCAAACTGCAACGTACATTTTCCCTATGGACAGCAAGTTCTATACGGGTAAAACCGCAGACGGCAAAGACAAGTCTGAACTAGTGAAGCACGGTAACTCATTCGCATCGACTAACGTTTCTGGCACGGGTCCGTTCATCGTGACATCACGTGAGCAGGGCGTAAAAGTGGAATTTGAACGCTTTAAAGATTACTGGGACAAAGAGTCGAAAGGTAACGTTGATAAGCTAACGCTTGTTCCAATCAAAGAAGATGCGACTCGTGTAGCTGCGCTACTTTCTGGCGGCGTTGACATGATTCACCCGGTAGCACCAAACGATCACAAACGTGTGAAAGACGCAGACGGCATCGATCTAGTCACGCTACCAGGTACTCGTATCATCACGTTCCAACTAAACCAAAACAGCAACGAAGCACTGAAAGACGTTCGCGTTCGCCAAGCGATTGTTCACGCAATCAACAACGAAGGCATCGTTAAGAAAATCATGAAAGGCTTCGCTACTGCAGCTGGTCAGCAGAGTCCAACTGGTTACGTTGGTCACGATGACAAGCTAGTACCTCGCTACGATCTGAAGAAAGCAAAACAACTGATGAAAGAAGCGGGTTATGAGAACGGCCTGACGCTAACTATGATTGCGCCAAACAACCGCTACGTAAACGATGCGAAAGTAGCGCAAGCGGCAGCGGCAATGTTGTCTAAGATTGGCATCAAGGTTGATCTGAAAACCATGCCAAAAGCGCAATACTGGCCTGAGTTTGATAAGTGTGCGGCAGACATGCTGATGATCGGTTGGCACTCGGATACAGAGGACTCGGCAAACTTCAACGAGTTCCTAACTATGACTCGTAACGAAGAAACTGGTCGTGGTCAGTACAACTGTGGTCACTACTCAAACCCAGAAATGGACAAAGTGGTTGAAGCTGCAAACGTAGAGACGGACCCTGCGAAACGTGCAGCAATGCTGAAAGGTGTCGAAGCGACGCTATACAACGATGCTGCATTTGTACCGCTACACTGGCAAAGTGAAGCGTGGGGTGCGAAGTCTAACGTGAAAGCCGCAGACATCGTGAACCCAATGGTAATGCCTTACTTTGGCGACCTAGTTGTCGAGTAATCATACTTAGTCATGACAGAGAGGGGCGCCAGTCCTTCTCTGTTTTCGACACTTGGCTCGGTTTATTTCAGTCGGATTGAGCCAGTTTTACAGACTGAATTTTCTCTCTAAGTTTAGAGATCTATGGATAGTTAAGGGGCAAGGAATGTTTTCGTTTCTGGTCAAGCGCCTGTTTCAGGCACTGATAGTGATGTTTGTGATCAGTTTGGTGGCGTTTGCCATTCAGGACAACCTGGGTGATCCGCTGCGTGAGCTTGTAGGTCAGTCGGTTTCGGAGTCGGAGCGCCAAGCGCTACGTGACGAATTGGGCCTGAACGATCCCTTTATCACAAAGTACACGCGCTTTGTGGGTAATGCACTGCAAGGTGATTTGGGTACATCATACTTTTTCAAGCGACCTGCGGTTGAGGTGATCCTCGATAAGCTGGTGGCAACATTAGAGCTCGTGTTTGGTGCGACGCTCATCATTATCGTTTTCTCTATACCACTCGGGGTGTATTCCGCGATTCACCCGAAGAGTGTCTTTACCAAATTTGTTATGGCGATGAGTAGTGTCGGCATCTCGATTCCGGTGTTCCTAACCGCAATCATGCTGATGTACGTCTTCTCCATCGAACTCGGCTGGCTGCCTTCCTACGGGCGAGGTGAAACCGCTAACGTGCTCGGTTGGGAATCTGGCTTCTTTACCATTGATGGTATTAAGCACCTTATCCTGCCGTGTATTGCGCTAGCGTCTATCATGCTGCCGTTGTTCATCCGTCTGGTACGTTCAGAAATGCTGGAAGTACTGAGCTCGGAATACATTAAGTTCGCCAAAGCAAAAGGTTTGAACTTACAAAAAATTTACTACCAACATGCACTTAAGAACACCATGCTGCCAGTACTGACGGTAGGTGGCGTGCAGATTGGTACCATGGTGGCTTACACCATCCTAACCGAAACCGTATTCCAGTGGCCGGGTACAGGCTTTCTTTTCCTAGAGGCAATCAACCGTGTCGATACACCGTTGATTACAGCTTACGTTATCTTTGTTGGTCTGATTTTCGTGGTAACCAATACCATCGTTGATTTGCTGTACGGCATCATCAACCCAACTGTGAACTTAACTGGAAAAGGAGCTTAATCATGAGCCAATCAAATGTAACACCAGCTCCTGAAGCCGCTCCATCAGCATGGCAGCGTTTTAAAGAGTCGGACTTCTTGTATTACTTCAAGCGCGACAAAGTGGCGATGGCAAGTTTTACGGTCTTTATGATGTTCTTAGTGTTGGCATTAGCTGCGCCAATTCTAGCTCCGACTGACCCGTATGATCTGACGTCTATCGACATCATGGATTCAGAGCTACCACCGTCTTGGATGGAAGAGGGCGATGAGCGTTTTGTTCTTGGTACTGATGAGCAAGGCCGTGATATTTTATCGACCATTCTTTACGGTTCTCGTCTGTCTTTGACTATCGGCTTTTTAGCCGTCGGTCTTCAGTTGATTTTGGGTATCATCATTGGTTTGTCGGCGGGTTACTTCGGTGGTCGTATCGATAGCTTCTTGATGCGTTTTGCAGACGTACAGTTGTCATTCTCGACCATGATGGTCGCGATCATCGTGTCGGCCATTTTCAAAGCCAGCTTTGGCAGCGATTTTTACAGCCAATACGCGGTGGTGATGCTGGTGGTGATCATCGGTGTGGCTGAATGGCCGCAATACGCACGTACCATTCGTGCTTCAGTACTGGCTGAGAAGAAGAAAGAATACGTAGAAGCGGCACGCGTGATGGGCTTTAAAGCGCCACGCATCATGTTCCGTCACATCCTGCCGAACTGTCTATCACCAATCTTGGTTATCTCGACGGTACAGGTAGCGAATGCGATCATGTCGGAAGCGGCACTGTCATTCCTAGGTTTGGGTCTTCCTGTTGATCAGCCGTCACTAGGTGCGCTGATCAGCATCGGCTTTAACTACATCTTCTCAGGTGCGTGGTGGATTACTGCCTTCCCAGGCATCGTGTTGGTTACACTGGTTCTGGTTATCAACTTATTGGGTGACTGGTTACGAGATGTATTCAACCCGAAACTGTACAAAGGTTAAGAATTTTCCCGCCAAGCGTTGTAAATTCGCTTAATTCCTTCCTAAACTGAGAGCCGGATGCAAATTCCGGCTCTTTTTTTGCTAGTTATTCTTTGTTCACATTTTTTTGGCGCTTTGCCGCCATAATGACCTTACCCACTAATTTAGAGTGAAGTGTATGGAAATGAAGAAGGCACAACACCCATCTCGTATCTTCCGAGCAAGCCTAGCTTTCGGCTTGCTGCTGGTATGCGCCCAGTTTTCTAGCCCAGTATCGGCTGAGGAGTTCCTTTGCCAAGCTACTCAAGCCAGCGAGAAAGAACTGCCGATGCTTGAGAAAACGTGCCCAATTGGTAACGGAGTATGGGGAAAGAAAGTGCCGCAAGGAGGCAACTACCTCTACTGGATTCAATGCGGATTACTACCAAAGCCAATGTCACTCGCGAAAGCAAAGCCGCTTTACAGCAAGATTACGACCGACGTGTGGATGAAGCCGGAGTCCCAAGGTTATCGCTGTTTGATTGGGCCTTACAAAGATCTGTCTGATGCGAGGGGGGATTTGCGGGGAGTCAAAACCTTGTCGAATTACAAAGAGGCTTTCATCCGCGTGGTTGGAAAAGAGAATAAACAGTCTACGACACCATCTAAACCCGCTGTGCCGTCGAAATCAGTCGCATCTTCGGTTAAGCCAACACCGACGGTGACCCCGAAACCCGCGCCAGTTCCTGCCGTGCGAGCTGATACCGACGCCTTTACAGCGCCAGCAGAGAAGTCAAAGACCAAGGCAAAAAATACACGTGATAATTCTTCTTCCAAGCCTGTTGCTAAGACCAAAGCGAAGCCAGTTGTGAGCGGGAATGATGACATTGAAGTTCGGTTGAGAACCTCCTTACAAGGCAAAATGTACGTGGTGCCATATTTACTCGACCACCACAATCAGTTTTACATGGAATACGGCAAGCCGTGGAATCGTCTCAACTACGAAAACTCGCAAAAAGTATGTCAGCAACTGGGTATGAGCTTAGCCAGCCCTGCAGAATTCAAAGTGTTGAGGGCGTCTGGGGTGATGGAAAAAAATCAATGGCCACTGCAACTGCCGTATTGGGGCAAAGATAAGAAAGGTTTGTTCGCAGATCGTGAGCCAAACCAGCTCACCGGAACCTCACTATTGAACGTGGTGTGCGTGAAATAACCGTTATTCATCCTTAATACTTCAAGACATTTCAGGACGAAATACGATTTTCAAAAAGAAAAAAGTATCCGCCGGCATAGCTGGTGGTTTTTCATATACGCCTATAAGGTTCTCCTATCGGCAGCTCCCTAGCAGGCGCTTAGTGCCATTTGCATATGACTATTTCCGGCGACCCGTAAACGGGCTACCTGAATACGGGATCGACAATTGTTGCTCTCCCATTTTATCCTGCTCTAGTTGGTGCTTTATGTAACTTTGTATCTTGCCGGTGTTTTTTCCTACCGTATCTGCATAAGACCCTCGACACCAAAATTCTGATTCCTGTATTTGAACTTCAAATCGCTCATATAGCATCAGGTTACTTTTTCCTTTCAAATACCCTATAAATGATGAAAAACTCATCTTCGGTGGTATTTCTAAAAGCATATGAATATGATCTGCGCAGCATTCCGCTTCAACAATATTTACACTTTTCCATTCGCATAGTTTTCTAAGTATCTGGCCTACTGCCCTTCGTTTCTCACCATAGAGCACCTGCCTTTGGTACTTTGGTGCAAAAACCACATGATATTTACAATTCCATCACATGTGCGCTAAGCTCTTTTCGTCCCCCACTGGGACCTCCTTCAATTCTTAGTTAACTCTTGCAGTTGCCAGACCACAAGACGTTTTTATTAAATTGAAAGGGGTATATAACTGATTTATAGCTGTAAGCTTTATGGAATCCCCAGCCTAGCAGGGGGGCTCTGTACAATAAGAGAGCCCCGCGATACGGGGCTTTTTACAATGTTACTTCTTAAAGCTGAAGATCACTCGCTCACCTTCGTCAAGGCGTTTAGGTTTTGCTTCGATAGTGTAAAGCCCAGCAGGAATAGCTTCTTCTTGATTGAACGGAAGCATGTTCAAATAACAACCGTTGTCGATTTTGAACTCTCGGTTCACAAAGTGAGAGCCTGCTGCATCGTTGGAGCCCATTACACGAATTGTGTAATCGTTTTTCAGTACATCACACGCATGGGCATCCTCTGCGTACAGAGATGCTGCGGTGTAGGTATGAACTTGGCCGTCCGTACCTTCATAATCAAATTGCTGAACGATGCCGCTCACATCAAATTCTTGGACCTTACCATCAATCACAGTGTGTGTAAGACCAACCACCCATGGTGCATTATCCATTGAACGACCGATTGGTTGATAAATCTCTTTTTCAACTTCACGTTTGTCAGTGTAGTAACCGTAAACTTCAGTCACAGATTCAAGCTCTTCACTCTCATCGTCAATGTAGTTGAACTTGACGAGGTAATGGTTTGACATGTCATCATCATAAATCGAGCTTTCAACCAGTTCGAAACTAATGCCATCTTGAGCGAAGTTAGTTGATTTAATCAGACCATCTTCAATTGTGTAAGTGATCTCTGAAGTGAAGTTGTTTAAGTCCTCGTCGACACAAGACTGCTTGTTAGCGTCTGTTCGATTGCTCCAGTAGAGCTTGTTTGATGCTGAATCAAAGTAAATCGAGTCACACCAAGCATTTGTGTAGTTTGTGCCGTTGCTGCCCACTTCAACAAAGTGAAGGAATTTATTTTGTAGGTCGGCAACTGAAACGACAGGTGGCTCTGGTACAACAGGTGTGCCTTCGATGATCTCTGGCAGTGCAAATACTACTAGAGGCTCGTCAGCGTTAATGCTGTCTTTAGCATAAACATACAGGCTTTCTGTGCCAGCGGCTGCTTTGAACGGCAGTGGACCGTCAAATGAGATGTTGCCGTTGCCATCAACATGAACTTGGAAGCCTGTCTCTAAACCACCATTTTTGCTTATGGAGGTCTCTACTGTGTATGTCAGAAGGTCTGAGTCTGCATCGTCAAATAGCGTTGAGATGTTCAATGTATCAACAGGTTGCTCACCCTCGACCCAGTACCAAGCATCGACTTCGGCTTGTAGTTGAGCTTTTACATCTTCGTTGACCACTGGTGCTGTGTTTGGCGCTTCAACCGTTACTGTGAAGGTTAGTGGGTAAGAGCGCGCTTTATGCTCATCAGTCGCAAACACTTGGTAGGTAAATACGCCTGCAGATTCTGGAGTGCCGCTGATCGCGCCAGTTGTCGAGTTAATCGACAAACCATTTAGTCCATTCGCTAGTTTTAGCGCTTTTAGCTCGTATGTTAGCGTATCATCGTCAATATCGGTAAATGATGCAGTGAACGATGTGATAGCCTCACCTAGTACGACTTTGATTGGCTCGACCGCCTGAGAACTTGTTGGGCGATGGTTTTTCTCAACCACAATAGGGCTGTCATCTTTTGGTACAGTAATAACAGGTGCAAAATCGGTCATATCACCGTTGTTTTCGATAATATTGTTCGCTTCTTTCGCAACAAGATCGGCAACTTCAAGCTGCTTTTCAACATCGATATCAGCGTTATCAACCAGCGCTTCACCGATTGCATTTAGCGCTTGAGCTTCTTTCGATTCGTCTGCTTTTGCGATGTAGTCGCCAAAAATCATCGAAGCGTCTACGTTAAGGCCTGATTGAGTTAACTTGGCAACCACTTCTTCTTTTGCCGCTTTCTTCGCCGCTACAACGTCCAATGTTGGATCGCTGGCTAGCTGCTTAGCAACCTTGCTAACCACCATGTTGGTCATTGGGTTCACAACGCTTGAACCTGACGTAGACGCCAGCGAGAAGGTCTCTGTTACGATACCGCGAGTCGTATCTTCCGTTTGACCTGCGAAAGCTTGAATAAAGACCGTTTGCGATTTGTACTCTTCAGGAAGGGTAAACTTGCCGTATTCGTTGGTCACCACATCCAGTTTCGTATCTTCACCGGTGTCTAGAACCAAGTTCTCGTTGGTATCTACCCATACAGCGGCATTTTTCAAGTAACCATCAATGGCAGTGATCTCTAGGCCACTTTGTGCTGTTGATGTGTTGTCGCTACCTGAACCACCGCCACAACCAGTAAGTGCTATAGCCACTGACGCTGCTAGCAAACTCATTTTTTTCATTCTGAATGTTCCTTTTTCAAAGGTTAGTGATCTGTTGTTTTGAATCGCCAAAACTAAAGCGAAAGTTTAGTTATCTGATAAATGAGTCACTTTGTAGGACTTTAACGAGGAGAAAACAAGACACGAAAAACCGCATAAAACCCGTAAAATTTATTTGAGTTTTTTGTCGATGAGGAAGGAAATGAGACTTTGATCACGGTTCCACTTTTTGTTTTTAGTGATTTAATGGTCAAAATAACATTATGTATTTTAAGTGGTTATTTTTTGTTGCTTGAGCGTAACGGCTTTGGGCTGTGATAAATCATATTGATTTTAAATTCTTCAACGCGATCAGCCAGTTCAGGCTTTGGACGCAAAATGTAGCTGTACACCTCGCCATCAAGTAGTTCGTCGTAAGGCGAGTAGCTCAGATCAAATGCTAACGATTGTTGTCTGGTCGTGGGGTTACTAATGTATTCGTAGCAGTCTATTAGGTAAGTCGGATCGTAGGGGTTAGGATCGGAGATGATGTCGACCTGATAGTCTCCTTGACCAGCAATGACATGGCTGCCATACCAGATGGCGACATCAGCACAATACAAGTTTGGATTGTAAGTGCGTAAGTTGAGATCGGAATCGATGCTTTCACCATGAGGCCCAATGACTTGAGTTCCATGGTGATAAATATAATTGCCAATTTCAGCCACGAGATAATCGCCGTTTGGGCGAGGTAGCAAATAGTCAAAAAAGGATATCTGGTATAAATATCGTCCTGTCGGTGCGTTGATGCGTTTTTCCATCGATTGCTTGTTTTTTTGCATGGTGTAGCTTTCGAATTGTTTGCCATCAAACACGGTGGTGAAATAGTTCTGAGTCTCTTTATGAACCTGAGATGCGTATACCTTTTTAGTGGTCCAAATTTGGCGTACGCCGTGGACATAAACAATCAACGAGTCATCACTGATTTTGTACTCACCCACCTTTTTTAAGTCTCCCTTTTCAGGACACTGGTGTTTGTTGTTTGAGGCGGCATAACGTACCTCGTCATCCTCAAACTGAAACGCTTCGCAATACACCACTTCATACGCGTACGCGGTACCGCCAAGGTTTTGCGTCGTCTCCAAGCGATAGACAATGCCGCCAATTAACGGGTGTTCCGTGTCATTGTGACCTGGAGTGACAACAGGCAACTCAAAACGTGTTGTGACCCACGCATGGTCGCTGTCGCCGTGGTAATCATCACGCGCCGCTACCGCCAGGTATGTGGTGGTTTTAATGTTCTCTGGTGCACCTAGCACCATCATTTGTCCTTGGTTTAGCACCCTTAATCCATTGGCGTTTTCGAGCCAAATCCGAGTGGTGAGGAGATCACCATCCGGGTCTTCAAACAGTTGGTTAAGATTGAGCGAATAGCTAATCGGAGAGTTTTGGTTGAGCTCCCAAGCATAAATAATGGTTTGTAGCTGTTGTTCCACCGTGAGGTTGATGATGGGTTTATTGTTCTCTGATGGGTCCTCTTTTGAGCGGCTGTCTTCATAACCCACAGACGAGTCGTAAAAAGAGCCGTCTTCTGTAGTATGAAATGGGTTCGTAACTGGCCCTGGTTGTCCTAAAATGGCAGAGTTGAAGGCGTCATCACCGTCTTTTTTGTGGGCGTTCTCCAACGCAGAACCTGTCAACGCTTGCTTTACTTCAACTAAAGATGTGCGCTCATATTGACGATGTGTTCGCGTGGTTGATTGGCTCGTGCTGTCTGATGAGTCCGCCGCGGATGCTAAGCTGGATTCGTCTGACATGCAGTATACGCCGAGCAAACCGACGCAGATTGCGCCGATTATCCAAAACTTTTTGCTTATCATTACGCGTGCGCCATTCGTGATTGCAACCAACTGCGAGAGAATTTTAGGTCTTTCTCTATTAAGCTCGCGCTGCACTCGAGTAGTTCACTGATTTCTTGGTTTTTCATTCCCATTAAATACTTGAGTTTGAGTGCACTTGATTGGCGTGGGTAACGGCTACTAAAGTTATCCAGAGCTTTATCCATGATGATCAATTGTTCGAAGCGATCTTCTTCATCTCTCATCAACGTAATGTGTTGGCGCTTTTGCGCTTGGTGTGAGCGTGCGTTATCGATCAAGATTTGACGCATCACTTTGGCGGCCATCAAAAAGAAATCACGTTTTGTTTCAATTTCACTCATGTCGCAGTTGGACATCTTCAGGTAAGCATCATGAATTAATGCCGTGGTGCTGTTGACGCTATCGGCCAATACCTTGTTGTCGGTGCCGTACTTTTCCGCGTTTCGTTCACGCTCGTGTTGGGCGATCTTACGTAACTGCAAATACGCAAATTGGTAAAGCTCACTCTCGGCTTGTTTATCACCAGATTGCCATTGTTGAATGATTTGTGTCAGTGCTACTGCTGTTGCCATGGTTATACATCCTCGCTCACTTTGACAAATTCAGAAATGGTGTGGGTTTCAATGCGATCAGAGCCGTCTCGGTTGCGGAGAACATCTTGTTGATAGCGATATAAAATGCCTTGTTCCCAAGTTGCGCCAGCGGGCAGATATTCCCAAGTGGTGTAATTGATTTCGGCAGGGGTCGTTGACCAACGTACCATGACATTCATTTGCGCAAGCTCGGCTTTGGGTTCGTCATTGTTGACCCACCACATGTCCGCATACTCTTGGGTGACATCTTGGGTGTATAGGCTTGCGTCGGTTGGACAGGTGTCTGCATTGTGCGGCAGTCGCATGACTTGTTGGTGGCGCATCAATAGGCACGATTGTGTCATGGACTGCTGGTGGTATTGGGTCTGCTGCCATACCCCGAGGTAGTCGATGTCGTGTTCGTTCGTGTTGGGGTAGGTAAACCACAGCATTTCTGTACGATTGTGGTGGTGGATGTTTTTTTTACGCCCAAGGCCTTGTACTTTTTCCATCAGTAGCTCAGTACTTGGATCAAAGTTGAGTGCAACGGAGCGGTATTTCCAGTCGCCTTCATCATCAAAGTCTTCGAGAGAGAAACCATTCAAGTCGTTGCGGGTGCACCCAGTGATTGAGCAACCGACGATATTAAACCAATCCGCAAATTTGCTTATCGGCTCGACAATGTCTTCCGTGATAGGGCGCTTCATCGAGAGGAAGCAACCTTGAAAATGATCGCCAATGCTTGGATGCTCAATCAATGAATCTTTGGTGATGGTGAATCGAGTTTCACCAAACGGAGGGCGATATTTAGGATGATGTTGATAACGTAAGTCGTAAGCACAAGCTCGGCCTTGCCAATCTTTCTTTTTGATCACGATGTTTTTGAACGTCATGCCGCGAGGTTCAAAGATGATCTCATCTGAGGCAAAGTTTTTTTCAATGTACTGCTGGCTTTCGTTTAGGTGCTCGATTGCCTCATCGACAGATACCCAGTCGAGATTGAGGTGACGTTTGGCGTCATCCAGATAATTGAGGTCAAAGCCCTTGAGCTGGTTTTGAAAGCGAGCATCAGACAACACGCGGTTGGCTAAGACAATTTCCTTACGATTCTCAGGCGTGCTGTCGAGAGAGAGCAGCAGGCGCGTCATATTGATGCTACGACTGGGTTTGGTTGTTGCCATCGTCGGTGTAAGCACTTCTTGGCTCGATAAGGTTGTCAGCAGATAACCTTTATCATCGTTGCCAAGGAAGAAGCTAATCACATCACCAGGTTGGTAGTGAAATGCTCCTTGTTGGGTAACGCCAGTGATATTGGAACTGGTTTTGTAATACAAGCCAGTCACTGGCGCATCGATAAAGTAGCCTTGCCTCAAGGTTGAAGTGGGCGGGTGTGAAGTAGCAGCAGAAGTGTCTGCTGCTAACGTGGAGGTAGCCGTCAGTGCAGACAGCCAAAATACCACTGAACGTGTATACATCTTGTTTTAAGCCTTATTGGTTGGTGCTGTCCTCAGACGCACAATTTGGCTGACAACTCATTGGAGTAGTTAGGTGCTTCTTTGGCACCGGTGTCATCATCGCCAACAACATTTTTTGTTTTATGTGTTTGGGGATATCTGGATTAGAGAGTATCCGCCTTCGTGTTAACTCCATCATGGAGCTCACTGAGAGGTGTTCGACATTCTGCCCCTTCGCGTGGAAGATAAGGCGAGTCATTTCGTACATCATATCTTCTGCAATCTTCTTCTCTTGTTGCAGTTGGATATTCTTTTGCATCATGGCGCTGCCAAATAGCACACCTGATAGCACGATGATGCCTGACAATGCAGAAGCAAGAGGGCGCCGTTGCACCAAGCGAAAGGCGCTATACAAAGGCCAGTGTTTTTTCTGCTCGATAGGGCGACGTTCGATAATTCGCTCGATATCAATGCGTAGCGCTCGCACATCTGGGTATCGCACTTGGGTGGCTGGACGCGTCGCCCGTCTTATCACCCAATACACATCAGACCAAACCGCTGGTGACGGAAACATTAACGCGAGGATTTTGCCCAATGAATAAACATCGCTTTGTTCTGTCAGTACTTGTCCTGCCTGCTGCTCAGGGCTGGCAAAGTTTTGGCTAAACGCAATCAGTGCCGAGGGTGAGCCCTCTCGGGTGGAGTGCGCTTTTTGAGTTAAGTTGAAGTCGAGCAGTTTGGGTCGTTTGCTACGATCAATCAGTATATTTTCTGGTTTTAGATCGGCATGCAAAACATGATGCTGGTGGGCGTGCTCCATCGCCTGACAAATCTGCTTAAACAGCAGCAGTTTTTCTGTCTTTTCCAGCTTATTTTCTGACAGGTATTCATCTAAGGTTTGACCAAATACCCGCTCCATCACGATGTAAACCGAATCTTGATGAAGACCGCCATCAAACACTTTCGCTATGTACGGATGGTTTAGACGCGCGAGCAGTTGTGCCTCATCGAAGAGTGCACGTTGTCCCAGCACATTACTCAAATTGCTTTGAATAAACTTGATGGCCAGATCTTGTTCGAACGTTTCATCTGCACGTAGGGCGGCGTAAACGACACCCATGCCACCGCGACCCAACTCATGAGTTAGGCGATACTTACTGATGACTTCTCCGCTTAGATCGACGTCTCGGTTCGTAGCCTGGTGAGCACCAAAGTAAAGTAACTGCGTTAGTTGTTCTTCAGGTGTCTCGTGGGCTAAAAGAGGAACGAGTTGTTGATACAGCTCAGGTTGACTTTGTTGCAATGCTTGGAGGTATTGCTGCTTTTGGGAGTCGTCCAGATCAAGCAAGTGATAGTAAATCTGGGTTTCGCTAGAGCCTAACTGCACTGTGCCTAATGTCTTATTCTTTTAGGTACGGCATTTTATAAGAACTTTGATATAAATGTCATTTATTTATTCGGCTTTGACTCACAATGTATGAAACGCAATTTGGTGGCTAATAGAATAATAACGTCATGATTTTGCGAATTATTTTCACTGAGCTTGTCGGCAGAGAGTCTATTCGTCATAATGTTACTTGTAACATTACTGATAAATCACATATTTATGGCTCAACAGAATAAGAAAACTCGCACGACATTGCAGGATGTCGCAGACCAAGTTGGCGTCACGAAGATGACGGTTTCACGTTATATGCGTAACCCTGAATCGGTGGCAGAAAAGACTCGGGCCAAGATTGCGACTGCGATTGAAGAGATGGGATACATCGAAAACCGCGCCCCCGCTATGCTGTCAAAGTCGTCCAGTAAAGCCATTGGTATTTTACTGCCCTCATTATCCAACCAAATTTTTGCTTCCTTTGTTCAGGGCATCGAGATGGTAACCAAAGCCAATGGCTATGAGACGCTTTTAGCGCATTTTAGCTACGATGAGCTTGAAGAAGAACGCAAGATCGCGTCATTACTCTCTTATCAGGTCGATGGACTTATTCTAACTGAAAGCCATCACACGCCGCGTACATTGCAAATGATAAAAAATGCAGGGATCCCTGTGGTGGAAACCATGGAGCTGCCACCAAAGCCGATTGATATGGCGGTTGGGCTAGATCATGAAGATGCCTCGTACACGGCGGTTAAGCAGATGCTAGATACAGGTAAGCGCACAATCGTTTATTTTGGGGCGCGTTTGGATACGCGAACCAAGCTGCGTATGCAAGGTTATGATCGCGCGATGACGGAAGCAGGGCTAGAACCTAAGCACGTATTAACGGGTGATCACTCTAGCTTCTCTTTAGCGCATGATTTGCTTGAACGCGCGCTAGAAACTCACCCAACGCTTGATGGCGTATTCTGTACCAACGACGACATCGCGATAGGGACCATGCTGAGCGCGCAACAACGTGGCATTCAAGTTCCGCAGCAGTTGGCGGTTGTGGGCTATAACGCGCTGGATATTGGTCAAACCATCAGCCCGAAACTGACTAGCGTCGATACACCGCGTTTCAAAATCGGTGAAAAGAGCGCAGAGCTTTTGATCGCGCGTCTGAAAGGTGAAGCGCAAGAAGAAAAAGTGGTTGATATGGGGTATCAAATTACCTCAGGAGAGAGTGTTTAACTCGCAGTTAACCGCTCTCTGTATTCGCTCATCAATGGTATTGGCAGGTTAGGGTATGGCACATCAGCTGGATGCATTGGATCTCAACTTAATGCGTTTATTAAAGGCAGTGGTGGAAAACCGCAGCATCAAGCTGGCCGCGATGCAGCTGGGCATTTCTCAACCGAGCGCCAGTCGCGGCGTGATGAAGCTCAAACAAGTGTTTGATGACCCGCTGTTTGTGCGTAAAGCGCATGGGGTTGAGCCGTCACCGATGGCGATACGCCTCGCCGCCGAGTTCGACAACATGATTGCACCACTGGAAAAAGTGGTGCAAGAGTTTGAAGTGTTCGACCCACTGCAATACCAAGGGCAGATCGCGATTGTGACTGACCCTTATTTGATGGATGAGCAAGGGCAGCGATTGCTAACTGGCTGCCATCGAGCCTTTCCCAAAGCGCACTTTGCCTTTTCCAGTTGGAACAGTTACTCGCACGATGAAATGTTAGAGGGCGAGCACGATTACTGCATTCTCGACCAAGAGACCGAGCTGTCGAAAGACATTTATATGCGTCCGTTGTTTGTTGAAAAACGGGTGATTTTGGCACGTAAAAACCACCCGACTTTGTCGAAAGTCAGCAATGATTGGGACACGGTGTCCAAGCTGCCTCTGGTGTCTCTGCCTGCGCCCGCCTCGTATAAACCACTTTGTACCGTGGAGTCCGAATATCGTCGTATGGGCTATGAGCCTGTGGTGTTACTTAAATCCTATAATTTGCGTGTGGCGTGCCAAATGTTGCAAGAAACCGACGCGATTATGTATGCCAGCCAAAGCTCAGCAGTATTGATGCCGGAGCTGGACTCTTACGCGATGCCTTTGGTCAACCGTGAGTTTAGCCAGTTTGTCGTCTCTGGCGGTTTCTTACAAACCAATCGCAACCATCCTTTGCACCGACACTTACATAAAGTGGTACGCCAAACTCTGAAGATGCCATTAATTTTCGCACAGTGACGACGGATTATTGTCTCGCGTCACCGAGATTCTCTGCATAAGATAACCATGAAGAAAATGTGTGATTACATAGACAACTCGATCCTATAGATATTCAAAAATGAATATCTCAATTACCTGTCTCTTTTTCCTGCTCAGCGCTAACCTTAGCTCAAATAGTCAGGAGAAGTGGCTCATTTTTATCTTTTTAGTCGATACAGATGCGTGACATTCACCATTCTCCGTTATGCAGTTTTTTAATTTCTGATGGAGGATTCATCATGCTAGTTGCACGTCTATTTTTATTGCTCGCCATCGTTGCCGAAGTAGCAGGCACCAGCACCATGTCTTTTATCGGACAAGGTCATGGATGGTTGGGCTACATCGTGATGTACGTATTGATTGCGGTGTCGTACTACTTCCTCTCGATTGCAGCGAAAAAGATTTCTATCGGCGTGGCATACGCTGTTTGGGAAGGGTTGGGTATCTCATTGATCACGGTCGTTTCAATCGTGTTGTTTGATTCTGACTTAAATACCCAAGAGCTGCTTGGTTTGATGTTATCTGTCATCGGCATCGTTTGTGTGACTTTAGGGGAGTCACACGGTCAATCTAACACCAAGAAAAACGCCGATAAACTGGCAAAAGAACGTTCATTTTCTACAAGTGTAAGGTGTGAATCATGAGTCAATTTTTTACGATGTCATTTGGATTTGTCGTGATGGCTGCCTTGGTCGACATCGTGGCCAATATGGCGCTCACACGTTCTCACGGCTTTAAATACAAAGGCTGGGGCATTACCGCGATTGTGTTGGTACTGGCTGCGTTCACGCTATTGGCGCAAGCGGTGAAAGAGATCGACTTAGCCATTGCTTACGCCTCTTGGGGCGCGATCGGTATCTTAGGTACCGCAGTTGGTGGTGCCTTGCTGTTTAAACAGAAACTCAAGCCAATCGGCTGGTTTGGTATCTTTGTGGTGATTGCTGCAGTCGTGGTGATGAAAACCGCTTAATGCAATCCTCTGAACCCCAGATATCTTCATTCTGAACAGCGAGGGACGCGCGTGATTCAGAATCTACCGACAACAAAGTGCAGTGGCAGAGGGGGTTTCTCTGGCTTCACAACACGTTGATAGTAGATCCCTGATCTCGCCTAGGCTCGTCGGAATGACGGACTAATTCGTTTATTGAAAAAGAAAAATGACCAATCCCACATCTCGTCATTCTGAACAGCGAGGGACGAGCGTGATTCAGAATCTACCAACAAAAAAGTGCTGTGGCAGAGGTGTTTTCTCTGGCTTCACAGCACGTTGATATTAAATTCCTGATCTTGCTTAGGCTTGTCGAAATGACGAGGTTTTTCTTCTCGCCTTAAACAATGAAGCTTGCGCCTTCTTCTGCGCTAGAGACGTTTTGGCGGATCACGCTAAACAAGCCTCGTCCCCATGTTTGTTGGGTAGATTCGGTGTCGAAATGAATCAACTCGCGACCAGTGGTATCGCTTAAGTTGTTCAGTTCGCCCGTTTGGCAATCAAGGCGAATCAAATCACCGTTGCGCACCAAACCAATCGCGCCACCACGAATGGCTTCTGGAGAAACATGAATCGCAGACGGAATTTTACCTGACGCGCCAGATAAACGACCGTCAGTAACCAGCGCCACTTTAAAGCCCGCTTTTTGCACGTTACCTAAAATTGGCATCAGCTTGTGCAGTTCAGGCATGCCGTTTGCTGCTGGGCCGTTGTGTGTGACTACAACGATGCAATCTTTGTTCAGCTCACCACGTTTGTACGCGGCTTCCACTTCGTGTTGGCATTGGAATACGATCGCAGGTGCAACAATCACGCGTTGCTCTTCTTTCACCGCAGACACTTTCACCACGGCTTTGCCCAAGTTGCCAGTCAATACGCGAGTGCCGCCAGTATTTTGGAAAGTGGCGTCTGGTTTGGCGATCACGTCACCGTCTTGGCTGCCTTGGCACGGTGTCCAAGTCAGTTGTCCATCGACAAGGCTCGGCAGCGTCATTTGGCCTTCAAATTTACCAAACACGGGTTTCACATCGCGATGCAAAAGTTCGGATTCGTTCAAGCGGTGCAATAACGCTGGCACGCCACCCGCGTCTTGGAACGCGTTCATATCGGCTGGGCCGTTCGGGTAAACGCGAGCTAACAAAGGAACCACATCCGACAGATCGCTGATGTCTTGCCACGTGAGCAAGATGCCAGCAGCACGCGCCACGGCGATCATATGAATGGTGTGATTGGTGCTGCCGCCAGATGCAAGTAGAGCGATGATGCCGTTGACCAAGCTCTTTTCTGTGACCACCTCGGCCAGCGGACGGAAGTGTGCAGAACCCGCCGTCATTGAGGCGATTTTCAGAGCCGCGTGATCGGTTAACGCTTTACGCAGTTGGGTATGGGGATGAATGAATGCCGAACCTGGCAGCATCAAGCCCATGGCTTCGAACACCAACTGGTTGGTGTTGGCGGTGCCGTAAAACGTGCACGTACCGGCAGAGTGGTAAGCGCGACACTCCATATCCAGCAGAGCGTCTTTGCCGACTTCACCCGCTGCGTATTTTTGGCGCACGTCGACTTTCTCTTCGTTGCTGATGCCCGTTGCCATCAGACCCGCTGGTACAAACGCAGTCGGTAGATGCGCGTAAGACAGTGCGCCCATCAGTTGCCCCGGGGCGATCTTGTCACAGATGCCAAGCAGTAATGTGGCATCAAAGACATTGTGGCTCAAAGACAACGCCGTTGATTGCGCAATTAAGTCACGCGAAAACAGCGACATATCCATGCCTGCTTGACCTTGAGTCACCCCATCGCACATCGCTGGCACACAACCTGCGACTTGCGCTGTATGGCCGTAGTCCGCCAGCACTTGTTTGATTTGCGCTGGGTAGTCTTGGTACGGCTGGTGGGCGCTCAACATGTCGTTGTAGGCGCTGATCAGCGCGACATTGGCATGAGTAAAATCGAGAATATTTTTCTTTTCAGAAGAGCAAGAAGCGGCGACTGCATGGGCTAAGTTACCACAAGATAAACCAACACGGCCTTTGCCCGCTTCGGCTTGCACTTCGGTGCGAGCAAGAAACGCAGCGCGCGCTTCACGGCTGCGCTCGGTCAAACGTTGTGTGACCTCAAGAACAACAGAGTGAGTCATTACGCCACCTCGATCGCTTGCACTTTGATTAGCTCAGCGGCAGAGCGTTCCACCACGTCGCTGATGTCTCCGTCGATACTGACGATCAGAGTTTGAGGCTCGTTGTCTGGGCGCTCTAGCGTCTCGAATTGGCTCTTCACCATGTTTTCTTTCATGAAGTGGCCTTTGCGCATACGCATGCGATTAAGGATCAACTCCATATCGCCATCAAGGAACAGGAAGGTCACGTTGTCGTTGCCTTCGCGGATCTGATCGCGGTAAATCTTTTTCAGTGCTGAACAAACAATAATGCCGTGTTCGTTTTTGCTTTCTAGGCTGTACGCCGCATCACGAATGCGTTCTAGCCATGGCTTGCGATCATCATCGTTCAGAGGCTGGCCCGATGCCATTTTCTGAATGTTCGCTCGTGGATGAAGATCATCACCATCAATGAATTTACGCCCTAGCTTTTTCGCTAGATGCTCACCAATTGTGCTTTTACCACTAGCACAAACGCCCATAACGATGACACTACTACCAGCCATAACTTATCCTCATAACCAAATTTGCGCGTGATCTCAATTTTTGAATTCACTTTAAAATATGGGTTTATCTTATTCATGTTATCGGTAACATGTTACCGGTAACTGAAATAAATGTGAACCATAACACAAACAATAATTCTTAAAGGTGAACCTATGGAGCAATTAACCCAAGCCCCAGATCCTACGTTCCTACTGACGATTGCAGGCCTTGCCATTGCAGCGTTACTCGTTCTGATCATTAAACTGAAAGTCCATGCTTTTGCTTCCCTTACTATGGTGAGTTTAGGCACAGCAATAGCCACTGGCGTTCCTTCTGAGAAAGTCGTATCGACCATGATGGGCGGCTTCGGCGGCACACTGGCTTCCGTGGCATTACTGGTTGGTCTTGGTGCGATGATCGGTAAAATTCTTGAAGTGACTGGCGGTGCGAAAGTGCTGGCAGACACTTTGATTGGTCGCTTTGGTAAAGAGCGCGCACCATTTGCTTTGGGCGTCGCTTCATTACTGTTTGGCTTCCCAATCTTCTTTGATGCTGGCCTTGTAGTGATGATGCCAATCATCCTAAGTGTGGCGGCTCGTTTTGGTGGCTCACCAATTAAATACGCGTTGCCTGCTGCCGGTGCTTTTGCGGTTATGCACGCGTTTGTTCCACCACACCCAGGTCCGGTTGCAGCGGCAGAATTCCTTGGCGCAAACATCGGTCTGCTATTGGTGGTGGGTATTTTGGTTGCTATTCCCACTTGGTACCTTGGCGCTTACCTATTTGGCTTGTACGCGGGCAAAAAATTCGATATTCCACTATCTAAAGCCTTCTTTAATGGCGAAGCGATGGTGGATGAGCGCAACGCACCAAAATTTGGCACGGTTATGACCATCCTTGTGCTGCCAGTCCTGCTAATCTGTTTGGATACGGTATTGAACACACTGGCGGTTGCAGGTGTGATTGATGGCAAAACGGCACTGGTTGAGTTCCTACGTATGTTAGGTAAAACCCCAGTCGCGTTGCTGATTACTTTGATTGTCTGTCTGGCTGTGTTTGCCAAAGACTACGGCATGGCAAAACTAGAAAAATTGTGTGGTGAGTCATTGGCTCCTATCTGTGGTGTTATCCTAGTAACGGGTGCAGGTGGCATGTTTGGCGGCGTACTGCGTTCAAGCGGTATTGGTGATGCACTGGCTGACGTTCTTACAGACACAGGTATGCCTGTGATTGTGGCGGCGTTTGTGATTTCAACCTGTCTGCGTGTTGCTCAAGGCTCGGCAACCGTAGCGCTAACCACGACGGCGGCTCTTATCGCGCCAGTTGTGGCAGCATCAACAGGTTTGAGTGAACTAGACCTTTGCTTTATCGTAATCGCGATTGCGGGTGGTGCAACGGTACTGTCTCACTTCAATGACTCTGGTTTCTGGTTGGTCTCTCGTCTGCTTGAGATGGATGAGAAAACCACATTAAAAACTTGGACGGTAATGGAAACGTTACTTGGCGGTATCGCGTTTATTATCGTCGCAACATTAAGCTTTATTCTTTAGAGGTTCCCCATGACAACACTTGAACAACGATTAAGAGAAATCAAAATCGTCCCAGTTATCGCAATCAACGACGTAGCACACGCTCTGCCACTGGCAAAAGTGTTGGTAGAAAACGGTTTACCATGTGCGGAAGTGACATTCCGCACCGAAGCGGCGGCGGAGTCGATTCGCATCATGCGTGAAGCGTACCCAGAACTGTTGATTGGCGCGGGCACCGTTCTGACCACAGAACAAGTGGATATCGCCATCGAAGCGGGCGTGGACTTTATCGTTAGCCCAGGCTTCAACCCAACCACAGTGAAATACTGTCAGCAACGTGGCGTGACTATCGTACCGGGTGTAAACAACCCAAGCTTAGTTGAGCAAGCGATGGAAATGGGTCTGCGTACGTTGAAGTTCTTCCCCGCTGAGCCATCTGGCGGTGTAAATATGCTGAAAGCACTCACGGCGGTTTACCCAGTGGAATTCATGCCAACAGGTGGCGTAAGCCCATCCAATGTGGAAGATTACCTAGCGCTGAAATCGGTTGTAGCTTGTGGCGGTACGTGGATGGTGCCAACCGCAATGATGGACAATGGCGATTGGGAAGGTATTGCTGAATTGGTTCGCGCAGTTAAGTAAAACGCACAAACGGCTCCAAAATCCCCCCGAACGTTAGAAAACGTGATGCGAAAAAGGGTCATCAAGTTACTTGATGACCCTTTTGCTTTTTGGAATGAAACAGCTTTAGAAGTGATGCTTCATAAAGCGCTTAATAAAGTGAATGAAATCTGCTTCGGCTAGCTTCGCGCACTTCAATGTTTGGGCGTGAGACAATTCTACATCTCCCAAGCCTTCTGCCATGTTGGTGATCGCACACACTGCCAATACGGGTAAGCCGCAATGCGCCGCAGAAATCACTTCTGGCACGACCGACATGCCCACGACATCACCACCGATGATTTGCATCATGCGGATTTCGGCTGCGGTCTCAAAGTTGGGGCCTGTGTAAGAGACAAACACACCTTCATTCAGGTGAATGCCATTGGCTTTGCCGACTTCAAACGCTTCTGCGCGCAGGTCTTTGTCGTACGCATTGGCGAGGCTGAAGAACCTCGGGCCGTACTCTTCATCATTCGGACCGATCATTGGAGATTCAGGCATGGTATTGATGTGGTCATGAAATACCACCAGAGAACCGACATCGATGCGTTCAGGGCGAAGTGAGCCTGCCGCGTTGGTGACGAGCAAAAATTCACAGCCCAGCTTTTTAAACGTGCGTACTGGTGTTGTCATGACCTTCATTGAGCCGTGTTCGTAGTAGTGACCGCGACCTTTCATGCACACTACGTCTACGCCGCCCATGGTGCCAAGTACCAACTCACCAGAGTGGCCTTGCACGGTGCTAACCGGAAAGCCTTCGAGCTCTTCGTATGGAATGACCACTTTGTCTTGTAGCTCGTCTGCCAATACGCCTAAGCCAGAGCCTAAAATAAACGCCGCTTTAGGTTGGAAGTTTGGTTTGCGTTCGCGAATGGTTTGTAGCGCGCCGATTACTGGATCGTGATTCATGTTAGTCACCTTCTGGTTGTGTGTTGATTCCATTGTGTGACTTTCTGCGCTGGTTATCTTTGCTTTATTCGCTACTATCATCCTTAAAAAGAGGATAATGAAATTCGCTAGGACTCAATGCATGAAGTCAGAACCATTTGAGCGCGTGACGCTGAAGATGCTGCGTTACTTTTACGAGGTCGCACAAACCAAGCATTTCACTAAGGCGGCCGAGAATCTCAATATCACCAATTCGCCGTTGAGCAATCGCATCAAAGAGTTGGAAGAGGTGCTTAACGTCAAACTGTTTGAGCGTGATTCAAGAAACGTCATGCTGACGGAGGCCGGGCGATTGTTGGAGTCCAAATGCCAACTGATTTTTCAGACCTTGGATGTCTCGCTCAATCAAGTGCAGCAAGTGGGGTTGAACCAGAGAAATATCCTGCGAGTTGGTGTGGTAAGTAGCGCATTTTGGGGCGGATTTGATCGTCTGTTACAGCGTTTCCATGCTGAGCATGACACTTATCACGCCGACATTTTTGACCTCAACCCAGAGACGCAAAAGAAGCATCTGAGCGAGAAGAAAATTGATGTGGGCATTGTGCGTTTTGCCGATGCACTCAACATTTATCCGTATCAGTCGGTATCTTTGGGCAAAGATGTGTTTGTGGTGGCGGTGTCGGAGCAACATGAGTTAGCCAGCAAATCTTTGCTGCGGCTCCAAGATTTAAAGACGTGTGAGTTTGCGTTTATGAGTTTGGCGAATTCAGCCTCGGCAAACTTCATCATCAATGCCTGTCTGCAAGAAGGCTTTTCACCCCATATTGGCAAACAAGTGGTGGAGCCAAGCACCTTGATGGCGTATGTGGCAAACAGCAATACCGTGACGTTGGTGCCGTCGACGTTTTCTCAGCATCATTGGCATGGAATTCGTTTTATCAAGCTGAAAGAATCACTGCGTGCAGACTTATGTCTGATTCATGACGGTAAGCAGGAGAGTGCTATCAAAGCCGAGTTTATTCGCACGTTATTGGAGAATGCGAGTTAAGCATGGGCTAACAAAAAAAGGTCACCCTAAGGTGACCTTTTCAAATGATTCGCTGAAATCAGCAATGCGATTAGCGCGCAATTAACGCATCGTTACAAACTACTAACACAGGTTGGCTCTGTAAAAAATCTGGAAAGTTCTATGTGATAAGGTTTGGTGACCTTTTCCAGAAAAGTAGAGAAATATCTCCACTTTTCCTAAAATACTGAGCTGTAGTATACCACTTTCCAGAGTTTTATCTATTTGGCCTTAAGTCTAGCTGATCAATGCCTTCTAACGTTTGGACAACTTTTTCAACTTGTTCGCTATCAAAATCATCACGATCAGCTTCTTCATGCGTCCCTTTGTTAAGGTAAGTCCAAACTAAGTTATTTTCGGGAATGCCCAGAATATGCGTATAAGCTGTGATGAGAGGAGCTTTGTTTGGATGTTCGAATGTTCTGGCGTCTCTTAGGTTTTTGCATATGGCATTGCACAGATCTCTTAAAGAAGGCTCAGCTCCTGCGCCAACAATCATCAGCTTTAGTACACCATGACCATGACTTCCAAGCCATCTCCATACTTTTTCCGATATCATTTCTAAAGCTTGTCTTGACGCAGATAGAGCATCTCTATCATTTAAAACATCTTTTGCAGCTCTAGCCTTGGCAATGTAATTAGCGCTTGGGATATTACCTACAACTCTCGGCTGGTAGTTTCCATTGTGATGGCGGAGCACATAAACCTTACAGTCATTTCGTTTTTGGACGGGCAAGTGTTGTTGGATATCTTTAATAAACTCATTGCTATGGCAAGTAACAATCAATTGATGCTCTTCAAAATTATCACTTTCAAATATTGTTTCTCGAATCCCGCCTCTATGATCGTGATCTATTGCATTGATAGCATCATCAAACACAATTACAGGGCATCCTATGCTTTTGGCTTTCGCTAGCAAAATTGCTAGCCCTAAACAGCGAATATGTCCTTCACTAAGGACATGTAGAGCATCGACACTGTTCTCTAGATTACCTTTAAAACAAATTTCAATCTTTCCATTTCCGTCTATTGGGAGGTGTAATGCTGCAAGCTTATCTTCCTCACGATCACTACGATTAAAAGAGTTGTATAACTCCATAGTAGCTTCATTTAGTCCTTCCATTAACTGAGCTGGAAGCTCTGACCTGTACACCTTAAGTGCCTCAAGGAATTGGTCATAACAAGTTTTGTATGGGCGATCTCTTTCAATATTGGCTTTTTCTTGCTCAGCAAGAGCGATCAATTCAGCATTTGCTTCATCAAACTCTTCAATACGCCGTTTCGCGGCCTGTAATTCGTTTAAGAGTTGTTGTCGCTTAAGGTCTTGTGCTTGAACGCGAAGCTGATACTGGATTAATGTTTGGCGTTCCTCAATGTGTATTTGACGTTGTTGTTCAGCTAGCTGTGACTGTTCATCCTGCTGAGATATTAGTCCTACAATGCTATATAGTTGGCTTAGAAGGCTGTTATTTAGTCTGGCCTCCTCTGTTTTTGGGTAGATATCTAGCCACCATATATCTGTTGGTTCATCAGGAAGTTGTTCTAAATACTGCTTAAGTGGGGCAAAATCTTTACTTTCGCCGTTAAGGAATGAATGGATAGTTTTTAGTGTATTACGAAGCGTTCTAGAGGCTCGCTCTAGCGCAATTTGCTTTTCCTGCTTTTGCTCTTGCAGAACTGTCAACTCCCTTAATTGTTCTAGCCCACTAGTCGCTTTTTCAAATGGGTTTTCTCGTACACTTGATTCTCCTGTTAAAGGTGTATTGCAAGCAGGACATCGGTCACCAGTTATTTCTTGAAGCTCTAGAATAGAATTGTAGAGAGCTTTATAAGAAACTTGGTCGCTCATTGTGTGGAGGGCGGTCGTGATTTCATTAAGGCTATCACTTAGGGTCTGGACGCTATCTAGTGTTTCACTGATTTTTGGGAGTGTTAGTCCAATTTGCGCAGGAGGAATAGTTTCAATTAGTTGATTCAGTTCATGTATGCGACTAGGTTTTTCGTCTGAGCCAATCAGTAGCTTTAAAGATTCGTATGTAGTCTCATCACTATAGGTAAGTGCTAGTGCCTGTTCTTCATTTGTTAGGTTAGCAAGTGAAGCTGCCTCATTTGCAACAAGTGCTTGGTCAGCAGTAAGAGTAGCTTTACGAGCGGTGAGAGTCGTTTGGTGTTCATTGGTGAGTACGAGCTGCCCATCAATACTCTCGTTGAAATGGCTTACAAAATCGCTGAATTGATCCATTCCGAATAGAGTGGCTATCAACTCCGCACGCTGTCCGTTGGGGCGTGCTGCCATTCTAGAGAATGAGTCGATGCGATTTCTTTCAACAAAACAGAATCGGTAACTTTCAGGATTAGAAACGACGTTTACTTCCTCACCCTCATGATTGATGGCAGTTAGTTGCGGCACCTCGAATCTATTTTCAATGACATTCTTTAAATATGTATTTGCAGCAATACGTTTACTACCAGCCTCTTCCACTTCACCCAGTAAAGCATACTCAAGTCCTTCACAAAGGCTGGTTTTTCCACTTCCATTTGGGCCATAGAAAAGGGTTATCTGCTTCGATAAATCAAATGGTTCTGGAGTACGAAAACCTCGAAATGGCCCAAGTGTTAAATTATTTAATTTAGCCCATGACCATTCACTTTTTTCGTTCTCAAGGGTGATTACTGGTTCATTATCTTCAGCCGCTTCAAGTGCGCCGCGCATTAGCTCTACAAGATAGATAGATCGGCTACTTCGGTGTCGCGTAGTTTGAGATAGCTCGTCAAAATTACGAAGAACAAGATTTGCTAGCTTACGCACGCTGCTAGGTGTATTTTTGTCTGGTTGGTGAAGCCATCGAACAAATTGCTCGAAGTCTTGCTGACTAGATGCCATTGTGAATCCTATACTGAACGAATTTCATATTTCAGGTCAGTATAATTCTCCATCAATGGCATATATACCTGTTTTAATGGCTTTTGTGATAGTTGGCCTCATTTGACAATTGTTGTGACTCAACGAATATTGATATGTCTATTTGATAGATATCACCTGACTTCGTCTTAATGTTGCAAGCTGCTCTCGAAGATCCGCATTCTCATACTCCAACTCATCAATACGAGCCAATGCCTGCACTAGCTTGTCGTTCAAGTGATGCTGTGCCGCTGCAAAAAGAGCTAGCTTCTTGCGTTCTGCTTCGTACTTGGCCTTGTAGTTATCCTTGATGCGCTTTTGCTCTTTGAGCTTGGTGCGTACAGTCTGGATCTCTGGTTGGACTATTTCACCTTTGCCTGTCGCAATTTCAGCTTTGGTTTGCTTAACTTTTTCCACAAACTCAGGGTAATAATAGCCGCTGCCATTACCTAGGTTAGCTTCTTCCTCTACAGCTCTCACACTGAGCTTACGGTGAGTAGGGATACGCTTAGGCTTGCCTTGTTTAATTCGTTCTAGGGCAGCCTCTAATACTAGTCGTGTATTTTCGCTCTTACTCATAAATTCGCTACCTTCAAATCAGGTTCAAAAGGCGTGAAGGGCATATCAAAGTCAGCCATGACTTTTTCAGCAGCCCTTACTTGAGTTATGTAGTGGCTCTGTTCACTGACTGAAATATCTTCATCCGACTTCATGTAGGCCACTAAACGACGATGTTTTTTTTGCCACCACTTGGCTTGCTGTTCATCTATGATGCTGCTACCAGACCCACAGTCCACACAGAATTGGGGGGCGACCACACCGTTCATATCGCAGTCATAACCAGATTTGCAATAGCTATGCATTGAACCATGCAGTGTCAACTTACCATCCTTTACGGCTTTATAGATAACATCCCATGAGCTATAAATAGTCGGTACATCCCCTCGCATTTTCATGATCGCTTTGCCATAAGTGCCCGATAGTTTTTCATCTGAGTGCCATTGTTTAAAGATTTTATTTGTGGTGGTTTCAGCATTAATTTCATCGAGTGCCTTTTGCACTTGCTCGTCAACTTTCAGATCCCGTAGGCTCGCCAGCCTCCCACCATTGGTATACCACTCGGTCATCGCGAGGTATAAGTGCTTGAACTGTTGTTTGAGCGCTACTAATGTCCCTAGGCGGTTCTTAATGCAATAAAAGGCCAAAGTGCGCCTAAACTGATGAGTTGTTATGTGCCATGGATTTCCAACTGTTACGTCTTTTTTTACACGGTTGAATGCGTGAGGGTTTGACTCAAGGCATTCTGCAAAATCCTCTTCAGTTACAATGAAATTGAACTGCTTACAAAAACGCTGTAGTCGGTGATTCCAGCCTGTAATTAATGTGGGGGGCTTGGAGCGGTATGATTTATTTACCCAAATAGAGTCTTTGTATTTTTTATCTGGATAACTAACTTCCTTCCGCCATTCTTCAGTTAGTGTGGTCATTAACTCTATTGCAGTTTTAGAAGATGAAGCGGTAACCCATGTTTCTCTTTTATGCCCTAACTTAAAAGTATGAGATTGCAGCATGTGGAAGTCACGCCCTTCAAAGTTATCTTTGTAATAACTTTTAGGTGTTAGTTTATCGATTTCGGAATCTCGCATACCGCTAAAACCGCCACAGATAATATAGCAAGCATTGGTTAGTTGACCCCAGTAGCGTTTAAAGTCCATTCCATTTTTTAACTTGATACTTGGTATTTTAGTGGCTAATGGTTCGACAAGGTCTTTAACTTTGCGGGGTTGTAACTCTTGAGCTGCGGAAATGTATTTTCGTTTATCGAAGCTACCATCTTCACCCATGAAGGAATAACGGTTCCCTTGCTTTATTTTTTCTTCAAGATTACGCACCCCCTCGTCATAGTTATGCTGTAGAGACTTCTCAATATCTAAAATCAATTGTCTATGTGGGTGAGCACTATTGATCAGTTCTATAGCCTTTCCATAAATGGCATCACATAGACGTCCAGGTATAACAAGAGTTTGTTGTGCTTCATTTGAATTTATCCGTCTTGCTTCAATATTTGACTTTATTGGATTAAGGCCAAGCTCAAGTTTGTGCCATGACTCATCATTTATGGCGGTATTTATTGCCACGAAAGTAGACTCGATGGTTCCTTGGGCATAGCTACATTTTTGCAAGAAGCGCTCAAACTCAGCCCAAACAACAGGTGAGCCAAGATCTTTCAATGAATTATAGTTACTCTCCATCAAGAAACTATAAGCTACCTTTATACTACTTAGTCGAGTGCGAACACTTGAGAACTTTACTGCTTTTTTTTGTTTAGGGCTTTTATTGAATAACCAGCCAAAAGTCAGCAACTTAAGTTCTCGCTGTAATTTAGGAGCACATTCAAATTCCTTTGTGTTTAGATTGTTCTTATCTTTCTTTCGAGAGAAAGGAAAGCAATCCCAATTGTTTTGCCCAAAGGTAGCAGTAACGTTGCCCTTTTTGTCTTTGCAGATGACGACTGCATCTAACTCTTCAAATCGTCCCTCATGGCAGAGTGTAACTACGTCAACGTCTTCAACTTTATGTTGCTGTGGAAAATCGGGTAAATAGAGCTTAGATGTATCCACTATCCTACCTCGGCCATTGAGTTTGGAATTAACCCTAAAACGGAATCACTGTCATCCCAAGCGGGGTGGTAGCCATCATCGTCGAGCTTGGTTTCTGCCTGCCTCAATAACCGCTTATTGATGTTCGGCAGTATTTTTTGCTTAATGAACTGCACGATATCCTCAAAGTTTTTTCGGTAATGGCTGGCATCTAAATGAAGGTAAAGTGACTCCTCAATGCAGGCCTTGAATGAGAGAAGACACCAGATATCTGAGACCGACTGCACAATGATTTGGTCAGGGCAGCCAAAGCACCCCAGTAGGTCGGCACAGGCTAATCGCTCCCCCTTCTTGGTAAGCCCTTGCGCTTGAGCTTTCTTGGTATACTTTCGTGACTTTTCACCGAATGGGGCAGCGCAGCTACCACCATTCGAGGTACGACTCAAATTGGGATGGTTAATCTTGTTCTCTTCCTCTATGACCAGTACCTTAATATTGAGGTTTTCTTGTGCTTGCTGAGTACTAACCCCGCTCTTGATCTGCTCCTCCCGAATTAACAGCGTATCTTGCATCATGCCGTTATTTATCTGCTTATTTCCCTCGCTGTAGTGACGTCTGCGGGTGTTGGGCGTGTTGTTAAGCATGAGGTTATTAATCATTTCTCCTTGATGATATGAGGTTAATTGAGAGCCTGTCTCTCTAAAACGGCTAATGACAGGACGTAATCGTCGTCCTAGTTGGTCGGTAAAGCTAAAGTGTTTTTCAACCCAGATTTTTGTGAAGGCTTGTAGTGTTCTCGATGTTAAGGGTTTTGCTTTTTGGAAGGTCACTGTTTGGATCAGTGTGGCGTCGTTATTTGCATTTATTATTTTTGAAGCATTAATTAGCTTATCGAAAAAATCTAATGCATATTTGGGTACTTCCAACTCATGAGCTCCCATCTCAACTTGGATAGTTTTAAAAGCACGACGCTTGAATGCTGGCATGGTGTACCATGCTTCCCCCGTAGACATTGAAGCGTTATTTGGTTGTTTTAGTTGAAGTAAATTACTGGTGTTAGTATAGGTGTAATACGCCAAAAGATATGTAGCTGCACTCATCATTTTTGAAATACCGGCACACAAAGGATACACCTCGCCTTTCCACTCAAATGTCATCGTAGGAACGACTCTCCATGCATTAATATGTTTGTCAGGAGCTTCGATAAACTGCTTGTAAGTCTGTTTGAAGACTTGTCTTAAAAAGGGGAGAAGTTTGTTTAAATCACTGCGCGTATACGATTCAAAAGATTCAGTATCTCTGCTATCCATTATCACTACATTATCAAAGTAGCTATGTGGTAACTCTAGATACTGCGTAAAGAGTGCGTTCATTTTGCTATGCTTTATCTTATATGTACTGCTCTTTAGTACTCCCAACATGACGTTGTTTTGCAGTTTAGACATATACTGTTCAAGTGATTTTTGGGTAAATGCTGGCGAATTAATTGCGTCGCATAACTTGAGGTACCTAGAGGTTTCCAAGAATATGGAGTGGAGCCAACAACTGCTACTACCTTCTTCAATTTTTTCATCAAATCGGTCTTTTAGCTGAAAGATGAAACTTTTTCGACCAGCATCTTCAAACTGCTCTCCTCGTTGTAACCGCTCAGTTTTAGGAACCCCTTTGAAGAAAAAACGATTGAAATCGGCGAGACAATTTTCACCCATAATGCTTAGATTAATGCATAGCTCAGGCTTCCAATTACTTAGGTAAGTGAGGTTACTCATCGTCATCTCCTAGCGCTTCGTGCATGATGCTATCAAGGATGCCAAATTTCACCTTGAAGGCTTCTTTGCGTTTTAAGTAACGCAAGTATTTCCAAGTGGTACTTTCGTCTTTATGTCCCATCCAGCTCATTAGCAGCTCCATACACTCAGTTACGGGCAAATTCGCCGCTAACATATCATTGAGTCGATAAGTGCCATAAGTGGCACGTAAATCATGGAAGCGATGGGCAAATGATGGCTCTGCCCGTTTTATTTCTGCCCTGAACTCAATCCATCGAGCTTCAATGGATTTACCCGTAGCAGGATTACCTTGTTGGCTAACAAAAAGTGGTTCGTGACGATCACAACGCTCTAGTATTTCAATGGTCTTTTGGGTAAAGCTGACAGCATCGCTTTGTAATTGTTCGATTTTCTCGTTAAGCCTAGTAACACGCTTAAGGCGGCGTTCTGAAACTCGATACTCATTCAATGATTGGAGCAAGTCCGATGAAATCTCGACAGTCCGAGTTTTTAGGAACTTGGTTTGTACGCCTGTAGAGCGGGGGCATAACAGAATTTCAAAGCGATGTTGACTCTCAGCAAGTGGAGTTGCAGTATCTAACGCATCTAGTGTTAGGGTTGCTACTTCTTCAACCCGCATGCCTGTATCAGTCGCTAGCAAGGCTTGTAAGCGCAACTCTTCAGACGTTTGTGGAAGGTACTGCGTTAAAATACCAAGAGCATCACGGCTTAAGGGGGATAGTGGCCTGATGTTTCTACTATCTGCATCCCTCGGTACTTTTATGCGTAAATCACTGGTCTCAACAATGAAAGTTGGAGAGACGTGGGCAAGCATCCCACGATTCTGAACAGAGACGAACTCCATTTTGAATGGAGCTTCCTTCTCACTCTTTACGCGTAAGTAACCATCATGCATTAGCCACTTATAATAATTGACGATTTGGTTCATACGAACACTGGCAGTGCTGTATGCAAGCTCGCCTTGCTTTATTTGCTTGAGCAGGTGAGAGCGGTATAGGTAAGTCGGTTTGAGCCTCTTTACTGGTGGGAATCCATCCCAGCGAAGTTCCTTGTCCTCAAGAAATTGGTAATAGGCACGTAGAGCCTGTGCGCAAGGAGATAAATCTTCTGCTTTCTTTACAGCCTTGAGATAAAACAGGTAGCTATTGGCTTCGTGATTGAATACACCATCTTGCGAAAAGAGGGTTGGCAGCGAACCGATATTGTCATTGGAAGGGAGGCAATGGAATGTACCATTGTCCAGTTTTTGTAGCTCAGTTTCTTTGAAAACATCGCTGGAGTGTACAAGGTAAGTCATAAATCATCCTGAAAAATATCACTGCCCATGTATACAGTATGGACAGTGATTGATTATTTTCCAGATTTGTTTACGTGTGTAAGATGTTTTTCCTACACTAACCCCTCATGGTAACGAACTCTTCTGAGCCCGTTGGGTGGATAGCCACAACAGAGTCGAAGTCTGCTTTGGTTGCGCCCATCTTCATTGCTACGCCGAAGCCTTGGATCATTTCATCTACCGTGAAACCGATGCCGTGTAGACCAACAACCGTTTCTTCTTCACCCGCACATACAAGCTTCATCTTACATGGTTGACGGTGCTTAGTAACGGCGGTGTACATCGCCGTGAAGCCAGATGTGTAGACTTTGATGTTGTCTTTGCCGTACTTCTCTTCCGCTTCTTGCGTTGTAAGACCGATAGTGCCGATTGGTGGGTGGCTAAATACCACAGTTGGTACCAAATCGTAGTCCATCTTCGCGTTTGGTTTGTTGTTGAACAAACGCTCAGAAAGTTGACGACCCGCTTTCACTGCTACTGGTGTTAGCTCGATACCGCCTTCCATGATGTCACCCACACAGTAGATGCCTTTCACGTTGGTTTCTTGGTATTCGTCTACCTTAATGTAGCCTTTTTCGTTCGTTGCAACACCAGTTGACGCTAGGTTGATTGCGTCAGTTGCTGGGTGACGACCGATTGCCCAAATCAGTTGGTCAACGTTTTGGCTCTCACCGTTTTCTAGGTGCAGAGTTAGGCTGCCATCGGCTTCTTTTACCACTTCTTTTGGTACAGAATGGGTGTGCAGTGTTGGGCCTTCTGCTTCCATCACTTCAACCAACGTATCGATGATCATTGGGTCGAAGCTACGCAGTGGTGACTCTTTACGTACGAACAGGTGCGTTTCTGTACCTAGTGCGTGCAGTACGCCAGCAATTTCAACTGCGATGTAGCCAGCGCCGACAACCGCAACGCGTTTTGGTTGCTCTGCTAGGTCGAAGAAGCCGTTTGAATCGATGCCGTATTCAGCGCCTGGAATGTTTGGAATAGTAGGACGACCACCAACCGCGATCAGAATGTGATCCGCAGTATAATGTTCACCGTTTACTTCTACGGTTTTCTCGTCAACAAACTTAGCAAAGCCTTTAATTACGTTTACTTTGTTGTTGCCAAGAACGCGATCGTAAGATTGGTGAATACGACCAATGTACGCCTGACGGCTCTCAACCAGTTTGCTCCAGTCGAAACCTTTCACGTCGACATCAAAACCGTAATCTTCTGCGTACAGGTTCATTGCTTCTGCGATTTGTGCGCCGTGCCACATCACTTTCTTCGGTACACAACCTACGTTGACACAGGTACCGCCAAGGTCTTGAGCTTCGATTAGCGCAACTTTCGCGCCGTACATCGCCGCACGGTTTGCAGATGCGATGCCGCCACTGCCGCCACCGATACAGATATAGTCAAAATGAGTCGCCATTACTTTCTCCAAGAGCTTATAAATTTTATCTGGTACATAGATAGATTGGGATGACCTTGCCTGAACTCAATGCCACCGTTATCCCACTATCATAAATCGAATGTAACGAATTCCTAAATGGGAAAAAGCGACATTACTTATGACAAATAGCGATGAGAGGCACAAAAAGAAGAATAAGCGCGATGAGAGGGCAAAGTTGAGAGTATAAAAAAGCGCAACGAAAATGTCGTTGCGCTAGAAGGTTTCGGTGCAGATGAGCTTACTCTGGCACAATCCAGTCCACTTTCCAGTGGCCGGTGGCTGGTGCGATCGCGTCTTGCAGGAATGGCAGAATCTCTTTCATCTGGCTTTCCAGTTTCCACGGCGGGTTAATCACAATCATGCCGGATGCCGTCATGCCGCGCTCGTTGGTATCGGGTGCGACACCTAACTCGATTTGCAGAATTTTACGAATGCCCAGTGCTTCCAGGCCTTCGATCATATCTTCGATGTCGTGACGGTTTACCACTGGGTACCAAATCGCGTAGATACCGGTTGCCCAACGCTTATGGCTCTGATGAATCGCGCGCACTACATCGCGGTACTCTTTCGCGAGCTCGTATGGTGGGTCAATCAGCACCAAACCACGACGCTCTTGTGGTGGTAAGCTTGCTTTTAGACGCTGGAACCCGTCCTCTTTGAAGATGCTCACTTGGCGATCGCGATGGAATTCTTGCTCCAACAGCGGGTGATCGGCTGGGTGCAGCTCCGTCAGCACCATGCGATCTTGTGGGCGGATTTGCGCGCGCGCCACACGTGGTGAGCCTGGGTAGTAACGCAGTTTATCACCGTTGTTGAGCACTTTGATGGCATCGATGTAGCTTTTGATGTCTTCAGGAATGTTTGGGTTATCCCAAATACGCGCGATGCCTTGCTTGTATTCGCCCGTTTTTTCAGACCATTCGTGAGTCAGATCGTAACGGCCCACACCCGAGTGGGTATCGTGATAAACGAATGGTTTATCTTTTTGTTTCAGCGCATCAAGAATGAGGCTTTGAACGATGTGTTTGACCACGTCAGCATGGTTGCCGGCGTGGAAGCTGTGGCGGTAACTTAACAAATTAAACTCTCGAAACACTCTTTGGTTGAGTGTGGTCTGTGATTTTCACTCTATGGCGGTATTATACTCAAGTAACTTAAAGATGTAGAACTTCCAATCAAATCCGTTCCTCTAATAGGGGCTCACTATTGAAATTTCTTTAAGTCACCCACACTTACTATTGGTAATCGAATTGAACTAGGTGAGTTTCTCGTGCTCAAAGAGTGTGAAATCTCATTTAGGTATAACAAGACTCAAGGACAGAGTAGCGCTCGTTGACTATATGGTCATCGCAGCATAGAGAAAGGGAACGGAGCTCCCCCAATCCATGTTGCTGGCTCGTCTGTACATTGAGTTGGCCTATCTACACAAAATAGACAGGCAATCACAGAGTCAAAACACAAAAGGAATTATTCATGTCTAATCCTCTTCTGACGTTTACGGACTTACCTCCGTTTTCTCAAATTAAACCAGAACACATCAAGCCAGCCGTTGAACAAGCGATTGCTGACTGCCGAGCGAAAATCGATGAAGTTCTAAAAGATAATGCTCACCCAACTTGGGACAGTGTGATTGCGCCAATTGAAGAAGCGGATGACCGCTTAAGCCGCATTTGGTCGCCAGTGGGTCACATGAACTCCGTGGTGAACAGCGAAGATCTGCGTGAAGCGTACGAAAGTTGTTTGCCAATTTTGTCAGAGTACGGCACGTGGGTTGGTCAGCACAAAGGCCTGTACGAAGCGTACAAAGCGATTAAAGCCAGTGATGCATTCGCAACGCTGACTCGGGCTCAACAAAAAACCATCACCGATGCGCTACGAGACTTTGAGTTATCGGGTATTGGTTTGCCATCCGATGAGCAGCACCGTTACGGCGAGATCAGCAAACGCATGTCTGAGCTCAGCTCTAAATTCTCCAACAATGTGCTGGATGCCACCATGGGTTGGACCAAGCACATCACGGATGAGAAAGATCTCGCGGGCATGCCAGAATCGGCGCTGGCAGCAGCGAAAGCCGCGGCAGAAGCAAAAGAGCTAGATGGTTACCTCATTACGCTGGATATCCCATCTTACCTACCTGTCATGACGTACTGCGACAACCAAGAGTTGCGTAAAGAAGTGTACGAAGCGTATGTGACGCGCGCCTCTGATCGCGGTCCAAATGCTGGTAAGTGGGACAACTCAGAAATCATTACTGAGCAACTGAGACTGCGTCACGAAATTTCACGCATGTTGGGTTTCAATACTTACAGCGAGAAATCGTTAGCAACGAAAATGGCCGAAACGCCAGATCAAGTGTTGGGCTTCTTGAATGACCTAGCGACACGTGCGAAACCGCAAGGTGAACGTGAAGTCGAAGAGTTACGTCAGTTTGCGAAAAGTGAGTTTGGCGTTGAAGAATTGAATGTGTGGGATATCGCTTACTATAGCGAGAAACAAAAGCAGCACTTGTTCCAAATCTCGGATGAAGAACTGCGCCCGTACTTCCCTGAGTCTAAGGTTGTCAGTGGTCTGTTTGAAGTGCTAAACCGCGTGTTTGGCATGACAGTTACTGAGCGCGAAGGCGTGGACACTTGGCACGAATCTGTGCGTTTCTTCGATATCTTTGACGCTGAAGGCGCACTGCGTGGCAGTTTCTACTTAGATCTCTACGCACGTGAGCACAAACGTGGCGGCGCGTGGATGGATGACTGTCGTGGTCGTCGCGTTACGCTCTCTGGCGAACTGCAAACGCCGGTGGCTTACCTAACGTGTAACTTCAACCGTCCAGTGGGCGACAAGCCAGCACTGTTTACGCACGATGAAGTTGTGACACTTTTCCATGAATTTGGTCACGGCATCCACCACATGCTGACGCAAGTCGAAACTGGCGCGGTATCAGGCATAAATGGCGTACCTTGGGATGCGGTTGAATTGCCAAGTCAGTTCCTGGAAAACTGGTGTTGGGAAGAGGACGCACTGGCGTTCATTTCTGGTCACTATGAGACAGGCGAGCCGTTGCCAAAAGCGATGCTAGATAAGATGCTCGCGGCGAAGAACTTCCAGTCGGCGATGGGCATTTTGCGTCAGCTAGAATTCGGTTTGTTCGACTTTACTCTGCACACTGAATACGACCCAGAAGTGGGTGCACGCGTTTTAGAAACGCTGGCGAAAGTGAAAGAGAAAGTCGCGGTGGTTCCAGCCGTTGAGTGGGCGCGCTTCTCGCACAGCTTTGGTCACATCTTCGCTGGTGGTTACAGCGCGGGTTACTACAGCTATCTGTGGGCTGAAGTGCTGTCGTCAGACGCGTATTCTCGCTTTGAAGAAGAAGGTATCTTCAACAAAGAAACGGGTCAAAGCTTCCTGAATAACATCCTAGAAATGGGGGGCAGTGAAGAACCAATGGAGCTGTTTAAGCGCTTCCGTGGTCGTGAACCACAAATTGATGCGCTATTGCGCCATTCTGGTATTGCAGCGTAAGCGCACGCTGTCTTTCCAAAAATACTAAGGCCAACCATTCGTTGGCCTTTTTTATCCATTTTTTATAAAAAATTCACGGATTCACACTGCGGTTAATTGGGTTCTGCAGCGATATCAATGTCTCCGTAGACTGAACCTCATCAATGGCTTGCAGCTTATCAATCAGCACAAATTGCAGTTCTTCAATCGATTTGCACATCAATTTGACGAATATGTTATACGCGCCCGTGGTGTAGTAAGCTTCAACGACTTCGTCGAGCGCGTTGAGTTTTTCTAGCGCGGAATGGTAATCACGAGCTGCGTTTAGGTTAATACCAATGAAGCAGCACACATCGTAGCCGAGCTTTTTGGTATTTACGATCACCTCCGTTCCTTCGATGATGTCAGCCGATTTCATCTTCTCAATACGCACATGGATAGTGGCAGGGCTGACATCGAACTGCTTTGCCATTTCTGCGTAGGGCGTTCTGGCGTCAGCCATCAGTGTTTTTAATATTGCGCGGTCAAGGTCGTCGAGTTTCGGCAGGCTCGCATTCATACTATTATTTCCGTTAGGGATAGAGTTTTACCTCCCTTTTATACTCATAGCGGATAGGATTCACAAGGTTTGGCAGGAGTAACTGCGGGTTAACTCCGAGCTATGGAGATAATGTGCAGCGTTTTCTGGTTATTGTCGCGCTATGTTGGAGCGCGTTTGCCGCGGCCTCAGATCCGAAAGTTTTGGTCGTGCACTCCTATCATCAAGGTTTTTTCTGGACGGATTCCATACAGCGAGGTATCGAGCAGCAATTGGGTGATCGATCGCTGGATATGCGCGTGCTCTATTTAGACTCGAAACGTAACCAGAGTGAGCAGTTTTTCGCTCAGCTTGAATCCTTATATCGTACGAAATTAAGCACAGAACGATTCGATGCCATTTTAGTGAGCGACAACAACGCGCTTGAACTGATGCAGCGTTTGGCACTAATCATCAAAGACACCCCGGTTATATTTAACGGCATCAACAATTATCATCCTTCTTTGCACCAATCTCTGAACGCAACAGGAGTAACAGAAGATGTCGATTTGGAGGCAAATTTAGCCCTCATAGAGCGACTACACCCTGATTACACCCAAATTCTTATTGTCAGTGACCATTCCGTAACGGGAGAGGTATTACGCTATAAAATCGACGATTTTGTACATGAAAATCCGCAATATCGCGACAAAATCGTGCAAGTTATTCCCGACAGTATCATTGACTTAAAGCAACAAGTAGCGAAGCTGAATAAAGATAAAGTCGTCCTATTTTGGACCTATTACCGAGATAAACAAGGTGTGGTTGGCAGTGAGCGTGACTGGATTGGCGTCAACAGAGCCTCAAATGCGCCGCTGTTTATGGTGCACGATATTGGCTTAGGGCACGGTGCGGTTGGTGGCGTGATCCAAAGTGGTTATCGGCATGGCATTGAGAGCGCTGAGATACTTGAGTTTGTGTTGGATAACCCTGACCAAGCTCTGCCAGCCGTGAAGAAAAGTGATTCTGAAATCAAGCTCGATTATCAAGCTGTAGTGCGCTGGGGGCTGGGGGCTGAGCAAGAGGTCTCTGCGGTATTTTTTAATAAACCGATGAAGTTTTCTGAGCGTTTTGCCAAAGAAATTCGCTTGTTTGGTAGCCTGTTTGTGGTGATGTCGGTGGTCATTTTGTTGATGGGTTACTATTTACAGCGGATGCGTCGCAGCGAGAGTGCCGCGCGAGAAAGCCAAGCCATCTTAGAATCGATTTTTGATCAGAGCATGCAGTATATGGGCATTTTGGATGCCAACGGTGTACTTAAATCGGGCAACGATCACCTGCAATCTTTGCTGTATCACCAAGGGCTGCGTTTAGACCGACCACTTTGGTTTCATCCCAATTGGAGTGAGAAAGCACAAGCGTTGCTTGAGGCGTATTTCCACGCGCCTCACCATCAAGTGTCGACGTTTGAGGCTGAAATTTGGAGTAAAGAGCACGGTACATTGGTGTTGGAAATTTCACTCAAGCCTTTTTCTCAGCAAGTAGGAAACCAAAAGCAATACTTGTTTGAAGCGCGCGATATCACTAGTCGTAAGTTGATGGAAGATAAGCTCTATCAACGCGAATCAACCCTGCGTAACTATTATGAGCAACAGCCCGTCATGATGGTGACACTCGACAGCAACAATCGCATTCAAGAAGTGAATCGATTTGCTCAGCTACTCCTTGGCTACAAACCGATGGACATGCTCGGACACCGCCTAAGGGAGTTTTATTTTGATGACAAGGTACTGTTTCCTCGCCAAGTGCTATTGCAACCCAATCAACAGGTGCATGGGGTCTGGCGACGGGAAGTCGAGTATCGCCATGCAAACGGTCATCGTGTTTGGGTACGCGAGAACATTCGTCCACTGAGTGAATCTGATCAGCTATTGATTGTAGGTGAAGATATTACAGAAACCAAACAGCTTTCCGAGAAGTTGGAATATCAAGCGCGCTATGACTTACTGACAGGGACTTATAACCGAAACCACTTTGAACTAGAGCTCAAGACCGCACTGCGTGAGGTGGACAGCCATCGTCGCGTCCACGCCATGCTGTACCTCGACTTAGATCAGCTAAAAGTCCTCAATGATACGGTTGGGCATGATGCGGGTGACGCGGCGATTCAATTTTGTGCCAGCATGTTAGAGGAAGTGCTGCCATACAATTCCATCTTGGCTCGAATGGGAGGCGATGAGTTTGCGGTACTACTCAAAGATTGCGACGAATACGGCGCCATTAATATCGCCAAACTGATCATCTCGACGTTGAGTGAACATCTCTTTATTTGGGAAGATACACGCTTGTTCATCAGTTGTTCTATTGGTATTCGTATCATCGACCATACGGCAGAGACGCCGCAAATGGTGCACGCTCAAGCAGACTCTGCGTGTCATGCCGCCAAGGAGCAAGGCCGTAACCGCTACAATCTGTTCAGCTTAGATAACGAAGAGCTACAACGTCGCCAGATGGAAATGCAGAGCGTCAATTTGGTGCATGAGGCATTGTCGAATCAGCGTTTAGAGTTGTTTGCTCAACCGGTCAAAAGCTTACAACAGCACGATGCTCAGATGTATTTTGAGATTTTAGTGCGCATTCGCAATGGATATGGTGATTATGTTTCTCCTGCACTGTTTATTCCGGCTTCCGAGCGCTACAACATTGCGCATTGGATTGATAAACAGGTCATTACTCAAACGCTAGAATGGTTTGAGCAACGTCCAGAGGTGGTTGAAAAACTCGGCCGTTGCTCGATAAACCTTTCAGGTCAATCTATGGGGAATCAAGAGTTTATCGATTTCTTATTGGAGCGATTGGAACGTTCGTCCATGCCGTGTGAAAAAATCTGTCTAGAAATCACCGAGACAGCAGCGATGAGTAATCTTGAGCAAGCCATTGAGCTCTTCACCAAGCTCAAAGCGTTGGGTTGTATTATTGCATTGGATGATTTCGGCTCGGGCTTGTCTTCATTTGGTTACTTAAAGAAACTTCCCGTTGATATCGTGAAAATTGATGGCCTTTTCGTGCGAGATATCAACGTAAATGAAATGGACCGTGTGATGGTTCGCTCGATCAATGATCTGGCAAAACAGCTAGGCAAAGTGACGGTGGCGGAGTTTGTCGAAAACGAACAAGTCATGCAGCATTTGATCGATCTTGGTGTGGATTATGGCCAAGGCTACGGTATTGGGCATCCTCAACCGCTTTCTGAGTTAGTTGAGCGACTGACGGCTGAGTAGTCCTGTCATATCAAGCTCAACCTAGCATTGAGAGGTAACTTAGGTATACACTCAGCGCCAGTTACCGCGATTTTTTATTGGAGCCTCCTTTTGCAACTGCAATTGATCTGTGAAGACCCGTCTCAACAACCTCATCTGGATGAACTGGCTGCACGCTGGCAGCTTTCTCACACTGACGAGAGCGATTTTGCTTTGGTGCTGACCACCGAGCGTTTAGAGCTGCGTAAAGTGGATGAGCCAAAGTTGGGCGCTATTTTTGTCGATTTAATTGGTGGCGCAGTGGGACATCGCCGAAAATTTGGTGGTGGTAAGGGCCAAGCCATCGCAAAAGCCGCAGGTTTGAACAAAGGGGCAACGCCAACCGTTCTAGACGGCACGGCGGGGCTGGGACGTGACGCATTCGTTTTGGCTTCGCTCGGCTGTAAGGTACAGATGGTGGAGCGACACCCGGTAGTCGCAGCGTTGCTGGATGACGGCTTAGCGCGAGCGAAACAAGACCCTGAAATTGGAACTTGGGTATCAGAGCGTATGTCGCTGATCCATGCCTCCAGTCATGATGCATTGGAACAGCTGGCACAAGATGAAGACTTTGTTCAGCCAGATGTGGTGTATCTCGACCCTATGTATCCGCACCCAGAAAACAAGAAGAAATCGGCGCTCGTAAAAAAAGAGATGCGCGTTTTCCAATCGTTGGTTGGCGCCGATTTGGACGCCGATGGTTTGCTAGATCCTGCCATGGTGTTAGCCACAAAACGCGTGGTGGTGAAGCGCCCAGACTATGCAAACTGGCTGAACGAGCAAAAGCCGACTATGGCGATTGAAACCAAAAAAAATCGCTTTGATGTCTATGTTAAAGCCTCAATGGCATAACTTCCTGACCGCTCAACTTTTCTTGTCACAGTACGGTGTATCGTGCTGTGATCAAGCCTCTCTTTCTGAACCGTTACTGATAGTTTTCTCTTGCTAATTCTCCTCCCTGACTGTATATCTAACTAAGAATTATTATTATTTCACTTGTTGTGGTGCGGTCGATAATTGGGAAGCTGGAGTAGTAGAATGGCTAAACGCTTATGTAAAATGAGTCGTAAACAGATCGCGGCGGAGCTTGGCGACATCCATCGTTTAGTTGTCGCACCAAAGTTTGTTTGTCGCTCTTGCGCACGCTCTTCAGCGGCCAAAGATACCTTGTGTAAGCCAGCCGCTATTCCGCCGAAAAAGTGCCAAGACAAGCCATTGAACGAGCAACAATCATGTGGCTTATTGGCTGAAGCGCTGCCAGTACAACCGATTCCTGTGATAACAAAACAAAGCAACGAAAAAGCAGCGATTGTGAAGCGTGTTGTTGAGCGCGTGAAAGAGAAAAAACAAGCCGAAAAATCTCCGGAGCCAGTAAGAGCCGACGCATCAGTATGGTTTGATTTAGCGGATAAAAAATCGCTCAAGAAAGCGAAAAAAGCACTGAAAAATCACTATAAGCAGCAAAAGAAGTTGCTAAAAGTGGCGAAAAAACAACAAAAGTTACTTAAGCGTCAGCGTAAACTGGAAGCGCGTAATGCGAAACTAGAAGTGTTGCTGCCAACGCCACCTAATGCTTTGATGAACGCAATCTCACAAGCCAAAGTGCATTAATCAAATAAAAAAACGCTCTCCAGTCGGAGAGCGTTTTTTATTGTCGGTATGTGTGTTGGGAGCGATGGCTTTACTTATTGGCGTAGCTCATTTCGACGCGCTTTTTCACCCAGGTTTCGTTAATCCATAGGGATAGCATGATGATCGCACCGCCAATGGCGAGTCGCATGACATCAACATCGCGGTTCCAAATCACAATGTTTACAATCAAGCCCGCCGGAACCAATGCATTGTTCATTACAGCCAGTGCCCCTGCGTTCACCATGGTCGCGCCTTTGTTCCAAGCAAAGTAACCAAAACCAGAAGCAATAAAACCAAGGTATGTCAGAATGCCCCATTGTGTTGCAGTGGTAGGTAGTTTGTCGAGGTTACCCATGAGCGCGAAAGCCACGGTTGCTACACAAAGTGCACCTAAGTAGAAGTAGCCAAACACGGTGTGTTGTGGCAAATCGACGGGTTCACTCTCCATGATGTATTTGTAGCCTACCTGACCGATGGCAAAGCAGAGGTTTGCTCCTTGTACGACCAAAAAGCCCAGTAGGAAATCTTCATTAATGCCTGCAAACTTAATCCAGGCTGCGCCAAATACAGCAATCGCCGCGGTAACCAAATACCAAGGTGAAAAGCGACCTTTCAATAAGTCATAGATCAGAGTGACGTAAATGGGTGTGAATACGGTGAACAGCAATACTTCTGGCACGGAAAGGAGCAAAAAAGATTGGTAGTAGAAGCAGTACATCAGACCGAGCTGAAAGCCACCGACCGTCATCAGTTTCGCGATTAAGGATTTGCTAACACCGCGGAATTTTAAAAAGGGAATGAAAACCAGACTCGCCAGTGCCACGCGCATGAACACCGAGAACCAAGAATCAACCTGACCAGCGAGGTAAACGCCGATCAGGCTAAATGAGAATGCCCAAAGTAGGGTAACTGCGGATAGATAAGCCATGGATGAGAATCTTTGTCAACAACAAATGTGCTCGCAGTCTAACCAAGTTTTAACGTCGCGCCAATCAGTCTTTTAGCGGTACGACCAGCATATCGACTGGAGAGCAGTTAATCAGTTGTCGAGTCGAAGACAGAATCTTGCTCCAGAAATCTTGGTGATGACCACAAACCACCAAATCGATACTGTAATCTTGAATGGTATCGCACAGCTCATTACTCAAATCGCCACTACCGACCAAAGTATGGGCTATTGGGTATTGCGCATATTCTGCGAAATTCGCCAATTGTGTGCGCGACGCTTCCATTGCTTGATGTTGCGCTTCTGCCATATTGATGTCGATAAGCCCGGTGTAGAGCTCTGCGTAGTTCACGTCGATGTGAATAAAAGAGACTTTCGCATCCAGAGGTTTAGCCAGTGATACGGCTTTTTTAATCAACACTTTACTGTCGTCTGACAGGTCGACTGCCACAAGTATGTGTTTGTAACTCATATTGCTATCTCCTTGTAAGGTCATAGTTTTAGATTAGCACTAACCCCCAAAAAAATTTGCTGAAGTGATCTCATATCAGTGTCGTAGGTACAAAGTCTTGTCTCAGTAATCATGTTATAGTGGCGTTATACCCAAGTGACTTTGAGATGCGGAGTTCAGCGCTCCGTTACTGACTATAGTTCAAGTAAAACCTTGCCTCTGATGTAGAGCAAGTCAATCTCGCGGCGTCGTTTATTTCGAGGTTACTTGGGTATATTGCATGCACATTAATAGGAGTTAACATGCTGTCTCAAACTATGGTCGAACAATTGAATGAGCAAATTAACCTAGAATTTTTCTCATCCAATCTATACTTACAAATGAGTGCTTGGTGTGAAGACAAAGGTTTTGAAGGTGCGGCTGAATTTTTACGCGCTCACGCCGTAGAAGAAATGGAGCACATGCAACGCCTATTCACCTACGTAAGTGAAACTGGCTCAATGCCAATTTTGGGCGCTATTGATGCACCAAAGCATGATTTTGCAAGCTTAGGTGATGTTTTCCGCGAGACCTTTGAACATGAGCAAATGATCACGGAAAAAATCAATAAATTGGCGCATGTTGCATTTACTAGCCAAGACTACTCAACGTTTAACTTCCTACAGTGGTACGTGTCTGAACAGCACGAAGAAGAGAAGTTGTTTAAAGGGATTTTAGATAAGATCGAATTGGTAGGTGAAGATGGTAAAGCATTGTTCTTCATCGACAAAGATCTAGCACAAATGGCGAAAGAAGGTTCATCTTCAATCATGGATGCTCCAGCTGCGTAAACGCGTTTTTTGACGCTATAAGTAGCGGGTAAAGACGAAGCATTAATCGTCTTTTTCTCTTGAGCATTGTTGAAGATGTAGGGAGGAAAAGATGATCAGTGGAGACACAATCTTATTTGCGCTAATGGTGGTAACTGGAGTCAATATGATTCGGTATCTCACCGCTCTTCGTTCTCTGATTTACATCATGCGTGAAGCGCATCCGTTGTTATATCAGCAAGTTGATGGCAATGGCTTTTTTACCACCCATGGAAATGTCACTAAACAGGTGCGTTTGTTCCACTACATCAAAAGTAAAGAATATCACCATCACCACGATGAAATTTTTACTGGTAAGTGCGAAAGGGTGCGTGAGCTATTTGTTTTATCGACCGCTTTGCTCGGTGTTACCCTACTCGCGGCCTTCATTCTTTAAAGAATCAATAATCTAGCGAGTTAATCTCCTAGGATTGTACGGGCATGCATAGCGCTTACCGTTTAAGCGCTTTTCCCCTTCGAGATTTGTCGGTAGAATGTCGCGCCTAGAAAGCAAGGATGTGCAATGTGCACATCCTTTTTTATTTCGATTCGATACCAATCAGTCTAAGAGCTACCGATGAGTAAGAAATTTGATGTTGTTGTAATTGGCGCAGGCGCAGCGGGTTTGATGTGTGCTGCAGAAGCCGGCAAGCGAGGCCGCCGTGTTTTGGTGCTCGATCATGCTAAAAAGCCAGGACGTAAAATCCTTATCTCAGGCGGTGGCCGTTGTAATTTCACTAACTACGACGTCTCAGCCAGCAACTACCTATGCCAAAACCCGCATTTCGTTAAGTCGGCGCTTTCTCAATACACCAACTGGGATTTTATCTCGATGGTGTGTAAGCATGGTATTGAATTTGAAGAGCGCGATCACGGTCAGCTGTTTTGTGTCGATGCGTTTACGGCGAAAGACATCGTGAAGATGCTGTTGGCTGAGTGTGACATGCCGAATATCGAGCAGCGTTACCAATGCGATGTTCACTCAATTGAGAAAATCGATGAAGGTTTTCGTTTGCACGCGGGTATCGAGCCAGTCGAGTGTGAGTCTTTAGTTATCGCAACAGGTGGCTTGTCGATGCCAAAACTGGGGGCGACACCATTTGGTTATAAAGTCGCGGAACAATTTGGTCTTCGAGTTATCCCAACTACGGCAGGGCTGGTGCCATTTACGTTGCATAAAGAAGACAAAGAAGACTTTGCTGAATTATCTGGTATCGCGGTACCTGCGGAAATTACAGCTGAAGATGGCACCATGTTCAAAGAAGCCCTGTTGTTCACACATCGTGGTTTATCTGGCCCAGCCGTTTTACAGATTTCATCATTCTGGCGAGCGGGGCAAAAGGTGTCGATTAATCTGGTGCCAAACGATGATGTTGCCGAGTTATTAGAACGCAGCCGTGAAAAGCATCCGAATCAGTCGCTCAAAAATACGCTCGCTAAAGTGCTACCAAAGCGCTTGGTTGAAGTCTTGATTGAACGTAAAGAGCTGGTCGATAAACCGCTAAAGCAGTTCAATCAAAAGGAGCTTGCGGCGATTGTGGATCGTTTAGAGCATTGGGATATCGCCCCGAATGGCACTGAAGGCTACCGAACCGCGGAAGTGACACTAGGCGGTGTGGATACCGATCACTTATCTTCTAAAACCATGGAATGCAAAAACATCAAAGGGCTGTACTTCATTGGCGAAGTGATGGATGTGACTGGCTGGTTAGGGGGCTACAATTTTCAGTGGTGCTGGTCGAGCGGCTTTGTCGCGGGTCAGTGGGTGTAATCAAACGCTACACATCCGCATAAAAGATAAGATAAAAAAGAGCACTGAATCGTATTCCGTGCTCTTTTTATATTCTCATTGTATTCCCACAGCGAGTTACTCGTCTTGATACTTTTCGAGTTTGTTGTAGAGCGTTTTAACGCTAATGCCTAACTCCTGCGCTGATTCCGTTTTATTGCCTTGATTCTCTTCAAGGGTATTGAGAATAGCGGCTTTTTCTAGCTCTTCTAGCGAAACGCCCGCTGGAACAAGGTCTTCGATGCTGGTGCCTGTTTCCAATGGTGGCGTATCGAAGATCAGGTGTTCATCTCGGATGGTGTCATCAGCCAAAATAAACGCGCGCTCGATCGTGTGTTTGAGCTCACGGACATTACCTGGCCAATCGTGCACGGCGATTTTTTGGATGGCAGAATCAAGAATGGTTTTGGTTTTAGCCTCATTTGCGTTGCGGTGCGCGATAAAGTGCTTAGCCAGACCGACGATGTCACCGCCTCGCTCTCGCAGCGGCGGTATCGTTAATGGAAAGTGCGATAAACGGAAAAACAGATCTTCACGCAGGAACTGCTCTTCAATGGCGACTTTAGGATCACGGTTGGTGGCGGCAATGATGCGAGTGTTGGCGATATGCACCGTATTACTGCCCACTGGGCGATATTCTCCGGTTTCCAACACACGCAATAGCTTCACTTGATGCTCGATAGGCATCTCGGTGATTTCATCTAAAAACAGCGTGCCGCCTTCTGCCTGTTTAAATACACCTTGGTGAGTTTTATTCGCTCCGGTAAAGGCGCCTTTTTCATGGCCAAACAGTTCACTATCGACCAATTCTGGGCTAATCGCACCACAGTTAATCGCGATAAAGGGTTGTTGCTTGCGATCGCTAGCTAAATGAATGGTCTGTGCGACTAACTCTTTACCCGAGCCACTTTCTCCGACAATGAGGACGTTGGCTTCTGTTTTTGCGACGCGTCGGATCATGCGATAGAGCTGATGCATTGGTGATGAGGAACCCACCAAAAGGCCAAATTGGTCGAGATCGCTAGTGGACACTTTACGTCCTTGATCTTGTTTTTGCTGATAGTACTGGCTGACTTCGCTTAGGGTGTCCGTCAAAATGGCAATATCGACGGGTTTTCTGTAGTGAAAAATTGCACCTAAGTTCATTAGCTTATCCAAATTTTCGTTTGGAGCACCAGAGCTAATGATGATCAAGTCCATATCGTAGATGTCTTCGATATTAGAAAGGCGCTGGTAATCTGCGCTAGTAAAGTGGGCGACTTCAACAATCGCAACTTCCGGTTTGAGTTGTAGGAAATCTTCAATCCAACTATCAGCGGCATCGGTATTATGCAGACGAAATTTGTTCAGTTCCTGGCAAGAGGCAATAGCATCTTTAAGTGTCGGGTCTTGTATTCGTAGAAACAGGCTTGGCAACGACATAGAAATGTCCTCTTTACTATGACAGAAACAATGTACGTGGATTATTCTAAGTGCACAAGACAAAATATTGTCAGCATAGATTTAAGGGTCTGTAGGCTATTTTAATGTTGTTTAACCTATATTGGTATATATCAGTAATAATTCTGATAAATATTGCTTATTTATTAGGGTGTCTCACGTTTTAAATAATAATTCTGCGATTAAGTGAAGTCGAAGAAATAATGTCTCATCTTTTATTGGCGTATTATGTGATTGATTGCGAAATTATTAACGATTAAAAATTACATTTCTTCTGTGTAAATAATTCATACTTATATTTTCTTGTTTGTCTTATTTTTATCTCTTGTTTTTATTATTCCTTTAAAAACAGTTGGTTAAAAACTTGGCACATGGTTTGCTCCTATGGAAATACAACGTCAATAAAGGAGAATTACCATGAATAACATCGCAGCTAAAATTGTACTTACGTCAGTTCTTGCTACTTCATCTACAGCAGTCTTAGCGAGTGATAAATGGGAAAAAGAATCCATGGACGCTTGGCTAGATGGTAAAGCCGAAACTACGCTGCTGCTAAACAGTAACCTTAACTCTTTTGATATCAACACCGATGTTGAAAATCAGGTAGTTACCCTTTCTGGTTCGGTAAACAATGACCTTGAAAAATCGCTTGCCGAAGAGCTTGTAACAGGTCTTGATGGTGTGAAAGAAGTAAATAACGAATTGTCAGTGGTGAATGAAGGTAAGAAAGAAACCGATTCAGAGGCATTAGCCACACTGACCGACTCTAAAATCACGACTATAGTTAAAACTCGCCTACTGATGGATACCAATGTAAGTGGTACGGACATTGATGTAACGACGGAACGTAAAACGGTAACGTTGGCAGGTAAGGTTAATTCAGATGCGGAGCATGATCTTGCACTTTCAATTGCAAATAATACCAATGATGTAAATAAGGTGATTGATAAGCTAGAAGTGGTTCAATAATAACGAGCCGAGTGACCTAACCCAATTTTATTAGGAGGTAACACTATGGTTCGTTGGATGTTTATTTTTCTGGCTTTGGCACTGGTTTCTGCACTACTAGGTTTTACTGGTATTGCAGGGGCGGCGGCCTCTATCGCGCAAGTGATATTTTACCTATTCCTATTGTCATTAATTGTATCAATAGTGATTGTTCTGCTAGGAAGAAAAAACGTAAATAGATAGGAGATTTCATGCGACTTACGTCATTAATTTACCGTATCGCCGCAGTATTTGGTTTGGTGTTCGCACTGGCTGCTTGTAGTGAAGAAGGGCCAATGGAACAGGCAGGCAAGAAGATAGATGAAGCCGCCGAAGAAACTCAAAACGCGATTGAAGATGAGTGTGAAAATATTAAAGAGAACTTGAACGCAGAAGACCAAGATTGTTAGTCGAGTCAGGTCAGCTTTTTGTTCACAGCAATGTAAGAGAAGGGCGGTCAATCACCGCCCTTCCTTTTATCCCAAGTGTTTACAATCAGATAAGGAGTCAAAGATGAAAAACATATTTGATGTACTAAAAGAGAGTCATGAAAAGCAACGCCTTTTACTCGATGCTCTGATGGAAACGTCTGGAGATTCCCCTGCACGTGAAGAGTTTTACCACAATCTGAAGGGGGAACTCGAACAGCACGCCGCCGCAGAAGAGCGTTTTTTCTACGCGCCTTTAATCGAGAGCGATAAAACCATCGATCTTACTCGTCATGGCATCGCAGAGCACCACGAGATTGATAAAGTGATTGCGCAGCTTGATGCAACCGACATGAGCTCGCCAGCATGGCTCAACCTCATGAAAACTTTGCGTCACAAAGTATTGCACCACCTCGAAGAAGAAGAGCAGCGTTTTTTCCAATTGGCCGGTAAGGTGATGACCGATCAGCAGAAAATGAAACTAGCGGATAGCTACGTCGAAGAAATGGCTAGTTAGGTGGAGTATTGGTCCTTTTCGTGCCATTTCGGCACGGGAAGGGGCCCAATCAAAGCGTTTACCAAGCTAATTAGCCTAAACTAAAACCAGCTTATTCTCACTTTCACTAAAAAAGCGCACTCGCTGAAGGCAAGGAGAGCGAATGTTTATCATCAAATATTATATTCTTGGCGCTCTGATCAGTTTATTGGCCGCTATTTATATTCCCCAAATCATGGTTAGCCTGTTGTTCTTGTGGGTATCTCTTTCTTTAGCATTAGTCAGCGTAGCCTACGTTTTCGACATTCCCTCCATTTTTAGAAAAAACCAAGACGGCAAGATTGTCAGATGGATCCGCTGGGCATTCATCCCCTTCTTGCTGGGTGCTAGAGCGTATAATGCATGGGAAAGACGGCGCGATACCGTGCCTCCTATCCAAAAAGTCAGCGATAATTTATACCTCTCCCGTCGGCTATTTCAGAGTGACTTAGATTTTCTCGAATCCAATGACATCTCTTGTATTGTCGATGTCACCGCAGAATTTGCTGGGCTTGAAAGTGCGATGACCGACAAGCAGTTTCATTACCTTTCGATTCCGGTACTCGACCACAAAGCCCCAACGCTAGAGCGCCTTCGCCATGCGATTAACTGGATTGATACGCAAATCTCGTGCTCGCGAGCTGTGGTTGTGCATTGTGCGTTAGGGCGCGGTCGTTCGGTGTTTGTTGTTGCGGCGTATCTACTGAGCAAAGACCCGTCGCTGACGGTTGAATCTGTGATGAAAAAAATCAATGACGTGCGCAGTACCGCGAGATTGAATAAATTGCAGATCAAAACGTTACGAGCGATAAGTGAAAAAGGCGTACTGGATCTGGATCAATCCACTTGGATGGTGGTTAACCCTGTTGCAGGTGGCGGCAAATGGGAGGAAAACAAACAGCACTTGATTCGTGAACTAACCAAAAAATATCGCTTGAGTATTCATCAAACCACCACAAATCTCAGCGCCGAGCAGCTAACACAACAGGCAAAAGAAAGTGGGGCTAAGCAAATTATCGTAGCGGGTGGCGATGGCACAGTGACGGAAGTGGCGAGCCAGCTGGTAGGTACCGACATAAAACTCGGCATTGTTCCGCTCGGAACCGCCAATGCGTTGTGTCATGTGCTCTATGGAGTTGGCGCAAAATTCTCACCAGTCGAAAAAGCGTGTGAAGCATTGCTAGCAGGTCACTGCCAACGTATTGATACGGCGGAGTGTAATCAGAGGCTTATATTGTTAGTCCTAGGTATTGGCCTAGAGCAGAAAATGATCGAGCATGCGCAGCGAGAAGAGAAAAACACCTTTGGACAATTGGCCTACTTAACGGGCTTTTTTAACGCGGTGGTGGCGGAAGAGACGCAGACGTTGACTGTTGCGATGGATGCGCCATTTGAAGATGGAAACCGCGAAAATGGATCACAAACGCTAGAAGTTCATAGCTTTGTCGTTGCGAATATCGCTCCTTTTAGTACGTTGCTCGCGCAAGGTGGTGGTGCTCCGCAGCCTGACGATGGCAAGCTGCATATCACGTATTTAGATAACACCGAATCTTTAGGCGGACGCCTCATCGCATTGTCTGATCTGACATTAACCAGCGTAGGTGCGCAGGAGGAATCGACTCATTTTCAATACGCGACGGCTCAGAATGTCACTATTTCTGCGAACAAACCGATTGAGTATGTGATTGATGGTGAGCTTTATTCTGATGAGCAATTAGCGATCAAGCTTCGTCCAAAATCGTTGAACGTATTTGTCCCAAGCGGGAGAAGTAAATCGGCTTAGCTTTAAAACAGATAAGCAGTGGATAACGCGCGATTTGCCTAGTGCTTTATTGCGCGCCTTTGTTTACCGGTTTAGTCATAGTTTTGAGGGAACCAATAAGGTCGCTGCGTAGGTGCAGCGGCTTTTTTATATCGGCATTTTTTGTATCTGAGAGAGCGTCTATTTATCGTTCTCGAAGTGAAAGGAAGAAGGGGGTGAGTATGACTACTCACCCTGGGGTAAGTGCTTTTCAATTTCATCGTTTTCGACTTGTAAAGCAGCTAACCAGTAAGAAACAAGCGCCGTTAAGTTAGTGTCGTCAATGGCTCTGAGTAGCGCTTTTAAATCATCTAACAACAACTTGTTCATGAAATGCATTTCTTTGTAATTACCTAATTCGGCAACGCCGTATTCGGTGGCATTTTCTGCAATGAATTGTTCACCATCTTGGTCGAAGAACAACTTCGCCATCTTTTTGATCATCACTTTTTCTATTTTAACGAATCGATACGCCGCTCTTGCGAGTGTCATATGCGATTGCGGATTAACGAGAGGCAAACACGTTTGGCGATGGTGTGTCATTTTTACGAGTAGCTCCCTTACTCGATTATTATCCAATGTCATACTGACCTCTTTATTTATGACTACCGTGTTGATTACTCGGTTTAGTGTTTTCTAGTTTTGGTTGTATTGAGGTGCCTGTGGTCTTATCAGAAATGGCCAAAACGAGTTGGCCATTTTCTCTGCCAGCGCTTGATTGCAAAGGCGACCACTATGGATCAGCTGATAAGGCTGATGCTGCTGAGCTTTTCTTTACAGCTTTTGATATCACTGCGAACTTTCAGTAGAACCGAATTATCCGCTTGCTCTGGGTGGCTAGTAATTAGGTTTTCGATCTCTTTGAGCACCTTGCTTTCAACACCTTCGAGCTGTTCCAAATACATGGACTCTTTGTCAGAAGACACCTCCTTCATCACATCGCTGTATACCTCACGCGCTTTAATGGTGTAGGAAACCGGAGTGTCGTCGGCAGAGTCTTCCTGGTTATTTGCCAATGTGTAGGGAGTAAGCTCAAGCACCGCTCGCTCACGTACTCTAAGCAGTTCTACCAACACATTATTCAAAGAAGTGTTGTCAATGTTCTCAATGGCCTTGTTGTAAATGTCATTTCCGCTCTCGATAAGCTCAATGATTGAGGCGATATTTTCATTTTTCATATCTCACTCCTGATTTGGTTGGTGATGGGAGTGTTTGTACGTATGGGGAACAAACACAGATGTTTCATCTTTAGTTGCAGGTTGTATGCCAATGAATGTTATTTTTCTATTAATCAATTGGTTATGAGTTTATTGCGCAAGAATTGGAGGGTTGCAGACGAGGCGCTAAGAAAAAATTACAAGAATGTTGGGGAAGTCTGGAAAGAATTACACGTACAGATAAGGATTTGTCGTGAAACAAAATAAAAACCAAATAAAAACAATTGCTTATATTTTTGGCACGGATATGGCTTTGTAGTGAGTAAGTGAGTTCAAAAGTTGTTTCACTTGATTTACTACTCAACTCATCAACGGAGGCTAGTTATGGCTACAACAAAAGAAAGCACAGTAAAACCTCAAGAGCAGTTAGAAGAAGCATATCACTTAGCGGAGCAAGCCACGACGGAAGCCGTCGGCGCAATGAAAGACCAAGCTAAAGAGAAATTTGATGTGGGCGCGGAACACGTTCAGCAGGCGACCAAGTCGGCAGAGAACGTTATCAAGGAGCGTCCATTGCTGAGCATTGGTTGTGCCTTCCTTGCGGGTTGGGCGGTTTCGAAGCTGATCAAATAATCACGGTCCAACGGATTAAGCCACATAACAGAAGGCGAGGGTTCCAATGAATAACTCCGGACAAGTCACCAACCAGCAACCAGGCTCGGCCGCAGCAGACAGCGGTCGAGCCCCAAGTGGGGCAGAAGAGCAGGATATCCAACAAACCATCAATGGTTTGAGCAGTATTCTTTCACAACTGGACCAATTGACTCAATCGCTGAAAGCGTGGTCGGGTTCAACGTTGGATTTGTTCCTCTTGGAGGTGAAAGTTAATGCGTCCGCAGCGCGACAGATTTTGCTGTGCACCATTGTTTTTACCTTATTGTCGGTATTGTTCGTGTTCAGTTTGTGCCTTGCTTCTGGTGTGGTGGCTTATCAGCTGACCGCTAACGTGTATGTTGCAGTGGGCGTATTTATTGCGTCCTTAGGTTTGGCATTATTGTCTTTAGCTTGGTGGCAGAAGCGTTTAGTTGGTTTCCTTGGATTCAAAAATACGACAGAACAGTTGCAGGAGGGGTGGGATGCGCTCGCTACAAAAGCTCAATCGAGCCATGCGAATCAAGCGGATGGAAGGTAAGGCATCTTTAGATCAATGCTGCTTGTCGATGGAAATGTTCACGTTTACCACTAAGAAGTTTGTGAAAGAAAATCCTTGGACGACGCTAGGTATTAGTGCTGTCGTTGCCGTTACCGCTGCCAAAGCGGGTCGATTGTCTCGACTGACTTCCTCTATCTCTTCCATGGGGCTATTGGCGAGTAGTGTCTCCGAACTAACGGATTCGCTTGCCAAGCCAGTTATGGCAGCGTCTTCTAACCAGTCGGGCGTAGAACAAGGTCAAAATGCTGAACCACAAGCAAGCAATACTGCTTCGACAGAAGAGACCGCGACAGAAACAGAAGCCGAGCAATCCCAATAACGGCTTTCGCCGATAATTATTCCTACCGACCTTGAGCCTTTTTATGACAGCGAAATTGAACATTCCTGCCAACACCGCGATTGGTGCAACCCTTCTTGTCTTATTGCTCGTTCCTGGGCTGTATTTTGCTAAGCCAATCTTGTTACCTATTGTGCTTAGTACCTTTATTTCGCTGTTATGCAGTCCTTTCATTAACTATCTTGAAGACAAAGGTTTACCGCGCGCGATTACCGTCGTGGTGACTCTGTCATTCTTGGTTGGTGCTTCAATTATTGGCCTTGCTGCCATGTCGGAGCCTGCCAAGCAGTGGTGGTCTGAACTACCCAGTATCGTGAAAAATGTGTCGCAAGAAGTGAGCGAAGTGACTCAAGCCTCGGCGGATCACCTTAATACGCCGCTGAATATTGCCAGCGATATGGGTATGGATGAAGTCGGGAACAATACCGTATTTTCTTTGGTGAAGACACTCGCGACCACGACGCCGACCATTTTGACACAAGCGATGATCGTGCTGTTTATGGTTTATTTTATGCTCAATCACGGACGCAGCTTATTTCGAAAGTCAGTGTCGTACTTGCATGGGTTTGCCAAGCAGCGCCAAGCGATTGAACTGGTCAAAGCACTACAGAAAGACCTATCTCGATACATTGGTACTATCACGTTGGTGAATGCGGGACTTGGGTTGAGTGTTGGGGCGGTGTTTTTTGTTTTAGGCCTTGAGGACCCGTTCTTGTGGGGCGCGTTTGCTGGCGTGATGAATTTTGCGCCGTATCTTGGCCCAGTCATCTCCATGGTGAGTTTCGGTTTTGTGGCTTATCTGCAGTTGGAGTCGGTCAGTTTTATGCTCACTGTGGTGTCTATCTATTTGTTGATCAACTTGATTGAAAGTCAGTTTGTCACGCCAACGTTATTAGGGAAAAGATTCAATTTAAATCCGTTAGTGATCTTCGTTTGGCTCGTGTTCTGGGGTTGGCTTTGGGGCGGTATGGGGCTCTTAATCGGTGTACCGCTATTGGTCTGCATTAATATTTTGGTTGAGCGTCTGGAGCTGTGTCAATCAACTCAAAGTCAACCAAGCCAAACCATCCCCGAGGATGTGGCTCCACGAGAATGACTTGGGCGACAAGCTGGCTCAACGAAAAAGTTTTTCCGAACTTACTGGTCGGCTAAAAAGATACCCTTGACCGTAAACACAGCCTTTTTCGAACAAGTAATCGGCTTGCTCCTGAGTTTCTATTCCTTCCGCTACGACTTTCAACGACAGTGTTTTGCCCATGGCGATAATCGCATTTACAATCGCATTGCTATCGCTGTTGCTGGGTACATCACTGACAAACGAACGATCAATTTTCAGCTTATTGATGGGTAAACCTTTCAAATAAGACAAAGACGAATAGCCTGTGCCGAAATCATCCAGAGAAATCTCGATGCCTAACCCTCTTAGTTGATTTAACGACGCAATGGCTTGTTGAGGGTCGATCAGTAAAAAGCTCTCGGTGATCTCCAAATCCAGCCGTTGAGCAGGAAAACCGGTTTGATTGAGGATATCGCTCAATCTCTGAATGAAATTCGATTGCTGAAGCTGTAATGCCGACACATTAACCGCAATTCTGCCAAACTCAACGCCTTGTTCCAGCCAAGCATTTCCTTGCTGACAAGCGTGTAGCAAGACCCACTCGCCAATGCTTTGGATAAGCCCCGTTTTTTCTGCAATTGGAATAAAGTCGGCTGGTGGTACAAGGCCAAATTCGGGGTGCTGCCAGCGTAATAAGGTTTCAACGCCAACAATCGCATGTTGCTCCAAGTTATATTGTGGCTGGAACTCTAATCGAAGTTGCTGCTTTTCTATCGCTTGATGTAAAGCAGATTGAATGCGCACATGGGATACCGATTTATCGGTTAAATCTGGTGAGTAAAATGCGTAGCCGTTGCGCCCATTTTTCTTCGCTAAGTACATCGCCGTATCTGCGTTTTTGAGTAAGGTTTCGCTGTCTTGGCCGTCTCTTGGGTATAAGGCTATGCCAATACTGGTCGAGACGCGCAGTGAGTCGTGATTTGCCAAGTCGAATGGTTGTTGGAAAACGCTGAGAATATCGCCGACGGTTTCCAGCAAAGCCACATCACTGTGGACGTCCGGCAAAATGATCACGAACTCATCGCCGCCAATGCGAGCCACATGCGCATTTAAGTGAAGAATATCTTGCAGACGGATAGCCAACTTAGACAGCAACTGATCACCACAAAAGTGACCCATGCTATCGTTGATGTGTTTGAAATGGTCGATATCTAGAAATAGGGTGGCAAACGTCTGTTGGTTCTTGTGCCCGGTTTCAATGTGTTGCTCAAGCAAGCTAAGTAAATGGGTGCGATTAGGCAGATTCGTTAACGGATCATAAAAGGCCATGCGCTGCAGTTTTTCTTCGTGCGCTTTACGCACGGAAATATCTTCAAATACACAGATGTAGTTAATGAGATGATTTTTATCGTCCATTACGGCACTAATGGTCGCTAACTGCGGGTAAATGCTGCCATCTTTCTTTCGGTTGATGAACTCGCCTTTCCATTGACCTTTGGTTTCGAGTTGATGCCACAACTGTTTATAGAAGCCTTGGTCATGATGACCTGAGCGCAGAATTCTGGGGTTCTTTCCAATCACCTCTTCAGAGCGATAGCCGGTGATTTGAGTAAAGGCTGTGTTTACATCAATGATGTTGGCATTGCGATCAGTAATGACCATGCCTTCTTGTGAATTATTAAAAATTTTGGACGCCAATGAGAGTTGCGTTTCGACCATTTTCCGGCGTGTGATGTTGCGCGTCATGCCCAGAATACCAATTAAGTTTCCGTCATTATCACGAACAGGAGACTTAATGGTTTCTAGCCAAGTTGGGTTATTGTTTTCATCAATTTGGCGGCATTCTTCGACGATGTTCAGCGTGCCTGTCGCCACGACCAAGTTATCGGCCTCAATGAACTTCTCTGCTCGCTCGTGGCTAAATAGTGCGAAATCATCTTTGCCGATGATCTCACTGTTGGTCTTTTGCCACGCATTTTCTACGCTTCGGTTGGTCATCGAATAAAGACCATCCATGCCTTTTATCCAAATATGGTCTTCAAGACAGTCGATAAACTCTTGCAGCGTCGGTAATGGTGTGGTCGCTGCAGTTTGATGGCGTGTTCGTTCTTGCTGGTAGTGTGAGCTGACATCAAAGCTCATTCGCCCCACTAATGCACTCAGCCAAGCAGACACTACCGTGATTTGATCGTCAGGGTGAGTTAGCGCTAATACGGCAAACAGATCGCCATTTGGTAGCCAGATTGGACCTATGCTCAAGGTTTGCTGTCCAAAGGATGTGTGGCTTATCGTCAAGTCTGTCGGTTTAAATTGATCGGCAACTTGCACTACCACTTCGACGATAGCGCAATGATTTTGAACCGAGGTGGACACCTCAGTTGATAGCCACTGCTGGGTATCGCTCAGAGTATAAAGTTGTCCCTGAGCTTGAGTAGCATCACAGCATTGTTGCAGAGCCTGTTGCCAGTCTGCCATCAAAGGCGAAGGAATAGCGAAGCGAAACATAATTAATAACGTGTCCTGAAGCGCCCAAAGATAGTGGTATTAGAATCTAGCTTAAGCTATTGGGCCGTGTTGGTATCGTATCCAACGCTTAGGTAATTCCCAGCAGCGTAAGGCGCTTTCTATCATTAAACTGTTAGCTATATCTCTTTTTTATCCAACTCATTGCATCGTTTATTGAGGTTTTTTGTTCATCATTGAGAAGTGCTCATGGCTTTGGTTTTTTTACCCCACGATACTTGTTGGACCACTAATCCACTGATGATTAGTATTAAACCAATCAAGGTTGATGGATGAATTTCTTCACCAATGATGGTTGCCAATAGCATCAGTGAGATGAATGGCGAAGCAAAGATCAGATTACTGATGCGGGCTGTGTTTTGCGTCGATTTGAGGGCGCTTAGCCATAGGACGAAAGTAATCCCCATTTCAAATAGCCCGACATACGTCACCGCTGCCCAGCCTTTAATTGAGATTGCCTGCCAGCTCGCACCTTCATAAATACTTAAACCAATGGTAAATGGAATAGCGACCAAAAAACCAAGTAATACACCAACCACAGGGTCGGCCTTATTTTTGGTGTTTAAAATCCAGTAACCAGCCCACAACAGTGTCGATAGCAGCGCCAGTCCCACGCCCAACGGGCTCTCGAATTGCATGCCGAGAACATTGCCCTGCGTGGCAATCACAATCACGCCTACATAGCTAAAACCGCAAGCGAGCCAATCTTTAGCACGGATCTTCTGCCCTAAGAAAACAGCAGCCATTAGCGTCAAGGTAATGGCCCAGCTGTAGTTGATCGCTTGGGCTTGGGATGCAGGCAGCAAGTCATACGCTTTAAAGAGAATGACGTAATACGCCAAGGGGTTAATCAACCCAAGCAGTAGGTAATACCAAGGATTTGAGAGGAAGGTGGCACTTAACTGGCCCAACTTGCCTTGCACACCACAGATTATCGTCAGCGCAATCGCAGAGACGATACTGGCAATGCACAGCATTTGGATTGGCGTAAATTCTGCCAACGTGAGTTTAAATGCGGTTGCAACGGTAGACCAAAGTAATACTGCTGAGAGCCCAAATCCTAGGGCGCGACGCTCGTTCATGATGCCTCTGCGTGATGATGTGCCGCTCGGTCTGGTTCATTTGAGCGGAAGAAAGAATATTATAGGAAGGCCTAGTGTATGCGAGGATTTTTCATCCAACAAACTGGACATTTATCCAGTGTCTAAATACCATTGTTATAGATACAAAACACAGGCTAACTCGCTATTATGCAATGGATTCTTGAGTACCAATCTCTCATTCTCTCTTCTCTTTGCGCTGCCACGCTTAGTGGTGTCGCCGTCGGTTGGTGGGTGAAACAGCGTTTTATCACCCAAACTCAGCTTCTCGAACAACAACTTGTTTCAGAAAAGCAGCTTCACCAACAGCAGCTTGAACAGGTTAAACAAAGCCTTGCTGATGCCCAGCAAGAGTTGGATGAATTAGATGATGAGCGCGATAAAGCTGCGTTTGAAGTACGCCAAACACACGGAAAGCTGATGGCCGCAATGGAAAAACTGCGTTACTTCGAGGCTGTAAAGCAAGAGCGCCAGCAATACTTTGATGAGCTTGGCCAGATGCGTGAGCACAAATCACGTTTAGAAACGCAACTACGTGAGCAGCAAGCACGTCATGAGCAAATCAACCAAGCCAATGCCGAAAAACTGCAAATTCTAGAGCAAGCGGAAGCGCGCCTGAAACAGCAATTTGAGCACTTGGCCAACCAACTGTTTGAAGAAAAAACCGCGAAGGTCGACTTGCAAAACCGTCAGAGTTTGGAAGGTTTGTTGTCACCGCTCCGAGAGCAGCTAGAAGGATTCAAAAAGCACGTTAATGACAGCTTTAGCCAAGAAGCTAAAGAGCGCCATACCTTAGTGCATGAGCTCAAAAACCTGCAACGTTTGAATGAGCAAATGACGCGAGAAGCGGTTAATTTGACCCAAGCGTTGAAAGGGGACAACAAGCAGCAAGGTAATTGGGGGGAAGTGGTGCTCGCGAGGGTGCTTGCCGAGTCGGGACTGCGTGAAGGGCACGAATATCAGACTCAGGTGAATTTGCAAAATGAAGCAGGCAAGCGCTACCAACCTGATGTGATTGTTCATCTCCCACAAAACAAACAAGTGGTTGTGGATTCCAAAATGGCGCTGGTCGCCTATGAGCGCTATTTCAACGCCGAAACTGATGCCGAGCGAGACCAAGCTTTGAGTGCGCACTTAGCCGCACTGCGTGCGCACATTAAGGGTTTAAGCATGAAGGACTACCACAAACTCAAAGGTATTCAGAGTTTGGACTATGTGCTGATGTTTATTCCGGTTGAGCCTGCGTTCCAAGTTGCGATTCAAGCCGATCCAAGTTTGATCAAAGACGCGATGGAGCAAAACATCATTTTGGTGAGCCCAACAACGTTGCTGGTGGCACTGCGCACCATTGATAATCTATGGCGCAATGAACGGCAGAATGAAAACGCCAAAATGATTGCGCAGCGCGCGACAAAACTCTACGACAAATTACGATTGTTTGTGGACGACATGGAAGGGCTCGGCGGTGCGCTGGATAAGGCGAATCAAAGCTATCAAGGCGCAATGAACAAGCTTGCCACAGGGCGTGGGAATGTGATTCGTCAAGCCGAAAGCTTTAAGCACCTTGGGGTTGAAATCAAACGACCAATTTCTTCTGACCTCGCACAGTTAGCGCAGAGTGATTCATTTTCAGAAAATGACCCGTTAGTAGAAAGACATCCGGCTGAGGATAAAGTAAACTAATCGCCCGCAGTGCAGTGGGCGATTTTATTTGTCAGCAAACGCCCCGCAGAGAAAAAGCGCTGCCTAAGAGGAATTAGAATGACGGACACAAGTTTGCAATCCAATACAGCGTTAGAGAATGAAACCACCCACTTTGGTTTCTCTACAGTGGCAAAAGACGAAAAAGTGACTAAGGTTGCCGAAGTATTCCACTCCGTGGCAACAAAATACGACATCATGAATGACCTGATGTCTGGTGGTATTCACCGCCTTTGGAAGCGCTTCACTATCGATTGTAGTGGTGCTCGCCCTGGCCAACGTATTCTTGACCTAGGTGGTGGTACGGGTGATTTAACGGCGAAATTCTCGCGCATTGTTGGCGATGAAGGCCATGTCATCCTCGCTGATATCAATAATTCAATGCTTAACGTTGGCCGCGATAAACTGCGCGATAACGGAATTGTGGGTAACGTGCATTACGTTCAAGCCAACGCAGAAGAACTGCCGTTCCCAGATGATTATTTTGATGTCATCACCATCAGTTTTTGTTTGCGTAATGTGACTGACAAAGACAAAGCGCTTCGTTCAATGTTCCGCGTACTGAAGCCAGGCGGCCGTCTATTGGTGTTGGAATTTTCAAAACCAGTGCTAGAGCCGTTATCGAAAGTATACGACGCATATTCATTCCACTTATTGCCGAGAATCGGTGAGCTAGTTGCGAATGACTCAGAGAGTTACCGCTACCTAGCGGAGTCAATCCGTATGCATCCAGACCAAGAAACGCTGGAAGGCATGATGCAAGACGCAGGTTTTGAAAACACCAAATACTACAACTTAACTGGTGGTATTGTGGCTTTGCATCGCGGTTATAAATTCTAAGGGTTAACGGCATGCCATTTGAACCACTTATCACCGCTGTGATTGAAACGTCACTGAATACTCTGATCAAAGACGACCCTGCATTGGGCCGTCGTTTAGCGCGTCTAAAAGGTCAAGTTATTCAAGTTCACCTGAAAGAGATCAATAAAACACTGACGTTCGTTTTTAGTCAGCAAATTGATGTGCTCGGTCATTATGAAGGACAGCCAAACTGCTACTTATCGCTCAACTTGAGCGTGTTGCCAGAGCTGCGTGACCAGGCCAACATCACTCGCCTTATTAAACAAGATAAACTCGAGCTTGAAGGCGATATTCAATTGGCGCAGAAATTCTCTCAGTTGATGGTGGATTGCAAGCCAGATGTTGAAGAGTGGTTGTCTCGCGTAACTGGCGATGTCGCCGCACATACCTTTGTGCAAGGTTCAAAAAACATAGGCAACTTCCTCGTATCTCAAGCAGAGAAACACCAGCGTCATCTTGCTCAAGTAGTGACTGAAGAGTGGAAGTTGGCACCTGCTCCTCTAGAAGTGGTGTATTTTTGCGACCAGGTTGATGAGGTTCGCAGCCAGGCTTCTCGCGTTGAAGCTCGCTTGACTGCTTTGCTGAATAAGCTGGATGCAGATAAGCCGGCATTGGAGAAACCATGACGCCAGCAGAACTAAAGCGTTTATACCACATCGCCAAAGTACAACTGGAATACGGCTTAGATGAGCTGCTTCCCGATCACCAACTGACTAAAGCTCCGTTATTACTGCGCAAAAGCCTGTTCTGGATTAAGAACAAGCATCCAGAAAAACCACTCGGTGAGCGCCTGCGTTTAGCGTTGCAAGAGCTGGGACCAGTTTGGATTAAGTTCGGTCAGATGATGTCAACGCGCCGTGACTTATTTCCTCCGCACATTGCTGATCCCCTGGCTTTGCTTCAAGACCAAGTGGCGCCATTTGATGGTGAGCTAGCAAAAAAGCAGATGGAGCAGGCATTAGGTGGCCCGTTAGAAAACTGGTTTACCGAGTTTGATATCAAACCACTGGCGTCTGCGTCGATTGCTCAGGTGCATACTGCGCGTTTAAAAGACTCTAACCAAGAAGTGGTATTAAAGGTTATCCGCCCAGATATTCGCCCGGTCATTGATTCAGATCTAAAACTGATGCACCGAATGGCGCGTATAGTCGCCGGAGCGATGCCTGAAGCACGTCGTTTGAAACCGGTTGAAGTTGTACGTGAGTACGAGAAAACATTGCTTGATGAACTCGACTTACGACGTGAAGCGGCGAATGCCATTCAGTTGCGCCGCAACTTTGAAGGCAGCGAAGAATTGTATGTTCCTGAAGTTTTTCCTGACTTCAGTAATGAAACTGTCATGGTTTCTGAGCGAATATACGGCATTCAAGTCTCTGATATTGATGGCTTGAAAGCAAATGGCACCAATATGAAATTGCTCGCGGAGCGCGGCGTGAGTGTGTTCTTCACTCAGGTGTTCCGAGACAGCTTCTTCCATGCCGATATGCATCCGGGGAACGTGTTCGTCAAACCCGAACATCCAGAGAACCCAATGTGGATCGGGCTAGATTGCGGAATCGTTGGTACACTTAATAGTGAAGACAAGCGTTATCTGGCGGAAAACTTCCTGGCGTTTTTCAATCGAGACTACCGCCGAGTGGCGGAGTTACATGTGGACTCAGGATGGGTGCCTGCCGATACCAATGTCGATGAGTTTGAGTTCGCGATTCGCATTGTGTGTGAGCCTATTTTTGCTAAGCCACTGTGCGAAATCTCCTTTGGTCATGTGCTGTTGAATTTGTTCAACACGGCACGTCGATTCAATATGGAGGTTCAGCCACAGCTTGTATTGCTGCAAAAAACGCTGCTGTACGTGGAAGGTCTTGGTAGGCAGCTGTACCCTCAGCTTGATTTGTGGGAGACCGCAAAACCATTCCTTGAAGAATGGATGATGAATCAAGTTGGGCCGCAAGCTTTGGTGAATGCGATTAAAGATCGCGCACCATTTTGGGCGGAGAAGTTACCGGAACTGCCAGAGCTGCTTTACGATAGCCTGAAACAAGGTAAAGCGATGAACCAACGCATGGATCAGCTTTACCAAGGGTATCGTCAGAGCAAGCGCCAGCAGGCGACAGGAAAGTTTTTATTTGGCGTTGGCGCCACTTTAGTCGTATGCTCGGCAATATTGGTGAACAATGCTTTTGAGCAGCTTTCGTTGGCCAGCGGTATCGCAGGTGTCACATTTTGGCTGCTTAGTTGGCGAGCTTATCGTCAATAGACGTTAAACTCTTGAAATATTTTTGTTTATTTAAAGACCCGAGGTAAAGAGAATGGGTGGTATCAGTGTTTGGCAACTTCTAATCATTGCTGTAATTGTTGTATTGCTATTCGGAACTAAGAAACTACGCGGTATCGGTGGCGATCTGGGTGGTGCCGTTAAGGGCTTCAAAAAAGCGATGAGCGAAGATGAACCTGCGAAAAATGACAAAGACGCAGACTTCGAACCAAAAAGTTTAGAAGAGCAGCAGAAAAAAGAAGCTGCTCCTGAAACGAAAAAAGATAAAGAGCAGGCATAAAACGTGTTTGATATCGGTTTTTGGGAACTGGTATTAATATCTGTTGTTGGTCTGGTCGTTCTTGGGCCGGAGCGTTTGCCTCATGCTATTCGCAGCGTGTCTCGCTTTATCGGTGCCGCTAAGAGTATGGCAAATAGCGTCAAAGACGAATTGTCACACGAGCTGAAAGTCCAAGAGCTGCAAGAAAACTTGCGCAAAGCAGAGCAAATGGGGATGGATGATTTGTCCCCTGAGTTGAAATCTTCAGTCGAAGAATTGAAGAAAGCAGCGCAATCTGTAAATCGTCCTTACGCAAAGAACACCGATTCAGAGGCTGAGCCTGTAAAAACAGAGCCAGCAGCAGAAAAGGTAGAGAAAGCGGAAGAGAGGAAGGTTACAGCGGCAGATAAGAAAGCCGAATAGTCTCATTAGGAGGAGCTACTAGTGATTGGTAGCTCCTTTTTGATCTGGTTTTTAATAAGAGGTTTGCCATGTCTACCGTCGAGCAGACACAACCTTTAATTAGTCATTTGTTGGAGCTTCGCAACCGACTACTGCGCTCAATTTTGGCAGTGTTGGTCGTGTTTGTCGGACTAATTTATTTCTCTAACCATATTTACGAGTTTGTTTCCGCACCTTTAGTAGAGCGTCTACCTGAAGGCGCGACCATGATTGCTACGGATGTGGCTTCACCCTTTTTCACGCCACTGAAGTTGACGTTAATCGCTTCGGTATTTATTGCGGTGCCGTTTATTTTGTATCAAGTTTGGGCCTTTGTTGCTCCTGGCTTATACAAACATGAGCGTCGTTTGATTATGCCGTTGCTGTTTTCCAGCTCACTGCTGTTTTATTGCGGTGTGGCATTTGCGTATTTTGTGGTGTTTCCACTAGTGTTTGGCTTCTTTACTGCTATCTCATTGGGTGGTGTAGAGTTTGCGACCGACATTTCTAGCTATCTCGATTTTGTCCTAGCACTATTTATGGCGTTTGGTATCGCGTTTGAGGTGCCTGTTGCGATCATTTTGTTGTGTTGGACTGGTGCCACCACTCCAGAAGATCTAAGACAGAAACGGCCTTATATCATTGTGGCGGCGTTTGTCGTAGGCATGGTGTTAACGCCACCAGACATGATCTCGCAAACCTTACTCGCTATTCCGATGTGTTTACTGTTTGAAGTCGGTTTGTTCTTTGCGCGTTTTTATACGCGTCGAGGCGAAGAGGCAGAAGCGGAAACCGAAGAATAAGTTTACTGTAGATGTAAAAAGCGGCTCAATTGAGCCGCTTTTTTTGCGGTTGGTTTGTTTCTTGGGCTAACTACTTAACTTTCATGACGTAACCACACTTTGTGCATACGTATACTTCCTTGATGCCCAGCAGCTTTTGAAAAAAACTGCGCGGTACGCGTTGTAAGTAAGCACCATGTGTACACACTTCAACTTCCATATTCATGCTGTTTTACATTTGTGCTAATTAATGGGCATAAAGCAGTATAGAAAAAGAATATGTCTAATTGTCGACAGTTTTGCAAAACAGACGAAGTAAAGTGGCGATATGAGAGGTAAGTAGAGTTGCTAGTTAATTATTATGTTTATCAATAACTTTGTGTGGGTTGTTCTATTATTTCAATAGGTTGAATCATTCATTCAATAGTTTAGGTAATAAAAAAGCGACGTTGATTTCGTCGCTTTTTTCAATTTTCGTGAATTAAATATTAAACAGATTTTTGGCATTTTCAGTCGTTATTGCATCGATAGTTGCGACATCGACATCACGCAAGTCGGCAACACGTTGTGCAACGAGAGAAGTGTAGGCTGGTTCATTACGCTTACCACGGTGCGGTACAGGCGCTAAGTATGGACAATCGGTTTCTAAAATGACCCACTGCATATCCAAATGTGGAATGACTTGATCCATCCCGCCATTCTTAAAGGTCGATACGCCACCCAAGCCTAAGTGGAAGCCTAGCTCATTGATTGCTTGCGCTTCTTCTAAACTGCCTCCAAAACAGTGGAATACACCACGCAGACGACCATCTTGCTCTTGTCTTAGCAAAGTGAGTGTTTCTTCAATCGAATCACGAGTGTGGATCACGACCGGTAAATCCATCTCTTTTGCCCAGTTAAGTTGAGCTACGAACGCCATCTCTTGCTCGGCGCGATAGGTTTTGTCCCAATACAGGTCGATACCAATTTCGCCCACCGCAATAAACTTGTGTTTCTCAAACCAGCCGCGGATGACTTCCAACGTTTGCTCAACGTTGTTATCCACATAGCAAGGATGGAGTCCCATCATTGAGTGGCACACGTCAGGATACGCCGCTTCGGTTTGTAGCATGGGCTCAATAGAGTCCAGATCGATGTTTGGCAACAGGATCTTATTAATGCCTTGCGCTAAGGCGCGTTGTACTACTTCATCGCGGTCATTATCAAATTCGCTGGCATAGATGTGCGCGTGGGTATCGATCATCGTTACTCTCTGTGCTTCATGGTTGGTTTCGTATTCGAAGTATACTTGAGTGTGAGTGCTGGGTCATTTTCAGTTTTTTTCATTACCTTTTTCCAGATTGTCACTCGCAACATGCATCAAGAGTGATATGATTTTGTTCACCAGATGATTTGATCATCATAACCGTCCAGACAAGGAGAAAATGGTGTCTGTATCAATTCAAGGTCCATTCCCTGCACGCCGTATGCGTCGTTTACGTAAGCACGATTTTAGTCGTCGTTTGATGGCTGAGAACCAACTTTCTGTTAATGATCTGATTTACCCAATGTTCATCCTAATGGGTAAAGATCGTCGTGAGAGCGTGGAGTCCATGCCGGGTGTAGAGCGTTTGTCGATTGATTTAATGCTAGAAGAAGCGCAATACCTTGCAAATCTAGGTGTTCCAGCAATCGCGCTTTTCCCTGTCGTAAACCAAGACGCTAAAAGCTTATGTGCTACTGAAGCCTACAACCCAGAAGGTTTGGTTCAGCGAGCAGTACGTGCGCTTAAAGAACATATTCCTCAAATCGGTGTGATCACAGATGTGGCACTTGACCCATTCACGACGCACGGCCAAGACGGCATCATCGATGAAGATGGTTACGTAATGAATGATGAAACCACGGAAGTACTGGTTAAGCAGGCTTTGTCTCACGCTGAAGCGGGTGCTGACGTCGTCGCGCCTTCAGACATGATGGATGGCCGTATTGGTAAGATCCGCGAAGCATTAGAAAATGCGGGCTACATTCATACACAAATCATGGCTTACTCGGCTAAGTACGCGTCGAACTACTACGGACCATTCCGTGATGCGGTTGGCTCTTCTTCAAATCTAAAAGGCGGCAACAAGAAAAACTACCAAATGGACCCAGCAAACATTGACGAAGCGATCCATGAAGTGGCGCTAGACATCAATGAAGGTGCGGACATGGTGATGGTTAAACCTGGTATGCCATACTTAGATGTAGTTCGCCGAGTAAAAACCGAACTTCAGGTACCGACGTTTGCTTATCAAGTATCTGGCGAGTACGCGATGCATAAAGCGGCGATCATGAATGGCTGGCTCAAAGAGCGCGAAATTGTGATGGAATCACTACTGTGCTTCAAACGTGCAGGTGCTGACGGCATCTTAACGTACTTTGCGAAAGATGTGGCTGAGTGGTTGGCAGAAGAGAATGCACAAACTGCTCAACACCTAAATCGTACTCCGGAAGCGACTGAAGAGTAATTATCGCTCAGTGAGAAACACCAGACCAACAAGAGTTGTTCGTCTGTATATACCCAAGTAACCTCAGGCGGATTACAACAGTAACAATCCAAGGTGCTTGGGTATTTTTATTTTGGAGAAGAGAACAATGACAATGCTGATTCGTGAAGGCACATTGGAAGAAGCACTTCAAGTTGTGGCACGTGTTACCGAATTTTCGAAAGGAGAAACGGTAGACTCCATGACTCAACGTTTAGAAGAGAAAAACAGTTTAATCCTCGTTGCAGAAAAAAATGGCACGATTGTCGGCTTCAAAATAGGTTACGAATTAGAGGATGGTGTTTTCTATAGCTGGTTGGGTGGTGTCGTTCCTGAGGCTCGAAATGAAGGCGTGGCACAATTACTTTTGGAAGCACAAGAAGATTGGGCGGCTGAGCAAGGCTATAACACGTTAAAAGTGAAATCTCGAAATCAGTTTCCTGCTATGCTTCGATTGTTATTGAGGAATGGCTATATCATTGAAAAATTTGAAGAAAAAATTAATCTTCGTGAATCTCGAGTTCATTTCATTAAAGCGATGTGAAAATAAATGAGATTTTTTCTCATTTAACTGTTGACTACGAAATGAGAATCATTATTATTAAACCTGTCTTAGGGAATGAGGAAGAGTTCATAAGGACGTTGAATGACTTATTAACAGAAGTTGATTAACTGAAAGTTGAGAAGTGATGAAACATTTTTCCGAGAACTTGCACGAATTCTTTTTGACACGACATTGCTCACATTGCTTCCAGTGTAATTTATAGCTTCTTGGTTAAGCTGCTCTATTTACAGAATTTGCTTTACCACTTCTGCTAGGCGACCCCATTCGGGTCGCTTTTTTCTTTTCTACGATTTCTATTTGACGTCACTATTCGTATTTTTTCCACACACGATGATCATTTAAGGATCGTTGATCTTCTCGCCGTTTTATGAAATAAACATTTAAAAACAATAACTTAACGCGCGTGTTTTTTGTGTTTTCTATCATTGGATAACCAGTGGATAATTTCTATAAACAGAGTTATCCACAGGGTGAGGTTATCTTCGTGAATAAAATCGAAAAATTTACGCGACCTAGATCGAGCGAACAAGATAGATTCGGATCAGCAGTCATGGCATCCTAGACAGATCTCTCAAGTACTGAATTGGATACAGACAATTATGGCAAGTATTCCTGAAAATCCGTTGATCCTTATCGACGGCTCTTCTTACCTATATCGCGCTTTTCACGCCTACCCGGGCACCATGAGTAATGGTGAAATTCCAACTAATGCCGTTTACGGTGTCGTGAACATGTTACGCAGCATGATGCGTCAGTTTGCGTCTGAGCGCATCGCGGTGGTTTTCGATGCGAAAGGAAAAACCTTCCGTGATGATATGTATGCAGAATACAAAGCTAATCGTCCGCCAATGCCGGATGATCTGCGTTGCCAAATTGAACCATTGCACAATGTTATTCGCGCGATGGGTTTACCACTGATCTGTGTTCCTGGTGTCGAAGCGGATGACGTCATTGGTACGTTGGCGCATCAAGCATCACAAAAGGGCATGCCTGTATTGATCAGTACTGGTGATAAAGACATGGCGCAGTTGGTGGATGATAATATTACCCTGATCAACACCATGACGAACGTCGTGATGGATCGTGAAGGTGTGGTTGAAAAGTTTGGCATTCCACCTGAGTTAATCATCGACTACCTAGCGCTGATGGGCGATAAAGTAGATAACATCCCTGGTGTACCAGGCGTGGGTGACAAAACAGCGACCGCACTACTGCAAGGTATTGGCGGTCTGACTAAGCTGTATGAAAATCTCGATGACATTGCTGCGCTTGGCTTCCGTGGTTCTAAAACCATGGCGAAGAAGCTCATCGATAACAAAGAAAATGCCATGCTGTCGTACGAGCTCGCGACCATTAAATTGGATGTTGAACTTGAAGAAACGCCAGAATCACTGCTGAAAGCGGAACCAAATAAAGACGAACTAGTGAAGTTGTATGGTCAACTGACGTTTAAATCTTGGTTGAACGAGCTACTTGAAGGTGGTTCTGGGTCGGTAGAAGCTGTTGAGCTTGCTGGCTCTGCTCAAATGTCTTCTTCTCATGCTGAGATGGAAACTTCCGCAGTGACAATCGACCGTAGCCAATATGAAACGATTCTGGATGAAGAAACCTTCAATGCGTGGCTAGACAAACTTCAAACGGCCGAGTTGTTTGCGTTTGATACGGAAACCGACAACCTAGATTACATGCTAGCGAACCTGGTTGGTTTGTCATTCGCTGTCGATGAAGGCATTGCCGCTTATGTGCCTGTTGCACATGACTACCTAGATGCACCTGAACAGCTTGATCGTGATTGGGTTCTAGGACAGCTGAAGCCAATTCTTGAAGATGCAGCGAAAGCAAAAGTTGGTCAAAACTTAAAGTATGATGCGTCTGTATTGGCTCGTTATGATATTGAGCTAAAAGGTATCAAGCACGACACGATGTTGGAATCGTACATTTACAACAGTGTCGGCGGTAAACACGATATGGACAGCTTGGCGCTTCGCTTCCTACAACACAGCTGCATTTCTTTTGAGCAAATTGCAGGTAAAGGCAAAAATCAGCTGACGTTTAACCAAATCGAGTTGGAACAAGCATCGCCATACGCGGCAGAAGATGCGGATGTGACCCTTCGTCTGCACAATCGCTTGTTTGCGAATATCGAGCAGGATGAAAGCCTGAAGACAGTGTACGAAGAGATTGAAATGCCGTTGGTGCCAGTTCTTTCGCGCATTGAACGCACCGGGGTCTTTATTGACGAAATGAAGCTGAGTGCGCAGTCGGTAGAGATTACCGCTCGCCTTGATGAGCTTGAAAAGAAAGCGTATGAAATTGCAGAGCAAGAGTTCAACATGAACTCGCCAAAGCAATTACAAGCCATCCTATTTGAAAAAATGGGTTTACCGGTGGTGAAGAAAACGCCATCAGGTACACCATCGACGAATGAAGAAGTGCTACAAGAGCTTGCCTTAGATTACCCACTGCCAAAATTGATTTTGGAATATCGCGGTTTGGCGAAGCTTAAATCGACGTACACGGACAAGCTGCCGAAGATGATCAACCCAACAACAGGGCGTGTGCATACTTCTTACCATCAAGCAGTAACCGCAACAGGTCGTCTATCTTCTACCGATCCGAACTTACAAAACATTCCAATTCGTAACGAAGCCGGCCGTCGTATTCGCCAAGCGTTTGTCGCACCATCTGGGCATAAGATCTTAGCGGTCGACTACTCGCAAATCGAACTGCGCATCATGGCTCACCTTTCTGGCGACCAAGCGTTATTAGATGCCTTCCGTGATGGTAAAGACATTCACGCGGCAACTGCGGCAGAAATTATGGGTCTGGATATTGAACAAGTATCGAGCGAGCAGCGTCGTCGTGCTAAAGCCGTTAACTTCGGGCTTATCTATGGCATGAGTGCATTTGGTTTGGCGAAGCAGCTTGGTATCCCTCGCGGCGAAGCACAAGCCTACATGGATAAATACTTTGAGCGTTACCCTGGCGTTATGCAGTACATGGAAGACACGCGCAGCACGGCTGCAGATAAGGGCTATGTTGAAACGATTTTTGGTCGACGTTTGCATTTACCAGAAATCAAATCGCGCAACGGGATGCGTCGTAAAGCTGCTGAACGTGCGGCAATCAACGCACCGATGCAAGGTACAGCTGCGGACATCATTAAGAAAGCGATGCTGTTGGTTGATCAGTGGATTCAGGAAGAAGGCAATGGCCGTGTGAAGTTGTTAATGCAAGTACACGATGAATTGGTCTTTGAAGTTGAAGAGTCATCATTGTCCGAAATTGAAAGTAAAGTACAGAAATTGATGGAATCTGCAGCAGAGCTAAAAGTACCATTGGTTGCAGAGGCAGGGCACGGTGACAACTGGGATCAAGCTCATTAGTCACTTTTAGACCAAAATAACCAATTAATTATGAGCCAGCGCACAAACGCTGGCTTTTTTTTGCGATTAAAAAAGCTAGCGTAAAGTTAACTTTGATGTTGCTTAATAAAAATTTCATGAAAAAAAACTACAAAAATTCTTTGCAATTCTGACCAATTGTTGTACATTAATACTCGTAGGGTACAGAGGTAAGATGTTCTATCTTTCAGACCTTTTGTTTCACGTTATTGGATTAGGCTGATTCAGCCGCCCCAGTCAGCTTTTGACTGGGGCGTTTTTTATTGGGCGAAAGAAAATTTTTCTTTTTGCTCAATGTGTTGGGTTGGTAACGACTTATCTTTATATTTCTCCCACCTTTAACCTATTGTCTAAACTCCAATTTTCTTCAAAAACTCACAAACTATTCAGTCTGTAAATTTATGCCAATCACACTATGATTTTTTCTCGAAGGAAACTAAGTTGACGTGGAAGTGGGTAGATTTCTGTCTAACTTGTTGAATTGTATTTTCTTTATTGGTTATGGTTGTGAGTTGATTAAGCGAAAGCTAAAGTTAGGCGGCTTTTTAAGCTATTGAAATCATCCGATAGTTCAGCAATGCTTCGTCACATAACAATAATTACCAATTTTTCTCTCCCGTTATCCCTGCCAGGAAGGTGGGGATTTTTATTGCCTGTTATTTAGCTCAGATAAACAAAAGCCCCACCAAATGGTAGGGCCGTGTCGAAAAAATTTAACAAATATTGTTAATTATTCTTCGTCGCTTGCTGGGGTATCCAGTTCGCCTTCTTCTATCAGGTGTGCGAGCGCCGGTGCAAACCAGGTATCCAGTTTTGCGCGCAGCTGATCAACGCCTAACCCTTTAAGGGAAGAGAACACATCAACGGAAACGTCGCCACCGAAAGTTTCCACTTGTTTGCGAACTTTCAGCAGGGTTTGTTTGCGTGCGCCACTTTTTAGTTTATCTGCTTTGGTTAGCAAAACTTGCACAGGAATGTGGCTGTCGATGGCCCAGAAAATCATTTGCTGGTCGAGATCTTTCATTGGATGACGAATATCCATCAGAACCACTAAGCCTTTTAGGCACTCGCGTTTCTGTAAGTATTCACCCAAAGATTTCTGCCATTTGTTTTTCATCTCTACCGGTACTTGAGCAAAACCGTATCCAGGTAGATCGACAATGTGACAACCTTCTTCTACTTTGAAAAGGTTGATTAATTGCGTACGACCAGGTGTCTTTGATGTCTTGGCTAAGCTTTTTTGATTAGTTAGACGGTTAAGTGCACTCGATTTACCAGCGTTTGAGCGTCCTGCAAACGCAATTTCGACACCTTCGTCTTCCGGTAGGTGACGAATATCGGGTGCGCTGGTGATGAAATGCGTATTTTGGTAATGAATTTTTACGCTCACTGTTAACTCCATCTCGACTTTGTGTAGTCGATTGATTACTTTTTTGTGAAAATGTGTAAAATAACCGTGCTCGGCATAAGGTCGCCTATTGTACCATGAGTGTACGCGGTATGTTCACATTCCGTGGTACTGGAAGCTTGATAATTATAATGGAATGTCATGAAGAAATTAGCGCTAATTTTGAGTCTTTTAGCCAGTTGCTCAGTATGGGCCCAAGGTAATATTGAGGCTGGTAAAGCAAAATCACAAACCTGTGTCGCCTGTCACGGAGCAGATGGCAACAGTGCAATAACAACGTACCCGAAACTCGCAGGCCAACACGCTAAGTATCTTGAGAAGCAGTTAAAAGAACTTAAGCTAGGCATGACAAGTGGTGGTAAACAAGGTCGTTACGATCCTGTAATGAGTGGTATGGCAATGCCACTGAGCGATGAAGATATCGCAGACCTATCTGCTTACTACGCTTCGCTACCAGTTTCAGAAAACTCAACACCTGAAGATGTGGTAGCAAAAGGCAAAACGCTTTATACCGCTGGTGATGCCGAGCGTGGCCTAACCGCATGTATTGCATGTCATGGTCCTCGTGGCAATGGTACTGAGCTTTCAGGTTTCCCGAAAATTTCTGGTCAGCATGCTGACTACATCAAAGCTCAGCTAGAAAAATTCCGTGATGGCGACCGTGGTAATGATATGAATGCCATGATGCGCGACATCGCGAAGAAAATGACAGACGAAGATATCGAAGTGCTGTCTAAATACGTTGGCGGTCTGCACTAATATACCTAAATCGCTCAAGATCCTGCATCTTGAGTTTATTGGGTAGATGTCCCTACATCGTTCGAGCAACTTGTACAAAAATGCCCTAGTGAATCCACTAGGGCATTTTTGTTCGTGACAGATATCACAGTCGAGTTTGGATGCGAAAGCGATAGTTAGCTCGGTAGTTTGTGAGACATTTGCCATACTTGATGTTGGCTTTTTCTTGTTGATGTTTTTAAGTTTTTGATTAAATGATAATTTTGATGTTTTAGAAAAATAGGTGGATTATTTTTTCAACTCATTACTTGTGAGCATCGCGGGATGGCGTAAAGTAGAAGTTGTTCACAGGGGGTGAATGTAAGGATTTAAGACCACGGTTTAGGTCTCCAAGGATGTAGCTCGGATGCTTGGTGATTTAGAAAGGGATTTAGATAGGTAGGGAGCCTATCAGATAAGGATGGTCATCTCGTCTGACGGTTAAGACAGTGAAACGGATCAGGCACAGGAAGTTGCTCAGTAGACAGGAAGTAAACGGATAGCCAAAACTCATCAGGAAGATGAAAAACAACTCTTTTTGGCAGGGAAAGCTCGAAAAACAAAGGGATCATTGGTGCACCAAATGTGTGCAACACAGTTTCGCCAATTGATGGCACTTAGAAAGCGACAGTCTGACTGTCGCTTTTTTTATATTCTTTTCCCTTGGTAAGTCGCAATCTGAATTACGATTACTGCACTTATTTACTTCGATGGGTTGTAAACAAAGTTTTTTAACAAAAATTGCTGAAAAAATGCTCAGTAACACTCCAATCTGAGTTCACTTTCTGGTATGTTTCGCATCCCTGTTTGAGGAAGTCAGCATGCATACCTGTCCTTTATGCCAAAATCAGCGTACTCACCACTATTTTGAAGATAAGCGACGTGAATATCTTCAATGTGAGCAGTGCAGTTTGGTGTTTGTGAATCCAGACCAACGTTTGGATGCGGAAACCGAAAAAGCTCACTATGATTTGCATGAGAACAACCCTGAAGATTTAGGTTACCGACGCTTTTTGTCGCGTATTGCTGACCCGATCACAGAGCGAATTTCTCCACAATCAAATGGTATCGACTTTGGTTGTGGTCCTGGCCCAACGCTCTCCTTGATGCTGGAAGAGGCGGGGCACAACATGGCGTTGTACGATCTCTACTACCACCCTGATACGTCGGTTTTAGAAAAAACGTACGACTTCATGACAGCAACAGAGGTGATAGAGCACCTCTACCACCCAGATTTGGTGTGGAAGCAATGGTTGAATTTAGTTAAGCCAGGGGGCTGGATAGGCCTGATGACGAAAATGGTCATCGACGTGGAGGCTTTCAAATCATGGCATTATAAGAACGATCTCACTCACGTAGTGTTCTTTAGTCGTGACACGTTCCAGTTCCTAGCAGAGCGGGATAAGCTCGAACTCGAATTTATTGGTAATGATGTAATTTTACTGAGGAAACCCCAGTAATGAGCCGTAGTAAAAAATCTAGAAAACCGGGTGCCGCTGGTGCACCTGAGTTTGTTGTAACTCGTAACCGTACAGAATCTGATGTGGAAGGCCGCTTACGCAAGCGTGCTAAAAAGCGTAAAGGTCTGAAAACGGGTAACCGTAACTCAGAAGTTAACGAGCAGAAAAAGCAAGCTGCTGCACAAAATCGCGACCCGCGCTTAGGCAGCAAAAAGAAAATACCTCTGATTGTTGAACCTGCGAAGAAAATGACGAAGCAAGAGCGTCGTTTGTCGGCAGAGCAAGAACTAGAGATGCTAGAAAATGACGCGCAATTGAACGTGTTGCTAGACCGTATTGAAGCGGGTGAAAACCTGGGCACAGGTCTACAGAAATTCGTCGATGAGAAACTCGATCGCATTGAGAAGCTAATGGACCAACTAGGTTTGTTGGAACCTGAAGAAGAGGAAGACTTCACTGCACCTGCTGAGAAAAGCACGCGCAACGATGATGACTTGCTGGCAGATTTCGACGACATTAATTTCGACGACTATAAAGGATAATTAAGCTATGAATGTAACCTTATTAGCTATTGCTGGTGTTGTGATTATCATCGCACTCGCTTCTTATGCAGGTTACCTTCTGCTTCAATTGAAAAAGCAAAAGGAATTGCAGCTGAAGCATCAAAAATTGGCGATAGACAAACGTAACGCCAACATTTTTGAGAATGTGCATACCTTGTGTCAGGCGGGCATTCAAGGCCAGTGCGATTTATCTGAAATCAGTATCCGTGTGTATAACATCATGGATTATGTACAAGGTGAAGACCGCGTTGATTTCGATAAAACGTACCCTGCGATTTCTGAGCTTTACCACATCGTGAAAGATATGGCGCGTGGCGAAGAACGCCAACAACTTGCCAAGAAAGAGCGTATGCAACAGAACTTGACGCGTCATAAAGCGGAAAGCCGCCTCACTGATGCGATTATTGAGGAGCTCAAAGTGTTGCAGAAAAACGTCCAGCCACTGAATAATCAAATCAATATTCAGATGATTTAAGCGCGCCCCCCAATAGTCTCCTTATGGCTAATGGGGGCATCGTGATCACGCTAGCACTTCTTTAGTTTTATACTTAAAAAGCCAGTCGGCGTTGCCACGCTTGTCATCGTCGTATGGCAAAATAGCGGCTCTGAATATCGGGTGACGGCTTTCGTTGCCCTAGCATTTAACGGAAAGTACCACCATGTCGAATCAACACACTGAATCGAAACAGCAAATCGTCTGGGATCAAGCGGTATTGGATAAGTACAACTATTCCGGGCCTCGTTATACGTCGTACCCAACGGCGCTGGAGTTTCATGAAGCGTTCACCATTTCTGATTATGATATGGCATGCACTCAATACCCAGAACGCCCATTATCGCTGTACGTGCACATTCCGTTCTGTCACAAGCTTTGTTACTACTGTGGTTGTAATAAAGTCATCACGCGCCACTCGCACAAAGCGGACGAATACCTCGATGTGCTTGAGCATGAGATTCGTCAACGTGCAGCCTTATTGGTGGGCAGAACGGTAACGCAATTGCACTTTGGTGGTGGTACGCCAACGTTCCTTTCTGAAAAGCAAATTACACGCGTAATGAGCCTGTTGCGCCAAGAGTTTACCTTTAGCAGTGATGCTGAAATCAGTATCGAAGTTGACCCGCGTGAAATTCAGATCACCATGCTGGATCACCTGCGTAGTGAAGGCTTTAACCGCTTGAGCATCGGTGTTCAGGACTTCAACAAAGAAGTGCAAAAACTGGTGAACCGTGAGCAAGATGAAGAGTTCATCTTTGCGATGGTTGCGCGCGCAAAAGAGCTGGGTTTCCGTTCGACAAACCTAGATTTGATCTACGGCTTGCCAAAGCAAACCAAAGCCTCTTTTGCCAAGACGTTAGAACAAGTACTGGAAATGCAGCCGGGCCGTCTGTCCGTGTTTAACTACGCGCACATGCCACAGCTATTTGCAGCGCAGCGTAAGATTAAAGACGAAGATCTGCCTAAAGCAGAAGAGAAGATGGCGATTCTGCAAGATACCATCGCGACACTGACTGGCGCTGGCTACCAGTTCATCGGTATGGACCACTTTGCATTACCTGATGACGAACTTGCCGTTGCTCAGCGCGAAGGTATTTTGCATCGCAACTTCCAAGGCTACACCACACAAGGTGAATGTGATTTGGTTGGCTTTGGTGTCTCTGCAATCTCGATGATCGGCGATGCGTACGCGCAAAACCAGAAAGAGCTGAAGAAATACTACGCTCAAGTCAACGAACTTCGTCACGCTCTGTGGAAAGGGGTCTCTCTAGACTCTGATGATTTGCTACGTCGCGAAGTGATCAAGCAGCTGATCTGTAATTTTAAACTAGACAAGAAAGCGATTGAGTCTGAGTTTAAAGTGAAGTTTGATCAGTACTTTAAAGAAGACTTGCAGCTACTTCAGACCTTCATCAACGATGAGCTGGTGGAAGTGGATGACAATGAAATTCGTGTGACGCTGCGAGGTCGTTTGCTGATCCGTAATATTTGTATGAGCTTCGATAAGTACCTGCGAGCGAAGGCGCGTCAGCAACAATTCTCTCGTGTTATCTAATCATAGACGCCGATTCAAGATATAAAAAATGCCAGCAGATGCTGGCATTTTTTATGTTTTCGCTGGATTTAAGCGCGATCTTTTACTTTTGCTTTCAGTTCGGCTTTTTCTGCTTCTGAAAGGAACGCAATCTCAAGGCCATTGATTTGCGCTTGGCGAATCTGGTCTTGGCTCAGACCAGCTGCTGGTGCCGCTACTTCGTATTCGTATGGCAGTTCGATGCCTTCTACCGCTGGGTCATCAGTGTTCAGACACGCAAGAACGCCATGCTCTAGGAACTGTTTGAGAGGGTGGTTTTCTAACGTTTCTACCGTGCTTGTTTGGTAGTTTGATGTTAGGCAAGACTCAATACCAATGCGGTTTTCTGCTAGGTAATCCATCAGTTTTGGATCGTGGATCGCTTTTACGCCGTGACCGATACGAGTTGCGCCCAGCTCATTGATTGCTTGCCACATGCTCTCTGCACCTGCTGCTTCACCAGCATGAACCGTTACCCCAAGGCCAGCGTCGCGTACTTGTTTGAAGTGAGACACAAAGCGATCGCCCGGTTGGCCCAGTTCGTCACCCGCCAAGTCGACAGCAACGATGTGATCTTTTTGGCTCAGAATGCCGTCCAGTTCTTGTTGGCACGCGTCGGTGCCAAATGTGCGGCTCATGATGCCGATCAGGTTGGCTTTCACGCCAAAATCGCGCATACCCGCTTGCACACCGTCCACGACTGCTTCAACAACACCCGCTACTGGTAACTTGTGTTTCATTGCCATGTAGTATGGTGAGAAACGCAGTTCAGCGTAATCGATTTGAGCGTTTAGTGCGTCTTCCACGTTTTCGTACGCCACACGACGACATGCATCTAGGTCGCCCAGTACCGCAACACCCCAGTCGAGCTTAGAAAGGAAAGCAACAAGAGAGGGTTCCGCTTCGACAATTTGAACGTGAGGAGTTAGAGACTCAATATCGTACGCTGGCAGAGCAATACCAAATTTTTGGCCAAGCTCAAGAATCGTTTTAGTACGAATGTTACCGTCTAGGTGGCGGTGCAAATCAGTAAGAGGAAGGTTCTTCGTTATCATTATGTCGATCCGGATAGTTATGAACTGGAACAGGGCCCAAACATCATCTGTGACAATACATGGGTAAGATTTGCAGTTAAGTATAAATAACAGTTAGGTAGATTGTCAGTAGAGGATGACTAGGAAATCAACGATTCTCGCTCTTTTCTACTTCATGTTAACCAAATGTGTTGGCCACTCTTCTAGTGGCATTGGACGGCTGTAATAGAAGCCTTGCACTTGGTTGCAGCCTAAAGAGCGCAGTAATTGTGCTTGATTGCTATCCTCTACGCCTTCTGCGACGACATTGGTTTTGAGGCCCGCGGTGATATTGATGACCGCAGCAACGACCGAACTGTCTAAGTTTTCTTGCGTGAGTTGATTGATGAAGGTGCGATCAATCTTCAAACAAGTAAATGGCAGTGAGTGAAGATAACCCAGTGATGAGTAACCGGTACCGAAATCATCGATCGCGACCCCAATCCCCATATCACGCAGTTTGGTCATATTTTCCAGTGTGGTTGGTGCGCTATCAATAATGCGCGACTCGGTGATCTCCAGTGTTAGGTTACTGGCGGGTAATTTTGTGATATCCAATACGTTGGTCACTGTATCGACAAAATCAGGGCAGGACAGTTGATTAACGGAGATGTTCACATGCAGTTGGAAGTCTGATGGCCACTGATTACTTTGAATGGCTTGGTATGTATCGCGGCAAGCTTGTAACAGAATTTGTTGGCCAATGGCTTTGATCATGCCGCTTTCTTCTGCGATTGGAATAAAATCTAATGGTGACACCATTCCTGAGTCACTGTGCCAGCGCGCCAGCGCTTCTGCGCCACACACATTACCACTAGCGAGATCCACAATAGGTTGATAATGAGGGACAAACTCTTGGTTTTCGATGCCAGTTTGAATCTTAGTCAGCATTTGGGTGCGGAACTTTGAAGCGCTTGCCAGTTCAGGGCTGTAATGACAGACACCGGTCAGTGAGTCTTGCTTGGCGTAGCTTAATGCGATGCTGGCGTTGCGAAGCCACAGCGGCATGGTTTCATTTGGTTGGGTTTGCACAATGCCAAGTGAAATCTTCATCACTACATTCTCACCTTCCACCATAAATGGGGTGGAAAAGAGTTGCTGTAATCGACGCTCGGTTTGTTTAACTTTGGCTTCAGTATCGGCGTTTGAGAGAAACACTGCGAACTCATCACCACCAATCCGAGCCAGTAACGCGTTATCACTAAACTCTTGTTTTAGCCTTTCTGCGATGCTGACCAACAGTTGATCACCGTTATGATGACCCACACTGTCGTTGATATCTCTAAATTTGTTGATACCAAGTAAAAACAAACTGCCGTGGCACAGGTGAGATTGGTTCTCACAGATTTCGACCAAGCCTTGACGACTGTATAAGCGTGTCAGAGAGTCATAAACCAACTGCTCACGCAACGCTTTAAATGAGGCTCTGAGGTTACTCGTCATCTCATTAAAGGCATGCACAAGTACCGTTGTCTCATACACATAACCAGGTTTTGGCATACTGCTGTCCCAATCGCCATTCGCAAGGTGTTGGGCGGCGTCAGCCGTCGCGTTAATCGGCCTGGTGACTCGGTTGAAAATGATCCAACTGATGGCGATACCAAATAAGCTGACGATAAACCCGACTAGCCAACTCTTTTGTTGGCTTTTCGGCAATGTACCCAGCAACTCGGATTCAGATATAGAGGTGCCAATAAACCATGTTAAACCGTTTTGATCTCGGTATGGGGTTAGTCGGCTGAAAATACGTTGGCCGTCATGCTCAAATGAAAAGGTGTAAGGTTGCTTAGTATTGTTGAGATCAAACGACCGAACGCGGCTCGCACTGATTTTGATGATCGGATCTGCGTTTTCAGCCGCAAACAAACGCTGCCCTTTATCAGAAAACTTTGTACCCCATGAGATGACGCTTCCCGGGCCTGAGTGAGCGATTAAACGATGCTCTGGGTCCATGATGTAGACCGAAGCTTTGGTGTTGTATTTTAACTCACGTAGAAATTCGTTAAATGTGTTGATGCGAATGTCTGTCACCAAGACGCCAGCAAATTGGTTGTGTTTATACACCGGTGTCATGGCTGACAGCGTAATATCCTGGCGTTCATCGGCATTCGTATAAATCTCAGACCACATTGAGGTTTGAGTCTCTGCGACGGGCGTATACCATGGGCGAGTGCGAGGATCGTATGGAGAGATAACCGTTCGAATGCTATTACTCACATGGTTGGTGCCATAAATAATCAGATCACCATCGGTATATCGATCTTGAACCATTAAGGTGTAATCGTCGGAAAGCTCGCGGCGGAACCCGGCAAAGTCACCGCTTTCTGAACCAAATGCGATGACATCCAACTGCGGTATCGATTGGTAAAGGTTTTTGAATGCACTCAGCAGGTAGCTTTGAATATCTGAGGTGTCGTGAGGGTGATAAAGGTTGTGATAGCTGACGTTATGTGCGAGAGCCATAACTGCAGTAAACGGCTTGCGCAGATAGCTATTAAGGTGGTCGTGGACACTTTCGGTTAACACGGAAAGTTGTTTGTCGCTGATATCTGTGACCACTTCTTCGTAGCTTTGTTTTTGGACGTAGACAATGACACCGATCGCCAGTAAGAAGATCATGACAAATGGAATGAGAACAGCGGTACGCAGTGTAATTTGAGTCGTAGCAGTAGACATTGCCTAATCACATAGATGGTGGTGCGCCACAATTGTACTGATATTTTTGTTAATATCGAGTGACAAACGACTCTCGTTGTTAACGCACCACGTAAGTGATTGTCAGTACAATTCTTTTAATTTTCTGGTAAGCGTGTTTCGCCCCCAGCCTAATACTTTAGCGGCATCTTGCTTGTGACCTTTAGTGTGCTCCAAAGCGGCCTCTAATAAAATGCGCTCAAATTCTGGTAAAGCATAAGAAAGCAGTTCTTTATCTCCTGCCGCGAGTGATTGACGTGCCCAATCCGCCAATTGTTCTTGCCAGCTGCCATGCTCAGAGTCCGAAATGGATTTTTTCTCTTCGAGCAGTTCGCTTGGTAAGTCGTTTGGCAATACCTCGCTACCACTGGCCATGACGGTTAACCAACGGCAAATATTCTCTAATTGACGCACGTTGCCCGGCCAATCAAGGCGGTTAAGAATTTCAACGGTCGACGGATGCAGAGTTTTGGTTTCGACCCCCAGCTCATCAGCCGCTCGGATAAGAAAATGCTGCGTAAGTTTTTCGATGTCCTGCTTACGTTCACGCAATGCCGGAATCTGCACTCGAATCACGTTCAAGCGATGGAATAAGTCTTCACGGAAATCGCCTTCATACACCAGCTTTTCTAAATTCTGGTGTGTTGCCGCGACAATCCTTACGTCGACGCTGATTGGGGAGTGACCGCCCACTCGATAAAACTGTCCGTCGGCCAGAACACGCAGCAAACGGGTTTGAATATCTAACGGCATGTCACCGATTTCGTCTAAAAATAGGGTGCCGCCATTGGCTTGTTCGAATCGACCCTGACGAACATTGTTCGCCCCGGTAAATGCCCCTTTTTCATGACCAAACAACTCTGACTCAATCAGATCTTTGGGAATCGCCGCCATATTGAGTGCAATAAAAGGTTTGTTGGCGCGAGGACTATGGCGGTGCAACGCATGAGCAACGAGCTCTTTACCCGTGCCCGATTCACCGTTAATCAATACTGAAATTGAGGAGCGAGAAAGACGACCAATGGCGCGAAATACTTCTTGCATGGCTGGCGCTTCACCGATGATTTCTGGCGTTTCCGCAGGAATGTCTTCTGGAGAGAGTTGCTCACGTTTATTTTCGTGACTGTGCGCAATCGCTCGTTCAACCAGAGTTAAGGTTTCATCGATATCAAAAGGTTTTGGTAAGTATTCAAAGGCGCCTTTTTGGTACGCATTCACTGCCGCATCCAAATCTGAGTGGGCGGTCATGATAATCACGGGAAGGTCTGGGTAATCGCGCTGTACTTGTTTTAGCAGCTCTAATCCATCAATGCCCGGCATGCGAATGTCTGATACCAGCACATCTGGTACTTCGCGTTCGAGCGCCATCAAAACGCTTTCCCCATCGGCATAGGTTTCGCATTTTATGTTGGCAGAGGAGAGCGTTTTCTCCATCACCCAGCGAATGGAACTGTCGTCATCAACGACCCAAACATATCCTTTACTCATGTAGTAATCCTTGCAGCAAACCGAAAAACTGATGCGACTTGAAGTCCATTAGCGCAATCAGATCGGCAAATAAATAGTAAATGTTGTGTGACCAGGCCAGCTTTCTACGTCTATTTTTCCATTGTGCTGGTCGATCAAATTTTGTGAAATAGACAGCCCTAAGCCAGTTCCTCCCTCGCGGCCACTGACCATGGGATAGAACAGCGTGTCTTGTAATTCCGGTGGAATGCCTGGGCCGTTGTCTGTGATTTCGACACGCGCAGCGAGTTTACAGCGTTTGCCGTGAATATTAGCTTGATGCACCGTTCTGGTGCGAATGGTGATTTTACCGTGTTCTTGATGGCTAAGAATTTGCGCTGCATTACTGACGATATTAAGCATCGCCTGTTCGATTTGGTCCGCATCCATCAAAATTTCTGGCAAGCTCGGGTCGTAATCGCGTTCAATCACGATTGAACGTTGCGATTCTAATTCAACCAACTGGCGAACCTTTTCCAGAATTTGATGCAAGTTTTCTTGTGTCTTCTTACCTGGCTTTTGTGGTCCGAGTAATCGATCAACGAGCGCTCTTAAACGGTCGGCTTGCTCAATAATGATGTGCGTATACTCGGTGAGAGAAGGCTCTGGCAGCATTTTTTCTAGCAATTGCGCTGCACCACGTAATCCACCTAGCGGGTTTTTGATCTCATGTGCAAGCCCTCGGACTAACAGTTTCGCCGCTTGTTGTTGGGCGTGCTGGTTCAGTTCTTGAGAGAGTCGGCGCTGCTGATCAATTTTGCGCATCTCAACCAGAAGCATCAACTGCTTTTGCCAAGTGATTGGGCTAACTGTCACCTCTAGCATTAAGGGGCGGCCATCAACAACGAAAGTGACGTCACTGTCGGTGATGCTTTGGCCACTTTGCAATGGTTGAGTGAGCAGCGCGAGATCCAGCGACGCATGTTGAATCAATTGAGAAAGCGATTGTTCAACAATACGTTTCGCGCTTTGAGAAAACAGCAACTCGGCAGCCGGATTGGCATAACGGATAGCCAATCCATCATCAAGAATCAGCGTTGCTGTCACCATGTTGTTGAGAATGGCACTAGGAAGACTGGTATCCACATTACGTCCTTGTTTTGCTTTAAGATTGTGCGTTGCACAATAATGGTGCAATTGAACGTTAAGTATGGCGAATAAATCTCAGAAGAAAAAGTGAAAAGCACCGCAGTGATGCTATTTTTTTTCACCAGATATTCTATTTTGCCCCTTTTACGGTCGGCTTAACACTTGCTCTATGTAAATGCACCGTTATAGGGCTAGTAGATGCAATAAGCTTGCCGCTTCTTTTCGCGTGCACGGCCAGTGTGTGGGTACCTCGGTCAATATTGTTTAACTGCCACGTCATATGGCTTTGTGGCGCACCATAAGGTTTTCCGTCGAGCAGCAGTTGCAACTGTTCACCGATACCAAGCTTGCGATTGGTTTCCAGTTGAATATTGATGATGCCTCGGTTGCTGCGGATGGTTTCGTTATGTTGAGGAGTCAGCATCGAGAGCTTTAATGGGAGAGGTTTATCGGTTTTCTTTTCCGGCTTGTCTTGTGGCTCTTTCGATAGCTTGGTCTGAGGGGCGAGTGATTCCGTGCTTTCTACCTTAGGAGCGGGTGCGCTGGCTTCAAGGTTTGGCAGCGCGATGGCTTTTGCACCTTGGTTTGGCGTATCACTAAAATGAACCACGCCATTTTTATCTACCCATGTATAAGCAACCTGCGCTGATGCGATGGAGGCGATTAACAATCCGCTGAGAGCACATAGCGATGGAATAAGCTGAACTTTCATTGCTCACCTTCTTTTGATCGATGATTTCACGTTTCAATGGCTTAGCTCTTTGACCTACAAGGTAAAAAGTCCAAGCGTATTTTTATTATCCCCTCATGTTAAACGTCGAATCTTGACTGACGAATACAAAAAAGGCCCGCCTGCGAGGCGAGCCTAATATTTTGTTGCTGTGTTTACATTTTACACAGTGTCGACCTTATACAGAGTAGTAAAGTTCGAACTCAACTGGGTGAGTTGTCATGTTCACGCGCTCTACGTCCTGAGATTTCAGCTCGATGTAAGAGTCGATGAAGTCGTCAGAGAATACACCACCCGCTGTTAGGAATTCACGGTCAGCATCTAGCTCTGCTAGTGCGTCTTTCAGTGAGTATGCAACCGTTGGGATTTCTGCTGCTTCTTCTGCTGGTAGATCGTAAAGGTCTTTATCCATTGCTTCGCCTGGGTGGATCTTGTTCTTAATACCGTCAAGACCAGCCATTAGCATTGATGCAAAGCATAGGTATGGGTTAGCCGCTGGGTCACCAAAGCGAACTTCGATACGACGTGCTTTCGGGCTTGGTACCACAGGGATACGGATTGAAGCAGAGCGGTTACGTGCAGAGTAAGCAAGCATAACTGGCGCTTCGAAGCCTGGTACAAGACGTTTGTACGAGTTTGTTGATGGGTTAGCAAATGCGTTGATTGCACGAGCGTGTTTGATGATACCGCCAATGTAGTAAAGCGCCATTTCAGATAGACCGCCGTACTTGTCACCAGCAAATAGGTTTACACCATCTTTCGCTAGAGATTGGTGAACGTGCATACCGCTACCGTTGTCACCAACAAGTGGTTTAGGCATGAACGTCGCTGTTTTACCAAACGCGTGAGCAACGTTGTGTACAACGTACTTGTAGATTTGGATTTCGTCAGCTTTGGTTGTTAGCGTGTTGAAACGAGTTGCGATTTCGTTTTGACCCGCTGTTGCCACTTCGTGGTGGTGTGCTTCAACAACAAGACCCATCTCTTCCATTACTAGACACATAGCAGAACGGATATCTTGAGATGAATCCACTGGAGCTACAGGGAAGTAACCACCTTTAACGCCTGGACGGTGACCTTTGTTACCTTCTTCGTAATCAGAACCTGTGTTCCATGCTGCTTCTACGTCATCGATCTTGAAGAAAGAGCCTGACATGTCAGTCGCGAATTTCACGTCGTCAAATAGGAAGAATTCTGGCTCAGGACCGATAAGTACAGTATCTGCAACGCCAGTAGAGCGCATGAAGTCTTCAGCGCGTTTTGCGATAGAACGTGGGTCACGGTCGTAGCCTTGCATTGTTGCTGGCTCTAAGATGTCACAACGGATGTTTAGTGTTGCGTCTTCCGTGAATGGGTCAAGCACAGCAGAAGATGCGTCAGGCATCATTACCATGTCTGATTCGTTGATACCTTTCCAGCCAGCAACTGATGAACCATCGAACATTTTACCTTCTTCGAAGAAGTCTGCGTCGATTTGGTGAGCAGGGATCGAAATGTGCTGCTCTTTACCTTTTGTATCAGTGAAGCGTAGGTCAACAAACTTAACTTCGTTTTCTTGGATCAGCGATAGAACGTTTTCTACTGACATCTTGGATAACCTCCAGTGTTAATAAGCGGTAAAAGCTCGATTTATGAATTATTCATGAAACCTGGCATTGATTAATCAATTTGACTTTTCATTAATCGATGCTGTTTTAACTAAAGCCAAAACCGTGCCAAAAAAAATATTCCATTAATTTCAAGCAATTGTGTTTTTTGGCGCTAGCTTGGTGCAGATGATTGCACCAAAATGATCTTTGCTTGCACCGTTGTGGTGCGTGAAATCATTATTGCACCATAATGTGACAGGCGCATTGCTTATTCAGCCCAGTTTTTGAGCAAGAGTCAATTTGAATTATGCATCGATTGGAATAAAGTTGCGTTTAATCAATTCGTTCTGGGGAAGAAAATGGGCATTAAGCGTAAAAATCGCAGAAATGCTCGGGAGTAGATCACATATTTCTAGGCTTTTTGCTAAAATCTGGTACATTATGGCCGTTTTTTTAATCAGCAAATGTCGCCAGAGAGCACCCGTTCTCAGCGTGGGGGCATTTCATCTATCTAAGTGAATCAATATCCATGGCTACTCCACAGATTGATAAATTAAGAAATATCGCGATCATCGCGCACGTTGACCACGGTAAAACCACGTTGGTTGACAAGCTGCTACAACAATCAGGCACGCTTGAGTCTCGCGGTGAAGCTGAAGAGCGAGTCATGGACTCGAACGACATCGAGAAAGAGCGCGGTATTACCATTCTTGCTAAAAACACAGCAATCGACTGGAACGATTACCGTATCAACATCGTAGATACTCCGGGACACGCGGACTTCGGTGGCGAAGTTGAACGTATCATGTCGATGGTAGACTCTGTACTACTTATCGTTGACGCGGTTGATGGTCCAATGCCTCAAACGCGTTTCGTAACACAAAAAGCGTTTGCTCATGGTCTAAAACCAATCGTTGTTATCAACAAGATTGACCGCCCTGGCGCACGTCCTGATTGGGTTATGGACCAAGTGTTCGACCTATTCGACAACCTAGGTGCTTCTGACGAACAGTTAGACTTTAAAGTGGTTTACGCTTCTGCTCTTAACGGTTGGGCTTCTCTAGAAGAAGGCGAAACTGGCGAGAACATGGAACCGCTATTCGAAACTATCGTTGGCGAAGTAGCTGCACCAGAAGTTGACCTAGATGGTCCACTACAGATGCAAATCTCTCAGTTGGATTACAGCTCTTACGTTGGCGTTATCGGCGTTGGCCGTGTAACTCGTGGTAGCGTTAAGCCAAACCAGCAAGTAACGGTTGTTGGTGCAGACGGCAAAACTCGCAACGGTAAAGTGGGCACAGTAATGGGCTACCTAGGCCTAGAGCGTCACGAAGTTGAGCAAGCTAACGCGGGTGATATCATTGCAATCACTGGTCTTGGCGAGCTTAAAATCTCTGACACTATCTGTGCACAAAACGCAGTAGAAGCACTACCAGCACTGTCTGTTGATGAACCAACAGTAACCATGACGTTCCAAGTAAACACGTCTCCATTCGCTGGTAAAGAAGGTAAGTTCGTCACTTCACGTAACATCCTTGAGCGTCTAGAGAAGGAACTGGTACACAACGTTGCACTGCGCGTTGAGCAAACAGACGATCCAGACAAATTCCGCGTATCAGGCCGTGGTGAGCTTCACCTGTCTATCCTGATCGAAAACATGCGTCGTGAAGGCTTCGAGCTTGCCGTATCTCGTCCAGAAGTAATCATCAAAGAAGAAGATGGTCAGCTAATGGAACCGTTTGAAACGGTAACTATCGACGTAATGGAAGAGCACCAAGGCGGTATCATGGAGAATATCGGCCTACGTAAAGGTGAGCTGAAAGATATGGCTCCAGACGGTAAAGGCCGTGTACGTATGGACTTCATCATGCCATCTCGTGGTCTGATCGGCTTCCAAACGGAATTCATGACACTGACTTCTGGTTCTGGTCTTCTATACCATACGTTTGACCACTACGGCCCACACAAAGGCGGTAACATCGGTCAGCGTATCAACGGTGTTCTGATTGCTAACGCTGCGGGTAAAGCGCTAACTAACGCACTGTTCAACCTTCAAGAACGTGGTCGTCTATTTATCGGTCACGGTGTGGAAGTTTACGAAGGCATGGTTATCGGTATTCACAGCCGCGACAACGACCTAACAGTAAACGCACTGAAAGGTAAGCAGCTAACCAACGTTCGTGCATCTGGTACAGATGACGCACAGGTTCTAACTCCGCCAATCATCATGACGCTAGAGCAAGCGCTTGAGTTCATCGATGACGACGAGCTAGTAGAAGTAACACCTGAAAGCATCCGTATCCGTAAGAAATTCCTAACGGAAAGCGATCGTAAACGTGCTTCTCGTGGCGCGAAATAACTTTCGTTAAGCGATTCAATTAAGAAGAAGCCCTGAGTTATGCTCAGGGTTTTTTGTATCTAGAGAATGAAAATATCAGCATGAAGCCAATCGTGATTACTGGTGGCCCTGGAGCGGGGAAAACCACCCTACTGAATGCATTAGAGCGGCAAGGGTATGCGACGTTTGCAGAGAGCTCTCGTACGCTGATTGAACAGCAAAGCCAGTTAGACGACGGTATCTTGCCGTGGACGAACCTGCCTGAGTTTGCTCAATTGTGTCTCGACTTGATGAGCAAGCAAAAGAGTGATGCGCGTTGTCATGACGTTGCGTTTGTTGATCGCGCCATCCCTGACATCATTGCATACCTACAAGTGGGCGGTTGTAAGGTTGACCAAGCTTTCTTAACCGAAAGTGCTGGGTACCATAGTCAGGTGTTTACTTGTCGACCTGAAGCATCCATTTACGTGCAAGATGAAGTGCGTCCACACAGCTTTGAAGAAGCATTGGAGATTCATCAATCCTTAGTGGATATCTATGCTGAGTTGGGTTACGAAGTGGTAGAAGTGCCATGGGGCAGTGTGCTAGAACGAGTAGGCTTTGTTCGAAGAGTCATCGGTTTAGTTGGTGAGGTCACAGACTAAAACCTCCTCGCTAGGAGGAGGTTTGAATCATTTACTTTTGATTGAGCTTTTGTAGGAATTTATCAGACTCTGCAATCGCTTCGTTCATCTGTTTGATGGCAAACTGAATGTCTTTCTCTAGACTAGAAAATTCACCTTGTAGAGAGCCAATCGCACTCGCGTTAAGGTTGTGTTTCAAGTACAACGTGTTGTCGCGCAGTGTATTTAGTACAGGCGTCATCTTTTTCTCTGCACGCTTCATTGCGCTAAGCATGGTTTTGTACGAAGCTTTGGTTTCACGTAGCTTTTGTTCGCTTGAACGGCGCAATTTCGCGCTCGAGTACAGCTCTAGTTCGTCTTGCCATTCATCAAACAGTGCGCCGGAAACGTCTTCAATCGCAGCAATGCGGTCACGAACGTCTTGCGCCGCTTTTTCGCTGTCTTCGTACTTGTCATTGATTTTGTTGTAGACACTTTCTAGCTCACCACCATCAAAATTAGTGATCGCAGATAAGGCTTCGAGCGCACTGGTGAATTCTTCTTGTGCATCTTGTTGAGATTCTTTCGCATCTTCAACGCGGTCGACCATAATATCTCGTTTATGGTACCCAACTTGCTCCATCGCTGAGTAATAAGCAGATTGACACCCTGTTAAAGTGAAAATTGATAGTACAATTGCTAATAAATAAGGCATTCTTATGTCCTCGACAATAGGGTCTGTCGACCTTTTGTGGTTGTTTTTTGTTCGATATAAAAGCGTTTTAATCGCGGCGAGAGGGTTGTAGCATAGTCATTCTAAGCAAAACGCCTCTCAACAAAGAGTAAAACGCTTCTAGACGAACCCTTCGGGCAGCGCTTGTGGTTTCTTTCTACTGCGTTATCGGCTTCTCTGGTAGGTTAACTACAATTCAAAGCCTCTGCCTTGTATAAAGAACCCACAAACTGCTGCAAAAATCAGCTCAAAAGGTCAACAGACCCTTATTATGGGATGAACTATGAACCAGTTATCAGAGAGTTACAAGGCAAGATTAATCAATATACTGCCAAGTTGCGTCGCGTTTTTTAAGTATCTTCTTAAGCGATTAACGCATGATCGCGTCAATGTGAACGCGGGCTATCTTGCCTACATTACCTTGTTATCCATCGTGCCAATGCTGACGGTATTGTTATCAATATTGTCGAAATTTCCCGTTTTTGCGAACGTCGGTGAGGTGTTGCAAGGCTACATTATTGAGAATTTTGTTCCGGCATCTGGGGAAGCTGTACATACGGCATTGCAGGAATTTGTGGCGAATACGGGCAAAATGAGCGCGGTTGGCGGTGGGTTTTTATTCATTGCTGCAGTCATGCTGATTTCGAACATTGATAAGAACTTAAACTACATTTGGCGAGTTAAAGACAAGCGCCGTTTAGTCTTTTCATTCTCTATGTATTGGATGGTACTCACGTTAGGGCCGATCATGGTCGGTGCGAGTATCGCGGCGACATCGTACGTGACCTCACTGCAAATTTTAGAGAACGAGACATTATCTGGTGCGTTCAATCTGTTTTTACGTTGGTTACCGCTGTTGTTGTCTTTTTTCGCTTTCCTTGGCTTGTATATTCTGGTGCCGAATAAAAAAGTGCACCTGGCTCATGGTGCGATGGGGGCAGCTGTCGCCGCGATACTGTTCGAATTAAGTAAAAAGGGCTTTGCACTCTACATCACGCAGTTTCCGTCTTATCAGCTCATTTACGGCGCGTTAGCCGCGATTCCTATCTTGTTTGTTTGGGTGTATTTATGCTGGATGATCGTGTTATTGGGTGCGGAAGTCACAGCAGCGCTTGGTGAGCGAGAGCACTGGAGTGAAGATTTAGACATGATACACTCGACCGCTGAATCTCAGTTAACAGATGAAGGAAGCGAGAGTAGTGATAGCGCTAATTCAACGAGTCAGTGAAGCTGCCGTCCGTGTGGATGGTGAAGTCGTAGGGGAAATTGATCGTGGTCTGCTGGTCTTATTAGGAGTAGAGAAAGACGACGATGAGGCCAAAGCAAAACGCTTGATGGAGCGTGTTACGACCTACCGCGTGTTCGAAGATGATGAAGGTAAGATGAACCTGAACGTCAAACAGGTAGAAGGCAAAGTGCTGGTGGTTTCTCAATTTACGTTACCTGCGGATACAAAAAAAGGCACTCGTGCTGGCTTTTCTCGCGGTGCGCATCCTGCTGATGCTGAGCGCTTGTATGATTACTTTTCTGATTTGTGTGAACAAGTTTTACCCACACAGCGTGGCCGCTTCGCTGCCGATATGAAAGTGTCCTTAGTGAATGACGGTCCGGTGACGTTTTGGTTGCAGGTCTAGTCTGGTAACACCGGTGCCACAGTCTAAGCTTTAACTCCAAGCTCATGGAATTGGCTTGGAGTGATTTTTCCGACATTTATTAGTGTTTTGCTTTCAAAGGATTGATATGTTCAAACTCATTACTCCCAAAACCGATAATCAGATAAACAAGTATTATCAGTTTCGCTGGCAACTGCTTCGTGAGCCATGGCGTATGCCAATTGGCTCTGAACGCGATGAATACGATGAAATGAGCCATCACCGTATGATTGTTGATGGCCGAGGTCGTCCTATGGCGATCGGTCGTTTATACATTACGCCGGATAATGATGGCCAAATCCGCTATATGGCGGTTAAAAATAATCGCCGCAGTAAGGGGATGGGTTCGCTGGTTTTGGTTGCGCTAGAGTCGTTAGCACGCCAAGAAGGGGCGAAGCGCTTGGTGTGTAATGCCCGTGAAGATGCCATCGCCTTTTACGAGAAAAATGGCTTTGAGCGTCGTGGTGAACTGACCGACGAGCGCGGTCCTGTGCGTCACCAACAAATGGTGAAACCATTGGATCCGATGGCGAATGTGTTACGTCGCCCAGAATGGTGCACTGAACTTCAGCAGCGCTGGGAACAACAGATCCCAATTAGCGACAAAATGGGGATCAAAATTAACCAGTACACGGGTTATCAGTTTGAATGCTGTGCGCAACTTAATCCGAACCTTAATCCGCATAACACCATGTTTGCGGGTTCGGCTTTTACTTTAGCCACCTTGACGGGGTGGGGTATGACGTGGCTGCTGCTTAAAGAGCGCGGTCTGCATGGTGATATTGTGTTGGCCGACAGTTCGATTCGTTATCGTCAACCAGTCGAGCAAAACCCTGTGGCGAGCACTTCGTTGGATGGGATCAGTGGTGACCTAGATCGACTGGAGTCAGGGCGCAAAGCACGCATCGTCATTCACGTGGTGATTTATAGTGGCGACACGCCAGCCGTAGATTTTGTTGGTACCTATATGCTGATACCGAACTATTCGCAATTACTCAGTTGTTAATTGAGAGGGCGCCTTACTGATCTGTAGGGCGCTTATTCTTTTCGCTTTCTTGCTCTGTCGGTGGGAGGATGTGTTCCTCTGTGGTGGGATCAGTGACAGATGCTTCGTCTTCTTCGACAATTTCTTCGGAAAGCTCTTCCTCTTGAATCTCCACATTGATGTTATCGATCGCAGTTGGCTGCTCAATGGATGATTCATGTGTTTGTGGAGTACTTTCAACATCAGCCGGTTCTTTTGGAGCTGGTGCTTTTAAACACTCATTATGATGGATTTCGGCACTGAGTAGATCGCCTTCAACGCTCCCGCACGACTCTTTCCATTGATAAATAATGCCACTTAGCGGGTTGTTGGCCATATCAAACTCGCCCCAAACCCTACCACTCATAGCTTTCCCTGAAATGGTGACTGGTTCTATGGCGACTTCCCCTCGTTGTGCGGTTAAACGCAGCGGACTTAAGGTAATGGCTTTGAGAGAATGATTCGCTTGGGACTTTAAACGGGTATCTCGTAGGTTGGCTTCCACTTCACCCGATAAGCTGTAGGCCAGCATGTTGCGATCACCTGATAACCCTTGTAGATCGAGGCTGAGATCGGAAAGACCATCAATAGCCAGTGTGTCGGGTAAATAATCGTGGAAGAGTGATAAGGGAATACCATCGGCATTGAGGTTGAGTGCCCAAGGCTGACTCGGAGTACTTAGGTCTATCTGTCCGACGCCTTCAACGTAGCCTTGCTCGAGTGGTGCAAAAAGGCGTGTCAGTTGCCAAAAGCCATTCTCACTTTGCATGGCAAGTGCAGCATGAGACGTGAGCACTTGGTTATAACTGGCGTTGACAACGCTGACTTCCAGATCGCCATGCCAAAGGCCCCAACGTTGACCTAACTGCTTAAGATCAAGCTGCTGCCCTTCGATGTTTAAACCGGAGAACTGCCAATAAGGTTTGTGAGATAGCTGAATGATTTGGCTGCGCTCGATGTCGAGTCGTTGGACTGTGACATGATCTAACTTACTGATGGCGGCGTGCCACCAGTTTTGGTTATCTTCAGGTTGTATTGCCCACTTGAGGCCTTGAATGGAGGCTTCTTCGAGTTGCCATTGCGTTGGAGTGAACACCCCAGAAACCTGCACACGACCTTGCTGCCAATCTAAGCTGAGCTCGTTGAGCTGGATTTTTCCAGGCTCTATAACAGCACTTAAACGCGGCTCTATTGCGGTTTGCTGTTGGAATTGGACGCTATCCGCCTGCAATGAAACTTGAGCCGTTGTCTCCCAGGGAGACAGTGGCAGTGTGGCGTTTTCTACGGAGAGCTCTAAGTTTTGCCAGTGCCAATCGCCCCATTTAATATCGGCGTTCAGTAAGTCTAAGCTATTAATGTGATTAATCTGGAATGGCATTGCTTGCCAAGGCTTAGCAAGCAGTGATTGGAGCTGGATATGATTGAGTTGCAACTTATTGATGGTCACATTCACTAAAGACCAGCCTTGTGGATACTGCTCGCCTTGCCCTGAAATTTGACTGTTACGCCAGTTAAATGAAGTGCCATAGAGCGTACTGTCTTGCGGTTTGTAGTCCATGTCGACCAAGACCTGATTAAAGGCTTCGCCATTCCAATAGATCTGGTCGGCTGCAAGTTGAACCTCGCCATATGGTATTAACTGGCCATTCCACTGTGGTGATTGAATTTGAAGGTCAATGCCATTACCAGAAAACTGCTCGTCGGCGTAATCAATATTTTTGAGCGCGATTTGATGGAACAAAACGTTATCTAAAGGCTTGAGCTTTGGCGCGCCATACTGCAAATTAAGTCCATCAATCAATAAGCTATCAACGATCCATTTACCATCGCGATAAACATCGGGATTCATCCATAAATCGACTTGCTCGATATAAGAAGCGTCGTCTACGTTTGTGTTCACACCCTGTAAAGTTAGGTGGTAGGGAAAATCGTAACGCACGCTTTCTGCTTGAAAGGGCAAGGAAATGCTGTTTGATAGCAGACGCCAAGTTGCATCGGCGTAAGATGTTGTTAACAGCGCAATCATAGTGGCCGGAATGGCAACTAAGATAACCAGTAACAGAATTAGAACTCGACGCGCTGTTTTCATCCTTGCTAGAACCTACGTTTGCAATTAAATAAAACTAGATAGGCTTTAGCTTGTATCAATATTCTGCGGTATTCAATAAAAAGCCCCTCAAAAGAGGGGCTTGAAGCGGTTTTTTGTAACTTGGTCTACGTAAAAGTGATAAGTGGCTGCCCACTTATCACTGTGGTTTACGCGACGTCGTTGTTACTCGACTTAATCAATCTGAGGGCCAGCGGCAACCAGAGATTTACCTTCCGCATTGTCCGTGTATTTATCAAAGTTATTGATAAAGCGTTCAGCCAAGTCTTTCGCTTTGCTTTCCCACTGAAGTGGATCAACGTACGTGTCACGAGGGTCTAGAATGCTTGGATCCACACCTGGTAGTGAAGTCGGTACTTCAAGATTGAAGATAGGAATGTGCTTAGTTGGTGCATCTTCAATCGAACCATCAAGAATTGCATCAATAATTCCGCGCGTATCTTGAATCGAGATACGTTTGCCAGTGCCGTTCCAACCTGTGTTCACTAGGTAAGCCTCAGCGCCTGCTGCTTCCATACGTTTAACCAGTACTTCTGCGTATTTAGTTGGGTGAAGCGTTAGAAACGCTGCGCCAAAACATGCAGAGAAGGTTGGTGTAGGCTCAGTAATACCACGCTCTGTTCCTGCCAGTTTTGCAGTAAAGCCAGATAGGAAGTGGTACTTAGTTTGCTCAGGTGTCAGTTTAGACACTGGAGGTAGCACACCAAATGCGTCCGCCGATAGGAAGATCACTTTATTCGCGTGACCGCCTTTTGATACTGGCTTAACGATGTTGTCGATATGGTAGATAGGGTAAGAAACACGTGTGTTTTCTGTTTTCGAACCATCATCAAAGTCGATAGAACCATCGCTACGTACCGTTACGTTTTCTAGCAGTGCATCACGGCGAATTGCGTTGTAGATGTCTGGCTCCGCTTCTTTCGATAGCTTGATGGTTTTCGCGTAACAACCACCTTCGAAGTTGAAGACGCCGTCATCATCCCAACCGTGCTCATCATCACCAATTAGCGCACGTTTAGGGTCAGTTGATAGTGTGGTTTTACCGGTACCAGAGAGACCAAAGAATACCGCTACGTCGCCGTCTTTACCCATGTTAGCGCTACAGTGCATTGATGCGATGTCTTTTAATGGAAGGAAGTAGTTCATCATTGCGAACATGCCTTTCTTCATCTCACCGCCGTACCAAGTACCACCGATAAGTTGCATGCGCTCGGTTAGGTTAAATACGGTGAAGTTTTCTGAGTTCAGACCTTGCTCTTCCCATTTTGGGTTAGTGCATTTTGCGCCATTCATTACCACGAAGTCTGGTTCAAATGCTGCCAATTCTTCTTCCGTTGGGCGGATAAACATGTTTTTAACGAAGTGCGCTTGCCATGCGACTTCCGTGATAACACGAATGCTCAAACGCGTATCTGGGTTTGCACCACAGTAACCGTCAACAACAAACAAACGTTTGTTAGAAAGCTGGTTTGTGACCAGTTCTTTCAGCTCGTCCCACACTTCTGGAGTGATTGGTTTGTTGTCATTTTTTACTTGATCAGACGTCCACCACATATGCTCTTCTGTCGTAGCGTCTTTGACGATGTATTTATCTTTTGGTGAGCGACCAGTAAAGATGCCAGTGTCAACGGCAACCGCACCTAGTTCAGTAACCACGCCACGCTCATAACCAGTTAGGTCTTCACGCGTTTCTTCCTCAAACAACATTTCGTAGCTAGGGTTGCGAATAACCTCTTTAACGTTATGCAGTCCGTGCTTGGTTAGATCAAGTGTTGCAGCCTTAGTATGTTCCATAACGGTCATAGGTGCTCCTTATAAGGATTTTTGTAGGGATTTTGTAAGAATGTTTTAATTTTAATCTGCTCACCATGCTAGCAACGGGGCGGGGAGAAAACAGGGAGATAGCTCAAAATTTATCCATGATTTCAATAAGGTTTTAGGTAACCCGTCACATATTGGTGGGAATAGTTTATCGTGCACGCAATCCTTTGCGCTAGGGCAAAATCATTATTAATTGTTTAAAATTAAGCAGTTGTTTTATTACGCTTGAAGCGAGGTATTACGAGGGATTGATCACAAAAATGCCAGCATTAAGCTGGCATTTTGTAGGGTAAATTACGTGCTTGATAAGCTATGTAAATTAATGCAGGGTTTTCTTGTCCGCAGAAGCTTGTGCATACAGCTCGGTGACTTCTGTTTCGTCGAACGTATAGGTCGTGCCACAGTAATCACAATGTAAAGAAACGGATCCTACTTCAGCCAAAATGTCATAAATTTCAGCTTTCTCAACGGTGATGATAGCGGCACCACTACGATCACGAGAACAGCCACAATGGAATTCGACAGGTTGCGGTTCGTAAAGGCGCACTTTGTCTTGGTTATATAGGCGGTAGAGTAGTTCGTTAGCTTCTAGACCAAATAGCTCTTCTTCTTTTACCGTGTCAGTCAGTTGCTCTAGATGCTCGAAATCATCTGGTGAACCAGTGCCATCAGGGATTACTTGAATCAACATACCTGCTGCGTGGGCTTTACCTTCATGCTCGCCCGTGCGGATCCATAGGCGCGTTTTTAGCTGCTCTGAGTTTGCGAAGTAGCCTTCTAGTACGTCGGCTAGAGTATCACCTTCTAATCCAACAACACCTTGGTAACGCTCACCGTTTTTCGGTTCGATAGTGATAACGAGGTAACCTTTACCCATGAGATCGTGGAGGCTTGCATCATCGACAATATCGCCTTCCCAGCGAGCCACGCCACGAACGCGTTGCTTGTGGTCACCGTTGATAACGGCAAGAGATACAGGGCCGTCGCCTTGTAGCTGAATGGTGATTGAGCCTTCGAACTTAAGAGTGGCAGTTAAAAGAGTGGTTGAAACGAGTAGCTCACCCAGCAGTTTCTCTATTGCTGCCGGATATTCCTTGCTGGAGATAACACGTTGGTACGCTTCATCCAATTGTACCAACTCGCCACGTACTGAAAGATCTTCGAATAGGTAGCGGTTTAAAACATTATTTGCCATGGAGTGCTTTCCTCGTTGGTAATTCCGGCTTTTATTGGTGTTTGAACTTAATGATGTCTCTGCGCTGCTTTTTATCTGGGCGGCGTTCTGGACTTGGGTTGTGGGCATTAAGCTTACGTTGAGTCGCGTGTTCCTCACGTTTCGCTATACTTTCATTAGTTTCGCGATACAAGGTCTGTGCGATGGGAGCGCCTCGGCGTTGATCAGAAATTTTTTCGATGATCACCGTTTTTTCTTCGTTGCCTTGACGAAGTCTTACTTCGGCGCCCACTTCAACGATTTTACTCGGTTTGCTTCGTTGGCCATTATAGTGGACTTTACCACCATCGACCATGTTACGAGCGATAGAGCGGGTTTTATAAAATCTTGCGGCCCATAGCCATTTATCTAGCCTAACGGCTTCATTTAGGGAACTCATAGAACACTACGCTATCTAATCACTGCCCGAATATGGCAATGAGTGATGGATTATTCACCTACAGATGGAGTCAAGGCGTATTTTTTTCAAGGGAGTTGGCAAAAACTGCATAAGAAAAAGGTATGAAAGACAACTTGTGATATAGTTCACTGCTCTTTGTTGAGTAATAATTTTATTGCAAATTTAGCAATTTAAAGTCGATAGCTATTGTTATAGCTTAAATGACGAACGTTAGAATAAAGGAATCCATTCAGTGAAACGTTTAGAGCTAAGTGCAGGATTATCAAGCAGACCGCTACTGGCTCAGATCAAGTCCAATAATTATACAATTCAAGCCAAACTTAGCTTGTTGCTCACCTGTCTGTTTATTGCGATAACCGGATGGATACTTGGCAAAATTGTATGGTTAGCCATACCTCAATCGTCGGAAGTGCCGCAATGGCGTCCATCGACGAGCAGCGTTGTTGCGAGCAATAAAGGCGACGCGATAGATTTTAATGCCCTTCAGAATGCCAACCTATTCGGTAAATTCACTGAACAAAAGCCTGCAGTTGTAGAACAACCTGTTGTTAAAGACGCTCCTAAGACGCGCCTTAACCTTACACTGGTTGGCGCGGTTGCAAGCAGTGATGCGAATACCAGCCTTGCTGTCATTGCCAACCGTGGCAAGCAAGCAACGTATGGTTTAGGTGAAGAAATTGAAGGTACGCGTGCGACACTAAAAGCCGTATTAGTGGATCGCGTCATCATTGATAACCAAGGTCGAGACGAGACCTTAATGATGCAGGGTATAGAATATAAGAAGCTATCTGAATCGCCGCAGATAGCCAGAGCCCAATCTCAACGAGCAGAATCAACGTCTGACGTTGGAGAAAAATTAGAGCAAATCCGAGAGGAAATTGCGAAAGATCCACAAAGCGTTTTCAAATACATCACCATTTCACCCGTCAAAAGAGACGGAGGCATTGTTGGTTACCGAGTGTCACCGGGTCGTGATGCCGCGCTGTTTAATGATGTGGGTCTAGAACCTGGTGATATTGCGGTGCAGCTTAATGGGATCGATTTAAGTGACCCATCTTCTTCAGTACAACTGATGCAAGTGATGAGCGATCCGCAAGAATTAAATTTAACTGTTGAGCGCGACGGCCAACAGTACGATATCTATATCCAATTGTAAGACTTAGGCAACCGGCGTAAGTTCAGGGAGACATACGTGAAACATTGGTTCAGCAAAAGTGCTTGGCTACTAGCAGGAAGTTTACTCTGCGTCCCAGGTGCAATAGCAAACGAATTTAGTGCCAGCTTTAAAGGCACTGATATTCAAGAATTCATCAACATAGTGGGTCGTAATCTCGAAAAGACCATCATTGTTGACCCTTCAGTGCGCGGTAAAATCGATGTCCGCAGCTATGACGTGCTTAACGAAGAGCAATACTACAGCTTTTTCCTTAACGTACTCGAAGTATACGGCTACGCCGTCGTAGAAATGGACAACGGTGTACTTAAGGTTATCAAAGCGAAAGACTCAAAAACGTCAGCAATCCCTGTATTAGGTGATGGCAGCGCGCAAGGCGACAGCGTTATCACTCGAGTTGTTGCGGTGCGTAATGTGTCGGTTCGTGAGTTGTCTCCTCTACTTCGTCAACTGATTGATAATGCTGGTGCTGGTAACGTAGTTCACTACGATCCTGCGAACATCATCTTGATCACAGGTCGTGCGGCGGTCGTGAATCGCTTAGCGGAAATCATTAAGCGTGTTGACCAAGCGGGTGATAAAGAAATTGAGCTGGTGGAACTGCGCAATGCTTCTGCTGCCGAAATGGTGCGTATTGTTGAAGCACTGAATAAAAGCACCAATCAGAAGAGCACGCCTGAGTTCCTTGAGCCTAAAATTGTTGCCGATGAACGCACCAACGCGATTTTGATTTCTGGCGATCCTAAAGTACGTGCGCGTCTGAAGCGATTGATTCGTCAACTTGACGTTGAAATGGCGACCAAAGGTAACAACCGCGTGGTTTATCTGAAGAACGCGAAAGCTGAAGATTTGGTGGATGTACTAAAAGGTGTTTCCGATAACCTACAAGCTGAAAAGCAAGTCGGCCAGAAAGCGTCAGGTGCCCAGCGTGGTGAAGTGGTGATTGCTGCGCACGCAGCGACCAACGCCTTAGTATTAACGGCTCCACCAGATATCATGAATGCGCTACAAGATGTTATTGCTCAGCTTGATATTCGTCGTGCTCAAGTCTTGATTGAGGCGCTGATCGTTGAAATGTCAGAAGGTGACGGCATTAACTTAGGTGTTCAGTGGGGCTCACTGGAAACCGGTGCGGTGATTCAGTACGGTAACTCTGGTGCACCGATTGGTCAGGTAATGGTTGGTCTAGAAGAAGCAAAAGATCAAACTCGAACTGAATACTACACAAATGCGAATGGTGAACGAACGCCATATGATGTTACTGAATCTGGTGATTATTCTACTCTTGCATCGGCACTGAGCGGTGTTAACGGTGCTGCGATGAGCATCGTGATGGGTGACTGGACTGCCTTAGTCAGTGCGGTAGCGACCGACTCCAACTCAAACATTCTATCTTCTCCAAGTATCACGGTAATGGATAATGGTGAAGCATCATTTATTGTTGGTGAAGAAGTGCCTGTTATCACAGGCTCTACGGCTGGCTCAAACAACGACAATCCATTCCAAACGGTTGATCGTAAAGAAGTGGGCATCAAGCTTAAGGTTGTGCCACAAATTAACGAAGGTGACTCTGTTCAGTTAAATATCGAGCAAGAAGTGTCCAATGTATTAGGTGCAAACGGTGCGGTTGACGTTCGCTTTGCTAAGCGTCAGTTAAATACCTCAGTCATGATCCAAGATGGTCAGATGCTGGTTCTTGGTGGTTTGGTTGATGAACGTGCACTCGAAAGTGAGTCAAAAGTACCGCTACTGGGTGACATCCCAGTGCTTGGTCATTTGTTCAAATCAACCAGCACGCAAACAGAAAAGCGTAACTTGATGGTGTTCATCAAGCCGACGATTATTCGTGATGGTATGACTGCAGACGGCATTACACAGCGCAAATACAACTTTATTCGCGCAGAACAGCTCTACAAAGCGGATCAAGGATTGAAGTTGATGGCTGACGAGAAGATCCCAGTCATGCCAGCCTTTGGCCAGGAGCGTCAGCACCCAACTGAGATACAAGCGTTTATTGATCAAATGGAAAATAACTAATGGTTGATATGTTAGACACAGCGCCAAGTATGCGTCGTCTGCCATTCAGTTTTGCCAATCGCTTTAAACTGGTGCTGGAGACAGAGCATCCTGAGCGTCCGCCCATTCTTTACTATGTCGAGCCGCTCAACCCAGCGGCTCTGGTTGAAGTCCGTCGTGTGCTGAAGAAAAGCTTCGTACCGCAGCCTATCGATAAAGAAGCCTTTGATAAAAAGCTGACCGAAGCATATCAACGTGACTCGTCTGAAGCGCGTCAATTGATGGAAGACATCGGTGCCGATAGCGACGACTTTTTCTCATTGGCTGAAGAGCTACCGCATGATGAAGACTTGCTAGAGTCAGAAGACGATGCACCAATCATTAAGTTGATCAATGCGATGTTGGGTGAAGCGATCAAAGAAGGGGCGTCAGATATTCACATCGAAACTTTCGAGAAAACCCTTTCGATTCGTTTCCGTGTCGATGGCGTATTGCGTGAAGTGCTCACTCCAAGTCGTAAGCTTGCACCACTGTTAGTGTCGCGAGTGAAGGTCATGGCGAAGCTGGATATTGCAGAAAAGCGTGTACCTCAAGATGGTCGTATCTCGCTGCGTATTGGTGGTCGTGCGGTTGATGTGCGTGTTTCTACAATGCCGTCGTCACATGGTGAGCGAGTAGTTATGCGTCTGTTGGATAAAAACGCGACGCGTCTCGATTTGCATAGCTTAGGTATGACGCCTTCCGTGCACGACAATTTCCGTCATCTTATTCAGCGTCCTCACGGTATTATCTTGGTCACCGGCCCGACGGGTTCTGGTAAGTCGACGACTTTGTACGCTGGCTTGCAAGAGATCAACAGTAACGAACGCAATATCTTAACGGTTGAAGACCCGATCGAATTTGATATTGATGGCATCGGTCAGACTCAGGTGAACCCGAAGGTCGACATGACTTTTGCGCGTGGCTTGCGTGCTATTCTGCGTCAGGACCCTGACGTGGTGATGGTCGGTGAGATCCGTGACTTAGAAACCGCACAAATTGCAGTGCAAGCGTCCTTAACGGGTCACTTAGTAATGTCGACCCTTCACACCAACACCGCTGTTGGTGCGATCACGCGTCTACGCGATATGGGCATTGAGCCATTCCTTATTTCTTCATCGTTATTAGGTGTGTTAGCACAGCGCTTGGTTCGTACGCTTTGCCCGAGTTGCAAAGAACCGTATGAAGCCGATGCTGAACAGAAGAAACTGTTTGGTATGGAAGCACATGAACCACTAGAGCTACACCGTGCTAAGGGCTGCGAAGCGTGTAACCAAAAAGGCTACCGAGGTCGAACAGGTATCCACGAGCTCATTATGGTCGATGAGCAAGTGCAAGAATTGATTCACCGAGAGTCTGGTGAGCAAGAAATTGAGAGAGCCGTTCGCGCCCATACGCCAAGTATTCGCAGTGATGGTCTAAGCAAAGTACGTCGTGGTATTACGTCACTTGAAGAAGTGATGCGAGTGACGAAGGAAACCTAATGGCGGCATTTGAGTACAAAGCGCTAGATGCAAAAGGCAAGCATAAAAAAGGCACGATAGAAGGGGACAACGCCCGACAAGTGCGCCAGCGACTCAAAGAGCAAGGGATGATCCCGATTGAAGTGGTTGAGACGAAAGCTAAATCGGCTAAGTCTTCAGGCTCAGTCAGCTTTAAGCGCGGCATCTCAACATCTGAGCTGGCACTAATCACACGTCAATTGTCCACGTTAGTCCAATCAGGTATGCCTCTGGAAGAATGTTTGCGCGCGGTCTCTGAGCAGGCTGAAAAGCCGAGAATTCGTTCTATGCTGGCTGCGGTTCGCTCGAAAGTAACCGAGGGTTATCCGCTCGCCGACAGCTTTGCTGATTACCCACACGTGTTTGATGAGCTCTATCGCTCCATGGTTGCGGCGGGTGAAAAGTCAGGCCATCTTGATACGGTATTAGAGCGTTTGGCGGACTACGTCGAAAACCGTCAGAAGATGCGTTCCAAACTGCTTCAAGCCATGATCTACCCGGTGGTTTTAGTGGTGTTTGCGGTTGTTATTGTTTCTTTCTTATTAGCGACAGTGGTACCCAAAATCATTGAGCCAATCATTCAGATGGGACAAGAGTTACCTCAGTCAACACAGTTCTTACTGGCAGCCAGTGAGTTTGTGCAAGATTGGGGGCTTATCATCTTCGTCGTGCTGGTGGTGTTTTTCTATGGGCTCAAACTGGCGTTGCAAAAACCAGACTTTCGCTTAGCTTGGGATAGAAAAATCTTGAGCCTACCGCTATTAGGCAAAATCTCTCGAGGTTTGAATACCGCACGATTCGCACGAACACTTTCGATTTGTACTTCCAGTGCGATCCCAATTCTAGAAGGCATGCGCGTTGCGGTGGATGTTATGTCTAATCGCTATGTGAAGCAGCAAGTATTGCTAGCGGCGGATAACGTTCGAGAAGGTGCCAGCCTGCGTAAGGCGTTGGATCAAACTCGTCTGTTTCCACCAATGATGCTACACATGATCGCCAGTGGTGAGCAAAGTGGTGAATTGGAGAGCATGTTGACGCGTGCTGCCGATAACCAAGATCAAAACTTTGAATCTACAGTCAATATTGCGTTAGGCGTATTCACTCCGGCATTAATTGCCTTAATGGCTGGATTAGTGTTGTTCATTGTGATGGCGACCTTGATGCCAATGCTAGAAATGAATAACTTGATGAGCGGATAAATTCGAATTAAGACGTGTCTACTTACGGCATGGCTTGAATCTAACTTTCGGAGAAAAAAATGAAATTTAAACGTAGTAAACAACACGGTTTCACACTTTTAGAAGTGATGGTTGTTGTCGTTATCCTTGGTATTTTGGCAAGTTTCGTTGTTCCAAACCTATTGGGTAACAAAGAGAAGGCTGACCAACAAAAAGCGATTACGGACATCGTAGCGCTGGAAAATGCCCTAGATATGTACAAGTTGGATAACAGCGTTTACCCAACGACAGACCAAGGCCTGGAAGCATTAGTGAGCAAGCCTTCTAACCCAGAGCCTCGCAACTACCGTGATGGCGGTTACATCAAACGTCTTCCTAATGACCCTTGGGGTAACCAGTACCAGTACCTAAGCCCAGGTGATAACGGTACGATTGACATCTTCACTCTAGGCGCAGATGGCCAAGAGGGTGGAGAAGGTCCAGCTGCAGATATTGGCAACTGGAACATGCAAGATTTCCAATAAATAGAGCTTAAGCCAGCACTAATGAAGCAAATGCGAAAACACAACGGTTTTACATTGATAGAAATTCTATTGGTGCTGGTTTTGCTATCCCTCACGGCAGTGGCCGTGATCACGACATTACCGACCAGCCAAAAAGATCTTTCCAAACAGTATGCTCAAAGCTTTTTTCAGCGTTTACAGCTGCTTAACGAAGAGGCCGTACTAAGCGGTAAAGACTTTGGCGTTCGAGTAGATGACGCTAAATCAACGTACGCTCTACTGAGTTTGACCGCGGAAGGTTGGCAGCCTCTGGAGTTAAAGCAGATTCCGAGCAAAACCAAGTTGGAAGATGACATTACGCTACTGCTCGAGCTAGGTGGCGGTGCTTGGGATAATGATGAGCGCCTATTCAAACCGGGCTCTCTTTTTGATGAAGACATGTTCGCTGAAGAAGACGACGAAAAGAAAAGTAAGCCACCGCAAGTGTTTATCTTTTCCAGTGCAGAAGTTACGCCATTTACTCTGTCTTTTTTTCCGCAAAATGGTGAAGCCTTTAATGACGGGTGGCGAGTCATCGGCAAAGAAAGTGGACAAATCTTGTTACTAGCGCCGGGCGAAGAAGTGAAAGAGGATGAGAATGCGCAATTCTAAGCAAGCTCGCCCACATTGGAGTCATCGCCGGACGAGAGGCATGACACTACTGGAAGTATTGGTCGCACTGGCTATTTTCGCCACCGCTGCCATCAGCGTCATTCGCTCGGTGAGCCAGCATATTAATACGATCAGTTATTTAGAAGAAAAAATGTTTGCAGCCATGGTTGTGGATAATCAGATGGCCAACGTGATGTTGAGTACCAGTGAACTTAAAGTAAAGAACGGCACAGAAGAGCTGGCTGGGCGCACTTGGTACTGGAAAATCACGCCTGTTGCCACCACGCAGCCATTGCTGAAAGCATTTGATGTGAGTGTCGCGCTCGAGAAAAACGCGAGCCCAGTCGTGACGGTACGAAGTTATGTGGCGCAATAAGAATCCACGCGCAAGTAAGCGCCAACTGGCAAAAGGTTTTACACTTATTGAAGTGCTGGTCTCGATTGCCATTTTTGCCAGTTTAAGTGTCGCCGCGTATCAAGTGGTATCGCAAGTGCAGCGCAGCAATGCACTATCACAAGAGCGAACTCAGCGCTTAAATGAAATTCAGCGCGCCATGGTGATGATGGATAATGACTTTCGTCAAATGGCGATGCGCCAAACGCGGACAAATGGTGAAGAGCCCGCGAGCCAACTGATTTTTTGGTCAGATTACTTGCTCGACTCCGATACTAAAGGGCTAATGTTTGCTCGCTTAGGATGGCACAACCCTCAACAGCAGTTTCCCCGAGGGGAGGTCACTAAGGTTGGCTATCGTTTAAAAGAAGAAACATTACAACGAGTATGGTGGCGCTACCCTGACACGCCAGTGGGTCAACAAGGCATCGTTACCCCATTACTAACGCAGGTCGAATCGTTTGATATGCGTTTTTACGATGGTAAACAATGGAAAAAAGAGTGGGATGATGAAAAGTCGCTACCGAAAGCGGTTTCTGTGATCCTTACTCTCAAAGATTATGGAGAGATTGCCCGCGCTTATCTGACTCCTGATGGCACATTGAGTCAGAAAGAAGGAAGTTCAGGAGGCAGCAATAATGGTTAATCGTCAGCGCGGTGTCGCTTTGATTATTGTGCTTATGTTACTGGCGATTATGGCGACAGTTGCCGCCAGTATGTCGGAGCGTTTGTTTTTGCAGTTTCAGCGGGGCGCCAATCAAGTTAACTACCAGCAAGCGTATTGGTATAGCCTTGGGGTAGAGGCGTTGGCAAAAGTCGGTATCGAGCAAAGCTACAAAGACACCGATACGATCAATATGAGTCAGCCGTGGGCAATAAAAGAACAAGTCTATCCGCTAGATTATGGTCAAGCGGCGGGACGAATTAGAGACAAACAAGCGTGCTTTAACCTCAATGTATTGAGCCGTGTGCAACCGACAGGACAGCAAATCGCAAGACCGTATTTAGTCAATGTATTGCAGCGTTTATTGGAAGAATCGGATGTGGAGTCGTATCAGGCAGAAATCATTGCAGACTCTACCTGGGAATACATTGATGCTGATGACACCGTTCGCTCCACAACCGGGGTCGAAGACAGCACATATGAAGCGATGAAACCCGCGTATTTAGCGTCAAATGGCTGGATGGCAGATGCTTCCGAGTTACGGGCTGTCTATCAGGTGAGTGGTGAAATTTTCCAAAAATTGGAACCGCTGGTCTGTGCATTACCAAGTGATGACTGGCGTTTAAACGTAAATACGATTGAAGTCGAGCAAGCTCCGATTTTGGTGGCAATGTTCTCACCAAACTTAAGCAGTAGTGATGCGATTCAGCTAATTGAAAAACGCCCATTTGATGGGTGGGATAGCATTGATGAATTTTTAGCAGAGTCAGAAATGGCTGGCTTAAGTGAAGATGTAAAGAAAAACGCCAAAGGCTATTTGGGTGTGGATAGCGCCTTTTTTGAATTGGATGCACAAGTGTTGGTGGATGAATCACGTGTACGTATCCGAAGCCTTTTGCAAAGTACAAATAGAGAGACGGTGACCGTAGTTCGCCGTCGTTTTGGAGGGATCAGTGAGCGAGTTTCTGACCGTTCGGCTGAGTAGCGAACAACAAAGTACCATTCCTTGGGTGGTGTGGTCGACAGATCAACAGGAAGTGATTGCCAGCGGTGAAATCGCCGGATGGGAACACTTAGATGAGTTGATCTCTTATGCAGGTCAGCGCCAAGTTGTGGCGCTATTGGCGAGTAATGATGTGGTCTTGACGCAAGTGGATATACCGCCAGGCGCAACACGTCAGTTCGACGCGATGTTACCGTACCTCGTGGAAGATGAAGTCGCGCAGGACGTTGATGGCCTTCACTTTACCGTGTTAGGTAAACAAGCGGATAAAGCGCAAGTGTGCGCTGTTGAACGCGCTTGGATTCAGACCGTATTGCAGCGTTTTTCAAGCCAAGGCATCACCATCAAACGCATCTTGCCAGATGTGCTTGCGTTACCTGTTCAGGGAGAGCATAGCAGTGCCGCGATGCTTGGTGATCAATGGTTGATTCGTCACTCAGCGACAGAGGGTGCGGTTGTCGATGCTTCTTGGTTAGACCTTTACCTCTCTTCTTATCTACAAAATCATGAAGGTTGGAAGCTCGATTGCTATAGCTCAGTCCCTGAATCTGCGTTACCTGAAGTATGGGAGCCGCAGCCAGAAGAAATGACCATGGGGTTACTGGCGAAGGGGGTTACAGAAAGCAAAGTCAATTTGCTGACCGGGATCTTCAAGCCTAAATCTTCTTGGGGTAAATACTGGAAGCTCTGGCAAAAAGCCACCATTGCTGCGGGCGTGCTTATCGTCGTCATGGTTGCGCAGCAGTTGCTCGTGGTCCACAAGTACGAAGCACAAGCTCAAGCGTATCGTGAGGAGAGTGAGCGTATTTTCCGCCAGGTGTTCCCGAATAAACGACGAATTCCTACCGTTAGTTATCTCAAACGACAAATGGATGATGAAGAGCGCCGCTTATCTGGTGGTGGCGGTCAGCAGGCGATGTTGTCTTGGTTGGCGGCACTGCCCGCGACACTTGGTCAGGTCAGCGATTTGGAAATCACCAGCTTTAAATATGATGGTCAACGTGGCGAAGTGCGAATTCAAGCTCGCAGTTCAGACTTCCAACCTTTTGAGCAGGCTCGTGTGAAATTGGCAGAGAAGTTTAATGTTGAGCAAGGACAGCTGAACCGTAGCGATAACGTTGTGGTTGGCAGCTTTGTTTTGAAGCGTTTGTGAGGTGATGATGAAAAACTTAATTTCTCAAGCTCAGGCTTGGTGGAGCAGCATCTCTCAGCGTGAGCAGCGTTTGGTCATGGGATGTGGCGCTATTGCCGTTATCGGCATTATTTATTGGGGGTTGCTACAGCCAATGAGCCAACGTGCGGAGCTAGCTCAATCACGCATTCAAAGTGAAAAACAGTTGCTGGCTTGGGTACAAGATAAAGCGGATGGCATTACTGCACTGCGCAAAAGCAGCGGTGTGAGCTACTCTAGCCAACCGTTGAATCAACTGGTTTCTTCTTCAGCCCGTCGTTATAAAGTTGAGTTGATTCGAGTGCAGCCTCGCAATGAGAGTGTTCAGGTGTGGATCAAACCACTCGCGTTTAATCAGCTGGTGGATTGGTTACGTTACTTGAAAGAGCAGCAGGGTATTGAAGTCGAATTTTTAGATATCGACCGAACGGATCAAGCGGGCATGATTGATGTGAACCGCCTTCAGTTTAAGCGAGGTTAAGGTGAAGCGAGCAGTACTTTACGTTGTTATCTTTATCGTCTTTTTTTCAGTCAGTCTTTTAATGGGATTACCCGTTTCTTGGGTGTTACAGCAAGCACCAACCGTGAGAGGACTAGACATTCAGGGTGCCAATGGCTCTGTATGGCAAGGTCAAGCTTCTAGTGTTCGTTGGCAGCGCCAGAACATTGGAGAAGTTAATTGGGATTTCCAATGGTCGAGTCTACTAACTGGTAAAGCTGAGTTTGCCGTACGCTTTGGTCGTGGTAGTGAAATGGACGTTCGTGGTCGCGGCTTTGTTGGTTATAGCTTGAGTGGTGGTCCTTATGCCAAAAACCTAGTTGCCTCGATTCCGGCAGTAAAAGTTGTTGAGCAAGCACGTCTCCCTGTGCCCGTCGGCGTTGATGGGCAACTTGAGTTAAATATTCGTCATGCGACTTATGCCGCGCCTTGGTGTAAGAATGGTGAAGGCACTTTGGTATGGAATGCCAGTGGTATTCAAAGCCCTGTTGGTAGCCTTGAACTCGGCCCTGTGATTGCCGATCTAAACTGTCAGGACAGTGTGTTGACAGCGACTGGTGAGCAAAGCAGTAAACAAGTCTCAGCGGCGTTCTCAGCAGAGCTTATGCCTAATCAGCGATACTCAACCAAAGCCTGGTTTAAACCAGGAGCTGAGTTCCCATCCAGCATGAGTGAGCAACTGAAATGGTTGGGCAAGCCGAATCCCCAAGGTCAATACGAGTTTAATTACCAAGGTCGCTTCTAACCTATCGTGACAAAAACCAAAATTCTCAAAGAGCTGCGATTGTGCAGCTCTTTTTGCTTTTGGATCATAGTAGGCGAAACCCTCTATTCGCTGTACAAAGATCGTGGTGATAATAGGATGTAATTATAAGGTTATGATTCTAAGGGGTTTATTTTCTTGTGTTCAGCACTTTAAGCGATTGGAACATAGTAGGCCAAATGCTCCTAACGCTGTACAAACAGGTCAAAAAGAAAAGGCCACGAACATATTCGTGGCCTTTCAATTGCTAGTATTTAGGCGCTAACTTTACGGATAGAGCGCTTAATCTTTGCGTTGTAAAATCTCATTCCAAGGTAAATCCGCGTCACCAAGCACAATAAAGTTTGGGTTCTCTAGCGTTTCCCGCTCGTTATATGACAGCGGCTCCAATTGCGTGCTGAGAATGCGACCGCCCGCTTCTTCAACAATGCACTGTGTCGCGGCGGTGTCCCACTCACCTGTTGGGCCTAGTCTGAGATAGCAATCCACAGCGCCTTCTGCAACAAGACACGCTTTTAATGCCGCAGAGCCGAGCGGAATTAAATCGTAATTCCAAGCACTGCTCATGCGGCTAGTGATGCGATTGATATCTTGACGGCGGCTAATAGCAATCGCGATGCTTTGCCCTGGCTGCTCGTGTTTGTGCGTATGGATTTTTACGCTGTCCGACATGTCGGGAATTTTCCAAGCACCTTTGCCACTATAAGCGTAATAAGTCACGCCAGAGACAGGGCCATAAACGACCCCCATGGTTGGTTTGTTGTTGTCGACCAGTGCAATAATAGTCGCAAAGTCGCCGCTGCGAGCGATGAATTCTTGAGTACCATCGAGAGGGTCGACTAACCAATACCGTTCCCACTGAGCTCGTTGCTCGAGGCTGATGTCTGCGTCTTCTTCTGACAATACGGGAATGTCGGGTGTGAGTTCACTCAAGCGTTCAGTGATGAGCTTGTGAGCCGCGATATCTGCGCTTGTTACCGGAGTCTCGTCACTTTTTGTGTAGGCCTCGTACTGTTTTTTTTCATATATTTCGAGGATCATTTGCCCGGCACTACGGGCAATTTCGATGACTTGAGGAAGCAGGTGAGATAGATCTTTTGTCATTGGCATAAGTGATAGTCCTTACTCACAGTATTATTCGGTTCTCATGACCGTTATTGGTTATGTTTGTGAGTGGTGTTTGGTAAGTGTTTCAGTGCCAACATTAGCGCGGTGATGCTTCGTGCTTCACAGAAATCCATGTGAGTTAATAACTCTTCGGCTTGCGCAAGTGGCCAACGCACAATTTCCAGAGGCTCAGGCTCATCGCCTTCTTGCTTCTCTGGATAAAGCGCCTGTCCTAAAAATAGAGTCATTTTGCTCGAAAAGTAAGACGGCGCGAGGATAACTTGTTTCAACGGAGTCAGCTGATTGCAGCCAAAGCCGATTTCTTCTTTTAACTCTCGATCCGCAGCTTGGTGTGGGGTTTCACCTGGATCAATCAACCCCTTCGGGAAGCCCAACTCGTAGCGTTCAGTCCCAGCGGCGTATTCACGTACCAGTAATAAATCGCCTTGCTCAGTCACAGGAACCACCATCACCGCATCGCGTCCACTTGGCTTCATGCGTTCATAAGTACGGTGTTCACCATTGGAAAAACGAAGGTCGAGCGCTTCCACGGCAAACAGTTTGGATTTTGCGACCGTTTGGCATGAGAGTATCTCTGGTGGGGTCCGTTTCGACATGGCGCTGGCTCCTTGGTGTCGTTGGCGTTTACGAGATGCGTAAGATTCTTAATATATGAGAACTCCGCCTGAGTTTCTAGCGGATTTTGCGGGCAGCACTAAGCATCTCAAGGTTACCTCAGTATCGATACAAAAATGGGAGACCGAAGCCTCCCATTTTCTGACCGTATTTACTCTTAGTAGTAAGAGTGATCACCACGGTCATGTTCTGTTGCATCACGAACAGCGGTGAGTTCACCAACGAATTGGTTTAGCAGCTCTTTCTCGATGCCTTCTTTTAGTGTTACGTCAACCATAGAACAGCCATTACAGCCGCCACCAAATGCAACAATAGCAATGCCGTCTTCAGTGATCTCAACCAAGTTTACGTGACCACCGTGGCCAGCAAGCTGTGGGTTGACTTGAGTTTGGATAACGTATTCAACGCGCTCAACCAGTGGCGCGTCGTCCGCAACTTTACGCATTTTAGCGTTCGGAGCTTTTAGCGTTAGCTGAGAGCCCATTTTATCGGTAACAAAATCGATTTCAGCGTCTTCAAGGAATGGCAGGCTTAGCTCATCCACGTAAGCTGAAAAACCGCTGTAAGGGATTTCAGTGTCGGTCGCTTCTACTGCTTCTGGTGGGCAGTAAGACACGCCACACTCAGCGTTTTGTGTACCTGGGTTCACAACGAAAATACGAATGTTAGTCCCTTCAGGCTGTTGACCTAAAAGGTTAGCGAAATGCGTTTGCGCAGTTTCTGTAATAGTAATATTTGACACGACGAATACCCGAGTAAATTTGTAGGTTACTGCTGCTATTCTACTCTTGTTGACGTATGGGTCTAGTCTTTTTGATGCTAAGGCATGGCGAAGCGATCTAGAGAGAACGAGGAGCAGGTGTTCTGCAGATGCAGTAAATATCGATGCTTTCTACGCCAACTTCAAGTAGTAAATGACATAATTGTCGGACGGTACTGCCTGTGGTGACTACATCATCGACGATGGCAACGTGGGAAGATGGCGGTCGCTTATTGAGAACAAACGCGCCTTTTAAGTTTTGTTCACGGCTTGCTTTGGTATTACCACGCTGTGATTGGGCGAGTCTGACCCGGCGAAAGACCTTCGCATCAAAATTGGTCTGCAATTGCTGGGCTAAATGTCGGGCTAAAACATCACTTTGATTAAACCCCCGGCGTAGGTAGCGCTGCCAGTGCAGTGGCACACTGGTAATGATTGGGGCTGGTGTTGTAATGCGCTGCGCCAGTTGCTGGGTTAGTGCTTTTACATGCCAAGACTCTCCATGATCTTTAAAGCGTTGTACTTCCCGTGAAAGGGGAAAGTCGTAATCGCCTAACGTATATAGTCTTTGCCATGGCGGTGGTTCTGAAAGGCATTCACCACAAATACTCTCCGTACTCATCTCCTCTTTCTGTAACGTTAAACCGCAACGTTGGCATCGCTTGATTGGAGTTAGGTGCTGTAAACAGTGCTCACACCAACGCAGAGCATGCGTGTGGTTTGGTGTTTGAATCGTGAATCGACACAGACCGCATTGACTGCTCAACACGCGATGCATGATGTTTTGCCAGTGATGAGATAACATAGCGCTTATTCATGGTGATATTTTACTCAGCCTAACGCTTGGCTGATGGCGTAGGGAATAAAATTAGTGGGAGAGATTGAGAGCATGAGCACGAAATTACATTGGCAGTCGTTTGGTGAAGGACCTGATCTGGTGTTGTTACATGGTTGGGGTATGAATGGCGCGGTTTGGCAGCAAACCGTCGAATCACTTCAAACCGATTTCCGTGTTCATGTTGTTGACCTTCCGGGCTATGGACACAGTGCCGAACATCATGGTGAAGATTTAGACCATATTGCTAACTTGGTCGCGCAAAGTGCGCCAAAGAAAGCGATTTGGCTTGGCTGGTCCCTCGGAGGCTTAGTGGCGACGCATGTCGCATTAAACATGCCCGAGCGTGTGACTAAGTTGATCACCGTCGCCAGTTCACCAAAATTTGCCGCAGAGAAGCCTTGGCGCGGTATTCAACCGAATGTACTGAGCGCGTTCACCTCTCAGTTGTTAGAAGATTTTTCACTGACCATTGAGCGCTTTATGGCGTTGCAAGCGATGGGCAGTCCATCTGCACGCAAAGATGTGAAACAACTCAAGCAAGCGGTACTGTCGCGCCCTCAGCCAAACCCTGAGTCGCTGTTGGTTGGGCTAAACATCCTTGCTGATGTGGATCTGCGCGATGCATTGACGTCTCTTTCTGTACCAATGCTGCGTCTTTATGGTCGTTTGGATGGATTGGTGCCGATTAAAGTGGCGAATGATTTAAGTGAACAGTTACCTCATACTCAGCAGTTTGTTTTCAATCAGTCCTCTCATGCGCCCTTTATGACCGAACATGACGAGTTTTGTGCCCAAATTCGAGAGTTTGCTCACGATTAATCAAATACAAGCGGAAAAAGCTCAAGCTGTTTAAAAAGTGGTCGATATAAAGGTTGGTGAGGTTTTATTAGCCAATAAAGCTAAGCCATATTGACGAGTTGGGCGACTCTGAGGAGGGTTCGCAATGATTGTGTCACCGACCAACGTAAGTGTGCCACTGATCGCCCCATCCGTGAATGTGCAGACGGAACAAGCAGCTCGCGACAATAAAGTCCGAGAGCCTGTGACGCCAACGGTCGCATTGGCCAAAACCAATGCAGAGCGAAAAGTAAAAGGCGATGACAAGCGCCGACGTCAGTCTTCTTGGGATCCTTCAGAGCATCCTGATTATGACATGGAAACAGAAGTCGACACGCGTTATCAAGAAGAGCCGGAAGATACACTAGAACGGCTTTTTAGTTTGCTTGCGCTCAAGTCGTACAGTGAAGACCAAGGTAAGGGCTACGCAATTCGTTTTCGCTTACCAAAGCGCATTTTGGATGCTGCGATCAATGAAGGATTAATGGAAAAGCGCAGGAAGGTGATCAAGTTTCATTATGGTCATGCAGTCGCTCCCCATACCCCGTCAGAAGTGATAGCAGTATTATGACGACTCAATATCCTACTCAAACAAAAACGCTCCAAGCAGATTGAACTGATTGGAGCGTTTTCTTTTTAGCAGTGAAACCTAGGTAAGGTTACTTTTTCGCTTTAGCAAACGCCGCCGCAAAAGCACCGCCCATTGCACTGTTCGATGAAGACTCATCGCGGCGAGGCTGACGACGTTGTGCTTGGTCATTACGACGTGGTGCGGCTGAAGAGCGTTGGCTACGGTTATCTTGACCCGGCTCGTCGTTCAAACGCATAGATAGACCAATACGCTTACGCTGTACGTCCACTTCCATCACTTTTACTTTGACGATGTCACCTGCTTTCACGACTTCACGTGGATCAGAAACATAGCGGTCAGTCAGCGCAGAAATGTGGACCAGACCATCTTGGTGAACACCGATATCGACGAAGGCACCAAAGTTGGCTACGTTCGAGACCACGCCTTCGAGGATCATGCCCGGTTCTAGATCAGAAACTGAATTGACGCCTTCTGCAAACGTAGCGGTCTTGAATTCAGGACGTGGGTCACGACCCGGTTTATCCAGTTCTTTGATGATATCGGTAACCGTTGGGACACCAAAGTGTTCATCGGTATAATCCACAGCGTGTAAGCCTTTAAGGAATGCTGAGTCACCAATCAGTGCCTTGATGTCTTTGCTGTTTTTCTCAGCGATTGCTTTGACTACTGGGTACGCTTCCGGGTGGACCGCTGAAGCATCAAGTGGGTTCTTGCCGTCCATAATACGTAGGAAGCCAGCACACTGTTCGAACGCTTTAGGACCCAAGCGAGGTACTTTCTTCAACGTCGTACGTGCTTCGAAGCGGCCATTTTCGTCGCGGAAGTCGATAATGTTCTGCGCGATGGTGCTTGATAAGCCTGCTACGCGCGTTAATAGTGCGGCAGAAGCCGTGTTCACATCAACGCCAACCGCGTTTACACAGTCTTCCACAATCGCATCTAGGCGTTTTGCCAACATAGATTGGCTTACATCGTGCTGGTATTGACCCACACCGATCGATTTCGGATCGATTTTCACGAGCTCAGCCAATGGATCTTGCAAACGACGCGCAATCGACACTGCACCACGCAGTGATACGTCCATATTCGGGAACTCTTTCGCTGCGAGTTCAGAGGCCGAGTACACTGATGCGCCTGCTTCGCTGACGATGATTTTCTGAACTTTTAGGTTGCCGCGTTTGATTACGTCTGCGACAAAGCTATCGGTTTCACGAGAAGCCGTGCCGTTACCAATCGCAATTAAATCCACGTTGTACTTACGCACTAACTGGTCAACGATTTGCGCTGATTTGTCGTATTGTTTTTGCGGAGGGTGAGGGTAGATTGTTTCCGTAGCCAGAACTTTACCCGTTGAATCGACAACCGCGATTTTTGAACCGGTACGCAGACCAGGATCGAGACCAAGTGTTGCACGAGGACCTGCTGGCGCCGCCATTAACAAATCTTTTAGGTTAGTCGCAAATACTTCAATCGCTTCAATTTCAGCACGCTCTTTCATTGCGCCCATTAGCTCGGTTTCCATGTGCATCGATACTTTGATGCGCCATGCCCAGCTGATCACTTGTTTGCGCCATGCATCTGCTGGTGCGCTACTTAACGTCACGCCATAATGGTCGGCAATGATGGTTTCACAGTAAGATTGGCGAGCACCTTCTTCCTGCTCTGGATCAGCGTTCATGGCTAAAGTTAGGAAGCCTTCATTGCGGCCGCGCAACATCGCAAGTGCACGGTGAGAAGGGACTTTGCTCAGCGGTTCGTTGTGATTGAAGTAATCTTTGAACTTCTCACCTTCTTGCTCTTTTCCTTCAACGACTCGTGAGACAAGTTCCGCATTACGATTTAAGTGGTTACGGATTTTTTCCAGTAAGTTTGCGTCTTCAGCAATGCGTTCCATGATGATCGCACGGGCACCGTCTAGGGCGGCTTTGGTATCTATGATGCCTTTGTCGGCATCAAGATATTTACTTGCTTCGCTTTCTGGCTCGGTTTGCGGATGATTCCACAGCATGTCAGCTAGCGGTTCTAGGCCGGCTTCAATGGCGATTTGGCCTTTAGTGCGGCGTTTAGGTTTGTAAGGTAAGTAAAGGTCTTCAAGACGAGTCTTGCTATCGGCTTGAATAATTTCTTGCTCAAGCTCAGGCGTCAGTTTGCCTTGCTCTTGGATCGATTTGAGAATGGTTTGACGGCGGTCATCCATTTCACGAAGGTAAGACAGACGGCTGTCCAGAGTACGCAGTTGGGTATCATCAAGGCCACCCGTCACCTCTTTGCGGTAACGTGCAATAAAAGGGACGGTGTTACCGTCATCAATTAGGGTGACAGCGGCGTTGACTTGCTCAGGGCGAACATTCAGTTCTTGAGCAATCATACGACAGATAGCTTGGCTCATCCGTGTTTTCTCTTTCAATTCGGTTTGGGTTGTATAGAACATTGGGGTCGTTCGAAGAATTTGCAATGTTTTAAATTAACGAGACAAAAATTTACCGGGCGCTGGTGGACATCAGTCAGATTTGTGTCAAAACTGTAATTAAATTGAGAACTTATATCCGCAACTATCGACTAACCTATATCCACGGTTATTGATATAACTAAATGTACCTCGGCTTATACGGATAATCATGATGAAAAAAATGTCTTTGGCGTTAGCGCTTACGAGTGCCTTACTTGTCGCCCCGCTTAGTTGGGCACAATCCATATCAGCAACCACACAAGACCCTGTATATCAGCTTGATGACAAGTTGGTGCTTGGACGAGTGGAGAGCGTTTACTACAGTGATATTCCAGAGCTAAAAGCGGTACCATTTATTGGCAAGATTGATACTGGTGCTGACACCACGTCTATGCATGCAGAGAACATCCATGTCAGTAGCTCTCATCCCGACTACCAGAACTTGAAAGACAACGAGTTGTTGTGGGCGATTGTCGATGATTTAGGTGGGACGAAGGCGAAGTGGGATGCCGATACTTTTAAACCATATCAAGTGAAGGTGAGCTTTACGGTTCCTCATCCTTACACAGGAAAAGAAATACAGATTACCGATGATCTGGAGCGAGTGAGCGCCATTCGTAGTCGAACAAGCAAAAAGCCTATTTTACGCCCGACGATAAAAATGCCGATGACGATTGCAGGCCATACCGTTGATACAGAAGTGAATCTGACCAAGCGCACGCAATTCTCTTCTCCTATCTTGATTGGTAAAACCTATCTCGATAACAATGCGTGGGTATTCGCTGGCTACGACTATCTTCAAGAGCAACCAAGCGCAAAAATGATCGGCAAAAAAGAGACGGTTGAGGTCGAGGGTGTGCCATACAAGATCAGCATCTCAACCACCAGCCGCTACACCAACGTTCACGCACTGGATATCAAGGTTGATAAAAAGAACAATGAAGTTTCTTTCACGCTAGAAGGTGAAAACGGCAAGCGCCACCCAATGACGTTACCTTTGGTACGCATGCTGAAAACCACCAAGAGCGAGCGTCCGTTGGTCTACTTACCAGTGAAAATCGACGAAAACGAAACTCAACGTTGGTTAGTCTATTTGCGTGACCGCAGTAAGTTCAGTTCACAAATTCGCTTGGGTCAGGATGTCGCGAGCCAACACTTTGTGATTGATACCGACAGAGAAAACCTATTGGGCGGTGTTGAAAAAACGTTCAAGAGCGCACTCAAGTCAAAGCCCCTCGTGATTTCACCGGAAGAACAAGTCACCATTGATGGTTATACCGTTCCTGCTTACCCCACGTTTACGGTGAAAACGCCATTACTGCGTGTAAATGGCTTTGAAGTAACAGAAAAAGGTAAGGATGAATCCGTCACGTTTTATTTAATGAACGATGAGGGCAAAGAAGAAAAAATTACTAAGCCTGTGGTGAAAAAACTCAAAGTGGGTAGCACTGTGCGTCCCGTTGTTGATGGCGATTTCCTTTTCGGTAGCAAAGAGACATCAATGGAATTTGCACTCGATGTGCTAGATGAAGACGAGACGCAACCATTTTTCGTTTTTGGTCATGACATCGCCAAAGGCGGTGTGCTGCTGAATACTCGCGCCGACCATTTACTAGATGCAAGACCGCTTTTCAAAGCCGGTCATATCGAAGTGGCTGAAGTGGAAGGGATGTCTTTCCCTGTTAAATTGGACACTGGTGCTGACGTGAGCTCGATTAATGCCAAGGACATCAAGCGCTTTCAAAAAGACGGTAAAGATATGGTGAGCTTTACTTATGAAAACGATCTAGGCATGACCAAGGCGTTTACCCGTGAGGTGGTGGATGTCATGCGTATAACGGCCAAAAAAGGAGAAAAGGCCAACGAACGGCCGGTAGTAGAAATGCACGTTGAACTTGGCGAGTTAGAGAAGAAGATCCGAGTCAATCTGCAAGACCGAGGTCGCTTCCATTACAGCATGATTTTAGGTAAAAACTTCCTAAAACATGGCGCGGTTGTTTCGAGTGATACGAATTACATCGTGACGCAAAAACCAGATTACGAAAAGTAGCACTCTGGCCGCCTTATTATCTTGATACCCAAAGCCCGAACGAAGCCAGTGCTTTGGGTATATCATCTCCTTAATGCTGCTCAAGAGCGGCATTTTTTAGTTGAGATAGGAGTTAACTTGAAAACTAAGCTGATTACCCGTGAAGGTTATAACAAACTCAAACAAGAGCATGATTACCTTTGGAATGAAAAGCGTCCTGAAATCACCAAAATCGTCACTTGGGCGGCGAGCCTGGGCGATCGCTCAGAAAATGCGGATTACACCTTCAATAAACGTCTGCTTCGTCAGATCGACCGTCGTGTTCGATTTCTTCGCAAGTTTCTGCCTGAAGTCACGATCGTTGACTATTCTCCACAGCAAGAAGGCAAAGTCTTTTTTGGTGCTTGGGTTGAAATAGAAAATGAGGCAGGAGAGGTGAAGAAGTTCCGCATAGTTGGGCCTGAAGAGATTTATGGAGATGCGAAAGACTACATCTCTATCGATTCACCTATGGCGCGAGCGATGTTGAAAAAACAAGTGGATGAAGAATTCACGGTGCGAACCCCAGAAGGTGAAAAAGAGTGGTTCATTAACTCGATTGAATACAACAAACCAGCCTTGGAAGACTGAGGCTTTATCACCGATTCAAGTCTCTTGAAGTTCACTAGAAGTGACTTGAGTCTCAACGTCAGCTTATTGGATACAAAGGCATGGTGCCTTTATCGGAGAAGTAAAATGAACAAAGCAGTCATGTGTGGTGCTGCACTAACAATAGGATTCTCACTCTCAGTTTTTGCTCAAGATGAAGTGAAAGGCTGTGACGCCAAAGAGTTAGCGGTAGAACAGCAGCTTGAGTATGCGAAAGCACAAGGTAATGAACATCGAATTAAAGGCTTAGAACAGGCACTTACCGCTATCCAGAATGAATGTTCGGAAGGTGAACTGCGTCAAGAACTGCAAGCGGAAGTGGATGAAAAGGCGCGAGACGTTGAGGAGCGTGAGCAAGAATTAGCGGAAGCGCAGCGCTCAGGAAAAGCAGACAAAATCGAGAAAAAACGTCACAAATTGGCAGAAGCACAACAAGAGTTACTTGAGGCCAAACGTGAACTGGAATGGAATTATGGCCAATAGTAGGTGCTGAAAATACCTACTAGAGAGAAAATAAAGCGCTTAAGATAAAAAGAGTAACAATTTGCTTGAGCACGCTAGGAAAAACAGTGATACATTTTCGACAATAGATGCTTCTGAAAGGATGTTTCAATGCAAGAAAATCATAAAATTTTAGTGGTTGATGACGATGCTCGTTTACGTGCTCTATTGGAGCGTTACCTTTCTGAGCAAGGTTTTCAGGTCCGAAGTGTCGCCAATGGCGAACAGATGGATCGCCTACTAACGCGCGAAAACTTTCACTTAATGGTGCTGGATCTAATGTTGCCAGGTGAAGACGGTTTGTCGATTTGTCGTCGTCTACGCCACGCAAACAACATGCTGCCAATCTTAATGCTCACCGCGAAAGGTGATGAAGTGGACCGCATTGTGGGTCTGGAAGTGGGGGCGGATGATTATTTGCCAAAACCATTTAACCCACGTGAATTACTCGCTCGTATTAAAGCCGTACTACGCCGTCAAACAGTAGAGTTGCCGGGCGCGCCAAGCACCGAAGAAAAAGTAGTGGAGTTTGGTGAGTTCCGACTCAATCTAGGCACTCGCGAGATGTTCCGCGGTGACGAGGCAATGCCACTGACCTCAGGAGAGTTTGCTGTCCTGAAAGCGCTCGTGACGAATGCGCGAGAGCCGATGTCACGAGACAAATTGATGAACATGGCACGTGGCCGTGAATATTCTGCGATGGAACGTTCTATTGACGTGCAAATCTCACGTTTGCGTCGCATGTTAGAAGATGATCCAAGCAAGCCACGCTACATTCAAACCGTGTGGGGCTTAGGTTACGTTTTCGTCCCAGACGGCAAAGAGGTGTAATCTCCTCACTCCATAGCCAGCACTTGGCTATAGCAACTTCAGCCTTCAAGTCCTTCCCTTCGAAGGCTGAAATTTCGCGATTAGGACCACCAGGAACGTTCCATGCGCATCCGAAGTTCACTGACACAATCTATTCTGCTGTTCATCTCTTTGCTCCTCGCTAGCCAAGTTTTCTCTTACTACGCCGTTTTTAACTACGCGTTGATGCCGAGTTTGCAGCAGTTCAATAAAATTCTCGCCCATGAGCTCAATTTGGTGCTTGATGATGAAGGGCCATTAAAATCTGATGCACCGCTGAGACGTCAATTATTAGAAAGGCTGGGGGTGACGGTTCACAGCCTCGACAGCGATAAAGCGGTTGAATTTCATCACGCGATGTCGATTGATTTGATGTCTGAAGAAATGAGCCAAGAGTTAGGTTCGCCCACCGAAGTGCGCTTATTGCTTGGCGATGAAAGTTACATCTTGTGGATGCACATCGAAAAGTTGCCGAACTCCATCATTCGTATTCCTTTATCTGAGCTGCAAGAAGAAGATTTTGCACCGCTGTTTCGTAACAGCTTGATTATGGCGCTGCTGATCATTGCTGGTGGTTGGTTGTTTATTCGTTTACAAAACCGCCCACTTTTGGCTTTAGAGAGAGCCGCGAAAGACGTCGGTCGAGGTGAGATCCCGCCCCCCTTAGCAGAGAAAGGCGCATCGGAGATTCGCTCTGTAACTCGAGCCTTTAATCAAATGTCCAAAGGCATTCAAGAGCTAGAAGAGGACCGAGCCTTATTAATGGCGGGGATTAGCCATGACTTACGAACACCTCTGACGCGTATTCGCCTAGCGACAGAAATGATGTCTCCTGAGGACAGCTATCTTGCGGAGGGGATCATTAGCGATACGGAAGAATGCAATGAGATCATCAGTCAGTTTATGGATTATCTCAAACCGGTGAACCAAGAATCGTTTGAAGCGGTTGATATCAGTACGATTGCCAGTGACGTCGCCAGTTCTGAAGGTGGTTATGAGGTTGAAATTGAAACAGATCTTAATCTTAACTTGCCGCCAGCCAAAGGAAGCGCCATTGCGATTAAGCGGGCGATCAGTAACTTAGTTGTGAATGCGCTACGTTATGGCAATGGCTGGGTCAAAATCAGCACTGGTGTGACAGCAGATAAGCAGCTAGTGTGGATTTCAGTAGAGGACAACGGACCGGGTATCGAGCATTCTCAAATCGCGAGGTTATTTGAACCCTTTACGCGTGGTGACACCGCTCGCGGTAGTGAAGGCACTGGGCTAGGGTTGGCGATTGTGAAGCGTATAATCAGCCAACATTCAGGCTCTGTGGTGATGCGTAATCGCAGTGAAGGCGGTTTAATCGCTCAAATCAGCTTTCCTACCAAGTAAGTCGATGGCCTGCACCCTTTAAACAAAAAGCCCAACCTAAATAGGTTGGGCTTTTCTTATTCTCAATAATCTTAAGACTCTTTCACTTCCTGAGGAAGTTCATCTTCGTCTTCCAGTTTCTCTGGCAGAAGTAGGTTTAAAATGATCGCTGTGATACCACCTGCAGCAACGCCAGTGGAGAAAATACTCTTAATAAATTCTGGCATGAATTGCAGAATCTCTGGTTTTTGCGCGATACCAAGCCCCATTGAGAAGGATAAGGCCATGATCAGAATTGCGCGGCGATCGAGCTCAACACGAGAGATAATACGCACACCAGCGGCAGCAATCGTACCAAACATGACAATCGTTGCGCCGCCAAGTACTGGCTCAGGAATCAGCTGAACAAAGCTAGCAACACCAGGAAACAAGCCAAGAATCACTAACATGCCAGAAATAAAGTAACCCACGTAACGGCTCGCGACCCCTGTTAGCATGATGATGCCGTTATTCTGGCTAAAGGTGGAGTTCGGGAAACTGTTAAACACGGCTGCGATTGCAGAGTTTAAGCCGTCTGCTAACACACCACCCTTAATGCGTTTCATGTACACATGGCCTTTGACTGGCTCGCCAGACACTTCGGATGTGGCGGTAATATCGCCGATGGCTTCTAGTGCGGTAATAAAGAAAATCAGCACCAGCGGAATGAACAGAGACCAGTCAAACGATAAGCCATATTGCATTGGTACCGGTAGTGCTACAAGCTCGGTTGTGCCTAGCTGAGAAGTATCTACCATCCCCATAAAATAAGCCATGATGTAGCCTACTAGCATCGCAATCACAATCGAAGCCACACGGATATATGGGTTTTTCGAGCGGTTTAATATCACAATCAAGCCAAGTACCGTTCCAGCGAGCGCTAGTTTGTCTAAGCTGCCGAATGTGCCTTCATTTAATGCTGCGTAGCCACCGCCCATTGATACCAAGCCGACTTGAATCAGTGTGAGACCGATAAGAGTGACGACAATGCCTGAAACGAGCGGAGTGATAATGCGACGGGCATGCTCTAATACGCGAGATAGGAAAATCTCCGCAAATGATGCCACTAAAATCGTACCAAAAATGGCTGCCATCATGGTGCTGATGTCTGCTCCACCTGCTTTCAGCGATAGGCCTGCACCAATAATAGGACCTAAAAAGTTAAAGCTGGTGCCTTGAACAGAGAGTAAACCAGAGCCAATTGGGCCAAAGGTGCGAATTTGAATAAACGAAGACACGCCTGACGCAAATAAAGACATGCTGATGATGGTATTCGTTTGGTCTGCTGGTACACCCAAAGACTGACAGATGATCAGTGACGGAGTGATAACCGCGACGAACATCGCCAATAAGTGCTGAAGTGCGGCAAAAATGGTTTGAGGCAAAGGTGGTCGATCATTGAGTTGATAGACCAGTTCCGAAGATCGGTTTGAAGTTGTCATTGTTTGTCTCGCTAGTCGCAATATATTCCCAGATCTCGCTGAATGGGAGAGCAGGGTGGAGTTGACGTCGTTACCTGTGATTGCTGTTAATCAGAGTCAACTCAGGTTGGTGGAGTGTGATGCAACACACTTAAAAAATTTGTGCGCGATTATAGAGAGATTTATCTAAAAAGCAAACGATTGCTTTGGTTTTTAGCGTATTAAAAAACGAGCCATTTGGCTCGCTTTCAATCATTACGCTTTGGAGTAAATATCCCGCTCACCCAACCAGCGATCGATAATCGCTGTTGCGTTAGTCGGGTAATTGTCATGAATATGACGCGCAATACGCTGAACTTCGGGAATCAGGCGTTGATCTCGAACTAAGTCTGCAATTTTGAAATCAGCAAGACCAGTCTGCTTTGTACCCAAGAGTTCGCCCGGGCCACGAATCTCTAAGTCTTTCTGTGCGATGACGAAGCCATCGTTACTTTCACGTAGTACTCCCAGACGTTTTTGCGCGGTTTTCGACAGTGGAGAGTGGTACAGCAGCACACAATGGCTAGCAACGGAACCTCGGCCCACGCGACCTCTTAGCTGGTGTAATTGTGCCAAACCAAGACGTTCGGGGTTTTCGATGATCATCAAGCTAGAGTTTGGCACGTCTACGCCCACCTCTATCACGGTTGTCGCTACAAGTAGGTGAAGCTTGTTGTCTTTGAAGTCTTGCATCACCGCTTGTTTCTCTGCCGGCTTCATTCGGCCGTGTACTAGACCAATTTTTACGTCCGGTAGCTTACGTTGAAGCTCTTCAGCGGTATCTGCCGCGGCTTGCGCTTCTAATACTTCCGACTCATCAATCAGGGTACACACCCAATATGCCTGCTTGCCTTCGTTTAAGCAGGCATTTCGGACACGCTCGACGATGTCGTCACGTTTTGTATCTGGAATGGCAACGGTTTGAATCGGCGTTCGACCCGGTGGCAGTTCGTCAATCACGGAAGTTTCCAGGTCGGCGTAAGCGGTCATCGCTAAGGTGCGAGGAATAGGCGTTGCCGTCATGATCAACTGATGAGGATAAGCACCTTGCTTTGCACCTTTTTCACGTAATTCTAATCGCTGATGAACACCGAAGCGGTGCTGTTCATCAATGATGACCAAAGCAAGGTGATGAAATTCGACGTGCTCTTGGAATAGCGCGTGAGTACCCACTACCATTTGCGCTTCACCACTGGCAATGCGAGCCAGCTCGGCTTCCTTTGCTTTACCTTTGAGTTTGCCCGCTAACCAACCGACTTGAATGCCCATTGTTTCAAACCAGTTGGCGAAGTTGATCGCGTGTTGCTCAGCCAATAGTTCGGTTGGTGCCATGAGTGCCACCTGATAGCCGTGCTCAATGGCACGAACGGCGGCCAAAGCGGCAACCAACGTTTTCCCCGATCCCACATCGCCTTGCACTAATCGCATCATTGGGTGCGGTTTTTCTAGATCGGTTTCAATCTCTTGTACTACTCGGGTTTGAGCGTTTGTAGGAGAGAAAGGCAGTTGGGCTAAAAGCTGCGTTTTTAGTTTATTACAAGGACCGAGAGGTAGTGCTGAATCCTTCTGACCTTTGCTACGCACCGCCAGCATCGATAAGTTTTGTGCGACCAACTCTTCCATGATCAAGCGGATTTGAGCAGGATGTTTACCTTCGTCAAACTCATCTAAATTAATGGTTGGTGGTGGGCGATGAATGGTGTGCAGTGCTTGCGACATCGTGATTTGATGGTCATACAACCCAGCTGGAAGTAATTCCTGCACTGCGGTTTTATCAAGCAGGGCTAAAGCTTGTTCGGTAAGGTTGCGCAATGTGATTTGGCGTAAACCATCTGTAGTGGGATAAACAGGGGTTAAGTTCTGTTCTACATCGGGCTTTTGCTCGCTGACGTAAAACTTGTAGTCAGGATGAACAATTTCCAAGCCCATGCCACCGCGCTTAATTTCACCGTAAGCATGTACTAACTTACCTTGCGTGAAATTGTTCTTCATGGCTGCGGTAAAGTTGAAAAAGCGCAGCGTTATAGTGCCATTACCGTCGCTGATTTTTACCGTTAGCATTTTGCGCTTACCGAAGATGGTGTCAACTGCCATGACCTTGCCTTGCACGGCCGCCCAAAGGCCGGCATGAAGTTTAGCAATAGGATAAATACGGGTACGATCTTCGTAGCGTAACGGAAGGTGAAACAGCAAATCTTGAACGCTATGTAAGCCAACTTTGGCGAGTTTTTCTGCGACTTTCGCGCCAACCCCAGAAAGGGAGGTTAATGGGACGGCAGATAACATTTGGGCGGACATAGAGGGCTCAAGAAAATGGTTAACATAGCAGTATGTTAACCATGGAGCTGTGTTTTTGTACAGGAAAAAATAGTCATGCTTTAGTTCGTGTCATGATCTGACTGATAACCTGTCATTCCGAGGAGCCTAGCGACATCAGGAATCTATTTCCAACAAGTATGTCGTTGAAGTTAACACTATCAGCATCAGCACACTCGGGAATTAGATCCTGAATCACGCTCCTTCGTCGCTGTTCAGGATGACGAAAGTCTGTTACTTGCTTTGCATCTCTTGCCACCATGCATCATCGGCGATGATTTGGCCTTCGTCATTGAGTGGCGGGTAAGCGAGCCTTTTGCGTTTCGCGACTTTTGCCAGCACTGGGTGACCACGTTCAAAGAGAATACGGTTGATTGTCTCTTTAGGTAGAGCGCTTTCTTCTCGTTCGTACATGCCTGCGGCTTCACGTTGACGTTGCGCTTCATACAAAATTACGGCACTGGCAACCGATACGTTTAGTGACTGCACCATGCCTACCATCGGGATAATAATGTCTTGATCGGCAAGCTGTTTGGCTTGCTCCGAAGCGCCAACCTTTTCGCTGCCTAAAATAATGGCCGTTGGCTTGGTGTAGTCGATCTCGCGAAAATCGACGGCGGTGTCCGAAAGATTGGTCACCAAAACCTGCATACCTTGCGCTTTGAGTTCGGTAATCGCAGTTTCAATCGAATCGTGAGTATCCACTTCAACCCAGTTACGCGCGCCTGCTGAGGTATGGCTCAGCGTACGCATTTTGTCAGGCCAAATGGCATGAACTTTGTGTAAGCCTGTCGCGTCAGCGGTGCGGATCACGGCAGAGACGTTGTTTGGCTTATGTACTTCTTCGAGACAAAGTGTCAGATCAGTTTGGCGAGTTTTTAGGACTTGGTGAATGCGGTTGTAACGTTCTAGGTTCATATTTATTGAGGTATAAAAAATCGCCACCTAACAGAGTAGGTGGCGATAGAGGTTAGTTCTTTCTGCGTCTGACTCGGGTTGCTTGAGGCATTGCCTTAATCTTACGCATGATGCCAGCAAGGTGGACGCGATCTTTCGTCGTCAACAGCACAGTCACAGTGTACAAACGACCATCACGTTCTTCCGTTGAAAGACCATGAATGTTTGACCCTGTTTTCGAGATCACGTTGGTCAGTTCTGCAAGAGCACCTTGGTTGTTCAGCATGTCGACTTTAAGTTCAGCAATAAACTCTTTGTCGTAGTCGTCAGACCAAGCGACAGCCATATAACGGTCTGGTTCTTTCTGATAACCACGAACGTTCGGACATGTTTCTCGGTGAACAACCAAACCACGACCAGGCGATACGTGAGCAATAATGTGATCATCTGGGATAGGATGACAACAATTTGCAAACGTCAGCAATAAGCCTTCTGCGCCACGAATCGGAAGCTTCTTCTTCGAGTCCGTTGGGATTGAGCTTGTTGTCGTGAGCTCTTCGGTATCACCAAGGAGACGACGTGCAATCACAATGCTCATCAACTCACCCAATCCAATAGCTGCCAATAAATCATCGATGCTTTCTAGGCGAAGATCATTCAAGACTTCTTGGATATTTTCTGGATAAATTGAATCAATCGAGTGGCGGCCAAGTGCGTGATTAAGTAGGCGACGACCTAAAGTAATCGACTCTTCACGACGCATCGTTTTCAGTACTTGTCGAATCTTAGTGCGGGCACGAGAAGTCACGACATAGTTTAGCCATGCCGCATTCGGACGCGCACCAGGGGCACTGATAATTTCCACCGTCTGACCGTTTTTCAATGCCTTACTCAATGGGTAAGGGTTACGATCAACACGAGCACCAACACAAGAGTTGCCTACATCGGTATGTACGGCATAGGCAAAGTCGACAGCCGTTGCGCCTAAAGGCAATTCAACGATACGACCTTTTGGTGTGAAGACGTAAATCTCATCTGGGAAAAGATCGGATTTTACGTTTTCAATGAATTCGAATGAGTTACCCGCGCTTTGTTGTAGCTCTAACAGGCTTTGCATCCAACGCTGAGCTTTCACTTGCGCAGTGGTGCCAGACTTGTCGCCTTTGTCTTTGTAAGACCAGTGTGCCGCGACACCTTTGTCCGCCATTTGATCCATATCTTCAGTACGGATCTGAACTTCAACAGGTACGCCATGTGGGCCAACCATGGAAGTGTGTAGCGATTGGTAGCCGTTCGCCTTTGGTACCGCGATGTAATCTTTCATGCGACCAGGACGTGGCTTATACAAGCTGTGTACTTGGCCTAAAACGCGATAACAAGTATCAGCGGTATCAACAACGACTCGGAACGCATAGATATCCATGATGGTGTGAAAGCGCTGTTCTTTGGTTTTCATCTTGTTATAGATAGAGAACAGGTTTTTCTCACGACCAACCACACGAGCATTCAAGCCGAAATCTTGCAGACGGCCTTCTATTTCGCTGTGAATACGTTGGATCATCTCTTTACGATTGCCGCGTGCCGCTTTTACCACTTCTTTTAGTACGCGGTAGCGGTTGGGATATAGCGCTTCAAAGCCCAGCTCTTCGAGTTCGGTTTTGATATTGTGAATACCAAGACGATGAGCGAGTGGCGCGTAAATCTCTAACGTTTCACGAGCAATACGACGTTTTTTATCTGGTCGAAGCGCGCCAAGCGTACGCATGTTGTGCGTGCGGTCAGCCAGTTTGATCAGAATGACGCGGATATCTTGCACCATGGCCAGAACCATCTTACGAAAGTTCTCGGCCTGAGCCTCTTTCCTATCGCGGAATTTGAGTTTGTCCAGTTTAGATACACCATCAACCAATTCTGCGACAGTGTTGCCGAATTTCTCTTCGAGATCTTCTTTAGTTACATCACAGTCTTCAATGACGTCATGCAGCAAAGCAGCTTGGAGGGTTTCGATATCAAGGCGCATTTCGGCCAAGATACGAGCCACAGCGACAGGGTGGATGATGTATGGTTCACCGCTAGAGCGGGTTTGCCCTTCATGGGCATCTCTCGCTACCACATAAGATTGACGCAGAGCCTCAATCTGAGGCTCTGTTAGGTATTCTTGGGCAACGTCTTTGAGGCTATCGAATAGATACAAATTATAGGCCCGGGAGGTTGTTGAATTCTAAAGTCAGAATTAACGGTTGTGAGCGATGCTGCTTACTGCCGCTAGCTCTGCCGCTTCTTGCTCTTGCTGTTCTTGACGTTCACGAGCGTCTAGAACTTCTTTAGTAATTAAACCTTCTTCGATTTCGCGTAGAGCGATAACCGTTGGCTTATCGTTCTCTTCTGGCACTAGTGCATCTTTACCGCCAGTTTGCATTTGACGAGCGCGGCGAGCCGCAATCAGTACTAGGTCGAAACGGTTGCCAACTTTTTCAACAGCGTCTTGAACAGTTACGCGTGCCATGAGGACTCCAAATAGTTAACTAAAATTTTAGAATGACGAGAAAGTATACAACCTAACTACTTTATTTACTAGCAATTAGACAAGCCACCGTTTGTGGACTTTCTCAGGTAGTTTATTGTGTTTTTCGCACTGAGCAAAAAACGAGAAATTCTTTATGTTTTACAGCGTGACTTTTTTGAAGTTACTCTGCTAACAACGCGTCAAGCATACCTTTATATTTAGCAGCTTGCTTTTCTTCCTTCAATCTCTCTGCACGCAAGATGGCTTTAAAGTCCATCAAAGCGGTATCAAAATCGTCGTTTACGATCACGTAGTCGTATTCGCTGTAATGAGAGATTTCTGACTTGGCTTCAGCCATACGTTTTGCGATCACTTCATCGCTATCTTGACCACGAGTGTTCAAGCGACGCTCTAGCTCACCGTTTGATGGTGGCAGGATGAAGATGCTTTTGGCTTCAGGCATTTGCTCACGGATTTGACGTGCGCCTTGCCAGTCGATATCTAGAAAAACGTCGATACCTTTATTTAGCGTTTCTTCAATCCACACACGAGAGGTGCCGTAATAATTACCAAACACTTCAGCGTATTCTAGGAAATCACCTTTAGCGATCAGGGCTTCAAACTCATCTTTCGCTACAAAATGGTAGTGGACACCATTTTCTTCACCAGGTCGCATGTTACGCGTGGTATGAGACACAGACACTTTCATTGCGTAGGTTGGATTGCGTTCCAACATCGCTGAGATCAAGCTAGATTTACCTGCGCCGCTAGGTGCAGATACGATATAGAGAGTACCTTTGCCCATTGTACTGTTCCACTTTTGATTGGATTGATTGAGTGCCGAAGGAAAGTCCGACATTCTTATAACGATAGCACTGGCAATGATAAATCAACCACCAAAGGGATGGATATTGGTGATAATCCCGCCAGAAAAATGGAGGCGAAGAGTATCATGATCTCTATTTTGTTACCAGTTGATCTTTTCGTCTTACTTAAATGTTGAAAAGAGCTCGCGTGCGCACAAACAAACGAAAAAAGGGGAAGCTTTCACTTCCCCAGGCGTGCGACTGACTCACACTTAATCTTCAAATTATCCTTGGGATTCTAGGAAATTTATCCAAGGTCTTGCGACCGCCTTCATATCAGGAGATTGAGTAGCACTCTTCATTGCCTTAAGAGCGTTGGTTGGCTGATTTAATTCAAAATATGCCATTCCACGAATGTAAGACAGCTCCGCCTTTTGATCGTGCTTTGCGTCTGGAGCACTGTTTTGAGCAAACTTCGTCGCTTCTGTATATTGCTTATCTAAAATCATTAAACGAGCAATTTTTATTTGAGTTTTTGCTGCAGGAGCAAGATTATAAGCCTGCTGGTAAACATCAATAGCGTGACCTAACTCCTGTGCTTGCTGCCAAAACGAACCTAACTTTTCCAGATTTGTAGCATTTCGTTCTACATGCCCTTCATCGATTAAGTTTTGAAGCGTTTTCGCTGCTCTAAAAGGCACCCCTTGATAAGCTTGGAAATTAACTAGGCGTAAGTATTCTTTTTCACCATCAAGAAGTCCCATTTTATAGGCCATCTCTAAAGTTGAAAGGGCATTGCGCTCTTGCTTTAATTCCATGTAGATGCCAGACAACTGGGTCCAGTAACGCTTATTTTGCGGATACTTAGTCGTTAAAATTTTTAGCACGCTCGCGACACTTTTGAATTGTTTCAACTCGTAGTGTGCCGACATCAACAGTTGATACCAAGATTCACTAGGATTCTTCGTCATTGCAATTGCCTTTTTGGTTGGCGGAATTGCGTTGCGGTAATCTTCTAGTTGAATGTAAGCACTTGCTAATGTGATGTAAGCATGTGCTTGAGGTTTTTCCTCTGTTGTTTCAGCAATCTTGAACCACTCGTTCATTGTATTAACGGATTGCTTAAATTTGCCTTCTGCTAGATAAAGCTGTGCAAGGCTGTAACGAACCTGTTGAGCTACGGGTACTGGTAAAGCATCTAACTTGAGTGCTTCAGCAAAGTATTTCGCTGCTTTTGGGTAGTCGTCCTTTAAAGAATACAGAAAGCCCATCTGTTGCAGTAACACAGCGCGGTCGTATTTCTTTTTCTTGGTACTTCCCAAGGCAGAGTTCAGCTTAGAGATAGCATCCGAGTATTTTTCAGTTGCAATCAGTTCCTGAACTTTGTTCACGGTTCGGAATGTTCTGTCAGACAACTCAGGAGTATTGGCAAAAGCAGGCGCGCCATACGCGCCTGAGATAAACACCAGAGAAGCCAATAACTTAGTATATGCTTTCATATTGCGACTCCTTAGTTCGTAGAGAACTCGATTTCCTGAGAAAGACGAGAGCTAACCGCTTGGCCATCAACCATTTTTGGTTTGAAAGTCCACTTTGATACAGTTTTCTTCGCCGCTTTACCCAAGCCCAACTTACGTGGAGATTCTTTTAAGACTTTGACGTCTTGTACGCCACCACGTTCGTTAACCGTAAACTCTACGAGTACGATACCTTTTTCTAATCCCGATCTCGCTGCTTTACGAGGCATTTGAGGCTGGAATGTCGCAAGAGGAACTGGGCCTCCGCTACCTGCCAACTTAGCACCACCACCTTGGGTGTAGTGTCCAAGCACTGAACCACCGGTTACGTTAACTGGAAGATCAAGTTTTGGCATGTCCATTGGGATTTGATCCATCACCGGTTTTACCGTTGCCGTTACCTTCATTTCTGGCGGTGGTGGCGGACGCTTCGGTGGTGGCGGTTTCGGAAGTTCGCGTTTTTTCTCCTGTATTTTTTCGTCCGGTTTAATGCGAATAAACTCGACCATACGTAGGTCATCATTCGACACTAACTCGTGGCGCTCTTTGTTTACTAGCTTGTCCATCCCCCAGAACAACCCGAGGGAGACAATGAGCGCCAGTGCAATTGAGGCCAGATACCGCATAAGCTTAATCCTTATTGGTTGCGGCAATGGAGATGCTTTCTACACCTGCCATTTTGATCTGGTCCATAACCTTCACGACTACGCCAGCATTTGCTTCAGTGTCGGCTTGGATAACAACTGCGCCATCAGGACTTTCTGCACGAAGACGTTCAATATTCGCGCGAACCGCGTCCACTTCGATGCGGCGTTTATCAACCCAAACATCACCCGCCGCACCAACTGCGACCATGATGTTACCTTTCTTAACGGTTTGCGCTGAGCTTGCCGTCGGACGGTTTACTTCCAGACCTGCTTCTTTTACGAACGATGTTGTTACGATAAAGAAGATCAACATGATAAATACGATGTCGAGCATCGGTGTCATATCGATAGCGGTTTCATCACTGCTATCACTGCTATAGCGTCTTTTCATGACCTATACCTCTAATTCCATTTACTCAGGCAATATGCTTTAGCTTATCTTCCAGCTTTTGCGTTGTGACTTTGGCTAAATGATCAAGACGTGAACTAAAGAACAGTCCTGATAGAGAAGCCACCATCCCGGCTAAAGTTGGGATTGTTGCCTTTGAGATCCCCGAGGCCATTGCTCGAGGGCTTCCTGTTCCTGTTACCGCTAAGATGTCGAATACTTGGATCATGCCGACAACGGTGCCGAGTAGACCCAGTAGGGGACAAAGTGCAATCAATACTTTCACGATTGGTAGTCCCTTTTTATTCTCAATATCCTGACGAGAAACGATTTCTTGTCGGATCATCTTAGCGTTCCAACTTTGATGCTCTGAGCGCCCTTGCCATGAGCCAACGGCTTTTTTCATGGCTTTTGGAGCGACGGCAGCAAAATAGAACCAACGTTCTAACAATACTGCCCACAGCATAAAGCTGAGGATGAAGATAGCGACGAGTACATCGCCACCCATTCCCAAGAAGCGCCTAATTGATTCAAGTTCTCCAACTAACCACCACATAACGCCTCCTTAGCTTTCGGCTTTATGCAGTTTTTCCTGATAGCGAGCGATGAAGCCTGCACTCTGTTCTTCAAGAGTTTGAACCAAACGACGACCTTTGCTGTGTACGATGGTGTAAAGGAACAGCAATGGAATTGCGACAACCAGACCTAGCATAGTGGTAACAAGAGCTTCAGAAATACCGCCAGCCATCAGTTTAGGGTCGCCGGTACCGAACAGAGTAATGGCTTGGAATGTGCCGATCATACCCATTACCGTACCCAGTAGACCAAGTAGAGGAGCTACAGAAGCAAAAAGCTTGATTGAGCTGATGAAGCGCTCAATGCTTGGAGCATTACGTAGAATGATTTCGTCCAGCTTCGCTTCCAGATCTTCAAGGTTGTCACCTTTGTGCTCTTGGTAAGCTTGGATAACTTCACCCAATGGGTTGCCAGGAATCACGGTTTCTGATTTCGCTTGCTTACGCATTTTGCCGCCAATCACTTGAAGGCGTAGGAAGCAAATTAGAGCAATGATAGCGCCAACTGCACCCATACCAAGGATGACGTAACCTACAATGCCACCTTGATCAATTCGTTCTTGAACGGTTGGGCTTTGTACAAGTAGAGACAAAATGACACCACGGGATGGGTCAATAAACAGTGGCTCATAGCTGTTTGACGCTGACTCAAAGCCTGCAACATGACGTGTAATATTGGTGCGAGGCTGTCGAGAGAGTTCTTCGAACTTACCTGTTTGAGGTACATAAGTGACGTACTTACCATCGGCAATCGCGTTAAACTCACCGACGAGAGTGACATCGCGAACCGCTTCTTTACCTTCGCCATAAACAACCGTTGCTTGGGTTGTTGCAGTTTCGCCAGAAGCAACCACTTGTTGAAGAATGGTATGCCAGAAAGCTTCTAGCTCTTGTGTTGACGGCAGTTCTTTACTTTCAGCCAGTTTCGTTAGTAGAGCATCACGCTCTGGGAACTGAACAGCGTTTTGAGAGGCTGCAAATAAGCCCTTAAACTCTCCCGCATACTGGCGGACCACACCAAACATTTCGCCCAAAGTACCAGAGCGAACACGTAGGGTTTCTGTTAGTTCAGTTAGCTGCTTATCGTTTTCATCAAATGTTGCTTTAAGTTGATCGCCCAGAGCTTGCTGCGCAGCTAACTCTTCGCGAGCTTGTTGCAATAATGCCGCTTGCTTATCGCGATTGTTCTTGAACTCAGCTTCACGGGCTTTGTTCTCTTTCGACTCAACGATGCTTTCTGATTTTACGTTTTTAAGTAGTTCAGATAAGTTTTTAGGCGCTTCTGCTTGTACGCCAGAAACCATAAATAAGCTCGCTAGTAGGCCAGCGGCTAGAGTTTTGAATCCTTTCATCTTTTATTCCTCCCCAGCAAATACAGGCAGTTTGATTAGCGCTGGTGGCGCTTGCTTCTTCGCGATACGAAGGCCTTGCTGTACCGCGATGCGGTAGCTTTCTGGTAATGTTTCCCATTGACGTGTTTGTTGGTTCCACATACCTGTCTCACCACCGTCTGGAGATTGGAATAGAAGTGCTGTGCGACCAATACGTAGGAAATCGTAAGTCACGATTTCACCATTTCGGTCTAGGCTAGCTTTGTAAGATTCGATTGAGCGAGAGAAGCCTTCTTCAATTTGGTACGCTTCCATCACTTTACGGAATTTTTCTGAAGTTGTTACGTCGGCGCGATCCATGAGACGACGCAGTTCTTGGACACGTTTATTACGCTCTTTTTTCTGGAAAGGCAGATCGAGAGTCACAAATTCATCGAGTGCATCGATCATTTTTAATGTAAGTGGCACCACTTCTGTTGCCGTTTGATCGATTTGAGCAATTTGGTTATTTAATGAGTCCAACTCGCCTTGCTGCGATTGAACCATACGGTTAATTTGCTCGTTGTAGACTTTCATACTGTCGATTTGACGAAGTAAGCCTTTGTATTCTGCCAACATGCCTTCTGTGCTTTCGGCATAGTTGTCGATTTTTTGTTGCGAAGCCTGTGAAGACTTCGTTGCTTTTGCTTGGTTGGCGACGACGGTTCCAGAGTCAGCAGCCGCCGCTGCTCCACTTACCGTGAGAATCGCGGCAGTTACTGCACTTACGCCAAATTCCTTTAACGTCATAGTAGCATCCTTGTTAGTGTATAAAGTCAGTCGAATAGGGCGCAGGAAAGATACCTGCGCCAAAGGTTTTAATTAAAAGTTTTGAGAGTATTTCAAGAAGTAAACGCGGCCTTGAATGCTGTATAACTCTTCATCGTAAGTCACACCATCAGCTTCAAAAGCAGGGTCTTCGTCTGTTAGGTTACGCACACCTGCAGTAAACTTAGCATCCCATGGGGCTAAGTAGTTATATGCAATGTTCCATGTGGTTTGTGAAGAAATATGGCCGATTTTTTTGTAGTCATCGTCAACATCTTGTGCCTGATCTGCAATGTGGTCTGCAGATAGATAGATGTCATGATCTTCTAGGAAGCTCAAGCCAACACCTGTATTGAAGCGGTACTCAGGCATGCCGTTACGACCTACTTGGTTGTTAACAGGACCACCTACATATTCAGGCTGGCTAAAGTCTAAAACGTAGCTTCCCATGAAATCGTATCTAACAGTTGCATAATTAAAGTCATAGCGATATCCCAATTTCAAGTCTATGCCCGATGTATCAAGCGTTCCAAGGTTCTGAAGGCCTGCTGTCGCTTCGATAATCCGATCATTAGCATCACGAACAATATTTGGGTTTTTATTGCCAGAGCTACGCTCTTCGTCGATCATGCTTTGTAGTGTGTTCAGAGTAATTACATCATCAATACTAATGTTGTAATAATCCATTGTTACATCTAGATCTTCTATTGGTGAGAAACTTACACCGAAGTTAAATGATACAGATTTTTCTGCATCAAGATCTTCATTTGATGTTCGAGTCACATCGTATTGTGTTTCTGGACAATCTGCATATGAAATGCCATTTTGCGCACAGTAGGTGTAATCTTTCGCAAAGTCTGAAGAGTAGCTGTCTGCAGCATAAAGATCTGATAGTGTCGGAGCTCGGAAGCCAAGGCCAGCGCCTGCGCGGAACATCAAGTTATCGAGTGGTTGGTAACGGAAAGATACTTTTGGTGATACTTCGTGCCCGAAGTCGCTGTAGTGGTCGTAACGAGCCGCTAGGTTCATTTCCAGCTCGTCAGTAAACGCGATCAAAGATTCAGCATAAAGAGCGTATGTTTCACGATCTCCACCAGCAGAGTTACCCGCACTACCAATAATATTACCTGCCTCACTTTGAGGGTCATATTTATCGAAGTAATCGTAGGTAGTAAATTCTGCACCGACATAGAGAGGAATTAGCACATCACCAACTTCGGCTACATCAAATTGAAGACCACCAAAGAATTGGTGCATTTCCATTTGAGTTTCGCGGCTTGTACCAGCAGAAAGTTGACTTGTCGCGTCTGAACTAAACTCACCGTTTGCAAACTGACCAGACTCAACCAGTTGTGATGCTGCAGAACCAAATACATAGCCAGTACCTGACTCTGTACTGTTAGAAAAGTTTAGGTGATACCCCGTCTCCCAAATCACATCACCTAAAGAATCAGTGTAAAGTGTGCCATCTAGGCCTGCTTTGAAATCTGCTTGGAAGTCTTTAACGTTGTTGTCACGCGTTCCTACATTGTTGAAACGGTAGTATACAGATGCTGGGCCTGCCGTTGGATCTAAGCCATTCTCCGCAAAGAAATCTGCGCCGCCATCTGTATTCGGATCTACAGAGAAGATGCCTGCTGCTGGAGCGAAACGACTGAAACTTTCGTTACGGTTTAAAAGCATTTGAGCATTGAAGGTAGTATCTTCAGTTACGAAAATATTACCGTTTACGAATACAGTATTTCGTTCTAGAGAAGCTGTTTGAGCAGCTTCTGACGTGTAGTCATAACCGCAGATATCCCCAAGACCAGGGTAGTTTGTGAGACCAACAAACCCTTTAGATGGGTCACATGATGCGTCAGTATTATAGCCGTTTAGTGCTTTTAACTGACCATCATGGTAGACGTTACGACCGTAGATACTAACGCCAGACATATCGAAGTAGTTTGCTGATTCGGTGTTTTTTGAGCTGAGGTAATCACGATCTCGTTGGTAAATCTCATCTTTACTGTCATGCTCAAATGAGAACATGATGTTTCCTTTCTCTCCGCTAGTGCCCATTACGAGAGCAACGTTTTGCTCATCACCACCCTCTTGGCTTGGGATACCAGAACCAACGGTTACATTAATACCGTCAAATTCTTCTTTTAGAATGATGTTTACAACACCTGCAACTGCATCAGAACCGTATACTGCAGAGCCACCGTCTGCCATGACTTCTACACGTTCTACAATTGCTGACGGGATTGCGTTAATGTTTGCAGCACCACCACCCATTGTTGCAGAGCCGGGTAGGCGCTTGCCATTGACCAGAACTAATGTCCGTGATGCGCCTAAACCGCGGAGAGATACGGTTGCTTGGCTTTGCCATGAGCTTCCAGAGCTCTCACTGTATGAACCGAATGAGTTGAAAGAGGACTTGCGTAATACATCTGCAATAGACACATCACCAGCACGTTCAATCTCGGCTCTGCCAATTACAGCTACTGGTGTGCTTCCTTCCATAGATGCGCGCGTTAGGCGCGAACCAGTAACTTTCATCTTTTGAAGTTTTTCAACTTGTTGCTCTTCTGCCAGTGCTGTTGCTGGGGCTACGACTGCTGCTGTCCCCAACGCAAGGCTTATCGCAACAGATAAAGCGGTTGTGTTTTTATACATCCTTGTTGCTCCGATTATTATTATTTCCTATGTCTGGCCGCATAGCGGCCAATTGTGACGTTAATATTTCGTTAACGTTCGGCCAATGTATAACCGAGATGAAAAAAGGAAGTCAAACCAGTGGTAAACGGGGATGCTTAAATGTAAAAAAGATGTAAATAACCAGGGTTGGTTTAAAACGCGGAATAAAAAACTAAATAGCCTTACCAAGGCGACATCAAATTTCAATAAAACACCGTATTTTGTGTTTCTTATAAACTTTAATGACTTATCTTGCCTATGGTTTTTTAGTGGGTAATTGAATCTGAAAAAAGATATTTTTCCAGTGAATTATTCTGAGGTGAGTTTTATATCGAATCCATACTTTGGTGACTCGAACTTATAGGGTGGTATCAAAATATGATACCCATTGCTGTAAAAGGGCTCACTCGTATTTTTAGGTCAAATATACATGTGGTGGATATGTCTATTTATTCCATGTATTTGCATTTTTATGTAGGGTTTTGGCTCTAAACAGCCTAGATTGATATTCTGTGTGAATTATTTTTGTGGTTTTTTATAATTTTTTACAAAAACATTTCTGTTTTTCGACTTCGGAGGAAGTTTGTCATGTTTTGGTTTCAAACACTTGAAGCTGATGTGGATTCAAGATAAATATGACGCTGAAATTATTGCAGTAGTAGAAAAGTCTGGTTCTTGAAACGCAGGGAGTGTGTTTCAACAGTTTTAGTTACTACGAGATAAATATGCACCACTTTGGGCGGGGAGCTTCCTCTTTCACTCTGCCTGAACTGGACAGTAGACAAGGAGCAAGTTGTATATGCTGTCGTACTTTTTACGCCGTTTGGCGTTGGTGATACCAACGTTTCTCGGGATAACTATTCTTATCTTTGCTATCACTCGTTTCGTGCCGGGCGGACCTGTTGAACGCATGTTGTCACAAATGCAGTCTCAAGGGGATGGTGCCGCATCAATGACGTCTGCTGGTGGCAATACCGCCCTTTCTGATGATCAAATCGCTGAGCTAAATGCGTTTTACGGTCTGGATAAGCCAGTGACAGAAGCGTATGTGGAGTGGCTAAGTCGCTTGGTCGCGCTAGACCTTGGTGAGTCAACACGTTACTACGAGCCTGTCTCTGACATGATTGCAGAGCGTTTACCTGTGTCGTTATTTTATGGCGGCATGACCTTTTTTATCAGTTATTTTATCTCGATCCCTCTTGGTTATTACAAGGCGCTCAAGCACGGCTCTGTGTTTGATTCCGCTTCTTCAATACTCATCTTTGTGGGCTATGCCTTGCCTGGCTATGTGGTGGGTGTATTGCTAATCACGCTATTTAGTTATCACTTGGAATGGTTTCCGATGGGAGGCTTTGTCGGCGATGACTTCGACGATTACGAAACTTTCTTTGAACGCGCCAAGGACATCATATGGCACGCGGTGTTGCCTTTAATCTGTTACCTCATTGGCGACTTTGCAACACTGACAATGACGATGAAAAACAACCTGATGGAAAACCTTTCTTCAGACTATATCCGTACAGCTATCGCGAAGGGCTTACCTTTCAAAAAGGCGGTTCGTAAGCACGCGTTGCGTAACAGCTTAATCCCAATCGCGAGTCACTTTGGTAACTCTTTGTTGTTCTTCATGACTGGTGCCTTCCTGATTGAAGTTATCTTCAATATTGATGGCATTGGCTTATTGGGTTACGAATCAATCATGGAGCGTGACTACCCTGTTGTTATGGGTATTGTCGCCATTAATGCGCTGTTGCTGCTCATTGGTAACATTATTTCAGATATTTGTGTTGCTTTAGTCGACCCACGTGTGAAGTTTGGAGCGTAACATGATTAAAGTTAGTCCATTAACTCAAAAGAAAATTCGCCACTTTAAAGAGATCAAACGAGGCTATTGGTCGTTTGTCATTCTCTCAATCATGTTGATCTTGTCGCTCTTTGCTGAACTTCTGATTAATAGTAAAGCGCTAGTTGTCAAGTACGATGGTAGCTACTATTTTCCTGTTGTCAGTGATGTCCGTTTAGGCAGTGAATTCGGCCAAGAGTCATCCAGCGAAGCGGATTATCGCGTACTGCAAAAAGCGTTTGAGGCCGAAGGGGGCGACAACTTTGTTATTTTGCCGCTTGTGCCATGGAACCCATATGAACAAGATTTTAGTGGTGATTTCCCGCCAACAGCGCCTAGTGCCGAAAACAAGCATTATTTAGGTACAGATGTGATAGGTCGCGATATTTTGGCGCGACTTGTCTACGGATTCAGAACGGCAATGGGATTTGCGTTGCTCACCATGGCAATTTCCTACGCGATCGGCACCGCAGTTGGTTGTGCTATGGGTTTTTGGGGCGGTAAATTTGACTTGTTTGTACAGCGACTTATCGAAATCTGGTCAATGGTGCCGTTTTTGTACGTCATTATGATTCTCGTCTCAATCGTTCAACCGACGTTCGCTCTCTTTGTCGCTATTAACGTGCTTTTCACCTGGATGGGTATGACATGGTACATGCGGACCATGACTTATAAAGAAGCGGCACGAGAATACGTAATGGCGGCACGTGCTTTAGGGGCATCGACGGGACGTATTTTGTTTAATCACATCCTACCGAATACGATGGTGATGATCGTGACATTGGCGCCGTTCACTATTGCAGCAAACATCACTGCGCTGACCGCTTTGGATTATCTAGGTTTAGGTCTGATGCCACCAACGCCAAGTTGGGGGGAACTGCTACAACAAGGTAAATCTAACCTAGACTCGCCATGGATTGTTGCCTCAGTGGTGACGTCAATTGTACTCGTGTTGGTAATGGTGACCTTTATTGGTGAAGCCATTCGAGCGGCCTTCGACCCGAAAAAATTCACACGCTATGTTTAAGCGAGCATTGTGAGCAAAACATAAAAAAGGGAAGTTTTATGAAGAAATTATTTTTAGCGTCCACGCTGAGCGCCCTGAGTTTTGGTGCAATGTCAGCAACGCTTCCGACTGACTTAAACTGGCAAACAAACTGGGATGAGCCTCAATATGGTTCGCCTGAAGCGAAACGTGGAGGGACCTATCGCACCTTCATGTCAAGTTTTCCACAGACGTTACGTAGTGTTGGCCCTGACGCCAATGCTGGGTTGCGTTCCTTTATCTTGGATGAAACCCCTGGATTGGTGGTTCGCCACCCAGACACTTTAGAGTTCATCCCTGAACTTGCTAATGAGTGGGCATTAGCTGGCGACAATAAAACCGTCTATTTCAAACTCAATCCAGAAGCCAAATGGTCGGACGGCAAGCCTGTGACTGCCGACGATTTTGTATTCATGCTTAAGTTTTATCGTTCTAAGGATATCCTAGAACCTTGGTACAACGATTATTACAACAAAACCATTGCGGACGTTATTAAGTACGACGCTCATACGTTTGCTGTTAAGGCCGCGAAAGAGTTCAATCCGGAAGAATTATTGCTAAGAATGGGGGCTTTACGCCCTCGTCCCGCACACTTTTATGCCAATCCTTCAAAGGACGAAAATGGTGATGGTATTCACGATAATTTTGTCCGTTACTACAACTTTAAAAGTGAACCAACGACCAGTGCGTACTACCTAGATGATATCAAAAAAGGTAGAAGTGTGACTTTCAAACATGTTGGTGAAGATTGGTGGGGTTACAGCAATAAGTACTACCAAAATCGCTACAATGTCGACAAGATTCGCATCACAGTGATCCGCGATAGCGATATTGCGATGAAGCATTTTGAAAAGGGTAAGTTGGATGCATTTGGTCTGGTTCTGCCAAGTCTATGGCACGATAAATCGAACACAGAACCGTACCAAAAAGGCTATATTCAAAAGTTCTGGGGTTACAACCAATTTCCAGTCGGTGCGGGCGGCGTATGGATGAACACCGCGATGCCTTTACTGGATGATTTAAACGTTCGCAAGGGCATTACTTACGCAATTGATTTTGATGGCATGATTGAGAATATCATGCGTGGTGACTACTCCCGTAAGCCAAACCCGACGGGTTATGGCCATGGTAAATACACCCTACCAGACGCGAAAGCACCGAAATTTGACCCCGCAAAAGCGGCCGAGGCATTCGAAGCCGCAGGCTTTAACAAAATTGGTTCCGATGGTATTCGTGTCAATGATAAAGGTGAGCGTTTAAGCTTCGAGCTGACCTACGGAACACCTGTTCATACTCCTCGTATTGCTTTTTTGCGTGAGCAAGCCAAGCTAGCAGGGTTGGATATTGAGCTCAAGTTGGTTGATGGCTCATCCATGTTCAAATACGTCCGTGAGAAAAAGCACGATTTGGCTTTCTTAGATATGGGTACGTCCGAGATCCCAACGTATTGGGAGTACTTCCATTCAGTCAATGCGAACAAGCCGCAAACTAACTCTTTCACAAACTACAGCACGCCAGAGCTGGATGAAAAGATCATCGAGTATCGTTTTAGCATGGATATGGATAAAAAGATCCAGCTAGGTCATGAGATTCAGCGTGACATCATTGATGCGCACGTTATCGTAACAGGCTACATGATTCCTTATGTCCGCTACGGTCACTGGCGCTGGCTAAAGTTTCCTGATAAGCCAATGAATCGCATGACAGAGGCGTTGTTCAGTGGTGGCATCATAGGGGATGGCACTTACTGGATTGATAGCGATATCAAGAAAGAAACCAAACAAGCGATGAAATCAGGCAAAGCTTTTGAACCTGTCGTCGTCGTAGATGACATTTATAAGCTGTAAGGATTGGTTATGGAAAACGATGTAATCCTAAGTGTTAAAGATCTCGAAGTTGAATTCACCACCGATGATGGACCAGTGAAGGTGCTGCATGGTGTGAACTTTGATGTGAGAGCTGGACGTACACTCGGTCTGGTGGGAGAGTCAGGCAGTGGGAAGAGCGTAACCTCAATGTCGATCATGGGGCTACTGCCTAAGCCATATGGCAACATCATCAAAGGTGAAGTGAATTATCGCGGCACCAACCTAGTTGATTTGCCTGCGGAAGAGATGTACGCCATGCGTGGCGATCGCATTTCGATCATCTTCCAAGATCCGATGACGGCGCTCAATCCAGTACACACTATTGGTCGTCAAATATGTGAAGTGCTTGAACTCCATCGACCAGAGCTCGACAAAAAGGAGCGGGAGGCTTTCTCGATTGAGATGCTGGCAAAAGTCAAAATCCCAATGCCAGAGAAGCGATTGAATGAGTATCCCCATAACCTATCTGGCGGTATGCGCCAGCGTGTCATGATCGCGATGGCGTTGGCCTGTAAGCCGGACATTCTGATTTGTGATGAACCGACTACGGCGTTGGATGTTACGGTTCAGGCGTCTATCCTTGAACTGATGAATGAGCTTCAGGAAGAAACAGGCATGGCGATGATCTTCATTACTCACGACCTCGGGGTTGTGGCAGAAGTGTGTGATGATGTTGCCGTGATGTATGGTGGGCGTATTGTCGAAAAAGCAGAAATTTTTGAGTTGTTTGATAACCCACAGCACCCATACACAGAGCGTTTGATGGGGTTGATGCCGAGCTTAGATAATGAGCCGAAGCAGATGATCGATATCAAGCCTATTGATGCCAGTATGTTTGCCAGTTAACTGGGCAAAGTGAACGAGTCATAAAAGAGGATGTTATGGCAAAAGAAGTATTAAGAATTGAAAATCTTAAGCAGCACTTTGTTTCTGGTAAAGGGCTGTTCAAGAAAGGCTACACCATCAAAGCGGTAGACGGGGTTTCACTGTCTGTTTCTGAAGGTGAAACACTGGGGCTAGTTGGTGAGTCAGGTTGTGGTAAAAGCACCCTTGGTCGCACGATCTTAAAGTTATACGAGCCAACGGAAGGTAAGATTTTCTTTGAAGGTAAAGACATCACTAAACTGTCTGTCAAAGAGATGCGATCGCTGCGTAAAGACATGCAAATCGTCTTTCAAGACCCAATGGAATCACTCAATCAGCGTCATACCATCGGTATGATTCTAGAAGAGCCGTTTGTTATTCATAAAATCGGTACGCCAGCCGAGCGCAAACAGTGGGTAAAAGAGCTTTTAATCAAAGTGGGCTTGCCAGAAACGGCAGTCAACCGCTATCCACATGAGTTTTCAGGCGGCCAACGTCAGCGTATCGGTATTGCTCGTGCGATTGCATTGAAGCCTAAATTACTGATTTGTGACGAATCGGTATCTGCGCTAGATGTATCGGTACAGGCACAAATCTTGAACCTATTACTACAACTGCAACAAGAGATGAACTTGGCGATCATCTTTATCTCTCACGATCTCTCTGTGGTGAAACACGTTTCAGACAAAGTTGCCGTGATGTATTTTGGTAAAGTGGTAGAAGCAGGCAGCGCGAAAGAAATTTATGCAAACCCGCAAAATGAGTACACTAAGAAACTCCTATCTGCGATTCCGATCACCCACCCTAAATATCGGAAGAAAAAGCGCCTGGCTGAAAAAAAGCAGCAAGTGGCGTAAGTGATGCCACAGGTCCTATAACACAAAAACGCTCCGCCAAATAAGCGGAGCGTTTTTATAGGCCTATGTTAGGTCTTGGTGTTGATTGGCGCTTGAGTATTATGATTGATTGAAGATCGTTGCATGCTAAACTCAAGGCCTATCTTCTTTGTCTGGATAATGGACCATGCCGTCGAATTTACCGAAATCCTTTAGTCGACCGTTCCTGAAAATCTTCCATATTTTGGAGGCGGTATTACTAGTCTCTATTACCTTGGCGACGTTGTACGCCATGATGCAAGAGTTTGTACACGTATTTGTCGAGAAGCGTGTCTTACTCACGGATATTCTTTTGATGTTTATCTATCTGGAAGTGCTCGCCATGGTGCAGCAGTTCGTGATGAACGGAAAAATTCCGGTACGCTATCCTATCTATATCGCGATGATGGCGATCGCCCGCTATATCACACTCGGAATGAAAGAACTGGATGAGGTTTTGGTTGTGTGGTTATCTCTGGCAGCGTTTATCTTAGCTGCGGCAACGTTGCTCATCAGAGTCGGGCATCATTATTGGCCCTACGTTGATAACAGAACCTTGGAAAAAGATGAATAAAAAAAAGCCCCGCACTAGCGGGGCTTTTTTGTTTCAATACTCGATGACTTTTAGATCATTCAATGTTTTGGAACTGTCTTTCTGAGCGTGTGTTTTTATTAAAAAAAAAAAAAACATTAAGCTTTTTATTCATATTTGAAGACTTTTTGAATCAGTTTGGACACTAGAAAACTGCTTGTTAATGCTGGTGGCCTGTTCATGGATAGATACACAGGGGCAATGCCCATGAGGGGTCTAAGACTAAAAATAGAAGTCGACGATGAGTTTAGCGTCAAAACCCCAGAAGGTTACAAAGAGTGGTTTGTGAACGCCATTCGCTACTCATAAATGAGGTTGCTCAGCCTATGGCGTACTGCGTTTAGCGCGACTTTCGGCGTACGTCACTAGGCGAATGCTGAAAGCTGCGTTTGTAGGCACGAGAAAAACTCGACAGCTGCGCAAACCCGACTTCGGCGGCGAGCTCTGTCATAGGCATATGGCTGTTACGCAGCAAAAATTGTGCTTTTTGCATGCGTCGCTGCATCACGTATTTTTGTGGTGTCACTCCAAACTGCCTTTGGCATAAGCAGTAAAAATGGCTTTCACTGAGGTGCATGGCCTGAGCTAGCTGAGCATTGGTTAACGCCGTTGAGATGTTTTGATCGATATACGTATTCAAATGGCTGGCTTCTAAGCGACGATGCGGGGCTGGTGAGGTGACACTGGATGACATTTGCCCAAGCTGCGTTAAAAATAATGACACGAGCTGGCAGTTTATCTGTGGTGACATTTGCCCCTGACTGACTTTCTGCGCAGCAAAATCCAGCAATATCTGACTTTCTGTACCTAAGTCTAGGAAGTAAGGCTGCTGAAATACCGATTCCTTTAATGACAAGTTACACGCTTGTTCCAGCGCTTGGATGTAAGGGTCAGCCGGTGCTAAGTCGATGACTAATAACTCACTATCTTCACTTAAGCCATTATAAAAATGGGGGGCATTATCGGGCACTATCGCCACTGTGCCATGGCCTATATTTCCACTTTCGCGTTCAAACTCGCACGCCATTGTGCCTCGCCAGCCTAACAATACCTGAGCGTAGCTGTGCAGGTGTTGGCCCTGGCGTCTGGCAATAACATTTCTTCTTATCTGAGTTTGATTCACAGTGAGTTTCCTACTTGTATCCGCGCGCTTAGTTTGCCCAATGTAGCTTTTCCTTTCCCAAAGTTTTTCAGTTCCGGAGTCTGGGTTAAATACCGCAGAGTCTCGGGCAAATGAATGGCGCTATTAATAGATAAAATAACAATATATTAACAAGGAAGGAAGAATGACATGCAACTTAACCAGCAACAGGTTCGCGATGCACTAGCTTGGCTACCATTGGTCGACGCTTTAAAAGATATTTTTACCCGTGATGTAACGGCGCCTATTCGTCACCATCACACGATGAATGTGCCGCAAGACCCTAGCGCGACCTTGTTATTAATGCCGGCATGGATTGAAGGCGAGTACTTGGGCGTAAAACAGGTGAATGTCTTTCCGGGGAATTCTGCGCGTAATCAACCTGGACTCAGCAGTCACTATTTACTGAGTTGTGGTCAGACAGGGCAAATGCTGGCTCAGATCGATGGCAATGAGCTCACCGCGCGCAGAACTGCGGCGGCCTCGGCACTGGCTTCTCGTTACCTCTCGCGTGAAACGGCCAGCAAAATGTTGATGGTTGGTGCAGGACGCGTTGCACGACGCCTAGTACCAGCTCATATGAGTGTACGTCCAATTGAAACTGTTCATGTGTGGGATATTAATCCGGCTGCGGCAGAGCAATTGGCTACAGAATTGCGTGATGAGGGCGTTGATGCCATTGCATGCTCCGATGAGCAACTAGAAACGGTCGCGCGCGAAGCCGATCTCATTAGCTGTGCCACGCTTTCAACCGAGCCCCTCATTAAAGGTGAGTGGCTGAAGCCGGGCGCGCACTTAGATTTGGTGGGGAGCTTTACGCCGACAATGCGCGAGACCAACAACGAAGCGTTACAGAGAGCGAATGTATTCGTGGATGTGAAGGCGGCGGCACTGGTTGAAACGGGCGAGTTGATTATGCCTATCCGTGACGGAGCGATTACCGAAGAGAAGATTTTAGCGGACTTTTCGGTGTTGTGTAGTGGCCAACATGCAGGACGTGCAGAGCTCGACGAACCAGAAACGGCGATCACGTTGTTTAAATCGGTTGGCGACTCTCGTGAAGATCTGGCGGGCGCGATTCTGGCTTATCAGTCAGTGCGGGGTGCGTAAATCGTAATCAGGCCGACGCATATCTTGGCTTTTCTTTTGCCCTGCTTGCGGCTTTGTTATCCGCTATCAGGCTTTCCATGCGCTCCGCACCTTTTCAGGTGCGGTCCCTCGCGACGTGATTTGGAAAAAGACCTATGACTAAAAAGAACTCAGATTATACGGCGCCACCACCACTAGGCCTGGCGGTCGTACCGATTATCCTCACCATTGGCTTGTTAGCGACACAGATTTTTTATTATGACGACTTTACTCCACATATCGCGTTAGCGATTGGTTTTGCTATTACCGCGTTAGTTGGCTGGTACCAAGGGCTGCGTTGGCAGGACATCGAATCCGGTGCATTCCGTGTCTTACACGTGGCGATGCCCTCCATTGCAACCCTTATTGTGGTAGGGATGCTGGTAAGTACGTGGATAGCCAGTGGCACAGTACCGACTCTTATCTATTACGGTTTAGTCTTGATTGAACCAGAGTGGTTTTTGGCAGCCACCATGCTGTTGTGCTCTTTGGTATCTCTTTCGATTGGTTCGAGTTGGACAACCGTGGGCACGGTCGGGCTGGCGTTGGTTGGAATCGGTTTTGCGTTTGGTATTCCAGCATATTGGACGGCGGGTGCCGTTGTCTCAGGCGCTTTTTTCGGCGACAAGATCTCACCGTTATCGGATACCACTAACCTTGCTGCCGCCGTAACCGAAACCAATGTATTCGCTCATATTCGTAATATGATGCCGACAACCATTCCAGCTATGCTGATCGCTTTGACGCTGTACTCGATTCTTGGTGGTGTGGTGATGGGGGATGCGACCTCTGACGCTCAACAACAGCTACAACAAATCATCGCGATTCAATCGGGCATGGAGAGTCATTTCTTACTCGGTTTGTTGCCTTTACTGCCGCTCTTGGTGGTGATGCTATTGGCGTTTTACAAAATAGCACCGATCCCAGCCCTGTTTATTGGCTTTGTTCTCGGCGCTGGTGTCGCGGTTCATAATTACGATTACAATCTGAATGACATTCTCACGTTTGCCCACAGTGGGTACAAGATAGAGACCGGATCGGCCGCGTTGGATAACTTACTAAATCGCGGTGGCGTTACCTCAATGACTTGGGTGATCACTTTGATGATGTTTGCGTTGGCATTTGGTGGTGCACTGGAGCGGACTGGGTGTTTAGAGTCGGTCGTGAATGCCGTGATGAAGTCGACACGAGGCTTCAAAGGGTTACAAACGAATGCCATTCTTACTTCCGTTGCGACCAACGCCGTATCGGGTGATGTGTACCTCTCGATTGCTTTACCTGGGCGTATGTTTGGGCCGCAATATGACAAGTTGGGCTATAGCCGACTCAATCTTTCCAGGGCGATTGAAGAAGGGGGCACCTTAGTCTCGCCATTGATCCCTTGGAATGCAGGTGGTGCATTTGTGATGGGAACTTTGGGGCTGATTGTCGCACCAGGCGATTACAGTGCTTTGTTGTATGCACCGTTGGCGTTTGCTTGTTGGTTATCACCTGCGATTGGCATTTTATACGCCCAGACAGGGTGGTTCTCAAAGCGTGTGGAGCAAGAGGCGCCGGCAAGCACAGAGCCTGTCTCACCAGCGAGTAGCAGTACCCATTAAACCGTAGCCAATACATTCTTTAGCTAAGCCAGTAGGTAGAACATGACACAATCCGCGAAACATACCCCTTTTAACGACGAGCCCACCGTTGCGGTAGTAGGGGCTGGAGTGGTGGGGCTTTGTACCGCCCTAGAAGCACAGCGTCATGGCTTTCAAGTCACTTTGTTTGACAAGAGTTTGCCGGGTGAAGGCGCTTCGTTTGGTAATGCTGGCTATTTAGCTACAGAACTGATTGATCCTCTGGCAACGAAAAAGACACTGGCTGCCGCGCCAAGGATGTGGATGGATCCCAAGGGGCCGTTGGCCCTTCCTTGGAAGTATTTACCTCAAGCCCTGCCTTGGTTGGCGCGTTTTGTTCGCTCGGCTTCTTCTGCACGAGTGGAGGCAAGCCGACAAGCGCTCTACCAGCTCAATCAAGCGGCCGTTCCTGCTTGGCAACGCTGCTTGGCTGATATAGGGGCCGAAGAATATCTTGTTCCGTCAGGTTACCTGTTGGTATGGGAGTCAGAAAATAAGTTAGACGAGGCCAAAACGCATGCTGCTTACCTTGCTCAATGGGACATAGAAAGTGTCCTACTGCAGGGCGCACAACTGAGGGAAAAAGAGCCAGAGCTGGCTGAGACTGTCAGTCACGCTCTGTTTTTCCCTAATGCGTGTCGAGTGAAAGATCCTTATTTACTATCGAAGCAACTGTTTGCGGTTTTTCAAGCGCGCGGTGGGTGTTTTGAACAAACAGAAGTGAGTGAAATTCTTCTGCAAGAGAACGCCGTTGGGGTGGTCACAGCGACGAGTCAAAATAAGTTCGAGCACGTGGTGCTTTGCACCGGCGCTTGGGGTAAGCCTCTGTTAGAACAAACAGGGATATCTGTCCCACTTGAAGCGGAGCGTGGATACCACCTGACGATAGAGACTGCCGACATGGAGACGCCGCCACTCCAACATCCGATTGGCTCTGCGGAGCGTAAATTTGTGATGAGCCCTTTGGCGTCTGGTTTAAGGGTGGTTGGGATCACGGAAATAGGTGGTTTGCGTTTACCGGAATTTACTCGCAGGTTTAATGTGCTGCGCCATCACAGTAGGCAACTATTGCCACGATTAAACAACCCTGCTCTTAAAGTGAGTGAATGGATGGGACATAGACCGACTCTGGCGGATTCGTTGCCGGTGATAGACCAGCACCCGCGTCATCCACGGTTATTGTTTGCTTTTGGAAATCAGCACTTGGGGCTGACTCAAGCCGCCATTAGTGCTGAGTTGGTTATTAGCCTATTGCGCCAAGTGGAGCCTGAGTTTGACGTGAAGCCGTATCGAGTAGACCGATTTTAAGACCCAAAGACAGCAGATAGTAGCGTGATAAAAACGCACGTCGAATGGAGTGGGTATCTCACATGTCGATTCACACTGGCACATCATTGATATATTGCCACTTGCCTGCGCCTGATTACTCCCCGCAGATTCGTGGTTGATGATGAACTCCATGGATGTGTATAGAAGAGCGAAATAAGAAAGCCCTTTTAATTAAGGGCTTTATACATGGGCATGGAACTGGTTGGAGTCTATTCTATATTTTGGATCTGCTTGTTGAATTGGCTTTATTATTTGTTTTAAAACAATTGCTTATGTTTTTATTGTTCGTTGTTATTCTATTTGTGTCATCACTTGTGTCATCAAGTATCGCTGGGCAGCCTACTCATTTCAGTCGATAAAGTGTCATTACTGAGGGACCTTGACGGGATAAATACCAATCGACTCTGTCGTCCCCTTACATTCTAGTCCTCACTGGTGCTGATTGCCTCACACCTCGATATCCATCGATTGAGCTTGTTTGACCCGAAGTTCCCTGGTGTTGAGTTGCTCTCGCTTCCAGATCTTTTGGATAGTGGTGATACTGACGGTGATGTTTTCCTGCTTGAGCAGCTTTATCAGTTGTATCGCCGTGCATGCGGGTTCAGCAAGGTCAGTTCGATTATCCTGTCTTCCGTGCTTTCTGGGATACGGTTTTTGCTGCGTTTCAGCGGCTTATTGTACCGTTTGAGGCCGACAGGGCCTTCTTCCTCCATGATTTTCTAGTAGGTATAAATCGTTTGGCGGGAGCAACCAAGGATACGGGCCGCTTTCGATACGCTACCCAGTAGCTCAACCAGCTCCAGCGCTTCGATTTTTCTCTGCACTTCCTTGCCATGTTCATGGGTCTTGCGAGGCTCAATCAGTTCGGTGATGTCTAATCGGCGGTGGCCAAAATAGGCCGAGAAGGTGCCGTCAAACTGGCATCGGATCTCGACTTTCTGATTTTCAATCGAATAACGGATGGGCGATTCAATGACATACATTTTGCTGTCAAAGCTGAAGGTATGATCTCGTCGTATCGTCCGATACTCTTTCTGCACACAGATGGTGTTGAGATCTAAGTCTGGCGGTAAGCATCGAAACGCCGAGCGATGACTTTGCGGCTTAACCATGACATGTTTCACCCAATAATTAGGGATGAACTCTTCGTGTAAATAACGGTTCGCGTTCTCCATATCCGTGATGTTGTGTAAGCGTAATTCAGGCACAAGTCGGTCTTGGAAGGTGTCGAACGAACGCCCGATGCGGCCTTTTCCTTGCGGGGAGTTGGCGAAGATGATATCAATACCGAGTTCCTCACAAGCCCGCTGCATCTGCGAGAAGTTGCTCCGTTTCGGCCCGCCGAAGATCCCCGCCCTATCGACGTAGAGCGTCTTAAACACGCCACGTTTCTCGATGTAGGCTCTCATCACCTTCATGCAGCCTTCTGTGGTTTCAGACGGGAAAAACTGGGCGTGGATATCACTGGTCGCGTCATCGACGATAGCAATCAAACAGGAGCGCTCTTCACCGAACCAGCGATGCGGGCTGCCATCCATTTGCAACATCAACCCAGGAGCTTCCATCCGCTCACGATACTTTCTAACGCGGCTACGACGACGCTTAGCCCGCTTCACATGGTGAATATCATGGGCCCAAGAGCACAACGTCTCACGTTTAATCGACAGGCCTTCATTCGTCTTCAAAAGCTCTGAGAGGTGTTGTAGGTTTAAGTCGAAGTAATTGGTTTGAATGAGGTTTTGCACTTTTTTCTTGAGTGACTCAGGGATTTTACTGATAGGAGCACGGCCCGTATTGCCATGAATGACGAACCGAATGCCTTCTTTACGATAACGACACTAAGGTATCGCTTCAATCGTTCGCCGAGACTTACTTAGCAACGTGGCGGCACTATTGATACTAATCCTGCCATCGAGCACCTTGCCAATGATATCGACTGTGAACTGAGATTTGGAATCCATATAGAACATCCTTAGCACCTTCTAAAGCTCCACTGATTACTTTAAAAAGTACGCTAAATGAGTCCCGTCAATTTCCCTCGGTAGTTAACGTAATGACAAAATCGCTTGGTAATTAAGGTACGACAGAATCGCTCGGTGATCACACATTTAAGTCGATAAAGTTTTACCGAATATGGTGTATATCGTAATTATGCAATCATGCGTTTATGTGTGGAGTGATGTTCGATAAGTTAAATTATCGAACATATAGGATAATTTTATAGCTGAAGAGCCTATTTTAGCTATTAACAAGCATCAAATAGCAACTCACGGTGAGGTAGTTTGTGAGTGGATTGTTGGATATTCTGACAATGATTCAATGTGGGTTACTCACGAGAAGCGCTGAAGGAATACTTATCAACTCCTTATGGAGCAATAGAAATTGATAATCGAAACCATAGAGTTATTTCTTATATTCTAACCTTAGATTGTGAATCGCTTCTTCCCGATCTGTCTAGTGATGGTATTATTTACTAGAGGAATTCCTCCCTTTTGACTCGGTATACTGACTTTCGTATATAGTAATTATTTAGGTGCGTCATTAAACGCACTTACTTGCGGTTGCTACAGTTTTTATTTTACTTTCTCTGTTTGAAACTATCACTCTGGCTAACTTTATAGCGTTACACTCTACAACCTTAAAAGAAAAGTATGATAATGGAATTGTGATCATTAAGGTCATAACTAACAATGAAAGCATATTCAGGTGTGAACCTAACAAATCCGCAGATACTCTTATGGCAATAAAGTGTACTATATATGCTGAAAAACTAACTCTCCCAATAAATATAATTAATCCATTAACTAGAATCTTCGTTGGCCTAATGCTAACTAAAACCCCAAAAAGTAAAAAAGAAAAGGCGACGACATAATGAGATGCTCCTCTTGCTAAGCCGGAAAAACCAATAACTAGTAGGATGGAGGAGACAATAAACAATAATAAACAAAATGAATTTTCTGTTATGAAGTTATTTTTCCAATTTAAACGTACTAAGTAAAACATCATTATACCTAGAGAAAAAATACCTATTTGAGAAATAATGCTTCGATAGAAGTATATGTATAAAGCTTTTTCGCCATATTCATCAGAAAAAGTAGGAGTAATATAGAATTTGCATAACAACAAAAACATCACACCAAAAATAATCGTGACAATACAAAGAACAAATGCTCTTTTTAGGCTAGTAATGTATTTAAATAAGAGTGGACAAAGCATATAAAAAAGGACTTCACAGCTTATCGACCACCCACCTGGCACTACCGAACTTGTTGTTTCCGGATGAAGAGAATTCAAGAATAACAGGTGTAATGGATAATGCCACAGCTCTGGGCCCACATGCCAACCTCTTGACTCTAAACCATAAAGCAAAGTATAAACAACGATTCCTAACCAATAAACGGGAGCTATTCTCAAAAGCCTTTTTGTATAAAAGTTAATTATGGGCCTTTTTTCCATTTTTGTAGAGTGGTCTAGCGACAGAAATATTGTAAAAGCACTAATTATAAAAAATAGTTGTACGCCGTAACCGCTTTTAAGTAACGTGTAACTAAGGTAGCCATCATAATCGACATAAGAGGCTGTATGAGCGAAAATTACGCCTAGAATAGCAATCCCTCTAAATGCATCTATATAGTTAAGTCTGTTTTTCATGCGATTAAATATCTTCTTCTAATTCAGAACAACCAAAATCTGAATACTCTAATTTTTTATTTCCAACAATATCTTTAAAATTAGTAAATTTGACACCTTTCTGTAAGGCGTAATCAACTAAGTCTAATAGTTGTTCTGTTTTAATATAAAGATGGTTATCACTATAATTAGAAATGTCATGTGCTGCTAAAATAACAATGCTGTCAGTGTTAATCACACGATCTACAAGTAGTTTTATATTATTCAGGCTTGTTTTCTGCTCATCTATCGGCGTGCTCATGAATATTTTTTGATTTTTACCGTTAATGCCTGTGGATATATCACTTCCTTTCGGAGGATAAAGACGAATAGAGTCAAAGTGATTAAATAATAAAGCATCAGACTTATCTGTATTGGAGTTAGAGTGCGGATAAGCGTAGGAAAATAAGTTAAAACCATCTTCTAGCATGTAACAAGTAGAACGAGATACTTCATTTTTAAACCACTTATCAATACCATGCTTTTCTATATAATCTTTTGAGTTTTCATGGTTGTAACTATGTTGGGCTATCTCAAAACCTTTCTGTTCCAGATCTTTTAGCAAACTCTGTTTAGGTTCTAATCTAGTGTTATATACCTTGTTTGGATTTCCATAATCTGAAACAAAAAAGGTAGCAGTGACTCCGCGATTTAAAAGTTCACTGGAGGCTGAATGCCAGTTTTCGACAAAAACGTCATCAAACGTTAATACGATGGTTGGTTGCTTAGTATCACTATTATTATTGCTCGCTGAGTTGCCGTTGCAACCAACTAGAACAATAGCAACCAGAAAGAAGGGGATGAATCTCAACTAAAACTCCAATAATGATGTTAGAGTGTATGGCCTAGAGGGAATAGTAACACAATTCATATGCATGGGGGGCTTTGTTGCGTAATTCGATGGGACTAAATCAGGAAGTTACGATCTGATCGGCTACATCAGTTAGTCATCGTCGCTTTATGCCGAAACCTCGTTACAAGACAACTAACTGGAAATAGTACAACAAATCCCTAATCAATCATTGTTTACTCACTTTCTAGATAGATGAAGAAGCTATAAGCGAATGGATGCAAAGCAAACAGAACAAGCGCGGCAGGCCTTGTCAATTCAGCGTTCTAGCCATTCCTACCGCACTGATAAAACGCGTCCCCTCTATGCCATTGAGAGCGTTGCAAGGTTTCTAGACTCCGTATTCAAGCTGGCTAACATACAGTTTGTTTATCCGCATCACACCTGTATAAGCAGTCGAGCTAAGGAAGTTGAGGTTTCATTTAAAACTAAAACCAGAGGTGTGATACAGCATCTGTCCTTCGATGCCACTGGTTTCAAGGTTTATGCCGAAGGTGAATGGAAGGTCAAAAAGCATGGTTCTGATGGGAAGCGCAGAGTCTGGCGTAAGCGACAATTAGCAGTAGATACCAACACTCGCGAAATAATCGCAGCAGAACTGAGTTTATCCAACGTTACCGATGCCGAAGTGCTTCCCAACCTATGCACAGCAGACACGTCGTAAGATCATAGAGATATTAGGTGATGGTGCTTATGACACAAGATATTGCCATTAGGTTGCCAGAAGCTGTACGGCTCCAACAAGAAGTGAAAAAAGCTATATGGTTATCATAAGCGCTCGCCCTCAGAGACAGCAAGGTATCGGGTAAAACAGTTGCTAGGTGGGAAGCTAAGCTTAAGAAATTACAACGCTAAGGTTGGCGAGACTTACGCTATGATCAAAGCGTTGAACAAGCTTACAGGGTTTGGTATGCCTGAAACTCAGTTATTGTTTAAGTATCAATCAGTATGGGGAAGCCATGTCTTCTCACTTAATTAAGCAACAAAGCCATACCTCTCTTTTTCATGCATCCAGCATAAAATTCGTTAGATAGGTAGAATCTGTTTAGTACCATTGTGTTTTTTGTGAAAGCATTGTGTTCACCTGTTGAGTTTGTGATAATTCCAAGTACATTAATCAATCCAAGCTACTGATAAGTATATGAATAAAAAAATTATCATACCTTTATTCTTTTCAATGCTGTCGACGACAGTCACTGCACAAACCTGCGAAAATTATTTAAATGCATTAGATGTTATTAACGATAATCTATCCTCACAGACTCAGGTAAAAAAAGCACAAAGAACTCGTTCCAAGGCTTTAATGGAAGCAGATGAAGCTTTTGAAGACAACGCTTCCCAAGAGCAGCTAATGGTGATGAAAATAGTCAATGGAACAAAGTTTAAATTAAAAAGGTATTTAAACCTTATTAATTATTGTGAACGTGAGCCAGGTGAAGATATCGAAGATGTATCGTACAAAGCAGATATTAATCTAGTATCTCAAATTATGAATCATAGAGGTTATTACACTTGTAGAGATGTTGGATCTAAACCTATTGACAACCTAATGGATGTAAATACATTAGGTTATCAAATATTAGGAAAAGCTCCAGTTTATACCAGAAATGGTCAGATTTTCGCTTCAAAGTATGATTATGAACCTTTATCGCTATCTTCTAACGATATAAAAGATATGATGAGTAGCGCCTGTTCCAGCGTGGATCCTCTAACTCCATTATTTGTTACACTTGAGTTGGGATTCAAAGATTATCGCAAAGAGTTGATTCATAAAAAAGAGCTTCTTCAACAAGCAATTAGAAAAGAATACTCTGAGCAAAAATACGATCTCATTAACGATAAATCTGACAAGTTAGTTAGGGATATTACGAATATTATAGGAAAAGAAAAAAGCTATGGCTTTACTGCTGAAGTGCGAAAATTGAGAAAAGCCTTTAGTAAAGATATTGAGTCCATAGCCAAAAGTAAATTCGAAGGAGAGAAGGATATTAACCCTGACCTGCTTACGGAAAATGGTTACTTAAAGTCGCAAATAGCTTTTGCTCGTTTTATTATTGAAAAGCAAAAAATAACCAATGAACTCAAGGGTTTACGTGATGAAACTTTAAGAAGTTGGAGAGATCCAGATTTTGATGAAACCAGCGAAGACAGATATGAAGAATTCCTAAAACAACACTTTTACTATTAGTCATGTTGTATATTTCGGAGTATTGAGTCTCCTAACTCTAATGCTCTTAAATAAGAAACTGCAGATAACTCTGCTGTTTCTTATTTGGTATACTTTTTAATACACACACCGTTCGAGCCTCCAATATAACTAAATCCTACTCTATAATTAAGGATGTACAATTCATACCCGTACACAAAATGGAGCATATGTAATTTAAACAACTAAGAAGGATTTCTTCCAAGTTGCCAGCAAGGAATGGGGCAGAGATGAGTTTGGCAAGCAGGCTTAAGGCTTTCACCAATTGACGCCATTAATGCTGGTGGCTGTGATTCCACCAGCATTAATGCACATAGTATAAGGTCACTACGATTGAGTGATTTTAAAAATGGTAGAGGGTAACCCGCCACGTACCATCATATCAAACGCCAAATTACACCAAGAATATTACCGATCCTCTATAACTTTACGGGTTACGGCAATCAATACCTTCACTTGTTCCAAAGCACTATCAAGGCAATATTGAGTTGAAAAAACATGGTTATCTGTCAACGACTCTATCTGTTTGGAAAGTCCTAAGAGTTTACGAAGAACTTTATCGAGGGTTAATGCATTGGTTCGTCAATCACTCTGGATACGGCTATTAGCTATTAATAAATCTATCCTTAAAAGATAAATTTGAAGCTCTAAGAGAATGTTCTGTTCTCCAACCTTTTTTCGATATTAGCTTCGCATCTTCTAGGCATTTGTGAAGGTTACTGGTATTGATCACGGTAGGTATTTGAGGGGTTAACAACACAAACCTCCTTGGGGGATGAATGGCTACTATCGAGTAACCACACACCTGCGCCAGTCTTATTTAGATTTGAAAACTAGTCCATTTCTAGCCAGTTCGAAGTCTAGATACTCCCAAAAAGTGAAGTTCGTTAAGCAGATTTCATCATTCTGTCCGATACCTAGAAGAGATTTGTCACCTGTTTCTTCATACTCTTCTTCAACTTCATCTGTTGCTTCCCTTAAAGCCTCTTCCACAAGCTGTTCTTGAATATCTTCGTCCGACCAACCTAAGAACTTTGCAGTTAGGTTTGATCTAAGTGGATAGTAATCGTAAATCTCCCCCAGTTGCGGCTCATATCCCTGCTGTATTGCTTTGATGCTTTGCTCCAGCCCATACAGGTAACTAGCCTCATCCCATTTAAATAGTTGATCTTCATCCACTGCAAATACAAGCCAATAATCAGGGTTAATGGCTACCTGCCAGCCTAGATAATTAAACTCTCTGATAATGGAAAAATGGTCATCATGTGATAAAGGTATGCCCGTTATCTTCTGGATGAGACCTTCACGAACTTTGAACCTATTTTGACCTGCTTCAGCATCTGAACTGTGTGTTTGAGAACACAAAAGAATCAGCTTCGCCACATGCTCATAATTGATATGATTATTGTTAACTCTTCTGTTAATAGGCATAGTTAGTTTCATCCTGTTGTTTAACTAATAAAGTAGTATGTGCTAACAACTAGCTAAACTCGCTTATACTTAAAACTAAAAAAGAAATCTCACGATTTTTCCCGATACTCAAGTCATCAAGCCAGTAAGTAACTCTTTTGTGACATCTACAGGATGACTGCTCCCTTGTGGTCTTACCCAAAAACGTATTGATTCACCAAGAGTTTGGGGACTTCCATCGTCACCATTGGCAAAAGGGAGATTCAAATCAAATGGGAAAAGAGCATTATGGAAGCAAGTGATAATGTCTTGTTTAGAGTTCAACTTACCCTCGTTAATATACCCTTCAGCGAACTCTTTGATTATTGCAGTTTCTAGTAGTACTGACTGAAACCAATCGACAGAGTGCTTATATGAGATGACCCAATTAGGACCATTTACAATATCAAAATTAGTGTCATCTATTCCCCAAGACGTTGATTCAGAGAGAGTATCTTTGCTAGCAGCCAAACAAGAGCTAACAATCAACCCCTTTATATTGCGTCCTTTACTCTTAACCATTTTTGATATTTTTAAAATTGAAGCATCAGCTACACGCTTACCATCACCATGCCCACCGATGTAAAGTATTTGTATGTTCTCTTCCGTGTCAGTTAGGTGATTTAACGCATACCCCAAGGAGTTATTATCGTAATAGTCACATGAATAAATATTAAGCTGTGATTTCTTAGCATTTTTATTCACATACTGCTTTATCCCTGTAAAAAAAGGGAGTCCACTCGCTTGATCTCTGTTGTTTTTGAAAGAAAACCAAGGCGCTTCGGCTACTAGTAGCGCGATATCTCTTTTCAATTTAAATACCTCTTAATAAAATTACTGGTCCCAAGAGCTAACTCTAAAGAGCAGGCAAGATTTCGAAACTTAGTGATAGGTAATATTATTGGAGAATGAGCGTCATCTCTGGAGTAAATGCCTATAACATGAAGAACAAGGATAAAGTCATTGATTCTCTGAACGTTCGTCAGTTGGGACTGATGGGTCATATTCTATTAGCTTGTTATTCATATCTATTTTGCCTTGCACTTTTACGTTTACTCTTTTGATTGCGAGCTATTACTTAAACTATCGATTGCTCTCAATCCAAGCATGACTCGAACTAGATTTATGAATTAGCATCGGAGTCTTCAAGTGTCACTACTGTATGAATAATTAGACTCACACACTGACGAGTTGGAGTCAGTTTTATCAGCATCTTACATTAGGAAACGCAGGTCAATCTGAGCACGTTCGTTTATTGAAGAGTATCTACTCTAAGTAGCTTTGGGGCAATTTCGTGTTACATGCCCCGTCAGCACAGCTTTGTCGGATAGGCGACACCTGTTACCAGATGCCGCCCTCCTAAGAACCGTACGTGCAACTTTCACTGCATACGGCTCAAGCCTCCACTAAGGCGTTATTGTTACCCAGCAACTCACAAAGCAGTGGCGACAGGATCAAACCATGAGTTACGACCTGTATTTTTCACCTTACGTTCATTGAGAAAACCTTCCCAAAAAGGATCGAACAGGGTCGCTTGACTCATGATTTTTACATGTCGCTTGATTGGCACTTGACCAATTTGAAACAGTCGGATCACGCCATACAGTCCATCCTTTTTAAACCAGCCATGGAAAATCCATTGCCCTTGATAGTTTAGAAAGTACTTGTGTGCGATCCATTTACGTCCCTTGTTTGGGTGACGCCTGACTGACCATCGCCATAACGCTAGAAACATCTGATGACCAACATAGCCGAAGGTTTGTTTAGCAACACAGTGGCGATAGTAATTCGCCCATCCTCGTAGCTTTGGATTCATCATCTTAATGAGATCGGCTACTGGGATTGTTGCGTGTTTTCTAATGAGGTCACGCATGTTTCGTAAGAATGATAATACGTTGGATTTGCTCGGTTTAATGAGCAGTTTCCCTTTGTACTTTCTGGCGTTGAAACCAAGAAAGTCAAAACCATCATTGATATGAGTAACGTGCGTTTTCTCTTCAGAAAGCGCTAAACCTCTTTCTTGTAAGAAAGCCATCAGTTGCGGCTTAATGTCATTCACTAGGACTTCCTTTGAAGACCCCGTGATAACAAAGTCGTCAGCATAACCTATAAAGTTTACTCTGCTGCCTGTCTTGCGAGCGATAGACTTAATTAACTTTTCTAGTCCGACAAGAGTGAGCAACATCAGGGTGGGTGAAATTATCCCTCCTTGTGGTGTTCCCTCTGCCGTTTTGTAGAATAGCCCTTTGTCTATATAACCACATTCCAGCCATTGCTTGAGCATCCTTTTGTCTGTCGGTACATTATCAAGTAGCCACTGGTGACCTATCTTGTCGAAACAAGCTTTGATATCCCCCTCAAGAACCCATTGTGCTGCTCCCTTTTTGCACAGGCATTTGAAGCACTGCTGTATTGCATCGGCTGCGCTTCGGTTAGGTCTAAAGCCATAGCTGTTAGGGTCGGCAATTGTTTCCGATATAGGTTCTAGTGCTAGAAGATGTAACGCTTGTTGCGCTCGGTCTATCATACACGGGATACCTAATGGTCTAAGTTTGCCGTTTTTCTTCGGGATATAGATTCTTCTGAGCGGTTTAGCTCGATAGCCTTTTCTGATCAGTAAGCTGACTGCCGCCATTCGACGTGCATCGGTGTTCCAGATGTCGCCGTCAATTCCTGGCGTTTTACTGCCTTTGTTTTGTGATACTCGACGAACAGCGAGAAGTTTTGCTGCTTTCGAGTGAGTCAGTATCCACTGTAGTGCTTTCGCCTTACCGTGTTTACCTTCTCGGATTGCTTTTGCAATGCGCATCTGGAGCCTTAACACATGGCGCTCAACCGCTTTCCAGTCGATGGATTGCCATTGGGCGCTGCCAGAAGGGGCACTCACTTCATGAGAAGAGATCATCTGCGTTCCTTCTTAAATAAAGTTTTCCAAATCATCTTGCAATGGGAGACCAGTTGGAAGTGGGCACACTTTCGTGTCAAACATCCGTTTGTATCTGCATCATTACAATGCAGCATTCGCTTTTTCCAACCTCCTTTACCAGCACCGCTATCGGCTCTCTTCACAGACAGCTTTCCCGAAGGAACGATACTGGCTTACCGTGTTCCGCATGTCGCGCAATATCAGGGTAGATGCCCACTATAGTGCGAGGAGCCTATCGATCACGAAAGAGTATTGTCCAACCTCTTTCCTACTCCCATCGCCGTTTGGCCACAGCGTATTAACCACTTCCGCTGCTTCACGTATAACGCACCTTACATGGATTCACTTTCGTTCATCATACTGATTCCCTAGCACTCACCCAATTCGTGGTTATCAGGAGGAGCATTCCCTCACGGTTCTGCTCCCGTTTGGCACAGTGCCAAACTTCGTTACATTGTCAGGCTCGCTGCTTTATTCAGAGCCTTAGGGTCGTCTGGTGATACAAACGGTTCACTCTTATCGCGGTGAACAGCGCTTCATGCGACTTCACGTCGCACGGACAAAAGCTTGTCAGCGACTTTGCTAAATTAGCAAGCCATCAATAAATACAGGTATGGCAAATTTACTTTTGAAGAGCTAGTGCGATGAGTAACATCGCACCAGAAAAATTACTGGCGTGCACACTAAAGATTTTATACCAACTTACGTTGCAAGCTTTTGCGTGTGGCTTTATCGTATGGTTTTTCGGTGTTTACGCGCGTGCTTTCTGGTATTGCTTCCGCGATTTTATTGGTTCTTCCACTTTACGCCTTGGCATGAGAAGCCTGAGTCACATTCTACAGTTGGTTGGGGGCCTTTGTGTTCGCTATAGAATTCGCTTTGTTCAGCGCTTTGGGTTCTCAGGACATCATTTCTGGGCTTATTTTAGGTGTATCCTCTTTCTTTTTTGTCGTCATCAATTGGTACTTGATTAGAGCTATGGTGCTTCAGGGAAGAAAGGAAGCGTAGTTCAGCAGTTTTAATTTGATTGTTGAGGCGTCGCTTCAAGAGTAAAATGTCGGTTGAGTTCGTGCATCGTCCAGGATGTGGGTCGCCCCCCCCCAAAAAAAAGACCTCCGCTGAGAGGTCTTTTTAATGAGCATTAAAACACTTTGCCTGCCTAGTACAGCAGCCTACTCGTCGTAGACCTTCTCGCTGATTTCGACTTTCAGGTTATAGTGATTGCCTATCCTGTTGGCGCTGTTTACTGCTGAGTCCAATTTACCGAAGTTGAGGACTGTTATCTGTTTACCCTCATCGCTCACCAGATTGACCTCGAAAGAGCTATACCTTTTTATTTCGGTCGTATGGATCACTCTTTTTCGGATTACTTGCACCCGAATTGGTGTGAAGTGATTCAGTGGACGAACTGACTTACGAAAGTAGAACCGTCTTTCTATGTCAAAGAGTTTCAAGTCGGCCTTTCTGAGCAGGTAGTCATGCTCCTCAAAGATAAAGGCGAGTCCTGTAAACAAAACGATGGCGAATAGTATTGCATATTCCAGATTCACTCCCCCGAAAGGGGAGAGTGAATGGAGAAAGCCAACAAAGCCAACCGCGATAAGTGCAAAATACACAAGGTAGGGTTGCCAGAGTTTAGCAAAGAGAAAATCGTCGCCCTTCTGCTTGATCGCGTGGGTATCACGATTGGATGTAAATTTTGATACCGGTTTCGAAGGTGTGTTCGACTTAATCTCTCTTTTACTTACCATTGTACAAGTTATCCAATCCGTTGGTTACTTTGACAGTAGGGCTTCGCTGGGCTTTTACCGGGTTGCCATTGTTGTAGAAACGTACGGCAGCAAGGCATCCACTCCATCCGGCTGTTTCTAGCGTCATGTTCGTGGTGCCGCTGTCTCCAGTGGAGATGTCAACGAAAAATGAATCCTGACGAACCCTTGTTCCGAATGCTGATGAGACATTCCCATCTATGGTGTTTGAGGCTTGATCATACAGTCCCGTAATTGAGAACACAAATGGCGTTCCGTCGTAGTCATTCGTGTTTCCTACGAAGGATACGTTGCTTGTTTGTGAGATATTCAATTCAACCGGTACGTCGACGAGGGGTTGTCTATTTTGACATCCGAATTGCATATTCCACACAGCAAATTCCGGAGCTAGGGTGGAGATGCATGCTTGAGATGATTTTTCAGATTGGTTGCCATCACGGTCAACTGCAGCGACTTCAAAACAGTAATTCGTGTCTGATAGTAATCCTAAGACGTCGGTCGATGTTCCACTAACAATCTGAATTGGATTGGTGAGACCGGATTGATAGACGACGTATTTTGGAGCAATACCGCTGTCGTCGATGGATGCGTTCCAACTTAGATTGATGGACTTGCTTGAAGAAGCTTCGGCTATCAATCCTGTTGGCATGTCAGGTGCGACTGTATCAACGTCTAACGTTTTGCCACAGGCAGCTCCGCTCGCTTCCGAACGCTCGCCTTTCGAGTTCACTGCAACAACTGTGTAGCAGTACTCCGTGCCTCTTTCTAGGCCTGTATCAGTGTAGGTGAGGCCTTTGATATTTTGTGCAACTGGTTCGAAATCTCTGTAAACATCGAAGGAGACAAGTGTTTCATCATTGGGGTAGGTCCATCCGAGTGTTAGTAAGTGTCCATCTTTATCTGTTATTGAAAGGTCTTGAGGTGTCAGTGGGGGTTGGACTTGGCACTCTACTTCTTTAGAGTTAATGAGCTTTTTGAAATCAAAAAGTTTTGCTGTATACGCGTATTGTTTGGTGAACAGTTCTAGGTTGCCAGTAAACTTCGCCACGCCGCCCAAATAGGTGTTGTGATCGAAGAGGCATGCCCCTGTGCTGTCAGTCGTTACAGGGAATATCTCCTTGCCGCCAATGAGCTTTAGATCTAATCCAGGGCCAGCGACACCGAAGAGGTAGAGCTTGGTGCTTAGTCTTGGACCAACTTCAACTGCGGCCTTTGCTTCTATATTGGGAGTGGAAAGATTTGCATTGATGCTTGAGGCTGAAATCGGCTTCCACCCTGTGGTTTTGAGGTAGTGAGCGCCACCAGTTACTGACGCGCCTAGGGTGCCTGTCGCGGTTACCTTGACCTCAGAATTAGCCGTAATGTCAAAGAAGAGGTTGAATCGAGGGATAATTACGATTGGGCCAGCAAATATGGGTTTCATCGAAATTGTCTTGCCGATCTGTTTTTTGAACTCGACAGGCTCAATTTCGCCTTTTATGACCACGCTTAAAGAGCCTGTGCTGCTGGTTTGAATGATGGTCCGCAGTTCATTTAAGCCATCTGTTCGATTGAAATCCAGGTTCACGTCTGGGTTGATGGTGAATGACATTTTGCCGACAACAGCAACGTCTCGGTTAAGTTCAACCTCGACTTCAAGAGGGATAGTGATGCTTTTTGCACTAATGTCTCCGGTTGTTCCTTGTTCATTCTTTCTGACTTCCTTCCAGTCTATTGAGAAGCCGTCGGGTAGTGTTTGCGCGACGACATCGTAGGGTGTTAGGTATTTACTAATGGAGATGGTGCCGTCAACAATGATTTCATCAAGCGCAACTTCCGAGGTCTGGACGAATCGTGGGGTGCCTGACGCACCAGTGGTTTCCGTGACACGTCTAGCAAAGTAAATTTCAATGTTGTCTGGGTCATCCGTATCAATGAATATCCCTTTGGAGATGATGATGTCGCCAATATTAACGTTGGAAAGATCCGCGTTCGCGTTGAAGATGACGAGTCCACTATTAGCGTCGTAGCTTGTAATGTTTCGGATGGTGTCTTCGTCTAGCTCAATAACGTTGTTTGCGAGTTCAAGTGGACGCTCTGAGATGAAGGAAGCGTCGATTACTCGCTCTTCTGTCACAGTGATGCTACATGTGTCGTTAGAAACGTCGTCACAGTAATTCCAGCGTTCAAGTGTGTATCCGTTTTCAGGCACAGCATTAACGTCAAGTTTAGTGCCTGAATCCACGAAGGTTTGACAGAGGCGTTCTTCACAGTCTAGTTGGGCGCTTGAGTTGAGCAATTCAAACGAGCCAGAGCCGAAAGAGCTAATCTGAAGGAGGATTTGTTTTGGCGTGACGGTTACCGTTCGGTTCGTCGTCGTTGTATTGTTGGCTTTATCTGTTGCGGTATAAGTTACTGCATAAGTGCCAGGGGTGTCAGTGTCGATATTGGAGTCAACAGTGACGGATAATTCGCCATCTATTTCATCGCTAGCAGTGAAGCCTGGCTCTAAATATTGGTAACCAGTTTCGATTGTCATGTCGGCATGGGTTAGCGATATAGATGGTTTAACGTTATCAACGACTTCGACGGTTCGGGTTATACTGGCGGTTTCACCTTGTGAATCTACGGTCTCGTAGGACAGGGTATATGTGCCAATTTCTTGTGGGACTGTACCTTTTGTCGTGATGTCTAAATTACCATCTTCTTTGTCTAGTGCCGTAGCGCCAGGATCGACAAAAGTGTCTTTGTACCCAATTGTGATGTTCGATTCACCGACTAACTCAATAGTAGGTGCGGTGTTTTGTGCGGTGTCAGTAGTTGGTGGGGTGTCATTTGAATCACCGCCACCACATGCTGATAAGAGCAATGATGTAGCGGCGACGGATATCGCCAAAGGTCGTTTCATAATGATTCCTGTAGTCCATTTGTTTTGTATTTTTTAGAAGTTTTTTATGTATCCTTAATGAATAAGTCCCGGTTGACTTATCTACTGTCGAAATATCGCATCAAATATACTTGATTAAATTATATGCGATAGTATTCATTTATTGATAAGGAGAAGTTGGTCAAAAAGACTATGCAACAGATGTAGAGTAAAGAGCCTAATTATGAAATCGGTCACGGCCAGTGAAGGGGAGTAATAGGCACGATGTGGATTAGCCTATTAGTTTTCTGTAAAAAAGAACCCCATTCACTTAGTGAGTGGGGTTCTTTTCAATCAGATCTCCGTAAGGGTATAGATTGAGTTTATCTCTTTTACAAAAACCTTATATTTATACTTCAAACCATAATCTGAGCACTTAATATTTCACACCTACTTCGGCTTTTTGCGTAACTCGATGGAACTAAATCCACAGCTTACGATCTGATCGCTACATTCATTCAAGTCTGTAGTCTCATGCTCAAACCACGTTACACTACAAACAATTGGAAGTAATACAAGCGCGGGAGACCTCGTATTTTCAGTGATTTATTATCTTCAACCAGAGGAACGGGGTTAACCAATTAAATAGGTAACCTGACAGGTCAAATAATAATGAAGGCCAAATCGTGTTGAGTTGTATTATATCGGATAACTTTTTGTAGGGTAAAATGAACGACACAGATCTTGTAGAGTATTTGATCTAGCTGATTTTGGGGCAGAGGTGTGTTTGCCATAGCCAGTTAAATAACCCCTGACAAACGCTCTGATAGAGGAAACGTTGCAAACTGTATTATCTTCTGACTCTATAAACCTAATTTATGGGCATTCTAATCAGAGCTGGGGGTTAGCTCTGATGCAACTAATGAATCTACCCAATGGCTTCGAGCTTGCTCGTACATATCACAGATCACCTGCTCGGTAACGAGGAGAGATACCTCCTCGGCCTTTGCGAGTGTTTTCTCGATGTGCTTCATATCGCTACGTTGCTGCGCATGGGCATTTAAGATATGGCAATACATTACCAATTGGCCGCGGTAGAACCCACTGCGCTGCCACAATGCTAACCCCTCCTCCGCTCGCTCAATGGCTTGTTGATACTCACACTTAAGCAAGTGCTTACGGGCAAGGCCATTTAGACAATCGGTGTAGGAGTGGTGCAGATCATTTTGCGCTGCGATTGCCTTGGTTTGGCGTAGCAATTCAATCGACTCATCGATCTGGCCTAGGTACTCCATCGCTGTACTCATTGATAGATTGATGTAGATGGTTTCAGCGGTATTATCCAACGCTTTGGCGATTACCAGTGCTTCTTGATAATCTTGATAGCTCTTTTGGAAATACTCGCTGTCTTGAGTTTCTAACCCTAACGAAAGGTAGCAAAGCCCACGTTGCGTCATGGCGCGGCAGCGGATCATTTCAAGGTGAGAACGGTGCGCCTCTTCAATGAGGGGATCGATGATGGTAAGGGCTTTTGACGTCTGGCCATGTTGCCTTAGCGTCATAGCAATCTGCACCTTCGCCTCCCCAATTGTCTCTGGAGAGCTGCCGATAGCGGCAAGGTCTTCAAACACGGATAGCGCCTCATCCATACGACACTGCTGTTGGTACAGCTTACCGCTCAGGTGCAGGAAGTCCTCTCGGTCTTTCTCCGAGATCTGCGCACTTTCAAGGTAGTGCTGGGCTTCGATGAAGTTTTTGTAGCCTAGCTGAGCCTCACCATTGATGTCGTTGATCTGGTCGGCATAATAGTAAAATAGGCACGTCAGTGCGGTGTTTTTTGATTCATCAGACTGATGGTCGAGCAAGGCCCGCTTCATCAATGGATTGATCGAAAATGCCTGTCCGGGCAAGGTCTGGATAAACGAGTGCTGAGTCAACCTATCCAGTTCGGTAGCTGGGTATCCGGTATTGTATTGCCGGATCATATATTGAAAAAGTTGGCTATCGAAGTGCCGACAGTTTGCCAGTACTTTCAGGGTTGCACTCTCCGCTCGGTCTAGGTAGCGGATAAATCTATCTAAGATCTCTCTCTGAGTCTTGCCCTGAAAATCATCCGGCGTTGGGGTTCGTAATAGAGTGAACTTAATTTTTTGATAGGTATCAACAGAGACATCAAGGTAAAAGGGAACCCCCTTGCTGTTCTCGACGATAACATCAACGATTTCAGAATCTTGGATATCACAGCTTTCCAAAAAATAGCGCGCATCGTTTTCAGAGAGTGACTCGAGGATGTGCGAATCCAACACCTCTGCCCAATCGGACTGGTACTCTGACCATCTCAGCTTGTCTCGACCAGCAATCACAAACAGCACGTTGGGATGATGGGTAATCCACTCACGCACCCACTCATCGACTGAAAAAAAGTGCCCCTCACGATAAGCGTTGTCCCACATTGCCTCGTATGAGTCGATAAAGACACACAGCTTTTGTGCATCATCCTTATCTAACGCAGCATTCAAGTCTTCAGCCAGCATCATAGGCAGGCGCTCTGCGATTTGCTGTGGAGTTAGACTTGGTAGCTCTGTGAAGATACGGCTGCCCGCCGAACTCCACCAGCGCTCTAGGACGTTCACGCCTTTTTTGCCCAATACGGCTAGCTTAGTCACTACGCTAGCAACTGGTAGCGCCTCTAGCGTCTCGACCATGGCTTGAGCGATGTCCGTCATCAGATCAGAGGTTTGCAGATATTCTAGGCTAGGGTCGTTGATGGTGATATCGGGGTTTACCTTTTGCAGATAGATCAGGTAGGCAAAATCAAAGGAGCGAAAGCTCGGCTTGGGCTTAAACTGTTGGGCTAAGGTTTGGCGCAATGAGCGGAGGCAAAAAGCGCAATCTTGATAAGCGGGGTCTTCCATGTCGATACGTACATGGCACCAGTCACTGGTTAGAGATTCACTTTTCGAGAGCTCTTTAAGCAATCGAGATTTGCCAATACCGCCAAAACCATAAAAATTAATGACGCTATGCTCAGTGGAGTCAAAGTTATGGATTGCCTTTCTGAATGTCTCCCTCGGAAGCTCTCGGTCGGTGAAGATGCGTTGAGCCTTAATTGGGGCACTATTGAATGTGTGTTTAGGTTTAAGAGCCATCGAATTCCTTTCTCGACTATGCCGGTACGTTTAGGGAGGATATCGCCTTGGACAAATGTGTGCCCTAGACCCTGCCCCAATCATAAATGATTCTTGCGGGAAGTCATGGTTGGCTAGAATATATCAACTAAACATTTGATCTGAATCGATTTGGGCGGCAGCTATGTATTATTACCCCACGTTGTCTAGAATGATGTTTACTGCGGGGTATCGCTCGACTTTATAAGTGAAAAACTACCATCCTTATTTTCGGTCCATATGATTTCGTCACCTTGCTACCAATTGAGATCCTTTAGATAATCGTCAGAGATCTCGAAGTAGTGCTCGCCTTGCTCGGTTACTTTTATCGGTACTCTCATAGGTTGACCTTTTCTTAAACAAGTATTCGACAATCAGCACTATAGAATCATAATGAAAACTAAGTCAAATGATGCATATTAGGCTTGACGTAAACAATAGGTTTCAGCACGGAATGGGGCAAAAACGAGTCAGACATAACAACTGTAAACATCAAAAATGATCAAACTATATTAGCTTTTGACAAACTTTATTCACTTAGATCAAACACTATTATCCGGTTACACTATTCATTCGTTTCCACTGTCGCTGGTGGCACGGGGTATCAGATTGGTGCGAATAACAATGCTATTGAATGCCACTTAAACAGGCTTGTTTTATGGTGCAAGTAAAATAAAAATGGTCACAAAGTTGTTTAATTTTTGCTCAAGAATGGAAGGGCAACCCCCTTGTTTTTCCAAGGTTGCCGCAATTTGATTAATCATGGCGATATTATTAGCTTATCGCTCTGGGGCTGGCATTGTCATATCGCTAGTACGCAGCCACCAGCCGAAATCAAAGATGTTCATATCTATCACTTCGTTATAAAAACTGAAATCCTGATTGAAAAGTGACACAAAGTGGAGAAGGGAGCGCGGTTTTGTGATTTGGTTTTGGCACTTCTCAATTGGTTGATGTCGTGATGTGCGCATTACACTGTTTATGCAAATATCCGAATCTATAAGGGAATGACATCAGTGTCTAAGCCTGAAGTTGATTTATTGACCAATATTTTCCGTCATAAAGATCACAAAAAGATCGCATTGTGTGCTGCTTGTGCTTACAAATGAGAGAGTGATGATTTTGGCTTTATCGAGCTGCAACCGAATCGACGCACTCCAACAGGAACCTTCTCCTTAGAGGCGTATTTGTATGCATAGCTTGCTCTCATACGGGCGGCTCTGAGTATACGGCCACTCCCTGTCCGTTTAACTTTAAACAGATTTCGCTTAGGGGCATATATGTAATAAAAAGGGCTAATATCCTTGCATGCCTGTTTAGCTAGCTGGGTTATTTGGTAAGATTTTTGGCATACGTGTCCATCAATCATAATGGCAATATGATAGTGCTGATTTGTACCGTCTTTCCCTTCTTCCCGCGCCCATGCGTAGCCAAATCGATCACCTCTAATTTTATAGTGCTTGATACAGAGCGTCTTGAGTCTCGCTATAAACTTCGATAGATGTTTGTTGTGGGGGAGTTGAGTCGTTTGGTGGAATTGGATTAAAACGATGGTTATCCGAGAGTGATAAGTAAAGAGATTATCCAATTGGTTGTAGGCTTGATGAAGAGCTTTAATATCAATCCCTTCAGGATAATAGAATACAGGCTGTTGCATGCCTTTGTAGTTGTAGTAGGCGACATGCTTATAGTACGGATGTATAACTAGATCTTTATCAGACATGAACACTATATAATTATATTAATAACCCACCTTCGTCATACTAAAATGTTAGGCGTGAATTGGGCTTGTTAGCGGTTTTTTGAAAAGAACTAGTACCAAATAGTGTCAATTTAGGACATATGAGGACACGTTCAATAAAAGAAAAAGGGCTCGAAAGCCCTTTATGTAAGTTGACGATGTCTAGGAAAATAGCATGCTTATGTCTTGCTCGAACCATCCACGGATATACCCTTTTGGGGTTCTTAGTGGTGGTTTTATCTCCTGACGCTCTACCATTCGATGAATTGTACGTTCACTGACTGCTAATCTTTCGGCTAGCTCTCGTTTAGATACAATTCTGATTGAATTAGCTGAAACCGTTGCAGCAAAATCATAATTACTCATGATCTGCACCTCTGCTTTCAATCCAATTCATAATCTCTGATAGTCGCCAACCTACAGAGTGTGAACCGCAAAGCTTTACTCGCTTTGGAAAAAGTCCACGTTTTTCTAAACGCCACGCTTGTGTCCGCGAGATTGAGGTCAGAGCTTTTCTTTCCTCTTCTCTAATAATGCGGTCAAACCCTGCGGTTAGGTTGCTACTTGTAATCATGGGGGGTTACCTCGTGCTTACAGTAGCGTTTCAGTTTGGTGGGGAAACTGATTTGTTGGATGTTACAGAAAGTTTCCGTATGTTCCAATGGGGGCATCCTAACGCTTCCCCTTGTAAATTGCTCAACGTTGAGCTTTTAATTTGTGATCTTGATCACCAATAAAATTTGTGTGTTTAGCCTATGCAATCTGTTCAATTGTCGGCTTTTGCGAACTATCTAAAAAGTCGTCACCAACGTTTTTTATCACGCCATTGGTTGTAGCTGGTGGCGTGGGTTTTAAAAATGGCTCAAGAAAGTTGGCAAGTTTATTTAAAGCTTCTCTACGCTCATCTAAATAATGGTATCGGTCATAAATCCCTACAACGCCTTGTATCTTGTGGTTTAGACAGCGTTCAGCCACTTGCTCACTGACTCCAAGCTGAGAAAGTAAGCTTCTGCATGTTCTGCGTAAGTCATGAACAGTAAAGGGCTCTATATCAGGCATCAGGTTCGAATAAGCTGTTTTCTTACTACTAGGGTCTATTCCCATCAGCGTTTGAAGGGCATGGTTAAGAGTGTCATCAGAGATATATCCTCGCTTGCTCTTCTTTCGTGCAGGAAACACGTACTCGGAACCGCCGGCTCGGTATTTAAGTTCTTCAAGCCATGACACAGCAACATCTGGGATAGGGATAGATACTTTTTGCACCTGAGCATTCCTCCGTTGTTTATTTGGAATGCAATGCCAGATTCTCCCTAATAAATCGATGTCTTCCCATTTGGCGCTAATTAATTCCCCTTTGCGACAACCAAAACAGAGTAACAGGCAACAAGCAAGATAGTTGTCCCTTGTAAATGAAGGGCTCTGGCTGCGCATAACCCTAAAGGCATAGTTGATTTCATCGACTCTTAGGCAGCGATTTCTGCTTACTTCTGTGCCACCAGCATCTTTAGGAGAAAAGGCTTGTGCTGGATTAAAGGTTGTAAGGTTCAGTTTAATAGCATGATTAAACAACTGTTTTAAAAACAGTAATACTTTGTTCGCAATGCTATTTCTGCCTGACTCGACAATACGCTCAATGATTAATCGGATGTGTTGTGGCGTTACATCGCTGATAGTCATAACCCCGATATGCTGCTTGACCTCTTTTCTATAGTATCGTTCAGGGATATGCGGGTGCTTTAGTTGCTTAACAGCGAAAGCTTGATACCAGTCCTCATAGAGAGCATCTACATTGTGAATCGCTTTAAACTCACCTTTCTTCCTTTCGGATTTAGGATCGATACCGAGTTTTGTTTTTTGACGAATATCTAGGGCTTGTCGTTTTGCTTCGCTGATAGACAGAGAAGGGTAGATTTGAGGTAAGGCGATCTGAGCCCTTTTGCCAGCGATTATATATTTTACAACCCAAGACGGCTTTTTCCTTGCGATACGGAAATAGAGCCCATCACCAAGGCCAAGCATGGTGTCTTCGCCTGTTCTTATTAGGGCATCAAGTTGTTTATTGTTCATGTTCTAATTTCTTTGCTGTCTTTATCATTGGGAAATGATGACACAGGTGTTTTTGTCATCATATGTGTCATCAGTTCGCATGATACTAGAGAAAACACAGTGAAACAAATAGGAACAATGGATATTAAAAAACCACCATAATCAGTGGCTTATATTGATGTTTGGGACGTTATGAAACAGGTAGAAATACTATTCTATATTCTGGATCTGCTCACGCATCTGTTCAATCAGAACTTTCAGTTCAACGCCCGATGCGGTGATGTCCGTGCTGATAGATTTCGACGCTAGCGTGTTCGATTCACGGTTGAACTCTTGCATCATGAAGTCCAGACGACGACCCACTGCGCCACCTTTTTTCAGAATGTTTGTGGTTTCTTTTACGTGAGAGTCCAAGCGATCGAGCTCTTCAGCAACATCCGATTTTTGCGCTAGCAAAATCAACTCTTGCTCGATACGAGACGGATCCAGTTCCACTTTAGCGTCTTCGAACTTCGAGAATAGTCGCTCACGTTGCCATTCTAAAATTTCTGGCATGCGTGCGCGCACTTTCACAACTTCTGATGTGATCGCTTCTAGGCGTTGCTCAATCAGCGCCTTCATGTTCTCGCCTTCACGAGCGCGCGCTTCAATAAATTCATCCATTGCGCCATCAAACGCTTCTAGTAGCACTTTATTTACCGCATCCATGTCTTGCTCTGGCGTTTCCATTACCCCCGGCCATTGCATGACTTGAAATGGATTGATTCGGCTCAGTTCACCAGTCATGTGCATGACTTGTTCAGCGGCTTTAATTACCTGGCTAGCAAGCGCTTCATTGATGCTAAGCTCACCTTTTGCGGCAGGGTTTGCTTCAAAACGCAGATTACATTCCACTTTGCCTCGCGCTAAGCGCTTGCGAAAACGCTCGCGTAAAACGGGCTCTAATCCGCGAAATTGTTCTGGCATGCGGAAGTATGTTTCTAAATAACGCTGGTTCACGCTGCGGATTTCCCATACCGCAGAACCCCAGTCGCCTTTTACTTCTTTGCGTGCATACGCTGTCATACTGTAAATCATCGAATTTTCCTGTCTTCATTTTTTGAAAATTACTTCAAGAGTGTATCACGCTGCGTCGATAGGTGCGCGGGATGTATGGATTGTTTATGTTGTGCCAGCGGCGTAACCTATGAATCCGGAATCGATTCCGTTATAATCTTCGCCCAACCAAATCGTCTTCTCCTCATATTTAAGGTAGATGCCCATGCGTCCAAACGATCGCAAGGCGGATCAAGTTCGCCCTATCAAAATTACTCGTAACTACACAGCTTACGCTGAAGGGTCAGTGCTAGTTGAGTTCGGTAACACCAAAGTGTTGTGTAATGCGACCGTCGAAGAATCTGTGCCACGTTGGCTAAAAGGTCAAGGTAAAGGCTGGGTTACAGCTGAATACGGCATGCTACCTCGAGCAACACATTCTCGTACTCGTCGTGAAGCAGCAAGTGGCAAACAAGGCGGCCGTACGATGGAAATTCAGCGTCTTATTGCACGAAGCCTACGTGCTGTTGTCGATCTAAAAGCCATGGGTGAGTTCATGATCACCGTTGACTGTGACGTTATCCAAGCTGACGGTGGTACGCGTACTGCATCTATCAGCGGCGCAAGTGTCGCAATGGCCGATGCGTTCCAACACCTAGTGGATAGCGGTAAGCTAAAAGCGAATCCAATGAAAGGCCACGTAGCGGCAGTTTCAGTTGGTTTGCTAGGCGATGATGTTCTGTGTGACCTTGAGTACGTTGAAGATTCAGCGGCAGACACAGACATGAACGTTGTAATGACAGAAGAAGGTAAGATGATTGAAATTCAGGGCACCGCAGAAGGTGAACCGTTCAGTCACGAACAGCTGATGGCATTGCTCGAGTCGGCGAAAATCGGCATTACGGAAATTGTCGCAGCGCAGAAGGCAGCGTTAGAAAATTAATGATTTATTTAAATAGCTTCCCCGAAAGGAAGCTATTTTTTTGCATATTACTAGGTCCTAGGACCTGATCCCCACACGAAAAGAAAATTGAGAGAAATCCATGAAAGCATACCAGCGTGAGTTTATTGAGTTTGCACTTGAGAAAGAAGTTCTTAAGTTTGGTGAGTTTACTTTGAAATCTGGCCGTAAAAGCCCGTACTTCTTTAACGCTGGTCTTTTCAATACTGGTCGTGATCTCGCACGTCTAGGCCGTTTTTACGCAGCAGCGCTTGCAGATTCAGGCATTGAGTTTGATGTGCTGTTTGGCCCGGCGTACAAAGGTATCCCAATTGCGACGACAACAGCAGTCGCGCTGGCGGATCACCACGATATCGACACGCCTTACTGCTTCAACCGTAAAGAAGCGAAAGATCACGGCGAAGGCGGTAACCTTGTAGGCTCTGCGCTTGAAGGTCGAATCATGCTAGTGGATGACGTAATCACAGCAGGTACTGCGATTCGTGAATCGATGGAAATCATTCAAGCAAATGGCGCAGACCTTGCTGGTGTACTGGTTGCTATCGACCGCCAAGAGAAGGGCAAGGGCGAGCTTTCTGCGATTCAAGAAGTTGAGCGTGACTTTGGTTGTGCCGTGATTTCAATTGTAAGTTTGGGTGATCTTGTGACTTACTTAGAAGAGAAAGGTGACGCTGCTGAGCACTTGGAAGCAGTTAAAGCCTATCGCTCGGAATACGGCATTTAATTTGTTATTTTTTCTGAAAAAGTAAAAAGGGCAGATGGATATCCATCTGCCCTTTTTTTGTTTTTGGATTTATCGCCTTGACGACTTACTTATAGCGAATGCCTTTCTCGACATGCTCATCTTGCATGGTTTTGTAGCGTTTATGGAGCCACATCCATTGCTCTGGAGCGCGCAGAATGACCTCTTCCACATACTTGTTCATATAAGCGGCAGCGGCGACTTCGTCTTTTTGTGGATAGTCGGCTTCAATGCACTTATCGGCGATGATGTCGTATTTCCCTTCACCATTGCGAAACCCTGAGCCTGGGATGATCGCACATTTTGAGGTATACGCCAGAATGCTTGTACCAGTTGTCGTACACGCATCGTCTACGGCAAAGAAGGGCACAAATACAGATTTTTTGCGACCGTAATCGTGATCCGGCAGATAGAACAGACGCTCACCACTGCGTAATACACGAATCATCTTTTTCACATCTTTACGATCAATCAGTTTATTACCGTTATGTGTCCGTCCCCAATACTGGATAAAGTTATAAGCAGGATTATTATGCGGACGAAACGCGCCGTACCCGGCCACGCCTAACACGGCGAAAGCACGCGCAGTGATCTCTAGATTAAGAGCGTGGACACAACAAAGTAGGACGCCTTTACCTTCTTTGGCTTTTTCACGCAGTGCGCCGAGATCTTTCTCGACGATAAGTTTTTTAAAGCGCCAAGTCGGCCAGAACCAAGTGATTCCGGTTTCTATGAGTGCCATACCGGTATTTTTGAAGTTCTCTTCAACAATATGTTGAATCTCTTCAGGTGTTTTGTCTGGAAAGGCCAATTCTAAGTTACGTTGAGCAACGTGGACACGCTTTTTACCGTAGCGCATGCCAAGTTTACCGAGTGAACGACCTAATGAAAGCAGCAGCCGATAAGGAAGAATATTGACGAGGATGGCCAACAGACCAAACCCAAGCCATACGCCCCAGTTACGAGGGTGAAGAAGTGAAAGAGAAAACTCGGGCTGCGTGTATTTGTCTTTACTCATAGTCTTTTACTTTATTTGTGCACTCAAAAGCGCCCAGTACTCGTCAAAGTTTGCAGTCGGCTGGTATTTAAAGTCGCTACGCACAAAGCGGTTTAGGCTACCCTCAACTTGTCCCAGAATTTGCGCGGCTAGGATGCGCTCTTCGACAGGGAAAGACTTCCCTTCACGAATCTTACGTTCACGCAGGATCTGGCGCAATTGTGTTTCTATGCGCTCAAAGAGTTGATTGATGCGTTCACGTAGGCGTTCATTTTCAAACATTAGAGCATGGCCCGACAAAATGCGTGTCAGACCAGGGTTACGTTCAGAGAACGCCAAAATAAGGTGCATCACCATACGAATACGCTCTAGTGTATCTTTTTCGTCGTCTAGAATACGGTTGATACGTGTCATCAAGGCTTCTTCAATGAACTCAATCAACCCTTCGAACATGCGCGCTTTACTTGGGAAATGACGATACAGCGCGGCTTCTGAAACGCCGACTTGCTTGGCCAGTTTTGCCGTAGTAATGCGTGAAGCGCCTTCTGTTGATTCAAGCATTTCTGCTAATGCTTGTAAGATCTCTTCACGACGGTTGGATTTTTTACTGCCGGCCATTAGTTACTTCCTTTCAAAATACAAAGTTGAGCGGAGGGGATTATAAGACGCTATTTCGCCTCAAACTAGACCACTAAGGGTGGAATGGGAGATTTAACACCCTTAGTTGTCATGTTTGTACCAAATTTATGCCAGCTTTTGTGAAAAGTTGGCAGGGTTTTCAAACGTTAGTTACATCAATTGATGCATTTTTTCGAGAATTTTAAAGCTCAATGCTTCTTTTGATTCTAAATCGAGCGCAAGTTCACCCTCAGGCCAGTACAGGGTAATCGCGTTATCGTTGCTGTTAAATCCTTGCCCTGCAACCGAAACGTCGTTTGCACAGATCATATCGAGGTTTTTCTTTGTTAACTTGCCTCGAGCATAGGTCTCTACATCATTGGTTTCAGCCGCAAAACCGACGGTAAACGGACGCTTCTCCGTCATTGCTGCTACAGAAGCAACAATATCAGGATTTTTGACCATATTAATGACCATTTCGTCGTTGTCTTCTGTCTTTTTCAACTTTTGAGACGCGATCGTTTGTGGGCGGTAGTCGGCAACAGCAGCGCAGCTAATAAACGCATCATGCTTGTTTGCGTGTGTCATAACGGCTTCGTGCATCTCTTGTGCACTGGAAACATTAATGCGCTCAACACCTACGGGCGTATTTAAACTGACAGGACCGCTCACGAGGGTGACTTTTGCTCCCATCTGCGCTGCGGCACTCGCCAATGCATAGCCCATTTTCCCGGAGCTATGATTCGTAATGTAACGCACTGGGTCAATCGCTTCGCGAGTTGGGCCAGCGGTGATGAGTATCGACTTACCTTCTAGCAATTTTGGTTGAAAGAACTGTTCACATAGATGCACTAGCTGCATTGGTTCCAGCATTCGACCTGGTCCCACATCACCACAGGCTTGCTCTCCTGCCGCAGGACCCCAGATGTGCATACCGCGACGCACTAATGTTGCGATGTTCTCTTGGGTTGCGATATTGCGATACATCTGTTGATTCATCGCAGGAGAAACAGCAACAGGGGAATCCGTCGCGAGCACGAGCGTGGTAAGCAAATCGTTCCCCATACCTGCAGACATGCGCGCGATTAAGTCCGCGGTCGCTGGCGCTAGTAGTACTAAATCTGCCCATTTGGCCAATTCAATATGGCCCATAGATGCTTCCGCTGCTGGGTCTAATAAACTGTCTGAGACAGGACGGCCCGAAACGGCTTGCATGGTTAAAGGGGTAATGAACTCTTTTGCTGCTCTCGTCATTACAACTTGAACTTGCGCTCCTCTCTCTATGAGGCGACGGCTTAGCTCCGCACATTTATACGCGGCAATACCGCCACTGATGCCGAGTAGAATTTTCTTTCCTGCTAGTGTTTGCATGTGAGATCTCCAATTTGATGACCGGATTTTAACACAATTCAAAGTCTGACCGCCCGAGCATATATAACGAGAAGATAATTCACATCAAACTCCAGAGTATTAATCTGACCGAGGAAGGGAAAATTCGCGCCTACCTCACAGACAAGTTGCGCGGAGTTTGCAAGTCTGAAAAGAAAAAGAGGTAGTGGAAACCATGGTGTTGAAAAGTCGAAACAAATTGCTGCTGATAACCCTAATTCCGTTGTTGTTGATCACCACGTTGATCTCAGTGGTGTATTACATCAACAGCAGTAAAAGTTTGGAAGCGGAGCTAGCAAGAGACAGGCAAGAGCTCATCGAAACGAAAAAGAAAGAGTTACAAGCCTACATGATGATGGGCGTGACGGCGATAAAACCGCTATACGACACGGATGTAAATGGAAGTAATAAAGAGGCAGCAAAAGAAATTCTGAAAGCCATGCGCTTTGAAAGCGATGGTTACTTTTTTGCCTACGACTCTCAAGGTGTGAATACGTTACATGCCATCAAACCTTCTTTAGAGGGTAAAAACCTTTACGACTTAAAAGATGAAAATGGGGTCGCAGTTATCGCGGGCTTGATTGATGCTTCTCAAAAAGGGGATGGGTTCCTCTATTTCTCGTGGCACAAACCGACCATTGACGCACAAGCGCCTAAGCTAGGCTATGCAGAATATTTATCGAAATGGGACTGGGTTTTAGGCACTGGTGTTTATATTGATGACATCGACCAGCAAGTTGCGATGCACAGAGAGTTAAAGACTCAAGAACTAAAAGAGCATACGTTATCTGCCGTGTTGATTTCCGTTGTTGGGTTGATCATTACCAGTGTTCTCACCAGTATCGTGGTGTCGAAAGGCATTCAGCCATTACAACATGTCGCGGCGTCATTGAAAGATGTAGCCGCAGGCGGCGGTGACTTAACGGCTCGTTTAAAAGTCGAAAGTCAGGATGAAGTCGGTGAAGTGGCGGCCGCGTTTAATGAGTTTATGGATAAGCTGCACCCACTGATGCAGGATATCCACCGCTCTGCGACGACAGTACAGACCGTTTCTCAAAGCCTGAACACTCAGACCAGCCAAGCGAGCGGTCAAATGCAGGATCACTGTTTAGAGACGGACAAAGTCGTGACGGCAGTGACGCAAATGAGCATGACAGCCAAAGAAGTAGCCAGCAATACCAATGCGACAGCACAGGCGATTGAGGATGCCAACAGTCAAGTTACCGAAGCTCAGCGTGAAGTGGAACAAGCAATTGAAGGCATTACCGAGCTAGTGAGGGAGATAGACAGTACGTCAGATGCAATTTCTGAGTTGAGTTTACAAACCGAAAAAATAACCAAAGTGCTGGATGTGATTGGCGAGATAGCCGAGCAAACGAATTTGTTGGCCCTAAATGCGGCGATTGAAGCGGCTAGAGCCGGTGAGCAAGGCCGAGGGTTTGCCGTCGTTGCGGATGAAGTTCGCTCGCTAGCCAGTCGTACGCAAAATAGTACTCATGAAATTGGTGACATGCTTAAGCAGCTACAAAATGGTGTATCAAGAGCGGTCAGTACGATGTCGGTGAGCCAAAAACGAGGTGTAAAAACGGCGGAAGAATCGGCGCTCATTCAGCAATCTCTTTCTAGTGTTCATCATGCTATCGGAACAATTCGAGATATGGGTATTCAAACCGCGTCTGCTGCCGAAGAGCAAAGTGCGGTTGCAGAAGACATCAACCAAAACTTAGTGGCTATTCAACAGATCGTGAACAACATTAATGAGACGTTGCAGCATGCCGAGTCAATCAGCACGCAGCTATCACAATCTGGAACAGAAATTCACGGCTTGGTTGGCAACTTTAAACTCTGATGAACTGTTAAGTTGCATGGAAAGCACTGATGGTACGAAGAAAGCGAAAGTCATACTCGACTTTCGCTTTTTGTTTTGTGGAATAGGGGCACTTTCCATATAAAGAGACATCAGATGATACTGAAAGCTATGCCAACTGAGTCCATGCCCAGAGAGAAGCTTCTGCAACGAGGATCGCAAGCATTAACCGATGCTGAGCTACTGGCTATTTTCTTGCGCACGGGCACCCACGGAATGAACGTAATTGAACTTGCAGACTTCCTTATTCAAGACTTTGGTTCGCTAAGACAACTATTTTCAGCATCAGAGCAAGAGTTTTGTCGTCATAAAGGGTTGGGACAAGCCAAGTATGTTCAGTTGCAAGCGGTACTAGAAATGACGCAGCGCTATTTAGCGGAAACGCTAAAGCGTGGTGACGCCTTAACCAGCCCCGACCAAACTAAGTTATATCTTTCTTCTATTTTAAGGGATCGGCAAAGAGAGGCTTTTTATATTCTTTTTCTCGATAACCAGCACCGAGTGATAAAAGATGAAATTTTATTTGAAGGAACGTTGGATGCCGCGTCGGTTTATCCGAGAGAAGTCGTCAAGCGTGCTCTGCATCATAATGCGGCGGCTTTGATTTTAGCGCACAATCATCCTTCAGGCGTTGCTGAGCCAAGCCAAGCTGACAGAAGGATTACAAGGCGTCTCACCGACGCATTAGCATTGGTGGATATTCGTATTTTGGACCATTTCGTCATCGGAGATGGGGAAAGTGTCTCTTTTGCTGAAAGAGGTTGGATATAACTGTGCGTTTTTTAGGTTGTTAGTTGCTAAAAATCTGCTATCATCCACGCCACTAAATTTTTAACTGAATTCAGCTTGGACTGCTAAAAAAATCTGCTGTCTAAAAAAAGATCACGAAAACCTGTAAAAAGGATCTGTTCGGGTCTTGAGCAATGCATATCAAGTTAGTATAATGCGCGACCTTTGATAGCCTTGTATGGATTTTCCATAGCGGTTCTTAACCTCTAACTTCTTTTCGAGAGATAGAGAGGTTCGGCCACCAAGGTTGATATCGAGCTGAAACGATTTTGGAGAAGACATTCATGTCACGAGTATGCCAAGTAACTGGTAAGCGTCCAGTAACGGGTAACAACCGTTCACACGCACGAAATGCTACTAAGCGTCGTTTTCTGCCGAACCTACAAACTCATCGTTTCTGGGTAGAGAGCGAAAAACGTTTTGTTAAACTACGTCTATCTGCTAAAGGTATGCGCATCATCGACAAGAAAGGTATTGATACTGTTCTTGCAGACATGCGTGCACGTGGCGAAAACGTTTAAGAGGAAATAAGCAATGGCAAAGAAAGGCGTTCGTGAGAAAATCCGTCTAGTATCTTCTGCAGGTACAGGCCACTTCTACACAACTGATAAGAACAAGCGTAACATGCCAGGCAAATTTGAGATCAAAAAGTTTGATCCAGTAGTTCGCCAGCACGTTATGTACAAAGAAGCAAAAATCAAATAATTGGTTTCAGTCTCTTTGATGAATTGAAAAACCCAACTTTCGAGTTGGGTTTTTTATTACCTAAAGAAAAGTGCTGAAGAAAAGTGTTCAGTACGTCATCGGATTATAAAGCACTGCTGAAGTCATTTTACTGGTCCGACTCTATACTTGAATTTTTGATTGTTCGCTCTCTGTCGCCTAGTCACCACTTCTCTACACACTTGCACACCGTTGTTCTAGTCAAGATCAATAGTCTTTGGTAGTTTACTCATAACTATAAGAGAGTAGAGATGGTTATGCGTGTGAGTCCGGCTCGTCGCCGCCGATGGAACAATATTCTTATTCTGGGCATTATCGCGTTTATAGTGATCTTAAATGCGCCGATGTGGATCAAAACTTACCTATTAACAGACCAAGCAGACCCTTACCCAAATGTACTTCGCTCCGACTATACGGTTGAGTCTTTGTACTATAGTGGCTGGGAGTTCGAACTGCATGATGGACGATGGCAATCTAACGTCAAAGTCGATGCACCGATCAGTGAACTTGTATCACGCTGGCAATCATTGGAAGGGACCGAGCTTACCTCGGAACAGTTCGATCATTTAAAACCTAACCTGACGATACCTGAAACGGTAGAAGTTTGGTATCAGGATCTCGAAGAGCCGCAGCGGGTAACTTTCTTTCGTTTACCTGATTTTTGGCTATTTAAAACCTGGCAAGACAAATGGGTCGCTATCTCCGTCGATGAAAACTACCTTATGCCAGAGTAAAGCCTTTTTGCGTCTATACCCCTAATAAGCTTCCCTATTTATCGTTTTTCTTTTCGATTATGCTAGCAGCGAGAACTATTAGCCGGTGAATTGGAGAATCTAATGCCTGAGTTGCCAGAAGTTGAAGTCAGTCGTATGGGAATTAGCCCCCACATGGTTGGACAAACGATCCAGTCGTTTACTTTTCGAACGCCTAAATTGCGCTGGGATATTCCTATAGAGCTTAAAAAATTGGAAGGGCAGGTGATCCGTACGATTAGCCGTCGTGCGAAATACTTACTGATCGAGACAAACACAGGTACAGCCATTGTTCACTTAGGCATGTCTGGGTCTTTACGTGTCCTAGATGCCGACTTTCCGCCAGCAAAGCACGATCATGTGGATCTCAAACTAAGTAGTGGAAAAATACTACGTTATAACGATCCGCGTCGTTTTGGGGCATGGTTGTGGTGTGCTCCTGGCGAGTCACATGCTGTACTAGCAAACATGGGGCCTGAGCCTTTAACTGAAGAGTTCAACGCGGAATATGTAGCGGAGAAAGCTAAAAATAAGCGTGTTGCCGTCAAGCAGTTCATCATGGACAACAAAGTCGTGGTTGGTGTCGGGAACATCTACGCGAATGAATCGTTGTTTAAATCTCGAATTCACCCTTCAAGGCCCGCAGGTAAACTGACTTCTCAAGAGTGGGGATTACTTGTTGAAAATATCAAAATGACACTTGAGATTGCCATTACGCAAGGTGGGACTACGCTGAAAGACTTTGCGCAAGCTGATGGAAAGCCGGGTTACTTTGCACAAGAGTTATTAGTTTACGGAAAAGCCGGAGAGCCATGCCCAGAATGCGGCGAACGACTTCAAGAGCTAAAAATAGGGCAGCGTAATACCTTCTTTTGTGGTGAGTGTCAGAAGTGAAATATGGATTAGGGCAAATTACATTTGCCCTGATTTTTCAAAGTACTTCTTTGCCACTAATAGAGAGATTAATTTTTCTCGCTGAGGGTTTTTAAACTGTTCTACCCATTCGTGCGCATTATGGATGATGGCTTCTGCCTCTTCAGGATGAGCGATGTAGTATTCCATTTTCTCTATCAAATCAGAGTAATCGGCTTTCACCTCTACATAGTGAACACCTGCTTGCAAGCGGCCTTCCATAAACCAAGTCTCATACCTAGGCTTGGACATTATTACCAGTGAGTTTGAAGACATCGCCCACTTGAGGTTAGTCGCAACATCATTGCCTTCGATGGCGAGCAAAAACTTGTAATTAAGCTGTTCTTCAATCGACATAAATCCTTTTTCCCAAGGATCGCCGTTGACTGGCTGTGTCTGACCAATGTTACATTGAGGGTGGTTATAGAACTGCTCAATCACTTTTTTACGGTGTGGCTGGTATCCAACACCACGCCAAGCCGCCATGTTTTTCTTGCTTCTAAATGACTGTTTATCAGTAACAAACTGGAAGTGACGAATCTCATTTAACTTTAGTAAGACGGAGTTTTGATTGTCTTCCCCAATCGGTCGACTTTTAAGAAAGCATGGGTATTCTGGTACATAACGAATATCACCGTTCAAAAACTGGAAAAAGTATTGAGCTGGGAAGGACTTAACTACTTTGTGTAGGTCGAAGTAGTATGTTGTACCGCCTGTCTTTTTGTAGCCGCCAACACGTGTCGACTCGTTTTCAGGAAGTTCAAATGACTCGTTAACCTTGTTGTAGTAGTCTACTCGCTCTTGGATATAGGAATCCATCGGGTATTTATCGATAAGACGACGAGCTGATTTACTTCTAATGGAGTTAGGTACTAAGACTTGCAGACTATTTGAAGCGTAATACTTAAATTTTCTGAAACTCATTGTGCTACCTTTGTATTGATAGCGATATAAACACATTCAGGTACAAATTGCTTCACATCTCCACCATGAATGGCAACTTCACGAACAATAGTGGAAGAAAGGAAGGCGTATTCGTCGGCTGGAGTAAGGAACACGCTTTCCATTCCTGGCAACAGTTTGCGATACATGCTGGTAAGGCCGAACTCGTATTCAAAGTCTACCGTTGTTCTCAGGCCGCGTACCAATACGTTTGCTTCTTGCTCTCTGGCAAAATCAACAAGTAGACCACTAAAACCGGCTGTCGATACATTACTTAAATGTGCTGTTGATTCTTCAACCAGTTTTACGCGTTCTTCTAGGCTAAAAAGCGTATTTTTAGAAGGGCTTGCCGCGACACCAATAACAATTTGATCAAACATGTCTGCGGCACGAGTGATGATATCAAGGTGACCATTTGTGATTGGATCGAAAGTACCTGGGTATATGACTTTTTTCATCGTAAAACTGTCTCGTAAATGTCTACGTATTGATTAGCAGTGTAGTTGATATCAAACAATTTCAATTTCTCTTGCCCTTGAGCAATGAAGTGTTGCTTCAATTCATCATCTTGGGAAACCTTTACTATTGCATCTGCCAGTTCTTGTGAATTACCTGGCTCAACCAGTAATCCATTTGAGTTGTGGTCGATGATGTCAGGAATGCCTCCTGCGTTGGTACCAATAATAGGTAAACCAGAGCCCATACCTTCCAAAATGACAGAACCAAGCCCTTCGGTATACGATGGGTGTACTTGTAAGTCTGCCGCTGCAAACCAATCACCCATGTTGTTCTGTTTACCTTCAAAGCTAATGTTAGTTAGACCTTCTGCTTGTGCTTCAAGCGTTTGTCGCTCTGGACCATCGCCCAATAAACAGATGTGAACAGAGGGCGCAATGTCTTTTAGTAGCCTTGCCGCTTCGATAGTGACATTGAAGCCTTTATGTTTGAGCATGTTTGCGGCATGAATCACCAAAAACTTACCCGCAAAGCGCTCTCTTAGGGCTTTAACTGCTTGTTTATCTACAGAGTATACCACTGGGGAGCTTGGTATTTTGTAAGTGGTAGACGTTGGGTAAGCGTCTTTGACTCTCTGAACAATGGCTGTGCTTAAGCCAACTACAGCACTCGCTTTCGTGTAGGCTAAATTTGCCAGCCACTTTTTCTTTAGAGGGTTATCTATACGGCGCGTGACGATATAAGGCTTACCATAAAGCATGTGCTGAATGAGAGCCCAATAAATTGCGCGTCCTTCATGAACATGAATGATTGAACACTTTTGAGTTACAGCTTTAGAGTGTGCCTTGGTAAAGTGAGTCGCCAGCACTAGCTTAACGTTCAGTTTACGGATGGCATCGGCAAAAGGGCTTTTAGGGTTAGCGACTACCGTAAGGTTATAACCCAATTTGACTTGTTGCTGGATGAGTTGAAGGGTTTGGTTTTCTCCTCCATGGTAGCCAGAAGCCAAATTAACATGGCAAATATTCATATTATTGCTCTTTATTGTGTTTTTTCACGTAGTCACGCAGCCACAGATCGGCATAACGGGTAAAAGTGGTGTTTGCGCTTAACACGGCTAGCAAAAATCCGTGTCGTCCATCTAAGAAGCCACGCTTGATGATATACATTTTAAAGAATCGAAAAAAACCGTGCGTAAATGCACTAAGTAGAGAAGCGTTTTTTTTTCCTTCTCTTTGGTCAGCCCAAGACTGCATATACAATTGAGTCTTGCGGGTATATTCACCTAGCCTTTCGTAGGTAAAGTGCTTGAGACGCCCGTTCAATGACACGATGTTAAATCCATTTGGAATGACCACGCTTTCGTGCACCAATGCATCGTTGTATTGAGTTTGTGAAGTTTTATACAAACGGACTACCCAGTCAGGAGACCAGCCAGAGTGACGAATTTCTTTGGCAAAGGCAGTGGTTAGACGATTAACTTGGTAGACGTTTTTGTCTTTGTGCTGACTGATAGCATTCAGTATGTCTTGACGCAGTTCGTCAGTTACGCGCTCATCAGCATCTAGCCATAGAACGAAATCGGACTCGATATAAGTTTGAGCAAGTTGGCGCTGTTTACCGAATCCTGGCCAATCTAGGTTGGTGTAAAACTTATCTGTGTATTGTCGGGCGATTTCTTCGGTGCGATCGGTGCTGCCCGAGTCTAGAAGGACAATCTCATCGACCCAATCTTTTACTGTGTCTAGACAAGCTTGTAAGTGCTTCTCTTCATTTTTTACAATTAAGGCAACGGCTAAGGTTGGTTTGGACAAGGTCATTTCCTTCTTAACAAATCAAGACAGTAAGTTTACTGGTATTGAGGATACAAATCTTCTAAGACTTGATCGAACATGCTCATTACTTGAGTGCTGGTAATGCGGTTCATTGCCGTTTCATCTTTAGCGCGAGTTCGCCAGCTTAACTCGTGACTGTTTTTACCTGTTTCCGCAAAGATCGTTTCTTCATACACTGAGACAACGTATTTTAGATAACGGTAAGGTCCCACTCGCAGCGGATTATGGTGTGCATAGAGCCCGATGATTGGCGTTTTCATGGCATTCGCCATGTGTGCTGGTCCGGTATCGGGGGCGATGACCATTTCAACCTTATCTATTAACGCAAGCATTTGCAGAATTGAACTTTGTCCAACTAAATTTAGACACGGTTCTTCCAAGCGAGATTGAATGGCTTCAGCCAGATCCAGTTCTACCTGAGCTGGGCTACCTGCCAGAATCACGTTCCAGCCTTTAGCTCTGGCGTGATGAATCACATCCACATAACCTTCCGCGTTCCAGTTTTTATAAGCTTTGCTCGCACCAGGCACAATCAGCAGGTTAGGTTTATTACGAGATATATGAGACTCTGCCCAAGTTTGGTCGTGATCTGAATAAGAAAGTACCCAGTCCAGTTCTGCCTTTGGTACCCCAATTTGATGGGCAAAGGCCATTAAGCCATCTGCGACATGCAGAGATTGCGGGGAAGGCACTTTGACATTGGTAAATAACGTCTGAAAATCTTGGCTTCTATCAGAAGAGAAACCAAGTTTGTATTTTGCTTTAATGCCCAACGTCGCGACACTCGCTCGAATCGCGTACTGCATATGCAATAGCGCATCAAACTCTCTGCCTTTCAGCTGTCGCCAAAGCGATTTGTAGCCATCGAGCCCCGCTTTTTTATCAAAAACAATCACTTCTACGCCATCAATGGCGGTTAATAACTGGGCTTCAAGTTTACCCGTTATCCAAGTAATCTGGGTCGAAGGCCAGTGTTTCTGAATAGCTTGAACGGTGGCGATGGTATTGCAAACGTCTCCAATAGCGGACAAACGCAAGATGCATAATGACGATGGGGCAGAAGTGAACATAATTATTGTCTGATTCGATGAATAGAGGCAGGTAAATTATGCAGACATCCCTAATAAATGTAAAATACACGGCTCGAATATAGCTAAGTACTGATAAGTGTTCTGCAATGTCAAAGATAACACCGCATCAATCGCAAGAATCTGGCAAACCGGGTAATACCGGGCTAAAGCGCATCGTTAAAGCAACGGGTTATTCGATCCAAGGATTAAAAGCGGCTTTTAAGCATGAAGCTGCCATTCGACAAGAGTTGGCTCTGTTGAGTATCGCTGTGATTTTGGCTTGGCTAGTGGATGTCGGCATGGTTGAGCGTATCTTAATGATCGGGGTCGTGGTGTTAGTCTTGATTGTAGAGCTTGTAAATTCAGCTATTGAGGCTGTGGTTGATCGTATCGGTATTGAGCGGCATGAACTCAGTGGTCGAGCTAAAGACATAGGCTCTGCTGCCGTTATGGTTGCATTGGTGTTCGCCGGATTTACTTGGTTGTATATATTAGCCTGCCGATATTTAGGCTAGGGGGTAAGCGCGTGACTCAACAGTATCAAAACAACAACCAAATGATCTGGTTTGATGACGAGATCCTTACAGACCCTAGCCAACCGATATTTGATGCGGAATATTGGCAGTCCTTAGACAAGGTGGTTGGCAGTGCGACGGGGCGAGGCACGACATGGTTTATCCAACTAGAGAACATGCAAGCAGCACTGCGTCATTACCGTCGTGGCGGTTTGTTTGGGAAGTTGGTTAACGACCATTATTGGTTCTCTGGCTGGGATAACACCCGTTGTGCGCAAGAGTTTCAGCTTTTATTGGCGCTAATCGAGGCTGGGGTGCACGTTCCTCGTCCAATTGCAGCAAGAGCCGTAAAGTCAGGGTTCTTCTATCAAGCTGATTTATTAAGTGAGCGAATCCCAAACGCCAGAGATCTGGTTAGTATCTTGCAAGAACAGTCTTTATCGGCAGACATGTATCAAAAAATAGGGCAAGAAATTGCCAAGATGCATCAGGTTGGCGTTAACCATACCGATTTGAATATCCATAATATCTTGATCGACGACAAAGATAAGGTATGGATTATCGATTTTGATAAGTGTCGTTTTGAAACTTCTGGTGATTGGAAAGATCAAAATCTAAGTAGACTCCTGCGTTCATTTAATAAAGAGCGTTTAAAGCGACAGATTATTTGGCAAGAATCCGATTTTGAGCATTTGCAGGACGGTTATGCTTCTCAATCTTAATTGAGTTTTTTATTATTTTGCATTAATTGCTCTAAGTAAGCCCTCTTGAGTCTAACGATGCTCGAGTGAGTCTATAAACTACAATAATCATAAAGTATTCATGTGTATCTGATGGCACACAAATTAACGTAGGTAACATTTGTAATGAAAATATTAGTAACCGGTGGAGCAGGCTTCATTGGGTCAGCTGTTGTCCGACATATCATTCGTGACACCCAAGATACCGTTATCAATTTAGATAAACTGACCTACGCAGGGAATCTAGAGTCACTGGTTGATGTCTCAGATAGTGAACGTTACTACTTCGAGCAAGTGGATATCTGTGACCGAGCTGAACTAGACCGCGTTTTTTCAGAGCATCAACCCGATAGGGTGATGCATTTGGCCGCCGAATCTCATGTCGATCGTTCTATTGATGGTCCTGCTGCTTTTATTGAGACCAACGTGATGGGCACTTACCATCTGCTCGAAGCGGCCCGTCAATATTGGTCGAGCCTAGATGAAGCGCGCCAATCGGCATTCCGTTTTCATCATATTTCTACGGACGAAGTGTACGGCGATTTAGAGGGGACGGATGATTTGTTCACCGAAACCACTTCATACGCGCCGAGCAGCCCATATTCAGCGTCAAAAGCCTCGAGCGATCACCTTGTACGCGCTTGGCAACGTACTTATGGTTTACCGACACTTGTCACCAATTGCTCCAACAACTATGGCCCGTACCACTTCCCAGAGAAGTTGATCCCTCTGATGATTTTAAATGCCCTCGACGGCAAGCCGTTGCCTGTGTATGGCGATGGTATGCAAATCCGAGATTGGCTGTTTGTGGAAGATCATGCACGCGCGCTGTACAAAGTGGTCAACGAAGGTGAAGTCGGTGAAACCTACAACATTGGTGGCCATAACGAAAAAGCAAACATCGAAGTGGTGAAAACCATTTGTGCTTTGCTTGAAGAGTTGCGACCAGACAAGCCGGCCGGGGTCGAGTCTTATGAATCTTTGATCACTTATGTCAAAGATCGACCTGGTCATGATGTGCGTTACGCAATTGATGCCACCAAGATCGCTCAAGAGCTTGGCTGGACGCCAGAAGAAACGTTTGAAAGCGGTATTCGCAAAACCGTGGAATGGTACCTCAATAATCCGCAATGGTGGCAGCGTGTGCTTGATGGCTCATACAGTCTTGAGCGACTAGGAGCGGGCGAATAATGAAAGGTATTATTTTAGCAGGCGGCTCGGGCACTCGCCTTTACCCTATTACACGCGGTGTCTCTAAGCAGTTACTGCCGGTTTATGACAAACCAATGATTTACTACCCGTTGTCGGTACTCATGCTTGCTGGCATTCGTGAAATCTTGATCATCACCACGCCAGAAGACTTGGAGGGCTTTCAGCGCCTATTAGGTGATGGCTCAGAGTTTGGCATTGAGTTGCAATACGCGATTCAACCAAGTCCAGACGGCTTAGCTCAAGCCTTCATCATTGGTGAAGAATTCATTGGCGATGACTCAGTATGTTTGGTGCTGGGTGACAACATTTTTTATGGACAGGGCTTCTCTCCAAAGTTAAAGAAAGCGGTTGAGACGGCAGAGAGTGGCAATGGGGCTACGGTATTTGGCTACCAAGTGAAAGACCCTGAGCGCTTTGGTGTGGTTGAGTTTGATGCTGACAGAAAAGCTATCTCTATTGAAGAAAAACCAGCTAAGCCAAAGAGCCACTATGCTGTGACGGGGCTGTACTTCTTTGACAACCAAGTCGTGAGTAGAGCTAAGCAAGTCGAGCCATCAGAGCGAGGTGAGCTGGAAATTACCACATTAAATCAAATGTACCTAACAGCAAACGAGCTCAATGTTGAAATGTTAGGGCGTGGTTTTGCCTGGTTAGACACAGGTACTTACGAAAGCTTGCTCGAAGCTGCTCAATTTGTTTCGACGATAGAGAAACGACAAGGTTATAAGATTGCATGTTTGGAAGAAATTGCCTTTAACAATGGTTGGATTAGCAAACAGAAGTTAATGGCGGCAGCTGATGCCCTTAAGAAGAACAATTATGGTATCTACCTATCAAGCATTGTGAGCGAAGATGACAATTAAACTTAACAGTCCATTATCCCCAGACTTAACTAAGCTTTCTAACTATTTATCTCAAGTAAATGAGAGTGGTTGGTATACTAACTTTGGGCCATTGCATGAAAAGCTTACTACACGACTTGAAACGTTTTTGGGTGTTAAAAACTTATTGTTAGTTTCTAATGGTACGCTGGCACTTCAGGTGGCATGTAAAGTTTTAGGAATTGAATCCGCGCTCTCTACACCCTTTAGCTTTGTTGCAACTTCATCAGCGTTGATGTGGCAAGGTATTGATGTGAGCTATTGCGATATCGATTCAAAATCTTATAACTTATCTCCAGATGCTTTGAAAGCAGCTCTTGAAGCAAACTCTCAAGTAGATGGTGTTGTTGCAACACATGTATATGGAAATCCTTGTGAAGTTGAGAGTTTCAAAGAAATTGCAGAACGATATAAGGTCAAAGTTCTATACGATGCTGCTCATGCATTTGGAGTTAAGGTTGGTCAGGAGTCTCTCTTAAACTTTGGCGATGCTAGTACATTGAGTTTTCATGCCACTAAGATATTCCATACAGTCGAAGGTGGTGCAATTGTATTCAAGCGGCATGAAGATTATTTACGTGCGAAAGAGTTCATTAACTTTGGTCTTCAAGCGAATGGACAATTAGGCGAGCCAGGTATTAATGCAAAGTTGAATGAGTACCAATGCGCAGTAGGATTAACACTACTTGATCAGATTGAAGAGGTAATTGAGCATCGATCCAACCTGTTTAGTTTGTACCGGACGCGTTTAGAACCTTATGTTGAATTACCTCTTTGGTTACCCGAAGCGTCTTATAATGGTGCTTACATGCCAATTTTCATTGGAGATAAAGACAAGCAGGAAAGATTACTTGATGCTTTGTCTGCGCATGATATTGAACATCGACGATATTTTACACCATCTTTAGATGTTGCTTACCCTGACAATCTGAGCTTTGGATGCCCTATAAGTCAGCAGATATCAAAAGGAATTATTTGTCTACCGCTACATGCCAGTATGTCTTCAAATGATGTTGAAGCTGTATGTAAAGTTATAGAATTGATATTAAATTAACCATGTGAGAGTTCTTATAGTATGAAAATTGCTATTATGCAGCCTTATTTTTTACCATATATTGGCTACTGGCAGCTCTTGGCTTCTGTAGATAAATTTGTTGTTTATGATGATATTCAGTACACCAAGAAAGGGTGGATAAATCGTAATCGTTACTTAAGTGCTTCAGGGAAAGTAGAGACTTTTACCATTCCTATTAAGAAAGACTCTGATTACCTTGATGTTAGAGAGCGTTTTATATCTCCAACATTCTTGAAAGAAAGAACTAAACTATTAAATAAGATTAGAGAGTCTTATCGAAAGTCACCAAATTTTGATGAAGGATATCAGCTTTTTAGTGATATTTTGTTGGATGAAGAAGATAATCTATTTCTTTTCATTCTAAACTCTATAGAAAAAATAAAATCTTATTTAGATATTGATACTGAAATTATAATTTCATCGAGTCTGAATAATAAAAACCTTAAAGGACAAGATAGAGTTATAGATACTTGTGTTAAATTGGCTGGTGACACTTATATCAATCCTCCTGGAGGGCGGGATTTATACAGTGAATCGAACTTTCGATCTCAAGGCTTAACTCTAGAATTCCTAAATGTATCATTAAAACCATATACGCATACTCAGACAAGTGATTTTGAGCCAGGACTTTCAATACTTGATATGATTTTTAATGTACCTAAGACCCAGTTGATGGATTATTTAATATGAAAAGATTTGCAATTCATTCTGTGCCAAGATCCGGTTCATCTTGGTTAGGTGAGATTATTAATAGCTCTCCTGATGTTAACTATCTATATCAGCCGCTTTTTTCCTACGAGTTTAAATCATTTCTAGATGAAAATTCTAAAAAAGATGATATCGATGCATTTTTTAATAACATTGCACAAACCAACTCTTCTTTTATTCGTCAAGATGCTGAACGAAAGGAAGGTCGTAAGCCTATATTCGAAAAGAACAATCATTTGGGTACTATCGTATATAAGGAAGTTAGATACCATCATATTATAGAGAATATGATCAAAAAGTGCCCTGATGTAAAGATTTTAGGCTTGGTTAGAGACCCGAGAGCTGTAATTAGCAGTTGGTATAATGCAAAGCGAGAATTTAGAACCGATTTAGGTTGGCTTTTGGAAGAAGAGTTGATCTATGCAGGCAAGAAAAACTTAGAGAAAAAAGAAGAATATTTTGGTCTGTCTAAGTGGGTGGAGACTACAAAGTTATTTGAAAAACTTTCTAAGCTGTATCCAGATAACTTTAAACTTGTGCACTATAGTGCGCTACTAGAAGACCCTCTAGAACAAGTTGAAGATATATTCGATTTTCTAGGGCTAGAGCTTACCTCACAAACTAAGTCATTTCTTATGTCAAAAAAGAAGGTTGATACTACCTACTCTGTATTCAAAAACAAGGATAAAGACATAAGTTGGCAAAATAGCCTTGATGCAGACATTGTAAGTCGTATAGAGGATTTTGTTAAAGAGAGTAAGTTGGAACACTACTTGTAGGTCGGTAATAATATGTCTGTTAAAGTTTCAATTCTTTGTGTTTGTTATAATCACTCTAAATATATTGAGAAAACAATTAATAGCTTTCTCAACCAGTCCTGTGATTTCGAATTTGAAGTTATTGTTTATGATGATCTCTCTACGGACAATAGTAGAGAAATTATTGATGAGATATGTGAAAAGCATTCGAACATAGTTCGAATGTATACTGATGAAAATCTTTACTCTAAAGGCATCCGAACCCTAGCATTGTCACACTTATCACCAAAGGCTAAAGGGGAGTATTTAGCTTTTTGCGAAGGTGATGACTATTGGATAGATAATACAAAGCTACAGAAACAATTTGATGCTTTAGAGGGGAGCCCAAATATAGACCTTTGCTTTCACCCAGCATACTCAGAGGACCCAGAAGGCAATAGAGAGCTAGTCTCAAATCATTTTGAGGGAACCCATTACGTTTCTACTGATGAAGTTATACTAGGAGATGGTGATTACTGCCCAACAGCATCTTTATTTATCCGTAAGTCTGCTTTATCCCTAGCTTCATCATGCACTATTAAATTAATGCCATGTGGAGACTATTTTATGCAGATTATGTCTTCTGTAAAAGGAGGCGGAGTCTACTTACCTGAACCAATGTCTGTATATAGAATTAATCAAAAAGATTCTTTTTCAACAAGGATGTCCTCGTCCTCTCACGAAAATCAGAGAGACTTTTTGTTAGCAATGGCCAATAGTTTGGAGTCACTAAAACAAGACTTGGATGGAGTGAACTTAAAGTCATTTAACAATCGAATAAGAAAATATAAAAAAAGAGCGCGAAAATCTCAGAGGAAAGCGATAAAGGAGAGGATCAGAAATCTAATATTCTCTAACCCTTCCCAATAAAATAGGTGAGCGATATATTTATGGCTCACCTATTTATTTAGTTTATTTTTACACAGCCCCACTCTGGGAAGTGCTTACATATATAAGCATTGAGCTCTTTCTCTGCTTCTGAGTAAACACGAGCTGGTTCTTCAGTATGGTTTAATTGTATCGATGACACCATACCCGCGCCGACAGTCACGTTACTAATGCGGTCAATAATGATAAAAGCGCCAGTTTGAGGTAGCTGCTGATAAACATCCATTGCAACTTTATCGGTAAGCTTTATTGAGGCGAGTGAAATCTCGTTTAACTCAAGGCGCGTATTTTTATGATCATGCTGCTTAAGTGTATTGACATCAACCTTATGCTCAATTTGAGAAACCTTACCTGTACAGGTTTTAGTCGCAAATTTGAATAGGTATTCTTTATGCGTTTGCATCGGAGATTCATCCATCCAAACGATATGAGCTTGGTAAGCGTCTACAACCTCTGGAATGTTGTTGGAATGGACAAGCATATCGCCGCGTGACACATCGATCTCATCTTCAAGCGTTAGGGTGATCGCTTGACCCGGCATTGCTTCTTTTAGCTCACCATCGAAGGTAAAGATAGATTTGATGCGAGAGACTTTGTTCGATGGAAGAGCAGTAACTTCATCACCAACCTGTACAATGCCTGAAGCAAGGGTGCCACAAAAACCACGGAAGTTTAGGTTTGGGCGATTGACATATTGCACTGGGAAGCGCATGACTTCAGTGTTGATGTCTTGGTTAATCTTAACCGTTTCAAGCAGCTTCATTAATGTAGCGCCAGGGTACCAATCCATGTTCTCACTTGGAGTGACAACATTGTCGCCTTTTAGAGCGGAGATTGGCACAAAGCGGATATCCTTGATGTTGAAGTTCTTTGCCATATCTCGGTAATCGGCTTTGATTTTCTGATACACCTCTTGGCTGTAGTCCATCAGATCCATTTTGTTAACGGCAACGATAACATGCTGAATTCCAAGTAGACTACAGATATAGCTATGACGACGTGTTTGCGTCTGGATACCGTGGCGAGCATCAACCATTACAATCGCAAGATCACAGGTAGAAGCACCCGTAACCATATTACGAGTGTACTGTTCATGTCCTGGAGTGTCGGCGATGATGAATTTACGCTTGTCGGTTGAGAAGTAGCGGTAGGCAACATCAATCGTGATGCCTTGTTCACGCTCGGACTGTAGACCGTCGACTAGTAGCGCTAAGTCGAACGCTTCATCTGTCGTATTGAACTTTTGAGAATCTTTTTCGATCGCGGCCATTTGATCTTCATAAATCAGCTTGCTGTCGTATAGCAGGCGACCAATCAGTGTAGATTTGCCGTCATCAACGTTACCACAAGTTAAGAAACGAAGTAGGTCTTTGTTTTCATGTACGTTTAGGTACGCTTCAATGTCTTTAGCGATAAGCTCAGAGCTATGAGACATAATGACTTCCTTTTAAATGTATTCTTTTTCAGTGAGCGCTCGAATCACTTGGTCGGCACACGCTTCGACAGACAGCTCTGCTGTCTTGATGTGAATTTCTGGAGATATAGGCGCTTGGTACTCAGAGTCGATGCCTGTGAAGTGTTTAATCTCACCTGCGCGTGCCTTTTTATACAGGTCTTTAGGATCTCTTTGCTCGCAGATTTCGAGTGGAGTATCAACAAACACCTCTAAAAACTCGCCTTGCTGCATTAATTGGCGCACTTGCTCTCTATCTGAGATAAATGGCGAAATAAACGCGGTCAGAACAATGTTCCCGGCATCGACAAATAGTTTAGCCACCTCGCCAATGCGGCGAATGTTCTCAATACGGTCTAGATCACTAAAGCCAAGATCTTTGTTTAGACCGTGGCGCACATTGTCACCATCAAGAAGGTAACTATGTTTACCTAACGCTAATAGCTTGCTTTCTACCGCGTTGGCGACGGTCGATTTTCCTGAGCCACTAAGTCCGGTAAACCAAAGTACAACAGGCTTTTGCTGCTTAAGCGCAACACGATCTTCATGAGTTACGCTGGTGTTATGCCACACCACATCGTCACTCACAGACTCATTGCGCTTCTTTTGATACGGCGAGGTCATAGTTAGAAGTAACCCTCACGTTTCTTTTTCTCCATTGAGCCAGAGCTATCGTGGTCAATGGCACGGCCTTGGCGCTCAGAAGTGGTTGTAAGCAGCATCTCTTGAATGATCTCTGGTAGCGTTGTTGCTTGAGATTCAACCGCTCCCGTTAATGGGTAGCAGCCCAGTGTACGAAAGCGAACCATGCGTTGTTCTACCGTCTCCCCTTCACGAAGCTCCATGCGATCATCATCTTTCATGATCAACATACCATCACGCTCAACGACAGGACGCTCTTTTGCAAAGTACAGGCTTGGAATCTCGATGCTCTCTAGGTAGATATATTGCCAAATATCCAGCTCAGTCCAGTTAGAAAGAGGGAATACACGAATGCTTTCGCCTTGGTTTACTTTGCCGTTGTAGATATTCCAAAGCTCAGGGCGTTGATTTTTAGGATCCCAGCGGTGATGTTCATCACGGAAAGAGTAAACACGCTCTTTCGCGCGAGACTTTTCTTCGTCACGACGAGCACCACCAAAAGCAGCATCAAAGCCATGATTATCTAAGGCTTGTTTTAGGCCTTGTGTCTTCATGATATCAGTATGCTTTGAGCTGCCATGCACAAATGGGCTGATGTTCATCGCAAGCCCTTCTGGGTTTTGGTGCACAATCAGCTTCATACCAAGCTTTTTCGCCATGTAGTCACGAAACTCAATCATTTCTTTGAATTTCCATGTGGTATCAACATGCATAAGTGGAAACGGGGGAATGCCAGGCGCAAAGGCTTTCTGTGCAAGGTGTAGCATCACTGAAGAGTCTTTACCAACAGAGTAAAGCATCACTGGGTTATCAAACTCGGCAGCTACCTCACGCATAATATGGATAGATTCTGCCTCAAGCTGCTTAAGGTGAGTCATTCGTTGTGGAGAAAGTTTCATTCCGGTCTCTCTTTGATTCGATGAGGGAGTTAAACGCCATAGATAGTTGTGATAGCCGTTAATACTAAACCGCTATACGTAATACTCATCGGCACCCCAATCTTTATATAATCCTTGATACAGTACTGACCTGCATTGTAAACCATTAAGTTGGTTTGGTATCCATATGGGCTAATAAAGCTTGCACTTGCGCCGAACGCGACAGCTAAAATATAGCTGTAAAGATTTGCATCTAGACTCGTCGCGAGGGCATAAGCAACGGGAAAGATTAAGGCCGCTGCCGCATTGTTGGTGACCAACTCCGTTAGCAATAAAGTGACCAAGTAAACCATGATAAGCCCTGACAATGGGCTCATAAATTCAGCTTGTTCTGTCATTGCGCTCCGCAGGAGGTCGACTGCTGTACTATTATCTAATGCCTGAGACAGCAAAAGTGCAGATGAAATTACTAGCCATATCTGGACTGGTAGCCTTCGTATAATTTCATTCGTTTTCAGTGCTCCAGTTAATAGTAGAACACCAAGCAACAAGATCAGGTTGTGCAGCAGTGGAGTTATCTTCATAGCTGCAAGAGCGATAGCACTAAAAAAGCCAAGAACAGCGATAATTTCTTGCGGTCCTTTGAGTAGCCTATCGGCTTTTAGCGCTTGGAGCTGTATAAAGTTTTTAGCGATGTTATTTCGCTGGTGATAGTCATCACCTACAGCGAGTACCAGATAGTCGCCAGCTCTTAAGGTAACTTCACCGAGCTTTCCGGAAACCTTGTGACCATCGCGTCGGATCGCGACCACTGCAGCGTTGAACATAGCGCGAAAGCCAATTTGTTTTAGGGTCTTATTTACTAAAGCACTTTCAGGGCGTAATACGACCTCTTTGAGATCATGACTTAGCCTTTCGCCTTTATGAGCAAAGAGTGATAAGCCCGTGAATTGATTCAATTGAGTTACTTTTCTAATCTCTCCACAGAATAATAGGCGATCATTTTCCTCTATTAACTCATGTGGTGATACTGGTGAAATAGTTCTTCCTTGGCGATGAATCTCGACTAAAAACAGAGAGTTTAGATTTCTCAGCCCGTTGCGCTGAATAGTTTTACCGATAAGTGGGGAGTTTGGTTCTACCTCAGCATCAATGAAGTATTGAGCTTGAGTATCTGCTCGTTCAATGTTGCTAGGTAGCCAATGGCTAAGTAAAAACAGGGTGAGCCCGCACCCAAGTACAGCAATGCCGCCAACAAGTGAAAAATCAAAAAAGGAGAGACTAGGTAGCCCAGCATCGAGCACCATACTATTGACGATTAAATTCGTCGAAGTGCCGATCAGCGTTAGTGTTCCGCCAAGGATGGCAGCAAAAGATAAGGGAAGTAGCAGTTTGCTGGCTGGGTGAAGGGCATTGGCACGTATTGGGGCGATCATGGTGGAGACCACCGCTGTGTTGTTTAGAAATGCTGAAGACAATGTGGTTATCGAGAACAGTCGAACCCAGGTAGATTTATAGCTAGGTTCGATGACTAATTGCGAGATTCTACGAAGTAGTGAGGTCTTTTCTAAAGCTAGCGAGCAGATGATAAGTAGTACCAGCGTAAGTACGCCAGGATTGGCAATACTGCTAATGAGTTGCTCTGTCGATACGGATCTGCTGCTATATAAAACAAGCAAAACTACTCCAAAAACCTTTTCAGGTTTGTTTTGATACCTTGTGACAAGGGCAATTATTGCAATCACAAAAACGGTAATGACAAAGTAGGCTGAATGGGTCTGTGACATTATTTAATTGCTTCAATTGTTTTTTGAGTCGAGTTTAAATAGCCTTGAATAAAATCACTCATTTGCTGAGAGTTACTATGTTGAAAGCGCTCTAGTACTTTACTCGCTAGCTGAGTTTTATCGGTAATGTCTATAATATTCAGAGCAATCATGTCTTCTACAATCGCTTTGAAGTTGAAGTAACTAGGGCCTGATATCACTGGAACGTTGAGTGCGACTGGTTCAAGCACATTATGTCCACCCACTTTATCCCCAAGCAAACTCCCAGCCATAAAGCAAACATCACTGGCACCAAGGAGAATCAGCATTTCACCCATAGTATCAGCAAGGTATACCTGTGTATCGGCGTTAACTATTGCAGCATTGGTTCTTCTGGTGCTATTGAAGCCGGAATTTTGGCAAAGCGCAAACACATCATCAAATCGTTCCGGATGGCGAGGAACCAAAATAAGTAATGCATTTGGATGAGATTTTAAAACTTGTCTATGTGCATCTAATACCTGTTCGTCCTCGCCTTTGTGGGTGCTAGCTGCAATCCAAATTGGACGATCCTTTCCAAGCTGGGCTCGAAGCTGCTGTCCTTGCTGTTTCACTTGCTCTGATATTTGAATATCGAACTTAATCGAGCCAGTAACGGATAGTTTCTTTTTCTCAACGCCTAAGCGTTCGAAGCGCTCTGCATCTGAATCCGTTTGGCAAAGTACTTGAGTTAGGCATGGATGAAGCTGGTTAAAAAGCCGCTGTATTTTGGCGTAGTTCTGACACGATTTTTCAGATAGGCGAGCATTCACGACTGTTATAGGGATACCCGCTTTGTAAACATGGTGAAGCGTGTTTGGCCACAGCTCAGTCTCAATGATCAACATTTGTTTTGGTTGTACTGCTTTAAGAAAACCTTTGATAGCAAAACCAAAGTCAATTGGCATATAGCGGTGTTCAATTAAATCACCCAACTTAGCAATCTGTTCAGCTCCGGTACTTGTTGTTGTAGTAACTAGAATAGATTGTTCGGGGTTTTGTTCCTTAAGGGCTTTAATTAAAGGTGTTGCTGCTATGCTTTCACCAACAGATACGGCATGTATCCAAATAGGTTTGTCGTTGCTTTTTAGCTTGGGAGTGATACCAAAGTGCTCTTTCCAGCGAGAGCCGAACTTAGGCTTATTTGGTTTGCTCTTGTACAAACCAAATAAAAGCAGCGGTGACGCTAGAGCGAGTAGTAAGGTATAAACAATACGAACTAACATGAGCTTATCGTAATGGCGTCAAGTTTTTGGATGCTATCTAGCACTTGCTTAGGCGAAAGTTCTGTCAAGCACTTAAGGTGTTTGTATTGACATTCACGCTGGAAACAAGGGCGACAATCAATATCGGTATGAACAATCTCCACTTTTTCTGCGAGTGGGGGGGTGTACTTCGGTGAAGTTGAGCCATACACGGCAACAACATTACAACCAACCGCAGCCGCCACATGCATTAAGCCGGAGTCATTCGCGACAACAGTCTTACATGCAGCAAGTAGGTCGACCGCTTCAATTAAGCTGGTTTGGCCTGCTAGAACGTGAATGTCCTCATGGAATTGCGTTGGAACAAGTGCGCGGATATTGTTACAAGTCTCTAAGTCTTTTTGAGAACCAAACAACCAGATTTGATGCCCAGATCGAGCCATTTGCGTCGCAACTTCAGCGTAGTGTGTTTCGGGCCATTTTTTTGCAGGACCAAACTCTGCTCCTGGGCACAGTCCAATGATTGGTTGGTCTTGCGTTAAGTTGAACTTTTGGATCGTGGCTTGTTGCTCTGCTTCGTTGATTGCAAGGCGTGGGCGAGGTAAGGTTTCAAGCCCGCCAAGAGAGTTAGAATCCACCATTTCTGCTTTTGGATAAGCTAACGCTACATAGCGCTCTACCATGTACTGAAAAGACTTCATGTTAGGGCGTAAGTCATTCAATAAACCATAGCGCATTTCTCCCTTCCAGCCAGTACGAAGAGGAATGTTTGCAAACCATGGGATCAGTGCTGATTTTGCTGATTTAGGCAAGATATAGGCGTGGTCATATTGCTTTTCACGTAATGATTTACCAATTTCCCTGCGGCCTAATAAGTTAAATTCACCATGACCTATAGGCATTTCAATCGCTTGGTGGATTTCTGGCATACGCTCAAGAATCGGTTTACACCATCCTGGAGCGATAACGTCAATTTGGCTATCTGGATGACGTTGCTTTAATACGATATATAACGATTGCGACATTACCATATCGCCGACCCACGCAGGGCCAATGACTAAAATCTTCATGCTTTGTTTTTCCAGTATAGGAATTTCAAAATTGACTCATAAGTTCTAAAAAGTTCAGCGTATATTTTATTCGCAAGAGTCATTTTGGATTTATCTTTTCTTTTCCCACCAATCGTCGAAGCAATCTCAGCTCTAGTAAAAAGATCTGGAGACACGCTGTAAACTTGAACACCATGTCTCCATGGTTTTTCCATATAGTCATCGACTGGTTCAATAAACTCTTGAGCATGCGTAACAAACTTTGAGGCTGCTTTAGGTGTGACGATATAAGCTGTGGTACCACAAGTGCCAGCAGAGTAGCCCCCTAGCATATGAGTATCATCAATAGGTACAATTGGGATGAATGCACACTTCTGAGTGGCAGACAACTTGATATAGTCATAATTAGACGTCAATGGAAGGGTATGTTCGAGTACTTGCTTTAGCCCCTCTACGGGGTCGACGTTGTCTTCTAAGATGACGATCGGTTCATCAAGCTCAATACAGCGAACCCACAACTCGTAATGGCTTGCAAAACAGGCGACTTCACTGGTTTTTAATTGATACCCTTTGCGGCGTAGAGTAATGGTTGGACGACTTTTTTCTGAATGAAGAAAACGGCCAACAGAGCCATCTACGGCATCAAAAAACTCAAACCTAATGCCTTGTTGTTTTAACTTTTCTTCAATACGTTCTCGGCGATCTAGCGATCGAGCCAAGCTTACGACAAATACTTTCACTGCACTTTCCAGTCGCTGTTATATCTTGGTTTAAACAAATTGTAATAGTTATTGCCGTCTTCTTGAGAGTGCAGCAACTGCAGTACCCACATATATTGTTCGGGTTTATCACCGACAAAATATTCAATGGCTTCATTACAGGTACGAGCGTCTTGCTCTTCGCCTTTATCCAGCTCAAACGCCGGTAAAATCTCAATATCAAACGTACCATCTTCAGTGTTCATAGACGCAAATAGAGGCAGTACTTTTGAGCGTGATAGTTTCGCAATTTTGCCTAAACCAGGTAGCGTTGCTTTACGTGTAGCAAAGAAATCTACGAACACACTATGCTCTGGGCCGTGATCTTGATCGGGTAGATAATACCCTACATAGCCATCTCGAATGGATTTCAGAAAAGGCTTAATGCCACCTGAGCGTTCATAAACACGACCACCGTATTGAACTCTTTGCTTGTGCATCAGCCAGTCAGCAACATCATTCTTTTGTTTCTTCGCCATTGCAGAAACTGGCATTCCCATTGAAGCGAGCAAGATAGCAGGCACATCAATTGCCCAAGAATGGGGAACCATTAAAATCACATTTTCGTTGTTATTAATGTGCTGTCGTAAAATGTCTAGGCCGCGAATTTGGCAACGGTTCTGAAGCCATTTTGGTGAGCGTAAACTTAGTAACCCGAAGCGAAAAAAGAACATGGCCGCTGTATAGAGTGTTTTTTCTATCAAAGCTTCACGTTCTTGGAACGATTTTTCCGGAAAACACAGCTCAAAGTTAACCCTCGCTCGGTGAGCTGGCCCTTTGTGGGATTTCGACAGTTTTTTGGCAATGGTTTTCGCCAACCACTTTTGTAAACTTAGTGGCATTAATGATAAAGGTAAAAATAAGAGAACACCTAACCACGTGCCCCAGTACTTAGGCGACAGGAAGTGGCGCTTAAACTCAGGGTTATATGCTTTAGGGTCGAAGTCATCACGTTTTATGGTCATGGCGTGTCTAGTTACCTATTCGTGTACTGGCGAAGTGGTTTAAATGAGAAAAAAGATATTAAGGAATGATACAGGCTATTGCACTTGAGTAAAGGTGGCAGGTTATGGTTCTGCCACCTTGTGGTGCTTAACGGTTTTGGATAGTTAAGTATTCGGCAACGCCTTCTGCAACCGTCTTGAACTCAACATCACAGCCTGCGGTGCGCAGTTTGGTCAGATCGGCTTGTGTGAATTCTTGGTAAGCGCCTTTTAGATGCTCAGGGAATGGGATGGTTTCAATTTGGCCTTTGCCATGATGCTTGATAACCGCTTTTGCTACCTCTTCAAAAGATTCAGCACGGCCTGTACCGCAGTTAAAAATGCCTGATACGCCGTTTTCTAAGAACCATAGGTTCACTTTGCATACATCACCAACGTAAACGAAGTCGCGTTTAAATGATTCGCTGCCCGCGAACAACTTAGGATTTTCACCTGTGTTAAGTTGGTTGTTGAGGTGGAACGCAACTGATGCCATGCTACCTTTGTGGTCTTCACGTGGGCCATATACGTTGAAGTAGCGGAAGCCGGTGATTTGAGAAAGGGTCTCACCATGTTCTTCAGCGTCTTGCCATAGACGACGAACGTAGTTATCAAACTGCTGTTTCGAGTAACCGTATACATTCAGTGCGCCTTCGTATTCGCGTTCTTCAACGAAAGTATCTGTATCGCCGTAAGTGGCTGCTGAAGAGGCGTAAAGGAATGGAATTTCACGATCTAGACAGTAATGAAGCAACTCTTTTGAGTACTCATAGTTGTTTAGCATCATGTACTTGCCGTCCCACTCAGTCGTTGCAGAACAAGCACCTTCATGGAAAATTGCCTCAATCGGACCAAAATCATCGCCCGCCATAATTTGGGTCAGAAAGTCGTCACGATCCATGTAATCTGTGATGTCCAGATCAACTAAGTTCTTAAATTTTTTTCCATTTTTTAGGTTGTCGACAACCAGGATATCGTTAATACCAGCTTCGTTTAGTGCTTTAACAATGTTGCTGCCGATCATGCCAGCGCCACCAGTTACGATGATCATAGAACTTCCACCATAGATTAAAATTTTCTCAGGAATTCTAGCAAGAAACGAAAAGTAGCGCTATTGGAAGCAGGAAGATAGGTTTGAGTCTTCTATTGCTCAGTATCTAGATATGAAAAAGGGAGCCTCAGCTCCCTTGATTACTTTATTATTCCACATCCGAACGGTTAGGTCTTTGGTACCAAGAATTTCGTTCGTCGGTTAACTCAATTAAGCTGTATTTGCGGCCGAGCTTCTGCCCTCCGTCACGAGTAAGAGGCTGCCAACTAAAGTTCGCACGATTGTTACTTGGCTTAACGGTCATGATGTCAAACGGAATCGACAAGTAGAAACCTTTAGTAAAACTACCTTCACCAAATTCATCCGCAGACAAGTCTGTAAATGAGGCAAAGGCGCCAGCAATTACGCCACTCTTGAACTGCTTAGAAACATTGATTTGTGTACCAACATCGCCAGCTAGGAACTGACCAACATCGACTTGGATCATCAAATCTTGCAGGAATTCCCATTGAGGGTAGTAGTAACCAGATACAAAACCAGTGAATCCTTTATCAATAACTTGGAACGGACGTCCATATTCTGGCACGTTTTGCCATTTCTCATCGTAAACACCGAAGTAACTTTGTGGATCACGTTGAGAAATTAAGTTGACGTCAGCGCCAATCGCCCAGTTAGCTCCTTGTGGTCGGTAAAGAAACTCGGTACCGACTCCAGCAAACATGCTCTCCAGATAACCCGCGTAGAATTGTTGATCCATGGTATCGGAATACTCTTGGAACCAAGTCAATTGTAAGTTTGACATGGTTATAGCATGTTCATTTTGGTAAGCGCGGAACATGGTACGAACGCGAGGAACAGTCGTTGCATCAGGAGGCGTAACGTAAACAAACTTGTCGTAGTTGTTGTACCAATCCCAGTATAGCGAGCCACCAATTTCTAGGTTATCTGTCAGCCAGTAAGAGGCGCTACCGCTCAGCCCTACGCTAAATAAGTAAAAGTCTTCCGCACTTCCCAAAGTTTGAGTCAGTTTCGGGGCAAAACCCCAATCAAAGCGTTCAAATCCATCATATGCTAGATCACCTTGCGGCTTCATTCCTGACGTTGAAGTTGCATCTGAAATTACTGGATCTACATAGTTCACCTCAGCGAAATCACGGTATTTATCTTTAGAGATAACCGTTTGTTCACCAATCAACCCACGACTGCGCTCATTTATAGTAAAAGTATTAATGTTTTCTGGCATCTCGTTGTATAGAACCGCTGATGCTTTTTCATGAGCTTCGGTGCGATCACGATACTTCTTTTGTTCTCCGACTACTGAGACCGTATTTTCACTAACATAGAGTTGGGCATTTTGGTAACCAGCAACGTTATCTAACTCTTTAGTGACTCGTTCCCAATCTACATCAGACAGTTGCTCCGGTTGCTCGTCATTCATTTCAGGAGTTGGCGTGTCTCGCCAGAAAGACGGCATTTCATTGAAGTTAGTGTAAAGGCTAACACCAGCAACGAGTGTATCACCACGCTCATAACTCAGGCGCAAATCAGCCATATGCCCTAAACGATATAGAACACCAAAGTTCCAAGGTGTATGGGGCGTCATATCGACTTCTGATCTGACGACAGCATAATCTTCACTGTAGTCATTGCTATCATATTCGATTTTGAACCGCAGTGGCTCGTGCAGAGTCTGGAACTCTACACCACCAAACAGAGCTGCAGGGCCTTTAAATGCTCTTTCAAAATTAGTTGTGCCGCCTGAGTCAAGAAACTCGTCAGAACGCTCGCAGAACTTATCTCCTAACTTACAGAATGGGTTTGTTACATTATCTCGGGTACCTAAGTATCCCCAGCCCATACCAAGTGTAAAATCAAAAGTACCTAAGTTAGGGTTGGAGTAACGTTTTGTTGCCGCGATAAATTCAGCATCGAAAAGGCCTGTACCTGCGAAGTCTCGAACACCAACAGACAGTTCAGGTAGATACTGAGATTCTTGCATCAAGCGAATCTTAAAATCGATTCCTTTATCAGTGTAGTCGTTGTCTACTCCAGGAAAAGATGATGAGTATGGTAGATCCCTCACCTTGGTGTAGCGTATGGTGCTTTCTAACCAAGGTAGTACTTGTAGGGTGACGTTATAAAACAAATACTCATTACTACCGGTAACTGAAAAATTAAATTCGCCTTCATCAGACATCCTTGCGGTGGGCATCTGCATTAAACCAACACCACCGAAATCCATCTGAGAAGGGGTTAAATCTGGTGCTTCAAAAGGCACTGATTGAGCCAACACTGCTACAGGGCTCATTAGTACAATGGGTAGAAAATTTGGAATGAGCTTCATAAGACTGTATTCATGTTTATCAAAAGTTCAACGATAGCTTTATCTAAAGGTGACTTCTCAAATTTGTAAAATGGAATGTAGATAATAGTGCCAGGTGGAAGAGAGTAACTTTTTGTCTTCCAGTTTCCAATGTGCGATTGTGTTAGTTTGCCGTCAGGGTAAATAAGTACAGGAGCGTGTTCTAGATTTTTAAATAATGCTGTTTCATCATTGAATAAACTACTCAGGCTCATGTTTTCTTCAGTCGAGATAGTTTCAATTTTAGGGGTATTACCCAATACAAGTAAAGGTCTTCCTCGTTCACCAACTGAGAGAATATACTTTCCTTTTAGAAGAGGATTGTTTTTTTTATTTAAACGAATAGTATCTAAATCAATATTTGAAATGACTCTTTTAGAAGTACCAGAACATTGAATTAAATTAAAAAGTTCCGTCTTGTTGAGCTTATATTCTTTCATCAAATCAAGGGCACGCTCTTTGCTGAGTCGAACTTGTTCTACATCAGAAGGGTTCAGAGAGAAAAGCGTAGTTGATAAGGGGTAAGTTATATAGACATTATGCTGTTCGAGAGCCGTTAAAGCTTGGTGTAGTCGTGTTGATGATGAAAACTTGAACTCTTGGTTTGAGTTGGAAAGTTTAAGAGTAAGATAATCGTCTTTTACTTGTTCTGAAGCATATAATGGGAAGTTCACAAGTATAAAGAAAAATGTAATAGTAATCCTAAACATTATTTTTTCTCCGTATACCTTTTAAGGAAAGTAATTTCAATTGGTTCCATATTAGGACCAAGGTATTGTCTTGTTTTTAGAACATTTCCCGAAGTATCAACCCAGTATCTATTCGTGATTTTAGAGTCTAAAGCTTTAAAATAAATGCTTTCTTCAAATATCTGAGCTGGAGAGTTATAGAGTGCGGTTTCTACCGTTGAAGTAATACTTTTAGATAACTGTGCTGTAGCAGAATAGTTGTAGCGATACTTAGGCATCCAATCATAAGTTAATGAATAGCTATGAATAGTATTTACTTCATTAAATTTTGGATAAGTGCCGGATATAGCAACTAGGTTGTTTTTCTGTAAGCCTATTGTTTTTATGATACGTCCATTCTCTGTCACAATCATTGACTTATCAGCGCTGACCCATTTTAATTGTTTGGTTCCTGTGACTTTGTTTTCTTCAGCAAAAGCTAGCACAACGAAGACTTGCTTTTGAGAGCCTATTCTCAGGTATGCACTAGCATAAGGTACTTGTTTTATCTCATCGGATGTTAACTCTACATCTATATAGTTTGAGTATGCTTCTTCTACCGTTGCGGAAACATCATTAAACTTTTGCGTACAGCCCGCCATCAATAAAATTGATGTAATGATCAAGAGCTTTGATTGAGTGTTACCCTCATTACTTCTCATTTTACCCATGCCGTCCTCACCTTGGGTTGGATGCAAATAAAATCGCCCTGAAAAGATCAGGGCGATTAACTTCTTTATCAGACAGTTAAGATTAGTTAGAAACTGAAGCTGAAGTAGAAGTAGAAGTAGAAGTAGAAGAGCTGTCTGAGTCAGACGCTGCTACTGCAACTACAGTTACAGCTGCTGCTGCGCCGACAGCTACAGCCGTTGTACCAGTTGCAGATGCAGATGCTACGCTAGCACTGCCTGCTTCTGTACCTGTTTCAGCGAAAGCAGAAGTAGAAGCACCTAGTGCCACTAACATTGCCAATGCGATATTTTTCATAATTATTCCTTGCAAGGTTCAATAACATCGATGTGAGGGGAAACCTCAGACTGCATTTTAGGGTATATATGCATATGTTGTAAACAGTTGCTTTAAGCCAGAGTAAACAAAAAAAGCAGGCCGAAGCCTGCTTTTGAACGAGTTATACTAAAAGTATTTAATTACTTTTTGTATTGGTCGTTGATTGATTGAACGCGAGAATCGCCTTGACGGTAGTAAGGTACGATGCTTACGTTTTCTTCATCAGCGTCAGAGATGAACGTGATGTTTAGTTTAGTTGCTTCAGTGATACCTAGAGCAGCCATAATATCAGCTTCAGAGTACTTAGTTACAGTCTTAGGAGCAGCGTTAGCTAGTGTACCAGTGTATTCATTGCCGTTGTTGTCGAAAGCAGAAATGCTTACTTCAGCAGCAGCTGAACCATGGTTAGAGTACTCAACGTTTGAAGAAAGATTCTCGTAACCTACTGGTAGGTAAGGTACATTAACTACAGATGCATCCAATTCCCACTGACCTAGATCAGCTGCTTGTGCAAGAGTTTTTGAACCTGTAGTAGTTGGACTTGTAGCTAGGTTGCCATACTCAACGTCTGCGTCGATGGCAAAGCTAGTAAGGGCGATTTTCTCACCAGAACCGTTAGTGAATGTAATAACAGTTGATTTATTAGCATCTAGAGCTGTAAGAGTAGAAGTGAAACCAGCAAGTTTAGAATCAACAATTACTGCAGCTGGGTTAGTAGCTGTTGTACCTGTGATAGCAAATGCTGTCTGATCAGCTTCACCTAGGTGTAGATCTGCAGAAACTTTGATATCTGAGTCGACAGTGAATGCTGCTACATCAAATTCGCTAGCTTTATCCAAGATGTTAACACGAGCGACGTCTTTTAGGTCTGACTCGTCAGCCGCAAACGTTGCAAATGTCTCTTGGTTTACGCGCTCAACGCGGTTGTTGTACTCAGTTTGAACTGCGAATGAGTACTGAGATGCTTCTGTTGCAATCACAGCAGAACCTGTTTCGATCTCTGCACCACCTAGGTTAGATGAGTAATCTAGGTTTGAAGAACCTGCAATTGACATGTCTGCAATTGAAGTACGGAACGCAGAGTTAGCGATCATCGGGTTACCTAGGTTAACATTAAAGCTAATTGTTTTAGCTGTGTTATCAACTGTAACCGCATCAAATGTAAATGAACCAGTACCAACATCGAATGTTAGGTCGTTACACGTGAAAGTACCAGAGTTCAAACCTGAACACGCACCGCCATCAACACCTGATAAATCAACGTTTTCGCTGAAAGAAAGAACAATTTCAGCACCGGCAGAGTGATCTTTTTTAACAATAGTGTCAAAAGTTAGGACACCATTATACTTTAGACCTACTTCTTTCGCTTCAGTAGAGATTTTTACTGAATCACCGTTTACTGAGATATCAGCTGCGTTTGCGCTGAAAGTACCAGCCACTGCTAGCGCAACAAGAGATGCGTTAAATAGCTTTTTCATTTGAAAATTTCTCCAATTTCATGAAATCGGTGTCATGAAAGTCTAACCAAAAGTTATTGTTTTCCATAACTGCCAACTAAAAGAGATTTTGCCATTACCGACGAGGCAGCATTGCCACCCGGGTTGGAACTAATGATGCCCGTGACACCGATCAGGACAAAATCTAATTATTGTGTAGCTACCCCCTCCAAAGGTTTAACTACAAGCAGAAATATAAAGGAATTAAATACCAACATCAACTACTGAAACTGGGTTATTGTCAAAAAAAATTGTTCTAACTCACACTTATGTCAGTAAAATGTTCGAAGATATAGTTTAATTTATAAAAGTGTCATTTATCTGTTCAAATAATGTTCAGGTGTGACGTTTTTATAACGTATTCTGTTGGTTTTATAATTAGTGGCGCTATTATTGGTATTGTTAATAATATTTTATTGACAAAGTTGCGCATTGTCTTATTAACGGTTTTGTAATGTTGTTTTGAGCAACTGATTCTATATAGAGAAGTGGTATGGATTTAAAAATGGCTATGATAATATCGCCTTCCAATTGTCTATCTGGGAGCAAACTTGTGGTTGTTAATTCTTTAGGTTCTCGCAAACGTGGTTTCACTCTAATGGAACTACTGATTGTTATTGTAATTATGGGTTTGTTGATGTCGTTAGTCGCTCCAACGATGTTTTCGAAGGTTGGTGCTTCTAAAACTAAGACAGCTGAAGCACAAATGCAGATGATGGCAACAGCCTTAGATGTCTATCGCCTAGACGTTGGTAACTATCCTTCTACTTTAGATCAACTTCGACAAGATGATAAAGCTGGATGGGATGGCCCTTACCTTCCAAAAGCTATTCCTCTAGACCCTTGGAATCGAGTATACATTTACAAAGTGTCTGGTGAAAACGGTGCACCATATAGCCTTAGAAGCCTAGGTGCTGATGGAGTTGAAGGTGGGGAAGGTGAAGCGGCGGATGTGGTTTATCAATGAGTCAAATTGAGGCCATCTTCAGGTCGCACTTCGATGTCTCTAGTGAAGATTTAGTGAAAGCTCGTCATTTCCAATCGCGGAATGGCGGGCAACTAGAACAGATTTTAGTCAACATAGGCGCGTTGACAGAAGAGAATCTTCCTGAATTTTACGCGACTTACTTAAAGCTACCGCTTATCACTGATTTCAAATTGCCACAAGATTTGCTGTTTGAAAACGGTGAAAAGTATTCTGCTTTGCAGAACATGGGTTGGTTGGTTGCCAAAAGAGATGAGGATGAACTCGTTGTTTTTGCACAAAACCCCCTTCACCCAGAAGCTATTGAGCTTTTATCAAGCTTGGTTCCAACCGAACATGTCCAGTTTGTTGTTGTAAGTGAGTCTCAGTTTGATGAGCTAATACAATCTCATGTTTCCGATGGCGAGAACTCTGATGAAAATGACTTCAACAACCTCAGTTCATTAGAAGAGGACAAGCTGAGAGAGCTTGCTTCTGAAGCTCCAGTAGTAAACCTTCTTAACGGCCTGATCACGAAAGGTTTAAAACTTGGTGCATCTGATATGCACTTAGAACCGAGTGAAAATACGTATCGAGTGCGAATGCGTGTTGACGGCGTACTCCATGAAGTGGAAAAAGTTCCCGCTCGCTTGAGTGTGCCGATAATCTCACGATTGAAAATTCTCTCTGGTATGGATATCGCGGAGAAACGACGACCTCAAGATGGCAAGATCGCAATTAAGATTGCGAATGAAAAACTAGACATTCGTGTATCAGCCCTGCCTCTTGCAGATGGCGAAAGCATGGTTTTGCGTTTCTTGCGACAACAGTCGATTCGTTACGATATTGGTAGTTTGGGTTTATCCAGTGATATTCAAAGCGCTATTCTAGGCGATATAAAAAAAACAGCAGGCGTGGTATTGCTTACTGGCCCTACAGGCTCAGGTAAAACGACCAGCTTATATACCTTTCTGAGTTTATTGAACGACGAATCTCGTAAAATCATTACTTTGGAAGACCCTGTAGAATATCGTCTAGACGGTATTAACCAAGTACAAGTTCAATCGGATATTGGATTTGGCTTTGCTGAGGGCTTGCGTTCTATTGTTCGACAGGACCCTGATGTCATTATGCTGGGTGAGATTCGTGATGCAGAAACGGCGCGTATTGCAATGCAATCTGCATTAACCGGACACTTGGTGTTTAGTACAGTACATACCAATGATGCTCCTTCAGCGTTTACTCGTTTACTCGACCTTGGGGCTGAGGAGTATTTGTTGAATGCGGCGTTGGTATCTATCGTAGCTCAGCGACTGGTTAGGAAGTTATGCATTCATTGTGCGGAGCCGATCGACCCTTCAGAAACATTGAAAAGGCACCCAACACTGGCAATCTTAGCCGAAAGAAGTGGACATACGCTCAACCTAAAGCAGGCAAAGGGATGCGAACACTGCGGGAATACTGGTTATAAAGGTCGTATGGCGATAATTGAATACATGTCTATTGACGATGAGATTCGAGCCCTCAAGAAAGACCAACACTTTCTGCAAAAAGCCATCGCTTATCATAGAAGTATTGGTGGTCGCGGTTTGACTGATGATGGGTTATTAAAAGTATCTCAAGGACTTACAACCATCGAAGAAGTTATGAGGGTGGCTAACTAATGAAGTTTGACTATCAGGCGTATGATCGTCATGGAGCCAAACATAATGGTGCAATTGATGCGTCTTCACTAGAGGACGCAAAAAAACAGCTCAAGCAACAAAATTTAACGGTCGTAAAGCTACAAGAGACACTGGCAAATAACCGTAGCAAGGCGAGCGGGCCAATTAAACCATTAACGTTGAAAGAGCTAGAAATCATGACATCTGAGCTTGCTCTTTTACTTGAGAGTGGTGTTCGGATTGATAGAGGTTTAGACATATTGGCAAAAGGCAGTGAGAGCAACTTAGGCCGCGTCATGTCTCAACTTGCCAGTGCTGTTCGAAAGGGGGACTCTTTATCTTCTGCAATGTCAAATCTTAAAGGTTTTGACCATGTCTATGTCAGCTTGGTTAAAATGGCGGAAGAGAGCGGTAACCTACCTCTAGTATTTGGTCAGCTAGCCAAAGAACTTAAGTTTAAATGTGAGTTGAAAGCAAAAATCATTCAGTCACTTACCTATCCGGCAGTGATTTTGTTTGTTTGTGTAGCCTGTATTTTATTTGTCTTTAACTTCATAGTTCCGAGAATGAGTGGGTTATTTGAGCAAGCAGCGGAGTTACCTGTTTATACAGAAATGCTCCTAGGGTTAAGTGCTTGGATGCAAAGTTACCAAATCTACTTGCTGATTGGAGTCATCGGGTGTGTGTGTTTTACTCTTCACTTAGCTAATACGGGACAGCTTAAGTCTTGGGTTTCGAGGGTTTTTAGTCAAACGCCAGGCCTTAAGAGCTCAATATTGCTTGTTAATCGAATTCAAGTCAGTAGTTCAATGGCAATGCTATTAACTAGTGGAGTGAAGTTAGATCAAGCTTTGAAGCTAGCTTGTGATGGAATCACTTGGATTGAATTACAAAATTCACTCAATGCGGCCCGTAGCAAAGTGAGTGGTGGCGAGAGCTTAACGTTAGCTCTGTCAAATACAGAGTTATATTCAGATCTTTCTCTCTCTTTAATTGAAGTTGGTGAAGAAAGTGGTGAGCTAGCCAGGGTTTTTGACGAGGTTGCACATCGAAGCCGAGCTGATTTTGAATCTTGGACGTCGAAATTAACTTCTATTCTTGAGCCATTGATGATCCTTGTTATGGGCGGGATTGTTGGTGGTGTTGTTGTGGTTATGCTTTTGAGCATAACTTCATTGAATGATGTGGCGATTTAAATGCACCCACGTGGCTTTACTCTAATAGAGCTATTAATTGTTTTGGCTCTAATGGGACTTGCAGCCTCATTAGTTGGGCCAGCTACAATTGCCCAAGTTGAAAAAGCTGAAGCCAGAGCTGAACTACAAAAGCTAAAAAGTCTAGTTCGCAAGACAAGTAATCTTGCGTTTAACCGTGGTGGTGATATCGGGCTATATGTTCGAAATAATGAGCTAACGTTGTTGGATACTTCTCAACAGCCCACAAGTGAAAAGCATATTACTTTTAAATTTCTAGGTTTTCCGGAAGAGCAAATGGTGGCCTTTAATCGCAATGGATATCCAGATCCTGAATATCTCGTAGTTGTGTTTAGAGGCGCTCGTCAGGAAATCAATTTATTCCGCCTCGTCGAAGCGACAGATTGATATAACGACTGAGGTAAACTCGTTTCATGGAATCAAAATGAATAAACAGTTCAAGTTAACAACGTCTGCACTGTTATGCAGTTCATTGTTGTCAGGGTGTGTGTTAACAGACGCTTCTGAGCGTCAATATCCGGTCAGCGGTTCATTTTTAGAGTCTGAGGCAACAAACAGCGTACCATCAAAAGATGAGGTCACTGAAAAGAAAGCTAGTTCAGACTTAGAGCCAAAAGTAGCAAAACCAGGGGCTGTGTATAAAACAGTACCTACTCTAAAGGTTAGTAATGACCGTTTTGAGGCGGGTCAGGCACTCTCAACGAACTTCAGTGATGAAGCTAGCTTAAAGCTGGCTGCTGACGCTATGCCTTTGAATGATTTCTTGCATTATGTTTTTGGTCAGATACTGCAAGTTGACTACATTCTTGGGGATAACTTGCAAGGAGTTACAACTCCGGTCACTCTGAATGTTCAAAATGATATTAGCCCAAGACGTCTGTTTGATTTGACACAGGAGCTTTTGGTTCAGCGTGGTATTAGTGTGCAGGCTCGTGATGGTTTATATGTCATTATGAACTTGAAACAAGATGGTAAATCTAGTGCCGTTTTGGGTTATGGCTCCACGCCTGAATCCGTGCCAGATGGTGCTATCGATGTAGTTCAAGTTGTTCCTCTGAAGTTTACTTTCAGCAACTCGACTATGGGCGTAATTAGAGAACTTACGTCCGTTAGAGTTTCTCCTGATTTGAGGCAGGGTGTACTCATTCTGAGCGGAAAGCGCTCGGAAGTTGTTAGAGCCATTGAACTGCTAAAAATCCTTGATGCGCCTTCGAATACGAGTAAGCATATAGGTTTAGTCAAGTTGAGGTATATCACAACCGAAGACTTTATTGCTACTGTTACTGAGTTGTTGCAGAACGAGGGGATCGTTTCAGATGGAGGTGCGAATGATAAACGCCTATCAATGGTACAAATTCCTCAGTTAGGCGCTTTAGCGGTATTTGCTTCTGAGGATTCTTTTATTAAACGAGTTCGATATTGGGCTGCGCAAATGGATCGACCAAGTCAAGGTGCTGACTTGCGTTATTTTATATATCAACCTAAGTATGCTAGAGCAGCTGATATAGGTGACAGCTTAAGTAAGTTAATAGGTGGACGTTCACTTTCGGTGCAAAAAAGTGCAGATAAAGATTCCTCTAAAATAGAAGTAAATAGTCAAAGTAGCAATTCAGTATCCAATGATAAACTGAGTTTAGTTGTTGATGAGAGAGCAAATACATTGATATTCAGATCCAGTTCTACCGAATATCAAGCTTTGCTACCGCTTATTGCTCAGCTAGATGTAATGCCTAAGCAAGTTATTTTGGAAATGACAATTGCGGAGGTAACGATGACTGATGAATTTAAGTTTGGGGTCGAGTGGGCCTTTTCTAATGGTAATTTTTCAGCTAGCACAAAAGATGCTTTTGGTTTGGATAAAGTCGGAGGTGGCTTGATCAAATGGATGAGCGGTGATGACTTCATTAACTTACAGGCATTCGAGAGTAATAATAACGTTAATATCATGTCAAAACCTAGCTTGTTAGTAAGAGATGGTGTTGAAGCAAATATTAATGTCGGTACAGATATTCCTGTAGTTGGACAAACAACTACAGACAGCAATAATGGTGTAACACGTTCAGTGGAATACCGAAAAACTGGTGTAAAAGTTGCCGTTACTCCAACAGTCAACGCTCAAGGTATTGTTTCAATGGTTATTTCGCAGGAAAACAGTAACCAAGTTGATGGTGGTACCTCTGTAGAAGGCAACCCTTCAATTTTTGATCGTAGCATTACAACAGAAGTAGTTGCTGAATCTGGTCAAACAGTAATTCTGGGTGGCTTGATCAGTGAAAATGTTACAAACAATGGTTCAGCAGTACCATTCTTAGGTTCTCTACCCGTTGTTGGTGGTTTGTTCGGAACTAAAACTGATAACAAGACCAAAACTGAGCTTGTGATTATGGTGACGCCAAGAATCGTTGAAAGCAGTAGCCAATGGGATGATCTGAAAGCACGTTTTGCTCAGGGGCTTGAGCACGTCAAAATTTAAGATATATAGTGCATAGGCTCATTAATTTGGGCCTATCGACATCTTTTTAGTTATACGTTAATTTTTGCCTACTATAAGCGAATGGGAATATGTATAAGCACAAAGGCTTTACGCTTATTGAAGCTCTGGTAGCAAGCATGATCCTTTTTGCTGTCATCACATCTATGTCGATGCTTTATCAAAGCACAATAAAAGCAGAGCTCAAAGCCAAGCAATCTATCGAATACTCAAGTGCAATCCCTTTTATTCTTGACCAGATCCGTTATCAGATCCGCTATGAGAGGATTGATAATGGAGAGGGGTACGCCCAAGGAGCTTATTATCATTGGAATGCATCAGAAATAGATAGAAAAGCAGGATACGTGCCTGAGGGGTTGGAAGATGAGTATGGTGCCCAGCAACGTCGTTTTGTTTTATGGTCCGTTACGCTGACGGTCGAAAACCGGGCTCCTATTGTCTATAAGGAGTTTAGCTGGTGAAAGGGCAACAAGGTTTTACCCTAGTTGAAATGCTAGTGGCTAGTGTCATCATGATGGCTGTTTTGTTGATAGCTAGTACTAGCTATAGCTTCTTTCATGATAGATGGTTTAAAGACAAGGGGCAGTTTTATCAGTTGGTCGTTGAGAAAAAAAGCCAATTAATGATGCTCGATGTTCTAAACGGCACATTACCATATCTAGTCAGGGGGAAGGGTAAAGCTTCTTACTTTTTCGAAGGTGATGGGCGGCAGTTTGAGGCCGTGACCGAACTACCTATTTTTGGTACTGATCCAGCACTAGTTCAGATATCTGTACAGGCTGTCGGAGATGGTACATTCCAAGTCATATACAAAGAGGCACCAATACTCAATTCATCTTTTGCACTTGATTCTTCCAAGCCTGACTTTAAGTATGAAAAGGTTCTATTTGAAGGGCTGGAAATAGCAGGTTTTCGATATTTGGGGTGGGAAAGCTTAGAGGATAAAAACCTATTCCTAGATGAATTTGAAGGGAAGCCTCAATGGAACGATGACTATAGCGCACAGGCTGTAAAGACGATGCCCGTCGCTATCGCTCTTACAATAGGTGACGAAGTATTGCGATTTCTGCTTCCAGAAGATAACAGTTACATGCTCAATTTCTCAACTGACACATGGGATGAAGCGTAGTGAACTTTTTCTACACTAAGCAGTCCGGCGTTGCCTTACTGCAAGTTTTATTAATGAGTGCTGTGATTAGCGTACTCGCTTTGCAAATGAGTTATTCGGCAAAAGATAAAGTATCTATCGCTCAGGTCATACAGGATAAAGTTATGGCTGAGGTTGCGGTAAGAACCATGGAGTCTGAATTACTTTTTGCCTTGTCAACGGCTCGCTGGGCCAAAGACGAACAACACGAAAACAAATTGGCTCAGATATGGAATTTTTATGGTTCTCCTTTTGAGTATGAAGATATTGGAACAATCACAATCCAAGATAATTCAGGGCTGATTTCAGTGTTTAACGGAGGGGATCGCTCAACTGTGGAGAGAGCATTTGAGCGTTTACTAGGCAGTAAGCATCAGGCTAGAGTTGCACGTAATGCTCTGATTGATACGCAAGGCTTCCAGAGTTCGACGAATGGGGCTGGCATTAGTGGTCAGTTTTTTCAAAGCCGACAAGAAATGTTACGAGCTTTGAAAGAGTTAGGAATACCTTCGTCAAAGGCGGAAGTGTTTACACGTATTCCTTATAGTGCCTATTTACCATTACAGGCCCCAGACGAATCTTTAAAATTATGGTTGCCTGAACGCCAGGCAAAGGCCGTGATCGAATCGAGACAAAATGGCGAACTTACACCTCAACTATTTACCCAGCTGACGGGGTTGCGGAAAAGTGATTATATGCTGTTTTACCCTAGTGGCCGTTTTATTATTACGTTGAAGAAACAAATTGGAGATGCTCGAGTGCAGAGGAAAATGTTCATCAATGTGTCTCCCACAAATAAATCCCAACCCATTTGGAGTTTTGGAGTCGAAGGGTAGTGAAAAAAGAAAAGTTTCAGTTGGATACTCTATTGGGTGTGTTGTTTAAATACGTCACGCCGGAGTCAGTCGGTGAACATCAAGAGCGTTCGGGGGCGAAAAGGCCTGTTTATGTACTTAATCGAGAGTTATACCGAGAGCAAACACTGACGTTGCCAGTGATGGAGCGCAAAGCCCTCAAGCAGGCTATTGAATTTGAGCTTCAAGGAAAAGAAGAGCATGGTTTATACGTTGTAAATCAGAATTCTAACAACTCGATTACTGTGGATATATATTGGATCGCCCCGTCCCTAAATGAGCTTACCGGTGTATTAATTCCCGAGAGCCTCATTATTGGCCGCTCGATAAAAGAAGGGGAGTTTGTTCGGTATCAAAATGGCAGTAATTTGGTTTACTTGGCAAAGAATAGTAAAGGGATATTTTCAAAGCTTTCGGCGGGTATGTTTGCTAATGCGGAGTATTTTTGTGCTGCGCATGGTATTGCTGCCTTAGAATTTCGACACATAGAGGTCGTTGAGTTTAGAAAAATCCTAAACGAAAACTGGTTCCGCTTACCTTGGCATAAATGTATGGGCTTGTGGCATCAAGCTCCGGGAAGTGATGAGTCTCTTTTTGATAGATTGAGTAAAGCTGTCTTTCCATTTTCTCTTCTATTTACCGTTTACTTGTTACTTAGCTCTGCCTTTGTGAGTATGCAAATGAATTCTGCTTCTGATGAGCTTAGCGATTTAAAGGCTAACGTTGGTAGTGCCTTAAAGGTTCGAAATGAAGTCAGAAATTTGGATGAACACTTGCATAAGCTCTCTGTTGTACAAAATGCAGTGCAAACAAGATGGGAGCTATGGCCAGTCTTAGTCCCTCTATACGAAATGGGGAGCCAAATTGAGCGAATTACGGTGGTGGATGATTTAGTCAATATTCGTGTTAGAGCTGACTCATCGAGTGCAGTTCTACAAAACTTAATTAATAACGTGAACGTTTCATCTGCAAAGTTCAGCGGTCCTGCGAGAAAGGTGCGTGATAAAGAAGTTGTTAACGTTGAGGTTAAGCTGGCTCAGAAGGTAGAGAGATGAATACAGAACAGTATAAGAAATACTTGCCTTGGCTCAGCTTACTTGTGATCGCCAAATTTCTGTGGGTACCTGTACTTGAAAGCCGAAATGAGCATCGAGAAGGGTTAAGTGCATTTCAAAGTCAGATTATCAAGACGCAAGAAGTCATCAACAACAAAGATGCATTCGAACTACAGAAAACGTCTTTGGAGCGAGCCATCGAGAAAGTTGAGCATAGGTTTTACCATTCAGATGATGAATCTGCTTTTCGACTTGAGTTTCAAAAACGGCTTGAAGTCGAGGCTCAGGCGCTTAATGTCAAAGTTCAGTCTATTACCTGGTTGGAGCCAATTAGAGATGAAGTTGTGAGCTGGTATAACTTGGAGGTTGTACTTTCCGGTTCAGTTGATGACATCGCGGCATTCCATCGTTATTTAGCACAAAGCAAAGAACAAGTCGCAATATCGAGTTTTAGCTGGAGAACTCCAAATACAAGAGGTCGTAATTGGCAATGGTCCATACAGAGTAACTACAAACTCGCGGTACCAGTATTAGAAGGAAAGGAAGTATGAAAGCGATTTTGACGACGCAATCTCTATCTTGGGCTATTCCTCTAGTTTTACTGGCCGTTATTATTGATATTACCATTTCTCCTAAGGTGGCAGTTCAAAGCGATGGGGCTCGTTCGCTAACGCATAGAGACGTTTCGTATGTAGAGAAGTCGACGCCAAAGAGTGAAGAGGTCAGTTCTTTGCTCGCTCACTTTGCATCGATTAACCCCTTAAAAGCTAAAGAAGCAGAAGAAGTTATTGATGGTAAAGCTGAGGTTGAAAGTTCAGAGAAGGCTCTTGAAGCTGGTGAGAAAAAAATCATGTCTTCAGCTATTCGACTCTCCGCTGTTTTTGAGCAAGAGAACTCAATGTTTGCTGTAATTCAACTTCGCAATTTAGAAACGGGAGAGGTGTCGAGAGAGGTACTAAAGGACAACTCTGTTTTGTCAAACTACAAAGTGAGTCATATAGGTAGAGATAGGATTGTTCTTGATAGCTACGGGGCTGATGTACTCGAATTGGTATTGTTTAAGCAAAACTGAGAAATAAGAACGATATTAAAGTTGTGGAACTTATCCGCAACTTTTTCTTTCGTAAGTTAGTAAATGTTTGTGATGTCTAGTCGAGCATTTACTACTAGCTTAATGTTTCTGCTTGTTCTTTGACAGTTGTAACCTTGCCGTTTTTAATCATTACGTGCATAATTTGCCAGCTTTTGTGCTTATATCGAGTTGAATCGCAATTTTCTCTCTAGTGGGTACATATGTGATTAATTCAATGTGTCTAACCTATAGGTGAGTTTAATGTTACTGCGAAACGGTGGTTATTCGCTTGCCTCAGGGCGGTAGCGTAGGCAAAGAATGTGGCTGTAAGTAAGCTGCGTGTACAAAGGTAGTGCTTTATAAGTTACTGATTTAAAGGAAGTGTTCGTGATAAGTAAACGAGTTTTGTTGAATGTGATTAGTACTCTAGGTTTAAGCTTGTATTCTATCTCGGCTTCGGCGGATTATTATGCAGGAGTGTTAGCAAGTTACTCTAACGCAGAATATAAGCAACCAGCTTCTACTCTAGAAGCAAACCCTTATGTTCTGCAAGGGCAGCTGGGCTATTTTTTCAATGATTATCTGGCCTTAGAGGCTCGTTATGGTACTTCAATACAACGAGATAACAACCTCAATATTGATAGCATTACCAGTGCGTTTACTAAGTTCAATATTCCGGTTTCAAATCGCATTGCAGTTTATGGCTTAGCTGGCTATTCATTTTTGCAAATGGATCAACAAAACGTCGGATCTAATTCAGAAGAAAGTTTCAGTTTTGGTCTAGGTATGCACTACGCCTTAGATACAAACAATGCCGTTACATTCGAGTTTGTAGATGTATCTTCAGATAACACTGCTCGTCTCAATACTATTAGTATTGGATTTCAACACCGATTCTAATTTTAAGTAGACAAAAAGCTTCATGGCGACGAATGTTGCTAGATCGCAAACGCCCTTGCTCTTATTTTTTCATCCCATATAACTAAAGCGACCCATCATGCTTAAAGGATATATCTCTCTTGCTATAGCTCTACTAGTAGGCCTATTTGCATCAGTCAGTTATGCAGCCACTCCAACACCTGAACAGATCCAAATGTTCCAAAGTTTACCAGCAGATCAACAGCAAGCTTTGGCTACGAAATACGGGTTTGCCATCCCTTCGGGTTCTTCTCAACCTAGTTCATTTCAACAACCTGATGTAATTAAACCTAGAGCGGAAGAAAGTTCAGCATTTTCTACAGCAATGGAAAAAGAATTTGGTAAAAATCCAGACGATGAAGAGCTAAAACGTTTCGGGTTAGAGTTATTCGCAGGTTCGCCAACTACATTTGCACCTATTAGTGATGTTCCAGTACCCGCAGATTATACTATTGGGGCAGGTGATGAGATTATTGTTCAATTATTCGGTAAAGATAATGTTACTCATCGTTTGAGAGTTAACCGAGCTGGCATAATTAATTTTCCGTCTTTAGGGCCTGTGAGCGTTGCAGGTATGAGTTTCTCAGAGATGCGCGCGTCACTAAGCAAAAGAGTCGAAGAGCAAATCATCGGGGTACGTAGTGATATTTCCTTAGGGGAAATGAGGACTATGCAAGTATTTGTGATGGGCGATGCATACAAACCCGGGGCTTACACGGTTAGCGCTTTGACTACGATATCACAAGCTATTTACTACAGTGGTGGCTTTGGTGAAAGCGGTGCTTTGCGAAATATTAAGTTGAAGCGAGATGGTCGAGTTATCAGTCAGTTAGATATGTATGACTTACTCTTGAAAGGTGACTCAAGTCGAGATGTACGTTTAATGTCTGGCGATGTCGTATTTATCGGCTCTGTTGGCAACACGGTCAGTATTGATGGTGAAGTTAATCGCCCAGCAATTTATGAGATCAAACCAGGTGAATCTTACGAACAAGCTATTAAATATGCAGGCGGCTTTACTGCAAATGCATATTCTGAGCAAGTTGAAGTAAGAAGGTATGAGTCAAAAGGTAATAGAGAGGTTCTCTCTCTTGACTTTTCAATTCCCTCTCAACGCAAAATTCAAGCAAAAGATGGTGATGAAGTTAATGTGCATAAAAAAAGCGAGGAACTAACTCGCTATGTACAAATAGAAGGTGATGTTAAACACCCTGGCTTTGTAGAGTGGAAGTCTGGCCTAAAGGTTGCAGATTTGTTCCGTTCGGTTGATACGGCTTTTAACTCTACAGCAGATATCAACTACGCAGTTGTCGTTAGAGAAATTAACCCACAGCGCGATATTAAAGTACTCCAGCTAAACCTTGCAAACGCTATTTTATCACCAAATAGTTCCGACAATATTACATTAAATTCTCGAGATCGAGTTTTAGTCTTCAACAGATTCAACAACGAAGATCTTGATGCTGTTGTTGAGAATGAAGTAGTAAATAAAGCCAAGACACTAGAGCAAGCTCAAGAGAAAGCAGAGCTTGAGCAACAAAAAGAGCAAGAACAGGTGAGCTCGTCAGTTACGATTGGCTCTAACCAAAACAACATTCTTAATAAAGACAACACAAACAACGCTAATCCCAACGGTAAGAATAATCTTCAATCAAGAGAACCGTTACCTAAGATCATCTTTAGAGGTAAAGAAATTACTCAAGAAGATTTTGAAAAGATCAAAATGAATACTCGCAGAACGTTGTTAGCACCTATTTTGTTGCAATTGCAGCAACAATCACGGTTAGGGTTAGCACCGCAAATAGCTGAAGTTTTTGGTGAAGTAAAGCATCCAGGCCGATACCCAATCACTCAAACAATGAAAGTATCTGACTTAATTGCAGCAGCAGGTGGTTTGACATATAACGCATTTACTATCAATGCAGAGCTAGCAAGAAGTATTGTAAACGATCTAGATGAAAGTGCTTCTATATCAGTAGAAAGAATTGATCTTCGAAGCGCTATCCAAGGTGACGTTTCTAGTGATGTAAAAGTTGTAGGTAGAGATAGACTTAATATTCTAGAAAAGCCTAATGTTAATTTGCAAAGTACAGTTGTACTGCAAGGTGAAGTTCGTTTTCCTGGGACCTATACCGTTAGCCAAGGTGAAACTTTGGGTAGTCTGTTAGCTAGAGCTGGTGGTCTTACTCAATATGCACATCCTCAAGGAGCTATTTTTACTCGAGAGGCATTGCGTTTACAAGAGCAGAAGTTATTAGATCAATATGCAGCAGATATAAGAGCTGAAACTGCTAAGAAAACTTTCCGTGCAGATAGCAATATTGGTTCAGTTATCTCTGACCCAGATAAAACACTGAAGTTTGTTGAAGAGGCGAGCAAAAATAAGGCTCTCGGAAGAATGGTTGTACAGCTTGACAGAATCATAGCTAAGGATAAATCTGCTGATTTTGTGCTCGAGGATGGCGACTTTCTATTTATACCAACATTCCGCAATACGGTCTCTATTATGGGAGAAGTTCAAGTCAGCATAACATACTTACTTGATAATCGTTTAGATGTAGATGATTACATAAACAAAGCTGGTGGCGTTAAGAAACAAGCTGATGAAGATCGTATTTTCGTAGTACGTGCAGATGGCTCAGTGTATAAGCCAAGTTCTGGCTACTGGTTTGGTAATGACAAGCAGGAATTGAAGCCTGGTGATACGATCGTTGTTCCAATTGACACCGATTACAGAGATGCACTAAGTACTTGGACTGCTGCGACACAGATCCTATATCAAACAGGTGTAGCGATTAACGCACTTAAGTAATAAATAATTAGATCAAAGAATAAAATTGAGAGACGGGGGGAGTAATCTCCCCTTTGGTATAATGGAAAAAAATCAATTTGAAGTGGATATTAGTGAACTAGTTCGATTGCTCTGGAAACAAAAGTGGTTGATTATTTCAATTACATTTACTTTTGCAGTTGCATCGGTGTTGTTTGCTATTTCAAAACCAAACATCTATAAATCTGAAGCAGTGTTGTTCCCTGTTACTGATAACTCTACAAGTTCCGCAATGGGGCAGTTAGGTGGTTTAGCTGCATTAGCGGGTTTTGGTGGGCAGGAAAGCTCAAAACAAGCGATCGCATTGGAAGCATTGCGTTCGAGAGCTTTTTTAGGATCTTTTATCGAACGACGTGACATCTTAATTCCATTAATGGCAATTGATAGCTGGGATGCATCTGCAAAACGAATCGTTATTGATCCAGAAATATACGATGAATCAACAGGCGTTTGGACTCGTTCAGTCAGTGAAGGAAAGTTGCCAAAGCCAACTAAGCTTGAAGCAATTAAGTTCTTTAACGAATTGTTATCAATTGACTCCAATAAAGTAAGTGGCGCTACGATTATTTCATTAACAAATCAGTCTCCAGATCTAGCAGAGCAATGGTTGACGTGGTTGATCTCTGATCTAAATGAATGGATGAAGAATAAAGATATTAACCAAGCTAAGAAGAATATTGAATATTTGGATAAGCAGCTGAAGTTGACTAACCTCTCTGAAATGCAAAATGTTTTTTATCAGCTTATTGAAGAACAGACTAAAAAATTAATGCTAGCTGAAGCTCAAGATCAATATATATTTGAAGTGATTGATCCTCCAGTAGTACCAGAAGAAAAGGATAGTCCTAGCCGGGCAATAATTTGCGTCTTAGGTACATTGATTGGTGGTATTCTTTCTATATTCATTGCATTAATTAGAATTGCAGTAAAAAGAAAACATGCATAGCATAGATCTAGCACCGAAAAAGCTATTAGAGGCACATATGTGCCTCTTTGCTCTCTTTGCACCTTTGTCAGTGACACAATGGAATAAAATTTTTTTAGTTATCTTATTCCTTTCCTCATTATTAGCATTTTCATACTACTTAATTAATTCAAGAACAGTTAGTTTTGAAAAATACCCTGTATTCGTTTGCCTTTCATTTTCTTCCGTTTTTATTATCTCACTTTTTAGTATATTAATTAGTCGAGATTACTTGGTAGCGGAGTATTTGAGAACAGTAATCATAGGCAGGATGTTTACATTTTTTGCTCTTATGCTGAATGTTATTATCTTTCTTCTTTGGATCTCGAATGCAACAGAGTCTTCCTTAAAGAAATTTATGAAATTAGCCTTGTTAAGTGTACTGGCTTTTATCGCTCTTGGTTACTGGCAAGTAATTGGTAAGTTCTTGGGTATCCCATTCTTTATTGAAACACGAGACTGGATGCATGGCGTCCCTGCAGCTTTGAGGGCGGTGTTTCCTTCTCGCGTAACTTCGATCGCTGAAGAGCCAAACTATTTATCGCCTATCCTAATGGAGTCATTGATTCTTATAACTTTTTTGGTAAGACATAGCTTCTCAAGATTAGTATTGTTGTTGCTGTCATTTGGCATTGTAATACTCTCTTTCTCTGGTGGTGCATATGTAAACTTTGTCCTATTACTAGGCTTTGTATTCGTATTTACTTTTCTAAAAACAGTTCTAACTGGTAAAACAAGGATAAGTCACTTTTTCATACTTGTTATTGTAATGGTATTGGTGTTGCTTCTAATATATGTAGGTACTATTTTAATTGAATTTATCTATTATAAGATGTCGACAGAAGCTTCTGGTGGGTCTTCTCGTAGCCAATTTATGATATCTTTTGTTCAATTAATAACAGAGTCAAACTATACTCAACTTATCTTTGGGCACGGACTTGGTACAATGTCTGTTCTTGATGAGTTTGGAATGAAAAGTGAAGACTATTTATTTAGGATCACCAATAACTATATTTTAGACATGTTTTGGGAAAGTGGAGCAATCGGCGTTCTTATGATCTTTACTTTCTTTATGTCATTATTCTATCCTTGCTTTAAATATGGTTTTACCTCTGTAAAGTACTTTCTTGGTGGCCTATTAACGTTTCATCTTTTAATTGCTTCTACTTATCGCTCTGAGTATCTTAGCACTCACTTTGCTTGGATCGTATTTCTAATACTATGTATTTATAAGTTGGCAGAGCTCGAAAGAGCAGAAAAACTAATTAGTAAAAATAAATAATAGAGTTGAATATGAAATTAGTGACTATTTATATTGTTACTCATAATCGGAGTCAACTGCTCAAACGAGCAATTGAATCTGCTTATAACCAAACTTACGAAAACATCGAAGTTATCGTAGTAGATGATGCGTCAACAGACGACACCCAAGATGTTATTAAACAGATGCAAACAATTTATCCATTAAAATACTTCAGAAACGATGAAGGGAAAGGAGCTTGCTACTCTCGAAATGTTGCATTGAACGCTGCATCGGGTGAGTTGATTACAGGTATGGATGATGATGATTACTTTGGAGCATCCCGTGTAGACGATTTAGTCGGTGTGTATGAGGACAAGTATTCTCTAGTGTGTGCAAACATTATTGAAGTTACCATCGACAGAGAAATTCATCGAAAATTTGGATTTGAGCAGGGTGAGTTTGATCTGAATAACCTAATGTATCAAAATTTGGTTGGAAACCAGATGCTAACCAGCGTTTCTAAGCTCAAGGCTATTGGCGGCTTTGATGAAGCGATGCCAGCATTTCAAGATTACGACACTTGGGTAAGACTTGTAGATCGATTTGGTAAAGGTTACAAAACTGATAAATACAACTATTACCTAAATACGGAACATGCGGGAGAGAGAATCTCAAGTTCGAGTAATCGTAAAACGAGAGGTTTTGAACTGTTTTTCGAAAAGCATCAAAACAAAATGAATGCCGATCATAAAAAATCAATGGAAATCATGAGATACAAGGTGACAGGAGAAACTCTCCCTCTTTTGACTATGGCTCGATTGATTTCTCGTGATAACTACAAGTCTGCACTTTCACTTTTCTTGAAGCAGCGAAATTTGAGAAAATAAAAATGGAAAAGGTTACATTTTTAGTTGCTGCTTATGGTGATCGGTTGCTCAACGTTCCTGACATCTTTTTGAAGCAGAGGGAAGAAGTGTCTTACATTGTCGTTTCCCAGTGCACCTCAAAGTCTACTCAAGATGAATTTCTCAAGAAAATCTCACAGCGTAGCGATGTGTTTTCTGTATTTTCAGATGAAACGGGTGTTACAAAAAGCAGAAATCTAGCGATAAAGCACATCCCAAACGACGCAAGTTATGTGTTCTTCCTTGACGATGATGTCGAGTTAGAGGAATTCGCTTACGAGAGGGTTGTTCAGGCTTTTGCGAAAAATGATTACGAAGTGTTGACTTTCTCAGTGTCAGACCTAACAGGAAGCAGGCTGATCAAAAACTATGCAGATAAAGAATTTAAGCATAATAATATTTCCATCTTGAAAGTCGGAACGATTGAGATTGCAGTTAAAGCTTCTGTTTTATTAGAAAAGCCCCATATTACTTTTCCTGAAAACCTTGGGGCTGGTGCTAAATACCCTCTTTGTGATGAACCAGTATTTTTGAACCGATTGAGTAAATCTGGATGTAAGCTAGGCTATGTTCCGGAGGTGATAACTCGACATCCATTAGAGTCATCAGGTAAGGAAATAAAAAGCAGCAATGAGATGATAGCTAGAGGCATTGCCTTTCGAGAGATATTTGGTAGTTTGAGCCTGGTTCTCAACGTTGCATTTTTTATAAAGTCATTTAAAAAGATACGATATAATAAGGCTTTAGCCTTACGAGATATTTATAAAGGCTATTTTTACAATGATCAAGTCTATTAAGTGATTTAGAATAATGAACTCAACAAAAAAAGCATTGAGAAATACAGCTTGGTTATTTAGTGAGAGAATAATAACTTTAGCCATTACCTTTTTAATAAATATTTTTCTAGCGAGATATTTAGCCCCGGAACAATTTGGGCAATACAACTTTATAGTTTCTTTTTTAGCCCTTTTAGCTCCTTTTACTTCTCTTGGCCTCAACGCACTTGTTACTCGTGAAATTGTAAACGGTCGAAGCCAATACGAAGTATTGTGCTCATCCTTCTTATTGCGGTTAATCGGAGGATTAGTTGGGGCAACGATCGCTGTGGTTGGTATTTTGATTTGGCAGAGTTCGATTGAACTCGTCGATCCTAAATGGTTGATTGTAGCCGCAGTTATAAATATTTCATCCGCCTTATATGTTATTGAATTTTATTTTCAAGCTGAGGTGGCATCCAAATATATTGTCTTTATTCGAGTCACCACACTAATAATTTCAAGTGCAGCTAAGTTAGTTGGGATTTTGTTGAAGGCTGATCTTAGCTTCTTTATTTGGGTGTTTTTTGTTGAGCTAATTATACGTGGTGTATTGTATGTATCTGGTTATATTTACTACAATAAACACTTTTCTGAAGTTATCACACTTAAACATTTTTCTTGGAATAAGACGTATGCATTTTCTTTACTAGACCAATCGAAATGGCTAGTTTTATCTGGGTTTATGTCCGTTGTTTATCTTAAAATAGATCAGCTAATGATCGGCCAAATGGTAGGAGCAACAGAGTTAGGTGTTTACTCTGTTGCCGCTCGTTTGTCTGAAGTTTGGTATTTTTTCCCACTAGCTCTAACAACTTCTTTCTTCCCTAAACTGCTTAAAGCTCGAGGAAACAGGGAAAGCTATAATTTCCAGCTTGAACAGCTATGTGGCGTGTTACTTTGGATGGCCATAATAATTGCTATTGCCGTATCACTGTTGGGCGGGTGGCTTGTTCCGTTTGCTTTTGGAGAACCTTATGCTCCAGCTGCGCCAATTCTGACTATTCATATTTGGGCTGGTTGTTTTATCTTTATGCGCGCTTTATTGAGCAAATGGCTCATTGCTGAAGGGTTACTAAAATTTTCTTTGTTTACTCATGGTATCGCAGCAATTGTTAACATTGTACTCAACTACTTCCTTATTCCTAAATTTGGAGGGGAAGGTGCTGCTATTGCTACGCTCATTTCATATGCTAGCGCGAGTTATTTCGTTCTTTGGCTACATCCAAAGACACAAATTATGGCATTAATTATGACTAAATCTGTATTTATGCCTGCAACATACTGTATTAGGAAATTTAAATGAAAAGCCTGTTATTGAAGCTTCTGAGTAAAAATACCAAAAATCGTATTAAGACGTTCATTGAAAATACAAGAGCAGGTTTGATCCGTACAATGTCAAAAACCAGATTTACCTCTTCTCTATATTACACGTTCTTCAGTACTAGGTTTTACAGAGAGCACCAATCCGTTTTGAAAGGTAGTTTGAAATACTATGATGACAACGCCAAAGCCAAGGACAGTCGAGTTCTTTTAAGACGAAATGTACACCGTCTTGAAAAGGGCTTGATTATGCGTCCGAGAAGGGATGTATTTGCTACTCGTTACATTCAAGAAACCGTTGACGCTTTTGTTGTCGCTTGCAACAACCAACAACTTAAGAAAGAAGAGTTGGATTGGTGTGTGAGCGTACTTAGCCATTTCTTCGAAATTGCGGGTAAAGACAATGATATTGAGAAAGCAAAAGTTGATTACTTCGCGTGCTTAGAGAACGTTCAATCTCTAGATGAGCTAACTATGCGTTCAGTTCCGTATGCGAAAAACGCGAGTGAAGTTTCAGAAATTACGACAGAGCAGCTAGAAAAATTGTTTAGACAACGCCGCTCGACCCGCTGGTACCTTGAGCAGGCGGTTGAAATAGAAAAGATTGAGCGAGCAATGACAATTGCAAAGCAAGCGCCTTCTGCTTGTAACCGCCAACCATTTAAGTTTCATGTTGTAACCGACAAAGACATGGTGAATAAAGTTGCCGATAGCGCTATGGGAACTGTTGGTTTTGGGCATAACTTCCCAATGATTATTGCTATCGTTGGAGATCTTTCAGCATACCCAGCAGAGCGAGACCGCCATGTTATTTATATTGATGGCTCATTGGTAGCAATGCAATTTGCGTTGGCACTGGAAACTATGGAGCTAAGCTCTTGTATGATCAACTGGCCAGATGTAGAGGACCGTGAAAAGAGACTTGAAAAACTGCTAGGTTTGGAGTCTCACGAACGTACGGTTATGCTGATGTCAGTAGGTTATGCAGATCCTGAAGGTTTTATCCCGTTCTCTCACAAAAAAGACAACTCAGATTTAATAAAGGTAGTGAAATAATGATCGTTGAAATTAAAGGTGTTCAATTTGTTAACAAAGGCGCGGAGCTTATGTTGCACGCTGTTATTCAAAAATTGAATGAGTTTGATCCTAGTGCAGAGATTGTTTTGGCACCTAATGGTAACTCGCCATATAAAGCGCGTGCTGAGGTCAACGCTTATCAGAAGCTGTCTTTGAAAAAGCGTTTTTTGGACCTAAACGAGTTGTCTTACCACCTACCGACAAAAATTAGAAAGTGGCTAAAAACCAATTGGGGTATTGTGACGGAAGCGGATGTGGATGTAGTGCTGGATGCATCTGGTTTTGCTTATGGTGATCAATGGCCGACTAAGCATTTAGAGGCAGTAGCTAAAGAAGTTAAGCGACTAGCAAAACACAACAAAACATTCATTTTCATGCCTCAAGCACTAGGCCCGTTTGCTGATCCAGAGAAACAAGCGGCAGTAAAAGATGGCTTTAGCAAGGCTGCATTGATTTTTGCTCGTGAGCAGAGCAGTTTTGATGGCATTCGACCTTACCTTGAGGATACATCAAAGTTAAAAATTGCTCCTGACTTCACTAACCTAGTGAAAGGTGAACTCGAAGAAGATTACGCGAAGTATAACAATACCGTGTTTATCATCCCTAACTACAATATGGTAAACGAGCGCAATAACAATACTACTTGGAAATCACGTTACCTAGACTTCTTAGTAGAATCTGCTGAAAACATTCTTGAGCTAGGCTACGTGCCAGTACTGTTGAACCATGAGGGCAAGCACGATGGTGAGCTGTGTGAAAAAGTGAAAGCGGCAACACCTCATTCGATTGAAATTATTCAAGAGACCAACCCTTTAAAAGTGAAAGGTTTGATTGGCTCAAGCCGAGGCATTATTTGTTCTCGATTTCATGGCTGTGTTAGTGCGTTAACCCAGGGCATCCCTTGTGTAGGTACTAGCTGGAGCCATAAATACGAGAGCCTTTTTGACGAGTACAATCGTGCCGACTTCTTAGCGAAGCCAGAGTGGTCGAAAGAAGAACTGAAGGAAGCATTAAGATTATCTATCTCAACAGTAGAAGAAGAAACCTACAATACCAAAATTGCAGAGTACAAAGCTCAGACAGAGCAAATGTGGGCAGAAATCTTCAATCGAATTAAATAACTTATAGCCCCCTCCAAGCTAATAATCGCGTTGTTTGGGGGGACTTAAATCTCGTCAATCAACTTAAAGCAAGTCGAATAGGTCCTTAATTAGTCTGTATTATGCCAAATACTCAACCTCTTGTTTCTGTCATCATGCCGTCCTATAACTCAGAAGGTACGATTGCAGAGAGCATCAAAAGCGTTATATCCCAAACTTATACAAATTGGGAAATTATAGTTGTTGATGACAAGTCTACAGATGGTACATGGACAATACTCAAACGTTTTTCTGAGCAATATCCTAACATTCATATCTTCCAAAATGACATGAACCGAGGCGCTGGCGCAAGCCGAAATTTAGCCATAGAAAAGGCTCAAGGCCGATTTATTGCATTTTTGGATTCTGATGATTTATGGACAGAAGATAAATTGTCAGAGCAAATCGCGTTCATGTTAAATAATAATTACGCTCTAACATATACGCACTACAGTCGCTTTAATAGCGAAGAAGAAATTAGCGTTGTGACTGCACCTGATTCCACTACGTATAAAAAGTTATTATACAGTAATGTTATTGGATGCCTGACAGCAGTTTATGATGCTCAGACTTTAGGTAAACGTTATATGCCACTGATTCGTAAGCGGCAAGATATGGGCTTATGGTTGGAGATATTAAAAGATACTCCTAAAGCTTATTGTTTGCCCAAAACATTAGCCAAGTATCGAATGGATACTGGTATGACAGCGAATAAGCTTAGTGTTTTGTCATATCAATGGAAGTTCTATAGAGATGTAGTGGGTTTGAGTTTCCCTAAAAGCTTACTAACATTTTCTGTGTATGCTGTAAAAGGAACAATCAAGCATAGAGCGAAGCGCAAGTTTTAGTCTCGTTCCTTTTAACTCTTCACTACAGTGCTATAAACGTAAAAAGAGCAGATCCCGTAAAGGGGCTGCTCTTTTTATCTACAGTTACTTAAAAACGTATTGTGATACTTCTTGTTTAACGTCCCATACCGAACAAGACCGTTTTTACTGTTAGGAATAGAATTTTCACTTCCATAATCCAGTTTTGGTGTTTGATGTAGTAGATATCGTATTTATGCTTCCAAATAGCGTCTTCTACCGATGCGCCATAAGGGTATTTAACTTGAGCTAGACCAGTTACCCCAGGTTTCACTGCATGACGAAAGCGGTAATAAGGAATTGCTTTTTCCAATTCAGAGATGAACACTTCGCGTTCTGGGCGAGGGCCAACCATCGACATCTCTCCCTTTAGAACATTGATCAACTGAGGGAGTTCATCTATACGAGTTTTACGAATAAAACAGCCGACTCTCGTCACACGGGTGTCGCCTTTGGTCGCCCATTGGGCACCGTTCTTTTCCGCATCGTTTCGCATAGAGCGAAACTTGATCACTTCAAACTCTTCATTATATTGGCCAGTACGACGCTGCTTAAAGAATACCGGGCCTGGTGACTCAAGCTTAATGAGCAGTGCCGTAATAAGCCCTACTGGGATAGCAACCCACGATAGCATAAAAACAAACAAGAGATCGATGAAGCGCTTTTGCCAGCTGTTCTTACGATTAGAGAGGATAGAAAAAGCTTTTTGGTGTAAGAAGTAGCCACTATGCAAGAGCTCAGTTTCTGTGTAGCCTAAAGAGCGGTCAAAGTAGCTGACTAGAGGTTCGACCCAAGCTCCAAGCTCTGTAGCTGCAACCAAAAAAGCCTGCTGTTCTACACTCAAATTTGAGCTTTTGAAGTGACAAAGAGTTTTACTCTTAAACTCCCTGAGCGCATAGTTGTTTACCTGAGCGTTGATCTCAGGATGTCTCTTAAGCACTTGAGCAATCTTTGCCTCATCTTCTTTTGGGCAGTAGATGTAAAGGCAAGCTTCTGTTTCACTTGCTGATAATTCGTCCAATGCTGATATGGTGTTGATAGAATTATTTTTATTTAATTCAGAAACTTCGCGTTCTTGAAGCGTGTCGCTCATACTGTCTGTCATAGGAATGGAATAAGTTGTTTTCGACTAGCCAATGCTTATAGGTCGGCGATTATAGTTTATTTCGTATAGAAATTATATCCCTTAATCCTGAACATGCTTACAACTTTGTTAGCTTTCTTGAACTTGAGCCCTCTATATTTAGTTACTCAAGTGGGCGAATTTTATAAACCTCACCCGAATAATTATGCTATTTCCCGATGAAAATTTGATTTTATATACTTTACTTACAGTATGCTTGTATATCCGAGATTGATGAGTTGCGTATGTAAATGCCTTTTCGAATCTTCCTCACCATGTATAAGGTGAACTTCTTTAGGAGAAGTAGGAATTGAAGTCACAAATTGTATTAAGTCGTTCATATCGGCATGCGCAGAGTATCCTGACATCGTATGAACTTGAGCTTTCACTTTCACGCGCTTACCTTCAATCAATACACTTTCTTCTCCATCCTGGATACGCCGACCTAAAGTTCCTTTCGCTTGATAGCCGGCAAATAGAACATCATTTCTTTCATCAGGCAGTAAAGCTTCCAAATAATTGACGACACGGCCACCTTCACACATTCCGGAGGCCGCAACTACGATAGCGGCTTCTGATGTACTTGCTAGTCGGTTAATGAGCTGTAAATGGTCGGCGTGGCGTTCGATCGTGATGCATTGGTCAAACGCGAGAGGGTGTCGATGATGATCGAGTCGCTCTTTCGCTTCAGATCCCCAAAGTTTTTTAAATTGGCGATAGGTATAGGTCACCTTTTTAGCCAAAGGAGAGTCGAGAATAATAGGCAGTGAATCTTGCAAAGCGTGCTCATGCATAAGCTGCTCTATATCAAAGAGTAACTCTTGGGTTCTCCCGACACTAAAAGCTGGTATCACAATTACGCCACCATCCCTAAGTGCGTGCTCAATAATAGAAAGTAATCGCCTGCTGCGAGACTCTACATCCTCGTGAGTTTTATTGCCGTAAGTCGACTCGATAAACAGGTAGTCAGCTTTTTCCGGTGATAAGGGATCCGGTAGGAGAGGTGTGTTGCGAGGTCCCAAATCCCCGGAGAAAACAACAACCTCTTGGTTTGATAAATGAAATTCAACATATGCTGAGCCTAAAATGTGCCCAGCAGGTTGAAAGCGAAGAGAAGTACTCTCTTCTATTTCTACCCACACTGAGTAAGGACAAGGACGAATAAGCGCTCGAATAAAATCGAGCACTTTCTCTCTTTGATGACGCCGCATACCCAATTGGAGCTTTAAACCATCTTCTAACATAAGCGGCACGAGCTCAGCGGTGGCTTCCGTACAGTAGATAGGGCCCTTATAGCCAGCTGCTAATAGCCAAGGCAGCCTACCAATATGATCGATATGAGAATGGGTCAGCACTACCGCTTTGAGATGAGCGATAGAAAAATCGAGATCCCAACTCTGCTGCTGAGCATGGTCTTGGCCTTGTAGCAAACCACAGTCGATCAGCACACTTCTATTTTGTAACACGAGCTCGTGACAAGAGCCAGTAACCGTATTTTTCCCACCGTGGTGCAGTACTTTCATAACAAAACGACGCTTTTACCTTTGCTAGCTTACGCTTGAGAGTATCTATTTTACACATAGCCAAACCTCACTATTTGGCAGTGATTCGGTAAATCGCTCAGTAGGTAGGGTAAGCAGGCAGATAGTGAATAAGTGAGCGTATTGTAGGCAAGCAAAATAGGAGAAAGAAAATGGCAAAACTGAAAGTTTAGAGAGACTTAGATATTCGTCATAAAATTGACTACGTTTCATTGCAACCGCTTGTGATGCAATTCATATTATTGCAACTATTTTCATTTAAGCTTTTGGAATCAGCGTCACTGGCTGTTTAGTGCTCGTTGGGTAAGCTGTTTAGTGCTCGTTGGGTAAATGGGTGTCTGATAATTATAATTTTATAAAACACGCCACATTTATGACGGCATAAGTGTCAGAAAAAAGACATTTTTTTGTAAGCTTTTTACACGTTCTACTTTTAGTTGCAACGTGTTTACTATACAATTCGTCTCCTGTTTGGAAATGCAACCGTTCACATTACGTGCAAAAACTTGCTTCTAGGAGCCAGACCTAGGGGCGGTAGCGTGCCCAAATCACCGTTGAAGCCTCCTTCCTAATAAAAGAAAGAGGTCAAACTAAAGAATTTTCAATAATAATAAGCACCTAAGTGCATTTCTGGCAAGATTGATTTATAAAAAACGAGAACTATTACAAATTTATGTAATTCCCTTTTGTCAGAGGGACGCTCAAAGCTAACAAAGTGGTGAGCAAATGTTGGTTAGGCATAGGTTACAATTTAAATCTCCATTTCTCATACCTATCAAAACCAAGCACTAAGCGTGTAGAAGTAGTTAACTGTCGGCTCAAACCGTTAGCATATACAAGCTTTGTATTTGGCCTGCCTATAAAAAAGCTGTGAACCCGTGACCGTCATGAGCGAGTATCGGCGTGATTCAGTTACTTACATATTCAATATTAAAAATTAGCGTTTGCTGTGCGTTACAACCCATGTTGTCTAATGTGGTTTTGTCACGCCAAAAAATCACCTGCTTGTTCTTAGGTTCGGCTTATTCAGATATGAGCGAAAAAGAATAAGCAGTATCGGACCTGTGATGCAATGGAATCCGTAAAGGGAATCAGTCGGATGCGTTATAGATTTACCTCAAACTTATTTAATAACACAGTTGGCTATCATGAATAATGCATATTTATTTGTATTTATTTTGTCGTTCGTTCTACTTTTTGTTATGCGCAAGGTCGCTAAGCGCGTAGGTCTAGTAGATAAACCCAATGCAAGAAAGCTTCACCAAGGTGTGGTACCACTTGTAGGAGGGATCTCTATTTTCTCTACCATACTGGTGGGGTTCCTTCTGTTCCTACCAATGAATGACAACCTATCACTCTACTTATCTTGTTCAGCTGTACTCATCGTGCTCGGCGCATTAGATGACTATTACGATGTAAGTTTCAAAATTCGCCTTATTATCCAAGCAGGAATATCCCTTGCGATGATTTACATCGGAGGTCACAGCTTACACGATTTAGGTTATCTAATGGGAAGCGAAACCATTGCCCTGAATGAAGTTGCTGGCGCGGTGATCACCGTGATCGCGGTAATAGGCGCCATTAACGCATTTAATATGGTTGATGGTATAGACGGCTTGCTGGGCGGGTTAGCCTCGGTCACCTTTACAGCATTAGGTATTGTGTTTGCCTACAATGGAAACGAATATTTAGCCACGATCTGTTTAATGATCGTGACTGCGATGCTTCCTTACATCTTCCTGAACTTAGGTTTCCCACTTGGTCGTCGCTTTAAGATCTTTATGGGTGATGCAGGCAGTATGTTCATCGGCTTTACTGTGGTCTGGATGCTGATTCGCGGCACACAAGAGCCAGGAGCTGTAGCTTTTAAGCCCGTTACAGCGCTGTGGTTGATAGCTTTACCCTTGATGGACATGGCAACCATTATGATTCGTCGCGTTCGTAAAGGTCAGTCACCATTCCAACCAGACAGAGAACATCTACACCATATTTGCCAACGTATTGGGCTTTCACCAGGTGCTACGTTAATTTTCATCTGTTCGATGGCATCAATTTGTGCCGCTATCGGTTTGTGGGCAGATTTTGTTGGCATTAGTGAATCAATAATGTTTGTTGCTTTCTTGATTTTGTTTGCATGCTATTTTTCGGTAATTAGCCATATTTGGCGCATTTCTTCTTGGTTCAATAAGATACTTGATACTTTAGCACTGCAGTTTACGTCCAAGTCGAAGTTAATAGAAAAGGCCTATTGGGGCAGGGGGGGGCCAAAATAGGCCAAATCAAGCAATTCCAAAGAGTTAGTGAAAACTGACTGTCTCAAAATGAATCAATACAGTCTCAGTAGTAAGCGAATACTGAGATGAAGTGATGTCTTTCTGCACTTTAGGTTCAATAATTCTGCCTCATTTTGGAAGCATTTCCGATGTCCAAGGTACAAAGGGTATATGGAAAATGGCTATTTAGCAGCCTAGTTATGAGCGAGTTAATCAGTCCCTTTCGCTTCTTTTTATATCGGCCAATGCTACCTTAGTGAGTTTTTTGCTTTGTCGGCGTAACCACGATTGTTCTTTATTGTCCTTTGACTTACTGACTTCCGTTTGGCAATCGATTCCAAATCTTTAGGGTGATGCTGGCAGCATGTTTATATCCTTTCTCACGCATATGGATGCTCATCCGTGATAGTCAACAGCCGAGAGTTCTTTGAATTTAACCTCCGAAATGGAACATTGGTCATTGTATTACCGCTTATGGACATCGCAACCATCATGTTCCGTTGAATTAGTGAGAGTAATCGCTTTTCCAAGTAAATAGAGAGCATCTAAATCATATTTTTCAGAGAGCCGGACTATCATTTATCTGTTCTTCTATTGGGGGATAGACTTATTTTCGGGAATTAAGTAACTAACAATGTTGATTGCATTTTTAGCACTGTTTGCTTGTTGTCTTTTGTTATTAGTAATATTTGGTGTATCTCTTAATGGTTCAATAAGTTATCTCTAGGTGCAGTAGGGCTGGTCCAGTGTGCTAAGTGAAGATAAACAAAAATGATCATTAGGCAGTGAAAAGTCACATAGTGCTGACAAGCCCTTGTATAACGGAGATTTAATGCAATTGTCGTAGGGGATTTATACATTTGTAAATTAAGTAAGTCTAAGATTTAACATCGATATGAATGCATAATTTTTGAATACGATATAAGGTTATATATAAAATATGTTTTTAAAAAACGCGAAATATAAATTCGCTGTTTATGTTATTAATATTGTAGTAGTAATAATAACCACACCATATATTATAAATGGTTTTGGAGTGGAAACATATGGTTTAATAACATCGATAAATGTTTCTCTCGATTATATAGCTATATTTGTAACAGCATTATCAATAATATTAGGAAGAAGCTTAATATATTCAAAGTCAACATCGGAAGTTAATGAAAAAATATCAGAAGTATATATAACATATTCTTTAATTGTTACTATAAGTATGTTTATTTTCTCTATTTTCTTATACAATACAAACTATGATAAAGAAATCATAATATTTCTAGTAATAACAATAATTTCTTTTTTTATTAGAATGTTTATGTCTGTATATAGAGCAATATTTTTTTCTAAAAACATGCTTTATATGTCTAGTGTCAGTGATTTTATATATAAATCTGTTTTCTATAGTATCATCGCTATAAGTATCCACTTTTATAATATTGGTTTGATCTATTATAGTCTAATGTTGCTTTGTCTAACTGGAGTAGTCTTATTTATATTTAATAGAGTTGTCAGTGAAATTGGATTTAAGTGGACTATCGTAAAACCAAGATTAAAAAATATCTACGAGATGCTTAAGTCCTCCTCTTGGATGGTATTAAATCAATTAGGAGCGATGTTATACTTTTCACTTGGTATAATATTACTCAATAAATACCAAACTCTCAAGGTAGTAGGTTTATACTCCATATCATTATTAATTATCACCCAAATTAAGAATATTTCCTCTTTAGTTAATAATTTATTTGAGCCAAAAATATTAGAATATTTTAAAGAAGGAAAACTAGAAGACGCTTATAACTGCTACTTAGGAAGCATGCTAATTAGTGGGGTTGTGTTAAGTATTATAAGTGGTACGTTGTTTTCAAATTTGAGTGATTTTTATACTTTATGGATAGGAGAGTTTGATCAGGATTTAGTGATTTTGACTCAACTGATGCTAGTACATTTACCACTATCAGCTACTTCTGCTGGTATATGGGTACTAGCGTTAGGTCTGAAAAAAGATAAGTATTCAGGGTTAAGTACATTAATTTTTGGATTTATTAATATCATATTGATTTTGGCCATAGAAACTTTTAACATCCAGTATGAAATTCAATATTCCTATATAATAATTTGTACGATAACAATGTTTATGAAAAATAATATTTTTATGCCATATATGTTAAAAGGAAACAAATTTTCAATACTTACATTTTACACTTATCTTTTTATGACAATTGTCATTGCCACAGTAACAATATATACAAATAAAATAATATCGGATTTAATTATTGTTAATACCGTAACTGATTTTATTTTTAGATTAACAGCTGCAACAACATTGAACCTACTTTTAGTTGTAGTGATTATACTCCCATTTGCTAAGTATCAAGATTTTAAAAAACTAATAGGCTAAAAATGAAAAAATACATTCCCAATGTAATTAAAAGACACATTAAATCTTTTATTGAACGTGATAACATTAATTATCTTGGTGAACAAAGAAAAAAGAAGATATATATCACTTTAGCAGCAGACTATGGGAATCTTGGTGATGTTGCAATTAGTTATGCTCAATATCAGTACTTAAAAAATAATATTAAAGATTACCAAGTTGTTGATGTTCCTATTAGCAAAAACTTAACAAATATAAAAAAGATTAAGACAGAGATAACGCCTGAAGATATTATTACAATTGTTGGTGGTGGAAACATGACTGATCAATATCAAGATATTGAGAATTGCCGACTTGAATGGTTAAAGAGTTTTCCAAATAATAAAATTATTTCTTTTCCTCAAACAATTGACTTTACTAAAACAAAAGATGGATTAAAAAGTTTTAAAAGATCAAAAAAAATTTATGAGCGCCATCGTAACTTCCATCTTATTGGAAGAGAAAAGAAATCCTATGAGTTTATGAAGAAAAATATTTCAAATAATATTTATCTTTGTCCTGACATTGTACTTAGTCTGAAAGATGTAAAGGGTAATGATCAGAATAATAATAGAAATGGTATTATCTGTTGTATTAGAAATGACAGTGAGTCAATCTTCTCAGAAGAGAAAAGAACTCTACTGATTAAGCAATTATCTTCAATTAGTGATGTTACTTTTACGGATACTCATATTGGCATAAATAATTTAAATTGGGATTCTAGAATTAGTGCTCTTGACGAGATTTGGACTAAGTTTGCTAATTCGAAGCTAGTGGTTACTGATAGGTTACATGGAATGATATTTGCGTTTATAACAAACACTCCATGCCTCGTGATAAGAAATAGTAATCATAAAATTGAAGAGACATATAAAAACTGGATTTCTAACTTCAACTATGTAAAGTTGATAAATGATCGAGAAATAAACATTTCTGAAGAAATTGAATTATTTTTAAAGACAGAATTTAATTTTAAGAGTAATAGAAATTATGACCATTCCATTATTAGAGAAATTATTAACCAAGGATAATGCATGAAAATCGCTTTTTTATGTTTATGTCATGATAATTTTGAATATGTGAAAAGTCTAGCAACGTTTTGCAAACAAAATAGGCATGAAATATTTATTCATGTTGATAGAGCTAGTATAAATAATGATGAAGAGCTTTATCTTAAAGAGTTACCTGGTTCCTTAATTCTTGGAGAGGAAAGAATTATAAACAGGTGGGGTACAATATCTTTAGTTAAATCTACTTTAAACTTACTTAAAGAATCAAAGAAATATAATTTTGATAAATACTTACTCATTAGTGGATCTGACTGTCCAATTGTATCTATGAAGGAGATAGAAGATAAATTAAATCTTAAGAAAGATTTTATTTCGGTATGGAATGAAATAAGACGTGAGGACAAAAATAATCATCTCCACAATAGTATATTTAAATATCATAATTATAACTCAAACTTGACAAATGTTGGTGAGGTGCAATATAAAGCACATTATAGGATCCATTTGGCGAGACTGATTAATAAAATTCTATCATTAAAACCGATAAAAAAGAGCTTTAGTTTCCATAACTACTATAAAGGATCTCAGTGGTGGTGCTTAAGTCATGATACAGTAGAAAAAATCCTTTCACTTGATCATGACTTCTTTATGAAAGAGTTTAGTACTATGCATGCTCCTGATGAATTGTATTTTCAAACGTTATACTTCAATCTTATAAAGAAATCTAAGCCTAAAATAGTAGATAAATGTAATACTAACTTACATGCAGTACACTATATTGATTGGAATAGCAGTTCGAAAAAGAAAGGAATGCAGTTTGTAGATGTTGAAAGTATAGAAAAAATGCGATTGGAAGGAGCTATTTTTGCGAGAAAGATAGATGCCTCTAAGGTTGAAAGTTATATGAAGTTAATAAAAGAATTGATGAGAAATTAAAGTGCTAAATTTAAGTAGCTCACTGAACGAATTATTTTATTTTTTATATATTTTCAGTGTGTGTTTTTTTTTGATAATACAATGCACCAGTATAAGAGATAAGCCAACTTATATTATACCATTTGTTTTTTTTTCTAGTTTGTCATTAGGTTATGTAATAATATTTAGAGAGTTTAGTGGAGATGCACTAACATACTTATATACATTTAATCATCCTGATTATTTAGATGGAATTAATGTGTGGGGAGTTGGCTTTATATACTACACAAAATTTCTTAATATATTTGAAAATGAAACAATATATTTACTTTCCTATCCAGTAAGTTTATTTATTTCAGGTTTTTATTTATCAAAGAAAGTAAATCATCATAGTTCTTTTACTACATTCTTTTTTTTATTTACACTTTCGACATTTTTTGCATTATATTCTGTTACTGGATTTAGACAGAGTATTGCAATAGTTGTCTGTTATCTATTTGTTTCTATGATAATGAATAGATTTTGGATAATATCAGTGTTACTTATACTGCTTGCTTTTAATTTTCACTCCACTGCTATTATTTTTTCTCTTGCTATATTTAGCTATGTATTTTCTTTAAGGACATTGGTTTTAATATATTTAATATCTTTGATTATAGGTATAGTTGATATATCTTCAGCTATTGATATATCGAGTCTTGAAGGTATTATATCAAACAGATACGAAGCTTACCTTAATACTGATTACCAAGGTGATTATGTTACAGGTATTAAGCCTCAATTTGTCGCATTTTCTCTTTATCCATTCATGTATATTCTCTATGAGAAAAAATATAAGTTTTTTGATATTTCAATTAGTGAGTTATTTATAATAAAAATCTTTTTTATTATAAATGCTATAGCGAATATCATGTCATTTATACCATACTCTGATAGAGTATATGCTTACAGTTGGGCTTTGCTTCCTATACTTTTAACCAGTATATTTAGCCGGCTATCGATGGGTTCAAGGTTTTGTTATATATCTTCTATGCTTTTAGTTTTCATTTTTTATAATTCTTCGATTTATTTATAATTTATAAACCTGAGTTCAGATCAATATTACACAAAGTCTTTGTGAAACAAAACCTTCCTGACAGATCAAGTAAACTTTCTCAATTCATATCCCGATGCCAAGTAAATAGGATTAATTTTCGGATCGGATTGAGTTCAATTATATCTGTAGTCATATACTGATTCTTACAGTAGTGATGTTAGCACTATGAGCCGATTAATCTACTTGAACCATATTTAGGATTCCAATGCCCATTAGAAATCATGAAAAGTAGAATATAAGCTTACCGATATCGTCTTATTTATGACAGCAGCACTCTGATCGCATGTATCGATTAGCTAAGGCAATATGGCGATTTTGAAAAGGGATTCCTGTTTACGACACAATAGAGAGTCATCAATCTGATCACTCTTAATCGTCTACAATCGTGCTTTTCTGAATGGGTAAATACTTTAGGAGGTAACTCAAGGTGATGTTGTGGCGATTGAAAATAAGTTTAAGCTATAGTTTGAAGGCGATAATTTAGCAGTGATCGGCTACATAAATATAATGAAAAATCGTTAAGGTGGGATTAGATAAGCACAATCGGAATTCTAACTATCTTTCGTCATTTCTTGTAGGGTAAGGGTTTTATTAACCTCACCTTAGGCCTGTGAACATATTCAATGTATGAGTTTTTATTATGCGGTTAATTGAGCATAATATATTATTTAAATTAATTGAAATCAACAATGAAATATTCAATGAGAAATAAATTAAAAATATGTTTTGTTTGTAATGAATATCCACCTTATGTTAATGGTGGTATAGGTACCTTTACAAAGGAGATCAGTGAAGAATTAGTAAAACTAGGACATGCTGTTTATGTTATTGGTTATTATGACAACCTTTTAGAGAATGAAGTAACAAATGTCAACGGAGTTGCAGTTTATAGACTAAAGAAAATAATGAGTAGTGAGCTTTTATCAAGAATCAAATTGTTTAAAAGTGTTAAAGAATTAGTTGATACAATGTCTATAGATATAGTTGAGTGTCAAGAAAACATTGGTCTAACAGCTTTTTGGCCAAAGCTAAACGCAAAAAAAGTCATTAGACTGCATGGTTCTGTTGTTTATTTTTCGCATGAGTTTAATCGACCAAAAAATATAAAATACTTCCTTAGAAAAGTTTTAGAGAAAAATGTTCTTAATACCGCTGATAAAGTTATTTCAGTTAGTAACTATACGGCTTTAAAAACTAAAAAGTATTTTGGTCTAAATATTGATATTGAAACCATTTATAATGGTGTAAAGCCAACTGAGCTTAGAAAAACCAATTTTGATTTAGATTCTACATTCAATGTTGTGTATGCAGGAACGTTGTCTCAGCTGAAAGGAGTTCTTGTATTATACGAGGCGTGGAATATTTTTGTTAAAAAGTACCCTAATTCAAAGTTACACCTTGTTGGTCGTGATTTGAATATATTAGAGCATATTATTATTTCAGATGATATTATAGTTCACGGAATGAAGAAAAAATCCGAATTACTTGAATTCTATAAAATATATGATGTTGCAATTTTTCCAAGCTTTGCTGAGTGCTTCTCTCTTGCCCCTTTAGAAGCTATGAGTGTTGGAATTCCTGTAATTAACACCATGCTCACAAGTGGATGCGAACTTGTAATTGATAATAAAAATGGCATTTTGGTGGACCCTAATAAAGTAGAGTCTTTAGTATGTGCACTAGAAAAGATCTATAAAATGTCAAGTTTAGAAAGAATGACAATTTCAGATAATGCGACCTGTATTCTAGAAAACAAGTTTAATTTCTCCTCTTTGGTAAACTCAAATCTTTCAATGTATAAAGAATTGCTAGGACCTGAAAATGGATGATTTAGCTGTATTAATTCCAGCATATAATGATAGTTTATCATTAGTAAAAACATTAAACTCTATAGATGAAGAGAATAATAATTTTACGGTCTTTGTTGTTGATGATGGAAGTGAAAACCCTATAACTATTAACGAACAAAGATACCCGTTTCAAGTAGTGGTAATTCGCTATGAAGTTAACAAAGGAATTGTTGGTGCTCTTAATCAAGGCTTATCTGAAATTAAATCTCTGGGAAAATTTAAATTTATCGCACGTTTAGACTGTGCAGATCTAAATATAGTAAATAGATTTAAAATCCAATATGAATATCTTCAGGAAAATAAAAATACTTTCTTGGTAGGATCAAATGTTGAATTTTTTAACCCAGATAGTGATTACTCGTTTAAAACAAATGTTCCACTAACTCATGATGAATTAAAAAGATCAAGGTGGGCAAAAACATGTTTCGTTCATCCAACTGTTTTCTTTAGAGTTGAGTTGATCGATTCAATTGGATTTTATCCAACGACGTATTCACATACAGAAGATTTAGTATACTTTCATAAAGCAATGCTGAATGAAAAGTGTGAAAATTTATCAGATGTACTTGTAAAGTGTGAAATTAGAAGTGGTGGTATAAGTGGTAAAAATAGACATAGTCAACTAAGGAGTGGCCTAAGGTATAAGCTAGATAACCCCTGTTTTACTGATATTTACTGGTATATCTCAATATTTAGAACAATTTCATATCTTATTTTAAAGAGAGAGTTAGTAGATAAAATAAAAATGATTTTTAATCACTCTTGATTTAAAAAGTCAATCTAAGCACCGAAAGTATTTAGACGCTAATTCAGTTTTAACGTAATCCGTTAAATGTAATGTTGAGAAATATTTAATATTCTTAGTGTGTGCTTTGGAAATAAAAATACTTTCTAATTTTTGATTGTGTTAAGTTAGCCAGGAAATATTAATAATATTTTTATTTGTTATGGTTTATGTAAATATTAATGTCATGATGGTCGTTTTGATAAACCTCGTGTTAAGAAAAGTGAGCAAAAATTTCCGTTGTTCTTCAATATAGATTATTAGTGATAAGTTAGTTCATATTGAGTATATGCTAATTTATATGTAATAAGATAGAATATACTTAATACTGTCAAAGCGTTAAAGAACTTTAAAAGTAATCCATTAAACTTTAGACTACTATTTATCAATGCGAAAGAGTAAATGAAAAATTATTGATATTAGAAGTAAAAATATGGTTTTTAATAGTTTCGTTAAATTAAAAAATTCCACCCTGAAACGGGTTATTGTTTTGTGTAAAGCAATAATTGAATAATAAACAATCAAAATTTACAATGATTACTCGTAGGTGCCACCAATGTATTTTAAAAATAAAGTGAAGTACTTTTCACGTGATTTTATCCGTTTTTTTTTACCAAAGAAATTTTATATTATTCTTAGGTTTTTTATTACACATGGATACTATCCAAATTTAATTTCTCCAAAGACATTGAATGAAAAAATTCAGAGTCGAAAGCTCTACGATGACCCGAGTAATTATTCAAAATTTGCAGATAAATTACAAGTGAGACATTATGTTCGAAACACAATTGGTGATGATTTCTTAGTTCCTCTTTTACTTAGTACTGAGAAATTAGAATTATCGCAATTTAATGATATTCCAGATAAGTTTGTTATTAAATCTAGTAATGGGGGAGGGGGCGTTAATGTCAAAGTTATCCTAGATAGAGATAATGTAGATTTAAATGCACTATGTGATGAGTTTAATGGATATTTGAATTTGATGCCTGGAAAAGGAATTGATGAGCTATTTTATGATATAGAAACCCCTACGATTCTTATAGAAAAACTTCTAGAGAATAAAGATAATTCTGCTTTGCTAGATTATAAGTTTCATGTTTTTAATAATGGAGAATTAATTTTACTACAAATAAATTCTGAATATAATACTCCAAACTGCACTAAAACATTATATGATTTAAATGGGAATAAATATCATATTCAATTCTCTGAATACAATCATGGACCTTCTAGTATTCATTTACCACAAGATTTTTCAAGTATGGTTGATATGGCCGTTTTATTATCAGAACCATTTAATTATGTACGTGTAGATATGTTTAATGTTGATGGTAAAATATATTTTGGAGAAATGACCTTTTGTCCAGCTAGTGGTTGGGATAAATTTGGTTCATACGAAGACGATTTATATCTTGGTGGTTTTTGGAAGTAGGAGTACTACTAAAAATATTTATCTTGTCTAATTATTTTGGCTTAGCATTTAAATTGGAAATTATAATGAAATATTTAGTAACTGGCGCAGCGGGTTTTATTGGCGCTAAAACCATTGAAGTACTTTTGAGTAAAGGTGCGAGTGTTGTTGGTGTAGATAATATTAATGACTACTATGATGTTAATCTTAAAGAAGCTCGACTACTGGCGATCAATAATAGTGAGCGATTCGAGTTTGTAAAGATGGATCTCTCGGATAGACAAGCTGTAGCTGATTTCTTCGCTAACAACCAGTTTGATTGTGTTATCCACTTAGCAGCTCAAGCTGGTGTGAGATACTCTATAGAAAACCCGATGGCCTATGCCGATTCTAACTTAGTTGGTCACCTAAACATCCTAGAGGGGTGCCGACATTCAAAAGTTAAGCATTTAGTTTACGCATCGTCATCTTCTGTTTATGGCTTGAATCAAAAAACACCTTTTGAAACAAGTGATACGGTTGACCATCCAGTTTCTTTGTATGCAGCGACGAAGAAATCAAATGAGTTAATGGCACATTCATATTCTCACTTGTATGACTTACCTACGACTGGATTGCGGTTCTTTACCGTTTACGGTCCATGGGGCCGTCCTGATATGGCACCTTTTATTTTCACTAAGAAGATATTAGAGGGCGATACAATTGATATAAACAATAATGGCGATATGTGGCGAGACTTCACTTACATTGACGACATTGTTGAAGGTATTGTACGTATTTCTGAGGTTATCCCTCAAAGAAATGACGACTGGACCGTTGAATCCGGTACGCCTGCTTCTAGTTCTGCTCCATATTCTGTTTACAATATAGGTCACGGTAGTCCAGTTAACCTTATGGACTTCATCACGGAAATCGAATCTGCGCTTGGTATTGAAGCGAAAAAGAACTTCCGCGAGATGCAGCCTGGTGATGTGTATAAGACTTATGCTGATACCTCTGATTTATTCGAAGCGACTGGCTACAAACCCCAAGTTGGTCTTAAACAGGGCGTTCAAGCCTTAGTTGATTGGTATCGCGAGTTTTATAAGGTTTAGGTAGTTAGATGAAAACGGTTGCGATTTCAGCAAATACAAGTTGGTATTTATATAATTTCAGAAGAAACACCATTACGGCGTTGTTGGACGCTGGTTATCAGGTTGTAGCTATAGCCCCTAAAGATGATTACTCACCGAAGCTTGAATCACTTGGAGCAAGCTTTTGTCATATCAACATTGACCAAGGGGGTACAAACCCTGTTAAAGATATTGGTACGTTTTTCTCATTTATCAAAATCTTTAAGAGCGTCAAACCCGATGTGGTACTGAACTTTACTCCAAAGAATAATATCTACGGTACGTTAGCTGGGCATTTTGTTGGCCCTAAGTCGGTCAATAATATTGCCGGCTTAGGTATGGTCTTTATTAATGAAGGCCTTACGTCTAAGATTGCCAGATTGCTGTATAAAATGAGCCAATCTAAAGCAAGTAAGATCTTCTTTCAAAATGAAGACGATAAAGCGTTGTTTTTGGAGAACCGGTTAGCGCCATCGTATCTTGTTGATCGTCTACCTGGTTCGGGAGCTGATCTCAACCGTTTTCAAGTTAGCCCTGCAAATGATGACGGTGTAATTCGCTTTTTATTGATTGCCAGAATGTTGTACGACAAAGGCATTGGTCACTACGTTGAAGCGGCCCGTGCATTGAAGTCTAAGCATGGTGATAAGGTTGAATTTCGATTACTAGGTTTTCTTGATGTTAATAACCCTTCAGCTGTCTCTAGTAGCGATATGCAAAAGTGGGTTGATGAAGGCATTGTAAGTTATCTTGGCACTTCTGATTGTGTAGAAGAGGAGATTGCGAAGGTAGATTGCATGGTGCTTCCTTCATTCTATCGAGAGGGAGTTCCTAAATCGTTACTTGAAGCGGCAGCAATGGGGAAACCCATAGTAACAACCGACAATGTTGGTTGTCGTGAAACGGTTGACGATGGAGTCAATGGTTATTTATGTGCTCCTCGCTCGACAGAGAGTTTGATTGAAAAACTGGATTTGGTGATCAACCTCACTCATCAAGAAAGGTTAACAATGGGACAATTCAGTCGTCAAAAAGTTGAACGAGAGTTTGATGAGCAGTTAGTCATACAAAAATACTTGGACGCAGTGGAAGATTGCTTTCAAAAAGAAAAAACTCAAGCAGAAGGTCTCCGTGCCAGCTAGCAAAACTAAATAAAATAAAGAGTTATGTTCAAAAAGATTTCAGTGGATGAAGTAACGATAATTACCCTATCGTTGGCTTTTAGTTGTGGCGTCGCGGCAAACGAATTGCAGACGCTAAATTCTAACCAAAGCTTTAGTGGACTGGTTTTTAACCCTAATGCTCAAGTGAAAGAGTATGGCGACTTTGGTGTATCTTTTGCCCAAGGGCGCCCTTGGCTTGACGAGGTGCAAGGTTTAGATTCTATAAAAGTATCTTTCGGCCTCATTGAAGGGTTAGATGCTCATGGTAGTATCGTTACTTATGATTATAACTCGAACTGTTTTAAAACAGGCTGTGGCGGTATTCGAGATTTATCATTATCACTGAAGTATCAGGTTCCCAATTTTTGGGGGAATGAGAACTTAGATTTTGCTTTGGGTATGCAAGATGTCGGTGGGGCTGCAAATAAGCTCATGACTAATTTTGCCGTCGCTGATTATACGTTTAATGCACTTCCCTTAAGGGTTTCTGCTGGTTTCGGTCAGTCAGAAGAGCGTTTGATGGGTGTTCTAGATGGCCCTTTTGGTGGCTTTGAATACCAACCTTTTGACTTTGTTCAACTAGTAGGAGAGTACGATTCAGTAGAATTTAACTCTTCTATAAAAGTGTTTACTCCCGATAATTTACTGCCTAATGATATAACCGCCTCATTAAGTTACCAGATTTATTCTGGTCATGAATCGGATGGTTCAAGCGTTTGGAGTGCTGCACTCTCGATGCCATTGATAACGGAATACTCTCGCTCTCGCGACTACGCGAAGAATAATATGACGTTAATGGATCGTTTAGTCGTTGAGCAAAACAAAGCGCAACAAGCGTCAATTTCCTCTTTGGTTAGTGCGTTAAAAAATGAAGGCTTCGTTAATGTTGAAGTGGGCGTATCAAATGACAAAGTTGTGGTGGCTTTAGAAAACCGCCGCTACAACCATAACCAAGTTGACGGACTAGGTGTCGCTCTGGGTATAGTGTCGAGTCATTTAGGTCAAAATGCGGCGCAAGATATAGGCGCTGCATCGGATCAATTTGAACTTGTGATGCTTGCCAACCAAAAACCAGTGGTCAGCGTTTTGTCTGACGCTAACTGTTACCAAAGTTTTGTCAATGGCAGCGCAGTTTGTGATGACATTCAGTTTATCACGCGCGACTTGTCGGAAAGATTAGACATGGTTGATTGGAAAACGGAACGAGTCAATTCAGGCACTTTAGGTTCGCAGATCGTATTTTCTCCTATGGTAAGGCATGGTTTTGCAACCGAGTACGGTGTGTATGATTACTCTTTTGCTATGTCTAGCAACTTATACACCTACCTATGGCCTGGCGCGGCAATAGATGTTCGTCATATTTTACCTTTAGCAGAAAGTGATGATTTTGAAGAGGGTGGGTATTTCGAAGACAGCGTATACGAGAACGAGATTGAGCGTGCAATGGTACATCAGTTCTTCCGTTTACCATATGTCGATATAGCTAACCAAGTTTCCCTAGGCTTGGTTAAGTCGGATTATATCGGTGCGCGTAGTGAATCAGCTTGGTTCTCTCAATCGGGCAACCATTGGTTGGGATTAGAGATGAGCTATTTCCAACATCAAGACGAAAAAGACAAAAATGGTTATGCGAACCCAGATCGCCAAACCTTTTTAACTCGTTATACATACTCTATGCCTGAGTGGGATTGGCAGTTTAATGCGACTGCTGGAGAGTTTTGGAAGGGGGATGTCGGCGCAAAATTCACGACCTCACATTGGTTTGAGGACATAGCAGTATCGGCAAGTTATCAGGTGACAAAGTTTAATGATACAGACGAAGAGCAGTTTGTCACTGTTTCAGTAAAGCTGCCATTAACGCCATGGCGTGATATGTCACCGGGAGTGATACAAGTTCGTGGTAACGAGGCTTATGATTTCAACGTTACGACACGAGTTGGCAACGATACAAACTATTTGGTAGCAGGCCAGGGTGATGAACTCGTGATGGATAATAGTATGCTTCGCCGCTACTTTAACCGAGGCCGTTATGGTCAAGAGTACTTTGAGCAGAACAAGCTGCGCATTCGCAATGCTTATTTGCGTTACTTGGGTACTCAATTAAATTAAGTTGTGTTGCTAGTTAGGCTTTTAGTTAATCACCGCACTCTACCGAGAGTGTCGGTGTTTTGATATGCTAGCGTCAGTTAAATAATAGGAAATAAAAATGAAAATTGCTGTAGCAGGCACGGGCTACGTCGGTTTGTCCAATGCCATGTTATTGTCACAAAACCATGAGGTTGTGGCGGTTGATATTATCCAAGAAAAAGTGGACTTGTTGAATGACAAGAAATCTCCAATTGTTGATGCGGAAATCGAACATTTCCTTGCAAACAAAGAACTCAACTTTATCGCGACGCTAGATAAAAAGCTGGCTTACAAAGACGCAGAGTTTGTTGTCATTGCCACACCAACGGATTATGACCCTCAAACGAACTACTTTAACACATCTTCAGTTGAAGCTGTGATTAAAGATGTGATGGCAATTAATCCAGATGCGGTTATGGTCATTAAGTCGACAGTTCCAGTAGGTTACACTGTGCGTATTAAAGAAGAACGCGGTTGTCAAAATATTATGTTCTCTCCTGAGTTTCTTCGTGAAGGTAAAGCACTTTACGATAACCTCCACCCTTCTCGTATCATCGTTGGTGAGCGCAGCGAACGTGCTGAGAAGTTCGCTAACCTTCTGGTCGAAGGTGCGGTAAAAGAAGACATTTCGGTTCTGTTTACTGACTCTACAGAAGCAGAAGCGGTTAAATTGTTTTCAAACACGTACCTAGCGATGCGCGTAGCTTACTTCAATGAATTAGATTCTTATGCTGAAGCACATAACCTTGATGCTCGCCAAATTATTGAAGGTGTAGGCTTAGATCCTCGTATTGGCAATCACTACAACAACCCGTCATTCGGTTACGGTGGGTACTGCTTACCGAAAGATACAAAGCAGCTGTTAGCAAACTACCAGGATGTTCCAAATAACATTATCGGAGCGATTGTTGATGCAAACCGCACTCGTAAAGATTTTGTCGCAGAATCTATTCTCAAGCGAGAACCAAAAGTTGTGGGCATTTACCGCTTAATTATGAAGTCTGGCTCAGACAATTTCCGCGCTTCGTCTATTCAAGGCATTATGAAGCGTATTAAGGCAAAGGGCATCGAAGTAGTGGTATATGAGCCAGTACTTCAGGAAGATGAGTTTTTTAACTCACGTGTAATCAAAGATATGAATGAGTTTAAACAAAGTGCAGATGTGATTGTCTCTAACCGTATGGTTGAAGAGCTTGCTGATGTAGCTGATAAAGTTTACACCCGTGACCTGTTTGGTAGCGATTAATTCGTCTTTATATTCAAATAATATAATAGGCTCCCTCAGAGGAGCCTTTTTTTAGTTGGTAATGGTTATGATTAAAAAATGTTTATTCCCTGCAGCGGGTTACGGTACACGTTTCCTTCCTGCGACTAAGTCGATGCCGAAAGAAATGATGCCAGTGGTGAACAAGCCATTGATTGAATATGGTGTTGAAGAAGCGATTGAAGCCGGTATGGACGGTATGTGCATCGTCACAGGTCGTGGCAAACACTCCCTGATGGATCACTTTGATAAAAACTACGAGCTAGAGCATCAAATTAGCGGTACAAGTAAAGAAGCGCTGCTTGATGATATTCGTTCTTTGATTGATTCTGCGAGTTACACTTACATCCGTCAGCGTGAAATGAAAGGCTTAGGTCACGCTATTCTTACGGGACGTGAATTGGTCGGTGATGAACCGTTTGCTGTTGTACTCGCGGATGACCTTTGTGTGAGTGAGGACAAAGGCGTTCTAGCGCAAATGGTTGAGCTGTACAAACAGTTCCGCTGTTCAATCATTGCGGTACAAGAAGTGCCGGAATCAGAAACGCATAAATACGGTGTGATTGCTGGCGAGATGATCAAAGATGATATCTTCCGCATTGATAACATGGTTGAAAAGCCAGAACCAGGCACTGCACCTAGCAATCTAGCGATTATAGGTCGCTACATTCTGACACCTGATATCTTTGAGCTGATTGAAAATACAGAACCGGGCAAAGGTGGCGAGATTCAAATCACCGATGCGTTGATGCAACAAGCTCAATCTGGTTGTGTTTTGGCATACAAATTTAAAGGTCAACGCTTTGATTGCGGTAGTGTAGAAGGTTACATTGAAGCCACAAATTACTGCTACGAGAACCTTTATAAGAAGGATTCCAGTGCGGATCTCGCGAAAAAACCAACCGTGAAAATTGCTGAGCCAGCATAATTCAGAACTTCCTATCGGTGTACTCCGAGTGGATAACACGCAAACAAAAAGGGATGCATGATGCATCCCTTTGTTATTTCGACTCTGAGTAAAAACGAGATTAAGCTTTTGCTTTAGCCGCTGCTTTAGCGATTGCTGCGAAGCTTTTCGCGTCTAGAGAAGCGCCGCCAACTAGAGCACCGTCGATGTCTGGTTGCGAGAAGTAAGCTTCAGCGTTTTCTGGCTTAACAGAACCACCGTATTGGATGATTACTTGTGCTGCAACTGCTTCGTCTTTCGCAGCGATAAGTGCGCGGATAGAAGCGTGGATGCGTTGTGCATCTTCAGCTGTTGCTGCTTTACCAGTACCGATAGCCCAGATTGGTTCGTAAGCGATGATTGCGCCGTTTAGAGCTTCAACACCGTAAGTGTCGATAACTGCGTTGATTTGACGTGCACATACAGCTTCAGTTTCGCCAGCTTCGTTTTGCGCTTCAGATTCACCGATACAGAAAACAGGTGTTAGGCCGTTTTCTTTTAGGAAGTTGAATTTCTTAGCGATAAACTCGTCAGATTCGTTGTGGTATTCACGACGCTCTGAGTGACCGATGATGATGTGAGTAGCACCGAAATCTTTCAGCATTTCTGGAGACATATCGCCAGTGAACGCACCGCTGTTGTTTAGGTCAGTGTTTTGAGCACCTAGGATGATCTTGTTACCGCCTTCAGCGATTACGCGCTCTGCTAGGTCGATGTAAAGTGCTGGTGGAGCGACTGCTACGTCAACACCTTCAACGCCTTCAAGCTCAGCGTTAAGACCAGTTAGCAGCTCAGTTACCATTGCTTTGCTGCCGTTTAGTTTCCAGTTACCCATCACTACAGGACGACGCATAGGAATATCTCCCTTATCTTTAATGTAAATAGTCAATTAATGTAAAAAATCTACGTAGGAATATAACAGAATAATGTGAACAGATCATGATTGGCGTCATGTCTTGTCCGGCTTTCTTTACTGATTCGACCAAGCATCGATCCTGTTATTTTTGTCAAAAGCAATCGATTGGTGATCACGTAGACAGAATGATAGTTCATTCCTCGGAAATTGCTGCTGAGATTGGTATTACTACGCGCTGGAATTAATTGTTGTAGAAAGGAATCAAAATGCCAAATCTCGTTTTAGAGTATTCAAACTCGGTTGAAGAACGTGTCAATGTTCAGGGGTTGCTGGAGGACTTACATAAAACGGCGTTAGAGAGTGGCCTTTTTGAACTCGCGTCAGTGAAATCTAGAACGCTCCGGTGCCACAATTGGTTAATTGGGGAAGAGGGCGATAGCCTCGACTTTATCCATATCAACTTTGATTTGCTATCTGGCCGTTCCCAAGAGCAGAAGCGAGAACTGTCACGAGCCTTGATGGAGACACTTCAAGAGCAAGCCAGTCACGTGCATAGCTTAACGGTCAATATCCGAGACATGGATATAGAAAGCTTCCAGAAGGTAGTGAATTAGGTTGAACAGAGTTTCTTGAGAGTAGCGGGCAGGGTTAAGCACCGTGAGATGCAAGGGAGCTGAAAGCTAATAGGCCTTATCTAGCGTTTATCGTTGCTTCAGCTTAGTCTCGCTCTGCTTGTTATAACGGCACTATTGGCGCTTACACTGCAGGTGTACTTTCCAAACCATATCGACTCGGCTAATCTATAACCTTTCTATTTTGGGGTAAAATTTGATGTCGACTAAAGAGTTACTGTTTTCTTTTCAAGGACGTATAAACCGTAAAACCTACTGGATTTGGAACGTCATTTACTATGTCTCTATTCTAGGTTTTGGGGCTGGAATCAGTAAGCTATTTCCTACTTTCTCCTATTTACTTCTCCCTATTTTCTTGGTGATTTTGTTAATCCCTGATTTGGCGATCACCACCAAGCGTTGGCATGACCGCAACAAATCAATCTATTGGCTAGCACTGAATATTCCGCTGATTATCGGACGAATCGCTACGCCAATGACTAGCCCTGTTGCACAAGAGCCGTCGACACCGCAAATGTTCGTTGCATCCATTTCTCTGATTTGTGGTTTATGGATTCTAATTGAATGTGGCTTATTAAAAGGAACATCAGGACCAAACCAATATGGCCCTGAGCCGGAGTAATCGCTTTAAGTAACGTGCTCGCTGAAAGTAGACTCTTAGTCTCGCTGAGGCTCGCTAGAATGACGAACTCCTTTGGTCTAGGGCTTGCTATTATAACCGTCATTCTGAACAACGAGGTACGAGCGTGATTCAGAATATATTGTCTGGTTGCGAAGTGGTTAAGGTGAGTGGGTAAGAATAGGAGTTTGCTGTTACTTGATTCTTAGTCTCGCTGGAGCTCGCTAGAATGACGAGCTCTTTTGATCTAGAGCTTGCTATTGTACCCGTCATTCTGAACAACGAGGTACGAGCGTGATTCAGAATCTATCGTCCGCTTGAGCAGTAGCTAAGGTGAGTGGGAAAGAATAGGAGTTTGCTGTTACTTGATTCTTAGTCTCGCTGGATCTCGCTAGAATGACGAGCTTTTTTGATCTAGAGCTTGCTATTTTAACCGTCATTCTGAACAGTGAGGGACGAGCATGATTCAGAATCTATCGTCCGGTTGAGCAGTGGCTAAGGTGAGCGGGAAAGAATAAGAGCTTGTTGTTACCAGATTCTTAGTCTCGCTTGAGCTCGTTAGAATGACGAGCTCCTTTGTTTTAGAGGCTGTTAAAGTCATCGTCATTCTGAACAGCGAGGGACGAGTGTGATTCAGAATCTACGCACAGAGCGCTCCGAGTTTGAACTGAGCGATTGAATTACAATGGAAAAGTAACAGCGAATCATGAAGGAGAATGAATCATCGATAGGACACCTTGCGTTTATATCCTAACGTCAAACAACAACGCCGTTCTTTACATTGGTGTTACCAGTCAGCTGCCTCAAAGAATATGGCAGCATAAAAACGGAGTAGTTGAGGGATTTACCAAGAAATACAACGTTCATAAGCTCGTTTACTTTGAGTTATTCGAAGATATGGCAACTGCCATAAACCGAGAAAAGCAGCTCAAGCAGTGGAAGCGTGAGTGGAAGTTAGCCTTGGTAAGAGAAACGAACCCTAACTTTCTCGATCTATCTACTGAGTATCAGTAAAAATCATCCCTACCTTTAAATGCCTCTAAACTAACCACATCCGCTTTTTGAGTCGGTGCCGTTTCCCCTTGTAGCGCCGCTCTGAACTTCACGACCTGTTTTTGTAATTCGTTCATCAATACCACATTGGTGTGGTGAGGGTTTTTACACGTGCTGATGACCCTATCGATGTGGCTTTGCTGAGCCCACAGTCTTTCTTGCATGTTTTTTGATGCGCTTTCGATCATCTCTTTCGCCATTTCATGACGAAATTGCTCAAAAGCTTCTGGATCTCGCTCTGCCATTCGAACCATTTCATCGAATGGCGGAAGCGTTTGAGAAGAGTAGTGACGTAGAGTAGACATCAATGTTCTCCAAATCCTTATGGAAATTGCCTTTAGTTACTAAGAGCCTATACCATTAGAAAGAGGAGAGAGGATGAATTCTTCAGCCGTCTCACTTATAAGAGAAGCTTTTAAGCTTGAGATTGAATAAGTGCGGCATGTCGATGTTTGGTTGTGGTGGTTACTGCAGTTGTTGGATGCGGTAAACGCAGCGTCGTTGGCCGCTAATGATGTGTTCGGTACGCTCTACTTTGGTGTCACGTCCAAGTAAAGACTGAAAGACATTTAATTCTGATTGGCACAAGCTTGGGCAGCGAGTTGCGGCTTTACAAATCGGGCAGTGATTTTCGATCAAGATAAATCCGTTCTCATCTTGCTCAAGCTCGGCCATATAGCCTTCTTGTTCTCTGAGTGTCACAAGAGTCTCTAGTTTGCTTTGCAGAGAGTTGCATTGCTCAAGGTGCTGACGATAACTTTGTAACGTGAGTTTTTCTCTTTCCGATGTGACTTTGTCCAGTCCATCTTTGCCAAAAATGTGTTCGACAGCTTCTATAAACTGAATGGTCAACTCTCCGTGACGGTCAGCAAATTGCTCATGACCTTTTTGAGTGAGAGACCAATGACGAGCTGGGCGACCTACTTTGACTTTGACGTCATGAATAGACAGGATGCCATCGTCTTCTAAACTCTGCAGGTGCTGACGTGCCCCCATAGTTGTCATACCCAGCTCAGAAGAGAGTTGTTTTGCAGTGACGGAACCATCACGCTTAACGATTTGCAATATCCTATCTACGGTCTTCATATACCCACCATTTATACGTCAGTACATATTATGCGCGATAGGGTTAGTAAAGAAAAGTGTTGACTTAGTTTGAGTGGGGATCTGTTGGGTCTATGTTCATGCGAACCAATATATATCGCCACTCTGAACAGCGAGAAACGAGTGTGCTTCAGAATCTATCGTTCGGTTGTGCAATGGTTATGGTGAGAGGGAGAGAATAGGAGTTTGCTGTTATTAGATTCTTAGTCTCACTGGAGCTCGCTAGAATGACGAGTTCTTTTGATTTAGAGCTTGCTGTGGTGACCGTCATTCTGAACAACGAGGAACGAGTGTGATTCAGAATCTATTGCTTGGTTGTGCGGAAAGAAAGGCTCACACTCAGATTGAGCGAGAGCCTCGAGAAATGCTTAAAGAATAATATCACGCACTTCTGGATCTTTACGATCTAGGTAGTGAGTCGACTTAATGCGACGAATAGTACGGCATCGACCACGCACGAGCAGCGTTTCTGTAGTTGCGATATTGCCTTGGCGAGAGATGCCTTCTAGCAAGTCACCTTTAGTAATGCCTGTTGCTGAGAATACCACGTTGTCGCTGCGTGCCATGTCTTCCATTTTGAGGACAACATTCGCTTTTACGCCCATTTCATCGCAGCGTTTTAGTTCGTCTGCGCCGTAAATGCGGTTTTCTTCAGTATCGCCTTTTACTTCATGACGAGGAAGTAGACGACCGTGCATGTCACCGTCTAGCGCTCTAATCACCGCGGCTGATACGACCCCTTCTGGCGCGCCGCCAATACAGTACATCATGTCCACTTCACTGTCTGGCATACAAGTCAGAATAGAGGCAGCCACGTCACCATCAGGCACCGCAAAGACACGTACGCCCATCGCTTGCATTTCTGCAATAACGTCATCGTGGCGAGGTTTCGCAAGGGTAATAACTACTAAGGTATCAAGTGGTTTGTTCAGGGCTTTTGCTACGTTCTCTAGGTTCTCTTTTAACGGCTTTTCTAAGTCAATCACGCCTTTTGCACCAGGGCCAACAACCAGTTTTTCCATGTACATATCTGGCGCTTTAAGAAAGCTGCCTTTCTCACCTGCGGCAAGTACGGCTAGTGCGTTAGATTGCCCCATTGCCGTCATGCGAGTCCCTTCAATCGGGTCGACAGCGATATCCACTTCATCACCACCAATACCAACTTGCTCACCAATGTATAGCATTGGCGCATCATCGATTTCACCCTCACCAATGACAATTTCACCACTGATATCTGTTTTGTTCAGTAGGGTGCGCATAACTTCAACAGCTGCGCCATCGGCTGCATTTTTATCGCCACGGCCAAGCCATTTGTAACCAGCCAAAGCTGCACCTTCAGTCACACGGGAAAATGCCATAGCTAAATCGCGTTTCATGATGTCTCCAAGTAAGCAAGAGGGAAGAAGAATTTGCGCGGCGATTCTATCACAACGTAGGGTAAACGTTTGCCTTTTTGCGGAGCTTTTACTTTATCTAACTTGAATTTGATCAATACTTAGGGCGATTTTCAGCGTGGCGGGAGGCAAAATCCTTGCTCAAAAATGCTTCGGCGATAAGAAAAGTCAGCGTTTAGTGAGATTGCGCCGATTTTTTGACCGAATGATGCGAAATATCGAATATAGTGAGTGTTTCTCATCGCGACGCTGAGTAGAATGAACCTTATATAGGTTAGGTGTGCATCAATCTCGCACATCGTCCCAACGGAATAACATAGGTAGGCCAAGATGTCTTTTGAAGTACTAGAACAACTAGAATCTAAAATTCAAACTGCAGTTGACACAATCACTCTTCTTCAGATGGAAGTCGAAGAGCTGAAAGAAGATAAAGCAAAACTTGCGGAAGAAGCGAACGAGCTTCGCTCTCAACGTGAAGAGCTAGAGCAAAAAGCACAGCAAGCACAACAAGAGCACGCGCAATGGCAAGAGCGCATTCGTGCACTACTTGGCAAAATGGACGAAGTGGAATAATTCGGCTTCTTCATTCCAAATTAAAAACACCCGCGTTAAGCGGGTGTTTGTGTTTTGGGCAAGTTGAAAATCGTTAGGACAAGCTCGATTCTGATAGCCAAGAGAAGGTCCTATAACTTAGGTACCTAAGACTCGTTATTCTTCTTCATCCAACTCTAAATCAATATTCAATGGCTCAGGCGACAGGATGATCCCAGTGCTATCAGCATAAATATAATCTTCAGGTAAGAAGCTGACGCCGCCAAAGTTGACTGGTACATCTAATTCGCCGATACCCTGGCTGGTCGCTCCAACAGGAATAGAAGCGAGGGCTTGAATGCCTAAGTTCATATCTTCAAGTTCATCTACTTCACGAACACAGCCGTAAACGACAATGCCTTCCCACTCGTTTTCTTCCGCAATAGTTGCGATTTCTGCATCGATAAGGGCTTTACGTAGGGAACCGCCACCGTCAATTAACAAAACGCGACCAAGTCCATCTTGCTCTAATGTCTCGCGGATCAACGAATTATCTTCAAAACACTTGATGGTGGTGATTTGCCCGGCAAATGAAGCGCGACCGCCAAAATTACTGAACATTGGTTCAACCACATCTACCTGATCGAGGTAGATATCACAGAGTGCTGAGGTATTGTATTCCATAGCGTACCTTTCTAAACAGAAATTGGTTGTCTTTGAGTATATCTAGGCATTAAGTCAATGCAATGACAATCCTTTTTTAACTTACTAGAGTTTGAGCTACCACAATTGTTGCAAACAAAACGTTGGTGACTAAAGAGCATTTCACGATGACTGGCATCATTGGTGCTATCTGAGCGGGCTTTTGTGTATGCCAAACCGCTTTGCCATGATCGGCCACGAAATAAATACTAAGTAAAAATGGCAAGCTAATCCAAACGGGTTTGTCTTGAATTAACAAGTAAGCCGCAAAGGCAAGAATAGCACCGCCAAGTAAAACAAAGTGGTACTGCTTGGCTTTGCGTTGACCCAATCGCACTGCGACTGTGCGTTTACCACACTCTCGGTCGTTCTCGATATCACGCATATTGTTGATGTTGAGTACTGCAACAGCGAGTAAACCGCAGCCTAAAGCAGGTAAGAATAGCGTGGTGTCTACGTGACCGGTATGCAAGAAGTAGGTACCGGATACGCCGAGTAAACCAAAAAACAAGAAAACTGAAATATCGCCAAGCCCCACGTAACCGTATGGCTTGCTACCCATGGTGTAAGCAATCGCCGCTAGGATGGCTAAAATTCCCAGTCCGATAAACGTCACAATGCTTTCCAGTGAGCTTAGTGAATAAAAAACTAACACTAAGCCAGAAATGGCGGTCAGAACGATGTTAAAGATAATCGCCTGTTTCATCTGTTTCGCACTTACCGCGCCAGACTGCATCGCTCGTAATGGGCCAAGGCGTTTGTCGTTATCTGTACCTTGAACGGCATCGCCATAGTCGTTTGCCAGGTTGGACAGAATTTGCAGTAACGTCGCGGTTACGAAAGCCATGATGGCAATTGTCAGTGAAAAATGACCCGCCGAGTAGGCGAGTACACTACCCGTTAAGATAGAGACTAATGCCAGAGGTAGTGTTTTTGGGCGAGCGGCTTCAAGCCAGATCTGTAAAGATTGTTTCATGGAAATTTCGTGCTAGTAACCAATGTGCCCAGTATAAGCACAAAGAGGCAGATACGCTATTGACCTAAAACAACTCAACTAGAAGTCAAAGGGTGAAGTAGAAGGAAAGCAGTTTCGATATTTGAGGCAATAAAATAGCCCTCTTTTTGGAAAGTGAAGGGTACGGAGAACACTGCTATTAGATTCTTAGTCTCGCTTGAGCTCGCTAGAATGACGAGATCTTTTGATTTAGATGTTGTCAAAGTCACCGCCATTCTGAACAACGAGGAACGAGTGTGATTCAGAATCTATCGTCTGGTTGTGCTGTGATTAAGGCGAACAGGAAAGAATAAGAGTCTGCTGTTACCAGATTCTTAGTCTCGCTGGAGCTCGCTAGAATGACGAGATCTTTTGATTTAGCTGTTGTCAAAGTCACCGCCATTCTGAACAACGAGGAACGAGTGTGATTCAGAATCAATCGTCCGATTGTGCGGTGGTTAAGGTGAGCTGGAAAGAATAGGGTGTGCTGCTACTAGATTCTTAGTCTCGCTTGAGCTCGCTAGCATGACCAGATCTTTTGATTTAGATGTTGTCAAAGCCACCGTCATTCTGAACAACGAGGAACGAGTGTGATTCAGAATCTATCGTCCGATTGTGTAGTGGTGAAGGCGAGTTCGGAAGAATAGGCGTTTGCTGTTACTAGATTCTTAGTCTCGATGAGAACCCTTAGAATGACGAGATCTTTTGATTTAGATGTTGTCAAAGTAACCGTCATTCTGAAAAACGAGGAACGAGTGTGATTCAGAATCTATCGTCCGATTGTGCGGTGGTTAAGGTGAGCTGGAAAGAACAGGGTGCGCTGTTACTAGATTCTTAGTCTCGCTTGAGCTCGCTAGAATGACCAGATCTTTTGATTTAGGTGTTGTCACAGTAATCGTCATTCTAAACAAAAAGCCCAGAAACAAGTTTCTGGGCTTTGGTGGGATAGATTGCGGTTAAAGAATAAAGCGGCTTAGATCTTCATCTTCAATCGTGTCGCCTAGGCGCTCTTTCACATAAGCGGCATCGATAACAAATTTCGCGCCAGATTGCTCCGCCGCGTCGTAAGAGATTTCATCCATTAAGCGTTCCATAACGGTGTGTAAGCGACGAGCACCGATGTTTTCTGTGCTTTCGTTGACCGTCCATGCCGCTTCCGCGATTTGCGTGATGCCATCTTCTGTGAACTCGATATCCACATCTTCCGTTTTCATCAACGCAACGTACTGCTCTGTTAGAGAGGCTTTGGGCTCTGTCAGAATACGTTTGAAGTCGTTGCTGCTTAGTGCCTCTAGCTCAACACGAATTGGTAGACGACCTTGCAATTCTGGGATCAAGTCAGATGGTTTTGCCACTTGGAATGCACCAGATGCAACAAACAGAATGTGGTCTGTTTTTACCATGCCGTGCTTGGTTGATACCGTGCTGCCTTCAATCAATGGAAGTAGATCGCGCTGAACACCTTCGCGTGAAACGTCTGGGCCTGAGCTCTCACCGCGTTTACAGATCTTGTCGATCTCATCGATAAATACGATGCCGTTGTTTTCAACGTTGAAAATCGCAGCTTCTTTTAGCTCTTCTTGGTTTACCAGTTTCGCCGCTTCTTCTTCCGCTAACGCTTTCATTGCGTCTTTGATTTTCAGCTTACGCTTTTTCTTAGTGTCGCCTGCCAGGTTTTGGAACATGCCTTGCAGCTGGTTAGTCATCTCTTCCATACCTGGGGGCGCCATGATCTCTACGCCCATTTGTGGTGCGGCTACGTCGATTTCAATTTCTTTATCGTCTAGTTGGCCTTCACGCAGTTTCTTACGGAAGATCTGGCGAGTGTGAGAAGACTCTTCCGTTTGCTCTGCTTGACCCCAGCTATCACGTGCTGGTGGCAGTAGCGCATCAAGAATGCGTTCTTCCGCTTGCTCTTCAGCGCGGAATTTTACTTTTTCCATCGCTTGTTGATGCGTCATTTTTACCGCTACATCAGTCAGGTCACGGATGATGGTTTCAACTTCTTTACCAACGTAACCCACTTCTGTGAATTTTGTTGCTTCAACTTTGATGAATGGTGCATTTGCCAGTTTTGCTAGGCGGCGTGCGATTTCAGTCTTACCAACACCAGTAGGACCAATCATCAAAATGTTTTTTGGCGTCACTTCGGCACGCAAGCTTTCTTCAAGCTGCATACGGCGCCAGCGGTTACGAAGTGCAATCGCAACCGAACGCTTGGCTTTTTCTTGACCGATAATGTGGCGGTTCAATTCATGAACGATTTCGCGAGGCGTCATTTCAGACATATTCTTTCCTTACTTCGTTACGATTACGCGGTTGGTTTTTCAGGCTCTACTGTTGAGTCTAGCTCTTCTACTGTGTGGTGATGGTTAGTGAAGACACAAATATCACCCGCGATGTTGAGGGCTTTTTCCGCGATCTCACGAGCATCTAGATCTGTGTTTTCTAGTAGGGCGGTTGCTGCAGCTTGTGCGTAAGCACCACCAGAGCCAATCGCAATCAGGTCGTGTTCTGGCTGTACGACATCACCATTACCGGTAATGATTAACGATGCGGTTTCGTCGGCAACGGCAAGCAAGGCTTCGAGCTTGCGCAGAGCACGATCGCTACGCCAGTCTTTGGCTAGCTCAACCGCAGCCTTAGTTAGGTGGCCTTGGTGCATTTGCAGCTTGCTTTCGAAGCGCTCAAAAAGGGTGAAGGCATCCGCAGTGCCGCCAGCAAAGCCCGCTAGTACTTGGTTGTTATATAAGCGGCGAACTTTGCGCGCATTACCTTTCATTACGGTATTGCCTAGAGATACTTGGCCATCACCCGCGATGACGACTTTATTATTTCGACGTACAGATACAATGGTAGTCACAGTCGACCTCTTGATTATTTCTCTTTGGATTTAATTCAGTATATGGGGGAGGGGAAATAGGGATTCAAGGGGGCAAAAAGAAAGGCCCTAGGATCTTAGCTCCTAGGGCCTGAGTTTAAAGATTTTCTTTCCAAATCGCACATGGCTCGATTTTCGCGCGTTGCAGTTTATGACGGTCACGTTCTGCATCACGTTTGAACTTATACGGACCTAGCACCACGCGATACCATGAACTGCCTTCTTTCTTACGAATCTTGCTCGACATCCCTTGGAACGCGATTGCAAGCTTACGCTCTTCTGCTTGCGCCTGGGTTTTGTAAGCACCACATTGCATGATGTAAGGAATTTTAGAAACTTCAATTTCTTTGGCCACAACTTCAACTTCACGTTTCGGTAGTGACTCGACATATTCCCACTTTTCTTCTGGTGGTGGCGGCAAATCTTTTTTCGGCTTTGGTTTGCTTACAGTGGTTGTTGGCTGCTTCACGACAGGTGGTTTGGGCTCTGGGTCGCTACTCAAAAGGTAAAGACCATAGCCAAAACCACCCACAAGCAAGATAGCGAGCAGGCCACTACGCCAAGGTTTTTTTCTTCTCGGCGGTTGTTTTTTTGTCGACTTTTTTGGGGCACCTCGCCCCCGTCTTACATAATCTCTATTTGCCACGGTTATTTCTGGTCATCAAGGATTCTTGCAAATATGTTAATCCAGAACGAGTTGAGAAAACACCCTATTGATAGAATCTTGATAGCTAAAGCGCGACAACGCCCGAGTGTAGGAGTGTGTTTCCGTTCTTGCTTATATTTATTCGGGGATACACAAAAAGCAGGAGGGGCAAATAAAAAGCGGCGCCTTAGCACCGCTTTGGGTATGAATACCTAATTTTTAGGTTAAGGGCGCTGTGGTGGCGCTGCACTTCCGCGAATGACGAGGTTAGTTTCAAGTAGGCGCGAGCCTGAATGCACGTCGTGTCCTTTTAACATCTCAAGCATCATTAGCATCGCTTGTCGACCAATCTCATAGCGAGGCTGAGAGATAGTGGTCAACGGTGGATCGCAGTACTGAGCGAAGTTAATGTCATCAAAGCCCACAACAGAGAGATCTTGCGGTACTCGTAAGCCAAGCTTTTTCGCTTCTTGAATTGCGCCGATGGCCATTGTGTCACAGTGGCAGAAAATAGCCGTTGGTGGCTCTGGCAATTCGAGCAGTTTACGAACGGCTTTTGCTCCGCCATCAAAAGAGAACTCAGTAATGACACTATATTGAGGGTCTTTATTGATGCCTGCACGGCGCAAGGCTTGTTGATAACCTTGCTGGCGGAACTGACACAATATTGCCGTATCTGGACCCGAGATTTGCGCGATGCGTTTATGACCTAGCTGGGTTAGGTAATTCACCGCTTCAAATGCTGAGGTCAGGTTATCAATGTGTACTGTTGGAAGTTCTAACTCTGGCGCAAATTCACACGCCATTACCATCGGAGGTAAGTTCTTTTGCTCTGGCTTACTGACATCGAACGGTAGATCTGTGCCAAGCAGTAGCATTCCATCTGCCTGCTTAGTAAATACGAGGTTAACGAAAGAACTTTCACGTTTCTTCTGTTGTCCGCTATCGCCCAGCAGGACTAGATAGCCATGTTCCATGGCAGCATCTTCAATGCCGCGAATAATTTCAGAAAAATAAGGATCACAGATGTCGGGAACGATAGTGACAATGGTTTTTGATTCGTTTCTACGTAAGTTACGCGCTAATGAGTTTGGAGAATAACCCGCTTCAAGTACGGCATCTTCTACTCTTTTTCTCGTTGAAGAAGAGACCTTCTCTGGGTTCATTAATGCTCGAGATACCGTAGCCGTAGACACTCCCGCAAGCTGGGCAACATCCTTCATTGTCGCCATAGTTTTTAACCTCTCGTTTATTTTTTGCCAAGATGACGTTATTCCGGTTTGAAATCATAGTAATCACGCCGAGTTAGAGCAGCATTTGCTCTTCGCTCAGTTCGTGTTAACAAGTGGAAAAATGGATTCTTCACTGCGACATCAATTTGTGGGAATAGTCATTGTTTTAATCTAAGCCTGTGCGAACAAGTCACTTTAGACTTTTCTAATTTGGATAGTCTATTCATTTCTAAAGTGAAAGTTACGGTCTGTTTAACAAAAATTGCAATCCCGTCGTGATGCTCGTCACATTAAATGGTAATTCATTACATAGTTAAACGTTTGCTAGCTGAGATCTTGTGGCTCTATGTCTAAATTCCAGCGAACTTTCTTGGCATTTGGCAACAACTCAATAGCAGGTTTGGCACTGGTTAATAACTTTTGCATCAATGAACGATGCTGGGTTTGAAGTAACAGCTGCCAGCGGTATTTACCAGCCCGCTTGGCCAAAGGTGAAGGAGTGGGGCCTAACACCATGCAGGAATCATCGAACAGAGGGTGTGACTCTAACGTAAAGCGAACCTGACGCAGGAAGTCTTCAACTACCTCACTTTGGTTTGCTTCTGCTTTAAACAGAGTCAAGAAACTATAAGGCGGAAGCTGAGCCAGTTTGCGTTCTTCCAGAGCTGTCATAGCAAAGTGACGATAGTCTTTTTGAAGTAGGGCTTGCAGCAAGCTGTGCTCAGGATGGTGAGTTTGCAGGATCACTTCGCCAGGTTTACTTGCTCGGCCAGCACGACCTGCGACCTGAATAAACAGCTGAGCTAATCGCTCCGAAGCGCGAAAATCACTACTATACAAAGAGCCATCAACATCCAAAAGAGCTACGAGCGTTACATTTGGAAAGTGGTGCCCCTTAGCCAGCATTTGAGTGCCTATCAGTATTTGGTATTCACCTTTACGAATCGACTCAAGGGCATCTTCCAAGCTACCTTTGCGACGTGTGCTATCTCTGTCGATGCGAATGGCTTTGTATTCTGGAAACAACTGAGCCAATTGTTGTTCGAGCTGTTCCGTTCCTACGCCGACGGTAACCAGTTGAGTTGAACCACATCCCTGACACTGATGAATGACAGGTTGTTGTGAGCCGCAGTGATGGCAGCGTATTTCGTTGCTGTAATGGTGGAACGTATAGTACGCATCACAGCGTTTACATTCTGCAATCCAACCACATTCATGGCACATCAAAGCGGGCGAGAAACCTCGGCGGTTAAGAAACAACATAACCTGATTGCCTACTTTTAAGTGTTTGCGCATTTCGGCAATCAGTTGGGCGGATAAGCCACTTTCTAAATACTGACCTTTTACATCTAACACTTTATTGGTGGTTGGCACGGCAGAGCCAGCTCGTTGGGTGAGTGTTAAATGGTGATATTTACCAGACAGTGCATTATGTAGGGTTTCTAACGCTGGCGTCGCTGAGCCAAGGACAATCGGTACTTGCTCTTTATGGGCACGCATGACTGCGACATCACGAGCGTGGTAACGCAAGCTGTCTTGTTGCTTATACGAGGCGTCATGCTCTTCATCAACGATAATAATCCCCAAGTCAGCAAAAGGTGTCAGTAGGGCTGAGCGCGTACCAATGATGATCCCCGCGGCTTTATCGCGAGCCGATAACCAGGCGTTCAAACGCTCTGTTTCATTCAAACCGGAATGAATCACATCTACCGGGACATTAAATCGATGTTTAAAGCGGTTGATGGTTTGGGGCGTTAGACCGATCTCAGGTACTAAAACTAATGCTTGTTTCCCTTGCTCTAGAACGGGCTTGATAAGGTTTAAGTAAACTTCGGTTTTACCAGAGCCAGTTACCCCTTCTAATAAATAGCAAGCAAAGCCCGTTTGGCTATTTACGCTGGCAATCGCGAGTGCTTGTTCATGGTTAAGCTTTGGTTTCTCAACCGCACACTCTACATTTTGACTCCATTTCGTAATGGTCGGCTTTTTCTCGATGCGCTCGACCCAACCTTTTTCTTCGAGGTTTTTTAAGATGGTTGAGTTTACTTCTTGATCCAAGAGTTCTTGATGCGAGATTGGGCCGTTGACCATCATTTGGAGTGCACGCTGTTGTTTTACTGCACGTCCAAGCCCTTGCATGAGCTTATTTCTTCCTGCTTCTGTCAGTTGCCATTCTTGTAGCGTTGCAAAGTCAGCCGGCTTGCCTTTCCTCAGCGCAGCAGGCATTGCATTGTGTAGAGTGTCACCAAGAGGGTACTGATAGAACTGGCTGCACCAATTTAGCAGAGAATAAAGCGTCTCTGGCCATATCGGTTGGGAGTCTAATACCGCTTTGATTGGCTTGAGCTGATCTTTAGGAAAGTCGGAGTGGTTCACCATGGCGGTGACGATGCCGACTAAGGTTTGGCGTCCAAAAGGTACGGAAACGCGTCCACCAATGATCGGAAACAGGTGCCCCGGAATGGCGTAATCAAATTGTTTGTCGAGCGGAACGGGTAATGCCACTCTAGCAATGGTTGGACGCATAAATTCTTAGCTATTAAAAAAAGGGAAAGGAAATGAGAGTCTATTAAAATCGGTATGGAAATTCGAGTAAAGCTATGTGATTCAGCGTGAATCGCGCCTCTATGATTAGTCTGGCTAAAAAAGTGGCGAAAAAGTTGCCAAATGTGTTGATCCGAGCAATGTGATTCTTTACTATATCGCGCCTTGAGATATGGCTTCGGCAATTAGTTGATGCGGTATCCCATTTTATTATTAATTGCGTGTGGTGTGCGGCTTAGATTCGTATAGCGACACGGCCTACTATTGAGGTTATCCCATGAAAGCTGGTATCCACCCAGAATACAAAGCAGTAAAAGCGACTTGTTCTTGCGGCAACTCTTTTGAGTTCAACTCTACTCTAGGTAAAGAGTCTATCCACCTAGACGTATGTGACAAGTGTCACCCATTCTACACTGGTAAGCAACGTATCGTTGATACAGGCGGCCGTGTTGATCGCTTCAACAAGCGTTTCGGTGCACTATCAAGCGGTAAGAAATAATAGCAGCCGCTATTACGATTACAGTTTAGAAAAGGACGCTTCGGCGTCCTTTTTGTTTAATGGCTACCAAGCGAAGAGGGATGTATAGGGTTTGGAATATTCCCGATTATTTTTCACTCAGCGCTTGCAACCTAAAGTGTGATCTGTATAATGCAGCGCACTGGTTAAGCCAGTTGTGAACCAATGAGCAGTGAGGAGCGAGCAAATCTAAGGATTTGTGAGGTAATGTATACTCAGCTTATGTTCGCGGTTAATACAATTAGCTATCTTTTCTTCGGAAAAACTATCCTCAAAGGTGACTTTGGCATATAGGGATAGTTAATCGAAAATTAACTGACAATGCGTCCTAATCTTGGATGCTACGGTTTCACATAAATCAATCGGCATTCTCTCGTCTTGACGAGTTTGAGTGGCGATATTGTTTGTGTAATTTATTAAATTTGGAGCTCTGTCTCATGCAGAACCAACGTATCCGTATCCGCCTAAAAGCTTTCGATTACAAACTAATCGATGCTTCTACAGCGGAAATCGTTGAAACAGCTAAGCGCACTGGCGCACAGGTTCGTGGTCCAATCCCACTGCCAACTCGTAAAGAGCGTTTCACAGTTCTTATCTCTCCACACGTTAACAAGAAAGCACGTGACCAGTACGAAATCCGTACTCACAAGCGTCTAATCGACATCGTTGAGCCAACAGACAAGACTGTTGATGCTCTAATGCGTCTAGACCTTGCTGCGGGCGTTGACGTTCAAATTAGCCTAGGTTAAGGGAGATTAGAAGTATGATTGGTCTAATCGGTCGTAAAGTGGGCATGACCCGCGTATTTACTGAAGAAGGCGTTTCTATCCCAGTAACTGTTGTTGAGGTTGAAGCTAACCGTGTTTCTCAAGTAAAAACTCTTGAAACTGACGGCTACGCAGCAATCCAGGTTACAGCTGGTTCTAAGAAAGCTAACCGCGTAAACAAAGCTGAAGCAGGTCACTTTGCTAAAGCTGGCGTTGAAGCTGGTCGCGGTCTTTGGGAATTCCGTTTAGAAAACGGCGAAGAGTTCGAAGTTGGTTCAGAACTAACTGTTGAACTATTCAACGAAACTAAGAAAGTAGACGTTACTGGTACATCTAAGGGTAAAGGTTTCCAAGGCGCTGTTAAGCGTTGGAACTTCCGTACTCAAGATATGACTCACGGTAACTCATTGTCTCACCGTGCTCCTGGTTCTATCGGTCAATGTCAGACTCCAGGTCGCGTATTTAAAGGCAAGAAAATGGCAGGTCACATGGGTGCTGAGCGTGTAACGACTCAAAACCTAGAGATCGTACGTGTTGACGCTGAGCGCAACCTGCTTCTTATTAAAGGTGCAGTCCCAGGCGCAACTGGCGGCAACGTGATCGTTAAACCAGCTGTTAAAGCATAACGTCTCAGGAGTAAGTAATGGAACTAATGGTTAAAGGTGCCGATGCACTAACTGTTTCCGAAACTACTTTCGGACGTGAGTTTAACGAAGCTCTTGTACACCAAGTAGTTGTTGCGTACGCAGCAGGTGCTCGTCAAGGTACTCGTGCTCAAAAAACACGTTCAGAAGTTTCTGGCGGTGGCGCTAAGCCATGGCGTCAAAAAGGTACTGGCCGTGCGCGTGCTGGTACAATCCGTAGCCCAATCTGGCGTACAGGTGGTGTTACTTTTGCTGCGAAACCACAAGATCACAGCCAAAAAGTAAACAAAAAAATGTACCGTGGTGCTATGAAGAGCATTCTTTCTGAGCTTGTTCGTCAAGAGCGTCTAATCGTTGTTGATAACTTCTCAGTTGAAGCACCAAAGACTAAAGAGCTAGTTGCTAAGCTTAAAGAGCTTGAGCTAACTGACGCTCTAATCGTGACTAGCGAAGTAGATGAGAATCTATTCCTAGCTGCTCGTAACCTATACAAAGTTGACGCACGTGATGTTGCTGGTATCGATCCAGTATCTCTAATCGCGTTTGACAAAGTTGTAATGACTGCAGAAGCAGTTAAGCAAGTAGAGGAAATGCTAGCATGATCACTGAAGAGCGTATCCTAAAAGTTCTACGTGCACCGCACATCTCTGAAAAAGCAACTATGGCAGCTGAGAAAGCGAACACTATCGTTTTCAAAGTAGCTAAAGATGCGACTAAAAAAGAGATCAAAGCAGCTGTAGAAAAGCTATTTGAAGTTGAAGTTAAGTCTGTAAATACTCTTATCACTAAGGGTAAGACCAAACGTCAAGGTCTACGCCAAGGTCGCCGCAGCGACGTTAAGAAAGCGTACGTTACTTTGAAAGAAGGTCAAGATCTTGACTTCGTTGGCGGCGCGGAATAACAGGAGTAGTTAAAAATGGCTATTGTTAAATGTAAGCCGACTTCCCCTGGTCGTCGTCACGTTGTTAAAGTTGTTAACGCTGACCTACACAAGGGCAAGCCATACGCACCTCTTCTAGAGAAAAACTCTAAGAACGGTGGTCGTAACAACAAGGGTCGTATCACAGTACGTCACATCGGCGGTGGTCACAAGCACCACTACCGTGTAGTTGACTTCAAACGTACTAAAGATGGTATTCCAGCGACAGTTGAGCGTCTTGAATACGATCCAAACCGTAGCGCAAACATTGCTCTAGTTCTTTACAAAGACGGTGAGCGTCGCTACATCCTAGCACCTAAAGGTGTTGTAGCTGGTGATGTTATTCAGTCTGGTGTTGATGCACCAATCAAAGCTGGTAACACTCTACCAATGCGTAATATCCCAGTAGGTTCAACAGTACATAACGTTGAACTTAAGCCTGGTAAAGGTGGTCAGCTAGCTCGTTCGGCTGGTGCTTACGCTCAAATCGTTGCTCGCGACGGTGCGTACGTAACTATCCGTCTACGTTCTGGCGAGATGCGCAAAGTTCTTTCTGAAGGCCGTGCAACAATCGGTGAAGTTGGTAACTCTGAGCACATGCTACGTGAACTTGGTAAAGCAGGTGCATCACGTCATCGCGGTATCCGTCCAACGGTTCGTGGTGTTGTAATGAACCCGATTGACCACCCACACGGTGGTGGTGAAGGCCGTACTTCTGGTGGTCGTCACCCAGTATCTCCTTGGGGTATGCCTACTAAAGGCTTCAAGACTCGTAAGAACAAACGCACTGACAAGTACATCGTACGTCGTCGTAACAAGTAATCTATATAAAGAGGAATCGCCATGCCACGTTCTCTCAAGAAAGGTCCTTTTATTGACCTACACTTGCTGAAGAAGGTAGAGAAAGCGGTGGAAAGCGGAGACAAAAAGCCTATTAAGACTTGGTCCCGTCGTTCAATGATCATCCCTACGATGATCGGTTTGACCATCGCTGTCCATAATGGTCGTCAGCACGTACCAGTATTTGTAACTGATGAAATGATCGGTCACAAACTGGGTGAATTCGCACCAACACGTACTTACCGCGGTCACGCTGCGGATAAGAAAGCTAAGAAGCGCTAAGGAGTAAATAATGGAAGCAATTGCTAAACATAACTTTGCTCGCATTTCGCCTCAGAAAGCTCGCTTAGTTGCGGATCTAATCCGTGGTAAATCTGTTGACCAAGCTCTAGAAATCCTAACGTTCAGCAACAAAAAAGCTGCTGCACTAGTTAAGAAAGTTCTAGAGTCTGCTATCGCTAACGCGGAGCACAACGAAGGTGCAGATATTGACGATCTGAATGTCGCAAAAATCTTTGTAGATGAAGGCCCAACCATGAAGCGTATTATGCCTCGTGCTAAAGGTCGTGCGGATCGTATCTTGAAGCGTTCAAGCCACATCACTGTTGTTGTAGCAGATCGCTAGAGACTAGGAGAGTAAGCAATGGGTCAAAAAGTACATCCAAATGGTATTCGTCTAGGCATCGTTAAGCCTTGGAATGCTACATGGTTTGCTAACACCAAAGATTTCGCTGACAACCTAGACGGCGACTTCAAGGTACGTCAGTTCCTTACAAGTGAACTGAAAAAAGCGTCTCTATCACGTATCGTTATCGAGCGTCCTGCTAAGAGCATCCGTGTGACTATTCACACTGCTCGTCCAGGCGTTGTTATCGGTAAGAAAGGTGAAGACGTTGAGAAGCTACGCGCAGCTGTAGCTAAAATTGCAGGTGTACCAGCGCAAATTAACATCGCTGAAGTACGTAAGCCTGAACTAGATGCGCAACTTGTTGGTGACAGCATCGCGTCTCAGCTAGAGCGTCGTGTTATGTTCCGTCGTGCTATGAAGCGCGCAGTACAAAACGCAATGCGCCTAGGCGCTAAAGGTATCAAAGTGGAAGTAAGCGGTCGTCTAGGCGGCGCTGAAATCGCACGTTCAGAGTGGTACCGTGAAGGCCGTGTGCCTCTACACACTCTACGTGCTGACATTGATTACGCAACTTCTTCGGCTCACACTCAATACGGTGTGATCGGCATTAAAACTTGGATCTTCAAAGGTGAAATCCTAGGTGGTATGCCAGCAGCTAACGCTGTAGAGCCTAAAGGCGACAAGCCTAAGAAGCAGCGTAAAGGCCGTAAGTAAGGAGTCGACAGATGCTACAACCTAAACGTACTAAGTTCCGTAAGGTTCAGACTGGTCGTAACCGTGGTCTAGCTAAAGGTACTGATGTAAGCTTCGGCGAATTCGGTCTTAAAGCTGTTGGCCGTGGTCGTCTAACTGCTCGTCAAATCGAAGCGGCACGTCGTGCAATGACACGTCACGTTAAGCGTCAAGGTAAAATCTGGATCCGTGTGTTCCCAGACAAACCAATCACAGAAAAACCACTTGAAGTTCGTCAAGGTAAGGGTAAAGGTAACGTTGAGTACTGGGTAGCCCAAATCCAACCTGGTAAGGTTATGTACGAAATGGGTGGTGTACCTGAAGAATTGGCACGTGAAGCGTTCCGTCTTGCGGCACGTAAACTGCCTTTCAAAACTACATTTGTAACTAAGCAGGTGATGTGATGAAAGCACAAGATCTACGCGAGAAAAGCGTTGAAGAGCTTAACGCTGAGCTAATGAATTTGCTACGTGAACAGTTCAACTTGCGCATGCAAGCTGCGACTGGTCAACTACAGCAAACTCATACTCTGAAAGCTGTACGCCGTGATATCGCACGTGTGAAAACTGTTTTGACTGAGAAGGCAGGCGCATAATGAGCGAAGTAAAACGTACTCAACAAGGTCGTGTTGTTAGCGATAAGATGGACAAGTCTATCACTGTTGCTATCGAGCGTTTCGTAAAACACCCAATCTACGGTAAATACGTAAAACGTACGACTAAAGTACACGCACATGACGAGAACAACGAGTGTGGCCTAGGCGACACAGTTGAAATCGCAGAGTGTCGTCCACTGTCTAAGACTAAGTCTTGGACTTTGGTAAAAGTTCTAGAAAAGGCGAAGATTTAATCTCGTTAATTCTATGAAACTAAAGCGGCTCCAAAATATTTTTGGAGCCGTTTATTTTTTGACTACCCAATCACAAAAAAGGGTGGTACAATTCGCGTCCCTTTTAAAGAGGCAGCCCGACCCGTGATGGGTCTAGTTATTAATATTTAGCGGAGCACTAACATGATCCAAATGCAAAGTATGCTGGACGCAGCTGATAACTCAGGCGCACGCAGCGTAATGTGTATTAAGGTTCTGGGTGGCTCTCACCGCCGTTATGCACATATCGGTGACGTCATCAAAGTTACTGTGAAGGAAGCAATCCCTCGCGGTAAAGTTAAAAAAGGTGATGTTCTGAAGGCGGTGGTAGTGCGCACCCGTAAAGGCGTACGTCGTCCTGACGGTTCTGTCATTCGCTTCGACCGAAATGCTTGCGTATTGCTAAACGACAATACTGAGCAACCAATCGGTACACGTATCTTTGGTCCTGTGACACGCGAACTTCGTGGCGATAAGTTCATGAAGATCGTTTCACTGGCTCCAGAAGTTCTGTAAGGAGCACGTAGAAATGGCAGCTAAAATCCGTCGTAATGACGAAGTAATCGTTCTTGCTGGTAAAGACAAAGGCAAGAAAGGTAAAGTAACTAAGGTTCTAGCAACTGGTAAAGTTATCGTTGAAGGTATCAACCTAGTTAAGAAGCATCAGAAACCTGTTCCAGCTATGGGTATCCAAGGCGGTATCGTAGAGCAAGAAGCAGCAATCGACGTTTCTAACGTGGCGATTTTCAACGCAGCTACTGGTAAAGCTGACCGTATCGGTTTCCGTTTTGAAGACGGCAAAAAAGTTCGTTTCTTCAAGTCTAACGGCGAAACCGTTTCTAACTAATAGAAGTAATTTGGAGTTCTACTATGGCGAAACTGCATGATTACTACAAGTCGTCTGTAGTCGCTGAACTGACCAAACAGTTCGGTTACACAAGCGTCATGCAAGTCCCTAGAATCGAGAAAATCACCCTAAACATGGGTGTTGGTGAAGCAATCAACGATAAGAAACTGCTAGAAAATGCAGCGTCTGATATGGCAACGATCTCTGGTCAAAAGCCACTTATCACAAAAGCGCGCAAATCTGTTGCAGGTTTCAAAATCCGTGAAGGCTACCCTATCGGTTGTAAAGTAACCTTGCGTGGCGAACGTATGTGGGATTTTCTTGAGCGTTTAATTAACATCGCTCTTCCACGTGTACGTGACTTCCGTGGTGTTAGCGCTAAGTCTTTTGACGGTCGCGGTAACTACAGCATGGGCGTTCGCGAGCAAATCATCTTCCCGGAAATCGACTTTGATAAAGTTGATCGTGTACGCGGTTTAGACATCACTATTACGACGTCTGCTGGTACTGATGAGGAAGGCCGTGCTCTGCTGGCTGCCTTTAACTTCCCATTCCGTAAGTAAGGTGAAGGGTTACTGTTATGGCTAAACAATCAATGAAAGCACGTGAAGCTAAACGTGCACAGCTAGTAGCTAAGTTCGCTGAAAAGCGTGCAGCGCTAAAAGCTATCATCAGCGATGTAAACGCATCTGAAGAAGATCGTTGGAACGCGGTTCTTACACTGCAATCTCTTCCACGTGATTCAAGTGCATCACGTCAGCGCAACCGTTGCAACCAAACTGGTCGTCCACACGGTTACCTACGTAAGTTCGGTCTAAGCCGTATTAAGGTTCGTGAAGCTTGCATGAAAGGCGAGATTCCGGGTCTTCGTAAGGCTAGCTGGTAATTGCCACTTAATCATTTGGAGTAAATCATATGAGCATGCAAGATCCGATTTCGGATATGCTGACCCGCGTTCGTAACGGTCAGGCAGCAAACAAAGTTGCTGTAAAAATGCCTTCTTCAAAGCTTAAAGTTGCAATTGCTGCACTACTAAAAGCTGAAGGTTACATCGTTGACTTCGCTGTTGAAGGCGAAGCAAAACCTGAGCTAGAAGTTACACTTAAGTACTTCCAAGCTAAACCAGTAATCGAGCAACTTAAACGTGTTTCTCGTCCAGGTCTACGTGTTTACAAGAAGAAAGATGAACTTCCTTCTGTAATGGGTGGTCTTGGTATTGCTATCGTTTCAACTTCCAAGGGTCTTATGTCAGACCGCGCTGCACGTAAAGCAGGTCTTGGTGGTGAAATCATCGCTTACGTAGCTTAATAAGGAGTAGACTATGTCTCGTGTTGCAAAAGCACCTGTCGCTATTCCAGCTGGCGTAGAGGTGAAACTAAACGGCCAAGAAATCACTGTAAAAGGTGCGAAAGGCGAACTAACTCGCGTTCTTAACGATGCAGTTGTAATCGCTCAGGAAGAAAATAACCTGACTTTCGGTCCTAAAGAAGGTGTTGCTAACGCATGGGCTCAAGCAGGTACTGCTCGCGCTCTAGTTAACAACATGGTTGTTGGTGTTACTGAAGGCTTTACTAAGAAGCTAACTCTTAAAGGTGTAGGTTACCGTGCTGCTATCAAAGGCAACGCTGTAGGTCTAACACTAGGCTTCTCACACCCAGTTGAGCACGAGTTGCCAGCGGGTATTAAAGCTGAATGTCCAAGCCAAACTGAAATCGTGATCACTGGTGCTGACAAGCAACTAGTTGGTCAAGTTGCGGCTGACATTCGTTCTTACCGTGAGCCTGAGCCATACAAAGGCAAAGGTGTTCGTTACGCAGATGAAAATGTGCGTACTAAAGAAGCTAAGAAGAAGTAAGGTAACACTATGGATAAGAAAGCATCTCGCATCCGTCGTGCTACACGTGCACGTCGTAAGATTGCAGAACTGGGTGCGACTCGCCTAGTTGTACACCGTACTCCTCGTCACGTGTACGCACAGGTTATCGCGGCTAACGGCTCTGAGGTTATCGCAGCAGCTTCTACTGTAGAAAAAGCGATCCGTGAGCAAGTGAAATACACTGGTAACGTTGATGCAGCTAAAGCAGTGGGTAAAGCTATTGCTGAGCGCGCTCTTGAGAAGGGCGTAACTGCAGTTGCATTTGATCGTTCTGGTTTCCAATACCACGGTCGAGTAGCGGCGCTAGCAGAATCTGCTCGCGAAGCTGGTCTGAAATTCTAAGGTAGGGTTGGAAGATGGCTAAAGAACAACAAGTTCAAGCGAATGATTTGCAAGAAAAGCTAATCGCAGTTAACCGCGTATCTAAGACGGTTAAAGGCGGTCGAATCATGAGCTTCACTGCACTAACAGTAGTTGGTGACGGTAATGGTCGTGTAGGTTTCGGTTACGGCAAAGCTCGTGAAGTACCTGCAGCGATTCAAAAAGCAATGGAAAAAGCGCGTCGTAACATGACTACGATCGCTCTAAACGAAGGCACTCTTCACCACCCAGTGAAAGGTCGCCATTCGGGCTCTAAAGTTTACATGCAGCCTGCTGCAGAAGGTACTGGTGTTATCGCAGGTGGTGCGATGCGTGCAGTACTAGAAGTTGCTGGTGTACACAACGTACTATCTAAAGCGTACGGTTCTACGAACCCTATCAACATCGTTCGTGCAACGATCGATGCACTAGGTAGCATGAAGTCACCAGAAATGGTTGCTGCTAAACGTGGTCTAACTGTTGAATCTATTTCGGAGTAAGAACACCATGGCAACTATTAAAGTAACTCAAACTAAAAGCTCAATTGGTCGTCTGCCAAAGCACAAAGCTACTTTGCGCGGTCTAGGTCTTCGTAAAATCAACCACACAGTAGAACTTGAAGATACTCCGTGTATTCGCGGTATGATCAACAAGGTTTACTACATGGTTAAAGTTGAGGAGTAATCAGAATGCGTTTGAATACTCTAGCACCGGCTGCTGGCGCGAAAACTTCTGCGAAGCGAGTAGGTCGTGGTATCGGTTCAGGCCTAGGTAAAACTGGTGGCCGTGGTCACAAAGGTCAAAAATCACGTTCTGGCGGCAGTGTTCGTCCAGGTTTCGAAGGCGGTCAGATGCCTCTGAAACAACGTCTACCAAAATTCGGTTTCACTTCTCGTAAGAGCCTAGTGTCTGCTGAAGTTCGTCTAGCTGAGCTAGCGAAAGTTTCTGGTGACGTAGTTGATCTAAACAGTCTTAAAGCTGCTAACATCATCACTAAGAACATCGAATTTGTAAAAGTTGTTCTTTCTGGTGAAATCAACAAAGCAGTGACTGTGAAAGGTCTACGTGTGACTAAAGGCGCTAAAGCTGCAATCGAAGCTGCAGGCGGTAAAATCGAGGAATAATCTCGAGGAACGAGGTACAGATGGCTAAGAAACCAGGACAAGATTTTCGTAGTGCTCAGAGCGGCTTAAGTGAACTAAAGTCGCGCTTGTTATTCGTAATTGGTGCACTTTTAGTATTCCGAGCCGGCTCCTTTGTGCCGATTCCTGGTATTGACGCTGCTGTACTTGCCGATTTGTTCGAACAGCAAAAAGGTACCATCGTTGAAATGTTTAACATGTTCTCCGGTGGTGCTCTTGAGCGTGCATCTATATTAGCATTGGGCATCATGCCGTATATTTCGGCATCTATTGTTGTCCAATTGCTAACTGTAGTTCATCCAGCGTTAGCTGAACTCAAAAAAGAGGGTGAAGCAGGCCGTCGTAAGATCAGCCAATACACACGCTACGGCACGCTTGTACTTGCAACCTTCCAAGCTATAGGTATTGCAACTGGCCTACCAAACATGGTCGACAATCTGGTTGTTATCAACCAAACCATGTTTACGCTAATTGCTACCGTAAGTTTAGTAACCGGTACCATGTTCTTAATGTGGTTAGGTGAACAAATTACAGAGCGAGGAATTGGTAACGGTATTTCGATACTGATTTTTGCAGGTATTGTTGCTGGATTGCCTTCTGCAATCGGTCAAACAATCGAGCAAGCGCGTCAAGGTGAATTGCATGTACTTCTTCTGTTGCTAATCGCGGTATTAGCTTTTGCAGTCATTTACTTCGTTGTTTTCATGGAACGTGGTCAACGCCGAATCGTCGTTAACTACGCGAAGCGTCAACAAGGTCGTAAAGTATTTGCTGCGCAAAGCTCGCATCTGCCTCTTAAAATTAACATGGCAGGTGTAATTCCAGCGATTTTTGCATCAAGCATTATCTTGTTCCCAGGAACATTGGCTCAGTGGTTTGGTCAAAACGGCGAGAGCAGCGCGTTCGGTTGGTTAACTGACGTGTCTTTGGCTCTTAGCCCAGGTCAACCGTTGTATGTAATGCTTTATGCAGCAGCAATTATCTTCTTCTGTTTCTTCTACACGGCGTTGGTTTTCAACCCGCGTGAAACAGCAGATAACTTGAAGAAGTCTGGTGCATTCGTACCCGGTATCCGCCCAGGTGAGCAGACAGCGAAGTACATTGATAAAGTAATGACACGTTTAACCCTTGCTGGTGCACTGTACATTACCTTTATCTGTCTGATTCCCGAGTTCATGATGGTCGCGTGGAACGTACGTTTCTACTTCGGCGGTACATCGCTACTAATCGTAGTTGTTGTAATTATGGACTTTATGGCACAGGTACAGACTCATCTGATGTCTCAACAGTATGATTCTGTGTTGAAGAAAGCGAATCTGAAAGGCTACGGCCGTTAATCCGGCGGTAGACTCAGTTTCATTTACGGAGTTTAGCAATGAAAGTTCGTGCTTCCGTTAAAAAAATCTGCCGTAACTGTAAAGTAATCAAGCGTAACGGTGTCGTTCGCGTGATTTGCAGTGAGCCAAAGCACAAACAGCGCCAAGGCTAATTAGCAGAAATTTTTACTTGAAAATGAAGGTTGGGTCGAGTATATTCCTCGGCCTACCTTTTGCGTGCAAAAGAAGTAGTATTCCGCAGCGTATCCATAACGGGCTTTGCTGCGGCTAATTCTTTTATAGAAACACTTAGGAGTGAATAATGGCCCGTATAGCAGGCATTAACATTCCTGATCAGAAACATGCAGTAATCGCTCTAACAGCGATCTACGGCATCGGTAAAACTCGCTCTCAAGCTATCCTAGCTGAAGTGGGTATTGCTGAAAATGTTAAGATCAGTGAACTAACTGAAGAGCAGATCGATCAACTGCGTGATGGTGTAGCTAAGTACACTGTAGAAGGTGATCTACGTCGTGAAGTATCTATGAACATCAAGCGTCTTATGGACCTTGGCTGTTACCGTGGTCTTCGTCATCGTCGCAGTCTACCACTACGTGGACAGCGTACTAAAACCAACGCTCGCACCCGTAAGGGTCCGCGTAAGCCGATCAAGAAATAATCGGGAAGGTAGAGTACAATGGCTAAACAACCAACTCGCGCTCGTAAGCGCGTACGCAAGCAAGTTGCAGATGGCGTTGCGCACATCCATGCTTCTTTCAATAACACAATCGTAACCATTACTGACCGTCAAGGTAACGCTCTTGCATGGGCTACTGCAGGTGGTTCTGGTTTCCGTGGTTCTCGTAAGTCTACTCCGTTCGCTGCACAGGTTGCTGCTGAGCGTTGTGCTGAAATGGCTAAAGAATACGGCCTAAAGAACTTGGAAGTTATGGTTAAGGGTCCTGGTCCAGGTCGCGAATCTACTGTTCGTGCACTAAACGCCGCTGGTTTCCGCATCACAAACATCGTTGATGCTACACCAATCCCTCATAACGGTTGTCGTCCACCTAAGAAACGTCGCGTATAACGTTTCTAGGACAATTGGAGAAGAATCATGGCAAGATATTTGGGTCCTAAGCTGAAGCTTAGCCGTCGTGAAGGCACTGACTTATTCCTTAAGTCTGGTGTTCGCGCGATCGATACCAAGTGTAAAATTGATAACGCACCAGGTGTACACGGCGCTCGTCGCGGTCGTCTATCTGAGTATGGCGTTCAGCTTCGTGAGAAGCAAAAAGTACGTCGTATGTACGGCGTTCTAGAAAAACAATTCCGTAACTACTACAAAGAAGCTGCTCGCCTAAAAGGCAACACTGGTGAAAACCTACTTCAGCTTCTTGAAGGTCGTCTTGATAACGTAGTTTACCGCATGGGCTTTGGTGCAACTCGCGCAGAAGCACGTCAGCTAGTTAGCCACAAAGCTATCCTAGTAAACGGTAAAGTTGTAAACGTTCCTTCTTTCAAAGTAGCGGCTAATGACGTTGTTTCTATTCGCGAGAAAGCTAAACAGCAAGCTCGTATTAAAGCGGCTCTAGAAGTTGCTGAACAACGTGAAAAACCAACTTGGATTGAAGTAGATGGTGGCAAGATGGAAGGTACATTCAAGCGTATGCCTGAGCGTTCTGATCTATCAGCTGACATCAACGAACAATTGATCGTCGAGCTTTACTCTAAGTAAGGTTTAAACTAAAGAGAGGACACAATGCAGGGTTCTGTAACAGAATTTCTTAAGCCACGTCTAGTTGACATCGAACAAATCAGCTCGACTCACGCAAAAGTAACTCTTGAGCCATTAGAGCGTGGCTTTGGTCATACTCTGGGTAATGCACTTCGCCGCATTCTTCTATCTTCTATGCCTGGTTGTGCAGTGACAGAAGTAGAAATCGAAGGCGTACTTCACGAGTACAGCACTAAAGAAGGTGTACAAGAAGATATTCTTGAAATCCTTCTAAACCTTAAAGGTTTGGCAGTGCGTGTTGCTGAAGGCAAAGATGAAGTGTTCATTACTTTGAACAAATCAGGCTCGGGCCCTGTGGTTGCAGGTGACATCACCCATGATGGTGATGTAGAGATCGCTAACCCTGAACACGTTATTTGTCACCTAACGGATGACAACGCTGAAATCGCAATGCGTATTAAAGTAGAACGTGGTCGTGGTTATGTTCCAGCTTCTGCGCGTATCCATAACGAAGAAGACGAGCGTCCAATCGGTCGCCTACTAGTAGATGCTACTTACAGCCCAGTAGACAAAATTGCCTACGCTGTAGAAGCAGCTCGTGTAGAACAGCGCACTGATCTAGACAAGCTTGTTATCGATATGGAAACAAACGGTACTCTAGAACCTGAGGAAGCAATCCGTCGTGCAGCTACAATCCTAGCTGAACAATTGGATGCATTCGTAGATCTTCGTGATGTACGAGTTCCTGAGGAGAAAGAAGAGAAGCCAGAATTCGATCCGATCCTACTGCGTCCTGTAGACGATCTTGAACTAACAGTTCGCTCTGCTAACTGTCTGAAAGCAGAAGCGATTCACTACATCGGTGATCTAGTACAACGTACTGAGGTTGAGCTACTTAAAACGCCTAACCTTGGTAAAAAATCTCTTACTGAGATTAAAGACGTACTTGCGTCACGTGGTCTGTCTCTGGGCATGCGCCTAGAAAACTGGCCACCTGCATCAATCGCTGAAGATTAATCGATACTAGTTAGAAGGATTAGGTCATGCGCCATCGTAAGAGTGGTCGTCAACTCAACCGCAACAGCTCACATCGCAAAGCGATGTTCAGCAACATGGCTAGCTCTCTAGTACGTCATGAAGTTATCAAGACTACTTTGCCAAAAGCAAAAGAGCTACGTCGCGTAGTTGAGCCTTTGATTACACTAGCTAAGACTGACAGTGTTGCTAACCGTCGTCTAGCATTTGCACGTACTCGTGACAACGAAGTAGTTGCAAAACTATTTAACGAACTAGGTCCACGTTTTGCTGCTCGTCAGGGCGGTTACACTCGTATCCTAAAAGCTGGCTTCCGTGCTGGTGATAAAGCTCCAATGGCTTACATTGAGCTTGTAGATCGCCCAGCTGCTGAAGAAGCTGCTGAGTAATCAGTTCGTAAGAACGAGAAAGCCGAGCGTTAGCTCGGCTTTTTTGTATCTGCGATTCAGTAAATCTTTATATCCAGCCTGCATTTATTTTACTCCATGCAGACTGGCAATTTAAAAAGTGATTATCACTTGCGCTTATTTACTACTATTCCACAACCCGCCCAACGAACTTAGAAGTCCCTCGCTGGCGCCTTGTTTGTTCAAGTAATCCAAGATTACTGGAGCAAACTGACTGATCATAGAGGGGTCTAAACCCAACGTATCGAATGCACTTTTTACTGCACTGATATTCTCAATATTCCCCAGTAAGCTTTGTGCTCCTTGCAAGTTTGAAAGCCCAGGAATCAAAGACTGTAATTCACTGCTATTTTCTTGTGAAAGCTGGCTTTGAGCCAAAGCGAGTAGTGCGCCACTACCTCCAGCCGCTTGTTCTGTAGATACAGGTAATTGGCTAGTTAGCATGTCTGTCAATGGAGACGACTCAGTGTTCAGGCTACTACCTACCATATCCATTAGGCCACTTTCTTTACTTTTTTGCGTGACGGAATCTAAGAATGCGTGTGCACTACCAATGTTCATTGATAATAGTGCCAGAGTCAGGAGTGTTTTACGCATAGTACCTCCGAAGGTTGAGCGTTTTTAACGTGATTTTATTGTTTTAAAGGCTATCAGAATGAAAGGTTTAGAGGTGAGAAAGTCTATTCAGTTTAGACAAAAAAAACGGCGCTAATGCGCCGTTTTATTAAATCATAATTGAAAATGGTTTCAATTAAAGAATATCTAGTAGTTCTACTTCGAAAACTAGTGCTGCGAATGGAGGGATAGCTGCACCAGCGCCACGCTCACCGTACGCAAGGTCTTGTGGTACGTATAGTTTCCACTTAGAACCAACAGGCATTAGTTGTAGTGCTTCTACCCAGCCTTTGATTACGCCTGTAACAGGGAATTCAGCTGGCTGACCGCGAGATACAGAGCTATCGAATACAGTACCGTCAGTTAGCTCACCGTGGTAGTGAACGCGAACTGAGCTTTCTGCTGTTGGAACTGCACCAGTACCTTCAGAAATGATTTCGTACTGAAGGCCAGAGTCTAGAACGTTAACTTCAGGGCGTAGTGCGTTGTCTTTTAGGAACGCTTCGCCTTCTGCTGCTGCAATTTTCGCTGCTTCTTGGCGAGCGGTTTCTGCACGAGTGTGAAGTTCTTGTAGTGCTTTGTTGATTTCATCAATTTCGATTGATGGCATGTCACCAGTTAGTGCTGTTGCAATACCCGCTGCGATAGCATCAACGCTAAGACCTTCAAGACCAGAACCTGCAAGTTGCTGACCCATTTGCAGACCAATGCCGTAGCTTGCTTTTTGTTCTGCAGTTTCAAATTTAATTTCAGACATGAATGTCGCTCTTGTTAGGAGTGATAAAGGCAACAGGATATCAGTTTCGAGCTTAGGTTTAAATGATTGCGACTGAATGCTTAATTGAGGCGGCCAGGGTGTGACTTATCTCTTACTCCAAGTGAAATTTCTGCTAATTTAATCCAAATTCCATTTTAGTTTAGTGAAAAACATATACTCTCCGCGTCGGTATTTTTATACTGGCAGTAGAAGTATTAAGGGACTCATTAAAATGAATCGTCGCAGAAAGAAAAAGCAGCAAGTCGACTATGTCGAATTGGTTAAACAAAAATTCGCTGCTATCGACTGGAAGCAGCCGTTCAACAAAGAGCAGTGGTTGGAGCGTATACAGCCTGTTAAGCAGTTTTGGCTGCGCCTACCGAAATTCCATCAGCGAGCTTTGATGGTTTTAGTACCATTGATTCTGGTACTCCTTGTTATTCCTTTGCCGAATAAAACAGAACAATCAGTTGAGCAAGCTGAGGTCGATCATCAGCGCGTAACGATTCAGCTGAACGCACAGAGTTTAAGCCAGCAAAGAACCTCTCAGAATTCTGGGCCGAAATCCGAAGACTGGAAAGAGTACACGGTTAAAAATGGCGACACGTTAGCGCAGGTTTTCAGAAGTAATAAGCTCTCGATGGCGGATCTTAGCGCTCTAGTAAAAATCGAAGGCAGTGATAAGCCGCTGAGCCAAATTAAACAAGGACAATTGATTCGCTTTAAGCTTAGCGATGAAGGCGAGTTGGATATGCTACAACTAGAAAAAAGCGGCCGGTCCGTCATGTTTTTCCGCTTATCGGATGGGACCTTTGGGCGCAATAAGTAGATGCTTCAAATGAGCTAAAGACGCGAAGGTATCGCGTCTTTTTAGTTTATCTATCTTTGAATTAGTTGACCTAGCAATGAAGGCGTTATATCGCTACGGCTTCTTTTCGCATATCCACATGAGGAATACCATCCTCTAGGTAGCTATCAGAAATAACTTTGAATCCATGACTCGCATAAAACTGGATGAGATGCTCTTGAGCTCCTATATCAATCGCCTGTCCGGGCCACAATATTTCACACTGTGTTAGTGCCTCTTCCAGCAATTTATGACCCAGACCATCACCACGCGCAGTTTGTTTGGTGACGACTCGACCAATGCTCACATTGTCATACGTCGTGCCAGCGGGTAGCAATCGTGCGCAAGCAACCAGTTCATCACCGTGGTAACCTATTAGATGATAAACACCTTCCAGTGTGTCTTTGCCATCCAGTTCAGGATAAGGGCAGGTTTGTTCAACGACGAATACATCCACACGTAATTTCATCATTGTATACAATTGTGTGGTTGTCAGTTGAGCAAAGGGCAAAGTAATCCAAGTGAGCATGTTGTCATCCGTCATGAGAGTAGAGTGACTGACTTTACTTTGTTTTGTACTCATACTCATTAACAAAGGTTAATTATCACTGGTTTTCCCACCAAATCTGGTGATAATGTGCCCTCTTTTCATCTCACCTGAGGATATTCCCGTGAGCAAACAAACTTTTGATCAAGTCGGGCTAAACCCAGCGTTACTCGCCACACTTGATTCCCTGAACTACACCCACATGACGCCAATTCAAGCTTTGAGTTTGCCTGCAATCCTAAAACATCGTGATGTCATCGGGCAGGGTAAAACGGGCTCAGGTAAAACCGCTGCATTTGGTTTGGGTGTTTTATCGAACCTTAACGTCAAACGCTTTCGTGTCCAGTCATTAGTATTGTGTCCAACTCGTGAGCTTGCGGATCAAGTCGCGAAGGAAATTCGTACTTTAGGTCGTGGCATTCATAATATTAAAGTGCTTACTCTCTGCGGTGGGATGCCAATGGGGCCACAAATTGGTTCGCTGGAGCATGGAGCGCATATCCTAGTCGGCACACCTGGCCGTATTTTGGATCACCTTGAGAAAGGCCGCATTAACCTTAGCGAGCTGAATACCTTGGTGTTGGATGAAGCTGATCGCATGTTGGACATGGGTTTCCAAGACGCATTAGATGCGATTATTGATGCAGCGCCAAAGCAGCGTCAAACTCTACTTTTCAGTGCTACTTTCCCGGAGAAAATTGAGCAAATTGCGCAGCGTATTATGCAGACGCCTGAAGTCATTAAGGTAGAATCGACGCACGATACCTCAAGCATTGCTCAGCATTTCTACAAAGTTGAAGGTTCGGAAGCGCGTGATGAAGCGTTGGCGAACTTGCTACTGACTCACCAACCAGAGTCCGCTGTGGTTTTTTGCAATACCAAAAAAGAAGTGCAAAGTGTCGCAGATGAGTTGCATCGCAAAGGGTTCAGCGTTATCGATATCCATGGGGACTTAGAACAGCGTGAACGCGATCAAGCATTGGTGCAGTTTGCTAACAAGAGTGTTTCTATCCTTGTCGCAACAGACGTCGCGGCGCGTGGTTTGGACGTAGATAACCTTGATGCAGTCTTTAACTTTGAGCTATCGCGCGATCCTGAGGTTCATGTACACCGTATCGGTCGTACAGGCCGTGCGGGTAGTAAAGGTTTGGCGTTCAGCTTCTTTGGAGAGAAAGACGGTTTGCGTGTAGCTCGTATTGAAGAATACCTGGATATGGACGTGGTACCAGCAACATTGCCTGCCAAATCAAATCAGCAGCCATACCAAGCGAAGATGGTGACGATTAACATTGATGGCGGTAAGAAACAGAAAGTACGACCGGGTGATATCTTAGGGTGTCTGACGGGAAAAAATGGTATCCCAGGCTCTCAAGTTGGCAAGATTCACCTTTTCCCGATGCGCGCCTACGTTGCGGTCGAGAAGTCAGCTGCCAAAAAGGCTCTACAAACCATTAGTAATGGCAAGATGAAAGGGCGTCAGTTCCGGGCGCGGCTTCTTAAATAGCTTAAATAGCATAGAAAGGCTCTTCGTTTGAAGAGCCTTTTCTTTTTCGAGTTTACTTGGATGTGTGATCTTTAGTTAAGCGCGCTTTAATTCGGCTCAAACTGATAGGTGTGATCCCAAGATAAGCAGCTATTTGGCTATCGGTAATACGTAGCTTTAAGTCTGGGTAATGGGCGCAAAATAGTTGATATCGTTCCTCTGGGGAGTAGAGCAGCATAAAGCGTTCTTTGTTCTCTTTATTAACCAGTTGGTTTTCGAGTAGCTTTAAGTAAATGGCGTGTTTTTCTGCTCGCCATTGATGCAGCGTTTCAATTGGTAAGCAAAATAGCTGACAAGCGCTCAGCGTTTCCAATAAGTAAGGCGAAGGTTGGTTCTTAATTATGCTCTCAAAGCCGATAACCCAGTCTTTTTCCCAATAAAATTCTTTACTGAACTCTTTGCCCTGCTCAGTGAGATAGCTTGCATGGCATAACCCTTCAATAATGAAGTAAAGGTGCGAGCTAAACTCTCCTTGGTGGTTAAGAATGTGGCGCGTAGGCAGTTCGAGTAACTCACCATTTTCGATAAGTTGGTTTGCTTCTGTGTCTAAGAAGCCATGATTGACTAAGTCTGAAAAAAGATCGCTGTGCATGTGATAACTCAGAAACGGTTTTCTTTATTCTAACGGGTTTTATTTATAACAAAAAAGCGGCTCATGAGAGCCGCTTAGCGTTGTTGTCAAATCAGCCTTACTTATTCAGATCGATTTGGTAAATCGCGAAACCAATGTCGTCAGTCGCGACACGTTTCATTGGGTATTGACCTTTATCTTTAATGAATTGCGCCGCTTTATCGCTAGGAGACGTTTCGAAGCGAATATCTAGCTTTTTATCGGATTTAATCGGTGCGAAAGACCAGTTGTTGTCAGCGCTTGGTGTCACTTCACCTTTTTCTTCACTCACGCGAGAAATATAAGCGGCGACGACAGAGCGGTTTTCATCTGGTGCGTCAAACGCAATAAAGTCTGGGCCCGTACCAGGGAAGGTATTGCTATAAGCACGGTAGTTATTAGTTGCGATGATGAAGTCTTGTTTTGGATCAACTGGCTTACCATTGAATGTCAGATTCACAATACGCTGAGAATCTGGATTAATCACTTTGCAGCTCGCATCGTATTTGGGCGGTTGGGTGATATCGATCTGGTAGTTCACCCCATCAATGACATCGAAGTTGTACGTACGGAAATTATCCCAATCAATCAAAGATTGCGGTTCAGGATTGTTGATGTTGATGTGGTTGAATTGACCCGAGCTGCACTCTAGCCATTCGCGAACCTCTTTACCTTTCACTTTCATTGCGACTAAGGTGTTTGGATATAAGTAAAGATCGGCAGCATTACGGAAGGTGAGCTGACCGGATTCGACTTCTGTAAAGTTATTCGGATCGTTCTTACGCCCCCCGACTTTAAATGGTGCTGCGGCACTCAATACTGGAATGTCAGCGAGATCTGGGTCGCCTTGAATAAAGCGTTCCACGTAATCTTTCTGAGCAAGGTTAACGATCTGAATGGTTGGGTCGTCCTGCACTAATGCCAAGAAGCTGTACATGACATCATTTGCTTTGCCGATTGGTTGGTTTACAAATTCACGAGTACCTTTGTGATCCTCTTCTAACGCTTTCACAATACCTTCATCGGCTTTAGCTAATGACTTCTTATTTACTTTATCGAAGATAGGGCGTGCTTCTGCTTGGCCTTCAACAACTTGCCATCTGCCGTCTTCCTCTTTCAGCATCAAATCCATCACACCTACATGACTTCCCCAGCGACCAGGCATCACGGACGTTACACCATTGATGGTCCCTTTATCTATATCAACACCAGGTAGGTTTGCGAAGTCTTTCCCTGGGAAGACCGCGTGAGAGTGGCCAAAAGCAATCGCATCAATACCTTCAACTTCTGTGAGGTAGTAAACTGAGTTTTCAGCGCCAAGCTTGTATGGGTCAGTAGAAATGCCCGAGTGTGGAATCGCCACAATCACGTCTGCGCCTTCTTTCTTCATTTGAGGAATCAGTTTCTCTGCTGTTTCCTTAATGTCTTTAGCAAAGACTTTGCCTTCTAAGTTCTTCTTGTCCCACACCATTATTTGTGGTGGTACAAAGCCGATATAACCCACTTTTATTTGATGCGCTTCGCCGTTTGTGTCTTTAAAGGTGTGGGTTTTGATCAGGTAAGGCTTGAAGTAATGCTCACCGGTTTTTTTATCAAATACGTTTGCGTTGATGTAAGGGAAGTTAGCGCCCGCCAACGTCTTTTGTAGAAAATCTAAGCCATAGTTGAACTCATGATTGCCAATGTTGCCCACATCGTAGTCTAGTTGGTTCATCGCCTTGTAGACTGGGTGGACATCGCCAGCGTTAATCCCTTTCGCCGCCATGTAATCGCCCATTGGGCTGCCCTGAATTAAATCGCCGTTATCTACTAATACCGTGTTTTCTGCCTCGGACTTAGCCTGTTTCACTATGGTCGCAGCGCGACTTAAACCAATTTGCTGTGATGGTTGGTCTTTGTAGTAATCGTAATCCATCACGTTGGTGTGAATGTCGGTGGTTTCGATGATACGAAGCTTGATGGTATCGGCCATCGCAGGGCCCGCAAGCGTTAGCATGCCACTTAACACTGCGAGGGAAATAGGGTGAACTGCCACTTTCATTTGGTGCTCCAATTCAATGGGAAGGGGGAATCGTACCGCGTAATGTATCAAACGCTGGTGCAACTTAATGATAAAGATACAGAAAACTGTGAACATAAATCAGTTTACTGAACCTTATTCATATTAACCGCCGACTTTTTCACGCTTTTGAATGAGACCAAACAAAAACTTCTTAGCAGATTTTTGAATAAAAAATGAAATTTTAGAATTTCAGGTAATATAAACGCCCCGCCATAATGCTTGCATAACGATATCAATGGACGATGAGCAAGCACATGGCAACGAACGATTCAGTCACTTCTTTTCCTAAACCAAAGCCCCGGTTAGTTTCTGACAACCCAGTAGCTGGTGTTACTCGTTTTGCAAAGCAATCGCTACAGCCTGGTGAAGTCGCCTTAGTGGGAGCGGGGCCGGGTGATCCTGAACTTTTGACAGTGAAAGCACTGAACTGTTTGCAGCAAGCCGATGTGGTTTTGTACGACTACTTGGTGTCTGAAGAAATCATGGCCTTGATCCCTAGCGATACGATTTTAGTGTGCGTTGGGAAGCGAGCTGGGCATCACAGTGTGCCGCAGGAGAAGACGAATCAGCTTTTGGTGGATTTTGCCAAGCAGGGCTACAAAGTAGTGCGCATTAAAGGTGGTGATCCGTTTGTATTCGGTCGTGGTGGTGAAGAGTTAGAAGTGCTTGCTGATGCTGGCGTTCGTTTTCAAGTTGTCCCTGGCATTACCGCAGCAGCTGGCGCAACCGCTTATGCTGGTATTCCACTGACTCATCGTGATTATGCGCAATCGGCCATCTTTGTGACTGGCCACTTGAAAGAAGAAAGTGATGAGATGGATTGGTCCACGTTGGCGCGTGGGAATCAGACTTTAGTGATCTACATGGGGCTGATGAAATCACACTATATTCAGAATCAACTCATTAAGCATGGTCGTTCAGCGTCGACTCCGATTGCCATTATTGAGCGTGGCACGCAGATTCAACAAAAAGTATTTACGGGAGAACTCTCCCAACTCTCTGATTTATCGAAGGAAGCACAATCGCCATCTTTGATTGTTGTCGGAGAGGTAGTGCGACTGTCTCAAAAGTTAGACTGGTTTTTGTCTAGTACTGAATTCAACAAAAGTGCTATTGCCAACTCCATATAATTTCAGACCAAAGATTAGAGACGTAATGCGCCTTCAAGCTTAAAAAGGAAATACAAAACATGGACCAACAACGTTTAACTCACCTTAAACAACTCGAAGCGGAGAGTATCCACATCATCCGTGAAGTTGCGGCTGAGTTTGATAACCCAGTCATGATGTATTCGATTGGTAAAGACTCATCAGTGATGCTGCACCTAGCGCGTAAAGCGTTTTACCCGGGCAAAATTCCATTCCCACTTTTGCATGTCGATACCGACTGGAAATTCCGCGAGATGATTGAGTTTCGCGATCGCACCGCTGCCAAATACGGCTTTGAGCTTTTGGTACATAAGAACCCAGAAGGTCTAGCAATGGGCTGCAGTCCGTTTGTTCATGGCTCGTCAAAGCATACGGACATCATGAAAACGCAAGGTCTTAAGCAGGCGCTAAACAAATATGGCTTCGATGCTGCTTTTGGTGGCGCTCGTCGTGATGAAGAAAAATCACGCGCAAAAGAGCGAGTGTATTCGTTCCGTGACAAGAACCATACCTGGGACCCTAAAAACCAACGTCCAGAGCTGTGGAAGACGTACAACGGTCAGGTCAATAAAGGGGAGAGCATTCGTGTATTCCCACTTTCGAACTGGACGGAGCTTGATATCTGGCAATACATCTATTTAGAAAACATCGAGATCGTACCGCTTTATCTCGCTGACAAACGTCCAGTTGTTGAACGTGACGGCATGCTAATCATGGTTGATGATGATCGTATGGAGCTTCAACCGGGTGAAGTGATCGAAGAGAAGAGTGTGCGTTTCCGTACTCTTGGTTGTTATCCATTAACTGGGGCTATCGAGTCTGAAGCGAACACTTTGACCGGCATTATCGAAGAGATGCTGGTGGCAACGTCGAGTGAGCGACAAGGTCGAGCGATCGACCACGATCAGTCAGGATCGATGGAGCTTAAGAAACGTCAAGGTTACTTCTAAAGGATCTAAGGAAAGATAATGAACAGTGCAGTTGAAGCTCAATTAGCCGAGCTTGGTATCGAAGGCTATTTAACACAACACCAGTACAAGTCGTTACTTAGATTCTTGACTTGTGGCTCGGTAGATGACGGTAAAAGTACACTAATCGGTCGCTTACTCCATGACTCAAAACAAATTTATGAAGATCAGCTAGCGGCAGTGCACTCAGACAGCCAACGTGTGGGCACCACGGGTGAAAAGCCTGACCTTGCGTTGTTGGTCGATGGCTTACAAGCTGAGCGCGAGCAGGGGATCACGATTGATGTGGCTTACCGCTATTTCTCGACGCAGAAACGTAAGTTCATCATCGCCGATACTCCTGGGCACGAGCAGTACACGCGTAATATGGCAACAGGCGCATCGACGTGTGACTTAGCGGTGATCTTAGTCGACGCACGTAAAGGCATTCTTGATCAAACTCGTCGTCACTCTTTTATTTCCAACCTACTGGGTTTGAAACACTTTGTTGTGGCGATCAACAAGATGGATTTAGTGGATTACTCGCAAGAGCGCTTTGAAGAAATCCGCGATGAGTATCTTAAGTTTTCTGAGAACCTGACCGGGGATATTGATATTCAAATCATCCCTATTTCGGCGCTTGAAGGTGACAATGTGGTGGATAAAGGGCAAAACCTAAGCTGGTTTAAAGGCCCGTCATTGCTTGAACTTCTTGAAACGGTCGATGTGGATCAAGAAAAAGGTGCGGGTGAGTTCCGCTTCCCTGTGCAATACGTTAACCGTCCTAACCTCGATTTCCGTGGTTTTGCGGGGACGATTTCTTCAGGTTCGATCAAAGTCGGTGATGCCATCAAAGCATTGCCATCGGGGAAAACGTCAACCGTGGCACGCATTGTTACGTTTGATGGTGATATTGAGGAAGCTCGTGCTGGGTTGGCGGTCACTCTGACGCTAAGCGATGAGATCGATATTAGCCGTGGCGATTTGATTGTCCTAGACAATGCTCAAGTGGAAACCACAAACCACTTGCTTGCCGATGTGGTATGGATGACAGAGCAACCTCTGCAACCGGGCCGTGACTACGACATCAAAATCGCGGGTAAGAAAACTGTGGGCCATGTTGAAGCGATTCGTCACCAATATGATATCAACAACCTATCAACTCATAGTGCGGCAGAGCTGCCATTGAATGGTATTGGCTTGTGTGAATGGTCTCTCAATGAGTCAGTTGCGCTGGACAATTACCAAGATTGTGCTGATACCGGCGGCTTCATCATTATCGATCGTCTGACGAACGTGACGGTCGGTGCAGGCATGGTCAAAGAAAGCCTCGCGGTGGTTGAGCGCGATTTGACGGACATCTCTGCGTTTGAAGTTGAGCTGAATGCACTTGTGCGTAAACACTTCCCACACTGGGAAGCAAAAGACGTCAGCCAATTGCTGAAAAAGTAATTGGCGCGCCCGAGCACAATAAGCTCTGATTCTGTCTGTTGTTGTGCTTGGGGCGTCGCTGCCTAACTGAGTTGCGAAATGCAGTTAGGTTATTCTCCTAATACCAGAATGCTTCGGTAAAGCCCAAGAAAACCGAGCATTCTGATGTTCTTTTCGCTTGCGCTGATTTTGGTCTGTTTACTCGTTTGTCTGGTGTCTCACGGATAAATGAGCCGTTGTTGTGCCCTTTGGGCGATTTGGTAAGGAAAGGCTATGTGGGAACAAGGGTTTGTATTAGCGATTTTGCTTGGCATTATCACTTGTTTGCTTGTCACAAAAATTAAGCCTAGTTATGTCTTTGCGGGTGCCGCTTTTATTGCATTTATGGCGGGAATGATGGATTCAGCCACGATCGCATCCAACTTTACCAACTCTTCGTTATTGACTCTGGTTCTGTTGATTCTTGCATCGTGTGCTTTAGAAAAAACGTTACTGATCAGTTGGGTGAGCCGTAGTATTTCTGAAGGCCAGTTAGGTAGTGTGATCGCTAAGCTCGGTGTATCAACGGCCTTGCTCTCTTCATTCACGAATAATACTGCCGTGGTTGTTTCATTGATTGGGGCGATTAAGCGTAATCAGCAGCATGCGCCTTCGAAATTACTCATCCCGCTGTCTTACGCGGCCATTTTTGGTGGCACGTTAACTTTGATAGGTACGTCGACTAACTTAATCATCAACAGCTTTGTTGAAGATGCCGGTTTGCCGAGCCTGAGCTTTTTTACACCCACGATGATTGGCTTGGCGGTGTTGGTGGGAGGAATGCTGATTCTTATCCCGCTCAGTTACTTACTGCCGAACTACGATGATCAAAGTCAAGAAGATTTACCGTACTTTCTTGAGTCTCGCGTAGAGCCTGGTTCACCGTTAGTTGGGCGCACGGTCAGCGAGAATAATTTACGTGCGCTGCGCAAACTGTTTCTTGCGGAGGTTGTACGAGATGGCGTGACGGTTTCCTCTGTAGGACCGGATTTCGTACTCAATGCGAAAGACCGTTTGTTGTTTTGCGGTGATGTTGAGAGCGTCGCGACCCTGCAAGAAATTCCGGGCCTCAAGCTTTTTGGTCAGCAGCACTTGAATGGGCAAAATTTTATTGAAGTTGTGGTGAGCTCATCCGCGACGTTTTGCTATAAAACACTTAAAGAGAGCCGATTCCGTGACCGCTTTGATGCCGTTGTTGTCGCTATTCGTCGTGGCCATGAGCGCCTAGAGGGCGGTTTGGGTAGCATTACCTTAGCGCCAGGTGACACGTTAGTTCTGGTTCCGGGCAAGCGTTTTGAGTCTGAACGCCGAGCTCATCGTAAAGAGTTTGTTTTAGTGCATGATTTGGACTCTAGCGCTCGGCTTGATACGAATAAATCCTCCATCGTGCTACTGGGTTTTGCTGCCGTAATTGGGTGTGCGCTATTAGAGCTAGTACCGATTATTAAAGGCCTTGCCGCGTATCTTATCGCACTTATCGCGTTTGGCATTGTACAGATTTCAGAACTGCGCCGCCGTTTCCCAATTGATATCGTTGTGATTGTCGGCTCTGCTTTGTCCATCGCTCAATTGATGATCTCTTCCGGCTTGTCAGAGAGAATGGGAGCGATGTTTATTGAAGCGTTCAATGGCTGGGGCGTGTTTGGAGCCTTGGTCGCAACTTACATCATGACATTAGTTCTTACTGAACTGGTGACGAATAATGCCGCGGCTGCGCTTTCTTTTCCTATTGGCTATAGCATGGCGGTCGGTTATGGCGTTGATCCGATGCCATTCATTATGGCGGTCTTGTTTGGCGCCAGTGCGAGCTTTATTTCTCCCTACGGTTATCAAACCAACTTGCTGGTGTACAGCGTAGGAAATTATAAATTGACCGACTATGTGAGAATTGGTGTGCCGATTTCGATTGTGTACTCTGTATTAGTACTTACTTTGATTCCGGTCTTCTTCCCGTTTTAATTCCGATATTTACAAGGATACGTTATGACTGCCGAAACGACGGTAAAAGATGAAAACATTGTTTGGCACCAGCATTCGGTTGATAAACAGCTTCGTGCTGAATTAAAGAAGCAAAAACCTGCCGTATTGTGGTTCACTGGTTTATCTGGAGCGGGTAAATCAACCGTAGCAGGGGCGTTGGAAAATCGCCTTGCAGCATTGGGTTACCACACTTATTTATTGGATGGTGACAATGTGCGACATGGCCTGTGTAGTGATTTGGGCTTTTCTGAACAGGATCGTCGCGAGAACATTCGTCGTATTGGTGAACTGGCTAAACTGATGGCGGATGCAGGCTTAATTGTGTTGTCGGCGTTCATTTCACCGCATCGCGCAGAGCGACAGCTAGTGCGCGACTTATTGCCAGAAGGTGAGTTTATCGAAGTGTTCGTCAATGCATCTCTAGAAGTCTGCGAAGGTCGCGATCCTAAAGGTTTGTACCGCAAAGCACGTGCGGGAGAAATTCCTAACTTCACTGGTATTGATTCTGAATATCAAGCACCGAAGAATCCGGAAGTCGATTTACCAGCGGGCGAAAAAAGCGTCGATGAGCTAGTGGACTTGTGCTTGGAAGCGCTTAAGTCGCGTGCAGTGATCCGATAAATAAGCATTTGGATCATTGGTGACCTTAAGCTCATTGAGCGGCTTAAGAAGCATTTGGATCATGGGTGGTCAAATGCTTCTCAAACTGCCTACACGGTATGATGAACCGTACTTTTAGCGTCACTATGGACACTAAACCTATGATTTAAAAGCGCAAGCATTTGGTCGTAGTAGTCGGCATGTGGTTTGTTACCGAGCAAGGCACAGAGCTCATTGCCTGTTGGTGTGAAGCGGTAATATAAAAGACGGACGCCTTTGCTGTTCACGTTCAGCGACAAGTTTTTACCTTGGTAGGTGAGGATCAATGGCGTCTCGATACCAATTTCGCCAGATTCAAGCTCGGTACTATGCAGTAACCCTAGTTCAATCAACAGCAACAAACTTGAATAGGGCAGCTGAAAACTTCCCATGTTTAAGCTGTTGGCGATGTCTCGTTTGCCGAAGCTAAATATTCCTCCTTGCGCTTTATAACCAATTAACAGCTTTCGACTGTGATCCCCTCCAAAACTGCACGCCAGAGAGGCGGCTCTTTGCAGAGTTTGCGCTTCTTTTGGTGACATATCTTTGAGGACTTTGAGCGCTTTCATAGACGTCGAGCCTGGGTTTGTCACTTCACGCTTCATCACTTGAGCCCATAACTTTTGCATCGCGCTGTTATGGATGTCTTGAGCCATTTCAAAAAAACGATACAACCAGTCTTGGTCAGGCTCTCCGGCAGTTTCATCTCGGCATGAACTGTGTGCTAGCTTTAAAATCTGCTCTAGGTTTTTTTGTCGCTGTTCTTGGCGTCTCTGTTCACGCAGTTGGGCTCTTTCAAGCGCGGATTTGGCTGGTGGATCGGTTTGTAGTAAGGCATCAAGACCGTGTATTTGGGCAATGGTTTTTACCTTGCTGGCACTGTCTTTGATGTAGCCCTGCTTCTTTTCTTGTTGCGTATTTTTTTGTGCGTTTGACTGATGTTCGATGACAACAGGTTGCTTTGTCGGTTCTGCCATTAATTTTCCTACCAAGAACTGCGCTGTTCGCTTGTTTAAATTTACACCTTATCTAACCAGGCGACCAGATAGGAGTTCTCAGTTTTTGAACGAATAGGGCTATCCAAAATGATAATGAGTTGTTAAAATTGTTATCGTTATTTTGGAGGGACAATGAAGTTCTCAGAAGCAGGTAAACTCAAAAAGCACCTGTCGATAGCGTTTCTTTTGGTTATTTATGTTGGCGTATTAGCGTATTTGTCTCGTTATATCGTGTAACACAGAACTAAAAAAGGCGCCGATGTGACGCCTTAGGTGTACCGATGCATGTCAACGACTTAAACTACATATCGTCGTAGGCTTCTATTTTCGATCCCTCAATAACGTAAGCCGTTTCAGCCAGCTCGTGGCTTATCGTCTCGGTTTTCAACTCCCCAACCACATATATGACATCCCACAGTTCTTGAACGGGTGCGCCTTTGGGAAACTTCACGTAAATGATTTGGTTTGGTGGCGGTGGTGGAACGTGGATACAAGCTCCAAAGTATGGCACCAACAAAAACTCGGTGACGGTATTCGCGTCACCTTCAAGCGGGATGACAAAGCCTGGGATTTTAACTTGGCTTCCATTTAGCTCTGGTCGAACGTTACCAATTTTAGACTGTTGCGCTGCGCCGCCACTGTGATCAGAAGCTGGCATGCCCATACTGTCGAACAGTTTGCGTTCTTTCTCAGGTACTAGATCAATCCAGTCGAGCGTTAATGGCTCCTCGCTTGCGAGTACTGGTGCTATAAATGAGACGATCAGCAAGCAACTTGCGAGTATTTTTCTCCACATTTTATTAAATCCTTATTGTCATTCCGTCACTTAGTGACTGTCGGTAGGCGCGAAAAGCCGGGATGAAACCAATTACAATTCCAGCGCATTGTACGAAACCTAATAACATCCATTCATAGGGCGATAAGAGGCTTAAAGTCAGATGTATTCCATAATGCTGTTGAATGATGGGTTGCACGATGGCGAGAATGGCATACAGCCCTGCCACTCCGGTCACGATTCCGGCAGCAGTAAGTAGACTGGCTTCGCTGATCAACAATGAGAAAACATGACGAGGTCTTGCTCCCATAGCGCGCAAAATCGCCATTTCACGGCGGCGCTCCTGCAAGCTGGTTAATAAGCTGCTTAGCATGCCGAGTAATCCTGCAATCACCACAAAGCCAGACACTGCCATTAAGGCTTGCTCGGCAACAGACATCATTCCCCACAGTTCATGCAACGCAACCCCGGGCATAATCGCGCTAAGCGGTTCTTTGGGATAAGTGTTGATTTGCCTTTGTAGGGCGAAAGTCTGAATACGAGATTTCAAACCGACCAGCATCGCGGTAATTTGCTTGGGCTGAAAGTCTCTGTTTTTGAGGTCTTGTGCTTTGGGTGTTGGGCCTAAACGTGCACCGCTTTCCCATCCGACGTGGATGGCTTCGATGGCTTCTAGCGATACATGAACGGTTTTGTCGACTGGCGTGCCAGTGGGCGCAAGAATCCCGACAACTTTGAATGGCAGGTTGTCATGTCGGCTAAAGCCTACATCACTAATGCCGTGGGCAATGATGATTTCACTACCGACGTGATACCCCAGCTGTTTTGCGACATCAGAACCGAGCACGGTTTCAAATAAACCATTGAATTTTCGGCCTTCTGAAAAGGTTAGTGATTGCTTACTTCCGAATTTATAGTGTTCAAAATAGCTGTGGTTGGTTCCCATGACTCGGAACCCTTTGTGCGAGTCGCCAAGTGAGATTGGAATCGCCCAACCTACTGCTCGATGATTGGCAAACTCTTGGTAGCTCTTCCAGTCAATGTTGTTGGTGGCATTGCCAATGCGAAACACAGAGTAGAGCAGCAAGTTCACTTGTCCAGAACGGCCACCAATGATGAGGTCGGTGCCTGAAATTGTATTGGCGAAGCTATCTTTTGCCTGAGTACGAATGCGTTCTACTCCTAAAAGGAGTATTACAGAAATCGCGACTGTCATGATGGTTAATATTGCCGTCGCCTTACGATTGATTAAGCTCTTCCACGCGAGCTTTGCAACAGCGCTCATGATGCGGCTCCTAGGTTAGATGCTTGGTTAATATCTGGTAGGTTAAGTGTGCGGTCAAATAAGGGCTCAAGCGTTGGATCGTGACTGACGAAGATCAGCGTAGCGTTGGCTTGATTCGTTTGCTCCATCAGGAGTTCAATAAACGCTTTACGGTTATCGTGGTCTAGAGCGGAGGTTGGCTCGTCAGCAATCACTAACCCCGGATACCCAATGAGTGCTCGTGCAGCCGCAACACGTTGTTGTTGGCCAATGCTCAGTTCCGATACCGGACGAGCATGAAGCTCGCTGGGTAGGTGGAGCCTTTCAAGCAGAGCTTGAGCTTGCTCTTCTAACGTTTGAGATGACGTTCTTGAAAGCGCGCGGCCACGTCGTGTTTGACTGAATTGGCAAGGCAGTAGTACGTTTTCAAGTACGTTTAAATAAGGCAATAAATTGAACTGCTGAAAGATATAGCCAATGTGATCGGCGCGAAATTTGTCTCTTTGACTTGCACTTAAACTAACAAGGTCAGTATTCAGTACGGATAGAGAGCCTGATGTTAACGTGTTGATGCCAGTTAGTAGGGCAAGCAGCGTAGATTTACCGCAGCCACTGGGACCTTTGATAAATACGTGCTCACCTTGGGCAATATGTAACTGTGGAATATGAATGGTTGCGTGTGTTGAACCGGGCCAGACAAACTGGGCATTATTTAGCTCAACAACGTTTGACATGATTTCAGTCATACTAAATCACCAAAGCATTGGCGTGTAAGTGTGTACTTACACGCCACTCGTGTTATTTGATTACGATTTGGGAGTTATCTTTGCCCAGTTTGATGGCTGATTGCATGGTGTCAGTGAATATATTGACGTTGATTGACTCAGTCGTTGGAAATTGATTAAACCAGTCGGTTTGAATGTGACTGAGTTGGTTAACTTGGTCACAGCTGAAGCGATATTGCACCGAAAACTCACCATGTCCGCCATTTTCATGCTCCTCATGGTGAGTATCGTGACCGTCATGGTGCTCATGTTCATCATGATGTTCATTGTGGTGATCATGGTGTTCGTGCCCTTCATGATTGTGATTTGCATGGTCATCATGGCCGTGCTCGCTATGATCATGGTCTTCATGAGGGTTGCTGAGGTTATGGTTTACGTAAGCTTCTTCAATATCACAATTGGCTTGCGCGTTAATCGCAAACAGTGTGTTGCTGTCTTCTAGGGTGGCAATGGCTTGTTGAAGTGCTTGCTCTTGTTGAGTATTTTCTGGAGCATGCTCGAAACCGACCACATCGGCACCGGGAGCAGTAATCTCCACTAACAGATCCTTTCCATCTTGGGCGATATTAAATTCGACGTGACCATGCACATGAGCACCGTGCTGGCGGTATTCGTCCGCATTTGCTGCTGTCGATAAAGAGAGACCAATGACAAGCGCTAAAACATGTTTCGATGACATTTTGTGTTTCCTAATTTTGCTGGCACTAACCCGAGCAATACCGGATCAGATTTGTATTTACTAAGGTGCGACTCGCTGACACGTTAGGTGCAGGAATACGCACAAATTATGTTGAGTGTGGAATAGTTTGGAAATTAAGCAAAATAAGGCGGGGCACGAGCTGCACCACGAATGTCTTCACTATTAACAAGGCGCTGAAAGACATCATGGTATTGGATGCGCGTAAATGTTGGCGTCGATAGGGTCGGTTGAGCTTTGGCTATGCCGTGCTGAACCCCAGAAAATAGCTGGCAATGATGGTGTGTGTGGTGTTCGGGAGTCAGATCAACTTGATGAAGGATTACCGCAAAGTTCCAAGCGATCAGCAACGCGACACTGAAAAATAAAACAGTGCGATGCCAATGCTTCCGTATCTTTTGCTGGTGATGGTACATCTGAGCTCCTCTTACCGACTGTTATAATATAACACCCATAATGAGTAAAAGTTCACTCTTTTGTTGGCTAGTGGGAAAATTTACGTCAACACATGCGATGTCGCCGAATCTGAGACCGTCTCCTTGGTGGAATCACTGAGCGTTAAACTAGGGGCAACAGAAATCTCAAGCTTTAAGTTTGGTCGCATGGCTCCTTATACTGCGTACTACGGATATTAAGGAGCCAAGCAACGAGACTAGATGTTCTGTTTAATTAGCTCGATCACCTTTGCAATTTCATCTTGCTCAAGTGCGCCTTCTTTTACAAACAGCACTTTGCCTGTTTTGTCTTGAACAATAATGGCAGAGCTTTCTTCTTTAAGATCCCAAGTGTTGGCGACTACGCCATTTTCATCCAGAACCATAGATGACCAAGGAAACTCTTTTTTGCTGTCTTGGGCTGAAGATTTCACGAACGAACCTGTCCCCCAGATCGCATCATCTTGGTTAATGATCGTAGTTGTTTGGTAGCTTTCTTGCGGGAATTGCGCGGCGGTTATTGCTGACATCAAAGGGGCGTTCATTTCTTTTGAACTGCTACGACCTGCGATTGCTTGAATAACACGAACCTTACCCTGCATATGCTGGGTTGCCCATGGTTGGTATGCCACGCCCTCACCCTGCAAAACAATCTCGCCATAAGCCGCGACCTTGGCAGAAGGAACGGTCTCACCGACAGATAGGTTGTGTGCAAACGCAAAGCTTGGCGTTATAGCCAATAGTAGAGGTAGGAGAGTCTTAGTTTTCATATTGTTATATTCCGTACGAGTTGGAAGTTTTCCAGTATATATCCAGATCTAGGAAATTTGTAGAACTGTTGATAACATTTATTTAACGTATGGGGTGGTGTAATATTGCGTTATATTTAGAATTTGCTAAAATGAACCTCGTCGCAGATTGCGCATCAAGATTGCAGAGGATAAATAAGCAATCCGTGTTTTCTCAAAGGAATTGAGGTGAGTTATGCTACGTGAGTTTGCTGTATACCGACCATTACAAGTGGCACGTTTCGTTAAAACGTTGTTCAAAGGTCAATTCTTTATTGCTGGGGTTGGATGTTTTCAGTTCGACAATGGCAAAGTTTTGCTCCCTGACGTCAACGATCAGAAAAGACTCACCATCTTTAAAGAAGTCAACCAAGTGATTGCTTCGTTGTCTGTTTAAGAGCCCGTTGGCTTGAATTTAGTTTTCGATTTCAAAAAAGAGCGACCTATTCGGTCGCTCTTTTTGGTTTCAGTTAGTCCTAGGAACTAACTTTGTAAGCTGGGTGGAAAGCAAACACCTGTGCCACCGATACCGCAGTAACCGTCAGGGTTTTTAGCCAGATATTGCTGGTGGTAAGTTTCGGCAAAATAATACGGGCCCGCTGGCTGTATCTCAGTGGTGATGTTCGCGCGTAGTTCCTCTTGCAGTGCTTGTTGATACAAGAGCTTCGATTTTTCTGCGCTCTCTTGCTGCTTCGCGGAATAAGTGTAAATAGCCGAACGGTATTGTGTGCCCAAATCGTTACCTTGACGCATCCCCTGGGTTGGGTCATGTTTCTCCCAAAAAACGGCCAGTAGTTTTTCTAAGGAAATCACGCGTTCATCGAAGACGACTCGTACTACCTCTGTATGGCCTGTTTTACCCGTACACACCTCTTCATAAGTAGGATTGGGTGTATATCCACCGGCGTAGCCAACCGAAGTGGAGATAACCCCATCCAGTTGCCAAAATACGCGCTCAGCGCCCCAAAAGCAGCCCATTCCCAGCAGAATTTGTTGTTGATGCGGCTCCAATGGTGCCTTTAAGTTAGATTTATTTACAAAATGATGATCTTCAACCTGGATCGGTTGCTCTCTACCTGGCAAGGCATCTTCTATACTGATCAATGTTTGTTTGTTGAGCATGGTATTTGTCCTTCAATACGTGTCTTAAATTTGCGAACTTTTTCATTTCGTCTGTATCTGATGCTGTGATGACATAGACCGCGTTAAACCTATTAATATTACAGACTTAGACTTTAATTGGCGTTATCATTATTTACGTTTACTTAACCTCATTCAGCCAAAAAAGCATGATAAAAAAAGCTCTCCTCACCATTGTTGGCCTGTTTGCCTTTTCTCATGGTGCCTATGCCGATGTTTCTTTGACTTTAAAAGGCATCGATGGCGCTTTAGAAGAGAATGTCAGTGCGTACCTGTCGTCCATTCCAGCGAAGGACTACTCCACTTCTCTGCGCTTTCAAGCGAGATTAGATCAAAGTATCACTGAAGCTCTTAATGCGCTTGGGTATTATCATGCAAAAATTTCATACTCTATTCCGGAAGGGAATGATGAGTTGATCGTCAGCATCAAGCCGGGTTTACCTGTGAAAGTGAAAGTCATGGATGTGGTGATCACAGGTGAAGCAAAAGACGATGAAGAGTTCGCCAAACTTATTGAACGTTCACCGCTTAAAGTCGGCAAAGTATTGAATCAAGGCGAATACGATAGCCTGAAATCGAGTATTCGTAACTTGGCGTTGCAGCGTGGTTATTTCAATGGTGATTACAAGCTCAGCAAACTTGAAGTGATTCCTGACTTCAATGAAGCGAATGTGCGTTTGCATTATGACAGTGGTATTCGTTATCACTTTGGTCCGATTAACATTACTGGCAGTCAGATTTGGGAAAACCGTGTTGAATCAATGCGACCTTTTGAAATTGGTGAACCTTACTTGGTTTCGCAAGTGGGGGAGTACAACCAAAATCTGTCTAATACCGATTGGTTTTCATCGGTTTTTGTGGAGCCTGATTTAAGTAAATTGGATGAGGGACGCGAATTGCCAATTAAGGTCTCGCTCGCGCCAGCGTCAAAAAACCAAATAGAAACCGGTCTTGGTTACTCGACCGATACTGGTGTGCGTGGCACGTTAAAATGGAAAAAACCATGGGTTAGTTCACGTGGCCACAGCTTTAATACGGCGTTATCACTATCAAAGCCTGAACAGACGATCACGGCAGGCTACAAAATCCCGCTTGATGATGTATTGCGTGAATACTACCAATTGCAATTTGGTTTAAAGCACCTTGATAACCGAGATACGGAGAGTTTGGAATCCAACCTGGCAGTTGAGCGACATTGGCTAACCGATGGCGGCTGGCATAAAACCATTTATGTTCGTCACTTGTACGAAAACTTCTCTCAAGGTCTGCAAGATGATGGGGTGCAATTTGTTTTACCCGGAGCCACTTTTTCACGAACTCGTGTCCGTGGTGGCAACATGCCAATGTGGGGGGATAAGCAAAGTGTAACGATCGAATATGGTGATCCTGCTTTGCTGTCAGAAACGCGAGTATTGCGCCTATTAGGGCGATCATCTTGGATCCGCGGGATCGGTGATAATCATCGTGGTTTGTTCCGTTTAGAAGGTGGTGCGAACATCACCGACGAATTTGAAAAGCTTTCGCCTTCTCTGCGTTTCTTCGCTGGTGGTGATAACAACATTCGTGGTTATGGATATGAGTCTATTTCACCTGTGGATGAAAGTGGCGCCTTGACGGGTGGTAAATACATTGTCAGCAGCACATTAGAGTATCAATATCGCGTGTATGGAAACTGGTGGGCAGCCACCTTCTACGATATTGGTGATGCATTTAACGAAACACCTGAATGGAAATCGGGTGCTGGTGTGGGTATCCGTTGGGCGTCTCCGGTTGGACCGGTTAGCTTTGATTTTGCGTGGGGACTGGATGAAAAACCAGAAAGAGAGTTCCGCATCCACTTCTCATTGGGGCCTGAGTTATGATCAAAATGATGTTTAAGTGGACCAAATGGCTGTCGCTAAGTTTGATTGGTCTATTGCTGTTGCTCATCATTTTTGTTGCGACAGTGCTATTTACTCACCCTGGTCTTAAGCTCGCGTTGTGGGGAGCAGAAAAGGCTTTACCGCAACTACAGATAGAGAAAGTTCAGGGCTCATTATTTCCTCGTTTTGAGCTACAGAACGTCAGTTTTGTCGACGAATCTTTGAACATCGACGCCAAAGTCGATCGTTTAGCGTTAGCGGTTAACTTCCGTTGTTTCTTTGACCCTAAAGTCTGTGTCGATGAGCTAACCCTGCAAGGTGTTAACTTTCAGATGCCAGAGCTCCCTCCGGCAGGCGAAGAGCCAGAGGAGACACCGCCATTACGTACAGTCAGTACACCAGTCCCTATTTTTGTTAATAAGGTCAGTTTTGATGACATTAACTTAAACATTTTAGGCAACCAAATTGACTGGCAAGATTTCTCTACCGGGCTTTCTATGCAAGGCGACCGTTTAGTGATTGCGCCGACGGCATTAAAAGACATCAATGTTGCATTGGCTCCAAGTGAAGCTGAACCTGAAGCGGCCACAGACGAGCCGAAAGACGCTGGCGCTCCGCCGCAAGATATTGTGTTACCCGAGGTGTGGATTCCACTCACTGTGGAAGCACGACGCCTCGATATTCATAACTTCAAGCTTGCAGGTGAGAAGCCGGTGATCGTTCACCACCTTGGTGTTGTAGCGAAAGCGGGGGGCGACCGTGTTGATGTGAAAACATTAGAGCTCGATATGCCTGAAGTGGAAGGTAAGTTAAGCACGCAAGTAACGCTTTCTGCTGACTATCCTCTCAAAGCACAGCTCGATGCGCTGGTGAAGCAAGCGGATGCGAAAGGGCAAAAGCTGTCGCTGTCAGCTGCTGGTTCGGTGGGAGACCTTTCTCTCACTGCGACCTTATCTGAACTAGTCGAAGCGGAGATCAAAGGTGAACTTCAGCCCCTGAAAGCGCAGTTACCCTTTGATGTTGCAATCAAAAATGTGCAAGCGCAATGGCCGTTAATCGGTCAAAGTGATTATCAAGTATCGGTACCAAGTTTATCTGCAAAAGGTTCCCTGGACGGATACATCGTGGCACTAGAAACACAAGCTTCGGGTAAAGATATTCCTGCTGTAGATGTTGCACTAAACGGCAATGGCACATTAGAGCAAATCGATCTTGAAAGCCTGGTAGTAAAAACATTGGGCGGTGAGCTATCCGGTCAGGTGATGGCGAATTGGGCTGCGCCAATCAACTGGCAAGCTGACCTTAATTTGCAACATATTCAACCGGGGCTTCAATGGGAAGAAGCGGAAGGCGATATCAGTGGTAGCCTCTCGACTTCAGGTTCTTTAACAGAACAAGGCGGTTGGCAAGTCAGTTTACCTAAGTTAGATATCGATGGCATTTTGCGCGGTTATCCGCTGAATGTGGAAGGTCAACTTGAAGCGTCTGATAAGAATGGCAAAGGTGAAGACATTCAGCTTACCACGCAAGGTTTAGCGCTTTCTCATGGCCCTAACCAATTGAGTGCCAAGGGTAAGATTGATAAACAGATATTAATGGATGTTGAGGTTAACTTCCCCGATTTTGCGAAAAGTGTTCCGGATCTTGCAGGTAAGATGCAGGGTAATGTGGCGCTGCGTGGTAGCTTGAAAGAGCCTGACATCAAATTAGACCTAGCGCTAAATCAAATGAACTGGCAGCAGCAAGCGAACGTTGAAAACATAACCTTGAAGGGAGATGTGACGCCTCTGCCAGCACCGAAAGCGAACTTAAGCCTCATTGCTAACAACATTACCTACGACGACATTAAAGTTGATAGTGCAGACCTTGAAGTCTCTGGGGATGAAAAACTGCACCAACTGACGCTAGATGTGGTGTCTGACATTGTATCAACCAGCTTAGAAATTGAAGGCTCATTCATACAGAAGCCGCAAATGATCTGGGATGGTGCATTGCGTCGTCTTACTTTGAGCACGCCGCAGGGACCGTGGGCGTTGCAGAAATCGACGGCGGTTAAAGTCAACATCGATAAACAACTCGCTGATGTTCAAGCACATTGTTGGCTACAAGCCAATTCGAGTGTTTGTTTGACCGAAGATATTAGTGTTGGTCAAAGTGGCGAAGCCAAGTTAGCCGTGAACGACTTTGACTTTGAACAAATCAAGCAGTTCCTGCCGCCAGAGACGAAATTACAAGGGTCGGTCAACGCGCAAGCGACAGCAAAATGGGCACCAGAGATGAAACCGGAAGTCACGGTGAACGTTGATATGCCTAAAGGTCAAGTAGAGCAAGCACTAGAGCAGCCGATAACACTTGGTTGGGAAAGCTTTAGCTTTAAAGCGGCGCTGGCAAAAGACAAGTTAGATGCTGAGTGGTTATTTGATGTGAGAGACAACGGTGACTTATCTGGTCAGGTTTCTTTGGTCGATGTAACGTCTGAGCAGCCTGAGATTGACGGTAAGGTCTCGCTATCGACATTCCATCTGGATTTCTTAGCGCCGTTGATAGGTGAGTACAGCCTATTCAAAGCGAACATGAATACTGATTTGGCGATATCTGGTGATGTTATGCACCCTAAAGTCAACGGTCAGTTCTTGATTGATCAAATGAAGCTACAAGGTGAAGTCACGCCGATAGACATTAACTCCGGTCAGGTCGCGATCAACTTTAAAGGTCACCAAGCGGATCTTGATGCGGGTATCATGACGCCAGATGGTGAGTTGGAAGTGACCGGTGAGGCAGATTGGCAGGATCTACAAAATTGGCATACCAAAGCGCGCGTATTTGCGAAAGAGCTTCAGGTGGATCTTCCACCAATGGTAAAAATCAAAGTTGAGCCGGACATGACTATTGATGTCACACCGCAGCTTGCTAAGGTCGAAGGTAATATTAATCTGCCTTGGGGACGAGTTGTGGTTGAAGAGCTGCCACCAAGTGCGGTTGGTGTTTCAAGCGACACCGTGATTTTGGACCAGAACTTACAGCCTGTGAGTGATATCGAGCCAATGCCATTTGATGTTGAAACGGATATCAACATTAAAATCGGTGATGACTTCCAACTGGCCGCCTTTGGCTTGAAAGGTGGTCTGAAAGGTAACCTCAATGTGACACAGAAAGATAAAGGTCCGTTCATCGTTGGGGAGGTTAATATCGTCGACGGTTCTTACCGTTCTTTTGGTCAGGATTTGGTGATTGAAGAAGGTAAGATCTTAATGAATGGTCCGGCAGATCAGCCGTACGTTTCTATTAAGGCGATTCGAAACCCAGATAATACCCAAGATGACGTGATTGCTGGTGTGCGTGTAACAGGACCAGCATCGGATCCAAATGTGGAGATATTCTCTGAGCCAGCGATGCCTCAAGCGAATGCGCTCTCTTACCTACTTCGCGGTCAAGACATTGATGGCGAAGCGGGAGGCAATGCTATGACGACCACGTTGATCGGCCTAAGTTTGGCAAAGAGTGGACGCGTGGTTGGTGAAATCGGCGAAGCCTTTGGGGTTCAAGATTTACAATTGGATACGGCGGGGTCGGGCGATGATTCTCAAGTGACCGTCAGTGGTTACATTCTGCCGGGATTACAGGTGAAATACGGCGTCGGCATCTTTAACTCACTAGGCGAGTTCACCGTGCGTTATCGATTGATGCAAGATCTGTATTTAGAGGCGGTTTCTGGTGTAGATAGTGCGGTTGACCTACTCTATCAATTTGAGTTCGATTAGAGCTTGTTCGTCTGCGTACATAAAGTTCATGACTAAGGAGTGGTTATGCAGCATTTAGTTTTTGTATATGGGACCTTGCGTAAAGGAGAGTGTAATCATCACTTTCTGAGCTCGGCCCAGTTTCTTGGTCAGCATGAAACGGATGCTCAGTTCGCACTGTATGACTTAGGTCCTTATCCCGCGTTGTCTGTTGGGCAGCGTTCGATACAAGGTGAAGTGTATCTGATTGATGATGAAACCTTATCCGAGCTAGATAAGTTGGAAGATGTGCCAGTAGAGTATCGTCGAGAGAGCATCGTCACGCCATTTGGCCAAGCTTGGATCTACTTGTATCAAGATACTGAACAACTGACCGAAGAAATCGCTTCCGGAGATTGGTGTCAAAAGGTGTGAGCTATACTGACATTATCAACAGCGACGAGCTGGTCACTAAGGAGTCATGATGAAGGTATTCGTAATTGGATCAATGGCGTTGATTCTTGCCGCATGCGCGCAAACAACCCTGCCGACCTCGAGTAATGTTACCGACTGGCAAGCGTTTGGTAAGCAGTCTGCCTTAGATGGATTAAGAGTTTTATCTGAAGATCGTATCGCTGCACTGGATGGTACTCATCATGCTACGCCTGAACTGATCATGGCCTATCAAACGGGTTATCAGCAAGGGAAGCAAGAGTATTGTGAACAAAGCGCGTATATGCTTGGTGTTATCGGGCGTCCGTATTTTGGTATTTGTGATGACCTAGACCCTTTCTTTCAGCATGACTATGACGCCGGCCGAATGTCATCTGCAGGCGCGCCTATCTAGTTGACTTACACAAGATGAAAAGCAAAAGAGCTGCCCTAAAGCAGCTCTTTTTAATTTTGTATCAGCCGTGATGCTTATTTTTTCTGAGCGCGCTCGTAAGATTCTAGGATCTCAGCTTTAGCGGCAGCAACATCTGCCCAACCATCCACTTTCACCCATTTGCCCGCTTCAAGCTCTTTGTAACGCTCAAAGAACTGCGTGATCTGTGCTTTCAGTAGTTCTGGGATATCGTCTACATCTTGGATGTGATCGTACTCTTTCGAGATTTTGGTGTGGGGAACCGCAAACACTTTTGCGTCTTCACCTGACTCATCCGTCATCTTCAAAACGCCAACAGGACGGCAGCGAATCACTGAACCTGGCATAAGTGGGTATGGTGTTGGTACCAGTACGTCGACTGGGTCGCCATCAAGAGACAGCGTATTGTTCACGTAACCATAGTTACATGGGTAGAACATCGGTGCAGACATGAAACGGTCAACAAATACCGCACCAGAGTCTTTATCTACTTCGTACTTGATTGGATCTGCATTTGCAGGAATTTCGATCACGACATAGATATCTTCAGGCAGTGACTTGCCTGCTGGCACATGGTTTAAGCTCATTAGAATATTCCTTTTCATTAACGATGAGTCACACTGAAGCGGCTTCATCTGATGATAAATTCGCGTTTCACTTTAGCGACAAAAACGCGGCAGGTAAACACCTGCCGCGTTGGACAAAGGTCTGAAATTATTCTTCGTCGCGGTGCAGTTCAAGGAACTCTTCAACTTTGCGAACCATGTTCTTAGAACCCACAAAGAAAGGCACACGTTGGTGTAATTCGGTTGGTTTGATATCCATGATGCGATTGACGCCGTCTGATGCAATACCGCCCGCTTGCTCAATTAAGAACGCCATTGGGTTACATTCATAAAGTAGACGCAGTTTGCCCTGAGGATGGCTTTGCGTACTAGGGTAAAGGTAGATACCACCTTTCAGTAAGTTGCGGTGGAAATCAGCAACCAATGAGCCAATGTAGCGCGAAGTGTATGGACGACCGTCTTCTGGCACATTCTCTTGGCAGTACTTGATGTACTTCTTCACCCCTTGAGGGAAGCGAATGTAGTTACCTTCGTTGATCGAATAAATCTTGCCTTCTTCTGGGATCATCATGTTTTCATGAGAAAGGCAGAAGCTGCCGATAGATGGGTCGTAAGTAAAGCCGTTTACGCCGTTACCCGTGGTGTAAACCAACATGGTTGATGAACCGTAAATCACGTAACCAGCGGCAACTTGCTTATGACCAGGCTGAAGGAAATCTTCTTCTGTCGCTGGTGTGCCAATAGGTGAAACACGGCGATAAATAGAGAAGATAGTACCGACAGAGACGTTCACATCGATGTTAGAAGAACCATCAAGTGGGTCCATCAGTACCACATATTTGGCGTTTTGGTTGAGCTCTTTGTTGAAAGCAACCGCTTCGTCTTCTTCCTCACTGGCAACGCCACACACTTGGTCACGAGCTTCAAGCGCGGCTTTGAACTTATCGTTCGCGTAAACATCGAGCTTTTGCTGGTCTTCACCTTGGACATTTTCCGTGCCTACAGCACCAGTGATATCACCGAGACCCGCTGCGTTGATTTCGCGGTTAACGATTTTCGCAGCTAAACGAATGGAGGCTAAAAGGGATGATAGATCACCGCTAGCGTGGGGGAAATCCGCTTGTTTTTCGACAATGAACTCGCCTAGGGTGCGCAGTCCTGACATGGTTAATCCTTACATTTTCATTTCATTGGGGGTAGTGCGCAAGTGAGCATCTCTTTATGGATGTTAAACGATTGCGCTGGATGTAAGTTTAAGTCGCAGATCTTTTTAATGGTAATGAAGTAACTGTTTGAGATCTCAATTTATTTGTAGACTTGTTTTAGGGATTCATCAGTAAGCAAGAGGTTGTACAGTCTGTGTTCAACCTTGTCATATTTGTGAAAGGGACTGCAAGAAGAAGGCTAAAGTCTCTCGCTTTTCTGGTTGTGATCGCGATAATGAAAGCATTAAAGAACGCATTACAAGGTTTAGTTTATGCACATTCATATCTTGGGTATCTGTGGCACATTTATGGGCGGCGCTGCGATTTTAGCGCGCCAATTAGGGCATAAAGTCACTGGTTCTGATGCCAACGTTTACCCACCGATGAGCACGTTGCTTGAGTCTCAAGGTATTGAAATTATTGAAGGCTTCGACCCGTCTCAACTCGACCCTCAACCAGACCTTGTGGTGATTGGTAATGCCATGAGCCGTGGTAACCCATGTGTTGAATATGTGCTCAATACCAACATGCGCTACACCTCTGGTCCGCAGTGGCTCAACGAGTTTTTGCTGCACGATCGCTGGGTATTGGCGGTATCGGGTACACACGGTAAAACGACTACGTCGAGCATGCTGGCTTGGATACTCGAAGACTGCGGTTATCAACCTGGTTTCCTAGTTGGTGGAGTACTTGGTAACTTTGGAGTCTCTGCTCGTTTGGGTGAAAGCATGTTTTTTGTCGTTGAAGCGGACGAATATGACAGTGCTTTTTTCGATAAGCGTTCTAAGTTTGTGCACTACCATCCTCGAACCTTAATCATGAACAACCTTGAGTTTGATCATGCTGACATCTTCGATGATCTAGAGGCGATCAAGCGCCAATTCCATCATTTAGTGCGAACGGTTCCCGGCAATGGCTTAATCTTAGCTCCGAAGCAAGACCAAGCTTTGGCGGATGTATTAGAGCGTGGTTGCTGGACAGAAAAGCAGTTTTCAGGTGTTGATGGCGACTGGCAAGCGCACAAATTAGTGGTCGATGGCTCAAAATTTGAAGTTGCTCTACAAGGCGAGAAGGTCGGTACCGTCGAATGGGATTTGGTGGGTGATCATAACGTTGATAATGCGTTAATGGCGATTGCCGCGGCGCGACACGTTGGCGTAACGCCGGATCTTGCGTGTCAGGCTCTGGGCCGTTTCATTAACACCAAGCGCCGTCTCGAGTTAAAAGGTGAAGAGCAAGGTGTGACGGTTTACGATGATTTTGCGCATCACCCAACGGCAATTGAACTCACCGTCGGTGGTTTGCGTAACAAGGTAGGCGAAAAACGCATTCTTGCCGTGTTGGAACCTCGTTCTGCCACTATGAAGCGCGGCGTGCACAAAAACACACTCGCGGATTCGCTACACAGCGCAGATGAAGTGTTCTTATTCCAACCAGACAACATCGAATGGTCGGTGCAAGATATCGCGGAACAATGTCAGCAACCTGCTTTTGTTGACGCTGACATCGATAACTTTGTAGCGAAAATCGTTGAACGTGCGCAGCCAGGTGACCAAATCCTCGTGATGAGTAATGGTGGCTTTGGCGGTATTCACGGCAAGATCCTCGAGCAACTTAAACAAAAAGCCTGATTTTATGCAAAACAAACAGCAGCAAGCAGAAAAAGCCATCACTTTAGCGTTAACTGGAGCATCTGGTGCGCCTTATGGTCTGCGCCTTTTAGAATGTTTAGTCGCGGCGGATTATCATGTCTACGTTCTGATCTCTTCGGCGGCTCGTGTCGTGATGGCAACCGAACACAACCTTAAGCTGCCAAGTGGGCCAGAAGCCGCAAAGCAAGCGTTGGTGGAACACCTCAACTGTGACCCAAATAACATCACCGTTTGTGGTAAAGATGACTGGTTCTCACCGGTAGCGTCTGGCTCTGCGGCACCCAAGCAAATGGTGGTTTGCCCATGTTCTGCGGGAAGTGTTGCGGCGATCGCGCATGGTATGTCGGATAACTTGATTGAGCGCGCCGCTGACGTGGTGATGAAAGAGCGTGGGCAGTTGTTGCTCGTCGTTCGCGAAACACCATTTTCAACGCTGCATCTGGAGAACATGCACAAGCTATCGCAAATGGGCGTCACCATCATGCCAGCGGCTCCGGGCTTCTATCATCAGCCGAAGAGCATTGAAGACTTAGTGGATTTTATGGTGGCGAGAATTCTCGACCACTTAGGTATTGAGCAAGGTTTGGTGCCTCGTTGGGGTTATGACCAGCGTTCGTGAGCTGATTGTGTAACCACTCAAATACCTTTACAATCCATCCCACTCATCGGGGAGCAAACCCATTTAGCATTGAGTCAATCAATGCATTTGGGCGCTGAGACCTAAGTGCTTTACTAGGGACCCGTATTACCTGAACCAGATAATGCTGGCGTAGGAATTGAGTCTGGATATTGGAAGTCCTTAATAGCCGCCTCAACCCTGTGCCGCTCAACTTATTTCTCTGAAATACTCATGGAGAGCGAGCAGTGAAACCCACTCTAAATCTGATTGCCCTAGCTGCAATCACCTCTACTTCAGCGTTTGCCGCTGAAAACACATTAACCATCTATACCTACGACTCTTTTGCCGCAGATTGGGGACCAGGTCCTAAAATCGAGCAAGCTTTTGAAGCAAAATGTGGCTGTGACGTTAACTTCGTGGCGTTGGACGATGGTGTGTCGATCCTGAATCGTCTTCGTCTTGAAGGCGGTAATAGCAAAGCCGACATCGTGTTAGGTTTGGATAACAACCTGATGGCCGAAGCGAAGAAAACCGGTCTGCTTACCGAGCACAATGTGGATACGGCCAACACAGTGTTACCAAATGGTTGGAGCGACACGACGTTTGTACCGTACGATTACGGCTACTTCGCGTTTGTGTACAACACAGAGAAACTGGCTAATCCGCCGAAAAGCATGAAAGAGCTGGTGGAAACGCGCGACGATTTAAAAGTGATTTATCAAGATCCGCGTACGTCAACGCCTGGCCAAGGCTTGATGCTGTGGATGAAATCCATCTATGGCGACGATGTGACGCAAGCGTGGCAGAAGCTAGCGAGCAAAACCGTAACGGTCACGAAAGGTTGGTCAGAAGCGTATTCCATGTTCCTTAACGGCGAGTCGGACTTAGTGCTTTCTTACACTACGTCACCTGCGTACCACTTAATTGCGGAAAACGATTCAAAGTTTGCGACGGCGAATTTTGCTGAAGGTCACTACATGCAAGTTGAAGTCGCCGCTAAAGTGAAAGGGGCAAAAAATTCAGAACTTGCTGATCAATTTATGAATTTCATTTTAAGTGATGAGTTCCAGTCAGCGATGCCAACGGGTAACTGGATGTACCCTGTTACTGACGTTGAGTTACCTAAAGGTTTTGAAACCTTGAGCGTTCCAAACAAGTCGTTGAGCTTTAGTGCTGATGAAGTGGCAAAAATGCGTAAGTCTTGGATTCGCGAATGGCAAAGCGCACTGACGTTTTAGCTGACGTTCCACCCCTCATCTGAATGAGATAGGTTTTACCTTTGAATTCTGTTCCAAAAATAGGTTTAGGGGTCGCGATGATCATCGCGACCTTTGTTGTTTCTGCCCTAGGTGCTTTGATTGTTCAAGCCCCTTCACTTGATGTGTCTGTGGTATGGGATGACCCGTATTATCAACATGTCACCAAGTTCAGCTTCTACCAAGCTTTTCTTTCCACATTGCTCAGTGTTGGCTTTGCCATTCCAGTAGCGCACGCACTTTCGCGTCGCCAATTTATTGGTAAATCATTACTGCTTAAGCTGTTTGCATCGACACTGGTTTTGCCGGTTTTAGTTGGTGTTTTTGGGCTGTTAGCGATTTATGGCAACAGTGGTTTGTTGGCGCAGTGGTTGCAAAGTTTCGATACTAAACTGCCATTCTCTATTTACGGTTTGAACGGCATATTACTCGCCCATGTGTTCTTTAATTTACCTTACGCGGCGCGATTGCTTCTGCAAGCATTAGAATCTATTCCTGCCGAGCAACATAAGCTGTGTGCGCATTTAGGTATGAACCATTGGAATAAGTTTCGTTGGGTGGAATGGCCGCGTTTAAGACAGCAACTTCCCCACGTTTGTGGTTTGGTATTTATGCTGTGCTTCACCAGTTTCGCCACTGTAATGGCATTGGGGGGCGGGCCAAAATCCACCACCATTGAATTGGCAATTTACCAAGCGATTAAGTTTGATTTTGATTTACAAGCTGGGGCGTTATTGGCGCTGTGGCAGATGCTGTTATGTGGACTGCTTGCCATTGGAGTGCAGAAGTTAACAAAGCCTGTTTCTATCAGTGCTGGCAGCACATCGGTACAGCAATATTTAACGAAGGATCATGGGTGGTCAAAAGCTTGGGATAGCTTTTGGATCATAGGTGCCTTTTTACTGGTGATACCACCGTTATTGATGGTGTTACTGAGTGGCATCAACCAACAAGTTTGGACGGTGTTAACCGATGAACGTTTTTGGTCTGCGTTATTTAACTCACTCAAAGTGGCAGGGTTAGCCAGTGCGCTTGCGGTTGCTGCGGGCGTGTCTATATTGTTGACCAGTCGCCGTTGGCGGTTGCAGTACAAAAACACGCGAGCCGATCAGATTGAGCTAATCGGCACCATTATTTTGGTGACGCCAGGTTTGGTGATTAGCACCGGATTATTCTTGCTGTTGCGATCATTTACCGATGTTTTTAGCTTGGCGTTTTTTGTTGTGATTTTGGTAAATGGTTTGATGGCTTTGCCTTACGTGATCAAAACGCTGGCACAGCCAATGCTGCACATCGAGCAGCAATACCAGTATGTGTGTGCCAGCTTAGGCATGCGTGGCTGGCAACGCTTTAAAGTGGTGGAGTGGCAGGCGCTGCGCAAGCCATTCGCACATGCGTTTGCGATCAGCTTTATGTTTGCGATTGGCGATTTAAGTGCTATTGCGTTGTTTGGTGGACAAGAGTTCCGAACTTTACCTCTGTATTTGTTCCAGTTACTTGGCAGCTATCAGATGGACGCGGCTGCGGTGGTATCGGTGACCTTGTTGTTGTTGAGTGTGGGCTGTTTTGCCTTGATTGAGAAAGTATTGAAAACGAAGGAGAGAGCGTAATGTTAGTGTTGGATGATGTGCAGTACACCTACCAACGTGAGCTGTTTCGTTTTGATTTAACGATTGAGCAAGGTCAGATAGTGTCGCTGATGGGACCAAGTGGGGCTGGAAAATCGACGTTGCTAGCGTTGGTGGCTGGGTTTATCCATCCTGACCAAGGTGACATTCGGGTTGATGGTGAGTCGATTGTGCACAAAGAGCCTTATCAGCGTCCTTTCTCCATGCTGTTCCAAGAGCATAACTTGTTTTCTCACTTGTCGGTGCGTGACAACATTGGCTTAGGTTTACACCCAGGGCTAAAGCTTACGGTAGACCAAAAACGTCAGGTTGAACAAGCGGCGCAGCAAGTTGGCGTTGCAGAGTACCTCGACCGTTTGCCTGAGCACCTTTCTGGAGGGCAGCGTCAACGTGTTGCCTTGGCGCGTTGTTTTGTTCAGCCTCATCCCATGTGGCTGTTGGATGAGCCTTTCTCGGCGCTTGATCCGGTTTTACGTGAAGAGATGCTGAGCTTGGTAAAAAAACTGGCGGCAGAGCGGGGAATAACCGTATTGATGGTCACGCACCATTTAAGCGATGCCAAAGCCATTGCCAGCCACTTTGTGTTTGTGGCTGATGGCAAAGTGGAAGCGGCGGATAGTATGTCTGCATTGAGTGAGCAGCATGCTAGTGAGAAGCTTGCGGCATTTATCCGAGCCGCACGCTAATTCTCAATGGTGGCTGGGTTATGCTTCTCCGCAACACAAACCATGTCGAGGACCAAATTCAAACTGAGATCTTAGGCTCATGATATGGTCAATCATCGCTTGTACTCGTCGCGTTCGGTTTGCGCCAGGACGATAGACTAAATAAATGGGCATTGGTACCGTGTGCCATTGAGGTAAAACTCTGACTAAGGAGCCATTTTCCAGCTCTTGCGTCATGTTTTGCATAGGTAAGTTAGCGATTCCCAATCCTTTGAGCGCGCCTTTTAATACCGCTTCTACGGTGGTGCTAGAGAAGTTACTGCTTACTGAGACGTTGACGGTGCTGTCCTGCGAAATCAACGTCCAAGGGCCTATCTCTGAAACATACTGATATCTCAAACAGTTGTGTGTTGTCAGATCTTCTGGCGTTTTAGGTACGCCACACTCAGCTAAATACTCAGGACTGGCGGCCAATACTCGGGTGGTGTAACCCAATTTTTTAGCAATCAGTCGATCATCGACGATCTGGCCGACTCGAATTGCCATATCAAAACCGTGTGAAAACAGATCAACAAAATCGTTCGATGCTTCTAACGCAATTTGTACTTTTGGCCATTGTTTTAAAAATGGTAAAAAGATGTGCTCAGCCATATACGCATCCAAGGCTGGCGGCGCAGCAATGCGAAGCCGACCTTGGATCTGCTGTTCCATTTCCTGAACGTCTTGACCAATCGAGTGAAACTCCTCAACTAAGCTTGCAGCACGCTCTAAAACCATTTGACCAGCTTCGGTAATCACCAACTTTCGGGTCGTGCGCTCTAGGAGCTTGGCTTCAAAGTGTTGTTCGAGTTTGGTTATGGCTTTACTAACAGTAGATTTTGGTAGGTTTAACTCCGCCGCGCACTTGGTTAAGCTCAGTAGTCGACAGCTTGTGACAAAGATAGAGAGCGTCCTAAAGTCAATTGTTTCTAAATTTCGAACAATCACTTTCAATTATCCATATTGTTTCAATATTGATCTGATTATAGTCTGGCTCTTCATCCTTAGCCATCAAGTTATTGTCATTTGAGGTAAACAACATGTCCAACTCTGTAGACTTATTTTCTCCTATCGAACTCGGTCAATTAGCATTAGATAACCGTGCCATTATGGCCCCTTTAACGCGCGCTCGTGCCAGCGCAGATCATATCCCGAATGACCTTATGGTTGAGTACTATGCTCAACGCGCGAGTGCTGGACTTATCATTGCTGAATGCACCATGGTGATGGAAGGAACGTCTGCTTTTATGGCAGAACCGGGCATTTATAACGAAGAACAAATTGCAGCTTGGAAAAAGGTAACGGATGCGGTTCATGAGAGAGGCGGTAAGATCGTATTGCAAATTTGGCATGCGGGACGCGCTTGTCATCCTGAACTGAATGATGGGAAAACGCCTGTTGCAGCGAGCGCACTAGCCATTCGTGATGAGTTAGTCCATACCCCTTCCGGTAAGCAAGCATATACGGTACCACGAGCACTCGAAGTGGATGAGATAGCTTCTATTGTGGCGGCGTTTAAGCAAGGTGCGGAAAACGCCAAGAAAGCAGGCTTTGATGGTGTGGAGATACATGGCGCCAATGGTTATCTTATCGATAACTTTCTTCGTGATGGTTCGAATTTACGTACTGATGAATACGGTGGCTCAGTCGAAAATCGTGCCCGTTTTTTACTTGAGATAGTTAAAGAAGTGGTCGAGGTATGGGGACCTGGAAGAGTAGGGCTGCGCACATCACCATTAAATGGATTTAATGACATGAAAGACAGCGATCCGGTTGGCTTGGTTCGTTACTTAGCTAAGCAACTTAATGCTTTCGATCTTGCTTATTGGCACGTGATGCGTGCGGATCTAAAGGGCGTACAAAAAGCAGATGTTCTCAAGCCAGCACGCGAAAACTATCAAGGTTACCTAATGGCCAACGTGGGCTACAGTGCACAAGAAGCGACAACGGCAATTGCAGAAAATCAAGTTGATGTGGTCGCATTTGGCGTTCCATTTATCGCCAACCCTGATTTAGTTGAGCGATTTAAGAAAAATGCACCTCTTAATGAGGCAAAACCTGAGCACTTTTATTTAGGTGGAGCAGAAGGTTATACCGATTACCCAGTAATGGCATAATCCTTACTTGTTCAATATAAAAAGGACGCTAATGTTAGCGTCCTTTTTCGTTTCTTTAGTTGTTTAACCTTGCGGTTTCACGACCATCACATTGATTGGAGAATATTCCACGACCTTACTTGCGACAGAGCCAAGCATTACTTTATTGATTTTAGAACGCTTGTGACTTGGCATAATGATGAGATCAGCGCCCAAGCGCTCTGCATAATCAAGAATCGTCGCGTAGGCTTTGCCCTCAGCAACATGCACTTGGTACACAACATCTTCAGCAATATGCTTATTGGCGAAAGCTTTTAATTGCTGCTTCACGTCTTGCTTCATTTTGGCTGCTGCATCTTTTGGGAAGTATGTAGCAACCATCGACATGTGAATTCCAGGTAATACTGTTAGAAGGTGGATTTGCGCATTCGCTTGCTTTGCCTGCCAAACCGCTAGTTCAACCGCTCGGTCTGAAAAGCCTTGGTCATTTAGATCAACCGGAACAAGAATTTGTTTGTACATTCAATGTCTCTCACTAAGGCCCCTTCCTCGGGGCCAAATCGGTTATGCGCTCAATTGTTCCTTACGAGCACGACGTTTTTGGTTCATGGCAAGCACCAGCAAAATCATTAAGCATGGCACAAATACCCATTCTTTCATCGGACGTTCTGCATCTTGGATAACCCACTTGATCTCCCAATCAAAGTCGATACCTGCAGACTCTGCCGGGCTACCAAACTCGACCATATCGACAATCATTTTGTTGTCGCTTTCGGTCAGCATCAGACCCATAGACGAAATACGTGCTTCCGCTGTTGTCGCACTGTCTTCGAATGGAAGACGAACCGTTTTCTCGATGTAGTCGCCCTCAAGGTTTTCGCCGGCAACACGTAGCTCCAATGATTCTCCTACATTTAGCGTTTTCGTGATTTGAGCTACCTCAACGCCAGGAGAAAGAACTTTCGCTGGGTACAGCATGTCCCACCAAAAACCAGGACGGAAAAACGAAAATGTCAGTACTAATAATAGAACGGTTTCCCACCACTTGTTACGCGTGAACCACCATCCTTGTGTTGCGGCGGAGAAGATCAGCATCGCAATGATCGATGAGATGACAGTGAGTGCTAAATGCCACCAAGAGTCTATCCCCATCAACAGTAGCTGAGTATTGAACACAAACATGAATGGCAAAATGGCGGTTCGAATATCGTAAGTAAAGCCTTGGATACCTGTACGAATCGGGTCTGATTTAGCAATCGCAGCCGCCGCAAATGCCGCAAGACCTACGGGTGGGGTGTCGTCGGCCAAAATACCAAAGTAGAAAACGAACAAGTGCACCGCAATGAGTGGGATGATCAAGCCATGTGCTGCACCTAGTGTGACAATAACCGGTGCCATCAACGTAGAGACGACGATGTAGTTCGCCGTTGTCGGTAGACCCATCCCAAGAACCAAGCTGATTATTGCGGTAAACAGCAGCATAAGAATGATGCTACCGCCAGAGATAAACTCAACGAAGTCCGTCATGACCAGGCCGATACCCGTTAGGGTGACGACCCCAACTACGGTACCTGCCGCTGCCGTTGCAACGCCGATACCAATCATGTTGCGAGCGCCAGCAACCAAGCTCTCAGCCAGATCGACGAAGCCATCTTTGGTTTGCTGCATCATGTCACCTTGCCTTGATAACAGAGCAATCAATGGACGCTGAGTCAGCAAAATGAAAATCATGAACACCGTTGCCCAGAATGCTGAAAGACCTGGCGAGAAGCGCTCTACAGTCAGACACCAAACCAAGACAACGATAGGCAGTAGATAGTGCAAACCAGATTTAACCGTTGGGCCAGGATCTGGTACTTCTGTTAACTCTGCATCAATCTCAATTGCGCCATCTTGCACGTGATTTGCTGAGATCTTCACCAAGCCAACGTACGCAATTAACAGGGCAACCGTAACTATTGGCGTCGCGGCATCACCAAAGACATCTTTCGTCCAACCCACTCCGTAGTAAACCAATGCGCTGATCACACACAGTCCTAAGATTGTGCCAGTAAAGGAAAGCAAACTTTGCACTAACGTTGGGTTGTGGCGACGAGGAAGACCTGTCATACCCGCTTTACACGCCTCAAGGTGAACGATGTAAATCAAAGCGATGTAAGAGATAAGTGCCGGAAGTAGGGCAGCCTTAATCACCTCAACGTAGGAGATACCGACATATTCCACCATCAAGAATGCCGCCGCGCCCATGATTGGTGGTGTTAACTGACCATTGGTTGAGGCAGCAACTTCAACGGCTCCCGCTTTGGTGCCCGGAAAACCGACACGTTTCATCAATGGAATGGTAAAGGTACCAGTGGTTACCACGTTTGCGATTGAAGAGCCAGAAACAAGCCCAGATAAACCAGATGCAACAACGGCCGCTTTTGCAGGACCACCTTTCATATGACCCAGTAAAGAAAAGGCGACTTTAATGAAGTAAGCACCTGCGCCAGCGCGTTCCAGCATGGCGCCAAACAATACAAACAAGAAGACAAAAGAGGTTGAAACGCCTAATGCGACACCGAATACACCTTCCGTTGTTAGCCATAAGTGAGACATGGCCTTGTTTAAGCTCGCTCCTTTATGCGCGATGACATCGGGCATGTAAGGGCCGGCAAAGGTGTAAGTAAGGAAGACAGCAGCGACCACCATCAGTGGTGGACCGAGCGCTCGGCGTGTTGCCTCTAAAAGGAGAACCATACCGATGACAGCAACGACGATATCTGCCGTTGTTGGTGCACCGGAACGTCCAGCTAGCTCGGTATAAAAAAGGTAAATATATGCCGCAGAAAAACTACCTGCTAGCGCCAATATCCAATCGACAAGAGGGATATGATCGCGAGGGGAATTTTTCATCGCTGGATAAGCAGTGAAAGCCAAGAAGATCGCGAAAGTGAGGTGGATTGATCGCGCTTCCGTGTCGTTCAGTACGCCGAAATTAAAAATAAATGGTAGCGGAGATGCGTACCATAATTGAAATAGTGACCAACACAGAGGAACAAACCAAAGGATTTGTCCTTGCATTCCCGAGGGGCTACGTGCACCTGTGTCTGCCTGAGCCACCATTTCTTGCACATCTTGTGACGGAGCTTGATTCGTCGCCATGTACTTTTTCCTTATTATTGATGGTCCTGTCGGATTTTTATCGAGAACCACACTTCGCCTTTATCAGTGTAGCGAATGGAGCGAAGTTTGCTTTCGAGTATTTTGCTGCCTGAACTCAAAGTGTTGAATTTTGGAGACTCTGCTAGGCGGCGTTTAAGTTTTTCTTGGGTATGAACTCGCAATTTTCGGAAGAAAACTGGCGAATGAAGCATGCAGTTAGCACGTGCTACAACCTGCATGCTCAAACAGGCAGAAAACCATCTTTCCCTGCCTGTGAGTTTGAAGTCTGAGGAAGTTACTTAAGTAGACCCACTTCTTTGTAGTATTTTTCTGCACCTGGGTGAAGAGGGATAGATAGACCCGCTTTCACCATGTCTTCTTTTTTCAGGTTTGCAAACGCAGGGTGTAGACGTTTGAACGTATCGAAGTTTTCAAACACGGCTTTTGCAACATTGTAAGCGACATCGTCTGAAACGTCTGCTGTTGTAACCATCGTTGCCGCAACACCAAAGCTGTTTACGTCTTTGTCTGTGCCACGATACATGCCAGCCGGCACTGAGCTAAAGGCGTAGTATGGGTTATCAGCAACAATCTTATCGATTTTCGGGCCTGTTGCAGAAACTAGCTTAGCATCACATGATGTTGTTGCTTCTTTGATTGAACCGTTCGGGTGACCCACCATGTAAATGAATGCGTCAATTTTGTTGTCACAAAGTGCTTGAGAACGCTCAGAGCCCTTTAGCTCAGAAGCCAATTTGAAGCTGTCGTTTGTCCAGCCCATCGCTTCCATAACAACGCCCATGGTTGCACGGTCACCAGAGCCAGGGTTACCGATGTTTACGCGCTTACCTTTTAGATCTTCAACGTTTTCGATACCTGAATCTGCACGAGCAATGATGTTGAAAGGTTCTGTATGAAGAGAGAACATTGCACGTAGCTTTTTGTACGGGCCTTGTTCCGCAAACTTACTCGTACCATTGTAGCCGTGGTACTGCCAATCCGATTGCACGATACCAAAATCTAACTCGCCAGCACGGATAGTGTTAACGTTGTAAATAGAGCCGCCAGTCGATTCTACTGAACAACGAATGTTGTGTTCTTTACGACCTTTATTGACCAATTTACAGATAGCACCACCAGTAGGGTAGTAAACACCTGTAACAGAGCCAGTACCGATAGTAATAAACTCTTGAGCGTTGACTGCGCCTGCACCCATTATTGCTGCAGCGATAGCGCCTACTTTGAGAAGTTTGTTAAATGCCATGAATTTCCCTTCCTTATATTCATTATTTACCCGGAAATAACCATAAATCACTTCTGGAGTTTCCTATTTGGAAACGGCATCTTTTCCAATCCAATCGTTTGAAAAAGCGAGCGAATCATAACAAAAAATTGGCAGAAAATTATCCAATTGTTAAATGTTATAGTTGATAAGTCTGAATCTTGTGCAGGAGGATAGTGTTAGATTTGTGATTTAATTCTTTTTATAACAAACACTTAATAAGTATTAAGTGAACGAAGTGAAAAAGATCAATTGCGTGATGTTAATCACAAAATAGGTGGGTAAATAATGGTCTGGATAAGCAAAAAATTTACATAAATCATGGGCTACAAAATGAGATTTCTTTTATAGCCCACAAAGAGTTAGCTGATCTAAATGTGAAAGAACTTAGCCAGTGTATTCGAACAGTTCACACACTGATTTGAACAACTGTTCAGTCGTAATCGCCATCGTTGGAGTGATAAAGATAGTGTCATCACCTGCAACAACACCAAGAATACCTTCGGATTTACCCAGTGAGTCAAGCAAGCGAGCAATCAACTGCGCAGCACCAGGGCCAGTATGGATAACAACTAATGCCGCGTTATGGTCAATGTCTAGCACCAGTTCACGCAAAGAGCTGCTTACAGTCGGTACGCCTAGCTCAGCAGGAAGGCAGTAAACCATTTCCATTTTTGCATTGCGTGTGCGGACGGCGCCAAATTTAGTCAGCATGCGTGATACTTTCGATTGGTTAATGCTTTCAAATCCTTGTTGTTTGAGTGCATCAACAATCTCACCCTGTGAGCCAAAGCTCTCTTCTTTTAATAGGGCTTTAAAGGCGCGGACTAAGTTGTCTTGTTTTTCTGAATTGCGCATAGTCATTACGAGTCTCTTATTACGGGTCAGCAATTTTGCATATTCTCGCATATATATTCATGCGGTGCCAAAGAGTCCCAGTATTATGTTAGTTACGTCACTGTAAACTATATACCACATGGAATTCTTTAACTATATGAAGTAGGGCTGTTTTTGTTTTCTTGAATTCCTTGTCATTTCAACAGAATAAAAGAATAATCCAAGCCCCATTTGTAGCACGGTAACAGCGAGTTGCGCGAGGTCGCAAAGCTAGCGTTAATTGATTGTAATCAAGTTGTGATTCCGATAGCTTTATTTAAGTTGGTTACAAACTACCCTACGAATACGTTTATAAGAGAAATACTCTCAAGGAGAACTACATGAAAGTAGCCGTTATTGGTGCCGCTGGTGGCATCGGTCAAGCCCTGGCCCTTCTACTTAAGAACCGTCTTCCTGCTGGTTCTGATTTAGCCCTATACGATATTGCTCCAGTAACTCCTGGTGTGGCTGCTGACCTTAGCCACATCCCGACGCCAGTTTCTATCAAAGGTTACGCGGGTGAAGATCCTACTCCAGCACTAGAAGGTGCGGATGTTGTGCTGATTTCTGCAGGTGTTGCTCGTAAGCCTGGTATGGATCGCGCGGATCTATTCAATGTAAATGCTGGTATTGTTAAGTCGCTAGCGGAGAAGATTGCGGTTGTTTGTCCGAAAGCTTGTGTTGGTATCATCACAAACCCGGTAAATACAACAGTGCCAATTGCCGCTGAAGTACTTAAGAAAGCGGGTGTTTACGATAAGCGTCGCTTGTTCGGTGTAACAACACTTGACGTTATCCGTTCAGAAACATTCGTTGCAGAGCTAAAAGACAAAGATCCAGGTGACATTCGCGTACCTGTTATCGGTGGTCACTCTGGCGTAACGATCTTACCTCTACTGTCTCAAGTGGAAGGCGTTGACTTTACAGCTGAAGAAGTAGAAGCATTAACGAAACGTATTCAAAACGCAGGTACCGAAGTTGTAGAAGCGAAAGCGGGTGGTGGTAGTGCAACACTATCAATGGGCCAAGCTGCATGTCGCTTTGGTCTGTCTCTAGTTCGTGCTCTTCAAGGTGAAGAAGGCGTAGTTGAATGTGCATACGTTGAAGGCGACGGTGAGCACGCGACTTACTTCGCACAGCCTGTGAAACTAGGTAAAGAAGGCGTAGAAGAAGTACTAAGCTACGGCAAACTCAGCGACTACGAAAAGTCTGCACTAGACGGTATGCTAGAAACACTAAATGGCGACATCAATATTGGTGTTGAATTCGCAAAGTAATCTAGAAAGCTCGAATAAGAAGAAAGCCGATCAAAATGATCGGCTTTTTTGATCTTTGGCTTCTCTGCTTCGTAAAATTACTTGATCAAAACAACGTGGTGAAGGAGAAGATGATGGAAGCAAGTCGAATCCGTAAAGGCATGGTTGTTGAATGCCAGCAGGGCGTAGGTACGATATTGGTGGTCGACCGTGAAGCAGAGACGGTACTGTTGTCGAAACAAGGTTCTGATCAGCAGATTGCGGTTAGCTTTGATGAAATAGAAGATGACCCACAACTGCATGGCGGTAGTGACAGATATTACTAGCGCTTATCACGGCATTAGGTATCAGATACAAAAAAGGAAGAGCTTGCTCTTCCTTTTTGTTTTAAGTCTTGCGTTATGGGTTGCTATGATTACTTCGTGCGTTGTACCGCGACATGAGCCAGAGTAATAAGCGCTTGCTTGTATTCAGATTCCGGCAATACTGATAGTTCTTCGATCGCTTTGTCTGCTTCTTCTAGTGCTTTTTGCGTCGTGTATTCCAGAGATCCGGCCTCTTTCATCACCGCGAGAATTTCTTCTAAGCGATCCATGCCATTGGCCTTCTCAATTGCTTCGCGAATCATGAGGGCATTGTCTGGCGTGGTATTACGCATAGCGTGAAGTAGAGGCAAAGTTGGCTTGCCTTCAGCCAAATCATCCCCCACATTTTTACCCATGTCTTCGCCATCAGAGGTGTAATCCATGACGTCATCAATAAGCTGAAACGCAGTACCCAAATACTTACCGTAATTTTGCATTGCGATTTCAACATGCTCAGGAGCATCGTTTAAGATTGCGCCAATTTGAGTTGCAGACTCAAATAAGCGTGCCGTCTTAGAGTAGATGACTTGCATGTAGCTTTCTTCTGTCGTGTCAGGATCGTTACAGTTCATCAACTGCTGAACTTCACCTTCGGCGATCACGTTTACGGCGTTGCTCATTAGCTTAAGGATCTTCATGGATCCTAGCTCCGTCATCATTTGGAATGAGCGAGTATAGATAAAGTCCCCAACTAACACGCTAGCAGCATTGCCAAATGCAGCATTCGCAGTTGCTTTACCGCGGCGCATGTCTGATTCGTCGACCACGTCATCATGCAGCAAAGTCGCTGTATGGATGAACTCAATAAACGCAGCTGCCATTGTATGACCGTTGCCTTGGTAACCAAGTGCGCGGGCTGACAGTATCGCTAAAAGCGGTCTCAGACGTTTGCCTCCACCACTCACGATATAAAAACCGAGCTGGTTGATTAAAGAGACATCAGAATTAAGTTGGGCTTGAATTGTTTCATTCACTTTTGCCATGTCATCGGCAGTAAGCGCTTGGATAGTTTTAAAATCCATCGTATATCCGGCTGAAGTTAGACCCTGCAAGGCTTATTCGATTTATATAATTGTCGAATAATACACTAAAAAACGTTGATTAATACATTACTAAAGGGCATGATTGCCGCACTTTTCTTTGGCGATTAGCTTTTCGCCAATTTTTTCAAAATATGGCTTGTCATAGGAGCATCTATTCTGTAGAATCTGCGCCCTATTGATGATTAGTTTAGCGCACACCCTCAAGAAAGGCTGTGCGGAAAAAGCGGAGTAAAATATGTACGCTGTTTTCCAATCTGGTGGTAAACAACACCGTGTAAGCGAAGGTCAAACTCTTCGTTTAGAGAAATTAGACGTTGAAACTGGTGCAACTGTAGAATTTGATAAAGTTCTTCTTGTTGCTAACGGCGAAGACATCAAAGTTGGTGCTCCTCTTGTAGAGGGCGGCAAAATTGTTGCTGAAGTTGTACAACACGGTCGTGGCGATAAAGTTAAAATCGTTAAGTTCCGTCGTCGTAAGCACTCTCGTAAGCAACAGGGTCACCGTCAGTGGTTCACTGAAGTGAAGATCACTGGTATCAACGCTTAATCTATTAGGAGAGTTTAACAATGGCACACAAAAAAGCTGGTGGTTCTACTCGTAACGGCCGCGATTCAGAAAGCAAACGTCTAGGTGTTAAGCGTTTCGGTGGTGAATCTGTACTAGCAGGTAACATCATCGTTCGTCAACGTGGTACTAAGTTCCACGCTGGTAACAACGTAGGTATCGGTAAAGACCACACTCTATTCGCTCTTACTGAAGGTAAAGTGAAGTTCGAAGTGAAAGGTCCTAAGAACCGTAAGTTTGTAAGCATCGAAGCTGAGTAATTAGGTTTTTACCAAGTTACTTAATAGCTTTAAGCTGAATTCAAAAGCCCTGCCGAATCGGCGGGGTTTTTTATTTATGGCAGTCGACATATCGAAGTTTCTCGTTTCCACCTTATTTATGGGCTGGGAGCTTAGATCTGTCATCTGCTAAAATTGTCAGATGACAAAGTAGATTTAATCCACGCACGAAGTAGTCGGAGTAAAAGATGAAGTTCGTAGATGAAGCGGTAGTAAAAGTTCAGGCTGGCGACGGCGGTAGTGGCGTTGTGAGTTTCTGGCGTGAAAAATTCATCACTAAAGGTGGTCCTGATGGCGGTGATGGTGGCGACGGTGGTGATGTTTATATCCAAGCCGATGAAAACCTTAACACTCTGATTGATTATCGTTTCCAGCGCTTCTACGAAGCGGAGCGTGGTGAGAATGGCCGCGGCGGTAACTGTACTGGTAAACGTGGTAAAGACATCGTTCTTCGTGTACCTGTAGGTACGCGCGCAGTGGATATCCATACAAATGAAATCGTGGCTGAAGTTGCTGAACACGGTAAGAAAGTGATGATCGCAAAAGGCGGTTGGCACGGTCTAGGTAACACGCGTTTCAAATCTTCAGTAAACCGCGCGCCTCGTCAAAGAACATTAGGCACAAAAGGTGAAGTACGTGAAATTCGCCTTGAGCTATTGCTTCTTGCTGACGTTGGTATGCTTGGTCTACCTAATGCAGGTAAATCAACCTTTATCCGCGCAGTCTCAGCTGCAAAACCAAAAGTCGCTGATTACCCATTCACGACGTTGATCCCAAGCTTGGGCGTAGTAAGTGTCGTACCAGAGAAAAGCTTTGTTGTTGCAGACATTCCAGGTCTTATCGAAGGTGCAGCAGATGGCGCTGGTCTTGGTATTCGATTCTTGAAGCACTTAGAGCGTTGCCGAGTGTTGCTGCACATGATCGATATCATGCCAATTGATCAGTCTGATCCGGTGCAAAATGCACTAACGATCATTGATGAGCTAGAGCAATACAGTGAAAAACTGGCAAGCAAGCCACGCTGGTTAGTATTCAACAAAGTTGATTTAATGCCTGAAGAAGAAGCGAATGAGAAGATCCAAGAAATCTTAGACGCACTAGGCTGGGAAGACGAGTACTTTAAGATCTCGGCGATCAATCGTAACGGTACTAAAGAGCTTTGTTACAAATTGGCTGACTTTATGGATAACCTACCTCGCGAAGAGGAAGAAGTGGCTGAAGAAGATAAAGTTAACTTCATGTGGGATGACTACCATAAAGATGCGATGGCGGGTAAAGACGTTATCACTGAAGATGAAGACGACGATTGGGATGACTGGGACGATGAAGAAGATGACGGTCACGTTGTCTACGTTCGTGACTAATCAGAACCGTCAAATAATGCCTGTTTGTCTATAATTCATTAAGCCGCAATTATTTATTGCGGCTTTTTTTGTATCTAAATCATATTTAGATGGTGTGATTTACGGCACAATAGCCGATACGTCGTGATTTTTGAGGGCTAGTTTGGACCTCTCGCGTATGAATGAGCAACACCCTAAAAGGAATTAGACTTATTTATGACTCTAGAAACCATACCGTCTGGAGAGTTGGCGGTATCCACTCAACGATCTATTTCTCGTCTTGTTGCCCAAGCCGGGCAAATGCTACTCGCTCATGGTGCTGAAAGTACTCTGGTGAGCGATATTATGCGCCGTATTGGCCTTGCTTGTGGGGTTAATGAAGTTGCGGTTGCGCTATCAGCCAATGCACTGGTTGTAACGACGGTAATGGATGGACACTGCATCACCACCACCCGAAGTTGTGCCGATCGTGGCATTAATATGCGCGTTATTACGCAAATTCAACGTATCTGCATCATGATGGAGCGTGGGCTGCTCGATGCAACCATGGCGCAGAAAAAGCTGAACGCCATCAGTCCAGAGCGTTATAACCGCTGGCTGGTGGTGTTTATGATTGGCTTGTCATGTGCGGCATTCAGTCATCTGGCTGGTGGCGATTGGGGGGTATTTGTTATGACCTTTTTAGCATCAGCTGGTGGCATGATCGTTCGCCAAGAAATTGGTCATCGTCACTTTAACCCTTTACTGAACTTTGCAGCGACCGCCTTTGTCACGACCCTAATTTCTGCGCAAGCGGAAATCTACCAAATCGGCAATCTGCCCACCGTTGCAATGGCATCGTCGGTATTAATGCTCGTACCGGGTTTCCCGTTGATTAACTCAGTGGCAGACATGCTGAAAGGGCACATTAACATGGGTATTGCCCGGTTTGTGATGGCCAGCTTACTGACGTTGGCGACGTGTTTGGGCATCGTTGCTGCGATGAGCGTTACTGGAATTTGGGGGTGGGCAATCTAATGAGTTTATTTGATTTGATGCTTGGCCTGCTGAATGACATGTTTTTCGCTGCGATTCCCGCAGTTGGATTTGCACTGGTTTTTAACGTGCCACAAAGAGCTTTAGTGTATTGCGCTGTTGGCGGCGCGATTGGACACGGCAGCCGTTATTTGATGATGCAGTTTGGTATTCCCATTGAATGGGCTACCTTTTTTGCCGCGACGCTAGTTGGGATGATTGGTGTGTACTGGTCTCGCCGCTTTCTCGCGCACCCAAAAGTGTTCACAGTGGCAGCTTTGATCCCGATGGTACCTGGCGTGTTTGCTTACAAAGCAATGATAGCCATGGTTGAGATCAACCATATTGGTTATTCACCTGAGCTCGTTGCAACTTGTATGGAGAACTTTCTTAAGGCCATGTTTATTATTGCAGGTTTAGCTGTTGGTCTTGCTGTTCCAGGGCTGTTATTCTATCGCCGCAGACCAATTGTATAAGGACCTAACATGATCATTAGTATGATTGCCGCGATGGCCGACAATCGCATCATTGGCAAAGACAATCAAATGCCTTGGCATCTTCCCGCCGATTTCGCTTGGTTTAAGCGTTGTACCATGGGAAAACCGGTTGTGATGGGACGCAAAACCTATGAGTCTATTGGTCGCCCTTTACCTGGTCGCTTGAATATTGTTATCAGCCGTGATGAGACACTAAAGATCGAAGGCGTCACTACCGCAACATCGATTGAGCAAGCTTTGGACGTGGCTGGTGACGTGGAAGAAGTGATGATCATTGGTGGTGGGGCGATTTACGCAGCTTGTCTGCCGATGGCCAATAAACTGTATGTAACACACATTGAAGCCGCGATTGATGGTGATACTCAGTTCCCAGACTGGGGAGATCAATTTAAGGAAACCTACTCAGAAACGTATCAAGCGGATGAGAAGAACGCCTACAACATGCGCTTTACTGTGTTAGAAAAGTAATTCGAGATTAAAACAGCGTAGTTAATACGGTAATGCCGTTCGTATAACAGCGAGCGGCCATCCCGGCCTGCCATCATCCTGAAAGCGACGGAGGAGCGTGATTCAGGATCTTCTATACGAGTACTTTGTTGTCAAAGGTATCTCTATCTACCCGCAGCGTGCGGATATTAGATTCCTAGTCTCGCGAAGGCTCGCTGGAATGACCCTACAGGAGATGTTAGGTGACAGGCATTCTCCCTACGATGGATTATCGACTATTATTCCGTGTTTAACTTAACGCATCCTGAGTAAAGATTTTCTTATCGTCCCAACGGATCATGGTTAGGCTTCCGCCCCAAACACAGCCAGTATCCAGACCGATGATCTCTTCGTCTACATGGCCTTGTAGTGCAGCCCAGTGACCAAATAACACCGTTTTATTGAGGTGAACGCGCTGAGGTACATCAAACCATGGAATAAGTTCGTTACCGGAAACTTGTTGTGGTGGTAGTTTACAATCCATATCCAAACGACCATCGGGGAAGCAAAAGCGCATCCGCGTAAAAGCATTGATAATATAACGGTATCGGTCCAAACCCTGTAGAGAGTCATGCCAGGAATCAGGTTGATTACTGTACATGTTTTTTAAGAGCCAAGGCAGCTCTTCACTTTGGATGATGCGTTCAACTTCGCGGGCACATTTTCTTGCGGTTTTTAGATTCCACTGCGGTGATATCCCAGCGTGACACATCACGAACTCGTCATGCTCGGCCATAAGAGGTTGCTGAGCTATCCATGCCAATAGATCTTCTTTATCGGGTGCAGTGAAAATAGGCGCGGTTTTATCTTTGTCTTTGACCTTTTTTATCCCGTGAGCAACGGCGAGCAGGTGAAGGTCGTGATTACCAAGCACAACGGTTGCGCTTTTGCCAAGCGACTTCACAAAGCGTAAAGTTTCTAGTGATTTAGGCCCTCTGGCGACCAAATCACCAGCGAGCCAAAGTTGGTCTTTTTTCGCAGAGAAAGAGACTTGTTCTAGTAGTCGCTGCAATTCATCAAAACAGCCTTGAATATCACCAACAATATAGGTAGCCACTGAATCTCCAATTTACTAATTTAAAACATTTGGAACAGCAAGACGAAAGGGTTCAATTTCGGTGATGAACTCCTGTCCTTTTTCATCCAGCATTTTGTAGTGCCCTTGCATAACGCCGACAGGGGTTTCTAACGCGGTTCCGCTACTGTACGTGTATTCATCATTGCTTGGAATAAAAGGTTGTTGACCCACCACACCGTCACCCTCAACCGTCATTTGCTTGCCATTCGAGTCTGTGATTAACCAGCGACGGCTCACTAACTGCACGGTTTGTTGGCTAAGGTTTTTGATGGTGATGATATAGGCGAAAACGTAGCGTTGTAGCTCAGGATTGGACTGTTCTTCGATGTATTTGGTGTGAACTTGAATTTTGATGCAAGGTTGAATGACGTCCATGTGCACTCCTCAGAAACGTAATATCCCAATAATAATAAGCCAAACCGGCAAGGGTTTGGCTCATTGTTTGAGTTCTTAGTGCTGCGGGTTATCCGCAAGCCAGTTCGCCATCGCGACGAATTGTTCTAGCGTCAGGTTCTCTGGACGCATGCTTGGATTAACACCTAGCTCTTCTAGTACTTCTGTGCTTAACAACGATTTGTAGCAGTTACGAACTGTTTTACGACGTTGGTTAAAGCCTTCACGACAAATGCGATCCAGCAAACGCAGATCTTTCGCAGGGCATGGTAGCTCTTCATATGGCACTAAACGAACAACGGCAGAGTCCACTTTCGGTGGTGGAACGAATGCCGTTGGCGGTACTTCCAGTACTGGTACCACTTTACAGTAGTACTGAGCCATTACCGTTAAACGGCCGTAAGCTTTGCTGCCAGGGCCGGCGGCTAAGCGGTTTACCACTTCTTTTTGCAGCATAAAGTGCATGTCTTGAATGTCTTTATGGAATTCAAAAAGGTGGAACATCAATGGTGTAGAGATGTTGTACGGCAAGTTACCGAAAATGCGTAGCTTGTTGTTTGGCTTCACTAATTGAGTGAAGTCAAAACGCATAGCGTCACCCTCATGGATGGTCAACTTATCCGCCAGTTCAGGGTGAGTACGTAGGCGTTCTGCCAGATCGCGGTCCAGTTCGATGACCGTGAATTTATCCACTTCACGACCTACCGGCTCAGTGATTGCACCAAGACCAGGACCGATTTCAACCAGGTTTTGACCTGGTTTTGGGTTAATAGCTGATACGATTCCATCAATAATGTATGGATCGTTCAGGAAGTTTTGACCAAAACGTTTACGCGCTTTGTGTCCTAAATGGACATCATTTCTCATTGTTTCTTCTCTACCAAATCTATCGCATGCGTGAGCGCTGTTCGGAAACTCCCTGTATCCGCTTGACCTGTCCCTGCCAGATCTAATGCAGTACCGTGATCCACCGATGTTCTAATAAAAGGTAGACCAAGAGTAATGTTTACTGAACGACCAAAGCCTTTGTATTTTAATACTGGCAACACTTGGTCGTGGTACATGCCTAAAACAGCATCAGCATCATTTAAATATTTTTCATTGAAAATGGTATCTGCCGGCAAAGGGCCGATCAGGTTGATACCTTTTTCTTGTCGAATCTTTTCCAGTGTCGGAGTGATGGTTTCGATCTCTTCACGACCTAAGCAGCCATCTTCGCCAGCATGAGGGTTAAGCCCGCAAACGTAGATGTTTGGTTGTGCGATAGCAAACTTTTCTACAAGGTCTTTATGAAGAATATCGATGATTTTTTCTAATCGCTCTTCGGTGACCGCTTTGGACACATACGCTAAAGGAATATGTGTTGTGACCAGCGCCACTCGTAGTCCTTTCGTTGCTAGCATCATGACGACTAGCGGCGTTTTTGACTTCTCGGCGAAAAACTCAGTATGACCACTGAATGCAACACCTGCGCGATTAATCACCCCCTTATGAACAGGGCCGGTGACAATAGCATCAAATTCATCATTCATACAGCCTAAAGCGGCTCTTTCTAGCGTTTTTAGTACATAGTGACCATTCGCTTCGTTGAGCTCGCCTGCGACCGCAGGTTCCGATATTTGGATATGATCAACGATAAGCGTGCCTGCTTTTTGTGCTTTAGGCGCTTCTTCTGGATTGTAATCAGACAGTTGGACTTCAATGCCAAGCTGCTTGGCTCTGTCCATCAGCATATTTTTATCGGCGCAGACGACAATTTGGTGCGCCCAATCTTCCTTCGATAAGGCAAGCACTAAGTCTGGGCCGATACCCGCAGGTTCCCCTGCGGTTACGACAATTCTACGAATTGTATTAGTTGTCATTGTTGTCATCCACGATTTCAACAAACGCACTTGCGCGTAGTTCTTGCATCCATGCGCCCGCTTCTTCATTAAATTTACGGTTAAATAGAATACGGTAAGCCTTATTCTTCATCGCTGAGTCAGTGCGGTCAACTTGGCGACGATCCAACACTTCAACGATATGCCAGCCGTGAACGGTTTTGAACGGTTCGCTGATTGAGCCAACAGGCAGAGTTTCTACTTGGTGTTTAAATTCAGGCACGTAAAGATCTGGCGTTTGATAACCTAGCTCACCGTCTTGCGCTGCCGAGCCAGGATCTTGACTGTATTGTGTTGCCAGTTGAGCGAAAGTGGCTTCGCCAGCTTTGATGCGGCGTACAAATTCACTCAGTTGCTTCTTCGCCCCTTCGTCACTCAGAATCACGGTTGGTTTGATCAGGATATGACGCGCATTTACTTCCGTTACTGCAACCGTTTCTAAGCCTTTTACATCCTCAATTTTTAGGATGTGGAAACCGACGCCACTGCGAAATGGACCAATGATGCTGCCTTTGTTTTGCATTTTGATCTGATCGGCAAAGATGGTTGGCATCTCTTCTTTACGCATCCAACCCCAGTCGCCACCTTGTAAAGCTTTAGGACCTTTTGAGTAGGTGTAGGCCATCTCCGTAAAGTCTGCACCTTCGTTCAGCTTTTTCGCCAGCGCTTTTGCTTCTGCTTCTACAGCAGACTTTTCTTTGTCATCAGAGAAGCGCAGTTGAATGTGTCCAATTTTGTATTGAACGGTCGCATTGGTTTCTTGTGATAGTTGCTCAGCAAGGCTGTCGACTTCTGCTGGAAGGATATTAATACGGCGACGAACCAGTGCATTACGGGCTTCTGAAGCGGCGATTTCCTTACGAATTTGTTCGCGGAATTCTGGGTAACTCAAGCCTTCACTTTCTACAGAAGCGGCGAGTTGTTCTACAGATTGTTCATTATTATGTGCGATCTCCGCAATCGCTTGGTTTAAGCGGTTATCGTCAATACGCACACCGATACGGTCTGCTTCTTGGCCTTGCAACGTGTCAATAATCAGCTTTTCAACAACTTGTTCTTTTAACACGCTAGCAGAAGGTAAGCTCTTTCCGCTTTGACGTGCGTTGGCTTGCAGCGTTTTCATCGCTGTTTCGATGTCGCTTTGTAGAATTACACCGTCGTTCACGATGACCGCAACCTTATCGATCTCTACTGGTGCTGCAACCGCTCCGCAAGAGAGTAGGGTCGTGAATAAGATTGATTTCCAAATTTTCATTTAAAATTCCGTCAGTATTTTTTGAATAGGCGTCTTATTCATTTAAGACGCCTATTTCGATTAATTGTTCAGATAGAATGGGCGGCCGTACTTAATCGCGTTGTCAGAACCATCCAGTTCTTTGACTGCAGTGTCTTCACGCTGATTGGTCGCAAAGCCTTGAATACCGAAGTTAACGCTAAAGTTATTTTCGTATTCAGGTGATGCGCCAGTGCTGCCGATAGTTTGGTTTTCCCAACCAAGCAATTGGTTGGCGTAAGTCACACCAATGTACCAACAGTCAGACTGGTAACGCAGGCTTGCTAGCCATTCTAGAGAGTTGTTTTCGTTCAAGTCGTAATAGTATTGCCCACTTGCAGACCAGTTCGGGTTGAACTCATAGCCCGTTACAATACCTGCTTGGGAAATTCCATCTCGAGTAATTAAGTCTACATTTGTGAGAGTTATAGTATCTTCGATGTATTCACGCGTGACGTAACGATAGTTACCCTGAATAAAGCCACCGTTAAATTGGTACTCTAAGGTGCTGTTCGCCAACTGCATGGAGCTCAAATCGATATCGTATTGAATTCCACCGTGATAGAACAAGTAATCGTTGTAGTTGAAATCAGCTTCAATCGCCCATGATGAGTAGTTGGTGGTCTCATCCGGAAGATTTGGGCTGTTGCTCAATTTGGTCTTTTTATCGAAGTAGTAAATCTGACCAAATGAAACGTTAAGACGCTCTTTATAGTCATCATCAAAGAAGCGAGTACTCGCACCGTAGCTTAACTGGTTCGCAGAGGCGATTTTATCAATGCCACTGTACTTACGACTGCGGAATAGCCCGTAGTAGTCGGTTTGTAGCAAGGTGGTATCGTAGTTGTAGATATTGGTTTGATCTTCTTCAGGTACGTACAAGTACTGAAGCTGAGGCTCCAGTGTTTGTGTGTAGCCCTTGATCCAGCTTGTGTCTCGCTCTAAGTAAAGTTGCGCATGCGTGCGGAGCTCGGGGATAACACGAGAAACTTCGTCATCTAACTGGTTTTGTAAGTTTACATCTGTCAGACCCGTTAAGTCTTGAGAGTAGTACGTGGAAAGCACGCGAGCTTCCGTTGTCCACGTTGCCCATGAATTTGAAAGCGGCAATGTAAGCCCTGGTTCAATATGAACACGGGTCGCATTTGGTCGCGCAGCATCGCTCGTATCGAAGCGGCTGACTTGGCTCTTCACGTCAAAGTTTAGGTAATCTCCCCACAATGGCGTGTAGTAGTTCAAGTCTAACTGAGGAAGCAGGCGATAAGGGCGGTTCTCTTCTTTCAATAAGATTTGGAAGTCACGAACGGTTAACGAGGCATCCCAGAAGTCAGAACGATATTGTACTTGTCCTTCTTGAACCAGTTGACCATCTTCACGGTTACCAATATCGGAGTCGAGATCGAGGAAGTAATCAATATCACTCACTTTTGAGTAATCGACTTTGACTATCCACTGTTTATTGATAATACCGTCGTGTTTAACTTGGTAGCCCCAACGAGACTCGTCTTGATATTTGCGATCGCTATTGAGGTATTCGCCTTTGATTTCACCATTCCCCCAACCATCCGTTAGGTAGCGGAAGTCAGTATCGAGTTTTGTTCCACGCTGCTGCATATAGAGCGTGGTGAGCGTCATGTCATATTGAGGCGCGATGTTCCAATAGAATGGCACCTCGACTTCCATACCATCGCTAGAACCATACGATAAAGAAGGGAAGAGGAAACCCGTTTTACGCGTATCTCCAATTGGCATGGTTAGATACGGCACATAGAAAACAGGAACGTCTAACACTTCAAATCGAGGATGGTGCAGCGTCGCCGTCTCTTCATCTTGGTCAACGTCAATACCTGATGCCACTAAACGCCATGAATTGTCGCCTTGAGGACATGATGTAATAGAACCATCTTCGAGTTCATAAACCGACTGACCTGTACGCGCGATGTATGCTGCTGTGCCTCGACCTTGTTGGCAAAGGAACTGATAATCGGTGTTCTCCAGTGAAAACGTGTCTTGGTTGATGTCATTAGTAACACGATCTGATCGAGCTTTGACTTGGCCGTCATTGAAAGTCACGTTGCCTTCGGCAACCACGACGTTGTCTTGTTGGTGCAGCGTTACGCTATCTGCGGTGATTTTCTTCTGGCCTTGGGTGACTTGTACATTACCTGAGTACTGAGCTTTGTCACCATTGATGGCTTGCAGGGTGTCAGCTTCTACCACTACTGGGGTATTAAGAGCGTCCTCCTCGCCACTGGTATCGACCAAACATTGATCTGTGGCGGGCATTTCCTGCACACTATCATGGATATTCGCTTCAGCTTGAGTGGTGGGTACAAACAAGGCGGTGCTGATAGAGGCCGCTAAACATGTGCGGGAGAAATGTTGCATTGAATTGAACTTTCCTGTGTCACTACTACTCGATGGCTATAGGGCTTGTTGTACCCTAGCGTAATAGCCAAATGAATCAACTATAGTCGCATTTATCCCAGCGTATTGATTCACTGTGGCATAATGACGACAAAATAGCTGCAAAGATAAGCAGGCGAAATGGCCTAGCCGAAATAAAACTAATTCCATTATCATAAAGGAAATCGTTGCATCCGGCACTATAAGACCGCCGTCGTCGATAAAAATTCATTGATAGAGAACACATAATGCATATTTTTGGCAAAATTCTGGGTGCCTTTTTTGGCTTGTTACTTGGCGGGCCGCTAGGTTTACTCTTTGGCTTATTTATTGGCCATCAATTCGATAAAGCACGTCGCTTGAGTCAAGCCGGGTTCTCTACTGGCGGCTTTGGAAAAGGGCCGAGCCAAGCTCAGCGCCAAGAAGAATTTTTTAAAGCGGCGTTTGCGGTAATGGGACATGTAGCAAAAGCGAAAGGCCAAGTTACCAAAGAGGAAATCCAACTTGCTTCTGCAATGATGGACCGCATGAATTTGCATGGCGAACAGCGCCGCGCTGCGCAAGATGCGTTTCGTGAAGGTAAAGACAGTGACTTTCCGTTAGAAGACGTTCTTGTTCGTGTGAAAATTTCGACAGCAGGCCGCTTTGACTTGTTGCAATTTTTCCTTGAACTACAAATCTCGGCGGCCTTTGCTGACGGCTCGATTCATCCTAGTGAACGAAATGTGTTACACAAAATAGCACGTGGTTTGGGTTTCTCTTCTGAGCAGCTAGAGCGTCGCTTGCAAATGCAAGAAGCCGCATTCCGTTTCCAAAGCCAAGGTGGTTTTCATGGTCAGCATCAAGGCCAATCTTCTGGTGGTAGCTGGCAACAAGCTTCACAAGCGGATCAACTGGCTGACGCGTACAAAATTCTGGATGTGTCTTCAGATGCCGACAGTAAAACCGTCAAGCGTGCTTATCGTAAACTGATGAACGAGCATCACCCAGACAAATTGATGGCTAAAGGCCTACCACCAGAGATGATGAACGTAGCGAAAGAAAAATCTCAAGAGATTCAAAACGCTTACGATCTGATTAAAAAGGTCAAAGGCTTTAAGTGATTTTGTCAAAATCTAGAAAATAAAAAGGGCACTTGGTGCCCTTTTAGCTTTTGGGTTACGGGTGACCAAAAGCGTTGCAAGCTGAACGGTGACGATAAATTAGTCAGCTTGATTCAAACTCCAATCGTATTCGTACTTCACTTTCCCAGAGAAGTCTTTGTACTGTGGCGCGTACTTCGCGATGTGGTTGAAGACTTGTTTTTCTCCACCAAAGTCCGCTGCAAACCAATCATAAATGGAAGACAGCTGTGCCGTGTTTCCTTGGATAGATACGCCTTTGTTGCTGTTGACAAACGCTTTGGCAGCACTTTCAAGTAAGGCTTCGGTGTTTTCGGCAGAGAATGCTTGAGCTTGTAGGTTAGGGCATCCCAAACTTGCACAATTTACGGCGTAGTGCGTTCTTGGGTCATTCCAAATTGGACGCAAAATTCGATGTTCAATATCGTTTAAAGTCAGATCCTTCCCGTTGACCACGACCACATCGTCTCCCCAAGGCCCAAAGCTAAATAAACCACCTAGCTTGGTGATGGATTCGACGGGATAGTTATCCAAAATAAGATCTACCGTGATGGCGTTGTAAAGGTTTACCCAATAGGCATATTGCTCTGCTTGGTTGTATTGTAGAGGGTCTAGTTTTGCCAAACGCTGGATGTATTGTTTCAGCTTAGTTTTATCGACAGAGGTCACTTGGCTATAACGAAACAAAGTATTCTCACCTTGTTCAACCAAGTAATTGTCTAACAGTTGTTGCCATTCCTGATGAGAAATTTGGGTTTGGTTGGCCTGATTCGATTGTTGCCAATACGGCCATAAATCAGATTTAGGTGCAGCGAACGCCGAGAAAGAAACTAGAGAACACAATAGCAATAACAGACGCTTCATAGAGATACCTTTGAATGAGATATTGTTGATAGTGTAGACCTGCATAAGGCGAAGTTTCTTTCTTGAGGCAATGAAAATAAAAGAAAAAAGGCTGACATAAGCCAACCTTTTGTTTGTTTAAATTGCGATTTTAATTAGCTTAAGAAGCTTGGGATATTCGCTTCGTACTCAGCAATCTTATCTTCGTGCTGAAGGGTTAGGCCAATGTTGTCCAAACCGTTTAGCAAGCAGTGACGACGGAACGAATCAATTTCAAAACCATATTCTTTGCCGTTGGCGCGAACCACATTCGCTTCTAGGTCCACTTCCACTTCTGCGCGTTCGTTGGCCTCAACGAACTGGAAGATTTCATCCACTTCTTGCTCAGTCAAACGAACTGGCACCATTTGGTTGTTGATCGAGTTGCCGTAAAAAATATCGGCAAAGCTAGGTGCGATCATCGCTTTTATGCCGTAATCCGCTAGCGCCCACGGTGCGTGTTCGCGAGATGAGCCACAACCGAAGTTTTCACGTGCCAGCAAGATGGAAGCGCCCTGGTAGCGTGGGGCGTTCATCACGAACTCTGGATTTGGCTGTTCGCCAGCATCATCTAGAAAGCGCCAGTCATGGAACAAGTGTTTACCAAAGCCTAGGCGAGACACCTTTTGTAGGAACTGTTTTGGAATGATGGCATCAGTATCAACGTTCGCTGCATCTAGAGGAACAACTAAGCCTGTGTGTTGTTTAAAGCCTGACATTTGTTTGCTCCTTAGTCTAGTTCACGAATATCTACAAAGTGACCAGCAATTGCTGCTGCCGCTGCCATCGCAGGGCTCACTAGGTGTGTACGGCCATCACGACCTTGGCGGCCTTCAAAGTTACGGTTTGAAGTAGACGCACAACGTTCATGTGGACCCAAACGGTCGTTGTTCATTGCTAGACACATCGAGCAACCTGGTAGGCGCCACTCAAAGCCCGCCTCTTTAAAGATGACATCTAGGCCTTCTGCTTCCGCCTGCGCCTTTACTTGCTCAGAGCCAGGAACGATTAGCGCTTGAACGTGAGACGCGACTTTGCGACCTTTCGCGACTTCCGCCGCGGCGCGCATGTCTTCGATACGTGAGTTAGTACAAGAACCAACGAAGACTTTATCGACGTTGTAATCCGACAATGACTTGCCCGCTTCCAGACCCATGTAAGCCAGTGCTTTTTCTGCCGATGCTTTTTCTACTGGGTCGGCAAAACTTTCTGGGGCTGGGATTGGTTGGTCTACCGCGATAACCTGGCCTGGATTAGTACCCCAAGTGACTTGTGGTTTGATATCCGCTGCGTTTAGGGTTACGACAGCATCAAACAGGGCATCATCGTCCGTTTTTAATGTCTTCCAATATTCTACAGCGGCATCAAAATCCGCACCTTGAGGTGAGAACTTACGGCCTTTGATGTATTCGAATGTAGTTTCATCTGGCGCAATCAAACCGGCTTTTGCACCTAACTCAATCGCCATATTACATACGGTCATGCGACCTTCCATTGAAAGGTCAGTGATCGCTTCACCACAGAATTCAACTACGTAGCCTGTACCGCCTGCTGCTGTCGTTTCACCGATGATTGCTAGCACAATGTCTTTCGCAGTAATGCCCGGAGCTACTTTGCCTTTCACTTCGATCTTCATCGTTTTAGCGCGCGCTTGTTTTAGCGTTTGAGTTGCTAATACGTGCTCAACTTCTGATGTACCAATACCAAAAGCTAGCGAGCCGAATGCACCGTGTGTAGCAGTGTGCGAGTCACCACAAACAATGGTCATGCCCGGTAGGGTAATACCAAGCTCTGGGCCCATAACGTGCACAATACCTTGGTATTTATGGTTGATGTCGTAAAGCGTAACGCCAAACTCTTCACAGTTTTTTGATAGCGTTTCCATCTGGATACGCGCCATCTCACCGGATGCGTTGATATCTTTAGTGGTTGTCGAAACGTTGTGGTCCATGGTGGCAAAAGTTTTGCTGACCTGACGCACTTTGCGACCTTTTTCACGCAAGCCGTCAAATGCTTGCGGAGACGTCACTTCATGTACCAAGTGACGGTCGATGTACAAGATAGGGTTTTCCCCTTCTGCTGCGACGGCAACGTGTGCGTCGTAGACTTTTTCGTATAGTGTTTTGCCCATTGCTTCCTTTCCTCGTCGTCCTTGTTATCACAACCATGTTGTAGACTGCGAACGACAGTTATATTTATAAATTCAGTCTATTTATGCGTTCAAAATGTACTCAGCGATCTTATCGCCCATCTCTGATGTTGTAAGTGCCGGGTTGTTGCCTGCAAGGTCGCCTGTTAGCTCGCCAGCTGAAAGTGCTTTCGACACCGCTGCTTCAATATCTTGTGCTGCGGCTTCTTCGCCAAGGCTATAACGTAGCATCAGTGCTGCCGATAGGATTTGCGCTACTGGGTTGGCGATGTTCTTACCTGCGATATCCGGTGCACTGCCGCCTGCTGGCTCGTACAGACCGAACTTACTTTCGTTAAGGCTTGCTGAAGGCAGCATACCCATTGAGCCCGTGATCATTGCGCACTCATCGGAAATGATGTCGCCGAAGATGTTTGAACACAGCATGACGTCGAACTGTGCTGGGTCTTTGATAAGCTGCATGGTTGCGTTGTCGATGTACATGTGTGATAGCTCGACATCTGGGTAATCTTTCGCGATTTCTTCGACTACTTCACGCCATAGGATGGAACTTTGTAGAACGTTCGCTTTGTCGATTGAGCAAACTTTCTTGCGACGTAGACGAGCAGACTCAAAGGCGATTTTTGCAATACGTTCGATCTCAAAGCGGTGGTACACCTCAGTATCAAACGCTTTTTCTGTCGCGCCTTCGCCTTCACGGCCTTTTGGTTGACCGAAGTAGATGCCGCCTGTCAGTTCACGGACCACCACGATGTCAAAACCACGGCCTGAGATGTCTGCACGTAGTGGTGAGAAGGCTTCCAGGCCTGCGTGGATTTGCGCTGGGCGTAGGTTACAAAACAGTTGGAAGTGTTTACGTAGCGGAAGTAGGGCGCCACGTTCTGGTTGGTCGTTGGGTGGCAAGTGTTCCCACTTCGGACCGCCAACTGAACCGAATAGGACTGCATCAGACTCTTCACACGCTTTTACTGTGCTTTCTGGAAGTGGAGAGCCGTGATTATCGATCGCGATACCACCTACATCATGCTCGTCACGCTCAAACGCAATACCATGCTTCTTTTCGATAGCATCCAATACTTTGTGTGCTTGCGCCATTACTTCCGGGCCGATGCCGTCACCGGGTAGGACGGCAATTTTGTATGATTTGTCTGTCATGTTAATCCTTTAAGTTTTCTAATTTTGAGCTTAATTATTTCAACGAGCGTGTTCTTTCCTGAGCCATGTAGCTCGGTTGTTATTACACAGTCGCAATCTTTTTCTGCTTCATTTCTTCGATTTTGTCTGCACGGTGGATGCTATTAATAACGTGCAATAGTGCTTGGCCGGAAGCTTCAACGATATCGGTGGAAACGCCCGTACCGTGGTATTTACGACCTTTGTAGTTGGCAATGATGTCAGCTTGACCCAAACCATCTTCACCTTCGCCTTTCGCGGTTAGGTCGAATTTATCCAGTACGATGTCGTAGCCTGTCACGCGGTAGATACATTGGTATAGCGCATCAACTGGGCCATTACCGACTGCCGCTTCACACATTTCTTCATCGCCACATTGCATTTTGATGCTGGTGGTGGCCATTACGCTGCCCGATTGCACGCTTAGGTAGTTCAGTTTGTAGAAGTCATCTTCTTCACGCAGGTTCGAGAAGTGCATTAGGGCCTCTAGATCGTAATCGAACACTTGGCCTTTGCGGTCGGCAAGTTTCAAGAAGTCCGCGTATAGAGCGTCTAGGTTGTACTCGTCCTCGTTGTATCCCATGGTGTCCATGTGGCTCTTCACGGCTGCACGACCACTACGGCTGGTTAGGTTTAGTGCTTGGTTTTTAAGGCCAATCGACTCAGGGGTCATGATTTCGTAGGTATTCTTATTCTTTAACATGCCATCCTGGTGGATACCTGAAGAGTGACTAAAGGCATTCGCGCCCACAATCGCTTTGTTGCTCTGAATTGGCATGTTGCATAACTGGCTCACCAATTTACTGGTGCGGTGAATTTCATCATGTTTAATGCCAGTGTGAACGCCCAAGAACTCTTGACGCGTCTTGATGATCATTGCGATCTCTTCAAGAGAACAGTTACCTGCTCGCTCACCAATGCCATTGATGGTGCCTTCTATCTGACGCGCGCCGGCTTGAACGGCGGCAATAGAGTTGGCAACTGACATCCCCAAGTCGTCGTGACAGTGAACGGAGATGATCGCTTTATCAATGTTTGGAACGCGGTTGAAAAGGGTTTGAATAATGCCACCAAACTCGCTTGGTACTGTGTAGCCAACGGTATCTGGAATGTTGATTGTGCTCGCACCTGCATTGATGGCAGCTTCTACCATGCGACATAGGTTGTCGATAGGAGTACGCCCTGCATCTTCACAAGAAAACTCGACATCATCGGTGTAGTTACGCGCATGTTTAACGGCGTTGACCGCCATTTCAAGTACATCGTCGTAGCTGCGGCGTAGTTTGTCTTCTACGTGAATGGTGGAAGTGGCTAAAAAAGTGTGAATACGGAATTGGTCGGCCACTTTTAATGCTTCAGCGGCGGCATCAATATCTTTCGCAACGGCACGCGAAAGGGCACAAACTCGACTGTTTTTGATGTTTTTTGCAATGGTTTGTACCGACTCGAAATCACCAGGTGAAGAGATTGGGAAGCCAGCTTCGATAACATCAACGCCGAGTCTTTCCAGCGCATAGGCAATTTGCAGTTTTTCTTTAACCGTCAAGCTTGCTGACAACGCTTGCTCGCCATCACGCAATGTGGTGTCGAATATAATGACCTGATCGTTCATGTTTGCTTCCTTCCTGATTTCTGCACTTTACGTGCAAGTTAATCGTTTACTTCCAGTATTTAGATATAAAAAAACCCGCATTCTCATGCGGGTTCTTAGAAATTGGTGTGGTTATTTTTCTTCCACAGCCTACCCGCGCGAACTGGTCACGATCAGGAGGAGGCTAAGCAGAATAGAAAAATGAGCTGACATAGTTGTTAAGCTTTCCACATAATTAAGTTAACAAATTAGTACCGCACTCCATGGAGCGCGTCAACCCTAAAGTCGATTTTTTATTCATATCGGATGAGTCTTTTCATTTACTCGAGAAAAATGATGCGCTAAGTGAAACTGCATGGTGCGATAGAAACGTGCTAGAAGAGGCAGGTTCTCATCAAGTTTGCGACGTTTCATTACCAAAACAAACATTGGGATTGCGACTTGTCACACAAAGGCCCGAATTGTTTGGCAAAAGTTTTGAATGACCATTTATAGTAGTGCAGTTGCACTAGGTAAAAAGAAGGGTTAAGGAATAATGAGGTTAGCAAAACAATTTGGACGTTCAGCCGCAGTATTTACTCTGGTCAGCTTATCGGGTTGTCAGCTGTTTCAATCTCAAACCTATATGGCAGAGATTTCCCCTGTTGCTATTAATGATCACTCTCAGAGTGTCATGGTGATTAATGATCAAATGGATCGATTCTTGAGCTACGAGGGACGTGAATCGTTTTTGAATCAAATGCTCGTTGCTCTTGAGTCGGACAGTCGAGATAAATTTAAAGGCAAAGATCCGGAAACCTATTCGTGGTGGAAGATCCGAGTGCAACCTAGTGAGAAACAACAAGCGGAAGTCTTCCGACCAACAGCTGACGGTGTGGATACCTCAAACCCCGTTGAGTTTATGGATGTCTCCTATCGCTCTAAGACCACATTAAACCTGCGATCCAAGCCGAGCCTAGAAGGAGAAAAGCTTGGCGTGTTATCGAAAGGGGAAGTTTTTAATGTGTTGGCAAAAGTGGTGGACCAACCTTGGTTTCTCGTTGAACAGAAAGGCGTGATAAAAGGTTACGTCCATAAGGATTATGCGCGCAGCAATGTGGTAAATCGTGACATTCTTTCTACACAGCCTAATCCTCTTTTAGAGTCTGCTTCGAGCACAACTGAGCAAACGGGCATCGAGCATGAACTGTCAGGAAATTACACTTGCCGCTTCCTTAGCTACGAGCTGACAAAAGATGGCGACATGACGATGGGCTCTTTGCGCGCCTGTCGTAAGAAGAGAAAAGTCTGGTACATCGATACGCCTCAACCGCAGCAAGCAAACCCTTCTTAATAGCCCTCTCCTATGATTGTGCTCAATAGATAGATTATTGGGCACACTCTAATTTGGCATTTGTCATTAATTGTCCAAACTCCCGTCATGCAGTTGTCACCTAAACCTCCTACTTTTCACACAACGGCGTTGTCAAAGTAAGGAAAGGCCACATGCGAACCATAGAGACAATTACACAGCCAATTGCAACCATTGCTAAGTTTGATTTAGCGCTCTCTAGTGTTTGTCTTAAGCACCGTTTTAATCAGCAAGTTGCCAACATCAGCAAAGGAGTCTCCCACAGTGGTGACGGACATCTGTACTTGGTGCTAGGTTTATTAGCTTGGTATTTAGATAAAGAGCAGGGAGTTTGGTTTTTACTGGCGGGTTTACTTGCTTTTGCCATCGAGTTGCCAATTTATTGGACGCTGAAAAACAGTTTTAAGCGTCGTCGCCCTGAAGAACTCAGTGCACTCCTTCCTGCTTTTATTACCCCATCAGATCGCTATAGCCTTCCTTCAGGGCATACCGCCGCAGCGTTCGTGATGGCGACGCTGATTGAGCACTTCTATCCGAGTTTAGGTATTGCAGCATTCTTTTGGGCAAGTTTAATCGGAACTGCGCGAATCTTATTGGGGGTGCACTTTTTTACCGATGTCATCATTGGTGCACTGCTAGGTAGCCTTTGTGGTGGATTAGCGATTGCGATGCTGGGAGGCTAATTGATGAAAATCTTATACGGTGTTCAAGGTACAGGAAACGGACATATTGCGCGTGCGAGGGCGATGAGTCATGCGTTTAAAGAGCACGATGTTGAGGTCGATTTTTTGTTTTCTGGACGAGCGCCTGAAAAGTACTTTTCAATGGAAGCGTTTGGCGATTATCAGACTCGCCGAGGCTTCACCTTTATCACTGAAAAAGGCTCAGTGAACTATGCGAAAACAGCATTGAGTAACAATTTAGTGCAATTTTGCAAAGAAGTTAAACAGCTTGATTTGTCGTCCTATGATCTCGTGCTCAATGATTTCGAGCCTGTTACGGCATGGGCGGCAAAACAACAAAATAAGCCGTCGATTGGTATCAGTCACCAAAATGCTTTCCGTTATCCAGTGCCGTTAAAGGGAGCGAGTTGGTTAGACAAATCCGTCATTGAATACTTTGCGCCTTCTCAACACCACCTCGGTTTGCATTGGCATCATTTTGACCAGCCTTTGTTGCCGCCAATTGTACATACCGTCGATAGCCAAGCAGAAAATGACGATTTTGTTTTGGTTTACCTACCGTTCGAATCCATTGAAGACATCTCGGATTTACTGTTCCATTTTAACCAGCAAGCGTTCATCTGTTATCACCCCGATGTGATCGAATGTGAGCAGGTGGAAAACATAGAATTACGCCCTTTATGCCACAGCAACTTTCAGCATCATTTGCATCGGTGTAGTGGTGTCATTGCCAATGGTGGATTCGAGCTCCCTTCGGAAGCTCTGTCTCTAGGGAAAAAATTATTGCTTAAGCCACTCGCAGGTCAGTTTGAGCAACAAAGCAATGTCGCGACCTTAGAAGACTTAGGACTTGCGATGTCGATGGAGAGCTTAGACATTTCCGCAGTACGCCAGTGGCTAAAGGAGCAGCAAGCCGAAAGTGTGAAATATCCAGACGTTGCTCAGGCCATTGTTCATTGGGTATTACAAGGCGCGTGGGATTCACAAGCGGAGTTATCCAAACAGTTGTGGGAGCAAGTTGATTTCCCAAGTTACGTGTCGAACATTTAAGTACGTTGTTCTAAGTACATTGTTCCTTCCTATTTTTGACACGATTTTGTTGCAGCCTTTCAATCTAGAAGGCTGCATTTTTATTCTTTCTCTTTCATTTCTATTCAATGTGTATTTGCTGATAATTTGACTGATAAGTGCAAATTTCACTCAGAGATATAGTCGTCATCTGTTGGTTTGCTCTCGACTAATAACTAGGATAAATGCATGCGTGTGGTGACCATCCGTCTCATCAATTTGCTAAATACTTCCTCAAAGAATGCGCTTTTACGTGTTTTATAGTTTTTTATGTTTTTATCAAGTTATTGTTATTTAAAGGGTAAATACCTAATCGGCTAAAATTTACTGATTAAATATCAATCTAGTTGCGAAACCGCAATCGATTAGTTGATAGTACAGTTCGAGCCGGAAGTATCCGGACAGCAAATATAATAAAAAGTTAGGTTATCTATTCGTAAAATGATTCGAATCCAGCCGCCGTCTTTTGTGCGAGATGGGATTCTATTCGTTATGAATTTAATGAACAAAGTTGACGATTACAAAAGAGGCGCACTCAATGTTAGAGAAGAAAGATGCGATGAGCGCAATTGCTAGCTACCGTATGGAAAGCACTTTGCGTGGTGTAGATTTAAACCTACTGACTGTATTTGATGCTGTGATGCAAGAGCAAAATATTACTCGTGCAGCACATAACTTAGGCATGTCTCAGCCGGCAGTAAGTAATGCCGTGGCACGCCTAAAAGTGATGTTTAACGACGAGCTGTTTATGCGTCAGGGCCGTGGTATTCAGCCAACGCAACGTGCTCGTCAATTGTTTGGTCCAATTCGCCAAGCATTACAGCTGATTCGTAATGAACTTCCTAGCTCCGTATTCCAACCAGAATCTTCGACTCGCTTATTTAAGCTAGCGATTTGCAGTCCTTGTGACATGCGTTTTGCTCCGAAGATCATGGCAAAAGTGAATCAACAAGCACCAAACGTTCAGCTTCACCTAGATGCAGAATTTGACCGTCTGTTGTCTGAGCGTATGCGCTATCAAGAAATTGATTTCGTGATCGATTATGCTCGCTTTGATGAGCAAGGTTTCTCAAGTACTGAAATCTTCAAAGATGAATTAGTGGTTATCGCGTCAAAAACACACCCACGCATTCAAGGTGGTGTAACGGCCGAGCAACTGCTTAACGAAAAACATGCGAAGTTATCGAAAGTGCACGGTCAACGCAGCTTCTCAGAACAAGCATATCGTGAACTGGATTGCCAAGCCGCGTACGAAGGCTCTAGTCTAAGCAACCTACTATATGTGGTAGGTCAATCTGAGCTTGTGACTATCGCGCCACGTTGGATGGCAGAAAATGCGGTAAACAGCGATCAGCTGCAAATTCTAGACTTCCCATTTGCAAACAAGGAAATCAGCGGCTTCTTAAGCTGGCATGAATCAAGTGAAAAAGATAAAGGCCACATTTGGCTGCGCGATCAACTGATGATCACTTGTGGTGAAGTGGTTGCCGCAAAATAAGATGACGTTTGGTCTTATCGGTTAAGACCATATTGGTAATCATCAATTTTTACAATTCATTGGTCCCCGAGAGATTTTTGTCTCTCGGGGCTTTTTGTTTTAGCAATCAACAATCGAAACAGTAAGTTAAATAGAGTAATCATTCAGCAGTTTTGGGTATGTTCGCGACGTATAAGTGATAGTTGTCTCTTATTAGTGATAAGTTTGATACTGGTCAGTTGCGTTTTAGCAAGCCGTGAGTACACTTGTTCGCTCAATTAGCTTACGCCTGTAAGCCAAAAGGTAAGTAAAAGAATGGCCAAGTTAGATTTTCATATCGTTAAACGTATTCGTGAACAAATTGCGAACGGTGGTACACGCGTTGCGCTCAAGCATAAAGTGGGTGAGGAATGGCAAGGTATTACGTGGACGCAATTTGGTCAGCAAGTTGATGCTTTATCACTTGCACTTTTGGCTCAGGGATTAGGAGTCCAAGATAAAATCGGCATTTTCTCGAACAACATGCCGCAATGGACGATTGCTGATATTGCAGCGCTACAACTACGCGGCGTAACAGTACCTATTTACCCAACCAATACCGCCGCTCAGTCGGCGTACATCATTGACAACGCAGACGTCAAAGTGCTGTTTGTTGGTGAGCAGCCACAATTTGACGCAGCAGTGAGCATTTTCGACCAGTGCGAGCAGTTAGAGCTCATTGTTGCCATGTCTGATGATATCGAACTTGGCGAGCATGATTTCGTTATCTCTTGGCAAGCATTTGTCGCCAAAGGCGATACAACATACCAAGTTGAATTAGACGCACGTTTAGAGCAAGCAAAGGAAGATGATCTACTTACGCTGATCTACACCTCGGGCACAACAGGCCAACCAAAGGGTGTCATGTTGGACTACGCAAACATTGCGGCGCAATTGGAAGGGCACGATCAACGTTTGAGCCTTTCTCAAAGTGATGTGTCATTGTGTTTCCTTCCGCTGTCACACGTATTTGAACGCGCTTGGACCTTTTATGTGTTGTACAAAGGGGCGACCAACTGCTATTTGCAAGACACCATGCAGGTACGTGATGCACTGAGCCAAGTGCAACCTACCGTGATGTGTGCCGTGCCGCGTTTCTATGAGAAGATCTTCTCTGCGATTCACGAGAAAGTGTCTCGCGCGCCAATTCATCGCAAGATCATGTTTACTTGGGCTGTGAACATGGGCGCAAAAATGGCCGCTTGTCATCAAGAAAAACGTCAGCCATCGCTCATGCTGCGCAAGTCATATGCCCTGGCGGATAAATTGGTTCTGAGCAAGCTGCGAGCGTTACTTGGTGGACAAATCAACTTTATGCCGTGTGGCGGTGCAAAGCTAGATGAAACCATAGGCCGATTCTTCCACGCGATTGGTATCAATGTGAAGTTAGGTTACGGCATGACTGAAACCACGGCGACAGTATCGTGTTGGGATGATAAGTGCTTTAACCCAGACTCTATTGGTATGTCTATGCCTGGCGCGCAAGTGAAGATCGGTGAGAACAACGAGATTCTGGTGCGTGGTCCAATGGTGATGCGTGGCTATTACAAAATGCCAGAAGAGACCGAAAAGACCTTTGATGAGCACGGTTTCCTAAAAACTGGCGATGCGGGTTACATTGATGAAAATGGCAACCTGTTCATCACTGATCGTATCAAAGAGTTGATGAAAACCTCTGGCGGTAAATACATCGCTCCACAAATGATTGAAGGGGCGATTGGTAAAGACCACTTCATCGAGCAAATCGCGGTTATCGCGGACACGCGTAAGTTTGTCTCGGCGCTGATTGTGCCGTGTTTTGATTCTCTTGAAGAGTATGCGAAAGAGTTGAATATCAAGTATCACGATCGCGTTGAATTGATTAAGCATCACCAAGTGGTCGAAATGCTTGAGAAGCGTATTAACGATCTCCAAAAAGAGTTGGCAAAGTTTGAACAGGTGAAGAAGTTTAAACTGTTACCAAGAGCTTTCTCTATGGATGATGGTGAGTTAACGCCAACTCAAAAACTGCGTCGTAAAGTCATCAATGACAAATACCAAGATGAAATTGAAGAAATGTATAAGGAAAAGTCAGAGAAAAAGTAACTTAAGCTGACTTAGATTTTATATTGATGAAAAAATCCCCAGTGATGTTATTGCGCATTGCTGGGGATTTTTGTTTGTGTTGATTCTTTCTATTTTGCTCACCAAATACAGCTATTTAGCACCCTATACTTAAAAGTTTCTGAAATAATGTTCTTTTTTTGAACGTTAAATTTTTAGGTTGTACTGTGAAATAAGGTATGTGTGGCTGCTATTCCTACTAACATTCTAATTACTAGCATCTTGTTCAAAAAGTAGACCAATCTCTCATTAGACCCGTTGATAATAAAACGTTACATTTGTTGGGTAACCTTGCGGGATGTTATGACGAACGCAAGACATAGCCGAAAACGTGGAAGTATTTCGATTAGGCTACGAATAAGACCTAGACTATGTAAAACCAGACCAATCCGTTGACCTTACGGTGAGGAAACTGGCTAAGGAGAGCAATTATGACAGCAATGTTGTCAGGCGCAGAGATGGTGGTTCAATCTCTGATAGAAGAGCACGTAGAGCAGATCTTTGGCTACCCAGGTGGCTCCGTTTTGGATATCTACGATGCACTGCATGCCAAAACCGATCAAATCAAACACGTACTTGTAAGGCATGAGCAAGCCGCCACTCATATGGCAGATGGTTACGCTCGCGCTACCGGTAAACCGGGTGTCGTACTGGTATGTTCAGGTCCGGGCGCGACCAATACCATTACTGGTATTGCCACGGCTTATATGGACTCCATCCCAATGATCGTTATCTCGGGTAACGTACCTAATAGCCTAATTGGTAATGATGCTTTCCAAGAATGTGACATCGTTGGTGTCTCTCGCCCAGTGGTCAAACACAGCTTTTTAGTGAAAAAAGCGGAAGATATTCCTGAAACGATCAAGAAAGCGTTTTATATCGCGACCACAGGTCGACCTGGTCCAGTAGTGATTGACTTGCCGAAAGATGTAATGAATCCGCAAATCAAACTGCCTTACCAATACCCAGAAACGCTTTCAATGCGTTCTTACAAGCCGACGACGTCGGGTCATAAAGGCCAGATTAAAAAAGCGCTTAAATCGCTATTAGAAGCGAAAAAACCAGTGCTTTATATCGGTGGTGGCGCTGTGATTTCTGGCGCTCATGAACATATTTTAGAGCTCTCCGACAAGCTGAACCTTCCAGTAGTCAGTACGTTGATGGGACTAGGCGCATTCCCTGGAACGCACAAAAACTCACTGGGCATGCTGGGTATGCACGGTACTTACGAAGCCAATATGGCGATGCATGAAGCGGATCTCATTTTTGGTATCGGTGTGCGTTTTGATGACCGCACGACGAACAACCTTGAAAAATACTGCCCAAACGCAAAAGTCATGCATATTGATATCGATCCATCATCGATATCGAAAAACGTGAAAGTAGATTTACCTATCGTAGGCTCTGCGGAAAAAGTGCTCACAACCATGCTTGGCCTGCTGGCAGAGCAAGAAGGTGGGAATGATCAAGATGCCATCACCGCATGGTGGGATGACATTCAGGTGTGGCGTGACCGAAATTGTTTGGCTTATGAGAAGTCACCAGAGCGAATTAAACCACAGCAAGTGATTGAAACCTTGCACAAGCTGACCAATGGTGATGCGTATGTTGCTTCTGATGTGGGTCAGCACCAGATGTTTGCAGCACTTTACTACCCATTTAACAAACCACGCCGTTGGATCAACTCGGGTGGATTGGGCACTATGGGATTTGGCCTTCCGGCTGGTATGGGTGTTAAGTTTGCCATGCCACAAGAAGAAGTCGTGGTTGTTACGGGCGATGGCAGTATTCAAATGAATATCCAAGAGCTTTCGACAGCCATGCAATACGACATTCCAGTGAAGATCATCAACCTGAACAACCGATTCCTAGGCATGGTAAAACAGTGGCAAGACATTATTTATCAAGGTCGTCACTCTAATTCTTACATGAGTTCTGTTCCTGATTTTGCAGCGATTGCAGAAGCTTATGGTCACGTCGGTATTCGTATCGAAACGCCTGATCAGCTCGAAGAAGGGCTACAAAAAGCGTTGGATATGAAAGATCGTCTGGTGTTTGTGGACATCAACGTAGACGAAACCGAACACGTATACCCGATGCAAATCAAAGGTGAGGGTATGGATAAAATGTGGCTAAGCAAAACGGAGAGAACTTAATATGAGACACATTATTTCACTGCTATTGGAAAACCAACCGGGTGCGTTGTCTCGTGTTGTTGGTTTGTTCTCTCAACGTGGTTACAACATTGAATCTTTGACGGTATCACCGACAGATGATGAAACGCTGTCGCGAATGAACATTACCACGACGTCTGATGAGATGCAGTTGGAGCAAATTCAGAAGCAGTTACACAAATTGATCGATGTGCTGAAAGTACAAGAAGTCACCGAGTACGAGCACATCGAACGTGAACTGATGATGGTGAAAGTGAAAGCCAGCGGTTTTGCGCGAGCAGAAGTTAAACGGACGGCAGACATCTTCCGTGGCCAGATCGTGGATGTCACTGCTGCTCAATACACGGTACAACTCGCGGGCACGAGTGAAAAGTTGGATGCTTTCATTCAAGCGATATCTGAAGTAACTGAAGTCGTCGAAGTTGCTCGTAGTGGGGTAGTGGGCATTGCCCGAGGTGAGCGCGCACTCAAACCGTAATTGTCTAATTGCATATAGAAAAGCCACTTAATCTAAGTGGCTTTTTGTTTAGAAAATAACAATTAATGATATAATTGTCGTTTTAGTAAGCATTATAGGCAGTAGACGCGTGAAAATACCTAAGCGAGTCGGCACATTGTTGGCGACAGCACTATTTTTTAGTGCGCTCACTGCAGTTTACTATTATCAGAAATATCTGACGTTATTAGAGAGTAACGTTGAGAATACCGCTCAAGAAGCATTACACCAACTGGCTTATACTGGTCGCGAATACAACAATATTCAGGATCAAATTGAGACGATCAGCGATCTTCTCGGTCACAGCCAAAGTCTTTACGACTATCTACGTCAGCCGAACCGAGTCAACCTTTCTATCTTAGAAGATATGTGGATCTCGGTTGCGATCAACCAAAAGCTATATAAACAAATTCGTTTTCTTGATATTACCGGTCAGGAAAAAGCACGGATTAATTACGATTTCAAAACGGGTATCGCTGCACCCGCCCTCAAATTACATGACAAGTCAGAGCGGGATTATTTTCATTACGCGCAAGGTTTAGGTAATGATGAAATTGCGTCGTGGGGGATTGAGCTGGAGCGGGAAAATGGTGAGCTTGTTTACCCTTATAGCCCTTCACTGCGTATTCTGATGCCGATTTCTCTCAATGGGAAACGCGAAGGGTATCTTGTTCTTAATGTTGATATTGAGTATTTATCTTCTCGACTCAACTACTCACCGGTGCGGGATTTTCATATTGAGTTAATTAAAAGTGATGGCTTTTATATCGCGAGTCCTAAGTCATCACGCTTGTACGGCAACATTATTCCAGCTCGTTCTCAATTTAATTTTGGCCGGATGTACCCCAACATTTGGCGCACGATGATCTCAGAAGTTTCGGGCTATGAGTACAACGGCTCGAATTTGATAGCGTATAGCACGATCCAATTTGTTTCTAGTGAACCACTTCATCTGGTGATTGATCTCACGAATGAGCAATTACTATCTCGATCTCAGCGAGATATTGATGACTTAATCCAAGAAGCGTTTTTTGTATTAAGTTTGGTGTTTGGTTTTACTTTACCAACGACCGCGCTAGCCCTGCACTATCGACGTCATAGTATGGAATCGAAGTTAGCTCGGGCTGCACTTGATGGCATGACTGCGGTGATGATCTCAGATGCCTCGCATCGAATCATTATGGTGAACCAAGAATTTGAAAACATGATGGGCTATTCCACCAAGCATACTCAAGGCTGGAATGCGCATAATCTAATTTTCTTACCGGAAGATCTCGAGTCGACCCTCAATATTTGGAATAAGCTTGCGAACGAGCACGTTTGGGAAGGTGAGGTTCGTTGTCGAACCAAGTTTAATCACGTATTTACCGCCATTATGCGCATTCAGGCAAACTTAACCAAGTCAGGTAAAGTAAGCTATTACATCACGTCGCTGGTGGATATTTCCGAGCAAAAAGAGCTGGAAGAAAAGCTACGCAACCTCAGTGAAAAAGATGGTTTGACGGGCTTGTGGAACCGTCGAAAATTTGAAGAGCAATTAGCGCAATATGCTGGGATTATTGAGCGTTATCCTGACAGTCCCCCTGCATGTTTGGCGTTGTTTGATATTGACCACTTTAAGCGCATTAACGATGAACTTGGGCACGATGAAGGGGACAAAGTGATTTGCAGTGTCGCTGAGACTCTTCTTAAAGAGGTGCGCAGTACTGACTTTGTGTCTCGCGTCGGTGGTGAGGAGTTTGCGGTGATCATGCCGCATACCACACTCGAAGAAGCAGAAGTTGTATTGAACCGGTTACGTGTGGCGGTTCAACTGCGCAGTGATAGAGCTATTACCGTTAGCGCCGGGTATAGTGATTTAACTTCTGATCGCACGCGCACTTATAAATGTGCTGATATTGCCTTGTATGAATCCAAGAGTGCAGGGCGTAACTGCGTATCGCTATGCCATAGTTTCGATGATATTGCTTAGCTCTTTTTCAAAAACAAAAAATCGGGGATAGACCCCGATTTTTATGCTTATTTTAGCCTCAGCGTTATTCGCTAGCCAGTATGCGATATTGGTTGTCGATGGCCGCTTCGATACACTGCATTGACTGTCTCAAATAGCGCTCTAGATAACCTAAAGCATCCTGGCTCTTTTTATCTAACGATGTCTTCATCAGCATTTCTTGCTCATCGATATTACAGTGCCCTGGGTTTCCAGTACCTAACATTTGCATAGCAAAATATTGGTAACGCTTAATTTGCGTGAGTAGATCACGGAAAAAACCAAACATATTGGCAGAGCCAGCGCCTTCAAACAGCGCAGTAAGAAACTGATTATGGCGTTCTTCCCATTCCTTCCAGCAAAAGCTTTCGCCAGATTTAGAGCGGGATAACTTGTGATAAGCGGTTAGGACGTCCAGTTCCCAATTTTCATCGCCAATCACAATTGCTTTATTTAGTAGGCATGCAGAGACCATTTGTAGGCTCTCGTACAAGTCATTCAACTCATCTTTACATACAGGTGCAACCCAGCAGCCTTTTTGCGGCTCGAGTTTGACGTATTTGCTCCACGATAACTGCACCAAAGCTTCGCGAATGGGTGACGCTCCTACGTTGTACTTCTCTTTGAGTTCCGCAACCACGAGTTTTTGACCCGGTTTAAGCACGCCATCGAGAATATCCTGACGGATCATTTTTGATACTTTGTCGGTAAGAGTGGGACTGGACACATACACCTCATAGAAATTTTAATCGTGACGACAAAATTAAACAGTACGCAATTCTGCATATGGTGAATGATACAGTTAGGCTATTATTAGAGCAAGAAAGCCATATAAAAAAAGAGGGCATAAGCCCCCTTTATCAATCAACTGAAGTATGAAAAGTTCAGTCTTATAGTACGTGTACAGAAGCTGTGTTCGTAGTACCTGAAGCGACTAGAGCACCAGAAACCATCACTACGATGTCGCCTTTGTTACCTAGACCAGACTCTAGAGCAAGCTCTTTACCTGCTACGTAGAATGCGTCAGTGCTTTCGATAGAATCAACAACAACTGGCGTCACACCTTTAGTTAGAACAAGTTGTGCTGCTGTTTTCTTGTTTGTTGTTAGTGCTAGGATGTTTGCAGTTGGGAAGTATTTACGTACTGAACGTGCAGATTTACCACCTTCAGTTGCAACAACGATAAGTGGAGCAGCTAGTTTCTCAGCTGTGTCTACTGCGCCTTTACATACTGCTTCAGTGATACGTAGACGTGGGCTGTCTAGACGAGAACCTAGCTCAGCTTTTAGAGCTGAATCAGTACGGTTCGCGATTTGAGCCATGATAGTTACCGCTTCAACTGGGTACTTACCTTTAGCAGTTTCACCAGAAAGCATTACTGCGTCAGTACCGTCCATTACCGCGTTAGCAACGTCGCCTGCTTCCGCACGAGTAGGACGTGGGTTGTTGATCATAGAATCAAGCATTTGAGTTGCAGTGATAACCATCTTACGTGCACGGTTACACTTCTCGATCATCATTTTCTGAGCGAAGATTACTTCTTCAGCTGGGATTTCAACACCTAGGTCACCACGAGCAACCATGATGCCGTCAGAAAGCTCTAGGATCTCGTCGAAGTTATCAACACCTTCTTGGTTTTCGATCTTAGAGATGATGTGGATGTTCTCGCCGCCGTTTGCCGCTAGAACTTCACGGATTTCTTGAACGTCAGAAGCTTTACGGATGAAAGAAGCAGCTACGAAGTCAACGCCTTGCTCACAACCGAATTTAAGGTCGTTCTTATCTTTTTCAGATAGAGCAGGTAGGTTTACAGAAACGCCAGGAAGGTTCACACCTTTGTTCTCGCCTAGTGCACCATTGTTAAGTACTTTACATTTAACTTCTGTTTCAGTCTTAGAGATAACTTCCATCTCGATTAGACCGTCGTCGACTAGGATAGTGTTACCTACGCTTAGGTCTGCTGCGAAACCTGCGTAAGTTACTGCAACTTTATCTTTGTTACCTACAACTGAAGTGTCAGTTGTGAAAGTGAATTCTTGACCAGCTACTAGATCAACGTCGTTACCGCCTTCTAGCTTAATAGTGCGGATTTCTGGACCTTTAGTATCTAGAAGAATTGCTAGTGGTTTGCCAGTAGCTTCCATTACTTTACGGAAGTTCGCGATACGAGTGCCGTGTTCTTCGTAGTCACCGTGAGAGAAGTTAAGACGCATTACGTTCATGCCTGCGTTCACTAGCTCAGTTAGCTTCTCTACAGATTCAGTTTTAGGGCCAATCGTACATACGATTTTGGTCTTTTTCATGGAAGATACTCTCCGGTAAGTATAGTTACAATTTGAAAGTCGGTTGTTTACTCTGAAGTTAGGGCGTTATTGATGACATTTAGTGCCTGTCACCCACCGATTTTTCGCCTCATTATCAGTACTTCAGATTCTGAAAGTCTTTCACCAAGTTTAGTCATTTTATGACTAAAAGATCGGCGATTTTGGTTACCTTTTTGTGACTAATCCCACTTTATATGCAGAAAGTTGCAAAAAAATAGCCTTCAATTCTGTAATTTTTTTTCTTTTCGGTGGCGAATTCTACCACTGAATGAATCCAATATCACTGTTTAAGAATTGTCTTAGGACAAGGTTTTATCGAGAAATATTAATTTTTTGGATCGAAATAAATGGACTTAAAAGTTTCGGTTTGACTATAATAAGTTTCACATCGAAACTTAAATTCAAAACGTAAATGTCGAAACGAAACACTCAACTAAGAAGACACGCCATTTCTAACTTGGTTTCTGAGCTAGGAGAAGTCAGCGTTGACGAACTCGCTCAGAAATTCGAAACCTCAGAGGTCACGATTAGAAAGGATTTAGCTTCTTTAGAGAAAAATGGCCAACTTCTACGCCGCTACGGCGGTGCGATTGCTATCCCAACAGAAGTCATTCACGAAGAATTGAGCGCTAATGTTTCGACTCGAAAGCTAAACTTGGCAAAAGCCGCGGCATCACTGATTCGAGACCATAATCGCATCGTGATCGACAGTGGCAGTACTACGGCTGCGTTGATTCAACAGTTGAATGACAAACGTGGCTTAGTTGTCATGACCAACTCGTTGCATGTTGCTAACGCCCTTAATGAATTAGAGAGCGAACCAACACTGCTGATGACTGGTGGGACTTGGGATACGCACTCAGAATCTTTTCAAGGCAAAGTAGCCGAATCTGTATTGCGAGCTTACGATTTTGACCAGCTATTTATCGGTGCGGATGGCATCGATCTCGAACGCGGCACCACAACATTTAATGAATTGGTTGGTTTGAGTAAGGTGATGGCGGAAGTGTCGCGCGAAGTGATCGTCATGATCGAATCGGAAAAAATCGGCCGTAAGATCCCGAATTTAGAGCTCGCTTGGCATCAAGTTGATGTGCTAGTGACGGATGCTGATATTCAGCAAGAACACAAAATACAGATTGAACAACATGGCGTGAAAGTCATTTGTGCCTAATCTAATTATGTAACCAGTTTCATATTTCACTTCCCTCTGAATACAGGCCTTCGCTTGCTGCCTCTATTAAAATCATGGCTAGGGAAGAACAAAACTACAAACGGAGATAAACACATGTGTGGAATCGTAGGTGCAGTAGCACAACGAGATGTTGCAGAAATTTTGGTTGAAGGTCTACGCCGCTTAGAGTACCGCGGTTACGACTCAGCTGGCGTTGCTGTTGTTGATGGCGAGTCAAACCTAACGCGCGTTCGTCGCTTGGGTAAAGTGCAAGAATTGGCTGATGCAGTAGAAGAAGCAAAAGTGATCGGCGGAACGGGTATTGCACACACTCGCTGGGCGACGCACGGTGAACCATCTGAAGTTAATGCACACCCACATATGTCTGGCGATATTGCTGTTGTACATAACGGTATTATCGAAAACCACGAAGAGCTTCGTGAATTGCTTCAATCTCGTGGTTACGTGTTTGAATCTCAAACGGATACAGAAGTTATCGCACACATGGTTGAGTGGGAACTTCGCACTTCAGAAACGCTACTAGAAGCAGTACAAAAAACAGCAAAACAACTGGAAGGTGCCTACGGTACGGTAGCACTTGATCGTAAAGATCCTTCGCGCATCGTAGTTGCACGTTCAGGCAGCCCGATCGTAATTGGTTTTGGTGTGGGTGAGAACTTCCTGGCTTCTGACCAACTTGCGCTACTGAATGTAACGCGCCGTTTCATGTACCTAGAAGAAGGTGATGTGGCAGAAATCACTCGCCGTGAAGTTACTGTCTTTGACGCAACGGGCGAGCTGGTTGAGCGTGAAATCGTAGAATCTAACGCAGAACATGATGCTGGCGATAAAGGCCAATACCGCCACTTCATGCAAAAAGAAATCTATGAGCAACCTAAAGCGTTGATCAACACAATGGAAGGCCGTATCACGGCAGACTCCGTTGTAACTGATGCGATCGGTGTGCATGCGGCTGACATTCTAAGCAAAGTAGAACACGTACAAATCGTTGCGTGTGGTACGTCTTACAACGCGGGCATGACAGCACGTTACTGGTTTGAAGACATTGCTGGCGTGAGCTGTGATGTAGAAATTGCGTCTGAATTCCGTTACCGCAAGTTTGTGACGCGTCCAAACAGCCTTCTTATTACGTTGTCTCAGTCTGGTGAAACCGCCGATACGCTAGCAGCACTTCGTCTTGCGAAAGAAAAAGGTTACATGGCGGCGATGACCATCTGTAACGTAGCAGGTTCTTCTTTGGTTCGTGAATCAGATTTTGCGTTCATGACTCGTGCTGGTGTTGAAATCGGTGTCGCTTCAACCAAAGCGTTCACGACTCAGCTTTCTGCACTATTGATGCTGGTTACGGCGTTAGGTAAAGAGCAAGGTCGCGTTAGCAAAGAGAAAGAAAAAGAGATTGTTGAAGCGCTACACGCACTTCCTAAGCAAATCAACGCGGCACTTTCTTTCGAGAAAGACATTGAAGCACTAGCGACAGATTTCGCAGACAAGCACCACACACTGTTCCTAGGTCGTGGTGAATTCTATCCAATCGCGATGGAAGCGTCTCTAAAATTGAAAGAGATCTCTTACATCCACGCAGAAGCTTACGCGGCGGGTGAACTGAAACATGGTCCTCTAGCGCTGATTGATGCTGACATGCCTGTTGTTGTGGTTGCACCAAGTAACGACCTACTTGAAAAGCTAAAATCAAACGTTGAAGAAGTACGTGCACGTGGCGGCCTTCTATACGTATTCGCAGATGCAGACGCAGGCTTCGAAGGAGATGAGACAATGAAGATCATCACGATGCCTCACGTTAGTGAAATCACGGCGGCGATCTACTACACCATCCCAATGCAGTTGCTGTCTTACTACGTAGCACTGATCAAAGGTACGGACGTAGACCAACCACGTAACCTAGCGAAAGCGGTAACGGTTGAGTAATAACGCTTAACAGCAAAAATTCCAAGCGGCACATGCGAGAGTATGTGCCGTTTTTTTGTCTTGTGCTAAGCGTGATGGAGCGATCAAGAGCTTTCGCCAGTAGGTTGCTTTCATGACAAAAATGTCATTTTGTTGAAAGGGTGGTGTCAGAGGCGGTGTTCAATAATGACCTCATTGAAAACAAGCACTCAAAGGTTAACAACATGAACGCAATCAAAACTGCTCTTTTTGTAACGGTAATGGCAATCACTAGCGCATCTGCATTCGCTCAACCACTTTTCACTGGTGGTAACTACGTGAGCCGCGAAGAGATGAAAACCATCTCAGTTACGCCGACAGCAACGTCAGATGAGGCTTATCAACAGGCACTGTCTGAACTCAATTCACTTAAAACCATGACGGCTCGTGAACTGAATAAAGAGCTCAATATCCTGACGTTTAATGTGAAGTCTCGCAGTACGCATTTAAAAGATGGTGGCTTCGTGACCGTGCAAGAACGCATGAATGAAGATGGTCAGTTGGAATATTTGGGCAAAGTGAATGTCAAAGTGCATTATGCCGAACGCGATAACAATCGATAATGGTTTGCCAATGGGGAAGAGTATGGTGTGGTTCACATCATGCTCTTTTTCGAGCTTTATACTGGGTTCTCATCCTCCCGCTAACACACTAGGTAAGTAAAGTTGAAAATATTGATCGTCGAAGATGAGCACAAAGCCGGAGAATATCTGCAAAAAGGTTTAATTGAATCTGGGTATGTGGTGGATTTAGTGCATGATGGGGTCGATGGGCTTTATCACGCTACCAGTGAAGAATATGACTTAATCCTCCTCGACATTATGTTGCCTAAACTCGATGGTTGGCAGGTGCTTAATACATTGCGCAGTAGTGGGATTCACACCCCAGTGATCATGCTGACAGCGAAGGAGCAAGTGGAAGATCGCGTGCGCGGTTTTGAGCTGGGTGCCAATGACTATGTCGTAAAACCTTACGCGTTTGCGGAGCTACTGGCGCGTGTTCAAAACGTATTTCGTCATCATATTGCCGCGCAAGTGGTCGCATCGCCGCAAACATTACGTGTGGCAGATTTAGAACTTGATATGATCAAACGCGTTGCCACGCGCGCGGAGCAGTCGATATCGCTTACCGCCAAAGAATATGCCCTGCTTGAGTTGTTGATGCGCAAAACTGGCCAAGTGCTTTCACGTACCACCATTGCGTCGTTAGTGTGGGATATGAATTTTGACAGCGATACCAATGTGATTGATGTGGCGGTCAAACGTCTGCGTAGCAAAGTGGACAAACCGTTCGATAAACCACTGATTCACACTGTCAGAGGGATGGGCTACAAACTCGAAGAGAGTCGTGATGTCTAAGTTTTCGCTGCCTTTTTCCATGAAAAACAAGCTCGTGCTGATGTTTGTTAGCATGACGTTTGTTACCTATTTTTCTTTGGCTTTCATCCTACAGTACGCCATTGAGCGCCACTTTTATTCGCAAGATTTCAGCTATATTTCCAGTAAGTTCAATGCCATTGAGAACGAGTTAAAACGCTCGCCAGAGGATGTGTTCAAGCAAGCGAATAACAGTACGCTCTATATGTGGGTGTTTGAAGGCAAGCAGAACGTGTATCAGAATTCGAGCCTGACGATTCCTCAGAACCGAGCCTACAGCATTAGCTCACCTCAGGTCTTAAATCACGAGCGCGCCATCGAATGGAGTGAGGACTCGCTGAATATTCGCGCGTTTGCGTTTCAAGCTGGGGAGTATCAGGTGGTGCTCGGCATGAGTATCAATCACCATATTTTGTTTTTGGATAAGCTCGACTGGATTTTGTTTTGGGCGCTCGGTTTGGCGTTTGTGATTTCTTCCGCGTTGAGCGGTTGGATGGTAAAACGTGGGTTGAAGCCGATTGTGGGATTGAATCAGCACATTCAACAGATATCACCAGAGCAAATGGGCATTCGTCTCGACCCCGATTCGTTGCCAATAGAACTGCGCGAGTTAGCCAACAAACACAACGCGATGCTCGATAGGTTGCAAACTGGTTTTCGCCGCTTGAGCGAGTTTTCTTCTGATATAGCACATGAGTTAAAAACGCCACTCACCAACATTACCACGCAAAATCAGGTCATTTTAGGTGCGTGTCGAACGCCTGAAGAGTATCAGGATGCGATTGCCTCAACGTTGGAAGAACTCAACCGCATCACGAAAACCATCAACGATTTGCTCTACATTGCCAAGGCCGAAAACAAGCTCATTCATCGCCATGACGAAGTGTTTGCGGTGCAGGAGGAAATCGACCGTTTGGTCGCGTATTTTGAAATATTGGCCGAAGATGCCGATGTGCAAATCGTGAGCTCAGGCGACGGTCAGCTCTATATGGACAAAAACATGTTTGAGCGTGCAGTGGGCAATTTGCTCTCCAACGCGATTCGTCATGCGTATGCTGATTCAACCATTGTGATTGACGTTCAAGAGGTTGATGAACAGGTTACGATATCGGTCAGCAACCAAGGTGACACCATTGCCGAGCAAAACTTACCGTACCTTTTCGACCGGTTTTATCGCGCAGATAAATCTCGCCAACATGTAGGTAGCGTCGGTGCAGGGCTAGGTTTGTCGATTACCCAATCTATCGTGCAAGCGTATGAAGGACAGATAAAAGTAACATCAGATAAAGACAAGACGCGGTTTGTTATGATGTTGCCATCGGCAGGTGTCAATGGAAGTGATAAGTCAGTTGAAGCATAAAAGGCAAACCTTGGCTTGCCTTTTGAGACTCAAACTCGTTTGAAGTTATTTGGGTTATTGGCCCAGTTGATGAGCGGTTAGAATAGCAGAGTAGACATTTTCTGCCGTCACTGGGAATGGCATATTGTGGATGGTTTCTCCCTCGGCCGTTGAGGCTTCGGCGACCTCGCGCAACTTAGCGTGGTTTAGCTCTTTAACGCCCATATCAAATAAGTTGGTTGGTAGACCTACAGATCGGCAGAAGGCGAGAACCGTATTAATCTCTTCCATCGCTGCGTTTTCTAACACCAATTGAACAAGCGTGCCGAACGCGACTTTCTCACCATGATAGAGATGGTGACACTCTTCGAGCTTGGTTAGGCCGTTATGAATAGCGTGAGCGCCTGCTAGGCCACTGCTTTCAAAACCGATACCGCTTAGGTATGTATTGGCTTCAATAATATTTTCTACCGCTTTGGTGCTCACACCATTTTCTACCGCAGCTTTTGCTTTTAAACCATCTTCAAGCAAGGTTTCATAGCAAAGTTTCGCAAGCGCTTGTGCTGAACGCGTCGCTAACCCACCGGCCATTGTTGCCTTACCAGAGGTCATGTTGGCACGAGCTTCAAAGTAGGTGGAAAGCGCGTCGCCCATCCCCGATACAAGTAAGCGAACAGGGGCTTTGGCGATGACTGATGTATCCATTATGACCATGTCTGGGTTTTTAGGGATCATCAAGTATTCCGCAAATTCACCTTCTGGTGTGTATATCACCGCAAGAGCAGAGGTTGGCGCATCAGTCGAGGCAATCGTAGGAACCACCACGACAGGAATTTTGGTGTAAAACGCAACAGCCTTTGCTGTATCTAAGGTTTTACCACCACCAATACCGACAATGACATCGTGTTTTTGAGTGGCACAAATGTCCGTGATGCGTTCAATCTCAACGCGCGAACATTCGCCACCAAAAATGTTCATAGTGAGTGGAAGCTTTTCGTCAGCAAAGCTTTGTTTGACGTCATCACCAACCAGATTAGTCACGAACTCATCGGCAATGACTAACGGACGTTCACCTAATGTTTTCACATAGTGAGCGATAGATGTAAGTACTTGTTCACCTTGGACGTATTTGCTTGGGCTGATAATAATTTTGTCCATAATTCAAACCTTTAACCTTTTTTATGTGTGTTTTGGACTGCAATGAAAATCCATTGTAGCGATAAGGTTTATATTAGGTTTGGTGAGGTAAGTGGTGAAGGATATCTCTGGTTTTGTTCCATGCTTTTATGACCTCTGTGTCAAACCGACTGTCAGAAGTAATAAGCATCAGCATGCTTTATGGCGCCGATCACTATTCAAGCGAATTAATCGTTTTTCGTTTCATATTGAAACAAAAATACCGAAGTCGTTGTTTCAATATGAAACGGATTGATTTTTGTTGAGCACGTTTTTTCTCTGTTTAAGATGAATTCATACCCTACATAAAAATATAAATGGAATGAGATAGAACGATGAAAAAGTTAATTAACCAAGTCGATGATGTTGTATTGCAGCAAATGGAGGGCCTGGCATTGTCCCGCCCTGAGCTAAAAGCCAACTACGAGCCTCGTTACATGTGGCACGAGGAAACGCCGGGGCAAGTGGCATTGGTTTCTGGTGGTGGCTGTGGTCATGAACCTTTGCACGCAGGTTTTATTGGTAAAGGCATGCTGACAGGTGCCTGCCCTGGTGAGGTATTTACTTCACCTACGCCTGATCAAATGTACGAATGTGGTAACCAAGTGAATACTGGTGAGGGCGTGCTGTTTATCATTAAAAACTACACCGGCGACGTGTTGAACTTTGAAACGGCCGTGGAGCTCCTTCATACCGATGGCATTAAAGTTGGGTCGGTGTTGGTGGATGACGATGTTGCAGTCAAAGACAGCCTGTATACCGCTGGTCGCCGTGGCGTCGCTGGAACGGTATTGGTTGAGAAGTTAGTTGGGGCTGCCGCGAACAAAGGTTATTCGTTGGAGCAATGTGAAGCTCTGGCTCGTCGCGTTAATAATCACTGTCGCTCATTTGGCGTGGCGCTTAATGCTTGTGTTGTGCCAGCGGCGGGTAAACCATCTTTTGTTCTGGAAGATGATGAAGTGGAGTTTGGTGTTGGTATCCATGGTGAACCAGGTATCAAGCGAGTGAAGTACGCCGACGTCGATACGTTAGTGGATGAAATGTTTGCTGAAGTTGCTGAAAACACACCTTATCAGCGCACTTTGCGTATTTGGAATCGTGACGAAGGTGAATGGGATGAAGTGGAATCCAGCATTGAGCCTTTCGCCTCTGAACACGACTACATTGTGATGGTGAATGGTATGGGTGGTACGCCAACTTCAGAGCTTTACGGGGTGTACCGCCGTCTTGCTCATAACTGCGAGCAAGCGGGGTTCCGTATCGTGCGTAATATGGTTGGTAACTTCTGTACGTCACTCGATATGGAAGGCGTTTCAATTACGTTGCTGAAAGCAGATAAAGAGATGTTGGAGCTGTTTGATGCTCCTGTCGATACAGCCGCGATCAAGTGGTAACAGGGGGGAGCAAACATGCAAATTGAAAAACAACATATCGTTCACTGGTTAGAGTTATGTGCAAAAACGTATCAAGAGAATCAAGATTTTCTGACCGACCTTGATCGTGATATTGGTGACGCAGACCATGGTCTCAATATGAACCGAGGCTTTAAAAAAGTTGCTGAAAAACTGCCGCAATTTGCGGACCAAAATATCGGCAGCATTCTCAAGAATACGGGCATGACTTTGCTTTCTAGTGTCGGTGGGGCAAGTGGCCCGCTGTATGGCACGCTGTTTATTCGCACGGCTGCCGCTGTCGGAACTCGAGAGCAATTAACGTTTGAAGAGTTAGTGGATGCACTAAAAAGCGGTGTGGATGGCGTGGTGTCTCGTGGTAAAGCAGAACTGGGTGATAAAACCATGTGTGATGTTTGGTTACCCGTTTTAGTTAGCGTGAAGGCGTCGTTAGAAAATGGCATGAGCGCCGATCATTTATTGAATGAAATGGTTGAGCTAGCAGAAACAAATGCGGTTGCCACGATTGAAATGTTGGCGAAAAAAGGGCGAGCAAGCTATTTAGGTGAACGTAGTATTGGTCACCAAGACCCCGGCGCAACCTCTTCTTTGTTAATGATTAAAGCACTACAGCAGGCAATAGCAGGTAATTAAGATGGTGGGAATTGTAGTTGTATCTCATAGTCGTCGCCTTGCTGAAGGGGTGGCCGAACTTGCCACCCAAATGACGCAAGGCAAAGCCAAGCTTGCGATTGCGGCTGGGATTGATGATCCAGAGAATCCGATCGGAACTGATGCCATTGCCGTGATGGAAGCGATTGAGCAGGTACATGATCAACAAGGGGTTGTTGTATTGATGGATCTTGGCAGCGCATTGCTTAGCACGGAAATGGCTCTGGATCTGATTGAGGATCATGTGAGGGAAAATGTCACCCTTATCTCGGCCCCTATTGTTGAAGGAACCATGGCGGCGTCGGTGGCTGCTGCCGCCGGACTACCTTTATCGGCGGTAGTCGAAGAGGCACAGAATGCGTTAAGCGTAAAACAAGAGCATCTTGGTGATCAGCCACTAACATCCGCTGAGATAGCGCCAGTATCAAAAAGTGTTGAGCAAGAACGGACATTTGATTGGGTAGTGCAAAATCCGCATGGATTACATGCTCGTCCCGCTGCGGCCATTGTTGGTGCACTCGCGCCTTTTGACTGCCAATTATGGTTGAAAAAAGGCGAGCGCCGTGTGAACGCGAAAAGCTTAAACAGCATTGCGAAACTTGGCGTTCGTAGTCAAGAGACGATCACCTTATGCGCACACGGACCTCAATCTAGTGAAGCAATTAAGGCATTTGAAGCCTTAGCTCATGAGCACTTCGGAGAAAAAGAGACGGTTGAGCAAGGCATTGTCGAACCTGAAGAAAGCTCGGATACTTTGCTCGATGATATGGCCTCAAGTCAGATTGAAGGTGCTGTTGTTGGTATTCGAGTCAATGACGGTATCGCAACTGCTCCAGCTGTCCTTTTTACTCATGAAATGCCAGCTGTGCCTGAACGTGATTTCCAAAGTGAACAAGATGAAATTGAACGGGTTAAGCGTGCGATAGGCGTGGTTGTTCAACATTTGCAGGAGCAAGCGAAGCAGCCGAAAGGGGAAATATTTTCTGCTCATAGCATGATGCTCAGTGACCCAGAATTATGGGCATCGGTCGAGTCGCGAATTCAAACGGGCATGATAGCCGAGCAAGCTTGGATAGAATCACTGCAAACGTTAGCCGAAGAGTTTCGCCAGGCAGAAAGTCAGTACATGCGGGAACGCGAAGCAGATGTGCATGATATAGCACGCCAAGTTATGGTCGAAATGACAGGAGTAACGCCTAATGCCATCGACATTCAGGAACCGAGTATTTTGTTGGCCCGCGACCTGATGCCTTCTGATGTGGCCGGGCTTGATAAATCGAAAGTGCTTGGTATCTGTTTGAGCGAGGGAGGGAAAACCTCTCACAGTGCGATTCTTGCTCGTGCGATGGGTATTCCTGCCATCGTTAAAGCTCAGGGCTGCCTTGATGCTGTGCGCGCTAGTCAAGTGGTGACTATTGATGGCTTCCGAGGGCATTTATGGTTCTCTCCTTCAGATTCCGTACAGCAGGAATTAGAAGCGCAACAAATTGAGTGGCAAAGCATCCGACAAAGTGCACTAGCGAGTGCTCAGCAAGCCGCAGTCACCTGTGATGGTGTCCATATTCCAGTATTCGCCAATATTGGTGGACCGAAAGATATTGATGATGCGCTAACATCGGGGGCTGAGGGCGTTGGTCTATTTCGGACTGAGTTTCTATTTCAAAACAGTGATGAGTTGCCGACTGAGGAAGTGCAATACCAAGTGTATCGTGATATTGCCGCCGCACTTGGTGATAAGCCACTTACGATTCGTAGTCTAGATGTTGGCGGTGATAAGCCTTTAGCCGCTTATCCTATGCCATCGGAAGATAATCCATTTTTAGGTTTGAGAGGGGTGCGGTTGTGCCTTCAACATGAGTCATTGTTTACCGCCCAACTTCGAGCCATTCTGAGAGCCTTTCACGAGCAACCGAATATTCAATTGATGATACCGATGGTGGCTCAGGTTGAAGAAGTGAGAAAAGTAAAAGCGTTGTTGGCGCATCAAGCGAACCGACTCGGCTTGGATGCGACTCATTTGCCCGTTGGTATTATGATTGAGGTACCAGCCGCGGTGTTGAATGCTGATGCGTTAGCACAAGAAGTCGACTTTTTCTCTATTGGCACCAATGATTTGACTCAATATGTTATGGCTGCCGATCGAGGCAACGCCGCCGTTGCTGAGTTAGTGAACTACTTTGAACCATCGGTACTAAAAGCCATTGAACTCACTTGTGCAGCAGGCGAACGTGCGGGTATACCGGTCAGTATGTGCGGTGAGATGGCTGGCGATCCAAATGCTACAGAAACATTGCTTCGCGTGGGGTTACGAAAATTCAGCGCCAGTTTTAGTCTGCTACCGGGACTAAAAGCGCAGATTCGTCAGTTGTCTGTTGATGTTTAATCGATACCTTATCGTTAGTACATGTGTACCGGCGTGCTTACGCCGGTTTTACTTTTGTTATAGGAACGCCACTTCTCGGCTTAATACAGCTTCATTTGCTCCTGCAGCCCAAACTTATTAATTTTTCTCCATAAGGTCGTGCGGCCAATTTGCAATGCTTTCGCCATATCATGCATTTTGCCATCACACTGATTCCAAGCCTGAACGATAGCTCTTCTCTCGGCTTCTTCTAACGTGATTACTGGCGTATTTTCTGCGGTATGGCGAGAATTCAGTTTAATGTCTTCAGGAATATCGTTCAGCTTGATTAAGTTGGAACTGCGGTTCAGCAAAATTCGCTCAGTTCGGTTTCTTAATTCAGAGTTGTTGCCTGACCAACGAAAATTCATCAACGCTTCCAGTGCGACTGGCTCTATCGAGATCGTCACATTATGGCGGCGTTCATAATGGCTGATAAGCTGCTGGACGAGAAATTCAATGTCTTCTTTACGCTTTCGTAGTGGCGGAATATGCAGCTCGTTCGAGGAGATTTCATAATAAAGTTGCCGACCAAATGAGCGCTGAGTGACATACTCGCTGATCTCTGAAGCGGTGCTCGTAATAAGTTGAAAGTCTACGGGGATCAATCGCAAACTGTCGCTGCGGCTGACGAGCCCAGTTTTTAACAACTTAAGTAACACGGCTTGTAAATCGGGCGACAGATATTCCACCTTCTCTAAAAAGAGCGTACCGCCATGGGCGAGTTCAAACTTAGAAGGCATGCCTTGTCCTTCGTCGTAGCCTAGGGTTTCTTTGACCAGTTGCTCTGTATTGATGGAGCGACAGTTGAGCGTAATGAATGGCCCTTCTTTGTAGGTGCTTTCGTTATGAATCGCCATGGCGAGAGTGGCTTTTCCTACACCTTCTTCACCTGTAATTAGAATCGGTGATTTGGACTTTATGGCCCGTTTTGCCACGGTAATGACATGCTTCATTTTTCGTGAAATAACAGGCAAAGTACTGAACGTATAGCGCGCACTGCCACCTATTTGTTGTTGAGCAAGTTCGCGAATTTTATCGATAGGGTGCAAAAACAATAAGTGTGTGCCGTCGTTGAGTGGACGCAAGGTAATGATTGCCTCAACAAACTCTCCACGAACCTCTACCGTTGTGAGTTTTCGGTTGATGCTTGCACCCGACTCAATACTATTGAGGACATTTGGCGGGAAGCGTAAAACAGAAAAGACTTCTTTATCCAAGACCTGACTGGCTTCAATGTTTAACAAGCGCTCTGATTGATGATTTACCATCGTGATACGGCTTTCTTCATCCCAGGCCAGAAGGCCATCATCCATGCATTCTAACGTTGCGTTGTGCGCACAAGTGAGGCGGTTAATGTTTTCTTGTTCCGACTGAATATGGATTTGCAAACTGACTTCTTTCGCGCTCGACGCGATGATGACCAAGTTTTCTTTCTTGTAGCTCTCTGCTTTTTTGAGAAGGCATGTTGTGCCGCGTAACTTGCCAAATTGGTCGAAAACAGGTGCTGCTACAGAGGCATAAGAATGTAAGTGGCGATTGAAATGTTCTGCTGCGAATACTTCACACGGGATATGAGTACTAATACAAAGATTGACCGCATTTGTGCCAATTTTTCCTTCAGATAGAAAACAGCCTTGTTTAATGCCGAGTACCTGCATCTCTTGTTGCATTGAGTCATGTCCCACAACAGATAGAACGCAGCCGTTGCCGTCAGTCACCATCAATAGCAGGTCTTCGTCCCCTAGCATGTCGTAAGTGTCTTCAAGTACGGTAGTGGCGCATTCGAGGAGGTGCTCGTTGCGTTTCATCAGAGATGAGAAGGTAAAGCCAGAGGCAATATGTGGTTTTGACCAGGTATAAGGGCTGCATTGCTTTATGCAACGCTCCCACGACTCAAGTACGGGAGTGCGGGAAAATTCTGGAGATACCCAGTGGTGTTTCTGGAAAAACTCCCATTTGGTTTTAGTGTCTTCGATTGAAAGCATGCCATACCGTTTCAATACCAGCGATAGATTGGTCTGATATTACAGAGACATACGAATATGGACTGTGATGGCTTTCACGCACGTCATACAGAAAGGATACGCAAAGAAAAGAGGCTAGTAGAGAAGGCGTTCCTTGCCGGAGGTTGGGTTAAAAAGGGCTGTCTTTGCCCAGTTCGTTACAGATCTCGACAATAGCGAGCGAGAGACCTGATTTTATTATTTGTTGCTGGCGTTGAAGTTGGAGTTGATAAAACTCAAGGTCGATGTCGTCATCAGGTTCGTTGACTTCTAATTGCACCATGCCCATTTTCTTTACCAGGTGCAGCTTTTTGATTGGCTCTAGAATATTTGGATCAGTGAACTCGTAGTCGGATGCATCGCTATTGAGTCGGTTTTTAAGCTTAATGATGTCTTCAATATCATGATAAATATCGTCTGGGAGGACGCCTAAGCCAAATAGGAGTTTCAAACGAACAGAGAGATCGCCCAGCGGTCCGGAGTCTTGCAGTAGGGGACCAACAACCGATTGCACGGCGAAGTTATCTTTACGAAAGATCCTTTGTATTAGCCCGTCGATGGAATCGTTGAACACATCGACTGCTGCAATAAAAAAGCCTCGTACCGATGGCGCGCTGTTTAATCGTTCAATGATCTCGGTTTCGTTGATGTTATCTGCCATATACTGAGTAACTGTTTAAAATTATATTTATGGGGAGCAGAGCTCCCCTTGATTCGATTAAAGCTGGTGGTAAATCGCTTCTATTTGAGCCACTTCAACACTGTCTTCAGCCAGACCGGTGTATTTTGCTAGCGTTTTTGTCACGCCAACCTCTTTTAATGAGGTCTGTAGCTCAACCGCTTGCGGATCGGTGTCGTTGGTGTATTTCAACGCCGCCGCGATCCCTTTCAAAAGTGTTTGATTTTCAGTGCCATACTCGATTGTACCGAGTAATGGCTTCACTAATCTATCATTTGCACCCAATTTACGAATTGGTTGTCGTCCAACGCGATCCACTTCATCCACTAAATATGGGTTGGCGAAGCGACCTAAAATCTTTTCGATGTAGGCATTGTGTATGTCACGGTCGAAGCCGTAACGACGAATCAACACTTCGCCACTTTCCTGCATTGCTTGTTTTACTTCAGCATGAATGCTTGGGTCTTCAATTGCTTCACGAATGGTACGGTGCCCTTTCAAACAACCTAAATAAGCGGTAATGCAGTGACCTGTGTTTAGGGTGAACAGCTTACGTTCGACAAAGGCCATTAGGTTGTTGGTCTTTTCCATGCCTGAGATGTCAGGGATTTCGCCCTTGAATTGCTGTTCATCCACAATCCATTCACTAAAGCTTTCTACAGTGACTTCTAGTGGGTCATCGTTGGCGGCTTCTGCTGGTGGCACGATGCGATCGACTGCTGAATCAACAAAGCCAACCAACTCGTCTGCCTTTGTGTGCAGCGATTCATCCAGATGTTTGTATACTTCGCCTTTTAGGTGTGTTGTGCCACGCACCATATTTTCACAGGCGATGATGTTAAGTGGCGCGTCATTACCAGCTTCAAAACGTTTGGCGATACCTTTCGCGATGGTTTTCGCGATGATATCTAATACGTTTGGACCGACCGCTGTGGTAACCAAATCGGTTTTGACGATGCGATCAATCACGTCATCACTGGCTGAGTTTACCGCTGTGACGTGGGTAACAGTGTCGATTTGGCACTCGGTGCCCACGACTTTCACTTTGTATTCTTGTTTGTGGCTGAGCTGGTCTACCAACGGCGCATCAACGTCAGCGAAAGTGACCTCGACTTCTGCGTCTGCTAAGAGTTTACCGATGAAACCACGACCGATGTTACCTGCACCAAAATGAACTGCGTTTTTCATAATTCTTACCTACCAATATCTAAAAATGTTGACTTACGAAACTAGGGTGAGGCCAACCGCATAGGGGGTGACAGCTGACCTCGTTTGCCTCAGGAGCAAATTAAAGGAGTAATTAAGCCGCTTGTTGACCGCCAAGGATGTTAAGAATTTCTTCTACATCGTTGGTGCTGGTTAGCTTCTCAATTGCTTCCGGCTCATCGAGCGCGTTCGTAATGGTGGTGATCACCTGGATGTGCTCATCGTTCTTAGCGGCAATGCCGATAACCAGTTTCGCGACATCCTCGTCATCTTCAGTAAATTGGATACCCGATGGGTATTGGCAGATTACAATACCTGTTTTCTTCACGCGGTCTTTCGCTTCTACGGTGCCATGAGGAACCGCGATAGACTCGCCAAGGTAAGTTGGAACCAGCGCTTCACGCTCAAACATCGCGTCTACGTATTCTGGTTCTGCGTAGCCAAGTTCAACCAATTTGTTGCCTGCAAAGCGAATGGCTTCTTCTTTGTTGGCTGCTTTCAAACCTAGGTGAATGTTCTCACGCTGGATTTGGAATACCGATGGTTGTTGTGGCTCAAAGCTGTCGTCGTTTGCCGCCATGACTGACACTTTTACCATCTGGTCGTCATTGGCTGCGGATTGGTTTTGTGCTGCTAGTAGTTTGGTGACTAGCTGGTTGTACATTTCGCTGTCTAGGAAGTTAGTCAATGAAATGTGGTGTGCATTTGGAGCATGCTTACGTGCACGATCTGTTAAGTCTTTATGAGTAATCACGATATCTGCACTCTCTGGTAAGCTGTTAATAGCAAGGTTGGTTACGTGGATGTTCAGACCTGCGTCTTGAACCTTTTTGCGTAGCATACTCGCGCCCATTGCACTCGAGCCCATGCCCGCATCACAAGCGACAATGATGCTTTGTACTGTCGCTAGGTCTACGTCACCTTTGCTTTGGCTGTTTACCACCGCATCGTTTTTAGATGCAGATTTCATGTCTTTCATTTGTGATGTTGCTTTTTCTAGTGCTGCTTCATCACCGTCTTCTTCTGTTGACGTTTGTGTCTTCATTAGCAGTGCTGCTACGGCGAATGACACACCTGTTGCTGCTGCGATAGACGCTAGTACACCAACGATTGAACCTTTCTGAGTCATCAACAAGATTGCGAAGATTGAGCCTGGTGATGCTGGAGAAACGATACCTGCGTTAAACATAGTTAGAACGAATACGCCCGTCATACCACCTGCGATAGCCGCAAGGATTAGGCGAGGGTTCATTAGGATGTAAGGGAAGTAAATCTCGTGGATACCGCCGAAGAAGTGGATGATTGATGCACCACCTGCCGTTTGACGAGCCGTACCTTTACCAAACACCATGTAAGCCAGCAGAATACCTAGACCAGGACCTGGGTTCGCTTCGATCAAGAAGAAGATCGATTGACCAGTCTCTGACGCTTGCTGAATACCCAGTGGAGAGAAGATGCCGTGGTTGATCGCGTTGTTTAGGAATAGGATCTTCGCTGGCTCAACAAAAATAGAAGTCAGTGGCAGAAGGTGCGCTGAAACAAGGAAGTTTACGCCTGCTGCCAATGCGCCTGAAAGCACTTTGACAAATGGACCGATAAGGAAGAAAGCCAAAATGGCGCACAGCATACCAATGATGCCCGCAGAGAAGTTGTTCACCAACATCTCGAAGCCGCTTTTTACTTTACCGTCGATGTAGTTATCGAATTTTTTGATTGCCCAGCCGCCCATTGGGCCGACCATCATTGCACCCATAAACATTGGGATGTCGGTACCGACAATCACACCCATGGTAGTGATTGCACCAACGACCGCGCCGCGATCGCCGCCCACTAATTTACCACCGGTGTAACCGATCAGTAGTGGCAGCAAGTAAGTGATCATAGGACCAACCATGGAAGCTAACGTCTCATTTGGTAGCCATCCGGTTGGGATAAATAGAGCAGTGATAAAGCCCCACGCGATAAACGCGCCGATGTTAGGCATTACCATGTTTGACAGAAAACGACCAAAATTTTGTATCTTGATCTTGGCATCTGGTGATATCATAACAATTCCCCGTTCGATGTTCTGATGAATATGTTGTCGTAAACGGTTCGCCAAAACCGCTTGTTTGATTGCTTAGTACCCAATCAATTTACCACACATTTTCCAATTGGAACTGACGACGGGTTTTTCGTGATCAACCCCCGCATTTCTTCGGATGAAAAGCATTTTTTAAGTGATGATGATCAATTAATTGATATGTAACTTAATAACAAAAAATGACTTTCAAATCTGTCAATAAAAATATTAGTGATCAATTCGATCTTCTGACAAATATAAAATCAAAATTCATTGTGATTAAGATCACCTTTAATTTCTTTTTCAATTCAAATTAAATACTCGAGGTGATCAATGTCACATTTTGTTTGACGTCAGGTTTGATTGAAAATGTGATCTATGACCATTTTGAGGTTTTGTGAAAGTTTATAACGTGAACGTTTGTGCGATGTTGGCGTTTTGTGGATTAAAGCTTGAGATGACAGGCCTTTTTGCGATGAGTTTAACTAAACAATTTGTTTTTAATGTCTTATGGGTAAATAACGCATCACGCTGCTCGCGTTGTGTTGTTTAGAGCGATTTTGAGCAGCGCGATACCTCCGACGACGGTTAATGGTTTAGAGCTAAATACTCGCGCGCGTTTCCACTGCCCATGTAACGTGCAAGCGTTTTCTCAGGCACATCGCGTAAATCCACCATAATCAATCCATCCAGTGCGTTGTTAAACGCCGGATCGACGTTAAAACACACCAACTTACCATTCAAACTCAAATATTGGCGCAGCAATACCGGAACGCCTTTGCCTTCGTCAATCCGAGCGATCACGCGAGATAGCAACTGTAAATCTCCCAATGCGGTTAGCATGCTGGTATTCCAGTTTAAGTTGGTTTCTGGCAGTGGATTTGACGGAGTGACGTATTCGGCGCAGTCGTTGTCGTAGTGGTGTAGGGTCATCGATTGTGCCAGCAACTGACGCGCGGTATGGCTGTAATCGTTGCTGATGCTCACTGGGCCAAATAAGTGCGTGTATTCGGGATGTTGATGGACAAAAGTCGCTATGCCTTTCCAGAGTAAGAGTAGGGCACTCATGCTTTTTTGATATTGCTCGGCAATCACAGAACGACCCATTTCAATCGACTTACCCATTTGATCGAGAAAGCCTTGGTCATAGTTGAACAATGTGCGCGAATACAATCCTTCTACGCCATATTTCGCCAATAATTGATCAACTAATCCAAGACGGTAAGCACCTACCATGCATTGGTTCTCACGATCCCACACAAATAGGTGCAGGTAATCATGATCGAAATGATCGATGTCTATCGCTTGCCCGGTCCCTTCGCCAACTTGACGGAAATTATGTTCTCGCAAGCGGCCAATTTCATGTAGGAGAGATGGGATCTGCTGCGCGCTGGCGCAATATACGTCGAACTCGCCATTTTGAAGCAATTGAGTTTCTGCCGGTAAGCTGTGCAGCTCTTCAAGCAATTGGCCTATGGGTAACCCTGCTGCAATAGGTAAGAGATCATTGTCTGAGACCGTTTGCTGAGTGGCACTTACATCGCGGTTAAGCAGGTAGGTGTTAAGCCTCAGATAATTGACGATCTGATCATCGTTGAGGTTATTGAGTTCTTTAAACTTGATTGCTTGCCCAAAGGACAACTCAATGGTTTTTGCGCTCTTGTTGAGCAGCTCTCTTCCCAACATCAAGGTGCGTAAAAGAGGGTGGATTTTACCTGCCATGTAGAAGCGTTTTGAGTTCTGCCCACGAATGAAGACGGGAACAGTGGCGGCTTTGTTCTTACGAATTAACGCACTGACACAGCGGCTCCATTCTTTGTCTTCTAAACGCTGTTGTTTGGCATCCACTAACTGCGACACTTCACCCGCAGGGAAAACCAATAACAAGCCGCCATTCGCAAGGTGTTTGTTGGCTGCTCTGAGGGCCTTCATATTCGATTTGACGGCGTCTTTGCCTTCGAATACGTCGACACCAATAAAAAGTTGGTCGAGCTCTGGTACGGTTTTTAGGTACTGATTCGCTAAAATTTGGATATCGTCTCGTATCATCAATAGTAGCTCGGCGAGAATCACGCCTTCAACACAACCGAGAGGGTGATTCGCCACAATGACGGTTGCGCCTTGCTTTGGCACTGCGTCGAGCGAACCATGGGTAATGCGATAGTCGATCCCCAAAATATCCAGCGTAAATCGCAAGAAAGTTTTGGTATCCGCATTCACGGGGCGTTGGGCGTAGAATTTATCGAGCTGACTTAAACCCGTAGCCCATTCTGCAACGTTTTCACCAATGCCAAACGGCGTTTTACGAGGGAGACGAAAAGGGGTCGAACTATCCATATTTACCTCAGCGTACAAGTGGCTGATCGGATAGTAGAAATTACAGATGACAGTTCAGAGGCAAATCCATGAGCCTTTGGTGACAAACTGGTGAAGCTTTGTTGACCAAAGGCGAAGAGGATAGGACAGCTTTAGCGTTACGTTTTGTCGCCAGCAAACATCAGGATACTCAGAGAGTTGAGCGTTTCACCGAGACTTTCTAGTGAGCTCAAAACCTGTTTGGTCGGCTCATTGTCTAGCAGAATGCGATCATCAAAGCGTTTCCCTTCGCATTGATCTTCATCGCACATACCCGCTTGGGGTTCTTGTGTTGAGTTGTCATCCATTACTAAGTCGTCAGTACTCAAACAAGCCGTTGAGACAAATAATCCGCTCAGAACTACCAGCCATTTTATTTTCAACATAATCTTAAATATCACAATAAAACACTGTTTAATTGTAATTTATTCTATTTACCATTTCGAACGATATGACAAAAACTTGGCTTTAGGTCGCCATTTTCTGGCCGTAGTTGAGCTATGTTATCGATACGACGAATTGTTACTTTTGGCGAAATTAGGAGGATGAATGGAGAAGATTTCCAATAGAGCGTCAATATGGCTCGGGCTGTGTCTGATAATTGGTTTAGGAGTATTGGGCTTTTTTATTCAGCAAACAGCAGTCAAATACAAAGCCTATGAGCGAGTGGTAACGGTGAAGGGATTGTCTGAACGAGAGTACTCTGCCGATACAGTGATCTGGCCAATTCAGTTCACCTTAGCGAGTAATGATATGGGGGCTATGTTTGATGACATCGATCAGCAAACGCGTTTGATTCTGGATTTCTTAAGTGCCAAAGGGCTCCCTGAAACGAGCGTTTCCCTTTCTTCTCCTGCTGTCATTGACCGAAAAGCACAGCAATACGGGAGTGAGCAAGATATCGAGTTTCGTTATTTAGCCTCGCGGACCGTTACGGTTTATAGTCAAAGTGTCGATGTGGTTCGAGCGGCAATTAATGAGATTGGTGAGCTAGGAAAACAAGGCGTACTGCTGAATCAGGACCCGTACGCGAACCGCATTGAGTACAGCTTTACTAAGCTGAATGATGTAAAGCCAGACATGATCGAAGAGGCGACGAAAAACGCCCGCGAAGTGGCGCAAAAGTTTGCGAAAGACTCACAGAGTTCACTGGGTAAGATCAAACGTGCCACGCAAGGGCAGTTCTCGATTTATGACCGAGATAGCAACACGCCTTACATTAAGAAAGTACGAGTGGTCTCAACCGTTCAGTATTACTTATCGGATTAAAATAATAGTCAAAAAGCCGCTCATCGTGTGAGCGGCTTTCGATAAGATGAGAGCTATAGGATAGGATTAATATCTTGCTCTGTATGCTCACCTTCGACCACATCAACAGGTGTGTAATGTTGATAAATCAGGAAGCCATCTTCTGATGTTTCATGGTTATCTGGTGTATCAACATACGCGGTACAGGTGTACCCAATACTGTAGGTGCCTGGGCCGATGTAACCAAACTCGTAGCTGTAGGTTGTATTACCTTCTTCGTCTTGCGATTCATTCACGTTAGCTACTGCAACTGGCGCTTGGAGTGGTTCCATCGCGCCCATATCGCCCATGGTTGAGCGATCCATCGAACCTGCGTAAAGATAGACTGAGTGAACGGCAGGAACGTCATTTATTGCATTTGATGCTGCACTGTCTGCTTCACACGCTTGATACTGAATTTCGCTGACTTCACCACCGATATGACCTGATTCTGATGCGTTTACTAAGCTTACCGCATTAGAGTTCATGTTCATGTAATCTTTGCCCGTTGGATCTGCCAGACCTTTACGCAAATCAAACTCGACAACATAGCTATTATGACCAGTATGAACTTTTACATACTGACCTTTTTGCGAAAACTTCAAGCGACCTTGATCGCTCGTATCTGGTTTAAAACCAAAACAGCTGCCTCGGCTAGGCACAACTAAGCCTTTGATGTTGCCGTCTGTCTTCTCTACGTATGACAGCGTTGTATCGTTTAATTGTTTGCCGTCTTTAGCGTACACACACATAGCATAATCACCAGGAGCGATGTCTTGCTCGCTAATGATCGTTTTAGCGTTACTTCCCTGATATTCCATTAGATCAACTTGGTGTAGTGCTCCATTGTCACTAACATCTAACAGAATATGTTCTCCAGTTTGTTCTCCAGTTTCTGGGTCAAATGGTACAAGGACAACATCTTTAAACGCTAAGACGACTTTGTTGGCATCGTCGACAGGCGCATCGGAAACGCTGAGAGAAAAAGTGGCTGCTTCTGTATCGGATGAAGAGTCGTCGCTACCACAGCCCGTCAATAAAAGACCACCTGAGATAGCAAGTAAAGGATAAGTATATTTTTTCATTATGACCTCTTGTTTACACTGCTGATAAATGTAAAAGGCTAGTCTCAAAGTCGAGAAATGATGTCATTGTATTGTGATAGAGAGGTCAATCTTCAATGGTGTTATATACAAGTCCTTTTTTATAAAACTAAGTGCTTAACTGTGATGAGGGGAGTTTGATAATAGTCAAGCTGGCTTCTTTCTTATGAGCGTAAGTTAGTATGACTTATTGCTAGAAGGAATTAGTATCATGGCATACAAGCACTTTATTAGAGAACTACTGGGTTTAGCGATTGTTGTCTCTGTCGTCTTTGGCGTATTAGGCGTGATGTTAGAGCTCTTTGCACTGACGGCACTTTGGGAGCATCAGCAAACGATAGCCGATGTTTTCTTCCATGAATCTCTCTACTTCATCGTATTTTTAATTCCACCATATTTCCTCTGGAAGTTGATTAACCGTCCTGAATTGGTTTCTGCTGACCAAGCTTATTTGGCAATGAAGTTAGAGGCTGAAAGTCGACAATGAGTCGATTTAGTGAGTAATGAAAAGAAGAGGCTATGAGAAAACATTAGCCTCTTTTCTATCTGATTCGTGGGCAAAGTATTCGTTGCTTTATTGATTAAAAAGCTGCTTCTATTGTGCCTTTGAACGTACGATCGAGATAATCACGAATTGCTTGAGATTGGTAAATAGAAACGAATTTTTTATACGCTTCATTATTTTTGTCTGCGTCACGAGTAGCGATGACCATGACGGCCAGCGGTGCGTCTTTTGCTTCAAGATAGATACTTTGTTTCTTCGGGTCTAAACCAGAAGACATTACGTAGTTCATTGTGATCGCAGCCGCGTCTACATCATCCAATGTTCGTGGTAACTGGGCGGCATCTACCTCGACAAATTCAAACGACTTTGCATTTTTTGTAATATCAGTTAGGGCGGCTTTGTGGCCAAAACCTTGTTTAAGCTCAATTAAACCTGCATCGGCGAGTAGCAATAGACCACGACCACCATTAGTTGGATCGTTTGGAATTGCTATGCGTGCATTGTTTGGAAGCTCTTGTAATGAGCGATACTTGTTAGAATAAAGCCCCATGCGCATCAGAATGGATTGACCAATCGACACTAATTGGGCGTCATGACTATTGTTGAAGTTGTCTAAAAATGGTTGGTGCTGATAGCTGTTAATGTCGATGCTACCATCACTAAGCGCGGCATTGGGTGTCACGTAATCAGAAAACTCGATGACTTCTACATTCAAGCCTTGCTTCGCTGCTTCCTTCGCTACTGCTTCAACTACTTGAGCATGAGGCCCTACGGTTGCTCCCACTTTTATGATAGAGCCATCTTTTTCTCCACAAGCACTTAAGCCAACTACTGCCGTGAGAACCAAAGCTAGTTTCTTTAGGTGACGAATACTTTTCATTGTAACTCCATTTTTGTTTTAGACGTCCATACGTTTACATGTCCATCCTATCAGAAGTCGAAAAAGGGTCAATGGTTTAAATAGCGAGCAGACATTTTGTTTCTACGACTATATAGAAAGATTGGTAATAAGCGAAAAGAAAGAGAGGGTAGAATCGAGGAAGATGATAAGTTTGAAGTTGTTGATGAGATGAGCAACGAATTACTACACCCACAACTGTACCCAAAGTCAGCAGACACAAAAAAGGCGTAGCAGGTACTAACCTGCTACGCCTTTCGACATTTGGTGGCCCCTCGCAGACTTGAACTGCGGACCAATCGATTATGAGTCGACTGCTCTAACCACTGAGCTAAGGGGCCTTAATAGGACAACGATTATAGGGGAAGCGTTGCAAGGTGTCTAGATACCAACTAGGGCAATTGCGCTTAGTTTTTATCCACTTAGCACAGTAGATAATAAAAAAGGTGACCTAAAGTCACCTTTTTTGATTTCTAAAAGCTTGTATGCGCTGCGATTATTCGTCTAGGAAGCTGCGCAGAGTCTCTGAGCGGCTTGGGTGACGAAGTTTACGTAGTGCTTTTGCTTCGATCTGACGGATACGTTCACGAGTAACGTCGAACTGCTTACCAACTTCTTCTAGAGTATGGTCAGTGTTCATGTCGATACCAAAGCGCATGCGAAGTACTTTCGCTTCACGTGGCGTTAGACCTGCAAGCACGTCTTTTGTCGCCACTTTAAGGCTAGTTGCAGTTGCAGAATCTAGCGGCAGTTCTAGCGTTGTATCTTCGATAAAATCACCTAGATGCGAATCTTCGTCGTCACCGATTGGTGTCTCCATTGAGATAGGCTCTTTAGCGATTTTCAGAACTTTGCGAATCTTGTCTTCTGGCATCTGCATGCGCTCAGCCAGTTCTTCCGGTAGTGGCTCACGACCCATCTCTTGCAGCATTTGACGAGAGATACGGTTGAGCTTGTTGATCGTTTCGATCATGTGTACCGGGATACGAATCGTACGTGCTTGGTCCGCGATTGAACGAGTGATTGCCTGACGGATCCACCACGTTGCGTAAGTCGAGAACTTGTAACCACGACGGTATTCGAACTTATCTACCGCTTTCATCAGACCGATGTTACCTTCCTGGATAAGATCCAAGAACTGTAGGCCACGGTTGGTGTATTTCTTCGCGATAGAAATTACAAGACGCAAGTTCGCTTCAACCATCTCTTTCTTCGCACGGCGAGCTTTTGCTTCACCGATAGACATACGACGGCTGATGTCTTTAATGTTTTGAACGTTCAGAGAAGTCTCTTCTTCAATCATTTTTAGCTTAGCGATTGAGCGACGGATTTCTTCTTCGTTACGTTTGATCTTTTCAGCGTATGGCTTGTCTGAAGCAAGAACTTCATCCAACCAAGCTTCACTTGATTCATTACCAGTGAACAGCGCGATGAATGATTTCTTCGGCATTTTGCCGTATTCAACCACAGACTTCATGATCAGGCGTTCTTGAGTACGAACGCGATCCATAGCGGTACGCAGCTCATTCACTAGGTGATCAAACTGTTTAGGCGTTAGACGAAACTCGCGGAATACGTCTAGCATCATTTCATTAGCAACGGTCGCTTTCGGGCTGTTATAGCCGTACTCGTTGATTGCTAATTGAAGATTTTGATAGGTGCTGCGTAGTTGGTTGAATTTCTCTAGCGCTAACTCTGGATCGATACCTACATCTTCTTCAGAATCATCTGAATCGTCATCGCTATCTTCGTCGTCATCAACGTCTTCATCGTCTTCTTCTTCTAACTGAGATTCAGTCAGTTCAGAACCGATGTGTGTTGCCGTTGGTGCAGCGGTGTCGTCAGCATCTGGGTCTACAAAACCTGAAATAAGGTCAGTAAGACGTAGTTCTTCAGCTTGAACTTTGTCAAATTGCTCAAGAATGTACGGAATCGTACCTGGGTATTCAGCAACAGACGATTGAACTTGGTTAATACCTTCTTCAATACGTTTTGCGATGTCGATTTCGCCTTCGCGAGTTAGAAGTTCGACAGTACCCATCTCACGCATGTACATACGTACTGGGTCTGTTGTACGACCAATCTCACTCTCTACGCTAGACAGTGCAGCGGCTGCAGCTTCGGCTGCATCTTCATCGGTAATATTTGTGTCATCGTTCAGTGCTAAATCATCAGCATCAGGAGCAGTTTCTACTACCTTAATGCCCATGTCGTTGATCATCTGAATGATGTCTTCTACCTGTTCTGAATCTACGATTTCAGCAGGTAGGTGGTCATTTACTTCGGCGTAGGTCAGATAGCCTTGTTCCTTGCCTTTAATAACAAGTGACTTTAGCTGTGACTGCGGATTGTGATCCATAGACGGTATCCAACTTCGTAATCTGGTGAAGGAATCAGTATGCGAAATGCAAACCACTTACTATAACAAATTAAATCGTTGCTGACTAATTAAACAGGGTTACGCTTTTAAATCTAGCATAAGTGCTAGCAGCTCCCTTTTCTCTTCGGCTGATAAACCGACACTTCTTGCTTTGGCCTGCAGGTTTTCAATTTGTTTTTCTACGCACTGGGCAATAATTTTATCCAGTGAGTCTAAAAATATTTCTTCTTGGTTGTCCTCATCGAGTGGAATGTCCCAACTCGCGAGACGAGACAGAAGGGTCTCATTTTGGCTGTTTCGCCAATGCTCTAATAATTGGCCTGTGTTGATATGGGGATGCGCTTGGCATTTATCAAGTACATCAACAAATAAACTTAGACCAGGAATGGGTAAATCTCTAACGCTAGTTAGATCTGGCACCATACTTACGTATTGTGGGTTTTGAATCAGTAACGCGATCACTTCTCGCATCGGCGTTCGCTTGATTTCTTTATGAGGTTGAGGCCTTTTATCCTCTTTACCTTGTTTTGAAATTAGCTGCTGTAGTTGGCGTTCATCAACCAAACCCAAACGGCGGCCAAGCAGTTCTCTCAAGTATAGTCTTAAAGTGCCGCCAGGGACTTTGTCGATGAGAGGAACAGCAAGGGTACTCAGTTTTGCCATGCCTTCTTTCGTGCTCATATCGACTTGCTGAGTCAATGAGCTGAACATGAATTCAGACAAGGGCATCGCATTAGACACTTGTTGTTCAAATGCTTGTTTTCCGTTTTGTCGGATATAAGAGTCGGGATCTTCTCCATCCGGCAAAAACATGAATTTTAACTGGCGACCATCAGTTAGGTAAGGCAATGCATTTTCCATGGCACGCCACGCGGCTTCACGACCTGCGCGGTCACCGTCGTAACAACATACGACAGTGCTTGTTTGCCTGAATAATACTTGCAAGTGATCGCCCGTTGTAGAGGTACCCAATGAGGCAACGGAATAATCTACGCCATATTGAGCAAGCGCGACAACATCCATATAGCCTTCAACCACTAAAATTTGTGGTGGCTCACGGTACGCTTGTAGTACTTCATAAAGGCCATACAATTCTTTACCTTTATGAAATATCGGGGTTTCGGGTGAGTTGAGATATTTCGGTGTCCCATCACCTAATACTCGACCACCAAAGCCTATTACTCGGCCGCGTCTGTCTCGAATAGGAAACATCACTCGACCACGGAATCGGTCGTAGCGGTTGCCTTTGTCGTTTTCGATCAACATGCCGCCTGTGACGAGCATGTCTTGGTTTTCTTTATTCTGGCCAAAGTTCTTACGAACTAAGTCCCATTCATCAGCCACATAGCCGATGCCAAACTTCTGGACTATTTCACCAGACAGGCCGCGATCTTTTAGATACTCAATCGCCACTTTACTTGCTGGCTGCTTGAGTTGGTTACGATAAAATTGAGCAATGCTGCCCATTAAGTCGTATAGATTACGTTTTTCACTACTGCTTGCTTGTGGGCCTGACTGGAACGAACCATTACCGCCGCTACGTTGTTCGCGAGGAACATCTAAGCCCAAGTATGAAGCGAGTTCTTCAATGGCTTCGACGAATTCTAGCCGGTCGAATTCCATCAAGAAGTCGATGGCATTTCCGTGCGCACCACAACCAAAACAATGGTAGAACTGCTTTTCTTGACTGACGCTGAATGACGGCGTCTTTTCGTTGTGGAACGGGCAGCATGCGCCGTAGTTTTTGCCTTTTTTCTTAAGTTTCACACGTGCGTCGATGATATCGACAATATCAAGTCGAGCTAGAAGGTCATCGATAAAACTGCGAGGGATGTGTCCAGCCATAAAACCTAACAAAAAAAGAAGATGATGAGTGGAGTGAATGCCTTAAAAGAATGAGCGTATTGCCCATTGATTTCATTCCATCCATCCAGATACAAACAAGCCGTGCGCTCCAAAGGATAGCACGGCTTGCTGCAATTGGGTGGGGTATCTTAAGCCAGTTTAGCGCGAACTAAACCGCTTACTTTACCCATATCTGCGCGCCCTTGAATTTGCGGTTTCAGAACGCCCATTACTTTGCCCATGTCTTGCATGCCAGCTGCGCCAGATTCAGCAATCGCGTTCTCGATAAGAGCCGCTACTTCTTCGTCTGTCAGTGGTTGAGGCATAAAGTCCTCAAGAACGGTAATTTCTGCTTGTTCCGCATCAGCAAGATCTTGACGACCCGCTGCTTCATACTGCGCTACAGAGTCGCGACGTTGTTTAACCATTTTGGTCAATACTGCAAGAATGTCGTCATCGTTCAGAGTGATCTGCTCGTCAACTTCACGTTGCTTGATTGCTGATAGGGCTAAACGAATAGTACCAAGGCGCAATTTGTCCTTGGCTTTCATCGCTAATTTTTGCTCTTCTTTGAGTTGATCAATCAGAGCCATAACTAAATTCCTTTTGGAGCTCAGTTATTAGTACAGGCGAACGCGACGAGCGTTTTCGCGAGCTAGCTTCTTAGCGTGACGCTTTTGAGCTGCTGCTTTAGCGCGTTTGCGAACTGTAGTTGGTTTTTCGTAGTGCTCACGACGACGCACTTCAGAAAGGATACCTGCTTTTTCGCAAGAGCGCTTGAAACGACGTAGAGCAACGTCGAACGGTTCGTTTTCACGTACTTTAACTACTGGCATATGCCTTTCACCTCAGGGGTTATTCGTTAACGCTGGCATTCAACAGACCAAATCACAATTGTTTGGTCTCTTACCAGCTTGATCAAAAATGGTGCGGAATTTTAATCCGATCACAACTACTTTGTAAAGCCTTTTGTCGATTATTGTCTGTACAAAATTTGTTTGCAGCACCAAGGCGAGGTAATATGACGCCCAAATTTCCTCTATACAGAAAGCATACTGAGAAAACCATGCGCATTATCGGTATTGAAACCTCTTGTGACGAGACTGGCATCGCGATTTATGACGATGAAAAAGGTCTGCTGTCACACAAGCTTTACAGCCAAGTAAAACTGCACGCAGATTACGGTGGTGTGGTGCCTGAGTTGGCTTCACGTGACCATGTAAAGAAAACCATTCCTCTTATTAAAGAGGCACTAAAAGAAGCGAATTTAACTTCGAAAGACATTGATGGTGTCGCGTACACCGCGGGGCCGGGTCTCGTTGGTGCACTATTAGTGGGCGCTACTATTGGTCGCAGTATTGCTTATGCTTGGGGAGTGCCAGCGGTACCTGTTCATCATATGGAAGGTCACCTGTTGGCTCCAATGCTGGAAGATAACCCACCGCCATTCCCGTTTGTGGCAGTGTTGGTGTCGGGTGGTCACTCGATGATGGTCGAAGTGAGAGGCATCGGTGAGTACAAAATTTTGGGTGAGTCGATTGATGATGCGGCGGGCGAAGCGTTTGATAAAACAGCGAAGCTAATGGGGTTGGATTACCCAGGCGGCCCGCTGTTGTCTAAACTGGCAGAAAAAGGCACGCCGGGTCGCTTTAAGTTCCCGCGCCCAATGACTGATCGCCCTGGCTTGGATATGAGTTTCTCTGGCCTGAAAACCTTTACAGCAAATACGATTGCTGCGAATGGCGATGACGAGCAAACTCGCGCAGACATCGCTCTGGCATTTGAAGAAGCCGTGTGTGCAACATTAGCGATTAAATGTAAACGCGCGCTTGAGCAAACAGGCATGAAACGTATTGTTATTGCTGGTGGTGTAAGTGCTAACCGTCGTTTACGTGCAGAGTTAGAGAAGCTAGCGAAGAAAGTTGGCGGTGAGGTTTACTACCCACGAACTGAGTTCTGTACGGATAATGGTGCGATGATCGCTTACGCTGGTATGCAGCGTTTGAAGAATGGCGAAGTGGCCGATATGTCGGTAGAGGCTCGCCCACGTTGGCCGATTGACCAACTGACGCCAGTCGCTTAATCAAACTTATGCGGTAGGTTTGAAATAGATTCACTACGATAAAGGTCTCTGTTCATCAGAGGCCTTTATTTTTAGCTATTCAATGAAAAGCTTCGTTTACATTCTGACTGATGCGAGCAGTTCGGTATCGTTTCAGTGATAGGATGATGCGGAAGAATAAGAAATGGATATAACAATGAATAAGTTTGAAATTGAAGGTCAGCAACTTGCTTACCTTGATAAAGGTGATGGTCCAGTATTACTGTTTGGTCACAGTTATTTGTGGGATAGCCAAATGTGGGCGCCACAAATTGAAGTTTTAAGCCAGTCATATCGTTGTATTGTGCCAGATTTGTGGGCACATGGTGAGTCAGAAGCGGCCCCTGCATCGACACAGTCATTAGTTGATTATGCACAACATATGTTGGCGTTGATGGATCATTTGGATATTGAAGAGTTTTCGGTGGTGGGCTTATCTGTTGGCGGCATGTGGGGAGCGGAACTGACGGTTCAAGCACCGCAACGTGTGAAATCACTGGTATTGATGGATACCTTCATTGGCTGGGAGCCAGAAGTTACGTATAAAAAGTACTTTGCAATGCTTGATACCATCAGCCAAGTCCAAGCGGTACCTGCGCCAATTATTGAAGCTGTCGTGCCATTGTTTTTTGCTAATAACGCTGAGCAGGTGAATCCTGAGTTGGTCGCTGCATTCAAACGCAGTTTAGAAAGCCTGAGTGGTGAGCGTGCGGTTGAAGTGGCTCGCATTGGTCGCATGGTGTTTGGTCGCCGTGATGTGATTGAAGATTCGGAAAAATTCGCTCTGCCGACGTTAATTGCGGTGGGCTGTGAAGATAAGCCTCGCCCGGTTTTCGAATCGTATTTAATGAAAGACTGTATCACGGGCAGTGAGTTGGTGGAGATTCCTCAAGCTGGACACATCAGTTGTTTAGAGCAACCTGAGTTCGTCAACCAAATGTTGTTGAACTTCCTGAATCGAGTTCATGCATAACCAATGAATGCATCGTTCTCTAAACAAAAACTCGGCATTAAGCCGAGTTTTTTTGTGTCAGTTTCTTTTCGCCGATTTTTGGCTCGTCGCCAGACAAAAGCCGACGAATATTTTGATGATGCTTAAATACGATTAAGCAACACAGCATAGCAACAGGTAACGTGTATTGCGGTTTAAACATCCAGGTATAAAACGGAGTGACCAAAACCGTGACGAGAGCCGCTAACGATGAATAGCGGAATAGCGCGGCTACTGACAGCCAAGTTAACATCACCAATCCTGTTAAGTCCAAACCAATCGGAGCGATAGCGCCAAGCGCGGTTGCGACACCTTTCCCGCCTTTAAAGTGGAAAAAGATGGGGTACATGTGGCCAAGACAGGCAGCAATGGCGATGACGCCAAGAATGATAGGGTCGATACCAAGAAAGTATCCGCCCCACACGGGGATGGTGCCTTTGAGCATATCGCACAACAAGACTGAAACAGCGGCTCCTCGTCCGCCAATACGCAATACGTTCGTTGCTCCAGGGTTGTTGGAGCCTACACTGCGTGGATCTGGCAGTTTTAAGAGTCGACAGATCAAAACCGCACTGGAAACCGAACCCAGTAAATAGGCGGCCATTGTCATTATCAGTGCCAGTGCGTCCATAGAAGTCCTTGATGGATTGGAATTTAATGCTCGGTTCCCGCGTAGTTGCTATCATACCTCGAATTCACATAATGCAGAAATCCTCACTGTGATAGAGCTTGCATTATGTGATTTCTTGTATATAAAGATGCTTTCGCAGTTTATACCTAAGTAACATTGTGATGACCCAAGTAAATGTTACTTAGGTATAGAATACTACGATCAAATTACCCCTCACGGGTATCCGACCTCTGTAATAGAAGGACATAAGATGGCTCTGGATAAAGTTTTTATTGAACAATTAGAAGTAATCACCACGATTGGCGTGTACGACTGGGAACAACAAATTAAACAAAAGTTGGTTCTGGACATCGAAATGGCGCACGACAACAAGCCTGCGGGTAAAAGTGATGATGTGCAAGATGCGTTGGATTACTCGCAAGTGAGTGAGGCGGTACTGAACCATATTGAAAATGGTCGTTTTCTGTTGGTTGAACGTGTAGCCGAAGAAGTGGCAGAGCTTATCATGCAGCGTTTCTCTGTGCCTTGGGTGAAAATCCGTTTAGCAAAACCTGGTGCCGTGCCACAAGCTCGCGCTGTTGGTGTCGTGATTGAGCGAGGTCAAGCATGATCACCACCTATATCGGTGTTGGTACGAATGTAGAAAGAGAGCAACATGCGCTCGCTGCGTATCAGGAGCTGCTACAGCTTGGAGAAAGTCTCCTCGTATCGCCGGTATATGAATGTGAACCTATTGGCTTTAGCAGCCAGAACTTCTACAACTTTGTCGTTGCAATGCGTACCGAGTTGTCATTAGAAGAGTTAAGTCATCAGCTACGTGAGATTGAATTTAAGTGGGGACGCGAAGAAAATGCGCAAAAGTATCAGGATCGAACACTGGATCTCGATATAGTGTTGTTCGGTGAATGCGTCTCCAAGAAAAAACCTGAGCTACCTCGCAGTGATATCTACAAATATCCTTTTGTCACAAAGCCTCTGTATGATCTCGAACCTCAATTAGTGATCCCAGGCGATGGACGCACAGTCGCAGATATTTGGCATGCAATGCAGCCAGTCGATTCACTCAAACCTGTTTCTTTTTCATTTTTAATTTGAGTTGTTTACATGAGTTATTTTGAAGCCTTTATTCTGGCTCTGATTCAGGGTCTGACAGAGTTTTTGCCTATTTCGAGCTCTGCCCATTTGATCCTGCCCTCCGCCATTTTGGGATGGGAAGACCAAGGTCTAGCCTTTGATGTTGCTGTTCACGTCGGTACATTAATGGCGGTAGTGATCTATTTTCGCCATGAAGTGATCACTCTGTTCCAGGCATTATTTGCTTCGATCTTTAAAGGAGATCGGAGTAAAGAAGCAAAACTTGCTTGGATGATCGTGATCGCCACGATTCCAGCTTGTGTGTTTGGCTTGTTGATGAAAGACATCATTGAAGTGTATCTACGTAGCGCTTATGTCATCGCGACCACAACGATCGTATTTGGTTTGTTGCTTTGGTGGGTAGACAAAAACGCTAAGTTGGTTGCGGATGAATACCAAACGGGTTGGAAGAAAGCCGTGTTTATCGGTATTGCCCAAGCCTTAGCGATGATTCCTGGAACGTCGCGTTCAGGGGCGACCATTACGGCTGCACTTTACCTTGGCTTTACTCGAGAAGCGGCTGCGCGCTTTTCATTTTTAATGTCGATCCCGATCATTACATTAGCAGGTAGCTACTTAGGCATGAAGCTAGTGACCAGTGGTGAACCTGTCCATATTGGTTTCTTGCTGACTGGTATCATCACATCGTTTATCAGTGCGTACATCTGTATCCACTTCTTCTTAAAGATGATTTCACGCATGGGCATGACACCGTTTGTGATTTACCGTCTGATTCTAGGTTTCGGCTTGTTTGCGTTCTTGCTTAGCGGATGATAACGCGACGGATTGGCAGCTTGCTTAACCGCAAGCTGCATACCTAAACCACAACGTCATTCTGAACAGCGACGAAGGAGCGAGATTCAGAATCTTCTCTCCGAGTTTCTTGTGGCGTTGGTCACTTCTAAAACTTCCCTGCGTGCTGATATTAGATTCCTAGTCTCGCTAAGGCCCGCTGGAATGACCTGGCATGAATACAATTCGGTTAATTAATCTGAGCTCAGATCACTTATTCAAAGCGACTCTTACCGCTTCAATCCGTCTCTTTTCTTGTTCATCACGTATTGCCGGGCCTTTAAATCCATCCTTAATGATGCTCTGAACATCTACGGCGGCTGCGGCTTGATAAGCGCGGGTAAAAATCTCAGCTTGAGGATAAGGCTTCTCTTCTAACCCTTTTCGACCTGCATGGTCAGCCTGACAGCATATTAAAATATCTTCTAAGCGCTCAGCTTTGCGCCACACATCGAATTTGTTGAGTATTTTTATGATGGTTTGCGGCTTTAACTCGGCTGCGCGATGGATATTGGAGTGCTGTTCGCACACCATCAAGGCTAAATCACGAAACTCATTCGGCACCCGGACACGCTCGCACAGCTTTTTGATCAGTTTTAATCCTGTATGACAATGCATTTTGTGGCTTGGCCATTCGCTCTCTGGTGTCACCCCTTTGCCCAAATCATGCACTTGGGCGGCAAATCTGACGGGGAGTGAGTCACTCAATCTTGCGGCTTGCTCTGCCACCATCAAAGTATGGATGCCCGTATCGATTTCTGGATGCCATTTTTCTGGTTGAGGTACGCCAAATAGTGCATCAATTTCAGGTAAAACAACGGCCAATGCACCACAATCTCTTAGAACCGATAAGAAAATATCAGGGCGAGGGGTGGAGAGGGACTTATGCCATTCTTGCCAAACACGCTCGGGAGTCAGTGTGCTCAGCTCTCCAGATTCTGCCATGTGGCGCATTAACTGCATGGTTTCGTCGGCAACCGTAAAGTTTAGATCAGCAAGCTTTGCAGCGAAGCGAGCGACACGTAAAACGCGTAGAGGATCTTCGACAAAGGCGTCTGAGACATGGCGTAGCAGTTTATCGTTGAGATCTTTCTGGCCGCCGTAAGGATCATGGAGCTTACCTGCATCATCCATTGCCATTGCATTAATGGTTAAATCACGACGAATTAAATCTTCTTCTAAGGTGACACTTTGATCAAAGAAACACTCAAAGCCAGTGTAACCAGAGCCTGATTTTCTTTCTGTTCGCGCAAGTGCATGTTCTTCTTTGCTTTTTGGGTGCAAAAATACAGGAAAGTCTTTACCAACGGCGGTGTACCCTTGGGACAGCATCGTCTCGGGAGTCGCACCTACGACCACCCAGTCGTTGTCATAACTATCAATTCCGAGCAATTTATCTCGAACTGCGCCACCTACTAAATAAACTTGCACGAATTACCTCTTAATTTATTGATATGCCGTTGGACATTGTAGCAAGCAATGGTACTTTTCTTTACTCCCGAGAGTAGATGCAGCTATGTTTATATTATATCTGACTATTCCCTGGTGGTTTTTTAGCTGGAGAGCCTAATGTATAAGGACTTTTTTGGGTTTGTAGAACAACCATTTTCGATTGTTCCAAACTCGCGTTATTTGTATTTAAGCCAACGTCACAAAGAGGCAATCACACATCTCCAAGCCGGGTTAGGCGATGGCGGTGGTTTTGCTATGCTTACTGGCGAAGTGGGTACAGGCAAAACGACCGTCGCAAAAGCGATGCTGGCGAATTTAGGTGATAACACCAAAGCGGGTCTGATCCTAAATCCCACGTTTTCGAGTCGAGACTTGCTCGAAGCTATTTGCGATGAATTCAAAATTACTTACCCGCCAGATGCAAACCTCAAACAGCTAAACCAAGTGATTCACAGATACTTGCTGCGTAATTATCGTTCAGGCTGGCAGACATTGCTGGTCATTGATGAGGCTCAACACCTTGCTGCCGACGTTTTAGAGCAGCTACGTTTGTTGACCAACTTGGAAACCGATACCAGAAAACTGCTCAAAGTGTTGTTGGTCGGACAGCCTGAATTACAGCGGTTATTGCAAACGACGCAACTACGCCAGCTCGCTCAGCGCATTACTGGGCGTTATCACTTGTTGCCGTTGGATGAAAAAGAGACAGAAGATTACATCGCGTTTCGATTACATACGGCAGGTGGTGACCAGCAACTGTTTAATCGTGCTTCTTGTAAACTCATTGCCAAATACAGTCACGGCATCCCGCGCTTGATTAATCTTATCTGTGATAAATCTCTCAACATCAGTTATCACCAAGGTAATGTGGTTGTGGATAAGCAAACCGTTCAGCAGGCCTGTGAAGAGGTGATGCAGTTTCAGGCAGATATTTATCAGCAAGATAAAAAAGAGCGCCGTACTTTCCGTTGGCCTGCTTGGGGCTCAGTCACGGTGGGTCTTATTGCGGCATTAGGTACGGGGTGGGCGGTCGTGAATTATATGCCAGCTCAAGCAACGTCAGTGTTGGCGCAAGTGACCGCACCAAGAGAGGAGCCAACGCCAATAGTCGTCAACCAACAATTGACAGATGATCAGCGTGACTTATTGTTAGCACAAAAACAGTCGAATCTCGCCGTGAATGATTTGTATCGTTTGTGGGGTTATCAAGCATCGGTTCGCGACAATCTTTGTTTGTCAGAGCCCCAATCGACCATGCGTTGTGAGCGTAAAATGGCGACCTGGCCGCTGCTGATGCAACAAAATCGCCCTGTAATTTTGGAGTTGAATTATCAAGGTGATGTTGGGTATGTCATTTTGTACGCCGTCGGTAATGACAAAGTCGAAGTACTCAATGGCAAGCAGCGTCTGCGTCTGCCTATTTCGTGGCTAAAGCCGATGTGGCAAGGCAATATCATTGAACTGTGGCAAGCGCCGTTGAAAGAGACATTACGTTTAGACATGGAAGGCCCTGCGATCGAAGTATTAGACCGATTATTAGCAGAAGCGGTAAGTGAGCCACTGCTTGAAACGTCTATTTTTGATGGTGCGATGAAAGAGCGAGTCGAGTTATTCCAACGTTGGCAAGGTATCGGGGTCGACGGCATTGCAGGTAAGCGGACGCTAGATCGTCTTCAACAAAACGTGCAGCCAGATGCGCCTCAACTGGCACGAATCGAGAAGGAGGACGCATAATGTCAGCCATGAAACATATTGGTTTGTTCTTGTTGCCGATCACCGTTGCTGCAATCGGAGTTGCTTGGTATTTAGATCTCCTTACGCCTCATGCTGAAGCTAGTACTTCCGCCCCTAAGGCTAAGATGGAAGCGGAACAACCGTTCAAAGCATTGGACTATCCTGAAACTACTCAGTTGGCGCAATTGCCAAGAGAGTGGCCAAGTGCAGAGCTGTCTCGTGATTTTGGTACGTTTGCAACATCTGATGAATACGTGAGTAATACAGCAAACAAAGACGAGATAGAAACATCTGTATCAACTCAAGGCACTTCAGTAGTTGAAGAGGACCTAGGTTTGTCTCTGGATGATCTTGACTTGTCCTCATTATCTCCTGATTTGGCGCGAAAGGTCGAAAATGCGTTATCCCGAGATGATGCGCCTTCACCACAAACGGTGCGCGTGAACGATTTAGAGCGCAACGCTCACCAATGGCAAGGGCGTTTACCTGCGCTCAATTTGCAAACTCACATGTATGCCAGTGATGAAAATCGCCGCTGGGTGAAAATTAACAATGTTGAATATCATCAAGGAGACGTTGTTGATGGGCAGGTCACATTAAGAGAAATACAACCGCAAGCGGTGATTGTCGAGTTCCAAGGTGAGCAAATTCGTATACCAGCGTTGTATGAGTGGAAAGGGTAACTGTTATAGCAACACATCAAGCCAGCGAAATCATATCGCTGGCTTTTTTATTTTTCAGAACACCTTTTGCATCTATTCTGGTGATGATTTTTAGATACTCAAACAAGCAAAATATAGCTTTTCTAAGTCGTTTAAATAGCACCAATATCGTTCAACTATTGATAGCGCGATTCCAGTCAGCGTTGTGTAAAAAAGCGCCATATTCACGAACTTCGTCATCACGACCTGGTCCACGTTAGACCCCATGAAATAACAGGAGTCTACACAGAGACACATGCGTATTCTGATTTTTTCTTTAAGTGTTGTTGCGTCGTTAAGTTACGCAGCAAAGCCAACCCCTTTCCCTATAACACCAGATAATAACGGACAAGATTTTATGGTCAGCGCGACTAACCCTTACGTGAGCAGCACTGGTTATTCAATATTGAAAGAGGGCGGGAACGCCGTTGATGCCATGGTCGCGATGCAGATGGTGATGTCTGTAGTTGAGCCAGATATGACGGGAATTGGCGGCGGTACTTTCGCGCTGTTTTATCAACATGACAAGCAGAAGTTTTTAGCCCTTGATGGGCGAGATGAAGCGCCGTCTAGCGCTCACCCTGAGATGTTTATTGAAAATGGGAAAGCACTCAGCCGCGATGAAATTTTGGGGCCTCGCTCCGTTGCGGTACCGGGCACCTTACGTCTGCTTTGTTCCACTCATGAGCAATACGGCAAATTACCATGGTCTGAGTTGGTTCAACCTGCGATTAAGCTCGCGCGTGATGGGTACGCGATGAACAGCTATACCTATGATATCGTCGTGCGAGAGCAAACGCGTTTGGCTCGCGACCCAGAAATTAAAGCCTTGTATTGGCAAGATGATGAAGTGAAGCCATCAGGGACGTTAATGAAGAACCCTAAAATGGCTGAGACGCTAGAGAAAATAGCTCAGCAAGGCGATCGATATTTGTATGGTGGTGCACTTGGTCAACATATTGTTGATACGGTGAATCGTCGTATTAACGATCAGCATGAGAAATTGTCGTTAGAGGACTTTAAAAACTATCAGGTTAAATCTCGCGATATTATTGAAAGCGATTATCGAGGCAGCAAAATTGTTTCGTTTGGTTACCCGGCCTCTGGCGGTGTGATGGTTGCTCAAAGTCTGAAATTGCTGGAGCCGTACGATATATCTCAGATGGCATTAACTGATGTAGAGCCTTGGCGTTTAATGACTGAGGCGATGCGCTTAGCAAAAGCCGATCGTATTGCGTATGCCGGAGATCCGGATTATGTGGAAGCACCAGTTGAACAACTGTTATCTAAAACCTATTTGGACCAGAGACGTGATTTAATCCCTGATAATGGCACCTCGAAAGAAAATCCAAAAGCCGGACAGATAACGCAAACTCAGTATGCGCAATATCAAGGCTTCGAGAGCAAAGATACAGGGCACATTTCTATCGTTGATAGGGAAGGTAATGCGATTGCTATGACCAGCACCGTTGGCACGGGAATGGGATCTGGTGTCATGGTTGATGGCGTTATCTTGAATGCACAAATGGCAAACTTTTCACCTCAACCAACGCTTAACGGTAAGCCTACTCAAAACTCGATTGAAGCGGGTAAGCGTCCACGCTCAGCCATTACGCCATTGATAGTGATGGACGGCGATGGCAATCTGCGCTTAGTGGTCGGCTCGCCGGGCAGTTCGCAAATTCCGGGGTATGTACTCAAAACCGTGGTTGGGGTACTGGATTGGAAGTTATCAGCGCAAGACGCCATTGACCTACCAAATATCCAGTACGGCACCAAGATAGACCGCACTAAGCCGTATGACCCAACAGGGTTGCTAGTGGAGAAGAAAACCTTCGCAGAAATGTTGGTGCCGGAGTTTATGGCGCTTGGCTACCCAGTACACGTTATTCCAGTGGTAAGTGGTTTGAATGCAATTGAGCTAAAAGATGGCAAGCTTTATGGCGCAACGGATCGTCGTCGAGCGTCTAGTTCAATGGGTGAGTAGTGCTGATTTCCGTAAAACTAAGCAAACAAAAAAGCCAGTCGAATATCGACTGGCTTTTGCATTCTTTTTTTATAGATAAAAGGGCGAAGGATTTATGCCCAACCCGCAGGTGAACGTTTTCTACGAGGCATGACATGCGGAAGAATCAAACCAAATAGCAAACCTAAACCTGCAACACCGCCGCCATAAGTGAAGTACTTAAGCAGCATGTCGTCTTTTTGTGTATCCAGTTTAGCGCGCAGCTCGCGGTTTTCTGTTTCAACAGAAGTAAGCTGGTCGCTGATCTCAGAGTATTTATTCTCAAGATCGGAAATTTGTTGGTTGCGCGTTTCTAGAGAGGTAACAAGGCCAGCTTTCTCTGCATCAGATGTTTTACGAGCGTTAGCAAGCTGCTCTTTCACTTCTGCTAGCTCTTTCTCAATGCGAGGAAGGCGAATCGCCATGCTTTCTTGGTTTGTCACAAACTTGCTTTGTACCCAACCAGTACGACCGCGGTCATCACGAACTTGCGTATAGCCAGTATCTCGGTTGGTTTTAATCAGTTGTACTTTAGAACCGGCATTAACACTACCAATAATACGGTAGGTGTTATTTGGACCTGAGTGCATAAAAGTGAAGAGGTCATCAGAAATATAACGGTCTGCTGCTAGGGCCGCTGGCGCTGCTAGCAAAGTAAACAAAACCGTGATGATTAGTTTTTTCACAGTAAATCCCTTAACGATTTTTCTTGGAGACAGCGTTGGCACCGAATGATTGGAGCCGGAAATAGACGAATAGTATGCAGTTTCAAACTTCGGTGCAACAAAGAAGGGAGGCAAAGCCTCCCTTTCTGTGCGTTTGAGTCAATAATGACAAAGCGCTTACATTCTATTGACGAGTGTCTTAAGCGAACATCGCTTGAAGTCCGTAGAAGAATACAACGGCCAATAGTGCACCTGCTGGTAGTGTAACGATCCATGATGCCACGATGTTACGAACCACGCCCAGGTTTAGTGCCGCGATACCACGAGCAAAGCCAACACCGAGAACCGCACCAACCAATGTTTGAGTGGTTGAGATTGGCAGACCAGTACCAGAAGCTAGAACAACAGTACAAGCGGTTGCTAGCTGAGCTGCAAAACCACGGCTAGGAGTTAGTTCAGTGATACCTGTACCAACGGTTGCCATTACTTTGTGACCCAGTGTAGCAAGACCGACCACGATACCAATACCACCAAGAGGTAGAATCCACCAAGCGATGGTGCTTTTCGTGCTGATTTCGCCCATGTGTTCAACAGTCGATACGACAGCAGACAATGGACCAATGGCGTTTGCAACGTCGTTTGAACCGTGTGCAAATGCCATCGCACAAGCGGTGATAACCATCAGAACGCTGAAGATACCTTCCACGCCAGAAAAGCTGCGGTCTTCTTCGCGATTAGCGAATTTTTTCTGGATGTATACGTAGCCGCCAACCATCACGAGTGCTGAAACTGCTGCTGCCCACATCCAAGCTTCGCCATTGGTTAGGTGAAGACCAACGTGTTTTAGACCTTTTTTGATAGTTACAAGTGCAATCACCATTGTTGTGATGAACATGTAAACAGGAACAAAACGTTTGGCGTTGAATAACGGGTTCTCAGTATCAAAAATCAGACGTTGTGCGCTGACAAAGATAACGTAAGCAAAGAAACCTGAAATCACAGGTGTAATAATCCAGCTACCAACAATGCCTTGAACGCTGCCCCAGTCAACCGCTTCAGTACCTACTGATACGCATGCAAAACCAATGATTGCACCGATGATTGAGTGAGTCGTAGATACTGGCCAGCCCATGTAAGAGGCAAGAAGTAACCATGTACCCGCAGCCAAAAGAGCAGACATCATACCGTAGACAAGAACGTCAGGTTGACTAGCAAATAAAGAAGTTTCGATTACACCTTTACGGATAGTGTCGGTTACTTCACCGCCTGCAAGGTAAGCACCTGCAAATTCGAAGATCATCGCAATGATGATAGCTTGTTTTACGGTTAGCGCTTTTGAACCTACTGATGTACCCATCGCATTAGCAACGTCGTTCGCGCCAATACCAATCGCCATCATGAAACCAAAAATCGCTGCAACAATAATCAGGACAGTGCCGTAGTTCGCAAGGATATCCATCGTAATACCTAGTTGTTTTATAACAAGCGGAACAAAATTTTACGCGCGCCAAACCATAAGACGATGAAAATAGTCATCGTCCCTATGACACGTGTTCATTATGCTCTTCGTTATGTCGTTAACTTTATGTTTTAAGATCGAGATAGCATGACTTCCAAACGAGCACCTACGCGCTGCGCTTGGTCGGCAATACCACCTACCCATTCAAGAATCTTGTACAAGAACATGACATCGATAGGGTTCATGTCAGACTCAATCGCCATCAACTGTTGACGAAGTTCAATCTGCATAGCATCGGTATCATCTTCGATGACATCTAATTGATGAATCATTTCAGCGACGAGCGTCACTTCACGACCTTTGAAGCCGGTTTCTAGCAATTCATCAAGTTCATTGATTACCTTTTGCGCCTGATCGGCCGCATCAAGACAACGTTGAACGTAAGCGAGGAAGTTTGGTTGGAGAGCCTCAGGAATGACAAGTTGACGACCATATACACGGCCAGCAATGTCTTTTGCCAGGTTTGCAAGTTTGTCCTGCTGAGTCAGAAGCTCAAGCATGTCAGTACGGTCTACTGGCATGAACAAACCGCGAGGCAGTTTTAGACGGATTTCACGTTTCAGCACGTCCGCTTCTTTCTCTAGGTGAGAAATTTGTGCACGGATTTCAGATGCTTTTTCCCAGTCACCCTTTGAAGATACTTCAAAGAATTTCACCAAGTGTGAACAACATTCGTTGACACACACAACGTGGCGTTGCAAAGGCTTAATTGGGGACTTTGCAAATAACCCCATAATTGTATTTACTGGCATGGTCATTCAACCTAATAACTATAACCTTAAAAAAACATACACCATTTCTGAGTGCTTGGCGAAATGTTGAACGATGGCTATAAAGGCGCGCATGGTAACGCATTAAATCGCTCATTAAAACTGTTTTAGATCATCATTCCGGCGATATTTCTCTCTTGCCGTGCGAGAAATTACGCAATATCCTGTTTCTATCTGCTTTGAAAGGTATAGCTATGGAAACCGAAATAGAACTGAAGTTTTTTGTTTCTCCTGAATTTTCAGAAACTTTAAAAGAAAAAATTTCTGAGACAAAAGTACTTCAGCATAGTTGTCGTGACTTGGGTAACACCTACTTTGATACCGCCGATAAATGGCTGAGAAAGCACGACATTGGTTTAAGAATTCGCCGTTTTGATGATGTATTCGTCCAAACCGTAAAGACAGCAGGACGCGTCGTCGCAGGCTTACATCAAAGACCAGAATACAATGCTGAGCACACTAGCGACGAGCCTAACCTGTCGCTTCATCCTGTAGACATTTGGCCGCCAGGTAAAGACGTAGCAACGCTGCAATCTGAGCTTATGCCGTTATTCTCGACCAACTTCACACGCGAACAGTGGCTGATTGGCATGCCAGATGGTAGCCAAATAGAAGTGGCGTTTGACCAAGGTATGGTCGTAGCCAAAGGTGAAGATGGGGAAGAGAAACAAGAACCGATTTGCGAAGTTGAACTGGAACTCAAATCGGGCCAAACCGATGCCCTATTTACACTAGCACGTAGCTTTTGCGAGCAAGGTGGCATGCGTTTGGGTAACTTGAGTAAGGCGGCGAAAGGCTATCGACTTGCAAGTGGCTATGCAGGTGATGAAGTAAAATCGTTGGCACTTGTGGACAGTAGCCCGACGGATACCGTTGAATACTGCTTGATCAACTCTTTAGAACACGCCCTATCTCACTGGCATTATCACGAGCAAATTTATGCTGAGCGTGACAATGTGGAAGCGCTACGTGAAATCAGCAATGCCATTCGTTTTATTCGTCAAACATTGACCATTTTTGGTGGTGTTGTCCCTCGTCGCGCGAGTGCGATTCTGCGCCAAGAGCTTAAATGGTTGGAAGAAGAACTGAGTTGGTTGGATGAACATGCACACCTTAAAGAGCTCTTAGATGACAAAGGCAATGTGCTGCGTAAGTTGGATGCGCGTAAGTTCTTAGTATCTGAGTTGACTCAGCAGTTACAAGAGTTGCCAAGCCGTGAAGAAGTGCTAGGGTTGCTCAATTCCGCGCGTTACACAGGGTTACTGCTGGATCTAAGCCGCTGGATCTTAGCACGCGGTTGGCAGCCATTTCTTGATGAAAAAGCACGTGAAAAAATGGCAAGTAACATCATGCCGTTTTCAGTCACTCAGCTCGATCGCACTTGGGCAGAACTAATGGAAGCTTTCCCTGCAGAGCGCGACCTGACGGCGCAAGAGTACGTTGATCAGCGCTATCGCTTGCTGCGTAATCTCTATACTGGTATTGGTTTCGCGAGTCTATATAACTCGGATGAGCGTAACAGCTTCCGTTTGCCATGGGCGGATCTGGTGCATGGTATCGATGATCTGCTAATGCTGAACCACTTGCTTCCGTTGGTAGATATGTTGGAAGACGCAGAAAAAGAGCAATTAGAACGCTGGTTGCACCGTCAAGAGCGTTCAATTTTGCATGCAATGGATCAAACCCGAGCGATCAGTGTGGAAGTTCAGCCTTATTGGCGTGAATGATCACCTTGACTACCTGTACAAAAAATAGGACCGCATGGTCCTATTTTTTTGTCTTTGTTTTGCTTTGTTGCAGTTCTTTTTCTATGAAGTCGAGTCGTTCTAGTATTTGGGCTTGTTGATTCAGGAGCTGCTCGAGCATCCGTTCTTTATTGATTAAGCTGTGCGTCTGTTGTTTCGTCGGAGCGGTAAGAATAGAGGTGATAAGACCCGAAATCATACCAAAGATCCCCACACCACAAACAATGATGATAACGGCTAAAAACTTTCCTACTGAGGTCACCGGATAATGATCGCCGTAACCAACGGTTGAGATCGTTACGAATACCCACCACAAAGCATCGGCGCCAGTGCGAATATTCGCTTCTGGGTTTTTCGCTTCGATAAACAGCATTGCACTAGAACCGAGCGTAATGAGGATCACCATCAACAGTAATATTGAGGCGACCGTGGTTTCGCGGCGGTTTTCTTTGAGCTGATGCAAAATGAACTTCGACGAGCGCAGTACTAATACCACTCGAAGAATATGAAAGATACGAGCAAAGCGCAGTGGCTCTATTAATGGGATGCTCGCCACGAAATCTATCCAATGACGTTTAAGAAATAACCACCGATCTGTGGACCGGATCAAATCAATGGTGAGCTGTAATAGAAAAATACTACAGATTATGAAATCCAGACCGATAAGAACTTGACGGGTTTCGTGATCGATCGGGAAAAACAACAAGCCAGAGATCACAAATAGTGCCATAAAAGACAATATTAGTGACAACAGGCCCATCGGTCGTGTGCTGTCTTTGATATCATTGTTTTTCATACGAAGCTCGAAATAAATCGCGTAACCACGCTAAACGCGAACATAACTATAAGTAATATAAAGATTATAGATAAAGACTATATAAGACTCGGTGGAGAACTGACAATGGAAAAGCTGGCATTTAAGCCATGGGAAAGGGTCATATCCGACATTCGACTGGTTCCTAAAATGGTCATGTTGATGGTCTTCAGTACTGTCCTGATAGTGGCAAAACAACTGTGGGACGCGAACACCTTTTACGATTCACTTTTAGCGGCGACACAAAACGCGCAAGTTGCCCAACAGCATTACGAAGCATACTTAACGCAAGTTGCTTGGCAAACTGCCTTATTGATAGTGGTTTTTGTCGTGCTCTTATTAGCGGCGGCTAGAGTGATGTTGCGTCAAACACAGTATCTGAGCGACGCGATCAAACTGATGGCGAGCAAGAACCTCTCCGTGCCATTTGGTATGGATTGTAAAGATGAATACGGAGACGTGGCACGCGAGTTAGAAAAAACACGTCGCCAACTGCACGATGTGATTCAAATGCAAATCAACGCTTCTGATGAGTTATCCACACTCACGGAAGTGATGACGCTGAGCATGTCGGAAACGAAGGAATCGGCGCAAGAAGAGTTTAACGAAATTGATCAACTTGCGACGGCGATGAGTGAAATGTCGTCGACGGTGCAAACCGTCGCAGAACATGCCCAGACGGCGTCTTCTCTTACAGAGCAAGCTTCCGCACAAGCGATTTCTGGTCAACAGTTCTTGCAAAGTACGATGGCGAAAATGAGTGAACTCTCGTCGGACATCGCTTCATCGGCGCAGGCGGTTAACCAGGTCGAGGAACGTGTTGAATCCATTGGTAGTGTTGTGGGTACGATTCAAGGTATCTCTGAACAAACTAACCTGCTTGCACTGAATGCGGCGATTGAAGCGGCGCGAGCTGGCGAGGCGGGTCGTGGTTTTGCGGTGGTTGCAGATGAAGTTCGTAACCTTGCACAACGTACACAACAAGCGACGGTAGAAATTCAAGAGATGATTGCTCAGCTGCAAACCAGTGCAGAATCTGCTGTAGAACTCATGGAGAAAAGCGTAGTGGAAGCGGCCGATGGAAACGAGCTGGTTTCTAATGCTGGATCTGAGCTCGATGGTATTGTTGGGCAAGTGACGCAAATCAATGACATGAACTTCCAAATCGCGACGGCGTCTGGTCAGCAAAGCAGTGTTGCAGAAGAGATGAGTCAAAACCTCACCAATGTACGTGAGCTGGTGGAAGCCTCGGTTGTGGTTGTGACAGAGCTGCTAGAAACTTCTGAAATGATGCAAAATAATGCTGGCGAGTTAGACAAGAAGATCAAATCTTTCCAAGTTTAATATTCGAGCCCGAACTTTTGATAAAACGCCCACAAACCTTTTGTGGGCGTTTTTATTTGCTTTAAGTCTGGTATAAAGAATGAGTTACCGTGCTTTTCAAACAAGGAAGAAAAATGCAGCTGCCTTCGCCACTGATTTCTATCGCAGAATCTGCCGTACAAAATGCTCAAGAGGCAGGTTATTTTCCCCTTTGGCCAGATGAGATTGCGCAGCAATTTCGCTATGTGGCGGGCTTAAGCCAGTTTATTACCGAAGCGATTCATCGCGATGAAGTTTTAGCGCGTGAGCTACCGAACATGTTAGCGCAACCAAGCCGTCAAGAATCTTACCGCTCACGTCTTGCGGCACTGCTGGGACAATGCCCGGATGAGATGTCTGGTCATCGCGTGTTGCGTCAGTTTCGTAACCGAGAAATGGTGTACATTGCGTGGAAGGATTTCACGCATGCATGGTCGCTAGAAACGTCTTTAAGCCACTTATCAGAGTTGGCAGAAGCGATGATTTTTGAAACCTATCAATGGCAATATCAAGCGTGTTGTCAGGAGTGGGGAACGCCGACGAGTGAGGAAGGTGAAGTTCAGCCGATGTTGATTATCGGCATGGGGAAACTGGGTGGCGGCGAGTTAAACTTTTCTTCCGATATCGATCTGATTTTCACGTATCCAGAAAACGGTGAGACACAAGGCGCGCGCCGCAGTATTGCCAATGCCCAGTTCTTTACTCGTCTTGGTCAACGCATCATCAAAGCGCTCGATCAACAAACTTTCGATGGCTTCTGTTACCGCGTAGATATGCGTTTGCGTCCGTTTGGTGAGAGTGGTCCATTAGTCATGAGCTATGCGGCACTAGAGGATTACTATCAAGAACAGGGACGCGACTGGGAACGTTACGCGATGATCAAAGCTCGAGTGATGGGGTGCGAAATGTACCCGCAATACCAAGAGCTACGCCAAATGCTGCGTCCTTTTGTTTTTCGTCGCTATATTGATTTCAGTGCGATTCAGTCTTTGCGTCGGATGAAATCGATGATCAGTAGTGAGGTTCGCCGCCGAGGTTTGAACAACAACATTAAGTTAGGTGCAGGTGGCATCCGAGAAATTGAATTTATCGCCCAAGTTTTTCAATTAATTCGAGGGGGGCGCGAGCCTTCTCTTCGTAATCGAGGGTTGTTGGAAACGCTGCAAGGCATTGAAGAGTTGGCGTTACTCACTTCGCAAGAAGTCAGCAGTCTAGAAGCCGCATACAAGTATTTGCGTCAATTAGAAAACTTGTTGCAAGCGATGGCGGACAAGCAAACCCAGACGCTGCCTGATTGCGAAACCGAACGCTTAAAGCTCGCTACCGCGATGCAAATGACCTCTTGGGACCAACTGATTGAGCAAACTCAGCAGCACATGGCGAATGTCCATCAAGTATTTGAGTCGTTAATTGGTGATGATGAAGAAGACGAGGGTACTACGGTTGCTCGTCATTTTCATGAGTTATGGGATATGGCGAACAAACAAGATGTGCTTGAACATATCTTGCAGCAGGATATTCAGGTTGAAGACTTTGCTTCATGCGCGAAAACCATCATCAACTTTAAAACCGATCTGGCTAAAAAAACGTTAGGACCGCGTGGACGCGAAGTGTTAAACCGTTTGATGCCGAAGGTATTTGATGCGGTGTTTGCCCACCCTGATGCACAGTTTGGTTTACCGCGAGTGCTGCATTTACTGCACAATATCTGCACACGTACAACTTATCTGGAGTTATTGGATGAGCACCCAGCGGCTCTAGTACAGCTCGTGCGTTTGTGTACCGCAAGCCCAATGATTTCAGAGCAGCTATCTCGGTATCCGATCTTACTCGATGAGTTGATCGACCCTGCACAGTTGTACAATCCAATCCCATTAGACAGTTACCGCACAGAGCTGCGTGATTATCTGGCCCGTATTCCAGAAGATGATATGGAGCAGCAAATGGAAGCGTTGCGTCAGTTTAAGCAAATCTGCATTTTACGTATTGCGGCGGCGGATATTGCTGGTGCATTGCCGGTGATGAAAGTGAGTGATCACTTAACCTATTTGGCGGAAGCTATCGTTGATGCTGTGGTCAGTCAGGCTTGGTTGCAAGTGTCCGAAAAATACGGCGAGCCAACGCATGTGAAAGATCGTGAAGGGAAGGGTTTTGCCGTCATTGGTTATGGCAAAGTCGGTGGCTGGGAACTCGGCTATAACTCCGACTTGGATATCGTCTTCATGCATGACTGCCCAGTCAATGTCTATACAGATGGCAAAAAGGAAATCGACGGCCGTCAGTTCTACCTTCGCCTAGCGCAGCGCATCATCCATATTTTCTCGACTCGCACCGCTTCCGGCATTTTGTACGAAGTCGATACCCGCTTGCGCCCATCTGGCGCGTCAGGTTTGTTGGTTAGCCCAACCGATGCGTTTGACGATTATCAGCATCAAGAAGCTTGGACATGGGAGCATCAAGCACTTGTGCGCGCGCGCTTGATTTACGGCGATGAACCCCTTGCCATTGCATTTCACAATACGCGACATAATGTGTTGTGCAAAGCGCGCGATCGGACGGAACTGAAAAAAGCCGTTGTCGAAATGAGAGAGAAAATGCGCGGCCATCTTGGGGGGAAAAAGCCCGGCCGTTTTATGCTCAAGCAAGATGTGGGAGGGATTACCGATATCGAATTTCTCGCTCAGTACTTAGTGCTCAACTATAGTCACGATAAGCCGAAATTAACGCGTTGGTGTGATAATGTGCGCATCTTTGAAACGCTCATTGCACAAAATGTCATGGACGAAGACCAGGCAATGCAGTTGATACGTGCCTACACGACAATGCGAAACGAAATACACCGAAGAAATCTACTCAATTTAGATGCTGATGTGGTGGAAGATAAGTTTGTTGCCGAAAGGGAGTGGGTAAAACAGGCTTGGAATCAGTGGTTCAGTTAAGACCATATATTTAGCCTCGATAAGGGCTGTGATAAACTCACTTCGATTTAATTTTTGGAGACCAATAATGAAACCAATTCTACCTGATTACAACAGCGCTGGTGTGCTCATCATCGGTGATGTCATGCTAGATCGTTACTGGTATGGCCCAACCGGACGCATTTCTCCTGAAGCGCCGGTTCCTGTTGTAAAAGTAGAAAACAATGAAGAGCGTCCTGGTGGTGCTGCGAACGTTGCGATGAACATCGCATCACTAGGTGGCCATGCTCACATTGTTGGTCTAACAGGGGAAGATGAGCCTGCAAAAGTGCTGACGGAGACGCTGAGCTCACTCAATGTGAAGTGCGATTTCGTTGCACTGCCTAATTACCCAACGATCACGAAGCTTCGCGTAATGAGCCGTGGACAACAGCTTATTCGTCTCGACTTCGAAGATAAGTTTGAAAACACGGATTCTGCACCTGTGCTATCGCGTATGGATACCGCTCTGCCAAACGTTAAAGCCGTGATTATGTCTGACTACGCAAAAGGCTCGTTAGAGCATGTTCAGGCATACATCCAAAAAGCGCGCGCAGCAAACATTCCAGTTTTCATTGACCCTAAAGGTGCGGATTTTGAACGCTACCGCGGCGCGACACTCTTAACACCAAACATGAAAGAGTTTGAAGATGTCGTTGGCAAAGTAAAATCAGACCAAGAGCTGGTTGAAAAAGCACTTCAGCTTGTTGAAGAGTTTGATTTTGAAGCGCTACTGGTTACGCGTAGTGAAAACGGCATGACGTTGATCCGCCGTGGTCAAGAGCCATTCCACCTTCCGACTCAAGCGAAAGAAGTGTACGACGTGACAGGTGCGGGCGACACGGTTATCTCTGTATTGGCAGCGTCTGTTGCCGCAGGCAAATCCTTCGAAGAAGCGTGTGCACTAGCGAATGCGGCGGCTGGCGTTGTTGTTGGTAAGCTTGGTACCTCGACCTTGTCTGAAATTGAACTGGCAGAAGCGGTACATGGCAGCCAAGACACGGATTACGGTGTAATTTCAGAAAAAGCGCTGATTGAAGCAGTGAAAAAAGCCCGTGCACGTGGCGAGAAAGTCGTTATGACAAACGGCTGCTTTGATATTCTTCACGCTGGGCATGTGTCTTACTTAAACCATGCTGCTGAACTTGGTGATCGCCTGATTGTTGCGGTGAATACCGATGAATCAGTGAAGCGTCTTAAAGGGCCTGGTCGTCCTGTGAACCCAACCGATCGCCGCATGGCGGTATTGGCAGGTTTGGGCGCTGTGGATTGGGTAGTACCATTTAGTGAAGATACGCCGCAACGTTTGATCTCGGAAGTTCTGCCAAGCTTGCTAGTAAAAGGTGGTGACTACAAACCAGAAGAAATTGCTGGTGGTAAAGAAGTCATTGCTGCAGGTGGCGAAGTTCGTGTATTGAACTTTGAGGATGGGTGCTCAACCAGTGAAATCATCAATGCAATCAAAGGCGGTAAGGGCTAAGCCTACGATTTGTTGGCATTGAAACGCTATTTGTTTGTAAAAGGTCGCCAAGTGCGGCCTTTTTGATACTTGATGTTCTGAGATACTTTTCGTCTCTTAACTGCAAGCAATAAAAAACGCCAGCTGATAAATCAACTGGCGTTTTTATTTATTGAGAACTGAAGCATTCAGTCAGCAATTATTTTGCTGCTTTCAAACCTGCATCAACGTCTAAGATGTCTTGTTCGCTTAGCGTACCAACTGCTTGGCGTAGCTGAAGAACACTTAATATGTAGTCGTAACGAGCGTTCGATAGGTTTTTATTCGCATCGTATAGACGACGAGTTGCGTCTAGCACGTCAACGATAGTACGAGTACCCACATCAAAACCTGCTTCTGTTGCTTCTAGTGCAGAGCGCGCAGAAATAACGGCTTGCTCATAAGCACGTAGTGCGCCGATAGAGGCGTTAATGTTGTTGTTTTGTGCGCGAACATCTTTTACTACGCTACGGTATTGTGCTTCAAGATCTTCACTTGCAGCCACGTACGCGTATTCAGCCTGTTTGGTTTGAGAGGTGACGTTACCACCCGTGTATAGCGGCACCGCAAGGTTCACACCGATATTGAAGTTGTCTGTGGTGTTGTCACGAGAGCTATGAGACGTATCACCGTAGTTGTAACCACCGTCTAGAGACAGCGTTGGTAGATGACCAGAACTTGCTAGTGAAATATTGTCACGTGCGATATCTTGAAGAATACGTGAAGACAGCAAGGTCAGGTTTTTGGTTTTTGCTTCGTCAATTAGCGACTCAGCAGGCACGGTCGATGGACTAGCAGTGAAGCGGCGAGTGTCCAAGATGTTGAGATCTTTGTGCTCTTGACCGGTGATTTCACGTAATGACTCGTAGCTGTTAGTCAGTGCGTTTTCTGCTAACACTTCATCCGCCAGTACTTGGTCGTACTGAGCTTGCGCGTCGTGTACGTCAGTGATCGCAGATAAACCTACTTCAAAACGCTGTTTTGTTTGCTCTAGTTGACGACCCACTGCGGCTTTTTCTGCACGGACGAAAACAAGGTTGTCTTGTGCGCGTAGAACTTCAAAATACGCTTGTGAAACACGAAGAATTAGTGCTTGTTGAGTCGCAGCGTAAGTTGCGTCTGCTTGGCGAGCACTTTTCTCAGCGGTATCTAGCGAGATCCAAGATGCGCGGTTGTAAAGTGCTTGTGAAAAGCTAACACCAGCGGTTAGAGCGTTGGCATCGTTTGATACGTCATTGACTAGATTTGAGTCGTATTCAGTATCGCCACGAGTTAAGTTGTAACCTGCTGTTAGGTTAATTTGTGGTAATAGAGCACTACGGCTTGAGGTGATTGCTTCGAAAGCTTGGTCACGTTGTGCTGCTACACTGAGCAATTGTGGATCATTTTGTTTTGCTAAGTCGTAGATTTCAGCCAAAGAGTCTGCGAACGCAGACGTACTCATGCTACCTAGCGCTGCACTGATAAATAGTGGAAGCAATTTTTTCATTTTCTATTCCCGCGGTCAATAGATTGGTTAATTCTCAGTAGTTTAACTCAATTTGCACGATATTTACTCTAAAGTTTGCACTTTTTTACACGTAATTATCCACTTGTGCAATAAATTTTCACCAAAGACTTAAATTAATTTGTAACTATTGTACAAAAAGTTGAGCCAAGTCCTTTGAGCAAGCGAATAACAATGAGTAAACTACAAGATTCACTCAGAGAGGTGTCGAATGCAACAGTATGACAAACAACAAAAGGATTTTACTTCGCAAGATGTAAAAGTCATCTCGAAAGAAACCTTATTTGAAGGCTTTTTCAAAATGGTGAAATATCGCTTTCAGCATAAGCTATTTGCTGGAGGTTGGAGCGAGGTTGTCGAACGAGAAATGTTCGAGCGTGGTCATGCTGCAGCGATGCTTCCTTATGATCCAAATACGGATCAAGTGGTTATCATTGAACAGATTCGAGTAGGAGCCTTAGAGCATCAATACCCATGGCAGCTAGAGATTGTCGCGGGTATGATTGACCGTGATGAATCAGCTGAAGCCGTCATTCGCCGAGAAGCTGTCGAAGAGGCGGGGATACAAGTGGGGCGTGTTGCGCCAGTCACTTCTTATTATCCTTCTGCTGGCGGTTGCTCGGAAAAGTTGGACGTATTTGTTGGTGAAGTGGACGCATCTAAAGCGTACGGCATTCATGGTTTAGACTATGAGAATGAAGATATTCGCGTACATGTTTTGAGTCGTGAGCAAGCATATCAATGGGTGAAAGACGGAAAATTTGAAAATGGTGCGTCGATTATTGCGTTGCAATGGTTGCAATTAAACCATCAAGAGTTGAAGTCACAGTGGGGGCAACCCCAAATGGTGGAGAGTAAGTAATGGCACAAGTGGCTGAAAAACAGAGGTATCATGTTGATTTAGCGGGTCTAATGAGAACCTATGAGACCAACTACGCTAAATTGAACGCCTTATTGCCTGCTTCTGCCGAAGTTGGGGATGTACGCTGCTATCAAGCGGCGAACATGGTTTACCAACTGACCGTGAATGAAATCACAAAATACACCACAGTTGTTGAGATATGTCAGAGTGATGAAACGCCAGTGTTTCCTTTACCGACGATGTCTGTCAGGCTTTATCACGATGCGAGAGTAGCCGAAGTATGCTCAAGCGGAGAGTTCTCTCGCATAAAAGCTAAGTATGATTATCCCAACGACCAACTGATGCAGAAAGATGAAAAGCATCAACTAAACACATTCCTCGGTGAATGGCTGACGTTTTGTTTACGAAGTGGTATCAGTAGAACACCACTTGCCTTCAATTGATCGTCACGTCACGAAAGGAAAATAACAAATAACGATATAGTGGACGAATCAGGTTTTCATTTTGCAATCATCTAGTGACAGCATCAAACTTTTACAAATTACGGATACTCATCTGTTTGCTGCCGATGAGGGAAGTTTGCTGAGCGTAAAAACGGCCGATAGCTTTAACGCTGTTGTTGCTGATGTTTTACGCCGCAACGTGACGTTTGATTACATCTTGGCGACAGGGGATATTTCCCAAGACCATAGTGCAGAATCTTACCAGCGCTTTGCTGAAGGCATTGAACCGCTAGAGAAAGACTGCTTTTGGCTGCCTGGTAATCATGACTACAAGCCCAATATGGGCAGTGTATTACCTTCGCAACAAATCAAAGCGGCAGAGCATGTATTGCTTGGCGCGCATTGGCAGTTGGTTCTTTTAGACTCGCAAGTTGTTGGCGTTCCCCACGGACGCTTGAGTGATCAGCAGTTAGCGTTACTCGAAGAAAAGTTAGCAGAACACCCAGAAAGGCACACACTTGTGTTGCTGCATCACCATCCATTATTGGTGGGAAGCGCGTGGCTTGATCAACATACCTTAAAAGATGCCGAAGCGTTCTGGCAGGTTGTCGATCGTTTTGATAACGTGAAAGGCATTCTCTGTGGTCATGTTCATCAAGACATGAATGTGCTTCATAATGGTATTCGAGTGATGGCAACACCCTCGACGTGTGTTCAGTTTAAGCCCAACTCGGATGATTTTGCCCTCGATACGACTTCGCCTGGTTGGCGTGAACTGCAGTTGCACGCTTGTGGTGAGATTACGACCCAAGTGGGCCGACTTCCTGACGGCCAGTTCCAACCAGACTTCTCTTCTAACGGATACTAACGCGCCCGAGCTCTATGTTCGGGCTCGCTTTTTTGTGCGAGATATCTATGAGTAAACCTTCACTTCTTCTGTATATCCATGGTTTTAACAGCTCCCCACTTTCAATGAAAGCCAATGTGATGAGAGCATACTGCGAGCAGCATCGTCCTGATATCAAAGTGATTGTTCCCCAGTTACCTTGTTATCCTCAACAAGCGGCGAAAATGTTGTTGGATATCATCGAGCAATATAAAGACGACTATAACATTGGTCTGGTGGGCAGCTCATTAGGCGGCTTTATGTCAATGTGGCTAAATGACAAGTTTGGATTGAAAGCGGTAGTGGTCAACCCCGCGGTTAAGCCCTATGAGCTGTTAGTAGATTATTTGGGTGAGCAAACTAACCCTTATACGCACGAAACCTATACACTTGAAGCTTGTCATATTGACGAGTTAAAAGCTCTTGATGTACAAAGCATCGCGTCGCCACATTCTTTCTGGTTGTTACAGCAGACAGAAGATGAGGTTTTAGACTATCGACAAGCGGTAGATAAGTTTGCAGACGCTAAGCAAACAGTAGAACAAGGCGGTGATCACAGTTTTGTAGGCTTTGAGCGTTATCCTGCACAGATTATCGAATTTCTAGAACTGTAATTCGAAAGCGATTGGAAAAGGCTCATAGTTTTTATTGATATATCCAACCGTTTCTTGACATGGGCGGTATGCTTTCCGACTATGTTTTGCCAAAAGATCTTAAGGGTCGAGGACCCTGGCTACTTTGTTATGCATCATGTTTACAAGCACTTAGTGATGTGAACAGGGTGGCTTTTTCGTTTCCTGAGTATGGGTTCACCCATTGGTGATATTCAGGCAACAAGTAAACTTTGAGAATAATTCCGTATTATGACTGAACAATATAATGCTGGTGCCATTGAAGTACTGAATGGCTTAGAGCCAGTACGTCGCCGACCAGGGATGTATACGGATACAGCGCGCCCAAACCATTTGGGCCAAGAAGTTATCGACAACAGTGTCGACGAAGCGCTAGCCGGACATGCCTCAAAAGTACAAGTCATCCTACATGCCGACCAATCACTAGAAGTGATCGATGATGGTCGAGGCATGCCTGTTGATATCCACCCAGAAGAGAAAGTGTCAGGCGTAGAGTTAATCCTATGCAAGCTGCACGCAGGTGGTAAGTTCTCTAACAAAAACTACCAATTCTCTGGTGGTTTGCACGGGGTAGGTATTTCGGTAGTAAACGCGTTGTCAAAACGCGTTGAAGTAACCGTTCGTCGTGATGGTCAAGTGTATGAAATTGCATTTGAGCACGGTGATAAAGTCTCTGACCTGACCGTAACCGGCACATGTGGTCGTCGCAATCGCGGTACCAGCGTGCATTTCTGGCCTGATGCGAAGTACTTCGATTCGGCTAACTTCTCTGTTACGCGCCTAGTCAACAACCTGCGCGCAAAAGCGGTTTTGTGCCCGGGCCTAGAGATTACATTAACCGACAAAGTTAATGGTAAAGACTATAAGTGGTACTACGAAGACGGTCTTAAAGACTATCTTGCGGAAGGCGTAAAAGGCTACCCAGTTATTCCTGAAGAACCATTTACTGGTGAGTTCTTGGCGGATACCGAAGCGGCAAACTGGGCGGTAATTTGGCAGCCAGAAGGTGGTGAGATGATCACCGAAAGCTACGTTAACCTGATCCCAACCGCTCAAGGTGGTACGCACGTTAATGGTCTACGCCAAGGCTTGTTAGAAGCGATGCGCGAATTCTGTGAGTTCCGTAATCTATTACCTCGTGGCGTGAAGCTAACGGGTGATGACGTTTTCGACCGCTGTTCTTACGTGTTGTCGGTTAAAATTCAAGATCCGCAATTTGCAGGCCAGACCAAAGAACGTCTGTCTTCTCGTCAAACCGCGGCATTTGTCTCTGGCGTAGTCAAAGATGCGTTCAGTCTTTGGTTGAACGAAAAGCCTCAGCTAGCAGAGCAATTGGCAGAAGTCTGTATCGCTAACGCGCACCGTCGTATGCGTGCAGCGAAAAAAGTCGTACGTAAGAAAGTGGCGTCCGGCCCGGCACTGCCAGGTAAGTTGACCGACTGTTCAGCACAGGACTTAAGTCGCACTGAAATCTTCTTTGTGGAGGGTGACTCTGCGGGTGGCTCGGCAAAACAGGCACGTGACCGTGAGTTCCAAGCCGTGATGCCACTGCGTGGTAAGATCTTGAACACGTGGGAAGTCTCTGCCGATCAAGTTCTTGCGTCTCAAGAAGTACACGATATCTCAGTGGCTTTGGGGATTGATCCTGACAGCGATAATCTTGATGGTCTTCGTTACGGTAAGATCTGTATCCTTGCCGATGCGGACTCGGATGGTCTTCACATCGCAACGCTGCTTTGTGCACTGTTCACTCGTCACTTCCGTGCACTGGTTGAAGCGGGTCATATCTACGTGGCGATGCCGCCTCTGTATCGAATCGATTGCGGGAAAGAAGTGTTCTACGCCCTCGATGACGATGAAAAAGATGGCATCTTAGAGCGCTTGTCGAAGAAGAAAGCCAAAATCAACGTGCAACGATTCAAAGGTTTGGGTGAGATGAACCCACTTCAGTTGCGTGAAACCACCATGGATCCGAACACGCGTCGCTTAGTGCAGTTAACCATTGACGACTCTACGGCGACCATGGAAATGATGGACATGCTGCTGGGCAAAAAGCGTGCAGATGACCGTCGTTCTTGGCTACAAAACAACGGCGACTTGGCAGAGGTGTAACGGATGTCTACAGAAATTACCTACGATGGCGTCGAACAGTTGCCAATGCGCAAATTCACTGAAGACGCTTATCTGAACTACTCGATGTACGTAATCATGGACCGCGCCTTGCCATACATTGGTGATGGCTTAAAGCCGGTTCAACGACGCATCATTTATGCGATGTCGGAGCTTGGTCTCTCTGCATCAGCAAAATACAAAAAATCTGCACGTACCGTTGGTGACGTGTTAGGTAAATACCATCCGCACGGTGATTCAGCTTGTTACGAAGCGATGGTATTGATGGCTCAGCCATTCTCTTACCGCTATCCATTAGTGGATGGTCAAGGTAACTGGGGTGCGCCAGATGACCCGAAATCATTCGCGGCAATGCGTTATACCGAAGCAAAACTGTCTAAGTTTGCTGAAGTATTGCTAGGCGAACTGGGTCAGGGTACGGTTGAATGGCAACCTAACTTTGATGGCACAATGAAAGAGCCACAAATGTTGCCAGCACGTCTGCCTCATATCCTGCTTAACGGTGTAACCGGTATTGCAGTTGGTATGGCAACAGATATCCCACCGCATAACGTTCGTGAAATCGCAGATGCGACTATTCATTTGATCGACAACCCGAAAGCAGAACTGCCGGACGTGATGCAATATGTTAAAGGTCCGGATTACCCAACAGAAGCAGAAATCATCTCGCCGCAAGCGGATATTGAGAAGATTTACCGCAATGGTCGCGGTAGCATCAAGATGCGCGCGGTATGGCACAAAGAAGGTTCTGATATCGTTATCACCTCTCTGCCACACCAAGTATCGGGTGCAAAACTGCTTGAGCAAATCGCTAACCAGATGCGAGCGAAGAAGCTGCCAATGGTTGACGATCTTCGTGACGAGTCGGATCACGAGAACCCAACGCGTATCGTTGTGGTTCCTAAGTCAAACCGCGTCGATTGTGATTTGTTGATGAACCACTTGTTCGCATCAACGGATCTTGAGCGCAGCTACCGCGTTAACTTGAACATGATTGGTTTGGATAATCGTCCTCAAGTTAAAGGTCTGGTGCAAATTCTGTCAGAGTGGATTGAGTTCCGTCGCACGACCGTACGTCGCCGTCTACAACACCGCCTAGACAAAGTCATGGCTCGCTTACACATTTTGGAAGGTTTGCTGGTTGCTTACCTAAACCTAGATGAAGTGATTGAGATCATCCGTACTGAAGATGATCCTAAAGCGGTATTGATGGCACGTTTTGGTATTACCGATATCCAAGCGGATGCGATTCTAGACACCAAACTTCGTCACCTAGCCAAACTAGAAGAGATGAAGATCCGTGGTGAGCAAGACGAGCTAGAGAAAGAGCGTGAGAAGCTAGAACAGCTGCTCGGTTCTGAGCGTCGTCTAAACACACTACTGAAAAAAGAAATCAAAGCGGATGCTGAGAAATACGGTGATGACCGTCGATCTCCATTGGTTGAGCGTGCAGAAGCAAAAGCGCTTACTGAACGTGATCTTGTTCCAAGCGAACCAATCACGGTTGTGCTTTCTGAGAAAGGTTGGATTCGTCACGCGAAAGGCCATGACGTGGATGCAGAAGGCTTGAACTATAAGTCGGGTGATAAATACTTAGCGCATGCGCGAGGTAAGAGTAATCAGCCTGCAGTATTCCTAGGTAGTGATGGTCGAAGTTACTCTCTGGAATCGCACTCGCTGCCTTCTGCTCGTAGTCAAGGTGAGCCGATTACCGGTCGTTTGAATATTACGGCTGGTAGCAGTATTCGCCAAGTGATCATGAGTGAAGAAGATCAGCTGTGGCTGGTGGGCTCTGATGCAGGTTACGGCTTTGTATGTAAAGGCGCTGACTTGCTGTCTAAAAACCGCAGTGGTAAAGCGCTGGTCACTTTACCGGCTAACTCTGAGGTCATGACGCCAAAAGCGATTGAAGATTTAGATTCTGATGAAATCTTAGCAATCACTAACCAAGGTCGCATGCTGCTGTTCCCAATCAAAGACCTGCCACAACTGGCGAAAGGTAAAGGGAATAAGATCATCAACATTCCTGCTGCTAAAGCAAAAGAGCGAGAAGAAGTACTATCTCACTTAATGTCTTTACCAAAAGGTGCATCGTTAACGCTGTACGCGGGTAAGCGAAAGTTGGGTCTTAAACCGTCTGACCTTGATAACTTCCGTGGCGAACGTGGTCGCCGAGGTGGGTTATTACCAAGAGGTTTGCAGCGAGTCACTCGCATTGAAGTTGAACTGGATGATTCCGATACGACGGAAACACCGAGCGATAGCGAGTAACGCACAAATAAAAATCCCAGCCAATGGCTGGGATTTTTTATGCTTCTTGCTTGTCTTCGGCAATGGTGACTTTCAAGCTCATCTCTTTTCCTTTGCGAATGATGCCGACGTCCACGGTGGTGCCAGGACGTAAATCGGTGACGATATCCATGACGCTCTGACGCCCTTGCACTTTATTGCCATCAATACTGATAATGATGTCCTGTTTTTGGAAGCCTGCTGCATTGGCTGGACCATTTGGATCAATACCAAGCACGACAATACCACCTATGTGTTCATTTCCAAGTAGGCGAGCAGTGACTGCATTAATGTCTTGGCCGTCGATACCAATATAGCCACGAATCACGCGACCATCAGCGATGATTTTCTGCATGATCTTGCTGGCTAGTGGCGCAGGGATCGCAAAGGAAATACCGTAAGTTTCTAAATCAGTCGCTTGTTGGAAAGAGGCGGTATTGATGCCGACGAGCTCACCTTGTGTGTTCACTAGAGCACCGCCAGAGTTGCCCTCATTGATGGCGGCATCGGTTTGAATGAATGCTTGGCGACCGTCGCTAATCGATGAGCGTCCTGTTGCTGAAATAATGCCGAACGTTGTGGTTTGTCCAAGGTTGTATGGGTTACCGATGGCTAGGACCACATCACCCACTTGTGGCTTGTAATTAGAGTTCAGAGGAATAACAGGTAAATTTGAACCTTCGACACGCAGTACGGCAATGTCTGTGCGTTTATCCGTGCCAACTAGCTGAGCCGCTGCGGCTCTACCGTCTTGTAATGCGACAACAATTTGGTCTGCTTGAGCAACCACATGGTAGTTGGTAATGATGTAGCCTTTCTCACTGACAATAACACCTGAACCCAGACCTTGAGTCGAGAGTTTACTGCGATCATTTTCAACATATTTACGGCTGTAGATGTTTACTACGGCAGGTGCTGCTCTTCGCACCGCCTGATTAAATGTCAACTCAACGGACGCGATATTAACAGGTTGCGGATCTAGCGCGGCAGGAATTACGTTGTTGCGCAAAGATGGTACCGCCAGTAATACCACTGCGGCAGTAGCCAAGCCTAAAAAGACAGAACGTAATAAAAAGCTGAGCATATCCTCTCCATGCATGAGCGCCAAAATGGCATAGAAGATGAAGAATAGCACTACATTGAAAAATAACAAAAGGGCAGCACGGAATCGTGCTGCCCTTTTCATTAGCTATTGAGCGATAAGGAAAAGTATTCGAGGCTTATTACTCGATGCTATGCATCGAAAACCTTATTTCCTATTACTTTGAAAGTGACTAACGAATAACAAGATAAATAGTACGTTCGCCACGCTGAATATTCAGAGCCAATACGCCTTTGTGCTTATCCACGATTGCACGAAGCTCAGCAAGGTTTTTCACGCGCTGACGGTTTACACCGATAATGATGTCCCCTTGTTGTAATTGATATTGAGCAGCCGGAGAGTTATCTGCAACGCTCGATACTTTAACGCCTTGAATTGCATCACTTGGTGTCGTATTGCTTAATTCCGCACCCTTGAGCCCTTCGTGTAATGTTTCGGCTTTGGCTTTCATATTTGTAGATTCGCCAAGCGTTACATCAAAGGTTTTATTCTTACCATCTCGAACCACACCTAACGTGATTTCTTTTCCTGCGCCCAGCGTTGCCACTTTTGCGCGGAGCTCTGAGAAAGTATTAATCGCTTTGCCGTTTACCGATACAATTACATCACCGGCTTTCAATCCAGCTTTATCGGCTGCGCTGTCTGGTACGACTTGGCCAATAAAGGCCCCTTTACTTGACTCGTAACCTAATGCATCAGCCAGCTCAGAGGTTACTTCACCGCCCTGTACACCCAACATGCCGCGTTTGACTTCACCAAACTCTAGAATTTGCTCGGTGAGGTTTTTCATCATGTTGGACGGAATCGCAAAGCCAATCCCCACGTTACCGCCGTTAGGGCCTAAAATCGCAGTATTAATACCGATCAGCTCACCATTAAGGTTGACCAATGCACCACCAGAGTTACCGCTGTTAATTGCGGCATCGGTTTGGATGAAGTTTTCGAAGTTTTCAACGTTTAAGCCACTACGGCCTAACGCTGAGACGATGCCCGACGTCACGGTTTGACCAAGTCCGAATGGGTTACCAATCGCAACCGTAAAGTCACCTACGCGAAGTTTATCGGAATCTGCGACTTTAATTTGCGTTAAGTTTTTCGCTTTTTCTAATTTAAGCAACGCAACATCGGCCATCTCATCTCCGCCAACGAGCGTAGCGTCATACTCGCGACCATCATAGAGGCGAACTCGAATCTCATCCGCGCCCTTGATTACGTGGTAGTTAGTGACGATATGCCCTTTTTTCGCATCAATAATGACACCAGAACCTAAACCTCTGAACGGGCGCTCGCGCCTTTGCTCCATCGGAAAGTCCGGTCCAAAGAAGAATTGAAATTGTTCGGGAATACGGCTGGTTTGTACTTGTTTGCCTTCTACAGCAATACTCACAACAGCAGGGGTTACTTTCTCAAGCATGGGCGCCAAGCTAGGTAACTGTTGGCCATCCACATTTAAAGGTAATGCGGCGGTGGCTTGAACTGGCGCAATAATAGAGCCCAAACTCAGAGATAGAACGGTGAGCGCAAGCAGTGGTTTTTTCATCCAATAACTCCTCTTGAAACATGTCTGCCAAAAAGAAATATCCGAACGGTTAGTTCACTTTGTTAATAACTAATATAGGGCCTAGTTCGGATAATCAAAGGGGGAGGCAGTTCACATCCAAGTTAGAGCAAAGGTAAGGAGAAAAAGTTCAAAAAAGGGCCGATACAAATGTATCGGCCCTAATAGGTAGAGGTAAGAGAAGATTATGATGCTTTTGCGGTTACCGCTTCGGGAGCATTAATGATTTCTTTCTCTTGATCCTTTAAAAGACCCGTTGCGCCATTGGCGTAGTCTTTTGGCTGTTCATTAAACTCTGGTTGATCTTCTGCAATAGCTTCAGAAGACATTGCCGTTTTCTTATCAAACGGGTTGTCTTGCTCTGGCAAGTTTGGCAAAAGCTCAGAAGAGGTCTTAGCCATATGTTGGTACAGCTTGGTGTAATCTTTACCTAGTGTATCCAACATTTCTGCGGTTTGTGCAAAATGATCGACGAGCTCTTGACGTTGTTGCTCTAGTTCAAACTTGGCCGCTTCAAGTTCTTTCTGCACAGACTTTTGTTTCTTGTATTCAGGGGTGGTTAGTCTACTAATGACTACGCCTACGATTGTACCGACCAGCAAACCCACAATGGCATAAATCCAAGGCATAACTGCTCCTTATAGTTGTTTTAACAAGTCTTTTACTACTTAGTTACACGCGGTGCTAGTCCATGTTACTATGGCTTGAACAGCCGATAAAGAAAAATAGCAGTATGTCTTCGGGGACTGATAACTACTTCTCTCTATTCTCAAAGTTGACCCCGAGGTAACCCTTTTCCCAGTACCTCTATACGACTTAATACGATGACACCACTACAACAATATCAAAAAGACATAGCAGAACACGGGTTTCAGCGTGATGAAGCTCAGTATCAAGCGGTCGTTGCATTAGATAAGCTTTACCATGCTATCGTTGAATTTCAGTCAACTCCTGTGCCCCAGCTTTCCAAATGGCAAAAGCTCATGGGGAAAAAAATCGACATGCCTGAGCCCCCAAAAGGTCTTTACTTTTGGGGAGGAGTCGGACGCGGTAAAACGTACCTCATGGATGCGTTTTTTGATGCTTTACCAACCCAAAGAAAAATGCGCGTACACTTTCACCGCTTCATGTATCGAGTACATGATGAGTTGAAGCTGTTAGGTGATGTCGAAAATCCGCTAGCAAAAGTAGCGGATAAATTCAAAGAAGAAGCGGATGTGGTTTGCTTTGATGAATTTTTTGTCTCTGACATTACGGATGCGATGATCCTTGCAACGTTACTCCAAGAGATGTTTAAGCGGCAGATGATCCTAGTCGCGACTTCAAACATCGAACCGCAGAACTTATATCGTAATGGCTTACAAAGAGCGCGCTTTTTGCCTGCAATTGATATGATTTTGGCACGCTGTGACGTGTTGAATGTTGATAGTGGCGTTGATTATCGCTTAAGAACGCTTGAACAGGCCGAAATATACCATTATCCACTTGATGAACAGGCCAACATTAATCTCAACAAGTATTATCAGCAGCTGACGGGCGAACGTCAGATCGTCGCTCATCAAATCGAAGTTAATCACCGTCAGCTTGAGGTAATTGAAGCGAGTGATGGGGTTCTGCATGCGTCGTTTGCTCAGTTATGCCAAACCGCTCGCAGTCAAAATGACTATATTGAGCTGTCCCGAATTTATCACACGGTATTATTGGCGGACGTTCAACAGATGAACCGAAAAATAGATGACGCTGCGAGGCGTTTTATCGCACTGGTCGATGAGTTTTACGAGCGCAATGTGAAGTTGATTATTTCTGCTGAAGTGCCAATGGAAGACTTATATACTGAGGGGCAGCTCGAGTTTGAATTTAAGCGCTGTTTGTCTCGGCTCACTGAGATGCAAAGTCATGAGTACCTCGCGCGTGAGCATTTGGCCTAAATCTAGTGTGTTCTTAAAAAGTGAAGAAAAAATTAGTGATTTGGCGCAAAAAAAGGTGATTTTTTCTTCGCTCTTCTCTATAATCCTGCGACCCACCGTTACTGCAGACCGGATTATCGAAGTTATTTCGAAATTGAAGGTCGAGAGTACCAACGACTCGAAGGGGTGATGACTGGGCTCTTAGACAGTGTGGGAGCACCAGAACGGTGTTCCTTAAAGTTTAAATTTTAATTAACGGGTTATTATTAGCATGAAAACTTTCGTTGCTAAACCAGAAACTGTAAAACGCGACTGGTACGTTGTAGACGCTGAAGGTAAAACTCTTGGTCGTCTAGCAAGTGAAATTGCATCTCGCCTACGTGGCAAACATAAAGCTGAATACACTCCTCACGTTGACGCTGGTGACTACATCATCGTTATCAACGCTGAGAAAGTTGCTGTAACTGGTAACAAAGCTAAGAACAAAGTGTACTACCGTCACTCTGAGTTCCCAGGTGGTCTAAAATCTATCACTTTTGAAAAGTTGATCGATCGTAAACCTGAGATGGTTCTTGAGCTTGCAGTTAAAGGCATGCTTCCACGTGGTCCTCTAGGCCGTGCTATGTACCGTAAGCTTAAAGTTTACGCAGGCGCTGAGCACAACCATGTTGCTCAACAACCACAAGTACTAGACATCTAATTGGGGATTTCGAAAATGGCAGAGAATCAATACTACGGCACTGGCCGTCGCAAAAGCTCAGCTGCACGTGTTTTTATTAAACCAGGCAGCGGCAACATTGTAGTAAACAAGCGTAACCTTGACGAATACTTCGGTCGTCCAACAGCTCGCATGGTTGTACAACAACCTCTAGAACTTGTTGAACTAACTGAAAAGCTAGACCTTTACGTAACAGTTAAAGGCGGCGGTATTTCTGGTCAAGCTGGTGCTATCCGTCACGGTATCACTCGCGCGCTTATGGAATACGATGAGTCTCTACGTCCTGCTCTACGCGCAGCTGGCTACGTTACTCGTGACGCTCGTTGCGTTGAACGTAAGAAAGTTGGTCTACGTAAAGCACGTCGTCGTCCACAGTTCTCTAAGCGTTAATTTCCTCTTATTGGAAATTCTGCTTTTCAGAGTTATTCTGGAAACTGTGTACCAAAAGCTCGGCTCTATGCCGGGCTTTTTTGTTTTTAAAGAAATAATACCTGCCTATCAATCCATTTGTATTCACTTATAACTAGGCTCAGAGTAAGGCTTCTTCCTTACCATATGTCATAAGCTTATTTATCTGCTGTGGGTGCCTTTGCGTCTTAATATCCCTGCAACATGTTTTAAAATGCCTACTCGTCTTTTTTGCGTATGCGGCGTGCTACAAAAGTGAAAATACAAATAACGTAAGTTGAATGTGCACTAAGAAATATTTTGCTGTGTAATTAACTGAAAACTACCAAGATAAAAGGTTTGAATAGCTTTCAGCAGAACTTCCATGTTGTGCTTTCTTGTTACAAATCACATCAATTTTTTATAATTCTGCCGCTTTTGTGACGACGCGAGCGATTTGCCTCACAAATGTTACAAAAAGGTAGCTTTATCTTGTCAAAAAGTAGGGTTTTCTTTATCATTTCCCTCCAATAAATAGAACTAAATTCATTATTTGTTAGCCATGCTCTTATAAGCGGAATAATAACGATCCAAAGGGAGCAAATGGGAGAATGTTTGGATGAGCAACGCGCCTTTAAATAACGGTCGCAGGCGTTTTCTAACCGCTACAACGGCAGTTGTTGGTGGGTTAGGGGCAGTCGCCGTCGCCGTGCCTTTTATCAAATCATGGAATCCGAGTGCTAAAGCCAAAGCGGCAGGTGCACCGGTGGAAGTGGATATAAGTAAAATTGAACCAGGTCAACTGGTTCGTGTCGAGTGGCAGGGGAAACCTGTATGGATTGTTCGCCGCACTCAAAGCGTTCTAGATAACTTAAAAACGATCGGCGATAAGCTTCGTGATCCGCAATCTGAAATGGAACAGCAGCCTGAGTACGCTCAGAATGAGTTTCGTTCGATTAAGGAAGAGTTTTTTGTCGCTGTTGGTTTCTGTACTCACCTAGGTTGTTCACCAACCTATCTACCAGACTCTTTCTCAGAGCAGGTCCAGGGCGTAAGATCTGGCTTCTTCTGTCCTTGTCATGGTTCTAAGTTCGATATGGCTGGTCGAGTGTTCCAAGGGGTACCTGCTCCATTGAACCTTGTCGTTCCTAAGCACATGTATTTGAGCGACACCAAGCTCATTGTGGGTGTTGATGAGGGGGATGCATAATGCAAGCAATGTTAGACTGGGTTGAAAAGCGTATTCCTGCAATGAATGCTTATAAAAAGCATTTGTCTGAATACCCAATGCCTAAGAACTTCAACTTTTGGTACCTTTTCGGTTCTCTGGCGATGCTGGTTCTGGTTAACCAAATCCTAACGGGTATCTGGCTAACGATGAACTACGTTCCTTCTGGTGACGGTGCGTTTGCTTCTATCGAGTACATCATGCGTGATGTAGAGTACGGTTGGCTTCTACGTTACATGCACTCAACTGGCGCATCTGCGTTTTTCGTTGTTGTGTACTTGCACATGTTCCGTGGCCTGATCTACGGCTCATACCAAAAACCTCGTGAACTACTGTGGATCTTCGGTATGTTGATCTTCCTCGTTCTAATGGCTGAAGCATTCATGGGTTACCTACTGCCATGGGGTCAGATGTCATACTGGGGTGCGCAGGTAATCATTTCTTTGTTTGGTGCGATTCCTGTTATCGGTGATGACCTAACGCTTTGGATCCGTGGTGACTACATCATCTCTGGTGCAACGTTAAACCGTTTCTTCGCACTACACGTTATTGCACTGCCTATCGTTCTACTTCTTCTTGTGGTTCTGCACGTATTGGCGCTGCACGAAGTCGGCTCAAACAACCCTGATGGTATCGAAACTAAGCTACCAAAAGGTTCAATGGGCGATGATTACAAGACACAGTTCAAGTTCCACGATTACTACACGAAGAAATACGACATTATCGACTCTATTCCTTTCCACCCATACGGTACGGTTAAGGACTTAGTTGGTGTGGCTGGTTTCTTGTTCTTCTTCTGTTACGTGCTGTTCTTTAACCCAGAAATGGGAGGATACTTCCTTGAACCGCCTAACTTTGAAGCGGCCAACCCACTGAAGACACCAGAGCACATTGCTCCTGTATGGTACTTCACGCCGTTTTACGCAATCTTACGTGCGGTTCCAGACAAACTATTAGGTGTTATCCTAATGGGTGCGTCAATTGCAGTGCTGTTTGTTCTACCTTGGTTGGATCGTTGTAAAGTTCGTTCATACCGTTACCGTAGCAAACTTCATCTGTTGAATATTGTACAGTTCACAATCGCCTTTATCGCTCTGGGTATTTTAGGTGCGTTACCTGCAACACCAACGTACACACTACTATCTCAGATCTTTAGCTTGTGTTACTTCATGTTCTTTGTGTTGCTGTTCTTCTACAGCAAAAATGAAGCAACCAAACCATTACCAGAGAGGGTGACATTCAAATGAAGAAGTGGATTGTAATTCTATTTGCTATGTTGCCATCACTAGCGATGGCAGCGGGGGCTAACGTTCCGCTTGATAAAGCGAATGTTGACCTAACGGATAAAGCTTCGCTACAAAACGGTGCGAAGTTGTTCATGAACTACTGTTTTGCTTGTCACTCAACGCAGTATCAGCGTTATGAGCGTGTAGCAACAGACTTGGAAATTCCAACAGACTTAATGAAAGAAAACCTGATTTTCAATCCTGAAGCGAAAATCGGTGATCTAATGGTTAATGCAATGCCACCGAAGCAAGCGGCAAACTGGTTTGGTGCTCCACCACCAGATCTTACGTTGGTTGCACGAGTTCGTGGTGCTGATTGGTTATACACTTACTTACGCTCTTTCTATGTTGATCCATCTCGTCCATTCGGCGTGAACAACATTGTCTTCCCGAGTGTTGGTATGCCACATGTGCTCGAAGAGCTACAAGGTATCCCGACGCCGATTTACGATACGAAAATCGTAGATGGCGAAGAAGTACAAGTTGTTGTTGGTACTGAAACAGACGGTACGGGTGAGCTGAGCGAAGGCGAATACGACAAAGCGGTTGGTGACCTAGTGAACTTCTTGGTTTATTCAGGTGACCCAGTGCAGCTTGAGCGTCATGCTTTAGGTTGGTGGGTAATGGGCTTCTTAGTGCTTCTAACCATAGTTGTCGTGATGCTCAAGAAAGAGTATTGGCGCGATGTGCATTAATTGTGCTAAAATACCGTGCTAATTCCCAATTTTAATTGATGTACAATGGAGGCTTAGCCTCCATTGTTTTTATTTGTAAGTGTACTGGAGGGCTCCATGGCTGTAGCTGCCAATAAACGTTCTGTGATGACTCTTTTCTCAAGTGCATCAGATTTGTATAGCCATCAGGTTCGCATTGTACTAGCTGAAAAAGGCGTAAGTGTTGAAGTTGAGCTTGTTGACGAAGCAAACCTTCCTGCTGAGCTTGTTGAGCTAAACCCATATAAATCAGTGCCAACTCTTGTTGACCGTGAGCTAGCTCTTTACGATTCAAAAATCATCATGGAGTACTTGGACGAGCGTTTCCCTCATCCTCCTCTAATGCCGGTTTACCCTGTTGCTCGCGGCAACAGCCGCTTGATGATGTACCGTATCGAACGCAACTGGTATTCACTCGCTGAAAAAGTGATGAAAGGTAATGCGGAAGAATCAGAAAAAGCACGCACAAAGCTGCGTAATGATCTTCTGACGTTAGCGCCAATTTTTGCTGAATATGAGTACTTCATGAGCGAAGAATTCAGCTTGATCGACTGTTACCTAGCTCCATTATTGTGGCGTTTGCCTCAACTTGGTATCGATCTGGTTGGCCCTGGTTCAAAAGAAATCAAGGTGTACATGAACCGCGTATTTGAACGTGATTCGTTCCTTGCTTCTTTAACTGAAGCTGAACGTGAAATGCGCCTAGTTCGCTAAGCGATTTTAAACACGTTATGGATATTGCAAAAATGACTGCTCGCCGCCCGTATATGCTTCGCGCATTTTACGATTGGCTAGTAGACAATGACTTGACTCCTCACTTGGTGGTGGATGCAACGATGCCGGGCGTACGTGTACCGGTTGAGTTTATTCAAGATGGTCAAATTATTTTGAATATTGCACCACGTGCGGTGGGTAATCTTGAGTTAGGTAATGATGCGATTACCTTCCATGCTCGCTTTAGCGGCCGTCCACACTCAGTAATTGTGCCTGTGTATGCTGTCCAAGCTATTTATGCGCGTGAGAATGGTGCTGGTACTATGTTTGAACCAGAAGAAGCGTACACTAACATCGAAGAAGAAGCGATGACCGAGGAAGAATCATCCCCATCGTTTACAACGGTTAGCGATGAGCCTTCTGAGTTAGCCTCTGATTCGGATGCCGAAGAGGACGATGCTCCTCGACCAAAAGGCAAACCAAGCTTAAGAGTGATTAAATAATAAAAAAGCAGCGTAACGCTGCTTTTTTTCTTTTTAGTGTCTTGACGTGTTTTCAAGTGATGTTTCGCAATTACTCAATCGTAAATGCTTCGACGTTGGCTTCATTTTCCGCGTTTGTCTCACTTTCTATTGTTTGTACACCGTCACTCGGTAAGTCCACTTCAACAGGTTCCATTTCGCCATATTGGAACCCTTTAATGACTTGTTTTACGCCAGAGATATTACGCGCGATTTCTGTCGCTCGCTCGCCTTGCTCTGGTGTGACATAACCAAACAGAAAAACGTCGCCGTCTTCGGTGATCACTTTAACCTTAACGCCATTGAGTTCAGAGTCGGTCAGCAAGGCTGATTTTACTTTGGTTGTGATCCAACTGTCGTTGCTAATTTGAGTGACAGTGAGTGGCTCTTTTTGTTTGATTTGATTGTGTATGACTTTCACACCACTAACTTCTCGAGCTCTTCGCTCTAAAGCATGGATAAGGTCTTGCGTTGGAGCCTGACCCATAAGAACAACCGTACCGTTATAGGAGCTGGCAACCACACGAACTTCACCTTTAAACGGCGCCTTATTCCCGATCGCTGCAACTTCGAATTCGATGTTGTTGTCCTGCCAAATTTGTTTTGTACTGCGTGTGTCCGTGACAATATTTGCTGTGGTAGCAGCACCAGCGATAAACAAGCCAGCGCAACCACTTAAACTCAATGCTGTTAATAAGATAACGAGGCTACGTATCATAATTCTGACCCTCAGTCTTGGTTACTCTTCATGAGCAGGGAAAAGCACCTGGTCAATAAGATCACAAAGACAATGGAGTGTCACCATATGTACTTCGTGAATACGTGCAGTGCGGTGTGATGGAATGCGAATTTCGACGTCGTTCTCACCAAGCAGTCCTGCCATCTCACCGCCATCTTTTCCTGTTAGCGCGATAATCGTCATGTCTCGAGTTACGGCCGCTTCCATCGCTTTGATAATATTTTTGCTGTTACCGCTAGTCGACATGGCAAGCAGAATGTCGCCTGGCTGGCCAAACGCTCGCACCTGTTTTGAGAAAATTTCCTGGTAGTGGTAGTCGTTTGCAACAGCGGTCAGGGTTGTATTATCGGCTGTTAAGGCCATTGCAGGTAGGCTAGGGCGCTCAGTTTCAAAACGGTTTAAAAGACAAGAAACAAATTGTTGAGCGTTTGAAGCACTGCCGCCATTACCACAACATAAAATTTTGTTGCCATTGAGCAAGCTTGAGACCATCGCTTGGGCCGCGTGAGTAATGGCATCGGGCAGCGCCTCTGCTGCTGCGATTTGAATTTGAATACTTTCTGTAAAGCTGTCTTTAATGCTGTCTAGCATCGCTTATCCTTCAGAGATTGCGTTTTCTATCCAGTTGATATCTCGCCCATTGTCATGAATAGCGATGACATCAAACCGATAATCGATATTGTGTTTTAAGCGCTTTTGTTGGCTAAGCCAAACTTGTGCAGTTTTGATTAGCTTGCGCCTTTTTGCGTGCGTTACCATTTCTGCTGCTGAGCCAAAGTGATCATTCTTACGATATTTGACTTCAACAAACACGATAGTTTCACCTTGTTGGAAGATTAAATCAATCTCACCGACCTTGGTCAGGAAATTTTGTTCAATAAAGCGCAAGCCCTGGCGTTGCAAATAGTGCTTCGCCAGAGCTTCATATTGATTTCCGATTTGGCGCTTACTAAAAAGCCCCACGCTCAGCCCAGCTCAATTCACGCTGTACAACACAGTTGTTGTCGATACTTAAAATACCGGTTTGGCCACCGACTGAGTAACCAGGAACGACCTTCATTTGTGGAAGTTCACCGATCAATTTATATGCATCCATACCGAGTGCTTTCAAACGTTTTTCCATGTTAGATTGCTCTGACCAAAGCTCGTTCATTTCAGCGGTCACGCTAGGATCTGGGTCAATCAGCAATGGAATGTCGCTGTAGATGATGCCTGTTAGATCTTCGTATGTCGCGCCGCCACTGTTGCTACGCGAACTAGAGAAGATTTGTGGTGCTTTCGCATCAGGGTTAATCGCTACTTCGATAAACGGCTTGATCAAAGTCAGCTCAGTGCTTCTAGCTACGATATAAACCGCATCAACATCACGACGGCTACGTGGCTGTGTTTCAAGCTTAATTCGCATTAATGATTGCATCTGGGCGATACGCTGCTTGCTCTCTTGCAGGCCAAATACTTCATTGATGTCTTTTTGAAGTTGGCGCTTGTCACCAAAGTAACTTGCTGCGACTTTGTTAGAGCTGTACTTTCGCCATTCTTTGTTGAAAGCCTCAGTTACACGCTCTCCAAAGCTGCCTTTTGGTGCAAGAATAAGAGGGAAGTTGTAGCCTTCGCTGAACAAGTGTTTTGCAGCTTGTGCGGCTTCTTGTTCCGGTGATAATGCCAAGTAGCAAATATTGCTATCTGGTTGCACATCCTCGGGGATATTTAGCGCAAGGGCTGGAATGGTAGGGCCATTTGCTGAGCCATCCATGGTTGTGTGCAACAACTCCACGTTCTCTTTTTCTAGAGGGCCAACAACAAAATCGATGTTTTCATTGATCAAGCGTTGTTTAATTTGGTCAGCGTTATACGCATTGGTGTCAATCACCGTAAGTGTTGCACTAGGATCTCGATTACGATCATTCATCATCGCAAACACAAAACCATCACGAATTAATTGCGCTTGTGGCGAGAACTTACCCGTCAGCGGCAGCAATAAAGCAGTATTGTTTGGCTTCACGATATCAAGAGAGAGAATGTTTTGAATCTCTTCTGGTGTATAGATAGCAGCTGGGTGCGAAGGGTTTTCGCTTAACCAGCGCTCTAGCGTATTTTTAAGTTGGGACAGGTTGCCCGACAGCGTTTTTGCATAAACAGCCAGCTGAAGCCAGCCGTCTAGAACATCCTCATTCGGCTCTGTTTCTAATGAGGTGAGTTCATATTCTGAGTAGCTGCCAAAGTTCATCCAAATACGGCTAGAGATTTCCCTCTGCTCTGCTGACGAGGCGTATTGACCAAATGCAACCAGCTGGCGGTTTGCTTCAAACGCTTGGTTGAGGCCTTGATAAGCGTCGGCACGCATCAAGTAATAGTCTTTCCATTGCTCGTTTGGCAATTTCCACCAAGGTTTAAAGTTTAACAATTGCAGCAACTGCGAGTAATTACCTTGCTTTTGCTGTATGGTCGCACGCGCCAGTTGCCACTCCGCTTGCTGAATTTCGGTCAACTGTTGTCGAGCCAGACGTTTGATCAACAGTTCTGCTTGATCAAACTGGTTCGCTTGAATAGCGGCTTTGGTTGCCATGATCAACCAGTCATTTTGTAAACTGCCTTCCGTGCTATCAGCTTGGATCATATAGTTCTGAACAGACTGAGTAGGCTCAAGTGTTACATCAACGCCATCAGGCTGTCTTGGACCTGAAGAACAGGCGGCGAGCGTAATTGCTAGTGCAACAGGAGTAAGTATGCGTGGTACACTGAGTCTCTTATGGTTAATCATTGCCGTGAGTTCTCTATAATTTTGTACAAAATTGTCTCTATATTAATCGTTGAAGTGATGGTAAACAAATGACAGATAAAAATAAGTTGCCGAATGAGGGGCCAACTCTCTATATCGTACCGACTCCAATCGGAAATTTAGCGGATATCACCCAACGTGCTATCGAAATTCTGTCGACGGTGGACATCATTGCTGCTGAGGATACTCGACATACGGGTAAATTACTGTCTCACTTCAATATTCAAACCAAAACTTTTGCTCTGCATGATCACAATGAACAGCAAAAAGCACAGGTTTTGGTAGAAAAGCTGCTTTCCGGTCAGTCTATCGCGTTAGTTTCTGACGCTGGTACGCCACTTATCAGCGACCCAGGATACCATTTGGTGACAAAATGTCGTCAAGCGGGCGTTAGAGTTGTGCCGCTTCCTGGTGCTTGCGCGGTCATTACGGCGTTAAGTGCATCAGGCTTGCCATCCGATCGCTTTAGCTTCGAAGGCTTTTTACCACCGAAAAGCAAAGGCCGTAAGGATAAATTCCTAGAGATTGCTTCGGTAGAGCGTACGTGTATTTTTTACGAGTCACCGCACCGTATTTTGGACTCTCTACAAGACATGTTAGACGTTCTTGGCCCAGATAGAGAAGTCGTGTTGGCGAGAGAACTAACGAAAACTTTTGAAACCATTCAAGGTATGCCATTAGGTGAGTTAATTGAGTGGGTGAAAAGTGACGATAACCAACAGCGTGGTGAAATGGTGTTGCTGGTGCATGGCCATCGCGAAACCGTGGACGATTCATTGCCAGATGATGCTTTGCGTACATTAGGGATTTTAACCAAAGAGCTGCCTTTGAAAAAAGCAGCGGCTTTGGTAGCAGAAATTCATAACTTGAAGAAGAATGCGTTGTATAAGTGGGGCTTAGAAAACTTAGACTAAGCACTGCTAACGAGACACATGGTAAAGCGGGTCGATGTGAAAATATCGGCCTTTTTTAGGCTCAATGTTTGATGGTTAGGTTAAAAAAGCACCACTCAATGCATTCATTTCATCATATCTGTGATCTCACTAGACTCTGAGTAGATAACTCTATACAATCCGCCCTCGGAGTTGACTGGGTAGTCGCTGCTTTACTGATGTCCTTCGGGAGACTGACGTTGAAGTCCTTTGGGAGACTGACGTTGACGTCCTTCGGGAGACTGGTAAAGGGGAGGAAAGTCCGGGCTCCATAGAGCAGGGTGCCAGGTAACGCCTGGGGGGCGCAAGCCTACGACAAGTGCAGCAGAGAGAAGACCGCCGATGGCCCTAGGGCACAGGTAAGGGTGAAAGGGTGCGGTAAGAGCGCACCGGACGACTAGCAATAGTTCGTTGCAGGGTAAACTCCACCCGGAGCAAGACCAAATAGGCCTCCACATTGCGTTGCTCGCGTAAGGAGGCGGGTAGGTTGCTTGAGCCAGTGAGCGATTGCTGGCCTAGACGAATGGCTACCGCCGCGCAAGCGGAACAGAACCCGGCTTATGTGTCGACTCCAACTATTCGAGACCCATCACTACTTTTTGTAGTGATGGGTTTTTTGCATTTTATTGACGCAAACCCTGTCATTACCAATAAACTTGGCGTTAAATCACGTCTGACTTTAGACTTGAGGTGGCGATGATGTGGGAAATCAGTACACTATGGTAGGTTGATCTTTTGCTATAAATATTCAGCATGAGAGAGCAACATATCTTAAAATCGCTTCAAGATCATTCAACGAGAAAGCTATGACCGAAACCTTCCAACATATTTCCGTGTTATTAAATGAATCCATTGATGGCTTAGCTATCAAACCAGACGGTATCTATATCGATGGAACATTTGGCCGTGGCGGTCACAGCCGGACCATTCTATCTAAACTCGGAGAAAACGGCCGACTGTACAGTATCGATCGTGACCCTCAAGCGATAGCTGAAGCAGGCAAAATCAATGATCCTCGCTTCACCATCATTCATGGTCCATTTTCTGGTATTGCTGAGTATGCTGAAGAGTATGACTTGGTTGGCAAAGTTGATGGCGTTCTACTGGATTTAGGTGTTTCTTCGCCGCAGTTAGACGACGCAGAGCGTGGCTTTAGCTTTATGAAAGACGGCCCGCTAGATATGCGTATGGACCCAACATCAGGTATTCCCGTATCTCAATGGCTAATGGAAGCTGACTTAGATGATATTACTTGGGTGATTCGTGAGTTTGGTGAAGACAAACACGCGCGCCGTATTGCCAAAGCGATTGTTGCCTACCGTGAAGACGAAGAAAATGAACCGCTGGTACGTACTGGCCAGCTCGCGAAGCTGATCTCAGATGCTGCACCCAAAAGCTTTAAAGAGAAAAAACACCCTGCGACTCGTGCGTTCCAGGCATTTCGTATTTACATCAACAGTGAGTTAGAAGAAATTGATACGGCACTAAAAGGCGCGGCAAGTATTCTGGCTCCTGAAGGTCGTTTATCTGTCATTAGTTTCCACTCTCTGGAAGACCGTATGGTCAAACGTTTTATCCGTAAAGAGAGCAAAGGACCTGAAGTGCCACATGGCATTCCAATGACTGAAGAGCAAATTCGTGCTCTTGGTAGTGCGAATATGAAAGCGGTGAGCAAAGCGATTAAGCCAAGCAAACAAGAAATTGAAATGAACCCTCGTTCGCGCAGCTCTGTGCTAAGAATTGCAGAAAAGCTTTAATTATTATGACGAAACCCACTCCTAACCTTGCTAAGTTGATTGCAACGGATCTTATCACCGTTGGTCGCTGGCCATTACTGTTGTTGCTATTGATCATGGCATCGGCAATGGGAGTGGTATTTGCTACCCACCATGCGCGTCAAGCGATCACCGAAAAAGATCACACTTTGGTTGAACGAGAGCGTTTAGATAGCGAATGGCGCAACCTGATGTTGGAAGAAACGGCCCTCGCGGAACACAGTCGTGTTCAAGACCTTGCCAAAAAAGAACTTGAAATGAAACGACCTGATGGCGATAAAGAAGTGGTTGTCACGCTCAAATGATTAGAAAGAAAACCAACACGAAACCAAGCAACAAGCGTAAACCTGTCGCGAAAGAAAAAAACGCTTCGGGGGATACGAAAACCGAGAAAAAAGTAGTGAAAGTGGCGGTTGAAGAATCCTTTCTGATTCGTTGGCGCTTCCATCTATTACTGTTTTTTGTCTTTTGTGCATTTGCACTTTTGGTGGCGCGCGTAGCCTATATTCAAATCATTGAACCGGATAACCTGATTAAACAAGGTGACCTACGCTCGGTTCGTGTGAAATCCATTCCTTCTGCACGCGGTATTATTTCGGACCGAAATGGTGAGCCGCTCGCTGTCAGTGTGCCTGTTGAGGCCGTTTGGGCGGATCCCGCGACGATATTTAAAGAAAATGCCTTAAGCCAGACCAAGAGTTGGTATGCATTAGCGGATGTTCTTGGTGTTGACCGACAAGGGTTGATAGACAAGATCAAGCACAATGAAAAGCGCCGCTTTATTTACTTGCAGCGCCAAGTGAGTCCAGCCATGGCGAACTATATTCGTGAGCTAAAGCTGCCTGGTGTGGGTCTTAAGTCAGAATCTCGTCGTTACTATCCTGCCGGTGAGGTTAGTGCTCACTTAGTTGGGGTGACGGGGATTGATGGGCATGGTCTAGAGGGTGTTGAGCGTAGCTACGATGAGTGGCTTACTGGCGCCGCAGGTAAGAAAACCATTCGTAAAGACCGTTATGGTCGCGTCGTAGAAAACATTGCGTGGCAAGACAAGCAAGAAGGTAAGTCACTCCAGTTGACAATCGACCAGCGCCTACAGGCGATTGCTTATCGTGCGATTAAACAAGCCGTTGCGGACCATCGCGCCACGTCAGGCTCCGTTGTTATGTTGGACGTGAAAACCGGCGCCGTATTGGCCATGGTGAATGCGCCTTCCTACAACCCTAACAATCGTAGCGACTGGCAAAGCTATAAAATGCGTAACCGAGTGATCACGGACTCGATGGAGCCAGGCTCCACCATTAAGCCTTTCGTTATTTTAGCCGCCTTAGAAAATGGGGTAGCCGATAAAGATACCATCGTAGATACCGGTAATGGTGTACTTCGTTTAGGTGGTAGCCGAGTAAGAGATGTATCCCGCGTGGGTAAAGCGAGCTTGACCACGATCCTCAAAAAATCGAGTAACATCGGTGTGACGAAGCTGGCAATGCAAATGCCAGTAGAGGCGCTGCTCGGTCTGTACAGCTCTGTGGGCTTTGGTGAGCTTTCTGGTCTGAACCTCGTTGGGGAAGTGACTGGTATCTTCCCGACACGAACACGATGGTCTCCTATTGAACGTGCCACGATTGCGTTTGGTTATGGTCTATCGATAACGCCAATCCAGTTAGCGCATGCCTATGCGACGCTTGGAAATCTCGGCAAATACGAGCCAATCCATATTATCGAAAGCAATGATCATGACATGTCGCGCCAAGTAGTGAGTGCAAAGTACGCACGCCAGGTCTTGGACATGCTGGAAACCGTAACCCAAAAAGGAGGCTCAGCTCGTCGAGCGGCAGTTCCTGGTTATCGAGTGGGAGCCAAAACAGGTACCTCACGTAAAGCGTCTGCAGGTGGATACAGCGATGAGTACATCACTTATACGGCAGGGCTTGCTCCGGTTAGTGATCCGCGAATTGCATTGGTTGTGATCGTAAACGAGCCTCAAGGTGATGATTACTATGGTGGTTCGGTAGCGTCTCCTGTCTTCTCTGAAATCATGAAAGGCGCGCTACAAATACTCAATGTTGCACCAGACGAAAACAAATTCCAGCAGTAAGCCGAGTGGCTTACTGAGCAAACAAAATTAAGAAAACCTGAGCCAAAGCTCGGAGAACAAATATGACTAAAGCCATCAGTATGGACGTGCTGCTTTCCCCTTGGGTGGATTGCCCCAGCTTATCGTCCGTTCTTGTTTCTGAATTGGAGCTCGACAGCCGAAGAGTTCAGCCTGGAACCACGTTTGTTGCGGTGATTGGCCATATTGTGGATGGGCGTAACTTCATTGCTTCTGCCATTGAGCAAGGGGCCAATGCGGTTCTAGCGCAAGCCTGTGATGTAAAAGCACACGGCACGGTGGAAATCATCGATGACGTTCCCGTTATTTACCTCGATACGTTGGATCAACGTTTATCTGCAATCGCTGGAAAGCTTTATGCTTACCCAGATATGGATTTGATTGGTGTCACCGGTACTAACGGTAAAACCACCATTACCCAGCTAATTGCACAATGGCTAGAGCTACTTGGCCACAAAGCGGCAGTGATGGGCACGACGGGAAATGGTTTTCTCGACAATTTACAGCAAGCCGCGAATACAACAGGGAATGCTGTAGAAATTCAGAAAACGCTGTCCTCTCTCGCAAATCAACAAGCCACATACACCGCGCTAGAAGTCTCTTCTCATGGCTTAACGCAAGGCCGTGTCAAGGCGTTGTCGTTTGCGGCGGGTGTGTTTACTAATCTAAGTCGTGATCACCTAGATTATCATGGCACGATGGAAGAGTACGCCAATGCAAAGCTGGAGTTGTTTACGCAACATCAATGTGAACGTGCCATTATTAATGTCGATGATGAGGTCGGTCATGCATGGGCGACGCAGTTGAGCAATGCGATTGCAGTATCACTCAAACCGAACACTGAGTTTGAAAGCGCAATTTGGGCGACAGATGTCCGTTACGCGGAGTCGGGGATTACTATCCAATTCGATGGTAAATTTGGCTCAGGTCAATTGCACGCGCCACTGATTGGTGAGTTTAACGCAACCAACTTAATGCTCGCTTTTGCGACCTTATTAAGCTTGGGTAAGGATAAACAAGCGTTACTCGAAACCGCAGGTCAGTTACAACCTGTACTCGGCCGAATGGAGTTATTCCAGACAGAGGACCGTGCCAAAGTCGTGGTCGATTATGCCCATACTCCTGATGCACTAGAAAAAGCACTGCAAGCTTTACGAGTTCACTGTGAGGGGCAGCTGTGGGCTATTTTTGGTTGCGGAGGCGATCGCGATGCAGGTAAGCGCCCAATGATGGCGGAAATTGCAGAGCGTCTAGGTGACAGAGTGGTGTTGACTGACGATAACCCACGCAGTGAAGATCCGGTTCAGATTGTAAAAGACATGCTATCCGGGCTGTCAAAACCTGCCGAAGCGATTGTGCAGCATGACCGTTTCAAAGCTCTGTCTTATGCGGTTGAGAATGCTTCGCCAAAAGACATCATCTTGTTAGCGGGTAAGGGCCACGAAGATTATCAAATTCGGAATGGCGAAACGATTCATTACTCCGACCGTGAGTCTGCTATGCAGCTTTTAGGATTGTCCTTATGATCAAAGTAACGTTATCTCAAATTGCCAACATCACTCGCGGTGAGCTATTCGGCGATGATCTACTTATCGACGCGGTTTCTACTGATACACGAGCGATTGACAACGGTGCTTTATTTGTTGCGCTGGTGGGTGAGCGCTTTGATGCGCACAACTTTTGCCAGCAAGCGGTGGATGCAGGCGCTGGTGCTTTACTCGTACAAAAACGTTTAGATGTGAATGTGCCACAAGTCGTGGTGTCGGACACCAAAATGGCACTGGGTGAGTTAGCCTCTTGGGTGCATCAAACTTGCCAAACACCTACCGTTGCCATCACAGGCAGTTGTGGTAAAACGACCGTCAAAGAAATGGTCGCGAGCATTCTGCAATTGAAAGGCAAAGTGCTGTTTACTGCAGGTAACTTCAATAATGATATTGGTGTTCCGTTGACGTTATTGCGCTCACAGCAGGATGACGATTATGCCGTGATTGAGCTTGGTGCTAATCATATCGGTGAAATTGCTTACACAACGCAGTTAGTAAAACCAGATATCGCGTTAGTGAATAATGTAGCCGCCGCGCACCTTGAAGGCTTTGGTTCTATTGATGGCGTGAAACAAGCCAAAGGTGAAATTTACCAAGGTCTTGCTGCAGGTAGTATTGCGATTGTCAATTTAGACAGCAATGGCGAAACAAAGTGGGATAGCGTGCTGGCGGATAAGGAAGTTATCACCTTCTCACAAAGTAATTCTGCGGCTGATTACTATGCATCAAATATCGTGATGAATGCCGCGGGAGAGGCCAGCTTTAACCTACATATCGCAGCAAGCTCACAAGAAATTGAACTGTCTCTGGGTATTATAGGTCAACACAACGTGGCGAATGCAATCGCAGCTTCTATTATTGCGTTACAAATGGGCGCCACATTAGAAGAGGTTCGCGCTGGCCTTAAGCATTTAAACAAAGTGAAAGGTCGCGTCGAGGTTGAAGCGCTGAGCGAAAAAATCAAATTGATTGATGACAGCTACAACGCAAGCGTGCCAGCCATGAAAGCGGCGGTTGACTTATTGGCTGCTTTCCCAGGTCAGCGCTGGCTGATTTTAGGTAATATGGCGGAATTGGGCGAGGAAAGTCTTGCACTTCATCGTCAAGTCGGGGAACATGCTGCCCCACAAAAATTTGAACATGTTCTCACATATGGTGCAGACGCCAAGGTGATCAGTGAGCTTTGCCAAGGCATTCATTTTGAGACGCACCAAGAGATGATTGAATACATCAAGCAGCATCTAGACCAAGCCGTTCCTGAAAACCATACGATTTTGGTGAAAGGAGCGAACGGTGCACGTATGTTTGAAGTCGCTGCTGCTTTGAAGGAGTATTATTAATGATTATTTGGCTTGCCGAGCTGCTACAGCCATACCTGTCTTTTTTCCGATTGTTTGAATACTTGTCTTTTCGAGCAATTCTAAGCGTATTAACCGCTCTGGGTCTGTCATTATGGATGGGACCAATCATGATCAAGCGTTTGCAAATGCTGCAAATTGGTCAGGTGGTACGTAACGAAGGTCCTGAATCTCACTTTAGTAAGCGTGGTACTCCAACGATGGGCGGTATCATGATCTTAGCGGCCATCTCAATCACAATCTTGCTTTGGACTGACTTATCCAACCCATATGTATGGGCGGTATTGACGGTCTTGCTTGGCTACGGTGCAGTCGGATTTGTTGATGATTATCGTAAAGTGGTGCGCAAAAATACCGATGGTTTGATCGCGCGTTGGAAGTACTTCTGGCAGTCGTTGATCGCGTTTGTCGTGGCTTTTGCATTGTACGCTTACGGTAAAGACACTGCAGCCACTCAGCTCGTGGTGCCATTCTTTAAAGACATCATGCCGCAACTTGGTTTGATGTACATTATCCTGACTTACTTTGTGATTGTCGGTACGAGTAACGCGGTTAACCTGACCGATGGTCTAGACGGTTTGGCAATCATGCCAACGGTTCTTGTTGCTGCAGGCTTCGCGGTTATTGCATGGGCGACGGGTAACGTTAACTTCTCGGAATACCTTCATATTCCATACCTACCACATGCTTCTGAGTTGGTTGTCGTATGTACAGCAATCGTCGGTGCAGGCCTTGGTTTCTTGTGGTTTAACACGTATCCAGCACAAGTGTTCATGGGTGATGTGGGCTCACTAGCGCTTGGTGGTGCATTAGGCACCATTGCTGTTCTCGTTCGCCAAGAGTTGGTGTTGGTGATCATGGGCGGTGTATTTGTGATGGAAACGCTGTCGGTAATTCTACAGGTGGGTTCATACAAACTGCGTGGTCAGCGGATCTTCCGTATGGCACCGATTCACCACCACTACGAATTGAAAGGTTGGCCAGAACCGCGCGTAATCGTGCGCTTCTGGATTATTTCTATGGTTCTTGTTCTGATTGGTCTTGCGACATTGAAAGTGCGTTAATCGCATTTTCCAAGAACAAGATTTACAGTGTGATCAAATATGGAACGTTGGCAAAACATACATAGTGTTGTCGTCGTAGGGCTCGGTATTACCGGGCTCTCTGTCGTTAAACACCTAAGAAAAAATCAGCCACAGCTTGTGGTCAAAGTCATTGATACTCGCGTAAACCCTCCGGGGGCAGAGCGCTTGCCGGAAGATGTTCAACTGCATAGTGGTGGTTGGAATACAGACTGGCTTTCTGACGCTGATCTTATCGTGACCAACCCTGGTATTGCGCTAGCGACACCAGAGATCCAAGCCGTATTGGAAAAAGGCACGACAGTAGTTGGTGATATTGAGTTATTCGCCTGGGCGGTGCAGAAGCCTGTGATTGCGATTACGGGCTCAAACGGTAAGAGCACTGTCACCGATCTCACAGGCGTGATGGCCAAGGCCGCGGGTTTGGATGTTGGCGTTGGCGGCAATATCGGCGTTCCTGCCTTGGATTTACTAGAACATGACGCAGACCTATATGTGCTTGAACTCTCAAGCTTCCAGTTGGAAACAACGTCAAGCTTAAAGCTCAAAGCCGCTGCGTTTCTGAATCTTTCTGAAGATCATATGGACCGTTATCAAGGCATGTCTGACTATCGACAAGCCAAGTTGCGTATTTTTGATCATGCTGATCTCGCGGTAGTGAACCGTGATGATCAAGAAACCTTCCCTGATGCAGAGATGCCATTGGTGACATTTGGCAGCGACAATCAGGACTTTGGTCTCGAGGTGGATGGCAATCGCACTTGGCTGCTCGATCACGGTCAACGAGTCGTCGCAAGTGATGAGCTTAAGTTGGTTGGTAAACACAACTTATCCAATGCATTGGTCGTTTTAGCGCTCTTAAAGGCTGCGGGCGTTGATTATCACAACGCATTGAATGCACTTAAAAATTACACGGGACTGACACACCGATGCCAGGTGGTTGCGGATAATCAAGGCGTAAAATGGGTGAATGACTCTAAAGCAACTAATATTGCGAGCACTATGGCTGCGCTATCTGGTTTGGAGTCGACAGGTAAGCTCTACTTGCTCGTTGGTGGTGTTGGCAAAGGTGCTGACTTCTCGCCATTAAAACCGATCTTCGCAACGCTTAACTTGCAGCTGTGTTGCTTTGGCGTTGATGGCGATGAATTTATGCCACTACATGAATCTGCAATACGTTTCGACACCATGGAAGATGTGATTCAACAAGTATCTTCGCAGTTAAAACCAGGTGATATGGTGATGCTGTCTCCTGCATGTGCTAGCTTTGATCAATTCGACAACTTTATGGCAAGAGGTGATGCTTTCGCTGCTCTTGCTCAGAAATATGCATAATTAAAGGTTACACACTTCGTGGGTTTAGGTAACGTTAAACGCAGTATTGGCAATTGGCTCAAGCATCCAGCCCCAGAGGCGATGTTTGATCGTCAGTTAGTGTGGATTGCACTGGGTTTGATGTTGACGGGGTTGGTGATGGTAACCTCTGCATCATTTCCAATCAGCTCTCGATTAACCGAACAGCCGTTCCACTTTATGTTTCGTCATGCGACGTTTCTCGTGCTGGCGTTAGGGACCTCCGCTGTTATTTTGCAAGTGCCTTTGCAAGAGTGGTTTAAGAAGAGCCATTACTTACTTTGGGCTTCTTTCGCACTGTTAATCATCGTGCTCTTGGCGGGTAAGTCGGTTAATGGTGCGTCTCGTTGGATTCCCCTTGGGCTGTTTAACCTTCAGCCAGCGGAAGTCGCGAAGCTATCGCTGTTTATCTTCATGTCTGGTTACTTAGTTCGAAAGCAAGACGAAGTACGACAAACCTTCTTTGGTGGCTTTATGAAGCCAATCATGGTGTTTGCTTTCTTCGCAGTATTACTGCTTGGTCAGCCAGACTTGGGTACGGTCGTCGTGATGCTAGTAACATTGTTTGGCATGCTGTTTATCGCAGGCGCAAAACTGACTCAGTTTCTCGCGTTGATGGTGGCAGGTATCGGCGCTGTGGTAGGTTTGATTTTAGTCGAACCATACCGTATGCGACGAGTTACCTCCTTCCTTGACCCGTGGGAAGACCCATTTGGCAGTGGCTATCAGTTGACTCAGTCTTTGATGGCGTTTGGTCGTGGTGAATGGTTCGGTCAAGGTCTCGGTAATTCAATTCAAAAACTGGAATATCTACCGGAAGCGCATACCGACTTTGTGTTTGCCGTACTTGCTGAAGAGCTCGGTTTTGTTGGCGTTGTGTTGGTCTTAATGTTGATTTTTAGCTTAGTGCTAAAAGCGGTTTACATAGGCAAGCGTGCGTTTGAAGAAGGCGAAATGTTCGGCGGTTATCTGGCTTTCGGTATCGGTATTTGGTTTGCGTTCCAGACCTTGGTGAACGTTGGTGCTGCAGCTGGTATCGTACCAACCAAAGGTTTAACACTTCCGCTAATCAGTTATGGTGGTTCCAGTCTGATTATTATGTCCGTCGCAGTGTCCATATTGCTGCGTATCGATTACGAATGCCGCTTGAAACGCGAGCAACAACAATCAGAACAACAAACTAATGAAACAAAATAAACGTTTGATGGTGATGGCTGGTGGTACTGGCGGTCACGTATTCCCAGGGTTAGCTGTAGCAAAACAGCTGCAAGAGCAAGGTTGGGAGATCCGTTGGTTAGGTACGGCGGATCGAATGGAAGCGGATTTGGTGCCAAAACATGGCATTGAAATCGACTTTATCAAAGTGAAAGGGTTACGAGGTCAAGGCGTTAAACGTCTTCTTGCAGCACCATTTCAAATTATCAATGCCATTATGCAGGCTCGTGCTCACATGAAACGCTGGCAGCCAGACGCAGTACTTGGTATGGGCGGTTATGTTAGCGGCCCGGGCGGTATTGCCGCTTGGATGAGTGGCATTCCTGTTGTTCTGCATGAACAAAATGCAGTAGCAGGTTTAACGAACCAATGGTTATCGAAAATCGCTAAGAAGGTTTTTCAGGCTTTCCCAGGCGCTTTTCCAAATGCCGAAGTGGTTGGGAACCCAGTTCGTGAAGACGTGACTCAATTAGCAGCGCCAACTGAGCGCATGCAAGAGCGCCAAGGTCCAATTCGCATTTTGGTGATGGGTGGCAGCCAAGGCGCACGTATTCTTAACCAAACTCTGCCAGAAGTGATGGCTAAGTTGGGCGGTGATTACTGTATTCGTCATCAAGCGGGCAAAGGTTCCGCCGAAGAAGTGAACGCCGCATACCAAGCTAATGGTGTGGTAAATGCAGAAGTCACAGAGTTCATTGACGACGTAGCAGAGGCTTATGCATGGGCTGACCTTTTAGTTTGTCGTTCAGGGGCGTTAACCGTTTCTGAAGTATCAGCGGCAGGCGTAGGGGCTATCTTTGTTCCTTTTATGCATAAAGATCGCCAACAAGCACTGAATGCCGATCATCTAGTAGAATGCGGCGCAGCGAAAATGATTGAACAACCAGACTTAACCGTTGAGTCTTTGACTCAGCAGATCCAACAATTGGATCGCCAAGCTTTACTTACGATGGCTGAGCAAGCGCGTGGCGCTGCTAAATTGAATGCCGACCGAGTTGTCGCACAAGCCATTGTCGCTTTGACCGAAAAGCGTTAACGAATTATTGAGAATAGAATTGATGACAATCCAACATACACAAGACTTAGCTCAGATTCGCGCCATGGTGCCAGAGATGCGCCGCGTGAAATCCATCCACTTCATCGGTATTGGTGGTGCGGGCATGAGCGGCATTGCAGAAGTGCTGTTGAATGAAGGCTATCAAATCACGGGTTCTGACTTATCAGAAAACCCTGTGACAGAGCGTTTAGTATCAAAAGGTGCGACGGTATTTATCGGGCACCAAGCTAGCAATGTTGAAAAAGCCAGTGTGGTTGTGGTTTCAACCGCTATCAACGAAGAAAACCCAGAAGTGATGGCTGCGCGGGAGTTACGTATACCTATTGTACGTCGTGCTGAGATGCTCGCTGAGTTGATGCGCTTCCGTCATGGTATTGCCGTTGCGGGCACGCACGGTAAAACGACGACGACGGCACTCGTGACACAAATCTATTCTGAAGCAGGCCTTGATCCAACGTTTGTAAACGGTGGCTTGGTGAAAAGCGCAGGTACAAATGCTCGTTTAGGCTCGAGTCGTATTCTAATTGCTGAGGCGGATGAGAGCGACGCGTCATTCCTGCACCTGCAACCAATGGTAAGTATCGTCACTAATATTGAAGCCGATCATATGGATACTTATGGGGGTGACTTTGAAACGTTAAAGCAAACCTTCATTGATTTTCTACACAATCTACCGTTCTACGGCCAAGCTATTGTTTGTATTGATGATCCTGTGGTTCGAGAGTTAATCCCACGTATTAGTCGTCAAGTGATTACTTACGGCTTCTCCGCAGATGCTGACGTACGCATTGAAAACTATCGTCAAGAAGGTCAGCAAGGCAAATTTACGGTAGTACGTAAAGGGCGTGCCAACCTAGATATCACTCTGAACATTCCAGGTCGTCACAATGCACTTAATGCGTCGGCTGCGATTGCAGTGGCTACCGAAGATGACATTGAAGACGATGCAATTCTAAAAGCAATGGCCGGAACGCAAGGCACGGGACGACGTTTTGATCACCTTGGCGAGTTTGATACCGGTAATGGTCATGCCATGTTAGTGGATGATTACGGACACCACCCAACAGAAGTTGATGTGACCATTAATGCTGCGCGAAGCGGTTGGCAAGATAAACGTCTCGTTATGATTTTCCAACCACACCGTTATAGCCGTACTCGTGATCTATACGATGACTTTGCGAATGTTCTAGAGCAAGTTGATGTATTAATCATGTTGGATGTTTATGCCGCAGGTGAAAAGCCAATTGCAGGAGCTGATGGACGTTCATTGTGTCGCACAATTCGCAGCCGAGGTAAGGTAGATCCGATTTTTGTTCCAGAAATCGAGCAATTACCTTCAGTTTTAGCTAACGTTATACAAGACGGCGACCTAATCTTAACGCAAGGTGCGGGTGATGTTGGTAAAGTGGCGAAACAACTGGCAGGTCTTGAATTAAATATAAACAAGATGCTTGGTTAACACAGATTGTTGGCGCGAAGGACAGATAAAGACTCAGATCTCGATTTTGCGTCAATATCATTGTGATTTATTGCTATCAGTGTTTGATAGTTTACAAGAGCTCAGTATAATCCCAAGGTTAAAGTCAAGACTTTTACCTCTGCGTAATTATGTGGGTAAAAAGTACACGACAAAAGTCAGGAAACGAAGACGTTGTTGAATATTGCACTGAATGACGAGCGACCAAACACGGATAATAACCGTGGTCGCCAAGAGAAAATCTTGGGTGCGTTATTTTTCGTTGTGGTTGTGACCTTAATTAGTTCTGTTTTGTACTCGGCGATCAGTTGGATGTGGGATGACCAAAGGTTACCTCTCTCCAAAATAGTACTTCAGGGAAAACTGGAGTATGTCCAAGCTGACGATGTGCAGGCTGCATTTAGTCGAATAGATCACATCGGTACATTTATGTCTCAGGATATTGATGTATTACAGCAAAGTGTCGAAGCTCTGCCATGGGTGGCGCATGCCGCAATCCGAAAGCAGTGGCCGGATACAGTAAAAGTTTTTTTGACAGAGCATCAACCTGAAGCCATTTGGAATGGCAACGAACTGTTAGATAAAAACGGGTTTGTTTTTGATGGCGATGTGGCTCTGTTACAAGAAGAAAAAGTGAAACTGTACGGACCCAAAGACAGCGGACCAGAAGTCTTACAGGCTTACCGTGATTTGAGTCCTAAGTTTCAGCAATTGGGTTTAGCGATATCGTCTCTGGTATTAAACGAGCGACGAGCTTGGCAAATCATCCTTGATAACGGTATTCGATTAGAGCTCGGTAAAGAGTCTCTTCTTGAGCGTATAGAGCGATTTTTTAAGCTCTATAACAAGCTTGGCAGTGATACGCAAAGAATCAGTTATATCGATCTTAGGTACGATACAGGAGCCGCAGTTGGTTGGTTTCCTGAACAAGAGTTAGAAGAGAGTACAGATGACTAAGGCCGCTGATGACAACATTATTGTTGGTCTTGATATAGGCACTGCAACCGTATCGGCTCTAGTAGGTGAGGTTCTACCAGACGGTCAAATTAATATTATTGGCGCAGGTAGTAGCCCTTCACGTGGCATGGATAAAGGTGGCGTGAATGACTTGGAGTCGGTTGTAAAATCAGTACAACGTGCAATTGATCAAGCTGAATTGATGGCCGAGTGCCAGATCAGCCGAGTCTTCATTTCGTTGTCTGGTAAGCATATCGCAAGCCGAATTGAAAAAGGTATGGGCACGATTTCAGATGAAGAAGTGTCTCAAGAAGACATGGATCGCGCTATCCATACAGCAAAATCGATTAAAATCGGTGATGAACAGCGAATCCTTCATGTGATTCCGCAAGAGTTCACCATTGATTACCAAGAGGGAATCAAAAATCCGCTTGGCTTATCTGGGGTAAGAATGGAAGTAAGTGTCCACCTTATCTCATGCCATAGTGACATGGCACGCAATATTATTAAGGCGGTAGAACGATGCGGCCTTAAAGTAGAGCAACTCGTATTTTCTGGGCTTGCTGCAAGTAATGCAGTAATCACCGAGGATGAAAGAGAGCTTGGAGTTTGTGTGGTGGATATTGGCGCCGGCACGATGGATGTGGCCATCTGGACTGGCGGTGCGTTACGTCACACAGAAGTATTTTCGTACGCAGGAAATGCTGTAACCAGCGATATTGCTTTTGCTTTTGGTACGCCAGTGAGCGATGCTGAAGAAATAAAAGTCAAATATGGCTGTGCTTTGAGTGAACTGGTCAGTAAGGATGACACGGTTAATGTACCAAGCGTAGGTGGGCGACCATCACGTAGTCTGCAACGTCAAACGTTGTCAGAAGTGATTGAGCCACGCTACTCTGAGCTTATGGGACTGGTTAACCAAACTATTGACTCTGTACAAGCGAAATTGCGCGAAGAGGGTATAAAGCACCATCTAGCTGCGGGAGTTGTACTCACCGGCGGTGCTGCGCAAATGGACGGAGTGATAGAATGTGCGGAACGCGTATTCCGCAATCAAGTAAGGGTCGGCAAACCGCTCGAAGTCAGCGGATTAACTGACTATGTAAAAGAGCCGTACCATTCTACGGCAGTTGGATTACTTCATTACGCAAGAGACATGCAGTCTAGCGACGATAGCGATTATAATGAACCTAAACGCTCATCTGTTACTGGCTTTTTCGATAAATTGCGTAACTGGATACAAAAAGAGTTTTAACCTGAGTTGCAGGATAAACGGAGACAACACATGTTTGAACCGATGATGGAAATGTCTGACGATGCAGTAATCAAGGTCGTTGGGGTTGGTGGCGGCGGTGGTAACGCCGTTGAACACATGGTGCGTGAATCCATCGAAGGTGTGGAATTCATCAGCGTCAACACTGATGCGCAAGCACTTCGTAAGACAAGCGTTGGCAATGTTATTCAGATCGGTGGCGATATCACCAAAGGTCTGGGTGCAGGTGCTAATCCACAGGTTGGCCGTGACGCAGCTCTCGAAGACAGAGATAGAATTAAAGATTCCCTAACTGGCGCCGATATGGTGTTTATCGCAGCTGGTATGGGTGGCGGTACAGGTACTGGCGCAGCACCTGTTATTGCTGAAGTAGCTAAAGAGCTTGGCATTCTAACTGTCGCGGTAGTGACAAAACCGTTCAGCTTTGAAGGCAAAAAGCGTTTGGCGTTCGCTGAGCAAGGTATCGATGAGCTGTCTAAGCACGTTGACTCTTTGATTACGATTCCAAACGAAAAGCTGCTTAAAGTACTTGGCCGTGGTGTCACGCTACTAGAAGCTTTTGCAAGTGCGAACGACGTTCTTAAGAACGCAGTTCAAGGCATTGCAGAGCTAATTACTCGCCCTGGCATGATCAACGTCGACTTTGCGGACGTAAGGACAGTAATGTCTGAAATGGGTCACGCGATGATGGGCAGCGGTATTGCTAAAGGCGAAGATCGTGCTGAAGAAGCGGCTGAAATGGCAATTTCTAGCCCACTTCTGGAAGACATCGATCTAGCGGGCGCTCGTGGTGTTCTTGTCAATATTACTGCAGGTCTGGATATGCGTCTTGACGAGTTTGAGACGGTTGGTAATACAGTGAAAGCATTTGCTTCTGACAATGCAACTGTTGTTATCGGTACTTCTCTAGACCCAGATATGACGGACGAAATCCGCGTAACAGTTGTAGCGACAGGTATTGGCAATGAGAAAAGACCAGATATCACACTAGTTGCGGGTGGTAAAGCGAAAGTGGCTCCGACGCCGCAGGCTCAACCACAACAGCAAGCGGCGGCAACGCAAGCTGAAGAGAAACCGGCACAAACCTTGCAAAATAATCAAGTGCAAGAGAAGCCACAGGTAACTCCTCAGCCTACAAATACAGTTTCTTCTTCTCCAGCATCGTCGAGCCAAAGCTCTGCGGCTCCGAAGCAAGAGAAGGAAAGTGGTTATTTAGATATCCCGGCATTTTTGCGTCGTCAGGCTGATTAATCTTTAATCCATAAATTTGACATGGCTCAAAATTATGGTAGCATTCACGGTCGACGTTACAGACGGCCGTGTTTTGTAGCAAATTTTTGAGAGGCAAGCAGATGATCAGACAACGTACTCTGAAAGAAATAGTGAAAACAACTGGTGTGGGCCTCCACTCTGGTCGTAAAGTCACGCTTACTCTGCGCCCGGCTGCTGCAAATACAGGTATCATTTACCGTCGTACAGATGTAAACCCACCTGTAGATTTTCCAGCTGATCCAGCTTCTGTTCGTGACACCATGCTATGTACTGCTTTGGTAAACGACGAAGGTGTGCGTATTTCAACTGTAGAGCACTTGAATGCGGCACTTGCTGGTATGGGCATCGACAACATTATTGTCGAAGTAGACGCACCTGAAATTCCAATTATGGATGGTAGTGCTAGCCCATTTGTATACTTGCTACAACAAGCAGGTATCGAAACGCAAAATGCGCCAAAACGTTTCATCCGTATTAAAAAGCCAGTTCGTTTTGAAGATGGCGATAAATGGGCAGAGTTTGTACCATTTAACGGCTTCCGCATGGACTTCGAAATTGAATTTAATCACCCTGCAATTGAGTCAGACGAGCAGCGCTTGCTGTTTGATTTCTCCTCAAAAGGCTTCGTTCGTAAAATTTCTCGTGCACGTACGTTTGGCTTTATGCGTGATATCGAATATCTACAGTCTCAAAACCTAGTTTTGGGTGGTAGTTTCGACAATGCTATCGTATTGGATGATTACCGTATTCTTAACGAAGAAGGTCTACGCTTTGAAAATGAGTTTGTGACTCACAAAGTGTTGGATGCGATTGGTGATCTTTACATGTGTGGTCACCCAATCATCGGTGAATTTCGCGCCTTTAAATCGGGTCACGGTTTGAACAACCAACTTCTGCGAGCTGTTCTTGCTGATCAGGAAGCGTGGGAGTGGACTACATTCGAAGAAGAAGTGGGCTCACCAGTAGCATTCGCTGAACCAAATATGGTGCTTACGTAAATACTCGGCATTAAAATTAATAAAAAACCAGGCTTATGCCTGGTTTTTTGCTATTTGGCTTTAATCTTGGGCTTATTAATAGCATTCGAGCTTTTCAGCATATTGAAATAACGGTTACTTACGGTCTTTCTTTTCTGCCATATCGGCTAATCGCTTTAAACGCTCTTGAATTTTAGGCGGTGCCATGTCGGCAATCGTCATCAATGACTTTGCTGCAGATTCTGTTAATGGTGGACGTTTAGGTCTGTCGTCTTGTTCGAAACGATTTCGGTATAATGATGGATTGATCCTCACTTCAACGCTCATCAGTTTGGCAAAGCCTTGAGTACGAAGTTTATTTAGGATCATGAGGCGATCGTAATCGATCTTCATTTTGATCGCGGCACTAGAAACATCGATCAATAGGTGGCCGTTACGAACATTCGCCACCCGGCAATGATCGGCCGTCCCTTTGGGTAAGATCTCTTGCAAAGCTTGGTTAAGCTGTAAGATTTCTCCAGCATGTTCTTGAATCTGCTTGAACTGTGATTCAGCAATAACATCTTCAGTCGAGGTTGGACGGTGATCACGCATAGGTAAAATCTAATTTTGTTGAGATATCAGCTATTCTAGAGCAGCTTTCTATCAAGGTATAGTTTACATTAACGTCTTTCGCTTCAGTTTTACAATGTAGCAAGGTAAAAAGCAAAGTCTGCTCTGAATAAATTACACATATTGTGGTATGCAATATCGTCTAATCAGTCACCACTTTAAGTAAAAACTTCAGAGTGCTTCAAACAAATACGTCTATTTATGGTTGTATCGATGAAAAATCCTTACACTAAGCCACATTGTTTCGAAACTTAGCCTTGAAATATGGATGTTTGAACTCAATATCTTTGATAAATGATTTATCTCAGTATTCTTAGTTCCAAACTGGCAGAGACTGAAGGCATTATGAGTAGATCGGGAACGGTCTGATTAAAGAGAGATTCACGAAAAATGATAACTAAGCTACTGACAAAAGTGATTGGCAGTCGCAACGACCGAACACTGCGCCGCCTTAGAAAAATTGTAAAAGAAATTAATAACTACGAGCCAACATTCGAAGCTCTAAGTGATGAAGAGTTAAAAGCAAAGACGGTTGAGTTCCGTGAGCGCCTAGAGAAAGGTGAAACTCTTGATAAACTACTTCCTGAAGCTTTTGCTACGGTTCGTGAAGCATCTAAGCGTGTCTACGGCATGCGTCACTTCGACGTTCAGCTTATCGGTGGTATGGTTCTAAATGCGGGTCAAATTGCGGAGATGCGTACAGGTGAAGGTAAAACGCTGACTGCAACGCTTCCAGCTTACTTAAATGCTCTTGCTGGTAAAGGCGTTCACATCGTAACAGTGAACGATTATCTAGCTAAACGTGATGCTGAGACGAACCGCCCTCTATTTGAATTTTTAGGTATGACCGTTGGCGTAAACGTGCCAAACATGCCTCCTCAAGAGAAAAAAGAAGCGTACCAAGCTGACATTCTATACGGAACCAACAATGAATTTGGTTTTGACTACCTTCGTGACAATATGGCTTTCCGTAGCGAAGACCGTGTACAGCGTGATCGCTTCTTTGCTGTTGTCGATGAGGTGGACTCAATCCTAATTGATGAAGCTCGTACTCCTTTGATCATTTCTGGTCCTGCTGAAGATAGCTCTGAGCTATACACTCGAATCAACCTTTTGATCCCGCATCTGAAAAAGCAAGATAAAGAAGACTCTGAAGAATACCGTGGTGATGGTCACTACACTGTTGATGAAAAATCAAAGCAAGTATACCTAACAGAAACGGGTCAAGAATACGTTGAAGAACTGTTGGTGAAAAACGGTCTGATGGAGGAAGGTGATACACTTTACTCTCCGGCTAACATCAGCATGTTGCATCACGTGAATGCTGCTTTGCGTGCTCATGTGTTATTCGAGCGTAACGTTGATTACATTGTTACTGATGAAGGTGAAGTGGTCATCGTTGATGAACACACTGGTCGTACAATGCCAGGTCGTCGTTGGTCTGAAGGTCTTCACCAAGCAGTAGAAGCGAAAGAAGGCGTTAAGATCCAAAACGAAAACCAAACTTTGGCTTCTATTACCTTCCAGAACTACTTCCGTTTATACGAAAAACTGTCAGGTATGACAGGTACAGCGGATACTGAAGCGTTCGAATTCCAGTCTATCTATGGTTTGGAAACGGTGGTTATCCCAACCAACAAGCCGATGATTCGTAACGATATGCCAGATGTGGTTTACCGTACTGAAGCAGAGAAGTTTGCGGCAATCATTGAAGATATTAAAGAGCGTGTTGCCAAAGGGCAGCCAACGCTTGTTGGTACTGTGTCGATTGAAAAGTCAGAACTTCTTTCTAACGCATTGAAGAAGGCTAAGATCAAACACAACGTATTGAACGCGAAATTCCATGAGAAAGAAGCGGAAATTGTTGCTGAAGCGGGCATGCCTGGTGCGGTAACTATCGCGACCAACATGGCCGGTCGTGGTACGGACATTGTGCTTGGCGGTAGCTGGCAATCAAAAGTTGAAGCTTTAGAGAACCCAACTCAAGAGCAAATCGATGCGATTAAAGCAGAGTGGAAAGTGGTGCATGACCAAGTGCTAGAAGCTGGTGGTCTACATATCATCGGTACTGAGCGCCACGAATCTCGCCGTATTGATAACCAGCTACGTGGTCGTTCCGGTCGTCAAGGTGATGCGGGTTCATCGCGCTTCTACCTATCTATGGAAGACTCTTTGCTACGTATTTTCACTTCTGATCGTATGGCGAGCCTTATTCAAAGTGGTATGGAAGAAGGTGAAGCTATTGAATCGAAAATGCTTTCTCGCTCAATTGAAAAAGCACAGCGCAAAGTGGAAGGTCGGAACTTTGATATCCGTAAGCAGCTGCTTGAATACGATGATGTAGCGAACGATCAACGTAAGGTTGTCTACGAACTGCGTGACGAGTTAATGAACGTTGAAGACATCAGCGGCATGATCGAGCAAAACCGTGAAGATGTGCTAACAGCGGTTATTGATGAGTACATTCCACCACAGTCACTAGAAGATATGTGGGATGTTGAAGGTCTACAAGAGCGCTTGAAAGCGGACTTCGATCTTGATGCGCCAGTGAAGCAATGGCTTGAAGAAGACGACAAGCTTTACGAAGAAGCATTACGTGAAAAGATCATCAACCTAGCCGTTGAAGTGTACAAAGAGAAAGAGGAAGTGGTGGGTGCACAAGTGCTTCGCAACTTCGAAAAATCGGTCATGCTTCAGACTCTGGATACGCTTTGGAAAGAGCATTTGGCTGCGATGGATCACTTGCGTCAAGGTATCCATTTACGCGGTTACGCACAGAAGAACCCAAAACAAGAATACAAACGTGAGTCGTTTGAACTGTTTGAGGGTCTACTAGAAGCGCTGAAAACAGACGTTATTACTGTTCTATCTCGTGTTCGCGTTCAGCAACAAGAAGAAGTTGAACGTATGGAAGAACAGCGTCGTGCGCAAGCTGAAGAAGCCGCTCGTCGTGCGCAAGCGCAACACGCTGCAGCACAAAATCCGCTTTCTGAAGGCGAAGAATCTGAAGAAGGTTCAAATCAACCAATGGTACGTGATGAACGTAAAGTAGGTCGTAATGAACCTTGCCCTTGTGGCAGTGGCAAGAAGTACAAACAGTGCCACGGCAAAATCGACTAATCTGTTAGTCGGATTATTTATCAAAGAGTCGCTTAGGCGACTCTTTTTTTAAATAAATTCTTTGGCTATCAAATTCCATAAGTTTGATAGGTCAGAAAGTTTTTGAGATGTAGAAGCTCGTTGTCACAATAGTAAAGTACAACGGTCTTGAGAGTTAGGAATCCCCATGAAAAGAATTCACATAGTCGCGGCAATTATTTTTAACCAAGACAAATCAAAGATCTTTATTACAAAGCGTCCTGATGATAAGCACAAAGGCGGGTTTTGGGAGTTTCCGGGTGGCAAAGTCGAGCCGGGAGAAAGCATTGAGCTTGCTATTACAAGAGAACTCGAAGAAGAAGTAGGAATTGAAGTTATTGAGCAAGCCCCTTTTGAACATTTGGAATACGACTATCCAGACAAATCACTCAAGTTTGATTTTATTACAGTATCTCAATTCAGTAATGAGCCTTACGGTCGAGAAGGTCAAGAAGGATGCTGGGTTGAAATCAGCGAATTGGGCGACTACACCTTTCCTGAAGCGAACGTACCTATCTTGGAGCGTGTTGTAAAAGAGTTTGCTTAAGCTCGATGAACTTGCTTGTGGTAACCACGGTATGTTGTTAGTTTAAACAGATTAAGCGAAACGAGAGAACGAGAGCAAACCTCGTTATCCAGAGAAGGAGAGAAAGCGCAATGGTTCGTATTGCAATCGCAGGAGCAGCTGGCCGAATGGGCCGCAATTTGGTTAAAGCTTCACACCTTAATCCTGAAGCGACAGTGAGCGCGGGATCAGAACGACCTGAGTCTTCACTTGTCGGCGTCGATATCGGTGAGCTTTGTGGTGAAGGTAAATTCGATGTGCTCTTAACGGATGATCTTGCTAAAGACGTCGATAATTTTGATGTAATCATCGATTTCACCGCTCCAGTAAGCACATTAGCGAATCTCGAGTTGTGTAAGAAATACGGTAAGAGCATTGTGATTGGGACGACTGGCTTCAGCGATGCAGAGCGTGATCTTATCGATGAAGCAGCCAAGCAAGTGCCTGTTGTGATGGCGCCAAATTATTCTGTAGGCGTAAACCTTGTCTTTAAGCTTCTTGAGAAAGCGGCCAAAGTGATGGGGGATTACTGTGATATCGAGATTGTTGAAGCACACCATCGCTATAAAGTTGATGCCCCCTCTGGTACCGCTATCGGAATGGGAGAAGCTATTGCTGGTGCGATGGGTAATAAGCTGAATGATGTAGCTGTCTATGCCCGAGAAGGCATTACTGGTGAAAGAACAAAAGATGAGATCGGCTTTGCTACGATTCGCGCTGGCGATATCGTCGGTGAGCATACAGCTATGTTTGCTGATATCGGGGAACGAGTGGAAATAACGCACAAAGCGACTGATCGCATGACGTTTGCTAATGGGGCCGTAAAGGCTGCCGTTTGGTTGAGTGCTAAACCTGCGGGCTTTTATACCATGACAGATGTTTTGGGATTGAATGAACTCTAAATACATAATTATTCGCCGGCGCTAGCCGGCTTTTTTATATCTATAGAATTATTTGTAAATAAAATGATTCTGATAGAGAAGATTTTAGCACTTACTTTTGTTGTGTTTTTGTCTGTTTTGGCTTTGTTTTTGTGTGTAACCGTTAAAAGTGTTCCTGTTTTTGTCTTGGTGAACGTTTGCGTTAAAAACTCATAATTTTTTGTGATCCCTAAAAAGTTCAAATTTGTAAAATTCATTAAACCTCTATCCCTCCCTATGTAATAGCATTCAAAAGTTGTCTTTTTGAGCCTTACTGATTCGAAATGACCTTACTCGCTAGAAACTGATAATTTATTTTTGATTGTAGGTTGACAGGTTTCCAGTCCAACTTTAGAATACCGCCAATTTGTCTGAAATACCTATTTATGTAGATTTTATAGGTAAAGGAAGGCATGTTTGCAGTTTGATTTATTTTTTTTGCATTTTTATTCTGGAGGTTGTCTTGGGTAAATTAGCACTGTTAGTCCTAGAAGATGGGACAGTGTTCCACGGAGTGTCCATAGGGGCAGATGGTATTTCCGTTGGTGAAGTCGTTTTTAATACCTCGATGACGGGGTATCAAGAAATCCTCACTGATCCTTCCTATTCTCAGCAAATCGTCACCCTTACTTATCCTCACATTGGCAATACCGGAACCACTTCCGAAGATGAAGAATCCTCTTCCATTCATGCACAAGGCCTTGTGATTCGCGACCTTCCTCTTATCGCTTCTAACTTCCGTAATGAACAATCCCTCTCTGATTACCTTAAGTCTCAAAATATCGTTGGCATCGCTGATATTGATACGCGAAAGCTCACTCGTATCTTGCGTGAAAAAGGTGCTCAAAACGGTTGTATTGTTGCGGGTAATAACCTAGATGAAGCTTTGGCTCTAGCGAAAGCAAAAGAATTCCCAGGCTTAAAAGGAATGGACCTTGCGAAAGAAGTTACAACGAAAGAAGCGTATCAATGGAAACAAGGTTCGTGGACGCTTGAAGGTGGACTTCCAGAGGCGAAAGATGACAGCGAGCTGCCATACCACGTCGTTGCTTACGACTTCGGCGCAAAACGCAACATCCTGCGAATGTTGGTTGACCGCGGTTGCCGCTTAACGGTTGTTCCTGCTGAAACGTCAGCGGAAGAAGTGCTTGCGATGAACCCGGACGGTGTTTTCCTATCAAATGGCCCTGGTGATCCAGAACCATGTACTTACGCGATTGAAGCGACAAAAGTGTTCCTAGAAAAAGGCTTACCTATCTTCGGTATCTGTTTAGGTCACCAAATCCTTGCGTTAGCGTCAGGTGCACAAACCGTGAAAATGAAGTTTGGTCACCATGGTGCAAACCACCCAGTAAAAGATTTAGACCGTAACGTTGTTATGATCACTTCGCAAAACCACGGCTTTGCGGCAGATGAAGCAACGTTACCGGAAAACTTACGTGCTACTCACGTATCGTTATTTGATGGCTCTTTGCAAGGTATTCACCGCACAGACAAGCCAGCATTTAGCTTCCAAGGTCACCCAGAAGCGAGCCCAGGTCCACATGACGCGGCACCGCTATTTGACCACTTTATCGAACTAATCAAAAAACACAGCGCTTAATTCGGAGTAGTAGATAATGCCAAAACGTACTGACATTCAAAGTATTCTAATTCTTGGTGCTGGTCCGATTGTTATCGGTCAGGCATGTGAGTTTGACTACTCTGGCGCACAAGCCTGTAAAGCACTTCGTGAAGAAGGCTACCGAGTTATTCTGGTTAACTCGAACCCAGCAACGATCATGACAGACCCAGAGATGGCTGATGCGACTTACATCGAGCCAATCCAATGGGAAGTGGTACGCAAGATCATTGAAAAAGAGCGTCCAGATGCAGTTTTGCCAACCATGGGTGGCCAGACTGCACTTAACTGTGCGTTAGACTTAGAGAAACACGGCGTACTAGAAGAATTCGGCGTAGAGATGATCGGCGCAACTGCAGATGCAATCGACAAAGCGGAAGACCGTTCTCGTTTTGATAAAGCGATGAAGTCTATCGGCCTTGAGTGTCCTCGCGCAGATACAGCGAAGAGCATGGAAGAAGCTTACAAAGTTTTAGATATGGTTGGCTTCCCTTGTATCATCCGTCCATCGTTCACCATGGGTGGCACTGGTGGTGGTATCGCGTACAACAAAGAAGAGTTCGAAGAAATCTGTCGTCGCGGTCTGGACTTATCTCCGACCAACGAACTTCTTATCGATGAGTCACTAATCGGTTGGAAAGAGTACGAAATGGAAGTCGTTCGTGACAAAGCGGACAACTGTATCATCGTATGTTCAATCGAAAACTTTGATCCAATGGGTATCCACACGGGTGACTCAATCACAGTAGCACCAGCACAGACACTGACTGACAAAGAATACCAGCTAATGCGTAATGCATCGCTAGCCGTTCTACGTGAAATTGGTGTTGAAACAGGTGGTTCAAACGTACAGTTTGGTATCAACCCGAAAGATGGCCGTATGGTTATCATCGAGATGAACCCACGTGTATCTCGCTCTTCTGCGTTAGCGTCAAAAGCAACAGGTTTCCCAATCGCTAAGATTGCCGCGAAGCTTGCTGTTGGCTTTACTCTGGACGAACTACAAAACGACATCACGGGCGGTGCAACACCAGCATCATTCGAGCCAACTATCGACTACGTCGTAACTAAGATTCCTCGCTTTAACTTCGAGAAATTTGCTGGCGCAAACGACCGTCTGACTACTCAGATGAAATCGGTTGGTGAGGTAATGGCAATTGGTCGTAACCAACAAGAATCTCTTCACAAAGCACTTCGTGGCCTAGAAGTTGGCGCAACTGGTTTTGACGAGATGGTCGATTTAGAAGCACCAGATGCACTGACTAAGATTCGTCACGAACTTAAAGAAGCAGGCGCTGAGCGTATCTGGTACATCGCCGATGCATTCCGAGCTGGCATGTCAGTTGACGGCGTGTTCAACTTGACTCAAATTGACCGTTGGTTCCTGGTTCAAATCGAAGAAATCGTAAAACTCGAAGAGCAAGTCAAGGCGGGCGGCTACGCAGGTTTAACCAAAGAAGTGCTTCGCCAGATGAAACGTAAAGGCTTCTCTGATGCGCGCTTGTCTAAACTGCTTGGTGTCGCTGAAAGTGAAATTCGCCGTGCTCGTGAGCAGTTTGATATTCACCCGGTTTACAAACGTGTGGATACGTGTGCCGCAGAGTTTTCTTCTGACACGGCTTACATGTACTCATCTTACGATGAAGAGTGTGAAGCCAACCCAACAGACAAAGACAAGATCATGGTTCTTGGTGGTGGTCCAAACCGTATCGGCCAAGGCATTGAATTCGACTACTGTTGTGTACACGCATCACTTGCGCTGCGTGAAGACGGTTACGAAACCATTATGGTTAACTGTAACCCAGAAACGGTATCTACTGACTACGATACGTCTGATCGTCTGTACTTCGAACCAGTAACTCTGGAAGATGTACTGTCTATCGCTCGCGTTGAAAAACCAAAAGGTGTAATTGTTCAGTACGGTGGTCAAACGCCACTTAAACTGGCTCGTGCTCTAGAAGCGGCTGGTGTTCCAATCATTGGTACGAGCCCAGATGCTATAGACCGTGCGGAAGACCGTGAACGCTTCCAAGCCGCTGTTGACCGTTTAGGTCTACTTCAGCCAGAAAACGCGACAGTAACAACGATGGAGCAAGCGGTTGAGAAGTCGAAAGAAATTGGCTTCCCATTAGTTGTTCGTCCATCTTATGTACTCGGTGGTCGTGCGATGGAAATCGTATACGACGAGCAAGACCTGCGTCGCTACTTCAATGAAGCAGTAAGCGTATCGAACGAGTCTCCAGTTCTACTAGACCGTTTCTTGGATGATGCAACCGAAGTTGATATTGATGCTATCTGTGACGGTGAACGCGTCGTTATCGGCGGTATCATGGAACACATCGAACAAGCCGGTGTTCACTCTGGTGACTCTGCATGTTCACTGCCTGCATACACGCTAAGTCAGGAAATTCAAGACAAGATGCGTGAGCAAGTTGAGAAGCTGGCGTTCGAACTCGGTGTACGCGGTTTGATGAACACGCAGTTTGCTGTGAAAGACAACGACGTTTACCTAATCGAAGTGAACCCTCGTGCTGCTCGTACGGTACCATTCGTATCGAAAGCGACAGGTGCACCTCTAGCGAAAATCGCTGCACGTGTAATGGCGGGTCAATCTCTAGAGTCACAAGGCTTTACTAAAGAGATTATCCCTCCTTACTACTCAGTGAAAGAAGTGGTTCTGCCGTTCAACAAGTTCCCTGGCGTTGATCCGCTATTGGGCCCAGAAATGCGCTCAACAGGTGAAGTAATGGGCGTTGGCGCAACATTCGCAGAAGCTTACGCGAAAGCAGAGCTAGGTTGTGGTGCAGTTTACCCTGAAGGTGGTCGTGCGCTACTGTCTGTACGTGAAGGCGATAAAGAGCGTGTTGTTGACCTAGCTTCTAAGCTAGTGAAACTGGGTTACCAGTTGGATGCGACACACGGTACTGCTGTAATTCTGGGCGAAGCGGGTATTAACCCACGTTTGGTAAACAAAGTACACGAAGGTCGTCCACACATTCTTGACCGCATCAAGAACAACGAATACACCTACATTGTAAACACGGCTGCTGGTCGTCAAGCGATTGAAGATTCGAAAGTTCTACGCCGCGGTGCACTGGCAGAAAAAGTGAACTACACAACGACACTGAACGCAGCGTTCGCTACATGTATGTCTCACACTGCAGATGCAAAAGCGTCAGTAACTTCGGTTCAAGAGCTACACGCAAAGGTGAAAGCTAGCCTAGAAGCGTAATAGATAAAAATCAGTAAGCCCGAAAAATAGGGCTTATATGACAACCTCATTGCCCGCTCATTTGAGCGGGCTTTTTTATATCTAGGTTTTTCTAAAATGAAGAGTATTAAAATGTGCTAGGAACGATTGGTATGCTTCGCTTTTGAAGATCATCAAGCTAATTATGGCAAGCAATGTTCCTAAAGATGAAGAAATAGTACTACCACTTGCTACAACAAAGTTGATACTGCAGGTAAGAATGATAAAAGAGATAGTGATTAAGTTTATTTTTGCAGCAATACTTAATCCTTTGCTTATTGTCAGGATGTTTGGAATGCATACAACAACAACCGTAATAGCTCCCAATGTAAGAAGGTACGTATCTAGATCAATGTGTTGAGTGAAAGAAAACCAGTCATTCCAAATGCTTAAGCTAATAGTCAGACCAATAGTCAATGCCAAGTATAAACATACACTTATTGAGATGTTCGCTATGCTAATTGAATTTTTTCTCAAATTTTAATTTCTTTTATGTAACATAAATTGAAGTTTATTTTTTGAAAATATAAACCTTATCTTGTAGCCAGGAGTCTTCTTTATCAATTGAAACAGAGTAACCCTGATTTGTTAAGTGTTTTTTAGTGAGAAACACAAATGCACTTGGTGCTATAATTGTTATAATTGAAAAAGAAATTATAACTTTAATGAACATGCCTTCTTTCTTATATGATAATTTTCTTTTTTTTAAAAACACAGTAATTAAAAGAATAAATATAGATATAAATACCCAGCTTCCAAATAACCCATAAAATGATCCCTGAGAAATTTCTATAATACGTTCTTCGTTATATATGTCTTTTATGTTATTTATGGTATCGTTGTAAAAAAAATAAATGCATAACAATCCTAGAGAAAGGAATAACAGTGATGTTAAAAATGTTGATGTTAGATCTAGGTTGTCTTCTTTTTTCATAAAAACATTCCATTTTTTATATATGTAGAACCAATTAAATTTTTTATTCTTGCTTCTTCTTGATTTATTTCATTTTTTATTGATTCATCTAGTTTTTTCTCTAATGTTAATTTGAATTTTTTTGTTATATTATGCTTTTTATCTATATGATTTAATATGCTCCCAATAACCAAGCTTATACCTATAGCTAAAAATAATGGGCCAGAAGTTAGAGCGAAAATAGTAGTAGCTCCAGAAATTCCTTTTACAGCAATTGCAGCAATTGCGGATGAAATTCCTAACTTTAGGATGTCACTAGTTATTGTGCCAAACAAACTCAGTAATGTTGATTTATTCTTTTCCGAAAAGAAGTGTTCCATTGCTCTAAAAGAGCTTACTAGTACGATTGTAATAATTGTTCCACTTTTAATAGACTGGATAGCACTTTTTGGACCTACAGCAAAGTTAGTAATTGTTGGAGTCGGTGCATGAGAACCCAAAGCACTTAACTTTATTCTCAGGGCCGGTGTCCCCGTAAAGACAAAATGTGGTTGGCCAGAATAGTAATTTATATGGACAGGGTTTGTTGCTCCGCTTAGATTATTCGCTAGTTTTGTTAAAAATATAAGATCATCGGCTGTTGTGTAATAGTTTGCAGTATTTTCTAGTTTATTTTTGATAACTTTCCATTTTTCAGTAACACCTTTCCTTTTGATGTTTTTGTTAATTAAGTCATCAAATACGCTTACTGATACTATATGTACTTCTTTGGTATTGCTACTTGAGTCTTGTTGTATTGCAGGGTACATCGTTTTCTCCTTGAAACCATAATTTTATTATGACCTTGCCTACACGGCTGACACAATGAAAATACTATTTCATTCGTATCCTTGAGGCATGTATCTTTTTTTTGTGAAACTAAAATGAAAATTTCACAAAGATGAAAATTAGGAATAGATTGGTGTCTTGACTTTCCATTGGTGGTTTTGTGAATAAGTGCTACCGTTTTTCCTCTTTGATGCCTCTTTAAATAAAAAGGATGTGTAGTGGAAATCACGGTTGAGATTTTGTTGGCTCTATTTTTTGTTGCGACTGCCGCAGGCTTTATTGATGCGATGGCTGGTGGGGGAGGGCTCATTACGCTCCCTGCGCTTTTGGCAGCGGGGTTGAGTCCGACTCAAGCTCTAGCAACCAACAAGTTACAAAGTTCGTTTGGCAGTTTCTCTGCTAGCTGGTATTTCGTGCGTAACGGTATTGTCAGCCTAAAGGAAATGCGTTTCGCGATACTCTGTACTTTTATCGGTGCAGCGATCGGTGCCGAGGCTGTGCAGTTTATTGATGCTAGCGTACTCACCAGTTTGATCCCTGTTCTTTTGATAGCCATTTCCCTCTATTTTTTACTCGCGCCAAGTACGCGAAAAATCGATGGAGAACCAAAGTTATCTGAAGCGATGTTTGCGCTATGCATTGGTGGGGGGATCGGTTTCTATGATGGCTTTTTTGGCCCTGGGACTGGATCTATTTTTACTGTTTGTTTTGTTGCACTGGGTCACTTTTCTTTGGTCGAAGCCACTGCTAGAACAAAAATCCTCAATTTCACGTCAAACATAGCGGCACTACTCTTTTTTATCTTAGCCGGGTTGCCAGTGTGGAAGCTTGGCTTAACCATGGCTGTTGGCGGTTTTCTTGGTGCTCAGTTAGGGGCGAAGGTCGTGGTAAGTAAAGGGCAAAAATGGATTCGTCCTCTAGTTATTGTGATGTCGATGCTCATGGCAACGAAACTTCTTTGGCAACAACATCAGCAATGGATTTTGTCAGTATTATAACTCGTTCTCTACGTTCAACTACGCCTACTCATGAATTATATGTAAAGAAATACTGATATATCTATGATTTCATTATAGTGTGATATCGTACTTAAAATGAAAAAGTAATAAACAATTTTTATTTAATAAAGTTAGAATGCTAAGTTTAGAATATTTAATTGTTGGTTATATGTATCCTATTATATCTCGAGATAATACCCAGTCAAAAAGAGAATGCTATGCATTTTCTATCAATGAATTTGATAAATATGTTATTAAATTTATCCCTAAGCATGAACAGCTTCGATGGAATAGTTTAAAGGGTAAGTTAGAATTTATTGCAAACTACTATGTAACTGTAGATGATTTGGCGTATTTAGGTAGAGTTGCTGTAGCCTTGTTAGGTAGCGCAGCTCCTATTGCAGTTGAGAAGTATGGTGGTTTTAATCATATTGTAATTAAAGGAACACCTAGTTTACAAAGAAAAGTTATGGCTTTGTCTGGTAAGATTTCGCCACCGATGGCCGTAAGTTTTGCTATAGGAAAAGAAAAGGTATTACAGACGGTTAAGCAAGGTGCAGTTATTACTGTTATTTTTGTCACATCTTATATAATAGCTGAGTATTTATTTAAAGAGTCAAATAAAAGAGTATTGTCTAAATTATTTGGAGTTATAGCAAGTGACATTATTAAAGTGGGTTTGGCTGCTTTAGTTGCTAGTATAACATTAAAAACGATGGTTTCTGTAGGTTTTGTCGCTGCTGGTGGTTCAGAGGCTCTGTTTGTGGTTGTTTTTGTCGGTGTTGTTGCCAGCTTTACAACTAGTAAAATAAATGAAGAATTTAACCTTACAAAGAGGTTCCAAAAGGAAATTATGCTATTTTGGTCTCAAAAAGAAGAGGTGGAAAAATGAAAGATAAAACAAACCAATACCGAGCGATGCAAAGCTTTAAAAATAGTGGTTTTTCATTATGAAAAATGAAGAAATAGATTATAGAACATTTATTATAGGTTCAATTCTATTTCCTATATGTACATATTTTATGATTTATCTTCCGGTATCTGATTTGTTGGATTTTTTTGGATCAATTTCATCCGATCAGGAAAGTTTATCTTTAGGTGGTCAGAATATTCAGTTATTTTCATCCGGTTTTTTATTTGCTTTGCTTTCTTATGTTTCTATTTATACTGTTTCTACTAAGAGAAAGCCAAATAAAGAAAAACTTAAAAATCTTTTTAAATTATGTTTTGTTTTATTAGTTTCTAGCTTTTTGTTTTCTTATATATTTAATGAGTGGCTGCTGTCTTATGCTGAAAGTCATGGATACCATTATTCTGAGGAACTTAGTTCTCGATGGTTTTTAAGTGAGTACTATGTTTTTGTAAAATGACTATAAAATACACTTTTACATTATACTCTACTTCAATTGTCTAGTTGTTGTGATGTCGATGCTAATGGCAACGAAACTTCTTTGGCAACAACATCAGCAATGGATTCTGTCAGTGCTTTAACTCGTTCGCTGCGATATGTGCTGTGGCGCAAGCAGATATGTATTGGTCGAATTAACTGTCCTAGTTCTTCAAAGTCATAGCAGAATTTGGGTGTGATATTAAGTGTCTTCAGGATAGATTTAGGAATTAAAGCGGGAGCCATTCCGCCCAAAGCCAGTTGTGCTGCCGCAGTGTATGAATCCATTTCCATCAAAGGCTCAATTCCGTATTTTGACAAAATAGCTTGTTGGTAAGTGTTGGCATGATTGGTTAAGTCATTGGTCAAAATGGCTTTGGGTAGTTGCGAAAGTGGGTATCTACTGACGATTGAAAAAGGTTCATCAGCGAGGTGAAGGCTCATTAATCCATGATGAGGCGGTAAATAACCAGCACAGAATCCCAGTGTCGCTTTACCTGATTTGACGTTCTCAATAATGCGTGGTGTATGATTGGTCGATATTCGTATGTACTGGTCATGGGCAAAGCGTTCTGCCATGATCACACTAAGGTATCCAGCGACTAAGGTTTCAGAGCAGTCTATCTTGATCAAAGAAGTATCTTCTATTTCTTGCTGATCATAGATCTGACCTCTTAACTCATTGAACGTTGGCTCGATCGTGTTGATGAGCGCAAGGCCATCGGAGGTCAGCTTTATGTGCCGACCACTTGGCTCAATCAATTTTTTTCCTAACTTCTTCTCTAGATTCGAAATGCGCTTACTCACCGCAGATTGACTAATATAGAGTTGGCTGCCCGTACGGCTCATGGTTTTTTCTTTACTGAGGACAAGTAACGTCTCAATACCTTCAAGCAACATAATAATTAATGAAAGTTAGGAATGGTTGAAATAATTTAGCGAATTGTACAAGAATTGGCGAATCAAATGAGTATAAATGAGAGGAGCCGACACTCAGTCGACTCCATGACCGAATCATGTAATTTGTGTTTAACGATTAATTGCGAAAGTTGGCAGGGATAGATGCCAACGAATAGCACCGAGACGTATAATGAGCGTTGAGATTACACCAGCGAGTAAAGCCGTTGAGTGGTCATAACCCATGTTTACCGCCATCGTATGGAAGATGCCGCCAATAATACATGCCGTAGCGTAGACTTCGCTTCTTAATACCATAGGAACTTCGCGAGCCAGCACATCACGTATAATACCACCACCACAACCAGTAATGACTCCCATGATCACGGCGACCATCCCAGACGCGTTGTAAGCGAGGGCTTTCTCTACACCTATTCCTACAAATACTGCAAGGCCGATCGCATCACAGACGGGTAATACCCACCATGACAGCCGTTTTGGTCTGCGTACAACGAGCATGGTTAGTAGACACGTAACAAATATCACCCATAAGTACGTAGTATCTGTTATCCAAAATACAGGAGTGGCACCTAGCGCCATGTCTCGGATTGTTCCGCCACCAATAGCAGTCACACTGCCGAGAACGATAACGCCGAATGGATCCATTTTTAAACGGCCCGCCAGTAACACGCCAGAGATAGCGAAAACAGCGGTACCGAACAAATCGATCATATAAAGCAGCATGGAGTCCATGTTACTTAGTACCTTTATATAGTGTGAGAAAAAATGGGCGGAAATTGTACGGTATTTGCCACGAAATCGTTAGCGTTTTTGACGAACGCTTTTAAAGTGCTCACACACTTCTGTGATCGCATTTAGTGTGCGTGGGGTTGGGCGGTTAATCCAATCTGAGTTTAGAGACCAGATGTGTTTATTTCCAAGCGCGGGAAGCTCATTGCTCCACTCTGCCCACATACCATCATTACTCATTGCGTGACGAGAAGTAAAAATAACCTCTGGTTGGCGAGTGATGACCTGCTCGATGCTGACCTGAGGATAAGGCGCGCTGGATGCTGCGAAAATGTTTTCACCACCGCAAAAAGTAAAGACTTCACTTGGCCAGTTCTTCCCGGCGACAGTGATGATAGGCTTTTCACTCAACTGATAAAAGTAACGAACTTTCTCATGCGTGTTGTACTTCTCTTTTAGTGTATTCAGTTGCGTTCTAAAATCTTCAGCGGCCTTTTGTCCTATTTGCGGGGTTTCGCTGTATTGGCTTAGCTGCTCGATATTATTGGCGATATCTTCCAGTGAGCCTGTAGTGGAATAATAGATAGGAATGCCGAACTGTTTAATTTTCTCCAGCTCTTTTGCCGGGTTTCCTGCCGGCCAAGCAATGACTAAATCCGGTTGAAGAGCAATAATGCGCTCTAATTTAATTCCTTGGTAATTAGAGACTCTTTCCAGCTGCTTTGCCTGCTCTGGATAATCACTCATTTCGCTGACAGCAACAAGCTTGTCTCCTAGCCCTGCCGCAAAGGCAATTTCAGTGGCATGCGGAGCTAAACTTACAATGCGTTGCGCTGGTGTTTGGGCGAAGGTCGCTGTCGAAACAAACAGCGTTAATGCGAAGCATAGTTTATTCATCATAATCCTTGATAAATCATTCCTAAAAGCAGACTTTGGATAGCTATCCAAACGAAGACTCGCCAAACGAGCAGCGTATGTATTTGTGAAAGGTGAATAGCCGATGGGGCAATGCGTCCACCGATTTTAGCGCGTTCCGCACGTATACCTTGATAGATAGCAGGGCCGCATAAAGAGAGTTGTAGTTTGTGTCCGATGGTACACAACACCCAGGCAGGTCCAGGTAGTGGCCAAGACTTCGCTTGTTGCTGTACACCAGAAAGCACATTGCTTACGTTCTTTCCTACAGCTAAAAGTATGGCAAAGAGACGAAGTGGAATAATATCCAGAGCGGCAACCAGCTGAACGGCAGGTTTACCAAAGGGCAAATATTGGCGTCGGCTAGGGGACCAAACTCGAGCTAACTCTGTGGTTAGTCGATACATTAACGCACCAATACCACCTGCGAGTGCGTACCAAAATAACACACCGATTACGTTGCGGCTGTATCCCATAATCACAGCTTCTGAGCTTGCTTTACCTATGCCGATGATCGAGAGGCTGTCAGTATCGCGATTAAGATATGGTCTCAGTAATTGTCGGCACTGGGCTTTGTCTTCTCTCGACATACTTGTGACGAGTTGTTTTGTTAAGGCTTCGCTGTTGCGCCAGTCCAAAGCAATGATCAATAGCACTAGTTCGTATAAAGGCACTTGCCAAACGAATGGCTCCACGGCAATCAGCAAGATCAAGCAAGGCAATAGCATCAAGCCCAATGCAAGACTGCCGGAGGTCAGGCTCTGTGAGTAACTATGATTATTGTTTACTTTGTTGGCGAGGTTCTCAGCTAACTTTCGCCATAAAGTGATGGGATGCGATGAACGGGGGATTGGTAAAATAAGGTGAAAGAGCAGTGCGCCCCACATAATAAGGAGCGCACCGTTGGCATAAAATGACTGAAAAACTTCTTCCATGAATGAGTCGTTTACTTAATGAGTTCCAGCATTTTGAATACCATTTCAGAAGAGCTTTTTGCTGCTAGCGGTAGGAACTCATCAAAGCTCATTGGTGACTCTTTATCAGCGACATCAGAGATTGCGCGCACAACAACAAACGGCGTGTTGAATTGGTGACAAGTTTGAGCGATAGCAGATGCTTCCATTTCTACCGCGATAACGGATGGGAAGTGCTTACGAATAAACTCTTGGCGTTCAGCGGTGCAAACAAATGCATCACCAGTACAGATCAGGCCGCGAACTGCATGAGTGTTTTCCATTTGCGCTAGTGCCTTTTCTGCTAAATCCATTAGCTTTTCATCCGCTTTGAATGCAGCAGGCTGGCCAGCCATTTGGCCAATTTCATAACCAAAAGCGGTCACGTCTGCATCGTGATGACGAACTTCTGTTGAGATAACAACATCACCTAGATTTAGGCTTGAATCGAAGCCACCAGCAGAGCCTGTGTTAATCACAACATCTGGCTGGTATTCATCAAGAAGAATGGTAGTGCCTACTGCAGCTGCAACTTTACCGATACCTGATTGTAGTACGACTACTTCTACATCATTAATTTGACCAGAGAAAAACGTACAACCTGCTTTATTTACGGTTTTGCAGTTTGTGATTGCTTCTTTCAGGATGGTCACTTCTTGTTCCATCGCACCGATGATACCAACTTTCATAACACTCTCTTTCGGTAAATATTTTAGTTGGCCGAGAGTATAGCACTCCCCGTGAGCAGTTTTCTATTTCATGAGCTTAGCTTGAGTGAGCTTTTCTCGTAATTGTTCGGCGCGCTTTCTGTTTACGCCAAAGTCAGAATAGCCCACACGTGACTCTGAGCGAACAATCAGTTTGTCTCCTGCTACTTTTAATTCGAGGTCATCCACGAAGCGCATGATTTTAGATGTGCATTCTATCCGAAGGTAATCACCCTCTTTTACCGCGGTTTTGGCGCCAGGAAGTTGAAGCGCGGCTTGCTCAATGGCATCTAACGTTGCGGACTCAGTGAGCAAAAAAGGTGCTAATTGAAACTTGTCTCTTGAGTCCTGAGTTGAAACGCAATTTGGTTTGTCACCACAAGGTGATTGAGAACGATCTGGCATACTGGTGACTCCTTGGCTGCAGGCTGTAAGGCTGAGTAAAGCGATGGAAAGGAGAGCGGCTTTTTTCATTGTATTTACTCTTATAATTTTGCTTCTAATTATATGGATACAAAAGAAAAAGGATCCAATAATAGGATCCTTTTTGTGATGTTAGCTGTGATTAGACTTCTAGGTAATCAAGAATGCCTTCTGCCGCTTTTCGCCCTTCATCAATGGCGGTTACGACGAGGTCTGAGCCACGGACCGCATCACCGCCAGCGAAGATTTTCGCATTGCTGGTTTGGTACATGAACGCTTGCTCAACAGGTGCCTTGATACGTCCCCATTGGTCTAAATCGACACCATACGGTTCCAACCAGTCCATTTTGTGTGGCTGGAAACCAAATGCCATGATCACGGCATCCGCAGGCAATACATGTTCACTGCCTTCCACTGGTTCTGGTCTGCGACGACCTGCATCATCGGGCTCACCTAAAGCGGTTTTTACCACTTTAACGCCCGATACGTTACCTGAGGCGTCGACCTCCACACCGAGTGGTTGCAGGTTAAACATGAACTTCACGCCTTCTTCCTTCGCGTTTTTTACCTCGCGACGAGAGCCAGGCATGTTGGCTTCGTCACGACGATAAGCACAAATCACATTGGAGGCTCCTTGGCGAATAGAGGTTCGTACACAGTCCATTGCGGTATCGCCACCACCAAGCACGACCACTTTCTTTCCTGCCATGTCGATAAAAGGTTGGTTGTTCTCAAGCTCCATGACTTTGTAGGTATTCGAAATTAAAAATGGCAGCGCGTCATATACACCCGGCGCATCCTCATTTCCTAGTCCTGCACGCATGTATTTATAGGTGCCAACGCCTAAGAAAATGGCATCGTACTCATCGATTAGATCTTGCATTTGTACATCTTTACCGACTTCCACGTTCATGCGGAACTCGACGCCCATTTCAGTGAACACACGGCGACGATTTTCCATTACCCCTTTTTCAAGCTTGAACGAAGGGATACCGAAAGTCAGTAGTCCGCCGATTTCTGGGTAGCGGTCAAACACGACTGGCTTAACGCCATTGCGCACTAGGATATCAGCGGCTGCCAAGCCTGCTGGGCCAGCTCCAATGATTGCGACCTTTTTATCGGTCCACTCCACCTTGGACATATCTGGCTTCCAGCCCATTTCAAAGGCTTTGTCGGTAATGTACTTTTCTATATTACCGATGGTGACGGCACCAAAGTCATCATTAAGCGTGCATGAACCTTCACATAGACGGTCTTGAGGACAAACGCGCCCACATACCTCCGGTAGGCTATTGGTTTGATGCGATAGTTCAACCGCTTCAAGAATACGTCCCTCATTTGCCAGTTTTAGCCATTGAGGGATGTAGTTGTGTACTGGGCACTTCCATTCACAGTATGGGTTACCGCAATCTAAGCAGCGATCCGCCTGCGCAGTCGCTTGTTGTTTGGTAAACGGTTCATAGATTTCAACGAACTCGATCTTACGAACTTTGATAGGCTTCTTCGCAGGATCTACGCGTTGAACATCGATAAATTGATAAACGTTCTGACTCATGATTCAAACATCCTCCATGATTACTGGGCTTGAACGCGCAGCTCAGCGGCACTGCGGCTCTGGTGACCAAGTAGCGTGCGAAGATCTGCCGCTTGTGGTTTCACCAAATAGAACTTTGGAATCCATTCATCAAAGTTCGCCAAAATATTTTCTGCGTGGCTCGACCCTGTTTCTTCAAGGTGTTCCGCAATCAGGCCGCGCAAATGCTCTTGGTGGATGTATAGATCGGACAATGAAATGGCTTCGACAGATTCAGTATTGACTCGACCTTCAAAGCTTTGGTTTTCATCCAGAACATAGGCAAAGCCTCCGGTCATACCTGCACCAAAGTTCACGCCTGTTGCACCTAGAATGGCAACAATACCGCCTGTCATGTACTCACAAGCGTTATCTCCCGCACCTTCAATGACGGCAATCGTACCTGAGTTACGTACCCCAAAACGCTCACCCGCTTTACCTGCCGCGAACAGTTTACCGCCCGTTGCGCCGTACAAACACGTGTTACCAATAATGGTGGCTTCATGACACTTGAACGCTGTACCTAAGTGAGGTTTAATGGCGATCTTGCCGCCTGCCATGCCTTTCCCTACGTAGTCATTCGCATCACCTGTGAGGTAAAGCTCTACGCCACCCGTATTCCAAACGCCAAACGACTGGCCGGCAGTGCCGTCAAGATAGATTTTGATAGGGGAAGCCGCCAATCCTTGGTTGCCATAGCGCTTCGCTATTTCGCCAGATAAGCGAGCACCCACAGAACGATCAGTGTTGATGACATTGTAGAAGAAACTTGCTGATTGGCTGTTTTCTACCGCATGCATGGCATCATCAATGATCTTTTGATTGAGCTCAGCTTTATCAAACGGTTTGTTTGGCTCTGTCCAAAACAGCGGATGACCTTCAGGCGAGACGGGAGCTTCTAGAATGTTGGATAGATCCAATTTGGTTTGCTTCGCGGTAAAGCCTTCTACTGCTTCAAGTAAATCGGTACGACCAATCAAGTCCGTCAGTTTTTCAACTCCTAGCTCAGAAAGCAGCTCGCGCACTTCTTCTGCCAGTCCGGTGAAGTAGTTCATCACCATTTCAGGTAAGCCTTTGAAGTACTCTTTACGCAGCGTTTCGTCTTGAGTCGCAACCCCTGTTGCACAGTTATTGAGGTGACAAATTCGCAGGAACTTACAACCCATAGCAACCATTGGCGCGGTACCAAATCCGAAGCTTTCCGCACCAAGAATCGCGGCTTTAACTACGTCTAAACCAGTCTTTAGACCACCGTCTACCTGTAGGCGGATCTTATGACGCAGACCATTAGCAACCAGTGCTTGTTGTGTCTCTGCCAACCCCAACTCCCAAGGGCTACCAGCGTATTTTACCGAAGTTAATGGGCTTGCTGCGGTACCACCGTCGTAACCCGAGATGGTAATAAGATCAGCGTAAGCCTTTGCTACGCCCGTTGCGATGGTGCCGACACCTGGCTCGGAGACGAGTTTTACCGAAACCAGCGCATTCGGGTTGACTTGTTTAAGGTCGAAGATCAGCTGGGCCAAATCTTCAATAGAATAAATATCGTGGTGTGGAGGAGGAGAGATTAACGTCACTCCTTGCACGGAGTAACGTAGCTTGGCGATTTCTGCGGTGACTTTGTGTCCCGGTAGCTGACCACCTTCACCCGGTTTAGCTCCTTGCGCTACCTTGATTTGTAGTACATCCGCATTAGTAAGGTAATGAGGCGTGACACCAAATCGGCCTGAAGCAATTTGCTTGATGCGCGAGTTACGTTCAGTGCCGAAACGGCGAGGATCTTCACCACCTTCACCGGAGTTTGAATAGCCACCAAGACGGTTCATCGCAGTCGCGAGTGCTTCATGCGCTTCAGGGCTAAGTGCGCCAATGGACATGGCCGCAGAGTCGAAGCGTTTGAACAGTTCAGTGCGTGGTTCTATTTGCTCTAGTGGCAGCGGTGAGTCTGATTTTTTCAGCGACATCAAGTCACGCAGCATGGCAACAGGGCGTTGGTTTACCTGCTTAGCAAAGCTCTGATAGTCGTTACTTTCGCCAGATTTAACGGCCTGTTGCAGCGTGCCAACCACATCCGGGTTGTAAGCATGATACTCACCTCCATGGACATACTTTAACAAGCCGCCATGATCAATCGATTTACGTTTCGCCCATGCTTTGCGAGATAAGTTTGTAAGATCTTGCTGGAAGTCGTCAAAATTCGCGCCTTCAATTCGAGTTGTGACGCCTTTAAAACACTGGTCGACCACATCTTGGTTCAAGCCAACTGCTTCAAACAGTTGTGAGCAGCGGTAAGAGGCGATGGTTGAGATCCCCATCTTTGACATGATTTTATACAGGCCTTTGTTGATGCCGTATTGGTAGTTCTGCATCACATCGCGGTAGTCTTTCTCTAGTGCCTTATCATCAATCAGTTTACCTAACGCTTCATAAGCAAGGTATGGGTAAACTGCAGTCGCACCAAAGCCAAGCAAGACAGCAAATTGGTGTGGGTCCCGTGCAGTTGCGGTTTCGACTACAATGTTGGCATCGCAACGTAGGTTCGCATCAATCAAACGAGTTTGAACGGCGCCGACAGCCATTGCGGCTGGAATTGGTAACTTGCCTTTGACCAAAGCGCGATCTGAAAGTACCACTAAAACCGTGCCTTCACGTACGACTTGCTCTGCTTGCTCACAGAGATCATTAATGGCTTGTTTAAGATCTTTCTCTTGTGGGTCGTAGTTGATATCTAGAATGGTATTACGGTAGTGATCGTCACCAAGCTCGAGCAGTTGCTGCATGTCTGAATAAAGCAGTACAGGCGAATCAAATGTTACGCGATGCGCGTGGCCATCGGTTTCACAGAAGACATTCATTTCCTTACCGATACTGGTCGCCAGTGACATCACGTGTTTTTCACGCAGTGGATCGATCGGTGGATTGGTTACCTGAGCGAACTTCTGGCGGAAGTAGTCAGTTACCAAACGCTCTTTTGAGGAGAGCACTGCCATTGGAGTATCATCACCCATAGAACCAACGGCTTCTTGGCCCATTTCTCCGAGTACACGCAGAACTTGGTCGACTTCTTCGTTCGTCATCGCGAATTGCTTTTGATAAGTCTTAAGTAAGTCTTCATCAAAGCTGCGCTCGCCTACTTGATCCTCAGGTAGCTGAGAAAATGGTGTTAGTTTGCGAACGTTGTTTTCCATCCATTCGCGATAAGGGTGACGAGATTTCAGATCATTATCGATCTCGCTAGACTGCCAAAGCTTACCTTTACGAGTGTCGATGACGAGCAATTCACCCGGCCCTACACGCCCTTTTTCGGCAACTTCATCTGGGGCGTAATTCCAAATCCCTACCTCAGATGCCAGAGTGATCAACTTGTCTTTGGTAATTACATAACGTGCAGGACGCAGACCGTTTCGGTCTAGGTTACAAGCAGCATAACGACCATCGGACAGTACGATACCTGCTGGGCCATCCCATGGTTCCATGTGCTTGGAGTTGAAATCGTAAAACGCCCGCAGATCCGGATCCATATCTGGGTGGTTTTGCCATGCTGGTGGCACAAGCATGCGCATGGCACGGAAGATATCCATGCCGCCAGCTAAGAAGAGATCCAGCATATTATCTAAGCTAGAGGAGTCTGAACCTGTCTCGTTCACAAATGGTGCTGCAGTTTGAAGATCGGGCAGCAGTGGTGACGAGAACTTGTAAGCACGCGCTCGGGCCCATTGGCGGTTACCTTCAATGGTGTTGATCTCACCGTTATGAGCAAGATAGCGGAACGGCTGAGCCAACGGCCAACGCGGTTGAGTATTGGTAGAAAAACGCTGGTGGAACAGACAGATAGCGGATTCCATGCGTAGATCAGCAAGATCAAGATAAAAGCGTGGTAAGTCCGCTGGCATGCACAGGCCTTTGTACACTAAAACTTGAGTCGACAAGCTACAGATGTAGAAATCAGGATCTTCGGTGATTTGTTTCTCGATGCGACGGCGTGCGATGTAGAGACGACGTTCAATGTCACGCTCTCGCCAACCAGCTGGTGCAGAGATAAAGACTTGCTGAATATTTGGAAGCGAGTTAGCCGCAATTGGACCGAGTACTTCTGAATTAGTTGGAACTTCACGCCAACCGGCCACTGTTAGCGTCTCTTGCGCAAGTTCTCTGTTGACGATGTCTTTAGCGAGTTGAGCTTTGACCGGATCTTGGTTGAAGAAAATCATCCCTACGGCGTATTGCTTGCCAAGGTTGAAACCATTTTCTTCGGCAATAAGACGTAAATAGGAATCGGGCTTTTGTAATAGAAGACCACAACCATCACCGGTTTTACCATCGGCGGCAATACCACCACGGTGGGTCATTCGGTCAAGTGCAGAAATTGCTGTACGAACCAGCTTGTGGCTTTGTTCGCCTTCCATATGCGCGATCAAGCCAAATCCACAGTTGTCTTTCTCAAGACTTGGATCATAAAGAGCCATTGCAATTCTCCCTTTGCTTATCCGTCATCCCGACAGATATATCAACACTGCTTACGTTGATAGTGATGACTGAATATGCGTCATCTTTTATGGTTTTATGTATATTTATTCAATAAAAGCTGTGAAATATTTAACATTTTTTGAGTGTTTTATTTTCATCAACTTCACAAGCTATAGCTTATTGTAAAAAAGGTCAAGTTATTAGTGGATAATCACGTGAATATGCGATTTACCATTTAATAAGCTAAAATAGTTTAATGATTTCAAATAGATAGAAAATTGATTGTTACAAAAAAGTAACATTTGATTCTGTGGGAAATAAAAAAGACCAGCATAAAATGCTGGTCAAAATAGAAAGATTGGAAGGAATTGTTTTCTTTCTTTGCTAATAGCCATCGATATCGCTGATGGCTATTTATGGCATTGAAAGAGGGAAGCGTGAATACTTCCGTTAAGCAGAAAGCATCAGTGAATCTGCTTTTGCTTCTAGGTTTGTGCCATCCATTAGGTAGTCATCGATAGCACGAGCACATTCGCGACCTTCGTTGATACAACGAACCACCAAAGATTGGCCTGTTCGCATATCACCAGCAGCAAATACGCCTTCTTGGTTAGTAGCAAAACCTTGAGTTGCTACGTTACCGCGATCATCTAGCGCGATATCCAGTTGAGCAAGCACGCCTGTAGGTTCTGGGTGTAAGAAGCCCATTGCTAGGAATGCCATATCACATGGGATCACTCGCTCGCTGCCTTCTACTTCTTTGAAACTTGGGCGCTCGCCTGGTTTTGCATCTTGCCAAACGATATCAGCAAGACGAAGGCCTGTGACTTCACCTTTGTCATTTCCGATGAACTCTTTGGTCAGGATGTTCCAGTGACGATCGACACCTTCTTCATGAGAAGTCGAAGTACGTAGGATCATTGGGTATTGAGGCCAAGGCATATTGGCTGGGCGCTTCTCTGGTGGAATCGGCATGATTTCCACTTGAGTTACGCTTGCTGCGCCGTGACGGTTTGACGTACCTACACAGTCTGAACCGGTATCACCACCACCAATGACAACCACATGTTTACCTTTTGCGTGAATCTCTTCCGTTTTCAGGTCCATGTTATTTGCACGTCGGTTGTTTTGACCTAGGAATTCCATTGCGAAGTGAACGCCTTTGAGCTCACGACCCGGAACTGGCAAATCACGTGGAACCGTTGAGCCACCCGTCAGTAGAACCACATCGAACTCTTGACGCAGTTGCTGAGCATTTACATCAACACCGACGTGTTGGTTTACTTTAAACTCAACGCCAGCTTCTGCCATTAGATTGATCTTACGATCAATGACTTCCATGCTCAGTTTAAAATCTGGAATACCGAAACGCAGCAGACCACCAACCTTCTCGTCTCGCTCGAATACTGTCACAGTATGACCAGCGCTGTTTAGCTGCTCAGCAGCCGCAAGACCCGCTGGTCCAGATCCAATGATCGCTATCGTTTTACCAGTGCGAGAACGTGGCGTTTTTGGCTTGGCGTACCCTTCACGATACGCCGTTTCTACGATGGTTTTCTCGATGTTACAGATGGTGATTGGGTCTTGGTTGATGCCAAGTACACAAGCACTTTCACATGGAGCAGGGCAAACACGACCAGTAAACTCTGGGAAGTTATTGGTTGAGCTTAGAATGTTCCATGCTTCTTCCCAGCTATCACGATAAACCGCATCGTTAAACTCTGGGATGATGTTACCGATAGGGCAGCCGTTATGACAAAACGGCACACCACAATCCATACAACGAGACGCTTGAGTATTGATCTTGTCACCAAACTCCTCGTTCAGAACGAACTCTTTGTTGTTCTTGATGCGTTCAGCTGGGTCGATCTTCTGTGGTAGTTCACGACCATGCTCTAAAAATCCAGTAGGCTTACCCATTATACGGCCTCCACTTGAGTTTCGTTTCCTTGAGACTGTGCTTCAGCTTTACGCTTTTGAAGCACCGCTTTATAGTCACGCGGCATTACCTTAACCATAGAGGCTAGGCTTGCTTCAAAGTTGTCTAGGAAAGACTGAGCGACTTCACTTCCTGTGAATTGAACATGCTTAGTTAGCATGTCGAGTAATAGATCTCTGTCTTCTTTCTCGATTGGATCTAGGTCTACTAACTCTGGGTTCAGTTTCGACTCAAAGTCGCCTGATTTATCCCATACGTAAGCCACACCACCACTCATACCTGCGGCAAAGTTACGACCTGTTGAACCAAGGATAATTGCTGCACCGCCCGTCATGTATTCACAACCGTGGTCACCGACGCCTTCTACTACTACTTTCGCGCCTGAGTTACGAACACAGAAACGTTCACCAGCCATACCGCGAATGAAAGACTCACCCGAAGTTGCACCGTAGAAACACACGTTACCAACCACGATGTTGTCTTCTGCGACAATGCTTGATTTCGCATCTGGGTAAAGTACTAACGTACCGCCAGATAAGCCTTTACCCCAGTAGTCGTTCGCGTCGCCTTCTACTTCGAACTTCACGCCCTTAGCTAGGAATGCGCCGAATGACTGACCCGCAGAACCTTTGAACTTCACGTTCATTGGTTGAGGTAGACCTTGGTCTTTGTACACTTTCGAGATTTCGTTCGACAGCATGGTACCTGCAGAGCGGTCCGTGTTGACGATAGGGAACTCGGCATTCACCGCTTCGCCTTTCTCGAGTGCAGGAATCGCTGCTCGAATCAGCTTACGGTCTAGTACCGATTCAAGATTGTGGTTCTGTTGCGTTTGGTTATGGATACCGTCTGACTCACGTGGCTGTTCAACGTGTAGAACAGGAGACAGATCTAGGTTCTTGTATTTCCAGTGAGAAACGTCTTGGCGAACACGCAGTTTCTGGCCTTGACCGACCATCTCATCGATAGTGCGGAAGCCAAGTTCAGCCATGATTTCACGTAGACCTTGTGCCATGTATTGGAAGAAGGTTACGACGTCTTCTACGCGACCATCAAAGCGCTCGCGAAGCGTCTTGTTCTGAGTTGCGATACCAACAGGGCAGGTGTTCTTATGACACTTACGCATCATGATACAACCTTCAACCACCAAGGCTGCGGTTGCCACGCCCCATTCTTCTGCACCTAGTAGTGTTGCCACTGCAAGATCACGAGGTGTCTTCATCTGACCGTCCGCTTGAACCACGATACGGTTACGTAGACCGTTCTTTAGTAGCGTTTGGTGTGTTTCTGCCAAACCAAGTTCCCAAGGAAGACCAGTATGACGGATTGAAGACATTGGGGATGCACCAGTACCACCGTCGAAACCTGCGATTAGTACAACGTCTGCTTTCGCTTTCGCTACACCTGATGCGATGGTACCAACACCTGCTTCAGACACGAGTTTCACGTTTACACGACCCGCACGATTCGCGTTCTTCAAGTCGTAGATCAGCTGAGCCAAATCTTCGATTGAGTATATATCGTGGTGTGGCGGTGGAGAAATCAAACCTACGCCTGGAGTTGAGTGACGTGTAGCACCGATCCAGTCATCTACTTTATCGCCTGGTAGCTGACCACCTTCACCTGGTTTCGCACCTTGAGCCATCTTGATTTGTAGCTCATCAGCGTTGGTTAGGTAGTAAGAGGTTACGCCGAAACGACCCGAAGCTACCTGCTTGATTGCAGAGCGTTCCCAATCGCCGTTCTCTTTGCGCTCGAAACGCATTGGGTCTTCACCACCTTCACCAGAGTTCGATTTCGCGCCAAGACGGTTCATCGCAACAGCTAGTGTGGAGTGTGCTTCGTAAGAAATAGAACCGAATGACATAGCACCCGTCGCGAAGCGTTTCACGATGCTTTCAATTGGCTCGACTTCGTCGATAGAGATAGAGCCGGCTGGGTTCTTAATAAACTCAAGCTGGCTACGCAGAGTTACCGCGTTGTCACCTTGTTTATCGACTGCTGTCGCGTACTGCTTGAACTGATCGTAGTTCTTGTTGCGCGTAGACTCTTGTAGTAGAGAAATGGTTTCTGGGTTGAAGAGGTGCTTCTCGCCACGCTGTTTCCATTGGTAAACACCACCCACATCCAGCATTTGAATTGGGATTTCGCGTTGTGGATAACCGATGCGGTGACGAACGAGCACTTCTTTAGCAATATCGTCAAGGGTGAGACCTTGGATACGAGAAACTGTACCTGTGAAGTACTTGTCTACCACTGACTTATGAATACCTAAGGCTTCGAAGATTTGCGCACCGTGGTACGACTGCAGGGTTGAGATACCCATCTTCGAGAAGATCTTCAGAAGACCGCCATTGATCGCTTTACGGTAGTTGTTGAACAGATCGCGAGGGTTCGCTTCTGGGTCCAGCTTCTTCGTACGCTGAAGCTCAATGATGGTTTCAATCACTAGGTATGGGTTAACGGCGTTGGCACCGTAACCAATTAGCGTTGCAAAGTGGTGCGTTTCACGCGCGTCACCGGTTTCAACCACAATGTCACACTTCGCACGTAGACCTTTGCGGATCAAGTGGTGATGCACTGCACCAACTGCCAGCATGGCTGGGATAGCGGCGTGGTTTGAGTTCACTGCGCGGTCAGTTAGCAGGATGATTGAGTAACCATCAATAACCGCGTCTTCTGCGTATTGGCAGATACGTTTTAGTGCGCGCTCAAGCTTGCCTTGGTCTTCACTGGCTTGGAATACGATATCTAGCGTTTTCGCCTGAAGATGCTCGTTATCGATCGCACGCAGTTTCTCAAGCTCAGAGTTCGCCAGAACAGGCGATTCCAATTCGACTTTCTGACAGTGAAGTGGTGTTTCAGTCAGAAGGTTTTGGTCTTTACCCAAGTAAGTGTTCAGCGACATCACCATACGCTCACGGATCGGGTCAATCGGTGGGTTAGTTACCTGTGCGAACAGCTGCTTGAAGTAGTTTGAAAGATGTTGAGACTGATGAGATAGAACCGCAAGAGGCCAGTCTGCACCCATGGCTGATAATGGCTCTTTACCTTCATTTGCCATTGGAACGATGATTTCGTTCACTTCTTCAGTACTTACGCCAAACGCTTGTTGGCGGTGTAGAAGATGTTCTGGCTTAGGTTGGCTGAATTGGTTGCTCGCATCTGGCAGCTTCTTCAAGCTTAGTAGGTTTTCTTCTACCCACTTTTCGTAAGGCTGTGCCGTTGCGATGGTGTCTTTCACTTCTTCATCAGAGATGATGCGACCTTGCTCTAAGTCTGCAACGAAGATGCGACCTGGTTGTAGACGACCGCGGAACTCAACGTTCTCTGGCTCAATATCCACAACACCAGATTCTGATGCCATTACTAGGAAGTTATCTTTGGTCACTGTGTAGCGAGAAGGGCGCAGACCGTTACGGTCGAGTGTCGCACCAACTTGAACACCATCAGTAAAACATACTGAAGCCGGACCATCCCATGGTTCCATGATGTTAGCGTGGTACTGATAGAACGCGCGACGCTTAGGATCCATGTTTTTGTTTTCTTGCCATGCTTCCGGGATCATCATCATCAATGCGTGCGGCAGGCTACGACCAGAAAGAACTAGGAGCTCAAGTGCCATGTCAAAGTTAGATGAATCCGAACTGCCTTCCTGACAAATAGGAAGCAGCATGTCGATTTCAGCTTGGGTAAATAGATCGGATTCAATGATCGCCTCACGGGCTTTCATCCAGTTCAAGTTACCTCGAACTGTATTGATTTCACCGTTGTGGGCAATGTAACGGAAAGGTTGTGCAAGACGCCATTTCGGGAAGGTGTTGGTAGAGAAGCGAGAGTGTACCAGTGCCAGTGCGGTCACCATGGTCGGGTTTTGCAGATCAAGGAAGTACTGAGGGACTTGCTCGGTCGTTAACTGACCTTTGTACACCAATGTCTTGTAAGACATTGAGTTAATGTAGAAGTCATCACCAATGTTCGAAACGCTTTCTAGACAAACACGTACAGTGTAGTTACGAAGTACGTACAGTTTGCGCTCTAGCTCTTCAGGTGTGATACCTGGACCACCAGAGATAAACACATGCTCAAACTGAGGTTCTGTGCTTAGCGGGTCGGCACCGATCATCGAGTTATCGGTTGGCAAAACGCGGTAGCCAATAACTTCAAGGTCTAGACGCTGAGCGTTGCGTTCTAGAATGTCACGGCATTGCTCGCGTTTGTATTCGTCTTTCGGGAAAAGTACGACACCCACACCATACTTTTCAAATGAAGGCAGTTTAATGCCGAGCTTAACGGCCTCTTCTAATAGGAATTCATGAGGTTTTTGTAGCAAGATACCCGCACCATCACCGCTGCATGGATCACAACCTTGACCACCACGGTGCTCCATGCGAGCTAGCATATCCAATGCTTGAGTCACTACTTCATGAGATTTACGGTTTTTAAGGTGAGCAACAAAACCGATACCACACGCGTCATGCTCCAATTCAGGAGTATATAGACCCTGTGGATTTTGCTCTCTATCTACCATAGATACATCCTTCCAGTTCAATGTCGACGCAAAAGCACCAGGCAGGCAAATGCCACCTAGACCATTGATTACGTCTTGTCCTTTATATTTATTATCGCCACCGATCTAGGTTGACCGATCTTGATTCCTTTCCGTATCTCGCAGGAAAAGTTTTGCGAGAAAAACAATCCTTGGTGGTATCCCTTTATTTATTGCCACTATTTAGTGATTTATATAGGTAGGAGTGGGATAACACCGACAAATCCCGCAGTGTACTTTGTAATAAAAGTCACAAAAATAACGGGGTTGTGTAAGTATCCTACAATTTTGTCACTTCAGAATGCAATGAAAAAGTCGACGTTGTGACCCAATTTTTTCGTTTAATTATGCATTTTTAGTTTAACATTTACGCAACATGAACGTTTTTTATCTGTATTTATGCAGGTTTATTGATTTTGAGCCGTATGATGTTTGTTTGAATTGACTAGTATTGTGTGTTTTTTCTTGCAGGGATGTAATTTATTTACACAGATCGTAGTGAGATTGATTACGGTTCATTGTTGGTGAGAATTTATGCAGTTACATGAGTTGGTCAATACAATCGGCCAAGATCTTCAGCGTCGATACGGTGAAAAAGTCCATAAACTAACGTTGCACGGTGGATTTAGTTGCCCTAACCGAGATGGCACGATTGGTCGGGGAGGATGTACTTTTTGTAATGTGGCTTCGTTTGCGGATGAAGAAGTACAGATAAAGAGTATTCACGATCAGTTGAAAGATCGTGCGGGTGAAATTCATCGAGCGAAGAAGTATCTTGCTTATTTTCAGGCTTACACCAGTACTTATGCGGAAGTGCAAGTGCTGAAAAATATGTATGAAGAAGCACTAAAAGCGGCTGATATTGTGGGATTGTGTGTCGGGACTCGTCCAGATTGCGTGCCTGATGCCGTATTAGATTTGTTGTCTGACTATGTACAGCAAGGTTATGAAATTTGGCTAGAGTTAGGGCTTCAAACCGCTAATAACGACACCCTTAAGCGCATCAATCGCGGTCATGATTTCGAATGTTATGCCGAGATCACCAAGCGTGCGCGTGCGCTAGGTATTAAAGTCTGTACTCATTTAATTGTTGGATTACCGAAAGAAAGCCGCGACGATAATATTGAGACGCTGCAAAAAGTGTTAGCCGTGGGCACGGATGGCATTAAGTTACATGGCTTGCATATTGTGGAAGGCAGCACCATGGCGAAAGCGTGGCGTGCAGGACGATTAGAGGCGCCAGAGCTAGAAGAATATGTCGCAATTGCCAGTGAGATGATTCGTATGACGCCACCGGACGTGATTTACCATCGCGTTTCATCAGCTGCTCGTAGACCTACCTTATTATCGCCACTGTGGTGTGAAAATCGCTGGCTGGCGATGACTGAAATTGGTCGAGCCCTCAGTGAACATGGTGCTCAAGGAAGCCTAACGGGAAACGCTTTTATCTATACTAAACCGGAATTAATAGCAGATCGCTCAATAAATAACTGATATATTTTAACCAGTTTTCTTTAAAGGTTTAAACGATGGATCAGTTACTCAATTGGCTTTGGGATGGTCAAGGCGGTTATGGCTATGTCGTCTTGTTATTAATTGCTAGCGTGTGCGCGTTAGCACTGATCTATTTGCACTTTCAAACATCACTTAAGCAACTCGTAACGGATTCACCCTATCCAGTCATAGTGCTGGATACTGGCCATGCTCAGATCTTGTTATCTAACCAAGCTGCGATGCAGTTATTAGGTATTCGCTCTCTAGGTACGGGATATTTGTATCCCGCTTTATTCGATATTCGTGAGCTTGAGTCGTTTCTCGACAGTGTCTCTAGTCGTCATTTTAGCCAGCAGGTATTTGATTGGCGCTTATCTGAAAGCGAATCTATCAAGGTGGAGTTGTCAGGAAGAAAGAGTTTGCTGCGCAATCACCGTGTTTGGATCATCTACGCGCAGCCATATCAAGCCACTCATCAAGAGCAGCAACAAGAGCTTGCGCAATTAACGATTGCCCGTTCGGCACTAGACTCACTCTCTGAGTTAATTTGTACCCAAGATCGCCAAGGGAATTTATTAACGACGAACCGAGCATTTGATCAATTTTGGGAAGGGCGAAGGGAAGAAGCCTGCGCATCAAAGGTTTCCATGGGTGAGGCTAGCAGAAAGAGTGAGCGCAAGTGGACGACGGATCCACAAGGTCGCAGTTGCTTATTGGAAGTGAATCAAAATTCCCTTGTGTCACCGAGTGGTGAGCTGATCGGTACATTATCCATTAGTCATGATGTGACCGAGTGGCACAAAATGCAGCAGAACCTGAGAGATGAAATGGAGCGCCGTAAAGATACAGAAGTTGCGTTGGCGCAAAGGGATACCATCTTACAGACTATTCTTGACGCTAGCCCTGACTCTATCGGTATCTTCAATGAGAATATGGTCTATCAAGCGTGTAATAAACCGTTCGTTAATGCATTAGGTATTTCAGACGTGTCTGATTTGATCGGTAAGCGCCTTCAAGATGTCATTCCTGAAGAGATGTACGCTCGCTTAGCTGCTAGTGATTTAGATGCATTGCGTCAGTCAGAACCTGTCCGATACATAGATAAAGTCGTTAGCAGTGATGGCAAAAGTACGTGGTTTGATGTGGTGAAATCGCCCTTTAAAGATAAAGCTTCAGGAACGAATGGTGTGCTGATCATGGCGCGTGATATTTCTGAACGTTACCTTGCCGAACAAAAGTTGGAGAGAGCTAATTTAGAGTTAGAAAAGTTGAGCTTTATGGATAGCTTAACTCAGGTATCGAACCGACGCCGCTTCGATGAACAACTGCAGGTACTATGGTACCACCATGCCCGCGAAAAGCTGCCGCTCACTATCATGTTGTGTGACATCGACTTTTTCAAAGATTACAACGACTGTTACGGCCATCAGCAAGGTGATGAAGCATTGGTCAGTGTTGCTACCGTATTCACAAAAGTCATCAATCGCTCTTCTGATTGTGTTGCGCGTTATGGTGGTGAGGAGTTTGGTTTTATCCTGCCGAATACCACAACGGAAGGCGCGAGCAATGTAGCGCAGCGTATTCATGAACAAATTCGACAACTCGATATGGAGCACGACAGCTCAGAAGCTTCGGAACGTCTCACGGTCAGTATCGGTCTTGTCTCTTACATTCCTCAACATGGTGATGAACCGGAAATGGGTATTGCCATGGCTGACAGTGCGCTATACCAAGCCAAAGCTGATGGACGTAATCGCACCTGTATTCACCCCAGTTCTTGCTAACGCTTTGTGACCGCTTGCTCTAAGTTGATAGCTGATTGTTTAAATCGCCGTATTAAACACGTTAAACTTACCGAAGCCTGTGCGTTCGTTGGTTAACTTATCTTTTTATCTTGTTTAGCAAGCGCAGTTCGCACTACGTATTTTTCACTAATCACACAGACCTAAATTGCGTTAGGCCGAATATGTCTGCTCGTTTTTTATCATTGAAGGGCAACATCTAGCCAGCACCATGGAGTAGTTAATGAAACCCATGAAAAATCTCGCCCAGTATTATGTCGACTTGCTAGTCAAACTGGGGATTGTTCGTTTCTCGATTTTGCTGGCCCTTGCGCTGGTGGCATTAGCCGTTGTGGTGCAGGTGGGGATTACTTTAGCTCTCAAGGGGCGAGTCGACGATATCGACATTGTCCGTTCGGTGTTTTTTGGTCTCTTGATTACACCTTGGGCGGTTTATTTTCTTTCTGTTGTTGTTGATCAGCTAGAAGAGTCTCGCCAGCGTTTAACCAAGTTGGTGTCCAAACTGAAAGACATGCGCTCGCGAGACCAAGAACTGAATTATCAATTGCAACAAAACATCGAAAAGCTCAACCAAGAAATTGAAGAGCGCATTAAAGCAGAAGAAGCTCGTGAAGAAGCAATGCAAGATCTCGAAAACGAGGTGTTCCAACGAGAGCGTACTCAGTTAGAGCTGGCGGAACGCACTGCACTACTGCGTTCATTTATTGATGCTTCGCCAGACTTAATTTACTACCGCAATGCCGATGGTGTGTTCTCCGGTTGTAACCGGGCAATGGAAGAGCTAACGGGCAAGAAAGAGCACCAGTTAGTCGGATTAAGCCCTTGGGATGTGTATAGCAAAGAAATCGCTGAGCACATCGTTGATACTGACCAAAAGGTCTTTGCCGATAATCAAGCCATCACTTACGAGCAGTGGCTTGAGTATCCTGATGGACGCAAACACTACTTTGAACTGCGTAAAGTGCCGTTTTACAGCAAAGATGGTCGTCACCTTGGCTTGGTGGGCTTTGGCCGTGATATCACTGAACGTAAACGTCATGAAGAGTCGTTAGAGAAAGCAAGCCGTGATAAAACCACTTTTATCTCAACCATCAGTCATGAACTGCGAACGCCACTAAATGGCATTGTGGGTTTAAGTCGCATGCTTCTCGATAGTCCGTTGACAGAAGAGCAGCGCAAACACATGCAGACCATCAATGTGAGTGCGATTACGCTAGGGAACATCTTCAACGATATTATCGATATGGATAAGTTTGATCGCCGCAAGCTAGAACTATTACCTGCGCCACTTAACTTCGAAGACTTCGTCGCTGAGATTGAAAGCATCTCTGCTTTGATGGCGGAGCAAAAAGGGCTGCGCTTTGACTTAGAACGTTTGAGTGATTTACCAAAAGCAATTGAAGTGGATGCGACCCGTTTGCGTCAGGTAATTTGGAACTTGGTCAGCAACGCAATGAAGTTTACCAAAGAAGGTGGCGTTGTGATGACAGTGAGCGCGGATGTCGAAGACGATTTTGCCACCATTATTATGGAAGTGGAAGACACAGGTATTGGCATACCAGAAGACGAGCTCGATAAAATCTTTGCCATGTATTACCAAGTGAAATCAGGTAAAGACAACCTACATGCTGTCGGGACTGGTATAGGCCTGGCGGTATCAAAACAGCTGATCAATATGATGGATGGTGACATTACTGTCGCCAGTGAGGAAGGTTTTGGTAGTACTTTTACCGTATCGATTCACGTTCCTATTGTGGAACTCGAAGAGCCAGTCATTGATGCAAAACGCGATAATGTGCATCTCAACATCTTTATGGTCGAAGACATTGAGCTTAACGTCACTGTTGCCAAATCGTTGCTTGAGAGCTTAGGGCACTCCGTTACCGTGGCGATGACGGGACAAGAAGCGCTCGTGAACTTTGTGCCAGAAAAATATGACTTGGCGTTGTTGGATATTCAGCTACCTGATATGACGGGGTTTGATGTCGCAAATTATTATCGCGAGCATTATAACAATCTGCCTCCATTGGTCGCCCTAACAGCTAATGTGATGAAAGATCGTCGTGAATATTTAGATAACGGTATGGATGATGCCATCAGCAAACCGCTTGCTGTGAATGCCATTCAGTCTGTAATTGATAAGTTCTTCGCGCATCAGGTAGAGCCGCAAGAGCAACCTGAGAGCATTCCAGAAACAGTGGAAGAGCCGACTCCTTCTCCTGTGATTGAGACACACTTGCTCGATATGGATATGTTAGAGTCTTACGTCGACATTGTTGGTGCCAAGCCGGTCTACGACAGCATAAAAATGTTTGAAGACATGATGCCAGACTATATTGATGTCTTAGACTCAAACATGACGGCGAAAGATCAAGATGGGATTGTTTCTGAAGCGCATAAAATTAAAGGCGCTGCAGGTTCGATTGGCCTCAAACGTATCCAAAGTGTGGCGCAGAAAGCGCAATCTCCCGATATGCCAGCATGGTGGGAAAACATTTCAGACTGGGTTGAAGAGATCAAAAATGAATACCAAAACGATATTCAAGTCCTCAAAAGTTGGTTGGAACAAAGGAAATAACATGAAAAAAATCGCACCGTTGGCGTTGGTTGTAGCATTGATGGCAGGCTGCAGTTCCGTTCCAAGTGTGAACTGGCAACAAAACAGTCAGATTACGATTAACCAGGTGAATGTCGAGCTCAAAAGTAACTTATGGGTGAACCTGATGCCGACTGTTGGGGAAGTACAAGAGCAAAGCATTCAAGGATCACTTTACCTTGAAGGAGACCAGTTACTCCCAGCCAACCTGACTGCCGAAGCGCTTATCATCAAGCAAGGGGAAAAAGAGTGGTGGGTGGATGAAGACTCTTTAGAAACTCGAACTCATAGTGAGAGCCAATGGGAAGTAGCCTTCACGTCTCAGGTAGACGCGGACACAGAAAAATCGGTTGATATCGCGGTACTTTTAGACGACGCAGGTAAACAGCGCTGGTTAGTGGAAAAATACGTGAAGATTAATAAGGTTTATTAGATTCAGTGATTGTTCGTTAATTGCTAAACCCAAAATAAAAGGGCTTGCTCAATGAGCAAGCCCTTTGCGTATTAGCGATTCAATTAGTCTTCTAGATCGCCACAGAAGCGGTAACCTTCGCCGTGGATAGTCGCGATGATTTCAGGAGTACCTGAAACAGACTCAAAGTGTTTACGAATACGACGAATCGTTACGTCTACAGTACGGTCATGCGGCTTAAGTTCACGGCCAGTCATCTTCTTAAGAAGATCGGCGCGAGTTTGAATCTTACCTGGGTTTTCACAGAAGTGCAGTAGAGCTCGGAACTCAGAGCGAGGGAGCTTGTAGCTATCACCAGCAGGGCTTACTAGAGAGCGGCTGTTGATGTCCAGTACCCAACCATTGAATTCATACTTTTCTACTGAGCGTTTCTCTTCTTGCACCGCGTTAGAGCTCATTGAGCGGCTAAGTAGGTTGCGAGCACGAATAGTCAGTTCACGTGGGTTGAATGGTTTAGTGATGTAGTCATCTGCACCAATCTCAAGACCTAGGATCTTGTCCACTTCATTGTCACGGCCTGTCAGGAACATTAAAGCAATGTTCGCTTGTTCGCGTAGTTCACGCGCTAACAGAAGGCCATTCTTGCCTGGAAGATTAATGTCCATAATAACCAAGTTGACTGAGTTGTCAGACAACACTTGGTGCATCTCTTCACCGTCACTGGCTTCAAAAACAGCGTATCCCTCTGCTTCAAAAATACTCTTAAGAGTGTTACGAGTTACTTGCTCATCTTCAACGATAAGAATCTGCGGGGTTTGCATTGGCGGTACCTAAATTTGTGACAAAATTGTGCTAATAGAATAAATTCTAGGCAAAAATATAACATACAGGTAATGTGATTTTGATAATAAATCAAGTTGATCAAAAAAACACTTCTTTCAGTTATCCGCCCTCCATGGAATTTTGCCAACTCACCAGTATCCAATGGCGACGTTTATTCTAAAGGGCTTGTTTACCTTTCATTTCCTGCTTTCTGTGGGGCCTGAAACGTAAACACCCTAAGATATGGAGCGGATTTTATATTGTTAACAGCATGCTAACAATGCTCAAATGTTAATTCCATTCAGTTTGTTGATTTATATCAATTGATGAAATGTAACTGTTATTAATCGTTTAAGACTTATGATAGAAAAAAGTAATACGAACATAGACGCATCGTTATGGAATGCTTATTCAGAATCTTTTTTTAGATTCGAGGCAGAGTGGTGCGTTTCAAACTACGCTGTGATAACCGCTTGGAACCCATACAGTAATTTGCGGTCCAAAGAAGAGAACTGCATAAGCAATCAAGCATTAGAAACACTGCTACAGCACGTTAATTACGCGCCTATCACAGTAGGTGACAGCTCTTTTACATGGTATGAGGAAAGCTTTGCCGTCGAGTTATCACCAGAGGCGGCGGTCGGCATTGGCGAATGACTTTCAACAAAACGCGATTTACTACGTCATTGATGATCAACTTTACCTTATTGCGTGCTCACAGCCGAAAGTGTTGCATAAGTTAGGCTCCCTTAAGCCTCGACTCGTATAGGAAAGGATACTGCTCACCGAAGCACTGCTTGGGTGAGAAAATTCACGGAGGAAATATGAGAGACATTACACCCGATATTTGTGACCAATTTGAAGCCCAAGTTACCCTGCTTACTTTGCCACTGCAGAACTTTGGTCAACGCACCGCTTTTTACGGAGAAATTGTCACAGTGCGTTGCTATCACGACAACTCAAAAGTACGTGAAGTACTGGGCGAAGATGGAACGGGGAAAGTATTGATTGTTGACGGACATGGTTCGTGTCAGAAAGCATTGCTTGGCGATCAATTAGCAATACTCGGAATAGAAAATGGGTGGGAAGGTATTATTGTCTATGGTGCAATACGCGACGTAGCACAAATATCTCAGATGGACATTGGCGTGCAAGCACTTGGTACCAATCCGTTTAAGACAGAGAAGCGAGGTATGGGAGAGGTCAATGTGACCTTAACGATGCAAAACCAAATCGTGCAGCCGAAGCATTATGTGTACGCTGATTGGAATGGTGTGTTGATTTCAAAGCAAAAATTAGATTTCTAAAAACGAAAGCCTAAACCTACCTCAATACCTTGTTGCCAATCTTGGTAATCAAGAGTCGCGTGAAGATCCAGTTTATCGGTGATTTTTACGCGACTTGAGACTTCAGCTGCGAGGCTGCTGTCTTCTTGTCGAATACCTTCCGCAGTCTCATTCTTGTAAGAGCGAACCGTACTTTTTAGTGTGACACGATCATTGAAGTGATAGCTGATCCCACTCAAAAAACCGCTTTGGTTTTGGGTTGGAGAGTTGTTGACTCGTGCACCGACGTAAACGTCTACTGAGTCAAAGAGTTCGTACGCATAACCCGTGTCGATATTCCAAACATCGAAACTGTCAGATTGATAGCTGTCGCTGGAAATAAATAGTTTATGAGGAGAAGGGGATGCTTTGCCTGGAAGAGGCGGAAGCTCGTTTGCTAGACAAACGCCAGACACAAAAAACAGCAACAGAAAAAGCCCTCTTTTCATGCTCACCACTCCTTGTGTCAACTTTTTTATTAGTATGTGCCCAAAGCTTCTCACTATTAAAGCATAGAATATGAAAGCTAGCTCACCTATTTTCTAAATAATTCGATCCTGTGAACATAGGTCACAGTTAAGTTGTTGTTAAGTGTCAACAACTCCCTTTCATAATTTGATCTTACGCTTTATGACGAAGATCAGACTAGTTATGGAGTAAAAAGTGAGACTGATGACGATGGGATGAGCCCCTACAAAAATAAGCGACAGATTTCCTAACGAGCAATAACATCCAATTAGCTTTAAATATCAATAAGATTGCTTAGCAGAAACCGCTGTAAGACTGAAAAACAAACAATTTTTTGTTGACTATGAATCGGAAACTCGGTAAACGTAGAGTTAAGCAAACACAATTAACGTTGAATATTTATTTATGCCATCTAACAGCCTAGTAGTAATGACCACGACCATTATTATTACCGACACGACACATGTTGGGGCAGGCTGCTGAGCGAAAGAAATTCACAAAAAAGGCCTGTATCCAACAAGATACAGGCCTTTTTTTATGCTTTTTTATCCAGAATTTAGACAAGTTTGAGAAGATATACCGGAGGAAGGGATGCGAGTATTGAAGTTTGGCGGTTCATCACTAGCTGATGCAGATCGCTTTTTAAGAGCGGCAGACATCATTGCCAATAACGCTCAACAAGAAGAAGTGGCGGTTGTTCTTTCAGCCCCAGGTAAAACAACAAATAAGTTGGTTGCAGTCATTGAAGGCGCGTTGCGCAATGGTGAAGCAGAGCTGCAAATCAAAGAGTTGGATGAATCGTTTAAAACGCTATTCACTCAAATCCAAGCAGTACTACCCAATATTGATGGCTCAGCTTTCGATAACCAAGTGAAAACCTCGCTATCTCAATTACGTCAATTTGTTCACGGCATCAATCTATTAGGTATGTGCCCAAACAACGTAAATGCGCGCATTATTAGTAAAGGTGAGCGTGTTTCCATTCAGTTGATGAAAGCTGTCTTGGAGGCGAAGGGACAACAAGCGAGCTTGATCGATCCTGTCGAGTATCTGTATGCCCAAGGTGATCATCTTGAAGCTATGGTTGATGTGGATATTTCAACGCAAAACTTCCGTCAAAACCCCCTTCCTCAGGGCCACGTGAACATTATGCCGGGCTTTACAGCTGGCAACGAAAAAGGAGAGCTTGTCACGCTGGGTCGTAATGGCTCTGACTACTCGGCAGCGGTTCTTGCAGCTTGCTTACGCGCAGACTGCTGTGAAATCTGGACCGACGTTGATGGTGTATACAACTGTGACCCACGTTTAGTCGAAGATGCTCGCCTACTTAAATCACTAAGCTACCAAGAAGCGATGGAGCTTTCTTATTTTGGTGCTTCCGTTCTGCACCCGAAAACCATCGCCCCTATTGCTCAATTCCACATTCCATGTCTGATCAAAAACAGCTTTAACCCTCAAGGTGCAGGTACTCTTATCGGCCAAGATACTGGTGAAGATAATCTTGCGATCAAAGGTATTACAACACTTAACGACCTAACCATGGTTAACGTATCAGGCCCTGGTATGAAAGGCATGGTAGGCATGGCGAGCCGTGTATTCGGTGCGATGTCGTCTGCTGGTGTATCTATTGTTCTGATCACTCAGTCTTCTTCTGAATACAGCATCAGCTTCTGTATTGAGGCTGAAGATAAAGCGAAAGCGCAGCAAGTGCTGGCAGATGCGTTCGAGCTAGAACTGAAAGATGGCTTACTAGAACCGGTCGAGTTTATTGATAATGTTTCAATCATTACGCTTGTTGGTGACGGTATGCGCACATCGCGTGGTGTGGCTTCTCGCTTCTTCTCTTCTCTTGCTGAAGTGAACGTGAATATCGTGGCGATAGCACAAGGCTCATCAGAACGTGCGATTTCTGCCGTTATTCCAGAAGACAAAATTTCTGAGGCGATCAAAGCGTGTCACGAAAACCTATTCAACTCGAAACACTTCCTCGATGTGTTCGTTGTTGGTGTTGGTGGTGTGGGTGGCGAGCTGGTGGATCAGATCGAACGCCAACAAGTCAAACTTGCTGAGAAAGGCATTGTGATTCGAGTTTGTGGTTTAGCAAACAGTAAAGGTCTTTTGCTTGATAGCGAAGGCTTGCCGCTCGAGCACTGGCGTGATCGTATGTCAGCAGCAACAGAAGAGTTCAGCCTAGCGCGTCTGATTTCTTTGGTACAACGCAATCATATTATCAACCCAGTATTGGTTGATTGTACTTCCAGTGAAGACATTGCTAAACAATACGCCGACTTCCTAGCGGCAGGTTTTCATGTTGTAACACCAAACAAAAAAGCAAACACAGCAAGCATGGCGTACTACCATCAGCTTCGCGATGTGGCTCGTAGCTCCCGTCGTAAATTGATGTATGAAACAACCGTAGGTGCAGGCCTACCGGTTATTGAAAACCTGCAAAACCTAATTTCTGCAGGCGATGAACTGGAGCGTTTCAGCGGTATTCTTTCCGGTTCTCTTTCTTATATTTTCGGTAAGTTAGATGAGGGAATGAGCTTAAGTGAAGCGACGAATATCGCAAAAGAAAATGGCTTTACTGAACCAGATCCTCGTGATGATCTGTCTGGTATGGATGTCGCGCGTAAGTTGTTGATCCTAGCTCGTGAAGCGGGCATGTCACTAGAGCTTGAAGACGTTGTTGTTGACCAAGCGCTACCGCCAGGCTTTGATGATTCAGGCAGTGTTGATGAGTTTATGGCGCGTCTCCCAGAAGCGGACGCTTACTTCAAAGAGTTATCGGCTAAAGCAGCAGAAGAAGGCAAAGTACTGCGTTACGTTGGTGAAATTAACGAGGGCAAGTGCACAGTAAGCATCGCTGCGGTGGATGAAAACGATCCGATGTATAAAATCAAAGACGGTGAAAACGCACTGGCATTTTACAGCCGTTACTACCAGCCAATCCCACTTGTGTTGCGTGGCTATGGCGCAGGTACTGAGGTAACGGCTGCGGGTGTATTCTCTGACGTGATGCGTACTTTAGGTTGGAAACTAGGGGTATAACAAGAATGAGTTCAAGTGATATGGATGTAGTGGTTTATGCCCCAGCATCAATTGGTAATGTAAGTGTTGGTTTTGATGTGTTGGGGGCGGCGGTGTCCCCAGTGGATGGGACCTTGCTAGGTGACAGAGTGCAAGTTAAGGCAGGGACTGAGCCGTTCAGTCTGAAAACTGCGGGTAATTTTGTCTCTAAGTTGCCTACAGAGCCAAAAGAGAACATCGTTTACGATTGTTGGTTGGTGTTTGCTCGTGAGCTAGATAAAAAAGGCGTTGAGCTAAAGCCACTTGAAATGACGCTAGAAAAGAACATGCCAATCGGCTCTGGTCTTGGCTCCAGTGCTTGTTCTATCGTTGCTGCATTAGATGCATTAAACCGATTCCATGGTCAGCCGCTTAACGAGACAGAGTTGTTAGCGCTGATGGGAGAAATGGAAGGCAAGATCTCTGGTGGTATTCACTATGATAACGTGGCGCCATGTTACCTTGGCGGTGTGCAATTGATGCTGGAAGAGCTAGGTATCATTAGCCAAGAAGTGCCTTGCTTTGACGATTGGTACTGGGTGATGGCGTATCCGGGTATCAAAGTATCAACAGCAGAAGCGCGTGAGATCCTACCATCTCAATACCGTCGACAAGATATCATTGCTCATGGTCGTCACCTTGCGGGCTTTATTCATGCGTGTCATTCTGGTCAGCCAGAGCTAGCTGCAAAAATGATCAAAGACGTGATCGCAGAACCGTATCGTGAGAAACTGCTTCCGGGCTTTGCGAATGCACGTCAATACGCTGCATCAGCAGGTGCGTTAGCAACCGGTATTTCTGGCAGTGGTCCAACACTGTTCAGTATTTGCAAAGAGAAAGATGTCGCTGAGCGAGTTGCTCGCTGGTTAGAACAGAACTACGTACAAAACGAAGAAGGATTCGTCCACGTTTGTCGTCTAGATAAGCAGGGTTCGAAAGTAACAGGAAGTGAGCTATGAAGCTTTACAATATAAAAGAAAATGATGAACAAGTTTCCTTTGGCCAAGCCGTTCGCCAAGGGTTAGGCCGTAACCAAGGTCTATTTTTCCCATCGGAATTACCAAAGTTTGAAGACGTTGATACGCTACTGGCAGAAGACTTTGTTTCTCGTAGCACTAAGATTTTATCAGCGTTTATCGGTGATGAGCTGGCGGAAGAGCAAGTTAACGCGCTTGTGGACGCAGCGTTCCAATTCCCTGCGCCAATCAATCAAGTCAAAGACGGTGTTTACGCGTTAGAGCTTTTCCATGGTCCAACGCTGGCATTTAAAGATTTTGGCGGTCGCTTTATGGCGCAATCTCTTGCGGCGGTATCGGACGGTGGCAAGATCACCATTCTGACTGCGACTTCTGGCGATACTGGCGCAGCCGTTGCGCACGCTTTCTATGGTATGGAAGACATCAACGTTGTGATTCTTTACCCGAAAGGCAAGATCAGCCCACTGCAAGAGAAGCTATTCTGTACGCTAGGCAAGAACATTCACACTGTCGCGATCGATGGCGACTTCGATGCGTGCCAGGCTCTGGTTAAGCAAGCTTTCGATGATTCCGCACTGCGTGAAGAGATCGGTCTGAATTCTGCAAACTCAATCAACATCAGCCGTTTGATGGCGCAAATCTGTTACTACTTTGAAGCAGCTGCGCAAATGAGTAAACAAGAGCGTGAAAACCTAGTCGTGTCTGTACCAAGTGGTAACTTTGGTAACCTAACTGCTGGTCTACTGGCAAAAGCGCTGGGTCTGCCGATCAAACGCTTTATCGCTGCAACTAACGCTAATGACACGGTTCCGCGCTACCTAGAAACAGGTAAGTGGGAGCCAAAACCAACGGTTGCAACGACATCGAACGCGATGGACGTGAGTCAACCGAACAACTGGCCGCGTATCGAAGAGCTCTGCCGAGTGAAAGAGTGGGGCCTAGAGACTCTAGGTAAAGGCGCGGTTTCAGATGAGCAAAGCGCACAATCTGTGAAAGACCTGTACTCATTGGGCTACCTATGTGAACCGCACGGTGCGATTGCTTACCGCGTTCTTGAAGAGCAACTGCAAGATGGTGAAACCGGTCTGTTCCTATGTACTGCGCACCCAGCGAAGTTCAAAGAAGTGGTGGATGACATTTTGCAATCTGACATCGAGCTTCCTGCACCGCTAGCGAAGCACGCGGCAATGGAACTGCTATCGGAAGAGCTAGACGCAGACTTTGATGCATTGAAACAAGTACTGCGCCGCGTACAGTAATTATTAAAATGATGAACGACGAAAGGTGAATGAGCAATCATTCGCCTTTTTTATTGTCGGTAAGTCTCGACTCTCTTTATGATTGAGAAATGAACTTAAAGATGGAAATAGAAGCATGCATTTTTTGATTTTTCTAGGCTCAGTAAGGGACAGCACACCGCCACGACCAGCCCGCTTGGGCATGCGAGTGAGTAGAGCTTGTGAAACGTTGTTTAAGAATCAGTATTCGCAACATACCGTCGAAATCATTGACCCATTGAACTACGACTTTGACGACGTGTTTAAGCCTGAGTTTGCTTACCATCGCGCTAAAGTGCCAGCCCACTTGAGAGAACTGGCAGACAAAATTCAAAGTGCCGATGGGTACGTGATGGTCAGTCCGGAATATAACCATTCGATGAGTCCTGCCTTGGCTAATATGCTTAACCATTTTGGTAGTTCGCTGTTTTCTTATAAGCCAAGTGCTATCGTGACCTATTCTGCTGGACAATGGGGTGGTGTTCGAGCTGCAGTGTCGATGCGTACCTTCTTATCTGAACTTGGATGTTTACCTGTCTCGGCGATGATTCACATTCCGAAAGCGCAAGAAGTGTTTGACGAACAGGGTGTCGTTGCGGATGAATTGCAGCAGACGCAGTGGGACAGCTATATGAATCGCACAATACATCAACTCATTTGGTGGGCAGAAGGCGCTTCACAACAAAGAGAAAGGCTTGACCCAACCTCACTGGCTGAAGTGTTTAAGAAGGATCCGTCACAGAGAAATGCTCCGTAAAGGAACAGAACGGTTAGATGCATGGAAAAACAAAAAAAGCTTGGCCATTGAGACCAAGCTTTTTAAATGTGAGTAAGTCGATTTTATTGAGATTATAGCGTCTCAGTAAAAGTACGAGCGATGACATCACGTTGTTGCTCTGGAGTTAGCGAGTTGAAACGTACTGCGTAACCAGAAACACGGATTGTTAGCTGTGGGTATTTCTCTGGGTGTGCAACTGCATCTTCTAGTGTTTCGCGTTTAAGCACGTTCACGTTTAGGTGTTGACCGCCTTCGATGCGAGGAGCTGTTTCGATTGCTACTTCACGGCTTTCGTATTCACCTAGATCGCTGATTGCGATAACTTGGTCTGCTTCGTAGCCAGCAGTTGCAGCAACACAACGAGCTTCATTTTTTTCGCTATCTAATAGCCAGATAGAGTTTAGTAGGTCGTCGTTTGCCGCTTTTGTAATTTGGATACCTTGGATCATCACTATCTCCTAGACCACTTACGTGGTGATTATTGGTGTTAATTTTCGAATTTTCGTTGAGCTGAGTATTATATAGCTAATATCCACTATTTTAATATTGATTTAAGTCAAAAAACAACCAAAAACATTATTTTTATTAAGGTGATTTTGTTGATTTAAATCAATAAAACCTTTGAAAACAAACTAATTACAATTTATTTGATAATATAAAAAATATTTAATAACTCATTTTGTTGTAAATTTACTACAAATTGAGCTTAAAGTTTAAACTGATTAACGCAACTATCTGTATTTAGGTAGCAATACTGAAAGTCTAAAGTGATTAAATGACAAACATGAAAAACAAGCTTGGGAATAAACTCATTGGTGCACATGTCTCTGCTGCTGGTGGGGTCGACCAAGCGCCGTTGAGAGCTCGCGAAATTGGCGCGAATGCGTTCGCACTATTTACAAAAAACCAACGCCAGTGGGTGGCGAAGCCTTTAGAAGCAAAAACCATCAGTGCGTTTAAAGCGAACTGTAAAATGCTGGGTTTCGGCGCAGAACATATTCTTCCCCATGACTCTTATCTAATTAACTTAGGTGCACCAGAAGCGGATAAGTTGGATAAGTCACGCGCTGCATTCATCGATGAGATGGAGCGTTGTAATCAATTGGGTTTAACGTTGCTGAACTTTCACCCTGGGAGCCACTTAAAGAAAGTCTCGGAACAGGAGTGCTTAGCGACGATCGCAGAGTCGATCAATCTTGCGCACAAAGCGGTGCCGAATGTGATCGCGGTAATCGAGAATACGGCTGGTCAGGGTACAAACCTAGGTTGGAAGTTTGAGCATCTTGCTGAAATCATCGATCAAGTGGAAGACAAAGAACGTGTTGGTGTATGTCTCGATACTTGCCACACGTTTACCGCCGGTTACGATCTGCGTACTAAAGAGGATTGTGAGCATACCTTTGCTGAATTCGACCGTATTGTTGGGATGCACTATTTAAGAGCAATGCATCTAAATGATTCAAAAGTTGAGCTTGCCAGCAAAGTGGATCGCCACCACTCATTAGGCAAAGGAGAGATCGGGTGGGATTGCTTTGAGTACATCGCGAAAGACCCTCGATTTGATAGTATCCCTCTGATTTTAGAAACAATTGATCCGGACATCTGGCAGCAAGAAATCAACGCACTGCGTCAGTTTCATCTAGCGGCGATAGATAACCAATGATGTGATCACAGAGTTGGCACCTTTCTTTCTTAGCCACTTAAGTCAATTTGAATTAAGAAAGAAGGATGCCACTATGTCTCGACCACTCTCTTTTGCTTCTTACGCATATAGCCGCCGCGTGCTTCGTTTGCCGATGCCTAATCGTCACATTACAGGACAGGGGCATTTTCGAACGCCACAGAAGCATTAGTCTTTTATTACTATTCTCAAGTTCGTGGTAAGTTTTTGTTTGTTTGGGTTTCGCTCGTTAGAATAGAAGCAAAATTTAGGACAGGAACTTTCCATGAATCAGTCACCCACTTGGCACGATGTGATCGGCGAAGAGAAAAAACAGAGCTACTTTGTAGACACTTTGAATTTTGTAGAAGCAGAACGCGCCGCAGGCAAAGCGATTTTCCCGCCAGCGAAAGATGTCTTTAACGCGTTTCGATTTACCGAGTTTAACGATGTTAAAGTAGTGATTCTGGGACAAGACCCATACCATGGTCCAAATCAGGCGCATGGTTTGTGCTTTTCCGTGCTTCCTGGAATCAAAACGCCACCGTCACTCGTTAATATGTATAAAGAGCTGGCTCAAGATATTGAAGGGTTCCAAATCCCTCAGCATGGATTCTTACAAAGCTGGGCAGAGCAAGGTGTATTGTTGCTCAATACGGTATTGACTGTTGAGCAAGGTAAAGCGCATTCACATTCAAAAACGGGGTGGGAAACGTTCACTGACCGAGTGATTGAAGCGATAAACCAGCATCAGGAAGGCGTGGTGTTTTTATTGTGGGGCTCTCACGCTCAGAAGAAAGGGCGCTTTATTGATCGTAATAAACATCATGTGTTAGCCGCACCACATCCATCACCACTCTCAGCACACCGAGGTTTTTTTGGTTGTAAGCATTTCTCTCAAGCAAACCAGTTACTTGCCTCGCAAGGAAAAGCACCAATCAACTGGCATTTGCCATTAACTGTATAAAAGAAGAGACAGCGATAATGCTGCCATTATCGCTGTTTTTTTGAGCACGCTCGAGGTTGATGGCAAATTTCTCATGTACACTTATTAAAAGTAGGTGTTAAGGAGAGACGCTATGATGATCGAAAGAATTCGACGCGAACACGGCTATATGGTTCGTCTGTTGGCGATACTGCGCCATAAACTTAATGAGATAAAAGAAGAACGTGCGATCAACTACGCATTAGTAAGCGAGATAGTTGATTACCTCTCTAATCATTCAGAAAAAGTTCACCATCCGAAAGAAGATATTCTCTATCACCACTTTCTTGAGCACTATGGTAAGCAACAGACCATGGAAAACTTAGAGAAAGAACATCAAGAGTTAGCAAGTAAAACCAAAGAGTTTGCTTCCTTGATAGAGATGATCCTGCAGGATGCAGTTGTGCCTCAAGACATGTTTGTGGCCCACCTAGAGGACTTCATTGAATCACAAAGACGCCACTTGGAGTTAGAGGAGCGAAAAATCCTGCCTCTCATTGAGGAGTTATTCACTACCGAAGATTGGCAGCATGTTGAAAGCTTATGGAGCGTCAGTGAAGATGACCCAGTTTTTGGTGACACTATTGCCGATCGTTATAAACAGTTAGCTGAACGTGTGCGTCAAAGTGATGCTGAGTATGTTTAAGTGTGTGCGATAAAACCTGAGCGAACGAAAGTATCACTCGGGTTTGTTAGCTGCATTTCTTATTTATTGAGAATTGGACGTAAATTTATCGTTTGCGCTTCTCGACCAAAAGACGGGAAAATTCCTATTGAGTAATAACGGTACTCATACTCAAATCCTGGCGCTTAAACTCAAGTCGTTTACCGTTACTGTAAACAAAAACAAAAGGCACCCTTAAGGTGCCTTTTGTTTGAATTAGAGTTTAATGTCTTCCAAGTTGTAGTCGGTACAGGCATCAAGTTCGCGTAGCTCTTTAAGCAAATTGCGCCTGTCGTTCATCTCTTCTATTTCACGCCACTTTCGCTTTACTGGTTTGGCACGAGATTTGGTTGTTGAGGTAGTATCCAGATTAAAAATGTCATCTAGTTGAAAGCCTTCCATAAGCCACCTTTACCTTTCTTAAGCTAAACTGTTGTAACCAGTCCTTGTGGAGTTTTTTAAGTACCACAATAGCCGTGAGAATAACCATGATATATTTCGCATTTGTGTCGGTAGCATGACATTTTCGTGCAAAAATATTCTCAAAATCACACTTTTCATTGCAATGTGATGGCTAAAAAATGCACAAACGATCTCAAGAAAACGATTAAATAGAGAGATTTTCAATGTTAATTCGATTTGGCGAGTGGGGGGACAGTGCAAAGGTCAAAGTTGCATAAAACCAGTTTGATGAAATAGTGTTCAATTAGATGGTAAGGCACTAGAGCAAATTTATGTAACACCTTGTGAATACTAGCTTGGCCTTAATTATATGGGGCTCCGTTCTGTTTGGTGGGCGATAATTATTTATGTTGGCATTTGGTAATTGAAATGTTGCAGTTTATGGGTGTTAAGTCTTCCATTTATGTTATTTTTTGGTGACTTTATAGTGAAAAATAACAATGTTATTATCATAATTGCATATTGATTTTTGCGCTCCTAGGTTGCATTATCCGCCCGTCAAAAAATACGCTGGTACGTAAAATGGATGCATGAAGCGACGTTTACGATTCTAGATTGCCCATAAACATTACTTAAAAAGCTAAGCACACTTTGACACTTAGCAGGCAATTTGGTGGATGGCTTGGACGCATAGACCGGCGCAACTCACTTTGAGGTACACATGACAGACTTAATCAATTTGATGAACGATCTCCTTTGGGGTTCGATTCTGGTTTATCTTCTTGTTGGTGTTGGTATTTACTTCACCGTTCGATTAGGGTTCATTCAGTTCCGCCATTTCGGCCACATGTTCTCTGTTCTTAAGAACAGTCGTAAAGCAGACAAAGCTGGTATTTCTTCTTTCCAAGCGCTTTGTACTAGTCTTGCTGCACGTGTTGGTACAGGTAACATGGCGGGCGTTGCAGTTGCATTGACTGCAGGTGGTCCTGGCGCGATCTTCTGGATGTGGCTGATCGCAATGCTTGGCATGGCAACGTCGTTTGCAGAGAGTACTCTGGCGCAGCTATACAAAACCAAAGATGATGATGGCAACTACCGTGGTGGTCCTGCCTACTACATGGAAAAAGGCCTGGGCATGCGTTGGATGGGCGTATTGTTCTCAGTTTTCCTAATCATCGCTTTTGGTTTGGTATTCAACGCCGTACAAGCTAACTCAATTGCAAATGCAATGAGCACCGCATTTGGTTGGAGTGACCTGTACGTTGGTATCGCGGTTGTAGTACTGTCTGCGATTGTAATTTTCGGTGGTATCAAGCGTATCGCAAAAGTCGCAGAGATGATCGTTCCGATCATGGCGCTGCTTTACTTGGCTCTAGCACTGTTCATCATGTTCTCTAATCTAGAGAAGCTACCTGATGTATTAGTGCTTATCTTTAAGAGTGCATTTGGTCTGCAAGAAGCGGCGGCTGGTGGTCTTGGCTACGCGATTGCACAGGCAATGATTAACGGTATTAAACGCGGTCTATTCTCGAACGAAGCGGGTATGGGTTCTGCGCCAAACGCGGCGGCTTCAGCAACGCCTTACCCACCACACCCTGCATCTCAAGGTTATGTTCAGATGCTAGGTGTATTTATGGATACGATCGTTATCTGTTCAGCGACAGTGGCTATCATCCTGATGTCAGGTGAGTATGTTGGTCAAGCAACAGAAGTGACGGGTATCGAGCTAACTCAGCGTGCATTGAGCTCGCAAGTTGGTGATTGGGGTGGCATCTTTGTTGCCGTGGCAATCTTCTTCTTTGCATTTACATCAATCATCGCGAACTACTCGTACGCAGAAACGAACCTAATCTTCCTAGAGCACAACCACAAGGCGGGCCTAAGCATTTTCCGCGTTGTTGTTCTTGGTATGGTGATGTTTGGTGCACTTGCTTCGCTCCCAGTCGTATGGTCACTTGCTGATGTTTCGATGGGGCTGATGGCGATAGTCAACTTGGTGGCAATCATCTTGCTATCTGGCATCGTGATTAAGCTAGCAAAAGATTACAACCGCCAACTTGGTGAAGGTAAAGTACCAACGTTTGATGCGAATGACTTCCCTGAGCTGAAATCTCAGCTTGAAGAAGGCATTTGGTACAACGATAAAAAAGACTAAGTGAGCTATCACTCATAGTTGAAAGCTATTAGTATGATGTAAAAAGCCATGCAGACAATGCATGGCTTTTTTTGTACCCTATTAAAAAACAAAATTAGAGAAGGGAAAGTCATGCTTATCGTAGTTTCTCCAGCGAAGACTCTTGATTACGAGTCTCCGTTAGCGACAGAAAAATTTACTCAACCTGAGTTGGTCGAATACTCAAAAGAGCTTATCGATGTTTGCCGCAAACTGACTCCTGCTGATGTTGCCTCTTTAATGAAAGTGAGCGACAAGATTGCCGATTTGAATGTTGGGCGATTTCAAGAGTGGAGTGAAACGTTTACCACAGAAAACTCACGACAAGCCATTCTTGCATTTAAAGGTGACGTTTACACAGGGCTAGACGCCGAAAGTTTATCTGAAGCGGACTTCGAATATGCTCAAGATCATCTGCGTATGCTATCGGGTCTTTATGGTTTACTAAAACCACTTGATTTGATGCAGCCATACCGTCTTGAAATGGGTACCAAGCTTGCAAACGACAAAGGTACGAACTTGTACCAGTTTTGGGGCAATGTTATTACGGACAAGCTTAACGAAGCGATTTCTGCTCAAGGTGATAACGTCCTTATCAACCTTGCATCAAATGAATACTTTAAAGCGGTGAAGCCAAAGAATTTAGATGCGCAAGTGATCACGCCAGTATTCAAAGATTGTAAGAATGGCCAATACAAGGTCATCAGCTTCTACGCGAAGAAAGCGCGCGGCATGATGGCGCGTTACATCATCGAAAACCGTATTGAGAGTGTGGCAGACCTGACTAAGTTTGATACGGCGGGTTACTACTTTGTTGAAGATGAATCGACACCAACAGAGTTAGTATTTAAACGCGAAGAGCAAAACTAAAACTGATTGAGACGTAGTCTACGTTAATCTCAATAAACACAAACGAAAAAGGGTTGGCAGTGCCAACCCTTTGTTATGTTTTAGCTTAGGCTATTTCGCCCCAACAAGATTACTTCTTCTTAGCGGTTTTCTTTTTCGCTGGCTTCTTCTTGTCTTCTTTTTTCTTTTTCTTCTTAAACACAGGTTTTTTGTGTTTCGGACGCATCTCTTTTACGAAACGCTCTTTGATGTCTTCTTTCACGTAACGTGCAACGCGATCCATCATTGGTTGGTCGTGTGCTTCTACGATTGAGATAGCATTACCTTTCTTACCCGCACGAGCCGTACGGCCAATACGGTGAAGGTAGACATCAGCCGTGCGTGGCATGTCGTAGTTAATAACGTGTGACACATCCGGAAGGTCGATACCACGCGCAGCAACGTCCGTTGCGAGCAGCACGTTTACAGTACCATCGCGGAAGCGAGAAATCGCATTGTTACGACGATCTTGAGGCATTTCACCTTGAATCCAAGAACATGGAATCTGTGCGCTCTCAAGCTGCGCTCGTAGCTCTGCCAAACGCTCACGGGTCTTCAAGAAGACGATGGTGCGTTCTGCTTGTTGAGTAATAATGTGTTTTAGTAATTCAAGTTTGTGTTCAGCATCATCAGCACGGTGGTACCACTGAGCAATCTTCTTACGCTCACGCAGTGGCGATTTTGCATCGATCTCTGCTGGGTCATTCAACAGATCAGCGGTAAAGCCCTCTACGCCTTTACCTTCTAAAGTTGCTGAGAACAGAAGGGTTTGTTTACGCCAGCGGCACTCGTTAGATAAACGATCGACAGTAGGAGCAAAACCCATGTCTAGCATACGGTCTGCTTCATCAAGAATTAACCATTCGATTGCACGGCAATCAAAACGCTCTGCATCAATGTATTCTTTTAAACGGCCAGGCGTTGCAACCACAATGTCTTGTGTTGTCGCAAGGATATCGGCGTGCTCTTGGTATTGAACACCACCTGTGATGGTGAAAATGTTCAGTTTAGTGTTTTTTGCCAAAGCTCGTGCTTGATCGGCAATTTGCATCGCCAATTCGCGCGTCGGCGTTAGGATCAAAATACGCGCAGGTCCAGGCTTGCGACGAGGGAAGTCTTGCAAGTATTGCAATGCAGGCAGGACGAAGGCTGCCGTTTTACCAGTACCTGTTGGCGCTGACGCTAGAATGTCACGACCATCCAACGCTTGTGGAATCGCTTCTGCCTGAATTTTTGTTGGGCGTTCGTAACCCATCTCTTCAATGGCTTCAAGTAGGTTTTGGTCTAGATCAAGTTCAGCAAAGGTTCTGATCACAATGAGTTCTCCACAAGCAAAGCTTGGTTAATGGTTCGCCACAACAGCATAGAATACAAAAAGGTCGCACATTATAAAGTGATTGGTGATAAGGATCACATGTTATTTCACATCTTAAGATAAAACTCGCGGGTTAATTGGACGAAATCGTCACTGTAACCGTCATGCGAATGAATTATTAAATGTGATTCTTGAGTATCGCAAGGCTGCTTCGCCAGTTCAAATAACAGTCGATGTACCGATTTCTTTTCTGATGGCTGTACACGACAGACTCGCGATAGATGCCAACCTTGGTGTAATGCTAGTTCAATAAACCGTTCGCTTTCGGTGATTGGTAACACAAAATTAGCTTTCCCTTGTTCATCAAGCAACTGATAGCAACGTTGTAGCAATGCGTTGTGGCGTAGCGTATCAGTGTGCCTCGCGGCTGCACGTTGACTGTGTTTCGATTGCTCGCCGCTGTTGAAGTAGGGCGGATTACAAATGATGCGTTGGAATGGATGCGTCGGCGTAAAGTCTAGTATGTCGGAATGATGCACACTCACACGATCTGACCAAGGCGACTGAACTACATTTTTTTGCGCAGCTTCAATAGCTGTTAATTCAATATCGACCGCGGTTATTTGAGCTTCTGTAAAGCGTTGGGCACACATCAGGGCAAGCAACCCGGTGCCAGTGCCAATATCGAGAATTTGAGTGTTGTTCGGGCTTTGAATCCAAGCACCAAGCATGACCCCATCAGTGCTGACGGGCATACCACTCTCGCCGCCCTCAATACAAAATTGCTTAAAATTGAAGCCTTTAGTTTTCAGTTTTTTGCTCTTCATGATTGTTTTATGTTTGCTCAATAATTAAGTGAATTTCTCTATTGTTTCTTAATTGTATAGATTGTTGTTTTGTTGGTTATTAAATTGTATTGTTAATTGATCGAGATAAAGAACTGGTCTGTTGTTTAGAACTGGTTATATCCACTGCTTTTAAGTTTGAAAACTAAATTAATATGGTGTTTTTTTCTTAAAGGTTGCCAAATGATGAGTCTTTCGTCATTATGCGGCGAAAATTTTATAGATTGAACCACGTGTACTTATTGACTTTAGGTATACAAAAAGTGGTCTAAGCATACACAACATTCATTAATTAAAAGACAAGGGTTATCTGTGAAGCAGACGTTAAAACTAACAGATATTATCGCAGTAGGCTTTATGCTATTTGCGTTCTTTTTAGGTGCTGGCAATATCATCTTTCCACCTCTAGCGGGTCAGCTAGCTGGTGAAAACTTAATGCCAGCGATGTTTGGTTTCTTGCTAACAGCGGTAGGTCTACCTCTTATTACTATCGTTGCTATTGCTGTTGCTGGTGGTTCTTGGGATCACTTAACGCAAGACCTTCCGAAAAAAGCAGCGGTTATTATGGCTGCGTTGATCTTCATCATCATCGGTCCTGCGTTTGCTGCGCCTCGTACTGGCCTAGTGGCTTACGAGATGGCGGTGAAACCTTTCTTCCTTGAAGCGTCACAAACGCATCTCACTGCATTTTCAGTGATCTTCTTTATTGCGGCGATGATGTTCTCATGGTTCCAAGGCCGTTTGATTGATCTTATCGGTAAAGTACTAACGCCGGCATTGTTCGTGGGTTTGATCATTCTTGCTGTCGCGGTATTTATTGATCCTCAAGGTGACATGCTGGGCGCGCACGGTGAGTACTTAACGCAACCACTGACCAAAGGCTTCCTAGAAGGCTACAACACAATGGATACGTTCGCGTCATTGATGTTTGGCATGCTGATGGTTGATGCACTGCGCGGTAAAGGCATTACTGAGCGTTCTGCAACCACTAAGTATCTAATCTATGCAGGTTGTATTGCCGCTGCCGGTCTTGCGTTTGTTTACATCTCACTATTCTACTTGGGCGCGACGAGTGCAACTGTTGCTGCTGGTGCAGATAACGGTGGTCTGGTACTTAGCCAATACGTTCAAGCGCTGTTTGGTCCATACGGTCAAATCGTTCTGTCTGTCATTGTATTACTAGCGTGTTTGACAACGGCTATTGGCTTGATTTCTGCGTGTTCTGACTTCTTCAGCTCGAAAACGCCACTGTCATACAAGCAATGGGTACTTATTAACGGTTCTGTTTGTGCGTTGGTTGCGAATGTCGGCCTTGCACAACTGATTTCTCTGTCAGTGCCAGTATTGTTTGCGCTGTACCCTGTGGCGATTGCGTTGGTTGCACTAACATTTGTACGCAGCAAACTGCCAAATCCACGTTTTGCTTACCGCGCGGTACTGCTTGTATCTCTGCTGTTTGCGTTGGTTGACGCGGCAAAAGTATCGGGTGTTGATGTTTCTGCGTTTAACATGCTGCCACTATTCGAAGTGGGCATGGGTTGGGTGCTTCCAACATTTGCGGCTATCGTGTGCATGTTCTTCATCGCGAAACCTCGTCCAGAGCTAGCACAAGAAACAGCGTAATAACTTCGCACTATCAAGATATTAAAAAGCCCGATGAATGACTTCATCGGGCTTTTTATTTTTTATCTTTGAAGCGTTCACACTATTAAAGTGTGTCGTGGAACTCCACAAGAACTTGTTCACACCATTTTTCGATGCGCTCATCACTCAGTTCGTACTGCGAGTCTTCATCTAACGCTAGTCCAACAAACTTGCTGCCATCTTCAATCAGTGCTTTCGATGCTTCAAATTCGTAGCCTTCATTTGGCCAGTAACCGATAAAGGTTGCGCCGGTCGCTTGTAATTCATCGTGAAGTAAGCCCATCGCGTCCAAATACCACTCACCGTAGCCTTCTTGGTCACCCAGACCAAACAGCGCGACAACTTTACCTTTTAATGGTGTTGTTGCGATGTCTTGCCAAATCGCATTCCAATCTTCTTGAATTTCACCAAAGTCCCAAGTTGAGATGCCAAGGAGTAATAAGTCGTAGTCCGCCATTAGTGATAACGGTGTCTCTTTCACATTGTGAATGTCGACAAGGTCTTCACCAATAATGGTACGAATTTTCTCTGCTGCCATTTCGGTGTAGCAGGTCGTTGAGCCGTAAAAGAGTCCGATTTTCATTATATTCATCGTTATTTGTGTTGCTGTTGTGGAAGATTCTAACCATAAATTGAGGAAGATTGCAGCGAATATCCTAAGCGGGATGATTTTTTTATGGTATTGGATCGGCAGGTGCCTTAATCTAAATACTGTAAATATAAACAGATAAGGAAGCGTTCATGACGGCACAACAGCCTGTCAATCAACAAGATTTTTCGCTTGTTGAGCAATTCTTAGATGCGATGTGGATGGAGCGTGGGCTATCAGAGAACACGCTGGCTTCCTATCGAAATGATTTGATGAAGCTGCTCACGTGGATGGAGAAACATCGCTACCGTCTTGATTTCATTAGTTTGTCTGGCTTGCAAGAATACCAAAGCTACCTTGTAGACTTGGATTACAAGCAGACGTCCCGTGCGCGTATGTTGTCGGCAATTCGCCGTTTATTCCAATACCTGCATCGTGAGAAAGTACGTGCTGATGATCCGAGTGCGCTCTTGGTCAGTCCTAAACTGCCACAACGCTTGCCCAAAGATATTAGTGAAGAGCAAGTGGACGCCTTGCTCGAAGCGCCAGACCCGAATGATCCTGTGGAATTGCGGGATAAAGCGATGCTGGAACTGCTGTATGCGACTGGTTTGCGTGTGACGGAATTGGTCAGTTTAACTATGGAAAACATTAGTTTGCGTCAAGGAGTTGTACGTGTCACAGGTAAAGGCGGTAAAGAGCGCTTAGTGCCAATGGGGGAGAACGCGGTAGATTGGATCGAGACGTTTATTCAACAAGGGCGTCCTGCGTTACTTGGTGATACATCATCTGATATTGTTTTTCCTAGCAAACGCGCAAGGCAAATGACTCGTCAGACGTTTTGGCACCGTATTAAGTACTATGCTTTGATAGCAGGGATTGACACTGAACAGCTGTCGCCGCACGTACTGCGTCATGCCTTTGCCACGCATTTATTGAACTATGGCGCAGATCTCAGGGTCGTACAGATGCTATTAGGACATAGTGACTTATCGACCACGCAAATTTATACTCACGTGGCGACTGAACGATTGAAGCAGATCCACAGTCAACACCACCCAAGAGCATAACAATGGTTAGATTCATCCATGTCTTCTTGGAAAAACGATTTTATATTAAGGTGAATTTCATGAGCGTATTACGCCGACTAACTCTGCTGACTTTACCATTTTTTGTTACCGCGTGTGGTGCAGAAGAAAGTCAGGCTAAAACGGACACTCCTGCACAGCAAGTGGCACCAGCTGCGCAAAGCAGTTTTGATGAAGCAGCATTAAAAACTAAGTTCTCAAAGCTTGGTTTATCTATCGTTGATATTCAGCCATCAGAAGTTGCTGGTTTATTGGAAATCCAAACTAATGGCGGGATCTTGTTTGCTTCAAATGATGGTAGCCATTTTATCGCCGGTACGCTTTATGCCATCAATGACGATGGTAGTTACAAAGATGTCATTGCAGAGCGCCAAGCGCCGCTTAATGCGGAGAAAATCGCGCAGTTCTCCGATAGCATGATTGAATACAAAGCCGACGATGAAAAATATGCTGTGACGGTATTTACTGATATCACTTGTGGTTACTGTGTGCGTCTGCACAGCCAAATGCAAGGCTATAACGATCTAGGCATTACAGTGCGTTACATGGCTTACCCTCGCCAAGGTGCTACTGGCCCAGTGGCAGAGCAAATGGCGACGATTTGGTGTGCTGAAGATCCAAAGTCGGCAATGCACAACGCGAAAGTGAATCGTACGTTTGATAACCCTGCGAAAGACTTAAAACAGTGTAAAGAAACCATCCAATCACATTACAATCTAGGTCGCCAATTGGGCATTTCTGGTACGCCAGCGATCTTCTTACCGAATGGCGAAATGGTTGGCGGTTACCTACCACCTGCAGAGCTATTGAAACTTTTAAAGCAACAATAATCCTTTAGGAGCAGAGCCGGCAAAGTCGCCGGCTCTTTTCAAGCATGATAGAAATTCAACGACGTCCTGAACCTGATCTTTCCCTTCTTCCTGATTCCATTCCTCCGATTCTCAAACGTATCTACATCAACCGTGGGATTACGGATCCTGCGCAACTAGAAACGTCAGCTCGTGGTTTGCATTCTTACCAAAAACTCGGGGGGATTGAGCAAGCTGTCGAGCTTTTGTTTCAGGCAATAAAAGAACAAAAACGCATCATCGTTGTCGGTGATTTTGACGCTGATGGCGCGACGAGCTCTGCATTGTCGGTGCTCGCGCTGCGTATGCTTGGTAGTCACAATGTGGACTACCTAGTACCGAATCGTTTTGAAGACGGTTATGGGTTAAGCCCAGAAGTCGTTGACCAGGCATTAGAGCTTGGCGCTGAGATGATCATGACGGTAGATAACGGTGTGTCATCAATCGAAGGCGTGCGTTATGCAAAAGAAAACGGCATTACGGTGCTCGTTACCGATCACCACTTGCCAGGACAAGTGTTGCCTGATGTGGATGCAATGGTGAATCCAAACCTTGAGAGCTGTCATTTTCCGTCTAAAGCCCTCGCTGGTGTCGGGGTCGCGTTTTATCTCATGATGGCACTATGCGTTCATATGCGAAAACACAATTGGTTTGCTGAGCAGGGCATGCAAGAGCCTAAGTTGATGGAACTGATTGACCTTGTTGCACTGGGTACCGTCGCCGACGTCGTTCCATTGGATGAAAACAACCGCATTCTTGTACACCAAGGCTTGCAACGTATTCGTGCGGGCAAAGCGCGCCCTGGCATTCAAGCATTGATTGAGGTCGCGAAGCGTGATGCGCGTCGTTTGGTGGCGTCCGATTTTGGTTTTGCTTTAGGTCCTCGTATCAATGCTGCTGGTCGCCTTGATGACATGTCATTTGGTGTTGAACTGTTGATGTGTAACAACATTCACGCCGCTCGTCGTATGGCAAGTGAACTGGATGGTTTGAACCAAACTCGTAAAGAGATTGAAGAAGGCATGAAGCAAGAAGCGATGGCTTTCTGCGAGCGTCTTCAGTTTGGTGAAGGCAGTGAGCTTCCTTACGGATTAGCCTTGTTCCAACGTGATTGGCACCAAGGTGTGATTGGTATTTTGGCCTCGCGCATCAAAGAGAAGTTTCACCGTCCAGTCATCGCATTTGCTGATGGCGGAGAAGGGACAATTAAGGGCTCGTGTCGTTCTATTCCGGGGTTACACATGCGCGATGCGTTGGATTTCATCGACACGCAAAACCCAGGTTTGATCATCAAATTTGGTGGTCACGCGATGGCGGCAGGCTTAACAATTAAAGAGCAGGATTTCGAACGTTTCAGCCGTTTATTTGATGAAGTGGTAAAAAAGGAACTCGATGAAGCGGCGCTAAAAGGCGTGATCATGTCAGATGGTGAACTTAAGCCTGAAGAATTCTCTATGCATGTCGCTGAACAGCTACGGTCTGGTGGCCCTTTTGGACAGGCCTTCCCTGAACCAATCTTTGATGGTGAGTTTAAAGTGTTGCATCAAAAGCTGGTGGGTGAGAAGCATCTTAAATTGATATTAGAGCCGCTTTACAAAGGTCATCCTACCAATGTGATGATCGATGGCATTGCATTTAATGTCGATTTGCGTCGCTGGCCGGATGCATCAGTTAAAACGGTACGTTTAGCTTACAAATTGGATGTGAATGAATTTCGTGGTAATCAATCACTGCAATTGATGATCGATCATATCGAAGCTAAGTAATATTTAGATTAACCTTTCTTATAGAGTACGGTTGCCCCTAAGAGGGTGTAAAATTTTATGACCGTGCTCTCTCTAACCGCAATCTGATTTCTCATCCGAAATTTTCCTGTATCTCGGTCACATTTTTCAGTAGAATTTCTCGGTTAAATTCTATTCTAAAATGTTGAGTAAACATGTTTGAAATCAATCCAATTAAAAACCGTCTGCAGGACGTGTCTCAGCGCACAAATGTCCTGAGGGGGTATCTTTGACTATGACGCGAAGAAAGAGCGTCTAGAAGAAGTCAACGCAGAGCTTGAACAACCTGATGTATGGAACGAGCCTGAACGTGCACAAGCACTGGGTAAAGAACGTGCATCGCTAGAAGCGGTTGTTGAAACTATTGATCAACTAGAGCAAGGTGTAGAGGACGTAGAAGGTCTTCTTGAGCTGGCTGTAGAAGAAGAAGATCAAGAAACATTTGACGAAATTGAACCAGAACTTGCTGAGTTGGAAGAGAAGCTAGAAAAGCTTGAATTCCGTCGTATGTTCTCGGGTGACCATGATAGTTCAGATTGCTACATCGATTTGCAAGCTGGCTCTGGTGGTACGGAAGCACAAGACTGGACCAACATGCTGCTGCGTATGTACCTACGCTGGGCAGAGGCGAAGGGCTTCAAAGCTGAAGTGATTGAAGTCTCTGAAGGTGAAGTTGCGGGTCTTAAGTCGGCAACAGTTCGCATCTCTGGTGAGTATGCCTACGGTTGGTTGCGCACTGAAACGGGCGTTCATCGTCTTGTTCGTAAATCTCCGTTCGATTCAGGCGGCCGTCGCCATACGTCATTTGCGTCTGCGTTTATCTATCCAGAGATTGATGAAAACATCGACATCGACATTAATCCTTCTGACCTACGCATCGACGTTTACCGTGCGTCAGGCGCAGGTGGTCAGCACGTCAACACCACAGAATCTGCGGTACGTATTACGCACGTACCAACGAACACCGTGGTTCAGTGTCAGAATGACCGTTCTCAACATAAGAACAAAGATCAGGCAATGAAACAGCTTCGAGCGAAGCTATTTGAGCTTGAATTGCAAAAGCAAAACGCGGAAAAACAAGCTAATGAAGACGCTAAGTCTGACATTGGCTGGGGTAGCCAGATCCGTTCTTACGTATTGGATGACTCACGTATTAAGGACCTCCGTACGGGCATTGAAAACCGTAATACTCAAGCGGTTCTTGATGGCGATCTGGACAAATTTATTGAAGCTAGCCTGAAATCAGGCCTATAAAGCTTTTCACCGACAAAAACAGGATACATCGAAAATGACTGATGCTGTTCAAAACGAAACTGTACTAGAAGAAAATAAGCTGATTGCTGAACGCCGCGCTAAACTGGATGAAATCCGAAAGAGCTGCAAAGCAAACGGCCACCCAAACGACTTCCGTCGTGACGCACTAGCGGGCGACCTTCAAAAAGAGTTCGGTGAAAAGACGAAGGAAGAGCTAGAAGAGCTTAACCACGTGGTTGCAATTGCTGGCCGTATTATGGCTAAGCGTGGTCCATTCCTAGTAATTCAAGAAACATCTGGCCGTATCCAAGCTTACGCTGCTAAAGACGTACAAAAAGAGCTAAAAGAGAAATACCAAGGTCTTGATATCGGTGACATCATCGGTGTTAAAGGTGCGCTGCACAAATCTGGTAAGGGTGACCTATACGTGAACATGGAAGAATACGAGTTGCTAACTAAAGCACTTCGTCCACTTCCTGAGAAGTTCCACGGTCTTACTGACCAAGAAATGCGTTACCGTCAGCGTTACGTTGATCTGATTGTGAACGAAGATTCACGTAAAGCATTTATTGTACGTTCTAAAGTAATGTCTGCAATTCGTAACTTCATGATCTCAAAACAGTTCATGGAAGTAGAAACGCCGATGATGCACGTGATCCCTGGTGGTGCAAGTGCACGCCCATTCATCACGCATCACAACGCGCTAGACATGCCAATGTACCTACGTATTGCACCTGAGTTGTACCTGAAGCGTCTAGTGGTTGGTGGCTTCGATCGCGTATTCGAAATTAACCGTAACTTCCGTAACGAAGGTCTTTCTCCACGTCATAACCCAGAATTCACTATGATGGAATTCTACATGGCGTACGCGGATTACAAAGATCTGATGGACTTTACTGAAGAACTACTAAGCTCGGTAGCGCAAGAAGTTCTAGGTTCAACATCAATGCCTTACGGTGATGAAACGGTTGAATTTGGTGGCACTTACACTCGTATGAGCATGTTTGAAGCAATCAAGCAGTACAACCCAGATCACGCGCAAATCCAAGCGCTAACCGAAGAAGATCTACAAAACCGTGAACTGATGGTTTCTATCGCGAAATCAGTACATGTTGAAGTAGAAGACTTCTGGACATGTGGTCAGCTTCTAGAAGAAATCTTCGGTGAAACAGCAGAACCTAAGCTAATGCAGCCAACGTTCATCACTGGCTACCCAGCGGACATCTCTCCACTGGCTCGCCGTAGCGATGACAACCCGTTCTTTACAGACCGCTTTGAATTTTTCATCGGCGGTCGTGAAGTAGCGAATGGCTTCTCAGAGCTTAACGATGCAGAAGATCAAGACGCGCGCTTTAAAGCACAGGTTGAAGCTAAAGAGTCTGGTGATGACGAAGCTATGTTCTACGATGCAGATTACATCACTGCACTAGAGCACGGCCTACCACCAACGGCAGGTCAAGGTATCGGTATCGACCGTCTGGTTATGCTACTGACTAACACGCACACTATCCGTGACGTGATCCTATTCCCAGCAATGCGCCCACAAGCGTAATTTGGCAGGATGATCAAAAAAACCACCTTCGGGTGGTTTTTTTATGCCTTTTAGTTAAATAAGTTCAAGTTGTTGCATTTGCTTTTTAATAGGATATGCAAATAAACATTCGCCAAATCTCAATCTATTGCATAGTCTTAATACTGAGACAGACGTGGGGGCGCGGAGTCTCGATAATGTTACCCGCTCGCAAAGATAGGTTTGTGGCGCAAAATTTCTATTAACAATGAAAAAGGGTTAGAGAATGGCTGGGCAGTTTAAGATGGATTCCATCCCGGGATCGCTTGTGGTAGTTGGCGGTACTTATGAGCCTTGGTTATCAGTACTTGAGCAAGTGGGCTGGAAGTGTCACCAAGTGGGTGACTTACGCAAAGCTAATACGTTGTTAGAGGATATTGGTCCATGTATCGGTATTGTCGATCTCAGCCATGACGAATTCAGCTTGAACGGTTTGGCGAACTTAGTCAGTTCTCACAAACACGTGCGTTGGTTAGCGTTTATTCGTGAATCTCAGCTTGGCACCGACACCATATGCCAGTTCATTGTTAACTTTTGTATCGACTTTTTCACTGCGCCAATCCCGGATGCCCAACTTTTAAGCACGATTGGTCACCAGCTTGGTATGCTCAAGTTGGAGAAAAAAGTTTGGCCTAGTTTTGGTAGCAGCTTAGACATGGGGCTGATCGGTGAATCTATCCCGATGAAGCGTTTACGCGATCAAGTAAAGCGAATCGGTCCGACGGACGTCAGTATTCTGATTTCTGGGGAAAGTGGTACAGGTAAAGAAGCGGTTGCTCGCGCTATCCACAAAGTCTCTTCACGCTCCCATAAACCGTTTATGGCAATTAACTGTCGCGCGCTCAATGAGCAACGTTTCCAGGCGGAAGTATTTGGTATTAACGCCGATGAAGATATGGAAGCATGCATGCTCGAACAAGCGGATGGCGGTACGGTGTTGTTTAATGACATTCTTACCATCTCAAAAGAGCAACAAATGAATCTGCTGAGATTCTTGCAAGAAGGCACCATTGATACCAAAGATGGTGTAAAAGCTGTCAATGTGCGCATCCTTGCGGCTAACTCGTCAGATGTAGAAAAAGCCTTGATTGACGGAGATTTTAATGAAGAGCTTTATCACTACATTAACGTATTACGCATTAATGTCCCGAGCTTAAAAGAGCGCGCGAGCGATATTTCTTTGTTAGCGCGCTACTACTTACAAGAGTTTTCTAAAGAGTATAACTCGCAAGCAAAAAGCTTTTCTGAGGATGCACTCAAGGCACTGACACGTTATTTCTGGCCAGGTAACGTACGTGAGTTGATGAACCAAGTGAAACGAGCGGTTCTGATGTCTGACAGCGTAATGATTGAAGAGCATCACCTAGATTTGCCTCAGCGTAATGACTCAAAGCGTAGTTTGAAATCGATTCGTGAGAAGAGTGAGCGTGACGCGTTACTGGTTGTTTTGGAATCTCATTCTGGTCAAGTTTCGAATGCGGCGAAGGAGCTTGGTGTTTCACGCGCGACGATGTATCGACTACTGAACAAACATAATTTGATTTCTGATCAAGCCATGTGATTTGTTCTTTCTGAAGTTAAATTGGTGAATGAATATCAGTGAAAGAGCGGCTACAAAGCCGCTCTTTTTGTTTTGTATTCAGTTTGATTTATAAAATCCGTAATTTCATATATTCCCTAGGTGAATATGTTATATAGAAAAGTATATGAAACTGAATTGCGGTGTATTGATTTGTTTTTAATCAAAAAGACAAAAAATGTTTGATATATATTCATCAAAGCTTACAATTTAACCGTAACTCAATGAGTTATACCTTTCATAAACGGATTAATTTTTAGCTAGGAGGCGCAAGATGAAACATTACGTTGTTAACACCACTGCTTGCGCTGATCGTATGCCTATCGCTCCGATGACTCTTAAGTCGGATGATACCAATACCACTGGCTCACAAGATAAAAATTAATCCGTAACCTATCTTATTTATTACTAGGCTGCGGAAAAGTAGCGGCTTAGTATCAACAGAGCGCCTCTGTTCATTTTACGCACTATTTTTCCCAGTCGAATACATCGATAATCGGAGAAAATATTATGCGTCACTCTATTTACCTACAACTGGCCACTTTGCTATTGAAAGCAGACCTTAAACGCGAAGAAAAGCAATGGCAGCGAACCATACGTCGCACTGCTCATGATGTTCCATGGACGAATGTTCATTTATTGAGAGATATTGGTTTAGATAGCGATGGTCGTTCCACACGCGCCAATGTTCCGGATGCAGTAAAAGTTGAACGTCGAGTTCGTCACCTTCGTCGAGTTTTAACGTCGCGAATAATGACGTAATCGTTAGCGTGTTGGACTGACTGAGTTGCTATCAAGTCATTCAACACGCTTAACGTGCGATATGAAGTCATACTTCATTTGATAAACAGCTGACCTTGAAGGTCAGCTGTTTTCGTTTGAGGGGAGCTTTACTGTTAAGGGCATGGATTCGAGTAGGTTGTACCAATTGCTTGAATCTCAGTAAGGAGCTCATCGCTTAGTTTTAGGTCGATACTGTCGATGTTGGCTTTTAATTGGTCGAGGTTGGTCGCGCCGATAATATTAGATGCTACAAATGGGCGCTGATTGACAAATGCGAGTGCCATTTGTGCAGGATCCAAACCATGCTCTTGGGCTAAATTGACGTAAGCTTCGGTCGCTTTTATCCCCTGAGGAGTAAAGTAGCGCGCAAAACGCTCCCACTTCGTGCATCGAGCACCCTCTGGTCTCTCACCATTCAAGTATTTGCCGCTTAGGCAGCCAAATGCCAGTGGAGAGTAGGCCAGTAGCTGGACACCTTCATAGTGGCTGATTTCAGACAAGCCCACTTCAAAGCTGCGGTTCAACAAGTTATATGGGTTTTGAATCGAGACAATGCGTGGCAAATCATGCTTTTCAGCTAAACGCAGTAATGACATCACACCCCATGGCGTTTCGTTTGATACACCGATGTAGCGTACTTTGCCTGCATTCACTAGCTCAGTCAGCGCTTCCAAGGTTTCAATTAATGTGACTTCTTCTTGCTTGTCTGGGTAAGGGTAGTTGAGTTGACCAAAGCAGTTAGTTTGACGTTGAGGCCAATGTAATTGGTATAAATCGACATAATCCGTTTGCAGGCGGTTAAGGCTGTCATCAATTGCTGTATGGATGTGGCGACGATTAAGGCTCATGTTGTCTCGGATGTGAGGGACACCGCGAGGGCCAGCCACTTTTGTTGCCAGCACAACTTTTTCACGTTTGCCGCTCTTTGCTAACCAATTCCCGATGTATTGCTCGGTGAGTCCTTGCGTTTCCGCTTTGGGAGGTACAGGGTACATCTCTGCGGTATCAATGAAATTCACCCCATGATCAAGGGCAAAGTCGAGCTGTTCAAAGGCGTCCTTTTCTGTATTTTGCTCGCCAAACGTCATGGTTCCGAGGCAGATTTTACTGATCTCAAGTGATGAGTGCGGTAGTTTTGTGTATTGCATATCACGTCCTTGAAGAGTTACCGACTAAATAAGTGATTCCAATATAGGGGATTTTTAACCGCTATCGCAAATGATTTACGTATAAAGGAAGACCAAACTCGAAAGCTATACATAGCCTAACTACACTTAAATGATCGTGTAAAGGAGGTACGTTATGCAGAAGCATCAATTGGACATGTGGTTACACGGTCCCCATAAAGATACTTATAAAACTCCCAAAGTATTTGTGATTGGGTGTTCTGATGTCTCTGACTATTTGCTAGCAGTGGAGTACAAGCATCAACTTGAGCCGATTAAAGACGGTGAAGATCCGATACATTTCGGTTCGCTAGATTTGGTGAAAGAAGAGCTGCTGAGGTTAGGGGTAGATAAAGCGTACTTAAGGCTGCACAATGCGTATGACGAATGTGGCACTGAAGAGGCAGCCTCGTACTGTGATATCGAGTTATCGCTCGTGACGCACTAAATGGTGGAAACAACATTACTCAGATGGCGTGCTGATGTAGTGCTTGAGTAAGATCTGCTCAGTAAACTGTGTTCTGAGGTAAAAACCTCGGGGCAGAGTTTTTATCGGCTTGCCATTTGAGCTATATGCTTCGGTGAGGGCATTTGCATTCGCGGCTTTAGGGCGAAGATGTAGCGCTTCTCCGTGTCTGGCGGAAATTTGATCAAATTTCCCCAAGACGATCATCTCCATTAGCTCTTCCCAGTCGTTTCGTAAAATACGCTCTTCTTCGTCGTCTGGTGACCAAATCAGTGGGCTACCAACACGTCTTTCTGCAAGTGGAATTTCTCGTTCCCCTTCCACTGGTACCCAAAGCACACGAGATAGCTTGTTTCGAACATGACTTGTTTCCCATGTAAGACCATGAACACCAGTGAGGGGAGCCACAGAAACAAAGGTTGTTTCTAAAGGTTTGCCAGAGTAACTGATCGGAATACTTTTCAACTCGATCCCTAGTTTTGCGAAATCTTGTTGAGGTTTACTGCCAGCCGGAGCGCCCAAATGCCATTCGAGTAATTGACCCACCCAACCTTTATCACGTTTTAAGTTTTCAGGAACAATCATATTCGCCTCGGCGGCCAGCTCTGCAAAGCTAAGTCCTGCCATATCATGAGCGCGTTCCAATAGCTCTGCTTCTGTTTGTGGTTCTGGTTTCATAGTCACAAGGTGGTATTACAAAAAATATAGTTTATCAAACTCCGGCCAAATCTACTGTTTAAGATTTCACCGAGGCGGTGTAAGAACGATCAATTCATAACTTATCCACAGATGGAGGAGGTATTGATAAGATCCTGACGGGGTCTGTATGAATAAACAGGGGTTAAAATGCATTTTTGGGGTTGATTTTGTTGTAATCATCTAAACGAATAGCAGGGGAGTGTGGATAAATAGCCTATTGGTGGATCTTTGACCGATCTGAGTTTGGTGAAAAGATCATCAAGAAACTGAAGATCGATTTATCGTTATTTTTAAAAATAAATACTTTTCTATCAATGTTTTATTTTTATTTTCTTGTTTCTTTATTTGTTTTGCTTTTGATGGGATTGAACTGAATTACTCATTTGAATTGAATTCTTCACAAAGTTATTCACAGAAAAGGTGAATAAATGTGGGCAATGTCTCACTCTTGTGTTGATAAGGTATGATTTGATTAAAAGATATCCAAATATGGTGAAAAGGTAATAAATCTTGCTCATATCACATCAGTAAGTTTGCTAGTAATGGGGATATGTGGAAAAATCACGGTAATAAAAAATTTATTCATAGAGGTTAGCCAGTGATAGATGGCGATGGTTACCGACTTAATGTTGGTATTGTGATATGTAATAACCATGGTCAGGTCTTCTGGGCTAAACGATACGGGCAACACTCATGGCAATTTCCACAAGGTGGAATTGACGAAGGTGAAACTCCTGAACAAGCCATGTTCAGGGAGTTATATGAAGAAGTCGGTTTAACGAAAAAAGACGTTAAGATCATTGCAACAAGTCGTCATTGGTTAAGATATAAGCTACCAAAACGATTGGTGCGTTGGGACTCCAAGCCTGTTTGTATCGGCCAAAAACAGAAATGGTTTCTGCTGAGATTAGAATGCGATGAATCTCGTATTAATATGCAACGCGGAAAATCCCCTGAATTTGATGGTTGGCGCTGGGTGAGTTATTGGTATCCAGTTAGGCAAGTTGTTTCTTTCAAGCGAGATGTTTATCGACGAGCGATGAAAGAGTTTGCATCCTTAGCCATGCCTTTTCGAGAGAGAAAAGCGAAAGGGAAAAGAAAAAAGCAACGTAGAGGATAATCATGCTCAGTCAGCTAAGGGAAATAGTTGAGAAAGTCTCCAGGGTCGATGATGTGCATCTGGCACTCGATATATTGGTGAAAGAGACTTGTGCTGCCCTTCGCACTGAGTGCTGTACTATCTATCTTGCTAATGAAGAAATGCAGCGCCTTGAGTTAATGGCAACTCAAGGCCTTATTTTTGAAGGTGATAGTATTCATATCAACTTCAATGAAGGCTTGGTTGGGTTGGTTAAACGAAGCGCAGAGCCACTCAACCTTGCCGAAGCCTCAAAACATCCCGAGTTTAAATTCTTCCCTCAACTCGGTGAACAGATTTACCACTCCTTTTTAGCCACTCCAATCATTCATCGCAAACAAGTTTTAGGTGTGTTGGTGATCCAGCAAAAAACACCGCGCTTGTTCAGTGAGATGGAAGAGTCGTTTCTTGTCACGTTATCCGCTCAGCTAGCAGTGCTTATTGCGCATGCGCAGAATCTTGGGCATTGGCAGTTGGCATCTAAACCCACGGTATTAAAAGGTTTGCCTGCATCTACTGGTGTCGCGATTGGAGAGTTTTGGTTCGACAATACCCAGCCGAGTTTATCGGATGTTTTCCCTTCGTCCACGTTAGATAAAGAACGTGAGCACGAGACATTGCTGGTGGCGATAGAGCGAGCGTTAAATGACTTTCGCCGTATGCGGAAAAAGCTGGACAGTGAAATCAACAAAGATGCGCTGGCGATCTTCGATCTGTTTACTCACTTACTGAATGATCCGATGCTTCGCGGTGATTTGAAGAAGCAGATTGAAAAAGGAGACAGGGCCGATTGGGCGTTACGCCAAGTGGTAGAATCATACTCGAATCGATTTGCCAGAATGTCGGATGTCTACATGCGCGAGAGAGCGCAAGACATCCGAGAGTTAGGGCAAAGGCTGCTCTATTTTCTGCACAACAGTGAGCAAGAAAATTCTGCAATTGATCGTCCCATTATTTTGGTGGCGAATGAACTCACAGCCACCTTGCTCGCGTCTGTACCTAAAGAGTTTTTGTTAGCCGTCGTGTCACTAGAAGGTGGCGCAAACTCTCATGCGGCTATTTTGTCTCGCGCACTTGGAGTTCCCGCAGTCATGGGCGCCAACATTAACCCGGATGTGGTGAATGGCAAACTCGGGATAGTGGATGGTTATACGGGCGAGATCTTCCTAGAGCCAAACCGTCAATTATTGCGAGAGTATCGCAGTTTAGTAAGTGAAGAGTCTGAATTGTTTGCCATGGTAAACAAGGACCTCGCACTCCCTGCGGTTACGCAAGATAATCACCATATCGAAATTATGCTGAATGCAGGACTCAGTGCAGACAGTAATATTGCCATCAATACAGGTGTTGATGGTGTTGGGTTGTACCGAACTGAGATTGCATTTTTACTTCAGCATCACTTTCCGTCAGAAGATGAGCAGTATCATCAATACCAAGCGATACTCAACAGTTATCCGAATCAACGAGTGGTGATGCGCACTTTGGATATTGGTGGTGACAAACCTTTGCCATATTTGCCCATCGAAGAAGATAATCCGTTTTTAGGCTGGCGTGGCATTCGTTTTACATTGGATCACCCAGATATTTTCTTGATCCAGCTGCGTGCAATGTTAAGGGCGAGTGCTGAAAGCGGAAACTTAAGTATCTTATTGCCAATGGTGTCAGGGGTAAAAGAGCTAGACGATGCCATTAGCTTGATTAATCAAGCTCACAGCGAAGCCGTGTTGCTTGATGATAGAATTCAGTTCCCACAAGTTGGGGTCATGATCGAAGTGCCATCAATGGTGTATTTATTGCCAACGATTGCTCACCGTGTTGATTTTGTTTCTGTCGGGACAAACGATTTAACCCAGTATTTATTAGCAGTTGATAGGAACAATTCGCGCGTCGCGGATGTCTATGAATCTATGCATCCTGCGGTACTGTTAGCGCTTAAGCAAATCCATGACGTGTGCGATAAGTATCAGGTGCCAGTGTGTATTTGTGGTGAGTTAGCTGGCGACCCATTTGGCGCTCTTCTCTTACTTGGGTTAGGGTATACCAGTTTGAGTATGAACACCTCCAACGTGGCTAAGGTGAAATATTTGATTCGTCATAGCCAACAAGAAGAATTAGAAAAATTAGCGGAGCAAGCAATGACAAAGTCCTACGGGGAGGACATTCATCAAATGATGCATGACTTCTTCATCCAACAGGGTTTTGCGGGCTTTATCCGTGCAGGTAAAAAGTAGGAAATCGTGACCGTCTCTTTATTTTTGTTATTGTTGGCGCTAGGCGCTTTTGTGGGTGTGATGGCGGGGTTACTCGGTATCGGTGGTGGTTTGATTGTTGTTCCTGCCTTGTTGTATTTGCTTCCTCTTGCTGGAATCTCTCCAGAAATGAGTATGCACATGGCCCTAGCCACTTCGTTAGCGAGTATTATTGTCACGTCAGGCTCATCGGCGATGAATCACCTTAAGCTCGGCAATGTCGATATGTTCGTCGTAAAATGGTTGATGCCAGGTGTGGTTATAGGTGGTTTTGTCGGTGCCAATATTGCTGAGTGGATCCCTACGCACTACTTGCCGAAAGTATTTGGTGTCATTGTTCTTTGCCTGTCAGTACAAATGTTCCGTTCCATTAAAGTTACGAGCAGTAAACCTATGCCGAGCAGCCCGGTGACCGTTGCGTATGGCACGGGGATTGGCGTCGTATCAAGCCTTGCTGGTATTGGTGGCGGTTCACTATCGGTCCCATTTTTAAATAAACACGGGATAGAAATGCGTAAAGCGGTAGGTTCATCTTCCGTTTGTGGTTGCGTGATTGCTATTTCTGGTATGATCGGTTTTATCTTACATGGCTATAAAGTAGAAGGCTTGCCTTCATACAGTATTGGCTATGTTTATCTTCCCGCTTTATTAGCAATTGCCATGGCCTCGATGCTCACAACAAAAGTGGGCGCAAAGCTGGCAACTAACCTTCCAACTGCGGTATTAAAAAAGATATTCGCGGTGTTCTTAATGTTTGTAGCAGCGACCATGCTGCTCTAAGTTTGTACCCAAGTCATTCTCGCTGAACCAAGCATCTAGAGGTTACTTGGGTATATTTATTTTGTTGTGATAAGAAGAGAATGATTTATGTCTCAGGGATATATTGAATTTCCCAATATTGATCCGGTTTTAATCTCTATTGGTCCTGTTTCGGTTCGTTGGTACGGTTTGATGTACCTTGTGGGCTTTATGTTCGCCCTATGGTTGGCGAACCGACGTGCGGATAAGCCGGGAAGTGGTTGGACACGAGAACAGGTTTCTGATTTGTTGTTCGCAGGCTTCCTTGGCGTGGTGATTGGTGGTCGTGTAGGCTACGTGCTTTTCTACAATTTTGAGCTCTTCTTGGCTGACCCTTTGTATCTGTTTAAAGTGTGGACCGGTGGTATGTCTTTCCACGGGGGCTTACTGGGTGTTATTACCGCGATGTTCTGGTATGCACACAAAAACGGGCGAACTTTCTTCGGTGTTGCCGACTTTATCGCGCCGCTTGTGCCATTTGGTTTGGGTATGGGGCGTTTAGGTAACTTCATGAACAGCGAATTGTGGGGCCGAGTAACAGATGTACCTTGGGCGATCGTTTTCCCAAATGGCGGTCCACTGCCACGTCATCCATCGCAGCTTTATGAAATGGCGCTTGAAGGTATCGTACTTTTCTTCATCTTGAATTGGTTCATCAAGAAACCTCGTCCTTTAGGTTCTGTTTCAGGGCTATTTTTAGCTGGATATGGTACATTCCGCTTCCTAGTTGAGTACGTGCGCGAACCAGACGCTCATTTGGGGTTATTCGGTGGCTTTATTTCCATGGGACAGATTTTATCCCTGCCAATGGTGGTTATCGGTGTCCTAATGATGGTTTGGGCATACAAACGTGGTCATTACAAAGACGAGTTACCACAAAAGACGAAGTAAGGTATTGGTGTGAAACAGTATTTAGATTTGTGTCAACGCATCGTTGACCAAGGTGTTTGGGTTGAAAATGAGCGTACAGGCAAGCGCTGCCTGACCGTAATCAACGCGGATTTAACCTACGATGTTGCGAACAATCAATTTCCGTTGGTAACCACACGTAAAAGTTTTTGGAAAGCGGCCGTTGCAGAGCTACTAGGGTACATTCGTGGTTACGATAATGCGGAAGATTTTCGTAAGCTGGGCACGAAAACCTGGGATGCCAATGCCAACCTAAATGATGCTTGGTTAAATAATCCATACCGTAAAGGTGAAGACGACATGGGCCGTGTCTACGGTGTCCAAGGGCGCGCATGGGCGAAGCCTGATGGCGGGCATGTTGACCAATTACGCAAGATAGTGGATGACTTAACGCGTGGTGTTGATGATCGCGGTGAAATCTTGAACTTCTACAACCCGGGTGAATTCCACATGGGGTGCTTGCGTCCTTGCATGTATAGCCACCATTTTTCATTGCTGGATGATACGCTATACCTGAACAGTACTCAGCGTTCGTGTGATGTACCGCTTGGCTTAAACTTCAATATGGTTCAAGTTTACGTGTTCTTGGCGATCATGGCGCAAATCACGGGCAAGAAACCTGGTCAGGCATTTCATAAGATTGTGAATGCGCACATTTATGAAGATCAGCTTGAACTGATGCGTGATGTTCAGTTGAAACGTGAACCATTAAAAGCGCCGACGTTCCACATCAATCCAGAGATTAAGTCTCTAGAAGATCTGGAAACATGGGTCACACTGGATGATTTTTGGGTTGAAGGATACGAGCATCACGACCCTATTCGTTACCCATTCTCAGTGTAACCAGTATTGTTCTTCAAGATATGAAAAAAGCTCCGAATGGAGCTTTTTTGCTTTTTCGTACTTTGAAGATATTACTTGAGTGCACTGACAATATAGCGGTGAATAGGGTTGGTCTGCATCGGTGCAGACAGTGCCGGGCTAATAAACTTGGGTTGGGTGAATATTTGTTTGCTCACTAATGAGCGGATAAGCTCAAAATACTTCAGTTCTGTTTTCCCACATAGCAACAATGAAAAGTCATTGCCCAGTTTATCGTAGGCATTGAGCACCTCTCGGAACCCTCTGAGGTACAAGTAATCCTTCGTCAAACCGCCTCCTCGATACACACGAGCAGTCGTTGTAAATGCTTGAAGGTCAGACGTTTTATACTGTTCTTTTAATAGCATGAACGTATGGCGGAAATCGCGATCCTTGATCATCGACTCTACCGCCAGGACTCGTAAGGCTAAGGTTCTTAGGCGTTTGATACTGAAATGTCCTGACAGATATTCACACAATATAGCCAGCCCTTCTTGGGTGTTTGTATTAGCTGGGCACCCTAAGCTCAGGACCTTTAGCGGTTGTTGACGACCGTTAAGCGTAGTAAGAAGGTGTACACCCATTTCATGATGTGCGAGAGCCTCTAACTCATCGGTCGTGATGTATGCTGCGTGGTTAATTTTGACTCGAGACCCCGAAACGAGTGCGTTTGCTAACATCCCATCCAACACCTGTATTTCACACTCATATCCATTACGTTGAGCAAAGTTTTGCATGAAGTGTGCTATCGCGCGGCTATCATGCTGCGGTTTGCTCTCTTCTTCCGTGGGAAGGTGTAAAATGAAATGGGCGTTGGCAATATCTTTGGCGCTCGGCTCTCCGTAATAGCGCAAGGAGTTATAAAGAAACTCTTGTGTACCGATAGTATTCACTTGATCCAATTTATCTGCGTAAGACTGAATCACATCCGCGTACAGCTTTTGTAATTGGGTGTCTTGAATATTTTCTAAAGGCAGTTCATACAGACGTCGTTTTGCGCTGTGAGTATCTAGATTGGTGGTTGAGTATTGGAAGTTAGGCTCTTGAGAGTATTTGTTCTTAATAAAGCGCTCTCTTTCCTGAGCATAATTGAGAGGATTCACGCTACTGAGGATATCAATATCAGCAACCAGTTGAGTTAGGTTTTCGTCTATTGCGAGTAGCTGATCAGAAATAGTGCCATTAAGCTGCGTCATGTTGTCGACTCCAAATGAGGTAGCCCAGCATAAGTATGCTGGTATGGCTCAAATTATCACCAGACAACGAATTTGAACAGCGTCATTAACGCAAAAAAGGCCCCACAATGTGGAGCCTAAACAATAAGCGATGGTATGTAAGTTATTGTTATGTCGTTAGGGCTAAGATCGCGCCTGGTAAAATAACGAATACAGACATTAGGTAGCCACCGACAACAGCTTTGTTCTTGATAGCCATTTCAGAAATCATCTCAGCGCCTTTCACTGGAATTTCACGTAGGAACGGAATACCAAAGATAAACAGCGTTGCCATGATATTAAATACTAGGTGTACCAGAGCGATTTGAAGCGCGAATACCGCAAACTCACCCGATACGGCTGTTGCTGCTAGTAGCGCCGTAATACAAGTACCAATGTTTGCACCTAGCGTGAATGGGTAAATATCACGAACTTTAAGAACGCCTGTACCCACAAGTGGAACCATCAAGCTAGTTGTTGTTGATGAAGATTGTACCAACACAGTCACGATTGAACCCGATACAATACCGTGAATAGGGCCACGACCAATCGCGTTTTTCAAAATTTCACGTGCGCGGCCAACCATTAGGCTCTTCATTAGCTTACCCATTACCGTAATTGCAACGAAGATTGTCGCAATACCCAAAACGATAAGCATGATGCCACCAACAGTATCACCGAATGTTGAAAGTGGCTCTTTGATTGCACCCACAACTGGTTTTGTTATTGGCTTAATGAAGTTGAAGCCTTTAATGCTCATATCGCCAGTAGCAAGTAGTGGAGAAACAAGCCAATGAGAAACTTTCTCTAAAATGCCGAACATCATTTCCAACGGAAGGAAAATAGCAACAGCAAGTAAGTTGAAGAAGTCGTGAATAGTTGCGCTTGCAAATGCACGTTTGAACTCTTCTTTACAACGTACGTGACCAAGAGAAACAAGCGTATTAGTCACTGTGGTACCAATATTGGCACCCATCACCATCGGAATCGCGGTTTCTACTGGTAAGCCACCTGCAACCAAACCTACAATAATAGACGTTACAGTACTTGAGGACTGAATTAAGGCTGTTGCCACCAAGCCGATCATTAGACCTGCAACAGGGTGAGCGGCAAACTCAAATAGCACCTTAGCTTGATCGCCAGTTGCCCATTTGAAGCCACTACCAACCATAGATACTGCTAGAAGAAGCAGATACAACATGAATGCCAAGTTAGCCCAGCGTAACCAACGAGCAGTGCTCGAAATTGGCGCCACTGTTGAAGTAGCTTGGTTCATCATAATTTTCTCCGTTGACCTTTCAGTTCATTTTTCGGTCTGTAGTTGAAACTGCGGGCGATGTTAGAGAACAAATATTTCAGTAATATTACAGATTTCTTGCTGTGAGTAATTTTTATTGTTCTTTTTGATAGTGGTGTGAGTAGGGAAAAATGAAGGTTTTTAACTCTTTGAATTTAATGAATAAAATTGACTTTTGTTTTGTGTGGTTTTTGCGTTTTCTTTAGAAAGAAAATGCGCCTCAGTTCAACTTTTATGACAGTGTTAATTTTATATATTCGGTAAAACTTATGTTTTTGTAATGTATTGTATGGTTTTGTCGAGTTTATTGTTTGTCTCTGTCACATTTGGTATAAAAAGCATCACTTTCTTTTCGGGACTTGATCATGTCACATCTAAACTACAACCATCTATATTATTTCTGGATGGTGTGCAAACAGGGCTCTGTAACTAAAGCGGCCGATGCGCTTTTCCTGACACCGCAAACCGTGACAGGGCAGATTAAAGCGCTTGAAGAACGCATGAAAGGAAAGTTAACCAAACGAAATGGTCGTACAGTTGAGCCAACTGAGTTAGGGCAACTTGTTTTTAAGTACGCCGACCGAATGTTTGGTTTGAGTTATGAGATGTTAGATATCGTCAATTACAGCCAGCACTCGAACATTCTGTTTGAAGTTGGCGTAGCCGATGCGTTATCTAAACGCTTGGTCAGTAAAGTACTAATGACGACTGTCCCGGAAGATAACAGTATTCATTTACGCTGTTATGAGTCAACCCACGAATTGCTACTTGAACGACTGTCTCAGCACAAGCTGGATATGATCCTCTCGGATTGTCCCGTTGACTCAACTCAAAGCCCTGGCCTTTATAGCAAAAAGCTAGGTGAGAGCAGCATGAGCTTTTTCGCCTCTTCTGAAATTGAAAATGTGCGTTTCCCTGAGATTCTGGAACAGAAAAAGCTTTTGATTCCTGCAAGCCGAACAGCAATGGGGCGTAAGGTTATTCAGTGGTTTGATCGTCAAGGTCTTCAGCCTAATGTGTTGGGAGAATTTGATGATGTTGCGTTGATGAAGGCTTTCGCACGGTATCACGATGATGTAATTTTCTTAGCGCCGACCGTATACATGTCGGAGATTGAGGACGACCGAAATCTACAGCTAATTGGTCATGTCGATGGGTTAAAAGAAGAGTACTACGTGATTTTTGCGGAACGAATGATCCAACACCCAGCGGTAAAAAATGTTTGTGATGCTGATTTCAGTCAAATGTTTGAGTAAACCCGTATCGTTGCGCAAATAAATAGATTACTATCAATAAAAATATAATTCTAAATAATACCTAAGTAACTCAAGATACTTGTTTTAGTGAGCAAAACTATTAATTATTGATGGCGCATCAATTCTCCACTTTGGTGGATAATATTGGTGTATCACTAACAACTAAATTAGAGGTTCTAATAATGAAGACTCTGGAAGTGTATCTTGATTTTCTTAGATATATAAATCAGTGCAACACAACAAGCTGGCCAGGGTTGGAATAAGTAAGTTGTAGCTAGAGGTCCAACACATGAATCTACAAGAAATGGAGCAGAACTCCGCAAAAGCCGTCGTGTTGCTCAAAGCGATGGCAAACGAGAGACGCCTACAAATCCTTTGTATGCTGCATAACCAAGAGCTGTCCGTGGGAGAGCTGTGTGCAAAGTTAGAGCTAAGCCAGTCGGCATTATCTCAGCATCTTGCTTGGCTTCGCCGTGATGAGTTAGTCACGACAAGGAAAGAAGCACAAACCGTGTACTACACATTAAAGAGTGATGAAGTGAAAGCGTTAATAAAAACACTGCATAGTCTTTATTGTGCTGAAAGCGCTTAGCGTTAATTACATATACCTAATATATCGTTCATTTTAGGCTGTGAATCTAACTCGTTGGAATATTTGAGAGTGGCGTTAAACTTTTGATGGTAGAGTTGCTGCGCATCGACCAATTTGCTTTGTTCTCAAGTGTTTTATTGGTGCTTTCCAGTTTGAGCTTTATAAGGTAAATAAGCTGATGCCTTTGAATAGGCGTGCAGAAAAAAGAAAAGCTGGCATTGCCAGCTTTTTTATTAAGAAAATTTTGTAGATATAAAAAAACCGACACAAGGTCGGTTTTTTCTTCACTGTAAAACCAGGACTCTATTAAAGAGCTTTGATTTGTGCAGCGAAACGAGACTTATGGCGAGCTGCTTTATTCTTGTGAATAAGGCCTTTAGTTGCCATGCGGTCTAGGATAGGTGTAACTACAGCGAATGCAGCAGTTGCAGCTTCTTTGTCGCCTGCTTCGATAGCAGCAACAGTTTTCTTCATGTAAGTACGCATCATTGAGCGACGGCTAGCATTGTGCTGACGACGTTTCTCAGCTTGGATAGCGCGCTTCTTAGCAGATTTACTATTTGCCAAGGGTCTAACTCCCAAAAACTTAGTTCTGTGACAATTTAAGGGCGAGGAATATCCCTCATTTGCGCTTAAATGTCAAATGATTTGTGCAAAAACCGATCTAAGCCAAAACAAATTTTGGTAAGAGAGGTTATCGCGGTTAAGATGGCGGGGATTCTAACAGCATTTTTATACCAATGCTAATAATTATCCGCGAAAGGCACACTTATTCCTTACAACCCGCGGATAGATTTTTGACGTCTATTTACAGCACCTGTCAGAGAAACAGTATAGGGTTAGCTGTCTTATGGTGATATTCCGAGGTTACAGTGAGTAAAAGACTACTCAAGTCTGGCATGATCGTCAGTGCTATGACATTTATTTCCCGCGTTCTTGGCCTAGTTCGTGATGTTGTAGTGGCAAATTTAATGGGGGCAGGAGCAAGCGCAGACGTCTTTTTCTTCGCCAATAAAATCCCTAACTTTTTACGACGTTTGTTTGCTGAAGGAGCTTTTTCCCAAGCGTTTGTACCTGTTTTAACGGAAAGTCATGCTCAAGGTGACATGGACAAAACTCGGGAACTGATTGCTAGAGCAGCGGGTACGTTAGGGGTGATAGTCTCGATTGTTACCATTTTAGGTGTCCTAGGCTCCGGCGTGGTCACTGCTGTGTTTGGTTTTGGTTGGTTCCTTGACTGGATGCATGGTGGCCCGGCTGCAGCAAAGTTTGAGCTTGCTAGCGTGATGCTCAAAATCACCTTTCCCTATTTATGGTTCATTACCTTCGTCGCTCTATCGGGCGCTATCCTCAATACATTAGGTAAATTTGCTGTCTCCTCCTTTACCCCTGTTTTCCTCAATGTGATGATTATTTTGGCGGCGTGGTTTATCTCGCCGCAAATGGAAATGCCAGAAATAGGGCTTTCCATTGGTGTTTTCTTAGGTGGTTTGGTCCAGTTCTTATTCCAAATTCCCTTCCTTATTAAAGCTGGCGTCATGGTTAAGCCAAAATGGGGCTGGCGCGATCCGGGTGTGGTAAAAATCCGTACTTTGATGATCCCCGCTTTATTTGGTGTATCGGTCAGTCAGATTAACCTGTTGTTTGATACGTTCATCGCCAGTTTTTTGCAAACCGGTTCGATCAGCTGGCTGTATTACTCAGACCGCTTATTGGAATTTCCTTTAGGCCTGTTTGGTATTGCGATTGCGACTGTGATTTTACCCGCGCTTTCACGTAAACACGTTGACGCACAAAGTGAAGGCTTCGCGCAAACCATGGATTGGGGGGTGCGCATGGTGATCTTGCTTGGCCTTCCTGCAATGCTTGGTCTGATGGTACTGGCAAAACCTATGCTGATGGTTCTGTTTATGCGAGGTGAATTTTCTCCTCAAGACGTACATCAAGCATCATTGTCGCTTTTTGCCTACGCTTCAGGTTTGTTGAACTTCATGCTGATCAAGGTGCTCGCGCCAGGTTATTACTCGCGTCAAGATACTAAAACGCCAGTAAAGTACGGCATCATTGCGATGGTGACCAACATGGTGTTTAACGCAATTTTTGCGTACTTTTATGGCTACGTTGGTTTGGCTATCGCGACGGCACTTTCGGCGTTCGTAAATATGGCATTGCTGTATCGTGGTCTACATATCGCAGGGGTATACCAAATCACCAAACGAACCGTCTTCTTTATTATACGTTTGGTTATTGCAGGTGCGGCGATGGTGGCTGCGATCTTATGGCAATTGGAAGACATGTCAGTGTGGCTAGATTGGAGCTTTGCTCACCGCAGCGGTGTACTAGGAATGTTGATCGGTCTAGGAGCCGTGGTTTACCTAGTGGTTCTATTTTTAACTGGTGCACGCTTAAAAGACCTAAAAGCTGGGACAGACTAAGGGTGATTAGTATATAATCCGTCAGTTTCACACAGTGTAAAGTAAAAACAGAGGCAGAAAGCAGTATCCAATGGAACTGATTAGAGGCATTCACAATATCACCCCGCGACATCATAGTTGCGTGCTGACTATTGGCAATTTCGATGGTGTCCATAAAGGCCATCAACAAGTATTGCAGCAAGTGTCTGAGCAAGCGGACAGGCTATCATTGCCTTCTGTTGTGATGACCTTTGAACCTCAGCCGATGGAGCTGTTTGCCAAAGATAAGGCACCTGCACGGTTGACGCGATTACGCGATAAGTTCGTGCAATTGAGTAAGCTCGATATTGATCGCTTGCTCTGCGTCAATTTCAATCGTCATTTTGCAAGTTTAACCGCGGAAGAGTTTATCCGTGACTTGTTGGTCGAGCGTTTGGGTGTTAAGTTTCTTGTCGTTGGTGATGATTTCTGCTTTGGCAAAGGCCGTACAGGTAACTTTGCAATGCTGCAGGAAGCGGGGGAAAAGTACGATTTTGATGTCGTGAGTACCCAGAGCTTTTGTTTACAACAATTACGTGTCAGCAGTACGGCTATCCGTCAAGCGCTGGCGCGTGACGATTTGCATTCCGCGCAACAGATGCTGGGAAGAAACTACAGCATCAGCGGTCGTGTTTCTCACGGAAGAAAGCTGGGAAGAACGATAGGTTTTCCTACTGCGAATATTCCTTTGAAACGCTGTGTTTCTCCGGTTTCCGGAGTCTATGTTGTTCAAGCGCTTGGCTTAGGAAATAAGCCAGTTGGTGGTGTTGCTAATATTGGTCAAAGACCGACTGTCAATGGCGTTCGCCAGCAGTTAGAAGTACACTTATTCGACTTTCATGCCAATTTATATGGCAAGCAACTAGAAGTGGAACTTTTGCATAAACTTCGAGATGAGCAAAAGTTTGAGTCGTTTGAAGCACTTAAACAACAAATCGAATTGGATGCTGAAGCAGCAAGGGTGTGGCTGCGTCAGCTTAAGCGTTGAGCGGTTTATTCCACCGTTCAACATAATGTCTAATTTTCGCCCAATATAACGGAATTAAGAATCGATGAGTGAGTATAAAGATACCCTGAACTTACCTGAAACAGGGTTTCCAATGCGCGGCAATCTGGCCAATCGTGAGCCAGAAATGCTTAAGCGTTGGTACAAAGAAGATCTTTACGGTGAAATCCGTAAAGCTAAGAAAGGCAAAAAGTCATTCGTATTGCACGATGGCCCTCCTTACGCAAATGGTGACATTCATATTGGTCACGCACTAAACAAGATTCTTAAAGACATTATTATTAAATCCAAAACACTTTCAGGTTTTGACGCACCTTACATTCCTGGCTGGGACTGCCACGGTCTACCTATTGAATTAATGGTGGAGAAAAAAGTAGGCAAGCCAGGGCAAAAAGTGACGGCAGCAGAATTCCGCGAGAAATGTCGTGAATACGCAGCAGGTCAGGTTGAAGGTCAGAAAGAGAGCTTCAAACGCCTTGGTATCATGGGTGAGTGGGACAAGCCATACCGCACTATGGATTTCGCAACTGAAGCGAACATTATTCGTGCTCTTGGTAAGATCGCAAGCAATGGTCACCTGCTAAAAGGTTTCAAACCTGTTCACTGGTGTACAGACTGTGGTTCTGCTCTTGCTGAAGCAGAAGTAGAATACAAAGATAAAGTATCGCCATCTATCGACGTTCGCTTCAAAGCGGCTGACGAAGCGGCACTGCTATCTAAGTTTGAGCTAACTGAAGGTCATGAAGGCCAAGGTGACGTATCTATCGTTATCTGGACAACAACACCTTGGACACTGCCTGCAAACCGCGCAGTATGTCTACGTGATGATCTAGAGTACGTGCTTATCCAAACAGAAGGCGACAACGCTGAGCGTATCATCGTTGCTGCTGAGCTAGCGAAAGACGTAATGGACCGTGCAGGTATCGAGCACTTCCACAACCTTGGCTTTGCTAAAGGTGCGGACCTAGAGCTTTCTCAATTCCAACACCCATTCTACGATTTCACTGTACCGGCGATCCTGGGTGATCACGTTACGACTGATTCAGGTACTGGTGTTGTTCACACTGCACCTGGTCACGGTCAAGAAGACTTCGCGGTTGGTAACAAGTACAACCTAGAAGTAGCGAACCCAGTTGGTTCAAACGGTGTTTATCTACCAGATACTGAGCTATTTGCTGGTCAGCACGTATTTAAAGCGAACGATGCAGTAGTAGAAGTATTGAAAGAAAAAGGTGCACTACTACACCACCACGCTTACGAGCACAGCTACCCACACTGTTGGCGTCATAAGACTCCAATCATCTTCCGTGCTACACCTCAATGGTTCGTTTCTATGGACCAAGCTGGCCTACGTGCTAAAGCATTAGAGTCAATCAAGAACGTAGAGTGGATGCCTGAGTGGGGTCAAAGCCGCATCGAAGGTATGATCGAAGGTCGCCCTGAGTGGTGTATCTCTCGTCAACGTACTTGGGGTGTGCCAATTGCTCTGTTTGTTCATAAAGAAACAGCAGAACTTCATCCAAACACGCTAGAGCTGATCGAGAAAGTCGCTAAGCTGGTTGAAGAGAAAGGCATCCAAGCATGGTGGGATGTAGATGCCGCTGAACTACTAGGTGCTGACGCTGACCAATACGAAAAAGTACTAGATACGCTAGACGTATGGTTCGATTCAGGTGTCACTCACTTCTCCGTTGTTGATGCTCGTGAAGAGTACAACGGCAACAGTGCAGACCTATACCTAGAAGGTTCTGACCAACACCGTGGTTGGTTCCAGTCTTCTCTAATTTCATCTATCGCGATGAAAGACGAAGCGCCTTACAAACAAGTACTGACACACGGTTTCGTGGTTGATGGTCAGGGTCGTAAGATGTCTAAATCTATCGGTAACGTGGTTGCGCCAAAAGACGTAACTAACAAGCTAGGTGCTGACATTCTTCGTCTATGGGTTGCTTCAACAGACTACACTGGTGAAGTTGCGGTTTCTGATGAAATCCTAAAACGTAGCGCAGATGCTTACCGTCGTATCCGTAACACAGCGCGTTTCTTCCTTGCTAACCTAAGCGGCTTCAACCCTGAAACAGACATCGTTCCTGTTGAAGAGATGGTTGCGCTAGATCGCTGGGCAGTTGGTCGTGCGCTAGCAGCACAAGAAGAGATTGTTAAAGCATACGAAGAGTACAACACACACGGTGTGACTCAGCGTCTAATGCAATTCTGTTCGATCGAAATGGGCTCTTTCTACCTAGACGTAATTAAAGACCGTCAGTACACAGCAAAACGTGGCGGCAACGCTCAACGTAGCTGTCAGACTGCGCTTTACTACATTGTTGAAGCGCTTGTTCGTTGGATGGCTCCTATCATGTCGTTCACTGCAGATGAAATTTGGAACGAAATGCCAGGCGAGCGCGACAAGTTCGTATTCACTGGTGAGTGGTTCGACGGTCTATTCGGCCTTGCTGAAGGTGAAGAGCTGAACAATGAATTCTGGGCTGAGATCCAAGCGGTTCGTGGTGCAGTAAACAAACTTCTAGAAGATGCGCGTAAAGAGAAAACCATCGGTGGTGCACTACAAGCTGAAGTGACTCTATTTGCTGATGACGCTTTAGCGGCGAAGATCAACAAACTTGAAGATGAACTGCGCTTTGTTCTACTAACCTCTGCGGCGAAAGTTAAGCCTCTAGTTGAGAAGACTGATGCAGCACAAGCCACGGATATCGAAGGCTTGTTTGTTGAAGTAGCAGCAGCTGAAGGCGAGAAGTGTGATCGTTGTTGGCACCACACGCCAGACGTAGGCACAATTGAAGGTCACGAGAAAATCTGTGGTCGTTGTGTGTCTAACGTAGAAGGCGAAGGTGAAGTACGTAAATTCGCGTAATCACCTAGAACGACTGAACTTTTTTTAAAATTAACAGCCCCAGTATTTACTGGGGCTGTTTGTAGGTAAAGTAATGAGTGAAAAAGCACTGTCTTTAAAGCAATCTGGTATTCGCTGGTTATGGTTAGCGGTGGTTATCTTTTTAGCTGATATTGGCATTAAGTATGTTGTAATGAACAACATGGGATATGGCTGGGCAAACCGCATAGAAATTTTGCCATTCTTTAATCTTTTGTACGTGCATAACTATGGTGCTGCTTTTAGCTTTTTGAGTGATCAAGCGGGCTGGCAACGTTGGTTATTTACAGGTATTGCTTTTATCGTTACAGGTCTTTTGACTTACTGGATGAGTAAACTACCAGCGAAAGAGAAATGGAATAATATTGCTTATGCCATGATTATTGGTGGCGCAGTAGGCAACGTATTCGACCGAGTAATACATGGGTTTGTCGTGGATTATTTGGACTTTTTCTGGGGTAATTATCACTGGCCAGCGTTCAACCTTGCAGACATGGCGATCTGTATTGGTGCCGCGATGATTATTCTTGACGGCTTTCGAAAGAAAGACGAGGCGAAAGCCTAAGTAGTGGCAGTGTATATTGCGAAAAGTTGAATAACCCTAAGCGTCGCCCGTTGATTCGAGCGACGCTTTTTATTATGTTGGAGCGCCAATCAGCATATCAATGTATAAAAAGACCAAGCTGACAGCGTAATAACCCAAGAACAAGGAAGCAGTAACGTGACAACAATAACCAATGAATCTGTAGTAACCCTTCACTTTACGATTAAAATGAAAGATGGATCGGTTGCGGATAGTACTCATAACATGGGTAAACCAGCGAAATTTGTTATGGGTGATGGCAGCTTGAGTGAAAACTTTGAGCAGTGCTTGATAGGCCTCGAAACAGGCGCACAAAAAGCGATTGAGCTAAAAGCAGAAGACGCGTTTGGCATGCCAAACCCAGATCATGTACACCATATGGATCGCACTAAGTTTGTAGGTGATGCAGAAGTAGAAGTGGGTACAATCATGGCGTTCAGTGGTCCTGATGGCATGGAAATCCCGGGCATTATTACAGAGATTGCTGGCGATTCAGTCACTGTGGACTTCAACCATCCTCTAGCGGGACAAGACGTGACTTTCGAAGTTGAAATTTTGTCAGTAGAATAGCGAACCCAATAAAGATAATTTCCATGAGCAATGAAATGAAAATCCTATTAGCTAACCCACGCGGCTTTTGTGCTGGTGTAGACCGTGCGATTAGCATCGTAGAGCGTGCGCTAGAGATGTATCAGCCACCGATTTATGTTCGTCATGAGGTGGTGCATAACCGTTTTGTGGTTGAAGGGCTAAAACAACGTGGCGCTGTCTTCGTTGAAGAGCTGCATGAAGTGCCAGACAACAACATTGTGATTTTTTCTGCTCATGGTGTATCGCAGGCGGTTCGTCAGGAAGCCAAGCAGCGAGATTTGACGGTATTTGACGCGACGTGCCCGTTGGTAACCAAAGTGCATATGGAAGTAGCGCGAGCAAGCCGCCGCAATATGGAAGTGGTTCTGATTGGTCACGCAGGTCACCCTGAAGTCGAAGGCACAATGGGGCAGTACGCGAGTGAAACCGGTGGTATGTACTTGGTTGAAACCCCGGCCGATGTTGAGAAACTGAAGTCGATCGTGAAAGATCCATCTGATCTTCATTACGTAAGCCAAACGACACTTTCTGTAGATGAAACTGCCGATGTTATCGAAGAACTACGCCGCGTCTTCCCAGATATCCAAGGACCACGTAAAGACGATATCTGTTACGCGACACAAAACCGCCAAGATGCCGTACGTGAATTAGCGGGTGACGTAGATGTGATGGTTGTTGTGGGTTCAAAAAACTCATCAAACTCTACACGTCTTAAAGAGCTAGCTGAAAAGCTAGGGACACCTGGCTACTTAACCGACTGTCCGGAAGATATCAAACCTGAATGGTTCGAAGGCAAAACAAAGGTCGGCGTGACTGCGGGGGCATCTGCTCCGGAAGAGCTCGTTAATCAGATTCTAGAGCGAATCAAAGAACTCGTCGGTGCCGAAGCGGTCGATGAAGTGCTTGGTCGTGAAGAGAATATGTTCTTTGAAGTACCCAAAGAACTGCAAATCAAGCAAGTGGATTAATCTCCATTTATCGAATATTAAAAAGACGACCCGCGGGTCGTCTTTTTTACATCTCTCTCAGTTCATTTAGGTAATCACGAATCTGGTCTTTCCCTAAACCATCGATAATCATATCGGACATCTTCGTGATTCTTCGCTCAAGCGACTGAGCAACTCTTTCGCAATGTGCGTACACCTCTTCATCAGAACCTTCAGTCGGAAAGGCATCGACTTGCCAGTTTACTCGAACGCCACCCGCAAGCCACTGAGGATCTGCCTCTTGATGTAAAGAGTCACAGAGAATAATAACGATGTCAGGAAGAAACTGAGTTCGCTCTTCCCATGAGTGGGTGTGGATATGTGGAATGGGAAGTTGGTGGTCATCTAAATATTTTTGCACCACCGGGTGAACTTTGCCTGTGGGATGAGAGCCACCGCTGGCGACACTAAAATCTGCTGGCAGGATATGGGTTGCGATCGACTCAGCGAGCACACTTCGTCCAGCATTGTGCTTACATATGAACAAAACTTTATACATCATCGCCTCGTCTTTTCGGAGCGTCTTATTTATACGCTAGCGGAAACTCAGCGGTGATGTGTGAACTTTTTGTGTTAGTGGCTAATGCCCAGCATCTCTTTGAGCACTTTAAGGTAGCGGCGGCTTACTGGTATCTCAAAGCCAGTTTTGGTGATGATTTCTGCTAATCCGTTTTCGAGTAATTTGATTTCGCTGATGGCCTTAATGCTGACTAAGTATTGGCGATGACAGCGTACCAGTGGGGTTTTCTCTTCTAGCGTTTTTAATGTTAGTTGAGTGCTCGCGGCTTGGCTGGTGGAACGTACATGCACGCCGCTGATGTCACTGTATGCACATTCTACCGTGTCGGTGGCCATGATGACGATACGGTTGTGCCCGATGCACGGAATCTGATCTAAAGTGTCGGGCGTAATAGCAGACAGCTGTTGAGTTAGGGCGGATTGACTAATGACTTTATTTAGCCGTTTGACCGTTTTGGTTAAACGGCATGGGTCGACAGGTTTGAGCAAGTAATCAAAGGCGTTGTCTTCAAACGCTTGAATTGCATACTGGTCGTAAGCCGTGACAAAAACCACATAAGGCATGGTTTCTGGATCAAGCATTCCAAGTAGTTCAATCCCAGTGACTTGAGGCATTTGGATATCGAGAAACACCACATCAGGTTTGAGCTCATTGATTTTTTTTAGACCAAGGATCGCGTTTGAGGCATTGCCCACCACTTCAACTTGTCCTGTTTCATCCAATAACTCTGTCAGCTCTTCACGAGCAAACTGTTCATCATCAATGACGAGTGCGGTTAACATCCAACATTACCTTTATTGCTTCAGCGTGCTTTTATGATTTTGGGGGAATGATAAAGCTCATTTTAGTAAATTGATGTGGCTCGCACGCAATTTTTAGCGATGCATCACGCCCAAATTGATTAGTGAGACGTTTGTCGACAATTTCTAAACCTAGCCCGGAGTGGTTTTCTTTTGGCGGTTCAAAACTGCCTGCATTGTCTTCGACAGTAATCAAATGACCTTGTGGGTGTGCTTCGCTGTATATATGAACTTTACCACCTTCAAGCATGTTTGAAATGCCGTGCTTAATGGCATTCTCAACCAAAGGCTGGAGTGTAAAGCTTGGCAATTTGATGTCCAGCAATTCAGGCTGAATATCGATTTCAACCTCTAAGCGGTCCGTAAAGCGGGCTTTCTCGATGCTCAAGTAAGAGTTCACATGTGCTAGCTCTTCTTTTAGCGTCACGGTATTAATGTTTTGCTTTAAATTGCTACGGAAAAAGTGCGATAAATTTTGGATTAACTCACGTGCTTTATCAGGATCACGACGAGTAATCGCACTAATGGTATTGAGTGCATTAAACAAAAAATGTGGATTCACCTGAGCGTGAAGCAGTTTGATTTCTGCTTGAGCGAGTAAGGCTTGTTGTTGTTGGTAGTCGCCATACAAGATTTGGCTAGAGAGAAGCTGAGCTATCCCTTCCGCCATTGACATGTTGGCCGTAGAGAACAATTTACGCTTCGGTTCATAGAGCTTAATGGTACCAATGACCTCTTTTCCCGCACGCAGTGGGATGATCAGCGCGGAGCCAAGTTTGCAGTCTTTTGCTATGGAACATTGGTATGGACGTTCTGCGCCATCAAGATAAATGATGTCGTTTTTCTCCATGGAGTCTAATGTGCTTTGCGATGAAATCGGCGTGTTCGGTTTATGGTGATCATCGCCAATGCCCACAAACGCTAAGATTTTTTCTTGGTCGGTAATCGCGACAGCGCCCACTTTGGTTTCTTCGTAAATAATACGCGCGATTCTCTCTGCGTTTTCGGTGTTGAAGCCGTTGCTTAGAATTCCCACTGAGCGATCAGCAATGGTGAGCGCTCGACGCGAAAACGTCGCAGAAAACTTTTCAAAGATCGCTTTTCTGTCTTGCAGGATACTCATGAACAACGCCGCACCAAATGAGTTCGCGATGATCATAGGCGCTGCAATAGCGGACACCAGTTCATAGGCTTGATCAAAAGGTTTCGCGACGGCGAGCAGCAAAATCATTTGCACCACTTCTGCAACAAACGTGACGCTGAATACAACGCTTGGATTAAACAGCAATGCGCCTTTATTTCGCTTGATAAGGTAAACGTGGAGCAAGCCACCAATTACGCCCTCGGCGGTGGTTGAAATTGCACAGGCTAGGTCAGTAAAGCCACCAAGAGAGTATCGATGGATGCCACCAGTAAATCCGACGGCGAAACCTACCACTGGGCCACCAAACAGCCCGCCCATGACCGCGCCGATCGCGCGAGTATTGGCAATAGCGTCGTTGATATGCAGACCGAAATAGGTGCCGAGAATACAAAAGCCAGAGAAGAGTACGTAACAAATTAGGCGGTGGCTTAAGCGCGAAGAAATACTCAGCAAAGGTAAGATGATTGGCGTTTTACTTAGCATGTAAGCCAAAACTAAGTACACACACATCTGTTGTAAAAGGGAAACGACCAGTTCCATAGTGAACCTAACCTAGAATCAATGTTGTTATTGTATACCTAAGTCACCTCAAGATACTTGGCTCAGATAAATAAAGACACCTAAATACATGGCGCTGCGCTCCGAGTTCTGAATCTTAAAGTAACTTGGGTATAAAACAAAAAGAGCCTGCAATTGGCAGGCTCTTATCTTAGTCACTCGGATGTGACGAGTATTACGCTGTTTCTGATACGGCTTGTGGTTTCTCTTCGTCAGCCAGTTCAGTTTCACCTTTACCCTTAGAGGTTTTGATAACGTAACCAGTCACTGCTAGGGCAAACACAATACCGACGATAGTTGATAGTTGCATTGGCAGGCCAAAACCTAGCGAGCTGTTGTTTAAGATGAACGTGACACATACCGTGGTCATGAAGATAGCAGGGATAGTGGTAATCCAGTGCAGCTTGTTGTGACGTAGTAGGTAAGCGGACGCAGTCCAAAGCATCATTACTGCTGTTGTTTGGTTAGCAAAACCGAAGTAGCGCCAGATAATGCCGAAGTCTACTTGAGTTAAGATACCGCCGATAACGAACAGTGGAAGTGCCATCAGTAGGCGGTTACGTAGCGTCTTTTGTTCCATGTTGAAGTATTCAGCAAGGATCAGACGGCTTGAACGGAATGCTGTATCGCCAGACGTAATTGGTAGGATAACCACACCTAGGAACGCAAGGATACCACCGAACACACCAAGCAGACCAAATGATGCGCTGTATACCACGTTACCAGGACCACCGTTTTTCACAGCTTCTGATAGTGCGTCTAGAGAGCCGAAGAAAGACAGAGCGATAGCACACCAGATTAGCGCGATAACACCTTCACCAATCATTGCTCCGTAGAAAACGAAACGACCGTTTTTCTCGTTTTCCATACAACGCGCCATCAGTGGAGACTGAGTCGCGTGGAAGCCAGAGATAGCGCCACATGCGATAGTGATGAACAGTGCTGGCCATAGTGGCATATCATTTGGGTTAAGGTTCGAGAACATGTCTGAAACTTGGAAGTCACCCATTACTGTGTGTTCGCTAGAAAACGCAACGGCTGTCATTAGACCAACAGACATAAAGATAAGTAGAGCGCCAAACAGTGGGTAGAAGCGGCCAATGATTTTATCGACAGGAACAATCGTCGCAATGATGTAGTAAGCGAAGATAGCGATAACCATTGTAGTCATGCTTACGCTCAAGCTTGTTTGATCATTGATGAGGTTAGTAATCATGCCTGCAGGAGCAGAAACGAACACTACGCCAACAAGAAGCAGTAGGACAATGGCAAAAATATTCATAAAGTGTTTTGCGCCATTACCTAGGTAGCGACCTGTGATAGTAGGTACAGATGCGCCGCCGTTACGCACTGAAAGCATGCCTGAGAAGTAATCGTGTACTGCGCCAGCAAAAATACAACCGACAACAATCCAAAGCATTGCCGCTGGACCGTATAGTGCACCCATGATTGGGCCGAAAATTGGACCAACACCAGCGATGTTAAGTAGCTGAACTAGATAAACTTTCTTTGTTGACATTGGAACGAAGTCAACACCGTCCGATTTGGTGTGAGCAGGCGTTTGGCGTTTTTCATTGATGCCGAAAATCTTCTCGACGAAAGCGCCGTAGATGAAGTATCCGCCGATTAGGGCTGCGACACAGGTTAGAAACCACATCATAGCAATTGTCCTTGGTCTTAGTTGGGTAGGGTAATTTTTTAATCTCAGGATGCATGTTATGCGTCACTTGTGTTAAATGCATTCGGTTAGTAGATGAGTGGTCGAATAGAGCACTGAGTGGTCGATATACTGCTTGAGCGGTTTTTAAACATGGCGAATGGTTGATTGCAGTAGTGAGCGGCTGATTTGAGGCGTCAGTGGTTTAATCTGCAAGCTAAGCGGCAAACGCCAATAATTAGTGGTAAGCTTATTTTTGAAAACAATTGCTTAAGGAAGAACCATGAAAAAGGCAACGTTAGGTTTGGCGCTGGCTTTACTTGCAGGATGCGCTGCAACGACGGAAGATCTTGCCAAGTCAGGAGATTGGCATCAGATCGGATATCAAGATGGTGTAGCCGGACACACATCACGCACGATGAGCGAGCTGCGTGAGTTGGGTAGCGTTAAGCAAAGTGACTACGACCAAGGTTATTTAGAGGGTCTACGTGAATACTGTAACCCTGCTTTTGCGTATCAAATGGGGCTATCTGGTCAGTATTATGAAGGGGTTTGTGAGGGTACTGAGCAAGCACAAAAATTCCGTATGGAATGGCAACGTGGCTGGAATGAGTACTCAAATTAATAGTCAATAAAGCCGCAGTGATACCGTCTGCGTAACATAAATGTGGCAAAATTCTCATTATTAAACTATGTTCATATTGCTTGATAGTGAGCACAGAAAAAAGGAATCACATTATGTCAACGCAAATGGCTGGTGGCTGGAGTCCATTTAATGAACTCAAAGCAGAGGATAAAGAAGTATTTGCTAAAGGTATCGAGGGGTTTGTCGGCGTCAAATACTCCCCTTTGGTTGTGGCTACTCAAGTCGTAGCCGGACAAAACTATGCGTTTTTCTGTAATGCAGAAGTTGTATACCCTGGAGCACAACCATACCCAGCAATGGTTCATATGTTCAGCGACCTTGAAGGTAAAGTCGGTATTACTCACATTGAACGACTGAACTACTAACTGAACTACTAAATTAAGCCATAAAAGGCGCCTGACTTTTAAATAAGTGAGGCGCTTTATTGATTAAGATTGATTCGCTTGATCGATCACGACTTTTCTTAAATATCCTTGTTTGGCTTTCAGTTGCTCAGTCGCGCTTTCTTTATCCAGCCCGGTTAAAATCATCAAAATCGCTAACTTGGCGTCGTAGTCCGTTTCTTTGAGCGCAGTTTTAGCCTCTTGGTTAGTACAATCTGTTGCTTGCATAACAATGCGAGCCGCTCTTGCAACTAGCTTTGCATTCGTCGCTTTCACATCTACCATTAAGTTCTGATAACTTTTGCCTAGGCGAATCATGCTTGCAGTAGTGAGCATGTTCAGGACGAGCTTTTGCGCGGTCCCTGATTTTAAGCGAGTGGATCCCGTTAACGCTTCAGGTCCAACAACGGGGCTGATCGCAATATCGGCAATATCTGCAATCGGAGAGTCAGGGTTACAAGATAGTGCTACAGTGGTGGCACCAAGTTCGTTCGCATACTCTAAGCCACCAATCACGTACGGTGTCCGTCCACTTGCCGCAATACCAACGACGACATCGCGTTGTGTTAGCGCATTCTCTTTAAGATCTTGCTCGCCTAGTGCCGGATCGTCCTCTGCCCCTTCTTTCGCGCGGAACATGGCCTCTTTTCCACCCGCAATAATGCCAACGACCATCTCTGGATCCGTGCCAAAAGTTGGTGGGCATTCTGAAGCGTCCAAGACGCCGAGCCGACCACTGGTGCCCGCACCGATGTAAAACAACCGACCTCCGACCTTAAATGCTTCCGTAATCTTATCAACGGCTTGAGCAATCTCTGGTAGCACTTTCTCGACCGCAATTGGGACGAGTTTATCTTGTTGGTTTAAACGCTGCACAATATCGAATGAAGGAAGAAGATCGATATCCATTGTTTCAGGATTTCGACCTTCAGAGACAAGGTGAGAAAGAGCCGCAATAAGCGCGTCATTTGTCATAGTAATTTAAGCCTTCGTGATTAATTTTTTGAGTAGAGTACGCCAAGTGAAGCGAGACGACTTGCCCCTGTGACTTCCGGTAAATTGCTAGGGAGGCTATGAATATAGCGTTGCGCAAGCCAAGCAAATGCCATGGCTTCCATGTAGTCACCATCAACGCCTTTTTCTGCCGTTGTCGCAACGTGCCATTGTGGCAATAACTTAGTCAATCGCTGCATTAAAAGTGGGTTTCTTGCTCCACCGCCACAGACCAATAGTTGAGGAGTGATGCCATGAGAAAACTTGTCGACTTCGTTGGCAATGGTAATCGCAGAGTATTCGCAGAGTGTACGCTGTACGTCTTCGGTTGGTAAATTGTAATGAGCCAGTTGCTGATGCAGCCAGTCAATATTGAACAGTTCTCGCCCGGTACTTTTAGGTGCTGGCATGGCGAGGTAAGCTTCTTTAAGTAATTGAGTCAACAAAGTAGCGTTTACCGTTCCTTTCAGTGCAAATTGTGCATCTTTGTCGAAGCTTTGCCCAGTGTGCAGCGCACACCACGCGTCCATCAACATGTTGCCCGGACCTGTGTCATAGCCAATGACTGGTTGCTCGGGATGCAGTACAGAGATGTTGGCAATGCCACCGATGTTCAGCACGACGGTGGTGGAATCTTGCATGGCAAAGATACTTTTATGAAAAGCGGGAACCAGCGGTGCACCTTGACCACCTAGCGCCATATCTTTACGTCGAAAATCTGCAACCGTATCAATCCCTGTTTTCACTGCGATGATGTTGGCATCACCCAACTGAGTGGTAAAGGGTAACTCTCCAGTAGGTTGGTGGAATACCGTTTGGCCGTGATTACCAATCGCACGAATTTGTTCCGCGACGTAGCCAGACTTATTGAGCAGTTGTAAAACGGCGTCAGCGAAGAGGTGGCCAAGTTGGTGATCCAATTCACCTATGGCTTTTAAATTTGTGGCTTGACCGGTACAAACAGATAACAGCATTTCTTTCAGTGCAGTGGGCATTGGGTAATCGTCGTGCGCAACCAGACGAACGTGCTCATCACTTATTTCAACCAGAGCGGTATCAACGCCGTCCATACTCGTTCCAGACATCACACCAATGTACAGTTCGTTAAATTTCATAGCCGATCTCGTCAATTCTTCATTCACTTATTGTAAAGCAAATCTGAAGCGAATAACCTCATCGAATACGAGATATTCAGCCGATTTTGAGGAGAAAACATGGGACCGTTATGGGTTGACGTCGCGGGTTATGAACTGACCGCTGAAGACAAAGAAATTCTGGAACATCCTACGGTTGGTGGCTTAATTCTATTTGCTCGTAACTATCATGATAGTGAACAGCTTCAAGCACTTACTCAATCAATCCGCAAGGCAGCCAAGCGCCCGATTTTGATCGGTGTGGATCAAGAAGGGGGGCGAGTACAACGCTTCCGTGAAGGTTTCTCGTTGATCCCTGCAGCCGAAGAATACGCCAAACATCAAAATGGTGAAGAGTTAGCATGTATGGGCGGTTGGCTAATGGCAGCGGAGTTGATAGCACACGACATTGATTTAAGCTTTGCACCCGTGCTCGATAAAGGTCATCAATGTAAAGCGATCGGTAACCGAGCATTTGGCGAAGATGCCGATACCATTCTTCGATTTAGCACCGCTTACATGCAGGGTATGAAGAGCGTTGGAATGGCAACAACAGGCAAACACTTCCCGGGTCACGGTGGTGTGATTGCTGACTCACACTTAGAAACGCCATACGACGAGCGCAGCGACATTTTTGAACAAGACATGGCTATCTTTAAAGCGCAAATTGATGCCGGTATTTTAGATGCCATGATGCCTGCTCACGTTATTTTTCCGAACTACGACTCTCAGCCTGCGAGTGGTTCAGAATACTGGTTGAAACAAGTTTTGCGACAGCAACTCGGTTTTAAAGGCTTGGTTTTCTCCGATGATCTGACGATGGAAGGCGCTGCCATCATGGGTAGTCCTGCCGAGCGTGGGGCTCAAGCCTTGAAAGCCGGTTGCGATATGCTATTGATGTGTAATAAGCGTGAAGCACACATTGAGGTGTTGGATAACTTGCCAGTATCAACAGTGCCACTGGCGGATGCGTTACTGAAAAAACAGTCGTTTTCTCTAAGCGATCTCAAGTTATCTCAAGAGTGGAAAGCGGCGAGTGAAGCGATGAAACGCTTGACCAGCTAAACCTCTTGTAAACGATTCAAAACACCGATTAGAAGCCAAAGTTAATTATACTTTGGCTTTTTATTTGTGTGTAAATAATAATTTACACTAAATGTTTTTTATTGTGTACGCTTGTTTTTCTTTTTCAGCCTGTTATCTTGTCGTTAAAGCTTAGTTGTCTCACCAAGAATTTGGTTGGGTGTAAAAATAAATATACAGGTTGGAGTTATGCAGAAAAGTGAGTTGAGCAATATTAATATTAGCGAAGAGCAGGTTCTTATTACCCCAGAGGAGCTAAAAACCAAGCTTCCTTTGAGTGAAAAAGCGCGCCGCTTTATTCAAGAGTCTCGCCAAACTATCGCTAATATTATTCATAAAAAGGATCATCGCCTGCTAGTTGTATGTGGTCCATGTTCTATCCACGACGTGGAAGCGGCGAAGGATTACGCAAAACGTCTTAAAGCGCTCTCTGAACAACTAAGTGACCAACTGTATATTGTTATGCGTGTTTACTTTGAAAAACCACGCACCACGGTCGGCTGGAAAGGGCTGATTAACGATCCGCACCTCGATGGCAGCTTCGATATTGAACATGGTCTGCATGTTGGACGCGAACTGCTAGTGGAATTGGCAGAGATGGAAATCCCGCTCGCGACTGAAGCTCTGGACCCAATTAGCCCACAATACTTGGCGGACACTTTTAGTTGGGCTGCGATCGGCGCACGTACTACGGAGTCACAAACTCACCGTGAAATGGCAAGTGGCCTGTCTATGCCAATTGGTTTTAAAAATGGCACGGATGGTAGTTTGGCAACCGCAATCAATGCGATGCAAGCTGCGTCTTCTAGCCACCGTTTTATGGGGATCAACCGTGAGGGACAAGTAGCGCTATTGACCACTCAGGGTAATGCTAATGGACACGTGATCTTACGTGGTGGCAAGCAAACTAACTACGACTCAGTATCAGTTACTGAGTGTGAGCAAGAAATGGCGAAGTCTGGTCTTGATGCATCACTAATGGTGGATTGTAGTCACGCCAACTCACGTAAAGATTACCGTCGCCAGCCATTGGTCGCAGAGGATGTGATTCATCAAATCCGTGAAGGTAATAAGTCCATTATCGGTCTTATGATTGAAAGCCATATCAATGAAGGAAATCAATCTTCTGACTTAGCTCTTGAAGAGATGAAATACGGTGTATCTATCACTGACGCATGTATCAATTGGGATTCAACTGAGGCACTATTACGTCATGCACATGAAGAGCTAGTGCCTTTCTTAGAAAATCGTCTAAAGGCTAATTAATACAGGATTTAAGGAACATCAATGGCAGTTGAACTTAACGCATTACGCGATCAGATTGATGCAGTCGACAAGCAAATGTTGGAGCTATTAGCTCAGCGTTTGGCGCTCGTAGAGAAAGTTGGGGAAGTAAAAAGCGAACATGGTTTGCCTATTTATGCCCCTGATCGTGAAGCGGCGATGCTGGCTTCTCGCCGAGCAGAAGCTGAGAAAATGGGAATTCCTCCACAGCTTATTGAAGATATTCTGCGTCGTACCATGCGTGAGTCTTATGCCAGTGAAAAAGACTCCGGTTTTAAGTGTTTGAACCCTGAATTACGCTCAGTGGTCATTATTGGTGGTAATGGCCAGTTAGGCGGCCTGTTTGGACGTATGTTCAAGCTATCTGGTTATCAAGTCAAAGTGCTTGGTAGCAAAGACTGGGATCGTGCGGATGACATCCTAAAAGATGCGGGCCTGGTGGTGGTTACTGTGCCAATTCACCTAACAGAAGGTGTGATTGAAAAGCTAGGTAATCTGCCACAAGACTGTATTCTGTGTGACCTGACTTCTATAAAATCTAAGCCACTGCAAGCAATGTTGAATGTGCACCAAGGACCGGTGGTTGGTTTACACCCAATGTTTGGTCCAGATGTGCCGAGCCTTGCCAAGCAGGTGATTGTGTACTGTGATGGGCGTGGAAATGATCAATACCAATGGTTGCTGCAACAGTTTGGTATTTGGGGCGCGAGCTTGTGCCAGATTGATGCGCAAGAGCACGATCATGGCATGACGTTAATCCAAGCGCTGCGTCACTTCACCTCATTTGCTTACGGCATGCATCTAAGCCAAGAGAACCCGAACATTGAGCAACTGTTAAAGTTGAGCTCACCAATCTACCGCCTGGAGTTGGCGATGGTAGGGCGTCTGTTTGGTCAGGATCCAAACCTCTACGGTGACATTATTCTCTCATCGCAAGAAAACATCGACATGATTAAGCGATTCCACCAACGCTTCGGCGAAGCACTTGCGATTTTGGATAGCAAAGATAAAGCCAAATTTGTCGAAAGCTTTGAGCAGGTGAGTGAGTGGTTTGGTGATTATTCACAACAATTTATGAATGAGAGCCAAAACTTACTCAAACAGGCGAATGATAATATTCATCGCGGTTAATCGCGGGTTATCTATCCGTGTGGAGCCCGAAACGAAAAGAGCAGCTTACGCTGCTCTTTTTTGTGTCGAGAGATAAATCAGTTAGTCGCGGTATTGCTGGTATCTTCACTTGATACTGTATTGATACTGGTGTCGCGATAGGGGGAGTTGGTTAAATTGACTTGCAGACGCACGACATTATCAATCAATTGAACTAAAGGGCCCCATTTCACTTTTTTCTCTTTTTCAAATACATAATTGAAGTTTTCAGGTGTCCACTCCATCAAGTATTGAGGGTTGAGTGCTCGCCCGAGAAAGCGCACCTCGTAATGCAGGTGCGGGCCAGTGGAATTACCTGAACTACCACATTGAGCAATCACATCGCCTTTACTGACAAATTGGCCGCTTTTCACTTTAAAGCGTTGTAAGTGAGCAAAGGAGCTCATAAAGCCAAATGAATGACGAATAGTGACATAGTTGCCATAGCCACGATTACTCGGGCGAACGGTTTCCACCACTCCGTCTGCAGGTGCGAGGATTTCTTCTCCTCGTTTACAGGTAAGATCGATACCAGTATGAACGTGTCGTTTACCTGAAATAGGATTAATGCGACTGCCATAGGAAGAAGAAATACGTTGGTATGTCACTGGGCTATCATTTGGAATCAAACGAAACATGGTTGCTCGAACCGCGGAATCGATAGCTGCTGCATCAATTCGCTCTTCTAACGCCATGTTGTTTTCATCGATCATCAGCTCTTCGTCAGCGAGACCTAGAACCGATTCGACGTCGAATACCCGTTTTCCTAATAGCTGAATTTGATTGTTTTTATCGGTCAATGACTGAGAAAGCGAGTGGTTGGTATCAAGCTGCTCTTCATAAAGCGCGGTGATTTCGGCCTTTTCACTTTCTAGTTTGGCGATGGTTTGTGTTAGTTCGTCTTTATTGTGTATCTGCTGTTGATTGAGATACCACGCGCCACCAACGACGGCGGGTAATGCCAATACCGAAGCAAATACTGCTAGGACCGAACTGCGGCCCAAATAGAACTGCTGATCGCCGTCTTTCGTCGGGATCTGCATGATGATTTTTTTAGACATAGTTATTGTTACTTAAATAGGCGTTCATTTATTTTTCTCCTAAATCAGAGAGATGTTCTAACTCTCGGTTCAGAAGGTCGTTATTGCCTACATTCAATTCTATAAATCGTTTTAGTTGGCTAATGCTCTCGATGTCTATCTTGATGATCTTTAACCTAATCTCACACTTAGAAACATCCACAATTTGCGCTTTTAACGTAATCACTTGTTCGGATTGATCAAATGAAAAAGTAACATGGGCTGGAAGGGCTGGATCCAAAGCCTCAGTCTCTTCCACTTTCATGAGTAAACCATGTAAGGAAAGATCTTGAATCCTAGCTTCAATTGCCAAGTCACGTTGTTCTACCTTCGCTGGCGCTTGATGGAGAATGCGTGAAAAGCGTCGTCTCTCTGCAATGTGCATTTTCTCGTCATGTCTTCAAACAGAATTGAATAGTATATCAATGTGAACAAAAAATGTTCGATTGCTGTTTGAAAAGTGTCGAGGTCGCTACAGAGTGACGTAAGTGCAATGTCATGTTCTTAACGAACGAGACGGGCTAATGAGCTCTTTTTTATAACAAAGAAAACAAAGGCCGCTATGATAGCGGCCTTTGTACAAATTACAATCAAACTTTGCGGGTTGCGATTACTTCGCAATACGCTTGTATTTGATGCGGTGTGGTTCTGCGGCTTCAGGGCCCAACGTTTTCTTCAACCAGTCCATGTACTCGGTGTAGTTACCTTCGTAGAAGTTAACTTGGCCCTCGTCACGGTAGTCAATGATGTGGGTCGCAATACGGTCAAGGAACCAACGGTCGTGCGAGATAACCATTGCACAACCTGGGAACTCTAGTAGTGCTTCTTCTAGGGCACGCAATGTTTCAACGTCAAGGTCGTTGGTCGGTTCGTCGAGTAGTAACACGTTACCGCCCGCTTTAAGCAGTTTCGCAAGGTGGACACGGTTACGCTCACCACCTGATAGCTCACCAATGATTTTTTGTTGGTCGCTGCCTTTAAAGTTAAAGCGTGAACAGTATGCGCGAGCAGGGATTTCGAAGTTGTTGATCTTAATGATATCAGCGCCTTCAGAAATCTCTTGGAATACGGTTTTAGAATCGTCCATGCTGTCACGGAACTGATCGACCGATGCAAGTTTCACAGTGTCGCCCATTTCAATTGTGCCTGAATCTGGTTGTTCAGTACCACTTAACATCTTGAATAGGGTCGATTTACCTGCGCCGTTCGCACCGATAATACCAACAATCGCACCTTTAGGGATGCTGAATGATAGGTCATCAATGAGAACACGGCCGTCAAATGACTTCGTTAGGTTCTTCACTTCAATAACTTTATCACCTAGACGCTCACCTGGCGGGATAAACAGTTCATTGGTTTCGTTACGTTTTTGGTGATCAGAGCTTTGCAGTTCTTCAAAGCGTGCCATACGTGCTTTTGATTTCGCTTGACGACCTTTAGGGTTTTTACGTACCCACTCAAGTTCTTTCTCGATGGTTTTTTGACGAGCACTTTCTTGAGATGCTTCTTGTTGTAGACGAGCGTCTTTTTGCTCCAACCATGAGGTGTAGTTACCTTCCCATGGGATACCTTCACCACGGTCAAGCTCTAAGATCCAACCCGCGGCGTTATCTAGGAAGTAACGGTCGTGGGTGATAGCGACTACAGTACCTGTATAATCCACTAAGAAGCGCTCTAGCCAAGCGACAGATTCTGCATCTAGGTGGTTGGTAGGCTCATCAAGCAGCAGCATGTCTGGCTTAGAAAGTAGCAGGCGACAAATAGCGACACGGCGGCGTTCACCACCTGATAGGTGCGCAATTTTTTGGTCCCATTCAGGTAAACGAAGTGCGTTTGCAGCTCGCTCAAGTGCGTTTTCTAGGTTGTGACCATCCTTCGCTTGGATCAGAGCTTCAAGTTCGCCTTGCTCTTTTGCAAGTGCGTCGAAGTCTGCATCTGGTTCTGCGTAAGCCGCATAGACCGCATCCAAACGTTTCAGTGCGTCAGCAACGTCAGCAACCGCTTCTTCAACAACCTCACGAACGGTTTTTGATTCGTCTAATACTGGCTCCTGGGGTAGGTAGCCTACGTTTAGACCAGGTTGTGGACGCGCTTCACCGTCGATATCCGTGTCGATACCTGCCATGATACGTAGCAGTGTGGACTTACCTGCACCGTTCAGACCTAAAACACCGATTTTCGCACCAGGGAAGAAGCTCAGAGAGATGTCTTTAAGAATTTGACGCTTAGGTGGCACAATCTTGCTCACCCGCGACATGGTATATACGTATTCAGCCATTGCCGATCGTTCCTAAATTAACTGTCATTCAAACCCATCATTTTATACCAAGTGCTTTGTTTTTGTTACCGCATTGCAAGAATTTCCCTTTCGAATGGATTTCTTATTTTGAGCTGACCGGAAACTTACACGGTTAGGGTATACACTTTTGTTATTCGTTATAAATGACGAAGTGCTTTCTGCACAAGTTAGGAACTCCTTGTCTCCATCGTCTTAAAAGTTTCACGAGTACAATTTTTAATACACTAAGTTGCTTTACATGGACATCTGCATTCTGTGTAAATAGATGCATGTGTGAAAATTGCCTTAACATCACATGAACGCTAACAAAACGAGGCTTTGGGGCAGTATATGTCTGGGGAAAATGACACAAATGAGATTCAACGTATCTGAATTGGCTAAAAACGTATGCTGCGCCGCCGCGCTGTGTGCGATGAGTTTGAGTACTAATGCTGCGCTGAGCTTGGAAAAGCAGCGTGAAGTTTATGAGCAAGCTCAAGATTTATTAGATAAAAATGACATCGACGGATACCTTTCGATCCGTCCTAAAATTTCTGACTATCCACTGACGCCTTATGTGGACTACCGAACATTTATTAGAAAGTTACCGGAAAAGTCGCCACAGCAGGTGAACGAATTTATTTCGGAGTACGAGTCGTTTCCTTTTTCTCGTCGTGTTCGCGCTCCATACCTCAACCATCTTTATAAGCAAAAAGATTGGAAAACCATTACTGAGTTTCAAAAAGTCATTCCAAGTGGCGAGCGTTACCAATGTATTTTCTACGTGGCTCAGTTAGAGCAAGGTAAGAAAGTCGCCGCGTTTAAAGGGGCTGAGCATATGTGGTTGCGTGGCAGAAGTATTGCCGATGAGTGCGATCCATTATTCGCAGCATGGGACAAGGCAGGTGAACGTACTGATGAATTGATCCTCCAGCGTATGCTACTGGCGTTTGATGCTCGTAATGGCAGTTTGATGAGTTACTTACTTAAACTGCCTAAATCCTCGCAGGCAAGGCAACAAGCGAAAGAAATGAAGGCGTTGTTTGATAACCCTTCAAGCGTTGCGGAGTTCGCGAAGAAAAAACCGGCTAATGATTTTAATCGAGCGCAAAGCGAATATGCGTTGGAAAAGCTAGCTCGCATGAATACCAGTCAAGCGCAGAGTGCGTATGATACCGTCATTAAAGGGCAGAAGTTTTCTCCAGAAAAGGCGCAAGCCCTGGCTGACTATATCGCATTTCGATTGACCCGTACTGAGTCTGAGTCACTATCTAAGTGGCGCGATGATAAAACGAAAACCAGCCAGTACTTACCGCTCATTGAAACTCGCATTCGCTTAGCGATTCAGAACGCGGATTGGAAGGGCGTACAAGAGTGGATTGCCGTTCTCAATAAAGAAGAGCAAGCGTCGCTTCGCTGGCAATACTGGCTTGGACGAAGTGAAATTGCGTTAGGTGATGACATCGCAGGGAAACAGCGTTTAGCGACTTTGGTCGGGCAGCGAAACTTTTATAGTGTGGCAGCCGCTAATGCGATTGGACAATCAATCAAATACCCTACGCATACGGTTAAGTTTGATAAGCGAGTGGTTCAACCCTATCAAGACTCGTTAGTTCGTATTGAAGAGTTGATCGCGACGGACAAAATTGCAGCAGCGAAAAGTGAATGGGCACATTTATTGCGCCGCGTAGGGAAAGATGAAAAGGCGATGTTGGCGGCTTATGCGTCTTCTAAGCGTTGGCATAACCTAACGGTGACCGCGAGTATTCAAGCGCAGATGTGGGATAATATCGAACTGAGGTTCCCGATTGCGCATCGCTGGTGGTTTAACTTTTATGCAAAAAAACACAACATAGATCCCGTGACGATGATGTCCCTAGCTCGACAGGAAAGTGCGTTGGATGTCGAAGCCCGTTCTCCAGTTGGTGCTCGTGGTCTTATGCAGATCATGCCCGCAACAGCAAAGTACACAGCACGTAAATATAAGTTGAGTTATCAAGGTACGCAGGACCTCTACAATGTGGGCAAAAATATCGAAATTGGTAGCCATTATTTGCAAGGCTTATTAGAGGATTACGATAATAATCGTATTTTTGCTCTTGCTGCTTATAATGCAGGTCCTAACAGAGTAAAAACGTGGCGAGAGCGTACCCAAGGAAAAGTGGATGCTTATGCCTTTATTGAGGCAATTCCATTTAGAGAGACACGCGGTTATGTACAAAACATCCTGATGTTTGAAACATATTACCGTGATCTTTTGGGTATCGATGGCGCGTTCTTGAATCAACATGAGATCAATACCAAGTATTGAGTGAGGTAACTTGATGTCGCACGAACCCGAGTACAAAGACTGGCAACAGATTATTGAGCTAATTCGAACTAGCATGGACAGTGAGCAAGATGACATTCTGTTAACCATGCTGATGTCACGTGATGAGAGAGAATCATTAATATCACGCGTTAATATTATTAACGAGCTTCTTAAAGGAGAATTATCTCAACGTCAGATCAGCCAGATGCTTGGCGTGGGTATTGCCACTATTACTCGTGGTTCTAACGAGTTAAAGTCTAAATCTGATGAAGAGAAAGACAAACTCAAGGTTTTGTTAGAGCAAGTTGCGGTATCTAAGTAGTCAGTGATTCCAATTCGCTTTTAGGTATTGGTATCACAAGTGGTTAAGATAACGTGTTAAAAAGGGCGGAAATATCCGCCCTTTTTCGTACCTAGCGAATAGGATGAGCGTTATAAATTTGAAGGGAAGTGCTCAGAGTTTGTGAATGGAATCAGAGCCAGAATCAAGGCTTGATGGTAAACCGAACTTCGAGTCAGCTGGTTTTGGGTGAGCAGGCTGATGGCACCACCTTTCTGTTTGATGTTCTCGGTACCAAACACCTCATCCATGACATCTCCCAGCTCATTCGCATGCTTGAGTTTGTCCAATACTTTAGGCGGCAGCATTAAGCTCGCAGAGCGAGATTCACCACGGTGAGTATTCGACTCAATCACCATCCACGCAAACGTCACGTTTGTTTCAATTCCCGCTTCAAGTCCGACATAGTAATCCGCGTTTGGCATCTCTACTTTTGCGTTTTTAACGCGGTTTAGTGCACCGCGATGAGTTTCTTCATCAGTCATAGGTTGAGCTGCGACCTCACTCGGTACACTGACGCCAACGAAGTTGAACTCTTGGTGCGGAAATGCACTGTTAAATGCACTTTGAACGGCATTAATTTTAGCTGGGTTTAGCGATGCGATTACGACTTTTTGGGTTGCCATGATCTTTTTACTCACAGGTGTCTATTAACTCAATTTCACTTGGGTAGGCTTTACGTTCTCACTAGGGTAACAGCCTAATACTTTCAAGTGTTTAGTGATTTTTGTTAGCTCTTCTAGTGCCTGTTGCATTTCTGTCGAAGCAAGATGAGATTCCAAGTCTACGTAGAACATTTCTTCCCATGGGTTCCCCATAATTGGACGTGATTCTAGCTTGGTCATATTGATACCGTAACGTTGCAGCACTAATAGTGTTTCAACCAATGAGCCAGCCTCTTGGGAGGTCGACATAATCAAGGTGGTTTTTGCTGGAATCTGAGTTGAAACCTCAACTGGTTTGCGAGCAACCACGATAAAACGAGTATGGTTCTCAGTTTGGTTTGCGATGTTGCCTTGAATTGCTTGCAAGCCGTATAGCTTACCGCTTGATGCATTACCAATTGCAGCAACATCATCACGATCCATCTCTTGGACTTTTTGCATTGCATCTGCCGTGCTGGCGCAAGACTCCAGTTTTACACCTTTCATACGGCTTAAAAACTCACTGCACTGTTGGTGTGGCTGAGGATGTGAATACAGCGTTTTAATGTTTTCCAGACGAATGTCTTTTTTCGCAACCAAGCAGTGCTCGATTGGTTGAGTTAGCTCTCCAACGATGTACAGCGTCGTGTGTTGTAGTAGGTCATACACTTCATTAATAGAGCCTGAACTGGTGTTTTCGATAGGCAGAACACCATAATCAGCATGGCCCGATTCTACTGTTTGAGTCACTTCTTTGAAGTGTTCGCAGTTGAGCTCGATAAGTTCTGTATTTTTACGGCTGAAGTATTCGCGGCTTGCCAAGTGCGAGTAAGAGCCTTTGGCTCCTAAGAAAGCGACGCGAGCAAGTGGCTTACGACTTTGTTGCGGGTTAACGAGGTTTTGCAGGTAACTTTGCTGAAGAAGCACAGAGTCTTCAATGATGGTATGGAAAAGTTTAGTGATGTACTGCGCGTCGAGTTCATATTTATCTCGGCCATTAGAAATCAGCTTAACTAATAGTTGTTGTTCTCGAACGGCATCACGAACGGGTTTTGAGGTTTGTACTTTACTTTTGGCTACTTCAATGCTGAGTTTACGGCGCTCAGACAATAAGCTGAGAAGTTGGTCATCCAGCTCATTCAAGCGCAAACGAATTTCTTCGAGGGAAATAGGTTGGTCAGTCATCAATTCTTTCCTTATAAAAAAGCCTCCCGATTTGGGAGGCTTTCTGTTTGTTTTTGACTTTTCTTTCACAAACGAGTTCGCCCCTCCGACTATGGGAGGAAAAAGAAGTCAAAAATAAACAGTGAGGTTAAATGCATAAATAGTGCTTAATTTATGAGTGTTTAAACACAATAAGCAAGGCAGGGGAGAGCGTCAAGCAAAAAAATAGCGCCTTTCGGCGCTATTTCCTCAATCTGGTCAGTTTACTCTTCTTCTTCCACTAGCTCAGGCTTATTTGCACGTCGAGCTTCAGGTTTGTGGGTCAGCTTGTTCAATTGTCGTTCTAGTTTTTGCTCCACTTCGTTGATAGCTGCGTAAAGATCTTCGTGAGTTGCTGAGGCAATGAGCTGGCCTTTAGGAACTTTAATAACCGCTTCGAATTTCTTCTGTTTGTTTGGTTCCTCACTGAAAGTTGCTTGGCAACCAATTAGGTCTACTTGCCATTTCTCCAGTTTTTTAAACTTGCTCTCAATATGAGCTCGGATTGCAGAGGTGATTTCGATGTTTTTGCCAGTGATATTCATTGTCATAAGTGTTTTTCCTCTGTTGCATCCCTCATGGGTTGAGTTCAGATTACCGCTTTAAGCATAAAAAAATGTGATTTAGATCATTATTTTGTTCGGGGTTTTTATGATGAAAAATGAATGTGATCTCACTCAAGATCTGCTGAGATTTATCGTGAAATTGCTTGTTATCGGTTAGTAAATCCGTAGATTGGATAGAGTACTAAGCTGAAAACGTCTTCGTTTTTAGGGAAGTTTTACGGCCTAATATTAGAGGTGGTTAAAATTTAACTATACGTAAAGTGTGATGACAGTCACTGAGTCTCTCAGACGAATTTATTTACAAAGCCGCTTATTGTACAAGCGGCTTTTTTGTGTCTGGCGTTTGACTGACTTTTCGTAGCGGTATCATGAAGACGGGATCCTTTGGAGCTAGTGATACCCGCTCTAGACTTTTGACCTGGTCCAAACTTTCTAGCTGTTTGTATATAACGTAATAGCGATTAATACTGGTAACGTATCCAACCGTTGAGCTTAAACTTTTCCGCATAACGACTTCCACGTTATTGAACCAAACATTAGGATCGTAGCCTTGCTGGGCTGCACGTTTACGAATTCGTTCTACATTCCCGGGGCCAGCATTGTAAGCAGCTAAGGTAAAGTAGAGTTTATTTTCCGCCGTAATAGCAGGATCACTGAAGTACTGCTTACGCAAAAATGCTAAATACTTCACGCCAGCATGAATATTGTTTTCTAGCTGCCGAACGTTTTTGATATTGATATTAGGGTCTCGAGCCGTGCTGGGTAGAACTTGCATTATGCCGACTGCACCTCGACTTCCAACGAGGTCGTTATTAAAGCCGGACTCTTTATAAGCGACGGCTGCGATCAGTAAATAGTCGATATCGTACTTCTCACCATAGCGTGAAAACAACGTAGCAAGCTTTTCTAGTTGATCAATTTTGTTGGGGTTAAGGGCTTTGTTTAGCCAACCTGTGTTATCGATGTATTTTCCGTAAATGACGTTACCGAGCAGTGTCCCAGAACGAGATTTCTGAATAAACTTGTTCACGACGGCTTTCAAACTTGGGCTGTTTTCCCGCATTGCCCAAGCGATTTTACCATTTTCACGAATAGGAATTTCTGGGTGAGCTCGAATATCATCCATCACTTTCAGCCAAAGTTTGGCTTTATGGCTATCGAGAACAATGGCTTTGACGTAGCCGTTATTGAGCATCCCAACCAGTTCGTAGTCTTGCAGTGTTTCTTCAATAAAATGTACGACAACGGGTGGCAAGCCTTTTTTATTTAGCTTCTTATTTAGTGCTTGAATACTCTCAAAGTAGCTAGAACTGGCACGTACCCAAACCTCTTTGCCGCTCAGTTGCTCAATGTTAGTCATGGCTGGTGTGCTTTTGTTCGTGACTATCCACTCGTCAATACCAGTAAGAATGGGTGAACTAAAATCGACTTTCTGTTTACGTGTGCTGGTAATGGTCAGATTGGCTACGACTAGATCACCGGAGCCATTTTCTAAGGCTGGCAGAAGTTGGTCACGGGCTAGAGGAATAATTTGTACGTTAAGTTTCGGTTTGAGCTTACGAAGGTCTTTTTCGAAATGCGCCAGGAGTTCTGCACCTATTCCTTTTGGTGTACCGCCTTCAATGTAATAGAAGCCTAGATCAGCAGAAACGAGGACACGTAAAACATTCTTCTCTTTAATGACATCGAGATCCCCAGTGTAAGGAGGTTGCTTGAGTGGTGATATTTGCAGTGCGCAAACGGAAGCAGACAATAAGAGCAGCATAACTGCGCATAGCTTAGGTATCGTCACGTTCACATCCTTTTATAAAGGGGAGGGGGAACTTTAAGCATATGTAGAGCCCCGTAGATCATCAAGAAAGGGCAGAAGACGCTATTGCGGGTAATAAAAAACCGCCACGGTAAAAACGGTGGCGGTTTAGTTTGAAGCAGCTCAGTTACTTCACAGGGTTGAGCTCGATGAGCTTTTCAGTTCTTGCTACTGCGTCTTCCAAACCGAGTTGCTTGTAGGCCTCTAGCTGGATAGTCAGTGACTTACGTGCCGCTTCTGTGTCTGGGAATGCTTTTTGTAGCTCTTGGCTGCGATTAATTGCAGCTACCCAGGCTTCACGGCGGAGGTAGAAGTCAGCCGTCGCTAAGTCATAGTTCGCTAGGCGGTTTTTCAGCGCAACCATGCGTTTTTGTGAATCTTCTGCGTATGGGCTGTTCGGGTAGCGTTGAAGCAGTTTTTTGAAGTCATCAAACGCTTTTTTTACTGGCTCAGGATCGCGATCGCTTCGATCTACGCTGAACAGATCATGCATAAAGTTACGATCTTGCGCCATATGGCTTAGGCCGCGCATGTACAGTACCCAGTCCATTTTTTCATGGGTTGGGTTTAAACGCATAAATCGAGAAATGGTTGCCAAGCCCAAAGCAAGGTCGTCGTTTTTGTAGTACGCATAGATTAGGTCAAGCTGCACCTGTTCTGAGTAGGCACCGAATGGGTAACGTGAGTCTAATGCTTCCAGTTTCTCAATTGCAGAAAGCCAATTACCACTTTGAAGAGAAATCTGTGCGTCTGCATACAGTTCCGAAGGCGGCACATCAGGAACGATTTCTTCTTTGCTTGCACATCCAAACAGAAGGGATACCGCTAAAAGGCCTGTTAAAGTCTGACGTTTCATATCAGGAGTCTGTTCCTTGAATCTAAATATTTCTTAAGCTGCCGTTACTTTCTTTCCAGTAACAGATACAATGACGTAATAGTCTATTTTTTCACAGTCGTGAGCATTAGTCTCACAGTTTTTAAAAAAGTTCGATATGGCTCAGCAGATTGTATTAACAAATACCGTAAAAGATAGCCAATTAGGTCAACGTTTAGACCAAGCTATCGCCGAATTATTCGCGGACTTCTCTCGCTCGCGCCTGAAAGAGTGGCTGCTTGATGGGAAAGTTCAAGTTAATGGTGAAGTTGTCACCAAACCTCGCACCAAAGTAATGGGTGGCGAGGAAATTACATTGCAAGCCGAGTTAGAAGATGAAGAACGCTGGGAAGCGCAAGATATCCCGCTAGATATCGTTTTTGAAGATGACGATATTATCGTTATCAATAAGCCTCGTGACTTTGTGGTTCACCCAGGTGCCGGTACGCCAGATGGTACGGTGCTTAATGCGTTGTTGCATCATTACCCTGATATCGCAGAAGTGCCTCGTGCGGGCATTGTGCACCGTCTGGATAAAGACACAACGGGGCTGATGGTGGTGGCGAAAACTGTACCAGCACAAACTCGCCTGGTTCGCGCACTGCAAAAACGTAATATTACTCGTGAGTACGAAGCAATCGCTATTGGTCGTATGACAGCGGGTGGTAAAGTGGACCAACCTATTGGTCGTCATTCTACCAAGCGCACGCTTATGGCGGTAGCACCAATGGGTAAACCAGCGGTAACGCACTACCGTGTCGCTGAGCGTTTCCGCGAACACACACGTATCCGTCTGCGTCTTGAAACGGGTCGTACGCACCAGATCCGTGTGCACATGTCTTACCTTCAGCATCCGCTGCTCGGTGATATTGCATATGGTGGACGTGCTCGCATCCCGACAGGTGCTTCTGAAGAGCTAACGGCAATGATCCGTGGCTTCGATCGCCAAGCATTGCACGCCGTAATGCTACGCTTTGAACATCCAATTACGGGAGAAGTACTTGAGTTCCATGCCCCTGTGCCTGATGACATGGTGGCGATGACTGAAGCGCTTCGTCAAGATACGGAAGAGCACGGTTTACCGGAAGAGTTCTAAGATGAAGACAATCATTCCGAATTGGCGTGCGCCTAAAAATGTCAAAGCTTTTGCCTCAACACGCATAGGCGGTTTTTCGACAGGCCCTTATCAAGGGCTAAATTTAGGTACTCACGTTGGGGATGATTTGTCTTTAGTAGAGAAGAACCGAGCTTGGTTGGCGCAGCAGGCGAACATGCCCCATGCGCCAATCTGGTTAAACCAAACGCATTCAACCGTTGTGGCTCAAGCAAATGAACCGACAACACAAGTGCTTGATGCGGACGGTGTATTTACTTCTTCAAGCCATGTTGTTTGTTCAGCGATGACCGCCGATTGTCTACCTGTATTATTGACTAATACACAAGGCACGCAGGTCGCTGCCGTTCATGCAGGTTGGCGCGGCTTAGCAAATGGTATTGTCGAAAATGCATTAGCGTTGTTCTCAGGTGAAGTGATAGCGTGGCTTGGGCCTGCTATTGGGCCTGAAGCTTTTGAAGTCGGTGAAGATGTTCTGCAAGCTTTTGTTGATGTCGATTCTCTGGCACATCAAGCTTTTATGCCACGAGAGGCTAAAGGTAAATGGTTGGCTGATATGTCAAAGCTGGCAACGCAACGTCTAAATCGAGCTGGAGTGACACAAGTGTTTGACTCTGGACTTTGTACTTACCAAGATAAAGCCTCTTTTTATTCGTATCGCCGTGATGGTAAAACTGGTCGACAAGCAACCTTTATTTGGATTGAAGATTAGTTATAAGCACTAAAGTGCCAAGATGCATAGTGCTATTTTTGCAAAGCTATCTTTATTCATTCACTCCCTTGAAATTCCTCCTCTGAGTATCCATCTTTCTAACTGTCAAAAGAATTTCCTTTAGTTGAGGTTAGGAAGGTAGATATGCGTCTTGATCGATTCACAAGTAAGTTTCAAATCGCTATCTCTGATGCTCAATCACTAGCGTTAGGGCGCGATCATCAATATATCGAGCCAGTTCACCTAATGGTGGCTTTGCTTGACCAAAATGGCAGTCCAATTCGTCCATTGCTTACTATGCTGGATGTGGACGTAACGCATTTACGCTCTAAATTGAGTGAAATGCTAGATAGATTACCAAAAGTCAGTGGCATCGGTGGAGATGTACAGCTCTCTAGTTCGATGGGCACGTTGTTTAACCTGTGTGACAAAGTGGCGCAAAAGCGTCAAGACTCCTATATCTCGTCTGAAATCTTCCTGCTTGCTGCTTTAGAAGATCGCGGACCATTGGGGCAATTACTCAAAGAGATCGGTTTAACAGAGCAAAAAGTTAGCCAAGCAATCGAAAAGATCAGAGGTGGTCAAAAGGTTAATGATCCGAATGCAGAAGAGCTTCGCCAAGCATTGGAAAAGTTCACCATTGACCTTACCGAGCGAGCAGAACAGGGCAAACTGGATCCGGTTATCGGCCGTGATGATGAAATTCGCCGTACCATCCAAGTATTGCAGCGCCGTACTAAAAACAACCCTGTGATCATCGGTGAACCTGGCGTAGGTAAGACCGCAATTGTTGAAGGCTTAGCTCAGCGCATTGTCAACAATGAAGTGCCAGAGGGTCTGCGTGGTCGCCGTGTGCTGTCATTAGATATGGGTGCACTGGTTGCTGGTGCTAAGTACCGTGGTGAATTTGAAGAGCGCTTGAAGTCGGTATTGAATGAACTCGCTAAAGAAGAAGGTAATGTCATTCTGTTTATCGACGAGCTCCACACTATGGTTGGTGCGGGTAAAGGTGAAGGCTCAATGGATGCGGGGAACATGCTCAAACCTGCATTAGCCCGTGGTGAACTGCACTGTGTTGGCGCAACAACACTGGATGAATATCGTCAGTACATCGAAAAAGATGCGGCGTTAGAACGTCGTTTCCAAAAAGTGCTGGTGGATGAGCCGACCGTTGAGGATACCGTGGCGATTTTACGTGGCTTGAAGGAGCGTTATGAGCTTCATCATCACGTTGAAATTACTGACCCAGCGATTGTTGCAGCGGCGAGTTTGTCACATCGTTATGTTTCTGACCGTCAACTGCCAGATAAAGCGATCGACTTAATCGACGAAGCGGCTTCAAGCATTCGTTTACAAATTGACTCTAAGCCAGAGTCATTAGATAAGCTTGAACGTAAAATTATCCAACTTAAGATTGAGCAACAGGCGCTTAGTAACGAGCACGACGAAGCGAGTGAAAAGCGTTTGAAAGCGCTTAATGAAGAACTCAATGAAAAAGAACGTGAGTACGCTGAACTAGAAGAGGTTTGGAATACAGAAAAAGCCGCACTTTCTGGCACTCAACATATTAAGTCTGAGCTTGAACAAGCTCGTATGGACATGGAGTTTGCTCGCCGAGCTGGTGATTTAAACCGCATGTCGGAACTTCAATATGGTCGTATTCCTGAACTTGAGAAGCAGTTAGATCTTGCAACCCAAGCGGAAATGCAGGAAATGACACTATTGCGTAATAAAGTAACCGACAACGAGATTGCAGAAGTACTTTCTAAGCAAACTGGCATCCCAGTATCCAAGATGCTAGAAGCGGAAAAAGAGAAACTACTTCGTATGGAAGACGTACTGCATAATCGTGTGGTAGGGCAAAGCGAAGCGGTCTCTGTTGTATCGAATGCCATTCGTCGTAGTCGAGCTGGGCTTTCTGATCCAAACCGACCAATTGGCTCCTTCTTATTCTTAGGTCCAACTGGTGTAGGTAAAACAGAGCTTTGTAAGACACTTGCGAGCTTTATGTTCGACAGCGAAGATGCGATGGTCCGTATCGACATGTCTGAGTTCATGGAGAAACACTCAGTGGCAAGATTGGTGGGTGCGCCTCCCGGCTATGTCGGATATGAAGAGGGTGGTTACTTAACGGAAGCGGTTCGTCGCAAGCCGTATTCGGTGATTTTGTTAGATGAAGTAGAGAAAGCGCATCCGGATGTATTTAACATTCTGCTGCAAGTTCTCGATGATGGGCGTTTAACGGATGGTCAAGGTCGTACTGTTGACTTCCGTAATACCGTTGTGATCATGACATCGAACTTGGGTTCATCTCGTATCCAAGAGAATTTCGCAACATTAGACTATCAAGGTATCAAGAGTGAAGTAATGGATGTGGTTAGCAAACACTTCCGTCCTGAGTTCTTGAACCGTGTTGACGAAATCGTGGTGTTCCATCCACTTGGTCAAGAACACATCAAGTCTATCGCTTCTATTCAATTAGAACGTTTGGCGAAACGACTAGAAGAAAAAGGATATCAACTCGAGGTTTCTGACAAAGCACTCGATTTGATCGCTCAAGTTGGTTTCGACCCTGTATATGGTGCGCGTCCTTTAAAACGCGCAATTCAACAGAATGTCGAGAACCCATTAGCCAAATCGATTCTTTCTGGTGAAATTGTTCCAGACAAGAAAGTGCAGCTAATCGTTACTAATGACCAAATTCGTGCCCATCAGTAATTGCACAGATACAATAAGAAATGAGATAAAAATCACATTCAAGGGGCCATTTGGCCCCTTTTCTATAATGTTTTAGAACCTTTTGCCTGTTTTCTATACGAATGAACTAAAAAGGTGAGTTTTTTTTAAAAATGCACTTGTGTTCCTTAATGAACGCCCTATAATGCGCCTCCGTTGTCAAGGGAAAGCAAGTTAAGCGAAGCCTAGACAACAAGGTCAGTGAGTTAAGAATTAACTCGCAGATAAATAACTTAAAAAAAGTGTTTGACACGATAAGTTATCTAGCTAAAATGGCCGTCCACTTTGAAGAGAAGTTCAAAGTGTGCTCTTTAAAAATATAGACCTATCAATCTGTGTGGGCACTCGTTGATGATAATCCAATTAGATACTTCGGTATCAAATTAGGTTTCAATGAAACGAAGTGACCATTGAATCTTCGGATTCAGCACAGTCAATTCAAACATTACTTATGTAATGTTCAGTATTCATTGAGCCGAACAAAATCTTAAATTGAAGAGTTTGATCATGGCTCAGATTGAACGCTGGCGGCAGGCCTAACACATGCAAGTCGAGCGGAAACGAGTTATCTGAACTTTCGGGGAACGATAACGGCGTCGAGCGGCGGACGGGTGAGTAATGCCTAGGAAATTGCCCTGATGTGGGGGATAACCATTGGAAACGATGGCTAATACCGCATGATGCCTACGGGCCAAAGAGGGGGACCTTCGGGCCTCTCGCGTCAGGATATGCCTAGGTGGGATTAGCTAGTTGGTGAGGTAAGGGCTCACCAAGGCGACGATCCCTAGCTGGTCTGAGAGGATGATCAGCCACACTGGAACTGAGACACGGTCCAGACTCCTACGGGAGGCAGCAGTGGGGAATATTGCACAATGGGCGCAAGCCTGATGCAGCCATGCCGCGTGTATGAAGAAGGCCTTCGGGTTGTAAAGTACTTTCAGTCGTGAGGAAGGCGGCGTCGTTAATAGCGGCGTTGTTTGACGTTAGCGACAGAAGAAGCACCGGCTAACTCCGTGCCAGCAGCCGCGGTAATACGGAGGGTGCGAGCGTTAATCGGAATTACTGGGCGTAAAGCGCATGCAGGTGGTTTGTTAAGTCAGATGTGAAAGCCCGGGGCTCAACCTCGGAATAGCATTTGAAACTGGCAGACTAGAGTACTGTAGAGGGGGGTAGAATTTCAGGTGTAGCGGTGAAATGCGTAGAGATCTGAAGGAATACCGGTGGCGAAGGCGGCCCCCTGGACAGATACTGACACTCAGATGCGAAAGCGTGGGGAGCAAACAGGATTAGATACCCTGGTAGTCCACGCCGTAAACGATGTCTACTTGGAGGTTGTGGCCTTGAGCCGTGGCTTTCGGAGCTAACGCGTTAAGTAGACCGCCTGGGGAGTACGGTCGCAAGATTAAAACTCAAATGAATTGACGGGGGCCCGCACAAGCGGTGGAGCATGTGGTTTAATTCGATGCAACGCGAAGAACCTTACCTACTCTTGACATCCAGAGAACTTTCCAGAGATGGATTGGTGCCTTCGGGAACTCTGAGACAGGTGCTGCATGGCTGTCGTCAGCTCGTGTTGTGAAATGTTGGGTTAAGTCCCGCAACGAGCGCAACCCTTATCCTTGTTTGCCAGCGAGTAATGTCGGGAACTCCAGGGAGACTGCCGGTGATAAACCGGAGGAAGGTGGGGACGACGTCAAGTCATCATGGCCCTTACGAGTAGGGCTACACACGTGCTACAATGGCGCATACAGAGGGCGGCCAACTTGCGAAAGTGAGCGAATCCCAAAAAGTGCGTCGTAGTCCGGATTGGAGTCTGCAACTCGACTCCATGAAGTCGGAATCGCTAGTAATCGTGGATCAGAATGCCACGGTGAATACGTTCCCGGGCCTTGTACACACCGCCCGTCACACCATGGGAGTGGGCTGCAAAAGAAGTAGGTAGTTTAACCTTCGGGGGGACGCTTACCACTTTGTGGTTCATGACTGGGGTGAAGTCGTAACAAGGTAGCGCTAGGGGAACCTGGCGCTGGATCACCTCCTTATACGATGATTATTGCGATGAGTGTTCACACAGATTGATATGGTTTAGATTTCAGAGCAAAATTGGTTCTGCATAAAATGCTGAAGCAATTTATGTGGGGCTATAGCTCAGCTGGGAGAGCGCTTCGCTGGCAGCGAAGAGGTCATCGGTTCGATCCCGATTAGCTCCACCACATACTTCTGTGTCCCGTTCGTCTAGAGGCCTAGGACACCGCCCTTTCACGGCGGTAACAGGGGTTCGACTCCCCTACGGGATACCATCTTTAAGCGCATTTACTTAAGTGTTCTTAAAAATGGTTACTTCTTTGAAGTGATTAGCTCTTTAACAATTTGGAAAGCTGACAAAACAACAATTTATTGTTGTTTGTAAAGTTCTCAATGTTTATCGAAAGATAAACACCAAAAAACACATTCAAGTGTTCTTGGCTTTTTGTTTTCATTTTTTCTAAAAATGAAGGTAAAGAGATGAGTCCGGCAAAATCGATATGTCTCTCGCTCATTCAAATAATGAGAGACAACTTTGGTGATTTGAACATCAACTCGAAACTCCTTCGGGTTGTATGGTTAAGTGACTAAGCGTACACGGTGGATGCCTTGGCAGTCAGAGGCGATGAAGGACGTATTAACTTGCGATAAGCCCAGATTAGGTAGTAAAAACCACTTGAGTCTGGGATTTCCGAATGGGGAAACCCACTTACATAAGTAAGTATCGTTATGTGAATACATAGCATAACGAGGCGAACCGGGGGAACTGAAACATCTAAGTACCCCGAGGAAAAGAAATCAACCGAGATTCCGAAAGTAGCGGCGAGCGAAATTGGACTAGCCCTTAAGCTTTATAGGCGTTAGGTGAACAAGCTGGAAAGCTTGGCGATACAGGGTGATAGCCCCGTAACTGACGACGCATATTCAGTGAAATCGAGTAGGGCGGGACACGTGATATCCTGTCTGAATATGGGGGGACCATCCTCCAAGGCTAAATACTACTGACTGACCGATAGTGAACCAGTACCGTGAGGGAAAGGCGAAAAGAACCCCTGTGAGGGGAGTGAAATAGAACCTGAAACCGTGTACGTACAAGCAGTAGGAGCAGGCTTTGTCCTGTGACTGCGTACCTTTTGTATAATGGGTCAGCGACTTATATTCAGTGGCAAGGTTAACCATCTAGGGGAGCCGTAGGGAAACCGAGTCTTAACTGGGCGTTCAGTCTCTGGATATAGACCCGAAACCAGGTGATCTAGCCATGGGCAGGTTGAAGGTTGAGTAACATCAACTGGAGGACCGAACCGACTAATGTTGAAAAATTAGCGGATGACTTGTGGCTAGGGGTGAAAGGCCAATCAAACCTGGAGATAGCTGGTTCTCCCCGAAAGCTATTTAGGTAGCGCCTCGGACGAATACTACTGGGGGTAGAGCACTGTTAAGGCTAGGGGGTCATCCCGACTTACCAACCCTTTGCAAACTCCGAATACCAGTAAGTACTATCCGGGAGACACACGGCGGGTGCTAACGTCCGTCGTGGAGAGGGAAACAACCCAGACCGCCAGCTAAGGTCCCAAATTACTACTAAGTGGGAAACGATGTGGGAAGGCTCAGACAGCCAGGATGTTGGCTTAGAAGCAGCCATCATTTAAAGAAAGCGTAATAGCTCACTGGTCGAGTCGGCCTGCGCGGAAGATGTAACGGGGCTAAGTAGTAAACCGAAGCTGCGGCAATACTCTTTGAGTATTGGGTAGGGGAGCGTTCTGTAAGCGGTTGAAGGTGTGTGGTAACGCATGCTGGACGTATCAGAAGTGCGAATGCTGACATGAGTAACGATAAAGGGGGTGAAAAACCTCCTCGCCGGAAGACCAAGGGTTCCTGTCCAACGTTAATCGGGGCAGGGTAAGTCGACCCCTAAGGCGAGGCCGAAAGGCGTAGTCGATGGGAAACGGGTTAATATTCCCGTACTTCTTACAATTGCGATGGGGGGACGGAGAAGGCTAGGTGGGCCTGGCGACGGTTGTCCAGGTTCAAGTGCGTAGGCTTGAGAGTTAGGTAAATCCGGCTCTCTTTAAGGCTGAGACACGACGTCGAGCATCTACGGATGTGAAGTCATTGATGCCATGCTTCCAGGAAAAGCCTCTAAGCTTCAGATTGTAAGGAATCGTACCCCAAACCGACACAGGTGGTCGGGTAGAGAATACCAAGGCGCTTGAGAGAACTCGGGTGAAGGAACTAGGCAAAATGGTACCGTAACTTCGGGAGAAGGTACGCTCTCGACGGTGAAGTCCCTCGCGGATGGAGCTATTGAGAGTCGCAGATACCAGGTGGCTGCAACTGTTTATTAAAAACACAGCACTGTGCAAAATCGCAAGATGACGTATACGGTGTGACGCCTGCCCGGTGCCGGAAGGTTAATTGATGGGGTTAGACTTCGGTCGAAGCTCTTGATCGAAGCCCCGGTAAACGGCGGCCGTAACTATAACGGTCCTAAGGTAGCGAAATTCCTTGTCGGGTAAGTTCCGACCTGCACGAATGGCGTAATGATGGCCACGCTGTCTCCACCCGAGACTCAGTGAAATTGAAATCGCTGTGAAGATGCAGTGTACCCGCGGCTAGACGGAAAGACCCCGTGAACCTTTACTACAGCTTGGCACTGAACATTGACCCTACATGTGTAGGATAGGTGGGAGGCTTTGAAGCGCAGTCGCTAGATTGCGTGGAGCCGTCCTTGAAATACCACCCTTGTAGTGTTGATGTTCTAACGTCGACCCCTCATCGGGGTTGCGGACAGTGCCTGGTGGGTAGTTTGACTGGGGCGGTCTCCTCCCAAAGCGTAACGGAGGAGCACGAAGGTGGGCTAATCACGGTTGGACATCGTGAGGTTAGTGCAATGGCATAAGCCCGCTTGACTGCGAGAATGACAATTCGAGCAGGTGCGAAAGCAGGTCATAGTGATCCGGTGGTTCTGAATGGAAGGGCCATCGCTCAACGGATAAAAGGTACTCCGGGGATAACAGGCTGATACCGCCCAAGAGTTCATATCGACGGCGGTGTTTGGCACCTCGATGTCGGCTCATCACATCCTGGGGCTGAAGTCGGTCCCAAGGGTATGGCTGTTCGCCATTTAAAGTGGTACGCGAGCTGGGTTTAGAACGTCGTGAGACAGTTCGGTCCCTATCTGCCGTGGGCGTTGGAGAATTGAAAGGGGCTGCTCCTAGTACGAGAGGACCGGAGTGGACGAACCTCTGGTGTTCGGGTTGTGTCGCCAGACGCATTGCCCGGTAGCTAAGTTCGGGATCGATAACCGCTGAAAGCATCTAAGCGGGAAGCGAGCCTTGAGATGAGTTCTCCCTGATACTTTAAGTATCCTAAAGGGTTGTCGTAGACTACGACGTTGATAGGCAGGGTGTGTAAGCGTTGTGAGGCGTTGAGCTAACCTGTACTAATTGCCCGTGAGGCTTAACCATACAACACCCAAGGGGTTTTGATGGACTCAATGAAAGAACGTTGAATGTGTAAGAACGAGAATTAAGAAACAGCTTTCCAGATTAAAGAATTTGCTTGGCGACCATAGCGTTTTGGACCCACCTGATTTCCATGCCGAACTCAGAAGTGAAACGAAATAGCGCCGATGGTAGTGTGGGGCTTCCCCATGTGAGAGTAGGACATCGCCAGGCTTTAAATTTTGGACACTTGCTGATTACAAGCGAGTGATACCACTGCGGAGTGGTAGTTCAGTTGGTTAGAATACCGGCCTGTCACGCCGGGGGTCGCGGGTTCGAGTCCCGTCCACTCCGCCACTTATTTGAGCGTCGTCTCATTAAACACGAACTATAGGGGTGTAGCTCCAATTGGCAGAGCAGCGGATTCCAAATCCGCGTGTTGGGAGTTCGAATCTCTCCACCCCTGCCATATATCAAGGCTCTGACTTAGGTCAGAGCCTTTTTCATTTCTAACGAATAGTTCGAATAGTTGTCGATATCTGATACACATTGATCTTAAGAACATATTACATCGGTGACTTAAGCCATTCTATTTCCCTTGCAATAGATTGCGTCACTAAGCTTCGGTGTATCATTTTACCCCTTCTTACCTCTGTTCATACTCCCATTATTCTTCGTTAGTGAGCTAGTTGATTTACTACTTGATCTATATGACGTGTATAGAAAAGGTTAGTGGTTACATTGGCTTGGATGATTACTGACTTGGTTCCTGTTATTATCATGAGTTAATGATAATAATTAGGAAGTAAGTTTATGCCACATTTTCGATTCCGTGCTGTAGAGCCGCAAGCTGTTCAGGCACTATCAAAGCCTCTGACGGATGAACTTCAGCCTCTGATGGACTGTCCGCGTGAGGATTTTACTTTTGAGTATATCTACACTACGTTTTTCAATGAGGGCGAGGTGAGTGCTGCATATCCTTTTGTCGAAGTGCTTTGGTTTGATCGTGGTCAGGAAGTACAAGATAAAGTTGCTAAGCTTATTACACAGCAAGTTCGTGGTATTGCTGGTGCGGATATTGATGTTGCAGTTATCTTTTCAGCTTTATCCCCTAAAGCTTATTACGATAATGGCGAACACTACTAAAGGCTAAAATCTATGAAGCTGAGTTTCATTGTATCTTTGGGTTTATGTTTCTCAGCTTCTGTATACTCTACTCCTTGGGAGTCTGTTGCTAATCCTACCCAAAATTCTTCTTCCTCTATTGGTAGCTATGCTAACGGTTGTTTGGATGGTGCATTACCTTTGCCTCTTGATGGCGTTGGTTATCAAGTTTTACGTAGTAAAACGAAACGCTACTATGGGCACCCTAAAACGATAGAGTTTATTGAAAACCTAGCGCTTAAAGCTAATCAAAATCTCAACACAACGCTGCTTATAGGTGACCTGTCTTTACCAAGAGGAGGAAGGTTTTCTTCTGGCCATTCTAGTCACCAAACTGGGTTAGATATTGATATCTGGTTAAGACTCGCTGACCAACCGCTTTCTTATAACGAATTACAACTCCCTAAGCCAATGAGTGTGGTGGACTTAAAAGGTTATTCCATACTTAACCATCGCTGGGAAGATAGGCACTTTAGGCTGATTCGATATGCTGCACAGAGTGAGGATGTTGCACGAATTTTTGTACATCCTGTCATTAAGGAGCAGCTTTGCTCGCAAGAAGAAGGCAAAGAACGTTCTTGGTTACGTAAAGTTCGCCCTTGGTGGGGGCATCATTACCACTTCCACGTCAGGTTATCTTGTCCTGAGTCGAGTGGCTATTGTGTTGAACAACCTCTGCCTCCCGCTGGTGATGGTTGCGGGGTAGAGCTTGCTAGTTGGGGACCGAAAGTTAAGCCTCCGTCTGCGAAAGTTATTGCTAAGCCCAAGCAAAAAAAAGCGATTCCACCGCAATGCCAATCACTTATCTCTACTAACTAGAGTGACTCTATAGGTTTATATTCCCTTACGTATCTCTTTTATGAAACTGGAGAAACATCATACTTTTGTCTACAGTGAATAATACCAATACAAAAACTAACCTAATTAGTTTTGGTGACATAATATAGAAATCTAAATTAAACAAAGAGTTGTAGTATAGATAAGTCGTAACTTCTCTGTTTAGAAAGATCTTTCGTCACGATACTTTGGTTTCTTAGCAATATGTCTGTCAGTTGGCTAGCGAAGCAATAACGAGGCAGACAAGTGTGTGAGGCAGGAATGGATACTTCTCCTGCTAGAAGAGTAAATCAAGGATAAAACCATGACTATGATTTGTGCAAAAGAATTTGCAGAGTGGTTAAGACACAGATTTAGCAGTGAAACGAAAGGGGTCTTATTGACTCGGGTTGATGTAAACCACCTGACAGGACGTCAGCGTCTTGATCCCGGATTTGTTAATGATGTGCATTACGAGCTGATGCAATATGGAATGGCTTTCGTTACGGACACGAGCCGAGAAAACTTTTATCTTGTGCCGGTTTCCCAAGCTGAAAATTGGCGAGATCGGTTAGAGTCTCATTTTGAAAAAGAGTTGTTTTGTAATATCTATCCTATTGAAAAGTCGGGTTAAAAAAAGGTTCAACTTTGTCTCCAAAGTTGAACCTACTTGTTCTTATGCTAACCCTTGAATAATCACGAATTTCTCCAGTAACTGCTCTTCTGTTTCTACATGATCCGGGTCTGTGATAATGCATTTTGTAATCGGGCACACTGACTGACAGGTCGGCTTTTCGTAATGTCCCTTACACTCTGTACATAGAGCTGGGTCAATTTCGAAAATGCTTTCTCCCATGCTGATTGCCCCATTGGGGCATTCGGGATCACACATGTCGCAGTTAATGCATTTGTCAGTAATGAGCAAAGCCATGATTACTTACCAGTCGGGTTACGGGTGTCCTGCCCTGAGTTTAAGTTACGCATCAATAGACCGTATTCTAAATCTAGATCTGCTGGTACTGGAATGAAGACGAAGTGACCATTCCCTTTGGCATCCTCGATAGACTCTGACTTACGGTTTTCCATTGCTTCTAGCGTGAAAACAACATTACCTTTTGGCGTCATTAGCTCAAGACTATCACCGACAAGGAACTTATTTTTCACTTCTACTTCAGCCATATCGCCACGACGTTTACCAGTGAACTCACCGACAAACTGTTGAGCATCAGAGACTGAGTAGCCGTAATCGTAATTCTGGTAGGTGTCGTGAGTATGACGACGTAGGAAGCCTTCGGTATAGCCACGGTGAGCTAGGCTCTCTAGTGTGCCCATTAGGCTTTCATCAAATGGTCGGCCTGCTACAGCGTCATCAATTGCTTTGCGGTAAACCTGTGCAGTACGAGCACAGTAATAGAATGATTTAGTACGACCTTCGATTTTCAGCGAGTGCACACCCATCTTGGTTAGGCGCTCAACATGCTGCACTGCTCGCAGGTCTTTAGAGTTCATGATGTAAGTACCATGTTCATCTTCGTACGCTGCCATTTTTTCTTCTGGACGGTGCGCTTCAGAAAGTAGAACGACTTCATCCGTTGGTTTACCACGGCCAATTGTGGTTTCAGGGCGTTCGTCTTGTATTTCGACAGGCTGCGCTTCAGACGGATCAAATTTCTCTACGATATCACCAGCGTCGTTTTCTTTGCCTTCTTCCACTTTGTATTCCCAACGGCACGCGTTAGTGCAAGTGCCTTGGTTAGGATCACGTTTGTTGATGTAACCAGAAAGTAGGCAACGACCAGAATAAGCCATGCATAATGCACCGTGAACGAATACTTCAAGTTCAGTTTCAGGACAATGCTCACGAATTTCTTCGATTTCTTCTAAAGATAGTTCGCGAGAAACGATCACACGCTCCACGCCATTCGCTGCCCAGAACTTAACAGTCGCCCAGTTTACTGCGTTTGCTTGTACAGAAAGGTGAATTGGCATTTCTGGGAAAGCTTCACGAACCATCATGATTAGGCCTGGATCTGACATGATCAATGCGTCAGGACCCATCTCTACGATTGGCTTAAGATCACGGATGAAGGTTTTTAGCTTCGAGTTGTGTGGTTGAATGTTACATACCACATAAAGCTTTTTGCCTAGAGCATGCGCTTCATCGATACCGATTTTTAGGTTTTCGTGGTTAAACTCATTGTTACGTACGCGGAGGCTGTAGCGAGGTTGGCCAGCGTAAACTGCATCTGCGCCGTAGGCGAATGCGTAACGCATGTTTTTCAGGCTTCCCGCAGGAGACAGTAGCTCAGGTACGAATGCTTTCTCAGTTGTCATTGCTCAATTCTCTTTTATCTGATCACAAGTCAGGCCAATTCCACCTAATGGAAATGGGGCGCAAATTTTACGTCAAAATGTGAACTGTGACTAGGATAATTGTGCTTCAGATAGAAAAACGCCCTCAAAAAAAGTGAGGGCGTTATGGTTAACCTTTATACAATATTAAGCGTTGGGATTTGGTAAGCCGCCTAGCGCATCGTATAGGTTGGGTAGGAAAGCACTGAACTCCCCACACATCAGAGAGAAGTCTGCATCAAATCGAGCTGCTTGATCTTCACGTGGAATATCGTCATTTTGATCTTTCAATTCATCAGAGAATTTTAGACGCTTAATACCCGCATCTTCTGTCATGATGAATTCAATACGATCTTGCCAATTAAGTGCAAGCTTCGTTACGACTTTATCTGCTGCGATGTGGTTGCGGATTTCATCTGTGGTCAGCTCTTGCTTCTTACAACGAATCACGCCACCTTCTTCAAGCACGGATTTTAGCTCAGCTTCGTCCATCATGGTGATACCTTGAGGTGTGTCACCCGTTTTCACCCACTCGGTTAGCGTTGTTTCAATCGCTACTTCTGGAATGGCAGGAACAACAGGTAAACTACCCATGGTTTTACGAAGTAGTGCTAATACGTCTTCCGCTTTTTTGTAGCTGCTTGCGTCAACAAGGATGAACCCTTCTTTTGGCATGATGAGCACGTGAGTGTGGCTGCTGCGGCTAAATGCGCGAGGCAGTAAATCCATTACGATGTCATCTTTCAGGTTGTCTTTCTCTTTCTTCTTCAGAGGACGACCTTCTTGCGCTTCCATTGCTTCTACTTTTGCATTCAATGACTCTTTGATCACTGAGGCAGGTAGCATTTTCTCTTCTTTCTTGGCGCAAATCAGAATGCGGTTTTCTGACACGTGAGTCATCATGTCGCCATGTCTACCCATTGCACTGACCCAGCCAAATTTCTGTTTATCTTGACTGCCACATGGGGTGAATCGGAATTCAGACAGTTGAGTTTCTAGTTGTTCGGCGTTGAAAGTAACCTCGCGGTTAACGCGGTATACCAGACAGTTTTTAAACCACATAAATCTTCTCTAGGCTTGATGACAAGGGACTAATCATAGGGAATTTTTGTGCTGATGTCTTAATAGAAATGAAAAATATCCGAATGAACCTCAAAAGAAAGTTATATGAAAATTTGTTTTCAAAGGTCACAAAAGTGTCATAATTGGTAGTGATAATGCTTATGCATAGAGGGGCGCTTTGTCTCTTAAATTCATTAGCTCAACGAACATAAGGTTACTCAATTATGTCTAGAAGGATTCTGGTTGTTGAAGACGAAGCTCCTATTCGCGAAATGCTGTGCTTCGTACTTGAGCAGAAAGGTTACCAAGCGGTAGAAGCGGAAGATTACGATACTGCAGTAACCAAACTGGCTGAACCCTTCCCTGATTTAGTTTTACTGGATTGGATGTTACCAGGCGGCAGCGGCATTAACTTCATCAAACACATGAAGCGAGAGGAATTAACGCGCAACATTCCAGTTGTGATGCTTACCGCTCGTGGTGAAGAAGAAGATAAAGTGCGCGGTTTAGAAGTCGGTGCGGATGACTACATTACTAAGCCATTTTCTCCTAAAGAGTTGGTTGCCCGCTTAAAAGCGGTGATTCGTCGCGTAACCCCGACCGCATTGGAAGACGTAATTGATGTGCAGGGATTGAAGCTTGATCCTGTATCACACCGTGTCACGGCTAATGATGCACCATTAGATATGGGCCCAACAGAGTTTAAAATGCTGCATTTTTTCATGACGCATCAAGAGCGTGTGTACAGCCGTGAGCAGCTATTAAACAATGTTTGGGGTACTAACGTGTATGTCGAAGATCGTACGGTCGATGTTCATATTCGCCGCCTGCGTAAAGCATTGGAAGCCGCAGGTCATGATAAGCTGATCCAAACTGTTCGTGGTGCTGGATACCGCTTCTCGACAAAAGCATAAATTAACACGCAGCTTATCGGTACCATTTCTGGAGTTATGAGTGGTTGAAAGATTAACGTGGAAAAAGCTGGCCTGGGAGCTGGCTTTTTTTTACACCCCATGGGTGATAGTAGGTTGGATATTCGGTTATATGCCGTGGTTGCTTTTGGCAGCTACGGCATTGCAGCTTGTGTGGCATTTGCATAACCAAGTACGTTTATCTTCTTGGTTATGGGATGAAAAGCGCCTTACACCACCGTCTGGTAGCGGTAACTGGGAATCTTTGTTCAATGGCTTGTATCGCTTACAGCAGCGTCAACGCCGTAAACGCAAAGAGCTTACTAATCTCATTCGCCGATTCAGAAATGGTGCGGAATCGTTACCCGATGCCGTCGTGGTGTTCCGTGCTGAAGGCAATATCGTTTGGTGTAACAAACTGGCTCAACACTTATTGGGTTTCCATTGGCCGGAAGACTCTGGTCAACCTATCTCCAACCTCATTCGTACGCCTGATTTTATCAAGTACCTCAACAAGAAAGACTTCTCTGAGCCATTGGAAATGCGCTCACCACTCAATGTCGAACGCATGCTAGAACTACGTATAGTACCGTATACCGAAGGTGAACATTTGATGGTGGTGCGTGATGTTAGCCAGTTAAAACAACTTGAGGGAATGCGCCGTAATTTCTTTGCTAACGTTTCTCATGAACTGCGTACACCAATGACGGTGCTACAAGGTTATTTAGAGATGACAGAAGACCCTGACATGGTTGTGGGCCCAATGTGGAGCAAAGCGCATGGCGTCATGACGGAGCAGCTCAACCGCATGAACAGTTTGGTGAACCAATTACTGACGCTATCTAAAATTGAAGCGGCACCTATGCATGAGCTTGAAGAAGTCGTGAATGTACCTGCGATGCTCGAAGTACTAGAAAAAGAGGCGGTCAGCCTTAGTGGGGACAACCAACATAAATTGAAATTTGATGTTGATGCTAGCCTACGCGTACTGGGCGATGATGACCAGTTACGTAGTGCTATCTCTAACCTCGTTTATAATGCTGTCAAATACACACCGCCTGGCGCGAACATTAATGTTCGTTGGTTCCAGACATCTCAAGGCGCATGCTTAGAGGTGGAGGATAGTGGTGATGGTATAGAACCTCAGCACCTCCATCGACTTACTGAGCGTTTTTATCGCGTCGATAAAGCAAGATCACGCGATACCGGAGGGAGTGGGTTAGGGTTGGCTATTGTGAAACATGCGCTGAGTCACCATGACTCTCATTTAGAAATTCACAGTGAAGTAGGTGTGGGCAGTAAGTTTTCTTTCGTATTGCCTGAGCGTTTGGTGGTGAAATAATGGCGTTACGATTGGCAAAAACATTTAGTTTATTCGCGCTTGTTTGTTCCTGTATGGCTGCCGCTCAAGATAAACCATTGCCGAGTTATCATAAAACGACGGGGATTGTCGGGAACTTGCTCTCTGTTGGATCCGATACACTTGCGGGTATGACAACGCTTTGGGTTGAAGAGTTTAAATCCATTTACCCGAATATTAATGCGCAAGTCCAAGCGTCTGGCTCTTCCACGGCGCCCCCTGCATTGACCGAACAAACAGCTCAGTTTGGTCCCATGAGTCGCCCGATGCGTTTAAGAGAGGTTGAAGCGTTTGAACGTGAACATGGTTACAAGCCAACGGCGCTTAGGGTTGCGATCGATGCTATCGGTATTTTTGTCCATCAAGACAATCCAATTCAAGGGCTCAGCTTTAGTCAGTTAGATGCTTTGTTTTCTGCAACACTGCGCTGTGGTGAAAGTCAATTTGTCACAAACTGGCAGCAACTCGGTCTTGAATCACAGTGGGCAAAGCGAAACGTACAGTTGTTTGGTCGTAACTCCGTTTCTGGAACTTATGGTTACTTCAAAAGCAATGCCTTGTGTGGCGGCGATTTCAAGACCCGAGTAAACGAGCAGCCAGGCTCCGCGTCAGTTGTGCAAGCTGTAGCGTCAACCATCAGTGGAATTGGTTATTCCGGTGTCGGTTATCGAGTGGCAGGTGTACGCTTAGTTCCTGTGGCAAAAATGGGAAATGACTATGTGACGCCAACGCGAGAACATATTGTTAGTGGTAAGTACCCACTATCACGTTACTTATATGTATATGTGAATAAGCACCCGGATTACCCATTAACACCAATAGAAGCCGAGTTTATTCGCTTTATTTTCTCCGCTCAGGGGCAAGCGTTGGTTGAGAAAGATGGCTATGTGCCCATTACAGCAGATTTTGCAGAAGAAGAATTAAAAAAAGTCGGCCTATAAGCCGACTTTTTGTTTAGGCGTGAACAGTGCGAGATCAGAAAGTGAGTGTCCACTTCGCGCTGCTCCATCGTTCTTGTTCTTCCTGTAAATCAGCATGAAGCAATTTGTTGCTTTCTAGCCATGCTTCATCTGTGCACGTAAGAGTCCATTCATCATTTTTGATGGATAAAGTGATGTCAGGCAATGGATCTTCGTTACGCTGTCCATTTAATACGATAGAAAGTCGTAATATTTTGATGAGGCTTATCACGTCACTTTGTTTGTAGAGGTTGAAATCTGGCAGTTCTTGCAGTTTAAGTGCTTTGCGTTGGAAGCGGGCTAATGTTGCGAGCACTAATTGCTGTTCACGGTTGAAGCCTTGTAGAGTGGAATGCAACAGAATATAGAAAGAGTGACGATGGAAGCTACGTAAGTTGATACTTAATCCGACTTCATGAAGCAATGCTGCCCATTCTAGTAAGTCAAATAACTCACTCTTTTTCTTAATGCCTAGTTCAGAGCGCACCTGACATAACATCTCACGTGCATGGCCTTTAACACGAGCAGCATGCTCTAAGTCAACCCGGTGTTTGTTGGCTAAATTTTCAGTTGTGCGCATACGTATATCGGAGCGCGCAAAACGCTCTTCCATTTCGTACAACAGACCTTCGCGCAGAGCACCATCGGAGAAAAACATCTGCTCAATGCGAAGTGCTTTGAAAATTGCGGACAAAATCGCCACGCCTGCCGCGAATACGGGCTTACGTTCTTCTGTTAAACCTGTCAGTTCAATCTCTTCAATTGAATCAAAATTACACAGAGTTTCAATAAGCGTGTCCAGTCTCTTCGCGGTGATCAGGCCATCTTCAAAACCTAATCCTACTAGCACTTCTTGAATCGCTTTGATGGTTCCTGATGAGCCGAGAGCGATATCCCAGCCTTTTTTACGGTATGCTGAAGCGATGGACTCGAGTTTTTGCTCGGCGGCTAACATCGCTTTATTAAAGTTTTTCCCAGACAGTTTGCCGTTTTTAAAATATTGCTCTGTAAAGCTGACGCATCCCATCTGTTTACTGTTGAGAAGCTCAGGTTCAAACTCTTGTCCAATGATCATTTCGGTACTGCCGCCACCAATATCAACGACCAACTTGGAGTTTGACTCTACTTGAGTGTGAGCGACACCTAAGTATATCAGGCGGGCTTCTTCTTCCCCTGGGATGATTTCTATTGGGAAGGGCATCACTTCTTTCGCACGCTCAATGAATAGATGAGCATTTTTAGCGCGTCTTAGTGTGTGTGTCGCGGCGATACGCACATTCGACTCATCAAGCCCTTGCAGCCTCTCAGCGAACATGGCTAAGCACTCTAACGCGCGTTCCATCGCGGAATGACTTAAGTTCAATTCACTGTCGAGTCCTGATGCTAAGCGAACACGCTGTTTATGACGGCTAACCAGTTGTAAGTCACTGCCTACAACTTTGGCCACCACCATGTGGAAACTGTTTGAGCCGAGGTCTATCGCGGCAATGTAGCGAGTATCTTGTTCAAGTATTTGAGGCATCTGAATTTTGTTTTCTAGTTTGCTTTTCTATATTTTTAAGATAGTCATAGATAGCGATTTGAGAACGAACTTTTTTGCGATTACCTCGTGGTACGTAAGCGTTGCTCATTTCCTTATCTATAAAACGAGCCTTTACTGTATCGGTAAAATGGATATTCGTTATATCAATAATTCTCTGTTTCAAACGTGGATCACGGACCGGCGCCGCCACCTCAATGCGGTGATCGATATTTCTTGTCATCCAGTCAGCAGAAGAGATATAGACTTGCGGATCGCCATCGTTATGGGTAATCACCACGCGTGGGTGTTCCAAAAAGCGGTCAACAATACTGATGATCCGAATGTTGTCGCTGATCCCCTCAATGCCCGGTACTAAGGAGCACATGCCGCGAATGATCATATTTATTTTCACTCCCGCCGTACTTGCTCCATACAGCTTATTGACGATGCCTTTATCGACTAGGTTATTGACCTTGATCGTAAGAGCGGCTTTCTTGCCGAGCTTGGCATTCGCAATTTCATTATCGATCAGGCGGTAGATTTGGGTACGAGAATTACGTGGAGATACCATGAGGTGATTGAACTTCACTGGGCGATATGGATTCTCAATGTAACCGAAGACATTACGAACTTCGTTAGTGATTTCTTGATCTGCGGTAAGGAGAGAGAAGTCGGTATAAATTCGTGCCGTCTTCTCATGGAAGTTGCCTGTGCCGATGTGCGCGTAGCGAATAATTTCTTCACCTTCACGGCGACTGATCATCAGTAGCTTTGAGTGAATCTTAAGGCCAGGCGCTCCGAAGATGACGTGCACACCAGCTTCGGTCAACACTTTTGACCATTCGATATTGGCTTCTTCATCAAAGCGAGCCTGCAGCTCCACGACCACGGTGACATTTTTTCCGTTGTGCACCGCATCAATTAATGAGTTCATCAAGCGAGAATCTTTCGCGACACGGTAAATGTTAATCTTGATACTAAGTACTTTCGGATCGAAGGAGGCTTGGCGCACCAACTCACTAATGTGGTCAAAAGTGTGGTAGGGGTAATAGAGTAGAATATCTTTCGCTTTAATCGCATCAAAGCTGTTAGCGTAACCTTCGAAATCGGCGCACTTCATTGGCGGAAGCGGTTTATTTTCAAGGTACTCTCGCCCAACATTTGGAAACGCAATGAAGTCTTTAAAATTGTGATAGCGGCCGCCGGGGATAAGGTTATCGTAATTAGAGATATTGAGCTTGTTACAAAGAAACTCTAGCATTTGGGGCGGCATATCACGTTCGTAGACGAAGCGAACGGGCTTTGCTGTCAGTCGCTGATTGACACCTTCCGACATTTGTTCGAGCAAGCTGTATTCGATTTCGTTGCGTAAATCGTATTCGGCGTCACGCGTCATTTTCATCGCATAGCCGCTAAGCTCATCATAATCAAAAAAGCCTTTGAACAGCTCATCCAAACAGTGGCGGATAATATTATCAAGTAAGATGATGGTTTTTCGACGCTTTCCTTTCTGTTCTGGTACCATCACAAAGCGGGGAAGGTGATCGGTCGGAATTTCGATCAGAGCGTACTGGTAATGTTCTTCTTTACGCAGTTCTACGGCGATGTAAGCGTACTCGTCTTTGAGAAATTGCAGAACATCGATCTCGTCTTTCATTAAAAGGGGAGTGATATGCGGCATTACCTCTCTACGGAAGTATTTCGCGATCCACTTTTGTTGCGATTCATCCAGTTGTTGCTCATTAACCAAGAAAATGCGACGTCGCGCCATTTCTCGAATCAAGTCGCTGTAAAGCTCATCAAATTGTTCGTTAAGCTTGAGTGCTTTCGACTGCATTTTGGTTAACAGTCGTTTAGGGCTATCGCTGCCACCGCGCTCTTGGCTGATTAGGATTCTGCGCTTCACGTCAGCAAAGCGTACTTTGTAAAATTCATCTAAATTGTTGGAAAAGATCCCAAGAAAGCGAATACGTTCGATCAAAGGGACGGTTTTATCGGCAGCTTCTTGTAATACTCGTTCGTTGAAAGACAACCAACTAAGTTCTTTTTCTATATATAGTTTTTCTGCGCTCATAACCTTACCTAGCCAAAAGTGAAGTAATACGTACTCATCTTGGAAAAATGGATGAGTGAGAACATTATGAGATTTTCATTACAGATTTATTTCATACCACGCATTGCATAAGAGTTGTATTCTTTTCAGGTGTTTAATGTGATCTGTAATATAATTGTCATCTTAACGACATATTCTAGTACTAAGTCAAAAAGGTAGAGATTTAAATGGCACAAGCCGAGTTTTCATTGCAGGAAAAAGATAAGAAACGACTGATAAAAGATCGTTTAGTTCGACTTGCAGTGACATCCGGTGGTGTCGGCGTACTCGCGGCGCTTATTTTGATCTTTGTCTACCTCGCCATGGTGATCATTCCGCTTTTTTCTGATGCGGAGATCAAAACCAACCAAGCCATTCGAGCCACTCATATTGAAACACCACTTGCGATTTCAGTGGATGATTACGCTCAGCTTGCGTTCGTTCTAACCCAAAGTGGTGAGATTCAATATTTGTCGATGGACGATCCTACGAAGCCTGCAGTGTATAAACAGCAAATCGTCCAGGAACCCGTCGCTTTCTCTCAATCTGCTCCTGGACTAGGTTGGTATGGGTTTGTTGATGGGCAGGGTAAAGCGCACCTTTTCAAGCCTGAATTTAATGCCACGTTGAGAGAAAATACACGTCCTCCGGAAGTGATTGAGCTAGACACCAGCATGGATCTGACGCTGAGTACGCCTCAAGATCCTGTGACTCAGTTTGTGTTTGCAGCTTCAACGCCCTTACCAACAATTGTTTGGCAGACACAAAGCGGTGAAGTGAAGGCTCGTTGGCAAGTGGCTTCGTCTTTGGGTACGCCTCCGACAACGATCGATTTTACGTTCTCTTCAGGCTTTGATGCACCTCAGCAAATGTTATTGACACCTGATGGTGAAACGCTTTATTTACGCGATGGCTCTGAGTTGATCGTGTTAAAGAAAACCGCACGTAAATTTGCTGTGCGAGAGGTGGTCGACCTCACTCAAGGTGATAAGAAGCACTCCGTTCGTACAATGGACCTACTGGCTGGTGCTTACTCGCTTTTGGTGACACACAACGATGGTCGGGTGTCGCAATGGTTTGATACGCTGCAAGAAGAGAGACGCACGTTAACGCATATTCGTGATTTTAAATTGGCATCAGAGCTTAAGTATTTGTTGCCGGATTCTCATCGAAAAGGATTTTATAGCTTTTACACCAACGGCACGTTGCAAAGCCATTATACAACCAGTGAAAAACTGGTGTTGTTTAAGCGTGCTTACAATCAAGCGCCCGCAATCGCAGCAATGTCCAACAATGAACGCTACTTAATCACTTGGCAAAGTAATGAGTTAAATGTTGCGGAAGTGGACAATGCCTATCCGGAAATTTCCTTGTCCTCATTATGGCAAGAAGTGTGGTACGAAGGGTATCCTGAGCCTGAATTTGTGTGGCAATCGACTTCGGCGAGCGATAACTTTGAGGCTAAGTTCAGCCTAGTACCTATTGCGTTCGGGACGATAAAAGCGGCAATGTTTGCGATGCTGTTCTCAGTACCGCTCGCAGTGCTAGGTGCTATTTATACGGCGTACTTTATGTCGCCACGCATGCGTCGTGTCGTAAAACCGTCGATTGAGCTAATGGAAGCACTGCCGACGGTGATCATTGGTTTCCTAGCGGGGCTGTGGTTCGCGCCTATTGTCGAAGATCACCTGATTACGATCGTCGTCATGCTGTTTGTTTTGCCCTTGAGCACCATGATTATGGGCGGGCTATGGGCATTAATACCGCAACCTTTGCGTAATCGTCTGCCTAATGGTTGGCATGCTTTAGTGCTCATGCCTGTCATATTGGTACTGATTGGGCTTGGCGTGTGGATTTCGCCTACGATTGAGCAGACGTTCTTTGGTGGCGATATGCGCTTATTCTTAACCGAGCATGGTATTGGTTACGATCAACGCAATGCATTGGTGGTGGGGTTAGCGATGGGGTTTGCTGTTATCCCGACGATTTTTACCATCGCCGAAGATGCCATTTTCTCTGTACCGAAACATTTATCGGATGGCTCTTTGGCATTAGGGGCCACGCCTTGGCAAACTTTAATCTATGTTGTCTTGCTTACCGCAAGCCCAGGTATTTTTTCTGCCATTATGATGGGCCTGGGACGCGCTGTTGGTGAAACCATGATTGTGTTAATGGCAACGGGCAATACGCCATTAATGGATTGGAATATTTTGGAAGGATTGCGCAGCCTGTCGGCGACCATCGCCGTTGAGTTGCCAGAGTCGGAAGTTGGAAGTTCGCATTATCGCCTGCTGTTCCTAGCTGCATTGATTTTGTTTGTGTTTACGTTTGCAGTAAACGCGCTTGCGGAGTGGGTTCGTCAGAGACTGAGAGATAAGTACCGTGCGTTGTAATAATGGTTTGAATAAAGAGCGAGTAATGACGTGTTAAATTGGATTCGTTCTGGCGCACCGTGGATATGGCTAACAGGCGGTGCAGTCAGCATCAGTTTGTTGTCGGTATTAGGGTTGTTACTCCTTATCGGCTGGAAAGGCCTGACTTACTTTTGGCCAGCGCCCTTGTATCAGTGGAATGTTGCAGCGCTGACTCCTGTGCAAGGCGAAGTGCTACATGAAAATACTATTCTGATTGGTCAAGTGTATGAACGCAGTTTTGTACCGAAGAGTTATCTACCTGAAAGCGCGGCGCAGCAATTAGAAGACGATGAAGACTTTGCTACGCGACTCAGTATCAAAATCGCCAACCGAGAGTTGTATCCCGCCGATTTTATCTCCGTATTGCAAATGCAGTTGGATGAGCCCACGACGCCAAAAGAGTGGGCAGTGATCGAGCGAAGTAGTGGCGGTTACTTTTTTGGTAAGCTGGTGGCGTTTCAGGATGGAGACAACTTATACACCAACGATATTCAATCCGTCTTGAACAAAAAACTGGATGATGCAGAAACTCTGCGCCATGAGATTGACTCTTTGGTTGTCGATCAGCTTAAAGAGCTTGGTTGGAAGCTAGAGCAGTTGCGATTAGATAAGCGCAAGCATGAGTTGAATGACACGCTGACAGAAAGCTTTTTAAAGGAAAACCAGACGAAAAAAGAGCGGATAGAGAAAGCTCTGGCGACGTTAGATTTACAGCTTGATGGCTTACGATTACAGCTTTCTGGCTATGCCCTGATTGTCGAGGATATGACGGGCTCACAAGTATCGATTCCGCTCGAAGACATTTTGGACTACTGGTACCCAAACCAAATGTCACTGCCTGATAAAGTCATGCACTGGGGGAAGCAGGTTTGGAAGTTTTTATCTGAAGATCCAAGAGAGTCGAACTCTGAAGGAGGCGTGTTCCCTGCGATATTTGGTACGGTTTTCTTAGTACTTATCATGTCGATCATTGTGATGCCACTTGGGGTGATCGCCGCTATCTATCTGCATGAATACGCTAAGAATAACGCTCTAACCAGGGTTATTCGTATTGCGGTTATAAACCTAGCGGGTGTTCCATCGATTGTTTATGGCGTATTTGGTTTAGGCTTCTTTGTTTATACGATTGGTGCCTCTATCGACAACGTATTCTATGCGGAAAAGTTACCGGCACCAACCTTTGGTACTCCGGGTTTGTTGTGGTCTGCACTAACTCTTGCCGTGCTGACGCTTCCAGTTGTGATTGTGACGACAGAAGAAGGTTTAACTCGTATTCCGAGTTCAGTACGACATGGCTCTCTGGCGCTTGGTGCAACTCAGTTCGAAACACTATGGCGTGTGGTTTTGCCTATGGCGACGCCAGCTATTATCACAGGGCTGATCCTTGCGATTGCGCGTGCAGCTGGCGAAGTAGCGCCGCTGATGCTGGTGGGGGTCGTGAAATTGGCATCCAGTTTACCGGTTGACGGGCAATTCCCTTATGTGCATTTGGATAGAAAGTTCATGCATTTAGGTTTTCACATTTACGATGTTGGCTTTCAAACCTCCAACATCGAAGCTGCGCGACCATTAGTTTATGCCACCTCTTTCTTACTCGTGACAGTGATTGTCGGGCTAAACTTAACAGCAATCAGTATTCGCAATAATTTACGAGAAAAATACAGAACGTTAGGACAAGATTAAGTATGTTTAATTTTGATAGTACATTAGGTTATGAGCCACCATTGGACGTTCATAATTTAACGGATGAACAAACAGCAATCTCAATCGAGAACCTTAATCTGTTCTATGGTCAAACTCAGGCGCTGCATGATATTTCGATGCGAATTCCCAAAGGGCGAGTCACCGCTTTTATCGGTCCTTCAGGGTGTGGAAAGTCGACGTTATTACGTTGCATCAATCGCATGAACGACTTAGTGGAAGGGTGTCGAGTCACAGGTAAAGTGCGTCTACATGGCAAGAATGTTTATCATCCCAATGTCGATGTTGCGACACTTCGACGCCGAGTGGGGATGGTGTTTCAAAGGCCCAATCCATTTCCTAAGTCTATTTATGAAAATGTAGTTTATGGCTTACGCTTACAAGGTGTAAAAAACAGCCGCAGTTTAGATGACGCAGTGGAGCGATCCTTGCGCTCGGCGGCGTTGTGGGATGAGGTAAAAGACCGCTTGCATGAGAACGCATTTGGTTTATCTGGTGGTCAGCAACAGCGCTTGGTCATTGCGCGCGCGGTGGCGATTGAGCCGGAAGTCCTGTTATTGGACGAGCCAACATCAGCGTTGGATCCAATCTCAACTTTAACTATTGAAGAACTTATCAATGAGCTGAAGACTCAATATACTGTCGTTATCGTTACCCATAACATGCAACAAGCGGCGCGAGTGAGCGATCATACTGCATTTATTCATATGGGTAAGTTAATTGAATACTCTGACGCGGACTCGATCTTCACTTCGCCAATGAAGAAACAGACCGAAGATTACATTACGGGTCGATACGGTTAAGTCGCGACTCTATACGGAATAAGGAACATCATGCACTTTGGACGTCATATTTCAGGACAATTCAACGTAGAGCTAGAATCGATTCGTACTCATGTATTAACCATGGGTGGCTTGGTAGAACAGCAGCTTTCGTATGCTATTCAAGCCTTGCATAAAGAAGACATCGAACTGGCGCGTAAGGTTGTGCGTGACGATCATAAAGTGAATGCGATGGAAGTCTCGATTGATGACGCCTGCACACGCATTATTGCTAAGCGTCAGCCAACGGCAAAAGACTTGCGCTTAATCATGGCTATCATCAAAACGATCACTGATTTAGAACGTATCGGTGACGTGGCGACACGCATTGCTTACGTTGCCATTGAAAGCCCATCATCAAAAGAACGACAGTTCCAAGTGTCGTTAGAGCCTCTCTGCCGTCAGGCAATTAATATGCTGCATCAGGTTTTGGATGCGTTTGCCCGCATGGATGTAGAAGCGGCAGCAGAGGTGCACAAACAAGATGACAAGCTAGACGCCGAATATGAAGCGGTAATTCGTCAGTTGATGACCTACATGATGGAAGACCCAAAAAATATCCCCAATATTCTGCAAGTGATGTGGTCTGCACGCGCGATTGAACGCGTGGGGGACCGTTGCCAGAACATCTGTGAATACATTATTTACTTCGTGAAAGGGAAAGATGTACGCCATCTAGGTGATCAAAGCATTGATGACGTACTGAAGTAACTGATTTCAATAAATAGACCAGCTTTTAGTCTGGTCTATTTATTAGGGAGAGGGAAAGCACGTCAATATTTATCAGGAACGAAGGTCTGGTCATCAATGGGCGCTCTGACGTAACCTTCTTTATTGAGTTCAGGTAATTCGATGGGTGAGTACTCAAGTGCTTTGTAATCAATCTGGCTAAGTAAATGGCTGATACAGTTCAAGCGCGCTTTCTTTTTATCATCAGAAGGGACGACCCACCAAGGGCAGTTTTTCGTGTCTGTGTAAGCGAACATTTTATCTTTTGCCTCAGAATACTCGACCCAGCGATGACGTGACTCCAAATCCATTGGGCTGAATTTCCAACGTTTGATCGGCGTATTAATTCGGCCTAGAAAACGTTTTTCCTGCTCTTCGTCTGAAACCGAAAACCAATACTTAATCAGAATAATCCCAGAGCGTTGCAACATTCTTTCGAATTCAGGACAAGAGCGTAAAAACTCTTCGTATTCGTCTGGAGTACAGAACCCCATGACTTTTTCGACACCTGCTCGGTTATACCAACTTCGGTCAAATAAAACGATTTCACCAGCAGATGGCAAATGAGCGACGTAACGTTGGAAGTACCATTGCGTTTTTTCTTTTTCTGTCGGTGCAGGCAGAGCGACCACGCGACAAACACGCGGGTTTAGCTTTTCTGTGATGCGTTTTATCACCCCGCCTTTGCCCGCAGCATCACGGCCTTCAAACAGAACCACCACTTTTAACCCTTTGTGTTTGACCCACTCTTGAAGTTTAACGAGCTCAACTTGCAGGTTTTTGAGCTCCTTTTCGTATTCCTTTTTCTTCAATTTAGACATACACCTTTCCTCACTCCTTGATAAACAATATGTTAGCACTCAAAAGCTATGCGTGTGAGTTTACGGTCGTCTATTTGAGAGCTGCTACGACATCGGTAATGGCTTGTGTACTTGTGATGGGGATTAAGAAATCATCGACATCAGTTGCGCCCATTTTGCTTTGTTCAGCAACAAAGTTCATTTTACTAGGTCGAGTCGTTTTGCCTGACAGATGGATTTCAGGAACTTGAGTGTCTTCTACTAATGCACGTACGTTACTCGCATTAACGCCAGCACCCGCCATGATTGCTATGCGTCCTTGGGCTTGCTTAACCAAAGCTCTAAGCACATCGATCCCTTGTGGTGCTGAAGGCGCAAGGCCGGAGGTTAAAATACGTTCACAACCTAAGCTGATCACTTCTTCCAAAGCTTTTTCAGCGTCACGACACTGGTCAAAAGCACGATGGAACGTTATGCCCAGCCCTAATTCCTGTGCGAATTCGCACAGTGCTGTTGCAAAGGGCATGTGAATATCCCCCTCTTGAGTGAGTACACCGAGAACCACACCATCCAAGCCCGATTGGTGAGCTGCTTCAATATCCCAACGCATCATTTCGATCTCTTCTTCACAGTAGAAGAAGTCACCTTGGCGTGGGCGAATCATGGCATAAATAGGAATAGTCGAAATCCTAGCGGCTTGCTGCATAAAGCCATAACTGGGTGTTAGCCCGCCTAAAGCCAAAGAGGAGCAAAGCTCAATCCGAGTGGCGCCGCCAGCAATGGCGTAGTGCAGAGATTCAATATTATCGATACAGACTTCTAGGTGAGTAACCACGTTCATTCATCCTGCTAACGTTACAAATAAGTGTTGTGGCTAAGATATTAACAGGGCCAGTAAGCAGAATCTGTATGGAGGGAATGAGAAATAGAGGTAAAGTTTACGCTGCTGCGTTACCTCATTTTGGCGGTTTATCTGAAGGTAAAAGAAAGCCCAGAGCATTTGCTCTGGGCTTTGATAAGACTTTACTTAGACTGATTGGCGTTTGCGGTTTTCCGCATTAGCTTTTTGCTTTATATACATCCAACCATCACACCCGTTGAGCTAGGGTGAAGGTCTATTATTTTTTGCCTAGGTCAGCTGCGTGCTCAGATAAGAACGCTGCAACACCTTTTGGAGATGCGTCCATACCTGCTTTACCTTCTTCCCATTGTGCAGGACATACTTCGCCGTGCTTCTGGTGGAAGTTAAGAGCGTCAACCATGCGTAGCATTTCGTCGATGTTACGGCCTAGTGGTAGGTCGTTAACTACTTGGTGACGTACAACGCCTTCTTCGTCGATTAGGAAAGAACCACGGAAAGCAACGCCTGCTTCTGGGTGCTCAACATCGTAAGCTTTACAGATTTCGTGCTTAACGTCAGCAACTAGTGGGTACTTAACTTGACCGATACCGCCATCTTCGATAGCAGTGTTACGCCATGCGTTGTGAGAGAACTGAGAATCGATAGAAACACCGATTACTTCAACACCTTTAGCTTGGAAATCAGCTAGACGGTTGTCGAATGCGATTAGCTCAGATGGGCAAACGAAAGTGAAATCTAGTGGGTAGAAGAATACTACTGCTTTCTTACCTTTAGTGAACTCTGCAAAGTTGAAGTTTTCAACGATTTCACCGTTACCTAGAACAGCTGCTGCAGTAAAATCAGGGGCTTGACGACCTACTAGTACCATTTTTTTGCTCCTAAAAAGTATGGTTAGTTCCAAACCGAATTCAGTTGTGTCGGTTTGGTCCGTGTTTGTACGAGACAAACTATAGTACAGATTGTAGTATTGAAAAAAGCGAAATAAATAGATTGAGTTAATCGAAAAAAACGATAATAGCAAAACTCTTAACTCGATCACTGGAACGGCGGTAGATACAAATACAATTATGAATAAATGGCCCAGTTTGAAGCAGTTGCACTACTTAGTCACACTGCATGAAACAAGACATTTTAGTGACGCTGCAGAGCGTTGTTTTGTCAGTCAGTCGACTTTAAGTAAAGGTATTCAAAACTTAGAGGAATTGATTGGTTGTCCATTATATGAAAAGAAAGACAAGAAAAGTCCACTGGTTTTTACCCAAACAGGAGAAATGGTAGTAAAGCAGGGGCGAGAGCTGTTAGCAAAAGGGCAAGATTTGGTCGAGCTTGGACGTATGTGCCAAGGCGACGATATGCAAGGCCAGCTAAAAGTGGGATGCATACCAACAATTGCTCCGTTTTTACTGTGTGATTTGGTGCAAGAGGTTAACTACCGTTTCCCACAACTGAATCTTTTATTAAGAGAAGACACGACAACAAACTTACTTCAAGCGCTTAGACACGGTGAGTTGGATGTACTCATTTTAGCGTTGCCAGTTGAAATTGACGGTATGGAAAGTCGAGTGGTGGGTAAGGATCCGTTTCGAATGGTTATTAGTGCGAATCAAGCCCAATCGGTGCCTGTGCCGATTCGTTACGCAGATTTACCTGACGAATCCGTCTTTTTATTAGAGAAAGAGCATTGCTTAACGGAACACGCGGTATCTGCGTGTAAATTAACAGATAAAGAAAAAATTAATCCGTTTACAGCAACCAGCCTTCATACTTTGGTGCAAATGGTTGCGAATGGTTTGGGAACGACGTTCATTCCTCAAATGGCTATCGACCACGGCCTGCTACATAACCAGAATTTAGTCGTGATCGATCCCCCAGGAAAGCAAGCCTATCGTGAAATTGGCTTAGTTTGGCGTCCGAGTTCATCAAGAACGAAAACATTTAATCAGCTTGCAGAAGTCGTTTCCGAACTGCTTTAGCTATTAGTATTAGCCTCTACATCTCCATTATTTATCTAAAAGCGCACTGAAAACAGTGCGCTTTCTAGTATTTTATTCTGTTGGTGAACTTTGACTTGTAAAATTTTACAGCTCTTCTTTGATGAAGCTTTCATAAAATAGTGAAATTTCACAATGTTAATTTTACACAAAACCTAGTATGTCTTGTTTGACCCTTGTTTGAGTTCACCTTGCCAGCCCTTGTGAATACAAGGTGTTTGTTTGCCAGTCTATATTCATACACTCGTTTGAAATGATAAATCGACCTTAAAATTAATGTAATTTAATTACGTAACAACTTACAAAAATGGGTGTTCGATAGGCGGTTTTTACCCTGCCGAATAAAACTTCGAATTTTCTGTTTTGTTTATCTTGGGGGTTTCGTTAAACCCTTTGTTGAGATAGCTTATTTAAAGGCCGATAAGACTTATGTCTAGATTGAAAATACACATAACATTACGCAATCTATCGACATGGCTAGACGAGTTGAACACAAAGTTAAAGGATGTAATTTGTTGTTCATAACTTACAAATGTAGCTTTACGCTGACTGCCCAAGATGGATAAAGCACGTTAAGGATGAATGATTATGCTTGCTCAGACAGAACAAAAAACACAACAACTAAAGCAGACCCAAGGCATGCTTGAGGTGAATGGAGTCGTTGCTCCAGAGCATCAAGCAATTTTCCCTGTTGAAGCCCAAACCTTTTTATCTCTACTGTGTGAAAAATTTGCCGGACGTGTTGAGCAGTTGCTGGAAGCACGAGAAGAGAAGCAAGCGCGTATCGATTCAGGTGAGCTGCCAGACTTTTTACCAGAGACACAAGACATCCGTGAAGGAAGCTGGAAGATCCTGGGAATCCCACAAGATCTGCAAGATCGCCGTGTGGAGATTACCGGACCAACTGATCGCAAGATGGTGATTAACGCACTGAATGCGAATGTGAAAGTGTTTATGGCAGACTTCGAAGATTCAATGTCTCCAGCATGGAGTAAAGTGCTGGATGGGCAAGTGAATTTACGCGATGCCGTGAATGGCACCATCAGTTACACCAACCCTGGCAATGGCAAGCATTATCAGCTGGAAGATGACCCAGCGGTGTTGATCTGCCGTGTTCGCGGCCTTCATTTAAAAGAAAAACACGTTACGTGGCACGGTCAGATCATTCCAGGTGCGCTATTCGATTTCGCTCTGTACTTCTATAACAACTACAAAGCGTTACTTCAAAAAGGCAGCGGCCCTTATTTCTACATTCCAAAACTGCAATCGCATCACGAAGCGAAGTGGTGGAGCGAAGTGTTCCATTTCACGGAAGACTATTTCGGTCTTGATACAGGCACCATCAAAGCGACTGTGCTGATTGAAACTTTACCAGCCGTATTCGAAATGGATGAGATTCTGTTCTCACTTAAAGAACACATCGTTGGTTTGAACTGTGGTCGCTGGGATTACATCTTTAGCTACATCAAAACCTTGAAGAAGCACCCTGAACGCGTACTGCCAGATCGCCAAGTGGTTACGATGGATAAGCCATTCTTGAACGCTTACTCGCGATTATTGGTGCGTACTTGTCATAAACGAGGTGCTTTCGCGATGGGAGGAATGGCCGCCTTTATCCCAGCGAAAGACCCGCAAGAGAATCAAAAAGTATTAGACAAGATCCAGACTGATAAATCGCTAGAAGCAAACAATGGTCACGACGGTACTTGGGTAGCTCATCCAGGTTTGGCTGACACCGCGATGGAAGTCTTTAGTGCTGTACTGGGCGAGCGCACCAATCAATTGGATGTGAGTCGTTCAGAGGATGCACCTATTACAGCGGCTGAACTACTTGAGCCTTGTGAAGGCGAGCGGACAGAAGCCGGAATGCGCCACAATATACGTGTTGCGCTGCAATACATAGAAGCTTGGATTTCTGGTAATGGTTGTGTACCGATTTATGGCTTGATGGAAGATGCGGCGACAGCTGAAATCTCTCGCGCTTCTATCTGGCAATGGATTCAACACGGCAAGTCGCTAGATAACGGATTGAAGGTCACTAAGGATCTGTTCGAGCTCTATCTAAAAGAAGAGATTGAAGTAGTGAAACAAGAAATTGGCGAGCAGCGCTACCAAGCGGGTCGATTTGAAGAAGCGGCAGACTTGATGGCAAGGCTCACTACGAGCGATGAGCTGACCAACTTTTTAACAGTTCCTGGTTATGACTACCTGGATTAATAAAGAATAACTGTAACACCAATAACGTGAAGGATTTTCAAGGCAGATAGGGAAGTACTGCCTGAGAACGGAAACTCAACGCCACACGCATAAAGTGCAAATTATAAAGAGGGATAGACCAATGACTAACTTAACTCGCCGCCAACAAATTGAAGCTCTGGAAAAAGACTGGGCAACTAACCCGCGCTGGAAAAATGTAAAGCGTACATACACTGCTGAGGAAGTGGTGGAACTGCGTGGCTCTATGGTACCAGCTAACACAATTGCACAACGTGGTGCAGACAAACTTTGGTCACTGGTCAACGGTAGCGCGAAAAAAGGTTACGTAAACTGTCTTGGTGCGTTAACTGGCGGCCAAGCTGTTCAACAAGCTAAAGCTGGTATTGAAGCGATTTACCTATCTGGTTGGCAGGTAGCGGCGGACAACAACACCGCTTCGACGATGTATCCTGACCAGTCTCTATACCCAGTCGATTCTGTACCGTCAGTAGTAAAACGCATCAATAACTCGTTCCGTCGTGCAGACCAAATCCAATGGTCAGCAGGTAAATCGCCTGAAGATGAAGGTGGTATTGATTACTTCCTACCTATCGTAGCGGATGCTGAAGCGGGCTTTGGTGGTGTGCTTAACGCTTACGAGCTCATGAAATCGATGATCGAGGCAGGCGCAGCGGGCGTTCACTTTGAAGACCAGCTAGCATCGGTGAAAAAGTGTGGCCACATGGGTGGCAAGGTATTAGTCCCAACGCAAGAAGCGGTGCAAAAACTGGTTGCTGCTCGTTTGGCTGCTGATGTGGCGGGCACAACAACCTTGGTTATTGCTCGTACTGATGCGAATGCGGCAGATCTCCTTACTTCAGATTGCGACCCATACGATAAAGACTTTATTGAAGGTGAGCGCACTCAAGAAGGTTTCTACCGCGTTCGCGCTGGTATCGACCAAGCGATTTCTCGTGGCCTGGCTTACGCACCATATGCAGACTTGATTTGGTGTGAAACGGCTACGCCATGTTTGGAAGAAGCACGTAAGTTTGCAGAAGCAATTCACGCTGAATACCCAGATCAATTGTTGGCGTACAACTGCTCGCCTTCATTCAACTGGGAGAAAAACCTTGATGCAGAAACCATTGCTAAGTTCCAACAAGAGCTTGCAGACATGGGCTACAAGTACCAATTCATCACGCTAGCAGGCATTCACAACATGTGGTTCAACATGTTTGAACTGGCACACGCTTATGCTCAAGGTGAAGGTATGCGTCATTATGTTGAGAAAGTTCAGCGTCCTGAATTCCAGGCGGCAGAAAAAGGCTATACATTTGTTGCACACCAACAAGAAGTAGGTACAGGTTACTTCGATAGAATGACCAATACTATCCAAGGTGGTAACTCTTCAGTGACCGCATTGACAGGTTCGACCGAAGAAGACCAATTCTAATTGGCAGAGAAACACTTCCTTAATCAGCGTCAGTAATGGCATTTTGAGCGGCAACCCTGCCGCTCTTTTTTCGTTTAAAACGTTTAAGAAACGAAATTTACACCCAAGATAACGCGTTTGCGTATTATTCTTCTGGCTCGATTTCTTCGGGTTCCACTTCTTCTTGCAGTTCCAATAAGTTAATCGCAATGGTCACAAAGTCACTGTCAGTAATGATGCCTACCAATCGACCCTTAGTGACAACAGGTAAACAGCCAACTTTGTGCTTTTGCATGTAGATAGCGCTCTCTTTAAGCCCCGCGATGGGTTCGGCAGTCATGATGTTAGTGTGCATCATTTCGTAGAGCGGTGTATCTAGAGTAAAAGATTGTTCAGCCTCATCTGGGTGCAAGCTCGATTCTTGAGCAGCAAGAATGTCGCGTTGAGTCACCAAGCCTTGTAAGTGGTTATTGGCATCAACAACCGGAATATGGCGAATATCAAGCGCATCCATCATGCTTTTTGCATCACGCAAGGTGTGCGTGCGCAGTAAGGTATGAGGATTACGAGTCATCATGTCTTCAACCTTGATCATAGAGACCTCCAGCGGCATTGTCCTTCTCTTAAATATAGAGAATATTTTTCTGTATATCTGGGAGCTAACTCGTTTTTCATCAATTAAATAGCACAATACACTTGCGCTTCTTTTTGTCTGCGTAATCTGTGTCTTATCGACGTTTTTATTAATTTGAATAAGTCGGTTTGTGTGCGAGTCAGTTGGCATTTTTGATTGATATTGAATGGATCGCCAAGGTAATCCAATGAATTGAATCGCACATTTTTATTCGCTGGATTTTCCAAGATTCGTCTCTCGAAGAAGATACGTTCAGGCTTACCAAATTGAAGACAGCAACCTAAATGAAAAGAACAACGTGTAACAAACTCATTGCGCTGGCAGTAGCGGCATTCAGTGTGCAATCTGCACAGGCGATTGTGTTAGGAGATGAACTAACCGACTCTGTTGATCGTGTTACTTTACGAGCAAGTAATATGGCAGAGTTCCCACTGTGTGGCGGCACCATGCTGACGGAGCAGTGGGTGTTGACTGCGGCACACTGCGTGGTAATGGGGCAGGGAACGAACGAAGCAAGCTACTATGTGACCCCGCCGGGCGAGTTGTCGGTGAATGCGAATGTGCACGAACTTAATTCAGCAGGGCTTGATAACTTCTATCCGGTGTCTCACGTTGTGGTTCATCCTGATTACACGCGGATTTCAAAAGCTGAGACCGACAGTAATGGCAACGTGAAACCTATCCAAACCGGTTTAGACTCAGACATCGCGTTGCTGTATCTCACGCGCCCAGTGGCAAACGCAAGCTTTGCTGATTTAGCAAACAAAGCCGACATGGAGAGTATCGAAGCGCGGTTGGCAGCGGATTGGAACGATAATTACCTGACCAATCAACGTGTCGAAAATGTGCAAGTGTTTGGGTGGGGAACCACTCAGCCGGATGCTTCTGAACCTTCCAATACGCTCAAAACCACCATTAGTACATTTTTACCCATCGACAAATGTTATGAGCGTTTAGAAATTGGCAGCAGTTTTCCGGGGATTATCGACTCAAGAGAAAACCAAACCAAAATCTGTACGCTACCAACGAAAAACCGAGTATTAGAGCCGGATAGCCACACCCAATATGGCAACTCTGCATGTAAAGGTGACAGTGGGGGGCCGCTGGTCGATGTGGCGACGGGAAAACAGATTGGTATTGTTAGTGGTGGACCTCTCATTCTTCCGACTTGTGGCTCTTTGACGATTCCAAGTTTCTACACCAAGGTGAGCCAATATTACGACTGGGTACAGTCTTACATTACTGCCGATGCGCCACCAAGTAGCTACATCATTGCACCGAACTTTATTAAAGAGGCTAATAACGAAGTCGGCGGAGATAAAGAGTGTCACGACGGTATCGCAACTAATAACTGTGATTTCAAAGGGTCAGATGATGATGGTGGCAGTTTGGGTCTGTGGCTATTGGGTCTATTCGTACCCTTGGCGTGGTGGCGAAGGCGTGAGGTTTGATAGGGCGATTTGAATACCAAACGAGTAAGCAGCGTTATGCGCTGCTTTGCTTTTTAATGTTCCATTTCTTTCGACTTAAACTGAAAATAATGCCAAGTGATCGCGGTTTTTCACGTTTTATTACACTCTTCATCATGGCTTTTACAGTGATATTCTGGGGATTTGCTTGCTATTGCAGCATGTAAACATATACTAGTCTGCTGCGAAAAACTCGTCGCAATTTTATCGTCGTCCTAGACGTGATTTGACCAATATATAAGACAAGTAACATGCAAGTATCAGATTTCCATTTCGACCTTCCAGATGAACTTATCGCTCGTTACCCTCAGCCAGAGCGTACCGCTAGCCGACTATTACAAATGGACGGCAATACCGGAGAGCTAATTGATGGCACATTTACTGATGTATTGGGCCAAGTTCAACCCGGTGATCTCGTGGTGTTTAATAATACTCGTGTTATACCTGCTCGTCTTTTTGGTCGTAAAGAGTCGGGTGGTAAGCTAGAGGTGCTGGTGGAGCGCATGCTTGACGAGAAAAGCATCCTCGCGCACGTTCGCTGCTCTAAATCTCCAAAACCAGGTACAACCATCATTGTTGGCGAGAATGATGAATACTCAGCAGAAATGGTGGCGCGTCATGACGCTCTATTTGAACTGAAATTTAACGCTGATAAGACGGTATTAGAAATTTTGGAAGAAATCGGCCACATGCCACTTCCTCCTTACATTGACCGCCCAGATGAAGATGCAGATAAAGAGCGTTACCAAACCGTATATAACCAGAAGCCAGGCGCAGTAGCGGCGCCGACAGCGGGTCTTCATTTTGATGATGTTCTACTAGAGAAAATCAAAGCGAAAGGCGCAGAGTTTGCTTACGTCACTTTGCACGTTGGTGCGGGTACATTCCAGCCAGTAAAAGTAGAAAACATCAACGATCACCATATGCACGCTGAGTACGTAGAAGTACCGCAAGAAGTCGTCGAAGCAATTAAAGCGACGAAAGCGCGCGGTGGACGAATTATTGCTGTTGGTACTACATCGGTACGCTCACTTGAAAGCGCAGCGCAAGACGCATTGAAAAAAGGGACTGAGTTGGTCCCATTCTTTGGTGATACAGAAATCTTTATTTTCCCTGGCTACGAATATCAGCTTGTGGATTGCTTGATTACCAATTTCCACCTGCCAGAATCCACACTGATCATGTTGGTGAGTGCATTTGCAGGTTATGAGAACACCATGAATGCTTACAAGCATGCGGTAGAAAACAAATATCGCTTTTTCTCATATGGTGATTCAATGTTCATCAAGAAGAAAACGATTTAGTAAAAAATAAGATTTACGAGTGCTAGCAGTAAGCTAGGAAATAGAGCAGAACCTCTGCTTTATCTCTCGCAAGGAAAAGCGACCGCTCCTTAAAGTAGGGTAGAGCCCTAAACACTCAGTCAGACTGTTTCTCTGACACCCGGAGGCATCGTGAAATTAAAATTCGATCTTAAGAAGAAAAACGGCAATGCGCGTCGTGGTCAACTGACTTTCGAACGTGGCACTGTTCAAACCCCAGCGTTTATGCCAGTTGGTACTTACGGTACGGTTAAAGGCATGACGCCAGAAGAAGTGAAAGGTACGGGCGCAGAAATCTTACTAGGTAACACGTTCCACCTTTGGCTGCGTCCAGGTCAAGAAGTCATGAAAATGCACGGCGACTTGCATGATTTTATGAACTGGCACGGTCCTATTCTTACTGATTCAGGCGGCTTCCAAGTATTCAGCCTTGGCAAGATGCGTACTATTACCGAAGAGGGTGTGCACTTCCGTAACCCAGTTAATGGTGACAAGATTTTCATGGACGCAGAAAAGTCGATGGAAATTCAAAAAGACCTAGGTTCTGACATCGTCATGATTTTTGACGAGTGTACGCCATACCCAGCGACACACGATGAAGCGAAGAAATCGATGGAAATGTCGCTACGTTGGGCACAGCGCTCACGTGATCACTTCGAGAAGCTAGAAAACCCGAACAACCTGTTTGGTATTGTTCAAGGTGGTGTTTACGAAGATCTACGTGATGTGTCGGTAAAAGGTCTAACGGAAATCGGTTTTGACGGTTACGCGGTTGGTGGCTTGGCAGTAGGCGAGCCTAAAGAAGATATGCACCGTATTCTTGAGCACACTTGTCCGCAGCTTCCAGAAGACAAGCCTCGCTACTTAATGGGCGTGGGTAAACCAGAAGACTTGGTTGAAGGTGTTCGCCGTGGTATCGACATGTTTGACTGTGTAATGCCAACGCGTAACGCGCGTAATGGTCACCTGTTTGTGACTGGTGGTGTGATCAAGATCCGTAATGCGAAACATAAAACGGATACAACCCCGTTGGATCCGCACTGTGACTGTTACACTTGTCAAAACTACAGTAAATCGTACCTTCATCACTTAGAGCGTTGTAATGAAATTCTGGGTGCTCGTCTGAATACGATCCACAACCTACGCTACTACCAGCGTCTGATGGAAAGTATTCGTAAAGCGATTGATGAAGATCGTTTTGATGAGTTTGTTACCGAGTTCTATGAGCGTCGTGGCCGTGAAGTGCCACCACTAGCAAAAGAACAGTCATTGACGGACTAAAAAGAATTAAAGCCTTTGGCATGTCGCCAGAGGCTTTTGCTAATAAAGTAGGCTAACGCACGTTATTTTTGAGAGAGTGATCGCTATTAGTTACTCTCAGACTTGAATCTAAAATGCGAAAGCCCAACTTGTTGGATTATCAATAAAATATAATGAGGATGTTTTAATGTTTATTTCTCAGGCTCACGCAGCAGCAGAAGGCGCGCCAGCAGGCGGTGGTTTTGAAATGCTAATCATGCTTGGCATGTTCGCAGTGATCTTTTACTTCATGATTTACCGCCCACAAGCGAAACGTGTAAAAGAGCACAAGAACCTAATGGCTTCTATGGGCAAAGGCGACGAAGTTCTAACTAGCGGTGGCCTAGTGGGTAAAATCACTAAGATTGCTGAAGACAATGACTACATTTCAATCGAGCTTAACGCGAACAATGAAGTGGTAATCAAGAAAGACTTCATCACTGCAGTGTTGCCAAAAGGTACGCTTAAGTCTCTATAAAACAGCTAAAGGATCCTCGCTGTGCTAAACCGTTATCCATTATGGAAGTACTTGATGGTATTTTTTGCCATCATCACCGCTGCGTTATACGCACTTCCAAATATCTACGGTGAAGATCCGGCTATTCAAGTTACAGGGGCGCGTGGCGCCTCTGTAGATATGTCAACGCTGGATGCTGTCACTACTGCTCTTGATAAAGAGCAACTCTCTCATAAATCCATTGCTCTCGAGAATGGATCAATTCTTGTTCGTTTTAACGACACTGACACGCAAATCAGTGCTCGTGATGTCATCAGCGAAGCGCTTGGCAAAGACACAATTGTTGCACTTAACCTTGCTCCTTCTACACCCGATTGGCTAGAAGCGATTGGCGCGTCACCATTAAAGCTGGGTCTTGACCTTCGTGGTGGTGTCCACTTCTTAATGGAAGTAGACATGGACGCTGCGATGGAAAAGCTCGTTGGTCAGCAAGAAGAAGCTTTCCGTAGCGAACTTCGTGAGGCAAAAATTCGTTATCGTGCTATCCGCCCTTCTGGCAAAGAAGCGGTAGAGGTTCTGCTACGTAACGAAGAGCAATTAGCAGAAGCGAAAGCAATGCTAGAAAAGAATCACCCGGACATGCTCTTTGTCGAATCTGATTCAAATGGCCGTTACGCTCTTACTGCGACCTTTACCGAGCAACGTTTACAAGAGATCCGTAACTACGCTGTTGAGCAAAACATTACGATTTTACGTAACCGTGTAAACGAGCTAGGTGTTGCAGAGCCTCTCGTTCAGCGTCAAGGTGCAAGTCGAATTGTTGTTGAGCTTCCTGGTGTTCAAGATACTGCTCGTGCAAAAGAGATTCTAGGTGCGACTGCAACGCTAGAATTCCGTGAAGTTGACGATAAAGCTGACCTATCAGCGGCGGCAAATGGTCGTGCGCCAGCAGGCAGTGAAATCAAAATGGACCGAGACGGTCGTCCGGTTGTGCTTAAGAAGCGTGTTATTCTTGGTGGTCAAAGCATTACGGATGCAAGCTCAAGTGTCGATGAATACGGTCGTCCACAAGTTAACATCTCGCTAGACAGCGAAGGTGGTAACAAGATGTCAGCGTTCTCTAAGAAGAACATCGGTAAGCTAATGGCTACCGTGTTTGCTGAGTACAAAGACAGTGGTCGTCGTACGCCAGAAGGCAAAGTCATCCTAGATAAGCATGAAGAAGTCATCAACCAAGCGACGATTCAATCGGCTCTTGGACGTAACTTCCGTATCACGGGTATAGACTCCGCAGCTGAAGCGCACAACCTTGCACTTCTATTACGTGCTGGTGCACTGATCGCACCTATCTCTATCGTTGAAGAGCGTACTATTGGTCCATCAATGGGCCAGCAAAACATCGATATGGGTATCCAAGCGTGTATCTGGGGTATGGTTGCCGTAATGCTGTTTACGCTGCTTTACTACCGTGGCTTTGGCTTGATTGCCAACATCGCTCTAATGGCTAACTTAGTGTTGATCATTGGTGTTATGTCGATGATTCCAGGCGCTACCATGACGCTTCCGGGGATTGCCGGTATCGTGTTAACGGTCGGTATGGCGGTTGATGCGAACGTACTGATCTTCGAGCGTATCCGTGAAGAGCTTCGTGATGGGCGTAGTCCACAACAAGCTATTCACCAAGGTTACGCGAATGCATTCAGTACGATTGCCGATGCGAACATCACGACACTGATTACTGCAATTATCCTATTTGCAGTCGGTACTGGTGCAGTGAAAGGTTTCGCGGTTACTCTATCTATCGGTATCTTAACTTCAATGTTCACCGCCATTATTGGTACACGTTGTATCGTGAACCTGATTTACGGTGGCAAACGCGTTGATAAATTGTCGATCTAAGGCTGGGAATTAATATGTTTCAAATTCTAAAAGCAGAGAAGACGATCGGCTTTATGCGTTGGTCGAAAGTAGCATTCGTTTTTTCAATCTTTATGATTGCTGCTTCTATCTTCACTTTGTCAACTAAGTGGCTAAATTGGGGCCTAGACTTCACTGGCGGTACGCTAATTGAAGTTGGCTTTGAAAAACCTGCGAACCTTGAAAAAATCCGAACCGCTTTAGATGCGAAAGGTTTTGGTGATGCGACAGTACAAAACTTCGGTAGTGCTCGTGAAGTAATGGTTCGTCTTCGTCCACGTGACGACGTTTCTGGTGAAACGCTGGGCAACCAAATCATTGGTGCTATCAAAGATGGTACTGGCGAAAGCGTAGAAATGCGTCGTATTGAATTCGTAGGTCCTAACGTTGGTGATGAGCTAACAGAAGCTGGCGGTCTAGCGATCCTTGTGTCGCTGATCTGTATCCTGCTTTATGTCTCGATGCGATTTGAATGGCGTCTAGCAGCTGGTGCGGTTATGGCATTGGCTCACGATATCATTATCACGCTAGGTGTTTTCTCATTCCTACAAATAGAAGTTGACCTAACCATCGTCGCGGCATTATTAACGGTAGTCGGTTACTCGCTCAACGATACCATCGTTGTGTTTGACCGTATCCGTGAAAACTTCCGCAAGATGCGTAAAGGTGAGCCAGCCGATATCATGGACGCTTCAATCACCCAAACGTTGAGCCGTACGTTGATTACCTCGGGTACAACATTGTTCGTGGTAATTGCACTGTTCATGCAGGGTGGTGCGATGATTCACGGCTTCGCAACCGCACTTCTACTTGGTATCACTGTAGGTACTTACTCTTCTATCTACGTAGCATCAGCACTAGCGCTAAAACTGGGCATCCAGAAAGAGCACTTGATGCCACCTCAAGTAGAAAAAGAAGGCGCAGAGTTCGACGAAATGCCATAAGGCAGGTTGAGAATTGAAAACAAAAACCGCTGAGCAATCAGCGGTTTTTTTGTATCTGAATCGAGCCGTATGCTTGTAGAACCTCACTGTATGGAGAGCCTTACATTACAGCTAAGTAGATACGGTTCAGTAGATACAAAAAAGCCCCGCTCATTGAGTGGGGCTTTCTAAAGTCATCAGCGTGACGGGCTAAATATGACTTTCAAATCTTACTTAAGGATCGCGCTGTTACCGTTTTCGCGGATGTGCTTAAGGATAGATTTTACGCCACGAGCGCTTGAAGCAACAATGTTACCAGACTTCATGTACTCAGTGCCGCCAGCAAAGTCAGTTAGGATTGCGCCAGCTTCACGAGCAATAAGCTCACCTGCTGCCATATCCCAAGGTTTTAGACCTAGCTCGAAGTAACCATCAACACGGCCAGCAGCCACGTAACATAGGTCAAGAGCAGCAGAGCCGCTACGACGGAAATCAGCACATTCAGTGAATAGCGCACCAACGATCTTGATGTAAGACTCAGCGTGTTGTTTCTGTTTGAATGGGAAACCAGTAGCTAGAACAGTACCTTGAAGGTCTTTTAGTTGAGCAACACGGATACGCGCACTGTTTAGTTGAGCGCCTGCACCACGTTGTGCAGTGAATAGCTCGTTTTGCATTGGATCGTAAACACAAGCAACTTCAGTTTTGCCTTTGATACGAACTGCGATAGAAACCGCGAAAGTTGGGTAACCTTTTACAAAGTTAGTGGTGCCATCCAGTGGGTCGATGATCCATTGTACGTCTTTATCTTTACCTTCGATAAGACCTTGTTCTTCAGCAACGATACAGTGCTCAGGGTAAGACTGCTTGATAGTATCGATGATGATGTATTCTGCTTCTTTATCTACATTAGTGACAAAGTCATTAGTGCCTTTAAGAGTAGATTCTACTTTATCAGTGTTTTCTAATGATTTAGCAATATGATTGCCTGCCTTTCGCGCAGCGCGAATAGCAATGTTTAGCATTGGATGCATACGAATTTCCCAACGGATGTTAAAGAACAAATGAAAGCGGCGGCGAGTATACCAGAGATCAGTAAAAAGGGAAGTGGTTATTTTTTGTTCTAAAGTCAGTGGTTTTATTGTATTTAGCTTGAGGCGAACGAGAACAATGACCAAGAATGAGAAGAGAGGCCTGCTTCGCCCTAGGGTGTGTTAAAAAACTATGGTAACATTCTGCGGTTTTAATTTAGGTAGCAAACACAGATGTTGGATCAAGTAAAAATTGTACTCGTAGGTACCTCTCATTCAGGCAATATTGGCTCAGCAGCTCGAGCTATGAAAGTGATGGGTTTAAGCCAACTAGTATTAGTCGATCCACAATGTGAAGTGGACGAACAAACTCTTGCTTTGGCTGCGGGTGCTGGTGATATTGCTCAAAATGCAAAGATTGTCGGCACATTAGAAGAAGCGGTTGAAGATTGCAGCCTCGTGGTGGGCTCCAGTGCTCGCTCTCGTACATTAGAATGGCCAATGCTTGAGCCACGTGAATGTGGTGAGAAATTTGCGGTTGAGGGTAGAAAACACCCTGTCGCGCTCGTGTTTGGTCGTGAAAGAACTGGTCTAACAAATGAAGAGCTGCAAAGGTGTCACTACCATGTTTGCATTCCTGCTAACCCTGAATATAGCTCGCTTAACCTAGCGATGGCCGTACAAACTCTGAGTTACGAAGTACGAGTTGCGCATTTGAACTTAGAGCAAAGCCAGTTTGCCCCAAATGAGCCGGAAGAGTACCCACGTCATAGAGAGCTCGAAATGTTCTTCGAGCATCTTGAAAAGGTGATGGTTGAGACCCAGTTTATCAATAAAGAGCAACCAGGACAGGTGATGAATAAATTGCGTCGCTTGTTCTCTCGTGCTCGGCCAGAAACCCAGGAGCTCAATATTCTACGCGGCATTTTAACCTCGATAGAAAAGAAGTTCTGAATAAAGAATAACCACTTTAGGTGTAAGGATGAATACCTGAGTAAAATGGTCAAATAAATACTTGACCAAATTACTCAGGTATGGAAAAATCTTAACCATTACAAACCATGTGGATACGGTGTGGTATGAAACTTACATCTAAAGGAAGATATGCGGTGACAGCCATGCTGGATGTGGCACTGCATTCGCAACAAAACCCTGTACCTCTTGCTGACATCTCAGAGCGTCAGGGGATCTCGCTCTCTTACTTAGAGCAGCTATTTTCAAAATTGCGTAAAGCAGGTCTCGTTGCCAGCGTTCGTGGTCCTGGTGGTGGTTACCGACTTGGTGCCGACGCACACAGTATCGCTATTGGTACCGTGATTGCAGCCGTTGATGAGTCAGTCGATGCAACCAAATGCCAGGGCAAAGGAGATTGCCAAGGCGGAACACGTTGCCTTACTCACACGCTATGGCGCGACTTAAGCTCTCGCATTAGTGACTTCTTGAATAACATCACTCTTGGTGAGTTGATGACAGACAATGAAGTCCTCGAAATTTCTGATCGTCAGGACATTGATCTGGCGGTAACCCATGGGCTATCAAACAAAAATACAACCGCCGCGCCCATCGGTGTAAACGTCCGCTCTTAGCGGTCAGCTTTTTACATTGGAGTAGAGAATGAAACTGCCGATTTATCTTGATTATTCCGCTACATGTCCAGTTGATCCACGTGTTGCTGAAAAAATGGTTCAGTACATGACAATGGATGGCACATTTGGCAACCCAGCGTCGCGTTCGCACCGTTACGGCTGGCAGGCAGAAGAAGCGGTCGATACTGCTCGTGAGCAAATTGCTGACCTTCTAAATGCAGATCCTCGCGAAATCGTATTTACATCTGGTGCGACAGAATCAGACAACCTTGCGATTAAAGGTGCAGCGCACTTTTACTCGAAGAAAGGCAAGCACGTAATCACTTGTAAAACAGAGCACAAAGCCGTTCTTGACCCATGTCGTCAACTTGAGCGTGAAGGCTTTGAAGTGACTTACCTTGAGCCAGAATCAAATGGCTTGATCGATCTAGAGAAGCTTAAAGCGGCAATGCGTGATGACACAGTGCTTGTGTCTATTATGCACGTAAACAACGAGATTGGTGTGGTTCAAGACATTACAGCGATCGGCGAATTGTGTCGTGAGCGTAAAATTGTTTTCCACGTGGATGCAGCGCAATCTGCAGGTAAATTACCAATCGACGTTCAAGAGATGAAAGTTGACCTAATTTCGCTTTCTGCTCACAAAGTTTATGGCCCTAAAGGCATCGGTGCACTTTACGTTCGTCGTAAGCCTCGTATTCGTCTTGAAGCGCAAATGCACGGTGGCGGCCATGAGCGTGGTTTCCGCTCTGGTACACTTCCTACTCACCAAATCGTTGGTATGGGTGAAGCATTCCGCATTGCAAAAGAAGACATGCAAAAAGATTACGATCACGCTTTAGCGCTTCGTAACCGTCTTTTTGATGGCGTGAAAGACTTAGAAGCAGTGACGGTAAACGGTGACCTTGAGCAACGTGTACCACACAACCTAAACATCAGCTTCGCATTCGTAGAAGGTGAATCACTACTAATGTCGCTTAAAGATCTTGCGGTATCTTCTGGTAGTGCTTGTACGTCTGCAAGCCTTGAGCCTTCTTACGTTCTTCGTGCCCTAGGCATGGATGATGAATTGGCTCACAGCTCGGTTCGTTTCTCGTTTGGTCGTTTCACGACTGAAGAAGAAATTGATTACGCAATTGAACAAATCCGCGTTGCAGTGACTAAGCTACGCGACATGTCTCCTCTATGGGATATGTACAAAGAAGGGATTGATTTGAGCACTGTTGAATGGGCTCACCATTAATCTCAGGGATTGAAATAGAGGATTCGAGGTAATTTATCATGGCATACAGCGAAAAAGTAATTGATCACTACGAGAACCCACGTAACGTTGGTTCATTCGATAAAGAAGACCCATCAGTAGGTAGCGGCATGGTTGGCGCTCCAGCTTGTGGTGACGTAATGAAGCTTCAAATCAAAGTGACACCGGAAGGTATCATCGAAGATGCGAAGTTCAAAACATACGGTTGTGGTAGTGCAATCGCATCAAGCTCACTAGTAACTGAGTGGGTAAAAGGCAAGTCAGTTGATGAAGCAGCAGCAATTAAAAACTCTGAAATTGCTGAAGAGCTAGAGCTTCCACCAGTGAAAGTTCACTGTTCAATTCTTGCTGAAGATGCAATCAAAGCAGCGGTTGCAGACTACAAGAAAAAACACCAAGAATAATTATTCCGTAATATAATGGGAGCTTTGACGCTCCCATTCCAATCGAAATTTAGACAGACTAAGGTGCAGTATGGCCATCACAATGACAGAATCAGCGGCAAGTCGCGTAAGAGCATTCCTAGATAACCGAGGCAAAGGTATCGGTTTACGTCTTGGAGTGAAGACGACTGGTTGTTCAGGCATGGCATATGTACTTGAGTTTGTTGATGAGCTTAACGAAGAAGATGAAGTTTTTGAACTCTCTGGAGTGAAAATCATCATCGACAAAAAAAGCTTAGTGTACCTAGACGGTACCGAATTGGATTACGTGAAAGAAGGGTTGAATGAAGGTTTTGAATTCAACAACCCTAACGCGAAAAGTGAATGTGGTTGTGGTGAAAGCTTCAACGTCTAATTGATTGTCCTTCTGGGCAAGCGAGTCCGGAAGGCTTTACTAGGACCCGAACTTAATGAATCACTTTGAATTATTTGGGCTACCAAGTCAGTTTAAGCTGGATGGTAGCCTTCTTTCTTCTCAGTTCCGAGAACTACAAAAACGCTTCCACCCGGATAACTTTGCAACGGGATCTGAACGTGACCGTTTGATGGCGGTGCAAAAGGCAGCGCAAATCAACGATGCCTATCAAGTTCTGAAAAATCCTATCTCCCGTGCCGAGTACATCCTCGCAGAGCAGGGAGTTGAGATCCGAGGTGAACAGCAGACAATGCAAGATCCAATGTTCTTAATGGAGCAAATGGAGCTGCGCGAAGAACTGGAAGAAATTGCTGACAGCACCGATCCTGAATCGGCGCTTTTTCACTTCGATTCTAAGGTCAGCAAAATGTACAAACAGCATCTGGCAAGCGTCGAGCAAGAGCTTGATGATGGTCTTTGGGCTGAAGCCGCAGACCGAGTTCGTAAGCTAAAATTCATTGCCAAACTAAAGAACGAAATTGAACTAGTCGAAGACAAACTCCTCGGCTAGTTAGCGTGACAAGGACCTATCATGGCACTACTTCAAATCGCAGAACCGGGCCAAAGCTCGGCACCTCATGAGCATAAGTTAGCAGCGGGTATCGACTTAGGTACTACCAACTCTTTGGTTGCTTCTGTACGTAGCGGCGATGCAACTCCACTTGCGGACGAGCAGGGCCGTACTATTTTACCTTCAGTCGTTAATTACACTGAGGAAACGTTAACGGTTGGCCACGAAGCCAAAGCCAAAGCAGAATTTGAACCAGAGAACACTATTATCTCTGTAAAACGTTTGATTGGTCGTTCATTAAAGGACATTCAGTCCCGTTACTCTTCACTTCCTTATCGTTTTAGAGAGAGTGAAAATGGTCTTCCAATCCTGCAAACGCCTCAAGGTGACAAAAACCCGATTGAAGTATCTGCGGACATTCTAAAAGCGCTAGGTAAGCGAGCAGAAGAAACGTTAGGTGGTGAGTTAGCGGGTGTTGTGATCACTGTTCCTGCTTACTTTGATGATGCTCAGCGTGCAGGTACGAAAGACGCCGCGAAATTAGCAGGTCTTCATGTGCTGCGTCTGCTTAACGAACCAACCGCCGCGGCAATTGCTTATGGCCTAGACTCAGGCCAAGAAGGGGTGATTGCGGTTTACGATCTAGGTGGCGGTACATTTGATATCTCTATCCTACGCTTGTCGAAAGGCGTATTTGAAGTATTAGCAACAGGCGGTGACTCTGCGTTAGGCGGTGATGACTTTGACCATCTGTTAGCGGATTACCTAATGGAGCAAGCGGGTCTCGAAGCCCCACTTTCTGCTGAAAAAAACCGTACGCTACTGAACATTGCTACTGCGACTAAGATTGCTTTCTCTGAGCAAGACAGCGTTGATGTTGATGTGTTTGGCTGGAAGGGCACCGTTACTCGTGAGCAGTTCGAAGATCTGATTCGCCCACTAGTGAAGAAAACACTAATGTCTTGTCGTCGTGCATTAAAAGATGCTGATGTTGATGCAGAGGAAGTACTCGAAGTTGTCATGGTTGGTGGTTCAACACGCACATTGCTGGTTCGTGAAATGGTAGGCGAGTTTTTTGGCCGCACACCGCTAACAAGCATTAATCCTGATGAAGTTGTCGCAATCGGCGCGGGTATCCAAGCCGACATTCTAGCGGGTAACAAGCCTGATTCAGAAATGTTACTTCTTGACGTGATCCCACTGTCGCTTGGTATTGAAACCATGGGTGGTTTGGTTGAGAAGATCATCCCTCGCAATACCACGATTCCTGTTGCGCGTGCGCAAGAATTTACCACATTCAAAGATGGCCAAACGGCCATGAGTGTTCATGTGGTACAAGGTGAGCGTGAAATGGTTGATGATTGTCGTTCACTGGCTCGTTTCTCATTGAAAGGCATTCCACCGATGGCGGCGGGTGCGGCACATATTCGTGTGACTTACCAAGTTGACGCTGACGGTCTTCTTTCTGTTACGGCAATGGAAAAGAGCACCGGTGTTCAGTCAGAGATTCAAGTAAAACCTTCTTACGGGTTAAGCGATAATGAAGTGGCGGATATGCTGCGTGATTCAATGACGCACGCTAAAGAAGACATGCAAGCTCGTGCGCTAGCGGAGCAGCGTGTTGAGGCTGACCGTGTGATAGAAGGTTTGATTGCAGCGATGCAAGCTGATGGTGACGAACTACTATCAGAACAAGAGAAACAAGACCTGATAAAAGCCATCGAAGCCTTGATTGAGCTGCGTAATGGTGATGATGCAGATGCGATTGAGCAAGGCATTAAAGATACCGATAAAGCGAGCCAAGATTTCGCATCGCGCCGTATGGATAAATCGATTCGAGCTGCGCTGTCAGGTCAATCAGTAGACGATATATAAGAGATAAGTAGTTATGCCTAAGATTATTGTATTACCACACGACGATTTGTGCCCAGAAGGCGCAGTGTTGGAAGCAAACACTGGTGAAACCGTTCTGGACGTAGCGCTAAAAAATGGTATCGGTATTGAACATGCGTGTGAAAAATCATGTGCTTGTACCACCTGCCACGTGATCATCCGTGAAGGTTTTGATTCGCTAGAAGAAAGTGAAGAGCTGGAAGACGACATGCTGGATAAAGCGTGGGGTCTAGAGCCTGAATCACGTCTAGGGTGTCAGGCGAAAATTGCGGATGAAGACTTAGTAGTAGAAATTCCTAAGTACACGCTAAACCACGCTTCAGAAGATCACTAAAACTATCTTCCCAATATAGGGAAGAAGCAAAAGGAAGATGAGCAATGAAATGGACAGATTCTCGCGATATCGCGATTGAACTTTGTGACAAGTTTCCAGATGTTGATCCGCAAACGGTGCGTTTTACCGATCTTCATCAATGGATCATGGAGTTAGATGAGTTTGAAGATGACCCAAACCATTGTAACGAAAAGATTCTGGAAGCCGTTATCATGTGCTGGATGGATGAAGCAGACTAAGTCTGTAAAACACAGCCTAGTTAACAATTCTTACTAAAAAAAGCGGACCTTTAGGTCCGTTTTTTTATCCAATTGACATTTTTGCCCTACATAATGCTAACATCCGTGAGTTATTAAAAAGAAGCAGCGTAGGCAACGCTGCTATAAGACAAGGAGAAACCATGTCTACACAGATGTCTGTATTTTTAAGTCAAGAGTCGGCAGCACCACATTGGGGTGAAAAAGCACTGCTTTCATTCGCTGAAAACGGCGCAACCATTCATTTAGGTGAAGGTCACGATCTTGGTGCAATTCAACGTGCAGCTCGTCAGCTAGATGGCCAAGGAATTCGTTCTATTTTTCTTTCCGGTGATAACTGGGATTTAGAGAGCGTTTGGGCTTTCCACCAAGGTTACCGTAACCCAAAAAAACATGGCTCAGTTGAGTGGTCTGCATTGTCTGAAGAAGATCAAGCAGAGCTTCAAGCGCGTATTACTGTGACTGATTTTACCCGCGATATCATCAATAAAACCGCAGAAGAAGTTGCCCCTCGTCAGCTAGCGACAATGGCCGCTGAATTCATCAAATCTGTTGCGCCTAAAGGCACAGTGACAGCTCGTATCGTCAAAGACAAAGACTTGTTGGCAGAAGGTTGGGAAGGCATTTACGCCGTAGGCCGTGGTTCTGAGCGCACTTCTGCGATGCTCCAGCTAGACTACAACCCGACAGGTGACGAGAACGCACCAATATTCGCGTGTCTTGTCGGTAAAGGTATCACCTTTGATTCGGGTGGTTACAGCTTGAAGCCTTCTAACTTCATGAGCGCAATGAAAGCAGACATGGGTGGCTCAGGCACCATCACCGGTGGTCTTGCACTGGCGATTCTTCGTGGTTTGAACAAGCGTGTAAAACTGATCCTTTGTTGTGCAGAGAACATGGTTTCTGGTCGCGCACTCAAGCTTGGCGACATCATCACCTACAAAAACGGTAAAACCGTTGAAATCATGAACACCGATGCAGAAGGTCGTTTAGTGCTTGCTGATGGTCTTATCTACGCCAGTGAGCAAAAGCCTGAGTTAATCATTGATTGTGCAACACTAACAGGTGCGGCGAAGAATGCGTTGGGTAATGATTACCACGCATTAATGAGTTTCGATGACGAGTTATCGCATCAAGCGCTCACTGCGGCAAACCAAGAAAAAGAAGGTTTATGGCCGCTACCACTTGCTGACTTCCACCGCGGAATGCTGCCGTCAAACTTTGCTGACTTATCGAATATCAGTTCTGGTGACTACTCTCCGGGTGCAAGCACAGCAGCAGCATTCTTGTCTTACTTCGTAGAAGACTACAAAAAAGGCTGGTTGCACTTCGACTGTGCGGGTACATACCGTAAAGCCGCGTCTGATAAATGGGCTGCGGGAGCTACGGGTATGGGCGTTCGTACACTTGCTCGTTTCCTCAATGAGCAAGCTGGTAAATAAGATTGATTGCAGCACTCCTTGTTTGAGTGCTGCTCTTACCCAGTAAGTCACTTTAAAAACACAACTATTATTACAAGTACAGAAAGGAAACTTTATGGCTCTAGAAAGAACATTTTCAATCATTAAGCCGGATGCGGTAGAGCGAAACCTAATTGGTGAAATCTATAACCGTATTGAAAAGGCTGGCCTACGTATTGTCGCTGCTAAAATGGTTCACCTGACTGAAGATCAGGCAAGCGGTTTTTATGCAGAGCATGAAGGTAAAGAGTTTTTCCCTCCACTAAAAGAGTTCATGACATCTGGTCCTATTATGGTTCAGGTACTGGAAGGTGAAAATGCGATTGCACGTTACCGTGAACTGATGGGTAAAACTAACCCAGAGGAAGCGGCATGCGGTACGCTTCGTGCCGATTACGCACTTAGCATGCGTCACAATTCAGTTCATGGTTCCGATAGCCCTGAATCTGCAGCGCGTGAAATTGAGTTTTTCTTCCCTGAGTCAGAGGTTTTCTCTCGCTAATTAGGCGTGATACTTCACTTGTTAGTGATGCTCTGATACAGAAAAGCCTCGGAACTTTCCGAGGCTTTTTCATTTCATATGCCTAAGTTGAGTGGCAATGTTGACTGCATAAGTGATCTCTTACACGCTAACTAGTCTGACTATATAATGGGCTTTAAAACCCAGTAACGTGAGTTATTTTTAGTCTTTTCCCTTTACGATTTCTACGCTTTTACTTTTGATAGTGTAATAGCCACTTATAGCGCAAGAGGCGCTTAAAATTTAATCATTTTGATTTTAATGCCTTAGCAAACTCAGGGTTTTACACCCCTTGTTGTAGCTGCATAAAGGCTGTACAATTCGCGCCCTTATTCTTGTTTCAGTCATTGAGAGGCAACATGACCACTGAAAAAATCAATCTACTCGACTTTGATCGCAAAGGCATGCGTCAGTTTTTCGCAGAAGAACTCGGCGAGAAAGCGTTTCGTGCCGATCAGGTTATGAAGTGGATCTACCATTTCGGTGTAGATGACTTCGAAAAAATGACAAACATTAACAAGAAGCTGCGCGAAAAGCTTTTACACAAGTGCGAAATCAAGGCACCAACAGTCGCAGAAGCTCAGCACTCTTCTGATGGTACGATCAAGTGGGCGATGAACGTTGGTGATCAGGATGTGGAGACGGTTTACATTCCAGAAGATGATCGTGCAACGCTTTGTGTGTCTTCTCAGGTAGGTTGTGCGTTGGAATGTAAGTTCTGCTCAACCGCACAGCAAGGCTTTAACCGTAACTTGAAAGTTTCAGAGATCATCGGTCAGGTGTGGCGCGCTGCACGTGAAATTGGTCTTGAGAAAGAAACAGGTCGCCGCCCAATTACTAACGTCGTGATGATGGGGATGGGTGAACCGCTTCTAAACATGAAGAACTTGATCCCTGCATTAGAACTAATGCTGGACGATCTTGGCTTTGGTTTGTCAAAACGTCGTGTGACTGTATCTACATCAGGTGTGGTTTCTGGTCTTGATCAGATGACAGGCAAAATCGATGTAGCGTTGGCAATTTCCCTTCATGCGCCAAACGATAAGCTGCGTAGTGAAATCATGCCAATTAACGATCGTTGGGATATTCAAGATTTCCTAGCATCAGTTCGCCGTTACATCGCTTCATCGAATGCAAACCGCGGTAAGGTAACGGTTGAGTACGTACTTCTTGATCATGTGAATGATGACATGGACCATGCTCGTGAACTGGCTGAGCTGATGAAAGACACACCATGTAAGATTAACTTGATTCCGTTTAACCCGTACCCAGGTTCCCCTTACAAGAAACCAAGTAACTCACGTATCGATCGCTTCCAAAAAACATTGATGCAATATGAGCATACAGTAACGGTTCGTAAGACTCGTGGCGATGACATTGATGCAGCGTGTGGTCAGTTAGTCGGTGATGTGATTGACCGAACTAAACGTACTGCAATGTTAAAAGCGTCGCGCGGTGCTGATACCATTGAAGTAAAAGCCGTATAAACGACCGGAATTCAAAAATAGCCAGAGCCATTTGCTCTGGCTATTTTGTTTATCGATAAGAGCATTTCTGCCAAGATTTATGACGACAACTCTCCAACTCGAGGTTATTTGGGTATAATTTCGAATTCCTTTGTCAAAGTTTGGACAAAAGCTTGAGCTATCTGTTAGTTTGAGTGTAAAGAGTTTTTGTCTTCGTTACACATTCGCTTATCATGATATGTGACATTAACGATGACACCGATAATTCTCAGCATTTTCTCACATACGCTTTGCTGATTTTTGCAAAACGGGTATTCACACTCAAATCGCTGAGAGTTTCTTAAAATTATTATTTTGGTTAACGCGTTTAGGCTAGCTATCTTTTAAAGAGGCTTAAGAACAATAACGAAAATACATAACCACGTTAGCCACTAAAACAGATTAAATACCACCATTATGACAGAACACGAAAATACGAATGAAGTGCCACTTTCTATTGAAGCTGGCACATTACTGAAAAACAAACGCGAATCTCTTGGGATGAGTCAAAAGCAAGTTGCTGATCGCCTGAGGCTTCGCGTTTCTGTTATTGAAGATATTGAAAATAACCGATTTGAGTCTCAACAAGTTGCGACATTTACGCGTGGTTACTTGCGTTCTTACGCGAAGTTCGTGGGCCTTGATGAGAAGATGGTTTTGACTGCGTTAGAGCAGACAGCAGATGTACAGCCGCAAGAGCAAGAAATTGAAATGCAGAGCTTCTCTCGCAAAACAAAAGATGAGAAGCACAATAGCCGTATCATGCTCCTGACTTGGGTTATCGGGTTGGTCATTATTGGTATTTCTGCAGCTTGGTGGTGGCAAAACCAGCAAGAGAATAGCCTAACGAAGGAAGTTACGGATTCAAGTGTTGAATCGCCGAAGCCCACAGCGCAAGAGTTAGCTGATATCGATTTAATGACGGCTGAGGAGTTAATCGCAAGTACTCCTGAAGACGTTGTTTCAACAAGTAATGATGTTGTTGAAACGAGTGAAGTACCAGTCGAGCAGGGTAGCGACCCTCTGCTTGCTGAAACTGAAAATACAACAAGCGTAGATTCTGAAGAACCTGTTGCCGTGATTGAAACTGCGGAAGAGGAACAGCCTGCGCCAGTCGTACCTGAAGGCATGACACTTCTTACTATGAAGTTTAAAGCGGACTGTTGGATTCAAGTAAAAGACACCAATGGTAAAACGCTGGTAAGTGGTACTCATAAACCAGGACAAGATGTAGAACTTACCGGAAAAGCGCCGTTTAAAGTGATATTAGGCGCACCGGAAGGGGTTACAATGACATTTGCAAGTGAACCTGTCGACCTTTCTGGGTATACTTCAGGCAAAGTAGCTAGATTCACTCTACCGTTATAAAAAATTATGCAACACGAATCTCCAATTATTCGTCGTAAATCGACGCGTATTTATGTGGGTGATGTGCCAATTGGTGATGGTGCGCCAATTGCCGTACAGTCAATGACTAACACTCGCACGACTGACGTAGAAGCGACAGTCGCTCAAATCCGAGCACTAGAAAAAGTCGGTGCAGATATCGTTCGAGTTTCTGTACCTACTATGGACGCAGCAGAAGCTTTCAAACTGATTAAACAGCAAGTTTCTGTACCATTAGTGGCTGATATTCATTTCGACTATCGTATCGCGCTGAAAGTGGCGGAGTACGGTGTTGACTGTTTACGTATCAACCCAGGTAACATCGGCAATGAAGAGCGCATTCGCGCTGTTGTTGACTGTGCTCGCGATAAAAACATCCCAATCCGTATTGGTGTCAACGGTGGATCTTTGGAAAAAGATTTACAGATGAAATACGGTGAACCAACGCCAGAAGCTTTGGTTGAATCGGCGATGCGTCACGTAGATCATCTCGATCGTCTTAACTTTGACCAATTTAAAGTTAGCGTGAAAGCTTCAGACGTTTTTCTTGCGGTGGATTCATACCGTCTACTAGCAAAGAAAATCGATCAGCCTCTTCACTTGGGGATTACAGAAGCGGGCGGTGCTCGCGCTGGCGCTGTTAAGTCATCTGTTGGCTTAGGCATGCTGTTGTCTGAAGGGATCGGCGATACGCTGCGTATCTCTTTGGCTGCCGATCCAGTTGAAGAAATCAAAGTCGGTTTCGATATCCTTAAATCTCTGCGCATTCGCTCTCGAGGCATCAACTTTATTGCTTGCCCAAGTTGCTCGCGCCAAGAATTTGATGTGATTGGCACAGTGAACGCACTTGAGCAGCGTTTAGAAGACATCATCACGCCAATGGATGTGTCTATCATCGGTTGTGTGGTAAACGGCCCTGGTGAAGCAGAAGTTTCTCACTTAGGTCTAGCAGGTAGTAACAAGAAGAGCGCATTCTACGAAGATGGTAAACGCCAGAAAGAACGCTTTGATAACGATGACCTTGTGAATCAGCTAGAAGCTAAGATCCGTGCGAAAGCAGCCATGATGAATGGCGAAAACCGCATCGAAGTTAAAGTACAAGATTAATCTCAACGAGAATTACGGTAAGTATTGTGGCAAAAACAATTCAAGCAATTCGAGGCATGAACGATTGCCTCCCAACTCAGTCGCCACTGTGGCAAAAACTAGAAAACACAGTGAAAAATGTAATTAGCGCATACGGTTATAACGAAGTGCGCATGCCAATCGTTGAAGAAACAAACCTATTCAGCCGCGCTGTTGGTGAAGAGACAGACGTCGTTTCAAAAGAAATGTACACCTTTGATGATCGTAACGGAGACAGCCTAACACTTCGCCCTGAAGGTACGGCGGGTTGTGTACGTTCATGTATTCAAAACAGCCTGATCAACCGTGACGAACAGCGTCTGTGGTACATGGGGCCTATGTTCCGTCATGAGCGTCCGCAGAAAGGTCGTTATCGTCAATTCCACCAGTGTGGTGTCGAAGTGTTTGGCCTTAACGGTCCTGACGTTGATGCAGAACTTATCATGATGACGGCTCGACTATGGCGTGAGCTAGGTATCAATGAACATGTTCGTCTTGAGCTGAACTCTATCGGTTCTCAAGAAGACCGCGCAGACTACCGTACTGCACTGGTTGCATTCCTTGAGCAACATATTGATGTGCTAGACGAAGATTGTAAGCGTCGCATGCACACGAACCCACTGCGTGTTCTGGATACGAAGAACCCTGACGTTCAAGCTATTTTAGGTGATGCACCTCGCCTTTCAGATTACTTAGGTGAAGAATCTAAAACACACTTCGCAGGTCTATGTGAACTTTTAGACGCCGCAGGTATCGAATACACAGTTAACGAACGTCTAGTTCGTGGTCTGGATTACTACAACCGCACGGTATTTGAATGGATCACTGAGAGCCTAGGTGCTCAAGGCACCGTTTGTGGCGGTGGTCGTTACGATGGTCTTGTAGAGCAATTAGGTGGTAAACCAACACCAGCAGTTGGCTTTGCAATGGGCCTAGAGCGTCTTGTTCTGATGCTAGAAACACTAGAACTAACTGACGTTCGTCGCAGTGTGGATGTTTACGTAGTAACAGCAGGCGAAGGCACCATGATGGCAGGAATGAAGCTAGCAGAGCAGCTTCGTGAGTCTATCCCTGGCGTTCGTGTGATGAATCACTTCGGTGGCGGTAACTTCAAGAAACAGTTTAAACGCGCAGACAAAGTTGGTGCTGTTGTAGCATTAGTTCTGGGTGAAAACGAAGTTGCGGATAATACCGTAGTACTGAAAGATTTGGCCGGTGGTGAGCAAGAGACTTACAACCAAGCAGAAGTTGCAGAAAAGATCGCAGCACTGATTTAAGTCTTTTAGTAATCTAACAAAATTACATCCTAGTTCGTAAGCTAAGGCTCCCAAATGTGGAGCCTTTAAACGAAATAGGAACAATGGCAGCTAAGCTGCCATTTACATGTTTTAAGAGGACAGGAAGTGGAACTTTACGATACTGAAGAACAACAAGTTGAAGCCATTAAAGACTGGTGGAAGGAAAACGGCAAAGCCGTCATCATCGGTGCGGTTGTTGGCTTAGGTGGTCTATTTGGCTGGCGTTACTACCAGGATTCTGTGATTCAGGCGAGTGAAGCAGCTTCTCAAAGCTACACGACAGCAATGAATGCTTTGCAAGATAAAGGTACTGATGCTCAAGCTGACGTGAAAGCTTTTATTGAGTCAAATGAAGTAAAAGAATATTCAGTATTGGCTGCGCTACAACTTGCTAAAGCACAAGTTGAAGCTCAAGATCTTTCTGCTGCATTAGAGCAATTGAAGTGGGCGCAAAGCAGCACTCAAGATGCTGCGCTATTACCATTGATTAGTTACCGTATTGCACGCATTGAAACGGAAATGGGTAACTTTGACGCTGCAAAGGCTGAACTAAGTAACGTCACTGATGCAGCATGGACAGGTCGTATTGCTGAACTTCGTGGCGATATTGCGATTCGCCAAGGTGACAAAGATGCCGCATACGCTGCGTATACTGAAGCTCAGCAAGCGGCAGACGCAAGCCCGACACTACAAATGAAATTGGACGATCTGGCGAAATAAGGACCGCATTGGATGAAAAGAGTCTTTAACAAAGCCTTGTTAGGGGCGTTAACAATGGGAATTCTTGCCGGTTGTGCTGGTGAGAAAGATACTATTGTAATGGCGCCACTACCTCAGGTAGACAGTGAGTTTACAACCAGTAGTGAGTGGAGCACATCGGTTGGCGATGGTGTTGGTCATTACTTTTCAAAGCTATCCCCTGTATTTGCGAATGATACATTGTTCGTGGCAAGTCGCGATGGCTTAGTAAAAGCGCTGGATCCTGAAAACGGTAAACAACGTTGGCAAACGGACCTAGAAGAAGATGTCATTGCTCGTCTCTCTGGTGGTATCACTGCAGCATACGGAAACCTTTACATTGGCTCTGAGAATGGTGAAGTCATCTCTCTTGACCAAGAAACAGGTGAGATTGTTTGGCGTGTAAAAGTTGGTGGTGAGGTACTGGCGAAGCCAGTTGCAGATTCAGGCCTTATTATCATCAATACTAGCCGAGGCATGTTGATTGCACTTAATGAGAGTACAGGTGAGCAACGCTGGGCATTGAGTACAGAAGTGCCGAACCTAACTTTACGTGGTGACAGCACTCCGACTGCAATTGGCGGCGGTGTATTTTGGGGAACGGCAAATGGCCGACTCGCAGCTGCTATCGTTGAGCGTGGTCAGCTGATTTGGCAACAGCCTGTTGGTACGCCAAAAGGCGCGACAGAAATTGATCGTTTGGTTGACGTTGATTCATCGCCAATTGTGCTAGGTGGTACTCTTTTCACCATTGGATACAATGGTCAACTTATCGCCATTGATTTGCGTTCAGCGAACCCGATTTGGAAGCGTAATTACTCATCTGCAACAGACATTTCTACAGATGGTAGCCGCATCTTTGTGATAACGGAAAAAGATCATGTTGTTGCCGTTGATTCACGAAGTGGGACTGAGTTGTGGGAAAACAGCTTGCTTGAGCACCGACAACTTACAGCGCCAGTTATTGTCGGCAATTATCTCGTTGTCGGTGACACGCTTGGTTACCTTCACTGGATGGATCGTTCAACGGGCGAATTTGTTGCGCAGCAGTTTATCGATGATAGCGGCTTGGCCGTTGGCCCGACGTTATTGTCGGATGGTTATGTGATTACAACTCGCAACGGCGATGTAAAGAAACTAACCATTAACGAATAATATCGTGATATAATTCACATTCGGCTCCTGGCTGGTGACAGCTAGGAGCCGTTTTGTTGTTTGAATTTATTAACCCTGACGTGGTTATAGGTAAAAAGCTGGTTTGATTTGGCATCGAGCAAGTCGTTACCTATAACTACAGAAGAAAGATTATTGTAGAGGTTGTTATGGTACCTGTTGTAGCTCTAGTAGGGCGTCCGAACGTAGGTAAATCTACACTATTTAACCGATTGACTCGCACTCGTGACGCGTTGGTTGCGGACTTTCCAGGCCTAACGCGAGACCGTAAGTATGGCCAGGCGAGACTTGGTGAAGAGCACGAATTCATTGTGATTGATACCGGCGGTATTGATGGCACAGAAGAAGGCGTGGAAACAAAGATGGCAGAACAGTCATTAGCCGCGATTGATGAGGCTGATGTTGTATTGTTCCTTGTTGACGGTCGTGCTGGTCTGACACCTTCAGATGCAGCAATTGCTGCGCATCTGCGTAAAATTGAAAAGCCAGCGATGCTGGTGGTAAACAAAATAGATGGTATTGATGCCGATGCGGCGTGTGCTGATTTTTGGCAGCTCGGCGTGGATGATATGTACCAGATTGCGGCCGCTCATGGCCGTGGTGTGACCGCTCTACTTGAGCGTGCTTTATCTCCATTCTTTGATGATCTACTAACAAGTGAATCTGAAGAAGGTGAGATTGAAGACCTGACTGGATTCGAAGACGAAGAGCCTCTTGTTGAAGATTACACTGAAGAAGACGCAGAAGCTGAATTCAAGCGCCTTCAAGAGCAGCCGATTAAGTTGGCGATCATCGGTCGTCCTAACGTAGGTAAATCGACACTGACTAACCGTATTCTGGGTGAAGAGCGTGTGGTTGTATACGATATGCCTGGTACGACGCGTGATTCTATCTACATCCCGATGGAGCGTGATGGACGCGAATACGTACTAATTGATACCGCAGGTGTTCGTCGTCGTGGTCGTATCAATGAAACGGTTGAAAAGTTCTCTGTTGTTAAGACGCTGAAAGCGGTAGAAGATGCAAACGTCGTTCTACTGGTGATTGATGCACGTGAAAATATTTCAGACCAAGACCTAAGCTTGCTTGGTTTTGCACTGAATGCTGGCCGCTCAATTGTCATCGCCGTTAACAAGTGGGATGGTCTAGACAGTGACGTGAAAGAAAGCGTGAAGAAAGAACTGGACCGCCGTCTAGGATTCGTCGATTTCGCGCGTATCCACTTTATCTCTGCGCTGCACGGTACTGGCGTTGGTCACTTGTTTGAATCTATCCAAGAAGCATATAACTCGGCGACAACGCGCGTGGGTACGTCAGTACTGACGCGTATCATGAAGATGGCTGTGGATGATCACCAACCGCCAATGGTTCGTGGCCGTCGTATTAAACTCAAATACGCACACGCAGGTGGTTACAACCCACCGATCGTTGTTATCCACGGTAACATGGTTCGTGAATTGCCAGATTCGTATAAACGTTATCTGATGAACTACTTCCGTAAGTCTCTGGAAATTATGGGAACACCGATTCGCATTAACTTCCACAACAGTGATAACCCATACGAGAACCGTACGAATAAGCTTACGCTATCTCAAGAGCGTAAACGTAAGCGTATGATGTCGATGGTGAAAAACCGCAATAAATAATGAAATTCGAATACCCAAGTTTCTACTTGGGTATTTTTTTATCAAAAGTAATCGTAAAAATGACTATCACAGCAACAAAGACTCGTTTTTGTCATCAAACATGGCAATTAGAAGCACAAATACAGCTCGTTCAATCTACGGAAGAAGTGACTTACGTTATTACAGATGTCACGCCGTTCCATCCCGTTAGTCACATATGGCCGGATCACCCTGCAGACAAAGGAACGTTGAAGGTGAATGGGGCTGAGCATGACGTGGTAGATTGCCAAGTGGGCGCAGTAGAGCAGGAAAGTGGTACTCTGTATGTGGGTAGTGACATCCCTGTAAAGCGTGATGCTGAAGGTTGGGTGTTTGTCGTCGTGCATGTTTTATCACGTACGGAATCACTTGCAATTAATGACTTGGTAATATTAGCGGTAGATAAAGACTATCAAAATGCTTTGAGCCGAGGCCACACTGCAGGACACTTAGCGTATTTGGCGTTGAATAAAGTACTAGCGGAAGACTATTGGCGAAAAGACGCAGACCGCAAAGACCCGCATGGTTATTATGACTTTAATAGCTATGCGCAAGTTACGAGTTATGTCACTCCAGACAAGTGCCTCGATACATACCGTTTAGGCAAAACACTTCGTAAAAGAGGATTAAACAGTGCAGATATGCTGAATGACCTCCAGGCGATTGCAGAAAAAGTGAATGACCAACTGGTTGAATGGCTTCAAAGAGATGCGATGATCACCATGGAATGCCACGGCGATAGATTAACTGATTCTCGCTATTGGAAGTGCGATTTAGGGGAAGGTCAATTAGCGGTAATCCCTTGTGGTGGAACGCATGCCAGCCATTTAAATGAGTTTGCTTTTATCCAAGTTAAACTCGTTGAGCTCGACGCTCAAACTATCGAAATGCACACCAATGTAAACACTGCTTTTTGAATAAGATCTTTTTATTAAATTCTAATTTTTCGTTTAATTAAATCTAACTTAGGTTTTTTATTCTGTCTTAAATTGGAATGCAGAATATGTAACTTATGCTTTCGGTGTGTGGTTATATAAATATTCTTTTAAGGGGTGATCGCTGATCAAGGAGTAAATATCAGACGATCAGTATAAGATCCTACTTATCAAGTATGGTTAGCGCCTCGTGAAACTTGTTGGGGCGGTGATGAAGATCAACATACTTGTTCGTTATTTTGAGTAGCATGCGTTACTCGAAATTGCTTAGTTTAGAGAGAGGAACGGGATATGCAGCAGAACATTTGCCCGACTTGCAATGTCGAACTGGAATGGACAGGACAATACCATTGTGCACAGTGTGAATCGGATTTTAAAAAAGTAGGTTTTTGCCCTGATTGTGAGGCGGAGCTGGAGAAGCTGCAAGCATGCGGTGCTGCGAGTTACTTTTGTAATGTGTGTAATGAACTCAAATCAAAATCACGTGTCCGATTTGAGTTCCAGAAAATCAGTTAACCAGAGTTTGTATTCAGTTAACGGTAGAACGAACGTCGCCTTCGGCTAATCGAGTAATCAATACATCTCCCGATTTTACATCTGAAGATTGAGTAATCACTTTACCTTGCTCAGTTTGAGTAATTGAGTAACCTCGTTTCAATGTCGCTAGCGGGCTGACGGTGTCTAACTTCTCTGCAGCAATCGCGAGTTGATGGCGCATAGTCAGTAACTTGCGATCCATTGCATCCATGAGCTTTTGCTCAACACGTTCTAGCTTCGACTTCTGCTCGGCAAGGCGTGTTACAGGAGAATTTAATTGCAGCCGATAATGTTGACGCTCGATTCGCTGTTGACGCAAGGCAATAAAACGACTCATCGCTCGCTGTAAGCGCATGTCCAACTCATCTAACTGTTGCGTCTGACGCTGCAAGCGATAGCTTGGGTGCTGTCTCTCTAGACGGTGCACTAATTGCGCAGATTGCTGCTTTTGTTGTGCTAGGTAGTAACGCATCGCGCTCGCTAACTTATGCTGGCGGGTAACTAAAGCTTGATCTTTGTGGCTGTTATCACGGCTTACTAGCTCAGCTGCTGCTGATGGAGTAGGCGCGCGTACGTCGGCGACAAAATCAGCTATTGTCACGTCGACTTCATGTCCAACGGCGCTAATAATAGGAATTTGGCTTGCTGCAATCGTGCGAGCTAATATCTCGTTGTTAAAGCACCATAAGTCTTCCAATGAACCACCACCTCGGCCCACAATTAGCACATCACATTCATCACGGCTGTTAGCGCGACCAATGGCTTGTGCGATTTGAATGGCTGCATCTTCACCTTGTACCACTGTCGGATAAATCACAACGGGTAGGGAAGGATCACGACGTTTCAATACGTCTAAGATATCGTAAAGCGCGGCACCAGTTTTCGATGTGATGACGCCAACACGTTTTGGGTGTTCAGGCAAAGGTTGCTTATTGCTTTGAGCGAACAACCCTTCTGCGGCAAGCTTCATTTTCAGCTCTTCAAACTCTTGCTGAAGACGGCCGTCACCTTCCGGTTGCATGCTTTCGATGATCAATTGGTAGTCACCGCGAGGCTCATAAAGAGAAAGACGAGCTTTTACTAGGACTTGATTACCGTTAGCGGGCTTGAAAGTAACGCGGCGATTGTTACCACGAAACATGGCACATTTAACTTGAGCGCGAGAGTCTTTAAGAGTGAGGTACCAGTGACCAGAGACTGGAGCTGAAAAGTTGGATATCTCTCCGACGAGCCAAACGATCCCCATTTCGTTTTCAAGGAGTAAACGAACTTCTGCGTTGAGACGAGAAACAGTAAAGATGTTTTGATTGGTCTTGGAGAGCACAGCTAATCTCTTAGACGTGAGTATGGAAATTAGCGGCAATATAATACATAGCAAGGGGGTAATTGCAAGAAAAAAATTAAAAAATTTGTGGTCAAGCGATTGCGTTAACCGTATAATCCCTCCGCAATATCTAATCCAAATGTAGCTTGTTGCTAACACAGGTTACCCTCATTATGCGAAACGATGAGATTGGATTGTTCTTTTTACTCCTCTAATTGTGAGATATTGCAAATGCTAAGAATTGCCAAAGAAGCGCTGACATTCGATGACGTACTACTTGTGCCAGCACACTCCACCGTTCTCCCAAACACAGCTGATCTTCGCACTCAGCTAACTAAGAACATCACCCTAAACATCCCAATGATTTCAGCGTCTATGGACACTGTTACTGAAGCTCGTCTAGCGATCGCGCTAGCGCAAGAGGGTGGCATTGGCTTTATCCACAAGAACATGTCTATTGAGCAGCAGGCAGCCGAAGTTCGTAAAGTTAAGAAATTCGAAGCTGGTATGGTAACTGACGCGGTTACTGTAAACCCTGACGCGACCATCGCTGATGTTGTTGCACTAACTGAAAAGCATGGTTTTGCAGGTTTCCCTGTTGTCACTGAGAGCAATGAGCTTGTTGGTATTATCACTGGTCGTGACGTTCGTTTTGTGACGGACCTTTCTAAGAAAGTATCTTCAGTAATGACGCCAAAAGAGAAGTTGGCAGCAGTTAAAGAAGGTGCAACACGAGAAGAAGTGCAAGAGAAAATGCACGAAGCTCGCGTAGAGAAAGTATTGGTTGTGAATGATGAGTTCCAACTAACCGGTATGATTACTGCGAAAGACTTCCACAAAGCAGAACGTAAACCAAACGCATGTAAAGATGAGCGTGGTCGCCTACGTGTTGGCGCAGCAGTTGGTGCTGGTGCTGGTAACGAAGAGCGAGTTGCTGCACTAGTTGAAGCTGGCGTTGACGTTCTACTTATCGACTCTTCACACGGTCATTCTGAAGGTGTTCTAAGCCGCATTCGTGAAACACGTGCAGCTTACCCAGATCTAGACATCATCGGTGGTAACGTAGCAACAGGTGCTGGTGCTAAAGCACTAATCGAAGCTGGCGTAAGCGCAGTGAAAGTTGGTATCGGCCCTGGTTCTATCTGTACAACTCGTATTGTAACGGGTGTGGGGGTTCCACAAATCACTGCAATCGCAGATGCGGCAGAAGTTGCTAATGATTATGGTATTCCAGTTATCGCTGACGGTGGTATCCGTTTCTCAGGTGATATCTGTAAAGCAATCGTAGCGGGCGCATCATGTGTGATGGTTGGTTCTATGTTTGCAGGTACTGAAGAAGCGCCAGGTGAAGTGATTCTATACAACGGTCGTTCTTACAAGTCTTACCGTGGCATGGGTTCTCTTGGTGCAATGTCTCAAGGTTCTTCTGACCGTTACTTCCAGTCTGACAACGCAGCGGACAAGCTAGTACCAGAAGGTATCGAAGGTCGTATCGCATACAAAGGCCGTCTAAAAGAGATCGTACACCAACAAATGGGTGGTCTACGTTCAAGCATGGGTCTAACTGGTTCTGCAACTATCGAAGATATGCGTACGAAAGCTGAATTTGTACGTATCTCTGGTGCTGGTATGCAAGAGTCTCATGTACACGATGTTCAAATTACTAAGGAAGCACCGAACTACCGTCTAGGGAACTAATTACCTAACGGAAACGTTTGCTTTTTCCTTGAAGCATTAAGAAGAGGCGAGTACACTCGCCTCGGTTTTAATCACTTAGCCTTAAAAAGACTGCTCAAAATGACTAAAAATATCCATGACCAACGTATTCTGATCTTGGACTTCGGTTCTCAGTACACTCAATTAGTAGCACGCCGCGTACGTGAAATCGGCGTTTACTGTGAACTATGGAGCTGGGATGTAGAAGAAGCGGATATTCGCGAATTCAACCCAGATGGCATTATCCTATCTGGTGGTCCAGAAAGCGTAACGGAAGAGAACTCTCCACGCGCGCCTCAATATGTATTTGACTCTGGTGTTCCTTTACTTGGCGTATGTTACGGCATGCAAACTATGGCGGAACAACTAGGTGGCAAAGTAGCAGGCTCTAACGAACGTGAGTTTGGCTACGCTCAGGTTAAAGTTTCTGGTGAATGTGCCCTATTTAAAGATCTTGAAGCAACTCAAGACGTTTGGATGAGCCACGGCGACAAAGTAGTAGAGATCCCAGCCGATTTCGTAAAAGTTGGTGAGACAGACACTTGTCCTTACGCTGCGATGGCGAACGAAGAGAAGAAATACTACGGCGTTCAGTTCCACCCAGAAGTGACACACACAAAAGGTGGCCTACAAATGCTTGAGAACTTTGTTCTTGGCGTATGTGGCTGTGAGCGTCTATGGACATCGGAATCTATCATCGAAGACGCGGTTGCTCGCATTAAAGAGCAAGTGGGTGACGACGAAGTTATCCTAGGCTTATCTGGTGGTGTGGATTCATCTGTTGTTGCGATGCTGGTGCACCGCGCAATTGGCGACAAGCTAACGTGTGTATTTGTCGATAACGGTCTACTTCGTTTAAACGAAGGCCAACAAGTGATGGATATGTTTGGCGATAAGTTCGGCCTAAACATCATCAAAGTTGATGCAGAAGATCGTTTCCTTGAAGCACTGAAAGGCAAGTCTGATCCTGAAGAGAAGCGTAAGACAATCGGCCACGTATTCGTAGATGTATTCGATGAAGAGTCGAAAAAGCTAAAAAATGCAAAATGGCTAGCGCAAGGTACCATCTACCCAGACGTAATCGAGTCTGCGGCATCTAAGACTGGTAAAGCGCACGTGATCAAATCACACCATAACGTGGGCGGTCTACCAGATGAAATGGAAATGGGTCTTGTTGAGCCACTACGTGAGCTGTTCAAAGATGAAGTACGTAAGATTGGTCTAGAGCTAGGCCTGCCTTATAACATGCTTTACCGCCACCCATTCCCAGGTCCAGGTCTAGGTGTTCGTGTTCTTGGTGAAATCAAGAAAGAATACTGTGACTTGCTACGTCGTGCTGATGCTATCTTCATTGAAGAGCTTCACGCTGCAGACCTATATGACAAAGTATCTCAAGCGTTCACGGTATTCCTACCAGTTCGCTCTGTAGGTGTAATGGGCGATGGCCGTAAATACGACTGGGTTGTATCACTGCGTGCAGTAGAAACCATCGACTTTATGACTGCCCATTGGGCACACCTACCATATGACTTCCTAGGTAAGGTATCTAACCGTATTATCAACGAAGTTGATGGCATTTCTCGTGTTGTTTATGACATTTCAGGTAAGCCACCAGCGACTATCGAGTGGGAATAATTTTCCTCTAGACTGTTGAGTTTATAAGAACCAGCCTCCAGGCTGGTTTTTTTTTGTGCTTCAAATTTGTGAATAGGGGACTCAACTTTTTTACAGGAGATATATACATGCGGTAAAGTTAAATATATATTCATTTTAATTGTTTGAATATTATAAATGGTATTGCTATGGAACAGGCTGAAGTTACCTCTCTAATTCCCATCCTTATTACTCTTTTCCTCGCGCTGACCACGAGAAATGTCGTTGTTGGTTTATTCGCGGGTGTGGTGAGTGGTGTCGCTATGCTCGAAGGGACATTTGTCGAACAAGGACCACTAGACTCGTTTAGTGCGTTGATGAAAAGCTATCTACTGCCGCAACTTACCGATAGCTACAATGCTGGTGTGATTTTATTATTAGTGTTCATTGGTGGTTTCGTTGCGCTGATGGAAAAGTCTGGTGGTGGTGTTGCTTTTGCTAAAAAGGTTACTCAATGGGTTGCGAGTAAATGCCAAGCTCAACTGTCCGCATGGTTCGGTGGTGTGGTTATTTTCTTCTCAGACCTTGGTACACCGTTGATTGTTGGTCCTGTTTTTCGCCCTTTATTTGATAAGTTAAAAGTATCGCGCCAAAAATTAGCTTTTATTATCGATTCTACTTCCTCTCCCGTCGCAATCTTGATTCCTTTTATCGGATGGGGTGTTTACATCATGGGGTTGATTCAAAAAGAGTTTACTGCCCTGAATGTCAGTATGAGTGATTGGGATGCTTTCATTGGCGCGATCCCGTATCAGTTTTACGCCTTTCTTGCGATCGCGATTGTGCCGATTGTCTCTTTCTTCAAATTAGATTTCGGACCGATGGCGAAAGCAGAACAATTAGCAGAGCAGGGCTCCGACTTTGGGAAAGTGCAGGAGTCTATGAATGTGTTTACGCATAAAAATGCAAAATCCAGTTTTGTATGGGCACCTTTGCTCGTTATGCTGGTGGTTCTATGTACTATCCTCGTGCCACACGGTTTCCCATTTCAAAAAGTGGCAGGCTCAACGTTTAGGGCTGCACTCTCTTCTGCATATTTCTTCGCGGCCTTCACTTTAATTGCGCTGATGGCGTTTTATGGCGTAAGAAAGCTTTCGGATGGTATTCAGGTTTATCTGAAAGGGATGTCAAACATGATGTCAGTGGCGGTGATTCTGGTATTGGCTTGGGCGCTTAGCTCGGTTGGGAAAGAATTAGGTGCAGCTGCATACATTGCTGAACAAGCTCAAGCCGGTTTCCCTTACTGGTTATTGCCAGCGGTTGCGTTTTTACTGGCCGGTATTATCTCGTTTGCGACGGGATCATCTTGGGGGACGTTTGCCATCATGATGCCATTAGTGATCCCAACGGCCGTTGCGATTGATGCTCCATTGTTAGTTTGTATTGGTGCGGTGTTATCTGGTGGCCTGTTTGGCGATCACTGTTCGCCAATCTCTGAAACGACGATTTTGTCGTCGACAGGGGCTGGGTGTGAGCAGTATGAGCACTTCCGTACACAGTTGCCTTACGCATTACTCAATGGAATGATTGCATTAGGGTGTTTCCTTTTAGCTGGAATCAACGCCTCGCCAGTGATTGTGCTTGCCGCTATTGTTGCTCAGTGTGTGGTTTATTTTGTGTTGTCTAAACAAAAATCAACCGCGAAGCTAGACGTGGTTTCGGCAGAACAATAAAGATAGAAATATCATAAAGCGGAGGCTCATTGGGTCTCCGCTTTTCTTTTGAGTCAAGGTAACATTTTTCTTGTGACAAAATGTGTGCGAGGACTTATTTATTCATTTTGTCTCGCAGAATCAACGCACTTAGCTCGGCGTTTTGTATATATGATCCACTATATGTCTAGTTATTCCTTGTATATTGTATTGTTAAAATCCGGAGACTAGACATGTTTGCACTCAAACATCTTCCTCTTGCATTGAGTTGTGTCCTAGCTGCACAAGCGAATGCGAGTATGAATATCCAGCCCGATCCGCAGAATCCAAACGGTTATGTCATTGCTCGTGGTGACGTTCAAGCCGTAGAGCAAAGCAAAACCTCTGACCCTATGTATGCCATTTGGTCACAAGCATTAGAGACGCGCCCGAACTCAGTGGTGGAGGCGATTGTTCCAGGAGCGGCAACCAATCCAGAAAACGTGAAGCGTGTAGAGCGTGTGTTCCCTGAAAGTGAGTGGGACTTCCTGACTCAAATGGCGGCACCTGAATACACTTACACGCGTTTCCTACGTGCAATTGGTAAGTTCCCTGCATTCTGTGGTGAGTACACGGATGGTCGAGATTCGGATGCGATTTGTAAAAAATCGATCGTGACAGCCTTTGCTCACTTTGCGCAGGAAACTGGTGGTCATATTTCGATTGATAACGTATCGGATAACCCTCTTGGATTGGAAGAGTGGCAGCAAGCTTTGGTTCATGTGCGTGAAATGGGCTGGTCAGAAGGTCAAGAAGGTTACACGACAGGTTGTGGTCAGAATGACTGGCAAAACAAGCGTTGGCCATGTGAACCAGGACAAGGTTACTTTGGACGTGGTGCTAAACAGCTTTCTTACCATTTTAACTATGGCGCGTTCTCTGAAGTGATGTTTGATGGTGATGCATCTGTATTGCTAAAAAATCCAGGCTTGGTTGCGGATTCATGGTTGAACTTAGCATCGGCTATCTGGTTCTTCCTAACTCCACAAGCACCGAAACCTGCAATGCTACATGTGATTGACCGTACTTGGGTGCCTTCACAGCGTGAGCTTGATGCTGGCATTGGTTACGGCTTTGGTACCACCATCAACGTGATCAATGGTGGTATTGAGTGTGGTGAGCAAAACAAGGATAAAGGTCAACCTGTTAACCGTATTCGTTATTGGGAAGGTCTTGCCGCCCATTATCAAATTCCAATTGAAGCTGATGAAACAAACACTTGTTGGCAGCAGACGCCTTACGGCAGTCTGAACCTAAATGGTGCGACAGACGTGCTTTACACCAACTGGGATGGTAACTGGAAATACTACTCAGATCGTCCGGGAGGTCACTCATTTGAATGTGAGCTGGTTGGTTTCCAAACTGCTTACTCTGCGCTAGTTGCGGGTGATTATGAGAAGTGTGTAACTAACTTTTACCAATCTCATGCGGGGTGGCCAGAAGTTCGTGTGGTTGAAAAACTAGACCCTGTTGATCCGGTCGATCCACCTGTAGGTGGCGTGGCGGCTTGGGATGCAGGTAAAGTGTATAACACAGGTGATCAAGTCTCTTACCAAGGTGCTGTTTATGAAGCGAAATGGTGGTCACAAGGTAATGAACCCACGCAAGGTGACCCGTGGAAGTTGGTCTCAGGCACTCCGACAGAGCCGCCAACAACGGAACCTGAACCGCCGGTGACTGAGCCAGAACCGCCCGTCACAGAACCTGAGCCACCAGTAACCGAGCCAGAACCACCAGTGACAGGTAATTTTATTCAGTGGGAGCCGGGCGTAACGCAAGTCGCTAACGGCGATAAAGTGACGTACCAAAACAAATGTTTTGTTGCGAAAAATGGTCCAGGTGTGTGGGAAAGCCCAACGCAAAGTAACTGGTTCTGGGACGAGATCTCTTGCCTGTAGTTGATTGAAAAATAGTCTAACCATCTATAAAGACTCTGCTTTTTAGCGGGGTCTTTTTTTATTTGAGCGGTTGCTTATTTATGGAATCTAAGTTTTCAATAACAGTTTTTCTCTTTTGTTCTGGCGCCCATTAAAATTCGCGCGCATTTTTTATCAACATTTTTGAAAAAAGGTATTTGTACATGTCGACAAAACTGGCTAACCCAGCACCGCTAGGTCTAATGGGTTTCGGTATGACCACTATTCTGCTTAATATTCATAATGCAGGATTTTTCCCAATTGACTCTATGATTCTAGCGATGGGCATCTTTTACGGTGGCCTTAGCCAAGTAATCGTTGGCATCATGTGCTTTAAACGCGGTGACACGTTCGGCACAACTGCGTTTACTTCTTACGGTCTATTTTGGCTAACATTGGTTGGTCTAATCGTAATGCCTCACATGGGTCTTCCTGCAAGCCCTGCAAGCTTTATGGGTTGGTACCTAGCGCTTTGGGGCATCTTCACTGGTTTCATGTTCATTGGTTCTCTATGCTACCCAACAGCGAAGCAAGTGGTATTTGGTTCTCTAACTATCCTGTTCTTCTTGCTTGCTGCTCGTGATTTCACTGGTAGCGAAGTGATCGGTGCTATCGCTGGCTTCGAAGGTATCTTCTGTGGCGCAAGTGCAATTTACTTCGCAATGGCGCAGGTACTAAACAACGAATTTGGTCGTGAAGTTCTACCTGTAGGTAAAGCAAAAATCGCTCGTAAAGTTGAAGCTGTCGCTGCTTAATCCTTTACACATAATGCAGAAAAGGGGATTAACCAATGGTTAATCCCCTTTTTTATGCCCTTAAACGGACCACTGCTTTTTCTTGTTTATGCGTTAAGGCTATGTTGATGGTTGTTCTACAGTTTCTGTAGTACTGTTGTCTGCCGTTGGTGCCTTACCCGTTTTACGCTTGTACTTATCTTCCCAGTAATCTGCGCCTTTAATGCCTAGCGCTACAGGGTTGAATGTAAAGTCGGTCACACCACGTTTTTGTTGTTCTTCGTAATCGTTCAATGCTTTGAGAGCTGGTTTCGACATAAAGAAGATGATCAAAATACCGACGATGTTAAGCCATGCCATTAGACCTACACCTACATCACCCATCGCCCAGGCTAAGTTGGCGGTTTTCACGGTTCCGTAGAACACGGATGAAATAATGATGACTTTCAAAATAAACATCAGCCCATTTACTTTGAATGTACGACGAATGTAAGCAATGTTCGTTTCTGCAATGTAGTAGTAAGCCAGAATGGTCGTAAACGCAAAGAAGAAGAGTGCGATTGCGATGAATGGCTTACCCACGCCAGGTAGTGCACTTTCGATCGCCATTTGCGTAAATACAGGACCATTCGCACCAATATCAGCTGGTAGGTTTTGAATTAGGAACGTACCTTCAACTGCACCATTTACGTTGTACGCGCCAGTGATAAGAATCATAAACGCGGTTGCTGAACACACAAGTAGTGTATCGATGTAAATAGAGAAAGATTGAACAAGACCTTGCTGAGCTGGGTGATCAACACTCGCTGCAGCTGCAGCGTGAGGACCTGTACCTTGACCTGCTTCGTTGGAGTAAACGCCACGTTTTACACCCCAACCGATTGCCGCACCAACACCTGCCATTGGTGTGAACGCGTCACCAATGATCATGCCGAAAATGCGTGGAACCTCACCAATGTTTAGAAGGATGATGACAAATGCAGTGATGATGTAAGCCAGCGCCATAAATGGCACAACGATTTGGGTAAAGTTCGCAATACGTTTTACGCCACCGAAGATGATGAAGGCCAGAATGACACAGACAACCGTACCAGTGAAAATTTTAGCAAAACTGAAGGTACCAATAGCGGTTTCAATCATGTCACCTGAGCCAAATGCTGCTTCTACTGCGTTACCGATGCTGTTCGATTGAACGCCTGGAAGTAGAACACCACATGCAAAGATGGTTGCGATAGCGAAGATCCAAGCGTACCATTTTTGTCCCATTGCTTTTTCAATGTAGTAAGCAGGACCACCACGGAATTCACCTTCGTCTTCTTCTTTATAGATTTGTGCAAGTGTCGACTCTGCGTATGCGGTTGCTGCACCAAAGAAGGCAACGACCCACATCCAGAATACGGCGCCTGGTCCACCAAAACCGATAGCGGCAGCAACACCAGCAATGTTACCTGTACCTACACGGCCAGATAGTGAAACGGCAAGTGCCTGAAATGATGATATCCCTTTTGTTGAACTCTTCCCTGAAAGTAATAAGCGCCACATCTCAAAGAAGTGACGAATTTGTACAAAACGCGTCATGATTGAATAGAACAAACCTGCACCAAGGCACAAATAGATCAGTACCGGGCTCCAAATAATTCCATTCAGAAAATCAACTAATGACTGCATGAGTATTTTCCCTGTTAGTTGTGTTTGTGGTTGTTTTTCACACAATACATTACCCTTTATGTAATGCAATTGTTAACTTTTTTGGCTACAAATCCTTTGTAGCGTGATGGTGAACACAGAATAGAGAGTGATTGTTAAAATTTAGTTCTTGTTGCTTATTTGCTCCTTTGGGGTAGAAGATTTGTCTGGTGATTAAATATGCAGCACATTGTCATTAAAATGTGCTGCATATTTGATGAGTTGAAAATGCCAAATATTATGCATTTTGTGGAGTAAAGGCCTGTTTGTTTTTTATGCAGATATGCCCTTATGCATAACGGCAAAGGTTAAGCTCTGTGTCATCCATCACTTTCGCTTTTTCACCAACCATAATGCTCGCTAGCAAGTGGCCAGAACCACAAGCCATAGTCCAACCCAGAGTGCCGTGTCCGGTGTTAGTAAAAAGGTTATCGTATTTGGTCGCGCCGATAATCGGTGTGCCATCAGGCGTCATTGGTCTAAAGCCACTCCAAAACTCGGCTTGGCTAAAGTCGCCGCAGCGAGGGAAAAGATCACGGATGACCATTTCGATGGTATTTTTTCGTTTTTGCGGAAGGGAGGCATCAAACCCTGCTAATTCTGCGGTGCCCGCTACGCGAATTCTGTCATCAAACCGAGTCATGGCGACTTTATAGGTTTCATCCATCACAGTAGAGCGAGGAGAGAAGTGCTCATCTTCCATTGGGATGGTGAGCGAATAGCCTTTTACTGGATAGACAGGAATCTCAATGTCGAGTTGCTTGAGTAGCGCTGTAGAATAGCTGCCAGAGGCAACCACATATTGGTCCGCTTTAAACTGTCCTCGATTCGTTTGGACACCTATGATCTTTTTGCCTACTGTAACCCAATTGCTTACTTCGGTGTCGAACTCGAACCTCACGCCATGGGCCTTAGCGAGCTCTGTTAGTTGTTGGCAAAACTGATAGCAATCGCCTGTTTCGTCATCTGGCAGATGCAAGCCACCAACCAGTTTATCTTTCACAAGATCCAGTCCAGGTTCTTGTTCAATGCAGCGTTCTACGTCCATCAACTCAAACCGAGTCCCGCTTTGCTCTAGAAGCTGCATATCCTTTTCAATGGCTTGCAGCTGTTGAGGCGTTCGAAATACTTGCAAGGTGCCGAACTGGCGACCTTGATATTCAATGGCATGTTCTTGACGTAATTGTTCCAGACACATGCGGCTGTGGTTAGCTATCGAAAGCATGCGAGCTTTGTTGACTTGGTAGCGAGACAGGGTGCAATTGGCCACCATCTTACTTGCCCAACTGATCATATCGGCATTGAGGGTTGGTTTGATTTTGAGTGGAGCATGCTCTTCCATTAACCACTTTATGGCTTTAACAGGAACACCAGGCGCAGCCCAAGGAGAAGAATAGCCGTACGAGATCTGCCCAGCATTGGCGAAACTTGTTTCCATTGCACTGCTTGGTTGACGGTCAATAACAGTAACTTGATAGCCAGCTTGAGATAAATACCAAGCAGAGGTTAAGCCGATGACGCCGCTGCCTAATACGATGACTTCCATTGATGTACTCCACACATTTATCTGAGTGGTTAGTTTCTTTCCTTTACCTTTTGTTAACAATCGATATAAATTACATACAGCGTTTAGAAAAAATATAGGCTCAAGGATGAGAAGTAATTTAATAAGTGGCTTGTGTCTGTTTAGCCAAGTCGCGGAACACAGCAGCTTTACTGGCGCGGCTAAGTTTTTGCACCTCACTACGGGAGCCGTGAGCCAACAAATTATTCATTTGGAAGAGTTATTAGGTTTTACTTTATTTGAACGCCATTCCCGCGGTATTCGTTTAACCGCTAAAGGCACTCAGTTACACCAAGCAACGCAGTTTCACTTTTCTGAGCTGAGCAAACTGCTTGATGAGCTCAAAGTAGAAAAGCACACCAATGAGATCCGCTTAAAATTAACGCCTTCTTTTGCTTTTAAATGGTTAGTCCCAAAGCTGGAAAGTTTTCATCACGAGAACCCGGATATCCAAGTGCAAATCTTCGCGGAAGGGGCGTTAGTGAATAGTGAGATAAAAGATTATGACGTCGCGATAGACTATGGTCTTCATCCTTACCGAAATGCTAACGCGGAGTTGATTTTGGATGAGCAACTGCTGCCCGTAATGAGTCCGAAGTACCTTGAGGATCATGGTTGGCTAAAAGCGCCTTTTGATGAACAAGAATCCTCAATGTCAGTGAAGCAATGGCAGGAGGCGACGCTACTACACGATGCGATGCCATGGGAAAAAGCGACGCGTGACTATGAGTGGCTATATTGGGCGTCAGCAATGGGATTGGATTTTAAAACCGATGTTGGACACTTTTTCAATCGAACGGATATGGCGATGTCTGCGGCGGAAGCTGGAGTTGGGATTGCGATGGCACGAATGGCACTGATTGAGGATGAATTGACGACAGAGCGCTTAGTTTCTCCCTTTCAGCCGGTTCCTGCCAATGCAGGGTACTACTTGATCATGAACACACGAAGCCAGTCCACAAACAAGTTTCGTACTTGGTTATTACAGCAAGTGGCGAACAAATAGATAAAGTGCTTGGTGAGTCAGATAGAAAACACCGCCTCGATAACGGCGGTGTTTTATTTTGGATTACTGTCGTTGATAAACCGACTCGCCTCGGCTGATGGTTTCTTCCACGTTTAGGTCTTTTAGCGCCTTAGGTTCAATCTTCATCGGGTTGTTATCGAGGATGATTAAATCCGCATTCTTACCCACCTCGATAGAACCTTTATACGACTCCTCAAAGTGTTGGTAAGCCGGCCAAATCGTCATGGCTTGCAGTGCGGTATACGTGTCAACGCGCTGATCTGGCCCCAGTACTTTATCGGTTCTGGTGGTGCGATTGACGGTCGCATCCAATACTCGGAATGAACTTGGCAGCGCCACAGGTGCGTCATGGTGTGTACTGAATTTTAACCCCGCCTTTCTCACCGCTTGAGTTGGTGAAATGAAATCGGCACGAGGATGGCCGAGTACCGAGTCCACATGCCAGTCACCCCAATAGAAAGTATGCATAGGGAACAAGGAAGGGAAGATGCCTTGCGCCGCTAAGCGATCTACTTGGTCTTGGCGCATGGTTTGGCCGTGAATGAGTACAGGTCGGCGGTCTTGCTTTCCTAGCTTTTCATTTGCTTTGGTCACTGCGTTGATAAATTGCTCGATCGCCGCGTCACCATTGGCATGCGTCAGCACTTGCCATTCATTTTTAAAGGCTGTTTCTACGTAATCGTAAGCTTGTTGATCTTCGAAAGTTGGGTAGCCAGCGTAGTCTTTATCTTGTCCATGTGGCGGGTGGAAGTAAGGCTGACTTAGCCATGCCGTTTTACCTTGTGGAGAGCCATCAAAGTTTAGCTTTACGCCACCGATGCGGAAATGGTTGGTGTACTCTGGCATGTTGTATTCCGAGTCCATAAAATCGCTGCTCGATACCATATCTGCGTACGCAACCAAGTCGATCATCAGTTTGTCGTTTTTCGACGCGCGTTTCATCGCTTCATAACCTTCTGATGTTGCTCGTCCTTCTTGAGCCGTGGTATAGCCATATTTCGCGTACATACCTTGCGAGGCTTCTAACATGCGATCTTGAAGTTCAGAATCAATCAACTTATTGAGGTTGAACAGCATTGCAAAGTGCGCGTTTTCTTCTAGAACACCATTTGGTTCTTGGCTGTTTTCCATTCGGCGGATAATGCCACCTTTTGGATCTTCCGATTCTGCCGTGATACCTGCTAGCTCTAACGCTTTACTGTTCGCGACACTCAAATGCCCCGAAGTGTGGATGATCAATACAGGCTTATCTGTGCTGACTTTATCGAGATCCGCTTTGGTAGGGTAGTAATCCAGTTGGGCGTCGTCGTAACCAAAACCTAAAATCCAACCCGTTTTCTCAATGAATAGGCGTTGCGTATCATTGTTCGCGGCATTTTTTAGAGTTTCGATGATTTTCGCCACGGTATCGGCTTCGCCATCAGGAGATGGCAGCACGTTTGCGACCATGGCTTGTAGACCAACGCCATACACATGACTGTGTGGATCAACAAAGCCAGGCAACATAGTTTTGCCTTTTAAGTCGACCAACTGTGTTTTACCGAACTTGTGCTCCATCGCTCCATCTTTGCTGCCGACATAAATGATTTTCTCGCCTAATGTTGCGACGGCTTCGGCGTACTCTGGCTTATCGCTAGCCATGGTTAGGATATCGCCACCATAATAAATTTTGTCTGCGGCGGTTACTTTTAGCGGCTCGGCGACGGCTTCTTTCGCTTCTTCAGAAAAACACCCCGTTAAAGCAAGCCCAGAGAGGGCAATAGGGATCCAGTTTTTGTTCATCGGTCATCTCCATACAGAGTAAGGTTTTTGCCTATTGCCCCCATCTCAATGAGTTTGAGAACTCAATAGATCAAATTCACTTTAGTTCATATTGAAGGAGGATTATCAACAAGATTAAAGACTTTCAATCAAGCGCAAGTTATACCTATCGATGAATATCAAAAATGTTACCTTTTCCCATTTCATAAACGTTTCTGGACTTGGGCAATGTGACCCATAACGAGGTTCTGTGGTTAAAAAGTCGGCATGATAAGTCCACGATTTATCTCGATGACGCTCAAGGAAGAACATGAAAGACGAAACGCTATCCATCCATTTTGGTTACGAAACTGACCCTACCACTAAATCTGTCGCGACACCGATTTATCAAACGGTCGCGTACGAGTTTGATAACGCGCAGCACGGAGCTGATCTGTTTAATTTGGAAGTGCCGGGGAATATCTACACTCGCATCATGAATCCGACTAACGATGTTCTGGAAAAACGCATGGCGGCGTTAGAAGGCGGCATTGCCGGGTTGGTCGTGAGTGCGGGGAGTGCAGCGATTAACTATGCGATTCTGACCTTAGCGCAAGCAGGCGATAACATCGTTTCTACGCCGCAACTTTATGGCGGTACTTACACCTTGTTTGCGCACATGCTGCCAAATCAAGGTATTCAAGTGAAGTTTGCCAAAGATGACAAGCCAGAAAGTTTGGCCGAGTTAATTGATGAAAATACCAAAGCGGTGTACTGCGAGAGCATTGGTAACCCTGCAGGTAATATCATTGATTTAGAACGTGTGGCGGAGCTTGCTCACGCACAAGGCGTGCCTGTGATTGTGGATAACACCGTCGCGACACCAGTACTGTGCAAACCCATCGAATTCGGTGCGGATATCGTCGTTCACTCCCTCACTAAGTACGTTGGTGGACACGGCACCACATTAGGTGGCGTGATTGTGGATTCCGGTAAATTCCCTTGGGCGCAGCACAAAGACCGCTTTCCAGTTTTCAACCAACCAGAACCTTCTTACCACGGCGTGGTGTATACCGAAGCGTTTGGTGAGGCGGCATTTATCGGGCGCGCGCGTACCGTACCATTGCGTAATACCGGATCGGCATTATCACCGATGAATGCATTTATGCTTATGCAAGGGCTAGAAACGTTACCGCTGCGTATGGAGCGCCATACCGAGAACACTCTCAAAGTGGCTGAGTTCTTGGAACAGAATGACAAAGTCAGTTGGGTGAGTTATGCCGGATTGCCAAGTTCAGCACACTTCAACCTCGCTGAAAAATACATGAAAGGTAAGCCTTCTGCGATTTTGTCGTTTGGTTTAAAAGACGGTTATGACGCAGGAGTGCGCTTTTATGACGCTCTGAAAATCTTTAAGCGTTTGGTGAACATTGGCGATGCAAAATCATTGGCTTGCCATCCAGCATCGACGACCCATCGTCAGTTGAGCGAAGCAGAACAAAAACAAGCTGGTGTGTCTCCAGAGATGATTCGTTTATCGGTGGGTATTGAACACATTGACGATATTCTAGCCGATTTAGAACAGGCACTAAACGCGTAAAACGATTCTGTTTTTAGCTTTTGGTTACCCATAGGCCAGCCTTTAAAAAAGCTGGCCTGTTTTTATTTTATTATTTAAATATCAAAGGTTTTGGTGCTTTTGGTTTGTGGTATTCCAAAAGCTCATAGAGGGTGAAATTTATTCCCTTGTCACGTTTGGGGTTGTTCCTGATGATGTGTGCAAATATTACACATTGGAAGGGGCTCAAATGTCTTACGTATTTCACCGTCATTGTCATGCCACGCTGCCAATCATCGATAGAGGTGAAGGTGTTTATCTATTCGATAAGCATGGAAAGCCGTATCTCGATGCTTGTGGTGGTGCTGCGGTATCAAACCTTGGCCACAGTCATCACGCCGTTAAAAAAGCGATGTTGGAACAGATCGAGCGAGTGCCGTTTGCTCATACTGGATTTTTTACTAGTGACAGCAGTGAGCGACTAGCGGAATTGATTTGTCAGTACATGCCCGAGCAGTTCAACCATGTGTATTTAGTCAGTGGCGGATCAGAAGCGGTGGAGTCGGCACTAAAAATGGCGCGGCAGTATTTTGTGGAATCAGGTAAGCCAGAGAAGAAGCAATTCATCGCGCGTCAGCAAAGTTATCACGGCAATACGTTGGGAGCTCTGGCGGTCGGTGGTAATGAATGGCGACGTGAACCGTTCAAGCCTATCTTGCATCCGAGCCATCACATTGCCCCTTGCTATGCTTATCGGTATCAGCAGACTCATGAGTCGGAATTGGATTACTCATTGCGAACGGCGAATGAACTTGAGGCAAAAATTCTTGAGTTGGGGGCTGAGAATGTAATGGCTTTTGTCGCCGAGCCTATTGTGGGAGCCACAGCTGGAGCTGTGCCAGCGACTCAAGGTTACTTCAAACGTATTCGCGAAATATGCGACCAATACGATGTGTTATTGATCTTGGATGAAGTCATGTGTGGCGTTGGGCGAAGTGGCAGTTTTTTTGCGTTTGAGCAAGAAGAGGCAGAACCTGATCTGGTTTGTATGGCTAAAGGGCTTGGTGCGGGTTATCAACCTATTGGCGCGGTGGTTGCGAATGATCGAGTCTATCAAGCTATTGCTGATGGAAGCGGTTTTTTCCAACACGGTCATACGTTTATGGCGCACCCTGTGGCGTGCGCTGCCGCCGTGGCAACAATTGAAACCATCTTCCAAGATGATTTATTAACAGCGGTGAATCAGCAAAGTGTTTTGCTGCGTAAAGAGCTTACTTCTGCATTGGCCCATTTACCATACATTGGCGACATTCGTGGTAAAGGCTTGTTTTTGGGCATTGAGCTGGTGGCGGAGAAAGAAAGCAAGGCGCCGCTGAGTAAAGCCACATTGGCAGACAAACGCATCAAACAGCGAGCAATGGAAAATGGCTTAATGTGCTATCCAATGGGCGGAACGATTGATGGCGTTAATGGGCACCATATTTTGCTCGCACCGCCATTCATTATTCAGTCTCATCATATTGATGAACTAGTCGGTAAACTCTCACTGACGTTAAAAGAGGTGGCGGAGACATGGAAGTAGCAAACCAATATTTGCGAGAACCTATCGCCATTATCGTGGCTCCAAACGGCGCAAGAAAAACCAAGCATGATCACGCCAACTTACCCATGACAACGGACGAACTGGTTGCAGAGGCTATCGCTTGTCAAACAGCAGGGGCTGCCATGATCCATTTGCATGCTAGAGACGCCAAGGGACGTCATTCATTAGACATCGACGACAACATGGCAATTTACCATGCCGTGAAAGAAGCGGTGGGAGAAACCATGGTGGTTCAGCTCACCACAGAAGCGGTGGGTTTATATTCTCCGCCACAACAGCGGGCGTTAGTCAAAGCTGTGAAACCAGAAGCGGCTTCTTTCGCATTGAGGGAGTTAATCCCCGATCGAGCAAGTGAGAAAGAAGGGCATGCCTTTTTCCATTGGGTGGCTGAAAACAACATCGTGAGCCAAATTATTCTCTACGATGCAACCGACATTGAACGTTATTTCCAACTGCGTGATACGGGTGTGTTACCTAAAACGCATCAGCATGCATTAGTGGTGTTAGGGCGTTATCACCAAGCTCAGCAGTCTTCACCATGGGATTTACGAGGTTTGAATTTGGCGCGTTTTGTCGAGGAAGAAATTCGATGTGCCATTTGTGCTTTTGGCGCGCGAGAGCAAGACTGTTTAGCGAGTGCGATGTTACTTGGATTCGATGTGAGAGTGGGGTTTGAGAATAACCACTTCGATGTGGCAGGCGAATTAGCAATCAGTAACGCGGCTCAGGTGGAAGCTCTACGTGATGTGGCGCATCGATTTGCGATTCCTTTACACAGTGCGCAAAGTTTGCGTTCAGCTTTGAAGTAAATCTGCTCGCAGCAAGGAAAATAAAGAAGAAAGTAAAAAGGCTCCCTCGGAGCCTTTTCGGTATTTGTCGTTAGTTTTCGGTTTGCACTACAGGTTGACGCGCGGGATGTTTGATAAATACCGCGACAACAGCCGCTATCGCTAATGCAAAGCAGTAGTAAGAATTAGCAACTACTTCAATTGGCGATAGGTTGAATACGGAACCTAGCAGCAACACTTGAGCGCCGTAAGGCAACACGCCTTGCACCACGCATGAGAAAATGTCTAACAAGCTTGCTGAGCGGCGAGGAGAGACATTGTTCTCTTCCGCCAACTGGCGCGCAACGCTGCCCGATACAATGATTGCGACTGTATTGTTCGCCGTACAGCCATTGACCATCGACACCAAGCCAGCGATACCTAGCTCGCTCGCGCGGCTGTTGGCATGCTTAGAGTGGCTAGAGCCAAACGCGTGGATAAGGCTGCTAACGAAATTGGTTAGGAACGCAAGACCGCCTTGACGACGCATCAGTTCACTCAAACCTCCAATTAGCATGGATAACAAGAAGATCTCTTGCATGTTACCAAAGCCTTTATAAACGTCTTGGGCTAGATTAGTCAGTCCGTAATTGTCAATCAATGCCAAGCTCACGCCGCCAGCCAAAAGGATACCAATCGACAGAACCACAAACACATTCACACCAGATACCGCTAGGATCAAAATAGTGATGTACGGCAAGACTTTTAGCCACTCAATATCGCCAGTTGCAGGCACTTGAGTCGCTGTACTGTTGAAAGCGAACACTGCAATCGCGATCAACGCCGCAGGCAAAGCAATACGAATGTTCTCTTTAAACTTATCTTTCATCTCACAACCTTGAGAGCGTGTCGCCGCGATGGTGGTGTCAGAGATGATAGAAAGGTTATCACCAAACATAGCGCCGCTCAGCACAACGCCTGCGGTTAACGGTAAGCTCATTCCTGCTGATTCAGCAATCCCCAACGCTACGGGGGCAACGGCTGCGATGGTACCCATCGAAGTGCCCATCGCTGTTGCGATAAAAGCAGAAATCAGAAAAATGCCCGGCAAAATCATGCTGGTTGGAATTGCGGATAAACCAAGGTTCACCGTTGCATCAACACCGCCAGAGGCTTTTGCTACCGCAGCAAAAGCACCAGCAAGCAGATAGATCATACACATTGCGATGATGTCTGGGTGGCCAACACCACGCATGAAGTGTTCGATTGAGCGGTTAAGTTTCTCTTTACTTAAAAGAAACGCAATGATGATGGCTGGTAATACCGCGATGGGTGCAGGCAGCTGGTAGAAGGCAAATTCAACGCCTTGCAAAGATAAGTAAGTGCCTACGCCAATAAACAGCGCAAGGAATACAATCAATGGGATCAGTGCGACCGCAGAAGGTGCAACTGTTTTAGTTGTTTGTTGGGAACCGGACATGTAAACGACAATGTTAATAATAAGAGAGAAGAGCAGACTAATATCACATTTACGCATTGTCAACGTCTAGACGTCTAAATGGCTGTTTAAATTTTGCACGTAAAGAAAAAGATAAAAGCTCGTATTACGTATCTCATTGATACCACGAGCTTTAGTTATGCACTAATGAAGGGACTGTCGTTATTGCATTGATTTGGCTTTTTTGCGTTTAATAATACCTAAAACCATCCACGTAAATAAGACAGCAGCAAATGCCCATACCAGATATTTGTATTCGGTGTACAGGTTGCTCAACACGCTTAAATGTTCAAATGCAAAGTGAGTTAACAAGCTGAATACCAATACCCAAACCGTCGCCGCGAGGGCGTTACCGAGCAAAAACTCTCTACGTGGCATTTTCGCGATACCGCATGCAAGAGGCATAAATTGCTTCATTCCTTCAATAAAGCGACTGACGACCAAGCACGTAGGGCCGTATTTCTGGATAGTCAGTTGAAGTGTTTGCATCTTCGGGCCAGAGATATAGCCTTTTTTATCCAACCAGCCTTCAAAGTAATAACCGATTAGGTAACCACAGGTATTCCCAAAAAAGCAGCTTAGCCACGATACCATCATAACCATACTTAGGTTCATGACTTGTTCTGAAGAGAGCAAAGATGCCGCGATCATCAGCGATTGACCAGGCATCGGTACACCTATCCCTTCTAGAAATATACTGACAATCAGCGCCAAGTAGCCGTATTGCTCAAGCAAAGGCTTCATTGACATGAGAAGTTCGTTAATGTGTTCCAAAAGCTTTCCCCTAATAAAAGCGGAACGAAGTTGGAGTGATACTCCGAATGTCCTACTGGGTCAATTCTTGTTTCTCACCGCTGAGAAAAACTGACATGCCTCTGATTATTGTGCGGAATCAATCTGCTGCTTGTTTTATTAGCCGCCACGCTCCCGTGTGGCGGCTAATAAGGCACACCATTATGACTCTTTAGCTTTAGTAAATGCGCCATACAAATCAAGGCGTCGGTGACGTAAGTTGGTTACTGAACCCTCGGTATTAAGTTGCTTCAACTTAGTCAAATCAACATCGGCGAAGATCATCATTTCGGTGTTGGCGCTTGCTTCTGTCAAGGTTGCATCGTGCGGGAAGTAGATATCCGACGGTGAGAATACGGCAGATTGTGCGTACTGGATGTCCACGTTATCAACACGAGGTAAGTTACCAACACTGCCACCGATTGCAACATAGCATTCGTTTTCAATGGCACGCGATTGGGAACAAATTCGTACTCGTTGATAGCCATTTTTTGTGTCCGTCCAGAAAGGAACGAATACAATTTGTGCGCCTTGTTCTGCTAACATTCTTCCCAATTCAGGGAATTCGCTGTCATAACAAATCAGTATGCCGACTTTGCCCGCATCGGTTTCGAAAACTTGAACATTGTCACCACCGTCGATCACCCAGTCTCTTTGTTCATGAGGCGTGATGTGGATTTTATATTGAGCGTTAATTTCACCATCTCGTTGCAGCAAGTAGGCCACATTATACAGTTTGCCATCTTCGATAACGGGCATACTGCCTGCAATAATGTTGATGTTGTAGGTGACTGCCATCTGCGAGAAACGGTTTTTGATCTCTTCTGTAAAGCTAGCCAAAAAGCGGATTGCTTCAACGGAATTTTTGTCGTTTTGCAAGCCCATCAGCGGTGCGTTAAAGAACTCAGGGAATAGGGCGAAATCGGCCTTGTAATTCGCAAGAGAAGAAATGAAGAACTCAGCTTGATCGAGCAAATCCTCCAGGTCATTCATCGCGCGCATTTGCCACTGGACGACACCAATCCGAATCAGTGTTTTTTCTACATCGTGTACGGATTGAATATCCTCTTCGTAGAAAAAGTTATCCCACTCCAGCAGTGTCGCGTAACCTTTAGAAGCGCTATCCTCTGGTAAGTAGCCGCGCATGATTCGTTTTACATCGAAGTCGTTAGCAAGCTGAAAAGACAAAATAGGGTCATGAAGCTCACGGCGTTTTACTTTGTCGATGTACTCTGCAACGCTCAGTTCATCTGCGTATTGGTGGTAATTAGGAATGCGACCACCGGCTAAAATGGCTTTGAAGTTCTTACTACGGCAAAGCTCTTTACGCGCATCATACAAACGTCGACCCAAACGTAGCCCTCGATAGTCCGGGTGGACAAATACATCGAGACCATACATTGCATCACCGGTTACTTGATTCTGTATGACGTTGTTTTCGGTAATGATGTCGGTATATAGGTGAGGAAGAGAAAAGCGGTTGTAGTCCACTTTAATGGTTAATGCTGCACCGACTATTTTGCCGTTATCTTCAATACAGATTTGGCCATCAGGAAACTGATGAATGAGATCCATAATAGTCAGCCGTGGCCATGAGCCGCCAACATCAGGAAACACTAAGTCCATTAGTTCTGCAAGCTCAGGGTAATCCGTTGGCTCAATGGTACGTAATGAGAGTTTGGGCGAATTGCTGTCCATATCTTTCAATCCATTTATCCTTTTGAAACAGTGTTAATGAGAATGCCACAATTTGGAGCAGACAGATACTGAAGTCTTTGAGTTGTTTTGGGTTACCAAAAGCATTTCAAGAAAACAATATTAGCTTAGTTTGCTCTTCAACCATTCGTAAAACGCCGCCACTTTCTTAGCCGATAGGCGATAATTTGGGATCATCACGTAATAACCATAACCACTCTGTAAAGATAGGTTGAGAATACGTTGGATATCCCCTCTTAAAATAGAATTCTGCGCCATAAAATCAGGAAGTAAGGCGAGTCCTTTTCCCATTTTGACGGCTTCGTAAGCTAAGTAAAAATGTTCAAAGCCTACAGAGTGATAGGTAACGGTTGATTCTACTGCATGTGCAGCCTTAAATTGCTCCCACAACTGAGGACGAGTGATTTGAGGTATCAACGGATAGTCGCTAACAGCGTGCACATTCTTGAGTGCAGGAGTGTTAGTACAACCGACCAATAGTAGTATTTCTTCGCATAGTAAGTGGCTGTATTCATAATGCGTGGACAATGGAAGACAACGAATATGCAAGTCGCTTTCACCGCTTGAACCTTTGACGTTCCCATCTCCGGTACAGATTCTTACACGGATATTGGGATGTCGCTGGTGGAAGTCATCAATATGAGGCACCAACCAAAGGCTAGCGAAAGAAGGAGTAACATCCACGGTGAGCAATTCTTGCTTTGAATCTGATTGGATTAAGTTGGCGGTTGCATTCTGAATAAGTTCTAGTGCTTCTGTGACTTGCGGTAGGTAGCGTTTTCCTTCCTCAGTTAACTCAATACCATTCGAGCCTCTTTGTATTAAAGGTAAACCCACTAGTTGTTCAAGCGCGGCAATTTGTTTGCTTACTGCGCTTTGTGTAATGCATAGGGCATCCGCCGCTTTAGAGAAGCTGAGGTAATTTGCAACCGCGACAAACGTCCTCAATGCTCGGATAGAAGGGTACTCACTGCCTTTTAACATACTTCAGTCCCATGGAGATAGCCTCTTCACAGAGTAGGAGATTTACCTATTGAAGCAAAGAGAGAAAAAGCCGATGTGTGATTACCTTCCTTACTCGTTCATAAAGAATCCAGACCAAAAATTAAGAATCCTAAATATAATGGGTATGTAAATAATTGATGATTGGGGTTTGTTTATTGATTTCTCCTATCTTTTGAAAAAACTACAAATAAAATAGAATGTTTTACATCATTAATATTTACAGAAATCTAATATTGTTTTCTCAAGGTAAATAAAACGGTATAACTTTTAGTTTTGTTGTTTTAATTTCAAAATAATGTCAATTTTTTATAAAGTAGAAAATGTTTTTCATTAAATTAAAATTGGCATTGCATTTGCTTTGTATAATTCGAACTTTCAATGGCACTTATATGAGGAGAACGAAATGAAAAGCAATGTTGTTACTTTGATTGGCCTTTTTTCTTTAGCAACGTTTAGTACTTTATCTCACGCAGCGGACTCCAAAGATCATGGTGTTTATGTCGGCGCCAATTATGGTTACTTAAAAGTTGATGGACAAGATGACTTTGATGATGACAGCGATGCTATTCAAGGCTTGGTTGGTTACCGTTTTAACCCTTACTTGGCGTTAGAGGGCGGTTACATTGATTTTGGTAGCTATGGTAATAACCTAGCAAATGCCGAAACGGACGGTTACACCGCAGCACTAAAAGTTACAGCCCCTATTGCTGATCGTGTCGATCTTTACGCAAAAGGCGGTCAAATGTGGTACTCGACGGATTACAACGTTGCGGGCTTCCAAGGCAACAAAGATGACGAAGGTGTATTCGCTGGTGCCGGTGTTGGTTTTAAAGTTACTGATAACTTCTTAGTTAACGCAGAATATATGTGGTACGACGTAGAACTGAATGCAGAGAACGTAGCGAATGGTGCAAACACAAAAACTGATTTTAACCAAGCATCGCTAGGTGTGGAATATCGCTTCTAATATTGTTAACCATGTTAAACCCAATAAAAATGCGAAGCTAAATGGCTTCGCATTTTTTTGAGCTCAATCTAGTTGAGGCTAATAGAGCAGTTTTTAGAATAATTTTTAGTGTCTTTTACTGTCACTCTACTATATTTAGAGCATTTCTAACATGACTGTCTAACCTTCTTACTAGTCTCGAAAAACAAAGTTTTATCACTCTATAAGTAATACTCGATAGGTCGATCGCTGCGCTACCTGACATTACATTCATGTGACCTAAAATACCGCGGACGTGTTCTGTATACTCGTTTTTTAGTTTTGAAATGTACGCCATAGCTTTAGCTAGTTGATCCCAAGCAGTAAGGCCTACGGTTGCTATTTGTTGTATTATATGACCCAGACCTGAAATTCTTAGTAAGGTCAAAATTGAAGAGACTATTTTACTTACCCAACCATCAGTCATTCGAGCATTATATCTATTGTTGAAGTCAAGAAATACGTTGCGTTCTAGGTAAGTTTGAGATTTGGGTTGTAGTGCCGACCACTCATTACTTGTAGCGGTATTGACATAACCCGGAACAGATTTTTTTCCTAGTCCATGAGCGCAGAAGTAGATGCCAGAACTTCCATCTAGCCGATACTCAATACCACCGTGAGTAAATGGCCAAAGAGGAGACATCGGAACTGGATCTGCACCATGAGTGCAGCGATATGAAGAATCTAACTCCCTTCTTGCGTATGGTTTAAAGCCAACTTTTGGTGCGCCAAAAGTATATAGGTGTACGCTATAGCCGTACTGACTCTTCACCCAATCTGCCGCTAATGAAGCAAGAGCACCACCTAAACTATGACCTACACAGTGTACTGCCTTCGGTGCTTTCATGTTCTTTTTCGAATAACCAGCGATGTATGCTGCAAGTTGTGGCTTTATCGTATTGAAGAGATTTACAAAACCTGCATGTACCCTGTAACCGGATGAGGTACCTGATATCCCAATGTTTCCATCGGTCATAATGTCGCCGATGTTTGCTTGAGTGCCTCGGAAGGAAAATACTAAAGTATCGGCAAACTCGCCCTTACCTCGACCTATCGCTACAAAATCTGATGTCATTCCACCAAATCCCATAAAGCCACTTGTCGTTCCTTTTTTGACATCATTCCTTAGATCAAATGTAAAAAACTTTGCTATATAACCACTAACGTTACGAACATTAGTTGCGAATACAGAATAAGGGATTTCTGCGATTCTAGATGATAGCTTTGGTGAGAGTGATTGCATTCTTTAATTTCCATATAAGTCAGAGTCAATATATCCAAATAAATCACATTGACTATTTACGTAGTAGTCATCGTTTTCGTCATCATCAATTGAAAAAGCAAAGTACTTAAGAGGGTTTGCTGCATCACAGACTAGATTAGCCATATTGTTTTTTACGTAATCCTCTATTTCATAGCCATCGAACGAACCTTCCCAAATAATAACGCTTTCATCAATATCTAGTTCTGTGGTTAAAACAATAGTTACATAATGTTCAATAAGCGGGATCTTAACGCTCTCTTTGTTCTCATACACAGGAGAAAATTCAAACCGACCACTGCTGTCAGTAAATGTTGATAAGTCTATTGATTTTCCTGAAGCGCTTAAACCAATACTAAGACTAACCTTTTGGTTATTAATCGGCTTCCCTTTTTTTGTTAGCACACCATTGATTTGTGGTGTGTATTGGTTAACTTTATCGCTATTCAATATACTCTCTCCAAAACTCATATTAATGCTCAACAATATGATTGTAATAAATCCAACTAAGTAATTTTTCACATCGAATTTTTTCATTTTAAAAATCTATAAATGTATATGTATTGTGTGTTTTTACAATATTTAATGTTAACTATGTGATTAGTACTGCATTGTCCTTGTAACTTGTGAATTTGAAAATTACATTTTTAGATTTATGTTTATCTACTTGACCGCTTTTTATTGGCATTAATAAAGTTTAAATCTGGAACACTCAGTCTTCACTAATCTTTGGTAGTTATATTATATTGGATTTTTGAGGCTTTCATCAGGTAATTTGGAAGCAAAATAAACGAGAGCTATCGAATGGTAAAGACCTCTATAAATACTAGGTTTCAGACAATGAAATCATATTGAAAATAGTTAATTAGTCGCTTGGTCAAGAGGTGTTTTTATTAATTTACATCGTAATGCTAGATTGACTTGATAATTTATGTTTCCGCCAATTGTGATAACCAAGAACAAAAGAAAAGGCTTATTAAGTATCTTTTGATGGTTAGTGATAAACCCAAATTGTTCAACTTTAACCCATCATAATTCTATAACTTAGATTTAGCACTCGTAGTTGTTGATACCCCAAAAACTTAGAACACTTTAAATCGAAGAGCATATAGTACACACTTTTTGGCCTTGAATGAGTTCTTCTGAACTTCCATGTGCTTTTGGTTGTGTATTTATGAGCGTATCGTCTGTTACTTAATACTCAACGAGTTTTTAAATCTGCGTACGTTCAGAGTTATGCAGCAATGCTCGTGAAAAGTTATCAGGTAGCATGAGTGCGTGAGAAAAGAAGACAATGTGGAAAGTGGATTGTTGATACAAAAAAGGCCACCCGAAGGTGGCCTTTTCCAAACGTTTGGTGGAGCTGGCGGGAGTTGAACCCGCGTCCGAAAACCGTTCATCATTGGTACTACATGCTTAGTCGATCTTTAATTTCGCCACCCACCTGCGAACCGACACGCTAATGAATGACTAGCCTGAATTAAAATTCGCCGTTCATCTCTCAGGCGGGAGAATCCGGGCTAGCGCGTTTGGGTTTGATCCCTCGTTATTCCCCGTCTTACGTGCGGAAGCTAGGGCGAGAGAGCTCTGAGCAGGTTATTAAGCTGCTAGTGCGTAGTTTTCGTCGTTTGCGACTATTTTTTTGCGGTTTGTTAACGAGGCCTACCGCACCTCGGCATGCACCTCAGACTTCTGAATTCCCGTCGAATCCTAAATCAGCCCCAGGTAATATTCGCATAGTAACAGAAAAGCATTGGCTGTCCAGTACTATGCGTTTAAGTGGTCAAGATTAACGCAGTGTACTCTTCATTACGCGTGCTTTCTCTCTTGCCCAGTCTTTTTCTTTTAAATCCGTACGTTTATCGTGCAGCTTTTTACCTTTTGCTACGCCAATTTTTAGTTTCACCCAAGAGCGAGACCAGTACAGAGAGAGCGCCGTTAATGTCATACCTTCACGGTTCACACGTCCGAATAGGTTGTCCAGTTCACGACGACTCATTAGTAGTTTACGCACACGTGTGGGGTTCGCCACAACGTGTGTCGATGCCTGATTTAAAGGAGTGATTGTCATGCCACTCACAAAGGCTTCACCGTCACGCATAAATACGTAACTTTCAGAAATATTGGCTTTACCTTGGCGAAGGGCTTTCACTTCCCAACCTTGGAGCTCCAAGCCAGCTTCGATTTCATCATCGATGAAATACTCGTGGCGAGCTTTTTTATTCAGCGCGATAGTATTGCTACCCGCTTTTTGTTTCGTTTTTTTCTTTGCCATAATAGCGACATTATACGGGTTGGATATCGGATAGGAAATCCTTTTATTTGCGCAATCGTGGAATAAAAGTAAAATTGGCAGGAGCTTTAAACCTGTACATGTATCGATAGGAGTATGTATGAAGCAAGTCAGCCGTTCTGCGCTTGTGTCTTTTAGTGCTGAACAGATGTTCAATCTGGTTAACGATGTTGCTAAATACCCTGAGTTTCTGCCTGGTTGCTCGGGCTCTAGAATCATTGAGTCTTCGGGTAATGGTATGGTGGCTTCTGTCGATGTGGCGAAGGCTGGTATCAGCAAAACGTTTACTACTTCAAATGAGCTGATCCCTGGCCAAGCAATTATGATGAACTTGGTGGATGGCCCGTTTAAGACGTTGCGTGGTGGTTGGATTTTTACCGCGCTAGATGAGCAAGCTTGCAAGGTTGAGCTAAAGCTTGAGTTTGAATTCTCAAGTAAAATGATTGAGATGGCCTTCGGTAAGGTTTTTAACGAGCTTACCAGTAACATGGTAAATGCATTCACTAAACGCGCAAAACAGGTCTACGAGTGTTATGAGTATTGAGTCAGATATGATTCACGTAGAGGTTGTCTATGCTCTTCCTCATGAACAGCGTGTATTTAATTTAGTGGTGAATAATCACGCAACGGTAGAAGAGATCATTCGACAATCTGGCGTGTTAGAGTTATACCCTGAAATTGATTTATCTAAGAACAAAGTGGGTGTGTTTAGTCGTAATGTGAAGTTAGATGCGACCGTTCGAGATCGAGATCGAATAGAGATATATCGTCCGTTACTCGCAGACCCGAAAGAGATTCGTCGTAAACGGGCGGAGCAGGCTAAAGCCGAGGGGAATGCAGACCCAGTCACCGGTGGTAAGCCTAGCTCTGTACGTAAGAATAAGTAGACTTAATATCAGTCTCAATGGATGGCGTCATTGATTCAAAGTGTGATTGCGCGATATCTAGATAATAAAAAACCTCTCATGTGAGAGGTTTTTTGCAAAAGCCGTTTACTGGATCTGCTCGTAAAATGCGTCACTTTTTGGGAAGTCACCACTGATATCTGCGAGTGTGCCTTGGTCGTTAAAGTTAACGATCAGGTCTTTTTGCACTGGATCACCGTGACCAGGAGTATGGTGATAAATGTAGTACCAAGTGTTTGGGTAGCCGTTTTCAATAAGCATTGGCGACCCTAGTACGAAGCGAACCTGTGCTTTAGTCATCCCAAACTTTAACTTATCTACCGCACTTTGTTCTACATAGTTGCCTTGGTTGATATCAATGCGATAAACCAGTTTTTCCAATACCGAACATCCTGTCAGCAATGTCATTGCTAATGGTACGGCAACTAACCACTTCTTTAATTGCATAATAATTTCTTAGTAACCTTTAAAATACTGCGCTGATAATAAACAAGCTCGACGCAGATGTAAAAAGCTATGCGTCGTATGATAGGAAATCTGACAACGAATTTTGAGTTGAGTTGCATTTATTGATTCTCTCACATGTATGTTTATGTCGATGAGCGATTTTCTATCCAGTTTAAGCGGTAACTAATGACAAATAGCCAAGTTATTGAGCTATGGGGTGGCACTGACCATTATTTCGAAAGGGAATCAGAACCCAAGCACTTTGATATGGTGATGGGGGAGGTAGAGTCACGGAGTAGTGTTCGTGACTCTATCTTTGAAAGAGCATGGCTAAGCGGCGATGAGGAGCTCTTTGGCGTTTGCAAGGGTAGAATCTGTAATTTGGCTACCTCCAAGTAGGCGAGCTAATTCTGCCACACGTTGTTGTTCATCTAATGCGTGCATTTGTGTTTCGGTTTGGCCAGCTTTTGTTTGTTTAGCCACGAACATTTGTTGATGGCCACAACCTGCAACTTGAGGGAGGTGAGTGACACACAATACCTGAGTAGACTCGCCAAGCTTGCGTAGCATTTTGCCGACTACAGCTGCTGTTGGACCACTAATACCGACATCCACCTCATCGAAGATCAAGCTTGGTGTATCCACTTTCTGAGCGGTAATCACTTGGATAGCTAATGAGATGCGTGATAGCTCACCGCCTGACGCAACTTTTGCTATAGGTTGCAATGGCTGTCCTGGGTTGGTCGATACTAAGAAGCACACACTGTCCATGCCAAGTGGTGATGGGTGCGTGTTTTCATTGCTGACTTCGATATTGAATACCGCTTTTTCCATGCTCAATTCGTGCATGCTTTGCGTGATCAGCTTATTCAGCTCTTTAGCGTAACGGCTGCGTGATTTGTGTAGTTTTTCTGCTTGGTTTAGGAAGCTTTGGTACTTTTGTTCCACTTCTTGCGCGAGTTCATCTAAACGTTCATCAGAGCAATCTAACGCTTCTACTTGGGCCAGAAGATCTTGGTGATGTTGGTATAGCTCTTCTGGCATCACGTGGTGTTTGCGAGCAACAGACATCACTTTAGAAAAACGTTCTTCTACATAAGCCATACGAGCAGGATCCACATCGATGCCATCTAGATAACTGCGTAATTCATTCTTCGTTTCTTCCAGTTGAATCATCGCTTCTGACAACATGTTGGGTAGCTCAGATAGCTTTTCATCTAACTCAGCTAGTTGAATTAGGGAGTGATTGGCCGATTGCAAAATACCAAGCGCATTGACTTCTTCACCTTCGTAAATAAGTTCGATGGCTTGCTGACAGGTAGTGGCGAGTTCACCACTATTGGATAGTCGTTTGTGCTCTTGCTCGAGCTCTGCAAATTCTTCTTCACCTAGCGATAACTCATTTAGTTCTTTGATTTGGTATTCAAGCAACTGTTTTTGCGCCTGGTTTTTCTGGCTATTTTCTTTTAGTTGCTTGAGGTTATTGTCTGCCTGACGCCAATGCTGGTAAGCACTTCGTGTGCTTTTTAGTAGGTTTAGATGACCTGCATATTGGTCGAGCATAGCCATTTGGTGTTCGCTTTTCATCAATTGGTGATGAGCGTGTTGCCCATGGATATTGATCAGCAGTTGCCCTAGAGATTTGAGTTGTGATAGTGGGACAGGACTGCCATTAATGAAGGCTCTTGAGCGACCTTCTTTTGTGATGATGCGACGCAAAATACATTCACTGCCATCAAGCAGATCGTTATCTTCTAGCCAACGCGTTGCATGTAGGTTGTTGTCCAGTAAAAAAGCGGCACTAACTTCGGTTTTTTCTTCACCTTGTCGAACCATGCCGGCATCGGCTCGTCCGCCTAAGCAGAGCCCTAAAGCATCGATAGCAATGGATTTACCCGCGCCTGTTTCACCTGTGATGGTGGTCATGCCCTTAGACAGCTCGAGTTGTAAAGACTTAACAATCGCAAAATTATTAACACTTAGATGAGCCAGCATTTTTATTTACCTGTATAACTGAATAATACTGTATAAGAGAACAGTATATACTGTTTCTTTATACAGTAAAGACGGGTGAGAAAAAATTTCTGTGTGGGGTGCTTTTTTGTGATGAAGTGGGAAAAATGAGCCGAAGTGATTACAACGACTCATTAAAATTGAACAGGTTACGGACGAGTTGGGTTAATCGTGAGCGGCTCTAATGTGACTACTGCATTCACACCAGCACCTGGATGATCCACGTATGATGTGTCTTGCATTAGTGTGTAGTAAACGTCGACGAAGTCATCATCATTCGTTAGGACGCCGTCAGGGATCGTGTCGATGATCTTATTCGTGATTTGCGGAATAATCGCGTAAGCCTGAACTTCTGGATCTGGAATCGCTTTCAACACTTCTCCAGCAACTTGAACAAGGAGTTTTGCCAACTGTTTATAGTCTGTACCATCATCTTGTTCCATGAGCACGATGTCCGCAGCGCCCCAACGGTAACGAGACCAGTGAATAATGATCTGATTTGGGTAGTAATCTTGGTTATCGTAGTCTAAGTATGGAAGCTCTACTAAATCGAGAGTAGGTTCATCACGACTTGGATTGACGCCCGTTACGATAGCGTAGATTTCTGCCTTGCCAGAGATCCAAGGTTCTTTGTCATCGGCTAGACGGATCTTTTTCAACTGCGTTGTTTGAATTGGAGCCGCTTCGCCCACTGTGCTACTTGACAATAGCGGTGCATTTTGGCGTTGTTCATCAGCAATATATGGTTGAACTAAAGCTGGCTGACCGAGTTTTTTCATCTCAGCTTGCATAGCTTGCAAGCCTGCTTTTAGCTCTGCAGAGCTGTTGTTATCAACAACGAGTACAGGTACCTCAGGGAGTTGGTAAACATCGAGTTGATGGATGTTGCCATACACATCAAATGCTTCGATATATTGCCAATTCTCATCATCACCACTTGGTTCAAATGCAAATAATGGCTCGACCTCGCCACTTTGCCATGCTGTTATCATGCTCTCATTCGCTAAACGAACTTCCAGCAACTGATCTGAGTATTCAGAAATACCTTTCCAGCTACGAATTTGAGTGTCAGCTTGTACAAGCTGACGGCTAAACTCGGAGTTGGGGTTTTGTTGAACAAATGCTGATACAGAGACGCTAGTCTGTTGTGGAGTAATATCTCTTCTCAACATGGGTTCAATGGCAGCATAGTTCTCACTCAATTGTTGAGCGAGGGCACGCTTCGTCTTAGTGATATCTTCCGCTTTTGCGTTGGATACACTGTTGACTTGCGTTTCCTCTGATTGGCAGCCAATAAGTGCTAATGTACTGAGAACAGACAGAATGATGGTTTTCTTCATAATATGTCCTTTATTGATTTTATGAAATAGAGTTAATACTCTATTCATGGTGAGAATATCACCGGACATAGATCATTGAATTTGCTTTTCTATCTTTTGTGTAAACTTTGCCCACAGGATCAAAATTTATAAACTTCTCTTTAATGACAGCAAATATCGTGTCGCCTCACTACTTTGTGTCTATTTCTTGTCTAAGAAAGCCAAAAGCCAGTGGCAATTAAGCTACTGGCTTTTTTATTGAAGTCATTTCCCTGAGTAACAAGTGTTAGAACAATTTACTAGACCAACCAAGCTTGTTACGTAAAACGTGATAGTAGCTGTAGTCTTTGGGATGGATGAGTTTGAGCACATTTGGACTTTGATAGATGTGGATTTCGTCTCCTGGAGAAACAGGGAGAGACACTTGTCCATCACAGCTAACTTCTTGTGTTCCTCGGTTCTCTGGTGACACCACCAATTTAATTCGACGCTTTCCATCAACCACCAAAGGTCGACTCGACAAGGTATGAGGAAACATTGGCACGAGTGAAATGGCATTCAAGCTAGGCGAAAGAATTGGACCACCGCCAGAAAGCGAATATGCGGTCGAGCCCGTTGGTGTGGAGACAATCAAACCATCGGCTCGTAAAGAGAAGGCGAAGCTTTCATCAATGTACACTTCAAATTCAATCATATGGGCAATTTGCCCTGGGTGAAGTACAGCTTCATTTAGCGCAGCGTTGTGGCTTTTAATTTGCCCGTGACGGTGTACTTCCGCTTCTAAGAGAAAGCGCTCTTCTTCAATATACTCACCGTCGAGTACCGCTTGCAGAGACGCTTGGAACTCGTCTGGGTTTAAGTCAGTTAAGAAGCCCAGGTTTCCACGGTTCACCCCTATGACTGGTACATCAAATCGGGATAAAATTCTTGCCGCGCCTAGCATGTTGCCATCCCCACCAACCACAATGGCTAGATCGGCATTTTTTCCTAGTTCAACTAAACTGGCAAATTGACTCTGCGGGATATCATCCAGTATTTCGGCAAGGCGATCGTCAATAAATACTTTATAGCCTTCAGAGGTCAGCCATTGGTACAACTCTTTATGAGTTTGAATTGCTTGTTGATCTCTTGGTTTTCCGATAATCGCGATCACGTTACATGGATTTTTCATAGCATTTCCGCATTAAAGAGGCTTGAATCAGGAATCTTCATCCCCATAATAATGGCAAGTCACCTAAATATGCGAATTTTTATGTGGTTAAAGCCCGCAAAAACGCGCATGGCTTTAAGGGCATTATGTTGAATTCTGGAGATATCATGAGCAACGAAGAAAACAAAGTTACAGAAGAAGAGCTTGATCAAATCATCGAAGAGGCTGAAAAAGTAGAAGCTGAAGCACAAGAAGTAGAAGCTGAGCTTGAAGAAATTGGTGATGAGACAGACGCTAAGATTGCTCAACTAGAAGCGGCACTATTGTCTAGCGAGGCAAAAGTAAAAGAGCAGCAAGATGCGGTGTTGCGTTCTAAAGCTGAAGTAGAAAACATGCGTCGTCGTACCGAGCAAGAGATCGATAAAGCACGTAAGTTTGCGTTGAACAAGTTTGCCGAAGAGTTGCTTCCTGTTATTGATAACCTAGAGCGTGCAATTCAAGCGGCAGATACAGAGAATGAAACGGTTAAGCCGTTCCTAGAAGGTGTTGAGTTAACACACAAAACGTTTGTCGACGTTGTGGCGAAATTTGGCTTGAAAGCAATCAACCCTGAAGGTGAAGCATTCAACCCAGAGTTCCATCAAGCGATGTCGATTCAGGAAAGCCCAGATCATGAATCAAACACAGTTATGTTTGTTATGCAAAAAGGTTACGAACTAAACGGCCGTGTGATTCGTCCGGCAATGGTAATGGTTGCTAAATAACCTTAACTGCCTGTTTTCAAGTATAAAGCGCCCATCATTTTTTGATGGGCGCTTTTTTGTTTTAAACGTAAGTTGTTGTAATGAGCTTCATTGTATATCGATAAAATGGAAGTTTGATCCCCTTCATATTTTTTCTTATTGGTTAATTATTTTCCTATAGGAGATTTCTTCTCATCTCACTGCGTGTTTATGAACGAAGAGGGCTATAAGTAATTGTAATTATTCGTTGTGTGAATGTTTGTCCTGCATAGGAATGTAAAGATAGTCATTTTTTCCACAATAGTTTCGTTAACAAAAATGTAAATTATCACTTTATTTTGTAACCTTCGTGTGTATGATTTGCGACTAATGCTTTAAAAGTAAGCATATATAACTACAAAGATGTAAATAGCAAACACAACATATCGGAGATTTATAATGGATAAATCGCTTTCTAGTAAGATTTTTATAGGCTTGTTTGCCGGCCTTGTGCTGGGAACAGCAATTCAGTACTTATTTAGCGGTATTGCGATTTTTGATACATACCTACTTGGAGCAGCAGAAGGCGTTGGCGGCATGTTTGTCTCGCTGATCAAATTGCTTGTTGTTCCTTTAGTTTACGTTTCAATCGTATGCGGCATTGTTGACTTGAAAGACATCAGTGCATTTGGTCGTCTTGGTGGAAAAACTTTTACCCTCTACATTCTTAACACCATCATTGCGATTACGGCGGCTTTGACTGTTGGTTTGATTTTCCAGCCAGGAGCGGGTGCTAATCTGGCAGGAACGGTATCTGAGGCCGTACAGCTGACGACGACAGAAACGCCGGACATTTTCTCTCTAGTTGTTAACATTGTTCCTAGCAACCCAGTACAAGCGTTTGCTAACGGCGACATGCTGCAAATCATCTTCATGGCAATTCTGACAGGTCTTGCAATTCAAGCTTTGGATTCTCGTGGTGGTCCTGCCATCCGCACGTTCAAAATGGCAAATGAAATCATGATGAAACTGGTTGGGTTAGTGATGAGTCTTGCGCCATATGGTGTGTTCGCGCTAATGATTCAATTGGGTGCAACACTAAACGCCAATACATTGATGTCCGTGGCTGGTTATGTGGCCTTGGTGGTTGCGATGTTGGTGTTCTGGATCTTCTTCTTCTATCCAATGGCAGTAAGTCTTGCGACAGGGACCTCTCCAAAGACTTTCCTACGTGCAACTCGTGAGCAGATTCTGTTCTCTTTATCTACCGCGAGCTCAAACGCGACTATCCCGGTAACGATGCGAACACTGACAGAAAAGCTTCAGGTCTCTAAATCGGTTGCTGGCTTCGGTGTACCACTGGGCGCAACGATGAACATGTCTGGTGTGTCTATCTATATTGCTCTAGCAACGATGTTTGTTGCGAACGCTTTTGGCCAGCCAATTAACACCGCAGACATCTTCACGCTTGGTTTAACTATTCTTCTATTATCTATTGGTGCTGGTGGCGTTCCTGGAGGCGGCGTGGTAATGGTAGGCGTTTTGCTTCACCAACTAGGCTTACCACCTGAAGGCTTGGCAATTATTGCTGCGGTTGACCGTATTAATGACATGTTCTGTACGTCTTCAAATGTTGTGGGCGACACGGCGGTAAACACCATTGTTGCAAAAACAGAAGGTGAGATTGGTAAAGAAGAAGGCGTTGACGCTGAGCCTGCTCAAGCGAACGCATAATGTCTTGAATCATTTATTTCAACCCTAATATTGAAGCGAGCTCTTATGAGCTCGTTTTTTGTTTAGGAAGAGTCGGGCATAAATAAATTCATCTGGGAAATGGCGTTTTGTTGCGCTACAGCAGTGTGACGAGTTCCCAACTAATCAGAAAGAAACACATAAATTTCGAAAAAAGACGCTTTTTTTTAATTCTGCCCTTGAAAAGCATTTTGCCGCCCTTATCTATGTGGCATAGAGAAGCAAACATTGATTATTTTTGTTTGTGAGCAAGGGTTGAAACCCGATTCTCCTCCCCCCACATTGGGGTTATAACCAAACGAAAATAGAATTTATTCGGAGATAGCCAGATGGGTAAAATCATTGGTATTGACTTAGGTACTACTAACTCATGTGTTGCTGTATTAGACGGCGACAAACCACGTGTAATTGAAAACGCAGAGGGCGAACGTACTACTGCATCGGTTATTGCTTACACTGACGGTGAGACGCTAGTAGGTCAACCTGCGAAACGTCAAGCAGTAACTAACCCAGAAAACACGCTATTTGCAATTAAGCGTCTAATCGGTCGTCGTTTTGAAGACGAAGAAGTTCAGCGTGACATCCAAATCATGCCTTACAAAATTGTTAAGGCTGACAACGGTGACGCTTGGGTAGAAGCAAAAGGCCAAAAAATGGCGGCTCCTCAGGTTTCTGCTGAAGTTCTTAAGAAAATGAAGAAAACTGCTGAAGATTTCCTTGGTGAGGAAGTAACTGGCGCAGTTATCACAGTACCTGCTTACTTTAACGATGCTCAGCGTCAAGCTACAAAAGATGCTGGCCGTATCGCAGGTCTAGAAGTTAAACGTATCATCAACGAACCAACAGCAGCAGCGCTAGCTTACGGTCTTGATAAGAAAGGCGGCGATCGCACTATCGCGGTATACGACCTTGGTGGTGGTACATTCGATATCTCTATCATCGAAATCGATGAAGTTGAAGGCGAGAAAACATTCGAAGTTCTAGCGACTAACGGTGATACTCACCTTGGTGGTGAAGACTTTGATAACCGCCTAATCAACTACTTAGTAGACGAGTTTAAGAAAGAGCAAGGTATCGATCTTAAGAACGATCCACTAGCAATGCAGCGTGTTAAAGAAGCAGCAGAAAAAGCGAAAATCGAGCTTTCTTCTACTTCTCAAACTGACGTAAACCTACCTTACGTTACTGCAGATGCAACTGGTCCTAAGCACATGAACATTAAAGTGACTCGTGCAAAACTAGAATCTCTAGTTGAAGACCTAGTACAACGCTCTCTTGAGCCACTAAAAGTAGCTCTAGCTGACGCTGATCTATCAGTAAACGACATCACTGACGTAATCCTAGTTGGTGGTCAGACTCGTATGCCAATGGTTCAAGCGAAAGTTGCTGAGTTCTTTGGTAAAGAAGCGCGCCGTGACGTAAACCCTGACGAAGCAGTAGCAATGGGTGCTGCAGTTCAAGGTGGTGTACTTGCTGGTGACGTTAAAGACGTACTACTACTAGACGTAACTCCACTGTCTCTAGGTATCGAGACAATGGGTGGCGTAATGACTAAGTTAGTTGAGAAGAACACAACTATCCCAACTAAAGCGAACCAAGTTTTCTCTACAGCGGAAGACAACCAGAGCGCGGTTACTATCCACGTTCTACAAGGTGAGCGTAAGCAAGCGATGTACAACAAGTCTCTAGGTCAATTCAACCTAGAAGGCATCCAGCCTGCACCACGTGGTATGCCACAAATCGAGGTTACTTTTGACCTTGATGCGGACGGTATCCTACACGTGTCAGCGAAAGACAAGCAGACTGGTAAAGAGCAGAAGATCACTATCCAAGCTTCTGGCGGCCTGAGCGATGAAGACATCGAGAAAATGGTTCAAGAAGCAGAAGCTAACAAAGAAGCGGACAAAAAGTTCGAAGAGCTAGCGACTGCACGTAACCAAGCTGACCAAATGATTCACGGTACTCGTAAGCAAGTAGAAGAAGCTGGTGAAGCACTACCTGCAGAAGAGAAAGAGAAGATTGAAGCAGCAATTTCTGAGCTAGAAACAGCGCGCAAAGGCGAAGACAAAGAAGCTATCGATGCTAAAGTTCAAGCACTAATGACAGCTTCTCAAAAACTGATGGAAATCGCTCAACAACAAGCTCAAGCGCAGCAAGCACAAGGTGCTGACGCAGGTGCACAGTCTAAAGAAGACGACGTTGTAGATGCTGAGTTCGAAGAAGTTAAAGACGACAAGAAATAATACTTCTTAACCAGATGGCTGCAAAGCCATCTGGGGTCGATAAGACTTCGTGTGCGGGCGTTTGGGGCAACTCTTACGCCCGTCTGTTTGTAAACGCTGTCTTTCTAGTTAAGTATGTTGCGGATAAGTGCACTTACCTAGAACGATACAAACACCAAGCGGTGAATCGATGCCGTTTGTAGTAATTAACTGGTGACGAAGAACATGTCAAAACGTGATTTTTACGAAGTATTAGGCGTAAGCCGTGATGCCTCAGAGCGCGATATCAAAAAGGCGTACAAGCGTCTAGCGATGAAATTCCACCCAGACCGAAACCAGGGTGATGAGTCTGCGGCGGACAAGTTTAAAGAAGTAAAAGAAGCGTACGAAGTTCTGACCGACCCTCAAAAGAAAGCGGCGTACGACCAGTACGGTCATGCTGCTTTTGAACAAGGCGGCGGTGGTTTCGGTGGCGGCGGCTTTGGTGGCGGCGGTGCTGATTTCGGCGACATCTTTGGCGATGTATTCGGCGACATTTTTGGTGGTGGTCGTCGTGGCGGTGGTGGTCACCGTGCTCAACGTGGTGCGGACTTACGTTACAACATGGAACTGACGCTAGAAGAGGCGGTTCGTGGTGTAACGAAAGAGATCGAAGTACCAACACTCGTACACTGTGATACCTGTGATGGTAGTGGCGCGAAGAAAGGCTCATCTGCTGAAACATGTGGTACCTGTCATGGTCATGGTCAAGTACAGATGCGCCAAGGCTTCTTCGCAGTGCAACAAACCTGTCCAACCTGTCACGGTAAAGGCAAGATCATTAAAGACCCTTGTAATGAGTGTCATGGTCAAGGTCGTAAACAGAAAACCAAAACACTTAACGTTAAGATCCCTGCAGGTGTTGATACTGGCGACCGTATTCGTCTATCTGGCGAAGGTGAAGCGGGAGAGATGGGAGCTCCAGCGGGTGACTTGTATGTACAAGTGCACGTGAAAGAGCACCATATCTTCGAACGTGATGGTAACAACCTATACTGTGAAGTGCCTGTAAGCTTTGCGATGGCGGCTCTAGGTGGTGAAGTTGAGGTACCAACTCTAGATGGTCGCGTAAGCCTAAAAGTGCCTTCAGAAACGCAAACAGGTCGTATGTTCCGCATGCGTGGTAAAGGTGTGAAAGGCGTCCGCGGTGGCGGTATCGGTGACTTGATTGTTAAGTTGGTTGTTGAAACACCAGTAAACCTAAGCTCACGCCAAAAAGAGCTGCTTAAAGAGTTTGAAGAGTCTTGTGGTGGTGAAGCGGCGACAAAGCACAAGCCTAAATCAGAAGGTTTTTTCAACGGTGTGAAAAAGTTCTTTGATGATTTAACCAGCTAAGACGTTAGTGAAAAGCACAAATACAAAGGCCTGCTAAAATGCAGGCCTTTTTGCATCTCGGTGTTCTTCTAATTCCAGCAATCACTTGGTTCTTCGACATTTGTTGACGTTAAAGTAATCGTTTTAGCGCCAGTCAAGCACTCGTCGTCGTCTTGCCCCAGAGCCGATTTTGCTGTTGCTGTAATGGTATAGGCCGTACTTGCAGAGCTCGCAATATTGAAAGAAAATCTATCTGTGTCTGAATCGCATAGAGTGCATGTGCCTCCAGAGATAATATGACTCCAGTCGTACCCACCATCATAAGATGTCTCTAGCTCTAGCTGAATTCGACTAAGATCGCTCAAGGCAACCGTCCTATGAGACTTGAGCACATGATTGGTGTAAGAAGGGTAGGCGACAGCCGCAATGATCCCGACAATCACTACGGCTATCAGTAATTCGATCAATGTCATCCCTCCCAATCTTTTTTTGTAGCTGTTACAGCGAGAAATTCGAATCATCACGAGTAGTTTCCTTTTCACTTTTCCGCCTATTTTTGGCAGGTGATAGCATCTGTGCAAGATGAATTACGGCCCTTTTGCCGTTTACATAGGAATTTGGGAAATGCCTCGCGGGTTTACGTTGTTGGAGCTTCTTATTACTGTGGCTGTACTGAGTATTATATTGGCGTTTGCAGCTCCAAGCTTTAGCCGTGTTTCACAAACTGTGCAAATGCAGCGATTGGCAACTGAATTAGCTGGTTTTCTAAGCCAAAGTAAGTCCGAGGCGGTAATGAGAAATCAAAAGTTATATATACATTTCTCAATGGCTAAAAACGTTGTTGTCAGTCAAGGTGCATGGTCTCTACAGTTAACTGACTCATCTATCGGCTCAGGGGGAGTAATCTTAAACCTTTCCGGCTCCGCATACTCTGAATTATCTTTGAAGCACAGTTACGATAATCAAAAAATAAGCTTCGATGAGGTCCGTGGACGGCCCCAAGGAGGAAATATAGAGTTTTTCCCAACCAATGCTCAAAACATAAAACTACAAGCAAAGCTCTCAAACCCTCCTGGGAGGATTAAGATTTGTAGTAATTCTGGAGCGAAGTTATATGATTACCATCAGTGCTAACAAACGCTATCAAATAGGTAGCTCTTTAATTGAATTAATGATTAGTTCTTTAATCGGGTTAATTGTTCTTAGTGTAGTGGGCTCTATATTCTTGACTTTACAAAAAACAGCAAAAGAAAAAAGCTTAGAGCTAAATTTATTGCAAGGTCTTAATATCACTTTATCTGTTATGAAAGAAGATATTCAAAGAGCAGGTTATGATGGTGGGAACGGTAGTTCACTCAAATTATCCGGAGCTACAGGAACCATAATGCTGAGCGGCGCCTCTTCTGTTGGTTTTGTGTATTTTAAAGAAGACTCAGCTGCCAATGAAGACTATCGAAATATTAAGTATGAGAAGAGAGATACTCGGTTTTTTATATGTGAAAAAGGCGTTGTGTCTCAAACACAAATATTATCTTTTGATGGTATAGATTTTTGTCGTTCTCTATTTGATGATGATATTTTCCAAGTTACCCAATTCACCGTTAGTTCAGAAACAGTGACTAATGGAGGAAATGTAAGTTCGGTCACGAACGTTAAGTTAGGTTTGCAAACGATTGATGGAGTCTTTAGTGAAGTCGCGGAGTTTTCTATCAAACAAAGGAATTGGCAATGACATCTAAATATAACTATTCCGGTTATACCACTTTGCTTGTGACTTCTATACTTTTATTACTTGCTTTAATTGCATCATTAGCATCATCCAAAGGTGTATTTTTTCAAATAAAAGTTGCGCAAAACGAAATAAAATCTCGACAAGCACATTGGTTAGCTGAAGGAGGTGTTGAATGTGCATGGGCGCAATTTAGAGTTAGTAATATTGTACCTGCAGTAATAACAGATTGTGGCTCAGGGCTTTGGACGGTTCCGAATTTTACGAGTACTTCCAATGGGTATTTGGTTACTTCTAATGTTGGATTTACAAGCATTAGTAAGGAGATTATTTTGGGAGGTAACTTGAGCTATGGTGCAATGCAGTCTAGTGCCGACATTTATTTTCATTCTAGTGCAACGTTTTCTACTCCAGATCCAGGGGAATTGAGCAGCGATGGGTGGGAGTGTATTGCGTTAAGGTATAAAAAGCGCTTTTACTCCTCTTCAGTTGATAATAAAGGCGTAATTCATGGAGAGTCTCCCTATGCCGATTTTAACAACCCTACAAATAAAGATTGTGCAAACACGACGGCAAACCGTCATCTCTCATCTAGTGTTGGCGGGGTTGGTACTGGTGATGATTTTACTCAAGATACAGATTTAAAGCCATTTGAATCCTTCTTTGGAGTAAAGGCTGAAGAGCATAATGATGTCCGAGATAATGGTGTATTTCATGTTATGACGGGCTCAGGGGCTGGTGGCATACCTAATTGTGGTGCTGCTTTAACAGCAGAAATTCAGTCAGGGAAGCATCATTTATGGGTTGAAGGGGGCTGTGAAATCAAGCAATCGGAATACAATGATTTGGTGAATGCTACATCATCGACCAATGGCGTAACAGTGCTCATTCATGATGGTCTTTTCTCCGTGATGGGACCACCGAGCTCCGGCGCTACATCAAATAAGTTTAAAGGGGTCTTGTTTCATTTCAATCATGATTATGCTCCGGCAACAGCGGATTGGGTTGGGTTCGAAGCCAATGCTCACCTAAATCATGTGTCAAGTGTTGTAGAAGACTCATACAGGACAATAGCTTCTTATTATCAGCATGGTTCTTTTACGGTATCTGGTGGTCAATATTTTGATAGTGAAGATCAGGCAGCGGTTTTCTTCGATTCTTTGGACTTTAGATACAATAAAGATGTGATAGACAATTCAAGGAATGCGCATGCAATTCCTAGATGGAAGAAGGGCTCTTGGAATGATCTCTAAACAAAAAGGATTTAACCTTCTAGAAGTCTTAATTTCTTTCCTGCTTCTTGGCGTAGGCGCGTTAGGTTTAACGAAGCTAAACGTGTATCTAGAACGCGAATCCGAATATGCCATAAAAAGTATTGAAGCACTTCGTCTAGCAGAAAACCAGCTCGAATGGTTCCGGACGCGTGGTGCTTCTGCGGCGATGTCTACCATCACACCTGCAAATTTTGCTTCTATTGCAACAGGCTCTTCTGTTACTGGATCTTATGTCGTCGAGTGGGAAGTCCCAGCTGCCACGGTTTCAGGAACACTGAAAACTATCACCATTACCTCTAGTTGGAAGGATAGAATCGGCGAGACGCGATCAGTTCAGCTTAAAACGATGATCTCACAATACAGTGAATTCGAAAACTAAGTTCAATTGCATACATGGGCTGAGACAAATGCGGGTGTAGTTCTTGTTTGATACCGGATTTATCACGGTTAATAAATGGTTTTTGAACTGTTAATTGAGTTGATGTGCTACTGTTTTTATTATGTTTAATTGAAGTGGTGTTTTTGCAAAATATGTCTCCAATTATGAAAAAAAATATAGAACCTTGTGCTTTCTCCATTAGTGTTTACTAGAATACTCGTTGGATAGTAGGCCGTCATAATTACTCAAATAGGCCTTGGCACCAACATCATTCACTATGGAGTTACCATGAGTAACCAAGCTGTAAATAAGGCACCATCATCGAAGCCGAGCGGTATGGAGCGCTTTTTAAACTTTATCGAGAGGACAGGTAACAAAATTCCTGATCCTGCGATTTTGTTCTTCTGGGCATTGATCATTACTTGGGCGGCGTCAGCACTTTTGTCGAATGTATCATTCGATGTTCCAAACCCTCGAACGGGCGAAGCTCTTACCATCACTAATTTACTTACGGGCGAAGCGCTAGCAAGTTTCCTTGCTAACATGGTGACGACGTTTACTGGCTTTGCGCCACTGGGTATCGTACTTGTCGCAATGCTAGGTGTGGGTGTTGCAGATTCTTCGGGCTTTATTACGACGGGTCTTAAGAAGATGCTGAACTTCACGCCAGCTAAGCTTCTTACTCCAATGCTGATTTTGGTTGCTATTGTGTCGCATACTGCGGCAGATGCAGGCTATGTTCTGGTTATTCCTCTGGGCGGTATTATCTTCCATGCGGCAGGTCGTCACCCTCTAGCGGGTATTGCGGCAGCATTTGCAGGTGTATCTGGTGGCTTCTCTGCAAACTTTATTCCTTCAGGTATAGATCCACTACTAGCAGGCTTTACGCAAACCGCGGCGCAGGTTCTTGATCCTGAATACGTGGTTAACCCATTAGCGAACATCTTCTTTACTGGCCTATCTTCCATCATTATTGTAGCGATTGGTTGGTACGTGACAGAAAAAATCATCGAGCCTCGTTTGTCAAAAATGCCAATTGATGACGATGCGGAAACTGCGCCAAACCTAGGTTCATTTACTGAACTGGAATCAAAAGCATTCCGTTATGCAGGTTGGGCAATGATGGCGGGTATTGCTTTACTTGTTGTAGCGTTAATTCCAGAAACATCAGCACTTCGCTCGCCTGAAGGTGAAATTACGGCCTTCTCAGCACCGATAATGAAGTCTATCGTGCCGTTGATCTTTATTCTGTTTATCATTCCTGGTTACGTTTACGGTAAAGTGTCTGGAACGTTCAAGACCAGCAACGACATTATCAAAGCGATGGCTGATACTATGTCGACCATGGGCGCATACATTGTCATGTCATTCTTCTGTGCCCAATTCTTGTCTGCGTTTGCTCAATCGAACATTGGGACGATGCTGGCGCTATATGGTGCAGAAGGTCTGAAAGCGATGAACTTACCTGGTGAAGTGACCATCATTGGTATGATCCTTCTAACTGCGTCTGTAAACCTACTTATTGGTTCTGCATCGGCAAAATGGGCTTTAATTGGTCCAATCCTAGTGCCAATGCTAATGGCGGTTGGTATCTCGCCTGAGCTATCTCAAGCGGCTTACCGTGTGGGTGACTCTGTATCGAACATCATTTCGCCTCTAATGGTATTTTTCCCTCTTGTAGTGGTTTACTGTCAGCGTTATGTGAAGTCGGCTGGTATCGGTACGCTTGCGTCATTAATGATGCCATTCTCGATCGCAATGCTGATCGGTTGGTCTATCTTCCTAGTTGCTTATTGGATGGTAGGTATCCCGCTAGGCATTCAAGCTCCTTACACTTACACAATGTAAAAACGTGTAGGGTGTGAAAGCCGCTAATTGGCAGCCGAAAAGCGCAGGTCTTCGATCTGCGCTTTTTTGTTATCGCAAAACGAGCATTGATAGATCTTGTAACTAGGCTTTTTGGAGTAGCAAACTTTGCCCCGTGATGTGTTGCTGTAGTGAAACCGAAGTTAGTGATAAAATTCCTGAATTCAATCGTTTTTTGTTTCTTTGGAGCCTCCTTTGTCTAACCATCCGTTTACCCCTCAAGATGAATTGTTTATGCGCAGAGCGATGGTGCTTGCTGAGCAAGCAGAAGCAGAGGGGGAAGTACCTGTCGGCGCAGTGCTTGTCAAAGATGGTGAAATTATCGCTGAGGGGTGGAATCGCTCTATTGGTACTAATGACGCTACCGCACATGCTGAGATTCAAACACTGCGTAAAGCAGGCCAAAAGCTAGAAAATTACCGCCTTCTGGATACGACTTTGTATGTAACACTTGAGCCATGTCCAATGTGTGCCGGAGCCTTATTGCATAGCCGCGTTAAGCGGGTCGTTTTTGGAGCGCCAGATTTAAAAGCTGGAGCTGCAGGAACAGTGCTTAATTTGTTTGAAAGCCAAGCTGCTTACCATTACGCCTTGGTTGAAAAGGGGCTACTAGAAGATGAGTGCCGTACTCAGCTACAAGCGTTTTTTAAGCGTCGCCGAAAGGAAATTAAAGCGAAGAAACAAGCACAAAAAGCATTAGAAAATGGAGAGAGTGGACAAAACTATGGAAATAGTGAGAGTTAGCAAACATCTACTACGGGGTAGATGTTTGCCTGAACGTACTAGTGATTGACTAAGTGTACAAAAACACGATTACGTGAACTTACTTTCTTTTTCATACATGTCAGTTTACGTTTACGTCGGATAGCAGCTACTGTGTTATTTAAACGCTTTGACTGCACTCTACGTCTTCTCATATTCAAAACCTCCTGCAGACAAGACTTATACCAGTAAATAGCGGTTCATCGATGCTTTACAATAGGCTCGATAATCGCACTAAACATTTGATGGTTTAACGTTCTTCATTTGACTTCTGCATTGCACAGAGCCAGCAAACAATTTCAATACGGTGCTTAATTAATATGAGTGACGTTATTTCGGCAGAGCGTAGCCGATAGCGCCGCTTCATCAACGGAGCTAAACCATGTGGTTGCGAAGCAATCTGTTACAAAGCAATCAGTTTAACTAACGGTGAAAAAAGGCGACCAACCAAAGGAATGATTGAGTGTGGTTGGTGTCACTCAGAATATTGGATTCTAGATAAGTTTTCGCTAGGACTCAACAAAAATGACGAGCTCATGAGCTCGTCATTTTCTAGTTTACAGCGGGTCTATTCTTCAAGGCTTTCTTGTTCGGTGTCTTCTTCAACCGTGACGTCAGAAGCGCCAGATATTTGCTCTACAACGGTCTCTACTGCTCCTGATATCAAAATGTCAGGGTTGAGCGGCGGGATAACTTGCAAGTCATCGCTATTCTCATCAATCGCTGGTCTTTGGCTGACATGACCAATGATGGATTGATAATAACGTCGAATATTTTCTACGTAATTACGCGCTTCATCACCTCTGGCGTACCCATAGCGAGTTTGACTGTAGTAACGCTTCTGACGCAGTAAAGGCAATCTGTCTTTTACATCTGCCCAAGCGTTTGGATCGCCACCTTGCGCTTTAGTAAGTCGCCGTGCGTCCATCATGTGGCCGTAGCCAATGTTGTATGAAGCCAGGGCAAACCATATTTTTTCATGCTCGTTGATGCTATCAGGCACGCGACCTACAATGCGACGTAAGTACTCGACACCACCACGAACAGATTGCTCAGGGTCTAAACGGTTTGTTACCCCGACGCTTTTCGCTGTTGGCAGAGTAAGCATCATCATCCCTCTAACACCTGTTGGCGATTTTGCCGCTGGCTTCCAGTGTGATTCTTGATACGCCAATGCTGCAATTAATCGCCAGTCGAACTCTTCGCTGTATTTTTGGAATAAAGGTGCCCACTTAGGCAATTTGTCATCCAGAGCTCGAATGAATGCGCGAGTATCAACGTAGTCAAATGCTTCAATATGACCAATGTACTTCTCTTCGAGAGTGGACAGTTCTCCTGATTGTTTAATGTTACCGAAAAACTCTATCAACATCGCATACAAACTTTCGTCTTCAGAGCGTCGAGTAAACCACGATACTGGTTGATCTTCTGTAAGTTCAAACGCGAGCGCAAGATCGGGGTAAAGGCGCTGAGCTAGGGAAAGTTCCACAGAGTCAGTCACAGTAAAACGCAACTCACCAGTGGATACGTATTTAAGTAAGTCTCTCGTGTCAGCATCGCCAACAATTTCAAACTGCAGCTCTGGGTATTTCTTCTTTAATGCGGTTAGTGTCGGAACATATTGCGATTGTTCGACGATCTTTAATGTTTGCGCGCCTGCATTTGTATCTTCGTCAGATTCGCTGTCTTTCGATGCTTGGTATTCAATCAGCTGTTCGATATCACGTGGTCGAAGTTGCCCCTTTTTATACACAACTTGTTGGCTTACATAATAATAAGCAGGGCCCGGTCTAAAGCGTTTTACCGCTTGTGACGTTTGATTTAAGCCCGTAGCGATGAGATCAATATCTCCTTTCTTAAGAGCAGGAAAAAGCTCGGCTTGGCGAAAGGCAGGTTTAATCTCGAGCTTGACGCCGAGCTGCTCCGCAAACTGACGCGCCAATTCGTAATCCAACCCAGCGGGACCATCGGGACCAATATAATAGGAAAGCTGATTGTTTAGCGTGCCAACACGAAGCACGCCACGTTCCTGAATTTTTTCGAATTCACTTTTGGGTTCCGACTCAATCTGGCAGGCAGAGAGTAGTAGCACAGAAACAAAAATTAGGGCGCTGCGCTTGAGTCGGTTGAGCTGGCTTATTTGCATTAATAGGTACATCTTAGGAAATTTCTATTTGCCTTTATATCAAAGCGAGCTCATGGGGCAAAGTGAATCACACACTTATAGCGTGACATTGTGTGTTTTATCGACATTTTAGTCGTAATTCAAATTTGGCAAAAAAAATGACGCAAACGGTTGCTTTTGGTGTTACATCACAAAAACAATTGCTATATAATGCGCTCGCAATGACGAGGTGGAATCGGCATAGGTTCGACAGGGCTTATTTTAAGTGTCTGAATTTATTCCAATATCACCTTAATCAATTGCATAAGAGACCTAAGCACATGAGAATTTTGCGTGGCTCCCCAGCTCTTTCTGAGTTTCGTGTTAATAAACTACTGGAACTTTGTCGTGAACAAGATCTGCCTGTAACTGGCATTTATGCCGAGTTTATGCACTTTGCCGATCTAAAGTCTGACCTTGATGACCAAGAGTTAGAAAAACTTGAAAAGTTACTAACTTACGGCCCAACCATCGAAGAGCATGAGCCAGAAGGTCTTCTACTTCTTGTTACGCCTCGTCCAGGCACTATCTCGCCTTGGTCTTCTAAATCTACCGATATCGCTATTAACTGTGGCTTGGATAAAGTGAAACGTCTAGAGCGCGGTACGGCTTATTATGTCGAATCTTCAGTTGTTCTATCAGAAGCTCAAGTTGACGCTGTCAAAGCGTTAATTCATGACCGCATGATGGAAACGGTATTTACAGAATTTGAAGCTGCGTCAGCGCTGTTTACAGTCGCAGAGCCTAAGCCTGTGGCGCATGTTGATATCTTAGCGGGCGGTCGTCTTGCGCTTGAAGAAGCAAACGTTTCCCTTGGCTTGGCACTCGCAGAAGATGAAATTGATTACTTGGTAGAGAACTTTACTAAGCTTGGGCGTAACCCAAACGACATTGAATTGATGATGTTTGCTCAGGCGAACTCAGAGCACTGTCGCCACAAAATTTTTAACGCAGATTGGACTATCGACGGGGTAGATCAACCTAAGTCTTTGTTCAAAATGATCAAAAACACGTTCGAAACGACACCTGACTATGTGCTGTCTGCATACAAAGACAACGCGGCCGTTATGACGGGCTCTAAAGCGGGTCGTTTCTTCCCAGACCCTAAATCTCGTCAATACACTTACCACCATGAAGATGCGCACATCTTAATGAAGGTAGAGACGCACAACCACCCAACGGCAATCTCTCCATGGCCGGGCGCATCGACTGGTTCAGGCGGTGAGATCCGTGACGAAGGCGCGACGGGTATCGGTGGTAAGCCAAAAGCGGGTCTGGTTGGTTTTACAACCTCTAACTTACGTATTCCTGGTTTTGAACAACCATGGGAAACCGACTTTGGCAAGCCAGGTCGTATTGTTAACGCGCTAGACATCATGCTTGAAGGTCCTCTAGGCGGCGCGGCATTCAACAACGAATTTGGTCGTCCAAATCTATTGGGTTACTTCCGTACTTACGAAGAAAAAGTGACCTCTCACGCGGGTGAAGAAATCCGTGGTTACCACAAACCAATCATGATTGCTGGTGGTATGGGTAACATTCGTGACGAACACGTGCAGAAGAAAGAAATTCCAGTGGGTGCGAGCTTAATCGTACTTGGTGGTCCTGCAATGAACATCGGTCTTGGTGGTGGTGCGGCGTCTTCGATGGCATCTGGTCAGTCAGCAGAAGATCTGGACTTTGCTTCAGTACAGCGTGAAAACCCAGAGATGGAGCGTCGCTGTCAGGAAGTGATCGACCGTTGTTGGCAGCTAGGCGACGACAACCCAATCGCATTTATCCACGATGTGGGTGCGGGCGGTATCTCTAACGCATTGCCTGAACTTGTCGACGACGGTGAGCGTGGCGGTAAGTTCCAATTACGCGATGTACCAAACGATGAGCCGGGCATGAGTCCGCTAGAAATTTGGTGTAATGAATCACAGGAACGTTACGTTCTTGCGGTAGCGCCAGAAAACATGGAAGCATTCGATGCAATCTGTAAGCGTGAACGCGCACCATATGCAGTGGTGGGTGTGGCAACTGAAGAGCGTCATCTAACGCTAGAAGATTCTCACTTCGACAATACGCCAATCGATATGCCAATGGATATCCTGCTTGGTAAGCCACCGAAGATGCACCGCGACGCAACCACACTAAAGGTGGAAAGCCCTGCCATTGTTCGTGATGGTATTGAGCTTAATGAAGCGGTGGATCGCGTACTTCGTCTTCCAGCGGTTGCAGAAAAAACATTCCTAATTACTATCGGTGACCGAACAGTAACGGGTCTGGTTGCTCGTGATCAAATGGTTGGCCCTTGGCAGGTACCAGTAGCAAACTGTGCAGTAACAGCGGCAAGCTATGACACTTACCACGGCGAAGCTATGTCGATGGGTGAGCGCACGCCAGTGGCATTACTAGACTTTGGTGCATCGGCTCGCCTAGCGGTTGGTGAGTCACTAACGAACATTGCGGCAACAGACATCGGTGATATTAAACACATTAAACTGTCTGCGAACTGGATGTCGCCAGCGGGTCACCCAGGTGAAGATGCCGGTCTTTATGAAGCAGTCAAAGCGGTGGGTGAAGAGCTCTGTCCTGCATTAGGTTTGACGATCCCAGTTGGTAAAGACTCCATGTCGATGAAAACCAAGTGGGAAGAGAACGGCGAGAGTAAAGAAGTCACTTCTCCACTGTCTCTAGTTATCACGGCATTTGGTCGTGTGGAAGACGTACGTAAGACCGTGACTCCACAACTACGCACTGACAAAGGCGATACTTCTCTAGTTCTTGTTGACTTGGGTAACGGCAAAAACCGCTTAGGTGCGACAGCATTGGCACAAGTATACAAACAGCTGGGTGACAAACCTGCTGACGTAGATAACGCTGAGCAGCTAAAAGGCTTCTTTGATGCAATGCAAACACTGGTTCGTGATGACAAACTGGTTGCTTACCACGATAAAGGTGATGGTGGTCTATTTGTAACGCTTGCTGAGATGGCATTCGCGGGTCACTGTGGCGTAAAAGCGAACATCGCAGAGTTGGGTGACGATGCGCTAGCCGTTCTATTTAACGAAGAGCTAGGTGCGGTTGTTCAAGTTAAGAATGATGATCTGGATTCAGTTCTATCTACTCTGGCGGCAAACGGCTTAGAGGCATGTTCACATGTGATTGGTTCAGTTAACGCTTCAGACGACTTTATTATCTCTTCTGGTGATGCAGTTGTGCTTGAACGCTCACGTACCGAACTACGCGTTATCTGGGCTGAAACAACGCATAAGATGCAGGCGCTACGAGATAACCCAGCATGTGCAGACCAAGAGCACGAAGCTAAGAAAGACAACTCTGACCCGGGTCTAAACGTTAAGCTCAGCTTCGACGTAAATGAAGACGTTGCAGCACCGTACATTGCAAAAGGTGCGAAGCCTAAGATGGCGATTCTACGTGAGCAGGGGGTTAACTCCCACGTTGAAATGGCTGCAGCGTTTGACCGCGCAGGTTTTGAAGCAACCGATATTCATATGAGCGATATCCTAACGGGTCAAGCGGTACTGGATGAATACCATGGCCTAGTAGCTTGTGGTGGCTTCTCTTACGGCGACGTACTAGGTGCGGGTGAGGGTTGGGCTAAGTCTATCCTGTTTAACGCACAAGCTCGTGAACAGTTCCAAGCCTTCTTTAACCGTAAAGAGACGTTCTCTTTAGGTGTATGTAACGGTTGTCAGATGCTTTCTAACCTGAAAGAGCTGATCCCGGGTGCAGACTTGTGGCCACGTTTTGTTCGTAACGAATCTGAGCGTTTTGAGGCGCGCTTTAGCCTAGTTGAAGTTCAGAAATCTGATTCTGTATTCTTCGACGGAATGGCTGGTTCGCGCATGCCAATCGCGGTTTCCCACGGAGAAGGGCGTGTAGAAGTACGTGATGCAGAGCACCTAGCAGCGATCGAGGCATCAGGTACGGTTGCGGTTCGTTACGTGGATAACCTCGGTAACCCAACACAACAATACCCGAACAACCCGAACGGTTCGCCAAACGCGATTACCGGTTTAACAACAGCAGACGGTCGCGTAACTATCATGATGCCTCACCCAGAGCGCGTATTCCGCACAGTTGCAAACTCTTGGGCTCCGGAAGGTTGGGGTGAAAATGGTGCTTGGATGCGTATGTTCCAAAATGCACGTAAGAATATCGGTTAATTAACCTCAGGTTAATCTAGCTTAAGTAAAGCGTTGGTTGAGAGACCAGCGCTTTCTTTTTTCTTATCAATCTTTTTTCTTTGTCGCTTTTTCTAGTGACTGGGCGAAACGTTGCTTTGTTCTGCCTCTTCTTTGTCATCTATTATCTCGCGTAAAAAACTTGCAGCGTTTAGATTACTTTTATGCTCTAATACCGCGCTTACCAAGGGATGGTGTTAAACAGCTCAGCTTAGATGGAGTTATCAAGTTGACCGAATCCCTGATTGATCCCTAAATCCCTTAGGAAATGAAAGAAATGTCTAAGAATCCAAAATTTGCTATCCGCGTCACTGAAAAACGTAACGGCTGGAGCGCAGAAATCACTCGCCAAGTGACATCTCGTAAGACTGTAGTATCAAAGCGTGAAACTGGCTTTGACAGCGAAGAGAAAGCACAAGCTTGGGCTGAACAAGAACTGGCTGGTTTTATCCAAAACCAAGTGGTTCGTAACGAGCGTAAAGCAGCGCAACGTCAAGAGCGTGAAGCAGAACAACTAGCGGCAAAAGTTCGTAAAGAAGAAGCCCGCAAAGCACGTGACGCTGAAGTAGACGCTGACGAAGAATAGATTCAAGTCGGTGAGATGGTGACGTCACCCATCAAACAAAAAGTGAAAATGCCCTGAGCTTTGTCTCAGGGCATTTTTTATTGTATCGACTTAAAAACAATCCGAGGATACTGACAGGCTAAACGTACCGTCTTCAGGGGCTGCAAATTGTTTATTGCCAGGAAGAAGGTGAGGGTTATTAGCATAAGTGCGATGTGTTGACTTGCCCTTTGCCGAGTGCCTCTCTGGTAAATCAAAGTGTTGCAATCCGTCAGATAGATCGTTTGCTTCACCGTAGTCGAAATGCGTTGCGACGTCTTTAGGCTGCTTGGCATAACGACAGTGATCCGGCTTTCCATCTTCATGCCAAGTTAACGCGTTTGTTTTGGCGTCTAGATTCAGATTATTTGTTGTTGGTTGTGCGTAATGATCCTCAATAACTTGGTGCTGACTCTGCTCTTGTAAGTAGTCAGCAATGCTCTCAGAAGTCTGTGCCAGGCTTTGACTTGCTGGAACGAAGCAAGCAAGAAGAAACAATGTTTTTAAGTTGTTCATAGTGTGATGCAAGCAAAAAGAAATGATAGTACTGATAAATAAAACGGTGTGCAATTATGGTTGTTCGTTAAGAAACAGCAGGGCAGTTAATGTCTGCCCTGCATCTTTTAGGTATGGTTAGTATTGATAAGTGAGGTGCAGTTTGACTTCGCGACCAGGCGAAGGCACGCCATTAGATAGGTATGCTTCGTAGTAACGATCGGTTAAGTTTTTCACAACCGCGCCAACACTCAAGCCTTCGACTTGTTGTATTTCCCAAACCACGTAAGCGTTTTGTAGCGTGTATTGCTCACTTGGCGATTTCACTTTTAAATTGTTACCGCTTGCCTTGGTTTTGGTTTGCGCATCATACCAACGGACTTCCCAGCCAGTGCGTAAACCTGGAATCCATTCGTAACCTAAACCTAAGTTGATATTTAATGGTGGCACATCAGGGTGATCATCATCTGAACCTGTGGAGTCAGATAGACTGCCTTTGTTTTTGCCGCGAATGTAACTTGCTGAGAAATTACTGTAGAAATCTTCAATCCGGTATTGTGAAATTAGCTCAAAGCCGTAGTTTTTAAAGCCATCTAGGTTTGTATTCCAGCTTTGTAACTCAGTAGTATTTTTGTCGAGGTTTTCGCCCGTTCGTATATCAACTGTGTCGCTAACATCGTTATAGAACAAAGTTAACTCTGTTGCGAGGTTATCGCGAGAGTTCACCAGCCCTTCCGTTAAGTTGATAACGCTTGCTTGATAAGCATGGATACGAGACACGTCCAGATTCAAAGCAGTAGCCGTAGCGGTAGCTCGCGCATATTGCACTGAGTAGATGTTATCAACGGTTGGTGCTTTTAAAGCGTAGGCGTAGGAGGCGTTTAAACGCGTATTATTGGTCGCATCAAAGTCGATATCCAAACGTGGGCTAAAGCCTTTATGCGTCGTTTCACCGTAGTCATGTCCGGCGGCTGGATCATTATAATCCGGCGCGGCGTTCCCTTTTCCTTCACTCTTGATGTATTCGTAACGCAGAGAAGGTGTGATGGTTAGACGGTCTGTTGCTTGATAGTGATCAGCAATGTAAGCCGCATAAATTGACTGAGTGCCAGATGGTTCGTAGTAAGGGGTATACCAACCGTAGTTTTTGGCTTCATTACTGTCGTATGATGCGTTGAATACTAATGAGTCTCTATCGGTTTTTTGATATTGAAGCCCTGTCACTAGAGTGTGGTCTCCGAACTGCGCTTGGTTAAACACATCAACATAGTCACGCTCGTAACTCAACCAAGACTCGTGACCGTAACTGCCAACAGAAACGAACATTTTCTCGAATGCCACGTCAGGGCGAACCCAGTGACGATCGTTTTCAGAACGTGCCATTTTGATATTGAAATCAATATACGGGTTAGTCGGCATATAGTGGTAAGAGATGGTCGTGGTGTTATCCGTGTATTTATTATCGACGGTGTATGCGTATTTGGCTTTTTCTAATGATCCGTATTTCTTGATGTTGTACTCAGTGATGTTAGGCATTTTTCCGCGGCGGTTAGCCCAAGGTTTACGACCTTCATCTTTGTAGCGAGTGTGGCTAATTTCAAACTCGTGATCGTTGTTTTCATAACCTACTTTTACGAGCATGTTTTCTTGCTCATAACCTGAGTAATCCAGCGTTTCACCACCACCGACTTTAATGTCATCAGAATCTTTTACCGAGCCATTCGCTAGAAAATAAAAACCAGCATCGTTTTTACCATAGAGTGTTAGCGTGTAGGCATTCTCATCGCCGTTGTTGTTATATGCACTTGAGATGCGAGCACCAAAGTTTCTATTGCCGTACAGTAGGTCATCGACACTCTTGGTTTTAATACGAATTGAGCCACCAAACTTTCCGTTGAGTGCTCGATAGTCGTGCGCGCCCTTGATAATTTCTGCTTCACCAATCAAGAACGGATCAAAAAAGAAAGTTCCGTAGCGGTATTGTTGAAAGCCAATTGGAGCGCCATCGACAAATACGGCGATATCGCTTGGATCATCAAAACCACGAATATTAATACGTTCGCCGCCGGAACGGCCGCCGCCATCTAATGATGCGCCCGGAACGGCATCGATCATTGAGGCAAAATTGGAGTACTGTTGCTCTTCAATCTCTGACCAATTAATGGTGGTTTGCGCAGGCTCAGCAACGGTGATGGGTTTGGCATAACGCACACCGATGACTTCAAGCTCTTCATTTGGAGTTGTCTCGGCATATGAATAAAGAGGGAAGAGCAAAGCAAGTGAAATGAGATTTACTTTGAATGGATGACTTTTTAATCGTTTCATATTGATGATTTATAGTGTTTTTATGAAGCACGGATTATAAGAACATTATGATGATTAATAAATGATAATGAGATTAATTATCAAATGTGTTTTTGCGATGGCTTGTAAAGTTTTTTATCCATTCGTGGAAACTACGATGAGTATCGTTAGCTTACAGAAAACAAAAAGCCCAGCATCATGGACGCTGAGCTCATTGGCTTTTAAACAAGATGGTGCGAGCACTGTTAGCTAATCAAGTGCGTACTTGTTAGGAGTTACTGAGTTTCTAACGGGATCTGTCCGGTAGTCAGTGGCTCGACATCGAACTCGGTTAGTCCTTCAATGTAACTTTCAACGGCTTGTTCTACCGAATCATCACCTTGGTTGAAGTAAGCAAGGTGGAAGATCGCATCGCCTTCATTAACCAGTGGCAAAGTTTGTTGACCGATCACTAAGCCACGCTTTGGCGCTTTGAGCTCTACCTCATCATGTCCAAGAGGAGAGCTGATATAGGCGAGAGTTTCACCCTGTTCCACTTTGTCTCCCAGATTAACGACAGTACGCAAAATACCGTTACCTGACGCACGAACCCAGCTGGTGGACTTCGCTATGATAGGCTCAGGCAGCTTTTTTCGGCTAGCGCGCAACATGCCAATGGCTTGCATTACGCGCCGAACCCCGAGTACACCAGCGCTGATTGACAGTGGATCAAAACGCAATGCTTCGCCAGCCTCGTAGGTTAGCACGGGGATATCACATTTTTCTGCTTCACTGCGTAAAGAGCCATCACGCAATGCTGAATCAACAATCACTGGCGTCGCAAACGCCTGAGCAATACGCAGAGTTTCTGGGTTGCTTAAGTTTGCGCGAATCTGTGGCAAGTTCGTGCGGTGAATGGCCCCAGTGTGCAGATCCAAAATGTAGTCACAACGTTTGGCTATGTTGTTAAAGAAGCCGTGTGCCATTCGAGATGCAAGCGCGCCTTTTTCACTGCCAGGAAAACAACGGTTGAGATCTCGTCGATCGGGCAAGTACCGTGATTTATGGATGAAACCAAAAACGTTAACGATAGGTACTGCAATGACAGTGCCTTTCAGCTTTTGTGGATCCAGTTGGTTAATGATCTGACGAACGATTTCTACGCCATTAAGCTCATCACCATGGATAGCAGCATTGACCATTAACACAGGCCCTTCTTGTTTCCCATGGATGATTTCCACAGGAATAGATAAAGGCGAATGTGTGTATAGCTTCGCTGCTTCAAATTCGATCTCTAATCGTTGTCCTGGTTGTATTTGATGCCCTAAGAGCTCAAACACTTTGCTTTTTTTACTTCTGGCCATAAACCATCTCTGTCAAATGCGTTATCAGCAATGTAACAATTGCTGCAAAATCGCACTAATCATTCTCATTAAGGACACGACAAATTACTTTAATCGTCATGCGCGAAACCTCAGCATGTGTGAAGTTTTTGTTTTCAATATGATCTTTTCTATCAGTTTAATACATAACGAGAGGTACAGAAGGAAGAGCAATCATAGGCTTAAAAAATGTGACTGTATTAAAAATAATACTGATAATGAAGGACAAAAAAACGGACTTTTAACCCTACTTTTTATCCGATAATATCCGCGCCGAATTTGAGGTCTAACATTTCTAACTAGAGGTTTTGATGAAAAAGGCAATTGCTAAAATTGGTGCATTGACTGCTGTAGCAGTTTTACTTTCAGGTTGCGTTGGCAGTAATGCCGTGACAGGTTATGTCATGGGGTTTAACTTGAAAGCTGTAGATAACCGTTACGCTCGAGGTGGTCTAAACATGCTTCTAGCACCTGTTTATGGTGTCGCAATCGCAGCGGACTACATCGTGTTTAACTCTCTAGAGTTTTGGACGGGTAAGAACCCTTTAAATGGTAAGCCACATATCTTCGATACAAAGATGGATACTTATATCGATGTCAATCACCAGTTAGATAAATCGTTAACGACGGCGCCAATTGCACCGTTAGCGAATAACCGTGTTATTGAGCAGGGTCGAATGCAGCAAATCGATGAGAATACTGTTCAAATGGATATTACTTACAATAACGGCGAGAAGGCGACACTCATGGGTGTGCGCGATGGTGAGTTTGTCACTTACTACATTGATGGCGAAGTCGTTGCACAAACCTCAATGGATGAGCTAGCTGCTTATACGCAAAATCGCGTGTAATTTGGTCCAGCCAAACAAAAAAGGGTGCCGTAAAGCACCCTTTGTCGTTTTTCGTGGTTGAATTACGCTTTCTCTGGAATTGCCTCTAGAAGCGCTACCATTTGGTCCCAGTACAGCTGAACGGTATCAATCTTCACTTTCTCATCTGGTGAGTGAGGGAATTTAATTGTTGGACCGAAAGACACCATATCCATGTGTGGGTATGGCTCTTTAAACAGGCCACACTCAAGACCAGCATGGATGACCATTATGTTCGGCTTATGACCGTAAATGCCTTCATACATATCACGGAAAATTGCCATGATCTCGGAATCTGCATCTGGCTTCCAGCCAGGGTAAGCACCTGAGAACTGAATTTGTGCGCCTGCTAATTCAGCAATTGAACGTAGCATACTCTCAACTTGGCTGCGGCCAGAGTCAATGAGAGAACGAATCAAGCAAAGCACGGTGACTTTATTTTCTTCTGTGCTGATCACACCAACGTTTAGAGAAGTTTCAACAACACCTTCCACCTCGTCACTCATACGCATTACTCCGTTTGGACAAGCGTTAAGTGCCGCAATGAATCGTTGCTGATCGGCGATTGAAAATACTTGCGCGTCAGTCGTGATCACTTCATTAAAGGTTACGATACCTGTTTCGATTTTACCCAGTTCAGTTTTAAGCAGCTCAGTGTAGTGGTTGAACAGCTCAGCAAGCTTGTCTTGGTTTTCAGCAGGAAGCGCGACAGTGACAAACGCTTCGCGAGGGATTGCATTACGTAAGCTACCACCACGGAATTCTACCAAACGTAAATCAAGCTCTTGCGCATGACCCGCTAGGAAGCGGCCAAGTAATTTATTGGCATTACCACGACCTGTGTGAATGTCACAACCTGAGTGACCACCTTTTAGGCCTTTCAGCGTTAGTTGGCGTGTTACGAAACCGGCAGGTGTTGCTTCTCGAGAAATGCCGAAAGTCATGGTGCCATCAACACCACCGGCGCAACCCATGTAGACTTCGCCTTCTTGTTCAGAGTCTGTGTTGAGAAGGATCTCACCTTCTAACCAACCAGCCTCAAGACCAAATGCGCCAGTCATGCCTGCTTCTTCATCAATCGTAAGCAGAACTTCGATTGGGCCGTGCTTAATGTCTTTAGATGCCAATACAGCAAGGCAAGAAGCCATACCAATCCCGTTATCTGCACCAAGCGTCGTGCCTTTCGCCGTTACCCATTCGCCATCGATGTAAGGTTGGATTGGATCTTTGGTGAAGTCGTGTTCGGTGTCTTCGTTTTTCTGCGGCACCATGTCGATGTGTGCTTGAAGTACAACAGCCTTCTTATTTTCCATTCCAGGTGTCGCGGGCTTTTTGATGAACACGTTACCGGTTGGATCACGGCGAACGTCAAAGCCTTGCTCTGTTGCCCAGTTGATAATGTACTGTGCTAATGCTTCTTCATGCTTAGATGGGTGAGGGATAGAACAAATCTTATCGAAAAACTGCCAAAGTGGAGCAGGTGATAAGGTACTGATCTCAGAATGGAACTCAGACACGGAGGACTCCTTTTGATGTGCTTTGCCAAATATATACCGTAAAAATATTGTCGAGATAGCATTAAATGCTAGACGATTTGGCCTTCAAATTGCCGTTTAGCATACCACCAGATAAGGAGTACGAGTAGTCGCGTGCACAAGGATTTCTCTCAGAACTGTCACAGTTTGTGAACACAATAACAGGCACTATATGTTCTTTATCATACATTCTGAAAGTGGCTTTATTTTTTAATTCACAAAACTGTAATTTAATTACATTTAAACTTTGATGAAGGTCAATTTATACATTTTTTGTGATTTTAATCACTAAAATGCTTGTAATTAAATTTCTTGGTGGTATATTTGTAACCAGCTTCTGAGAGAAGAATGAAATGCTCAAAGGATGAGTCCGTTTTATCGCCTCCAAGGAACCGAGAAATCAACGAATGTTTAATTGATTTAAAAGGTGATAGTTATGAAAGGTTTACCAAGTACAATGTTCTGGAATAGCAAGTCTGTTTACACCGGCAACTTTGTATACCCAACAAGCTTTGGCTACTAAGTGAAGTCAACGCATGTGACTCGAACAGTTTGTTCACCCCTATAAATTGGAATTTTTTTTCAGTGATAGTGCTGACATGATTCACCGCCACCCAAATTGGGTGGCGTTTTTTTATCTCCACTTTCTCTTTCTGACACATTTTCTGCCATCAAGGCTGGATTCTATTCTCCGTTCTTCAGTTTTATCGACTTTCCCGTCAAATCCACCTAGATATGACGCTTAAAACGCCCAGTTTCTATTTGAAAGTTTAGTACATTGTTCAGTTTTTATTCTGTTGTTGGGTTCTGAGCAATAATTATTAATTGTTGTTTTATAAGAATATATTTTCTGTTTTGCTTCTAAGAATTAGCGAATGGGTTTCATATCCAAAGAAAAAAATCGCATTAGAGTGAAGATTCTATCTAGAATTTGCTATTTGATAACTTTATAATTCCCGCCAATCGATTACGCAACCGTTTACTTTTTTACCTTTACAGGATTCGATCATGCTCGAGAGGCTTTTTAAGCTCAGTGACAATGGCACAAATGTGCGCACTGAGATCATTGCAGGTGTTACCACCTTCCTAACCATGGCTTACATTATTTTTGTAAACCCAGCGATCCTGTCGGATACCGGTATGGACCGTGGTGCCATTTTTGTTGCAACTTGTCTTGCGGCCGCTATCGGCTGTTTCATCATGGGATTTGTTGCTAACTACCCAATTGCACAAGCACCAGGAATGGGGCTGAACGCATTTTTCACTTACTCTGTTGTGTTGGGAATGGGCTATACGTGGCAAGTTGCGTTAGCGGCGGTGTTTGTTTCAGGCCTGCTGTTTATTCTTTTGAGTATATTTAAGATCCGTGAGTGGATTATTAACTCGATCCCGCATTCTCTTCGAACTGGTATTTCAGCCGGTATAGGTCTTTTCTTAGCATTTATCGCATTAAAAAATGCAGGCATCGTCGTTGATAACCCTGCGACATTAGTTTCTATGGGAGATATCACATCATTGCCATCTGTATTGGCTGCGATTGGTTTCTTCCTTACTATCGCGCTTGTTCACCGTGGTGTGAAAGGTGCGGTGATGATCGCCATTCTTGGTGTTACAGCGCTTGGCCTTCTATTTGGTGATGTGCAGTGGAGCGGCATTATGTCTACGCCACCAAGCATTGCACCAACTTTCATGCAACTGGATTTCTCTGGCTTGTTTGAAGTTGGCATGATTTCCGTTGTGTTCGCTTTCCTATTTGTCGATTTGTTTGATACCGCAGGTACGCTAGTTGGCGTTTCTCAAAAAGCAGGCCTCACGGATGAGAATGGCAACATCCCGCGTTTAAACAAAGCGTTACTTGCAGACTCAACAGCAACGTCAGTAGGTGCACTACTTGGTACCTCAAACACGACATCTTACATTGAGAGTGTTTCTGGTGTGGCGGCTGGTGGTCGTACTGGTCTAACAGCAGTGGTTGTTGGTGTGCTCTTCCTACTTGCTCTGTTGTTTTCACCACTAGCAGGAATGATCCCAGCTTACGCAACATCGGGTGCTCTGTTCTATGTCGCGATTTTGATGCTGTCTGGGCTGGTAAGCATTGATTGGCGTGACCTAACGGAAGCATCACCAGTTGTTGTGACTTGTTTGGTAATGCCATTAACGTTCTCGATTGCAGAGGGCATTACGTTAGGCTTTATCGCGTACTCGGCGATCAAATTATTCAGCGGCAAGGGCCGTGAAGTGTCGATGAGTGTGTGGGTGATGTCTGCCATCTTCATCGTCAAATACCTCGTCGGTTAATTTCTCGAGCAAAAAGCCAGTGTGGATTTATTCACGCTGGCTTTTTCTTTTTTCACGTTGTTCACTTAAGACGGTTTTTCTGCGGAATAGGCAGAGAATTTTGATATCACCGTTGGTATTAGCGGTGTGTTTCGGTAGAATAATCGTTTGCGCAGCTTGAAATCCTCATCTCCATACGTTTTGGAGAGGTCAGTGAGCATTCCGCTTTTGAGTGAGTTCGCTAGATTTTGAGGATGCATATTTTCAAATTATTAGGTTATTACAATGAGTAAAAAATTCATTATCACTTGGGATGCAATGCAGACTTACTGCCGTGAACTGGCTGAAAAACAAATGCCAGCTGAGCAATGGAAAGGGATTTGGGCGGTAAGCCGCGGTGGTTTGGTTCCTGGCGCTATCTTGGCTCGTGAACTGGGTATTCGTTACGTTGATACAATCTGTATTTCAAGCTACGACCATGATCATCAGCGCGATATGACGGTACTAAAAGCACCTGAAGGCGATGGTGAAGGTTACCTAATCGTTGAAGACCTAGTAGACAGTGGTGATACGGCGCGCAAACTACGTGAGATGTATCCAAAAGCGAAGATGATCGCTGTGTGTGCAAAACCTTCAGGCAAAGCGTTGCTAGATGATTATGTGGTAGATATCGCGCAAGACACTTGGATTGAACAACCTTGGGATATGTCAATCCAGTACGCTGAGCCTGTAAACCGCAAGCAAAAATAAACGCTATTAAAGAATATTGAGAAATGCCCCTGTATAGGGGCATTTTTTTTATTATCATAACAACTCATGCTAATAGCCTAAGGTTCTTCCTATGTCTGAAGACGTCAGTAAAAATCTTTCCGAAACTTTGTTCGTGAAACATAAGCAAGCAAAAGAAACCTCTGCGCTTACCCAGTACATGCCGACCAGTCAAAAAATACTTGATGAGCGAGAGGCGCAGGGTGATCGTGCTTGGTATCGTCATTTGCGCCGCTTGCAATGGGCTTGGCAAGGGTTGTCTCCGATAGAGATGGAAGGTGTGCTTTCTAAAATCGCTTCTTCTTCCCACTCTCGAACCAATGATGATTGGTTAGACACCGTAATGGGATACCACAACGGCAACTGGACATTTGAGTGGATTAAGCTCGGCATGGAGCATCAGAAGCGTTCAAATGAAATGCAAGGTGAGGAGGCCGCCGATGAACTCTTCACTGCTTCTTTGTGTTTTAGTATCGCAGGCTACCCACATCTGAAGAATGATAATTTGGCCTTGCAGGCTCAAGTGCTGGCAAACAAAGCGTACTCTGACGGCGCAGAGAAGACCAAGTACACCATCAAGCAAATTGAAGTGCCTTACCAAAATCGCAAAATCATCGCGAACCTTCATTTGCCAAGAACCGACAAGCAACTGCCTGTGGTGATGGTGAGCGCTGGTCTCGATACGTTACAAACCGACATGTGGCGTTTGTTCCGCAATCATCTTGCACCACGAGATATTGCAATGTTGACGGTCGACATGCCTTCGGTGGGGCACAGTTCTCACTGGCCTTTGACTGAGAACTCAAGCTGTCTGCACCAAGCGGTACTAAATGAGCTGTATTCATTGCCTTGGGTGGATCATCACAAAGTGGGGTTAGTTGGATTTCGTTTTGGTGGTAATGCCATGATCCGACTCTCTTTTGTTGAGCAAGAGAAGATCAAAGCTTGTGTAGCCCTCGGCGCACCCGTACATGATATTTTTACTTCCCCTGAGAAGCTGCAAAAAATGCCGAAGATGTATCTGGATCTGTTGGCTTCTCGCTTAGGGAAAAGCGCGGTTGATATTAATAGCATGGCGGGCCAGATGATGGCCTGGTCATTGAAGGTTCAGGGCTTCTTGAGCAGTAGAAAAACTAAAGTACCTATTTTAGCTTTGAGCCTTGAAGGCGATCCGGTGTCTCCACACAGTGATAACCAACTCGTCGCGCTGTTTAGCCAGTATGGCAGAGCGAAAAAAATCAGTTCCAAAACGATTACAAAAGGATATGAGCAATCCCTCGATTTAGCCATAAAGTGGCTAGAAGATGAATTATTAGGGTGACAATTCTCCTAAATTAGTTAAAAGTGATATATCTGAGCAAAAAATAAGCTCATGATAATTAAAAATAATAATCATTCTTGGGTGTTTACTTTTAACTATGAAAACGGAGATTCATATGTCAGAGACGACTCAGGGCCCGACTCACTTTCGCTTGATGTCAAAGTTGAAGGCGATAGGGCCTTACCTGCGCGAACCACAATCGCAAGAAGGGCGCTATTATTTTGATTGTCTATCTGTTTGTGTAGACGACAAAAAATCGCCTGAGAAGCGTGAATTTTGGGGCTGGTGGATGGATTTAGAATCCATCGAAGGAGGCTTTACTGCCAAATATCATATCGGCAAGTACAACAAAGAAGGGCAATGGGTATCTGAAGCCCTGCCTAAAAAAGCGGTAGAGGAAGTGTATCTGACGCAGAGCACATTCCATCAAAAGCTGGTTGATACTTTAGAAGAACACTTCAAATTAGAAGTCGAATATCACACGGAGTCTTTCGATTTCGCTTAATTTGGTTGTTTTCATTTAATACCAAACAAAAAGGTGCGAAAACGCACCTTTTCTCTTGTTAATTCCCTCTTTGATTGTTAAAACATCCTCTCTTTATTTGTTTTTCACTTCAGAAGACATCATGACAACGAATCAACAAAATGCAGTTGTTTCACAACCACAAACTGTCGTTGTGAAACTGGGTACAAGTGTGCTGACAGGCGGCACTCTGGCACTCGACCGTGCTCACATGGTTGAGTTAGCGCGCCAGTGTGCTGAGCTTAAAAAACAAGGCCATTCAGTGGTAATGGTTTCGTCTGGTGCTATTGCAGCAGGTCGTGAGCACCTTGGTTACCCCGCATTGCCCAACGAGATGGCGAGTAAACAATTACTTGCGGCGGTGGGTCAAAGTCGCTTGATTCAAACATGGGAGTCTTTGTTTGGTATTTACGGCATTAAGATTGGTCAAATGCTACTAACTCGTGCTGATTTAGAAGATCGCGAGCGATTCTTAAACGCACGTGACACCATCAATGCGCTCGTTGCGAACGATATTATTCCTATCGTAAACGAAAATGATGCCGTTGCGACCAGCGAGATTAAAGTGGGCGATAACGACAACCTTTCCGCTTTGGTGGGCATTTTGTGTGGCGCAGATAAGCTCTTGCTTTTAACTGACCAAAAAGGTCTGTTTACTGCTGACCCTCGAAAAGACCCGAACGCAGAGCTGATCAAGGAAGTAAAAACCATCGACGATACGCTGCGTAAAATCGCAGGAGGAAGTGGTACAACATTGGGTACAGGCGGTATGGCAACGAAGCTGCAAGCCGCAGACATCGCTCGCCGCGCTGGTATCGAGGTTATTATTGCTGCCGGTAGTGCACCGAATGTTATCTTTGACTCTTTGAGTGCAGAGCCACAAGGCACGCGCTTCCTACCTTGCGCTGAAGCTTTAGAAAACCGTAAACGCTGGATTCTGGCGGGACCTGCGGCATCGGGCGACATCATTATTGATGATGGTGCGGTAAATGCAGTGGTCGGTAAGGGCAGTAGCTTACTTGCTAAAGGGGTAATCAAAGTAAGTGGTGACTTTGCACGAGGCGAAGTGGCGCGTGTAACAAATTCTCACGGTAAGTTGGTGGCTCGTGGCATCAGCGCCTACTCAAGTGATGACCTAACTAAAATTACTGGTAAGCACAGTAAAGATATCATCTCTATTTTGGGGCATGATTATGGCTCTGAGGTGATTCATCGCGATGATTTGGTCGTCATTCAGGAATAGAATTAGAGGGAAGCAAAGTGGATTTAACGAATATGGGTAAAGCTGCTAAAGATGCAGCTTTCGAATTAGCGACAGCGTCAACTGCGCAAAAGAACCAAGCTTTAGCGATCATCGCTGATGAGCTAGAAGCAAACTCCGCTGCTATTTTGGCGGCAAACGCTAAAGACATCGAACTTGGCCGTGAAGCGGGTTTAACCGATGCGCTGCTTGATCGCCTTTTGCTGAATGAAGAACGATTGACTGCAATTGCGAATGATGTTCGCAACGTCATTAGCTTGAACGATCCTGTGGGCAGCGAAATCGACAGTAAGGTACTGGAAAATGGGATGTCATTGTCTCGCCGCCGCGTACCACTGGGTGTTGTGGGCGTAATTTATGAAGCGCGTCCTAACGTAACTATTGATATTGCGGCGCTGTGCTTGAAAACCGGCAACGCAAGCATTTTGCGTGGCGGCAAAGAGACATTTTTCTCGAATATGGAATTAGTGAAGGTTATTCAGTCTGCGCTAGCAAAGGCGAACCTTCCTGCCGCTTCGGTTCAGTACATTGAAAAGCCAGATCGTGAGTTAGTCTCTCAACTGCTTAAATTGGACGATTACGTCGACATGATCATTCCACGCGGTGGTGCAGGCCTACACAAAATGTGTAAAGAAAACAGCACGATTCCGGTGATTATTGGTGGCTTTGGTATCAGCCATATCTTTGTCGACGAATCCGCTGATCTAGAGAAATCCCTGAATGTGGTTGAGAACTCTAAAGTTCAACGTCCATCTGCGTGTAACTCATTAGATACGCTGCTCGTGCATGAAAAAATTGCAGCGCAATTCCTACCAATGATCGTAGAGCGCATGAACGATAAAGTGACGTTCGTGACAGAGCCAAAAGCAAAAGAACTCATGGAGCAAGCGAAACAAGTTCGCGATGCTATTGAAGGTGACTTTGATACGGAATGGTTGAGCTACACCCTTGGTGTAAAAGTCGTGTCTGATGTGAAAGATGCCATTGATCATATGCGTGTTCATAACGCGAGCCACTCAGATGCGATCATGACCAATAGTTTGGAAAACTCAGAACTGTTCATCAATTCTGTCGGTTCGGCGGCGGTTTATGTGAATGCTTCAACGCGCTTTACAGACGGTGCGCAATTTGGCCTTGGCGCAGAAGTCGCAGTATCCACGCAAAAGCTACATGCCCGTGGTCCAATGGGCTTAGAAGAGCTAACTAGCTACAAGTGGGTTGGTAAAGCGAATTACTTAGCACGCAGTTAACACATTCAACGAGATCTTGAGTGAAAAAGGGGCCTTTGGGCCCCTTTTTGTTTTGTCTAACATACCAATTCCGCTACACTACATGAGCTTTTATTTCGGTTTGAAAGCGTTATACCCAAATAGCTTTAATAGAGTCCGTATAACCATGAACGCGTGGTTAGCCGTGATTGCTCATGAGGTTATTTGGGTATAGATATGGAGGTGATATGCATTGTCCTTTTTGTTCCGAGAACGATACCAAAGTTATTGATTCCCGCTTAGTGGCTGATGGCCATCAAGTTCGACGTCGCCGTCAGTGCTTGGCGTGTAGCGAGCGTTTCACTACGTTTGAAAGCGCAGAGTTAGTGATGCCTAAAGTGATCAAATCGAATGGTAACCGTGAACCATTTGATGAAGATAAAATGGTTGGCGGTATTCAACGCGCTTTAGAGAAACGCCCAGTGAGTGCTGATTCTATAGAGTTAGCGATCAGTATGATCAAATCACAACTGCGTGCGACGGGTGAGCGAGAGGTTCCGAGTGAAATGATTGGTAATTTAGTCATGGACCAACTCAAAGAGCTCGACAAGGTCGCTTATATCCGTTTCGCCTCAGTTTACCGCAGCTTTGAAGACATTCGCGAGTTTGGCGAAGAGATTGCCCGCCTAGAAGACTGAGTAGCTCATGACTCAACACACTCCTGAAAGAGCGTTTTCTGATTTAGATTTCGCCATGATGTCACGAGCTATTAAGTTAGCGAGACGTGGCATTTATACCACCGCACCAAATCCAAATGTGGGGTGCGTCATCGTTCGTGATGAAGAAATTGTTGGTGAGGGCTATCACCATCGCGCTGGTGAGCCGCATGCCGAAGTGCACGCGATGCGCATGGCGGGTGAAAAAGCAGTTGGTGCAACCGCTTATGTGACGCTAGAACCTTGCTCTCATTACGGCCGTACACCGCCATGTGCTGAAGGGCTAATCAAAGCCAAAGTGGCACGTGTGGTTTGCGCAATGGTAGACCCAAACCCTAAAGTTGCGGGGCGGGGCATCCAGATGTTGCGTGATGCTGGAGTTGAAGTACAAATCGGCTTGTTAGAGCGAGATGCCCTTGCCCTTAACCCTGGTTTTATAAAGTACATGCGTACAGGCATGCCGTTTGTTCAATTAAAAATGGCGGCCAGTTTGGATGGGCAAAGCGCACTCAGCAATGGGCAGAGCCAATGGATCACCTCCCCTGCGGCCCGCCAAGATGTGCAGCGTTATCGAGCGATGAGTGGTGGTATTCTCTCTACCAGCAAAACGGTGATTGATGATAATGCGTCACTCAATGTGCGTTGGGATGACTTACCTACCAGTGTTCAAGCGCAGTATTTACGAGAAGAACTTCGTCAACCAGTACGTGTAATCTTAGACCGTCAGAACCATTTAACGGATGCGCTCAAGCTGTTCCACACCGATGGAGAGCGAGTTATTGTTAGCCCTGATGGAGACTGTATCCCTCTATTGGACAGCGCTGACCAAATTGACTTATCAACAACATTAAAGCGTATCTCGGATGAGCACCACATCAATCACTTATGGGTTGAAGCTGGAGCTACGCTAGCGAGTGCGATGATAAAGGCTAATCTTGTAGATGAGCTCATTGTTTACCTTGCGCCAAAACTCATGGGCAGCGATGGTCGGGGGCTTATCGGTGCTTTAGGGTTAAGCGCTATGGCTGACGTCATAGATTTAAACATTACAGACGTTCGTATGGTTGGGGTAGACATTCGCATCACTGCCACCATCAAACGTAAAGAACTTAGATAAGAAATAGTATGTTTACAGGAATAGTAGAAGCAGTTGGCAAGTTAGCTGCGATTACGCCGAAGGGCGAAGACATCACCGTCACAGTTGAAACGGGGACGCTTGATATGTCAGACGTTAAGTTAGGCGATAGCATCGCGACCAATGGTGTTTGCTTAACGGTAGTTGACTTCGGAAGCCATTATTACAGTGCTGATCTGTCATTAGAAACCTTGAAGAAAACTGGGTTTGCTGAATACCAAGTAGGCGATAAGGTGAATCTAGAAAAAGCCATGTTACCAACAACGCGATTGGGTGGACATATCGTTTCAGGCCATGTCGATGGAGTTGGTGAAATTGTCGAACGCAATTCAGTTGGCCGTGCGATAGAGTTTTGGGTTGCAATGCCAGCGGAAATTAGCAAGTACGTCGCAGAGAAAGGCTCGATTACTGTTGATGGTATTAGCCTAACCGTCAACGACTTACGTAAAAATGCTTTTAAGCTGACTATCGTTCCTCATACGAGTGAAGAAACTACGATTGACCAGTTTCAAGTGGGGCGCAAAGTCAACTTAGAAGTTGATGTACTTGCGCGTTATATGGAGCGTTTACTGCAAGGACAGCAAGAAGATAAGGCCGAGTCTCGTATCACGATGGACTTTTTACAGCAAAACGGTTTTGCATAAGTCTTGGGAGTGGCTGCGTGAGGCATGCGATAAAGAGCAGACTCACAGAACACCGCGAGATTCATTGACTTGCTTGGTGCAAAGCTCAAACTATTGACCTAACTAGCATTCACTGCAACATGATTTTTCATTGCTGCCGCAGTAACAAATTTAGAATAACGGGAAAACAGACTATGCCAATCAGTACGCCACAAGAAATTATTGATGATATTCGCGCTGGCAAAATGGTCATCCTAATGGATGATGAAGACCGCGAGAATGAAGGTGACTTGATCATGGCTGCCGAGCATATTACGCCGGAAGCCATCAACTTTATGGCAACCTATGGCCGTGGCCTGATTTGTTTAACCATGACCAAAGATCGTTGCGAAAGTCTAGGTCTGCCACCAATGGTGCAAGACAATAATGCGCAATACACCACCAACTTTACTGTTTCGATTGAGGCGGCAGAAGGGGTAACGACGGGTATTTCAGCCGCGGATCGCGCACGCACGGTTCAAGCGGCAGTCGCGCCAAACGCCAAAGCTGCGGATTTGGTGCAGCCTGGTCACATCTTCCCTCTCGCAGCTCAAGACGGCGGTGTACTGACTCGCGCAGGTCACACTGAAGCTGGCTGTGATTTGGCTCGCCTTGCTGGTTTAGAGCCAGCATCGGTTATTGTTGAGATCTTAAATGACGACGGCACTATGGCTCGTCGCCCTGATCTAGAGATCTTCGCAGAGAAGCACGGTATTAAATTGGGCACTATTGCCGACCTAATTGAGTACCGCAATAACACTGAGACAACGATTGAACGTGTGGCAGAGTGCAAGTTACCGACAGAGTTTGGCGAGTTCACGTTAGTCACGTACAAGGACACCATTGATAACCAAGTGCATTACGCAATGTGCAAGGGCGATTTGAAAGAAAAAGCGCCATTGGTTCGCGTTCACCTCCAAGATGTCTTTACTGATTTATTACGTAGCGATCGCAACGCAGAGCGCAGTTGGACATTAGACAAGGCAATGAAACGCATTGGTGAAGAAGGTGGTGTGCTGGTTGTTCTTGGCCATGAAGAGTCGACCGAGCTACTTATTCATCGTGTGAAGATGTTTGAAGCGCAAGACAAAGGTGAAGCACCAACGCTTGCTAAGAAACAGGGCACGTCTCGCCGTGTTGGTGTGGGCTCACAGATTCTTGCGGATCTCGGTGTACATGATATGCGCCTTCTGTCATCGACCAACAAAAAGTACCACGCATTAGGTGGTTTTGGTCTGAACGTGGTTGAGTACGTCTGCGAGTAACAACCGAACAATAAGTTCCTAGTCTTTTACGCACTCAACTCGTCAATGGCTAGGAACCGGTGATTTGCCTCCAATTTCCATTAGATATTGCTCACAAATTTGTGCTAGAATCCGGCGATTCTCACTTGATGAACATATTTCACTTATAAATAGAGTTAAAGGAAAGCTTATGAAAGTGATCGAGGGTGGCTTCCCAGCGCCAAATGCAAAAATTGCTATCGTTATTTCTCGTTTCAACAGTTTTATTAACGAAAGCCTACTTTCTGGTGCGATCGATACACTAAAGCGTCACGGACAAGTAAGCGAAGACAACATCACGGTTGTGCGTTGTCCAGGTGCCGTAGAACTACCTCTAGTAGCTCAGCGTGTTGCTAAAACTGGCAAATTCGACGCTATTGTTTCTCTAGGGTCTGTTATTCGCGGTGGAACGCCTCACTTTGACTATGTTTGTAGTGAAATGAACAAAGGTCTAGCACAAGTGTCTATGGAATTCAGCATTCCAGTAGCATTTGGTGTTTTGACTGTTGATACGATCGATCAAGCGATTGAACGCGCAGGAACCAAGGCTGGTAATAAAGGTGCAGAGGCTGCACTAAGCGCACTTGAAATGATTAATGTACTATCTGAAATTGATTCCTAATGGGGGCCAGTGTGAAACCAGCCGCACGTCGTAACGCACGTCAATTCGCTCTACAGGCGATCTACTCATGGCAAATTACTAAAGAGAATGTTGCCAAGATTGAAGAACAGTTTTTGTCTGGCGACAAATACGATGAAGAAGAACTTCATGCATCTGAGCCAGCGCTTGCTGCTCCAGAAACAGACGTAGCTTACTTCCGTGAACTACTAAGCGGTGTTGTACTTAGCCACGCTGAGCTAGATAGCAAAATTCGTCCATACATCTCTCGTCCTATGCAGGATTTAGATATGATGGAACTTGCTCTTCTTCGCCTTGCTATGTACGAGATGACTCGTCGCGAAGATGTTCCTTACAAAGTTGTTATCAATGAAGCGATTGAACTTGCAAAAGTCTTCGCAGCAGAAGATAGCCACAAGTTTGTGAACGGTGTACTTGATAAAGCAGCACCTCACATTCGTAAGAAATAACGATTTCTTCAATGAAAAGGTCAGCACATGCTGACCTTTTTTGTATCAAAAGCTTTTACATCAAAAAGTAAGTGAATTATGTCTGGTGAATTTAATCTGATAGACAAATACTTCGTCGGGCGTCAGAACCAACGTAAAGATGTCCACCTAGCGGCTGGTGATGATTGCGCACTCGTCAAAGCGCCGGCTAATGTTCAGATTGCGATTAGCACGGATACATTGGTGGCTGGAACGCATTTCTTATCCGACGCAAATCCGGCGTGGGTGGCGCACAAAGCATTGGCTTCTAACATCAGTGATTTGGCAGCGATGGGAGCAACGCCTGCGTGGGTGAGCTTTGCATTAACGATGCCCGAGCCAGATGAAGAATGGCTTGCACCTTTCTGTGATGCATTTTTCGAATTGGCTGATTACTATGGTATTCAGTTAATTGGCGGTGACACCACAAAAGGCCCATTGTGTCTGACTCTGACGGTGCAAGGTTTTGTTCCTGAAGGTAAAGCTCTCACACGTTCCGGAGCAAAGCCAGGGGACTGGGTGTATGTAACGGGGAACCTTGGCGATGCAAAAGCTGGCTTGGATGTGATTCTAGATGGCTCTCTACGTAGCAGAGCTGGCGCGGAAGTACTAGAGCGAGCTCATTACCTTAGTTCTCCGCGTGTGCTTGCTGGACAGGCTCTTGTTGGCTTAGCCTCGTCGGCGATAGATATTTCAGATGGTTTAATCTCTGATATTAAGCACATTTTACAGCGATCTCAGGTTGGGGTGAGTATTGATGTCTCTCAGCTACCGATCTCTTCAGAATTAGTCCAGTTTTTAGATGATAAGATCAGCGCGCAGCAGTATGCTTTAGCAAGTGGCGAAGAATACGAGTTGTGTTTTACCGTGCCGGAGCAAAATCGAGGCTCGTTACAAAGCGCTTTATCTCATACTGGCTGTAAGGTCACATGTATTGGTCAAATCCGACCAAATGGAACCTTCGAGCTGCATGATAACAATCAACCACTTGATTGGGACTTAAGTGGCTTCGACCACTTTAAATGATCTGAGCTAAGCTCTAGCCAAGAGCCTGTTACTATTGAGCAGCTCACAGGCATGACGATTGAAACCAAACTAGCAGTATAGGTTTAAGGATATGACCAACCCTCTTTCTCTGATTTCATTAAAGAACCCGTGGCATCTATTGGCGACGGGTTTTGGCAGTGGATTATCCCCGTTTATTCCAGGAACAATGGGGACACTGGCGGCCGTGCCCTTCTTTTTGTTGTTGGCGCAATTGCCATTTACGGCGTATGTCATTGTTGTTCTGATTTCGTGTGTGATCGGCATTCAAATCTGCCAAGTGACGTCTGCAGACATGAAAGTACATGATCATGGTTCAATCGTATGGGATGAATTTGCGGGTTTTTGGATTACGATGGGTATCGTCCCTGCGTTAAATATTCCGTTGACCGAGTGGAAGTGGTTGATCACTGGCTTCATCTTGTTCCGTTTTTTCGACATGGTAAAACCGTGGCCAATTGGGTGGCTAGATAAGCGAGTTCACGGTGGGCTGGGTATTATGGTTGATGATATCGTGGCGGGAATTATGGCCGGTGTTGCCCTGTTTCTAGTCGCAAAATACGCAGGCTGGATGAATTAAACGTTGGACATAAAAAAGGGATGCCATGAGCATCCCTTTTTACATTCTATTTTGCTAAATAATCCAAGATGGATTTTTCAATCCCTTTTGCATCGAGACCAAGCTCTTCATGCAGTTCATCTTGTGTTCCTTGATGAATAAACTCATCGGGTAAGCCCAGGTTTAAGACTGGCTTAATGATTTTATCTTTCATCATGAACTCAACGACACCTGCACCTGCACCACCTGCGATAACATTTTCTTCTAACGTCACGAGCACGTCATGATCTGCGGCTAATTGACGAATTAATGCTTCATCGAGCGGCTTCACAAAGCGCATATCTGCCACGGTTGCGTTGAGATATTCTGCCGCTTCTAGCGCATTACCCAAGAAAGTACCAAAGTTCAGAATGGCAACTTTTTCACCTTGGCGAACCATGCGTCCTTTACCGATTTCTAACGCCGTAAACTCTGTTTCGATTTCTACGCCCATCCCGCTACCGCGAGGGTATCGAACCGCACTAGGGCCAGTATGTTTATGGCCAGTGTAAAGCATTTGTCGACATTCGTTTTCGTCACTTGGCGCCATGATCACCATGTTCGGAATACAGCGCATAAAGCTTAGATCGAATGCGCCTTGGTGAGTTTGGCCGTCTGCACCAACGAGACCTGCACGATCGATAGCGAACATTACTGGTAAATCCATGATCGCGATATCGTGGATCAGTTGGTCATAACCACGTTGCAAGAAAGTCGAATAGATAGCTACGATTGGATGATCGCCCGCAATTGCCATGCCTGTTGCAAGTGTCACAGCGTGTTGCTCAGCAATCGCCACGTCAAAGTATTGGTCTGGATATTCTTTTGAGAAACGTACCATACCCGAGCCTTCGCGCATTGCTGGCGTAATTGCCATTAGCTTAGGATCTTGGGCCGCCATGTCACATAAAAAGTCACCAAAGATCTTTGAGTAAGTTGGCTTACCGCCACTGCTTTTCGGTAGACAGTTATGCGTTGGATCGAATTTAGGAACACCATGGTAGCCGATAGGATCTTTCTCGGCAGGCTCATAACCTTTGCCTTTCTTGGTCATGATGTGTAGGAACTGAGGACCTTTGAGCTCACGCATGTTTTTTAGCGTTTTGACGAGTTCATTGACGTCGTGCCCATCAATCGGGCCAATGTAATTAAAGCCGAACTCTTCGAACAGAGTACCAGGCACTACCATGCCTTTGAGGTGTTCTTCCGTACGGCGAACCAACTCTTTAATAGGTGGAACACCAGACAGCACTTTCTTACCGCCTTCACGGATAGAAGTGTACAAGCTGCCAGAAAGTACCTTAGCAAGGTGGTTATTCAGCGCGCCTACGTTTTCTGAAATCGACATTTCGTTGTCGTTCAAAATCACCAACATATCAGGATGAACGTCGCCAGCGTGGTTCATAGCTTCGAATGCCATGCCTGCTGTAATTGCGCCATCACCAATCACACTGACGATTTTGCGACCTTTACCTTCTTTTTGTGCGCTGATGGCCATGCCAAGACCTGCACTAATCGATGTCGAAGAGTGGCCGACAGATAAGGTGTCATATTCACTTTCTTCACGCCAAGGGAAAGGGTGTAGACCATCCTTTTGGCGAATTGTTGGCATTTTATCGCGACGTCCGGTGAGGATTTTATGCGGATAAGCCTGATGACCAACATCCCAGATCAATTTGTCGATAGGGGTGTTGTAAACATAATGCAGAGCGACAGTTAGCTCCACGGTGCCTAAGCCAGACGCTAAGTGTCCGCTAGATTGGCTCACTGAATTTAGCAGATACGTTCGCAGTTCATCACACAGATTTGGTAATGTTTCTTTCGGAAGAAGACGTAATTCTTCCGGTGTATTTGCTAACGCCAGTGTTGGGTATTTTGAAATATCAAGAGTCATATAAATGCGCGCTTATAGTGTTAATTTTTGCGCTCGATGACATATCGGGCGAACTCTTCGAGTAACTGAGTATTGTATGGGATAGCTTCCAATGCTTGAAGTGCTTCCTGTAACAGAGTGTGAGCTTTCTCTATGGCTCCCTCTAAACCCAGCAGGGAAGGATAAGTGCTCTTATTCAGACCTTGGTCGGAACCTTGAGGCTTACCCAGTGTTTCTGTGTCACTGATGATATCAAGAATATCGTCTTGAACCTGAAACGCCAAACCAATTGCTTTTGAGTAGCGCTCCAAGTGAGGTAAAACCTCGATACCTTTCTCACCAGCAGCTAATGCACCTAATTTTACCGCACAATCAATCAGAGCTCCGGTTTTTTTACGGTGTATCTCTTCCATTTCTTCAAGAGAAACTTGGCGATTTTCCGCGCCTAAATCTAAGGCTTGCCCAACACACATGCCGTTGGCGCCAGAAGAATGCGCCAACGCTTTGATCATGTTGATGCGTTGAGTCTCGGCTGCCGGGTTTAATTGACCATCGGCAATAATGGTGAAGGCGAGAGTTTGTAGTGCATCACCTGTCAGTATTGCGGTTGCTTCATCAAACTTAATGTGACAAGTTGGTTGACCTCGACGAAGTTCATCATCGTCCATGGCTGGCAGATCATCATGAATGAGTGAGTAGGCATGTATACATTCGATAGCAGCGGCAGGAGTGTCTAAGTCTTCTGGTTTACAGCCGAGCATTTGACCTGTGATGTAAACAAGAAAAGGGCGAACGCGTTTTCCACCTAGCAAAAGGCCGTATTTCATTGCCTGAATCAATGGCTGCTCTTGATATGGAAGCTGATCGAGCCACAAGTTCAATTGCTGATTGTTTCTTTGTTGAAAAGACGTCAATGTCTGTTGCATCACATTGCTCACTACTGATGGTTATTCTGAATCTGGTTTGAAGTCACTCAGTGGTGCTTCATCATCTTCGCTGAGAAGAATACTTACGCGCTGTTCGGCGTCGCTAAGTTTAGTTTGGCCAGCACGAGCTAAGGCAATGCCTCGTTCAAACTTACGTAGAGCATCATCTAGGGCAAGATCGCCATTTTCTAATTGATCAACCAAGCTATCAAGCTCTTCAATGGTTGCTTCGAAGGTCATGTTTTCTGGTTTCTTGACCGCCATCTTTTTTCTGCCTTAATCAAGCCTTGGAGAAGATGCACGAAAGTTACCTTAGCCTAGTAACTTGGTCAAATTTAACCTTATATAATTGTCACAAAATTAGCGTTAAACGAGCCTAAGCGCTGAAACCCCATATTTTGGTTAAGGTTGTTAAGTCTAATTTGTGATCCATTAGCTAAGATTTTTCTAAAAATTCTGCGCGAGTTGTCGATACAGGTAATAATCCGCCCAATGGCAGTATTTGAGTATAGCGTGAGGAGTGCTTTGTGGATTTAGCAACCCTATTAGGTTTGATTGGTGGTTTTGCATTCGTCATTATGGCGATGGTGCTTGGTGGCAGCATCGGCATGTTTGTCGATGTCACGTCGATCCTTATTGTCGTTGGTGGCTCAATATTTGTAGTACTGATGAAGTTCACAATGGGACAGTTCTTTGGTGCAACAAAGATCGCAGGCAAAGCCTTCATGTTTAAAGCGGATGAACCGGAAGACTTGATCGCAAAAATTGTGGAAATGGCCGATGCGGCACGTAAAGGTGGTTTTCTTGCTCTTGAAGAGATGGAAATTAATAACACTTTTATGCAAAAAGGCATTGATTTGCTTGTTGATGGCCATGATGCCGACGTGGTAAGAGCTGCCTTAAAAAAAGACATCGCGCTTACGGATGAACGACATACTCAAGGCACTGGCGTATTTCGCGCCTTTGGTGACGTTGCCCCTGCAATGGGGATGATTGGTACCTTGGTTGGCTTAGTCGCGATGCTTTCAAATATGGATGATCCAAAAGCGATTGGACCTGCAATGGCGGTTGCACTCTTAACCACATTGTATGGCGCAATCCTGTCCAACATGGTGTTTTTCCCTATTGCGGATAAGCTTTCTCTGCGCCGTGACCAAGAAACGCTAAACCGTCGTTTGATCATGGATGGTGTATTAGCGATTCAAGATGGTCAAAACCCGCGAGTGATTGATAGTTACTTGAAGAACTACCTCAACGAAGGTAAACGTGCCCTTGAGATTGACGAGTAACTTGGAGAGTAGTGATGGATGATGAAGATAACAAATGTGATTGTCCGCCACCCGGTCTCCCGTTATGGATGGGGACATTCGCGGACTTAATGTCGCTACTGATGTGTTTCTTTGTTCTTCTGCTCTCGTTTTCTGAGATGGACGTGCTGAAGTTCAAACAGATTGCGGGCTCAATGAAATTTGCCTTCGGTGTACAAAATCAACTTGAAGTGAAAGACATTCCCAAAGGTACCAGCATCATTGCTCAAGAGTTTCGACCGGGCCGACCGGAACCAACGCCGATTGATGTCATCATGCAGCAAACCATGGACATCACTCAGCAGACGCTCGAGTTTCATGAAGGGGAGTCTGACCGAGCTGGTGGCACAAAGCGTGATGAAGGCAAGTTAACCGGTGGTCAATCGCCAGAAACGTCAACGCAAAACAATCAATCTTCAGAAGCGGATATGCAACAGCAGCAATCTGAAGAGATGTCGCAAGAGATGGAAACCTTGATGGAAAGTATCAAGAAAGCCTTAGAGCGAGAGATTGAACAAGGTGCGATTGAAGTTGAAAATCTTGGCCAACAGATTGTTATACGCATGCGTGAAAAAGGTGCATTCCCTGAAGGTTCGGCCTTCTTGCAGCCTAAATTCCGCCCTTTAGTTCGACAAATTGCAGAGTTAGTAAAAGACGTGCCAGGCATTGTGCGAGTATCTGGTCATACGGACAACCGACCGTTGGACTCAGAGCTTTATCGTTCTAACTGGGATCTCTCTTCTCAGCGCGCCGTATCGGTTGCACAAGAGATGGAGAAGGTGAGAGGCTTCTCTCATCAACGTTTGAGAGTGCGAGGCATGGCAGATACTGAACCATTGTTGCCGAATGATTCTGATGAAAATCGCGCGCTTAACCGACGGGTTGAAATCAGCATCATGCAAGGCGAACCACTATACAGTGAAGAAGTGCCTGTAATTCAATAACTAGACTTTAGTTTTAAGTCAGTCGAGAGATAAGAAAGCGAGCAGATTGCTCGCTTTTTTTGTTTTTCCAATCCGCTTGGGTGTATAATCTTGCGCCTTAAAAGTGAGCTCAGACTACTTTTTGTGACTGAAACGCGGTTTTACTGCGTATGAAGCATTGAAGTTGAGTGTCACTCTTTGTTGATTGCGAAACTAACCTGCGAATTAGACTATGAAATTTATTGTAAAGCCCCATCCAGAAATTTTTGTAAAAAGTGAATCTGTGCGTAAGCGCTTCACAAAGATTTTAGAGTGCAACATTCGTAACATCATTAAGAGCCGCACGGAATCTGTCGCGGTATTCAACCGTCGTGATCACATTGAAGTGACCTCTGAGAGTAACGAATTCCACGCTGAAGTTCTTGAGGTTTTGACTCATACACCAGGCATTCACCACGTACTGGAAGTGAAGCAGACCGAATTTAAAGATTTGCACGATATCTTCGAACAAGTACTGGAGCTAAATCGCTCTGCACTCGAAAATAAAACCTTTGTGGTACGTGCGAAGCGTCGCGGTAAGCACGACTTTACCTCTATCGAACTAGAGCGTTATGTCGGCGGTGGTTTAAACCAAGCGATTGAGAGCGCAAGAGTTAAGCTGCAAAACCCAGACGTGACGATCAAGGTGGAAGTCTCGAACGATAAGCTAAACCAAGTGCTGGCTCGTCATAAAGGTCTAGGCGGCTTCCCACTGGGCACGCAAGAAGACGTGTTGAGCTTGATCTCTGGTGGTTTTGACTCTGGTGTTTCTAGCTATCTGCACATCAAACGTGGCTCAAAAGTACACTACTGTTTCTTTAACCTAGGTGGTCCAGCGCACGAAATCGGCGTTAAGCAGGTTTCTCACTACCTATGGAACAAATACGGCTCTTCAGCAAAAGTACGTTTCATCTCAGTTGATTTCGAACCTGTGGTTGCGGAAATCCTAGAGAAAGTCGATGACGGCCAAATGGGGGTTATCTTGAAGCGTATGTTCATGCGTGCAGCAGGCATGATCGCTCAGAAGATGAAGATCGAAGCATTGGTGACTGGCGAAGCGCTCGGTCAGGTATCGAGCCAAACGCTAACTAACCTCCGCCATATCGATAACGTAACGGACACGTTGATTCTGCGCCCACTTATCAACTGGGATAAAGAAGACATCATTAACCTAGCACGCGAAATCGGCACGGAAGACTTTGCGAAGACTATGCCAGAGTATTGTGGTGTTATTTCTAAGAAGCCGACAGTAAAAGCGATTAAAGCGAAGCTAGAAGCGGAAGAAGAGAAATTTGACTTTAGCATTCTTGAGCAAGTAGTTCGTGATGCACGCATGATGGACATTCGTGATATCGCGAAAGAGTCTGAGCAAGCAGCACCAGAAGTCGAGCAGGTTGAGGCGGTAGAAGAGCACGCGGTTGTGCTAGATATTCGTAGTCCTGAAGAGGAAGACGATAACCCGCTCGAAATCGAAGGTGTGGATGTGAAACATATCCCATTCTACAAGTTGGGTACACAGTTTGGTGATTTAGACCAATCTAAGACATATTTACTGTACTGTGACCGCGGTGTGATGAGCCGTCTGCAAGCGCTTTACTTGCAAGAGCAAGGCTTCAATAACGTAAAAGTTTACCGCCCATAGTTGACTGATAAAAAGACGTTAAAAGGCGCAAATTGAGACATCAATTTGCGCCTTTTTTGTTTTTGATCGCGTTACAGCTAATCATTACTTAGCATAATGTTGAGGCTTATCGCAAAGCCATACACTTTGTGTTGATATAACGATAATTAATCCGAAAGAAGAGTAATAAAGTGATGTTGCTGCCAGATATACGGATGAGATTTTCGATAGATAAAAAAACACCGCCTAATTTAGGCGGTGTAACAAATTTGACAGACAGGTCAAAAATAAATACAGGAAGTATATGTTTTGTCACAGGGAGTGTGGACAAAACATTATGGTAGAAATCTACCTAACTCGAAATACGAGTTTGCAAACACAACATCGCAACAACGAAGCCAATTGATTTCCAAAGAAATCAAGCCGTTCAGGCTCGTGTTGCGGGGTGAAATATAGAATTTATCTGGCTGTTCGACAACGGACATTTTATAATGTTTCAGATTAAAAAAACTAATCCTATTTGAGGTCCCATATGTCTCGCAGATTGCCTCCGTTAAATTCGCTTCGAGTCTTCGAAGCGGCTGCTCGTCATCTCAGTTTTACGCGAGCGGCAGAAGAGTTGTTTGTTACTCAAGCCGCGGTCAGTCACCAGATTAAAGCACTCGAAGAGTTCTTATCGTTGAAGCTCTTTCGTCGCCGTAATCGTTCGCTATTGTTGACAGAAGAAGGACAAAGTTACTTTCTCGACATCAAAGATATTTTCACCTCGATTGCCGAGGCGACAGATAAGGTATTGGAACGTAGTGAAAAAGGGGCATTGACGATCAGTCTACCGCCGAGTTTTGCTATCCAATGGTTGGTGCCTCGTTTGGCCGACTTTAATGCTCAAGAGCCAGATATCGATGTACGTATTAAAGCTGTGGATATGGATGAAGGTTCACTGACTGATGATGTAGATGTGGCTATCTACTATGGCCGTGGGAATTGGCCGGGTTTGCGAGCGGATAAATTGTACCAAGAGTTTCTGATCCCACTTTGTTCACCTTCGTTACTTTTAGGCAACAAACCATTAGAATCTCTAAGTGACCTCAAATTACACACTTTGTTACATGATACTTCGCGTAAAGACTGGAAGCAGTTTGCGCGTCATTACAACATCGAAGGTATCAATGTAAACCACGGTCCTATTTTCAGTCACTCGACGATGGTGCTACAGGCTGCTGCGCATGGTCAGGGGGTCGCGCTTGGTAACAACGTACTCGCCAAGCCAGAAATGGAAGCTGGACGACTCATCGCGCCATTCGACGAGGTGTTGATCTCCAAGAATGCATTCTACGTGGTGTGTCATGAACAGCAGGCAGATATGGGCCGAATCGCAACGTTTAGAGACTGGATGTTAGCGACCGCGAGAAAAGAGCAAGAGGAAGTATTAGATGAGCCAATGGATAGTTGAGGGACCTGAAAGCGGTCCTCTATTTATCTTTGCCCATGGCGCTGGAGCGGGGATGGAACATGATTTCATGGCCGCCGTTGCCAAAGGATTAGTTGAGCAAGGAATTCGCGTGGTGCGATTTAACTTCCCGTATATGATTAAGCGAGCGGAAGATGGGAAAAAGCGCCCACCAGATCGTGCGCCAAAACTGCTTGAAGCCTATGAAGAAGTGATTGCTCACTTTACCTCTCAACCTATTGTCATTGGTGGTAAGTCAATGGGTGGTCGCATGTCGAGTTTACTGGCTGAAAATGAGCTGGTGGCGGGCATTGCCTGTTTAGGGTTTCCCTTTCACCCTCCGGGAAAGCCAGAAAAGTTCAAAGGCGATCACTTAGCGAATATCGAGAAACCTACGCTGATTCTACAAGGGGAGCGAGACACCTTTGGTAAGCGTGAGGAGTTCGATGACTTTGTCCTTTCATCGCAAGTTAAGGTGAGTTTTTTACCCGATGGTGACCACAGCTTTAAACCGCGCAAGAGCTCAGGCCATACCGAGGCGGGTAACATCGATCTCGCGGTAGAGCAGTTAGCGGCGTTTATCAAAGAGGTGCACCGTGAAAAGTAAGTGGTTACTCTCATTTTCTGGTCTGTCTGGGCTGGTTTCTGTCGCTCTAGGAGCCTTTGCTGCACATGGGCTAAAAGCTCAGCTAGCTCCGTATTTACTTAGCGTATTTGAGACCGGAGTGTTGTACCAATTTATTCACACGTTGGCGATTGTGTTTTGTGCGGTTTTATTGCTATTGAATTTGGGACAAAAAGCACAAAAATATTTTTTCATTGCAGCGATTTGCTTTATCATCGGCATCTTTTGTTTTAGCGGCAGTCTTTACGCACTGGCGCTGACAGGCATTAAGTGGTTTGGGCCGATTACTCCAATGGGAGGATTGCTGTTCATGATTGGTTGGTGTCTGTTCTTTTTTGCTGCGTTCAATATCAAAGAGGTCTCCAAGTGAAACAACTAATGCTCTATTGCCGTTCTGGCTTTGAGAAAGAGTGTGCTGGTGAAATTCAGGACAAAGCGACACAGTTGGAAGTGTATGGCTTCCCTCGTGTGAAGAGAAACTCAGGTTATGTTGTCTTCGAGTGTTACCAAGATGGAGATGCGGACAAACTTGCGAGAGGTTTGGACTTTAAGTCGTTAATCTTCGCTCGCCAAATGTTTGCGGTAGCGGCTGAGTTTCAATCGCTGCCAAGTGATGACCGCATTAGCCCAATTTTGAATGAGCTAGCAGACATTGAAGCGTTTCCTCGCTGTGGGGATTTGAGAATTGAAACTCCGGATACGAATGAAGCGAAAGAGCTACTGAAATTCTGCCGTAAATTTACTGTCCCAATGCGTCAAGCGTTGCGCGGTAAAGGTTTAATGTTGAACAAAGACAACGCGAAGAAGCCAGTGCTGCACATTTGTTTTGTGGAGCCTGGCCACTGTTATGTCGGTTATTCTTACACAGACAATAACTCTCAGTTCTTCATGGGTATTCCTCGCCTTAAGTTCCCAGCAGACGCCCCAAGTCGTTCAACGCTTAAACTGGAAGAAGCATTTCACGTCTTTATTCCACGTGAAGAGTGGGATGAGCGTTTGGCTCCAGGAATGTGGGGGGTCGATTTAGGGGCATGTCCAGGCGGTTGGACGTACCAACTGGTGAAGCGCTCGATGTTCGTTCACTGTGTCGATAACGGCATGATGGCAGACAGCTTGATGGAAACTGGCCAGATCAAGCATCATATGGTGGATGGTTTTAAATTCGAACCAGACCGTAAGAACGTAACATGGATTGTTTGTGACATGGTAGAAAAGCCAGCTCGTGTTGCTCACCTTATGGGCCAGTGGCTGTTAAAAGGTTGGGCGAAAGAGGCAATCTTTAACCTTAAGCTGCCAATGAAAGGCCGCTATGACGAGGTGCTGCAAGACCTTGAAAACCTGAAGCAGTTCCTGATTGATAATAAGGTAAAGTTCAGACTACAAGCTAAGCATTTGTATCATGATCGTGAAGAGATCACGATTCATATCCAGTGTCTATCGAACATTTCGCCGTACTAATTCTATCTCCGAGTCATTTGGGGATAGTCCCGAGAATAGAAAAAAGCGCCTTCAAATGGCGCTTTTTTATTGTCTGAGAGCTTTATGGTTTGAAACCATCATCAGACACTATTCCGCTTTATTTGGTCCTGTAAAGCGAATGTCCTGTAAGTTAAAGCCGAGTTCAATGTCGCACTTTAAAGCCGCGACGCGTTTACATAAGCGTGCAGACTCAATGTGCTCGTCTAATTTTTTACGGTATTTTGGTGCGAGGTCTTCACTGGCGTAGGCTGCTTCAATATTCTCAAACTGAGTAAGAATCTCTTTCGCCGCTTTTGGTCCAATGCCCGGAACCCCCGGCACTTGGCTAGAGCTGATCCCCGTTAACCCCCAATAATCGGCCAGTTGGCTCGGTTTTACGCCGAACTCTTTTTCGATAAACGGTTCATCTAACCAACGATGTTGGAAGTAATCACGGATCTGTAGGGTAGGAGAAAGCAGCTGACAGTAGCCTTTATCCGTAGAAACGATGGTGACTTTTTCACCATGACTGGCCACTTTCGTCGCGAGAGTAGCAACCAAGTCGTCCGCTTCATCGCCTTCAGAAAGCAATGAATCAATACCTTGTTCCCACCATGCTTGCTGAATCGCATCTAGACCTTGCATCAGTGGTTCCGGCATTGGTTTTCGATTTTGCTTATAGTCTGGGAGAATCTCAGCTCGCCATCCTCTGTCTTGTTCATGGTGATCGAAAACCGCGATGATGTGTGTCGGGCTGGCTTCTGACAGAATGTGAGTGAGGGTTCTTTGTGTCGTGGTGATGGTTCTTGCTATGTCGGTTGGATCCGGTTGTGCAGAGTGAACACGGCGGATCAGGTTTAGGGCATCAATAATAACAAGATGAATAGACATAATGACTTAGCAATAAAAAAGGGGCGTAATGCCCCTAGTGTAACGAATGCTAGCCTGACTATCGACCACCAATTTCTGGGTGAGCGATGCGATAACACGGTTCGTAGTCCGAACCGCCAGGTAATTTCATTCGGTGTTGTTCGACAAAGTCTTGTAGTAACTTATCGAGCTTTTTCATTAGCACAGGATCACCGTGAATGGTGAAAGGGCCTCGACGTTCGATTTCTCGAATGCCTTCGGCTTTGACGTTACCAGCCACGATACCGGAGAAAGCTTGACGCAGGTTGGCCGCTAAGACTTGAGGTTCTTGATCTAAGCTTAAATCCAATTGCTCCATCGACTCATGAGTTGGATCGAATGGTAACTGGAAGTTAGGCTCGATTTTTAATGACCAGTTAAAGCTATAAGCATCGCCTTTTTCTTTTCGGTGAAGGCGTACAGAGTCCATGGAGCGCTTCATGATGCGTGCCACTTCTGCCGGATCGTCAATGACGATCTCGTAATGCTTTTGACCTTCTTCGCCAAGTGTATCGCGAACAAACTCGTCGATAGAGCGGAAGTACTCTTCACTCTCTTTTGGTCCAGTTAACACGATAGGCATTGGCTGATCGGCGTTGTCTGGATGCATCATAATGCCAAGAATATACAGCAACTCTTCTGCAGTACCCGGACCACCAGGGAAAATTACAATGCCATGCGCCATACGCACAAAGGCTTCCAAACGCTTTTCGATGTCTGGCATGATAACCAGCTCATTCACGATTGGGTTTGGTGGCTCGGCTGCAATAATCGAAGGCTCGGTTAAACCAAGATAACGTTGCTGAGTATAACGCTGCTTCGCATGTCCGATAGCGGCACCTTTCATTGGCCCTTCCATCGCCCCAGGGCCACAACCCGTGCAGATATTAAGTTCACGCAAGCCAAGCTCGTTACCGACTTCACGTGTGTATTGATATTCCACGCCATTGATAGAGTGACCGCCCCAACATATGACGAGGTTTGGCTCGATACCTGGTGTGAGTGCTCTGGCATTACGCAGAATACCGAACACGAGGTTAGTGATGTGAATTGGGTTCGTCAGGTTGAGTCGTTGTGCGTCTGCTAAATGCATATTGACATAAACGATATCGCGTAACACGGAGAACAGATGCTCTTGGATACCTTTAATTATCTCGCCATCGACAAAGGCGTGTTCAGGCGGGTTAGTCAGCTCAAGCTTAATACCACGCTCGCGGCGCACTACGTTGACATCAAACGACTGGTGTTTATCGAGTAGCTCTTTCGAGTTATCGGTATGACTGCCGGAGTTCAACACCGCTAACGTGCAGTTGCGGTACAGTTGATAAAGTTCACTCGAGGCCGTGTTCTTTAAGCGCTCTACTTCTAATTGAGATAGCAAGTCCATGCTACCAGCGGGGCTTATATGGGTAATCATAACGCCTCCTTGTGTTGCATTATTTTGAGGGAAAGTACCAACTCACCTTTTTGGGTTATACGTATGGTTTGATGAAAGGCAGTTGGCCGATTTGGTTTTATGGTTATTGACTCCCAAGCAACCTCAAGATGGTACATTCGCGTTCTGTAAATGCATCATCTTGAAGTGACTTGGGTTTTTACAGCTTAGCAGACTGAAAGGGAAGAAATGTGATAACTCGTTGAAAATGGGTGGTTATAAAGCGTAAATTGCGCCAATTCTGGTTTGTTTGTTCGCTTTTTGTACGAAATCTAGCTCCAGTTAAGTTGATTTGTTCCACGTTTTTTAGCGTCTGCAAGCATCTTGCTGAGTCGATCGAGTACATACTCTGGCGTATCGGACTCTTTAAAAGAGGTCGACACAGCCGCTAGGGTGATCATGATATTTTGCTCACGGAACTTAAATGGTAATTGGCTAATATCACGCTGGATATGTTTAATGAGATCCAGTGTGTATTCTTCAGATTGTTCTGGAACGAGTAAAATAAACTCTTCGCCACCAAAGCGAGCTACCGTCTCAGTTTCTGATACGCGTTTATTAATGGTGCGAGCGATGATCTTCAACGCTTTATCACCAGCCGTATAGCCATAGCTGTCATTCACCGCTTTGAAGTTATCAACGTCAAACAACACTACACGCAGGTTCTGTTGAGAGCGAATCCAACGGCGATACTCTAGCTCTAGTCGATCATTAAATGCGGTGCGGTTATAGACTTTAGTCAGAGGGTCGAGCAACATGCGTTGAGCTTGGTCATCTAAGCGTCGACGATGATCTTGGGTGGTTTCAAACACGGCTTCGAGCTGGTTCTTACTGTAATTCAAACGCTCTTGCAGCGCTTGTTCTCGTTCTTCCGTCATTTTAAGTCGCTCTGTCAGCGACGCCATTTTCGCAAGTAACGGGGCGATTTCTTTTTTTACATCCGCTAGATCTTGAGCTTGGTCGAGCGATAGTTGACTCAATTCAACCAGACTGTTCATTTCTGTGTTGAGCTCTTGGCGGTGCTCAAAGTAGGTATGATGTTGGTCGACGTTCTGATGAACGGTTTTTAGGTTACTTGCGAGAGAGGTGTTCAGTTGCTCAAGAAATTGGCTAGAAGCTTCGCGCTCGAACTTTGTTGCTTCGACAACCAATTTCAGCGTTGAGAGAGTAAGCTCAATGAGAGACTCTGCACTCACGCCAAGAAGCAGCTTAGCCCGAATATCGAGCAACCTATCTCCCGTTTCTCCCTCAAAATCCAGCTCGGTGATGGTATGTTGTAGATCGCTGGCTAAGCACTCAAGTTGAGACTTATCAGGATTATTCTCAAACTCACTGAGATGCAAACGCGAGTTGGAAGTGATGATTTTCAGAGCGCGTTCGTAAATGCTCAGTAGCTTAGTGGCTTGATCGGCTTTATTACTGGCATGAGCTTCTGAGAAACTCATTAAGTTCCGTAGTTCACGTTTTAACTGCGCAGGTAAACCTGTGACACGTTGGAGTGTTTCACCACTGTGTTTGATTTGTTCGTCTAGGTAGCCGTTCTGTTTGTCCATCGTCTTCGACTGCTGTTTGAGCATTCTCTCTAATACCGCTAAACGTGGGATAAGAGTACTGATATCTTTTTGATGTTGCAGCTCTTGTTGGATTTCAAACAGGTAATTGGATACCTGGGTATTCGAACCCTGGCAAGCTGAAGACAATGATGCCACAACGCGTTTAAGAACTTGTTGTTCACGTTTGAATTTGAGTGAAGTATCACGATGTGTCAGTCTGAGTTGGTCAAGTTGACAACTCAGCTGATGAAGCTGCGACTGAATATCGGATTCCAAGATTCCCATGAAGTGACTACGGTTAAGTCCATGTACTACTGACAATTATCCGATAATAACAAAAAACGTTATAGCGTCATTAGTTATTATGTCTAACAGGCGTTTAATTATCCATTTTTTAATATTTTCTTGATGTCGTCCTCATTCTTGTAGGACGAATGGATCTTAATCAGGCCTTGGCTAATGGCATGCTGACAGGCGGTTCTTATGTTACCCGTTGCAAAGCTCGCGGCGGGTGCGTTATCGATGGCTTTCAAGAAAACCCAGTGGCTTTGCTTATCCTTCAAGCTGACTTCTCGCGCAATGTGAGTCGCAAGCAGCAATAGATCGAGTAATTCCTCGTCGTTAATTGCAGTGTAGGCTCGTGGTAAGAACGGATAATCGCTGATACCCATGCGAATAATACGGTTGACGTTGTGCTGCTGAGCGAACTCATCTACCCAAGTCTGGAATTTCTCGAACATGACTTCGGCAGAAGCATCACGGTCAGCGTTCGGTTCTATGTAGAGTAGGTTTGCATCGGAGAAATGGTAAAGACGCGACGGTTTTTCTATTTTTTCCGCAAGGAAGTCGCCAAATGCACGTTCTAGTTCTAGACCAGCCTTATAGCCGTTATGGACGTACATGCTTCGTAGGAATGGCAAGTCGATCATGACAAAGCGCAGGCGATCGTTAAGTGGCTCGTGGATCAATTCGCCCATTTGCCATTGCTCGAAAGTTTCGCTCGACTTTTTCAATGAGCGAGACAGCTTAACGTTCAGCATACGCAAGTTACGCAAACGGGAACGAGAGTGAGTGAAGAGATCATTACGCAGTTTTTCGATTTCACTTGCTTGGCGCTGCATGATCACGCCGCGGCGCATAATGAACAAAAACATCACCAACACAGTAATAAACAATGCGAATGAGATTTTCTGGAATTTGCGGTGTTCCCTTTCCACTTGCTCAAGGCGTTCCGATTGACCGATGTAATGGATGGTTTGTTCAGCAAACTCTTTTTGTTGGCGGAATGCATCCTCACTGATTTGGTTGAGCTGCTTTTGCTCTAAACGCACAAGGTTGGTGTATTTCTTATAAGCCTGCAGAGAAAGTTGGTATTCGCCTGCCTGTTCGTAACCAAGCCCGAGTAAGCGGTAAGACTGCTGCTTAATGAAGTTGTTATTTTCAGGTGACTTTTCAGCAAGTGCTAACGCCAGCTTTGCATTGGTAATGACGTTTTTACTGTCGTTTTGATGATAAGCCAAGCCTGACTGAAGCAACGCTGCCTTTGCTTCAAGCTTAGGAATGTCAGTGTATTCTAAAAGCTCTTTAGAACGGTCTAGGTATTGTTCAGCTAGCGCGTAGTTGTAGAGTTGCAGATAGGTAGCCGCTAAGCTTAAGCGAATCTTAATGATCCGATTAATGTTCTTACTGGTGCTTTCATGGTCCAGCACGTTGAAGTAGTGCACTAAGGCAAGGTTAAACTTGCCTTGGTAAAAATAAATGTCACCCATTTGCTCAAGGACATCCGCTAGGATGGGAGAGCTAGGGTAGGAGTCATAGAAGTCTGCGGCTTGAGATAAGTATTCGATCGCTTTGTCGTAAACTCGACGCTCTTGGAAGAGTCTCGCCAACAGGCGATTAACTTTTGCTAACCTTGCGCCACTGTCACTCTCAATAGATTGCCAATAACCGTAAAGCAGTTCCGACAAAGCCAAATTGTATTTCTTGCTATTCAGATAAAACTCGCCGACGGCTGTGTAATAGTCGATCAAGGCTAAGTCAGATCGGCTGTCTTCAAGCATAGTTTTGGCTTGAGAATACAAACTTTCCGCTTTAATCAGATCGCCACTATGTGAAGCGAGGAGCGCTCTTTGCATCACTAATCGATAGCGAACGCTGTCGGTACGTTGCAATACCGCATCAGCTTCATCGAGTTGCTGCTCAATTTGGTTAAGCGTGTCTTCCGCTTTTGAGTAGTTTTTGTCGTACATCCAAATCATTTGGTTGCGCATCAGCTGGAGATCTAAATCCATGTACGGCAATTGATATTCTTGCGCTAAGCGCTCGGCTTTGTTTAGGTGTTCGATAGCCGAACGAACGTTACCCATGGCGTAGTCTGCCTGAGCGATAATCTTGTGTGCTTCGATGGTGCTGCTTGGTGTGCGAACGCTACGATCGGTCTCGTCACGAGACATCGCAGAAGGGCTGTCACTCTCTTTGCGTTCCGTTAGCTCACGTTGTGACAAGTAGTTGGTTGCCGCTTGTTTTGCTTGTGATGGCTCTATTTCTGCCAATTGTTGTGCTTCGTTGAGTAACGCGGACGATAAAATGGTCGCATGAAGCGGCTGTACAAACAGCAAGCAAAGAAAGCCAATCAACTTGAATAGACGCGAACTGTCCCAAAACATCCTTTCGTTCCCTCGAACTGTTTTTAGATATGGCGGATAACGGTAAAAGACCTCAACAAGCCCCTTAAATGCAGGTTGAAGCCATTTGATATAGTAACATGCTTGGACAATAAAAACGTCCGGTAACCCTTTAGATTACCGAACTTATTTCTGTCACTAACGTGATTACTGACGAGCCATGCGGTGGTTGTGATCTGGCTTGTCTTGTTCCGTTGAGCGGTACGGGTTGATGTCCAAGCCACCACGGCGCGTGTAGCGGGCGAATACGGTCAGTTTGCTTGGTTGGCAGTATTTCATTAGATCCGTAAAAATACGCTCAACACATTGTTCGTGAAATTCGTTGTGCTCGCGGAAAGATACCAAGTAACGCAGCAGTTTCTCGCGATCTATTTTCGCACCTTGGTAGCGAATTTCTACACTGCCCCAGTCGGGTTGATTGGTGATCAAACAGTTTGACTTCAATAGGTGGCTATGTAGGATTTCTTCCACTTGCTCTTCACCTGCTGCGCCTTCAAGCAAATCGGCATCAAAATCGTAACTGGTGATGTCAATGTCTTGGTCATCAATGCATTCGCCTTCCATTGTCATAATAGGCTGATTGGTGTAGTGAGTAACCGGGTTCACCTCGACCAACACCTTTTCACCGGCACATTCAGATAGGTCTTGCGTTAAACGCTCTTCAACTTCTTCCCAGCTTGCAAAGCGGGTTTGGTTGTAGCTGTTTAAGTACAGTTTGAAAGACTTCGACTCAATCAAGTTTGCACTGGTGGCTGGAATGTATACTTCGCCAACGGCCACTTGTGGTAAGCCTTTACTATTTAACCAAGAGAGCTCGTACAGCGTCCAAATGTCGTGGCCCATAAAAGGAAGGCTGTCGCCTAACTGAAGGTCATCTCGGTTTAGGCTACGAGGAACTGGTTGCAGCAAGCTTGGGTCGTATTGGTTCGCATACTCGGTCTTTTTACCTAGTGTTAGGCCAGCAAGCTCTTTAGCGTCAGAATATTTGCTCATACTTTGTGGTCGTTTTCGATTAGAATGGCGAGAATTTTACTGAATCCGCTGGTCAATTGCCATCCGGCAAACACGGCTATCTGATAAATAAGGAATGAGGAGACCTTCATGACCCAAAACGTTACTCAGGCGCTACAAGAGTTCAGCCTGCGCTACCAACAAGCTTGGCAAGCTAAATATAATGAGTTGCCAAGCAGTGAAGAGCTTGCAGATCTTGTTTCTCCTTGTGTCGAAGAGAAGCGTGATGGAAAGGTGCTTTGGAAAGCGGTCGCACGTGATGAAATGGCCGATTTCACTAATGTGGAAAATGCGATTGAGTTGTCACTGCAAGATGATGTAAAAGCCTTTTATGGTTCTCAATACAGCGCCGATATGGAGGCAACTTGGCAAGGTAATTCGTTGACGCTGCTGCAAGTGTGGAGCGATGATGATTTTGTGCGCCTACAAGAAAATATTCTTGGTCATTTGGTGACGCAACGTCGCCTGAAACTTAAACCAACGGTATTTATCGCGGCGACAGATGAGGAAATGGATGTGATCTCGATTTGTAACCTCACTGGTAATGTGATTTTAGAGCGTTTAGGTACGTCTAAACGCGATGTGCTGGCGGATTCATTGGCTGAGTTCTTGAGCAAGTTAGAGGCCGCTGTCTAAATATGTACGTTGTTGAGTTGCAGTTTGAGTGTTTTGATAACACCACCGTCAGCGCGGTAGACAAAGCCATTAATGGCTTGATGGATGCGTTGCGTTACAACGGCCAAGTACTAGGCCGTGAATTCCCGATAGTGATGGGAGATGGCGAGTTTTATGTTCGTGTCGTTTGCCCAGAGCAAGACAGTTTGCATCCACGTTATCACTCAGATTTTGTCAAAGTGTGCATGAACCGTTTGTCAGACGCGTCTTTGCTTGCACCGAAAATGCGTATGCTTGGCCGTGATTTAAATTCAGAACAAGCGGCCGAAGAAGAGACACCTAGCTGGCAAGTGTTGTACACGACTTATGTTCATACGTGTTCGCCATTGCGCAGTGGGGAAACGTTGTTGCCGATTCCTTTGTATCGCAATGAGCCGACGCTAAATGGTGACCATAAAGCCGTCATCAAATGGCAGACAGAATGGCAAGCGTGCGATGAAATCCAAATGGCTGGCGGGTGCCGTGCAGAGCATGCGGCGCTGCACGAGATTTGCGATGTAGACAGCGTGTTGTTCCGCAGAGGTTGGGATTTGCGAGGTCGTATCGAATACATCACCAAGGTTCCAACATACTATTACCAGTATCGCGTGGGCGGTCAGTCGCTGGAGAGCGAGAAAGCGCGCAAGTGCCCCAAATGCGGTGGAGAGTGGCTACTCGATGAGCCACTACATGACATATTTCACTTTAAGTGTGATGACTGCCGAATCGTGTCGAATATCTCTTGGGACCACCTAAAGTAACTAATTGAGGTTAGTTAAATGGTTAGATAGAGAAATAAAAAGGGCTGATGTTTTCACATCAGCCCTTTTTTATGCTCAGACTATTATTTTCAGTATGGTTTAGAAAAGTGGGATTACCAACCTTTCACTACTCCGCCTTTGAATAGCTCTTTTGCCGCTTCGTAAACTTCTTCCGTTTGGTAAGCTTTTACGAAGTTTTGTACGTTTTGCGCATTAACATTTTCTTCGCGAGCAACAATTAGGTTTACGTATGGTGAGTCTTTATCTTCAACGAACACGCCGTCACGCTCTGGCGATAGGTCGATAGAGCTTGCGTAAGTGGTGTTGATGATAGATAGCGTTACGTCATCCAATGAACGTGGAAGTTGTGGCGCTTCTAACTCAATGATTTCGATATTTTTAGGGTTGCCTACGATGTCACGTACTGTAGCGAGTAGACCAACGCCATCACGTAGTGTAATCAAACCTTGTTGCTCAAGAAGCAGTAGTGAGCGACCTAGGTTTGTTGGATCGTTTGGTACTGCGATGCGTGCGCCATCTTGGATTTCATCGATTGACTTCACTTGCTTAGAGTAACCAGCAATAGGGTAAACGAATGAGTTACCCGCGATAGCCAGTTTGTAGCCGCGGTCTTTCACTTGTTGGTCTAGGTATGGTTTATGTTGGAACGCATTCGCGTCTACTGAACCATCATCCAGAGCGGCATTTGGCGTTACGTAATCGGTAAATGTTACTAACTCAACGTCTAGGTTGTACTTTTCTTTTGCTACTTTAGCTGCCACTTCGGCAACTTGTGCTTCAGCACCAGCAATAACGCCAACTTTTACTTTATTTACGTCTACTTCTTTGTCGCCACAACCCGCTAGAACAAGAGCAGAAGCGGCTGTTGCTACAGTCAAAAGACCTTTAAGGCTAAATTTCATCTTTATCTCCTTATAATTTGTATTTTCAATGCTTATCTGTGGTCTACACGGCGCACCACTGCGTCACCGATAGACTGAATAATCTGTACTAGAACAATCAACATCACGACAGTCACGGCCATGATAGTTACATCGTAGCGGTGGAAACCGTAACGGATGGCTACGTCGCCGAGGCCGCCGCCGCCTACCGTTCCCGCCATGGCCGAGTAGCTAACGAGAGTGACTAAGGTGATCGTTACTGAGTTAACAATAGTCGGCATTGCTTCAGGTAGTAGAACTTTTGTGATGATCTGTGTTGGTGTCGCCCCCATTGATTGCGCCGCTTCCACCAAGCCTGTTGGTACCTCTAACAAAGCACCTTCAATAAGACGTGCAACAAACGGAATGGCACCAATAGTCAGTGGGACGATTGCTGCGGTTGTACCGATAAAGGTTCCAACTAGCATTTTTGTCACTGGAATAATCGCAACCATCAGGACGAGGAATGGCACAGAACGACCAATGTTAACGACAGCGCCTAAGCTGCTATTTAGTTTGGTGTTTTCAAGTAGGCCGCCTTTCTTAGTAATATGGAGGATTACGCCTAATGGAATACCCACGGCAAAGCCGACTAATCCGGCAACCGCAACCATGTAAAGCGTTTCCCACGTTGCACCTAAAAGTAGTTTGCTGTTTAAACTCAGCCATTCAGAAATTGTATTAAAGGACATAACCAAGTACCTCTACTTTTACGTTGTGCTTACGCAGGTATTCCAATGCTGCGTTGTCATCTTCTTCGTTACCAAATAGCTCTGCGACCATCATGCCGAATTTCACGCCGCCAGCGTAATCAAGATCGGAGCTCAAAATACTCACATCAATATTGTATTTACGAGAAATTTGCGACATTAATGGTGCATCGACGGTTGCGCCAGTAAACTCTAAGCGAACCAACGGGTAGCTGCCATCAACACGCTCTGCTTGCAGACGTGCTTGGTAATCTTCAGGAATGGATAGATCCAGCGTTGAGCGAATGAATTGGTGCGCCAGCTCCGTTTTAGGGTGCGCGAAAATATCGCCAACGGTGCCTTTCTCCACCAACTCACCACCACCGATGATCGCCACTTCGTGACAGATGCTTTTTACCACTTCCATTTCGTGGGTAATCAGTAGAATCGTGATGTTGAGTTTGCGGTTGATCTCTTTCAATAGCTCAAGGATAGATTGAGTCGTTGCAGGATCCAGTGCGCTAGTGGCTTCGTCACACAGTAGTACGCTTGGATCGGATGCCAATGCGCGAGCAATCGCCACACGTTGTTTTTGACCGCCACTTAGGTTGGACGGATAGCTTTCGTGTTTGTCGGCTAAGCCAACAAGTTTTAGTAACTCAGTGACTTTTGTTGTGATTTGCGATTTGTCTTTGCCTGCCAGTTCCAGTGGTAGCGCCACGTTATCAAACACAGTACGAGACGAGAGCAGATTAAAATGCTGAAAGATCATGCCGATGTTACGGCGCGTTTCGACCAACTGCTTTTTGCTGAGTTTTGTTAAATCAATGCCATCAACGATGATGGAGCCAGATGTTGGTGCTTCTAACATGTTTACGCAGCGGATCAGCGTACTTTTACCAGCACCAGATGAACCGATAACACCGAAGATGGTGCCCTTGGCGATGTGTAGGTTAATGTCTTTCAGGGCAAGGATTTCCTTACTGCCTTGGTAGAACACTTTATTGACGTTTTTTATTTCTATCATGTTTCAACCTGCCCAAAGATACGGGGAACTTCGCTGTCAAAAACGGCCTTTGACAGAACTTAATGTTGAGCTTTATCTCACTTCTCAGTTGATGCTATGGGTTAACCAGAATGAAGTCAATAGATATTTTTACGTCTAGACGTCTAAATGTATGGGTGTTCTGTTTTGAAGAGAATGAGGAGTAAGTTACGAGGAGAAGATAAGTGGAGAGCCCCCTCAGAATTACCGATTCTTGCCCAACAAATCAACTGTTTTGTCGAGGCCTAGAATGAATTAGATAGTGTTGAAGTTTATAAGGTATGTAATAATCTGATTAAACCGAGTTAATAGAGAAATACGTTTTGGCAAAACCTGCTGTTTTTATCGATCGTGATGGCGTGATAAACGTTGACCACGGCTACGTTCATGACGAACATGATTTTGAGTACATTGATGGTGTGTTTGAAGCGACGAAAGCGCTGAAAGATCAAGGTTACCTCTTAGTGCTAGTGACGAATCAATCGGGCATCGCACGTGGTAAATTCAGTGAAGACCGTTTCTTGTCTCTGACTCAATGGATGGACTGGAACTTTGTTGATCATGGTGTTGAGTTTGATGGTATCTACTACTGTCCACATCACCCTGAACATGGCATTGGCGATTACAAGCAGGATTGTGATTGCCGCAAGCCTAAACCTGGTATGTTTATCTCTGCTCGCGACTTCTTGAAAATCGACATGGAAAAATCTGTGATGATTGGTGATAAAGCCGAAGACATGATGGCAGCAGAAGCCGCAGGCGTTGGCACCAAGATTTTGGTGCGCACAGGTAAGCCTGTTACTGAGCAAGGTGAAGCATTAGCAACGGTTGTGCTTGATAGTGTTGCTGACGTGCCTGCATATTTAAAGAAATAATCTGCACAATTCGCATATTTAAGGGAAGCGTTTGCTTCCCTTTTCTCTTATTACTGTTAAAGTTCAGTCACCTAAGCATTCATCCATTCTAGTTTGATCACTTATGAGCAAAAAACTCACCATTCTTGATATCGCGAAATTGGCAGGCGTTGGCAAATCAACAGTAAGCCGTGTGCTTACCAACGATCCAAAAGTGAAACCTCAAACGCGAGAGAAAGTAGAGCAAATCATTCGTGAATCAGGCTACGTCCCATCAAAGTCTGCGCAGTCGATGCGCGGTGGCAGTCAAAAGGTGATCGGCGTGATCATCTCTCGTTTAGATTCACCATCAGAAAACCGCGCTGTTGGGACCATGCTCAACGCTTTGTACTCAGCAGGGTACGACGTGGTGATCATGGAGAGCCAATTCGATCGCGATAAAACTAATGAGCATTTGGATGTGCTTAAACGTCGCAATGTCGATGGGGTGATCGTGTTTGGCTTTACTGGATGTGATGAGCAAGCATTGGCGGAGTGGGGGAATCGTATCGTCGTGATCGCGATGGATACCGATAACGTCTCTTCCATCAATTATGATAACCAAGGCGTGATAGACATGGCTTTGTCTCACCTTGAGCAGCAATCTTTATCTCGCATTGCTTATATTGGTGTTGATCCTGAAGACAAAACCACTGGCTTAGCTCGTCTAAATGCTTATAAATCGTGGTGTCAACGCAAGCAACTTACGCCTTGTTTCCAAACCGGTAAGCTTAGCCATGAAAGTGCTTATCAGCTGGTGGACCACGTTCTCAATGCAGACACGCAAGCCATTGTGTGTGCCAGCGATACCATTGCATTGGGCGTAATCAAGCGTCTTCAAGAGTTAGGTCGTGAAGACGTGGTCGTGACAGGCGTGGGTGGTAACGAGTTGCTTTCTTTCCTTTTCCCTAAAGTATTTAGTGTCGATCCAGGTTATACCCTTGCGGGGGAAAAGTCCGCTAAAATGCTGATTAATCAATTAAATGGCGATGAAGAAGTCGTTCACTTCACTCAACAACCTATTTGCCGCTAATCCACACTACAACGGTTTGCTCTAAAATTATACTGTGATCATTCTCAATTAATGGGACTGTTCCCATTTTGTTTTTTGTCTTTGAATGGCAATATTAAAATTAAGAAATGGGAATGTTCCCATTTATAAAAAAATAAAATGATGAATCGAATGTATCCAATACAGGGTGGACAAAGTTATGAGTAAGATTGCGCGTAAAGACGTGGAGCGTCTTATTGAGCTGGTCGGGGGGCCGGACAATATTGCCAGTGTAAGCCACTGTTTAACTCGCTTGCGTTTTGTTCTAAACGATACGGACAAAGCAGACACAAAACAGTTAGAAGCATTACCGATGGTGAAGGGCTGTTTTACCAACGCAGGTCAATTCCAAGTCGTCATCGGCACTGAAGTTGATGAGGTTTACAAAGTACTGATCGAGCTAAGCGGTAAAAGTGAAGCGAGCAAAGACGAATCCAAGAATGCTGCTCGTCAAAATATGAATATCGTTGAGCGTGGTATTTCCCACCTTGCAGAAATCTTTGTACCACTGTTGCCTGCGATCATTACTGGTGGTTTGATTCTTGGTTTCCGTAATGTGATTGGCGACATCAAAATGTTTGATGGTCAAACCCTAACGGAAATCAGTCAGTTTTGGGCGACTGTTCATTCATTCCTATGGTTAATTGGTGAAGCAATTTTCTTCTTCCTACCCGTTGGTGTGTGTTGGTCGACCGTGAAAAAGCTCGGTGGTACACCGATTCTGGGTATAACGCTTGGTGTGACATTGGTTTCGCCGCAGTTAATGAACGCCTACCTGATTGGTAAGCAAGTACCTGAAGTGTGGGACTTTGGGTTGTTTGCGATTGAGAAAGTCGGTTACCAAGCGCAGGTGATTCCCGCGATGTTAGCAGGTATCGCACTAGCGTTTATCGAAACACGCTTAAAACGCATCATTCCGTCTTACCTTTACCTAGTAGTAGTGCCGTTTGTTTCTATCATTGTGTCTGTGATTCTTGCGCACTCTATCATTGGCCCATTCGGTCGTATGTTGGGTGACGGCGTTGCTTTCGCAGCAAAAGCAGCTATGACGGGTGACTTCGCGATGATTGGTTCAACTATCTTCGGCTTCTTATACGCGCCACTTGTGATAACAGGTATCCACCACACAACCAACGCCGTTGACTTGCAGTTGATGCAAGAATTGGGTGGCACGCCGATTTGGCCTTTGATTGCACTATCGAACATTGCTCAAGCATCGGCAGTGGTTGGCATCATTATCATCAGTAAAAAGCAGGATGAGCGTGAAATCTCAGTGCCTGCGGCGATTTCTGCCTACCTTGGCGTAACAGAGCCGGCGATGTACGGCATCAACTTGAAATACAAGTTCCCAATGTTGAGTGCGATGATCGGTAGTGCATGTGCTGCTGCTATCTGTGGTAGTGCGGGCGTCATGGCGAACGGTATCGGTGTGGGCGGCTTGCCGGGCATCTTATCTATCCAGCCGCAGTTCTGGGGCATCTTTGTTCTGGCGATGTTGGTCGCGATGGTGGTACCCGCTGCATTAACGTTACTTCTTTATAAGCGTGCACAAGCGAAAGGTGAGCTTGAGGCGGCAAACGCGTAATTCAATTTGAGGCAGTGACTTGGCTGCCTCCTCCTATTTTTCTTTTCAAATTTTAAGTTTCCGATTACTGGTAAGTGAGTGTTAGAAATGGCTATGACCAAGCATGATGAGAGCTGGTGGAAAACCGCAACCATCTATCAAATTTACCCAAAAAGCTTTTGTGACAGCGGCAGTAAAGGCACGGGCGATATTAAAGGGATCATTTCTAAACTGGATTATCTAAAACACCTCGGTGTGGATGCGATTTGGCTGACGCCGGTTTACCAATCGCCAATGATCGACAACGGTTATGACATCTCCGATTACTACGCGATCAACCCCGAGTTCGGCACGATGCAAGATTTCGATACCCTGTTGGCAGAGGCTCATCAGTTGGGCATTCGAATCATCATGGACATCGTGGTCAACCATACTTCGACAGAACACAAGTGGTTCCAATCTGCGTTAGGTGATAAAAACAGCCCTTACCGTGATTACTACATCTGGAAAGATCCGGTTGATGGCGTAGAGCCCAACAACTGGCAATCGAAGTTTGGAGGCAATGCTTGGGAATTGGATGAAGCGACAGGGCAGTACTACTTGCACCTTTTTGCTAAAGAGCAGGCGGATTTGAACTGGGAAAACCCAGTAGTGCGTGAAGAAGTCAAAGAAGTCATCAGCTTCTGGGCAGACAAAGGCGTGGATGGTTTCCGTCTCGACGTCATCAACCTGATTTCTAAACAACAAGATTTCCCAAGCGATGATATTGGCGATGGCCGCCGTTTCTATACTGATGGTCCTCGCGTGCACGAATATCTGCAAGAAATCAGCGCAGCCGTGTTTCAAAAGTACGGCAGCGTGACGGTGGGAGAAATGTCTTCGACCACGCTAGAGCACTGCCAGCAATATTCTTCGCTAGACGGCAAAGAGCTATCCATGGTGTTCAACTTTCATCATCTGAAAGTCGATTATCCTAATGGTGAAAAATGGACCAAAGCGCCATTTGATTTCATTCAGTTAAAGCAGATTTTCAACCATTGGCAAACGGGCTTAAATGGCAAAGGGTGGGGCGCGCTGTTCTGGTGTAACCACGATCAACCTCGTGTGGTAAGCCGCTTAGGCGATGATAAACAATACCGCGTTGAATCTGCCAAGATGCTGGCGGCGTCTGTACACATGATGCAAGGCACACCTTATGTTTACCAAGGTGAAGAGATTGGTATGACCAACCCAGGTTACACTGAGATCAGCCAGTACCGCGACGTAGAAAGCACCAACATGTACGACATCATGGTTAACCGCGATGGTGTATCACACGAGGAGATGATGGCGATTTTGGCGCAGAAGTCGCGTGATAACTCACGTACGCCAATGCAATGGAACAGCCAAAAGCACGCCGGTTTTACCGAAGGCACACCGTGGCTTGAAGTGGCGCAGAACTACTCTGAAATCAACGCAGAAGCTGCGGTTGCCGATTTGAACTCGGTGTTCTATTTCTATAAACGTTTGATTGAGCTACGTAAACAGGTTTCGGTGATCACCGATGGTCGTTATGAAGATTTACTGCCAGAGCATCAACGTATTTTTGCTTACGCTCGCCAGAACGACAAACAAACGCTGCTGTGTATCAATAACTACTACGCTGAAGAGGTGGAATGTGTTCTGCCAGAACGTTTTGAACTGAGTAAAGCGAAAAACTTGCTATCCAACTATCAAAACTCAGCGAGCGCAGTCGCGTCAAACCATCAAGTGTTGCGACCTTACGAAACTCGTATTTTATTGATAGAAGAATAAACTCGGGTGTCATCACCCCTAGGATTGATGTTCGAGATGAAGGCTTTGGTGTGCTCCCCAAAGCCTTCTTTTATTGAGATGCCGTATCTCTAAAAGATGCGAGCTTATTTTGTTTCAATCGCTGTTAGCAGCACTTTCTCTTCATTGACTTGTACTTGTTGTACTTTTAGCAGTTCGATTTGCTCAATCAGACCTAAGCTCGGGTTAAACCAACGTTCTGCCGAAGTGGCGAACTCCATTGAGTCCATATCATCGCAGTTTAGGTTGTAAGTATTCTCTTCCGTCAGGTACGCCGCTTCAATTTTCTTGCTTGAAATTGAGAACGTTTTACGTACGCCAGTCTCTCGGATTTGCTGCTGCCAAACCACTTGGCAAGATGCTGTCATTGGCAGGTTTTGCACCCACTCATGCTCTTCAAAACTGTCTAGTAGGTTGTGAACTGCGTAGCCTGTTAGAGTGGTTTGCAGAGATATAGTTTCTTCACCGGTGTCAATATTCGGGCTTTTCTCTTTTACGTCGTCACCGTTGAGACGGAAAATAGGGCTGCTGTGCATCAGAATGGCAACAAACTGCTGGTTAATGGAATAAGCGTCGGTGACTTCATGAAGTGCGCCATCAGAGCCTGCAAAATAAAGCGTATTGCCCTCTTCATCATCGTTGTACTGTTCGTCAGAATAGTAGAACTGTTTGGCGCCGTAGTTCACCAAGTCATTAACCAACTGGACCATTGCTTCGCTGTTTGGGATTTGTGCCAATGCTGCCAACAATTGCTCGTTATCCATCGCTTGGAAACTCAGTTTCATCTCGCCTTCAGGTTGGCCATCCAGGCTAAACGCGTAGTTTAGTTGTGTGCTTGGCGTGGGAGCGAAGATTGAGTTTTGAATCGCGATGTCGAAACTTTCTTGAGGCACTTTGTTTGGATTAGCACTGCCAGAAGATGAACCACCGCCACAGCCGTAAAGAGCCAGAGTTGCTGCTGCGATAAGCGTCATTTTGTTTAGCATGGTTTACATTCCTGATTGATTAGGCCGTTTCATGTTGGGCCGTTGCTTGAATGCGAGCATGCTAAGTTTAGTGAGCTAAAAAGGGCAAAAAACAAAAGCTAATAGGGCTTAACGAAAGCTTAATTTTATATTTAGGTCTTTGTTTTATTTGGGCTTATTTCGTTAGCTACGTTGGTGCAATACTCGTTGATGAGCGCTTTCCATCGGCTGATAATTTCTTGATCGGTCAAACTGACATGCAACGTTTTCCATGGTTGAAGGCAAGTTTCTTTCGATTCAGATTGAGAAAGACGTTCAAACAATGTCTCGGAAGGTAAAACGCGCAGCAGTGCCACCAGTGATTCCATGTAGTTGAGACGGAACTGTTCGAGTTTGTTTTGTTTATAAGCGATGTGAGACACAAACGTATAAATCAGCGCGTTTTGAATACGTGAGTCGCCATCTGGAGTGGTCAGCAGAACTTTTGCTCGGTCTAGGTTACCTAGTTTGAAATGCAATACGCCCAACCAGAGGCTTAGCTCATCTGGCAAAACATCGAACGACGACTGCACTTGCGTCAAATACGCCTCCAGCTTTTGAGGTTCTTGCTCGTACAAAGCGAGATGCCTTGCGGTTGTGATCGCTGCAAACTCATCAGCTTGTTGGAGAGGTTGGTTAGAAAAGACATTCTCAAACAGCATTTTTTGGTGAACGTCTGACAGCTGCCATGTGCTTGCCGAAGGTGCAGGCAAGTTGAAGTATTGCGCGACATCTGAGTGAATTTGGAAGATATCCGATTGTAGGTCGGATAAGCGCAGTGTGTATTCGTTGCGAAACGCCAGCTTTCCTGTCGCAGGATAAATAAGGTTCATCTGCGCTTTCAAGGTGCCTTGCTCTGCGCCGTCTTTTAACTCTATGTTGAGTTCGTAATCACTGGTCTGCATGTTTCGCGCGCCAGGGAAATACGGCGTATGACCGATAGGATCAAGAAAGTAACTGGGAGCGTCTTGGTTGGCGATGTCGGTGTATGGATATTCGACCTGTTGTTGCAGTAAGACGGCTTTGACCAGTATGCGGTATTTTCGCGCCTGAGAGCCGATTGCATCGACACGGTTGAGCAGCAACTCGACTTTGGGGATAAGTAACTGATGACGCGTTTGCTGCGTTGAAATCTCTTGGCGTTGCCATAACAAGCTTGCGAGCGTCACGCTACAAACCACAAGTACGGCACATAAGCTATAAGCCAAAATCAGCTTGATGTTCTTACGGTTCTCAACTTGAGCTGTAATAGCACGTCGATGGTTTTTCGCTGGTGGCACTAAACGGATATTCGCTGGGTTTAGAAAGTAACCTTTGCGAGGATAAGTGACCAAGAGCTTAGTCGCATCGTACTCGGGGAGATGCTGTTGTAGCAGCGCACGTAAGGTGCTAATGCGGTTAGTGAGTACATTCTTAGAGATGAATTTGCTCTGCCAAATGGTTTCGATAATGGTATCGGCAGAGAGCGGATGTCCCACGCTTGTTAGCAGCAGCTCTAATAACTCAATGGTACGAGGTTCGAGATCAATCGCGACAGTGTCTTGATGAAGAGTTTGTGTCTTCGGATTATAGACCAACTCGCCAATCGCAATACAACTGTGAGTTTGTTTGGCTTGTTGCAAAAAATCGCGCATACCGCACCGCGTTATTTGGAAATGGCGAAATATTATATAGCGATTGGAGCGCGAAATCTTATAAATTGCGCTCCAATTATCATCAAAAGTTTATGAACCGTAGGTCACGGAATAGCGATGAGGCTTGTGGTTCATCGCTAACACGACATTCAGTGCAAACGCGCCCAAAATCGAAAGACCAATTACTTCTGGAGTGACAAAGAAGAATGACGCAAACAGGATGCACGCATCGATTGCCATTTGGCTTTTGCCAACTGAAATGCCAAATTTGTCCTGAATAAATAAACACAGCACGTTAAAGCCACCTAAGCTGGAGCGATGTCGGAACAAGATCAGCATACCGAGTCCCATTAAAAGCCCACCTGCGACGGCACAATAAACTTCATTTACCGATTCGAGCGAGATTAGCAAATAAAGATGATCGGCAAAGATAGAAACCAAAGCGCCAGAAATGGCACTATTAATGGCGAAATGACGGCCGAAGCGTTTCCATGCTAGCAAGTAAAAGGGACTGTTTGCTAAAAAGTACAGCACACCAAACGTAAAAGGTGTAAATTGGCTAATAAGCAGAGCCAATCCTGTCGTCCCCCCTGTTAGGAGGTTTGCGGATTGGAGAAAGAAAACGCCTTGAGCTACCAAAAAAGTACCCGTGAGAATCGCTATCCAGTCTTCTTTTAATGAGTGTTTTTCCATCAATGTTGCAGTCATTAGTGATAAATAAGGCGTGCATAGTAGTAAAAAGATGATCTTTTCGGTAGCTAGAGGGTAAAATTTACGGTAAACCTATGTAATTGCTGTTTTACAGGGTGTAAAGCACAAAATTGACAGGCAATAGATCGTCGTTATGCAATTGCAATGCGGGCGTGATACAGATTGCTTGCCATCATGAAAAAACTGCATGAGAAAAATTGTAAATTTCTCTTTATGACCCAGATCAAATTATGTAGAATGCGCGCCATTAGGGTGACGAAAACGTTTGCGTAGGGTCATTCAACAGTTTTTTTGCAACTTTCAGTACTAATCTGAGTCAGGAGATACAGATGCTTAAGCGTGATATGAACATCGCAGATTACGATGCGGAACTGTTCGCAGCTATCCAGGAAGAAACTCTTCGCCAGGAAGAACACATTGAACTTATCGCTTCTGAAAACTACACAAGCCCACGTGTAATGGAAGCGCAAGGTTCTCAGCTAACGAACAAATACGCTGAAGGCTACCCAGGCAAGCGTTACTACGGCGGTTGTGAGTACGTAGATAAAGCGGAACAACTTGCTATCGACCGTGCATGCAAACTGTTCGGTTGTGAATACGCGAACGTACAGCCTCACTCAGGTTCTCAAGCAAACAGCGCGGTTTACATGGCGCTTCTTAACCCAGGCGATACAGTTCTAGGCATGAGCCTAGCGCACGGTGGTCACCTGACTCACGGTTCTCCAGTAAACTTCTCTGGTAAGCACTACAACGTTATCCCTTACGGTATCGATGAAGCGGGTCAAATCAACTACGACGAGATGGAACAGCTAGCGCTTGAGCACAAGCCTAAGATGATCATCGGTGGTTTCTCTGCTTACTCGCAAATCGTTGATTGGAAGCGCATGCGTGAAATCGCTGACAAAGTAGATGCTTACCTTTTCGTTGATATGGCGCACGTAGCGGGTCTTATCGCAGCAGGCGAATACCCAACACCTGTTCCACACGCTCACGTAGTAACAACAACAACACACAAAACACTAGCAGGTCCTCGCGGTGGTCTTATCTTGTCAAATGCTGGCGAAGATATGTACAAGAAATTGAACTCAGCAGTGTTCCCTGGTGGTCAAGGTGGCCCTCTAATGCACGTTATCGCTGGTAAAGCAGTAGCGTTCAAAGAAGCGATGGAGCCAGAGTTCAAAGCTTACCAAGCTCGCGTAGTGAAAAACGCAAAAGCAATGGTTGGTCAATTCCAAGAGCGTGGCTACAAAATCGTATCTAACGGCACAGAAAACCACTTGTTCCTTGTGGACCTGATCGACAAAGACATCACTGGTAAAGATGCAGACGCGGCACTAGGTGCAGCAAACATCACAGTGAACAAAAACTCAGTACCAAATGACCCACGCAGCCCATTCGTAACGTCTGGTATTCGTGTAGGTACGCCAGCGATCACTCGTCGTGGCTTCACTGAAGAAGACGCAAAAGAGCTAGCAAACTGGATGTGTGACGTTCTAGATAACATCGGCAACGAAGAAGTTATCGAAGCGACTAAACAGAAAGTGCTCGAAATTTGTAAGCGTCTACCGGTTTACGCCTAACTATTCTTCATAGAATGAGTCAATTTCGGTGTCGAACATACTCACTTGCTCGCGCAAACTCCGTGTGTTCTCCTAGAACTCGACTCATCTATTTTGAACATTGATATACTAAAGGTCCTCAATTGAGGGCCTTTTTGTTTGTCTGGCGTTTGGAATGAGATATAGCGAAGAGTGTGTGATAAGGAGATGGCTACCAACACTGTCCCTTTTCAATATATCCAAACCACGTCATTCCGACGAGCCTAGGCGAGATCAGGAATATTGTTGAGGCACACTCTTTTACTCAGAGTTTCCCTAAAAATCATCAGTACGTTGGAAACTGATTCTCAATCACGCTCGTTCCTCGCTGTTCAGAATGACAGTGGTAGAATGGCTTTTTATCATCATTTGCCAGATACAAAAAAGGTTGGCACTGAACCAACCTTTTCTCTTCAAAATAAGCGAGTGCTTATTTAATCTCGATGCCTTGAGCCTGCATATCAGCATGGTAAGAAGAGCGAACAAATGGACCACACGCTGCGTGCGTGAAGCCAAGCTCTAGTGCAACTTCTTTTAGCTCGTCAAACTCTGATGGCGGAACGTAACGCTCTACTGGCAAGTGGTGACGGCTTGGCGCTAAGTACTGACCTAGAGTCAGCATCGTTACGCCGTGTGCGCGTAGATCTTTCAGTACTTCGATGATTTCTTCTTTGGTTTCACCAAGACCCATCATCAAACCAGATTTGGTCGGTACATCTGGATGCTGCTCTTTGAACTTCTTAAGAAGCTCCAGCGACCACTTGTAGTTTGCACCTGGGCGAGCTTTACGGTAAAGACGTGGCGCTGTTTCTAGGTTGTGGTTGAAGACATCTGGCGGGTTATCTTTCATTAGATCAAGCGCTACGTCCATACGACCACGGAAGTCAGGAACCAGAGTTTCAATCTTAATATGCGGGTTCAACGCACGGATCTCGCGGTTACAGTCGGCAAAGTGCTGTGCACCACCATCACGCAGATCGTCACGGTCTACAGAAGTGATTACTACGTATTTCAGCTTCATATCGGCGATGGTTTTCGCCAGTTTTTGAGGCTCTTCTGCTTCCGGTGGTAATGGGCGGCCATGAGCAACGTCACAGAAAGGACAACGACGAGTACAAATGGCACCTAGGATCATGAAGGTAGCTGTACCGTGGTTAAAACATTCCGCTAGGTTAGGGCAAGATGCTTCTTCACATACGGAGTGAAGTTTATTCTTGCGCATCGCCGCCTTGATGTCTTGAATTCGTTGGCTGTCGGCTGGTAGCTTGATCTTCATCCAATCAGGCTTACGTAGCACTTCTTTCTGCTCTGTAGGCATGTTCTTTACGGGAATCAATGCCATTTTATCGGCGTCACGATATTTAACGCCTTTTTCCATCTGGATTGGTTTGCTCATGCTTTATTACCTTGAGAAGGTGCTTCTGTGCTGAATTCTACTTGCTCATAGTCGAGCAAAGTAACGAGTTCTTCTATTAATTGTTTTTCTACGGCTTCTACATTGTCTGGGCCGCCGAATTGGCTGACCTGAACCATTTCCATACCTTCATAACCACAAGGGTTAATACGCAGAAACGGTGTTAAATCCATATTTACGTTCAAGGCTAAGCCATGAAACGAGCATCCTTTACGAATGCGTAAACCGAGAGAGCATATTTTTTTACCGTCAACGTAAACGCCTGGTGCGTCAGGTCGCGCGGCCGAATCGATATTGTATGCTTTTAGCGTGTTGATCACGAGGTTCTCGATAGTGGTAACGAGATCTCGTACACCTAATTTTTTGCGGCGTAAGTTGATCAAGAAATAGGCGACCAACTGACCAGGGCCATGATACGTAACCTGGCCTCCGCGATCACTTTGTACAACAGGAATGTCACCAGTGTTAATAAGGTGCTCAGCTTTACCTGCCTGACCTTGCGTAAATACTGGGTTATGTTCTACCAACCAGACTTCATCAGGGGTTTCTTCTGTGCGTTGGTCGGTGAACTCATGCATCGCCTTCCATACAGGCTCATAGTCTTGGCGGCCAAGTCGTTTTACAACAAGTTGGTGTTGCATGGGAATTCCTGTTGCTAATATATAAAGTTTTTGGATTATAAACCGGATAACCCTGATGCTCTACCGCTGAGTAACAGATTTTTAACTGAAAGCGATGTAAAGTTTTGTTATCTGGTTGATAAATAAAAAGAAAGCAGCCGAAGCTGCTTTCAAAAAAAATTTAATCTATCAAAAAATTATAGAACCATGCGCACGATGTCAATTTCACCTAACTCTTTGTATAGCGTCTCAACTTGCTCGATAGACGTTGCAGTGATGTTGATTGATACCGAGTGGTAGTTGCCCTTAGCACTTGGTTTAACGGTCGGGCTGTAGTCACCTGGAGCATGGCGCTGAATAACTTCAAGAACAAGCTCTGGAAGTTCAGGCTTTGCATGACCCATTACCTTGTAAGTAAATGAACAAGGGAACTCAAGCAGGTCTTTTAATTTTGCATCAGAGTTGATGGTTAGCATATCGATAACTCCAGTAGATATTCGTTGCGGTGCGAAATAGTACAGTCAAATTAGGGGGAACTCAAGACGAGGATCTCAAACTTAAAAAGCCGCCCTTTCAGGCGGCTTTGCGAATAAGTTTGCTACTCTAACGTTCTTCTTAGAAGAAGCTCTTGAATAACAATACGATGTAATCCCACATGCGGCTAAATAGACTACCTTGCTCTACGGTTTCTAGTGCCATTAGTGGGTATTCGGCAATATCTTCACCATCGATCTGATAGTATAGCTTACCAACTACATCACCTTTATTAATTGGGGCTTCTAGCTCTTTTTCAAGGACGAAGCTGGCTTTTAGGTTTTTCGCTTCACCACGTGGTAGTGTTACGTAAGTATCTTGGTCAAGGCCTAACGCTACAGTGTCTTTGTTGCCCATCCACACTTTTTCTTCTACAAACGTTTCACCCGCTTTGTGCGGCGCTACTGTTTCGAAGAAACGGAAGCCGTAGCTTAGTAGCTTTTTGCTTTCTGACTTACGAGCATTGGCATCTTTCGTGCCCATTACGACCGCAACCAAACGCATTTGGCCTTCAGTCGCAGAACTTACTAGGCTGTAACCCGCATTGCTTGTGTGACCCGTTTTGATGCCATCAACGTTCATGCTCTTATCCCAGAGTAGACCGTTACGGTTGTATTGGGTGATGCCGTTGTAAGTGAATTTCTTCTCTGAGTACACGCGGTACTCATTTGGTACGTCACGGATCAGGGCTTTACCTAGCAATGCCATGTCGTATGGTGTCGAGTACAGCTCGGCGTTATCTAGACCATGAACGTTGGCAAAGTGCGAGTTCGTCATACCTAGTGTGTTGGCCCAAGCGTTCATTAGATCAACAAACGCATCTTCTGAGCCTGCAATGTGTTCAGCCATTGCTACACAGGCATCGTTACCAGACTGGACGATGATACCGCGGTTTAGGTCACGTACTTTTACAGTTGTGCCCACTTCAATGAACATTTTTGATGATTCAGGGAAGTTTTTCGCCCATGCATTTTTACTGATGGTGACATCGTCATCTTCTGAGATATTACCACGCGCTAGTTCTTGGCCGATTACGTAGCTGGTCATCATCTTAGTCAGACTGGCTGGAGACAACTTTGTGTTCATCTCTTTCTCTGCCAGTACTTTACCTGAATGGTAATCCATCAGAACGTAGCCCTTCGCAGCGATTTGAGGGGCATCTGGAACAACGATAGGTGATGCAAGAGCAGATTGAGCGAAAGTTGCAGAAAGGGCAACCGAAGAAACGAGAATAGATTTCACAAACTTATTTTTATTCATGGTAATTCAAATTTTTGGGTTAACTGCGGACATCTTATCAGAATCCCCAGCTATGTAAGAGGGGATCGAGGAGAAATTCATGACACTAGGTCATTTGGCAGTGTTGTGTTTTTTAATAAATGCAGACGAATAGCCGAGCAACTTTACTTTATCTAGAGTGGCTTGCGTCAGGGAATAGTCAGTAAATGGCCCTAACAACAAGCGATAAGACTCTTTCGCATTTTCTAGGAAAGTTTCTGTATCCAGTTTTTGACCAAGCTCTGTCCCTAAAGTTCGTGCGCGTTCTTCATTTTTTGATGATGCCACCTGAATAACGTACTTAGGGTGCGCTTCTAAAGATTTTTTATCCGTGGGCTGATTGATACTGATTACTTCAATTTCCACGTTCGCTGTACCTGTTTTTATCACATCTAACTTATGTGCTGCGGCATAGCTTAAATCGATAATACGGCCATCGTGAAACGGACCTCGGTCATTAACTCGTACTACGGTAGTTTTGCCGTTGTCAGTGTTGGTGACTTTTACGTAACTCGGTAACGGTAGCGTTTTATGAGCCGCTGTCATTGAGTACATGTCATAGATTTCGCCATTAGAAGTCAAATGACCTTGGAACTTCTTCCCATACCAAGATGCGCGGCCTTTTTCTTTAAAGCCTTTGGCATCGCGAACTATTTTGTAGTCTTTGCCACGCAAGTGGTAATCTTTGTTCCCACCTAGGCTGTACGGTTCATATTTAGGGTGCGCATCCTCGATGTGTTCGACTGAAAGCGGTGTATCCGGTGCAACATCGGATTCGAGTTCGTAACGGCCTTCTTGTTCTTTTTGGCTAGTTGATGAACAGCCTGCCAAAATAAGAGCAGAGAAAACCAAGGAATATAAAGCGCGTTTTTGCATGTCTAGGTCGCCTTAGAGAATGCTTTTCGGTGCGTATGAATTGACATCAGAATACCAAAGCCAGCCATCAAGGTTACCATTGATGTGCCGCCATAACTAATGAGTGGCAACGGTACACCTACTACAGGTAGGATGCCACTTACCATGCCAATATTTACAAAAATATACACGAAGAAGCTGAGTACAATACTGCCTGCCATCATTCGTCCAAATGCAGTTTGCGCTTGGCTGGCGAGGTATAAACCTCGTCCAATAATAAATAGATAGATGGCTAAAAGGCAAAGGAAACCAATCATACCCCATTCTTCAGCAATTACTGCAAAGATAAAGTCAGTGTGTCGTTCAGGAAGAAATTCCAGTTGTGATTGAGTGCCTTGCAACCAACCTTTGCCTGAAATACCACCAGAGCCAATCGCGATTTTACTCTGAATAATGTGGTAGCCCGCACCAAGCGGATCTGACTCTGGGTTAAACAGAGTACGTACGCGAACTTTTTGGTATTCGCGCATCAAGAAGAACCACAAAATCGGAATGAAACCACCGAGTGCGATGGCGGCACCAGCGATGATTTTCCAACTAATGCCCGCGAGGAAGATAACAAAAATACCGGAAGCGGCGATTAGGATAGAGGTCCCTAAGTCAGGCTGTTTTGCAATGAGGATAGTTGGTAAGCAGACCATAATCAGTGCAACGATGAGTGTTTTTAGCGTTGGCGGAAGGGGCTGTCGACCAACATAGCGTGCCACCATTAATGGCACCGCGAGCTTCAATAACTCGGAAGGTTGAAAGCGCACAAAACCGAGGTTAAGCCAACGCTGTGCGCCTTTCGAGGCTTCACCGAAAAACAGCACGCCAAAGAGCAGTATGACGCCGCCGACGAACATCAAAGGTGCCAAGCTCTCGTAGGTTCGTGGAGAAAGCTGCGCAAGAACGATCATCACAACGAGTGAAAGCACCATCCGCATAGCTTGGCGATCCATCATTAGTAAACTTTGGCCACTAGCGCTGTACATGATCACCAGGCCAAACCCCATCAGGGCCAGTATGCCAAGTAGGAGTGGTAAGTCGATATGGAAGCGTTCAAACAGGGCGCGATTTTTACCTGTAGAGGGATCCATCTTCATTACTGTTTTACCTCTTTCTTCGCATTGTTTTCAGGCTCAATTTCTTCTGGGCCTAGAACGACTCGGTCAAAAATTTTCCTTACTACTGGGGCACCGTTGCTAGAACCACCGCCGGCGTTTTCTAGCACTACAGTGACGACCACTTTAGGATCATCAAATGGTGCAAAGCCAGTAAATAACGCATGGTCACGTAAGTGCTCGGCGATCTCATCTGCGTTGTACTCTTCATTTTCACCCAGACCGAAGACTTGCGCAGTACCTGATTTACCCGCTGTTTGATAACTCATTTTGTAGAATGAGCGGCGAGCTGTTCCGCGCGTGCCATGGTTTACACGACGCATGCCTTCTTTCGCCATATCCCAGTACTTTTTCGGTACATTCTTGATTGGCGGGTAAGTCACGTATTCTGTTGTTTGTTGTTCTTCGAAGTCGTTGCCGTTCTCTATCGTCGCTTTGAGCAAGTGAGGTGCGATCACTTCTCCCTCATTTACTAATACGGAGGTCGCTTTGGCGATTTGCATTGGTGTTGCTGTCCAATATCCTTGGCCGATACCCACAGGGATCGTATCACCTTTATACCATGGGGTTTTATGGCGAGACATTTTCCAGTCACGAGTCGGCATATTCGCCTTACTTTCTTCGTAGATATCAATGCCAGTGTAATCACCAAAACCGAACATCATCATCCAATTCGAAATACGGTCAATACCCATGTCATAAGCGATTTGATAGTAGAAAGTATCAACAGACTCTTCGATCGACTTAATGATATCGACGCGTCCGTGCCCCCAACGCAACCAGTCACGGAACGGGCGTGTGTTGGAGTTTGGTATGCGCCAATAACCAGGATCATTTCGTGTGGTGTTAGGTGTGACGACGCCTTCTTGCAGCGCGGCTACCGCCATAAATGGCTTGATGGTAGACGCGGGTGGATAAATGCCAAGTGTGGTACGGTTGACCAAAGGACGGTTTTTATCGTTCAAAAGGGCGCGATAGTCTTTACCCGAGATTCCGTGCACGAACGAGTTAGGGTCGTAGCTAGGGCTTGAAACCATAGCCAGCACGCCGTTGTCTCTAGGATCGATCACTACAGCACTGCCTCGGCGGCCATCCAATAATTGGTGTACGTACAGCTGCAAGTTGATATCAAGGTTTAAAACGATGTCTTTTCCGGGTACAGGTGGAACGTACTTTAACGTACGAATCACGCGGCCGCGGCTGTTTACCTCGACTTCTTGATATCCGGCCGTACCGTGTAAGAGGTCTTCGTAGTATTTTTCGATACCCAGCTTACCAATGTCGCGAGTGGCTTGATAGTTTGCGTCTTTTTCTTCTCGGATCAGGCGCTGCATGTCGCGATCATTGATTCGAGAAACGTAACCAATCACGTGGGTTAATACTTCGCTGAAAGGGTAGTAGCGCTTTAAGGTCGCACTTATTTCTACACCAGGAAAGCGGTACTGATTGACGGAGAATACCGCTACTTGTTTTTCGTTCAGTTGGGTAAGCAGTGGGACCGACTTAAATCGACGAGTCCGTTTACGCTCTTGGTGGAAACGTTCAATCTGGTCTGGTGTAATTTCCAGAATAGTTTGTAATTCTTGGATGGTTGCATCAATGTCTTTAATTTTTTCTGGGGTCAGTTCTAAGTTAAAGACGGGACGGTTCTCTGCCAGTAAAACGCCATTTCGGTCATAAATTAGACCTCGGTTAGGCGCGATAGGCACTACTTTGATGCGGTTATCGTTCGAGCGGGTTTGATAGTCTTGAAACTGGTTCACCTGAATGTTGTACATATTGGCGACCAGAGCTCCCATCAAGAGAACAATGCCGATAAAAGCGACAATAGCGCGGCTGGCAAACAGACGCGCTTCGGCTTGATAATCTCGGATTTGACTGCGGCGCTTACGAATCATTAACGCTTGGCTCTAAAGTTAAACAACGATTATTCGCGGTGGTAAGGATGGTTCGCGGTGATGCTCCACGCTCGGTACAAGCTTTCTGCCATTACGATACGCACTAAAGGGTGGGGTAGCGTTAAGGCAGACAATGACCAGCTTTGGTCTGCTGCAGCTTTGCATGCAGGAGCGAGTCCTTCAGGACCGCCGATTAAGATTGATACATCACGGCCATCTAATTTCCAAGCTTCTAACTGCTCAGCGAGTTGAGGAGTGTCCCATTTTTTACCTGGGATATCTAACGTGACGATACGGTTGCCTTTTGGTACCGCAGCGAGCATCGCTTCCCCTTCTTTTTGCAGGATACGAGCGATATCGGCATTTTTTCCACGTTTGCCAGCAGAGATTTCAATCAACTCCAATGGCATATCATGTGGGAAACGGCGACGATATTCTTGAAAGCCTTCCTCAACCCATTTTGGCATTTTTGTGCCAACGGCAATTAGTTGAATTTTCAAAAGATTAACCCCAGAGTTTTTCTAGCTGGTAGAGTTCGCGGTGCTCTTCTTGCATCACGTGAAGCATGGCGTCGCCCATATCTAGGACTACCCATTCACCTTCGTTTTCACCTTCCATTCCTAGTGGCTCGAGACCGGCTTTTTTCACTTCTGTTGCAACGTGGTCAGCGATGGATGAAACGTGGCGTTTGGATGTGCCAGTACAGATGATCATGTAATCTGTCACGCTTGATTTATCTTCCACATTTAGGACGATAATGTCTTCCGCTTTCATGTCGTCGGCTTTATCAGCTAAAAAGTCTTTCAGTTCTTCGCGAAGCACTCGGTTTTCCTCGGTTTGTCTCTTATCTCTACAGTGTTTTACATTCTTGCTTGCAAAACAGGTCGCGCACTATATCACGCTTTGATTTTTAAATTGCCAGCTTAATATCAGGAGAGCAGGTTTCTAAGCTCAACTGATGAATAGTTGGCCATACAGACTCGTCATATTGAGTTTTGGCTTTTATCTCTGCTTGAGCCAACAAGGAGAGCAATGCACAAATACGACTCGCCGATAAGCGGGTCAGTGCTGCGTTATAGAGTGGACGCTTGTTTTGCCAAACTCGATATTTCTCAAATACCTGGTTCATTCCCATTTGAGTTAAGTCTTGATGCATATTTAAAAGTTGGCTCAACTCTTTTTGTACACTTCGAATCAAGATCACGGTCTCGACCCCTTCCGCCTCAAGTTGGCGAAGAATACGTTGTGCACGGTTTGCTTTACCTGCCAGTAAGGCGTCGATCCAGTTAAACGTAGTAAAGTGATTATGGCGACTTAGGGCTTCCTCTAAACGTATGATGGTCAGCTCACCATCCGGGTAGAGTAGGGCCAATTTCTCTAAGCTTTGTGACAATGCAAACAGGTTACCTTCATGCCATTGAGCCAACATTTGCAGTGATTGTTGATCGGGTTTTAGGCCCAACGTGCGGCAACGTGCCTGAATGAACATAGGTAAGCGTTGTAGATCTGGCGACAAACAGCTTACCCAGTCGCCTTTTGAGCTTAATGCTTTGAACCATTTCGCATTTTCTTGGGCTTTGGTCAGTTTGCTACCAACAATGACGAGCATGATGTCATCATGCAGCATATCACACAGTGTTTGCAGCTCTTTGCTGACGGCGGTTGTCACGCCACTTTCTGGGATTTCAAGCTCGATCAATTGACGGTTTGAGAACAGGCTCATCGCTTGGAAGCAATCGTAAACTTGATTCCAGTCGATGCTTGCGTCTACCGCAAAACGGTGTTTTTCCTCAAAACCTTGTTGAAACGCTGCCTTTTGGATTGCTTGGCGGCTCTCTTGAATCAGTAACGGCTCATTACCAAAGATTAGGTAAACTTGTTTAACGTGTTTAGCTAAATGATCCGTTAATTTATCGGCATAAATTCGCATAGTGATTAAGAGTTTGTGTTCGCTGGCTCAGAGATTTGTCCTGCTTCATATTCGGCACGAATACGGCCCAACTGGCGCATCATCTGTTTTGCAGCTTGCAAGCGCATCTCGTCTTCAATTACGTCACGTTCAACAGATTTTGCAAGTGCCGTCAACGGGTTGTCTAGGTAGTTGCGGTTTACTGTTGTCGTAAAGTTTTTAGAGCCATAGCCAGGAATCGTCACACGGTATTTTACTACGTATGTCAGCTCTTTTTCTGCTGCACGGCTATTTTGATACAGAGACAGTGTACGCTCATCGATTGTCGCTTCCGTCAAATGAAGGTTGGGTACAGTCGATGATGGTTGAACAAGTTCAACTTTGTTCAGTTCGAGTTGAGAGCGTACATAGCGAGTTAATTCACTGTATTCATCGTAGCTGGAGAAAGACATGGTGTGCAGCTCTTCCGGTACGGAATACTCGCCGCGAAGGTGAAAACCACAGGCAGAAAGAAGCCCCGCTAATACCAATACCACTGGTAGTTTAATCAAAGAGAAAAAGCGCATTGATTGTATTCATCCTAAATTGAAGGGGTTATTTACCTTAAACCACTCATGTGAATGGTTTGAGGTAAATAAACAGGGTAGAAAACTACCCTGTTTAATGACTCTTGGTTAACAAATAAGTTCGCTAAACAGAGACAAATTGCAAGCTGTGATTAGTTTGCAACGATGTTCAGCAGTTTACCTGGAACGTAAATGACTTTACGAATAGTCAGGCCATCAGTGAACTTAACCACGTTTTCGTCGTTTAGACCAAGTTGTTCGATGTCGTCTTTAGAGATATCCGCTGGTACCGTTAGTTTCGCACGTAGCTTACCGTTAACTTGAACTACGATAGTTTTTTCGTCTTCAACTAGAGCTTTTTCGTCAAACGTCGGCCATGCCGCGTTATCAATGTCTGTTTCACCTAGTGCTGCCCATAGCTCGTATGAGATATGCGGAGTGATAGGGTAAAGCATGACAACAATAGCTTTCAGTGCTTCGTCAAGGATTGCACGATCTTGCGCAGATTCTTGAGGCGCTTTCGCTAGTTTGTTCATCAGCTCCATGATCGCTGCGATCGCGGTGTTGAATGTTTGACGACGAGCGATATCGTCCGTCACTTTCGCGATAGTTTTGTGAACGTCACGGCGAAGTGCTTTTTGATCACCAGAAAGCGCTGCGGTATCTACTGCTTCTGCTGCGCCTTTCGCTGTGTGCTCTTTCACTAGTTTCCAAACACGTTTCAGGAAGCGATTCGCACCTTCTACGCCAGACTCTTGCCATTCAAGTGTCATGTCCGCTGGAGACGCGAACATCATGAATAGACGTACTGTGTCAGCGCCGTACTTGTCTACCATTTCTTGAGGGTCGATACCGTTGTTCTTAGACTTAGACATCTTGATCATGCCTGAGTGCGTTACATCGCGACCTTCAGTGTCTTTAGCAGAAGTAATGCGGCCTTTACCATCACGTTCAACGGCTACGTCTGTTGGAGCTACCCACTCTTTACCGCCTTTCTCGTTCTCGAAGTAGAACGCGTCTGCCAGTACCATGCCTTGACACAGTAGCTGCTTGAACGGTTCGTCAGACGTTACGTAGCCCGCGTCACGTAGCAACTTGTGGAAGAAGCGAGAGTACAGTAGGTGCATACAAGCGTGCTCGATACCGCCGATGTACTGGTCTACTGGTAGCCAGTAGTTTGCTTTTCCTGGATCTAGGATGTCGTCTGCTTGCGGTGAACAGTAACGCGCGTAGTACCAAGAAGATTCCATGAACGTATCGAACGTATCTGTCTCACGTAGAGCAGGTTCGCCGTTGAATGTGGTCTTCGCCCATTCTTTATCTGCTTTGATTGGGCTGGTTACGCCGTCCATTACCACGTCTTCTGGAAGAATCACTGGTAGTTGGTCAGCAGGTACTGGGTGAACTTCACCGTCTTCAGTCGTTACCATTGGGATTGGTGCGCCCCAGTAACGTTGACGAGATACACCCCAGTCGCGTAGACGGAAGTTTACAGTCTTAGTGCCTTTGCCTTCTGCTTCTAGCTTCGCTGCAATTGCATCGAACGCCGCTTGGAATTCTAGGCCGTCGAATTCACCTGAATCGAACAGTACACCTTTCTCTGTGTATGCCGCTTCAGAGATGTCTAGCTCGCTGCCATCAGCAGGCTTGATAACTGGCACGATGTCTAGACCGTACTTCGTTGCGAACTCGTAGTCACGTTGGTCGTGTGCAGGTACTGCCATTACCGCGCCTGTACCGTAGTCCATCAGTACGAAGTTTGCTACGTAAACAGGAACTTCACGGCCGTTCAATGGATGAATGGCAGTAAGGCCAGTAGCCATACCTTTCTTCTCCATTGTCGCTAGCTCAGCTTCTGCAACCTTGTTGTTCTTACATTCGTCGATAAACGCTGCAAGCTCTGGATTGTTCTCTGCAGCAAGAGCTGCAAGAGGGTGGCCGGCTGCGATGCCCACGTAAGTCACACCCATTAGCGTATCTGGACGTGTTGTGTAAACTTCTAGGTCTTGTTGACCCTTAACTTCAAACTTCAGCTCAACGCCTTCAGAGCGGCCAATCCAGTTGCGCTGCATGGTTTTCACCATTTCAGGCCAACCTTCAAGCTTGTCTAGGTCGTCTAGTAGCTCTTGAGCGTACTCAGTGATTTTGATGAACCATTGAGGGATTTCTTTTTGCTCTACAGGCGTATCACAACGCCAGCAACAACCGTCTTCAACCTGCTCGTTTGCAAGAACAGTTTGGTCGTTAGGACACCAGTTAACAGAAGAAGTCTTCTTGTAAACTAAACCTTTCTCGTAAAGCTTAGTGAAGAACTCTTGCTCCCAGCGGTAGTACTCCGGTGTACAAGTTGCGAATTCACGGTTCCAATCGTAACCAAAGCCTAGAAGCTTAAGTTGGTTCTTCATGTATTCGATGTTTTCGTAAGTCCAAGGTGCTGGCGCAGTTTTGTTTTTTACTGCTGCGTTTTCTGCTGGTAGACCGAATGCGTCCCAACCGATTGGTTGCATCACGTTTTTGCCTTGTAGGCGTTGGAAACGAGATACTACATCACCGATAGTGTAGTTGCGCACGTGACCCATGTGCAGTCGACCACTTGGGTATGGGAACATGGATAGACAGTAGAATTTTTCTTTATTTGGGTCTTCACTTACAACAAAGGTTTTGTTGTCATCCCAGTGCTTTTGAACTTTTTGTTCAATATCTTGTGGGTTGTATTGTTCTTGCATCGATGGTATCCGTTATCTTGGAATTTGTGAGTTCGGTTAGAACAGACTTAAATAGATCGTCATAGAATACCTAAAGCTAGGGATCACAACAATAGCCAATCTGTACCCATGCGCCCTTAAGTGACGCAGGTAGGAGAAAGATGGAGGTCAGTTATGCCTAAACGTAAAACAGGTTATGAGGAAATGCTCGAGGATGTGATTGAAACCTTGAAGCACAGTCCGGAAGAAGTTAACAAAGCGATTGAGACGTCGGGCAAAGTGGTGGATGCTGCTAATGACTTGACCAAAGATGAATTGGCTTTAATCAAAGCGTACCTTAAAGCAGACTTAAAAGAGTTTTCAGAGAGTTACGAGGACAGTAAAAGCGGCCCGTTTTACTTAACGATTGCGGATTCGATATGGCAAGGGCTGTTAGAGATTACAGACCGAACTAAAGTTGAGTGGGTTGAGTTGTTCGATGACTTAGAGCATCAAGGGCTATATGAAGCAGGAGAGGTGATAGGCTTAGGTACCTTGGTCTGTGATGAGTGTGGTCACAAGACAACGTATAACCACCCAACTGTAATCATTCCGTGTATTAAATGTGGTCACAAAGGCTTCACTCGTCAGTCATTAAAGCCATAAATGGCGCGTAACGACTGTATAATGCTATGAATAAAAAAAGAGGCTTAGTCGCCTCTTTTTGTCTTTTCTACTTTCAAGCTGTTCTTAATACCAATCGTAGTAAATAACTGGTCATTCTAGCTTGTTAAAATACTCGATAACTGCGTTAAGAGTTTTGATTGTAGAATAACTACTTATCGAAAATTTTTGCCTTGTTCTCAAGCATTTTTCCTACGCTATTTCTGATCACTTATTTACTGTGATTGGTATAACTCTGTTTTCTTCTTAAGCCGAAAGCCAGCGCTAAACTTAACCCAACCCAAATATACAATGGCCAAGTACCAACGATTCGATATGGCGTTTTTCCATCGGTTGGGGTGAGCTCTGCGCGCAGTACTGCAGTTTCAAACTGCGGTACTTGCTCAACGACTCTTCCCTTGTGATCGGTTACCGCTGTTAATCCGTTGTTAGTCGAGCGGATGAGCGGTTTACCTAATTCTAAGGCACGCATACGGGCGATCTCCATATGCTGAAGAGGGCCGATAGAGTGACCAAACCATGCGTCGTTCGATAGCGTTAGAATGAAGTCTGTTTCGTCAGTCACATTTTGACGCACTTGCTCATTAAAGATGATCTCATAGCAAAGCGCTGGTGCCATGTGCATGCCATTCGCAACGATGTTGGGCTGCACAAAAGCCCCACGGCTAAACGACGACATCGGTAAGTTAAAGAATGGCGCTAATGGGCGCAGAATATCCTCAAATGGAACAAACTCACCAAACGGTAATAGGTGATGCTTATGGTAGCGTTCGCTCAAGTCGAAACTGTAGTCACCGTATGGTGTGATGCCAAGGGACAGAATACTGTTGTAGAACTGTCGATCTTCAGCTTGGTTGACGACACCGGTAATGATTGCGCTGTTATTCATTTTTGCTGCGCTGTCGATATTGCTCAAAAATGAAGGCACTTCAATTTCAAAAGCAGGAATTGCAGCTTCTGGCCAGACGATAATATCAGCGTCCCAGTTTTCACGAGTGAGATCGGCGTATTTCATGATGGTTGGCCAACGTTGGCTTGGCAGCCACTTAAGGTTTTGGTCAACGTTACCTTGAATCAGCGCGAGCTTAGTCGTGTCTTCTGGCCGAGGTGTTACCCAATCGTAGTTACGAATCCCAAAGCCTGTGCTGAGTAGTACCGCAGGAATAATCACCATCAGCCACTGTTTATGAACCCAAGCATAGGCTAATGCCCCCGCACTAATAAGGATAAACAGAGTGAGCAGTTCCACGCCACCGATAGGCGCAAAGCTTGCTAGTGGAGCATCAATCTGGCTGTAGCCTAGCCATAGCCACGGGAAGCCGGTCATCACCCAACCACGCAACCAATCACTGATTAGCCATAAAGCGGGCGCAGCGAGAAGCGCTTTTGTGAGTGTGAATTGAGGAAATAGCTTGTTGTTAAGCCAAGCAAATAAGCCTGAATAAACAGCCAAGTAGGCGACAAGCAAGCCCATTAAAAATAAATTGGCAATCAGTGGCATGCCACCAAAGCCGGAGATACTGACGTACACCCAGCTAACGCCAGTTGCAAATTGACCCAACCCCCAAGCATAGCCAATCCACAGTGCGCGTTTCGGAGTTTGGTTAGCAAGAAGAATCAGTAGAATAGCTGGGCTAAGAATGGCAACAGGCCACAACTGGTAAGGTGCAAAAGCGAGCGTAGTAGAGGCGCCAACAAAAGCGGCCACTAAGGGCCGCTTAAGGCGATGAAAGAGTTCATTCATCATTGTAATTTTCTGAGATTCCCAATGGGTATCGCGTTACTCTTGAGTGGCTTCAACCAGGGTTTCTTCGTCTGGGATCGTCACTTGGAGTTGAATGACACGACGGTTATCGGCAGCGGTGACTTTGAAGTTGTAACCTTCAATTTCAACCAGTTCACCACGAGAAGGTAAGTGACCAAAGGCAGTCATGACCATGCCACCAACGGTATCTACTTCCTCATCGCTGAAGTTAGTTCCAAATGTCTCATTAAACTCTTCGATGGTTGTCAGCGCTCTGACAGCAAACGTATGCTTGCTAAGCTTACGAATGTCTGTCTCTTCGCTTTCATCGAATTCATCTTCGATATCCCCGACGATTTCTTCAAGGATATCTTCAATGGTCACAAGACCAGAAACACCACCGAATTCATCGACAACAATGGCCATATGATAACGTTCTTCACGGAACTCTTTCAGCAGTCGATCAACGCGTTTACTTTCCGGTACCACAACGGCTGGTCGAATAACTTCTTCGATATCAAATGGATTACTGCCTGAGCCTAAGTATTTAAGTAAGTCCTTCGCAAGAAGAATGCCTTCCACATGGTCTTTATCTTCGCTGATCACAGGGTAGCGAGAGTGTTGAGCATCGGTAATCAAGGCAACCAAGGTATCAAGGTCGTGAGTACGCTCAACCGTAACCATTTGCGAACGCGGGATCATAATGTCACGCACGCGCATTTCGGAGATTTCCATAACACCTTCAAGCATATCGCGGGTGTCATGGTCAATCAGGTCATTGACTTCAGAGTCACGGATAACATCCACAAGCTCTTGGCGATCTTTTGGTTCGCCCTGAAATAATTGACCTAGACGTTCAAAGAAGGACTTTCTACTCGGACCTTCTGCCTTTTCTTTCTTATCTTCGTTAGAAGAGGGAGAATTATCTTCGTTCATTGTTTCTCAATTAAGTAACGCTATCAGAAGTGTGATAGCACACATAGAGAGGCGAACACGAGAATCATTTTGGTGGTTCGCCTTTCCCTGCTGAATAGCCAATGGCTACTCTTTTTCAGCAATGTAAGGGTCTTCATAGCCCATACCTTGCATGATTTCGGTTTCGAGGGACTCCATCTCTTCGGCTTCGTCATCCTCAATATGATCATAACCTAGCAGATGCAAGCTGCCATGTACAACCATATGCGCCCAATGTGCTAACAGAGGCTTGTTCTGTTCAATTGCCTCTTTTTCAACGACTTGGCGGCAAATAATTAAGTCGCCAAGTAAATCTATTTCCATACCCGGAGGGGCTTCAAATGGAAAAGACAACACATTGGTCGGTTTATCTTTACCACGATACTCATGGTTAAGCGTGTGACTTTCTTGTTCATCCACAATGCGAATGGTGACTTCGGCTTGTGGCTGGAATAGAGGAATCGTCTTATCTAGCCACAATTGGAAATCTTGCTGCGAAGGCAGCCCTTCTTCATTTTCGACTGCCAGTTGCAGATCAAGTTCAATCGCCATGATTATTCCTTAGTGGAAGCAACTTGTGCATTCAGTTCGGCTTTTGCTGCTTCTAGTAACTTCGCATCGCGTTCTTCACGACGACGCTTCTCGAACTCTTTACGCTCTTTCTGGTCTTGTGCTTCCCACTTCTCATACGCGTTAACGATACGAGCAACCACTGGGTGACGTACAACGTCGTCTGCTAAGAAGAAGTTAAAGCTGATGTCGTCGACTTCGCTTAATACTTCAATAGCATGACGAAGACCTGATTTTGCACCACGAGGTAAGTCGATTTGCGTGACGTCACCAGTGATAACTGCGCGAGAGTTAAAACCAATACGCGTTAGGAACATCTTCATCTGCTCAACCGTGGTGTTCTGACTCTCATCAAGAATGATGAAAGCGTCGTTTAGAGTACGACCACGCATGTAAGCAAGAGGGGCTACCTCAATCACGTTACGTTCAATCAGCTTCTCTACGCGCTCAAAGCCCAACATTTCAAATAGGGCATCGTATAGCGGACGTAGGTATGGGTCGACTTTCTGGCTTAAGTCACCAGGTAGGAAGCCCAGTTTCTCACCGGCTTCAACCGCAGGGCGCGTCAATAGAATACGACGGATCTCTTGGCGCTCTAGTGCGTCAACTGCTGCTGCAACAGCAAGATAAGTTTTACCTGTACCAGCTGGGCCAATACCAAAAGAAATATCATGCGTGACCATATTAACCAAGTACTGAGCTTGGTTTGGCGTACGTGGTTTGATCACGCCTTTCTTGGTTTTGACGAAGACTTCTTTACCATGCTCGATATTAGACTCAGTATTCTGCTCAAGAACACCAGACTCTTTAATCGCTAAATGGATCTGTTCAGGCTCAATGTCTGGGATCTCACCTCGTACAGGTGCGGTATCAACATACAGAGTTTTCAGGATATCCAGCGCAGCTGATGCGGTATGAGGTTTACCGACAATTGTAAAATGGTCACTACGGTGGTTAATTTCAACGCCTAGACGACGTTCTAAATGCTTGATGTTGTCATCGAATGGACCGCACAGGCTAGCAAGTCGGCGGTTGTCGGAAGGTTCTAGGTTAATTTCTAGAGTTACGATTTTATTACTCAATGTTGCCTCTCATTTTTTGCCACTTAGTGAGAGCCTGATAACGACCAGGCTCTCCATGGCTATTTATACGAGCTTACGGCGTAAAAGTAGCTACACCCAGCTCATCTTCGCGACGTGTTTTCGCCATCATCTGCGTTGGGGAAATCACACTACGAAGATCCATGTCTTTTTCAGTACGTACTAGCTCACCACGCAGTGAGTTCGCAAATACGTCTACGATCTTCACATCAACGAACTGACCAATTAGGTCTGCACTACCTTCAAAGTTTACTACACGGTTGTTTTCTGTACGAGCGCGCAGTTCCATTAGGTTTTTCTTCGAAGGACCTTCAACTAGAACACGTTGTTCTGTGCCAAGCATTAAGCGAGAGTAACGCATCGCTTGAGCATTGATAGTTTGCTGTAGTTCGTAAAGGCGCTCTTTCTTCACTTGTTCTGATACATCACAAGGGTAATCCGCTGCTGGCGTACCTGGACGTGGAGAGAAGATGAAGCTGAAGCTCATGTCAAAGTCTACATCTTTGATTAGCTTCATTGTGTCTTGGAAGTCTTTGTCTGTCTCACCAGGGAAACCAACAATAAAGTCTGAACTGATTTGAATATCAGGACGAGCTTTACGCAGTTTACGGATGATCGACTTGTACTCGATAGCGGTGTGAGGGCGTTTCATCATAGTTAGGATACGGTCACTACCACTTTGCACAGGTAAGTGCAGGAAGCTCACAAGCTCAGGCGTATCTTCGTAAACCGCGATGATGTCGTCAGTGAATTCTAGCGGGTGGCTCGTTGTGAAACGAATACGGTCGATACCATCGATAGACGCAACCAAACGAAGCAGTTCTGCAAATGAACAGATTTCACCGTCGTGTGTTGGACCGCGGTACGCGTTTACGTTTTGACCCAGTAGGTTTACTTCACGTACGCCTTGTTCAGCAAGCTGTGCGATTTCGAACAGCACGTCATCCATTGGACGGCTTACTTCTTCACCACGAGTGTACGGTACGACACAGTAAGTACAGTACTTCGAGCAGCCTTCCATAATAGAAACGAATGCTGTCGCGCCTTCCGCACGAGGCTCTGGTAGGCGGTCGAACTTTTCGATCTCTGGGAACGAAATGTCCATAACTGGTGCGTCATCCGACTGAGATTGTTTGATCATCTCAGGTAGGCGGTGCAGAGTTTGTGGGCCAAAAATAACGTCGACGTATGGTGCACGTTCACGAATATGGTCACCTTCTTGCGTTGCTACACAACCACCTACACCGATAACTACGCCAGGTTTTTTATCTTTTAGTGTTTTCCAGCGGCCAAGCTGGTGGAAAACTTTCTCTTGCGCTTTTTCACGGATCGAACAGGTGTTAAGTAGAAGTACGTCTGCTTCCTCTGGCTCTTCCGTCAGCTCGTAGCCGTTTGCAGCATTAAGCAGGTCGGCCATTTTTGATGAATCGTATTCGTTCATCTGGCAGCCCCAGGTTTTAATTAGCAGTTTCTTACTCATCTCACTTTCGCTCGTTCAGTTGTACTTAAATTGGAGAGCTATTGCTCAAATTATAGCCGCCATCACGGCGGTAAGCGGCGTATTGTACTGCTTTAAAAAGCACCTGACTAGTGATCTGGCTAATTCTCTGCAAAGCCTGATGAAATCTAGTTTTTCGCCCTATGCAGAACAAGGTTTTTTGTTAAACAATTTTGTAAAAATAGCCATGGAAAGTACAATAAAAAACGCCAATTAATCAGCACGATGAAGAGTAAAAAATGAACAAGTATGACATCGCCGTGATCGGTGGCGGTATGGTTGGGGCAGCCGTCGCTGTTGGATTTGCCAAGCAGGGCAGAAGCGTTGTCTTGGTTGAAGGTGCAAAACCCAAAGCTTTTGATGCCGCTCAGGCGATGGATATTCGCGTATCTGCGATTTCGCACCAGTCGGTGGAGTTACTTGATTCACTCGGCGCATGGTCAGAAATTAAAAGTATGCGAGTTTGCCCTTATCGGCGTTTAGAAACTTGGGAGCACCCGGAGTGCCGTACTCGTTTTCACTCTGATGAACTGTCATTGGAGCAGCTCGGTTATATCGTTGAAAACCGCCTAATCCAATTAGGTCTTTGGCAAGTCTTCTCTCAGTATGACAATCTAACCGTGATGTGTCCCGAGCGATTAAAAAACATTGAGTTTGCAGATGTAAACCTTGTGACACTAGAAAGTGGGGTGCAGTTTGAAGCTAACTGGGTAATTGGTGCTGATGGTGCAAACTCTAAAGTTCGTCAATTGGCTGGAATTGGTGTGACTGCGTGGGATTACCGACAACACTGCATGTTGATTAACGTGAAAACAGAATTGCCACAGCAAGATATCACTTGGCAACAATTTACTCCTTCAGGCCCGCGTTCATTTTTACCTTTGTGCTCTTTGACTAATGAAGACGGTCAAGAAGTAGGCCAAGGTTCGTTGGTTTGGTATGACTCGCCAAAACGCATTAAACAACTGTGTGCGATGGGTAAACCTCAACTAAGGGAAGAAATCTTACGTCATTTCCCTGTTGAATTGGGCGATATTGAAGTTTTACAGTTTGGCTCATTCCCACTCACTCGTCGTCATGCGCAAAGCTACTCAAGCAAAAATTGCGTATTAGTAGGTGACTCTGCTCATACGATCAATCCGCTTGCAGGGCAAGGGGTAAACTTAGGCTTCAAAGATGTAGACGTTCTCCTTTCGGTAACAGAACACCAAGAACAGCTGGAAGATGCCTTACTCGCGAAATACGAACGTGCACGTCGACCTGACAACTTACTCATGCAGACTGGCATGGACTTTTTCTATAAAGGTTTTAGCAACGACCTTGGGCCATTGAAGTTTGTACGTAATGCTGCATTGAAGTTTGCTGAAAACTCAGGACCGATCAAGGCTCAAGTACTGAAATACGCGTTAGGTATGTAGTAAGTTACTCAATCCACAGATAGAAAAAAAGCGAGCCATGAGCTCGCTTTTTTAATTCGGCAAATCTAGTGATTTCCCGAGTCCAGAACCAAAAAAAGAAAAAACCCAGCAAAATCATGCTGGGTTTTCCGATAATGGTGCGGAAGGAGAGACTTGAACTCTCACACCTTGCGGCGCCAGAACCTAAATCTGGTGCGTCTACCAATTCCGCCACTTCCGCAACTTGATCTGTAGATATCAAGATAATTGGTAAAATCTCAATATCGTTGTATATGGCAGGGCTACCTGGATTCGAACCAGGGAATGGCGGCATCAAAAGCCGCTGCCTTACCGCTTGGCGATAGCCCTACAGCGTAAATAGTCAAAGACTACTTAACCTCTCTTATCGAGAGAAAGAATGGTGCGGAAGGAGAGACTTGAACTCTCACACCTTACGGCGCCAGAACCTAAATCTGGTGCGTCTACCAATTCCGCCACTTCCGCGTATTCTGATAGTGTAGATTAATTTAAGATGGTGCGGAAGGAGAGACTTGAACTCTCACACCTTGCGGCGCCAGAACCTAAATCTGGTGCGTCTACCAATTCCGCCACTTCCGCATCTTAAATCTACGTGACTGATAGCTTATGCTAGCAATCCAATCAATGGTGGCTACGACGGGATTCGAACCTGTGACCCCATCATTATGAGTGATGTGCTCTAACCAGCTGAGCTACGTAGCCATTTTAAAACTTCGACCAAGTATGGTGCGGAAGGAGAGACTTGAACTCTCACACCTTGCGGCGCCAGAACCTAAATCTGGTGCGTCTACCAATTCCGCCACTTCCGCAACTTGATCTGTAGATATCAAGATAATTGGTAAAATCTCAATATCGTTGTATATGGCAGGGCTACCTGGATTCGAACCAGGGAATGGCGGCATCAAAAGCCGCTGCCTTACCGCTTGGCGATAGCCCTACATTGCTCTAATAAAAGAGACTTCAATAATGGTGCGGAAGGAGAGACTTGAACTCTCACACCTTGCGGCGCCAGAACCTAAATCTGGTGCGTCTACCAATTCCGCCACTTCCGCAACTTATTCTGTAGTTATCAAGGTAATTGGTAAAAACCTAAATAACGTTGTTTATGGTGGCTACGACGGGATTCGAACCTGTGACCCCATCATTATGAGTGATGTGCTCTAACCAGCTGAGCTACGTAGCCATTTTAAACTTTTGATCAAGAATGGTGCGGAAGGAGAGACTTGAACTCTCACACCTTGCGGCGCCAGAACCTAAATCTGGTGCGTCTACCAATTCCGCCACTTCCGCAACTTGATCTGTAGATATCAAGATAATTGGTAAAATCTCAATATCATTGTATATGGCAGGGCTACCTGGATTCGAACCAGGGAATGGCGGCATCAAAAGCCGCTGCCTTACCGCTTGGCGATAGCCCTACTTTGCTCTAATAAAAGAGACTTAAATAATGGTGCGGAAGGAGAGACTTGAACTCTCACACCTTGCGGCGCCAGAACCTAAATCTGGTGCGTCTACCAATTCCGCCACTTCCGCAACTTGATCTGTAGATATCAAGATAATTGGTAAAATCTCAATATCATTGTATATGGCAGGGCTACCTGGATTCGAACCAGGGAATGGCGGCATCAAAAGCCGCTGCCTTACCGCTTGGCGATAGCCCTACTTTGCTCTAATAAAAGAGACTTAAATAATGGTGCGGAAGGAGAGACTTGAACTCTCACACCTTGCGGCGCCAGAACCTAAATCTGGTGCGTCTACCAATTCCGCCACTTCCGCAACTTGATCTGTAGATATCAAGATAATTGGTAAAATCTCAATATCGTTGTATATGGCAGGGCTACCTGGATTCGAACCAGGGAATGGCGGCATCAAAAGCCGCTGCCTTACCGCTTGGCGATAGCCCTACATTGCTCTAATAAAAGAGACTTCAATAATGGTGCGGAAGGAGAGACTTGAACTCTCACACCTTGCGGCGCCAGAACCTAAATCTGGTGCGTCTACCAATTCCGCCACTTCCGCAACTTATTCTGTAGTTATCAAGGTAATTGGTAAAAACCTAAATAACGTTGTTCATGGTGGCTACGACGGGATTCGAACCTGTGACCCCATCATTATGAGTGATGTGCTCTAACCAGCTGAGCTACGTAGCCATCTTTTGGAGCGAGACAATATAAACCTTCACGCTCTCAGTGACAACCCCTTTTATAAAGGAATCTCACTTGAATAATGGCAGGTCTACCTGGATTCGAACCAGGGAATGGCGGCATCAAAAGCCGCTGCCTTACCGCTTGGCGATAGACCTGCAGGCAATAGTCACAATGACTATTCAAAATATGGTGCGGAAGGAGAGACTTGAACTCTCACACCTTGCGGCGCCAGAACCTAAATCTGGTGCGTCTACCAATTCCGCCACTTCCGCATCTATTCCTAATTGCTCTGATAAAAAGAACACTTAGGAATGGTGGCTACGACGGGATTCGAACCTGTGACCCCATCATTATGAGTGATGTGCTCTAACCAGCTGAGCTACGTAGCCAAAACCATATTTTTTGCTCTCAACGCTTTGTTGCCTTGTCGTTGGGAACGGCGCGCATTATGCGAAGTTGAGTGAGATCCGTCAACAGTTTTTTTTAATAAATTTCGGAAAAAACCTCGTTCGCTTCCTTTTTAAACAAAGAGGCGTGTTTATGATCTAAAACTGGAAATAAATTAGCTCGCAGTTAGGTAATTTATTTTTGCTCATTTACTTAAGGTATTAAAAAAGCCAGCTTAGCAGCTGGCTTTTAGTGTAAATGAAGTGTTTAAAATTCATTCATTTAATTAAACATTGAAGCGGAAGTGTACAACATCACCATCTTTTACGATGTAGTCTTTACCTTCTAGACGCCATTTACCTGCGTCTTTTGCGCCATTTTCACCATTGAATTGGATGAAATCGTCGTAACCGACTACTTCTGCACGAATAAAGCCTTTCTCGAAGTCAGTGTGGATCTTACCTGCAGCCTGAGGCGCAGTTGCACCAACAGGGATTGTCCACGCACGTACTTCTTTAACACCTGCCGTGAAGTAGGTGTGAAGAGTCAGTAGCTCGTAACCAGAGCGAATTACACGGTTCAGCCCCGGTTCTTCGATCCCCATATCCGCTAGGAATTCTTCGCGATCTTCATCTTCTAGTTCAGATAGTTCAGATTCGATAGCTGCACATACAGGTACAACGACGTTGTTTTCTTTTTCTGCGAACTCGCGAACCGCATCTAGATATGGGTTATTTTCGAAACCATCTTCGTTTACGTTTGCAATGTACATAGTTGGCTTCAGTGTAAGGAAGTTTAGGTAGCCGATTGCTGCTAACTCTTCTTTAGATAGCTCAACTGTGCGCGCCATGCCGCCTTCAGTTAGTACTGGTAACAGTTTTTCTAGTACGGTTAGTTCAAATTTTGCGTCTTTATCGCCGCCTTTTGCCTTCTTCGCGTTACGTTGAATCGCGCGCTCACAAGAATCAAGGTCAGCCATTGCAAGTTCAAGGTTGATCACTTCGATATCTTCGATAGGTGAAACTTTACCTGAAACATGAACAATGTTTTCGTTTTCAAAACAACGTACAACGTGGCCAATCGCGTCTGTTTCACGGATGTTAGCTAGGAATTTGTTACCTAAACCTTCACCACGTGATGCACCAGCAACAAGACCAGCGATGTCCACGAACTCCATCGTCGTTGGAAGAACTCTCTGTGGGTTAACGATCTTAGCTAGTGCGTCTAGACGTAGATCTGGCACAGGAACCACACCAGTGTTTGGTTCAATGGTACAGAACGGGAAGTTTGCTGCTTCGATACCCGCTTTAGTTAGTGCGTTGAACAGAGTTGATTTACCTACGTTAGGTAGACCAACGATGCCACATTTAAAACCCATGATAGTAACCTTATTCAGCTTTGAACGTGTGGAGGCGATTTTGTGCTTTAGACAGGCCATCCTTAATCAGGATATCTAGACAACGAACAGCCTCATCAGCTGCTGCATCTAAAAGCTCTTGCTCTTTAGCTGGCGCTTTACCTAATACAAAACCCGCCACTTTATCTTTGTGTCCCGGATGACCAATGCCAATACGAAGACGATAAAAATCTTTGTTATTGCCCAGTTTGCTAATGGTGTCACGCAGACCGTTGTGTCCACCGTGACCCCCACCTTTTTTAAACTTAGCGACACCTGGCGGTAAGTCTAGCTCGTCATGAGCAACCATGATCTCTTCAGGTTTAATTTGATAAAATTTCGCAAGCGCAGCGATCGATTTACCTGATAGATTCATGAAGGTGGTTGGGATAAGCAAACGGAGATCCTGGCCATTGACCATAATGCGTCCTGTTAGACCAAAAAACTTTGGTTCGTTCTTCAGTGTAACGTTGTGAACGCGTGCTAATTCTTCTACAACCCAAGCGCCCGCATTGTGACGAGTTCTGGCGTATTCTGGTCCTGGATTAGCAAGACCAACAAGAAGTTTGATTTGTTGACTCAAGGTTAGGATCTCTCTGGAATCTCAAAAAGCGCAGTATGATAGCACAGAAAACTCGCGGTGGGCGACCAAGGGATTTTCTAGTTATCAGTACAAATAAAAAAACACCCCAAAGAGGGGTGCTTTTGAAATCAGTGTAACTGAAATGTTCGTATTAGTTGAACATTGCAGAGATTGACTCTTCGTTGCTGATACGACGAATCGCTTCAGCCAGCATGCGAGATAGGCTTAGTGTTGTCACTTTACCTGTTGCAGCCATCTCTTTAGACAGAGAGATAGAGTCAGTTACGATAACTTGGTCAAGAACTGAGTTCTTGATGTTATCCGCAGCGTTGCCTGAGAATACTGCGTGAGTAGCGTAAGCGAATACACGCTTAGCACCGCGCTCTTTTAGTGCTTCAGCTGCTTTACATAGTGTGCCACCTGTGTCGATCATGTCATCAACGATCACACAGTCACGACCTTCAACATCACCGATTAGGTTCATTACTTCAGAAACGTTTGCACGTGGACGACGCTTATCTACGATTGCGATGTCGATGTCGCCTAGTGCTTTTGCTGTTGCACGAGCACGAACAACGCCACCTAGGTCAGGAGATACCACTACAGGGTTATCTAGACCGCGAGCCTGCATATCTTCAAGTAGCACTGGCGTGCCGAAGATGTTGTCTACAGGTACATCGAAGAAGCCTTGAATTTGCTCTGCGTGTAGGTCGATAGTTAGAACGCGGTCAACACCAACGTTAGATAGGAAATCAGCAACAACTTTTGCAGTAATTGGCACACGCGCAGAACGTACACGACGGTCTTGGCGAGCGTAGCCGAAGTAAGGGATAACTGCAGTGATACGGCCTGCTGAAGCACGGCGCATTGCATCAATCATAACAACCAATTCCATTAGGTTGTCGTTAGTCGGTGCACAAGTGGATTGAATGATGAAAACATCGCTACCACGAACATTCTCATTGATTTGAACTGCAACTTCGCCATCAGAAAAGCGAGAAACAGATGCATCACCAAGAGAGATGTAAAGACGATCAGCAATACGTTGGGCTAGTTCAGGTGTTGCGTTACCAGCAAATAGCTTCATATCAGGCACGGTGGAAACCTCGGGTTTGCGTCCAGTTTAAATAGGTCGGTGTGAGGCTGATTGGTATTCAGCCAAAGTCTCTTTTAATGGCGAAATATTGCGCCCTTGAGCTACAAATGCCGAGACTTTATCAGAGAGTTGTGCAAGGATAGTTTCTGCTTCAGATTTGCTCGAAAATTCAGCAAAAACGCAAGATCCTGTCCCCGTCAATCTTGACGGCGCGTATTGTAGCAGCCAAGAAAGTTGCTTATCAACCTCTGGGTAGAGCATTCGTACAATTTTTTCGCAATCGTTTACGCTTGGCGTATTTAAAAGTGTTTCTAGATCTCGTTTTGGGGTGTTTCGCGTCAGATCTGGATGACAAAAAACGTCGACGGTTGCGATAGATACATTCGGTCTGACGACTAAATACCACTTTTCTTCGGGATAAGCAGGAGAGAGTTTTTCACCAACACCTTCAGCAAAAGCTGCAAATCCGCGCACAAATACGGGCACGTCTGCGCCCAGTTTTAAACCTATTTCAGCCAGTTCGTCGTCAGTTAGATTCAGTTGCCATAAGTAATTCAGTGCCACTAATGCTGTAGCTGCATTCGATGAGCCCCCACCAATGCCTCCACCCATAGGCAGCACTTTCTGTAGCTCAATATGCGCGCCAAAAGGGCAGTTTGAGTAAGCTTGAAGCGCGGTTGCTGCTTTCCAAATTAAATTGTCTTGAAGAGGCACACCTTCTATCTCTGGAGAAATCGTAATATCACCAGAATGGTTCGCTTGAATGGTGAGCTCATCGCCGTGATCGACGAATTGGAATAACGTTTGTAACTCGTGGTAGCCATTCTCTGTACGGCCGTTGATATATAGAAAGAGATTCAATTTCGCTGGTGATGGCCAGCGGGTTGAAAGTTCGATCATTGGGTGATGTTCCATTTTGTGATCACTAGATTTATTTTGACGTCAGCAGTGGTGAGTTTCAGCTTATTTGGCAGTGGTAGAGACTGCTCATGCCATTGAACATCGCCATACCGTTGATAAGCAATACGCCAATCATTTAAACCAATTTGTTTGTTTAACGCTTGCAGTGTATTGGTTGGGGACAATTGGAATTTGTCGGCATCGGTCGGTAGGCCTAATAGCCAGTCAGGCATGTGTTCAACGGGCATCATTAACCCCGTAAGACGGTAAATTAGCTGGTTTGCACTGCGAGAGGAAAGGACCTGATCGTCGTAAGTTTCTACTGTGGCACCTTGTGGGGTGATGGTGAGCTTCAATGCCGTTTGTCCGAGAATCGTAGTTAAACGCAACTGGCTTAGTGCTGAAGAATGTTTCCAGTAGAAATTTAAATTTTGTCTTTGGTCTGGGCCAATATAACCAAGTTTTCCCGTTGCTTGAAAATCTTGGATGGTCTCGAGTCGTTGCTCATGAGCTTGCCATTCAACGCTGGTAACACTTTCAGGAACGGAGGAACAACCAGCGAGCAGTAAGCTCGACAAGAAAAAAAGAATAAAGGAGCGTAACGTCATGTTTGATGGCTTATTAATCAGTTTCGTCGGGAATCGCTCACAACTATAGCATTGAAAAGTCGCAGTTAGGAAAACAAATCCGGCTTACCCTTTCAATAAATGCGTGCTTACAGTAAAATTCTGGACCTATTTTATAACCTATCCCAGAGATACCACGTTAGATGTCCTTGCTTGCTATTGGAATCAATCACAATACAGCGTCTGTCGACTTGCGAGAGAAGGTGGCGTTTGGTCCGGATAAACTCGGCCCTGCACTCGAGCAACTTAGAGAGCACGAAGCGGTTAACGGCAGTGTGATTGTTTCAACCTGTAACCGAACTGAGTTGTACTGCGATGTTAAGCAAGGAGCGCGAAACAAGTTGATCGATTGGCTTGCTCAATTTCATCAAGTGAGCCGCGAAGATTTAATGCCGAGTTTGTATGTGCATGAAGAACAAGCTGCAATAAAGCATTTGATGCGCGTATCGTGCGGCCTTGACTCTCTGGTGTTGGGTGAGCCTCAAATTTTGGGGCAGGTAAAGCAAGCATTTTCTGACTCGCGAGATCATCAAGCCGTCGATGCTTCAATTGATAAACTGTTTCAAAAGACGTTCTCAGTCGCCAAGCGTGTGAGAACAGAAACAGATATCGGCGGTAATGCTGTGTCCGTGGCTTATGCTGCATGTACATTGGCAAAACATATTTTTGAGTCGTTATCTGATTCAACCGTGCTTTTGGTTGGTGCGGGTGAAACAATTGAACTGGTTGCCAAGCACTTGGCGTCTAACGGCTGCACAAAAATGATTGTCGCGAACCGCACCAAAGAGCGCGCTCAAGGCTTAGCGGACCAATTTGGCGCAGAAGTGATCAGTTTGAACGAAATTCCTGAACATTTGGCGAAAGCGGATATCGTGATTAGCTCAACGGCGAGCCCATTGCCTATTATTGGCAAAGGTATGGTCGAAACGGCTCTGAAGCAGCGCCGACATCAACCTATCTTGTTAGTCGATATTGCGGTGCCGCGAGATGTAGAGTCGGAAGTCGGTGAACTGAACGACGCATATCTGTATTCTGTTGATGACTTGCAATCTATCATCGACAGCAACATTGAGCAGCGTAAAGTCGAAGCGATTCAAGCTGAAGCGATTGTTAGTGAAGAAAGCGCTGCGTTTATGACATGGTTGCGTTCACTGCAAGCCGTCGATAGTATTCGCGACTATCGCAAATCAGCCAACGAAATTCGTGAAGAGTTACTGAGCAAAAGTTTGCAATCTTTAGCGGCGGGCGCAGATCCGGAGAAAGTGCTGCGCGAGCTGAGTAATAAACTCACCAACAAACTGATTCACGCCCCAACTCGCGCACTGCAAAGTGCGGCAGAGCAAGGCGAACCAGCAAAATTAACGATTATCCGCCAGACACTCGGCTTGGATGATCTATAACTCACGCTTTTTATTAAGAAAACGACACTATGAAAGCCTCTATTCTGACTAAGCTAGAAACGCTAGTAGAACGTTACGAAGAAGTTCAACATCTTCTTGGTGATCCTGATGTTATTGGAGATCAGGACAAATTCCGTGCTCTATCAAGAGAGTACTCTCAGCTAGAAGAAGTAACCAAGTGCTTCCAAGCTTATCAACAAGCGCAAGAAGATCTTGTCGCCGCTGAAGAGATGGCAAACGAAGACGACGAAGAAATGCGTGAAATGGCGCAAGAAGAAATCAAAGAAGCGAAAGCGACTATTGAGCGTCTTACTGATGAGCTACAGATTCTTCTTCTGCCAAAAGATCCGAACGATGATCGTAACTGTTTCCTAGAAATTCGCGCAGGTGCGGGTGGCGACGAAGCGGGTATTTTCGCGGGTGACTTATTCCGTATGTACAGCAAGTACGCAGAAAAGCGTGGCTGGCGCATCGAGGTGATGTCTTCAAACGAAGCTGAACACGGTGGTTACAAAGAGATGATCGCAAAAGTGAGCGGCGACGGTGCGTACGGCGTACTGAAGTTTGAGTCTGGTGGTCACCGTGTGCAACGTGTTCCTGCAACTGAATCCCAAGGCCGTGTGCATACTTCTGCATGTACCGTAGCGGTGATGGCGGAAATCCCAGAGGCGGATCTGCCAGAAATCAAAGCAGCAGACCTGAAAATCGATACGTTCCGTGCGTCTGGCGCGGGTGGTCAGCACGTTAACACCACGGATTCTGCAATCCGTATTACCCACTTACCAACGGGTACGGTAGTAGAGTGTCAGGACGAGCGTTCACAGCACAAGAACAAAGCGAAAGCGATGGCAGTTCTTGCTGCTCGTATCGTTCAAGCGGAAGAAGAACGTCGTGCCGCAGAAGTGTCTGATACACGTCGTAACCTTCTAGGTTCTGGTGACCGCAGTGACCGTATTCGTACCTACAACTACCCACAAGGTCGTGTGTCTGATCATCGTATCAACCTAACCATCTATCGTTTGAACGAAGTGATGGAAGGTGACCTGCAGAGCTTGATTGATCCTGTGATTCAAGAGCACCAAGCAGACCAACTTGCGGCGCTCGCAGAGAACGGCTAATTGATGAGCCAAGTTCAATCAATTGAGCAAGCACTGAAAAGTGCGACGGCGAAACTGGCAGAAGGCGGCAAAGAGTCGCCTTCTCTCGATGCAGCTGTACTCCTCTGCCATGTCCTTGGCAAACCACGAACTTATCTACTGACCTGGCCAGAAAAAGCATTAGAAGCAGAGCAACAAGCAAAATTCGACGCTCTACTTGAACGACGTTTAGCTGGTGAACCCGTCGCTTATATTATTGGTGAGCGAGAGTTTTGGTCTCTACCGTTCAAAGTTTCTCCCTCTACCTTGATCCCAAGACCGGATACAGAACGTTTGGTCGAAGTTGCACTCGATAAGACCTATGAGCAAACAGGACCTATTTTAGATCTTGGAACGGGGACGGGGGCAATTGCTATCGCACTCGCATCTGATATGCCAACACGTCAAGTGATGGGCGTAGATCTCAAGCAAGAAGCGAAAGCACTTGCAGAGTACAATGCTGAGCAGCTAAACATCAAAAATGTGACCTTTGCTCAAGGCAGTTGGTTCGAGCCTATTGCAGAGGGTACGAAGTTTGCTTTAATTGTCTCCAATCCGCCGTATATTGATGAAAAAGATCCACATTTATCCCAAGGTGATGTGCGCTTTGAGCCAAAATCTGCATTAGTTGCTAAGGAGAATGGTTTAGCCGATATCCGCCATATCTCGGATCTTGCTCGTCAGTATCTTGAAGTGGGCGGTTGGCTGGCATTCGAACATGGTTATGATCAGGGTGATGCCGTACGTGAGATAATGCGTGGTTTTGGTTACCAACAAGTTGCCACGGAAAAAGATTACGGCGGTAACGATCGAGTAACGCTCGGTTGTTTTGCCTGTTAATCACGGAAGTCAGCAAACACTAACAAAAAAGAGAAGAAAAATGTACGTAGCTCTAAAACACATACACTTAGTGACGATTGCGCTCAGCGCGACACTATTATCGATCCGATTCGTGTTAATGATGATGAACTCACCGAAGCGAAATAATCGCTTTTTGAAAGTGTTTCCCCACATCGTTGATACTGCATTGCTAGTGTCAGGTATCGCGCTTATTTTCATTACTGGTTTCATCCCGTTTACTGATGCCGCACCGTGGTTAACAAACAAAATCACCTGCGTACTGGCGTACATTGCACTCGGTTTCTTCTCGTTGAAGCTTGCGAAAAACAACCTACTGAAGATATTTGGCTTTTTCGGCGCATTAGGTTGGTTGGTCATGGCTGCAAACATTGCTGTGTCTAAGAGCCCTACGTTATTTGGATAAGACGTCATGTTAGAGTTTTTTGACGAAGATTTTGACAATATACCGTTGGTGGAAGGTGCGCTTGAGCTAAACAAAGCGATTAACCCAGAAACCAAAGTACATTGGGCGAAACAAGAGTTAGAGCGTCTTTATAAAGATGCAGAAGCCACGCTTGTTCATGAAACCGATGAAGAGCAGCGATTTGATGCATTCCTACGACTGTTTTTCTATGAGTGGGGATTCAAAGGCGACGAGCAGGAATACTTTATTTCGGACAACAGCTTTATCGATAAAGTGTTGGAGCGCCGAAAAGGTATCCCGGTTAGTTTAGGTTCGATTTTATTATATCTAGGTAAAAAGCTGGGTTTCCCGTTGAAGGGAGTCACTTTCCCTACTCAGTTTCTTCTAAAAGTCGATTGGATGCATAAAAAGCCAGACTACATTAACCCATTTAATGGTGAGTATGTGGGGGAAAGAATTCTCCAAGCTTGGCTTATTGGGCAAGAAGGGCCGTTGGCTCAGTTAAAGCCAGAACACTTTGAAGAAGCTGACAATCCAACCATTATTGGTCGCTGGTTAGCGTTGATCAAAAGCGCGATGTTACGTGAAGAGCACTACACGCTGGCGTTGCGTTGTACGAACCTTGCGTTAACCTTTGTGCCAGATGACCCATACGAGATTCGTGACCGTGGTTTTATTTTCCAACAGCTAGAGTGCCCTCAAGTGGCGGTGTCAGATTTTCAGTACTTTATTGACCAATGCCCTGACGATCCGGCTTCTGAGCTACTAAAATCACAAGTTAATGTGATGAGTGAAACGCACGTCACACTTCACTAATTTTATCGATGTGCCGAACTGTGGCGTATCGTGGACAGAAAAAGAGAATCAAAATGGAACAGAAAATCGTTAATATAGGCGACATTCAGGTTGCTAACGACAAGCCATTCACCCTATTTGCAGGTATGAACGTTCTTGAGTCTCGTGATCTTGCGATGCAGATCTGTGAGCACTACGTAAAAGTAACGGAAAAACTTGGCATTCCTTACGTATTTAAGGCGTCGTTTGACAAAGCAAACCGCAGTTCTGTTCATTCATACCGTGGCCCAGGCCTTGAAGAAGGTATGAAAATCTTCCAAGAGCTAAAAGACACATTTGGTGTGAAGATCATCACTGACGTTCACACTGAAGCGCAAGCTCAACCTGTCGCTGACGTGGTAGACGTTATTCAGCTTCCTGCATTCCTAGCTCGTCAAACTGACCTTGTTGAAGCAATGGCAAAAACAGGTGCGGTTATCAACGTGAAGAAACCTCAATTTATGAGCCCAGGTCAAGTGGGTAACATCGTTGAGAAGTTCGCGGAATGCGGTAACGACAAGATCATCCTATGTGAGCGTGGCTCTTGCCACGGCTACGATAACCTAGTCGTAGACATGCTTGGCTTTGGTGTGATGAAAAATGCGTCGAAAGGCAGCCCAATCATCTTTGACGTAACGCACTCACTACAGATGCGTGACCCGTCAGGTGCGGCGTCTGGCGGTCGTCGTGAGCAGACAGTTGAACTTGCGAAAGCGGGTCTAGCAACAGGCATCGCAGGTCTATTTATCGAGGCGCATCCAAACCCAGACCAAGCACGCTGTGATGGCCCATCTGCACTGCCGCTAGACAAGTTAGAACCGTTCCTAGCGCAAATGAAATCTCTTGATGATCTGATCAAGAGCTTTGCAGATATCGATATCAAGTAAACGCCAGATGACTGGTGATCAAATGCAATAGCCAACCTCGTGTTGGCTATTTTTTTATCAGATGGCGCATCATTCTCAGCTTCTTGCTGTAAAGGCTCTAGGCTGCTGGGAATGTGCATCAGTGACTCCCAATAAGAAAAAAGGTAAATAAATGAAGCAGCGTCTGATTATTAAAACTGCGTTGAGTGCCGCTATTTTGGCCTCGTTAGCTGGGTGTGCTACGCAATCTGCACCAGAATGGAATGCCGATACAACCTATAAATTGACCGTGTTGCACACTAACGATCATCATGGTCGCTTTTGGCAAAATCGATACGGTGAATATGGCATGGCGGCGCGTAAAACGTTAATCGATGATTTGCGCGAAGAAATACAGGCTGAGGGGGGGAGCGTGTTATTGCTTTCTGGTGGTGACATCAACACAGGAGTACCTGAGTCTGATTTACAAGATGCCGAGCCGGATTTTAAAGGCATGAGCAAAATTGGTTACGATGCGATGGCTCTGGGTAATCATGAGTTTGATAATCCATTGGACGTGCTATTCAAGCAGCAAGAGTGGGCAAACTTTCCGATGTTGTCTGCCAATATTTACGATAAAAGTACTGGCAAGCGTTTATTCCAACCATACGCGATGTTTAAAAAGCAGGGCATTAAAATTGCGGTCATTGGTCTTACAACCGAAGACACAGCGAAACTTGGCAACCCTGAATTCATTGAACAAATTGACTTCCGTGACCCAAAAGAAGAAGCCAAGAAGCTGATTGCAGAACTGAAAGAGACAGAGTATCCAGATCTGATTTTTGCTGTCACGCATATGGGACACTATGAAAATGGTAATAGAGGCATCAATGCTCCTGGCGATGTGGCGTTAGCTCGTTATTTGAATGACGGCGATCTCGACATGATCGTTGGAGGACACTCACAAGAACCTGTGTGCATGGAAGGACCAAACGTTATCAAAAAGAACTTTAAACCAGGTGATGAATGTCAGCCCGATAAACAAAATGGTACCTTTATTGTTCAGGCACATGAGTGGGGGAAATATGTGGGACGCGCCGATTACGAGTTTCGTAATGGCGAACTCTCGATGGTGAGCTACGATCTGATCCCAGTAAACTTGAAAAAGAAAGTTAAAGTTGATGGTCAGTCGCAACGAGTCTCTATCCAAGAAGAGATTAAACAAGACGAAATGATGCTTGAGTTTCTTCGTCCTTATCAAGAAAAAGGTCAGGGCAAGCTAAACGTGAAGATTGCAGAATCTAACGGTAAGCTTGAGGGTGACCGCAGTGTGGTTCGTTACCAGCAAACAAACTTAGGTCGATTAATTGCAACGGCTCATATGGAACGGGCAAAAGCAGATTTTGCCGTAATGAATTCTGGCGGCGTTCGCGATTCGATTGCAGCAGGTGACATTACCTACAAAGATGTGCTGACTGTTCAGCCATTCGGCAATATGGTCTCTTACGTTGATATGACGGGCAAAGAAGTATTGGATTACCTAAATGTTGTTGCAACTAAGCCTGTCGACTCTGGAGCTTACGCGCAGCTTGCGGGTATTGCGATGAGTATCAATAATGGTGAGGTAACCAATGTGTTCATTGGTAATAAGCAACTTCGCTTAGATGATAATTACCGCTTTACCGTACCAAGCTATAATGCTGCTGGTGGTGATGGTTACCCTAAAATCGACGATCATCCAGGGTATGTAAATACAGGTTTTACCGATGCTGAGGTTTTGAAGGATTATTTAGAAACACACAGCCCTATTGATGTTAATGAGTATGCCCCTTCAGGTGAAATCACGTATTTAGTTGATACGGCGATTGATCAGTAACCCAACAGAGAAAAAGCGATTGACTCAAACTCGCTGATATCATTAACTAAAAGCGCAGATCCAATTCAATCTGCGCTTTTTGTTTTTATGAGGAGAATCTTGATGACTCCGGCCATTAATCTTGCGAAAAAGAAAAAAATTCCACACACGATTCATCAGTATGAGCACGACCCTAGAGCCGATAGCTATGGCTTGGAGGCTGCTGAAGTACTGGGGCAGGATCCGAAAACAGTATTTAAAACCTTGCTGTTCTGCTTGAACGGCGAGCCAAAGAACCTTGCGGTTGCGATTATCCCTGTTGATCAAAAGCTGAACCTAAAACTCGCAGCGAAAGCAGCGAAGGGCAAAAAGGCCGATATGGCTGATCCGGAAATCGCGCAAAAGACCACAGGTTATGTTGTTGGTGGGATTAGCCCACTGGGGCAGAAAAAAGCCTTACCTACTTTTTTGCACGAAAGCGCAGCAGAGCAAGACACCATCTGTGTGAGTGCAGGTAAACGTGGTTTAGAAATCGAGTTAGCCCCGAAAGATTTGCTTGGATTAACTCGTGGTCAGTTTGCACCTCTTTGTTTGTAAACTCATGACAAATAAAAAGGACGCTCATGAGCGTCCTTTTTTGATCTTGCCTGTCAGAGAAGCGTTACTTACTTCTTCAGACTCAATGTACCACCGGTGCGTTTAGCTGGTTTGCTTGGCTTCGCGGCATTTGGGTTCATGTAATGCTGCTTAGGCTTACTCGGTGATTGAGGCTTGTTTGCTGAGTGCGTATTGCTCGATGCATCTGGTTTACGGTGTGATTTTCCATGCTCGCCTTGCGGTCTGCTACGTTCACCTTGTGGTTTCGCTTTGTAATGTTCTTTAGCTGGACGTCCGCCTTCATCGTCACGCTGACGACGCTTTTGTTGACCTTTTTTCGAGTTTGGAGCATGACGAAAATCGTCTGCGTTATTTCCGCGGTAGGTACGTGGCTTTTGATTTCGTCGAGATACCGAGTCTTGGTTTTCTTCACGGCTGTCATATAACTTCGCGTCGGTCGCTTTACGAATATTGCGGCCTTTTGAGTCAACACGAGATGCCTCTTCTGTACCCACCGAACCATCGCACATAGCAAGAATCTCAGCGACTTCATCGTCAGTTAAGTAACGCCATTTTCCGTTCGGAATACCGTCAAGAGAGATATTCATGATTCGAACACGACGAAGCTTAAAGACTTCGTAACCTAGTGCTTCACACATACGACGGATTTGGCGGTTAAGTCCTTGAGTGAGCACAATACGGAAAGAGAACTTAGTCTCTTTCGTTACCTTACAAGGTAGAGTGACGGTATCGAGAATCTTAACGCCGCTCGACATCTGTTTGAGAAACTCACCTGTAATCGGTTTGTCCACGCGCACAACGTACTCTTTTTCGTGGCTGTTGCCAGCACGGAGGATTTTGTTAACGATGTCGCCATCGTTGGTCAAAAAAATCAGACCATCAGAGGGTTTATCCAAGCGGCCAATCGGAAAGATACGTTTTTTGTGACCGATAAAATCAACGATGTTTCCAGGTACATCTCGTTCTGTTGTACAGGTGATGCCTGTTGGTTTATTGAGAGCGATATAAATCGGCTTCTCTTTTGCTGCAACTGGCTTACCATCCACACAAACATCATCACCAGGTAGCACTTTTGTACCCATTTCAGGCTTGTTTCCATTAATGGTGACACGACCTTGTTCAATCAGTCTGTCTGCCTCACGGCGTGAACAAAAGCCAGTTTCACTGATGAATTTATTTAATCGTTTAGCGTTGTCTTGTGACATTTTGGTCTCCTAACGTTTCACAACGGCGAATGAAGTTTCCTTCCCGTGAAAGAGAAGGAAGAATAAGGGCGGGCATTCTAGCATTAGGGTGAAATTTAGCCCAACCGTTTTTGGTGACGTTCGCGAGTTTCTAATTTCTTTTCCGCACTTTTTCTAAGTAGAACGTAAACGGCTCCGGTTCCACCGTGAAAGCGTTGCGCACTATGCACGCACTGAACTTCCCTGATTTGTTGTAGCCAGCTGCTAACAAAGCTTTTCATTAGTGCTGGTGGATTTGAGCGTTCTCCTCGGCCGTGGACAATAACGACCGTTCGTATGTCCATTGATAGGCACTGTTTTAAAAACTTTACGACTTCATCACGAGCTTCTTTCAATGTTTTACGATGCAGATCTAGGCGTGCTTGGATTGGATATTTGCCAAGACGAAGTTTGCGGTAAACCCCGTCTTGTACGCCATCACGTTTAAACTCAACAAAGTCCTCTGGTTTCAGCATTTCTGCGTGATCAAGTGACAGGTATTCTGGGTCATCTTCTGTTAGCCAGATTGCCGCTTCTCTCTTGGCGAGCTGCGCTTCGGTTACTTGGTGTACTTTTTTGTGTTCGGCGGTGTCTTGAGTGATCGGCTTTACATCGCCCATCATCTGTTGGAACAGATCAAAATCGTCATCGTGAGACATAGTAGTAATCTCATTAAGAACAGGGAGGAATAATAGGATTATATCAATGAGTGGTGCATTGAGATCAAATAAAAAACCGGAGTAGGCAAGTAACCGACTCCGGTGCAAAGCGTTTCTAGAGCTAAGCGAGATCTAGTGAGGAGATTTGTCGTTCATGATCTTGTATATGAAGAAACCGCCGTAAAATAACATCAGACCAATTGCCCCAAAGATTACTATCATTGACGATAGACCCACTGCATTACCAAATAGGAGATCAAGCCAAAAGTCCATACGTTTCCTCCAAGATGTTCCCGACAGGCATAAAACTAAATGGCAGTGCCTTGTTGCACACTGATCTGGATCAATTATGTTGCTAAGGTTAATAAACTGTATTTTGTTGTGAGTTATCAGTCACATTTTACGTGCTAGTGTTCAGTTATTCATCAAACGAATTAAGACCTAAGGTTTTTTTGTAAAAAGCACTTGCGTCACAGTTCAGAATCCGTAATATACGCATTCGTTGACGGGGACAAGTCCTCAGTTAAACATCTCGGTGAATAGCGCAGTTTGGTAGCGCATCTGGTTTGGGACCAGAGGGTCGGGGGTTCGAATCCCTCTTCACCGACCATATTGAGAAAAAGGCTCTACAGAAATGTAGAGCCTTTTTCGTATTTGGTGATATTTATTTGGAGCCAGAGGGTCGGGGTCTGGTGCGCCAGTCCGATGGAATGCCAGTCCAATCGAATCCCTACTTCACCGACCACTTTTAGAAAGCCTGCTCAATGAGCAGGCTTTCGTCGTTTTTAGCGCTAGTAATTTTAGACTTCAATAGTATCGAGCCAAATGGGTTCACCTGACGTTAGAATATGGCACTTCACCGACACGTATTGAGAGGAAGGCTCTACAGAGATGTAGGGCCTTTTCATTTTTTAGAGCGAGTAAATATATTACTTGATGTCACACGAGATAGTGCTGATAGGAGTTTCAGAAGTTGTGAAGCAAACATAAGCGGTCTTTGGATGGTTTGGACCAACTTTGATGTAACCTGCTTTTAGTTCGTCTTCATCAAACGTGACAGAGTGAGATTTGCTCGAGCTTCCATCAAAGTAAACAGCTTCAAAGCCTTGAGTCATCATATGTGCGACGCGATTTCGGGTATGGTTAGTGGAAAAAGTGATGTTCGCACAACGCATCATTGGTTTTTCGGTAATAAGAAACTGGCCACTCTCTTTATCTAATACCCCGCCTTTTGCTTCCGGGGTTATATCAATAGCTTGAAAATTTTCTACGTTACATGACGGTTTAGCATAAGCAAGCGATGAAGTGAGCATCATACTGCTCACGCATAGGAATAAAGCTTTAAATTTCATATGAGTTATTATGTATCCACATAGGTTAGAGTCGTTTTAGCAGAGGAGTAAACCATTGTCAGTGATCGTGTTAGCGTGATGCCTTGCTATTCATCATTTCATCATTGATGAGGCTGGCTGCCTTCAAATAAATTTCTAAATATGGCACCTAGCTTGGCGGGTTTTACCGAGTGGTTTTATGTCAAAGCCCCTTTTTTTAAGCAGCTCAATCAGATTATCTTTACCAACTAGATGCAAACTGCCGACAACAACGGTATAGCGACCCGAACGTTGAGGTAGGACACTGCCAGTATCAAGTTTTTTCGCCCAATCTCGATTGCGCTCATATAAGAAAGCCTGATTAAAATCTTCTGTTGCTTGATCGGTTAATGATGCCTCGACCAACATACTACCATCACCGCTCTTCCAACTTTCTATCAAACACTGAACCAATTCTTCCCCACCGTCATATTCTTCAATTGACGAGAGGAGCATCTCTTTACCACCTTCTGATTGACCTGCGATTAAATCAATTTGGAATTGCACGGACTCCAGTGGAATGACCGGGATTTGTTTTTTATCAGCGAGTCCTATTAAGTGCATGTCGACCCCTTTATCAGAGACATACCCCAGTTTGTTGACTAAAGCGAGTTGGATGGTTAATGCAGCCGACCATGGTGGAGAATTTAAAAGTTGAGTTTCTGGCAACCCTAAATTTTGTGCTATCTCGACTAAGTGGCGACGTTGAGCCTTATCTAAAACATCTTTAGAGAGGATGGTTGCTTGTGGGTAAACCAAGCCTTCAGAGTTTCTGACATCTGCTTCGATAATCAACCCAGCGCTTTGGCTTAAGTGTTGAGTAATAGTTTTAGGGAGTGGGTACATCGTTTTATCGCCCACATGCACAGAGCCAATGATCATCAGCTCGGTTTCCCCTTTTTTTGCTAACCAATGTTGCGGTTCTGCATAAGAGGAAAAGGGAGCAAAGGCAACAAGTAGGGATGATATGAGTGTCAAGAGACGAAACATAGAATGGTCCTCAGGTAAGTACCTTTAAACTTTATACGCAAAAATGCTTGAGGTTAAGTGCAATTTCTCTAGTGGGGATATTCGACAAAATCGTCATTTCTAAAAATATTGACGAGTTTTGACGATGAATAAATGAGAGTCACTTCACGAAAGATAAATAGGTCATTCGCTTACTAATGGTTCACAAAATAATTAGGCGTGATCCAAATCTTACAAAATCAGTCGTAACTCATGAATATTAGTGACCTAGATCGCAGCAAACTCGTCAAAACAAGTTGTTCGATTTTGACGTGGCTTGTAACTTCATGAAAGTTAAGTTTTTATGGTTTTTGCTGAGTATCATTTTTTGAACTAGATCACTTCCTATTTCTATTTATTTTACGCTTAGAAATAACTGGTTGTATGTTGAATGCAACTGTTAGGCCCCTCGCATTTGAGGAGCCGCGATTTTTATCATTGTCGTTTTGAACCACTGACTTTTTTGGGGAAGTAAGATGTTTAAACCTAGTCTGATTGCTGTTTCTGTTATCACCACATTAGCAGGTTGCTCTGCTCTGCAAAGCTCTGAGCAACAAGCTGTAAATTCACTGGCTAATAACCTTGATATTCAATACCAAGTGTTGACTAACCACGGTGCAAACGAAGGTCTTGCTTGTCAGGATTTAGGAGCTGAGTGGGCTTCTTGTAACAAGGTGAACATGACGCTAGTTAACCAAGGTGAAGCGGTTAACTCTAAAGATTGGGCTATCTACTTCCACAGCATTCGTCTGATTTTGGATGTAGATAATGATCAGTTCAAAATTTCTCGTGTAACGGGTGACCTACACAAACTGGAACCAACAGATAAGTTTGATGGCTTTGCGGCGGGCGAAGAAGTGGTACTTCCACTAATTGGCGAATATTGGCAGTTATTTGAAACCGACTTTATGCCGGGCGCTTTCGTTGCAGCACCAAACGCAGAACCTAAGATTATCGCTTCTCTTAATACAGAAGACGTTGCGTCTTTCGTGACTGGCCTTGAGGGTAACAACCTAAAACGTACGCCAGATGACAACAACGTATTTGCAAACGCTGTGTCTCGCTTCGAGAAGAACGAAGACCTAGCAAAACAAGATGTATCAACCACGTTACTACCAACGCCAATGTCTGTTGAAGCAGGCAAAGGTACAGTAGATATCGCGGCGGGTATTGCGCTGCCTAAAGACGCATTCGATGCGACTCAATTCGCAGCAATTCAAGATCGTGCAGAAGTGGTAGGTGTGGACGTTCGTGGTGATCTTCCTGTAAGCATCACTGTTGTTCCTGCAGACTTCACCGGTGAATTGGCAAAATCTGGTGCTTACGAGATGAGCATCAAAGGCGATGGTATTGCGATTAAAGCGTTTGACCAAGCAGGTGCTTTCTACGCAGTACAATCTATCTTTGGCCTGGTAGATAGCCAAAATGCTGATTCTCTACCACAACTGTCTATTAAAGACGCGCCTCGTTTTGATTATCGTGGTGTGATGGTGGATGTGGCTCGTAACTTCCACTCTAAAGACGCCATTCTTGCAACGCTAGACCAAATGGCAGCGTACAAGATGAACAAACTTCACCTTCACCTAACCGATGATGAAGGCTGGCGTTTAGAAATCCCAGGCCTACCTGAGTTGACAGAGGTTGGCGCTAATCGTTGTTTCGATACACAAGAGAAAAGCTGCGTACTGCCTCAACTTGGTTCCGGTCCAACGACAGACAACTTTGGCTCTGGCTACTTCAGTAAAACAGACTACGTGGAAATCTTGAAATACGCGAAAGCGCGTAACATTGAAGTCATTCCCGAAATCGATATGCCAGCACACGCGCGTGCAGCGGTAGTATCAATGGAAGCACGTTACGACCGCCTGATGGAAGAAGGTAAAGAAGCACAAGCGAACGAATACCGTCTGATGGATCCTCAAGATGCTTCTAATGTCACTACGGTTCAGTTCTACGATAAGCAAAGCTTTATCAACCCGTGTATGGAATCTTCCACTCGCTTCGTAGATAAAGTAATTTCAGAAGTGGCAGCAATGCACGCTGAAGCTGGGGCACCGCTAACGACATGGCACTTTGGTGGCGATGAAGCGAAGAACATCAAGCTTGGCGCTGGTTTCCAAGACGTTAACTCGCAAGACAAAGTTAGCTGGAAGGGCACGATTGATCTGTCGAAACAAGACAAGCCATTTGCGCAATCTCCACAGTGTCAGGCGTTAATCGCAGAAGGCACAGTGAGCGATTTTGCTCACCTACCGAGTCATTTTGCACAAGAAGTATCAAAATTAGTTGCTGAGAAAGGCATTCCAAACTTCCAAGCATGGCAAGATGGTTTGAAATACAGCGAAGGTGAGAAAGCATTCGCAACAGAAAATACGCGTGTTAACTTCTGGGACGTTCTTTACTGGGGTGGTACATCATCAGTGTACGAGTGGTCTGAGAAAGGTTACGACGTGATCGTTTCTAACCCTGACTATGTGTACATGGACATGCCATACGAAGTTGATCCGAAAGAGCGTGGTTACTACTGGGCAACACGTGCAACCGATACGCGTAAGATGTTTGGCTTTGCACCAGAGAACATGCCTCAGAACGCAGAAACCTCTGTAGACCGCGATGGCAACGGCTTTACTGGTAAAGGTGAAATCGAAGCGAAACCTTTCTACGGTCTATCAGCACAGCTTTGGTCTGAGACAGTACGTAACGATGAGCAATACGAGTACATGGTATTCCCTCGCGTACTCGCAGCCGCTGAGCGTGCATGGCACCGCGCAGTTTGGGAGAACGACTACAAAGTCGGTGTTGAGTACTCGCAAAACTCTAACCTAGTTGATAAAGCATCGCTAAACCAAGACTACAACCGCTTTGCGAACGTGCTTGGCCAACGTGAACTGGCTAAGCTAGAAAAATCTGGTATCGACTACCGCCTTCCAATTCCTGGTGCGAAAGTAGAAAACGGCAAGCTAGCTATGAACGTTCAGTTCCCTGGCGTTGAACTGCAATACTCATTAGACGGTCAAAACTGGCTGACTTACGCAGACAATGCTCGTCCAAGTGTGAAAGGAGAAGTGTTTATCCGCTCTGTATCGGCGACAGGGGAAAGAGCAAGCCGCGTAACTAGCGTGAAATAACCTTAATCTTCTCAGCTAAATTTAAGCAAACCCTCAATGTCATGTTGAGGGTTTCTTTATTTTTATGGGAAATTAAGTGTGACCAATGTCTGATTATTTTTCATTGATAAATAAGTTTTAGCTTGTAATGGTCAGGGTTATTGTGAACTGGATCGACTTAATTTGCTAAATGTCAATAAATTACCTGTTTATGATCACACTTCTATTTTTTGAATCATTATAGAAAAATACGGTAAGTGCCTGTATTTGCCATACTTTTATCAGGGTTGTTGAGCGTCGGCTTGAACAAGATCACTTTTTAAAATGTTTTATTTTCCATCGCGAATTAATTGGAACAATATTGCGATCGCCAAGGAGGCACATTCCAAAGTTTGCGATAAAAGGGAAGAGAAGCCCTTTAAAACCGTCGCATAACGTGAATAAATAAAGGCAGTAATTATGAAAAACATTTTTGCACTGAGTGCTCTTTCTCTCGCTTTCGCTTCTAGCGCTTTTGCTGGTTCTTCTTACGTAACAGGTAATGTTCAATTCCACGATGATGGTCGAATCCATGGTTCGGACGTTACGTCTACACTGGAAGCTGGTCATACTTTTGATAACCAATTCGGCGGCTTTACGGTTTACACCGAATTTGATGGTATTCAGTTGGGTAAACTGGAAACAGAAAACGGTGGCGCGGGTAACACAACACCAGCAATCACTGTGGGTGGTGAGCAGTCATTTAACATTACCGATCATTTATGGGTTGCAGCGGGTTACCAACACTTGTTCTCTGCTGGCGAGAACGTACAGTACCGTCCATTGGTTAAGATCGGTTACAACTTCGATAACGGTATCTCGCTAAGTAACCGTACTCGTGCGCATATTGATGCGACAGACGCAGATGCGGATACAGATTACCGCATGGATAACCGTATTGGTTACGTGATGAATGAAGATGTGACGCTAAGCTACAACAACGTCTACATGATTGAAGCGGAAACGATGGACCACGAACTTCGCGCAACGTGGACACGTAAAGGTGTTCAGCCTTACTTTGAGTTCCGTAGCCAAGCACACGGTGCAGAAAACGCAAGTGGTGATAGCCTAGTTAACAATGCGTTTGTATTTGGTGCTTCTTACGGCTTCTAATCTTATATCTGTCCATTAAGAAAAAGCCCAGCAATTGATTTGCTGGGCTTTCTTGTTATTTATCGTTGCCTTCGTGGTGGCTATATTCGAACACTTGGCCTTTTTCGTTAAAGGCGTAAACAGTGTAGCTGTCTTTTTTATCGCCATACTCCATACCAGGGGAGCCCATTGGCATGCCCGGTACCGAGAGCCCTTTTGCGTTACGTGGTGGATTTTCTAAGAATGCTTTAATGTCTTCGGCTGGAATGTGGCCTTCGAACACATAGCCGTTGATTTCTGCTGTGTGGCAAGAGTAAAGCTGTTCGTTCTTGATGCCTAGATCGCGTTTTATGGCGTTCATGTCATCGTGCAATTTCTCTTCGACCGTAAATCCGTTCTCTTCCATGTGTTTTGTCCATTCACCACAGCAGCCGCAGTATGGCGATTTGTGGTTAATGACATCAGCTGCCAATACGTTGGCGGATGCGGTCGCAAGCATTGCAAAGGTCAATAATTTCAACTTCATAATAGCCTCAAATATAAGTGGTTATTTTACTGAAAAAAGTCGTAGTCGATTTGCATTACTAACGACAGTAATAGATGACAGCGCCATTGCCGCACCTGCGACAACTGGGCTGAGCAAAAATCCAAATGCAGGATAAAGTACGCCTGCGGCAACAGGGATCCCCAGTGAGTTATAAACGAAGGCTCCAAATAGGTTTTGCTTCATGTTTTTAAGTGTAGCGCGCGACAGTTCAATCGCATGTACCACCGCCATTGGTGACGTGTTAAGGATGGTCATTTGCGAACTTTCAATGGCGACATCACTGCCGCTACCCATTGCAATACCAAGGTTGGCTAACGCGAGAGCAGGGGCGTCGTTAATGCCATCCCCCACCATTGCCACAACATGGCCTTGGGATTGAAGTTGCTCAATGTGCTGAGCTTTCTCATCTGGCATTACTTGAGCGATTACTTCATCAATACCTAGTTCTTGACCGATAGCGTTGGCTACGTGTTGGTTGTCACCCGTCAGCATTACCGTTTTGATGCCTTGCGATTTTAATGCAGAGAGCGCTTGTTTTGCATCCGATTTGATTGGGTCAGCAATGGCGATCAGGCCGACTAACTCACCATCGAGCGCAACGGCAACCGGAGTCCATGCGTTCTGAGCACATTCGTCAATTTCATCCTGAAGAGCCTCTGTTGCAACGTTTTCCGCTTGCATAAATTGAAGCGAGCCAATAAGCAGCGGTTTACCTTGATATGTTGCCAAAATGCCGCGCCCACGAACGTTTTCAAATTTATCGAGAGTCACTTCTTGCGTGTCGTGCTGATTAGCAAAGTCGCATACCGCTTTTGCTAGTGGGTGCTCTGACTGACGCTCGGCGGCGTACGCTAACCCCAACAGCTCTTCTTGGCTGGTGGTGTGAGTAAACACTTGCTGCACACTTGGTTTACCTTGGGTAAGCGTGCCTGTTTTATCGAACACAACCGTATCTATTTTACTCGCTAGCTGTAGGGCATCAGCATCTTTGATCAAAATGCCGAGTTCTGCGGCTTTACCCACTCCCACCGTAACAGAAAGTGGGGTTGCTAAGCCTAGAGCACAAGGGCAGGCGATGATAAGTACGGTTGTGGTGACCACCAGCATATAGCTCGCTTTTGGCTCTGGGCCAACGGCAAACCAAACAAGCGCGGCCAGTATTGCTATGCCTACAACGACAGGGACAAACACCGATGAAATCTGGTCTGCCAATTTAGCGATGGCGGGCTTGCTGCTCTGAGCGCTGCGCACCATACGAATAATACGTGCGAGCATCGTATTTGCGCCGATTCCGGTAGCCTCTATAGTGAGAGAGCCGTCGGTATTCAATGTCCCTGCGGATACATGTGCCTCTTGTGCTTTTAATACAGGAACGGGCTCACCTGTTAGCATGGACTCATCGATATACGATTCACCATTGATTACCGTACCGTCGACGGGCACTTTCTCTCCCGGCTTGATACGTAACTTCATTCCTAAAGTGATTTCTTCTACCGCGATTTGTTTATCACCTTGCTCAGTGATGACGGTCGCTTGTTGAGGCTGTAAGTTCACCAAAGCCTGAAGCGAGCGCGTTGTGTTTGCTTTCGCTTTGGCTTCTATATAGTGACCAAGTGAAATCAAACCAATGATCATCGCGCTGGCTTCGAAGTAAACATGACGAGATGCCATTGGGAACCAATCTGGGAAAATCACCACAAGCATAGAATAGAACCACGCTGCGCCAGTACCGAGCGCAACTAAGGTATCCATCGTGGCGCGCTTGTGAGTGGCCGCTAACCAAGCGTTACTAAAGAACTGTTTTCCGGCAGTGGCAAGCAGCAGCAAACACACAATACCGATCGCGCCCCAAACCAATTGGTCATTGGTGTTGCGAATCATCATGTTGCCACCAGCAACACCCCAAATCATCAAAGGGGCACCCACAACAAGGCCGGCAATTGCATCCAACTTAAAGCGTTTTTGCTGTTGACGTTGTTGCTGCGCTTGCTTTTCTTGCTGTGTCGTGGCGTCTTGTAAAACCTCGCCTTGGTAACCCGCTTGTTTGACAGATTGCAAAATAGATTGATGTAACGAATCTGAGTCTTCAGTCACAAACACCAGTGCGCTTTGTTCTGCGAGGTTTACCTGAGCTTTTTCAACCCCTTGTACATTAGTAAGGGCTTTTTCTACTGATGCGACACAGCTTGCACAGGTCATACCTTGAATCAACATCTGTAGTTGAGCCGTGCCTGCTGGTTGCTCGTCAGGCGTTGCTTGGTCGCCTTTTTCGCTTTGATGTGTCTGGCTTTGGCGTTGATCGGGAGTGATTGCCTTTTGCTCTTCAGCAACTGAGTTATCAGTAACAGCGTTATTGTTGGCCGTATAGCCCAAGCTAGCAACTAGCTCAATGACTTGTTGCTCGGAGAGTAGGGTACGAATCTCTAAGTGCGTTGTTGAAGCCTCGAAAGAAATAACGTCTTGATGAGAGTCTAATAAAGACGAGAGTTTTTTCACGCAGCCGCCGCAGCTTAAGCCTGAAAGGTTTAACTCGTACTGATTTCCTGCTTGGTAACCAAGAGATTCAATTGATGAGACAAGCTCTTTGAGAGAGGACTCGGTTTTGACCTCGGCTTGCGTTGGGGACAAAGTGAGGATCTCTACATCGTGATTCGCATGTAAAGCCTTCTCAACTTTTCTCGCACAGCCCATGCAGTTGAGCCCTGATAAAGGTATGACAAACTGATACATAATCTGCACCTCAATAATAGTGATACATTGAGCTTAAACCTTCCTGCAAGGGTAAGGTCAATACCCATTTTTTGTTCTCAACAATTTCGTCAAAATCGCTTGAATCACAAAAGTTCACTGCCATTTTACTTGCGAGTGATCTCAAGGTTTTTTCTCTCTGAATATAAAGTTCCGTTAAAACACCTAAAAGATGAATGAAGTCGCTCACGCTTTTAAGATGCTCTCAATGTCAGTTCAGTGTCAAGAAGTGCTTTTAACGTTTTTAACTTTTTATATTTGAACTTAATTATTTGATTATTAAGTATTTATATTGTTTTTGATCTTCTCATTTTGAAGTCGCTCAGATTGCTGTAGGGAAAGTTTTTTAGTGCGAAAAAAGTTTGTCATATTTGCCCCGTCCAAACATTGTTTCAAGTTCCTGCCATGTCCTAGTTAGCGAATTTGAAAATGGAAAAAACTAAAAAATATAGGGGTTAAAAATGTCTTACCTAAAGAAAAGCCTACTTGCTACGGCAATCACAGGCATGATGTTCAGTGGTGCTGCATTTGCTGATGGTGCAAACAGTGACGCAGCAAAAGAGTTCCTAACCAAAGATTCATTCTCTTATGAAGTTTACGGGATCATCGCGATGCAGGCCGCGTACCGCGATTACGATTCTGGCAACAAAGCAACGGACGATGATCTAGGTGGCATGCAGCTAAACAACGAATCTCGCATCGGTTTCCGTGGTAAAAAACAATTTGCTAACTTCGGCCCTACTTTTATTTGGCAAATCGAAGGTGGTTACGTTGACCCTAGCTTTGGCGGCGAGGGTGCAGGTCTTGGTGAACGTGACACATTCGTCGGTTTTGAAAGTGCATCTTGGGGTCAAGTTCGTTTAGGTCGTGTATTAACACCGATGTACGAATTAGTTGACTGGCCTGCATCTAACCCAGGTCTCGGTGACGTTTACGACTGGGGTGGTGCAATTGGTGGTGCTAAGTATCAAGACCGTCAATCAAACACCATTCGTTGGGACTCGCCAATGTATGCGGATAAATTCTCTCTAGATATTGCGGCTGGTGCAGGTGACAAAGCGGGTCTGGGTGAAGGTGATGACTACTGGGGTGGTATCGCAGCGCACTACAAAATTGGTCCAATTCAGTTAGATGCCGCATACGAGGGTAACCGTAACATTAAGATGGAAGGCCAAACGTGGGAAAACAACACATACTTGGTGGGTGCTCAAGGTTGGTTTGATAACGGTATTTCTTTCTTCGCGCAATACAAATACATGGAAGCTGACGCAAGCAACGGCGTGAGTGAGAAGCAAGACGCAATGTCTGCCGCTATCATGTACACCACAGGTGATTGGCAATACAAACTGGCTTACGCAGCGAACTTCGATCTAGAGCGTGATGGTAAGACAATTAACGATACAGCAGACGATGTACTATCTGCACAAGTTATGTACTTCGTAGACCCATCGGCAGTGCTTTACGTACGTGCTCGTACTCTAGACTTTGGCGACGGTGCATATCAACTGGATAAACCAACAGAAGCGCGTTGGAAATCTGCGGACTACGATGAGTTCTCTGTGGGTGTTGAATACTACTTCTAATAAAGAAGCAGCTAAAAGGGCGGAAACGCCCTTTTTGTCTTGATACTGATTCAAATAAGCCTTTGGAATGACGGGCCTGTAAGTTTCAGAGGCTTATCTAAATTGGTATAAAGTGAGAAACCACGATGAAAAAAACAACGACACTTCTCGGACTTTGCGCAATGCTTTCTGCGCCTGCTTTTGCTGCTCAATTGACTCTGCAAGCTGAACTGGTTCCTCGCGTTCTCAACGGTGAGTTCGTGTACCCTGAGTGGATTTCCAAAAATAACAGCATCGAGCTGAAGGACGGGGAAAATCAGTTGGCGGTGACGGTTGGACAAATTGTCTTTGAAGATGGCAAGCGCCGTAAGTTCGATTCGCAGCCACTGGTATTAGAGTTTGAAGCAGAAAAAGACGCCGAACTATCGCTGACTTACAAAGCGTTCCGTACCATCGAAGAAGCGAAAGCTTTCGAACTTGATCCCAAAGTGGTATTGAAAGACAAACACGGAAAAGAAGTGGAATTCTCTATGGTTCAACTTCGTAAAGGTGGCTTGCAAGGTTTTCGTGATTACGAGCGAGAAGTGGCTGACTATAACAATGCAATGAACAAAGAATCGACCAAGGCAAGCATTGCGTCTTCTCCGGCGGAAACCAAAACAATCAAAGCATCGTTTAATGAGTTAAGCCGTGAAGAGCAGCAAGAATTTATGCAATGGGCGATGCGTAACCTGAAGTAATTTCGTTCTGCACTTTAACAGTAAATAGGAGGGCAGTACCTTTATTGGTGCTGCCCTGTTTGTATTTCTGGTGTCAAACCGATTGTAGAATTGACTTACGGTGGTAAAATGTCGCCACTTTTATCCTTGACATTACAACGAGAGATCTCTCGTTGCTCATTACCCCTAAGGAACTCAAATGACGGTTAAAACTCGTTTTGCTCCTAGCCCAACTGGCTATCTACACGTTGGTGGTGCGCGTACTGCACTTTACTCTTGGCTATACGCTAAAAACCAAGGTGGTGAATTCGTTCTACGTATCGAAGATACAGACCTTGAGCGTAACTCTCAGGAAGCGGTTGATGCAATTCTTGAAGGCATGGAATGGCTAGGCTTGGAGTGGGATGAAGGTCCTTACTACCAAACTCAACGTTTTGATCGTTACAACGAAATGGTTGATAAGCTGCTGGCAGAAGGCAAAGCTTACAAATGTTACGCGTCTAAAGAGCTGCTAGATGAAATCCGTGCAGAGCAAGAAGCAAACAAAGAAATGCCTCGTTACGATGCGAACCATCCAAAAATCAAAGCGGCAAACGAAGCGGCAAAAGACGGCGACCCATGTGTTATCCGTTTCCGTAACCCAAAAGAGGGCAGCGTAGTATTCGAAGACCAAATTCGTGGTCGCATCGAAATCCGCAACGATCAAATGGATGACCTAATCATTCGTCGTACTGACGGTTCACCTACTTACAACTTCTGTGTAGTAGTGGATGACTGGGACATGGGTATCACTCACGTTGTTCGTGGTGAAGACCACATCAACAATACGCCTCGTCAAATCAACATCTACGAGGCACTAGGTGCACCAGTACCAACGTTTGCGCACTGTGCAATGATCTTAGGTGATGACGGTGCGAAACTGTCGAAACGTCACGGCGCTGTATCGGTCATGCAATACCGCGATATGGGTTACTTGCCTGCAGCACTAAACAACTACCTAGTGCGTCTAGGTTGGTCTCATGGCGACCAAGAAATCTTCTCTCAAGAAGAGATGATCAACCTATTCAGCCTAAACGCAGTATCTAAGTCAGCGTCTGCCTTCAACACGGACAAACTGCAATGGTTGAACAACCATTACATCAAAAATTCAGATCCTGCGTACGTTGCAGAGCACCTACAATGGCACCTAGATCAACAAAAACTAGACGTAACGAATGGTCCTGCTATCACTGACGTGATCAAGCTAGTGGGTGAGCGTTGCAACACGCTGGTTGAGCTAGCTGAGCAAATCCGTTACTTCTACGAAGATTTCTCTGAGTTTGAAGCGGGCGCAGCGAAGAAACACTTACGCGGTGTGGCTAAAGAGCCTCTAGAGCTTGCTCTAGCGAAAGCTGAAGCACTGACCGAGTGGACAACAGCAAACATCAAAGATGGCGTTATCGCAGCAGTCTGTGAAGAGCTAGAAATCGGCATGGGCAAAATCGGTATGCCATTACGTGTTGCTGTAACAGGCGGCGGTCAGTCTCCTTCTGTCGATGCAGTAATGGAACTGGTTGGCAAAGAGCGTTGTGTTGCTCGTATTAAGATGGCGCTTGAGTTCATTGCTGAGCGTGAAGCAAACGCATAATTGCTTTGAACTAAACGTTCTTTTGAATAAATAGTCATAAAGCCGCGGTAAACACCCGCGGCTTTTTTGTATCTGAACCTTAGATAATCAGAAACCTTCTCATATGTCGGTGAAGGATGTGGGATTTAGGACCGTAATTCACCTAGGTATGGATAAGATTTTTTAATCCAAATATCGTTGGCATGAATAAAAAACGAGCGATTATATATCAAATATCTGATTGATTTTTATCCACCTTCCTTAAAGTTCCATTTTTGTTGTCTCATTTTTAAGAAAAAACTTTGCTTAAGTTGTAGTGTTCCAGAAAGTAAAGCAAACGTTTGCGTTGTGGTTGTGTGGGGATTTTTTGCTTAAGATCACATGTTGTTGAGATTTTTGATGACAATAAATTGACAGAATTGGGATTTTTCTCGCGATTTCTTAGCGTTATAGTTCACCCCGTCAGTGATACCGAGATGGCGATATGTATCACTGAACAGGAAATGTACGTAAGTAGCTTCCATAAAAAAAATGCATGTGCATAAAAAGAAGCTGACTAAGTATCTCACTCAAGGAATGAATAAAAAGAATTGAAATACAACGTCAGTCAGACGGCGCATTTCGGCATCTAACAAAAGAACTTCTTTAGAGGAATCAATAATGAAAAAATTAGCAGCGGTAATTTCAGCGTCTCTACTTATGGCTTCAGCAGCACAAGCAGAAGTATACGTTGGTGGTAAGATGGGTAAGTCATGGATGGAAGACGCGTGTGTAGCGGGCCAGGCTTGTGACAAAGACGACTCTACTCTTGGCGCTTTTGTTGGTTACGAAATGAATAAATACTTCGCAGTAGAAGCAGGTTTCGACAACATCGGTGATTTTAACCAAACTTCTTTCGGTGGCCATGTAGAAGCAATCACTCTTGCACCTAAATTCAGCCTACCAATCACTGAAGACATCGCACTTTACGGTAAAGTGGGTGGCGCTTACGTAATGTTTGATGGCAAAGATGATTACTCTTACCTAGGCGCAGCTGGCCTTGAGTTCAACCTAAGCCAAAACGTAACTGCTCGTGCGGAATACCAAACTCTGACTGATATCAGCAACGATGTAACTCGTGCGACAGGTAACACAGCAACACTGGGTGTTTCTTTCAAATTCGGTGGCAACGATGAGCCAGTAATCGTAGAAGAGCCAGTTGTTGTTGAAGAAGTGGTAGAAGAGCCAGTAGTTGTAACGAAAACATTCGAAACTCAAACAATCGGCACTGGTAGCTTTGATCTAAACAGCACAACTCTAAAACCAGAGAGCGCTGCAAAACTTGATAACCTAGTTGCTTTCCTAAACGAGCACCCACAAGCGAACGTTGAAGTTGTAGGTTACACAGATACTTCTGGCCCAGCAGCTTACAACCTAAAAGTTTCTGAGAAACGCGCTGAATCTGTAGCTAACGCACTCGTTGAAAAAGGCATTGATTCATCACGTATTCAAGCGCGTGGCGAAGGTGAAAACAACCCAATCGCTTCAAACGACACTCGTGAAGGTCGTCAGCAAAACCGTCGCGTAGAAATCGTTGTTCCAGAATTTGAATACCAAGTTCAGCAATAAGCTTCTATCCGACCGTAGTGTAGAAGACTAAAGCTGAAAGCCCCAAAGAGTTCGCTCTTTGGGGCTTTTTCATTTCTATTTGAAACGGACTGAAAAGCTAAAAACGGTAAACATCACTTGAGGTCAATGCTGTTTAAGCGCCCCATGAATGTTAGGATTTCCAAGTTGTCTTTATGTGCTTCTAACAACGCTTTTTTGGTTTGCATGTAGGCGGCAAGCTTGCCGTATTTACTAATAGAGCGAACCACCGTTTTGTATTTGTAGTCACCGTCATCATTGAACTCTCGCCACTTAGCGATGTAACACGTATCTCGGTTATCTGGGTTTTCAAGAGTGGGGTTAGGCTTGTGAACAATTTTTGGCTCAACGCTGTGTGGAAGTCTGGTCATGAGGTAAGGATCCTTCAAAAGACGTCGCCAAAATTTGCCCCACATTTGCCGGCCTAATTCGTTTCTCAGCTTAATGGCTTTTTGTAAGCCTTTCTTTTCTCCAATACGAACAAACCCAACCGAGCGGTGCAGTACCGTGTCCTCGGGGGTATGGATATGAATCTTAAAGGCAGTCTTGCCTTTAGAAATAAAGCGGTGTCCAGTGTTAGTTATTAAATTGCTCTTAGACATAGTGCTAACTAATGATTTTATTAATAGCTAAAAGGGTAAGCAAAACTCATAGATAATTAAAGTAATAAAATACAAAACTGTAAATAGGGCTTGTTGAAATGATTTCAAGGGGAAGAGATCGGATCAGTAAAAGGTTTTATCTCGTCGAGTAAAGGAGCGAGGCAATCATATTGATTACTGAGGAAATTGTTTCACACGTTACTTGGAAACGCTCTGTGAAGCTCGAAATAGTGGATACAAAAAAGCCTTAGCTCAAGTGGGAGCTAAGGCTATGATATGGCGCCCCCAGTAGGATTCGAACCTACGACCTGTCCCTTAGGAGGGGACTGCGCTATCCAGCTGTGCCATGGGGGCGTAATACCAATAGTTGCAGTTCATTGAACCGTTTTACTGAATGCAAACCTAGCAACTTTGTTTAGGTCTTTATCAGTATCACTTTGAACGACTTACTACGGTCATTGGTATAATCAAATAAGATGCGCTGCCTATGATATTCAAAAGTGAGCATATCTCAAGACTTAATGTTTGCTTTTATAGGATCTTGTTCATTACGTCGCCAATTTGAACACTAGAGGCTAAATTTGGCTGATCAATCGTCAGCTCGGCTTCGTGTTCGTATATACGAGATACCGTCAATGTAATTTCACTTTGCGATACTTTATTTCTTGGTAATCCGTTTTGGTCGATAAATGATGCGGTGTGCCAAAGTTGCAATTTGTCTCCCTCTTTTACGCCATGCATACGGCCGAGATCCATCGTTACCGTATTGCCGAAGACTGCGACGACCTCTGGCAGCGTAATTTTGCAAGACAGCTCTGACTCTAGATCCAGCATTATATTGCGACTAACGCGTAGCATCATCTCGCCATAGGTCGACGCCCAAAAGCGCGCACTGCGAGTATCTACTTGGCTCGTTTTGGCAAATGGCCAACGCGCCACTTCACGGTAGGCTTTGTTGAAGACTTCATGACCAGTTTTACCATCAAATACTTTCATCTCTAACGCAAACTGACGATTGATGATGTCATCTTGCAGTAGTTGAGATTCGACCGTCGCAGTGAGATCGGTAATGACTCCCCCAATGATGTATTGTGCGCCGTTATCTTGCGCGATCATTTGAGTACGAGCGGGATAGTTACTGCTAATTGAATAGTCCGTTGTACCCACAGACACAAAGCTGCGAGAGGTTTGATCCAGCTGGCGATTCACCACGCGGCTAAAATCGTCACCCACTTGGTAAATCTGTCCCATCACCGCTTGTTGTGGTGAGGCAACCTCAATATTGCCGACAAGGATCGTCTTTTTGTATTGATCGGTGTGGCAACCCGTTGCCGATGGATAAATATCGACGCGAATTTTTACCTCGACTTTACCTCGACGTTTACGCTCAGACTCGACCAAAATGTAACGGACTTCATGGTTGGTAAACTGGTACTCGTTACGGCTTTCCTCTAACAGCGGCATCAAATTGCTAATACTGCCAATATCTGCGCCCGAAAAATTGACGGCTTTGAACAGCGCGTCTTCCAACGCATGGAGCCTTGCCGTCTCTTCTGAAGAAACGATAGTGGCAACGCCTGTTACTTCATACCAAGATGCCATTACTTTAAAAGGCACAAGCATCACTAAAGTGATTAAAAACAGACTGTTTAATATTTTTTTCATTGATTACAACCGTTCGGGTATAAATATTGCTTTAACAATTTCAGTGAAGTTTGGTGGATTTTTCTTCGTTAGGCAAACAAAGAAAAGCAAAGACTGTTCCAATATTCACTTTCTTAGAAAGGAATTAATCAAGAACGGTATCACCTAAGATTATCTGGAGAATCAAACCATGAAAAAGTGGCTTGTCGCCGCATCGATGATGACGCTTCTGACATCGTGCGCGTACTCACCGATTTACAATGGTAAAGAACCGTACTCGGGAAGCCAGTTCATGCTTATGGATAGTCCACGTCATACGATGGACTTTTTCATTGAAAGCATGACCGAAGACCTGATGGTTTCTAATGTGGCGGTATCTGCGCGGACACCGATTGCGATTACCTCGTTTGTTGATCTACAAAATATGGATGCAACAAACTGGTTAGGTAACTCGGTCTCTGAAGGTTTTATCCATCAGTTTCAGCGCCGAGGGTTTAAAGTGGTTGATTTCAAAACTACGGGCTCTATTCAAGTGACGCAGCAGGGCGATTTTGCTTTAAGTCGTGATTGGCAAGATTTAGCTCAAGAGCAGCAAATTCAGTATGTACTGACCGGAACAATGCTGCGCCAAGAGGGCGGAGTGCTTGTCAATGCACGCGTGGTTGGCATGCAAAGCCGTGTAGTTGTAGCGACAGCGCAAGGTTTCCTTCCGGCTGACCGTATTGGGCGCGACTTAGATACGTTAAATAGCATCCGCACACAAGATGGTGTGTTGATTCGTTCTGACCCTACCATTCGTCAGCCGTACACTGTGATTCTCCGTCCATAGGATAGAAGCATGAAGAAGTTATTATTTATTATTGCCACACTGATATTGGTTGGGTGTCAGCCATTACAACAGATGCGTCAAGATGAAATCTTAGTGGCGGTGGGCTACGCCAGCGTCAGTGAGCAAACAGGCCGCACAGTAGAAGAAAAGCGTGTACGAGCAATGCGCGCATCAAAAATTGATGCTTATCGTGAACTGGCAGAACAAGTGTATGGTATGCGTGTTAGTGGACGTGCAGAGCTGCAAGACCAACGTTTGGGTATTGAAAGCACCACTGGTGCCGTCGATGGTGTAATTCGTGGTGCTGAAGTTGTGCGTAGTTATCTTGTTGAAGACAGTTATGTGACTGAGCTGCGTCTGGATATCCGTAAGATGGATAAGCTACGTGATTATGGAGAAGTTCAGCAGGTGCCTGAGAAGCGTCAACAAACCTTGTTCTAATGCACTAAGCGCATTACTTCAGAAGACCAGATAATCTTTCCCGCGGCTGATTGGCAACAATGAGTCGCTTTTTTATCTCTACATTCTAGAGATGGTGGGGCAGGAGTGACGTTTAGGCTTTTATATTGGTGCCAAGTGTCGAAATAGTATGGGTTTTGCCACCGGCATTGTAGGTCATGCCCACTTTGCCATGAGTTCGCTGAAGCATGTTATTGAGTTTATTGAAACTCAGCTGTGCGCGACTAAGCGATTCGCCATTTACTTGGTTAACTTGTTGACAGTCGAGGACGATCGATTGGATTTGAGCAACAACCTGACTTAGGTGCTCATCTTCAGTAAGTTGATTGACGTGCGGGTGAGAGGCGATTCGCTGATCAGTTGTTCTGAGCTGATCAATGAGCGTCATCTTCTGTTTGGCAATGCTCTCAATCTCGGTAGAGACACGCGCCGTGATTGCTTGTGTTTCTTGGCGTAAAACAGCGGAAAGTGCCTTAGCATTTTCTAGCTGGAAATTAACGAGATCGACTAATGCTGCCATAAAATACTTACCTTCGGCCTAAGTCAGTTAGCTTTTGCCTTGCAATTCGTTTTCAAACTTAATCATGTTGTCAGCCAATTTTTCAGGATCGACTTTGTATGAACCGTTTGTGATAGCTTCTTTGATTGCTGCAACTTTGGCGCTGTCATAGGCCGGAGAAGCTGCCATATCCTTCTGGAGTTTACTGACGGCTTTACTTTGCTGGCTGAGTGATACAGCGTCTTGTTGTGCGGGTGCTTTTTTCGATTCAGTCGTGCTGGTAGCATTGGAATCGTTACGCGCAGGTGCACGACTTGTCGTCGTCATCATTTGCCCTGAACGTATATTATCTATACCTGCCATGTTTAACCTTTGCCTTGTATCGTAATACTGGTATCCAGACTATCGACCAGTGCAAAAATAACTTTAGTCATTTTTTGCATTTTTATTGATCAGTTTAAACACGCTACCAGTGGGTATTAAAAATTAACAGTGATTTCCGCAATGCCAGTCACTATGCCTTCTATTATACGCTGTGACTTATCATTTTTCACTCTTACTTGATCGCCAGCAGCACCATCTTGCAATGCTGTGCCTTGTGTGGTGATTGTCATGCCAGAATTCACCGCTTTAATTGTGACCTTTTCATTCCGGCAAACGACACAGACATCATTACGCTCAACAACATCACCTAAGCGAACGTTGCGTTTTAGCTTTGCGCCAACCACTTGATCGTAGTTAGAAAAGCCATCTTTGCGAAAGCGCTGCAGCTCGATCATAGAAGTGGTGACATCCGATGCGCTGACGATTTCTCCTCTCCCTAGCGTTCGTGTTGCGACGATCATTGGCACCGATACTGAGATTCTCACAGGGACATAGACTTTCCAGTCATCCGGTGGGCATTCCACTAGAACATTGATGTTGCTTCGAGTACTGCTGGTGGAAGAAGCTGACGTATCTAGGGGCACTGGGCAATCCGTTGCTTTTATTCTCGAGTCGATATCTGCCGCATTAACAGATAGCTCGCCACCATCAGGCTGATCAACTGTAGCAAGAATATGTTGTTCTGCTGCCGTTTTTATTTGCTCGATCTGATTATCTGAAGCTGAATGAACAAAAAAGCTAAACATACTGAGCAAAATGCCGATAGACTTAGCGTACTTTGTAATTAGCGCTCTACATATTGTCATAGTCAATGGTGTCGAAGTGAAAGTGAAATACGCCATACTGTCTCCCTGGTATCGTGCTTGCCAGTGGTAGAGTATCATTTAAAAACAAAAAGTTTGAGATGGAGATGAGCATATGACGGGGATTCTTGACTCGGTGAATCAGCGTACGCAACTCGTCGGTCAGAACCGATTGGAATTATTGACCTTTCGACTGATGGGCCGACAGCGCTACGGCATTAACGTATTCAAAGTGAAAGAAGTACTGCAGTGCCCTAAGCTGACTTCAATGCCAAATCTACACCCGCTGGTAAAAGGTATCGCTCATATCCGCGGCCATACCGTGTCCGTTATTGATTTGAGCCTGGCAATTGGTGGCCGCCCAACCACTGATCTGGATAAATGTTTTGTTGTTATCGCAGAATTTAACCGTACGATCCAAGCATTTTTGGTATCATCGGTTGAGCGTATTATCAATATGCATTGGGAAGCGATTTTGCCGCCGCCAGACGGTGCGGGTAAAGCGCACTACTTGACCGCAGTGACAAACATCGACAACGAGCTGGTTGAAATCCTTGACGTTGAAAAAATCCTGGCGGAGATTGCGCCGGTTGATGAAACGATGGATTCCGCTATCGGTGAAGAAATCGCGCAAGCAGAACAAGAAAAGCCTATTGTACGCCGTATATTGATTGCTGATGACTCGACTGTCGCGCGTAAACAGGTAGAGCGTGCGATTACATCAATCGGTTTCGAGGTCGTATCTGTCAAAGATGGCAAAGAAGCGTACAATAAGTTGATTGAAATGGCTCAAGAAGGCAATATCTACGATCAAATTTCGTTGGTTATTTCCGATATTGAAATGCCAGAAATGGACGGCTATACCTTAACGGCTGAAATTCGCAGACATGCCGATTTGAAAGACCTTTATGTTATCCTCCATTCTTCATTAAGTGGTGTATTCAACCAGGCTATGGTTGAGCGTGTAGGTGCCAATACCTTCATTGCGAAATTTAACCCAGATGAATTGGGTAACGCGGTTAAATCTGCATTAACACAATAAAAGAGACATTAATGACTGCTATTACAATCAGTGATCAAGAGTATCGTGACTTTAGCCGTTTTCTAGAATCGCAATGTGGCATCGTGTTAGGTGATAGCAAGCAATACCTTGTGCGTAGCCGACTGAGTCCTTTAGTGACGAAGTTTAAGCTCGCATCGTTATCAGATTTGCTACGTGATGTTGTTACAGGGCGCAATCGTGAATTACGAGTGGCCGCTGTGGACGCGATGACGACTAACGAAACCTTGTGGTTTCGAGATACTTATCCGTTCACAGTTTTAGCTGACAAATTATTGCCAGAAGTAGCGGCAAGCAAGCGCCCAATCAAGATCTGGTCTGCAGCCAGTTCATCGGGCCAAGAGCCGTATTCTATTGCAATGACGATTCTGGAAACGCAACAGCGCAAGCCGGGTTTGTTACCAAACGTGTCTATTACAGCAACAGACATTTCAGCAAGTATGCTCGAAATGTGTCGTGCAGGTGTGTATGACAATTTGGCTCTAGGGCGCGGACTTTCACCAGAACGTCGCCGCACCTTCTTTGAGGATGCGGACGGTGGCCGTATGAAAGTCAAAGACAACGTCAAACGTTTGGTGAACTTTCGTCCACAAAACTTGATGGACAGTTATGCACTGATGGGTAAGTTCGACATTATTTTTTGTCGCAACGTGCTGATTTACTTCTCACCGGAAATGAAATCAAAAGTGCTTAACCAAATGGCGAGCAGCTTAAACCCAGGTGGTTATCTGCTGTTAGGGGCATCAGAGTCGCTAACTGGTCTGACTGATAAATTTGAAATGGTGCGCTGTAATCCGGGTATCATTTACAAGCTTAAATAGCGGTATCTCTTCATTGATAAAAAGCCTGACCTAGTGTCAGGCTTTTTTTGTTTGCTGGTTTCCTGCCTTCGAGTGTTTCCACGTTTTCACTTGCTAAATTGAAGCGCGATTTTGCTTTGTTCCCTCATCACGGTGTATCTTTATTAAGTGAACAAGGTGAAACGACATGACATTCCAGTCACTTTGGCTCACTTATTGCTATTCCAATGGGTGATAGCTATTAAGTAGATAGAGCGCTTTATGTTTTTGGCATGCTAATTGCTTTTTGGTTATCAATCACGGTCAGTTCTTAATTGTAGAGGCAAACATGGCTATATCTTTTGACAATGCACTAGGCATCCACCAGCACACGGTGGGCGTACGTGAGCGCAATGCTGAGGTGATTTCCACCAACATTGCACAAGCCAACACGCCTGGTTACAAAGCAAGAGGTTTAGACTTTGCGAAGGAACTGCAAGCGGCAACATCTGGGGCAAGCATTGGTCTTAGTCGTACGGATGGTAGGCATATTCCTGCCACTACAACGTTGGTCGGGGACAAGCTATATCGTCTTCCTACGCAACCTGATACGGGTGATGGCAACACGGTAGACTTGGATTTAGAGCGTAACTTGTTTATGCAAAACCAAATCAGACACCAAGCATCACTCGATTTTCTAGGCAGCAAATTCAAGAACTTAACCAAAGCAATCAAAGGGGAATAATTTAGATGAGCTTATTTAACGTTTTCAATGTGACAGGTTCCGCAATGAGCGCTGAATCCGTTCGTCTGAACACTACCTCAAGCAACTTGGCGAACGCCGACAGTGTCAGCAGCTCTGCGAAAGACACTTATAAAGCGCGCCATGCTGTGTTTGGAGCTGAGTTAAGTAACGCCATGCGTGGCGGTGATACGGTGCCAGTGAAAGTGATGGGCATTGTAGAAAGCGATAAACCGCTGAGTGCGGAGTACAACCCAGACCATCCCCTTGCAAACGAAGAAGGCTACATCTACAAGCCGAACGTGAATGTAATGGAAGAAATGGCGAACATGATTTCAGCTTCTCGCGCATACCAAACCAATGTGCAAGTAGCGGATTCTAGTAAACAAATGCTGCTGCGTACGCTGCAGATGGGTCAATAAGGATAAGGAGGTAGCGTATGGCCGGAATTAACAACGTTGGTCAAAGCGGCTTGTCCTATATCGACCAGCTTAAAAGTCTACAAGAGAGCAACAAGAAGACGGAAGAGAGCACGGGTAAGCAAGACCTAAAACAGGAAGACTTCTTATCATTGCTCACGAAGCAATTGTCTCAACAGGACCCTTTTAAGCCGGTAAGTAATGACCAGATGATTGCGCAAATGGCTTCATTTGCGACCGTTGATGGCATTGGCAAGATGAACACTCAGTTTGAGAGTTTGAACTCGTCAATGACATCAAACCAAGCGTTACAAGCTTCCTCTTTGGTAGGACGTGACGTATTGGTCCCAGGAGCGGCAGGTGTGAAGCAGGACGACGCGCCAATGGCGGCAATGGTTAAGCTTTCACAATCTATCGATAATCTGTTTGTTCGTGTAGAGGATGAAGCTGGCCAACTGGTTCGTACTTTTGAGGTAGGGGCGAAACCAGCCGGCGACACGCGTGTGCTTTGGGACGGTAAAGATGAAAGCGGAAATCCACTGCCTGCTGGCAAATACAAAGTGAAAGCGTCTGGCTTAGTTGAAGGGGAGTCGCAAGAGTTCCCAGTATCGACATATGCCAACGTAAACAGCGTATTGCTCGGCAAAGGTGACGGAAACGTATTACTCAATCTGGCTGGTTTTGAATCGCCAGTTCGACTTGCAGAAGTTTTGGAAGTCGGCAAAGCGTAGTCATAGCTCGCTAGATTAGGAGATTTTGGAATGTCATATGTATCTTTAAGCGGTTTGTCCGCCGCCCAACTGGATTTGAACACCACCAGTAACAACATTGCGAACGCCAACACGTACGGCTTTAAAGAGTCCCGTGCTGAGTTTGCTGATGTTTACTCTAACTCTTTATTTACTAACGCAAAAACCACACCGGGTGGTGGTGCGCAAGCAAGCCAAGTGGCGCAGCAGTTCCATGAAGGCTCAAGCATTTACACCAACAACCCAATGGATTTGCGTGTTTCGGGTACAGGTTTCTTCGCCGTGGCGAAGGAGCGTCTGACTCCACAACAGAATGAACTGACACGTAATGGTGCATTTCATTTAAATAAAGAAAACTACATGGTGACCGCGAACGATGAGTTCTTATTAGGTTACCAAGTGGATCCAAGCTCTGGTGAGGTTTCTTCATACGAGCCACAACCTATCAATATTCCTGCTGAATTTGGTAAGCCAAAGCAAACAGCAAACATTGAAGTGGGCGTGAACTTGCCAGCAAACGGCGATTTGAAAGATCCAACTCAGTTTGATTTTTCAGACCCAGATACATACAACCGTTCAACTTCTTCGACTATTTATGACTCGATGGGTCAGTCTTACAAGCTAACGACCTACTACTTGAAAGATCAGACTCAGCCAAACACTTGGAACACTTACTACACCGTGACAGATAAAGAAGGCGAAAAGCCTTTAAACGTTGCGGCAGGTGATGCACAAACGCCAACAGGCCATGTGGGTCATACCATGAAGTTCAACAACGATGGTACGTTGGCGAGCTTGAACAATGGTCAGCCAATTACGTCTGTGGCATTAGGCGATCCGGCGACGAACACGACACCAGTCGATATGAATGGTGCCGATCCTGCGCAGACGCTTAACTTCGGTTTAGGCTCGGCAACACAGTTTGCTGCTCCGTTCGAACTGACTAAGTTCGATGAAGACGGTGCAACAACGGGTTTCCTAACCAAAGTTGACTTCGATGAAAACGGCAGCGTAATGGGGACTTACTCAAACGGTGAAAACGTCACATTGGGTCGTGTTGCGCTAGTACGTGTTCCAAACGAGCAAGGTCTAGATAAGAAGGGCGGTACGCAATGGGATTCAACTCAGTTCTCTGGTGACAAGATTTGGGGTGAATCTAACAAAGGCTCTTTTGGCACCATCAACAACGGTATGCTGGAACAGTCAAACATTGATATGACGCAGGAGCTGGTGGACCTGATTTCTGCTCAGCGTAACTTCCAAGCAAACTCACGTTCGCTAGAAGTGCACAACCAGCTACAACAAAATATCCTGCAGATCCGATAATCTGCATCATCAAGTTAGGCGAGCTTTCGCCGCTTGGCTTGATAACATCATGACATTCATCTGATGCTTAGCCTGAAAATACCTCAGTTCAGGTTAAGCATGCTTTGATCTTTGATTTGCCGCCGTTGCCGCCATGTGGATCAAAACCTTGCCCCTTGTTGCAGTTTTCTGCCACTGAAACCCCTCTTAATCTTTTGTTTCTTATTTAAATATTTGATAAATAAGCTCATTTTGTGTTGGCATAACTATTGCTTTTACTCCGTGTACAGAGAAGTTTTTGGAGTAATTTATGGATCGCGCACTGTTTCTCGCAATGAGTGGGGCCAAGCAAAATATGCAGGCACTACAATTGCGTGCTAATAACTTGGCTAACGTAAGCACGACAGGGTTTCGTGCGGATTTAGCGCAGGCTCGCTCAATGCAGGCTTATGGTGAAGGCCATCCTTCACGTGTTTTCAGCATGACAGAGCGTCCAGGGCATAACTTTGCTCAAGGTAGCGTGATTACAACAGGGCGTGATCTGGATGTGACGATTGAAGGCAGCGGCTGGATATCGGTACTCGATCACACGGGTAAAGAAGGGTTGACCCGTAACGGTAACCTAAAAGTCGATCAAAATGGCATGCTTACTAACGCAAGTGGCCATTTGGTGCTGGGTGAAAACGATGCGCCGATTACTTTGCCTATCCCTCTCTCTAAAATTGAAATCGGTCGGGATGGCACCATCTCTGTGCTTCCTCAAGGTGCCCCGGCGGAAGAATTCCAAGCGGTTGATCGCATCAAGCTTGTTAAGCCTAATGATCAAAGCTTATTTAAAGACACCAATGGCTTATTTCGCCATAAAACTCCAAACCAACCTTACGAAGCAGACGCTACTGTTAGCCTCCAGACAGGAGCGATTGAAGGCAGTAACGTGAATGCCGTAGGTGAAATGACCGCATTGATTGACTTACAACGTCAGTTTGAAATGCAAGTCAAGATGATGAGCACAGCTGAAGAAATGGATAAATCTTCAGATTCACTGCTTCGTATGAGTTAACAGAGTTAGAGGTTCACTATGCATCCAGCACTATGGGTAAGTAAAACAGGTCTAGACGCCCAACAAACCAACATTGCCACGATTTCGAACAACTTGGCGAATGCCTCTACTGTCGGCTACAAAAAGAGCCGTGCGGTATTCGAAGATTTGTTCTATCAGAACATCAACCAGCCTGGCGGCCAATCATCTCAGAACACTGAGCTTCCGAGTGGCTTGATGCTAGGTGCGGGTTCTAAAGTGGTTGCGACGCAAAAAGTGCACACGCATGGTAATGCGCAGACAACGACCAACGCACTGGACATGATGGTTGAAGGCGACGGCTTCTTCCAAGTGACGTTGCCGGATGGCAACATCGGTTACACCCGTAACGGTCAGTTCACGTTAAATGGTGAAGGCACGTTAGTCACGTCGGGTTCTGGCTACCCTGTAGAACCTGAAATTGTGATTCCAGAAGATGCGATTTCTATCACTGTCGGTACGGATGGTGAAGTATCGGTTCGAGTCCGTGGTCAGCAAGACAACCAAGTCGTTGGTCAGCTAACCATTACAGACTTTGTTAACCCAGGAGGCCTAGAGCCAATTGGCCAGAACCTTTACTTACCAACGGGTGCCAGTGGCGATCCACAAGAAGGTGTTCCTGGTTTGGAAGGTTTGGGTGAAATCCGTCAATCCATGCTGGAAGCGTCTAACGTGAATGTAACGGAGGAGTTGGTCAACATGATCGAAGCCCAGCGCGTTTACGAAATGAACTCAAAAGTGATCTCGTCAGTCGATAAGATGATGAGCTTCGTTAACCAGCAGTTATAACGGTTAAGAGCAAGAATTGAGGAGCTCACGATGAAACGTATTTGTCTACTTGCTTTGATTGCCACGATGTCGGGTTGTGCCATGTTAGAGCCGATTGAAACGGATGAAGTGACACAAGCAACGACGGTGGTTGACGCGGTAGAAGGCGATAAATCGAAAGAAGAGAGCAGCGGTATCGTGGATACACTGCGTGGCAGAAGCGATCCGGTTGCGGGTGATCCTGCATGGGCTCCTATTCATCCGAAAAAGAAACCTGAGCATTATGCTGCTGCAACAGGTTCACTGTTTAGCGCCGAGCACATTACCGATCTTTACGACGATTCCAAGCCACGTGGTATTGGCGACATTATTACCGTGACACTGGATGAGACTACCAGCGCCACGAAAAGCGCCAATGCCGATTTATCGAAAACCAATGAAGCGCAAATGGACCCGCTTCAAGTGGGCGGAGAAGAGCTGCAAATTGGTGGCAAATACAATTTCTCTTATGACTTAAACAACTCCAACTCATTTGCAGGTGACTCTTCTGCAAAGCAGAGCAACAGCATCAGTGGTTACATCACTGTTGAGGTGATCGAAGTACTGGCAAACGGCAACCTCGTGATCCGCGGTGAGAAGTGGATGACGCTAAATACGGGTGATGAGTACATACGTTTAAGTGGCACTATTCGTCCGGATGATATTAATTTCGACAACACCATTGCATCAAATCGCGTTTCTAACGCAAGAATTCAGTACTCTGGCACTGGTTTGCAACAAGATATGCAAGAGCCAGGCTTCTTGGCACGATTCTTTAATGTAGCGCTATAACACGCCGTGCTGACGGCAATTTGACTGCAAGAGATAAGTAAGCATGAAAAAACTCCTTTTAGTACTGATGAGCGTTGCTCTGTTTTCTACCGTAGCCCAAGCCGCACGTATCAAAGACGTCGCGCAAGTGGCAGGTGTACGAAGCAACCAACTCGTGGGTTATGGTTTGGTTTCAGGCTTACCTGGTACGGGTGAAGCGAACCCGTTTACAGAGCAAAGTTTCGCCGCCATGCTGCAAAACTTCGGCATTCAGATGCCGCCGGGCACAAAGCCAAAAATTAAAAACGTTGCCGCAGTCATGGTTACGGCAGAATTGCCGCCTTTCTCTAAACCGGGTCAGCAAGTGGACGTGACTGTCTCTTCCATCGGAAGTGCTAAAAGTTTGCGTGGTGGTACGCTACTACAAACGTTCCTCAAAGGTCTCGACGGTCAAGTTTACGCGGTTGCTCAAGGTAACTTAGTGGTGAGCGGCTTCAGTGCTGAAGGCGCTGACGGTTCAAAAATCGTAGGTAACAATCCAACCGTTGGTCTTATCTCTAGTGGTGCGACAGTAGAGCGCGAAATTCCAAACCCATTTGGTCGTGGTGATTACATCACGTTCAACTTGCTTGAGTCAGACTTCACAACGGCTCAACGTATGGCGGATGCTGTAAACAACTTCCTTGGCCCACAAATGGCGAGCGCTGTTGACGCGACATCAGTACGCGTGCGTGCTCCTCGTGACGTCAGCCAGCGTGTTGCGTTCTTATCGGCAATCGAAAACCTAGAGTTCGACCCAGCAGATGGTGCAGCCAAAATCATCGTTAACTCTCGCACGGGCACCATCGTAGTTGGTAAGCATGTGCGTCTTAAACCAGCAGCAGTAACGCACGGCGGCATGACGGTTGCGATCAAAGAAAACCTGAATGTTAGCCAACCTAACGGCTTTTCTGGTGGGCAAACCGTTGTCGTACCAGACTCGGATATCGAAGTCAGCGAAGAGCAAGGAAAAATGTTTAAGTTCGAACCTGGCTTAACGTTGGATGATTTGGTCCGTGCCGTGAACCAAGTCGGAGCTGCGCCTTCGGACTTGATGGCAATTCTACAAGCATTGAAACAAGCTGGTGCCATTGAAGGCCAGTTGATCATCATTTAATGGTTAGGAGGTAGGTATAATGAACAATCCTAACGACATTGGTTTTATCCATGACATCAGTTCTCTGGATACTCTGCGTCAAAAAGCAGTGAAAGAGGGAAAAGATGGCGAGCAAGAAGCATTGCATGCGGCTGCTCGTCAGTTCGAATCGATCTTCACCTCCATGATGTTGAAATCCATGCGTGAAGCCAATGAGGGCTTTGAGTCCAACATGATGAACAGCCAAAACGAGAAGTTCTACCGACAAATGTTGGATGAACAGATGGCGAGTGAATTGAGTTCGTCTGGTTCAATGGGACTGGCCGATATGATTGTTAAGCAATTAACGGCTGGACAAGGTAACGACAAGAGTGAAACGGCAATGCGTGATGCGGCAAATAATGCCGTGGAATATCGTCGTGTTGACCCGAAAAAAGCGCGTGAGATCGAACAGCGCTTGATTGAATCTGGTCAGCTATCTCGACCAAGCAATGAACCCACTCGATTCGATTCACCAGAATCCTTTGTTAACTCGATGAAGCCATACGCGGAGAAAGCTGCGAAAGCCCTAGGAGTCGAGCCATCTCTGCTACTTGCGCAAGCCGCTTTGGAAACGGGGTGGGGACAAAAGGTCGTGAAGAACGCGCGTGGCAGCAGCAACAACTTATTTAACATCAAAGCAGATCGAAGCTGGCAGGGTGACAAAGTGACGACTCAAACTCTAGAGTTCCACGATAACACGCCAGTGAAAGAGACGGCAGCGTTTCGCTCCTACTCAAGTTACGAAGACAGCTTTAATGACTTTGTACGATTTTTGAATGACAACCCACGTTACGAGACAGCATTGCAGCAACGCGGGAATTCAGAGTCGTTTATTCGCGGTATCCACAGTGCGGGTTACGCGACCGATCCGAATTACGCAGACAAAGTCCTGCAGGTGAAGGATAAAATCGAAAGTATGTAATGTCTCTGCGACAATTTATGGCGTTCTCGAAGGCTTGCTATAGTGCAAGCCTTCACTTTATCTGAACATCTATGCCTTTCTATCACTTGGCACATCTTTTGCTTTTAATGTGTCTAGGTGATCGGTTTTGCCGATTTATATTTCGTTTTTGGGGGCATGTATGGCGTCAGATCTTCTGAATGTAGGTACTCAAAGTGTGCTTACTGCTCAGAGACAATTAAACACCACTGGTCATAACATTTCTAATGTTAATACAGAGGGTTATAGCCGTCAGTCTGTTATCCAAGGCACGAATGATCCGCGCATGTTCGGTGGTTCTACCTACGGCATGGGTGTGCATGTGGAAAATGTTCGCCGCTCGTGGGATCAGTTTGCCGTGAATGAACTGAACCTGTCGTCGACCAACAATGCCAACAAAACGGATACCCAAGACAATCTTGATATGCTCTCTAGCATGTTGAGCTCAGTTGCATCGAAGAAAATTCCAGAGAACTTGAACGAGTGGTTCGATGCGGTCAAAACCATGGCAGATACCCCTAACGATTTGGGGGCACGAAAAGTGGTATTGGAAAAGGCGAAAATCTTCTCTGATACATTAAATGACTTCCATGAAACCGTGCGATTGCAATCTGATGTGACCAATAAAAAATTGGATATGGGCATTGAACGCGTGAACCAACTTGCCTTGGAAATCCGCGATGTGCATCGGTTAATGATGCGCACACCCGGTCCACATAATGATTTGATGGACCAGCATGAAAAGCTGGTTACTGAGCTATCTGAGTACACCAAAGTAACCGTAACCCCACGCAAAAATGCGGAAGGGTTTAATGTTCACATCGGCAATGGACACACGCTAGTTTCGGGCACGGAAGCAAGCCAGCTCAAAATGATTGACGGCTATCCTGATGTTCACCAAAGACGCTTAGCAATGGTGGAAGGGGATGGCATTAAAGCGATCAAGTCTGACGACATGGATGGCAAAATCGGTGCCTTGCTTGAAATGCGCGACAAACACATTCCACAACTTCAGGATGAAATGGGCCGTTTAGCGACGGGCTTTTCCTACAAAATTAATCAGCTGCAATCTCAAGGTCTGGATCTTAACGGTAAGATAGGTAAAGACGTATTTACCGACGTGAACTCTGAGCTGGTGGCAAAATCTCGAGTTTTTGCTGCGCCTGACTCTCAAGCAGATGTTGCGGTTTACATTGATGATATTTCAGCGATCAAAGGTGGTGAATATTCGCTGCGTTATGATGGCGACCAGTATAGCGTGACAACACCGAAAGGTGAGCAAATGTCGTTGAGCATTGATCAATCAGATTCTTCGTTTGTTCTGGATGGTATGAAAGTGCAAATCGGTGAAGGTCTTGCCGCTGGTGAGCGCGTATTATTGCGCCCAACACGAAGTGGCGCAGCCATCATCAAGATGGAAACCAATGATGCAAAAGCCATTGCAGCGCAAAGTTATGAAGCTTCAACCACTTTTGCTCAAGGTAACGCCAAGTTCAAAATTCGTGAGGCGGGGGATGTCAAAGAGTTTGAGGTCACCGTACAACCAGCCGACGAGAAACATGATAAGCCATGGTTAAAGATCACGGACAACAAAGGCAATTTGCTATCGGACAAATACTCATACCCGCTAGACAAAGATAACCCGATGATTGAAATCTCAGTGCCGAAAAGTCATCCGCTGTATAAAAACGGCGATGCGACTGTATTTGAGCTGAGCGAAGGTGCGCTGATGAATGACAAGTTCACCGCTAACTTGGTGCCTTCGGAAGGTGGTAATGGCAACTTGAGAAAAATGCAGAAGATCCAAACAGATAAGATGATGGACGGAAAATCCAGTACTTTGATTGATGTTTATCACAACCTCAATACTGAAGTCGGATTGAAATCTTCTACAGCAAACCGATTAGCTTCTGTCGCTCGCTTAGAGCATGAAGCGGCACAAGAGCGCGTTGCTTCTATCTCTGGCGTTAACCTCGATGAAGAAGCCGCCAACATGATGAAGTTTCAACAAGCGTACATGGCTTCATCACGTGTGATGCAAGCGGCGAATGATACCTTCAATACCATTTTACAACTGAGGTAAGGAGAAGAGATAAGTGCTAACCCGAATTTCTAGTTTCCATAACTATCAGTCCGTACAAAATGATTTGCGTCGTCAAGAGAATAAGGTTCACCATAACCAAGAGCAACTTGCTTCAGGGAAAAAATTACTGAAACCTAGCGACGATCCCCTTGCGTCGCATTACATTCAAAATATTAGTCAGCAACAAGAACAGCTACAACAATATCTTAGCTCGATAGTGTTGGTGCGTAATCGTCTAGAAAACCACGAAGTTAATATTGCCAATGCAGAGAACTTTGCCGACGAGTCGAAGCGCTTAACGATGGAGATGATTAACGGTGCGTTTTCTGCGGAAGACCGACAAGCAAAGAAGCGTGAGCTAGAAGAGATTGCGAACAACTTCCTTAACTTAGTGAACTCGCAAGATGAATCTGGTAACTACGTGTTTGCTGGCACTAAGCCAAAAAGCCAACCATTCTATCGCGATAAAGACGGTAGTGTTCAGTACGCTGGAGACGATTACCAGCGCAAAATGAAAGTCTCCAGCATGCTTGAGATGCCAATGAACGATCCTGGCAGCAAGCTGTTTATGGAGATACCAAACCCATTTGGCGATTATCAGCCGAATTACGATCTACAAAACGGTTCTGAGTTGCTATTAAACAGAGCCACTAACGTTGATACGAAGGATGATGCGGCGTATCGCGTGACATTTGTCGATATGAACAACGGCAAATTTGGTTACCAACTAGAGCGTAACGGTAAAGTCGTGGATGCCGATGAGTTTTCTCCAGAAAAAGGCATTGAGTACAAAGGCCTGAAAGTGCACGTAAAAGGTCAAATTACGCCTGGCGACAGCATCGAGATCGAAAAGCGGGCTGAGTTCAGCATTTTCGATACCTTCAAGGATGCAATGGCGTGGTCAGATAAATCGGTGTCGGATACGTCGGCGACCGCCAAATTGCACCAAATGACAGAAGAATTTCACGCTGCTTTTATCCATTTGAATAAAGCGCGTACTGATGCTGGCGCTCGATTGAGCACGCTCGATATCCAAGAGCAAAACCACGAAGACTTTAATTTGTCTCTGGCGAAAGCGAAGAGCAACTTTGAGGATTTGGATTACTCTAAAGCCGTTATCGAGTTCAGTGAAAACTCACGAGCGTTACAGGCATCGCAACAAGCATTCGGTAAGACCAAAGATCTAACGTTGTTTAACTATATTTAGTCTGACTTAAGACACACTGTCTGATTTTTGATGCCTTATGTGCAAAGCCTTAAGTGCGATAAATCGACGTAAATTGAGAGTCATGCTATGCGGCACGATTTTACCCAAAGCGGCAATGATGCAAGAGGCAAGTCGGGCGGCAACAAAGTAGCGGTCAATATCCATGAAGCAAGATGAGCCTCATTATCCGGAAATGGTTTAGTGATAACGCTAACTTATTGTTTATGTGATTCTTTTAAAAGCGGTGAAATAAATTTTATAAGTTGGCACACAAATTGTATTGAAAATATCAGAACAGATTTAGAGATTCTAAACCCTGCGTTTAAGGCAGATTTAGCAAGTAATTTTTACGGTCAGTGCTTATCCAAATGAGAGTAAAGCTGGCCGCTTCGCAAAAGCTTGCGAACTCAAAAGGAGAGCAAAATGGCTGTAACAGTTAGTACTAACGTCTCCGCGATGACCGCGCAGCGTTACCTAAACAAAGCGACTGACGAATTAAACACGTCGATGGAGCGCTTATCTTCAGGACATAAGATTAACAGTGCAAAAGATGATGCGGCAGGTCTACAGATCTCTAACCGCTTAACTGCACAGTCTCGTGGTCTAGATGTCGCAATGCGTAACGCGAACGATGGTATCTCGATTGCACAAACCGCTGAAGGTGCGATGAATGAGGCAACATCTGTCATGCAACGTATGCGTGACCTTGCTATCCAATCATCGAACGGTACTAACTCTCCGGCTGAGCGTCAGGCGATCAACGAAGAGTCAATGGCATTGATTGACGAGCTAAACCGTATCGCAGAAACCACGTCATTCGGTGGCCGTCGTCTATTGAACGGCTCATTCGGTGAAGCGGCATTCCAGATTGGTGCGAGCTCAGGTGAAGCAATGATCATGGGGCTAACCAGCATTCGTGCGGACGATACTCGCATGGGCGGTGTGACCTTCTTATCGGAAAACGGTAAAGATAAAGATTGGGGCGTTGACCCAGCTAAATCGGACCTAAAAATCACTTTGCCAGGTATGGGTGAAGACGAAGACGGCAATGTCGATGATCTAGAAATCAACATTAATGCAAAAGCAGGTGACGACATCGAAGAGCTTGCTACGTACATTAATGGTCAGTCTGATATGATCAACGCGTCTGTAAGTGAAGATGGCAAGTTACAAGTTTTTGTTGCACATCCAAACGTTCAGGGTGAGATTTCAATTTCGGGTGGATTGGCGTCTGAGCTTGGTTTGAGCGATGAACCTCTTAGAACATCAGTACAAGATATTGATATGACAACCGTACAAGGTTCTCAAAACGCTATCTCTGTGCTGGATTCGGCACTGAAATACGTGGATTCACAACGTGCGGACTTGGGTGCGAAGCAAAACCGTCTGAGCCACAGCATCAACAACTTGGCAAACATCCAAGAAAACGTTGACGCGTCGAACAGCCGAATTAAAGACACGGACTTTGCGAAAGAAACCACGCAAATGACCAAAGCACAAATTTTGCAACAAGCAGGTACATCGATTCTTGCTCAAGCGAAACAGTTGCCAAACTCTGCAATGTCACTATTGCAGTAGTTTACTTAGCCTGTACTCAATACATTCAGACGTGGATGGGAATGCAGGCTTTTGGCAAGCAACTTTATAATAGAATGAGCGGCTCTCTCATCTCTCACCTGCCAATCATTTTCAATGTAAAGTTGCACTCGGTATGCCGGAAATGTGTTCATTTCTCTTGATCTCCACATAGGCTCTGGCGACCAACCTAGCCCCAGTTCTCTCAAAGGAAAAGGGGCTTTTTCTTTTCTAATTCTCACGTCTATCGCCTGCGAACTTACCTTCAATTGTTTCCTTTTGCTGGTTTTCTATACAATTTGGCCCACTCGGCTCGATTTGTGGAAACTTGAGCACTTTTTCTTACTTTTCTTCAATTTTTTTTGCCAAATCTCGCAATGTTATTTTTTTAAAATTTTTTCTAAAGCTTCTGAATTTGGTGTCGTTAATAGGGGTAACTTTGAGAGAACTACTTGGTTTTCCGAGACGTCGGAAACCGCTATACCGGAAAATCAATTGGAGAAATCACCATGGCAGTGAATGTAAACACTAACGTATCAGCGATGACCGCTCAGCGTTACCTAAACAACGCAAACTCAGCTCAACAAACCTCTATGGAGCGTTTGTCTTCGGGGTTCAAAATCAACAGCGCAAAAGATGATGCTGCGGGTCTACAAATCTCGAACCGTTTGAACGTACAAAGCCGTGGCCTGGATGTGGCGGTTCGCAACGCGAACGACGGTATCTCAATTGCACAAACCGCTGAAGGTGCAATGAACGAGACCACCAACATTCTTCAACGTATGCGTGACTTGTCTCTACAATCAGCAAACGGCTCAAACTCGAAATCAGAGCGTGTGGCGATTCAAGAAGAAGTGACCGCGCTAAACGACGAACTAAACCGTATCGCAGAAACCACGTCTTTCGGTGGTAACAAGCTACTAAACGGCACACACGGCGCGAAATCGTTCCAAATCGGTGCGGATAACGGTGAAGCCGTGATGCTTGAGCTAAAAGACATGCGTTCAGACAACAAAATGATGGGCGGTGTGAGCTACCAAGCTGAAAGTGGTAAAGGTAAAGACTGGAACGTTGCTGAAGGTAAGAACGACCTAAAAATCAACCTAACGGACAGCTACGGTCAGGAGCAAGAAATCAACATCAGCGCAAAAGCAGGTGATGATATCGAAGAGCTTGCGACTTACATTAACGGTCAAACTGACCTAGTGAAAGCCTCAGTAGACCAAGACGGTAAACTGCAAATCTTTGCTGGCAACAACAAAGTCGAAGGCGAAGTCGAGTTTTCAGGCGGCCTATCTGGCGAGCTAGGTTTGGGCGAAGGTAAAAAAGTGACGGTAGATACTATCGACGTAACCTCAGTTGGTGGCGCACAAGAATCTGTCGCTATCATCGATGCGGCACTGAAATACGTAGACAGCCACCGCGCAGAGCTGGGTGCATTCCAGAACCGTTTCAACCATGCAATCAGCAACTTGGATAACATCAACGAGAACGTGAACGCGTCGAAGAGCCGTATCAAAGATACTGACTTCGCGAAAGAAACGACTCAAATGACCAAGTCACAAATTCTATCGCAAGCGTCAAGCTCAATCCTTGCGCAAGCGAAACAAGCGCCAAACTCAGCGCTAAGTCTGCTAGGTTAATCACCTTAATAAGACAAGATACAAAAGCCAGGCTCATCCCTGGCTTTTTTGCTTATCGGCTATAACGATTTAGATGCGTCCCAACAGGATGTTCGACAAGGCACTCATATCGATTAGATGGTCTCTTTAAATACCAATGTTGCCGCGATGGTGGCGCAGAGACACCTGAGTCAAGCGGCAGCGCAAAACGTCGAGTCACAACGGAACCTCACTTCTGGTTTTCGAATTAACTCGGCGAGTGATGATGCGGCAGGTTTACAGATATCCAATACTCTCCATGTGCAAACGAGAGGGCTTGATGTCGCCTTAAGAAATGCGCACGATGCTTATTCGGTCGCGCAAACCGCGGAAGGCGCGTTACATGAGAGCAGTGATATTTTGCAACGGTTACGCTCTCTAGGGCTTCAAGCGGCAAATGGTAGTAACGATACCAGTGACCGACAAAGCATCCAATACGAGGTCGTAGCGCTGCAGGATGAGCTTGATCGTGTCGCGATCACGACAACATTTGCGGATAAAAACCTGTTTGATGGATCTTACGGTTCACAAAGTTTCCATATTGGAGCGAACGCTAATTCAATCTCTTTGACGTTACGTAATATGCGTAGCCATATCCCAGAGATGGGAGGGCAGCATTATGTTGGTGATGCGGTCGATAAAGATTGGCGAGTCACTAAAGATAACGAAACTCTAAAAGTCGAATACCAAGACAGTAAAGGGCAAACCCAAACGGAATCCATTGGGCTCAAATTGGGTGATCGCATAGAACAGGTCGCCACTTACATCAATGCTCAACAATCGGTAGTGAGTGCCTCAGTAACGGAAAACAATGAACTGCAATTCTTTGCCTCTACGATGAATACGCCAGAAGGAGTGGAGTTAGAAGGCAGTTTAGCGGATGAGCTTGATATAAGCACTGGTCAATTAGTCACAATGGATGACATCGATATGTCGACGGCTGGTAAGGCGCAGCTTTCAATTGGGGTGATTGATGCAGCGATCAAGTACGTTGATTCGCACCGAAGTGAAATTGGCAGCTTTCAGAATCGTGTAAATGGTTCGGTGGATAACTTAAATACCGTGAATCGGAGTGTTACGGAATCCAAGAGTCGAATAAGAGATACAGACTTCGCAAGAGAATCTACGGAAATGGTGCGTTCTCAAGTGCTCCAAGATGCGACAACTGCGTTATTGGCTCAGGCAAAACAAAGGTCAAGTTCGGCACTTGGTCTACTCAGTTGAATCTGGTAAGAAAGCATAAACTTCAGGTAATAAAAAACGCTGCCAATGGCAGCGTTTTTTTCGTGTTCGGCTAAGTAAAAATTACTTAGTTACACGTAGAACTGGAGTTTCACCAACAGTCACAGAACCAGAAAGCTTGTTCAGCTCTTTGATTTCGTCCATGTTAGAGATAACAACTGGAGTTAGCGTTGACTTCGCTTTCTCTTCTAGAAGAGCTAGATCGAATTCAATTACAGTGTCGCCAGCTTTAACAGTTTGACCTTCTTCAGCGATACGCGTGAAGCCTTCGCCTTTTAGTTCAACTGTGTCGATACCGAAGTGAACGAAAAGCTCAACACCGTCGTCAGACTCGATAGAGAATGCGTGGTTAGTTTCGAAGATCTTACCGATAGTACCGTTTACAGGAGCTACCATTTTGTTGCCTGCTGGCTTGATAGCAATACCGTCACCAACGATTTTCTCAGCGAAAACAACATCTGGCACGTCTTCGATGTTTACAATCTCACCAGAAAGTGGCGCGATGATTTCGATAGCACCAGCGTCAGCGCTGTCATCAGATACAAGCTTCTTAAGTTTGTCAAACAGACCCATTGTGTCATGCTCCTAAGGTTTGGTTTTATTCTGTCGAATTATAGTATACCAATATAGCGCATTAGACGACTTTTTTCGCCGTCTAATGGCCATTAAGTATTGAATTACTTGGTACTACCGATTACTGAGCTTTCTCAGCAATAAACTTTTCTACCACTGCTTCGATTTCTGCAGCTGTTGGTAAAGAAAGGGCTTCTTCAGCCATTGCTTTCACTTCTGCGAAGTTAGAGTTACGAACTACTTTCTTCACTTTAGGGATTGAAATGCCGCTCATTGAGAACTCGTCCAGACCCATACCTAGAAGTAGAAGCGTTGCACGCTCGTCACCTGCAAGTTCACCACACATACCAGTCCATTTACCTTCTGCGTGAGAAGCGTCAATAACTTGCTTGATCACGGTTAGTACTGCTGGTGATAGTGGGTTGTAAAGATGAGAGATCATCTCGTTACCACGGTCTACCGCTAGCGTGTACTGAGTTAGGTCGTTTGTACCGATAGAGAAGAAAGATACTTCTTTCGCTAAGTGGTGTGCGATCGCAGCAGCAGCAGGAGTTTCAACCATAACACCGATTTCGATGTTTTCGTCGAATGCGTGGCCTTCAGCGCGTAGCTCTTCTTTGTACTCTTCGATCGCTTTCTTAAGCTCACGGATTTCTTCGACAGAGATGATCATTGGGAACATGATACGCAGTTTACCGTGTGCAGACGCACGTAGGATGCCACGTAGCTGATCACGAAGGATTTCACGACGATCCAGGCTGATACGTACAGCGCGCCAGCCTAGGAATGGGTTCATCTCTTTTGGAAGATCCATGTATGGGAGATCTTTATCGCCGCCGATATCCATAGTACGGATGATCACAGCTTGACCGTTCATTGCTTCTGCAACTTCTTTGTACGCTTGGTACTGTTCTTCTTCAGTTGGTAGCGCAGTACGGTCCATAAATAGGAATTCAGTACGGTACAGACCAACACCTTCACCGCCGTTACGGAGGATACCGTCACAGTCTTTCACTGTACCGATGTTACCGCAAACTTCTACACGGTGACCGTCAGTCGTTTCTGCGTGTAGGTCTTTCAGTTTCGCTAGCTCTTCTTTTTCAGCTAGGAATGCCGCTTTAACCGCTTTCGCTTCTTCTAGTTCAGCTTCTGATGGGTTAACAACAATCTTGTTGTTCATCGCGTCAAGAATCAGCATATCGCCATTCTTAACTTTTTTCGTGATGTCGTTAGTACCAACGATAGCTGGAAGCTCAAGAGAGCGAGCCATGATTGAAGTGTGAGATGTACGACCGCCGATATCACAAGCAAAACCAAGTACGTAGTCTAGGTTAATTTGTGCCGTTTCAGATGGCGTTAGGTCGTAAGCAACTAGGATAACTTCTTCATTGATGTCGCTAAGCGAAACAATGTTGATACCCAGTGCGTTTTTCACAAAACGAGAACCGATATCGCGGATGTCAGTTGCACGTTCTTTTAGGTATTCGTCATCTAGTGACTCAAGAGCACATGCTTGCTCTTCGATAACTGAGTGGATAGCGTGATCCGCAGTCATCTTGTCGTTTTTGATAAGTGCTAGGATCTCTTCTTCTAGCTCTTCGTCTTCAAGAAGCATAATGTGACCTTCAAAGATCGCTTCTTTTTCTTCACCAAACGTTTCAAGCGCTTTTTGCTTGATAGTTTCTAGCTGAGCTGCAGATTTGTTACGAGCGTCGAAGAAACGCTGAACTTCAGCTTCTACTTGATCGTCAGAAATAGTGTTTGTGTTTAGGACAATTTCATCTTCTTGAAGTAGTAGTGCTTTACCGATTGCAATACCAGGAGATGCTAGGATGCCTGAAATCATAGCCTTACCTTAAGTTTGGTCAACTTTATAAAACGGGAGAATAATGGGTGCGCTAACGAATAGTTTTAGCTTAGTTTTGAGCCTATTTCCAACGAAGCCATTTTGCTTTCACAAAATGGCTTCTGGAGTAGGAGACCGGATTAGTGTAGTTGGTCCATTAGAGCAACTAGGTGGTCAACTGCTTGCTGAGCTTGTGGGCCTTCAGCAGAAATAGTTACTTGAGTACCTTTTACTAGGCCTAGTGTTTGTAGTTTGAATAGGCTCTTAGCGCTAGCGCTTTTACCGTTAGAAGTCACAGTGATGTCTGCGTCGAATGCTTTTGCTTCTTTAACAAACTGTGCAGCTGGACGAGTGTGAAGGCCGTTTTCTGCTGTGATTTCTACTTGCTTCTCGTACATGTGATATACCCCAATAAATGTATTTTTTTGTTAGTTTGTGACTAGATTTTAGCTTAACTGCTTTACATCTTGTGCGCTAGCACGGGAAGAGTTCAAAGCGCGTCAGTTCTGATACTAGTCAAAAGTTTGGTAACTACGCAACTGTTTGCGTGCGTAATCACTTTGAAACCTTTTTGTGTTCTGCTTCTTTATTTTGAAGCTAGAAATAAAACACCCTGATATTACCAAAGGTAGGGCAGGGATCAACAAAAAAGCCCCTAAATGGGGCTTTTTTAAACTAAAAATTGATTTGAACACATATTATTGTTGGTTCTCTTTTTCGGTAAAGATACCTGCAAAGAGTGCTGTACTTAGGTAACGCTCACCTGAACTTGGTAGAACGGTTACAATTGTTTTTCCTTCAAATTCAGGGAGTTCTGCAAGTCGGTTGGCTGCAACAACAGCCGCGCCAGATGAGATGCCAGCTAGGATACCCTCTTCTTCCATTAGGCGACGAGCCATCTCAATCGCTTCTTCTGAGGTGACTTGCTCAACACGGTCAATAATGTCTAAATCGAGGTTACCTGGGATAAAACCAGCGCCGATACCTTGGATTTTGTGCGGAGCAGGTTGGATTTCTTCGCCAGCAAGTGCTTGTGCAATAACTGGAGACTCTGCTGGCTCAACTGCGACAGAAGTGATGGCTTTACCTTTTTCACCTTTGATGTAACGGCTTGTACCTGTGATAGTACCGCCCGTACCAACACCAGCAACGAATACGTCGATTTCACCGTCTGTCGCTTCCCAAATCTCAGGGCCCGTAGTCTTCTCGTGGATTTCTGGGTTCGCTGGGTTGTCAAATTGTTGAAGAAGTAGGTACTTCTCAGGGTTGCTTGCTACGATTTCTTCTGCCTTAGCAATCGCCCCTTTCATGCCTTTCGCCGCTTCAGTCAGCTCAAGGTTAGCGCCCAGTGCTTTAAGTAGCTTACGGCGTTCTAGGCTCATTGATTCAGGCATGGTCAATGTTAGCTTGTAACCGCGAGCGGCCGCTACGAATGCTAGAGCAACACCTGTGTTACCACTGGTAGGTTCTACAAGCTCTACACCTGGCTTAAGAAGCCCCGCTTTCTCTGCTTCCCAAATCATGTTTGCACCGATACGGCACTTAACACTGAAGCTAGGGTTACGCGCTTCAATTTTCGCGAGAACTTTGCCTTTGCTTACTTTGTTTAGACGAACGAGAGGTGTATTACCGATAGTAAGAGAGTTATCTTCGTAGATTTTGCTCATAGTGATGTTCCTTCATTACACGTTGTGTGAATATGGATAGAAGAATATGCGGTATGAAAAAAAGGGAAAAGGATTAAAAAGTTATATCTTATTAGGTTGGCCCAGAACTTGATAAAAGAAAAGGGAAAAGCTGGCGCTGATCCCTTTCCTTAATCTCTAATCGACTATCGTTGGTGCTTAAACTCCGCGACCCACATAGCGGTTGCACCACATATTGCTACAGGCATGACAATGAGGTTCAAAATTGGGATCGTCGTAAACACAGACACCAATACCCCAAAGCCATAGGCCTTACCTTGCTTTTGTTTCAATTTGTAACGCATGTCGTTAAATGGGATTTTATGGTTATCAAACGGGTAGTCACAATATTGAATCGCGAGCATCCAGGCGGTAAAGATAAACCATAAAAATGGGCCTACTGTTTGTCCAAGGGCAGGGATGAGCAATAACAGGAATAGGCCTATTGCTTTAGGTAAAATGTAAAGGAGCTTTCTCCACTCACGAGCTAAAACGCGAGGAACATCTTTCAGGACGGCAGTGAAACCATCATCATTTACTTTTTGTCCCGTTAAGTACTCTTCCACTTTTTCAGCTAAGAGGCCATTGAATGGCGCGGCGATAAAGTTCGCGAGCGTGCTGAAAAAATAGGAGAAGGTAGCGAGTATCGTCAGAGCGAGTAAAGGCCAAAGAATGTAAGTTAACCAGGATAAAAACTCAGGCAGCTGCCCAATCCAGTCTTCGATCCATATATTAAGGTTTGAAAATAGATAGAAGATGGCACCACCCACAAGCAAGATATTTGCAAGTAGAGGTAAGATGACAAAGCGTCTGATTTTAGGGGCAAGTGCCAATTGTATCCCGTATAGAAAATAACCGAATCCGGTTCTCTGCTGATTGTTTTGCTTCATGTCTATTTTGGCTTCGTGTAAATGAAAACTCATTGTACCTGTGAGGGCTTTTCTTTCAATGCCCTGACAAATGACGTCTTGTTAAGTGGAATCGTGGCAAGAATCACAACAAAAAACGGAACTTCTTGCATTAAGTTGTTCTAAATCTACATATAGTTTTGGTAAAGTAAACGTATCATTCAGATTTATTGCACTTGGGTTGCTGCTCAAGGAACTGCGAGTAGTAAAACAAGTATATTGAGAGTAAATAATGCAGGAATTGCGATTCGTACTCATTGTTGTTGGCGCATTAGCCATCGCGGCATTGCTGTTTCATGGTTTGTGGAGCAGTAAAAAAGAAGGCAAAGCAAAGTTTGGTAACAAGCCGCTTGGTAAGCTGGATGTTGACCAAGGGGACAAAAATGATCTTGTCGAGAAAGAACGAGACTTCGCTCCCGCTCCTGAAGATGACTTTGAGATCATTCGTAAAGATCGCAAAGAACCAGATTTTGGGATGGCGAGTTCTTTCGACAACAAATTTGAATCTGACCCGCTATTCGGTGGCCCATCTGAAGTAACACAGACACAGCAGGAGCCAGATGACATCCCTTCATTTGTTGCAGAAAAAGATAAAGAAGAGGACGTTGAGCCTGTTGTTCAAGCACCAGTAGTTGAAGAGCCACTGCAGCCTGCTGTGGAAGAAGAAGCTATTCCCGCCGCGTTTGATATTGCTGAGAAAGAACAGCAAGTCGAAACGGTTAGTGAGCCTGTCGTTGCAGAGCCTAAGGAAGAGCCGAAGCCTGAACCTGAAATGCAAGTGATTGTATTGAATGTGCACTGCGCGGGTGAAGAGCCATTTGTTGGTACTGCTTTATTTGAGAGTATGCAACAAAACGGCTTAATTTATGGCGAGATGGATATTTTCCACCGTCATGTCGACTTGTCCGGTAACGGAAAAGTGCTGTTTAGCGTCGCTAATATGATGCACCCTGGTACGTTTGAGCATGCTGATCCTGCTGAGTTTACAACGAAGGGGATTTCATTCTTCATGACATTGCCTTGTTATGGCGAGGCTGAACAGAACTTCAACTTAATGCTCCGAACTGCGCAGCAAATTGCTGATGATTTAGGTGGCAACGTTCTTGATGACCAGCGTAACTTAATGACGCCAGACCGTTTAGCGTCTTATCGACGTCAAATAGTTGAGTTTAATGCCGCTAACGCATAATCTTAACGGCAAATAATAATAGGGCTCCGGATGGAGCCCTTTTTCTTGGATTTCCCAACCTCACCGATTGAAAATACACGGGGCTTTACTATGTCTGAATCAGTACTTCAGCGATTAGAAGAACTAAAAGAGTCGTTGCATTACCACGCTGTGCGTTACTACGTGGAAGATAACCCAGAGATCCCTGATGCCGAGTACGACCGCTTAATGCGAGAGCTCCTGGATATTGAAGCTGAGAACCCTGATTTAATTACCGTAGATTCACCAAGTCAACGTGTCGGTGGACAACCTCTCTCTGCGTTTAGCCAAGTGACACATGAAGTACCGATGCTTTCGCTTGATAATGCGTTTGATGACAGCGAACTTGATAGTTTCCATAAGCGAGCACAAGAGCGGGTGGGCAGTCAGAGTGTGAAAGAATACTGTTGTGAGCCGAAACTGGATGGACTCGCAGTTAGTTTACTGTATGAGAACGGTGTGTTAGTTCAGGCGGCAACACGAGGCGATGGCACTACTGGCGAGAACATCACAGAAAATGTACGTACGATTAAAGCCATTCCTTTAAAACTCAGGGGTAATGACTGGCCAAATCGTCTTGAAGTTCGTGGTGAAGTCTTTATGCCGAAAGCTGGGTTTGAAAAGCTCAATGAATTAGCAAGGAAGAAAGGCGAGAAAATCTTTGTTAATCCACGTAATGCTGCGGCAGGTAGCTTACGACAATTGGATTCACGCATTACGGCTTCTCGTCCGCTTAGCTTCTATGCATACAGTGTAGGCGTGGTGCAAGGCGCTGAATTGGCGGCAAGTCACTACGAACGCTTCTTGCAAATTAAATCTTGGGGATTACCAATGTGCCCGGAGACCAAGCGAGTTGAAAGTTTGGCGGATGTAAAAGCTTACTACCAAGATATCTTGCAGCGTCGTGATGCCCTTCCTTATGAGATCGATGGTGTCGTCATTAAAATTGACGATATTGCCGTGCAAGAGCGTCTTGGATTTGTTGCTCGCGCTCCACGTTGGGCGATTGCCTACAAATTCCCGGCTCAGGAAGAAATGACGACGTTGAATGAGGTGGAATTCCAAGTCGGTCGTACTGGTGCGATTACACCTGTTGCTAAACTAGAGCCTGTATTTGTTGGCGGGGTAACGGTAAGTAATGCGACGCTTCATAACGCAGATGAGATAGAACGTCTGCAAGTTAAGATCGGTGATCACGTTGTGATTCGTCGAGCGGGTGACGTTATTCCTCAAGTCGTTTCTGTCACCAAAGAGCGTCGACCAGAAACAGCGCGAGATATTATTTTTCCAACTCAGTGTCCGGTTTGTGGCTCGCATGTTGAGCGGATCGAAGGAGAGGCGGTAACACGTTGTACGGGTGGCTTAGTTTGCCAAGCCCAACGTAAACAAGCGCTAAAACACTTTGTGTCTCGTAAAGCGTTAGACGTTGACGGTCTAGGCGATAAAGTGATCGAGCAACTTGTTGACCGTGAGATGGTGAAAACTCCTGCTGACTTATTTAAGTTATCTGCGGGGATTTTAACGGTATTAGATCGCATGGGGCCAAAGTCTGCGCAGAACATTGTGAATGCGTTAGAAAAATCCAAAGAAACAACGTTACCTCGCTTTTTGTATTCGCTGGGGATTCGTGAAGTTGGCGAGGCAACCGCCGCAAACCTAGCAATGCACTTTAAAACGTTGGAAGCCATCCAAAATGCTAACGAAGAGCAGTTAATTGAAGTGCAAGACATCGGTGCTGTGGTTGCTCAACATATTACGACTTTCTTCAGTGAAGAGCAGAACCAAGCGGTGGTTAAAGATTTGCTTGAACAAGGGATCCACTGGCCAGAGATTAATACTACTGAGCAGGTAGGAGAGCTACCGTTAGAAGGTAAGACAGTTGTATTGACAGGAACACTTTCTCAATTAGGTCGCACAGAGGCTAAAGAAGCCCTTCAATCACTAGGTGCAAAAGTGACAGGTAGTGTTTCTAAGAAAACGGATATTTTGTTTGCTGGTGAAAATGCAGGCTCGAAGTTGGCAAAGGCACAAGAACTGGGTATCGAGATCAAAACAGAACAAGACTTACTCGAGTTGATGAATTAAGTCTTATCAAAAAAGCTAAAAAATAACTAAAAGCCCCACATGGTAAGCATGTGGGGCTTTTTCTTGCTCATAATTAAGTGCTTTTTGATTGAGATATTTGTGCTTTTTATCTTTTCAGTGATCAAGATCTCCCATTGAATTATTAAGGTTTTTTACTTCTTTAGTCTGCGAGTGACTTCAAGCTGGAATTCTAGGTTGTGATCTAAGTTATTGATATTTAATGTTTAACTGTCTTTTTGTGTTAGTGTTGTTAAAAGTAAGATCTGGATCAATAACTTATATGGAACTTTGGACTGGCTCATATTTTTTTAGAAAAAAAATAAGTTCCGTTTGGATGTTTTTAGCTGCGAAGTTAGTCTTAATCACGTGGATACACGGTGTGTATGCAGGAACTAAAAAAAGCCAAATTAGAAATAATGAGGTTTGATCAGGAATTTACTTCTCTCCTTCGGCGGCCAACTAAAGGTGAGATAGAAAAATACAGCTATATCCATTTTTAGGAGTTTTTCCATGGACAAATTTTTTAAGGTTTCAGCGTTAACCGCAGCAATGTTTGGTGTTGTTGCTGTTGCTCCAGCTACAGCGTCTACTGAAAGTGCAGCAGGTGGCGAGTACGTCGAGAAAGTGAACGAATTTATGCAAGACTCTAGTCTTAATGCATTATTTCTAGTTGATACTCGTTCTCGTACTCGTACAACAGGTAAGCCTGGCGGTGAAAACGGTGACCGTTGGAGTCGTCTAAACTACTCTTCTTACAACGCAATTTTAGACTTTACTTCTGGCTACCACGATGGTTGGGTTGGTGCAGATGTTGCGGCTTACTATTCTGGCGACCTTTACAACGATAGTCTTTACAATTCAAACGAAGGCTACCTATGTAACGAAATTTCAACTTGTAACAACCTAGACTGGGGTGCAGGTGATGGTCAACAGCTTAAAGTTTACAAAGCAGCACTGAAGTTCAAAGCAAACGAAAGCTTCAACGCGCGCTTTGGTATGCTACAAGCGGGTGGTAACGGTACTATTGGTAACGTTTGGAGTTTCGTACCTGGTACTTACCGTGGTTTCGAATTGAACGCTAAACTAGGTGATTTCAACCTAAGCTACTTTGGTGCAGACCAATTTACAGCACCTTGGCTACTTCACGAAGATGACTACGCGCCAGCGCTTTGGTCTGACACGTCATGGAGCTACCTACACTCTCTAGGCCTAAACGGTAACCTAACTGACAGCTTGTTTATGCAACTTGGTTTGGGTCAAGCTACTGGCGTTCAATATGCAAATGGTATCGACTGGGGTGCAGGTCAAGTAACTAGCTACCACAACGAAACTGACAACACTTCTTACAAGGCTTACTTGAAGTACACTGTGAGTGACCGTACAACTCTAGCATTTGATTTCTACGGTGTTGACGATGATGTGAAATACGATGGTCTAGGTTTCCACACTGGTCTATCTTTGAATCAATCTTTCGGCAAGCTAGCTTGGATGTCTGAGCTACGCTACACAGACACAGACAACCGTGCTGACTTCGTTCCACGTACAATTCATACTTACGGTATGAACAACGGTACTTGGTCTCAGTGGTGGGATGCACTGTCTGACTGGAACAAAGCGGGTGAGCTAGCGTGGTACAACCGTCTATCTTACAACCAAGGTAACGGCTGGAACTACTACCTAGGCTTTGGTTACGGTACTGGTGCTGATTCTGCAGCAAGCGGTGCATCAGGTGACTGGGATTACGAAAGTGAATACGCAGTTAACGCGACAGTATCTTACTCTCTACAGAGTGGTGCACTGAAAGGTTCTACGATCCGTCTACACGGTACAATCCTAGAGCGTGATGAGTACGCTGGTGCTGGTGATGCGGATGAAACAGACCTACGTCTACAAGTTCTTATCCCTTACAGCTTCCACTAATACTTAGTGAGATGATAAAAAGGAGCCGCTAGGCTCCTTTTTTTATTTTACTTCTCGACCATCATATATTTTGCAATATAACGGCGGTAGCATATGCACGTTACCGTTTGGTAACTCACACTTTATCTCTGGGGCTAGCGTACGACCACCTGAAGCACCATTAGCATGAGTAGTTAATGGAGCTAGGGCAAAACATGCTAACAATAGACCAGCTAAAAATTTCATAATCATCACCTTAATGTAGACATTGAATATCTACTTGCTTGGATAAATAATGACTTTACTGAAAAGTAAGGTATCAATAGTTTCTTAATATTGAACTAACTACTGACTTCTATATTAGTTCCATTCCCCGCCTCTAAATCGACACATTTCACTTGGAATATTAGTGACATCACCACTGGGCAATTTACATTCGACTATCGGTCCTAAATTAGTTGTACCACCATTTCCGTTGGTGTAGGCAAAGGAAGAAAAAGAAAAGATACCGCATAACATTAAAAAGAGAAGTTTCTTCATAGTACATCCTCTTACTTACCAAATAAAAAGCATTCAACTTAAATGCTTATGCGTTAAGTATGTATGGGGGGGCAAAAAGATCAAAAAATAATTCAATAAAGTTTTATTTTTTAAAATAAATTTAGAAAGATAATTTTTATCGATATATTTCTATCTTATTGATTATCGTATGATGAAGAATTAAATAATTGGAAGAAGAGGGTAGGATATTAATAATATTTCTGCTACTTATTTTTTGTTCGATTTTAATTAAATCAATGAAATGAAAGCGGTTGTTTAGATTAAAGTAATGGAGCATAGTTATGCCCCATTACTTTGGCATAAATTACTTAGAATCAGGCTCAATGATTAAAATAATACCATCGATATCTTTTATTTTAACGCGCGTTCCTGCTGGAAGTGCTTGATCCGACTGTGCCGACCACGTGGTATCGGCAACCTTGATACGATTGAGCCCAACAGAAAAGTCCTCTTCAATGGTAAGTGTGCGTCCGATTAACTGCTTATACTTTTGGTTCAGATCTCTTTCTTGGTCTTCTTTCTTGTCTTGAGACCATTGTCGTCGCCACCATAACCAAGTGGTGATTAAGCTGAAACTTGCAAAGCAAAGCCATTGTAATTGCCAGCTCATTGGAAAAACGGTCATTAGTGCCCCAACGATAAGTGCAGAAACTCCGAGCCAGAGAAAATATCCCGCAGTCCCAAGTAGCTCTACCGCTAGAAGTGCAAAACCGAAGGCTAGCCAATGCCAGAAAGAGATACCTTCCAGCAAACTGAAAAAGTCCATAAGTTATTCTTTATCTTGTTGTTTAAACATCTCTGCTATCCCTGCAACCGAGCCCATTAGTCCGGTCGCTTCTAATGGAAGCATAATGATTTTGCCGTTTTCGGCTTGACCAATGCTTTTGATCGCTTCGGTATAGCCTTGAGCAATGAAGTAATTGACGGCTTGCATATCGCCTTTGGCAATCGCTTCAGAAACCATATAAGTCGCTTTTGCTTCTGCTTGCGCGGCGCGTTCACGAGCTTCAGCATGGAGAATAGCAGACTGCTTTTCGCCCTCAGCTTTTAATATCTCCGATTGCTTATGACCTTCAGCCTTTAAAATTTCAGCTTGGCGTACCCCTTCTGCTTCAAGAATCTCCGCTCGTTTATTTCGCTCGGCTTTCATTTGAGCATTCATCGCCGCCGTTAGATCGGATGGTGGCTGGACATCTTTTATTTCAATTCGCGTGACTTTTACACCCCACGGGTTGGTGGCTTGGTCAACAATTGCCAGCAGCTTGGAGTTGATCATGTCACGCTGACTCAGCATTTCGTCCAACTCCATTGAGCCTAAAACGGTACGGATATTGGTGAGAGTTAAATTTCTGATGGCATGTTCCAAATCGTTGACTTCATAAGCCGCTTTGGCAGCATCGATGACTTGAACAAATCCGACGGCATCAATAACCACATTAGCGTTGTCTTTTGAAATAACTTCTTGCGCTGGAATATCAAGAACGCGCTCCATCATGTTGACTTTTTGCCCTATCTTATCAACAAATGGAATGATCAAGTTTAAGCCGGGTTTTAGCGTATGGGTGTAGCGTCCGAAGCGTTCGACTGTCCAGTTATTTCCTTGTGGCACCGTCTTAATGGCTGAAGATAAGATAACTACAGCAAGAACGACGAAAATACCGATGGTAATCAGTGAATCAATTGGCATGAGTTATTCCCTTAAGTGCATAATGTCCGATTCATTTTTACCTATTTATAGACAATAGACAATTGAAGTTCTGAGAACCTTAAGAGGTTATTGGTTTTTTATATAACAAAGGCCGGAATATCCGGCCTTTAGTTGAAGTTTCGCTTTTCAGCGAGTTAGTACAGAATCGAATACAGCTGACGGTGATATTTGCTTGCTAATGCGTTGCCTTGACCTAGCGCGCTGAGAATATCCATAAAAGTCTTCTTCACTTCACCGTCTTGGGCGCCCAAGTCTTTTTTAAGAATATTCCACAGCAGTTCCAACGCTTCTTCATCACGACCCACTTGGTTGTATTGTACCGCCAATTCACAAGCAAGTTCGAAGTTTGCCATGTCTGCTGCGTATGCTTGTTCTAGTCGCTGTAATTCAGGGCTATCTGCAGCCTGCAAATGCAGCTCTAGCTTGGCTATTAGACTCTTGTAGTAGTTATCTTGATACTCAAGAGGGATAGCGTTCAGTAGCTCTTGGGCGACATCAAATTGTTTGGTTTCTAATAAACAATCAGCCATCGCGAGTTTCACATCGCCACGCTCTTGCAGTTCTGGCGGCAAAGTGTGGATGATGCTTAAAGCCTGAGCATGTTCACCTTGCTGAAGAAGTTCACTGACTTGCTTTAATAGCTGTTCATCTGGGCTTGGCAAATGCTTTTGTAGCATGGTTGCAATGGCATCAATTGGCTGAGGGCCACCCAATCCATCGACGGCTTGACCATTTATAAACAGCGCGATAGTTGGCAATACTTGCACACCAAATTGAGACGCTAGAGCCGGCTGATCTTCACAATTTAATAAAGCAAGCGTAAATGCACCGTTGTACTGTTGAGCAAGAGATTGCAACTCAGGGAGTATCTGTGCGCTTTCTGGTTGAGCATTGGCCCAAAAGTGGATCAGAACGGGCGTGTTCATTGATCCTTCAAGCGTTTCGCGAAAGTTCTGTTCTGTTATCTCAACGATAAATGGGGATTGCATCAGAGTATCCTTGCTTTGTGTCTTGTCGTTGATAATAGATATGGAGTTGATTTAAGGGAAATTCAAGCGATGGTTGCTAATCATCATCAATAATGAATCATTCTATTTTGTGAAAGGATGCGGTAAGAGAATAGTGTTACTGCTGAATAGGTGTAAGGCAAAAAGAAAACGCTGCCGAAGCAGCGCAGTTCTAATGCTATTTGTTAGTGCGGTATCAAAATAGGATGAACATGGTCAACACTACACCCACACTAAGCCAGTTAAGCTGATTTAATGTCATTGTTGCCTCGCAGTAGTAAAAACATTGCTACAAAACGTAATGGGTGGCGATACCAAATCTAAGCAACTCAATCACTTTAGGCGAAAGAATCCCCGCTGAATTGCGTAGAAATTGATTCGTTTAGTTGAGGTTTTTTTAACCTACATGTTCATAATGACATCACATTGTTACGGTGAAATTACATTTCGACAAAACTTTTTTATGCAGCCTGTAGCAAAATTTTATCAAGTACACGGGTTGGTAATAACCTTTTCAAGATTGCGAATAATTTAGTCGGCGTAGTAATTCGATAGCGAATTTTAGGTGAAGCGCTAGTTAATGCATGAAGAACAGGTGCGACGCAGGACTCTGCAGGTAAGACAAATCGATTATTAGATTTGTCCTTGTTGAGTCGCTCTCTTTGTCCTTCATAGGCGAGGCGGTGAGGGCTGGATTCAATATCAATCCACTTCTCGAAGGCTTTTAATGCATTGTTTCTAAATTGAGTTTCGATAGGTCCAGGTTCTATCAATGCCACTTTGATATTCGTATCCGCAAGCTCTAGCCGTAGTGTGTCAGTCCAGCCTTCTAGGGCAAACTTTGACGCATTGTAGGCGCCGCGGTATTTCATTGCAGCAAAGCCAAGAACAGAACTGTTTTGTATTATGCGTCCTTCGCCTTGTATGCGCATGTGAGGAAGCACTTCTCTGACTAACTGGTGCCAACCAAAAAAGTTGGTCTGAAATTGAGCTTGAAGAGCCTCGGTGGGCAAGTCTTCCAATGCACCGGGCTGGCCATAGGCACCATTATTGAACACGGCATAAAGCTTACCCTCTGCTAGCTCTAATGCTTGCTTCACGCCCGAAGAAATACTTTCAGGGCTGTTTAGGTCTAGCTTGATGCAGGTTAGCCCTTCATTAATTAGACGTTGGACATCTTGCTCTTTCCTACAAGATGCAATGACATGAAATCCCTCGCTTTGCAGGGCGTGAGCGCACACGTAACCGATACCGGTTGAGCAACCCGTAATAAGAATCGACTTTTTCATAAATTAAGCCTCAAGCAACATTGAATGAGGTCATCATTCATCAGCTCCGGTCATGAAGCAAGTGCTTGAGTGCTGGCTCTATTCTGGAGTAGCTAAATTTGAAGCCAAGTTCGGTGAGCTTTTTGGGTTTGGCTCTCATGCTATCGAACAATAAACAGGAAGATTCACCCATTAGGAGCTCCATTGCCCATTTAGGCGTGAACAAGATATGTGGTCGTTTGAGCGTTTTTGCCAACGTGCCGCTAAAGATACGGTTAGTCACAGGGTGAGGTGCGCACATATTGAACGCACCGTGGGCATGTGGTGTTTCAAGCAAGTACATGATGGCGCGGACCATATCCAGAATGTGAATCCAAGGCATGTACTGGTTACCGTTCCCGAGCGGGCCGCCTACACCAAGTTTGTAAGGTAAGAGCATTTTCGCCAACGCACCGCCATTAAGCCCGAGTACTACGCCAGTTCGCAATAGACAAACACGTGTTTGTTCAGACTCTGCGCGTTTGGCTATTTGTTCCCATTTTGCACAAACCTCGTGAGGAAAGTCTTCACTGTTAACATGCAGGCACTCATCAAACGGGTGGTCTTGTTGATCGCCATAGTAACCAACGGCCGAGCCACTAATAAAAACTGCGGGAGGCTCTGTGCTGGCGTGGATCAGTTCAACGATTTGTTCGGTAATTTTCCAGCGACTTTTGCAGATTTTTTCTTTCTGCTCGCTGGTCCATCTTTTATCTGCGATAGGCTCACCCGCAAGATTAATTATGGCATCAATGTGATTGAGATCGGCGAATGACTCAAGCGAGTCAAGGTATTCGATATTACCCAAATCAGCGTGTTGGAGGCGTTGTTTTGCTTGCTCAGGAGAGCGTGTAAGTAGCATAACTTGGTGAGTGGATAGCAGCTTGAGCAACTCCGAACCAATAAACCCAGTGCCACCTGTGAGTAATATCTTCATGTTATCTCTTTGAATGTACACGTATTAGAACATTATAGTCGTTTTGTGCTGAGCTTGATCATCTCAACACTATTATTTCTAGGATAGTGGCAAGCCTGTAGCGAGGCTACTGACTTCACATATTGAAAAAATGTAACTAAATGTTATGCATGGCGCTAATTCGTTCACGGTAGGAGAACTAAATCTATGCCAGACTAGAAACATCGCTACCGGAACAAGCGTAATCAGTTTGCACCATCAAGGAGGATAGGTATGGAAGCATTTGTTGCTCTTTTTCGAGCGCTCCTTAATAGTGCTCGCGATCTGCTACCCATCGTTGTTGTTATCACTTTTTTTCAATTAGTTGTTTTGCAAGAGCCACTTCCTAATCTCATCTCCATTCTTTTTGGCTTATTGCTTGTGGTTTTAGGGTTAACGTTTTTTATTTTTGGTCTAGAGCTTGGTCTTTTTCCTATCGGAGAGAGTATGGCTCAAGCCTTTGCAAAAAAAGGCAGCGTATTCTGGTTGTTAGTTTTTGCGTTTTGTCTAGGCTTTGGCACCACGATCGCCGAGCCTGCATTAACGGCCGTAGCAGAAGAAGCATCAGAAGTTGCGGCAGAAGGAGGGATGATCACAAACTCAGAGCAATCCATGCAGGATTATGGACAAGGACTACGAGTAACGGTGGCTCTTTCTGTGGGGATCGCCATCGTTATTGGCGTTCTGCGCATCTTAAAAGGGTGGCCAATTCATTACATGATCATCGGCGGCTACGTCGGCGTTGTAGTCCTGACGTGGTTTGCACCGGAAGCCATTATTGGCGTTGCTTATGATTCTGGAGGTGTGACGACGTCGACTATCACCGTGCCTTTGGTCACTGCACTAGGGGTTGGTTTAGCATCGGCGATTAAAGGGCGCAACCCCATGGTGGATGGTTTTGGTTTGATCGCTTTTGCCTCGCTGCTACCGATGATGTTTGTGATGGTTTACGGAATGGTCGTAACATGATTTCAATTGAACATTTCCTAGACACTTTATTATCGACCGTTCGAGATGTCATTCCCATCGCCAGCATTATTTTTGGTTTTCAGTTAGCGGTGTTAAGGCGTCCAGTTAACAACCTTAAGAGGGTTTTACTTGGGTTTGTTTATGTGATTCTTGGGCTCGCTCTTTTTTTGCTCGGATTAGAAATGGCTCTGTTTCCGCTCGGAGAGACCATGGCCGTGCAACTGACAGCGCCGGAATTTTTACAAGAGTTTAAAGTCTCTGTGGGAAAAGCCTTAGTGTGGGTCGACTACTATTGGGTGTATACCTTCGCCTTTTTTATCGGTTTTAGTACCACGATTGCTGAGCCTTCTCTAATCGCTGTAGCGATAAAAGCAAACCAAGTTTCTGGTGGCAGCATCAGTATTAACGGCTTACGCGTGGCCGTTGCATTTGGGGTAGCCATTGGCATCGCGCTAGGGAGCTATCGGATTGTTGTCGGTGACCCTATTCACTATTACATCATTGCGGGTTACATCGTGGTTGTGATTCAAACGTTTTATGCGCCAAAGCTTATTGTTCCACTCGCCTACGATTCTGGAGGCGTCACGACTTCTACTGTCACTGTTCCGCTTGTAACCGCATTAGGGCTGGGGCTTGCTTCTACCGTCCCAGGAAGAAACCCAATGATTGATGGCTTTGGCTTGATCGCTTTTGCCAGTCTGTTTCCTATGATCTCTGTGATGGGCTATGCGCAAATAACCCAATGGCTGAATAAAGATGTCTCGGAGGACGAAGAAAATGCGCTTTAAATTGATACTTGCGTTTGTTGAAGACAGCAAAACAGACAAGGTACTGGACGCTGCACGCGATGCTGGTGCGACCGGTGCTACAGTGATTAACAATGCTCGCGGGCAAGGTTTAAATCAAAAGCGAACGTTTTTTGGCTTAACGCTGGAAGTACAAAAAGATGTGCTGCTGTTTGTCGTTGAGGAGCACCTTTCTCGACACATATTAGAAACCATCAATGAAGTTGGTGAGTTCGACCGAGAGTCGGGGCAGGGCATTGCTATTCAGATCGATATTGAGGATGCAGTCGGTGTCGCGCATCAAGTAGAGACGTTGACCAAAGTGGTCGAGGATGAGTTATGAGCAGTCAAACGATAATTAGAGTTCGAGATGTAATGGCGGCTACTTATGTCATGGTTGATGGGCTAATGACAGTTTATGAAGGCATAACGTTGGCTAAAAAATACCAAGTCAAAGCGCTGGTGGTGAAAAAGCGAGATGACAACGATGAATATGGCATCGTCTTGATGAATGATATCGCCAAAAAGGTGTTGGCGAATAATCGCTCTCCACAGCGCACGAATATTTATGAGATCATGACCAAGCCCGCTTTGTGTGTCGACCCTGATATGAATGTGAAATATTGTGCGCGCCTATTTGAACGATTTGGCATTAGCCGAGCTCCGGTCATTGAAGATGGGGAGGTCATTGGCATGGTGAGTTATAACAATATTGTCATCAATGGCATGGTGCGAGAAGAAGTGTAATAGTTTGATATAAATGAAAAATCAACGCATTTTTTCTCAAGTCAGCGACTGTTACAAAGAACTAAAATATTTAATATATGTTAGGTTGCATATGTGTTAATTCACCATTATTCTTTGCGCCCTAAGTCTATTGTCGAGGAATTTGTATCATGCCTTTAGTCTCTTGCCCTGTGTGTGAGAAACAAATCTCAAAGCGCGCTCACGCATGTCCAGGATGCGGAGAGCCAGACCCGCTGCACCACCTAGCTAAGTCAAAATTTATGTCGATGGTGTTTTGGATACTGGTGTTGGTTGGAACTGCGTATGCCGCATGGTTCTATATTTTGCCTAAGGTCATTGAATCATTGCGTTATCAGTAGTCGTTGGTTGAGCTGTCATAAAAATGCCGTAGAATGACCTCGTACTTTGTGAGGAGACGATGTCGTGAAACTATTTTTTGCCTCAGATCTGCATGGCTCTTTGCCAGCAACTAAAGAAACTATTGAGCTATTTTTAGCCTCTGGTGCGGAGCACCTGATTTTGTTGGGGGATACGCTAAACCACGGGCCAAGAAACCCGATTCCAGAAGGTTACAACCCACCGCAGGTGGCGGAGCTATTGAACCAATACAGTGACCAAATTATTTCTGTGCGTGGTAACTGCGATAGTGAAGTAGACCAAATGCTATTGAAGTTTCCAATGATGATGGATTACTCGTGGGTGCTACTTGAATCTGGCAAGAGAATCTTTTTGACTCATGGTCACTTGTACAACTCTGAAAAACGGCCGCCACTGCGTGAAGGTGATATCATCGCCCACGGTCATACGCATGTTCCTGTCGCAGAGATGCAAGATGGGGCCATTATTTTTAACCCAGGCTCGATGACATTTCCACGTAATGGTTTACCAAGAAGCTTTGGTACTTTAGAAGACAATACGCTAACGGTAAAAACGCCAGAAGGCGAAGTATTAGCACAAACCATGATTTAACGGTTTTACTAAGTAAAAAAATAGGGAGCGAATTGCTCCCTATTTTGTGTCTGAATGTCCTAAATCGCGTTCTGGGTCGATAATGTCTCTTACGCGCTGTTTTAGCACCTTTGCTTCAGGAAAGCCGCTGTCTTTTTTTCGTTCCCAAATTTGCTGGCCATTGCAGAAAATTTCGAAGCGACCACCCGTATCTGGGTGTAAGCTGATCGTTTCTATTTCTTCGCTAAAAGTATGCAGTAGTTCTTGCGATAGCCAAGTTGAACGCAACATCCAGTTGCATTGGCGGCAGTAATAAATATCAATGATTGCTTTATCCATGAAACTTTCCTTTTAATCGGTTTAAACTAGCAACTTGATACCCACGGCAAACGTGAGAATTTCGAATGCAATTTTAATCACTCGGTTGCTGTATCGAGTCGCGGCCCATGCGCCTAAACTGCCGCCTAGAAATGAGCTTAACAATAAAACAGGCAACCAAGCCCAATGTATCGGAGCGCCAGCTTGGACGACGGCAATGCCTCCAATGCCATTCCAAAACAACCCGACACAAATCATGGTGTAAGCAACGGCTTGTTTATAGTTATACCCAAACCAGCGAACTAAAAATAATGTCACGAGCAGACCAGAACCTGCGGTCAGCGACCCGTTGATGATACCGATGAGCATTAGTCCGACACCGCCGATGACCCAACCGATTGGGTGACGGTTACGTATTATTTCTGATTGGCCTAACGATTTCTTAAATCGTGAATAGATGCCGAGCGCGAGAATCATGCTCCCTAGCATTTTTTCCGCCATACCATCAGGTATTTGGACAATTAAGTTCGCCCCTAAGACTACGCCAATGCTGCCAGAGACTATAAGGTAGAGCGCGACCTTCCATTTAATTGTGCCTGCTTTTAAGTGTGTGCTTGCTGCCCCTAAGCCTAAAGCGACGGAAGCCACTTTATGTGTCCCCAGCGCAACCGAGAATGGCAAGCCGAGAAAGATGAGCAAAGGGAATTGAAGTAAGCCTGCACCGCCGCCAGAAAGCGAAGCCAGAGTATTGGCGATAAGTGAGCCGAAAAAGAGGGTGAGGGTATCTAGCCAATCCATAAGCAAAATAAAGGGGGCGTCTTGCCCCCTTATCATCAAATCAAAGTTAGTTTTTAAACAGCACCGAAGAACCGTGGTTCAAGCTAGTGAGCAATAGCGTTTTTTCGTTCACGACATCAATACGGCGACTTTGCTCGGCATCAAGCTTAAAGATTTGAGTGATCAAACGTAGCTGTGCTTCGGAGAAGTCTTTTGATTGAGAAGATGAAATATCTTTAAACTCAGAAGGCGAAACCAACAAATAGTTGTCACTGACTTCCCAGCGCCCTTTTTCCGAGATATTAATCGTGGATTCTGCCGTTGAACCTTGAGCGAATAGTTTGATATTTGCTACGCGAATATAGTCTCCATTAGGGAGATATTTCACATTTGATTCAACATTAACACGACGCAGTGGGCCGACAGGATCGTCAGGCAAGCTGTCTGTAATGACCGTCACCATGGTTGACTGCCACTCATTGGCAGTGAGGACCTGTTCCACTTTTAGGTCGCTACCCCAATATAACCAACCACTGAAAAGAACGGATACGGCCAAAACCGCAGATGCTAATTTTATCTTCATTCTGGCCTCCTTATTTACAGATATCGGTTGGGTCATTTTGACCAGCGAAAATACGCAATGTCACGTTCTCATATGAATGTTGACTGTCATGAATGTAGTTCAGAATCAGCTGATTGTTCTGGCCACCTGTAGCAATCACTTCTACCGGCATTGAATCTTCTGCATGGTATTTTACGTAGCGTTCAATGCACTGCTCAATGGACGGCAACCAACTATTGATTTGCGGGTGGTTCACTGGCGTCATCACAGGTACATTTTGATACTCACCAATCTGACGGAATTGGGATTCTGCAGGATTGGTGAATAGCAATACACAAATAGGAAGCAGCAGAGACAAAAGAACGATCATACGCGGCAGCCAGTTATTAGTGTTAGCTGCTGGTTTTGGCTGTGCCTTAGGTGGTTCTACTTGAGGCTCTACTTCAGTCGTGGTGTCTGTCGCCGCTTCTACTGACGGCGCGTCACTTGCTTCTATTTCCGCTGCGTGCACTTCATTTTCAGAAGTGGTTTCTTCAACGTCAGTATTAGAGTCAGCAGATAATGGGCTTAAGCGTTCCACTGAACAAATGAGTTGATAACCGCGTTTAGGAACCGTTTTAACAAACTCTGGAGATTTTGTTGAGTCCTTCAACATCTTACGCAGAGTAGAGATCGCTTGAGTCAGGCTTGAGTCATCCACCTCAAAACCTTGCTCACGCCAAACAAACTCGTGAAGCTCGTTACGGGTTAAAACTTCGTTTGGTCTCTCTGCCAACATCAGAAGTATACGGCTTTCGTTGCTTCCTAATCGTACAACGTCGTTGCCGTTTTGTTGGTCAGCGAGCGAATTACTATTTGGATCAAAGGTGAACCTTTGAGCAAGTAGAAATTTGGTGCCGATGTTAGTCATTTAGTTCTTCTTAGATGGATGATGTTGTAATTATAGTGATTTATGTCACAAAATTACCGAAGCGCATGGAGTGCGCACGACATTTTAGATGCTTTTAGGCTGGTAGGATAATTAAATTTTTCTAAAAAAACACCGTTTTTAGCAATATTGACCTTGAATTTACATTTGTCAGCCACATGTTAAATGACATCTCAGTAAGGTAATTTCAAGGGGAAAGTCACAAACTTATCTCCATGAAAAAGCCAATTAGTTTAGATGTTATGGAGCACACATGAGCGAAACCGTATCTCAAAACAAAGAAACTCGTGGTTTTCAATCAGAAGTAAAACAACTACTGCATTTAATGATCCATTCTCTTTATTCAAATAAAGAGATCTTTTTGCGCGAGCTGATTTCTAACGCATCAGATGCATCGGACAAGCTGCGCTTCCAAGCGCTATCTAACCCAGACTTATATGAAGGTAATGCAGACCTTTGCGTGAAACTGTCGTTTGATGAAAGCGCAAATACCTTAACCATTTCTGATAACGGTATCGGTATGAGCCGCGATGATGTGATCGAGCACTTAGGTACGATCGCAAAATCTGGGACCGCGGAGTTTTTCTCAAAGCTGTCTGAAGAGCAGAGCAAAGACTCTCAGCTTATTGGTCAGTTTGGTGTTGGTTTCTACTCTGCGTTTATCGTTGCTGATGCCGTCACCGTACGCACTCGTGCTGCGGGCCTAGCCGCTGATGAAGCAGTACAATGGCACTCAGCCGGTGAAGGTGAGTATACCATCGAAAACATCACTAAAGAATCGCGTGGTACTGATATCATTCTTCATATGCGTGAAGAAGGTAAAGAGTTCCTAAATGAATGGCGTCTACGTGATGTGATCAGTAAGTACTCGGATCACATTGGCATCCCAGTTTCAATCCAAACTGTTGTTCGCGATGACGAAGGCAAAGAAACGGATGAGAAGAAGTGGGAGCAAATCAACAAAGCTCAAGCACTGTGGACGCGTAATAAATCGGATATCTCAGATGAAGAGTATCAAGAGTTCTACAAGCACGTATCACATGACTTTGCTGATCCATTGGTTTGGAGCCATAACCGTGTAGAAGGTAAAAACGATTACACGAGCTTGCTTTACATCCCATCTAAAGCGCCATGGGATATGATGAACCGCGACCACAAATCAGGCTTGAAACTGTACGTACAACGCGTGTTCATTATGGACGATGCAGAGCAGTTCATGCCGTCTTACCTACGTTTTGTACGAGGTTTAATAGACTCCAATGATCTGCCACTCAACGTATCGCGTGAGATCTTACAAGATAACAAAGTGACTCAGTCTCTACGTAATGCTTGTACTAAGCGTGTGCTAACGATGTTAGAGCGCATGGCTAAGAATGATGAAGAGAAATACCAATCATTCTGGAAAGAGTTTGGCCTTGTGATGAAAGAGGGTCCGGCAGAAGACTTTGCAAACAAAGAGAAAGTTGCAGGCCTATTGCGCTTTGCTTCAACTGAAGTGGATTCTGCGGAGCAAACCGTGGGTCTAGCTGCTTACGTTGAGCGCATGAAAGAAGGTCAAGATAAGATCTACTACTTGACGGCAGACAGCTATGCAGCTGCGAAAAACAGCCCTCACTTAGAGCAGTTCAAAGCGAAAGGCATTGAAGTTATCTTGATGTACGACCGCATTGATGAGTGGCTGATGAACTACTTAACTGAGTTTGACGGCAAGCAGTTCCAGTCAATCACAAAAGCTGGGCTCGATCTAAGTCAGTTTGAAGATGAAGCAGAAAAAGAGAAGCAGAAAGAAACTGAAGAAGAATTTAAGTCGGTTGTAGAACGCACGAAGTCTTACCTAGGCGATCGTGTGAAAGAAGTTCGTACGACCTTTAAACTCGCGTCTACACCTGCTGTTGTGGTAACGGACGATTACGAAATGGGCACTCAAATGGCGAAGCTTCTTGCTGCGGCGGGTCAGGCAGTGCCAGAAGTGAAGTACATCTTTGAGCTAAACCCTGAGCACGAGCTGGTTAAGCGCATGGCTGACGAAGCGGATGAAGAGGCATTTGGTCGTTGGGTAGAAGTCCTGCTTGGTCAAGCAATGCTTGCAGAGCGAGGCTCAATTGAGGACCCAACGGAGTTCTTAGGAGCTGTTAATAAACTTTTGACTAAGGTGTAATAACCTCAGTACGTCAAAAAGCTCGCATTTCGCGAGCTTTTTGTTTGTTGTCGCAAAATTTTGCATCTCAGGTGTTGAGTTAATAATCAATAGGGCGTGAAAGAGGGTATCGTTAACATTCTTTAGTCTTAATACACTCTTTGCGCGGCGAACCTGTGATAGAATCTGCGACTTGAATGTGAGTAATAAGGCGTGTATTTTTGCTCGCCTATATACGTTATACCGAAACTTATCGTTGCGAGTGCTTCTCGGGTTTGATGTCTAAGAAGCCCAGCTATTGTGAGCTTCGGTATAAATCTTAAATATTAAAGAGGATAAATCATGCGCATCATTCTTCTAGGTGCTCCAGGTGCAGGTAAAGGCACACAAGCAAACTTCATCATGGAAAAATACGGTATTCCACAAATCTCTACTGGTGATATGCTTCGTGCTGCTATCAAAGCAGGTACAGAGCTTGGTAAACAAGCTAAAGCTGTTATCGACGCTGGTCAGCTAGTTTCTGATGAAATCATCCTTGGACTTATCAAAGAGCGTATCGCTCAAGAAGACTGTGCGAACGGTTTCCTACTGGATGGTTTCCCACGTACTATTCCTCAAGCTGACGGCCTAAAAGAAATGGGCGTTGATGTAGACTACGTTATCGAATTTGACGTTGCAGATGATGTGATTGTTGAGCGTATGGCAGGTCGTCGTGCTCACCTTCCTTCTGGTCGTACTTACCACGTTGTTTACAACCCACCTAAAGTGGAAGGTAAAGATGACGTAACTGGTGAAGATCTTGTTGTTCGTGATGACGACAAAGAAGAAACAGTACGTGCACGTCTAGGTGTTTACCACGAGCAAACTGCACCACTAATCAACTACTACGGTAAAGAAGCTGAAGCAGGCAACACTAAGTACCTTAAGTTTGATGGTACTAAGCAAGTAGCTGAAGTTAGTGCAGATATCGAGAAAGCACTCTCTTAATTTGCTGAAGTCAAAAATTTAATATTTTGATATATTGAAAGCGACCCAAGTGGTCGCTTTTTTTAGTTTACTCGTAAACATATATCTAAATGACTTCAAGTGGCAGCGATGTGAGGCTATTTAAGTATATGAACTAAGCCGTTTACCATGAATAGGATGTTATGAAAGAGAATAATAAACAGGGTGTACTCCTAGTGAACCTGGGTACTCCTGACGCACCAACCGCTCCTGCCGTAAAGCGCTTTTTAAGTCAGTTTCTTCATGATCACCGAGTGGTAGACATGACTCGATGGCTTTGGTGTCCGCTATTGCACGGCGTTATCCTTCCAATCCGAGCTCCCAAGGTTGCTAAACTCTATCAATCAGTTTGGATGGAAGAGGGCTCGCCACTGATGGTGTACTCTAAGCGTCAAACAGAAAAGTTGGCTCAAAAGCTTGATATGCCAGTCGAACTTGGCATGACTTATGGAAATCCAAGTTTGCAATCAGGTTTTGAAGCGCTGTTGGCCCAAGGGGTAGAGGAAGTCATCGTTTTACCTTTGTATCCGCAATACTCGGGCACAACAACGGCAGCGGTTTCTGACGGAATCACTAAAGCGTTTAAAAACCTGCCCGTGATGCCGGGCTTTAGCTTTATTCGGGATTACTACAATCACCCGAAATACATTGAAGCGTTAGCGCATTCAGTTCGTGAACATTGGCAAGAGTATGGTAAGGGAGACTACTTGCTATGTTCTTATCACGGTATTCCAAAACGTTACGCTGATAATGGGGATGTTTACCCTCAGCACTGTGAAGAGACGACTCGCTTACTCGCTGAAGCGTTAGGGTTAAACGAGCAACAGATAGGTATGACGTATCAGTCTCGATTTGGCCGAGAAGAGTGGTTACAGCCCTACACCGATAAAACCCTAGAGGCACTTCCTGAAAAAGGGGTAAAAAATATCAATGTAGTGACACCAGCATTCTCTTCGGATTGTTTAGAAACGTTGGAAGAGATCTCGGAAGAGTGTAAAGAGATTTTCCTTGAAGCAGGTGGTGAAAGCTTTACCTACATTCCTTGTTTGAACGATAGTGAGCTTCATATAGAAATGATGGCTGAGTTAGTTCACTCTAAGCTTTAGGTACAAAAAAAGGGTCGCAAAAGCGCCCCTTTTTTGTAGAGCGATTAAGCGACTTGTACTTGCTGCTCTTCGACTTGTTCTGCTGTGCTGTGAGTATTCTCTGCACCATGCATCCAGCGAACGAGCGTATTCGAGAACAGAAGTAGGATGACACCACTCACGGTAGCGCTGACTGCAATGCCACTAAAGATAGCCATTGCGCCCAATTCTCCTACGTGAGATCCCACATAGCCCGCAACGTAGTTTGCAATCGCATTACAGCCAAACCATGCACCCATCATGAGTGAAGCTAAGCGAAGCGGTGCTAACTTGGTCACCAGTGAAAGACCAATTGGAGATAAGCACAGTTCGCCCAATGTATGGAAGAAGAAAGCACCCACCAGCCACAACATTGATGTTTTTACCGTTGTGTCTCCACCTTGTTCTAGCACAGCGCCAACCATACATAGGAAGCCAATTGCCAAGAAAAATAGTGCCATCGCAAATTTCACTGGTGACGTAGGTTCGCGTTTACCCAGTTTTACCCAAAGGACCGCCAGAACCGGTGCTAGGGTAATAATGAAAAATGGGTTTAGCGATTGGAACCACGCAGCAGGTACTTCAAAGCCACCAATCATACGATCAGTATATTGTTGAGTGTAGATGTTCATTAGGCCACCGGCCTGCTCAAAGCCAGCCCAGAAGACGATAGTGAATAAGCTCATGACCAAAATTACTTTTAGTCGGTTTACTTCTTCTTTCGTTAAGGGTTGCTTCGTGGTTGAGTTTTTGTTGCTTAGATCTCGTTTTGCTGCGGGCTCGCGACCGATGTCACCAAGCCAAGACTGAGCTAGCACCATTTGCATCACTAGGCTAATAATCATACCTACACCTGCGGCCACAAAGCCTGCTTTCCAACCGTAAGAGGTTGTCACAGAGCCAGAAACGACGCCGGCGAGTAATGCACCTAAGTTGATACCCATATAAAAGATAGTGAATGCGCCGTCACGACGGTTGTCACCCTCTTTATATAAATCGCCAACCATGGTTGAGATATTCGGCTTAAAGAGGCCGTTACCAGTGATAAGCAGACCAAGACCTAAATAGAAACTGTGTAGCGAACCAATACCCAGAGCGTCAGCAGGAAGTGCGAGTGTAAACTGGCCGATAGCCATTAACGCGCCACCAAGCAAAATTGAACGGCGTTGACCTAGATAGTTATCCGCTAAGTAACCTCCGATGAGAGGTGTGATATACACAAGACCAGTATAAATACCGTATAGGTCTAGTGCGTCTTTAGTTGACCAGCCAAGGCCGCCATTCATCGTTGTATCTGTAAGGTAAAGTACTAGAATGGCGCGCATTGCGTAGTAAGAAAAGCGTTCCCACAGTTCAGTACCGAACAATAAGAACAAGCCACGAGGGTGGCCGAAATATTGATGTTGGTTTGACATAAGCTCTTCTAATAATAGTTATTACATTTTTTAACGACTTCTACGTATACATTGCAATTTAATGAGTGACAAACAATAAAATTTTGCATTACGACTAAAGTTGCTTGTTAAGTGACTGTTTTTGGGTGAATTTGCAGATGATATGATGGTGTGTTGGCTGTGTTACAAACTTAATTTCCATTTTTGTCTATGGACTTCTTCTCGTAAGCTATTGAAAAGATATCGTTAATGCGAGCGATGTATAATCATACTTTTATAGATAAACTGAATGTCAATGACTCAACTTTGGCTTAATGCTAGGATAAAAACAAAATAGAATTGGCTAGTAAAAAAGATGAAACGTTGGTATCTACTTTATTGTAAACGTGGGGAGCAGGTTAGGGCGAAACAGCACCTTGAAAACCAAGGTGTAGAGTGCTTTTATCCAACTGTAGAAGTTGAGAAGATTTTGCGCGGGAAAAGACAAAAAGTCGAAGAGCCGCTGTTTCCTTGTTATGTGTTTGCGTACTTTGATTATGAACAGGGACCTAACTTCACCTCAGTCCGCTCCACTCGAGGGGTTGTTGATTTTGTGCGTTTTGGTGCTCAACCGAAAGAAGTCCAAGGTGACTTAGTCTTTGAATTGATGCAGCTAGAAAAATGCTGTAATGAAAATACCGCTTCTGAGTGTATGCCAAAACCAGGTGATCAAATCCGAGTTAAGAGCGGTCAGTTTGCAGGTATAGATGCTATCTTCCAAGAGCAAGATGGTGAGAAACGCTCAATCATGTTAGTGCAGATGATCACTAAACGAGTGCCTGTCAGCATTGACAACAGCGATTTAGACTTGAAATAGCTAATGCGTACAAACAAAAAAAGAGGTGCTTTGGCACCTCTTTTTTAATCTTACTGGTGATCACCAGCAGTGGGACGCTGTTTAGCGAGCTTAGCAAAACAACGATGATTACCGATTAGGTAGGGCATGACACCCTACTTAGTCGCTTAGTAAGCGTCGTTATGGACGGTTTGCACCGCACGACCTGACGGGTCTACACAGTTTTGGAATGACTCATCCCATTCAATCGCTTTCGCTGATGAACAAGCTACTGAAGGACCACCTGGCACACACTCAGCCGCTGAAGGTAGTGGGAACAGCTCTTCAAAGATTTCTCGGTACACGTAACCTTCTTTGGTGGTTGGCGTGTTGTATGGGAAGCGGTATTGAGCCGTTTCCATCTGCTGATCCGTCACTTTTTGCTCTGCGACTTCTTTCAACGTATCAATCCAGCTGTAACCTACGCCATCAGAGAACTGCTCTTTTTGACGCCATGCGATCGACTCTGGCAAGTAATGCTCAAAACACTCGCGTAGAATGTGTTTTTCCATTTTGCCGTTGCCACACATCTTATCTGCTGGGTTTAGGCGCATTGCAACATCAATAAACTCTTTATCAAGGAACGGTACTCGGCCTTCAACCCCCCATGCCGCTAGCGATTTGTTTGCGCGCGCGCAGTCAAACATGTTCAGAGCAAGCAGCTTACGTACTGTTTCTTCGTGGAACTCTTTCGCGTTTGGTGCTTTGTGGAAATATAGGTAACCACCAAAGATCTCATCTGCACCTTCACCAGAAAGTACCATCTTAATGCCCATCGCTTTGATCTTGCGACCCATTAAGAACATAGGCGTGGATGCGCGGATGGTGGTCACATCGTACGTTTCGATGTGGTAAATCACGTCGCGAATCGCGTCGAGACCTTCTTGAATTGTATAAGTCATTTCATGGTGAACGGTACCGATTTGGTCGGCAACTTCGCGAGCGGCTTTCAGGTCAGGCGCGCCTTCTAGGCCAACAGCAAAAGAGTGCAGTTGTGGCCACCAAGCTTCTGACTTTTCATCGTCTTCAATTCGCATTGCAGCAAAACGTTTAGCCACAGCAGAGGTGATGGATGAATCTAAACCACCTGATAGTAAAACACCATATGGAACATCCGTCATTAGTTGGCGTTTAACCGCTGCTTCTAGTGCTTCAGTCAGTTCTTCTTTGCTGGTGGTGTTACCTTGAACGGCAGCGTATTCGTTCCAGTCACGAACATAGTAACGCGTTGGCTCGGCATCTTTTGAGCTGTAGTAGCTACCAGGAGGGAACTCGCTCACTGTTTTACATACTGGAACAAGTGCCTTCATCTCTGATGCAACATAGTAGTTGCCATGCTCATCATGACCTTGATAAAGAGGGATAATGCCAATGTGGTCGCGACCGACTAAGTATTCGTCTTTTTCTTCATCGTACAGAACAAAAGCGAAAATACCGTTTAGTTCTTCAAGGAGATCTGCACCCATATCTTGGTACAGTGCAAGAATGACTTCACAGTCTGAATCGGTTTGAAACTCGTATTTTCCTTCGTAACGAGCACGAATTTCTTTATGGTTGTAGATTTCACCATTGACTGCAAGGATGAGCTTTTTATCAGGGCTGTATAGCGGTTGTGCACCACTATTTAGACCAACAATCGCCAAGCGCTCATGCGCTAAAATAGCGCGCTCTGAAGAGTAAATCCCAGACCAGTCAGGGCCACGATGACGAAGTTTTTTCGACATTTCTAATGCGATAGGGCGCAATGCGGCTGCATCGCTTTTAATGTCTAAAATGCCAAATACTGAACACATACTACATCCTTACTAAACTAAATAATTTCTAATCGGTATGGCTTCAATTTGCCATTACTAGTAAAAAAAGCAACGTTTTGTGATTATAAAAATGATAAAAAGCCTTGTTGTGTAAATATTATTTAATTTAATGGCTCGTTTGGTGAATGGAATCAAGGTTTGGTATAAAAACCATACAAAAAAGCCTTTCTATTGATAGAAAGGCTTTTAAAAAATATTAGTATGGTTGCTTATTTTATTGGTGTGAACTGAGGTTCGAGTTGTTTACACACATGTCGAGCAAAACCGCTACCTGCTTCACTGTATATATTGAATGCGGCGTCAACTCCGCTTTCCAGCAAACCTTCCAACTGATCTGGGTACTCGGCGATAGCAGCTATTTGCCCTTTATATTTTCTGCGTTTAAGCTGCTCAAGTGCGGTTTGGTTACCTTGATGATGAGGCATGGCAAGCAGCACCAGTTTGACATGACCTGTATCTAAAATTCGTTCCCAAAAATCTGGGTCTGTGGCATCGCCAGCGATCACGTTTCTTCCCTCTGAACGGTGCTGATGTGCTGCATCTTCACGAATTTCTATGCCTAGTGAAATTTTGCCATAGCGCGCACGTAATTCATCATAGGCCCCAGTCCCGATGCGCCCCATGCCTAAGATCAATACCTGGGCATGCCCAGGGTTAATGAGTTGGTCACGCTGGTTAAGCTTTTCTGCGGCTGTCTCTTGCAGCCACTTGCCGGAGTGTTGATAAATTTTGTGGCTAAGGCGGTTAAGTGGCGCAGAAATAATAAAGGACACGGACACCGCAACCGCAATCGCAGCGAGCATATCGCTTGGCATCCAGCCCATTTTATAGGCCAACCCTGCTACTATAAGGCCAAACTCACTGTAGTTGAACAGCGATAAAGAGGCGAGCAAAGAGGTACGTACTCGAAACTTAAAGTGATTAATCGTGACGAAGTACAAGAGCCCTTTTATTGGCAACAGTAAGATAAATAGTAGGGCGAGTACGACGCCATTGACGCTCAATGAAGCGGACAAGCCAATGTTTAAAAAGAAGCAGACTAAGAACAGCTCCTTCATATTGAATAGCGATTTGGATAGCTCTGAAGCTTTAGAGTGGCCAGCGAGTAGCATGCCTAAAATCAGCGCGCCCAAGTCTGGTTTCATTCCGACCAGTTCGAATAGCCCTGCCCCAACAACAAGCGCGAAGAAAATACCGAACAGCACCAGCATTTCGCCGTGGCCAACTTTATCTAACAGCTTATAGAATAGTGGACGAAGGAAAGGCAATGCGAACAAACCAATGGCATACCATTCTGGGACTTTGCCGGTTGAAGCAGTCAGGAATACCACGGCAAAAATATCTTGCATAACCAAGATACCGATCGCGAGTGTGCCGTAGGTCGCGTTCATTTCCCCTTTTTCTTGCAATGCTTTTACGGCAAAAACGGTACTGGAGAACGATAGTGCAAAAGCTAAAAGTAGGATTTGACCGCTATCCATACTGGCGAGCGAAGTTAAGCCCAGTAGTTTTAAACCTGATAGCGCTAGTGCAAAAAAAGCGGTAGACAGTATGTTGTGGGCGGTCGCTCCTCCCCATATTTCTTTGGACAGTAGCGTTTTGACATCAAGCTTGAGTCCGATCGTGAATAGAAGAAGAGTGACACCAAGATCTGCAAGAGTGACGATAACGTCATTGCTTTGATAGCCAAATGCATGCAAACCAAATCCTGCCAGTAGAAAACCAACGAGGGGAGGGAGGCTACATTTAAGCGCAATAAAGCCAGCTAAAAAAGCTGTTGTAATTAGAATAATTTCCATACTGTTGAGCTGTATTCCTGATATACAAAAACGGGCTGTGAAAACACAGCCCGAGATTGTAACTCAATTAGTTGTATAAACTTAGTCTTCAAGTAACTTTTGTAACAAAACTCCGTTTAGCATTGCGCGTTTAATCATCGCAAATGCGCCCATCGTTGGCTGCTTATCAATGTGTGAAGCCACGATAGGAAGGTCGTTATGGAAAGTTTTGAGAGATTGATTTTCGACATTGCGTTGAATTGCAGGGAAGACTATGTCTTGTGCAGCAGTAATGTCGCCCGCAATGACAATTTTCTGAGGGTTAAACAAGTTAACGGTAATTGCAATCGCTTTACCTAACTGGTTACCCACTCGCACTAAACTCTGCTTTGCAAGTTCGTCACCATCCATTGCATGCTGACACACTGCTTCAATCGTGATGTTTTCAAGGTCAGTCAAGCTTGACTCATAGCCTTGAGCAATCAGTTGTTTTACTCGTTGGATAATAGCTGGGTTCGCTGCTACGGTTTCTAAGCAACCAAAGTTCCCACATTGGCACTGTTCACCAAGCGGATCGATTTGGATATGACCAATTTCACCGACGTTGCGGTTAAAACCAAGAAAAACCTGGCCGTTAACGATAATACCTGCGCCAGTACCGCGGTGAACGCTAACTAAAATGGAGTCCTGACAGTCTTGGCTTGCCCCAAAGTAGTGCTCCGCTAACGCCATGCCACGTACGTCATTCCCAACAAAGCATGCGGTATTAAACTTCTCTCCAACAATTTCACCCAGCGCCAGATTATCGATATCGGTATTCGGCATGTATTCAACTACGCCTGTTGTTGGGTTTACAAGGCCCGGTAGCGTAATACCAATTGCAATGAGCTGATCAATTTTGTCTTCGCAACGGTTTACGAATTCTTTAAGTAAATCGATAAGCCCAGCGATCAAGTCAGCTTGGTTGGTGTAATGCAGTTCGTGTTGATCTTCCGCAAGTGCAGTGCCACCTAAATCGTACAAACAAAATTGTACGTAATCTCGACCTAAACGAACCGCAATAGAGTGGAAGGGTTTGACTTCGGTGGTCAGAGAGATTGCACGACGACCACCAGTTGAAGCTTGCTGGGCGACCTCTTTAATAAGGCCGCGCTCTAAAAGTTGGCGGGTTATTTTGGTAACACTAGCAGGTGCGAGCTGGCTCACATCTGCGACTTGAATACGGGAGATAGGACCTTGCTGATCAATCAGCCTATATACCGCAGCGCTGTTAAGCTGTTTTACTAAATCTACATTACCAATCTGTCCGCCATTCATGCTTAATTTTGCTCGTATTGTCCGTTAACAACCGTCGCTTTTACTTTGAAGTCACGATCGAAAATGGTTAGGTTTGCAACCATCCCTTTTCGAACTCGGCCAAGGCGATCCTCAACACCAATTGCAGTTGCTGGGTATAACGTGGCCATTCGTAGAGCTTCGTCTAAAGCGATCCCCGCGTGCTCAACTGAATTCTGAACTGCTTCTATCATTGTCAAAGCTGAGCCGCCTAGTGTGCCGTTTTCATCAACACACTTACCATCTCGGTAATATACTTTCTTACCGACAAAAATAAAGTGATCAATGTTAGCACCTGCTGGAGCTGTGGCATCCGTCACCAAAACAAGCTTTTCACCTTTGATTTTATGAGCAATTCGGATGTTTGCGTAGTCTACGTGGAAACCATCAGCAATAATGCCAGCATAAACGTCAGGAGTATCGTAAATTGCACCAACAACTCCAGGTTCACGACCAACCATTGGTGTCATCGCATTAAATAGGTGTGTGGCAAAAGTAATACCTGCTTCAAAGCCTTTACGCGCTTCGGCGTAAGTCGCATTTGTATGACCAATAGAAACCACGATGCCGGCTGCTTTTAATCGTGCAATATGCTCTGGATCGTTTTGCTCTGGTGCAAGCGTTACTTTAGCGATGATATCGGCGTTTGCGCAGATAAGATCAATCATGCTTTCATCTGACGGGCGAATAAAATCGACGTTGTGGATACCTTTTTTCGCGACGTTAAGATAAGGACCTTCTAGGTGTAGACCAAGTGATTGGTTTTGATATTGGTTATGATATTCACGAGCGGCAGAAATTGCAGTTCGCATATCTTCGTCTGATGAAGTAATGAGCGTTGGTAAGAAGCTAGTACAACCGGACTTGAGGTTTGCTTCGTGCATGATTTGCATGGTTTCCGGTGTGATTGCATCGTTTAGCATTACACCGCCACAGCCATTCAGTTGCAGGTCGATAAAGCCCGGACTTAGGTTTGCGCCTGCGAGGTCTTTCACTTCGATGCCCTGAGGTAGCTCTGCAGCCGGTACAATAGATTGAATAAGGTCGTTTTCGATGATGACCGCATGATCGGTAAGAACATCACTACCGGTATAAATTTTACAGTTACTTAGCGCGTACATAGTCAGCTAGTCCTTATAGATGAGAATTCAATTTCTATATCGTTACCTAAGTGGAGACTGCTTTAGTCATATGGGTACTTAGTTTGTATCACTGAATTAGATAACGAGTCACATACAGCAAGTCGCGTTTTATCGATGTTATTGTCATAGTAACTAACTGAAAAGTAATGATTGTATGGTTTTTTATGATTCTTTTTCAGAGCAAAGTTACAGTGATTTACCCGCCTAGATACCAAAATAACACTGATTCTGCCTTGCATAAAGTGCGAGAATATTATCTTTAAAACGCCATTTTTTCGTATAATAAAATAAGTTTTATGATCTCGCTAGCAAAAACCTTCCGAAAGGGCAAATTGTGGTGATTATGATCACAAACGGTGAGCTTTTAATTTGCGGAGCAAAATTAATGTCATAAACTGAGGATGACTAAATTGGACGACTGAAATAAGTCATTCAACATAACATCTAATCCTATAGGGGGAACTTAAGGTGAATATTCTCGGATACGCGCAGAAGTTAGGTAAAGCTCTTATGCTTCCTATTGCGACTTTGCCAATCGCAGGCTTGTTACTGCGCTTGGGCCAGCCGGATGTTTTTGACATCGCATTTATGGCACAAGCAGGTAACTCAATCTTTTCTAACCTTCCATTGTTATTTGGCCTTGGTATTGCGATCGGTCTATCTAAAGACGGTCAAGGTGCAGCTGGCCTTGCTGGTGCAGTTGCGTACTTTGTACTGACAGCGACAGCGTCAACAATTGATGCATCAGTAAACATGTCGTTCTTTGGTGGTATCATCGCAGGTATTATTGCTGGCCACTCTTACAACGCTTTCCATGCTACACGTCTTCCTGAGTGGCTTGCTTTCTTCTCTGGTAAACGTTTAGTGCCGATTATGGCAGGTTTATTCGCTTTAGTTGCTGGTGCAGTTGGTGGCATTGTATGGCCAACAATTCAAGGTGGTCTAGATGCGCTTGCGCATGGTATCTCAACTTCTGGCGCTATTGGTCAGTTTATCTACGGTACACTGAACCGAGCCCTTATTCCTGTAGGTCTACACCACGTACTTAACTCATTCTTCTGGTTTGGTATGGGGTCTTGTCAAGAAGTGCTAGTAACTGGTGCAAATGCTGCGGGTCAAGCGCTTCCTGCTCTACAACAACTGTGTGTGGATCCTGCGCTAGCGAAAACGCTTGTGGCTGGTCAAACTCATACATTTGAATTCGCTAACTCTGTCACTCCTGAAATCACTGCAACAGTGAAGGAAGTAACTGAAACAGTTAAATCTGGTGACCTACACCGTTTCTTCGGCGGCGATAAGAGCGCTGGTGTGTTCATGAACGGTTTCTTCCCAGTAATGATGTTCGGCCTACCTGGTGCGGCGCTTGCAATGTACCTAGCGGCTCCTGCTGAGAAACGTAGCCAAGTTGGTGGTGCATTGTTCTCTGTTGCATTCTGTTCATTCCTAACTGGTATCACAGAGCCTCTAGAGTTCATGTTCGTATTCCTAGCGCCTGCACTATACGCGATTCACGCAGTGTTCACTGGTCTGTCGCTAGTTGTTGCTAACATGCTTGGTACGCTACACGGCTTCACATTCTCAGCTGGTCTAATTGACTACTTGTTGAACTACGGTCTAGCAACTAAACCGCTACTACTTGGTGCAGTTGGTCTTGGCTTTGGTGCTCTATACTTCTTCACATTCAGCTTCGCAATCCGCGCATTCAACTTGAAATCGCCTGGTCGTGAAGATGACGACGGCGAAGCAGCAGCGCCTGCTGGTGAGAAGAAAAGTGGTGACCTAGCTCGCCAATACTTAAAAGCACTTGGCGGTCATGATAACCTAACTTCAATCGACGCATGTATCACTCGACTACGCTTGACGCTAAAAGATCGTTCAGTCGCTGATGAGGAAGTACTGAAGAAATTGGGTGCGAAAGGTGTGGTTAAACTTGGTGAAAACAACCTTCAAGTTATCCTTGGTCCTCTAGCTGAAATCGTTGCTGGCGAAATGAAAGCAATCGGTGCTAATGAAGACCTATCGAATGTAAAACTGCCTTAATTACATCGAACTGATATCTGGCTAAAGACCTCCCTCGGGAGGTCTTTTTTTGTTTTGGCACTTTGAATCTGCTGTGCTTTCGCACTAACTCGATAAATATTGTCGTTTTAGCGCGAGTTCTTGTTGTCTAATTGCTTAGAATTGTGGATCATTAGAAACAATGTACTCTGCAAAACCATACTTGGATGCAGAGTTCCGTTTTCTCTGACAATACTAATATTTTTGAGGTGCTATAGATGAGTGAAGCTGATGCTCGTCCATCAAACTTTATTCGCCAGATCATTGATAAAGATCTAGCGGATGGTAAACACACTAGCGTGCATACTCGATTCCCGCCGGAGCCAAATGGCTACCTGCATATCGGTCATGCTAAGTCTATCTGTTTGAACTTCGGTATTGCTCAGGACTACCAGGGTCAATGTAATCTACGTTTCGACGATACGAACCCTGAAAAAGAAGACATCGAATACGTTGAGTCTATCAAGAAAGATGTAAACTGGTTGGGCTTTGAGTGGAGTGGTGAAGTATGTTACTCATCAAACTACTTCGATAAGCTTTACGAATATGCAATTGAATTGATTAACAAAGGCTTAGCGTACGTAGATGAGCTAAGTCCAGAGCAGATTCGTGAATACCGTGGCACGCTAAAGGCGCCAGGTAAACCAAGCCCATACCGTGACCGTTCTGTTGAAGAGAACTTAGCGTTATTTGAAAAAATGCGCGCTGGTGAATTTGAAGAAGGTAAAGCGTGTCTTCGTGCCAAGATTGACATGGGTTCTTCATTCATGGTTATGCGCGATCCAGTTTTATACCGTGTGCGTTTTGCTACGCACCACCAAACTGGTGATAAGTGGTGCATTTACCCAATGTACGACTTCACGCACTGTATCTCTGATGCATTAGAAGGCATTACACACTCTATCTGTACGCTTGAGTTTATGGATAACCGTCGTCTGTACGACTGGGTTCTGGACAACATCACGATCGAAAGCCGTCCGCATCAATACGAGTTCAGTCGCTTAAACCTTGAGTACACAGTGATGTCTAAGCGTAAGCTTAATCAACTCGTCACTGAAAAACTGGTTAACGGTTGGGATGACCCACGTATGCCAACAGTCTCTGGTCTGCGTCGTCGTGGCTTCACGCCAGCATCTATCCGTGAATTCTGTAAGCGTATTGGTGTAACGAAGCAAGAAAATATGATCGAGTTTAGCTCATTAGAATCTTGTATTCGTGATGACCTAAACGAGAACGCTCCGCGTGCAATGGCTGTGCTGGATCCTGTTAAAGTTGTTATCGAAAACTTTGAAGAAGGTGCAGTAGAAAACTTGACGGTTGCTAATCACCCAAACAAACCAGAGATGGGTGTGCGTGAAGTACCATTCACTCGTGAGTTGTGGATTGAGCGTGAAGACTTCCGTGAAGAGGCGAACAAAAAGTACAAGCGTTTAGTGCTAGGTAAAGAAGTTCGCTTACGTGGTGCTTACGTGATCAAAGCAGAGCGCGTTGAAAAAGATGCCGAAGGCAACATCACGACTATCTTCTGTTCTTACGATGCAGACACACTAGGTAAGAACCCGGCTGATGGCCGTAAAGTAAAAGGTGTGATTCATTGGGTATCAGCTGATAAAGCATTACCAGCGGAAATCCGTCTGTACGATCGTCTATTTACGGTTCCAAACCCGGGTGCAGCAGAAGACTTTGCTTCTACAATCAACCCTGAATCATTAGTTGTGATCAATGGTTTTGTAGAGCCTAGCTTAGCGTCAGCAGAAGCAGAAAAAGGCTACCAGTTTGAGCGTATGGGTTACTTCTGCGCAGACTCGAAAGATTCTTCAGCAGATAAACTAGTATTCAACCGCACGGTTGGCCTACGTGATACTTGGGCAAAAATTGAGAACCAATAATCTCGATCAATGCAAAAATCGATAAAAATGCCAGCAAATGCTGGCATTTTTTTATTCTCATTATCGTAATGCGGCGGTTATAGGTAGTGTAGGGAGTTGCTTAAGAACGAGGGACGTTTGATAAATGTTCGGTTTGGAAGCAAAACAATGATGTTTATTAAGGTTTGAATTGGTAAGTCTAATCGACGCTTTACAAAAGTTGGTACGGCAATTCAGCTATTGAAAGATATCGCCCTCAGAAACAAAAAACGCCAGCATGAGCTGACGTTTATTTTAAATCAACAAACCGTTATTTTTTTGGTTTGTGTGCATCTGGATTGTCTTTACAACCACCATCACTGCACTTGCCGTACAAGTATAAGCTGTGGTTTGTTAGCGTGACATTGTACTTAGCTGCAATCTCTTTTTGACGTTCTTCAATAAGATCGTCAGAAAATTCAATTACCTCACCACAGTCTAGGCACACTAGATGGTCGTGGTGATGTTGAGTCGATAATTCGAAGACTGACTTACCACCTTCAAAGTGGTGACGAGTTACAATACCAGCATCATCGAATTGGTTTAGAACTCGGTAAACAGTTGCTAGGCCAATCTCTTCACCTAGATCAATCAACTTTTTGTACAAATCTTCAGCACTGATGTGCTGGCAGTCTGGCTGCTGAAGTACTTCTAGAATTTTTAGCCTTGGAAGGGTTACTTTTAAACCCGCATCCTTCAGCGCCTGATTATTATCTGACATATACTTTCCCGTTGGATCATCTGCAGCGATTTAACAGAATTCAATCTTCCTACCATTATAGGATAAGCGCTCAGAACATTAAACCACGAACTTCAAAGGGTTAATAGAATCTTTTTGTAAATTAGAAACAGGTCGATTATATTACAGATCTGACCAGTTACAATTATGTAACATTGAGCTTGGAGAGGGCACGGACTGCGATGAATAAGCGACTTGCGAAGATATACAAACCAGGAATTGTAAAATTCGCACTCAATATTTGGCCACCTTTTTGGGGCGCTGGTATTAAAATCTTACATATTTCTGAAGACTTTCGTACCGTCAAGGTGCGTTTGAAACTTCGCTGGTGGAATAAAAACGCCAATCGTACTCAGTATGGTGGCAGTATTTTCTCTTTAACTGATCCCATTTACTCGTTGATGCTGATGGGGATTCTACGCGAGGAGTATTACGTGTGGGATAAAGAGGCGAGTATTAACTTTATTAAGCCAGGGCAAAGTGATTTATTTGCAGAATTTGAGGTCACTGAAGGAATGCTAGAAAACATTTATCAAATGACACGGAATGGAGAAAAGTGTTTTCCTGAATTTATTACCCATGTAAAAGATAAGCAGGGGAATGTGGTTTCAGAGGTTCAACGCAAGCTTTATGTAAGAAAGAAACCTCAGTATCGCGAAGAGGAAGTGCTCACCGATGCTTTGTGAAAATATACAAAAAGACCTCCAACCGGAGGTCTTTGTATAATTCGATTTATTTAGCCTTCAAGCTCAGCTAAACACATTTCTTCGTAAATCTGTTTAACCCAGTTCTCAACACGTTCGTCAGTCAGTTCCGGTTGACGGTCTTCATCGATACATAGACCTACGAATTGGCTGTCGTCACCTTCAACAAGTGCTTTAGACGCTTCAAATTCGTAGCCTTCTGTTGAAGTATGGCCAAGAATTGTGCCGCCTTTAGACTCAACGATATCACGTACCGTGCCCATCGCGTCACAGAAATATTCTGCGTAGTCCTCTTGGTCGCCACAGCCAAAGATAGCCACTAGCTTAGTAGAGAAGTCGATTTGCTCAAGTTCAGGGAAGAAGTCATCCCAATCACATTGTGCTTCACCGTAGTACCAAGTTGGGATACCTAGAAGAAGAAGATCGAAGTTATCAATGTCTTCTTTGCTGCTTTTCGCGATGTCTTGAACGTGAACTAGATGCTTACCTAGTTGCTTTTGAATCATCTTTGCAACGGCTTCAGTATTACCTGTGTCGCTACCGAAGAAGATACCTACACTTGCCATAGAGTCTATACCTTTACATTGTTTGTTATTGGCGATGGTACTAAGGGTTTAACCTAACCCAGAGCCTTCCCAAGTTAGCTGAATTACACCTTTTGCAATAAAGCCAGCACAGCCTAGGAAAAGGACTAACCATACAATACGACGACCAAAAACAGGTACATTGCCTTGCTTTAGCACATCTTTTATCGCCATCCCGATGAAAAAGAAGATAGCAGCAAAAAGAAGATCGAGCCCAATAGACTCGAGCATATCCATATAGTCGTAAAGCATTTTAGTCCTTCATGCCGAAAAATCTTGGGCGCACTATACCACTGTTAAACGGTAAAGTTAATGCACTACAAGAAGGGTTATTTCAATAATCTATTGTTGCTTTTCGAATTTGTTAACTCGAAATGTATTTCCGAATGACTCTCATTACTTCAGCGGGTTTTTCGGCGTGAAGCCAGTGGCCAGTATTAGCGATAATATGTGCTTTTGCTTGTTTGAACTGTTTTTGCACCGCAGGTTGGTGCTCTGGCATTAAGTAATCGGAATCACCACCTTTAATAAACAGAGTGGGTATGTCTGTTGGGGCTATTTCCTGCCAACCGATAATTTGTGCGTAATTCTCAAAAAGGCTCGGTACGTTAAACCGCCAGTCCATTTTATCGCCATTTTTGTATAGTGACTTAGAGAGAAATTGTCTTACACCGTCGATCTCAACATGTTGAGCTAGGATATCCATCGCTTGTTGACGGCTTGCTGGCTTTTCGTTAATTACGGCGTGTAAACCATTAAACACATTGTCGTGACGGTTTGCTGTGTAGGCGACAGGTGCCATGTCGAGCACAACCAACTGTTTGACGAGCTCTGGAGCAATGTCCACCAGTGTCATCGCGACCTTTCCACCCATTGAATGCCCAATAATAATAGATGGATCAACATTTAAGTGTTGTAGGAGTTGTGCCACATCTTTTGCCATGTCGGCGTAATTATGAATGTTTGAGTGAAAAGAGAGGCCGTGATTTCTCAGATCAATACTGATCACCGTGTGATCTTTAATAAGATCGCGGGCTAGTAGGCCCAGATTACTTAAACTACCAAACAATCCGTGAATCAAAACAACTGTTTGGCCTTGGCCTTCCTGCTTATAGTTGAGTAATGCTGACATTTTATCTTATTCGTGATGGGTTTAACGTGGAGTATCCGAGAGGATCTCGTTATAATCCCCCAGAGTTTAAACATTGAGAATGTGAAAAGCGAATGAAAACAATTGAGGTTGATGAGGATCTATACCGTTACATTGCTAGCCAAACTAAGCATATCGGTGAAAGCGCCTCGGATATTTTGCGACGCCTTTTAAACCTTGATGGTCAGTTGCAGGAAGCTGAAGCCGCGCCTGTAGTAGAGAAGCCACAAGGGATTGTAGTAAGTAAAGATGCGGGTAAAACGGAATCTGTTGATGTAGTGAAAGAAATGCGTTCGCTGCTTATTTCTGATGAGTTTGCCGGTCTAAAAAAAGCGATTGATCGCTTTATGTTAGTACTATCGACCTTACATAAATTAAATCCAGAAGGTTTCGCGCAGGCTACGAATGTAAAGGGACGCAAACGCGTGTACTTTGCAGATAATGAAGAAACCTTGTTGGCAAATGGCAACACGACCAAGCCAAAAGCCATTCCTGGCACACCGTTTTGGGTTATCACGAACAACAATACCAGTCGTAAAAGACAGATGGTTGAACAAGTGATGACACACATGGGGTACCAACCTGACTTAATAGAAAAAGTAACAGGTTCAATCTAAGAAACCTGATAGAAGCCTCATAATGTGTCGCAGTGAGCGGATATTATGAGGCTTTTTTAATTTTATTTGTATTTAAAGAAAGGATGTCAAACATGGCTATGCACCCTCGTGCTGGGCAAAAAGCGCAGCAGGAAGATCTTCACAATATCCCAGCACTCGTTGCTAACTACTTCTTACTTCAACCAGACGCGGCAAACGCAGAACACAAAGTTCAATTTGGTACTTCTGGCCACCGCGGTACTGCAGACAAGCACACTTTTAACGAAAACCACATTTTAGCGATCGCTCAAGCGGTAGCGGAAGTTCGTTCTGAGCAAGGCACAACTGGCCCGTTGTTTGTGGGTAAAGACACGCATGCGCTATCTGAGCCTGCTTTCTCAAGTGTGATTGAAGTACTGATTGCAAACGGTGTGAAAGTCATTGTCCAACAAGACAACGGTTACACGCCAACACCGGGTATTTCACACGCGATTCTGACTTACAACATCAAACACGATGAAAAAGCAGACGGTATTGTGATTACCCCATCACATAACCCACCACAAGATGGCGGTATCAAATACAATCCGACACATGGTGGTCCGGCAGAAGCTGAGTTGACTCAAGCTATCGAAGATCGTGCGAACGAACTGATCGCTGAAGGTTTACAAGGTGTGAAACGCCTACCACTAGCAGAAGCAAAAGCATCGGATCTGTTTGTAGAGATGGACTTGGTGAAGCCATACATCGATGACCTAGTGAACGTTATCGATATGGAAGCAATCCAAAAAGCAAACCTGAAGATTGGTGTAGATCCATTGGGTGGCAGCGGCATCGATTACTGGCGTCAAATTGGTCAGGCATACAACCTAGACCTAACGCTAGTAAGTGAAGCGATTGATCCTTCTTTCCAATTCATGTCTCTCGATAAAGACGGTGTGGTTCGTATGGACTGTTCTTCTCCATACGCAATGGCGGGTCTATTGGCATTGAAAGATGAGTACGATCTAGCATTTGGTAACGATCCTGACTACGACCGTCACGGTATCGTTACGCCAAAAGGTTTGATGAACCCGAATCACTTCTTAGCCGTTTGTATCGACTACCTATACCGCCATCGTGACGCATGGGGTAAAGATGTAGCGGTTGGTAAAACACTAGTATCAAGTGCACTGATTGACCGTGTTGTGGCGGATCTAGGTCGTGAGCTATGTGAAGTACCAGTAGGCTTCAAATGGTTTGTAGACGGTCTGTACACTGGTAAGTTTGGTTTCGGCGGCGAAGAAAGTGCTGGTGCGTCATTCCTTCGTAAAGATGGCACGCCTTGGTCAACAGACAAAGACGGCATCTTGTTATGTCTTCTAGCGGCAGAGATCACTGCGGTAACGGGTAAGAACCCACAAGATTACTATGAAGATCTAGCGGCGAAACACGGTGAGTCGAAATACAACCGTATTCAAGCTGTAGCGAATGGCCCTCAAAAAGACGTACTGAAGAAGTTGTCACCAGAAATGGTCGCGGCTGAAACTCTAGCGGGTGATGCTATCACTGCTCGTCTAACGCATGCGCCTGGTAATGGTGCTGCAATCGGTGGTCTAAAAGTAACGACGGCAAACGGCTGGTTTGCTGCTCGTCCATCAGGCACAGAGGACATCTACAAGATTTACTGTGAAAGCTTCAAAGGTGAAGAGCACCTAAAACAAATCGAAGCAGAAGCACAAGAGATCGTTAATCAAGTGTTTGCAGCTGCCGGCCTGTAAACCATTCAATAGTCGATTTAGAAAACAAAGGGTTGATGTGCAAGCATCAACCCTTTTGCGTTTTAAGATTCCTGAACTGAGTTGTTTCCGGGCCAGGAATCCGGTACCACAAACCAGAATTGACCGTCCTCCGTTTGTGCATGTACAAATCGGTCTGAAGGCTTTTCAATGGGTTGAGATAAATCGTCCGTACCAATCGCCCAGCATGGTTTGTGTAAATGATAAAGTGGCTTACCGATTAACTCCCATTGGCTCTGGTAGCACCAGTAACCACTAATCTGACTTGGATTTAGTTCATAACCCAAGCACTCGCTAGGAGTTGGCTCTGGAGTAAACGGATTAATATAGAGTCGTCCTTGCATCAATAGATGCTCTTGTGGGGCGTCGTTTAACGGAATTATTTTTTGAAATTCCGGGCGATCGCTCATTTTCAACTGATGAGTAAGCATTCTATTCAGTTTTGTATGCAGCTGGTCGTGAGCATTCGGACCATACCAAACGCCGTTATAAAGAAGATAAAACTTAATCGCCACTTCCCAGTGTTCTATTTGATTTGATTCTGTATTCCGCAACACCAAATCTATAGCACCAATGGTCTTACCTTCGATGTCGTTTAACTGAACCTCTTCCGCGATAACCTGATATCGTTCTGAACTAGAGAGAACTGCAGTGCATAAGTGCTGATATAAAAAGCCCAATCTTGGATTACCATTGTATTGCTCAGTGTTCTTTAAAGGCGTTACCGTAAGATCCTCTAAGGTTGCAAACGGAGGGCGTAACTTGAAAAGAGGAGGTGAAGTGGCGATCCATTGGTAAAAGCGTTGCAGTTGGTTCATCCGTATCCCTATATGTATGGTGAGGCGACAAGCTTTGTTATTGTAACTAAATTTGCTTTTGAGGGTAGGGTGGCTAGCATCGATATTAGGGTTCGAGATACACTTTAAGTACCTAAATGATATCAAGGTGCCAGATGTCAAAACGTTGTTGTATCAACTAGGTTGCACACTCTCGGTCTGATTTCATCGAGAGGTTATTTAGGTTTACATGCGCTAGAAATTGGAAGTAATAATGAATAACTTAAAGCTAGAACAGATTCTTAATGACAAACTGTCACCGCAGTTAATTAAAGATTACGCACCAAACGGGTTACAGGTAGAAGGGACGCCAGCCGTAAAGCGTATTATCACTGGCGTAACTGCCTCCCAAGCCTTAATCGATAAAGCGATTGAGCTTAATGCAGACGCATTACTCGTTCATCACGGTTATTTTTGGAAAGGTGAACCTGAGCCAATTCGTGGTATGAAAGGTAAACGAATTCGTAGTCTGATCAAAAACGATATCAACTTATATGGTTATCACCTTCCTCTGGATATTCACCCAGAGCTAGGCAACAACGCCGAATTAGCTCGCTTACTTGAAATAGAAGTAGAAGGTGGGCTTGAAGGACATCCTCAATCAGTAGCCATGTTTGGACGCTTGAAAAAACCGATGTCTGGTGCTGAGTTTGCGAGCAAGATCAATCAAGTTCTTGATAGAGAACCACTGCATATTGCTCCAGAGAATACCGATAAGATGATTGAGACGGTCGGTTGGTGCACTGGTGGAGGGCAGGATTTTATTGAGCTTGCTGTACAACACGGATTAGATGCGTTTATCTCTGGCGAAATTTCTGAGCGTACAACCTATACTGCGCGAGAAATGGACATTCATTACTTTGCTGCAGGTCATCATGCTACTGAGCGTTATGGTGTTCAGGCTTTAGGAAAATGGCTAGCGGATGAATACGGCCTACATGTGGAGTTTATCGATATTGATAATCCGGTTTAGTGTTCGCTATTCATAACGTGAGACGCTGAAAAGAAAAAGGGTTGAGACAAAACCTCAACCCTTTTGTTTATCTTCTAACTAAAAAGATCATTCACGTTCGTGAAGTGGAGAAAACTCACGCTGTGTCTCACCAGTGTATAGCTGACGAGGACGACCGATGCGGTTCAGTGGATCGCTGTGCATTTCGTTCCAGTGAGCAATCCAGCCGATGGTACGAGAAATCGCGAAGATAACCGTAAACATAGAAACTGGAATACCAATCGCTTTAAGAATGATACCTGAGTAGAAGTCTACGTTCGGGTACAGCTTCTTAGAAACGAAGTACTCATCAGAAAGCGCAATGCGCTCAAGTTCCATTGCTACATCTAGTAGAGGGTCTTGAATGTTTAGCTCTTTGAGAACTTCATGACACGTTTCGCGCATTACTGTCGCACGTGGATCGTAGTTTTTATAAACGCGGTGACCAAAGCCCATTAAGCGGAATGGGTCATCTTTGTCTTTCGCGCGGTCTACATACTCAGGGATGTTATCGACGCTGCCAATCTCTTCTAGCATTCTCAAGCACGCTTCGTTTGCACCACCGTGAGCAGGTCCCCAAAGTGATGCAATACCAGCGGCAATACATGCAAATGGGTTAGCACCAGAAGAGCCAGCTAGACGTACAGTTGACGTCGACGCATTCTGTTCATGATCCGCGTGTAGCGTGAAGATTTTATCCATTGCACGAGCAACGACAGGGTTTACTTCATACTCTTCGCAAGGGTTTGCGAACATCATGTGTAGGAAGTTTTCTGCGTAGCTCAAATCGTTGCGTGGGTAGATAAATGGCTGACCGATAGAGTATTTGTAACACATTGCAGCCAGTGTCGGCATCTTCGATAGCAGACGGTACGCCGCGATCTCGCGGTGCTCGTCGTTGTTGATGTCAAGAGAGTCGTGGTAGAAGGCTGCAAGTGCACCGACTACACCACACATTACTGCCATTGGGTGAGCATCACGTCGGAAGCCATGGAAAAAGCTTGCGATTTGTTCGTGGACCATAGTATGACGCGTTACGGTCGTCTTGAATTGCTCGTATTGTTCTCGGGTAGGGGCTTCACCATAAAGAAGGATGTAACATACTTCTAAGTAATCTGCGTTATTGGCTAATTGATCAATCGGGAAACCGCGGTGCAAAAGAATACCTTTGCCGCCATCGATGTACGTGATTGATGATTCACAAGATGCAGTGGCAAGAAAACCTGGGTCAAAAGTAAAGTAACCATTGGCTCCCAGCTTACGAACGTCAATTACAGGTGTACCTAGCGTACCGTCCATAATTGGCAGTTCGATTGGCGCTTGACCTTCAACATGAAGGGTCGCTTTCTTATCCGCCATAACAATCTCCTTTGTTTATTATTTAATCCGTCCAGGATGTTTATGTGCCATTTTTGTACTGTTGTTAAAGCTTAAAGTCAATTTTTCTCCATCTTTGTGTGCACTTGTTATGATTTTTCTCATGAAAATCGTTAAAAATCTGTTCTATGTAGCATAATTTGTTACACCAATTGTATTAGAATGTTGCTCGCCGTATATTGGCTAAGAAAATTTTAGTTAAATCCTTATAAATTCGGGGCTAGAAACAAAGAGTGAGGTTTGTTGCTGGACTCCGATTGTTAACAAGTTGTTTACAATTATCTGGGTGGTTACTCGCGATATTTGTTAAATAGATGTTAACTTTTGTACGTTTGGAAGCTGAAATTGGTTATAACAATAAATGCTCAATGGAGCTGAGTGAGCAAGCCCGTGAAAGAAAGAAAGTCAAGACCTGTTAATTTAGATTTACAGACCATCCACTTTCCTATCACAGCAATCGCATCCATCCTACACCGTGTGTCTGGGGTAATTACGTTTGTTGCGGTGGGTATACTACTGTGGTTACTGTCCATTTCTCTGTCATCCCCAATGGGTTTTATGGAAGCCGCTGACATCGTCGATAGCTTCTTCGTAAAATTCATCCTGTGGGGAATTCTTACTGCACTTGCCTACCACATTGCAGGTGGTATCCGTCACTTGTTGATGGATCTAGGTCACTTTGAAGAGCTAGATTCCGGCACGATGAGCGCTAAAGTCGCGTTTGGTGCAACAGCAGTATTATCATTATTGGCGGGGATCTTGGTATGGTAAAACACGTATCTTCATTTGGTCGTAATGGTGTACACGATTTCCTACTGATTCGTGCAACTGCAATCATTATGACGCTATACACGATTTATCTGATTAGCTTCTGTGCATTTTCAGATATCTCTTACGCATCTTGGACCCAATTCTTTGGTGGTACCTTCACTAAAGTATTCACCATGTTGGCACTTGTCTCGATCCTGATCCACGCATGGGTCGGTTTATGGCAGGTATTAACGGATTACATTAAGTGCGCGAAACTTCGTGGCGCACTGCAACTTGGTGTTATTGCCGTGCTATTCGGCTATGTCTTCTCTGGTCTATTTATTCTGTGGGGTGCGTAAGTGTCTATTCCAGTTCGTGAGTTTGACGCCGTAGTAATCGGCGCTGGTGGTGCAGGTATGCGCGCTGCACTACAAATTTCAGAACAAGGCCTATCATGTGCTTTGTTGTCAAAAGTATTTCCAACACGTTCTCATACTGTGTCTGCACAGGGCGGTATTACCGTTGCTCTGGGTAACTCGCACAAAGACGATTGGCAATGGCACATGTATGATACCGTTAAAGGTTCCGATTACATCGGTGACCAGAACGCGATTGAATACATGTGTAAAAATGGCCCTGAGTCCGTTATCGAACTAGAAAAAATGGGTCTTCCATTCTCTCGTTTTGATAACGGTACTATCTACCAACGTCCATTCGGTGGTCAGTCAAAAGAATTTGGTGGTGAGCAAGCTGCACGTACAGCAGCAGCTGCGGACCGTACAGGTCACGCGCTTCTGCATACGCTTTACCAACAAAATGTGAAACACAAAACCACCATTTTCTCGGAATGGTATGCACTAGACTTGGTGAAAAACCAAGACGGCGCCGTAATGGGCTGTACTGCGATTTGTATGGAAACAGGCGAGATTTGTTACTTCAAATCGAAAGCAACGATTCTAGCAACAGGTGGTGCAGGTCGTATTTACGCGTCGACCACTAACGCACACATCAACACTGGTGACGGTGTAGGTATGGCATTGCGTGCGGGTGTACCTATGCAAGACATGGAAATGTGGCAGTTCCACCCAACGGGTATCGCTGGTGCAGGTGTTCTTGTAACAGAAGGTTGTCGTGGTGAAGGTGGTTACCTTCTAAATAAAGATGGCGAACGCTTCATGGAGCGCTATGCTCCTAACGCGAAAGACCTTGCAGGTCGTGACGTAGTTGCACGTTCAATGATGATCGAAATTCGTGAAGGCCGTGGTTGTGATGGTCCTTGGGGTCCACACATTAAGCTGAAGTTGGATCACCTTGGTAAAGAAGTGCTTGAGTCACGTCTGCCTGGTATCTGTGAGCTGTCTCGTACTTTCGCGCACGTTGATCCAGTGAAAGAGCCAATTCCAGTAATTCCAACCTGTCACTACATGATGGGTGGTGTACCAACTCAAGTGTCTGGCCAAGCAATCAAGCAAAAGGCTGACGGCAGCGAGATGGAAGTACAAGGTCTATATGCATGTGGTGAGATTGCTTCTGTATCAGTACACGGAGCAAACCGTCTAGGCGGCAATTCATTACTAGACTTAGTCGTATTTGGTCGCGCGACTGGCTTGCATCTTGGCGAAACGCTCGCAGCGCAAGCTGAGGCACGCCCTGCAACTGAATCTGATATAGAAGCATCTCTAGCGCGTACCATGCGTTGGGAAAATAGTACTGGCGGTGAAGATCCAGTTCAAATCCGTAAAGACCTACAAGCTTGCATGCAAAACAGCTTCTCGGTATTCCGTGAAGGCGATGCAATGGCAACGGGTCTAGAAGAGTTGAAAGTAATTCGCGAACGTCTGAAAGATGCGCATCTAGCGGACAAGTCTTCTGAATTCAACACGCAACGTATTGAGTGTCTAGAGTTAGACAACTTGATGGAAACAGCATTCTCTACAGCCGTAGCGGCGAACTACCGTACTGAAAGCCGTGGTGCACATGCTCGTTTCGATTTCCCTGAGCGTGATGATGAGAACTGGCTATGCCACTCTATCTACAACCCGGAAACAGAAGCGATGACTAAGCGTGATGTGAACATGACGCCAACGCATCGTGAAGCTTTCCCGCCGAAAGTACGTACATACTAAAGGGAGGATACGACTATGAAATTGAACTTCTCTTTATACCGTTACAATCCGGATGTGGATACCAAGCCTTACATGAAAGAGTATACCCTTGAGGTAGACGAAGGCTCAGACATGATGGTGCTTGATGCATTGATTCTGCTAAAAGAGCAAGATCCAAGCATCGCGTTCCGTCGCTCATGCCGTGAAGGGGTATGTGGTTCTGATGGTTTGAACATGAATGGTAAAAATGGTCTAGCGTGTATCACACCGTTATCTGCTCTACAAGGCGATAAGATAGTTATTCGTCCACTGCCAGGGTTACCTGTCGTGCGCGATCTTATCGTTGACATGACGCAGTTCTATGATAACTATGCGAAAGTTAAACCATTCTTGATTGATGATGGTGCATTACCACCATCACGCGAGAACCTACAATCGCCTGATGATCGTGCGCATTTAGATGGATTGTACGAATGTATCATGTGTGCATGTTGTACAACGTCTTGCCCATCATTCTGGTGGAACCCTGACAAATTCATCGGTCCAGCTGGTCTTCTTGCAGCGTACCGTTGGCTAATTGATAGTCGCGATACGGCAACAGATGAACGTTTGTCTGATCTTGATGATGCATTTAGCGTTTTTCGTTGCCATGGCATCATGAATTGTGTAAGTGTTTGTCCTAAGGGATTAAATCCGACGAAAGCCATCGGCCATATTAAGTCGATGCTGGTTAATCGCTCGGTTTAATTTACTCGCTCTTAGGAATGTCGCAGTGTTGCGGATCACCCGATATGACCGCTTCACTGCTTCAAGAATATTTCGAGTAAAGAATACAAAAATTGCCGACTAGTTCTGGTCGGCTCTTATAGCTCGGCAAAGACCGAAGCAAACGTGAAAACTACTGGTTAAGGGAAAATATGCACAACGGCGTGATGAAGGCATGGCTCGAGTCTTCACACTTGGCTGGCGCCAATGCAACGTATGTAGAGGACCTCTACGAACTGTATCTAAGTGATCCCGATCTGGTAAGTGAGGAGTGGAAACGTGTTTTTGAAGGCTTACCTAAGCCGTCAGAAGAAGTGGCAGAACAACCACATTCACGTGTCCGTGACTACTTCCGTCGACTCGCTAGAGAAACAAAGCATTACAATGTCCAAGTTAGTGACCCAGATGTCGATGCAAAACAAGTAAAAGTTCTACAGCTAATCAACGCATACCGTTTCCGCGGACATGAAGCTGCAGAATTAGACCCACTAGGTCTATGGCAACGCCCAACCGTGGCGGAGTTAGACCCTGCTTTTCATAATCTTACCGAAGATGACTTCGAAGAAACTTTCAACGTAGGTTCTTTTGCTGTTGGGCAAGAAACCATGAAGTTGAAAGACATCTATGAAGCCCTCAACAAAACTTACTGCGGTTCCATCGGTGCTGAATACATGCACATGACTGACACAGAGCAAAAACGTTGGATCCAACAACGTCTTGAGTCTGTCGTAGGCCAGCCATCATTCAACAAAGATGAGAAGCGCACATTCCTAGAAGAGCTAACAGCCGCTGAAGGTTTGGAGCGTTACCTCGGGGCGAAATTCCCAGGTGCAAAACGTTTCTCTCTAGAAGGTGGTGACGCACTGATTCCGATGACGAAAGAGTTGATCCGTCATGCAGGAACAAGTGGGATGCGTGAAGTGGTTATCGGTATGGCTCACCGTGGTCGTTTGAACATGCTGGTGAACGTGCTTGGTAAGAAGCCTCAAGATCTGTTCGATGAGTTTGCCGGTAAACACGACGAAACTTGGGGCACGGGTGATGTGAAATATCACCAAGGCTTCTCTGCCGACTTTGCTACCCCAGGTGGTGATGTTCACTTAGCTCTTGCATTTAACCCATCGCATCTAGAAATCGTCAACCCAGTAGTCATGGGGTCGGTGCGAGCACGTCAAGATCGCTTGGGTGACAATCAAGGTAGCAAAGTGCTTCCTATCACTATCCACGGTGACTCTGCAATCGCTGGTCAGGGTGTGGTTGCCGAAACGTTCAACATGTCACTGGCTCGTGGTTTCCAAGTCGGTGGTACGGTGCGTATCGTTATTAACAACCAAGTTGGCTTTACGACGTCTAACCCTCGTGACACGCGTTCAACGATGTACTGTACAGATATCGCGAAGATGGTTCAGGCGCCAATTTTCCACGTGAATGCCGATGACCCAGAAGCGGTTGCTTTTGTTACTCGTATTGCTTTGGATTACCGCAACGAGTTCAAGCGCGATGTCGTGATTGATTTGGTGTGTTACCGTCGCCATGGTCACAACGAGGCCGATGAGCCAAACGCGACTCAGCCTTTGATGTACCAAAAAATCAAAAAACACCCTACACCACGCAAATTGTATGCGGATATTCTGATCGATAAAAACGAATCAGATATCGAGACAGCGACTCAGTTAGTCAATGAGTACCGCGACGCATTAGACCGCGGTGAAGTGGTGGTTAAAGAATGGCGTCCAATGGCGTTGCACTCTGTAGACTGGTCCCCTTACTTAGGGCATGAATGGGATATGGAGTGGGATTCAAAATATGACAAGACGCGTCTTATCGAGTTGGGTAATCGTCTTTGTCAGTATCCAGAAAGCCATAAACTGCAAAGCCGTGTTAATAAGCTTTACAACGATCGCCTAGCAATGATGACCGGTGAAAAAGCAATCGACTGGGGTATGGCCGAAACATTGGCGTATGCAACATTAGTTGATGATGGTAAGCGAATTCGCCTTTCTGGTCAGGATTCGGGTCGTGGTACTTTCTTCCACCGTCACTCGGTTCTTCATAACCAAACAGATGCAAGTACGTACATTCCATTAGCGAATATTCATGACAATCAGGGTCCATTCCAAGTGTTTGACTCAGTACTGTCAGAAGAAGCGGTATTGGCATTTGAATACGGTTACGCAACAGCAGAGCCAGGTGGTTTGACTATTTGGGAAGCGCAGTTTGGTGACTTTGCCAACGGCGCGCAGGTTGTGATTGACCAATTCATCTCGTCAGGTGAGCAGAAATGGGCACGCTTGTGTGGTCTCACAATGCTTCTACCTCACGGTTACGAAGGTCAAGGCCCCGAGCACTCCTCTGCACGTCTAGAGCGTTACCTTCAGTTGTGTGCTGAGCAAAATATGCAGGTTGTAGTTCCTTCAACACCGGCTCAAGTATACCACATGATTCGTCGTCAAGTTGTACGCCCAATGCGTCGACCTCTGATTGTGATGTCGCCAAAATCTTTGCTGCGCCATCCTCTATGTACTTCGACAATTGAAGACTTAGCGGACGGTACATTCCAATCTGCAATTCCAGAAGTAGATGATTTAGACCCAAGCAAAGTAAAACGCGTCGTGTTCTGTTCAGGTAAGGTTTATTTTGACCTACTGGAGCAGCGCCGTAACAACGAGCAAGACGATGTCGCTATCGTGCGTATCGAGCAGCTTTATCCATTCCCGATGGAAGAAGTACAAGCAGCGATTGCTCAATACACTAACGTTGAAGACTTCGTGTGGTGTCAGGAAGAGCCTCAGAACCAAGGTGCTTGGTACTGTAGCCAACACAACTTCCGTGCCGCTATTCCTGCAGGTGCAGATCTTAAATACGCAGGTCGCCCAGCTTCTGCTTCGCCAGCAGTTGGCTACATGTCGGTGCACTTGAAACAACAAAAAGCGTTGGTTGAAGACGCTCTGAACGTGAACTCAAAAACTTCGAATTAAGAACTAGAAGTTAAAGGAAGAAACAGATATGACAATTGAAATTCTGGTTCCAGATTTACCTGAATCAGTTGCTGATGCAACCGTAGCGACATGGCACAAACAACCAGGCGACGCAGTAGAGCGTGACGAGGTTTTGGTTGACATCGAGACAGACAAAGTCGTTCTAGAAGTGCCAGCTCCGGAAGCAGGCGTTTTGGAAGCTATCGTTGAAGAAGAAGGTGCGACAGTACTTTCTAAACAAATCATTGCTAAATTGAAGCCAGGTGCAGTTGCAGGTGAGCCTACCGCAGACAAAACAGAAGGTACGGAAGCATCTCCTGATAAACGTCATAAAGCTGCGCTTAGCGAAGAAAGCAATGATGCACTAAGCCCAGCAGTACGTCGTTTATTGGCTGAGCATGGCTTAGAAGCAAGCCAAGTGAAAGGCACTGGTGTTGGTGGTCGTATTACGCGCGAAGATATTGAAGCGCATCTTGCGAACGCTAAAGCTGCGCCAAAAGAAGAAGCACCAGCAGTGGTTGACGTGCCGGCAGCGGCTCGTAGCCAAAAACGTGTTCCAATGACTCGCCTGCGTAAGACAGTCGCTAACCGTCTACTAGAGGCGAAGAACAACACGGCAATGCTAACGACGTTTAACGAAGTGAACATGAAACCAATCATGGACCTTCGTAAACAGTACAAAGATCAGTTCGAAGAGCGTCACGGTATTCGTTTAGGCTTCATGTCTTTCTACGTGAAAGCTGTAACAGAAGCGCTTAAGCGTTACCCAGAAGTAAATGCTTCGATTGATGGCGATGACATTGTTTACCACAACTACTTCGACATTAGCATGGCGGTATCAACGCCACGTGGTCTAGTTACACCAGTCCTAAAAGACTGTGACAAGCTTGGTTTCGCTGATGTTGAAAAAGGCATCAAAGAACTGGCTATCAAAGGTCGTGATGGCAAGCTAACGGTAGACGAGCTAATGGGCGGTAACTTCACTATCACAAACGGTGGTGTGTTCGGTTCACTAATGTCTACACCAATCATCAACCCACCTCAATCAGCGATTCTTGGTATGCATAAGATCCAAGAGCGCCCGATGGCAGTGGATGGCAAAGTTGAAATCTTACCGATGATGTACCTAGCGCTGTCTTACGATCACCGCCTAATTGATGGTCGCGAGTCTGTTGGCTTCCTAGTGACTATTAAAGAGTTGCTAGAAGATCCAGCACGTCTCCTATTGGACGTTTAATATCGCTAAAACGTCTAGTTATCGTAGGTAGCTAGACGTTAAAAATTTCAATGGCTAGACTAGCTCAACGTCTGGCCTTCATTTGAATCCCACACCATGAGTACTCGTGATGAGGGATTGATTTGAGAAGACCCTACAGACGTACAAGCAGCCAAGACTGCAGCGTTATGGAAATAATAAATCCCTTAAGGGAAAAACAAACGGAATATCGAAATGAATTTGCATGAATACCAAGCCAAACAGCTGTTTGCAGAATTCGGTTTGCCTGTGCCAGAAGGCTACGCGTGTGATACACCACAAGAAGCTTTTGAAGCTGCAGGCCGTATCAGTACAGAAAAGAAAGTAGTTAAATGTCAGGTTCACGCTGGTGGCCGTGGTAAAGCGGGCGGTGTAGAGCTGCACGATACAAAAGAAGGCGTTAAAGAGTTTGCACAAAAGTGGTTAGGTAAAAACCTAGTGACTTACCAAACTGACGCTAACGGTCAGCCAGTTACAAAAATCCTTGTTGAAGAAGCTTCAAACATCGCAAACGAATTATACCTAGGTGCGGTTGTTGACCGTGCAAGCCGTAAGATCGTTTTCATGGCTTCAACAGAAGGTGGTGTGGAAATCGAAAAAGTTGCGGAAGAAACGCCGGAGCTTATCCACAAAGCAGCAATCGATCCACTAGTAGGCCCACAAGCTTACCAAGGTCGCGAGCTTGCGTTCAAACTTGGTCTTGAAGGCGACCAAATCAAACAATTCGTTAAGATCTTTATGGGTCTTGGCACTATGTTCGCCCAGTACGATCTTGCTCTACTTGAGATCAACCCGCTTGTGGTTACTGGTGAAGGTAACTTGCTATGTCTTGATGGTAAGATCAACATCGATTCAAACGCTCTTTACCGTCAGCCTAAGCTTCGTGAAATGCACGATCCTTCACAAGAAGATGAGCGTGAAGCGCACGCAGCTCAGTGGGAACTGAACTACGTAGCACTAGACGGTAACGTTGGCTGTATGGTTAACGGTGCTGGCCTAGCAATGGGTACGATGGATATCGTAAACCTACACGGCGGCAAGCCAGCTAACTTCTTAGATGTAGGTGGCGGCGCGACGAAAGAGCGTGTTGCTGAAGCATTCAAGATCATCCTATCAGATGACAACGTGAAAGCGGTACTTGTTAACATCTTCGGTGGTATCGTACGTTGTGACATGATCGCAGAAGGTATTATCGGTGCGGTTAAAGAAGTAGGTGTAAGCGTACCTGTTGTTGTTCGTCTAGAAGGTACTAACGCTGACCTAGGTCGCGAAGTTCTTGCTAATTCTGATGTTGATATCATTGCTGCTGAGTCGCTAACGGATGCTGCTCAGAAAGTTGTTGCTGCTGCGGAGGCTAAATAATGTCTGTATTAATTAACAAAGACACTAAAGTAATCTGTCAGGGTTTCACTGGTGGTCAAGGTACTTTCCACTCAGAGCAAGCTATCGCATACGGCACTCAGATGGTTGGTGGTGTGTCTCCAGGTAAAGGTGGCCAAACTCACCTAGGTCTTCCTGTATTCAACACAGTTCGCGAAGCAGTAGAAGCGACTGGTGCAACAGCGACAGTTATCTACGTACCAGCACCTTTCTGTAAAGATGCAATCCTAGAAGCGATTGACGCGGGTATCGAGCTAATCGTGACTATCACGGAAGGTATCCCTACAACAGATATGATCGACGTGAAAGTGAAACTAGAAGAAACCGGCGTTCGCATGATCGGTCCTAACTGTCCGGGTGTTATCACTCCTGATGAGTGTAAGATCGGTATCATGCCTGGTCACATCCACAAGAAAGGTAAAGTAGGTATTGTATCTCGCAGCGGTACTCTAACTTACGAAGCAGTTAAGCAAACAACTGACGAAGGTTTCGGCCAGTCAACTTGTGTTGGTATCGGTGGTGACCCAATCCCAGGTTCAAACTTCATTGATATTCTAAAACTGTTCCAAGAAGACCCTGAAACAGAAGCGATTGTTATGATCGGTGAAATCGGTGGTACTGCAGAAGAAGAAGCAGCAGCATACATTAAAGAAAACGTAACGAAGCCAGTGGTTTCCTACATTGCTGGTGTAACTGCTCCTCCTGGTAAACGTATGGGCCACGCTGGTGCGATTATCTCTGGCGGTAAAGGTACTGCTGAAGACAAATTTGCTGCACTAGAAGCGGCGGGCGTTAAGACTGTGAAATCTCTAGCAGAGATCGGCCAAGGTCTACGTGAAGTAACGGGCTGGTAATTTCCAACTCGAAGCTTAAAGCTAAAAAAGCCTAGCAATTATTGCTAGGCTTTTTTGTATCAAGGTACTTTTTACGATTTTTGGCGAATAAATTGGCTAAGCATAAACAGAGATGTTGCGCTGATTACTACTGATGGGCCAGCCGGCGTATCGAAGTGCCATGATAGGCTAAGCCCCATTAGTACTGCCACAGAGCCAATAATAGATGCGAACAGTGCCATTTGCTCTGGTGATGAAGAGACCTTACGTGCTGTTGCTGCTGGGATGATCAGCAAAGAAGTCATGATAAGTGCCCCAACAAACTTCATTCCTACGGCAATCACAACACCTACCATAAGCATTAACACCAATCTAACTAAGTCTGTATTGACGCCCTCGACGGCAGCAAGCTCTTCACTAACTGTGCTCGACAATAAAGGTCGCCAAAAAACGTAAAGACACACACTAACAGCAACGACACCTGCGTAAATGAACATCAGATCTTGCGGAGATACTGCGAGTAAGTCACCGAACAAGTAACTCATCAGATCAACACGGACATTATCCAAGAAACTAACAGAAACTAGACCAACAGATAATGCACTATGGGCGAGTATACCCAGAAGCGTATCGGTTGCGACCAGTTGTTGTTTCTGTAGTGTCACGAGCAATACCGCGAGTGCTAAACAGCAAACGAGTAGGGCAAGATAAAGGTTCACGTTGAGCAGAAAGCCTAATGCCAAACCCATCAATGAAGCATGTGCCAAGGTATCACCGAAGTAAGCCATTTTGCGCCAAACGACAAATGACCCAAGAGGACCTGCAATGATCGCGATGCCAATACCAGCAAGAATAGAAGGTAGAAGAAACTCAATCATGGTGATGATGTCCGTGTTTATGGTTGGAGCATGATATCGCATCGCCAGTTACTGGCGTTCCGGATAAATCGTGATGATGATGCTCGTGGTCGTGATGATAAAACGCGAGAGATTCTCTCGCTGCATTGCCAAATAGCGCGATGTAAGAAGGGTGCTGAGTAATCGTGGCAGGTGAACCAGAACAGCAAACATGGTGATGCAGACAAATGACATCATCTGTTTTGGCCATTACTAAATGTAAGTCGTGTGACACCATAAATACACCGCAATCGAATCGGTGACGAATGCTTTCAATTAGATCGTAGAGATCGATTTGACCTTGAATATCCACACCCTGCGCTGGTTCATCTAGCACTAACAGCTCTGGGCGTTGAAGCAAAGCACGCGCAAGTAATACGCGTTGGTTTTCACCACCTGATAAGCGATGCATGTTACTACTAATTAAATGCTCAGCGCCAACAAGCCTTAATGCATCAATACATTCTTGTTTACTGTATTTTCCTGCTAAATTTAGAAAACGGGTGACATTCAATGGAAGAGAGTCATTGAGCTTCAATTTTTGAGGAACATAACCAATTTTTAGTTTTCTTTGTCGGTTTAATTTGCCGCTAGTCGGTTTTTGAAGGCCTAAAATGACTTTGACTAACGTTGATTTTCCCGCTCCATTGGGACCAATTAGGGTTGTTATTTTGCCCTTTTGTAATTCCATACTAATGTTATCGAGAACTCTGCGGCCATCGAACTCGACGCATAAGTGCTCAAGATGGACTAAGGAAGACATGAATGAAACTCATTTGCAAATCAATAATGTTATAATGTAACATTATCACACTTTCTACACCATATCCCAAGTAAAACTATGAAAAGAGCATTAATTCTTGCTGCGTCAGCGATGCTAACGTTGCCAGCACACGCAGTAACGGTACTAACGAGTATCAAGCCTATTCAGTTATTAGTGACAGAACTTACTCAAGGTGTGACTTCGCCAGATGTATTACTGCAGTCTAACACTTCGCCCCATGATTACGCTTTACGCCCATCGGATGTTAAGAAAATCGCTTCTGCTGATTTAGTTATTTGGTACGGACATGATCTCGAACCGTTTCTGGAAAAAGTCGTGTCAGACAGATCGAATACTCTGACTATTAGTCAAATTCCAGCTCTAGATTTGCGTGAGTTTGATAGTGAGCACAATCATGACCATGATGGCCACGATCATGGTTCACATGATCCGCACTTTTGGTTAGGTGTAAGTCAAGCACAACAAGTTGCCAAGGCTGTCGTGAATCAACTGGGATCACTTGATCCGGAAAATGCAGCACAGTACCAAGAAAACCTTAAAAAATTTGAAACTGAGCTCAGCCAGACGGACCTAGAGATCAAGAAGAAATTATCGCCAGTGAAAGACAAAGGTTACTTTGTCTTTCACGATGCTTATGGTTATTTCGAAGAGCGTTATGAGTTAAATCAAATGGGGCACTTCACCGTGAGCCCGGATCGTAAGCCGGGAGCAAAAACCTTAATCCAAATTCGTCAAAAGTTAAGTTCAGGAGATGTAGCCTGCGTGTTTTCTGAACCTCAGTTTACTCCAGCTGTCGTTCAGAGCGTGATGCGAGGTAGCAAAGTTGCCAAAGGTGAACTTGACCCATTAGGGAGCACAATTGAAGCAAAACCGGGCAGTTACTTTACTTTTCTCAACAATATGGCGAATAATTTTGAGCAGTGCTTGAGCCAAAAGACGGATTAAGTAGTGTTGTTGTGTAGGAATAGTCCTTTTAACGTGATCCAGTAGTAAGAATTACAACCTTTGGCAAGGCGAGCCTTTTCTCAAACAGTAATTGAGATATCATTATCAATAATTAGCAGCTCAAAATAACCGTATAAGTCCATGTTGTAGAAGATATGGACGGTGAGCGCCGAGCATAAATTGATATAAAAGGTTTTCGTCTTGCTACGCCAATTAGCCCTTGTCTTGTTGGGCTTTTTCCTATCTTTCCAAGCATTTGCTCTTCATAATGCGAATGCCATCTTTTACCCTTTGCCGACTCAGGTTAAGGGTACTTTTATTGCGGCTAAAAAATTGTTCTTGGGTGAGCAAGGGGGCTTGTGGATTCACGACGTGCATGGGCGGGTGTTGTTTTATGATGGCCAAAATATCCTACCTAAATCAGGCAGTTTTTTACAAATGTCTGCCAAGCAACTGGCTTATCATGAAGGCTCGTTCTGGACCTTTGTTGAGAATGAGGTGTATCAAACTTATCCAAATCAAGAAAGACGTTTAGTCTTTAGCTTAAACCCCGGGTCGCAAATAAGAAAAATCGGTTCTTCTGAAGATTATATTTGGGTTAGTGATGGCGCACATTTCTATACTTACAACATCGATACTAACGAGTTAAAGTCCTTTTCTTTGTTGCAGCTCTATCAACATAGCAACAATAGCTATGTTTATATTAACGATGCAGTTCTGCTCGAAGAGAAGTGGGCACTTGCTACAACTTCTGGCTTTTATCTTTCAGAAGGAGATAAGTTTGACCATGTAGTCGCTTCAGGTCAGAACTACATTGAAAAGATCTACTACTCACACACGCGCAGAGAAATTCTGGTAGGAACGTTGCGTGGGGCATTAATTTTCAATATTTATCAACCTGATAAAGAGGTGATTAAGATTGGCGGCTCTCATGTGTTGACTTTCGCTGAGACAAATCAAGAGTACTGGGTGGGGACTGAGCATGGTCTGTATTTATACTCATTCTTGTCAGGTGAAGTGACAGAAGTCGAGCCTGCAAGCTTTCTTGAACTGGAGCTGGATAATACAAAGATCTATTCGCTACTGAGTGACAACATGGGAGGGATGTGGATCGCGACTAACCAAGGCATTCGCTATTACTCCTTGTTTAGTAAAAAGTTTGAACGAGTAACCTTCAGTAGTTACGACTCGCAAACCTTATCAGGGCGAATTCGACAAACTTCCACAGGACCTGATGATGCGCTTTGGTTCGCGGATGACCGAAAGCTTTACCGGACAGGTGAGAGTGGCAACATCAAAGTCTTGGAGCTTGATTCGCAGATCAATGAATTTGCATTTCAAGGTGGGATGCTTTGGCTTGCGACCTCTAAAGGGCTCGAAATATTCGAGCTGAATGGTCTTAACAAAGTGACATTTCCTTATTTACAGGTTATGGCTGGACACGCAGTGGAGCACGTGACTGTAGATGGTAATGATCGTCTCTGGGTATCAAGTGGATACCATCTTTACAATGTTGATATAACCAAGCAAAGCGTAAGAAACTTTGGAAGTGAGTGGCTAGTAAGTCAGTACTTACCAGCTAAGGTTACGCGTTTATACGACACTGAAGATTCTCTATTGATAGGGACCGATCATGGGGTTTATCAATACAGCAATGAAAACATCCAGTTCATCCGCTATTCCGAAAAGTTTGGTGAATCATTAGACATGGTCACGGCGGTTGATGGCAGTCAGTGGTTTGCGTCATCTTACGGCGTTTTTAAAACGATTAAAGGAAGTGACGAGAAACGTGTTGTTGAAATGAGTGTGCCCAACGCGCGACCTGCTTGCTTGATCAGAGACAGGCAAGGCGTGTGGTTAGCCTCTTCTGTCGGACTAAGCTATTACCACCTTTCGGGTGAATTAGTGAAACATTATTCATCAGCGTCTGGCTTAATGAACAACGAGTTTCTACCAGGAATTTGCAGTGTTATACAGTACACAGAAGATGGTGAGCGAGAGCTCGTCCTAGGGTCGAAATACGGGTTGGTAAAAGCTGAAGCATCCAAGCTGCTTGTGTCCAACCCTCCAGAGTCGAAGTTTATCGTGAGCCAAGTTGTGCTTGAAAACGAGGTTCTACAAGTTGGTAGCGCCGATTTGAATGGAATAAAATTACCGTATGGCTCTTCTCTAAGTTTCTTATTTGGCGTGATGCCAAAACCAGACAGCCAAAATTTGTATTATCGATTGAATAGCGATGATCCTTGGCAAGCGCTAGAGGGAGGCCAACTGACTCTAGAGCATCTCAATTCCGGTGAATACCACCTACAGGTAAGTAATGAGTCTCAAGTCGCTGCTGGATTGGTTGGGCTCGAGTCGTATTTTATTGTGCTTAATCCTTGGTATTTATCGCAACTCGCAATTTTAGGTTTTGTGGTCGCGAGTATTGCCATGGTTGCACTACTTATGTACTGGCGTTCTCGCTATGTTGTACAGGCTAACCGTGATTTAGCTGCGCAAGTGACACTCAAAACTAACCAGTTGAGGCATCAAAGCCGAGTGTTGTTGACGAGTAACCAACAGCTACGTAAACAGATTCAAGTCAGAAACCTGTTGGTTGATCACGTGGCGCAATCTATTAAGTCCAGTGTGGATTTTATAGCGTCAAAATTACCCATACCTTTGGATGCAGCTACGGAAGATCATCTGGCGAAAACGACATGGCAATTAAATGAGTTAAAAAGTGTTCCTGGCGAAGCTAGCGGCGGTAGTCACAATTACAATTTGAGTCAGATAACTCAATCGGTGGTTGATGTATGGCAAGATGATTTTGCGAAGGCTGGGATTATGGTGGAGCTTGAAGATGAGAGAAAAACAAGTCGAATTGCTCTGGAAAGCTTTAACCTTGATGTTATCTTCAACAGCATTTTTGCCAATATCATCAAGCGTTCTTTCCGAGGCCAAACGGTGAGAATCATGCTAGAAGAGGGCAATGATATTGTTTCATTGAGTTTTCTTGATTATGGGACGCAACTGCCTAATAAAGTCACGACCGGGCGTCCATCTAATATGAACCACTCTGAATTGAGTATTGATCATCTTGCCCAGTTAGTGACAACGAGTGGAGGATACTTGGCGGTGTTTACTTCCGACGCTCAAAATAAAATCGAAATTACATGGCCAACTGCGAAGAAAATGAGTTATGTGGATGAATCTTTGCAAGAATTTGAGTCTGAACCTATCGTCGAAGATAAAGTGACCCCAGAGAAAGAATGGTTGCAAAAAGTCTATCAGCTGGTGGCTGAGCATTACCATGACCCTGAGTTTGGTACTGCTTTAGCGGCTAAAATGCTGTTCATGTCAGAACGCTCTTTACAGAGGCGCTTTAAATCAGCCTCGTCAAGAACGTTAAAAGATTATGTAACCGAAGTTCGTTTAGAAACGGCGTGTGAGCAGTTATTAGCGGGCGAGAAAATCAGCGAAGTAGCGTTTAACTGCGGCTTTAATGATCCTTCTTACTTTAGCCAAAAGTTTAAATTGCATTTTGGTTTGCCTCCTTCCAAGTTTGCTTTGACTCAAGAAAGCCAAGAAAGCCAAGAAACCAACTAAAAACCCTCATTACACACTCCCTAGTGAATATTCAAAAGACTGGGGAGCTGCTCATAGCGCTCTACTATTCTAGAGCTACCAATGCAGTGATTCTCATTGCTTCTTCATCACATCTAGCCTACAAATCCATTCTCAATACGTAAGCACGGTCACGCTCTATCTGTTAGTAGCGCTGTTCTTAGCTATAACCATACATGGCTTAAGAGGACGGATTTACCTACGGCGACAAATAGATGAATGGTTGTATTTTTGTATCTAGAGTGTGTTGGTTCATTTGAGTAGTGGGGGCATGTGAAATTCGTGAAAACAGAACTGTGCTAAAAAGGTGGATAAGATAAAGAGTTTAGAGAGATGAAAAAAAATATCGTGGTATAGCCGGGGGGACTATACCACGGGTGTCAATGACACCTTCGCTTGCTGCCGGAGTGACATGTTGCCATGCCACCTCTGGAATTCATTTGAGAGGTTGCCCTCTCGATGGAGTAACTATACGAGAGGTTACTTATTTTTCTTATAAAAATAACGCCATGTTGATATGAGAAAAACGACAAGTTTTAAATGCAATCTAACCTGTTGTTTTGTATGGAAGTTTTTATCTTTGCCATTTGTTTGTGACATTTTTATTTCATTGGTCGTGATTTTTAATTGTTAATTTTGACGTAAATAACGAGAGGAAATTTACGGAGTTGACGTTTGAAAGCATGAAAACATTTATGAAATCTTTGATTTCACACAAGGATTGAATGGTTATAGGAGAGTAATATTGGCAGCCTAAACTTATTAAATAATAATATTTCTCATTAGCAATACTCTTAAGGGCCACTATGAAGTTATCAGAGATTAATCCTGGCGATACGGTGACGATTCGGTTGTTAGATGGTCTTTCATCAGATATCAGAAAGAAACTCATGGTAATGGGGCTGCTTCCCAATACAGAAGTCAAAGTGATTCGACGTGCTCCAATGGGCGATCCTTTACAAGTCGAAGTCCGTGGTGTGTCTGTCGCATTGCGAGAAACCATTGCTCAGAAAATTGAAGTGGAGCGAGTGTAATGCAATATCAAGTGCTTACCGTAGGTAATCCTAATAGTGGTAAAACGACGCTATTTAATGGTTTGACTGGCGCAAAACAGCAAGTTGGTAACTGGGCAGGCGTCACCGTTGAAAAGAAAACGGGACAATTCAAACATGCGGGTGACGAGTTTTTGCTCACTGACCTTCCTGGTATTTACTCGTTAGACAGTGGTAATGATAGCAATAGTATTGACGAATCCATTGCATCGCGTGCGGTTCTAACTCATCCTGCCGATCTCATTATCAACGTGGTTGATGCCACGAGTTTAGAGCGCAGCTTATATATGACGTTACAACTTCGCGAACTTGGCCGTCCTATGATTGTTGTTCTCAACAAAATGGATGCACTAAAACGTGAACGTCAAATGATTAACGTTTCAGAGCTTGAGAAAACGTTAGGTTGTCCTGTAGTAAGTTTATCTGCAACCAATAAAACTCAAGTTGCAGAGTTTAAAGAAAAACTTCATAAGTCCATCGTTCAAGGGGTCGCGCTTAAAGAGTTATCTTTGCATTACGGTGAAAAGATGGAGTCGGCGATTCAAACTGTTTCCGCACTTTTTAACGATCAAACCGTCGCCCATCGTGCATTAGCGATTCGTGCGCTTGAAAAAGACACGATGGTTCTCAATAGCCTTTCCGATATTGATAGAAGCAAAGTGTTGGAAGTCACTGCGACTTTAGACTTGGATATCGATTTGCATGTCGCGGATACCAAGTACACATACCTGCATGAACAGTGTAAAAAAGTTCGCCGAAGCGAAGGCAAGCTAAGCCGTAGCGTGACTGAAAAACTCGACCAGTTTATTTTGAACAAGTGGATTGGGATCCCATTCTTCTTTGTGGTTATGTACTTGATGTTTATGTTCTCGATTAACATCGGTAGTGCATTTATCGACTTTTTTGACATTGGTGTAGGCGCATTGCTGGTTGATGGTGGACACCACTTATTAGATGGTCACCTCCCCGTATGGCTAGTTACGGTGATTGCTGATGGTTTAGGCGGCGGTATTCAAACAGTTGCGACCTTTATCCCGGTCATTGCGTGTTTGTACTTATTCCTTGCTGTGCTTGAGAGCTCGGGTTACATGGCACGCGCTGCGTTTGTGCTTGATAAAGTGATGCAGAAAATCGGCTTGCCGGGTAAAGCGTTTGTCCCTTTGGTTCTTGGTTTTGGCTGTAACGTTCCGTCAATCATGGCAACGCGCACGCTAGACCAAGAGCGTGAGCGCAAGTTGGCTGCGTCGATGGCACCGTTTATGTCATGTGGTGCTCGCTTACCTGTGTACGCTTTATTTGCTGCCGCTTTCTTCCCAGGCTCTGGTCAAAACATTGTGTTTGCACTTTACCTACTTGGTATTGTCGCCGCGGTGTTTACCGGTTTGTTCCTCAAGCACACGCTGTATCCTGGCAGCAGTGATAGCTTGGTGATGGAAATGCCTGACTATGAGCTTCCGACATTGCAGAACGTCGTGATCAAAACTTGGCAAAAACTTAAGCGTTTCGTACTGGGTGCAGGTAAAACCATCGTTGTGGTTGTTGCTATCTTGAGCTTCCTCAACTCGCTAGGAACTGACGGTACATTCGGTAATGAAGACAGTGATAAATCGGTTCTATCAAAAGCCGCTCAGGTTGTGACGCCAGTGTTTGCACCAATTGGTATTCAAGAGGATAACTGGCCAGCAACGGTTGGTATTATTACTGGTATCTTCGCGAAAGAGGCAGTCGTGGGCACATTGAACAGCTTATATACTACGCCAACCGATGGAGAGGATGCAGAATTTGATCTTATGGGTAGCCTAGAAGAAGCGGTGATGAGCATTCCTGAAAACCTAGCAGGGCTGAGCTATTCTGATCCGCTGGGAATTGACGTCGGTAATTTAGCGGATTCTCATGCAGTCGCAGAGGAGCAAGAAATTGATGAATCGATCTTTGGTAACATAAAAGAGAAATTTGTTTCTGGTCATGCTGCTTTTGCGTACCTAATTTTTATCTTACTTTACACTCCTTGTGTGGCTGCGATGGGGGCCTATGTTCGAGAATTCGGCAATAACTTTGCGCGCTTTATAGCGGTATGGACAATGGGGCTCGCGTACTTGAGTGCGACTTTCTATCATCAGCTTATGCATTTCGCTGATAGCCCTATCACCAGCGGCGTTTGGATTGCCATAATTATTGCGATTTTCTTTGGCACGTACCGCGTTTTCAAGCGCGTAGGCAAGAAACATCAAGGCGAGTTTGAGGCGCAAGTCGTATGATTTTAAAAGAGCTTTATCAATATATTGCCGAAAAAGGAACGGTTTCCCAATCTGAGCTAGCAAAACAGTTCGGAATGAGTGAAGACGGTGCAGACGCCATGTTAAGTGTATGGATTAACAAAGGTCGCATTTCTCGCTTGGTAGATACAAATAAAGCTCATCATATAACGCGAATACGCTATGCAGTCACAAAGCACGATGGTTTGTCACTTACCGTAACCATGTAGTAGGAACAATGAACCATCGCGCACAAACAACAAAGCCGCATCAGCAATGATGCGGCTTTTTACTTTCTACCTGAATTAAAAGTTATATAACGGTTACGCTTTGCGGAAGATAGAGCTTAACGACAACACATTACGAATTCGGTTAAGAATCTCTTCTTGTTCTTCGTCAGTACGAAACTTACCTGTGGTGTTACCCCAAACTGGTCCCGGCCATGCCATATCGTCTTTAAAGCGCGCAATATGGTGAATGTGCAGCTGTGGCACCATGTTACCTAGGGCGCCAAGGTTTAACTTGTCTGGGCGGAATGTCGCTTCGAGTGCTTGGCTTACCGCTTGAGATTCGAGCAAAAACTGTTGTTGCTCTTGCATTGGCAAGTGGTGTAGCTCTTTCAAATTCTCGCGTTTAGGCACCAAGATAACCCATGGCACAGCATTATCTTTATGAAGAAGCGCGACGCAAAGTGGGAAGTGACCAATCACCGAAGTGTCTTTTGCCAATTGAGGATGAAGTTCAAAACTCATTATTGCTGTCCGATTAATTTTTAGTTTGAATTAGTATACGACAGATAAAACAAAAGGTTGGCGCTTTCACGTCAACCTTTGTCATCATTTAGCTTGTGCTACTTAAGCTAACTACGTAAAAGCGGATTACATACGCTCTAGAGTATCGATACCCAGTAGAGACAGACCTTGCTTGATGGTCTTCGCTGTTAGCGCAGCTAGTTTCAGACGGCTTTGTTTCACTGCTTCGTCTTCAGCAACTAGGATAGGGCACGCTTCGTAGAAGCTAGAGAACTGACCTGCTAGTTCGAATAGGTAGCTACACATGATGTGTGGTTGGCCTTCGCGAGCAACAGATTGAACCGCTTCTTCGAACTGCATAAGTTTAGCAATAAGTGCTTTCTCTTTCTCATCAGTGATTTTGATGTCACCTTGGAGAGCATCCATAGCAACACCAGCTTTAGCGAAAATAGAAGCTACGCGAGTGTATGCATATTGCATGTATGGTGCTGTGTTACCTTCAAACGCTAACATGTTGTCCCAATCGAACACGTAGTCAGTCGTACGGTGTTTAGATAAGTCAGAGTATTTAACCGCTGCCATTGCAACTGTTTTAGAGATCTTCTCTTTTTCTTCCGCATCTAGTTCAGGGTTTTTAGATTCGATCAGCTGTGCTGCGCGAACTTCTGCTTCATCCAGAAGATCTGCCAAACGAACGGTACCACCCGCACGAGTCTTGAATGGCTTTCCGTCTTTACCCAGCATCATGCCGAACGCGTGGTGCTCAAGAGATACAGACTCAGGCACATAGCCCGCTTTACGAACAATCGTCCAAGCTTGCATTAGGTGCTGGTGTTGACGTGAGTCGATGAAGTAAAGCACACGGTCTGCGCTTAGCTCTTCATAACGATATTTTGCACATGCGATATCTGTTGTTGTGTATAGGAAACCGCCATCGCGTTTTTGAACGATAACGCCCATTGGTTCGCCATCTTTGTTCTTGTATTCATCTAGGAATACAACTTGCGCGCCATCATCTTCAACGGCAAGACCTTGTTCTTTTAGGTCTGCAACGATCTTAGGAAGCATGTCGTTGTACATGCTTTCGCCCATTACGTCGTCACGAGTCAGTGACACGTTTAGACGGTCGTAGTTGCGCTGGTTTTGGATCATGGTTACATCAACGAGTTTTTTCCACATTTCTGCACAGTACTCGTCACCGCTTTGCAGTCTTACCACGTAGTTTCGCGCCTTTACTGCGAACTCTTCATCTTCATCGTACAGCTTTTTCGATTCGCGGTAGAAGCCTTCAAGGTCCGCAAGTTCCATAGAAACTTCGCCAGACTCTTGTTGTACGCGCTCAAGGTTTGCGATAAGCATACCGAACTGAGTACCCCAATCACCGATGTGGTTCGCGCGGATCACTTTGTGACCTAAGAACTCAAGCGTACGTACCACTGCATCACCGATGATGGTTGAACGCAGGTGACCTACGTGCATTTCTTTTGCTACGTTTGGTGCAGAGTAGTCGGCAACGATGGTTTGCGCTTCTTCTTTAGCTACGCCAAGACGTTCGTCTGCTAGCGCCGCGTCGGCTTGTTTCGCAAGGAACTCTTCGCTTAGGAAAATGTTGATGAAACCAGGGCCAGCGATTTCTGTTTTGCTCGCAATACCATCTAGGTCTAGAACATCCAGTACTTTCTGTGCAAATTCTCGTGGGTTAGTACCCAGTTTTTTAGCAACGCCCATTACGCCGTTTGCTTGGTAATCACCAAATTGTGGCTTTGCTGATTGGCGAACGGCTGCAGGACTACCTGCAGGTGCGCCAGCGGCTTCTAGAGCCTGAGATACTTTGTCATTAATAAGTGCTTGGATATTCACACGCGTTTCCTTCAATTCAAGGACAAAGAACTCGGCAGAATGTACGCCGAGCTCTGTTAGAGTTCACAAAAATGGGGCTAATCATAACAACTTTATTGCTTTTCATACAGAGATGAATAGGCGAAATTTTTACTTTTTCGATTGAATGGAAATGTGGCTTAGTTTGCGTTTACTATTGCGCTCAAAGTAATGAGATAAATCGCCCCATAAGAGAGCCATAATGACGACTCAACTAGTTGAAAAGCGCCTAACGCCTGAATTGATGATCCAAGATCTGGACGCATTTATGGCGAAGATTGAAGAGCTTGCAACCCTGTTAAAACTGGATCTGAGCTTTGCTCAAGCTGACCATATTGCGCTGCGTATTAATGATACTGAAACAGCGAAAGCCGCGCATGAAGCATGGAATCAATACGGTAAGGTGATTTCACAAGCGAAAATAAACGGTCGCCCAATCATCGTTATCGAATTCGACAAAGCGTTGGAAAGCCGTGGCTGGAAGATTGAGTGTCTGGAGCTGCCATACCCTGCGGAAGGCAAAATCTACCCAAATGAAAGCTGGGAACATGTGGAGTTTGTGATTCCGTCTCATGCCGAAACCGCAGATGAGTTTCTTGCTGATTTGAAACACACTTACCCAGCGTTTGGCGCGCGTTTTGATGAGTTAAAAGAGCTGGGTGTAAAGATCAAATTGTCGAGCCCGAAAGGGGAAGGCGAACGCTTGAACAACCCAACCGTGGCGTTTAAGTACCAAGGCATTTGTATCAAGCTGCACCCGCATTCACTTAAGCGTATTGTGGAGTCTGAGCAGGCTGAATAAGTGAGCTCTGAACAACTATTAAGAAGAAAGGGTTGCCAAATGAGCAACCCTTTCTTTTTTCAAATGCGATGAACTTAAAGGATAACCGTCTTATTGCCGTAAACAAAAACGTGGTCATTGATCACTTTATTCAAAGCCTTACTCAATACGTTCTTCTCTACATCGCGTCCTGCTTGCGCCATATCTTGGGCATTGAATGTATGGTCGACAGGAATGACGTCTTGCTTGATGATCGGCCCTTCATCTAAATCATTAGTCACGAAGTGTGCTGTTGCACCGATGATTTTCACACCGCGATCGTAAGCTTGTTGATATGGCTTCGCACCAATAAAAGCAGGTAAGAAGCTGTGATGAATATTAATGATTTTGTGGTGGTATTTCTCAACAAACGTCGGCGTCAATACGCGCATGTATTTAGCTAACACCAAAAAGTCAGCATCGTATTGATCGATCACTTCTAGCATCTTCTGCTCGTGTTCTTCACGGTTAAGGTTTTCATGGGTCACGTGGTGGTAAGGAATGTCGAAGCGCTCAGTGAGAGTTTGCAGTTTGTCGTAATTCCCCACCACAGCAGCGATCTCAACATCTAGGCTTCCATCGTAGGTTTTCATCAGAATATCGCCTAAACAATGCGCTTCTTTTGTGACGAGAATGACGATGCGCTTACGGCGAGAGCCAACCAATTTACGCTTAGCGCCTTGCGGGAGTGCTTGGTCCAAATCGGCAAGAAACGTTTGATCGTTGAAGTATCCCTCCAACTCCGTTCTCATGAAAAAGTGGCCACTGGTATTATCAACAAATTCGTTATTGTGAACGATGTTGAGTTGGTGCTTGTAACAGATGTTAGTGATTTTCGAGATGAGACCCGGGGCGTCAGAACAGTGGGTCAACAGTGTTTTCTTTTCCATAAATCAGGTACTTCCATGCATTAATATTTTAGCGTACGAATTTGTTATTATTCCCAGGCGGGTGTAACTGTACTGCCATGTTTCACCATAAATAATCTATTCTTACGTTGGTTTCAACAAAATATCCGTGTGTCGCCGCAAGCTGGTCAGATTGTGGGCTGATGTCACTCCTATTCCTCTGATATACTCTCGATAATTTTTCAAACTCAATACCAAGCATGATCGCAAAAACTTTTTCCTCTGATGGCGCATTAGGTAAGGCCATTCCGGGCTTTCAAGCTCGTCAGCCACAAATCGATATGGCGGAAGCCGTCAGCAGTGCGATCAAAGATCAAACCCAGTTGGTGGTGGAGGCAGGAACCGGAACCGGTAAGACCTTCGCATACCTAGTCCCTGCGCTGTTGAGCGGTAAAAAAGTGATCATCAGTACAGGCTCGAAAAACTTGCAAGAGCAGTTGTACCATCGGGACTTACCGCTCATGGTCAATGCGCTTGGTTTTTATGGTCAAGTGGCGTTATTAAAAGGGCGTTCTAATTATCTGTGTTTGGATCGTTTGAGCCGCCAAATGGTCGAAAGCCACACTAATGAATCTGACCCGACGTTACTAACTCAACTGGTTAAAGTGCGTGCTTGGTCATCAGAAACCAAAACAGGTGACCTTGGTGATTGTGATGATCTACCAGAAGACAGCATGATCATTCCGACCATCACTTCAACCAATGATAACTGTTTAGGTAAAGAGTGTCCGAGCTACACCGATTGCTTTGTATTGAAAGCGCGTAAGCGAGCCATGGATTCCGACATTGTTGTGGTGAACCATCACTTATTTCTTGCTGACTTAGCGATCAAAGAAACAGGATTTGGCGAACTGATCCCAGAAGCCGATGTGTTTATTTTTGATGAAGCTCATCAGTTGCCAGATATTGCGAGTGAATATTTCGGCCAGTCAGTTTCAAGCCGCCAAATTCACGATCTTGCCAAAGACATTGAAATAGCCTACCGCACTGAAGCCAAAGATATGCGTCAATTGCAAAAAGTGGGCGACAAACTCATGCAAAGCGCAATGGACATGCGGATTGTATTGGGTGAGCCAGGCTTTCGTGGCAACTGGCGTGAGGCGCTGCAATCAGGGTCTATTAAGCGAGAATTATTGCGCTTAACTGATAGCCTCGAATTGGCGATTGATGTTCTCAAAATAGCCTTAGGGCGCAGTCAATTACTGGATACCGCCTTTGAACGAGCCAATTTGATCAAAGGCCGCATCGACCGGGTATGTGATGTCGATATTACTGGTTACTCATACTGGTATGATACCTCGCCTCGTCATTTCGCTCTGCACATTACGCCTCTTTCTGTCGCGGACAAGTTCCATGAGCAAATAGAGATTAAACAAGGCGCGTGGATTTTCACGTCAGCAACTCTAGCCGTATCGGGCGACTTCAAGCACTTTACTGAGCGCCTTGGCCTCAAGCCTACAAAGCAATTTTCTCTGCCGTCCCCCTTTGATTATCAAAAACAAGCGCGCCTTTGTGTGCCAAGGTATCTGCCAGAGCCAAACAGTAACGGCTTAGCGGATAAGTTAGTCCGAATGCTTGCTCCGGTGATTGAAGAAAATGATGGTCGCTGCTTCTTTTTATGTACCTCGCACAGCATGATGCGTGAGCTCGGTGAGAAGTTCCGAGAAGTACTTGAGCTGCCTGTGTTAATGCAAGGGGAGATGAGTAAGCAGAAAACCTTGGCGGAGTTTATGGAACTGGGTAACGCTTTACTCGTGGCGACAGGCGCTTTCTGGGAAGGGATTGATGTTAGAGGTGATGCGCTGAGCTGTGTTATTATCGACAAATTACCGTTTACCGCCCCTGACGATCCGTTACTCAAAGCCCGTATCGAGGATTGTCGATTACGTGGCGGTGAACCATTTGCTGAAGTACAAATCCCGGATGCAGTGATTACGTTAAAGCAGGGAGTAGGGCGATTAATTCGAGATCAGAAGGATCACGGTGCGTTGATCATTTGTGATAATCGCCTTGTCACGCGAGACTACGGTGGTATTTTCCTCGGAAGCCTACCACCTATCCCAAGAACGCGAGACTTAGATGGAATCAAAGCATTCCTGAAAGTAGAACAATCTGTCACAGACGCAAGTGCTGAGGCATAACCCAATAAATGAGAGTTGTAGAGAGTTAAATGAGCGCAAAAATTCTTGCTATCGATACAGCGACTGAAAACTGTTCAGTTGCGTTGTTGGCTAATGATCAAGTGATTTCACGTAGCGCGGTTGCACCACGCGATCACACCAAAAAAGTACTGCCAATGGTTGATGAAGTACTAAAAGAAGCTGGCCTGACTCTACAAGAGCTAGATGCGTTAGCGTTTGGACGTGGTCCAGGTAGCTTTACTGGCGTTCGTATCGGTATTGGTATCGCACAAGGTTTGGCGTTCGGTGCTGACTTACCTATGATCGGCGTTTCAACCCTGTCTGCGATGGCTCAAGGTAGCCATCGTTTACATGGTGTGACCAATGTCGCTGTTGCCATTGATGCACGTATGAGTGAAGTTTATTGGGCGCGCTATTCTCGTCAAGACAATGGTGAATGGGTTGGTATTGATGAAGAGTGTGTTATTCCACCAGCACGTCTAACTGAAGAAGCACAAGCAGACGACAAAACGTGGACGACAGCAGGTACTGGTTGGGATGCCTACCAAGAAGTATTAGCAGACCTACCGTTTAATTTGACGCATGGTGACGTTCTTTACCCTGATTCACAAGACATAGTGATTCTTGCTGAACAAGAATTTAAAAAGGGTAATACCGTGCCGGTCGAAGATTCGAGCCCTGTTTATTTACGTGATAATGTGACATGGAAAAAACTTCCTGGTCGCGAATAGTCCGTTTTTCATTAACCTGACAAAAAGCAGGGCGTTTGCCCTGTATTTTTATGGAGTGCTATGGCGTCGATTAATGGCTTGCCTCCTTCTTTGATTCCCGGTGCAAATCGCACTAATAAAGCCAGTCAAAAGAAGCAGGTAAATAAATCACAAACAAAGCAGCCTGTAGGTCAGCCTTCAAAGGTTGCTAACGCTGTGGCGCACTCCATAAAACACGTGGATGAGTCCCAAATTCACCGAGCTCAAGTGCAATATGACCTTCCTGAAGGGGGCGCACGTAAAGCAATGGAGCAGTACATGGATGTCATGAATCGAGCTAAAAAAGAGGAACTGGCTCAATTACTTGGTGTCGATATTTACGTGTGAGACCTCCCCAGCTTGGGGTTACAAATATTGAAAGGTGGTTTATGAAGGTTTTTGGACGGTTTTTTCTCGCATTATTTGCTACGGTTGGTTTGTCTGCGTGTAGCTCGTTGCCAGAGGAGCTAAATGCAAGCACAGAATTGGTCGTTACAGACTATAAAGCTTTTGCTGAGTCTCAGGGGCAAGTGAGTGAAGATGTTCGCCTTGGTGGAATCATCGCTAAAGTGGATAACTTCAAAGATAAAACGCGTCTAGAGATTGTAAACCTTCCTATCAGTAAGTCTGGTAAACCTGATATTGATGAAGAGCCTACGGGGCGTTTTGTCGCCTATTTTGATGGCTATTTAGAGCCTGTCGCCTTTAGTGAAGGCCGTTTGGTGACGGTTGTAGGCAAAGGAGCTGGGGAAGAAGAAGGAAAGATCGGTGAGCACGGTTACATCTTCCCGGTAATTAAGGGGGAAGGGTACCGTTTATGGAAAATTGAAGAACGTGTACGCATGTATGACTCGCCAACCTACTTTTACCCATGTTACTCGATTAACTGCCGCATGTGGCGTAATGATTTCCCACAAGACGGTAAAGTGATAAAACAGGTCAAATAATCTGCGATGCATGAGCGTCAATTCGAGCTTCCTGCCGGCAAAATGGCAGCCCTTGAGATAGGGAACGAGAAAACGGCTGACTTGTCAGTCGTTTTTCTTCATGGGTGGTTAGATAATGCGGGCAGCTTTAAAGCGCTCATGGAGCAGTTGAACCAACTTAATCCTCACTTACACCTCCTCGCCATCGATCATTTTGGTCACGGTTTATCGAGTCATAAATCTCACGATAATTATTACCCCTTTCACGACTATATTGCCGATTTGTATCAGTTTTTGGACGAATTATCACCAAACAGACTGATATTAGTAGGGCATTCACTTGGTGCTTTAATCGCAAGTTGCTATAGTGCTGCGTTTCCAGAGCAGGTCGAAGGTCTTGTGCAAATTGAGGGAGCAGGACCTCTTACTGAAGAGCCTATTAACAGTTTGCCTCGTCTTCGCGATGGCGTTTTAAGTCGAATAAGACAGCAAAACAAGCCAGAGCGAGCCATTGCCTCCTTCGATATGGCGTTAAAATTACGCATGCAAGCCAACCAATTAACCGCTGAGCAGCTTCTACCGATAGTCGAGCGTGGAACAGAGCAGCGAGGAGATAAATGGTATTGGCGGCATGACGCCAAGTTAAAATGTGCGTCGCTTTACCGAATGGCGCAAGCGCATGCTAACTCGATTACCAGCCAAATACGTTGTCCTCATTTGATTGTATTAGGCGATCAAGGATTTCAGAATTTACCATCTAACCAAGCTGATTGGGGAGAGAACCCACCGCAAGTGGTTTCTGTCAAGGGTGGTCATCACTGTCATTTAGAGCAAATACTCGAGGTCGCAGCGCGAATTTTTGGTGTAGTTAACAAAATTTAAACAAGTGTTTGAGAGTTGCGTGCTCAAGCACGTTCGCTGTGCTGTAATAGCTTTCAAAATAAAAAGGACGCTATTTTTTAGCCAGTTATAAACGAGGAGTAACATCGTGGATAAACCATGGCTTTCACGTTATCCAAGTGACGTACCTGAAACCATTAATCCAGAGCAATATGAGTCTTTGGTAGAAATGTTTGAGCAGTCTGTACAAAAATATGCAGACCAACCAGCATTCATGAACATGGGCTCGGTTATGACCTTCCGTAAATTGGAAGAGCGTAGTCGCGCATTCGCAGCGTATCTGCAAAACGAGTTAAAACTGCAAAAGGGTGACCGCGTTGCTCTGATGATGCCAAACTTACTGCAATACCCAGTAGCATTGTTTGGTATTTTGCGTGCAGGTTGTATCGCCGTAAACGTTAACCCACTTTACACTCCTCGTGAACTTGAACACCAATTGAATGACTCAGGTGCGACGACGATTGTGATTGTGTCTAACTTTGCGAATACGTTAGAACAAATCGTCGATAAAACACCAGTTAAACACGTGGTGTTAACCAGCCTTGGTCAAATGCTGCCACGAGCGAAAGGTACGATTGTCGATTTTGTCGTGAAGTACGTTAAGGGCATGGTGCCTAAGTACGATTTACCTGGTGCGATCTCAATGCGTCAGGCTCTACGTAAAGGTCGTCGTCTACAATACGTTAAACCGTTTATGTCTGGGGATGACATTGCGTTCCTGCAATACACGGGCGGTACGACAGGCGTCGCGAAAGGCGCGATTCTGACTCACCGTAACATGATTGCGAACGTTTTACAGGCGAAAGGTGCGTACGGGCCGGTTTTATCTCCAGGCCGTGAATTGGTCGTGACAGCGCTACCGCTGTATCACGTATTTGCTCTTACCGTAAACTGTTTACTGTTTGTCGAAATGGGTGGCCGTAACCTACTTATTACCAATCCTAGAGATATTCCAGGGTTCGTGAAAGAGCTACAAAAGCATCCGTTTACTGCGATTACGGGCGTGAACACCTTATTTAATGCTTTGATCAACAACGAAGACTTCCACGAGTTGGATTTCAGTAACCTACGTTTAGCCGTTGGCGGCGGCATGGCAGTGCAGCGCTCAGTGGCAGAAAGATGGCAGAAGACCACGGGTTGTTACCTACTAGAAGGTTACGGCCTAACCGAGTGTTCTCCATTGGTTGCGGCATACCCGCATGACCTTGTTGAATACAATGGATCGATTGGCCTGCCTGTGCCATCAACGGAAGTTCGCATTGTGGACGAAGAAGGCAACGCTCTTGCGAATACTGAAACTGGTGAACTTCAAGTTCGTGGCCCTCAGGTTATGCAAGGTTACTGGCAACGACCTGAAGCAACGAAAGATACGATCAACGAAGACGGTTGGTTATCAACGGGCGACATTGTTAAGTTCGATGACGAAGGCTTCTTGCACATCGTTGACCGTAAGAAAGACATGATTCTTGTGTCTGGCTTTAATGTTTACCCGAACGAAATCGAAGACGTTGTAGCGCTACACGGCAAAGTCCTTGAAGTGGCTGCTATTGGTCAACCGCACGAAGTCTCTGGTGAATTAGTGAAGATCTACGTCGTGAAGCGCGACCCGAGCTTGACCAAAGATGAAGTGATTACGCATTGTCGTCAGCACTTAACTGGCTACAAAGTGCCTAAGTTGGTAGAGTTCCGTGAAGACCTCCCTAAAACCAATGTCGGTAAGATCTTGCGTCGTGTTCTGCGTGAAGAGAACGACGCTGAACTCGCGAAGAAAAGCGCATAAGCCGATTTCGTCGAGTCGAGAGATTTAAAAAATGATAGAATGCCAGCGTTTTGCTGGCATTTTTTATAGCGAGAAGTATGTGAATTATCAAATTATTACCAAAAACAAAGACCTAGAAGAAGTTTGCATTCACGCCCGAGAGGCAGATGTAGTGATGCTGGATACCGAATTCGTCCGTATTCGCACTTTCTACCCGCAGTTAGGTCTGATTCAGCTTTTCGATGGTAATCGCCTCTCGCTGATTGATCCGACCGAATTAACGGATATGACGCCGTTCGTAGCGCTATTAAAAGATACTTCCGTGTTAAAAGTGCTGCATGCCTGCGGTGAAGATTTAGAAGTTTTCCAAAATGCATTTGGTTGTACGCCGTTCCCTATGGTAGATACTCAGTTGATGGCGGCCTTTCTCGGTCACGGCCTATCGACAGGCTTCGCATCGCTGGTGGAAGAATATTTAGGCGTAGAGCTAGACAAAAGTGAGTCACGTACTGACTGGATGGCCCGACCGTTGACGCAAAAGCAATTAGATTATGCTGCTGCAGACGTGCATTACTTGTTACCGTTATACGAAAAGCTGCTCGATAAGGTGACGCAAGCAGGTTGGTGGGAAGCCGTACAACAAGAAAGTGATTTGTTGGTTTCAAAACGCATTCGCGTCACTAATGAGGAGAATGCCTACCTTGATATTAAAGGTGCTTGGCAGTTAAAACCTTCTGAACTGGCGATTTTAAAGCCATTGGCGACGTGGCGTTATCGTGAAGCAATCAAACGAGATTTAGCGCTGAACTTTATCTTCAAAGAAGGTGACCTGTTAACAGTCGCTCGTCTTGGTTTAACGAACTTTAAGAAGATGGAAGCGGAAGATATTGATCTTCGAGCGATTAACCGCCATGGCGCGAAGATTGCCGCGATTGTTAAACAAGCGAAGCAAACTCCTTCTGAAGAGTATCCGGCGAAAATTGAACGCTTAATGGATTATCCAGGTTACAAACAAGTCTTCAAAAATATGAAAGACATAGTGAAATCGGCGTCGCAGAAGTCTGGCTTAGCGACGGAGTTCCTTGCTTCTAAAAAGCAGATTAATCAGCTGATCAGTTGGGTGTGGAAAAAAGATCGCGATCCAGAAGTGTTGCCTGATTTGATGCAAGGGTGGCGTTTGGATCTACTCGGCGACAAGATGAATAAAGCGTTAAAGTAATGAATGATTAAAAGGTTGGCCTCGGTGCCAACCTTTTTCATTCTAATCTGCGCATTCAACTTCACAAGGAAAAGTGGTTTACTTCTCGTCGTCTGGTAGCTTCACATTGAGCTCAAGAACTGAGATATCGTCGTCTTTGTGCTCAAATGTTAAGTCAACCATATTTGGATCAATTGCCACGTACTTACTGATCACCTTCAAGATGTCCTCTTTCAATTGAGGTAAGTAAGAAGGCGCAGGATCATTTTGGCTGCGGCGCTCAGCAACAATGATTTGCAAACGCTCTTTAGCTAGATTCGCAGAAGTTTTCTTCTGTGGACGGAAAAATTCTAATAATGACATGTCTAGCCTCCAAAGAGTCGTTTAAAGAGTCCTTTCTTCTCCTCAGTAAGGAAACGAAATTCAACCTGATTGCCTAATAAGCGATCAACGGTGTCAGAGTAAGCCATACCTGCATCGGTGTTATCGTCAAAAGTGACTGGCACACCTTTGTTTGACGCGTTAAGCACGGCTTGGCTTTCTGGAATCACGCCCAGTAGTGGAATATGTAAGATCTCCTCTACGTCTTCAACGCTTAGCATTTCGCCTTGAGTGACGCGAGATGGGTTGTAGCGAGTCAGTAGCAGGTGCTGTTTTACTGGCTCTAGCCCTTGTTCTGCACGCAGGGACTTAGAATCTAAAATACCGAGAATGCGGTCAGAGTCACGCACAGAAGAGACTTCTGGGTTCGTTGTGACAATGGCTTCATCGGCATAGTACAAGGCCATTAACGCGCCTTGTTCGATACCTGCTGGTGAATCACAAATAATGAAATCAAAGCCCATTTCATCAAGTTCGCCGAATACGCGCTGAACACCATCTTTTGTCAGTGCGTCTTTATCACGAGTTTGAGAAGCAGGAAGAATAAATAGGTTGTCCGTGCGCTTATCTTTGATCAGCGCTTGGTTTAATGTCGCTTCACCGTTAATGACGTTCACAAAGTCATACACGACGCGGCGCTCACAGCCCATGATTAGATCGAGGTTACGCAAACCGATGTCAAAATCGATCACCGCGGTCTTTTTTCCCTTAAGAGCTAGACCAGAGGCGATGGCTGCGCTTGAAGTGGTTTTACCAACGCCACCTTTACCAGACGTTACTACAATAATGCGTGCCATTTTTTTTCCTTTTTAGATTAAATCGCGAGAACTTCTAAATGTAATGATTCATCGGCTTTACTGATCATTACTTTCTTTTGCCAGTACTCGCTTTCAATTTGATCGCTTAACCAGTAGTCACCCGCAATGGATACCAGTTCTGCTTGTAAATCGTGGCAAATAATACGCGCTTCCTGCTGACCACTTGCGCCTGCAATCGCACGGCCTCGAAGTGTGCCATGGATATGAATAGAGCCGTCAGCGATGACTTCAGCACCAGCACTTACGTGCGCTAACACCACCAAATCACCATCTTTCGCGTAGATCTGTTGTCCTGATCGAACAGGCGTGCGAACTACTTTCGTTGGTGCCATTTTGGCTGGCGCCTGGCTTGGTGATTTGCTTGCCGACATAATGGCGAAGCCAGCTTCGGAAGCAAGATTTTGTACACGCTTGTCTTTACAGCCCGTTACACCGACCGGAATAAAACCAGCATCTGAGATGCCTTGTTTAAGCTTAGGGAAATCAATGTCGCCTTGTACTTTTGCTATATTGATTACCAAAGGCGCGGATGCAAAAAAAGAAGGTGCTTGAGAAACTTTTTCTTGCAAAAATTCGACAGTCTTTGCGATCTCATTGTCAGAAAGGTGTAAAACTGACAATGTAAAACTGCTACCTTTAAGGTCTGGTGAATGGGTCATCGTGGACTTCTTGCCTTTATTGAAAGAGCGTTGCCTTAAACTAGGTCTGTCATGTTATATTTCATCCTTTGACGCAGCAAGTTCTCTCGTGGGCAAATAGGTGAATTAATCTCAAATTTGCTATTAAGTTTGCGAGAATTTGACGTTTTCAACCTAATCCGCACTCAACGCGGCTAAATCAGCATAAAAGGCGTGTCATGCTTTGTTCTATTTATAAAAGCTCGAAAAAAGAAGGTACTTATCTCTATATTCCGAAAAAGGATGATTTTTCACAGGTTCCTGACACCTTAATGCAGATGTTCGGTAAGCCTATCGCTGTTATGACGATTAAACTTGATGGCCGTAAATTGGCACAAGTTGATATCGAAAAAGTGAAGGCTTCATTGCAAAATGATGGCTTCTTTTTGCAGGTTCCGCCTCCGCCGGAGAACCTACTAGAAAAGTACAAAGAACAAAAAGCCCAGCAGAAAGGCGAATAACGTCATCGTTTTTCATCTGGGATTTCTGCCTTGCTCAAGGAGGGCAATATGAAAAAAATACTGGCTACCATGCTTAGCGTTGGTGTGTGTACCTCGGCTTTTGCAAGTAGCGAGGGTTTCGATGAATACTTGAATAAGCTGCGTGCTGAAGCGCGTGATAAAGGTATCTCAGAGCAGGTCATTAGTGCTGCTTTTGCGAATGTTGAGTACAAGCCTCGAGCAGTAAAAGCGGACCGAAACCAACCAGAGAAGAAACTGACGTTGGATGAATACATTCCTCGCGCGGTGCCCGAATGGAAGGTGAAGCAAGCAAGACAACTCTATAAAGAGCATTACACCGAGCTAAAGCGTATAGGCGATGAGTACGGTGTGCAGCCTCGCTTTATCGTGGCGCTGTGGGGTGTAGAAAGTAACTTTGGTAAATTTACGGGTAACTTCAAAGTGATTGACGCGTTGTCGACAATGGCATTTGAAGGTCGTCGTGAAGAGTTTTTCCGTAAAGAGACCATGTCGGCATTGCAGATCCTCGATCAAGGCCATATTGAACTAGAAAACTTTAAGGGGTCATGGGCTGGTGCGATGGGGCAATGTCAGTTTATGCCAAGCTCTTTTCTTCGTTTTGCCGCTGACGGCAACGGGGATGGTAAAAAAGACATTTGGCAATCTGAAGCCGACGTATTTGCATCAACTGCTAACTATTTGAGCAAGTCCGGCTGGGATGACAAATACACTTGGGGTCGCCAAGTGAAAGTCCCTAAAGGCATTGATCGTAGCTTAGAAGGGCGCACGGCTGAAAAAGGCAAATACCTTCAGGAGTGGAGCAAACTTGGCATCACAAAATACGACGGTAGTCCGTTGCCAAAACTGGATGAAGACATCAAAGCATGGTTGATCATGCCGGACGACGAAAATGGTCGTACGTATCTGGTTTACAATAACTACAACGTACTGATGAAGTGGAACCGCTCTTACTACTTCGCACTCGCCGTGAGTCACTTGGCTGACCGAATTAAATACTGAGCTGTTATCAAATAATCACTTGGCATCCAGTATTCAATATGAGGGCTCTTCGGAGTCCTTTGTTTTTCCTATAATCAAATCGAGGTAAAGCGTGTTATCTGAACGTGCTGCACAAATGGTGATCTTCTCCGCTCTTCTTAAACATAAAAGTTTCACGGCTGCTGCAAAGAGCTTAGGCGTGTCGGTGTCTCATGTGAGTAAGCAGTTGAGCCAGCTAGAAGCGTCTCTTGGTATCAAGCTTGTTCAACGCACTACGCGAAGCTTTACGCCGACTGAGGCAGGAAAAACCTTTTTTCATCACTGTGAGCAAGTAGTACAAGCGGTGAGCAGTGCTACATTAGAGATGGAAACCCAGCGGGATGAAGTGGCAGGCTTAGTGCGTCTTGGTTTGTCGCAATCATTCGGTACCTTGCACATTATCCCTGCAATTCAAGAGTTGCGCGAACTGTATCCTCAACTTCAAGTGGAGGTGCATTTGTTTGACTATAAGGTCGATATGTTAGCCGAAGGGCTCGATTTATGGGTGACCAACAACGAGCATTTGCCTGAAGGCTACATTGCGCAGCGTTTGACGGATTGCCAGTTTGTTGTGGCGGCATCACCAGATTACTTATTGAAACATGATACGCCAACAGAGCCGGATGACTTGTCTTCTCACAACTGTCTTATATACAGAAGCTGGGAGCGTGACTATACGGGGTGGGCGTTTACTAAAGATCAGCAGGAGTTGAACGTAAAAGTTTCGGGCAACTATTCAGTGGATCTGGCAGAAGCCGTTCGGGATGCCGCTATTGCAGGTTGGGGCATTGCCTACCTTGCCACTTACTTACTGGGTGATGAGTTTAGAACGGGTAAGTTAATACAGTTGTTACCGGACTGGAAAGCAAGCCAGTCGATGCCGTTTTATGCGGTGTATCCAAGCCGCCAACATATGCCAAAAAAAATATCCGCAGTGATTAACTTCATCAAACAGAAGATCGGTAACCCGTGTCATTGGGATCAACGTCTAGCGCCTTACATATCTATTCCTAAGTAACAGGATCAATGACGTTATTGAACGGCACATAAGGTGATTCACTTCACAAAAATTTTTCCAGAACTAGAAACATCTTTTCTATATGGAAACAATAAAAATAAGCAAACGTTTATATTTATATAATTCAATGCCTTATGATTAAGGTCAATTATTGGGCGCTTAAACTTTTCACACTGTTAACATCCTCAACTTGCAGCATTTTGAGTCCGCTATACAATCCGGTGCCTTCCATATCCCCCTTCTGTCGGATTCATTTTATGAACTCAATTATTGGTATCGTAGCCATACTATTCGTAGCATGGCTACTTTCTACAAATAGAAAAAATATAAAGCTGAGAACAGTGTCGTTTGCGTTTGCTTTGCAGGTACTGTTTGCGTTGTTGGTTTTATATGTACCAGCAGGACGAGATGCGCTGAATTCAGTGAGCAGCGTTGTGTCGAATTTGATCAACTATGGTCAAGAGGGCATTGCGTTTTTATTCGGTAATTTGGCGACAGGGGGCTTCACCTTTGCGATCAATGTTCTGGGTATCATCGTTTTCTTCTCCTCTCTTATCTCCGGTCTTTATCACATTGGTGTGATGCCAAAAATCATCAACTTTATCGGTGGCGGTATTCAAAAGCTGCTGGGTATCGGTCGCGCGGAGTCTTTGTCTGCAACGGCGAATATTTTTGTTGGCACCATTGAAGCGCCATTGATGGTAAAGCCATACCTAAAGCACATGACCGACTCGCAGTTCTTTGCGGTGATGACAGGTGGTTTGGCTTCTGTTGCTGGTGGAACGTTGGTCGGTTACGCGTCACTGGGCGTTGACCTTAACTACCTGATCGCTGCCGCATTTATGTCGGCACCTGCGGGCTTGTTAATGGCAAAAATCTTAATGCCAGAAGATACGGATAAAGCAGCAGATATCGACATTAGCCAAGTTGAAATTCCACGTGCAACCAACGTAGTAGAAGCATTAGCCGATGGTGCAATGGCGGGTGTACGCATTGCTGTATCGGTAGGTGGTACGCTATTGGCGTTCATCAGTGTCATTGCAATGTTAAACGGCATGCTAGGTTGGATTGGTGACCTTGTTGGGACGCCACTAAGCTTCGAGCTGATCCTAGGTTATGTATTCGCACCTGTCGCTTGGTTATTAGGTGTGCCATGGCAAGAAGCAACCACAGCAGGCTCGCTGATTGGTAATAAGATTGTGGTGAATGAGTTCGTTGCTTTCATCCAGCTTGCTGAAGTGAAGTCTCAACTCAGTGAACACTCACAAGCAATCGTGACGTTTGCTTTGTGTGGTTTTGCAAACATCTCAAGCATGGCGATGCTGATTGGTGGGTTGGGCTCATTGGTACCTGAAAAGCGTGCATTTGTTTCTAAACATGGTTTCCGTGCGATTATCGCTGGTGTGATGGCGAACTTAATGAGCGCTTCAATTGCGGGCGTGATTTTAAGTCTGTAACTGAAAGAGATACCTAAAATTAGCAAAAAGGCTCCTTGCGGAGCCTTTTTCGTATCTGAAGTTTTACGTTATTTGTCCGTGTGGAACTGTTCGCAAGCGAGCATCGTGTTCTCAATTAAACTTGCGACGGTCATTGGGCCAACACCACCAGGGACAGGAGTAATAAAGCTCGCACTTTCACGTGCTTTATCGTATTCCACGTCGCCAACTAGCTTGCCTGAATCAAGACGGTTAATGCCGACATCGATAACCACTGCACCTTTCTTAATCCACTCTCCAGGGATGAAGTTTGGCTTACCAACCGCAACCACGACAACGTCAGCTTGACGCACATGACTCTCTAGGTCTTTGGTAAAACGGTGACATGTTGTTGTCGTGCAGCCCGCAAGCAGCAGTTCAAGTGTCATTGGACGACCAACAATGTTTGATGCACCAACCACAACAGCATGTTTGCCACGAAGCTCTATGTTGTAACGGTCTAGTAGGGTAATGATGCCCTTTGGCGTGCAAGAGCGAAGCTTTGGAATACGTTGTGCAAGACGACCAACGTTGTAAGGGTGGAAGCCATCCACGTCTTTCTCTGGGTGAATGCGCTCTAAAACATGTGTTGTGTCGATGCCCGCAGGAAGGGGTAATTGCACTAGAATGCCGTCAATTTCATCATCGTTGTTTAATTCATCAATCAGCGCTAGTAACTCTTCTTCTGAGCTAGACGCAGGAAGGTCAAAAGACTTAGAAACAAACCCAACTTCTTCACATGCGCGGCGTTTGCTACCGACATAAACCTGAGAAGCAGGATCTTCACCAACTAGAACCACTGCTAAACCAGGGGCACGTAGCCCAGCTTCAACACGAGCTTTAACACGTGCTGCCACTTCGGATCGAACAGTTTGGGAAATGAGAGTTCCGTCTATATTTTGAGCAGTCATGACTTTCCTTATAAATTAAGAAGGCAAATTATCTGCGGCGCATTGTCGCAGAATTTCTTATTAACATCCATACGCAAACGTTTGCTTTGTGGTGTTTTTGAACATTAAGCGTTTTGATGGACTTTTTTTAGGCATTCAGATCAGAATGTTATGAAAACCCGTTGATTTACCCGTTTGAACTCGTATAATCCTGTCCCTGTAGCGCGCCCTTAGCTCAGCTGGATAGAGCACGTCCCTTCTAAGGATGTGGTCATTGGTTCGAATCCAATAGGGCGTGCCATTTATTCAAAAGCCCCGATAACTCTTTGAGTTGTCGGGGCTTTGTCGTTTTTAGGTTTTTGGCTGTAATTACCACTCTATCTACAACTTTTGAATGGCATTCTAGCCATTGCAATTTCTAGCAATTAATATGGACGCATATTAATTATCTTTCGTTAGTCTTTATGCCTGCCACTTCTAATTTTTATGACCAACACGCCGACTCTTTCGCGAAGCAATACACATCGCTCCAGTTTGAGGATGTCCACGCGAGTTGGAGAGTTTTCTGGCCCCAGGCTGGAGATCGCGTGTTAGATGTTGGCGCGGGCTCTGGTCGAGACGCGAAATGGATGGCTGAACATGGGTGTGAAGTTGTTGCGATTGAGCCTGCTCAAGCACTTCTAAGGCTTGGTAAGTCTTACTGTGGCGATTCCGTTACTTGGCTTGAAGATGCATTACCTAAGCTTGAGAAAACCATTAATCTTGGCTTTCGCTTCGATTTAATTCTTGTCAGTGCGGTATGGATGCATCTTGCGCCTACGCACCGTGAACGTGCATTTCGCAAACTTGCAAATTTGTTAGCGCCTAATGGTCGATTGGTGATTAGCCTTCGTCACGGTGACTTTTCTGACGGTCGTAAAGCTTATCCGGTATCGGTTGAAGAGCTCGAAAAGTTTGCAAAGAATAGCGCTTTAATGGTGAGGAACGTATCTCTCGATGATGATCAGTTAAAGCGAACGGGTGTATCTTGGCAAACGGTAGTGATGTCTTTGCCTGATGATGGTTCTGGTGATCTGAATAAGGTTCGCCACATTATCGTCAATGATTCCAAATCGGCTACCTATAAACTAGCACTACTACGTACTTTACTACGTATTGCAGACGCTCATTCTGGTGCAGTGGTTGATCGCAGCGAAGGTAAAGTTGCCATCCCATTAGGATTAGTCGGCTTATATTGGATTCGTCAATTTAAGCGTTTAATCGATAAAGAGAACATCCAGCAAAGCTCGAACTCGTCTAAAGGGCTAGGTTTTATAAAGCCCGATGGTTGGGGCAGACTTTCCCATTTAAGTCCTGATGATCTTGCTATAGGCATGACATTTTTGGGTGAAGATGCAGTGGCGCTTGATAAAGCAATAAAAGACAGCTTAAAAACCATAAAAGATGGTCCCGTCACCTTTACCTATCAAGGTGATAAATCAAACCCTTACTTTGAAATGATTCGTTCAGCTAAGAAGCCAAAAAGTTCAATTGTTGTGGATAGCGAATTCCTCGAAAGTTATGGGCTGTTTGTGTTGGATGAAAGCCTTTGGGATTGTTTTCGATTGTATAACTCTTGGATTGAGCCGCTGGTGGTCAACCAGTGGATTATGGAAATGCAACGATTTCGGTCTAATCAAGAGCGGGGTATTCCACTGCAAACGTATCATGATTGTTTGGTCTGGATTGATAAAGACCATGATACGCGAGTCGTGCGAAAGAGAATTGAACAGTTGAAGCTCAGCCATTGCGACATTGTCAGTGTATGGAGTGGAAGCAAATTACGAAATGAGTATCACGTTGATCACTGTTTGCCTTTTGCTTATTGGCCCAACAATGATAAGTGGAACTTACTACCAACTTCTAAGGCTGAAAACCTGAACAAACGTGATCGTATTCCTGCTAGCTATCGATTAAACGCATCTAAGCCGCGAATTTTGGATTGGTGGCAGCTAGCTTGGGGAGAGACGGATAGTTTGAGTCGGACATTTTTTACCGAGGCTTCATTGTCGCTACCTAATGTGCCAGCATCTTGCCAAGATTTTGAGCATGTCTTTGAAGCGATGGGATTACAAATTCGTGGTGTTAAAAGTCGCCTGTGTATCGCGGAATGGTAATATCTCGTTTGCTATTACCTCGTGATAAATGAAGTTTGATTGGTAACTAACAAAAAAGCGCTGGCTAACCAGCGCTTTTGCATTTACTAAGGGCATTACATCTTTTTAAAGATGATGGAGGTGTTGATGCCGCCAAAGGCGAAGTTGTTACTCATCAAATATTTCACGTCCAGCTCTCGGCCTTGTCCGGCAATGTAGTCTAAATCGCCACATTGCTCGTCGAGGTTTTCTAGGTTGAGCGTTGGGTTGAACCAACCTGTGTGCATCATTTCTAAACCTAGCCACGCTTCAATTGCGCCACACGCGCCTAGTGTGTGGCCAAAGTAGCTCTTGAGTGAACTTATTGGCACTTTGCCCAGAGCATTCGCTGTTGCGTTGCTTTCTGCAATATCGCCGCGGTCGGTGGCAGTGCCGTGAGCTGATACATAATCGATCTTCTCAGCAGGAATGCCCGCGTTTTGCAAAGCCATTTCCATACAGATTTGCATGGTTTCCATCTGAGGTTGAGTGACGTGTGCGGCATCACAGTTGCTGGCAAAACCGATGATTTCTGCATAGATTTTCGCGCCACGAGCGACGGCGTGTTCGTACTCTTCCAGAACCAGCGTTCCCGCACCTTCACCAATCACCAAACCATCGCGATCGGAGTCATAAGGTCTTGGTGTGCTTTTCGGGTCTTCATTCTTCAGACTGGTGGCAAAAAGGGTATCGAAGACAGCGGATTCCGTTGGGCACAATTCTTCAGCGCCACCAGCAACCATTACCGTTTGGTAGCCGTGCTTGATCGCTTCGTAGGCGTAGCCGATTGCTTGGCTGCCAGAGGTACATGCACTGCTGGTTGGGATCACTCGGCCTTTCAAACCGAAAAATAGACCAACGTTCACTGCCGTGGTATGCGGCATCATCTGCACGTAAGTCGTTGCGGTGATCGCTTTAGTGGTTTTCTCATTCAGCATGACACCAAATGCGCCGATTGCGTCGGTACTGCCTGTTGATGAGCCGTATGCGATACCCGTTTGACCGTTGGTTAGCACGTCGTTACCAATCAAACCTGCTTGGCTTAGTGCGTTTTCTGTTGCGACGGTCGCTAATTTGGAAACACGCCCCATGCCACGTACTTGTTTGCGCTTGTAGTGCTTTGGCAGATCAAAATCTAAAATGGGTGCCGCGAGCTTAGTGTTCAAACCATCATACTGTTCGTAAGAAGGCATGTATTGCGTCGCGTTCTGGCAGTCACGCAGTTTTGGCTCGACAGATTGCCAATCGTTACCAAACGCAGTCACACCCGACATTCCGGTTACAACAACTCGACGGCTCATACTAGGCCTCCGTTTACCGAAATGACTTGGCGAGTTACATAGCCTGCGATGTCAGACATAAGGTAACTGACTAAACCAGCGACTTCTTCTGGTTCTCCCATGCGGCGCAAAGGAATTTGCGGCATCGCGTGTTCTTTTACGTGTTCGTCTACCATGCCTGTGTCGATAAGTCCCGGTGCAACGCAGTTAACGGTGATTTTGCGTTTTGCCAGTTCAAGTGCGAGTGATTTTGTTGCACCAATTACGCCCGCTTTTGCTGCGCTGTAGTTGGTTTGACCACGGTTACCCATCAGGCCAGAGACTGATGCAAGGGTAACAATTCGGCCGCCTTTGCGCTTTTGCACCATAGGCATAACACAAGGGTGAAGAACGTTGTAGAAGCTATCTAGGTTGGTATGAATCACACCATCCCATTCTTCTTCGGTCATCGCAGGGAAAGCGGTATCTTTTGTGATGCCAGCATTGTTCACGACGCCATAGTAAGCGCCGTGTTTGGCGATATCGGCTTCTAGCTTCTCACGACAATCTGCACGGTCACTGATGTCAAATTGGATAAGACGACCGTTACCACTATGCTGTTCGATGGTGTCTAGGGTGTCTTGCGCGCCTTGTTGATCGCCCATGTAATGGACAATGATTTGGAAACCATCTTTGGCTAACTGAACGGCAATGGCTTTACCGATGCCTTTGCTGGCACCTGTAACGAGGACTTGTCGGGTCATTGTTGACTCCTGATTTTCATTTCTTGTAATTTTTCTTCTGATGGAACGTAAACGTTCAATTGGCAAGTCGCTACAACAGTTCCTTGTAGCTCAATACGGGCTGAAAAAACCGCCATACCGTTATCTTCCATAACTTTTTCAGCATACACATCGAGCACCTGTCCGCGAGAAAACGCATCGCATTCAGAAGTGTATCGACGGCTACCAAGTAAAAAGCCAATCGGTGGCGCTTGTTCTTTCATTAATGCGTGGTAACCAGACCACGCCGCGACAGATTGCGCCATAAACTCAATGCCAACGTAAGCTGGCACGGTTTGAGAGGTCGAGTCGAAGAACGGGTTGTGTTCTGCGATATCAACCTGGCAGTGAATCGTATCTTGTTGAACATCCAAAGCACGATCGACCAAGATCATTGGTTTGTCGTGTGGCAAAAGTTGTTCGATGGGAGGAAGTTTAGTCATGAGCGTAACCAAAAATAAGACTAATATTATTGCCACCAAAAGCAAAAGAGTTGCTGAGAATCGCTTTGTTACCCAGCTTGGTTGGCGTCTCAACTAACGATATATGGATATCGTCTGCTTTGGTTTCGCAGTGTTGCATTGGCAAGTCAAGGTTGTACTTGAGAATATGCCAAGCGATCGCGGCTTCCGTTGCACTTGCAGCGCCTAATGTGTGTCCGGTAAGTGGCTTTGTTGAACTCACAGGGACGGAGTTACCAAAGCAGCGGTGAATGGCTTTGCTTTCCATCACATCGTTTAACGGCGTTGCTGTGCCATGCGCGTTGATGTAACCAATGTCTTGCGCTGTAAGTCCTGCATTGGCCAACGCTTTTTTCATCGCTTCTTCTGCGCCTAACCCTTCTGGGTGTGGTGCGGAAATGTGGTGCGCGTCTGAGCTATCGCCAGCTCCGAGAAGAGCAACGGGCGCAGGTGTTTTGCTTAGCAACATTAATGCTGCGGCTTCGCCGATATTGATGCCGTTGCGATGCTGGTCAAACGGCTTACAAAGGGTATCGGATAGAGCTTCTAAACCGTTAAAGCCGTTTAGCGTTAGGCGACAAATGGTATCCACACCACCTACAATGACCGCATCAACAATGCCAGAGCGAATCAGGCGTTGCGCGGTTAAAAAGACGCGACCACTAGAAGAGCAAGCGGTGGAAACTGAGTAATGTGGGCCGCTCAAATCAAAGTAGGCGGCAATAAAATCGCTGCAGTTGCCAAGTTCTTGTTTGGTGTAATGGTAGTCGGCGGGAAACTCACCATTTGCCAGCTTTTCGCCAAATGCGATTTCGCCATCTGAAATGCCAGACGTGCTGGTGCCGATCACGACTGCGATACGGTCACGACCATATTTAGCAATGGCTTCACGCACGTCGCTTTCGATTTGCTGCAAAGCCGAAAGTGCGAGGCGGTTGTTTCTCGTATCAAACTGGCTGAGTGCGGTCGGTAATTGCGGTAACGTCTGTGCAATTCGACCGATTACTGTTTGGAGGCCTGAATTTAAAATATCTTGGTCAACCACCATGTTGGATGGTTTCGCTCCTGATAAACACTGGTGGATGATGGCGTCATCTTGTCCCATGGCAGAGTGAAAGCCACAGGCCTGAATATACAAAGGTTGAGAAGAGCGAATAGGCATATTGTTATTCTAAATTGTTCTTAATTAATCTGATGTTGCAGTGTTTGAATAGAAATTGAAAACTGATGTTTGAGGTGATGAAAATCAATCTTACCCTCTAACTTGTTAGAAGAGCTGTATTGAATCTCAATGATCTTTTCACCGTCGCTATCAAAGATGGCGCGAGAATTATTTTTATCAATAATTCGCCACCTTACCTCATTTAACGATCCTTCCCAAGCGGAACTCGGCCAGAGCGTGATCATCAGGTTAAATAATACCTGTTCTGGCTGCGGTAGCGAACCTTGTAAACCGTTGAGTACTTCGGTTTGGATTTGTTCTCCATCGTAAGACAATGACAGTACTCTTGTCCCCCAGGATGAGAAGCCTGCCAGCACCACTTCGTTGTTGGTTACTTGCAGTTGTACCGGAAGTTGCTCAGATGTGGTTTTACCATCTATTGCCCAAGAAGCCGTAATCAACTGACTGGCAGACAACTGATAGCCCAAGCTTGCGGGAGTGGGCAAGCTAACTTGGGTGTGCTCGTCAATGTCGACCTGAGGCGTCGATTGGTGAGGTACCAAGCTACATGCACTTAAAAACAGACTCAGTGCGATTAACGCCGCGCAGCGAAAAGCATGGTTAAAAATCATGACGTCGTTTCCTCTGTTTTAATCGCAATCGGAGAGAGCAGCCAAGCGACAAAAATACCACTTAACACCGTAATGCCGAAACTGTGAATCGCGTGAGTTTGGCTTAGTGACAGCAACCCAAATGACAGCACAGTGGTTATTGCCGAAAGGGTGATCGCCAATAGTGTGCTCACGCTGCGGGCTTTCTCGGCAAAGAACAGAGTGTAATCGATTCCGATACCAAGAATGAGCACCAAGCCAAGCAAGTTGAACAGGTTTAACGTTGTTCCCATCGCGACAGCAGTTGCCAGACCGCAGGCGCAAGCAATCAATGATGGCAGTAAAACTCGCCAACTGTGTTGCAGACCATACCGCTTGATTAACACCAGAAAGATCACAGCACTGGCGGCTACCAATAGCTCCATGATTTTGATTCGGTATTCACCAAATAGGGCGGATATTTCTTCAGCTTTGTTTAGGTAGACAACATCAGACTGTGATTTGGTAAATGCCTTAACAACGGCGGAGTCTTGCAATTGGTTTAACACCACAACCGTTGCCGATTTTCCTTTGATCTTACCCAAATGAAGAAAACGTACAGGCGCTGATACCGGGTTTTGCAAGTACTGCTCAACCGTGACAGGGATAAAGTCGGCGTCCATTTTAGGCTTTTTACTTAAGCTCAGTCCGGAAGCTAGTGGGCTGGATTGTGTCGCGTAAAGATCGCGAATCAATTGATAGTCTTGTTGCTGACGCTCCACCGAGCTCAAGTAGCGACTCAGACTCTGGTAGCTTTCGATGGTGCTGTCCGCTTTCCACGCTTCTAATGTTGGCGTCAAAGACTCCAGCTTTTTCATTAGGTTTTCGTCATCGTCGGCGGTAACGACCAACATTTGCTGCGAAGATTGCATGCCACTGAGCGTCGTAATCAAGGTTTCTTGCTGCTTGAGATCGTTCGGCATCGTTTGCAGCAGACGAATGTCGTCATCGTAGTTCAATTGCAGCAAGAAAAAGCCACTCGCAACCACACATAACATCGGCAATCCGACTTTAATTCGAGGTTGATTCCAAAGCGTTAACCATTTCGCCAACAGTGATTGTCCCGGTAATGTCGAAATGGATCGCGATGGGTTACGAGCCAGTATCGGATACCAAGCCACCACGGTGATGTAAGCGGCAATCAGACCAATGGATGAAAACAGCGCAAGCTGCTGCAAACCAGGAAACGGCGCAACTAACATGCCCAAATAGCCGATCAAACTGGTGATTAAGCCAAGTGTGATAGCTATGAAAATATGCTTTAACCCTTGCTCGCTATCCCATTCATTTCCCGCCGCAAGACGTTCGGTTAGGTAGTGGAATGCGTAGTCGATAGACACGCCGATTAAACTTGCGCCAAACACTAAGCTGAACAGATGGACTTTTCCAAAAATCCACGTCGTAACGGACAACGCAACGAGCAAACCAATGGTGATGGAAAGCAGTGCCAGAGACAGTGGCATCACACTACGAAAGACCAACACGAATAATGCAATGATACCGAGCAGAGAGAACACACCGATGGTACTGATCTCCGATTTGGCACTTTGCGTACCAAAGTCGGCGTAAAATAGAACGCCAGTATGTGCCACTTCAGCGCCATATTTCTGCACGACGCTTTGTTCTAGCGCTTGAATGTCAGGGACGGCAAGCTGCCCAGTTAGGCTATAAGGCGAGTCTTTAAGCTCAGCAGTAATAAGCAAGTATTGAGCACCGTCTTTTCCGACGGATAGATAGCCATTATCCAATCGGAAAGAGGACGATTGCTGGGTAACTTGGCTTAAATAATCACGAAATAGCAAGAAAGGATCATTTTGTAACTCTTGCCCAGTCACTCCAGAAAACGGGTTGTACAGAGACTGAATCACATGCTGCACTTGCTGTTCTGGATTTTGGCTTAAACGCTCTCGTTGCTCAGGCGTCAGCAATTGGAAACGGTGCTTAAAGTAGTAACTTGCCCAAGCTTGCTGCTCTTGAGGTGAGATTTTTCCCACCACATCGCGAAAATGATTACTTTGTCGTAACCCCTTATCAAATTCAGCGGCCGCTGCAAAAAGGGCATTTTTGTCCGGCGCTGTGATCACGAAAATGACTTTGTCGCTCATACTTGCCGAGACCGACTCAAAGGCTTGCTCAGCCACTGGGTTTTGTTGGTTCTTCGGCAGCAGTTTTAAAATGTTGGTCTCAATCGGAGATTCTGCACTCCAAACCCATTGTTTGAGTAGCAACGCGCCCGCTAAAACAACGAGATTGAGCCAAACCAGAGCAAAGGTGTGAGTGCCGAGACTGAGTTTAGAAACGGAATTGAGCGTCTTCGGCATCCGTGAGTTCCTGAGGTAGAGAGGTCTGGTTCGTAAATGTGATTTCGGTCTTATCGCCACGCAGTTCTTGTAGGGTTAGGCGATCTATGTGCGTTTTACCGGAAAGAGTGATGGATTGAAACACTGCATTTAATGGCGACTGTTTGGGCACTAAAACGAGCTGCCACTGATTGTTCTCAACTGAAAAATCGAGTGTGAATTGTTCTTGCAGTGCAGAAGTATCCCCGTGGAACACGGATAAAAATACATGGCTAAAGTAGAACGCCATTGGGTTTTCTTGTGCAGAGATCGTTTTCGGAGCTTGGTCAGCAAAAGTCTGACGAAGTTTGTTTTCCGTCAATACCAAATTGACTGTGAAAGGTTCTGTTTGTTGCCACAACAAGCCATGTGTTTTGCTCAGTGTGAACTGACCTTTAGAGGTTAAAGGTTGACTAAACATTTCCAGATGACGCTGCTGCGTAAAATCTCCGCGTACGATTTCATGCTGAGACAACTGCTGTTGAAGCGATGCCAAATCCGTTACATTTGCTGTCGGTGTTGCCAGTGCTGAAACAGAAAATATCAGCAAAAAAGAGAGTAACCACTTTTGCATTAGTTCAGGCTCCCATGGTTGTGCCATCGCTCTACTTTATCTAAAAAGACTGCTGGAGAAACAAAGCACATCTCTTGCTTTTCAATGGATACGGCGACTTGCGTTGTATGCGCTTTGCACATACGTTGATTCGTTTCGGCGTCGTAAATCACGTAATCCACACGTAAGCGGTTTTCCCACTCAGTGAGTTGCGCGGTAATACGAATGGTGTGATTAAACGGAATCGCCTTCACGTATTTAACGCGCGTATCGATGATCGGCCACATGTACCCAGAGTCTTGCATATCGCGATAGCTGTATTGGATCTTTTCCATCAGCACACGACGCGCTTCTTCAAAATACCGAAAGAAGTTGCCGTGATAAATCACGCCCATCGGGTCAGCATCTTGGAATGAGGTGACCATAGTCACCTCTGCTTCTAACGGGTAGAGAACCTGCTCTTGCATTATACCTCCGCGTAGAGTGGCCAATGACGTTGCTGAATGCGTTCAATGAAATGACGCAAATCTTGTTCTAATGGGCGATCTTCAATCACAAATTCAAACTCGCTCAGCACGGCGTCACGAATTACTCGCAAACTCTGACTCATGTGGTGTTCGTCCAATTCGTTATGACGACGACGAATCTCAACCGCTTGAACGCTTGCTAGGAGTGAAGCCGCAGCAACTTGCTCTGTTAACTCAAGTACGCGTAGGCAGTCACGAGCCGCAATGGTGCCCATGCTCACTTTGTCTTGGTTGTGACATTCGGTTGAGCGAGAAAAAATGCTCGCTGGCATGGTGTTTTTCAACGCTTCTGCCGTCCAAGCTGAGATACCAATCTGAACCGCTTTAAAGCCGTGGTTGATCGGTTTACGCTCGCCTTCTGCACCGGTTAAGTTAAACGGCAGGCCGTTATTGAACTTGTAATCCATCAGTTGCGCCATCTGACGGTCCAGCAAATCAGCCAAGTTGGCAATGTTCACTTTCAACGTATCCATCGCCATTGCGATATGACCACCGTAGAAGTGACCGCCGTGGAGAACGCGCTCGTTGTCGCCATCGATAATTGGATTGTCGTTGGCACTATTTAGTTCATTCTCAATCAATTGACGTAGCCAAGGCAGGGAGTCTTGCACCATGCCAATCACGTGTGGCGCACAACGCAGCGAGTAGCGATCTTGCAGTCGGTCGCTATTGCGTGGCGGACGCTCAGCATTGAGATCATCACGTAGCCAAGCCGCAACTTGCTGTTGACCAGGGTGAGGTTTTACCGCAAACAGCGCTTCATCAAAGTGGAAGTCATTACCTTGCATACCCACAGAGACCATTGCGGTAATCTTGGTGCACAGCTGCGCTAGGTATTCTGCGCGTTTGTAGGCAAGACAGGCGAGGGCAGTCATCACGGATGTACCGTTCATTAACGCCAAACCTTCTTTTGGTTTTAGGCGAATTGGCTCAATGCCCAGCTCTGCAAACACTTCTTGTGTTGGTCGCACATCGCCTTTGTAAAGCACTTCACGCTCGCCAATTAAGGTCGCCGCTAGGTAAGACAGAGGCGTTAAATCGCCGCTTGCGCCCACCGAGCCCTCTTGTGGAATACGCGGCGCAATATCGTGGTTGATAAGCGTAACGATTTGGTTCAACAGATCGTGAGACACGCCAGATACGCCTTGCGACAATGAACATAAACGTGTCGCCAACACCGCGCGAGCTTGTTCATGAGAAAGGATTCGACCTAAGCCACAGCCATGGAAGCGCGTAAGGTGCAACGGAAGTTCATCCACAAGAGCGGGTGGAATCGCCACTGTACATGAATCGCCGTAACCCGTGGTCACGCCGTAAATAACGCCTTCTTCTTTCAGTAACCGTTCCAGAAACGCCACGCCACGATCGATTTTCGCGGTAAATTCTGGCGAGGTGTTCATGCTTGCCTTTGCACCTTGAGCAATGGCAACGACATCTTCGATGGTTAAAGATTGGGCACCAAAAGTGATGTTGTGATTATTGTTGTTTGTCATGTGGCTGATTACTTAAAGTCCAGAAGTTAAAAAAGTTGTACCACTGTAACGGCGCTTGCAGTGTGTGGTGTTCTAATCTGTGTGCGTACTGTTGAACAACGTGTTCTAGTGCCTGCTGACGCTCCTTGCGCGGTAGCGTGATTTGGTCACTAAAGTGTTCAAAGTACACATTAAAATGCGGAGTGTTCGCTTCATCGTCGCGTAGGCCGAAGAGTAGATAGACCGGCGCTTTTAATACCGAGGCCAGCATGAATGGGCCTTGCGGGAATGGGGCAGGTTTACCAAGAAAGTCGGCCCAAACGACACGATTTTCTTTGCTGGTGGAAGTGCGATCGCCAACGATCACCACCCATTCGCCTTGCTCGATTTTTTGTTGAAGCAGAATCGCGGTGTCTGGTCCCATTGAGCTGACTTGAATCAGATTCAGTTCCGAATTTGGGTTTACCGCCTTCATTACCGCATTAAATTGTTCAGCGTGTTGGGTAAATACCAAGGCATTGATTTTGACATGAGAGTGTCGACGACCAAGAGCACGGCAGAGTTCGATATTGCCAAGGTGCGAGCCTAAAATGAGCACGCCTTGTTTTTTCTGCGCCATCTCTTCGAAATGATGCTGGCCGTGAATGGTTAGGTTATCGACGTTAAAGTCACCTTGCCAGGCAGCCAGTTTGTCGAGCATGGTTCGCCCAAAAGAAAGCAGATGATGATAGCTGTCCAACTGCTTTGGCAGTGCGATGTTCTGCTGCGTTGCGTAGTGCTGTAAGTTTTGCAGGTAAATCTCAGATGCTTCGCGGGCAGATTTACCCGTGAAGTGGTAGTAGCGCATGACTAACTTCAAAATCAGGTCGAACGCTTTTCTGCCGAACAAGCGATAAACCGCGAGTAAGGTTTTGATGCCTAAAATCGTGCCTTGTTCTTTTCGTTTCGACCAGTGGGCATTACTGTCGTCTGTGTGACGGCGCTTTCTGGCGAGTAGCGAAGGAATGCGCGGCAACATGCCAAAAAATAGGCGAGTGTGCATCCAGGTTATCTTGACGTTATCCCACAATGCGTCGAAGTGAGAAATGCCACCTTCAGGGTAGATCACGCGCGTTGGAACAAAATCAATATCGACGCCTTCCCAGTACATTCGCACCAGAATTTCGATATCAAAATCCATGCGTTTGCCGATGTTGTCCTTGTTCAACACGGCGACCGTTTTCGCCACTGGGTAGGCGCGGAAGCCGCACATGCTGTCTTTGATAGACAGTGACAAGGTTTCTATCCACACCCACACGTGCGTAGCGTAGCGACCATACAAACGGGATTTAGGTACGCTCTCGTCGTATATCGGTTGGCCAGAAATCAGGTTATCTGGTTTTGTTTCGCTGGCGCTGAGCAATTTGGGTAGTGCTTCTAGGTCGTGTTGACCGTCTGCGTCGATTTGAATGGTGTGCGTAAAACCAAGCTGGTGAGCTCGATGTAGGCCAGCCATCACCGCACCACCTTTGCCTTGGTTTTCACTCAAACTAATCAGTTTTATCAGCCCTTGCTCACTCAACGCTGAAAGTGCTTGTTTGGTGTCTTCATTGCTGCCGTCGTCCACGACAAGCACTGGCAAATCGAAAGAGGATAACGACGCAACCACGTCTGCAATTGTGCTGCCGTGGTTGTAGCAAGGAATTAAAAAGCAGGGACGGTAATCACTCACGTGACTCACCCAGTTTCATTTTGCCTGAAGAGTGAGTCACCAAGGTTTCACCGTTTTTCGATGTGTACTTAAAGGTCAATTTCTCGCGCTCATTGTCCCAAGAGAGTGAGAGACAAACGTCGGCGTTTGGCAGAATCGGCTCTTGAAATTTGATGACTTCCATTCCTTTAAATACCTTGGGAGTGTTCAAATATTGAACGGCGTAGAACAACGCCCAGTCAATTTGAGTGACGCCGGGTAAAAGAGGAAAGTGACTGAAATGACCTTGGAAATCTAAGATGTCAGCATCCACACGCAGCGAAAGCTCCGCGGTGTGGTCACTCACTTCAATATTCTGAATGGTTGGTTTTCTTTTATCCATGTTACTAGCTTTATTGGAATAGTTTTTCAATTTCAGCAACTTGGCGTTTGCCTTGGCTGTTCAATGGAATTTCGTCGACCACTCGGAATTTTCTCGGGATAGCGATCGGTTCTAGCCAATTGCGCAGTGCCTTGCGAAGCTCAAGCCAAAATTTGCCTTTACCAAGTTCATTAAGCACATCGCTGCCTTTATCGTTAAGTACGATGATCGAGACTAACGTGAGGCGACCAGATTCTTCCATTGGGATCACCACGCTTTCTTGAACCCACGGCAATTGCTCTAAACGTTTTTCCACTTCGACAAGGGAAATACGCTTTTCTTCGACTTTGACGATTCGGTCAGTGCGTCCACGCAATTCAAAAGAAATACTATCATGGAAATAGCATTCATCCGCAGTTTGGTACCAAGTGTTTTCATCAATGTGTGGCGAGCGGAGCTTTAAACAATTCTCATGGTTAAGCTCGGCTTCAACACCAGGGAATAACGTCCAAGGAGTGCTGGCTACGTGTTGCTGACGGTAGGCGATGCCGCCGGTTTCTGTGCTGCCAAAAACTTCAATAGGAAGTGACCCAAACAACAGTTGGCTGTGTTGCGCGGCTTGGTTTGGCAGGGGGCCACCAGAAGAAAATACGCACCGAATCGCAACCGGATTATGCTCTTCATTGAGTCGTTTTAGTAACGCAGGGCTGCTTACTAGCATGGTGTCAGCATCGGCGTGATGGACAATTTGCTCAGGGAATTCGAGGTTGCGTGCTGAAAATGGACGTGCAGAACACAAAGGCCACAATACGCGAAACAGCAAGCCGTAAATGTGTTGATGAGAAACGGTGCTTTCAACGCGTGTGTTGGCAATCGTGTCGCCCCATAGGTTGTCTAGAATAGACACTTCGATATCGAGCTGTTTCAGCGTTTTTTCAATGGCTTTTGGTTTGCCGCTTGAACCCGAAGTGAATAGCGTCACTGGTATTTGTGCCAGATTCAATTTACGCCAAACATAAGGTTGGTCAACTTGTTGTTTGTTAGTCAATGTGGTTTCTAACAATGAACTAGCTTCGATTAAAAGCGAACTCACCTGCTCTGGAACAGAGACATCGGCATCATGCAACAATAAATCGTAGTGCTCGCTGAGTTCTTTGAGTGCTTCTGGTTGGTAGTTACCAGGCAATACAATGGATTTTCCCGCGTGACAACAAGCAAAAAAGCCAACGGCAAATAGGTAGCTGTTGCCAAAACACAACGCAATGTTTTGCGTTGGCTGGGTTTCTAACTGCTGAGCAAGCGTTACGACGTGCTTCTGGAAATCACCCCAAGTGATAACCGTATCGCGATCGTAAGAGACTGGGGATTGCTCAGACCGCTCTGCGATGAACAAGGTCGCTAGGGAGGTAAAGTTCGAATACGTTGTATTCATACGATTAGTGTTCCTTTCGAACAAATTGACGCACGATCCATTCTCCAGCGAACAAGCCACCAGCAAGTAAGTAGCTGATGAGGCCGTTATAAAGCGTCCATATTTTTACTGGTAGGAAACAGGTATAGAGCGCAAAAGCGGCATTCAGTACAAAAAAAACGCACCAAACCATCGTGACTTTGCGTGTGTAAGCCACGCCACTAGCCGGAAGGTCAGGCTCTTGCAAGCGAGCAAGCCTTTCAATGATTGATTGCGGCTGTTTTAAGCTCAGTCCAAAGACACACAGCATACATACATTGACAACCACAGGGTAAAACTGAAGCCACCCGTGTTGTTTAAACACCATGCCAAGTGTAATTAGAACAATGCCAACAGCGCCCGTAGCGAGCGCCAAGAATTTAAACTCTTTTAGTGGGGTCTTATTTGTGACGAAAACACGCAAAAGTAACGCAGCAATTAACAAGCCCCCGACTAAGTTCAAGCCAAATTTATCTATACCGAAATAGACGGCGAAGGGGTAGGCAAACAGTACAATTGCAGACAGACCAGTCAGCAATTGGCGCATTAACTTTCCTTCAATAACTCAGTGACGGCGTTAACCACATCGTCAACGGTTCTTACAGCACTAAACTCTGCTGGCTTGATTTTTTTGCCAGTGACATTCTGTAGGTGTACGACCAAATCAACGGCGTCAATGCTATCAAGGTCGAGATCTTGGTATAAGTGCGCATCTGACTGAATGTCGGCTGCGTCAATTTCGAACAGCTCAACAAGCGCATCTTTAACTTGTTCAAATACTTGATCTTTATTTACATCAGTCATGAATATACCTACAACTTATTCATTAGTTTGAGAAAAAACGTATTTCGCTAGGTTTGCTACAGAAGCAAAGTGTTCGCGCGTGTTTGAGTCGTCGGCATCAATAACGATGTTGTATTGTTTTTTAATTGCGAGTCCAAGCTCAAGTGCATCGATAGAATCTAAGCCAAGTCCATCACCAAAAAGTGGTGCATCCGTTTCAATATCATCTACGGTTAAATCTTCAAGGTTTAAAGCATCAATAATAAGTTGCTTAATGTCGTTGTGTAACTGTTCCACTGGGACCTGCTTATTAATAAAAGTTTTCTGGAAAAATGTTTTCAGCTAGGTGCTGTTGTAAGCGTCGCGCCGCTATTGTCGGCGACGTAGTTTGCTTTATAAAAGGGTCAATCTCAACTTTATCCTTAACTTCAACCCTGAAAAAAGGCTTTGTTGCCGGTACTTGATACCATTTTTTCTCTTTTGTGAGGAAACTTGGCGTTACCGTAATATGGACAACCCTTAAATCTCGCTCTGTTCTTACCGCAATTTGTGCTGCGCCGCGTTGTAATTTTGGTTCTACACCAGGTGTTGTTCTTGTCCCTTCAGGAAATATAAGCAACACGTTGCCTTTGTTAAATCGTTCATCACAAAGTGCTAATAAATCATCCGGCGCTTCATTGGGAATATATCCGGCTGCTTTTACGATGTGCTTCATAAAAGGATTCGACCATATTGCCGATTTTACTAAACAGTCGCAGCGATTTAATTGTGAAGCAATGAGAACGTAATCGATTAAACTAGGATGGTTGGCAACAATTAAACAATTACGATCTTGTTGAAGAATATCGGCACCAATAATTTCGTAATCGATTGCTCCACTTAACTTCATCAATTTACAAAAGGTGTTGAATGAATATCGAATCGCACCTTGAACTTTATATTCACGTTCGGTTTGATCCGAAACGAAAATACGAATAGTCGGAATAACAATGAAGCTCAGTGCTAAACCACCTAACCCAAATACTGAAAAACAAAAGCCGGTTGCTAGCACACGCCAATACTGATTTAAGCGACTCATTGCTTGTGCCATTCCCAAATTTGTTGCGGAGCGTGAATAGTCCACTGATTTTCACCTGACAAGTAGTGTTGCAAAAACGCTAAGCCTTGTGGCAACGGGTGGTTTGAGCATTTTGCACTGATGCCGCTTTGCACCGTGAAGCCATCTCCATGAGAAAGTATCAAGCCGAGTCCAAACCCTTGGTATTGTTGGTTTTCATATTCTAAATAAGAGTCAGGCATAGGCTCATCAAAATCAACAAGCAGGACTTTTTTGTCAGGATTGTCGGACAAAAACAGCCATGCTTCTAATATTGCACTTTGGAATGTGTTTTCTGCCGCAGCGATCGAAGTTAGGGGGATGGGCTGTTTGGTTGCAATAGTGGCAAGCCCTGCGGCGGTATTATGCACTGACTGAGAAAAAGCCATCGGAGACGCTTCTTCACCGTTAATAATATCTTTAACTAACGCAACACTGCGATGCAATTCGCCATGACGACTCGAAAATACGAGGTAATCAACCTGATGTTGATTAAGCAATTCGATTGCCGTTTGCACTGCCAGTTTGCTAAGTGGACTCATTCTTCTGCGCATCATCGCAGGAATATCTGCAACATTGATTTTGCCATTTTCTGGCCATTTTATCTCTGTTGCCCATTGTTTCCATTCATTGGATTCGGATAAACCGAATGAATTCGCTGTCCACGCATCAATATTGAACGAAATGTTGATCTTCGAGTTTGGCATATTGGGTTAAATTGTTTATTTTACAGCTCGATACAAATTGGGTTTTATCCAAAGTCATAATAAAAAAGGAAATTATCATGTCGCGTTTTAAGCTGTATGTCTCGTTATTATTAACTTTGCTTCTTGTCGGTTGTGGACGAGTACAACCTGTAATGAATGTGGAGGATACTCCAGTTGCTTATGATCTTCAAAATAAACAAGTAAAAATGGCCATTGTGCAATCGGCAACCAACCGAGGTTGGACGATTGAAGAAGTAAGCCCAGGCGTTCTTATTGCAAAAATTCACGTTCGTAAACACTTTGCAGAAGTAAAAATTCCATATAACAACAAATATTACTCAATTATTTATCTCAACTCAGTAAATCTAAAAGCCAGTGATGGCAAAATCCATCGCAATTACAATCGTTGGATAAACAACTTGAATGTTGATATTCAACGAGCTATTGCATTGTTAGGCTCTCAGTCTAAACAATAAAAATATTAATTGCAGTTAGGTTTTTCCGTGTTAAATCAAAATAATGACCCTTTTAATGCTTTTGAAGCAAAAACAGAAGCTCAGAAGTTATCTTTTGCACCAATCGTGTTCCAGACCGCCAGAACGCTCCGAGATTTAGGTATTTTAGCCGCGCTAGACAGCGCCGGTTCACAAGGCATGAGTGCCACGGACATTGCCGAGAAAACGGGCGTGTCAGAATATGGTGTCAAAGTATTGTTGGATATGGCGATTAGCGCACATATTGTTTTATGGGAAAGACCTAACTATTCGCTTGCGAACCTTGGTTTTTACCTTCTTCACGATGGTATGACGAACGCAAACATGGATTTTACGGCTGATGTCTGTTACGCCGCGATGATGCATCTGACGGAAGCGATTAAAGAAGGTAAGCCTTCAGGTTTGAAAGAGTTGGGCAATTGGGAGACGATTTATCAAGGTCTGTCGACGCTGCCAGACCAAGCCAAACAGAGTTGGTTTAAGTTCGATCACTTCTATTCGGATCGCTCGTTTCCATTACTGCTTAAAGAAGTGTTTGCAAGCAAGCCAAAGCACCTAGTGGATATTGGTGGAAATACCGGGAAATGGGCTACTCAGTGTTGTAAGCATGATCCTGATGTTGAAGTTACTATTGTCGATTTGCCGCAGCAATTAGAAGTGGCGATGTCAAATGTCTCAGAAAACCAGTTCGCCGAGCGTGTACGTCCATACCCTGCTAACATGCTTGATAAAGCACAAACATTGCCTGAGCATGCTGACGTATGGTGGATGAGCCAGTTCTTGGATTGCTTTTCACCAATTGAGATCCTAAATATCCTTAAAAAAGTCAAAGCCCAGTTAACGAAGGGAGATACTATTTACGTATTGGAGCTATTTTGGGATGCCCAAAAATACGCGGGTGCTTCTTATAGCCTTAATGCAACCTCTCTCTACTTTACCTGTTTAGCCAACGGCAATAGTCGTTTTTATCGCAGTGATGATTTCTTAGAAATTGTCGAAGCGGCAGGTTTATCTGTCGTCGAAAGAACCGACAACATTGGCCTTGGTCACACCTTATTAAAACTACAAGCAAACTAAATTCAGAATGAAAACAGAGCTCAAGCAAGTTGTCGTCGTAGGAGCGGGCCCATCTGGCTCCACCGTTTCTGCGTTATTAAAATCGCGTGGCATAGATGTCGTTGTCATAGAAAAAACTACCTTTCCACGTTTCTCTATCGGAGAAAGCCTGCTTCCTGCATGTATGGAAGTTGTCGAGCAAGCCGGAATGACCAATGCGGTAAAGCGGTTTGGCTTCCAATATAAAGATGGCGCTTCATTTCGTCGCAATGGTGTTTACACCCAGTTCGATTTTACGGACAAATATACCCCAGGGCCGGGTACGACGTTTCAGGTGCAACGTGCCAGTTTTGATAAAGTGCTCGCCGACAGTGCCGCAGAGCAGGGCGTCGATATTCGTTATCAACATGAGCTAGTTAGCTTGGCGTTTGAAGGCAAAAAATCGCGCTTAGAAGTTGTTGGGCCGGATAAACAGACCTATCAAATCGAAGCTGATTTTGTTTTGGATGCGAGTGGTTTTGGCCGTGTTTTGCCACGCTTGTTGGATCTTGAAGAGCCTTCTTGTCTTCCTCCAAGAAAAGCGATATTTACTCATATTGAAGATCGTATCTCTCCACAAGAGCTAGAGTACGATCGCAATAAAATTCTGATTTCCGTGCATCCTGAAAATCACGATGTATGGTACTGGCTAATTCCATTCTCGAATGGTACATGTTCGTTTGGTGTGGTGGGTGAGCCTGAGTTTTTTGAGCGATACCCAGAGGATAAGCTTGCAGCTTTGCAGCAGTTGGCGAATGAAGAGCCGGGGTTGGCTTCTTTGTTGCGAAACGCGAAGTACCCAAATCCAACAGGAGAGTTGGGTGGCTATTCAGCGAACGTCAAACGCTTAGCGACAGAAAACTACGCACTGCTTGGCAATGCCGGCGAGTTTCTTGATCCTGTGTTTTCATCTGGCGTTACTATTGCCATGAAGTCAGCGGAATTTGCGGCCGATTGCGTAGCTCGTCAATTAAATGGTGAAGTGGTTGACTGGCAAGAAGAGTATTCGGAACGCTTGATGGTGGGGGTGAACACATTCCGTACTTATGTAGAGGGGTGGTACAGCGGAACATTGCAAGATGTGATCTTCTATCAAAACCCGAATCCACGTATTAAGCAGATGATTAGCGCGATTTTGGCTGGATACGCTTGGGATACAAACAACCCTTACGTAAAACAAAGCGAACAACGTTTGTCGACGCTCGCTGAGCTGGTTCGAGAAGCGGAACTGTAAGAGTATAAATTCTCTTAGCTCAGGATGCGTAAACCTAGGTCTTACCGAGAAATTGGTAAGACCTTTTTTATTCTCGACAATATCTTTTTATTTGTACTTCGAGCTTACTGGAGACATCTTGACCACTTGTTTCGAGGTGTATCGAATTTGAGAAAATTTATAGTGATTATGATCACATACATACTCATTGTTGCTGATATTTATATTAAACGTGTAGGAAATGGATTACATTTTGGGAGTGTTCCCTAAATCCGGATTCGTTGTGAAAACGGTTTATAAGCAACTGTATAAATTAGTAAAGTTCCAAAAACTGCACCAAAAAAAAGATAAGTTTCTTGCCAAATCAATTCGCTTGGTGAGTTCGAACCATCGACTTCGCCAAACACTTCCTTTACTTTCTCGAATTGTCAAAGAACACGACGCGCCAACTGTCTCTTCGGTTGTTGATCCCGAGAACGCGGTGGCGTGGGGAGGCAAAGTTTCTCCAGAGTTCAAATGCAAAGTCATTCGTATTAGTGAAGAGCTGGAGATCAACCCTAATCATCTGATGGCCTGCATGGCATTTGAAACCGCTGAAACCTTCAGTCCAAGCATCAAAAATGGTTCAGGAAGTGGGGCGACAGGGTTAATTCAATTTATGCCCTCTACCGCTGAGTCATTAGGAGTGAGTACGAAAACTCTTGCGAGGATGAGCGCGGTCGAGCAACTTGACTATGTAAAAGCCTATTACTGGCCATATCGCCATAAAATCAATAGTCTGGAAGATGCGTATATGGCAATTCTCTATCCTGCTGCGATTGGCAAACCGTCTTCTTTCGTTTTGTTCAAGCAAGGCTCGATTGCATACCGACAAAATGCGGGTATCGATCGTCACAATACAGGAAAAATCACGCTTAATGATGTTTCCTATAAAGTGAGGAAAAAACTAGAAAAAGGTTTACAGCCCAATTTGATGGGATAGGGCCGTGTTTTATTCAACTTCGCTATTGTTGGTTGGTGTATCGGTGTCTTTGGTGACTCTGACTTGCATAATGCGATGTTTTTTAACGAGGAGTATGTCAAATCGCCAACCTTGGTAGTGAATGTGCTCCCCAACATTTGGGACTCGACCATAAAGCCATGTCAAAAGCCCATTTAATGTTTGAAAGCCTTCTCGCTCTTCGCCTTCTATGCTGCTCAGTTCGAGTTTATTCTTGAGCTCATTGAGCGGGATCAACGCGTCCATCAACCAGCTGCCATCTTTTTGTTGCTTGGCCCACACTTGCTGTGGCGCCATGCCCAGTTCTCCAGCAATTGACTTTAACAAGTCGTAAAGGGTTACTAGGTCTTGTACATCACCATACTCATCGACAATAAAGACCATTTCCGCACTGGTTTGTTGCATGTAGTTAAGGAGAGGTAACCCTTTCATGGACTCGGGTACAAAACGCGGACGCTTGAGCTGTTTAGCCAGTTTACTGATAGATAATTCGTCATATTCATCGAGCAGGACTTTGGATGAAATGGTGCCAATAATATTGTCCAAGCTACCTTTACAGACTGGCCATACGGAGTGTTGGGTTTGGCGAAGGTCAGTAAGGATGACATCAATAGGTTGGTTGGCATCCAGGTAATGGATATCGCACCGTGGTGTCATTAACGATAATGCTAAACGATCGTTAAGGTGGAGTAAGTTGCGAATCATCAATTGCTCTTGTGGCTCAATCGCACCGGACTCAGAGCCTTCGCTAACAATAGCAAAAATATCCTCCTCGGTAACAATCTCACCGTTGCTGTCGTTTTGGCGCAATAATCGGAGAAAAGTATCGGTTGAAAACGTCAATAAGAAGACAAAAGGAGTGGTGAGCTTGGCGAGCCAGTGGATCGGATAAGCTACGATAATAGCGATGGTTTCTGCGTTGTTTTGTGCAAAGCGCTTGGGAACGAGTTCTCCCACCACAATCGCGAAGTAGGTGATCATGAGCACGACGCTCATCGTTGAAAGTACCGTGGCTATTTCTCTTTCTAGCCCTTGGGTTACTAACCAATTTTCGAATGGTACTGAAAGCGTTGCTTCACCAAAAATACCACTTAATAGCCCGATGACGGTAATGCCTATTTGGATCGTGGAAAGAAACTGAGTCGGATTGTTTTTAAGTTCGAGCGCTAAAGCGGCAGAGGCGTTGTGTTCTGCAATTAATTTTAGCCTTCCGCTTTTGGCTGCGACTAGAGCGATCTCTGACATAGCAAACGCGCCATTGAGTGCGATTAATCCAACCAGCAGTAATACGTCCATAACGTTTCCCAGTAATGTACACGTTAGCAGCATAACTAGATTCACGCGCAAGAAATGTGATGTTGCGAGTAAATCATGCAGCGCTCTATTATCGGGCTCTACGCGCATGAATCCTTCTGTTACTTCACTGGGATTCTGATACACTACTCGCCCATTTCCTCTGTTGAGACGTTTCTATGCCATTTTCTAAGCTTGGTTTAAGCGCATCGATTACTGATGCAGTAAAAGCGCTAGGTTATGAAAAACCGACCTCTATCCAACAAAAAGCCATTCCAATCGTACTGCGTGGTAGCAACTTAATTGCTGCAGCACAAACGGGGACAGGTAAAACGGCCAGTTTTGTTCTACCAATCTTAGAAAAGCTTAGTCAAGGCGAAACGCAACGTAAAAAACGCGCTCGCGCTATTATTCTTACGCCCACACGCGAACTTGCGCTTCAGGTTCATCAAAGCATTGAAGCTTATGGTAAAAACTTACCGCTGCGCTCAATGGCGATGTTTGGTGGTGTGGATTATGCGCCACAAAAACAAGCCTTGATCGAGGGTGTCGATATTGTGGTAAGTACGCCGGGACGTTTGATTGACCTGTACGGTCAACGCGCCATTCACTTTGATGAAGTGGAAATGCTAGTGCTTGATGAAGCGGACAAAATGTTGGACATGGGATTCATCGATGCGATCGATAAGATCGTTGATTGCATGCCAGAACATGTTCAAAGTCTACTGTTCTCGGCAACGCTATCTAATCCTGTTCGTGATTTGGCGAAAAACGCGATTATTGATCCTGAAGAGATCACGATTACAAAACACAGTGCATCTAAGTCGAACATCAAGCAGTGGATCACCACCGTCGATAAGGACATGAAGTCGTCGCTGTTAAGTCACATGCTCAAAGAAAACGACTGGTCACAAGTACTGGTATTTATTGAAACCAAACACGGTGCTGCCAAGCTTGTTAGCCAACTTCAAAAGCGCGGCATTGTGGCTGAAGCGTTTCACAGCGGCCGTAATCAGCGTGTTCGCCAAGAATTAATAGAAAAGTTCAAAGCCGGTGAAATCCAGTACCTAGTCGCAACTGGTGTTGCAGCGCGCGGTATTGATATCGATAACTTGCCCGTTGTTATTAACTACGACTTACCGTATCCAGCAGATGAATATGTACACCGTATTGGTCGTACTGGTCGTGCTGGCGCACAAGGTGAAGCGATCTCATTAGTCTCAAAAGATGATTTTAAAAACCTTTGTATGATCGAGAGCCGTTTAGGGCACTTGCTAGAGCGAGTGGAAATTGACGGCTTTGCACCAAGAAAGCCAGTGCCGATTTCTATTTTAAATTACGTACCTAAGAACAAGCGTAAACCGCACGATAAGCGCGAATCAAAATAGCTGTTTTATCTCTACGATCCAAAAGCCGCATTGTTGCGGCTTTTTGCGTTTTAGGGAGTTTCACTCATGGGTTGACAGTGTTGGCTTTTATGCCGTAATGAGGAAAAAAGTTAATTTATGTCATACGCTTAACACTCAAAGTGAGTCGGCTTTCGTAAAGCTTTTGTCAATTCTCTGTCCTCAGGTTTGCACAAGGTTAGGAATGGGCGCAGACTTTTTTGCTTGCTAGTGAATGCATAAGATGAGGCATAAATGAAAACAGGTGATAAGCAATTCGCCGTTATTGGTCTTGGCCGATTTGGTTTGGCAGTGTGTAAAGAGCTACAAGATTCAGGAGCTCAAGTTTTAGCGGTTGATATCAACGAAGACAGAGTCAAAGAAGCTGCCAGTTTTGTTAGTCAGGCAATTGTGGCTAATTGTACTCACGAAGAGACGGTTGCTGAGCTTAAGCTTGATGATTACGACATGGTGATGATTGCTATCGGAGCGGACGTTAACGCCAGTATTCTCGCCACATTGATCGCCAAAGAAGCGGGAGTGAAGTCAGTATGGGTTAAAGCCAACGATCGATTTCAAGCGCGTGTCCTGCAAAAGATTGGTGCGGACCACATTATCATGCCTGAACGTGACATGGGGATACGTGTCGCGCGTAAAATGCTCGATAAACGGGTTCTTGAGTTCCACCCTTTAGGTAGTGGTTTAGCCATGACGGAGTTTGTGATTGGATCTCGTTGGATGGGTAAGACATTAAGTGACCTCGCACTGTGCAAAGTCGACGGTGTGCAAGTACTCGGGTTTAAACGGGGCCCAGAAATTACCAAGGCGCCAGACCTTAATACCAAGCTAGAAATTGGCGATCTCATTATTGTGGTTGGCCCGCAAGATGCGCTGGCAAATAAATTAAAATCACTATGACGCAGTTTCATCAAAAAGGCGTTTTTTACGCGCCAGATGGTAAACGAGAAAAAGCCAAGGGTAACGAGCCGCGGATTATATTGCTGAGTTTTCTCGGTGTGTTGCTGCCTTCTGCCGTGCTGTTAACCTTGCCAGTTTTTTCTGTTACAGGCCTTTCGATAACGGACGCTTTGTTTACCGCAACATCCGCCATCAGTGTGACAGGGCTTGGTGTTGTCGATACCGGGCAGCACTTTACGTTAGCCGGGAAGATCTTGCTGATGTTTTTAATGCAAATCGGTGGATTGGGGCAGATGACGTTGTCGGCGGTTTTACTCTATATGTTTGGTGTGCGTTTAAGCTTACGCCAGCAAGCGTTAGCGAAAGAAGCGCTAGGGCAAGCTCGACAGGTCAACTTAAACCGACTGGTGAAGCGGATTGTGATTTTTGCGCTTGTCGCAGAATCTATTGGGTTTATTTTCCTTTCCGTTCGTTGGGTTCCTGAAATAGGCTGGCAAACTGGCATGTTTTACGCGTTATTTCATGCGATTTCTGCGTTTAACAACGCAGGGTTTGCTCTGTTTTCAGACAGTATGATGAGCTTTGTGAATGACCCGCTGGTCATCTTTACCCTGGCCGGGTTATTCATTTTTGGTGGGCTTGGTTTTACTGTTGTCGGAGACATCTGGCTGAACTGGCGTAAAGGTTTCCACTTTTTGCATCTTCATACCAAAATCATGCTTATCGCGACACCGATATTGCTCCTCGTTGGAACGGTGATGTTTTGGTTACTCGAGCGGAGTAATCCAAATACAATGGAATCGTTACCTGTGGCGGGTCAATGGTTGGCGGCATTCTTCCAATCCGCTAGTGCTCGGACGGCCGGATTCAACAGTGTCGACTTGGCGCAGTTTACCCAGCCAGCGTTATTGATCATGATTGTTCTGATGTTGATTGGTGCTGGGTCCACCTCAACGGGGGGCGGTATTAAGGTTTCCACATTTGCCGTTGCGTTCATGGCTACGTGGACCTTTTTGCGTCAAAAGAAACATGTGGTTATGTTTAAACGAACCGTAAACTGGCAAACCGTGACTAAGTCACTCGCCATTATCGTTGTGAGCGGCGCCATTCTGACAAGCGCGATGTTTTTATTGATGCTCACAGAGAAGGCAAGCTTTGATCAGGTCATGTTTGAAACCATTTCCGCATTTTCGACGGTAGGACTTACCGCTGGTTTGACGGCAGAGCTTTCTGAACCTGGCAAGTACATTATGATCGTGGTAATGATCATTGGTCGTATCGGGCCTCTCACGCTTGCCTACATGTTAGCCCGCCCTGAACCTACCTTAATCAAATACCCAGAAGACGCCGTTCTTACAGGTTAAAGTAGCGTTTATTAGCACCCCACCGACCATAACGAGCACTGATTAATAGCAGTGCTCGTACATTTATAAAATATGTGGGACGTTGCCCAATTTTATCTACAAAGTCGCAGAAGTTTATTTCTTCTTCCTTTTGTTTCGATACTATTCATTCACTCAATTTATACCCTCGGAAGCCACACTTACAAAAGTATTTGGGCATCCGACGCTTTTGTAACGTGATGCTAAATAATATTGTGTTATCTGAGCGAATTGATACCAGCCTTAGTCGTTAGCCACTCAACCTCATTCTATGTTTATGGGTTACTGTGTACTGGCTGTGCTTGGTATTAAACGAATCGAAAAGATGGAGCCGTACTTTGAAATTCAACACACTCGCCTTGACTATGCTAACTGCGCTTCTTGCAGGTAAGAGCATGGCAACTACTCCGCCATCACCAGTTTGGCATACTATTGCGCTGAGCGATGGTACCTCTAGTGAGGCAATTTTACGCGGCACTGCCGATTTCCACTGGTTTGAAGATAAACAAGGTAATGCCTTGGTTCATGAAGATGGCATTTGGTTTTTTGCACAGATTCAGCGCGAGTCAGACATCCCAACGTTACGCTCGACGGGTGTTGCTAAAACGCAATTGAGTGATGCGCCTGAATCGGCGAAGTTTCGCCCGGATCTACAAGTTAAGCCGCAGTTATCTTCTCTAAAAACCATTGAACCGATGGCGCGCCAAAATCTGTTGCGTTCGGCGCAAGGTTATCAGGCGATGAGTAGCTCATCGGTGAAGCAACAACCACTGTTGGTTGTGCAAGTCTCCTTTGATGACCAAGCAATGGTGCATGACTTCGAACAACGTGTGTTTAATACCGATGGCCAAAGCGTTGTCGATTATTTTGATAAAAACTCTCAAGGGAAATTCAAAGTTGTCCCTGCGATTGAGAGTTATGGTGCCGCGAATGATGGTGTGATCAATGTGACCGTGGCGCAAAGCCACCCAAATTGCCACTCTAGCTCAACTGACAAGACTTGCACTGCCAAGTTGAATGCGGTCTTCACCGAAGCGTATCAAAAACTGGATCCGTACTTTAATCTTTCGGCTTACGACAGCAATCAAAATGGTACCGTAGAACCGTCAGAGTTGTCAGTGATGTTTATTTTTGCTGGTGGCGACCGTTCAACCGGATTCCTTGATCGTCCTTCTATTTGGCCGCATAAATTCTCTCACGATGATGTGGCCCTAGATGGCAAAAAAATTGCCGATTATTGTGTGTTTGCTGACTACCAAGTTGATCATCAAGCGACGTTAGGCGTGATCGTACATGAGCTTGGCCACTTAATGCTTGGCTTGCCGGATTTGTACGCAAGGAACAGTGATGCTTCGATCGGTTCTTGGGGCGTGATGGGCGGTGGTTCATGGGCACAGAAACCGGGAGACTCATACGCAGGAGACACGCCAGTGAACATGAGCGCGTGGAGTAAACACGCCGCTGGTTTCGTTGTACCAACGATCACTCATGAAAGCCCGATGCCTATTTCCGTGAATAACGACGATGTCAAACTGGTGTATCTCGACCCATACTTGAAAGAGTTTGGCCCACGCGTTTATTTGGAAAACCGTACCTTTAGCGGTTACGACCGAGCATTGGCGGCAGAAGGCATACTAGCGACGTCGGTTAATGTCCAAAATCGCTTTAACGATGTTGGCGCGATGCAGGTTCAAATCATGCAGGCCGATGGTCTGAATGAGTTAGAACATGATGGAAGCAGTGATGCCGGCGATTTGTATCCTAATGGTGGCAATGTCATTTCAGATACATCGACCCCGGGTCTGAGAGCGATCGCCGGGTTTGATACTGGGGTTCGTATTTCCAACATTGCCAGCAATACCAACGGCGGCAGTTTTTCTCTTGAGCATATAAACGAGCCAAATAAATCGGCATGGTTGAACTCTCTTCACCAAGGTTATGTGTACGCAAGTGGCAGTAACACCCTGGCGGTATCATTGGATTTGAATGCTGAGACAAAGCTTGATGGTCTTCAACTTTACGCGCAAAGCAATAGCGCTCAAAGTGACATGACTTATCGAGTATGGCGATTCCCATTCTCAGGTAACGTGGGCTACCGATTAATATTGGATCAGAACAATGCTGAACTTTTACAGCAAGGTAGCTTCCAAAAGCCATCCCGAATTTTATTCCCTCAACCGAGCCAATTAAGTGCGGGTCAGCACCTGTTAGTAGTGGAATTAGAAGGCGGTGAATTTGAATCGAACTTTGACTTTGGCCGCTTACTAAAAACTGAAAAATCATCCCTGCCTGTAATGTGGACTGGTAATTACAATGAGATAGGTACGTTTGGTTTAGAGCAAGCCGGGTTCTCTTATGTTCCGTTTGCAGCACTCTTGAATGTGGAGGCGAACAACATTGTTGAAGCGAAAGCTGACTCACTGCAAACCGATAAGAATACGCCAATCGATCTGAACTTGATGGACAATGATTTCATGGCCATAGGATATCAGTTCAATGTGGACATTGTGCAGAAGCCTGAGCACGGCACCATTTCTGGCAACCAATACCAACCTGAAGCTAACTTCGTTGGTTTGGACAGCTTCCAATATCGTTTGCTGTCTACGGACGGCGTGTATTCGTCTTCGGTTGTGAGCGTGCAGGTCGAAGTACTTGGTAGTAATGAAGCACCAAAAGCGCTCATCGATGTGGATAGCCAAAAGATTACTGCTGGACAGAAAGTAACATTGTCGGCGGCAAACAGCACAGATGCGGATGGCGATGTGTTGAACTACCGATGGGAGCAATTGGCTGGTACTTCAGTTTCTATCGGAAATTCGACCAGTGCTACGGCAAGCTTTACAGTGCCTCAAGGTATAAAAGCGGGTGAGGTTCTGACATTCCGTCTAACCGTTACTGATCCAAGTAATGAAACCTCCAGTGCTACCGTCAATTTAACCATGCAAAACGCAGCGCCAGTCACGCTAGCAGATACGGCGACCGTTGCCGTTGGTGAAAGCATTGTGATTGATGCTGCTGGCAATGATTCGGATGTGAATGGCGATAAACTGGTTGTAGAAAGCGTACAGAACCTAACGGGCGTGGGAAGTGCGAGTGTAGAAAATGGCAAAATTCGTTTTCAAGCTCCGGATAGTGCGGTTGATAACATCAAGCTGCAATACACGGTTTCAGATGGCAACGGTGCTACCGCAATGGGAGAAGTGACTGTGACGGTTGTCGCTTCCTTGAAAACAACGACATTCAAGAACTCTGAAGGTAGCGGCAGTGTTTCTTATTGGGCTCTGATGTTACTCGTTGCATTGGGCTGGCGACGCCGCGTCTAAAACGATATCGAATTACGGTATAAGCCACTCACATTGAGTGGCTTATTTTTTGTGCCTGTTTTACTTCCTAGTATCTCTCATTATCTTATGAGATGTGTTTCTCATTATTTTTAAAGCGATTTTTCTATTCAGCGGTTACCCTATGGGCAGATTTTTATAAATTAAGGATGTTGTATGTCAACCGAGGACTTTTCTGTTTCGGCAATATGCCGAGAAGCAGCAGTGATGGTTAGAAGGAACCTACTCGCAATTGTCATTGCTTGTATTCCATTGATCATCGTGCACTCAATTTTTGTGTTTATGTATCCTGAAATGACGGGGCAAGATCAAGCGAACGCTCAAGAAGGAAACATCTCGGGATTTTATTTCGTCACAATCATTTTATACCCACTTGTTGCCGCGATGGCGGCTGTGCGTGTACACCGAATTTATTTGGTTGGCGATTACATGCACTCAGCGTTGGATGTATTTCGCTTGTCAGCCAGAGAATTCCGTTTCATTGGCTGGTGGATATTATTTGGGTTGATGATGATGCTCGTCATTGGTATCCCAATCTTTGTGTTGTCGTTTCTCTATATTGCAGAAAGTGGTGAACCTGATTTTGTCGCCATGGCGTTTATCACAACGGTTGCAAGCATTCCGGGCTATTGGGTGATGGCGCGCTGGTCGTTCGTGTTGCCAGCGACCGCAATGGATCATCAGCCGCGCAGCTTGCGTCGTTCGTGGAACCAAAGCAGACCATACAACAAACAAGTATTCATTTTGATGGGCTTAATTCCATTGGGCGCGGGATTGCTCAGTCAGCTTATCTTTAGTCACTTTACTAACCTCTTCATGCTGAGTCTTGTGGGTGTTGCCTATGGTATTTTCGGTGCGTACCAGTTGGCTTTGTTATCGTTGAGCTATAAAACAGTCGTGGATATTGAACGTGCTCGTTTTGATACACCATCAGAGCCACCAAAAACGGGTGAAGAGTTTTCCGCTTAATCATTTGATCGCTTTTACATACCACTTCCGTTTGTGAGGTGATATGCAGCGGGTTAATACCTTCCTACCGCCTTCGCGTTATTCACGCAAAATACCCATGACCATTTCATGGCTGAATGACAGTGACGTTCACACGTATACTGACAGCAGTACTTCTTTTTATTAAGGAACCCCACATGTCCATTTGGCAACGGGTCAGTTTCACCCATCGCTTTAGTCAATTACCGTCAGCTTTCTATACTTTGGTCGAGCCGCAACCCTTGGATAATACTCGTTGGGTCGCTTGGAATAGTGAGTTTGCGCAGCAGTTTGGTTTACCAGCAGAGCAAAGCGATGAGCTATTGGCGGTTTTTTCTGGGCAAAGCGAATTCGAACCGTTTCGTCCTTTGGCGATGAAATACGCAGGACATCAGTTTGGCGTTTACAACCCAGACTTGGGCGATGGACGTGGATTGCTGTTGGCGGAAATTGAGCATCAAGATGGCACTTGGTTTGATATTCACCTTAAAGGCGCGGGGCTAACCCCCTACTCGCGAATGGGGGACGGCAGGGCGGTGTTGCGCTCAACCATTCGTGAGTATCTATGTAGTGAAGCCATGGCAGGGCTTGGGATCCCGACGACTCGTGCTCTTGGCATGATGGTCAGTGACACGCCGGTTTATCGCGAGAAAACAGAATTCGGCGCAATGTTGATTCGTATGGCGGAGACCCACGTGCGTTTTGGCCATTTCGAGCATTTTTTCTATACCAATCAATTGGCAGAGCAGAAGTTGCTGGCGGACAAAGTGATCGAGTGGCACTTTGCTGATTGTGCATCGGCAGAGAAGCCATACGCTGCAATGTTTGGTGAAATTGTTCAGAAAACAGCGGACATGATTGCTTATTGGCAAGCGTATGGGTTTGCTCATGGGGTAATGAACACCGACAATATGTCGATCCTTGGTCAAACGTTTGATTACGGCCCGTTTGGTTTTCTTGATGATTATGAGCCGGGATATATTTGTAATCATTCCGACTACCAAGGCCGTTATGCATTTGACCAACAGCCAAGAATTGCGCTTTGGAACCTCTCAGCACTCGCGCATGCGCTATCGCCACTCGTTGAGCGAGAAGATTTAGAAGCGTCGTTGAGCCAATTTGAAGTCCGGTTGAGTCAGCAGTTCAGCCGCCTAATGCGTGAGAAGTTGGGTTTAAAAACCAAGATCGCGGAAGATGGACGTTTATTTGAAGCAATGTTTGAGCTCCTTCACCAAAATAACACGGATTACACTCGCTTCTTTAGAACGCTTTCAAATCTTGATACTGATTCTTCTCAAGCCGTAATCGACTTATTTCTCGACCGAGAAGCTGCGCGAGCTTGGCTTGATCTGTACTTAGCTCGATGTGAGCTAGAGGTTGATGAACTAGGGGGCCTGATTTCAGCCGAACAGCGTTGCGAACAGATGCGTCAAGCCAATCCTAAATACATCTTGCGTAACTACTTGGCTCAGTTGGCCATTGATAAAGCGGAAGAAGGGGACTTTAGTGAATTACACCGATTGGCCGAACTGTTAAAGCGCCCATTTGATGAGCAACCCGAGTTTGATGATTACGCGAAATTGCCACCGGAATGGGGGAAGAAAATGGAGATAAGCTGTTCTTCATAAATGGGTCATTTCCCACCCATTTGAATCTTTTTCTTGGGTGGAATTCACTCGTTATACTCTGTGTTCATGTTAATGGGCTTTGTTAATTTATTGAAATGCATATGAATTTTAACATGGTCCATTAATTGCTCTTTGTTGAACATCCGTACCCATCGCCTAATACCTAGTTATTCATGGACGGGATGGGATGTGATTCAACAAGGAGAATAATAATGTTTAAGCCTCTAACTCTACTATCTGTCTCTGCGCTTGCTGTAACGAGCTTTAACGCTGCCGCGAATTGTGACCCAGGTGAAACGGTCATCAAGTTCAGCCATGTAACGAACGCGGACAAACACCCAAAAGGTATTGCGGCTTCGTTACTTGAAAAACGCGTTAACGAAGAGATGAACGGTAAAGTCTGTATGCAGGTGTTTCCGAACTCAACGCTTTACGATGATGATAAGGTGTTGGAAGCACTACTAAATGGTGATGTTCAACTCGCTGCACCTTCTCTTTCTAAGTTTGAGAAATTCACCAAAAAGTACCGCCTTTTCGATCTGCCTTTCTTATTCGACGATGTCGACGCTGTTGACCGCTTCCAAAACTCTGAAGCCGGTGAAAAGCTGAAAAACTCAATGAAACGACGTGGCCTACAAGGTATTGCGTTTTGGCATAATGGCATGAAGCAAATGTCAGCCAACAAGCCGCTCATTTCTCCAGCCGATGCTGAAGGGCTTAAGTTCCGTGTTCAAGCTTCTGACGTTCTCGTTGCTCAGTTTGAACAGCTAGGCGCAAACCCGCAAAAAATGTCATTCAAAGAAGTGTACGGTGGCCTGCAAACTAAGGTTATTGATGGTCAAGAAAATACTTGGTCAAACATCTACGGTAAAAAGTTCTTCGAAGTTCAAGATGGCATTACGGAAACTAACCACGGGATTCTGGATTACCTAGTAGTGACGTCAAACGACTTCTGGAAAAACTTACCAGACGATCAGCGCGAGCAGCTAAACACAATCATCCAAGAGGTGACAGCGCAGCGTAATGCTGAGTCGACCAAAGTGAACCTTGCGAACAAAAACAACATCATCGAAGCTGGTGGTGTGGTTCGCACGTTAACGCCAGAACAGCGCCAAGAATGGGTCACTGCACTTCAGCCAGTATGGAAGAAGTTTGAAAAAGACATTGGTTCTGACCTAATCGAAGCCGCTTTGGCTTCTAACCAAAAATAATAACGCCTAGCACGCTTAGCCCTCTCGATTAGAGGGGGCTCTTTTCCCCTACAGACGACGTGATGTAATTATGGAACAGACTTTTTTTGCCAAGGCTGGACGAATCACCGATGCCATTGAAGAGACTTTGATTGCTTTCTTCTTAGGTGCCATGACCTTGTTAACCTTTGCCAATGTCATCTTTCGTTATGTCTTTAACGACAATATTCTTTGGGCGCTTGAGCTCACCGTCTTTATGTTCGCATGGATGGTGTTGGTCGGCGCTTCTTACGGTGTGAAAAAACACTTTCATATTGGTGTTGATGTGATCATCAACATAGTGCCAGAGGGCAAACGAAAAGCCTTGGCGTTATTTGCTGCAATATGCTGTTTAGCCTTTTCTATTTTGCTTTTAATTGGCTCTTGGAACTACTGGTATCCGTTCGCCACAGACCGAGCGTGGTATGAAACGGATGATATTCCAATGCCGGAAATGCTTCAGTTTATGGCGGATTGGTTAAACGAGGGAGAGCGTTACGAAAAGCTGCCACGTTTTATTCCTTATTTCGCTTTACCGCTTGGTATGGCGTTGCTAACGCTGAGATTTGCTCAGGCAACATGGCAAATTGCTACCGGAAAGCTCGACCGACTGATTGCAGGGCATGAAGCGGAAGAAGAGCTAGAGGCGCTTCAAGAAGAGATGAGTGATGCCGGTGATCTTATGGCTCCAAAGGCCTCAGACAATTCTAAGAGCAAGGAGCAATAAACCATGGATATCTTATTTCTATTTTTGATGGTGATTGGCTTCATGCTCGTCGGCGTGCCAATCGCAGTTTCTCTGGGTCTTTCCAGTATTCTTTTCCTTTTGATTCATTCGGATGCGTCTTTGGCGTCTGTTGCTCAAACGTTGTTTAATGCATTTGCTGGACACTACACTCTATTAGCAATTCCATTCTTCATTTTAGCTTCAAGCTTTATGTCGACAGGTGGTGTAGCAAAACGGATCATTCGTTTCGCGATTGCGATTGTAGGCTGGTTCCGTGGTGGTTTAGCGATGGCTTCGGTTGTCGCGTGTATGATGTTTGCCGCGCTATCAGGTTCATCTCCAGCAACGGTTGTTGCCATAGGTAGCATCGTTATCGCAGGTATGATCAAAAACGGTTACTCAAAAGAGTTTGCGGCCGGCGTAATTTGTAACGCAGGTACGCTAGGGATTTTGATTCCGCCGTCTATCGTTATGGTAGTTTACGCTGCCGCGACCGATGTGTCAGTTGGACGCATGTTTCTCGGTGGTGTGATTCCCGGTTTGCTAGCGGGTGTCATGTTGATGATAGCGATCTATATTGCTGCCCGTATTAAGAACCTGCCAAAACAACCATTTGTCGGTTGGAAAGAGACGTTTGATGCAGCTAAGGATGCAAGCTGGGGCTTGTTGCTGGTGGTGATCATTCTCGGTGGTATTTATGGCGGTATTTTCACCCCAACAGAAGCCGCTGCAGTTGCTGCTGTGTACTCGTTCTTTATTGCCAACTTTGTATACAAAGACATGGGGCCATTTGCAGACAAGAAAAACATTAAACCTGCGCTCGTTAAAATCTTCCAAACCTTCGTTCATAAAGACACCAAACACACGCTGTATGAAGCGGGTAAACTCACCATCATGCTGCTTTTCATTATTGCCAATGCGTTAATTTTGAAGCACGTTCTAACGGAAGAACGCATCCCGCAAATGATCACAGAGTCGATGATGTCAGCTGGTCTAGGACCAATCACCTTCTTGATTGTGGTGAACGTATTGCTGTTGATTGGTGGTCAGTTTATGGAACCATCAGGCTTATTGATCATTGTTGCACCACTGGTGTTCCCAATTGCGATAGCACTGGGGATCGATCCAATTCACTTAGGTATTATGATGGTGGTGAATATGGAGATAGGTATGATAACACCACCTGTTGGGCTTAACTTGTTTGTTACTGCAGGTGTCGCCAAAATGTCGATGATGAATGTAGTAAAAGCCGCACTGCCATGGGTGGCGGTGATGTTCCTATTCCTCATTATTGTAACGTACGTGCCATGGGTGTCGACTTGGTTACCAACCACCTTGATGGGGCCAGAAATCATTACTAAGTAATGGCACCAGATATTTGAAGAAAAACAAAAGAGGTGTGATGATTCACACCTCTTCGTCTATGGGTTTGTAGCTAGGCCTACGAGGGTCTGGGTGGACTCGCCGCTCGTAGCTTCGCCACTTCTTTTTATTCTTGCGCCGCTCCTCGCCTGAACGTCTCTCTTCTTGATATTGCCCGTCTACCATCACGGTATCTGTAATGATCGGTATTCTAACTTTCTCGTTCATATCCGTAACAACCATGATGAATCAATTATTAAAAATTATGATTCAAGTTGGATATAATACCAATCCTTGAGAATCGTTTTATTTATAGAGCTCTTTATCTATTTGATAGCGTTGCATTTTGTCATACAGAGTTTTTCGAGGCACATTCAATTGTGCCATTGTCTGTTTAATGCTGCCGTTATTTTCCAGTAATGCGCCTTCAATGGCTGCTCTCTCGAACTCTGCTACTTGTTCTGCAAGACTTGAAGAAGGCTTGGCAACCGGAGTCGATTCTCCTAACTGAATTAATTTACCCAATAGCACGAAACGCTCTGCTGCATTTCTTAGCTCGCGAACATTGCCTGGCCAGTCATGGTTCATCAGTTGGGCGAGGTCGTGGGATGACAAGCTAGGAGAGCTTTTACCGTAACGTGAAGCCGCTACCAATAGGAAATGATGGAAGAGGGCAGGGATGTCTTCTTTCCGTTCACGCAGTGGCGGGAGGTCTAAGGTAACCACATTCAGTCGATAGTAAAGATCTTGGCGAAAGGTTCCCTCTTCAGCAGCGCGTTTCAAATCGACTTTGGTTGCGGCAATTACTCGAATATCTAAGGGCAAGAGTTCATTCGAGCCGACACGCTCAATCACACGCTCTTGCAGTACTCTCAGTAAGCGGATTTGGGCTTGGATTGGCATTGACTCGATTTCATCCAAGAAAAGTGTACCGCCTTGAGCAAATTCAAACTTACCGATACGGCGGCTTTCTGCGCCAGTAAATGCGCCTTTTTCATGCCCGTAGAGTTCGCTCTCAATCAAATTCTCTGGTACTGCACCACAATTTACTGCGACAAAGTTTTGGTTCCGTCGAGAGCTTTGTTCATGCAAAGAACGGGCGATTAACTCTTTACCTGTACCAGTTTCGCCAAACAATAAGATATCTGCATCAGTATCGGCGATGTGAGCAATGGTTTCGCGTAACATTTGAATGCTAGACGTTTCTCCGATAACACGAGGTCCGAGCGTTTTACTTGCCTTGAGAGACAGGCGTAACTTCTCGTTTTCAACCGTTAATTGGCGCTTCTCAATGGCGCGCTTGACGGTTTCAACTAGGTGCTCAGGTGGGAATGGCTTTTCGATAAAATCATACGCTCCTTGGTGTAACGCATTAACCGCCATTGAGATATCGCCATGACCAGTAATCATAATCACGGGAAGATGGGTGTCTTTTCGCACAAGGGTATTCAGTAAATCCATCCCTGAAATACCGGGTAAGCAAATATCGGTAATCACCACACCTGGCTCGGCTCCCTGCTTAATGGCGAGTAAGGCAGATTCAGCGTCTGGAAAGAATGTGGCATCGATATCTGCCAATTCAAACGTTTGTTCTATTGCCAGTCTAAGATCGGCTTCATCATCAATAAAAAACACCTGACACATGATCTCATCCTTTTGATTGTTCTGTGTTGTTAGGAGCGATAGGTAAACACAATGAAAATCGAGCTCCGCCTTGTTCTCGATTTTGGGCACATAATCTTCCGTTCATACTGGCTAAGATTTGTTGCGAGATAGAGAGTCCTAAACCTAACCCATTTTGTTTGGTAGTTAGGAAAGGCTCACATAAGTCCGAAAGTGAGAAATCTCCAAGCCCTGGACCATTGTCATCTACATGAATCCAAACCAAACCGGCATGTTCGTCTTGCTCTATGGATAACTGTACTTGTTTGTCTTGTTGCTCTTTGAGAGCCTCTATCGCATTGGTCAGTAAATTAACCAACACTTGTTCAAGTTGAATGATATTGATCTGAACTTCAACATCGTGCTCTGGTACCTGCGTTTCTAGCGTGACACGTGCAGATTTAAGTGCGGGTTTCATCAGCTCTTTGACTGAGGCAATTACTGGAAACAAACGAGATTGAGCCAGCTCGTTTCCACTGGTTTTTTTAGCGAAAGAACGAAGCTGCTGACTGATGTTTGCCATACGATCAGTGAGGGCTGAGATGCGAGTTAGATTATCTTCCACTCGCTCATATTTTTCTTTTTGGAGGAACAGCTTGCCGTTTTCAGCAAAGCTGCGAATGGCCGCAAGTGGATTATTCAGTTCATGACTGATACTGGCTGACATTTGCCCTAATACTGCTAGTTTCGCAGCTTGAACGAGCTCGTCTTGCGTTAGGCGAAGTGTTTGTTCGGTTTCAATTCTCTGGGCGATTTCTGCTTGCAATTCTGCGGTGCGAGCCATGACTTGATATTCAAGTTTTTGATTGGCCTCTTGCTGAATTCTCTCAAGTTGTAAGTGGCGTTGTTGACGGTGATAGATGAGCTGGCCAATTAAAAACAACACGGTGAATGCAAGAGTAAGTACAAAAATGTAACCCATCGTAAGCCAGACGATAGACTGCTTGGGAGATAGTACACGGATGGTCAGCTTGAGCTCTGGTAGGAGCAACGAAGAGACCACCAAGGTCCCTTTGTTATATGGGTAACCTTGTTTTAGCTCAGAATGCGTTTCCTCCACATTGCCCACCAATCCTAGAGTTTCAATTGGCTCATCAAGATATTGTCGGCTTGCCCAAACTTGTTTTCTTTCATTCTCAGTCAGTGGTTGTAAGCTTTTGAGTAGCCAATCGCTTCGGCTGCTCATGAAAACAATCCCGTGCGGATCGCTCGCGACGAACACACTATTTGGCTGCTGCCAGTTGTCTTCTATCTTACTCAAGTCCATCTTAACCACGACCACACCAAGTACGCCGCCCGCGTATATGATCGGATAAGAATAGTAGTAGCCACGCTTACCCGAAGTCGAACCCAGCGCGTAGTATTGGCTTCGTTCCCCAACGATTGCTTGTTTGAAATAAGGGCGGAACGCAAAATTTCGTCCAATAAAAGATCGCTCTTTACGCCAGTTGCTGGCCGCGATTGTTGTACCCCATTGATCGATTAAATAGGTATCTGCCGCTTCAATCACGTCATTAACGGATTCTAAATACCGATTGGTGAGTTCCAGTTGGGCACTGTTATTTGGATGCAGTAACGCTTGATGGAGAGGGTCATCTTTAGCCAGAAGGTTAGGGATATGGGCGTATTTATCGAGTTTGTTTTTAATATGACTAGAAAATTGCTCAAGTTGGGACTGGTGTTTATCAAGCAATGATTGATAACTAGTCTGCCAAACCCAATGACCACCTATGATTGCGCAAAGGAAATAGAAGGCAAAAAAAGTCAGCAGAATCCGGTTTTTTTGCGACATCCTTACACTCCTTAAACCTTTCCTTTGGTCACGTAAGAAAATGTTAATAGTTTGTAGGGAGGATTAGGGATTTAGTTTTCAACTCTGTGGAGTAAAACAAGAGCAAGATCTCTTTTTAGGCTTTTCGATAAAAAAACCGGTCGATTCTCTTGAAAAAGTCGCTATTGTCCCCATTCTAGATATGCTGACGATACTTAGACGGTGTTTGAATCGCATTTTTGAAGAAAAAATGGGTCAGCATTCGAGAATTTAGCGCAGACAATGTCCACATAGTGGCTATTGGCTCGACAGGGTTGCGACAGATCGCTAGAATGTCGCGTCTAAAAATTCTGTCCTGAGGCTAATAGGAGATACCTTTGGTAATTTTATCGAAGATATCACTGATTAGTCCGGTACTGACAAACAGTATCGATACTCGATTTAAATTAGGTGTTCGGACAGAACACTACACAAGGATGAAGCGTAAGCTCCGCTGAGTTTCGCTCATACGCTCGGAAAACCGAGCCACTTTAGAGGTTTATATATAATGCAAGTTACTGTTGAAACGCTAGAGGGCCTAGAGCGCCGTCTAAACATTACTGTTCCAGCTGCAAACATCGAAGACGCTGTAACAGCTGAACTACGCAACATCGCTAAAAACCGTCGTTTCGATGGTTTCCGTAAGGGTAAAGTGCCTCTAAAAATGGTTGCTAAGATGTACGGCAAAGCAGTACGTCAAGACGTTCTTGGTGAAGTTATGCAACGCCACTTCATCGAAGCTATCGTTAAAGAGAAAATCAACCCAGCTGGCGCTCCAACTTTCGCTCCTGTAGAAAACAAAGAAGGTTCAGACCTAGTTTTCACTGCAACTTTTGAAGTTTACCCAGAAGTTGAGCTTAAAGGCCTAGAAAACATCACTGTTGAAAAACCGCTAACTGAAGTTAAAGACGCAGACGTAGAAGAGATGATCGATACTCTACGTAAGCAACAAGCTACTTGGGTTGAAGTTGAAGAAGCAGCAGAAGATGGCAAACGCGTAAGCATTGACTTCGTTGGTTCTATCGACGGTGAAGAATTCGAAGGCGGTAAAGCTGAGAACTTCCCACTAGAAATGGGCGCTGGTCGCATGATTCCTGGTTTCGAAGACGGTATCGCAGGTAAAACTGCAGGTATGGAATTCGACATCGACGTGACTTTCCCAGAAGATTACCACGCTGAAAACCTAAAAGGTAAAGCAGCTAAGTTCGCAATCAAAGTGAACAAAGTTGAAGCTCGTGAACTACCAGAACTAAACGACGAGTTCGTTGCTAAGTTCGGTGTTGTTGAAGGCGGTGTTGAAGCACTTAAAGCTGAAGTTCGTAAAAACATGGAACGCGAGCTTAAGCAAGCTGTTAAGAACCGCATCAAAGAGCAAGCGATTGACGGTCTAGTTGAGCAAAACGACATCAACGTACCATCAGCGCTTATCGAGCAAGAAATCCAAGTTCTACGTCAACAAGCTGCACAACGCTTCGGTGGTAACCCAGAAGCTGCTGCTCAGCTTCCACGTGAACTGTTCGAAGAGCAAGCTAAACGTCGCGTAGTAGTTGGTCTTCTACTAGGTGAAGTAATCAAGTCTGAAGAGCTAAAAGCGGACGACGAGAAAGTTAAAGCTCTGATTGAAGAAATGGCTACTGCATACGAAGATCCATCAGAAGTTATTGCTTACTACGAGCAAAACGAAGAAATGATGAACAACATGCGCAACGTAGCTCTAGAAGAGCAAGCAATCGACGCGATCATCGCTAAAGCACAGGTTTCTGAGAAAGAAGTAGGCTTCAACGAGCTACTTAACCAACAACAACCTGCTGCTTAATAAGCAATATCTTGCGTAGAAGGTTGACTTAACGTTAACTATTCTGCTAACAATGGTCCGTATGATAGTCATCATCCGGGCCATTTATTTTAGGGACATAAGAATATGAGCTACCAAGAAAAAAATGCAATGTCGCCAATTATGGACGCGCTAGTACCAATGGTGGTTGAACAAACTTCCCGAGGCGAACGCTCTTACGACATCTACTCACGTCTGCTGAAAGAGCGCGTGATTTTTTTAACGGGTCAAGTGGAAGACCACATGGCAAACCTTGTCGTGGCTCAGCTACTTTTCCTAGAATCTGAAAATCCAGATAAAGATATTTTCCTATACATCAACTCGCCAGGTGGCAGCGTAACAGCTGGTATGTCTATCTACGATACCATGCAGTTTATTAAGCCAAATGTGAGCACTGTATGTATGGGTCAAGCATGTTCAATGGGTGCCTTCCTGTTAGCGGGTGGTGCGCCAGGTAAGCGTTACGTACTGCCTAACTCTCGTGTAATGATCCACCAGCCATTGGGTGGTTTCCAGGGTCAAGCTTCTGATATCCAAATCCATGCTCAGGAAATCCTGACCATTAAGCAGAAGCTAAACAAGTTGTTAGCAGAACATACTGGCCAACCTCTTGAAGTCATTGAGCGCGATACTGATCGTGATAACTTCATGTCATCAGAGCAGGCTGTGGAATACGGTATCGTGGATGCAGTGTTAAGCCACCGCGGCGAGTAATTAGCCAGCGCATTTTGGCAAAAATTGATATACACTCATTCATGAAGAGTAAAGGCTAAGAGGTTAGCGAATGACAGATAAAAGCAAAGAAAGTGGCAGCGGTAAATTGCTGTACTGTTCTTTCTGCGGCAAAAGTCAGCACGAAGTTCGCAAACTAATCGCAGGTCCGTCAGTGTACATTTGCGACGAGTGTGTCGACTTATGTAACGATATTATTCGCGAAGAAATCAAGGATGTTCTCCCTAAGAAAGAATCTGAAGCGTTACCAACGCCAAAACAGATCCGTGAACACCTTGATGACTATGTGATCGGGCAAGATTACGCGAAAAAAGTGCTCGCAGTTGCGGTATATAACCACTACAAGCGTTTACGCAATGGTGATACAACGAGTGAAGGTGTGGAGCTTGGTAAAAGTAACATCCTTCTAATTGGCCCAACAGGTAGCGGTAAAACACTACTTGCTGAGACATTAGCTCGATTCTTGGATGTGCCATTTACAATGGCAGACGCAACCACACTAACCGAGGCTGGTTATGTGGGTGAAGACGTTGAAAACATCATCCAAAAGCTTCTGCAAAAATGTGATTACGATGTAGCTAAAGCTGAACGCGGCATCGTTTACATTGATGAAATTGATAAAATTTCACGCAAAGCTGAAAACCCATCTATTACGCGTGACGTATCTGGTGAAGGTGTTCAGCAGGCGCTACTAAAACTTATCGAAGGTACGGTTGCATCGGTTCCACCTCAAGGTGGTCGTAAGCACCCTCAGCAAGAATTCCTACAAGTGGACACGTCGAAGATCCTGTTCATCTGTGGTGGTGCATTTGCTGGCCTAGATAAGGTGATTGAGCAGCGTGTTGCAACAGGTACAGGTATTGGCTTCGGTGCTGAAGTTCGTTCTAAAAACGAATCGAAGACCGTGGGTGAGCTATTTACTCAGGTTGAGCCTGAGGATCTAGTGAAGTACGGACTCATTCCAGAATTCATTGGTCGTCTTCCTGTGACAACAACACTGACTGAGCTTGATGAAGAAGCGTTGATTCAGATCCTATGTGAACCGAAGAACGCATTAACCAAGCAATACGCAGCATTGTTTGAGCTTGAAAACGCCGAACTTGAGTTCCGAGAAGATGCGCTGCGCGCTATCGCTAAGAAAGCAATGGAGCGTAAAACAGGTGCTCGTGGTTTACGCTCGATTCTTGAAGGCGTATTACTGGAAACCATGTACGAACTGCCATCTGCGACAGACGTAAGTAAGGTCGTGATTGATGAGTCCGTCATCAATGGTGAGTCAGAGCCATTGCTTATTTATAGCAACTCAGACAATCAGGCCGCTGGAGCAGAATAAATTCAGCCGTAATGAAAAAGGAGGTAAGTAATTACCTCCTTTTTTTATTTCTCTTATTGAATCCAAACAATTAGCCCCCATATAAATCGATAAGTAATACGTAAACGTGAAAGCGGAAGAGAGAATTATATGAACTTGGAACGTTCCGAGCGTATCGAGATCCCGGTACTACCTCTACGTGACGTAGTGGTCTACCCGCACATGGTTATTCCATTGTTTGTTGGTCGTGAGAAATCGATTAGCTGTTTAGAAACGGCGATGGAAACCAACAAACAAGTTCTTCTTGTGGCACAAAAGCAAGCTGATACTGACGAGCCTACGGTTGACGACCTATTTGAAGTAGGTACGGTAGCCACCATTCTCCAGCTACTGAAGCTTCCGGATGGCACAGTAAAAGTACTGGTTGAAGGCCAGCAACGTGCGAAAATTAATCACTTTAAAGAGAGTGACTTCTTCCTAGCGGAAGCGGAATTTGTGGTTACGCCAGAATTGGATGAGCGTGAGCAAGAAGTGATTGTTCGCAGTGCGATTAATCAGTTTGAAGGCTTCATTAAGCTAAACAAGAAGATTCCACCAGAAGTTCTAACCTCACTCAACGGCATCGACGAAGCAGCACGCTTAGCGGATACCATTGCAGCTCATATGCCGTTGAAGCTGGTGGATAAGCAGCAAGTACTTGAAATTGTTGATGTCACTGAGCGTCTCGAATTCCTAATGGGCCAGATGGAATCAGAGATCGATTTGCTGCAAGTTGAAAAACGCATTCGTGGTCGCGTTAAAAAGCAAATGGAAAAATCTCAGCGTGAGTACTATCTGAATGAGCAAATGAAAGCGATTCAGAAAGAACTTGGTGAGATGGAAGACGCACCAGACGAGTTCGAAACGCTGCAGAAGAAGATTGACGAATCAAAAATGCCTCAAGAGGCACGTGAAAAGACTGAGCAAGAGCTGCAAAAGCTTAAGATGATGTCTCCAATGTCTGCCGAAGCAACAGTGGTTCGTAGCTACATCGATTGGATGGTCAGCGTGCCTTGGGCTAAACGCTCAAAAGTTAAGAAAAATTTAGCGAAAGCAGAAGAGATTCTTAATGAAGACCACTACGGTCTAGAGCGCGTAAAAGAGCGTATTCTTGAATACTTGGCGGTTCAAAACCGAATCAATAAGTTAAAAGGTCCAATCCTTTGTCTTGTTGGTCCTCCAGGTGTGGGTAAAACGTCTCTTGGTCGTTCAATTGCTTCTGCTACAGGTCGTAAGTACGTTCGTATGGCGCTGGGTGGTGTACGTGATGAAGCAGAAATCCGCGGTCACCGCCGTACTTACATTGGCTCATTGCCAGGTAAATTAATCCAGAAGATGTCGAAAGTTGGCGTGAAGAACCCATTGTTCTTATTGGACGAAATCGACAAAATGTCTTCAGATATGCGCGGCGATCCGGCATCAGCGCTATTAGAAGTACTTGATCCTGAACAGAATAACTCGTTCAACGATCACTACTTAGAAGTGGATTACGACCTTTCTGACGTTATGTTCGTTGCAACCTCGAACTCAATGAACATTCCAGGTCCATTGTTAGACCGTATGGAAGTTATTCGTTTATCTGGTTACACCGAAGACGAGAAGCTGAACATTGCAAAACGTCACCTTGTTGATAAGCAAGTGAAGCGCAATGGTCTAAAACCGGATGAGATCATCATTGAAGACTCTGCGATTATTGGCATCATCCGTTATTACACTCGTGAAGCGGGTGTCCGTAACTTAGAACGTGAGATCTCTAAGATCTGCCGTAAAGCCGTGAAGAACATCTTGCTGGATAAAGACATCAAGTCAGTAACGGTAACGATGGACAACCTAAAAGAGTACTTGGGTGTTCAACGTTTCGATTACGGTAAAGCGGATGAAAGTAACCGAATTGGTCAAGTGACAGGTCTAGCTTGGACAGAAGTGGGTGGTGATCTGCTAACGATTGAAACTCAATCTATGCCAGGTAAAGGTAAGCTGACGCAAACGGGCTCTCTTGGTGACGTGATGCAAGAGTCTATCCAAGCCGCAATGACAGTAGTTCGCTCTCGTGCAGAAAAACTGGGTATCAATACTGACTTCTACGAGAAGAAAGATATTCACGTGCACGTACCGGAAGGCGCGACGCCAAAAGATGGCCCAAGTGCGGGTACTGCAATGTGTACTGCCTTGGTTTCTGCTCTGACAGGTAACCCTGTGAAAGCAGAGGTAGCGATGACGGGTGAAATAACACTGCGTGGTGAAGTCCTACCTATCGGTGGCCTAAAAGAGAAGTTACTTGCGGCACACCGTGGCGGCATTAAGACTGTGCTAATTCCAAAAGACAACGAGCGTGATTTGGAAGAGATTCCTGATAATGTTATCGCTGATCTGGAAGTCATCCCTGTACAGTGGATTGATGAAGTACTGAAAGTCGCACTAGAGCGAGACCCGACGGGCGTTGAGTTTGAGTCTCAAAAATAGTGATGTGCAGCAAAAATAAGTAAAAGTTTACGCTGATAAGTCTAAAAAGGCTTGTCAGCGTTTTTTTTGGGCGCTAAGTTAGTTTCGATAGCTGCCAGCCCTTGACGAATAAGGGATGGAGCATATTTTCTTAACAATGGAACGAAAGTCATCACAAAAATAATCACAGATGACACAAAGGGGAAATTACAGTGAATAAAACTCAGTTAGTAGAACAAATCGCAGAAAATGCAGACATTTCTAAAGCGTCAGCGGGTCGTGCTCTAGATGCATTCATCGAAGCAGTAAGCGGTACTCTTCAGTCTGGTGATCAAGTTGCTCTAGTTGGCTTTGGTACATTTAGCGTTCGTACTCGTGCTGCACGTACTGGTCGTAACCCAAAAACTGGTGAAGAAATCCAAATCGCAGAAGCAAAAGTACCAGCTTTTAAAGCTGGTAAAGCACTGAAAGACGCTTGTAACTAATCACAGCGTTAATTCTGTAACCGGCCATTTGCTTAACTTTTGCTCAAACAATAAGTTTCGAACAAAAATTTACAAACTTCGAGCCGAACTTTCTTAAATTATGCGCATCATACTGATGCGCATTTCTTTTTCTGATATTATTGCGCCATTATTTCTATTAGATAGAAGCAGTAGGCTTCAATTGTGGAGAGCAGTTAAATTATGATGGATCGACTACGCGAAGGCGTGAATAGCATCGCGGTCAAAATTATCCTTGGGCTTATCATCCTGTCTTTCGTATTTGCAGGTGTGGGTAGCTACATCGTTAGTGGTAACAACAACTCTGCAGCGAAAGTCGGTAACACTGAGATTCCTCGTGGTGAGTTTGAGATGGCATACCAAAATGAGCGTAACCGTATGCAAGCTCAGTTGGGTGACTACTTCTCTCAAATGCTGGCTGACCCTGCATATGTTGAATCTTTCCGCAAATCCGTTTTAGATCGAATGATCAATGACGTGTTGCTTGACCAACAAGCAGAAGCTTTAGGTCTGCGAATCAGCGACACCCAAGTTCGCAGCATGATTCTAGACATGCCTCAATTCCAATCTAATGGTCAGTTCGATCAAGAGATCTATCAAGCTTCTCTGCGTCGTGCAGGCTTTTCGCCAGACTCTTTTGCTGAGTACATGCGTCGTGAGTTGGTTCGTGAACAACTGCTGAATGCACTACAAAACAGTGAATTTATTCTGCCAGGTGAAGTACAGGCAGAAGGTAAGCTGTTCACTCAAACTCGTGATATTCGCACGATTAAAATCGACTTAGCAGAGTTTGCGAAAAACATTGAATTGACTGACGAAGAAATTCAACAGTACTACAAAGCAAACCCTGACAACTTTACTCGCCCAGAGCAGGTTAAAGTCGCTTATATCGAACTGTCTGCTGAAGCGCTAAAGGAACAAGTTAATGTTTCTGACGCTGAGGTGAAAAAGTACTACGATGAGCACTTAAACAAATATTCTTCAGAAGAGCAGCGCCGTGTCGCTCATATTCTTGTAGAAGGGGACGATGAAGCAAAAGCGCAGGCTATCTTAGATGAGCTAAATGCGGGAGCAGATTTTGCGACGCTTGCTCAAGAGAAATCTGACGATTTTGGCAGTGCTGAAAACGGCGGTGACTTAGGTTGGATTGAGCGTGATGTGATGGACCCTGCTTTTGAAGAAGCGGCATTCGCGTTGAAGAATCCAGGCGATACGTCAGGTCTAGTAAAGTCGGACTTTGGTTACCATATTATCAAGCTTGAAGAGCTAAAAGACTCTGTGGCGAAGCCATTTGAAGAAGTAGCCGCTGAAATCAAACAAGAAATGGTTGACCAACAAGCGGTTGATCAATTCTACGAGCTACAAAGTGAGCTTGAGCGCGTAGCGTTTGAATACCCAGACTCATTGTATGACGCTTCTCAAGCCGTTAACCAAGAAGTGAAGACAACGGACTTTATTTCTCAAGTTGACGCACCTGAAGTGCTTCGTAACCCTGCGGTAATGCAAGCTATCCTTAGCCCTGAAGTAAAAGAAGATGGCTTAAACTCTGAAGCTATCGAAGTTGCACCTGAACATATTATTGTTGTTCGTGTTGAAGACGCACGTGATGAGACGGTTCTTCCACTAGAAGAAGTGAAAGATCAGGTTATTGCAGAGCTATCTCGCGTTAAGGGTGAGCAAGATGCGATGGAACTTGGTACACAGGTTGTTGCTGCATTGAAAGAAGGTAAGACAGATGTGCTTACTGAAAACAACCTTGCATTTGGTGAACAAGAGACAGTAGATCGCCGTTCTCCGTTGGCAACAACGGTATTCGCGATGGCAAAACCAGTCGATGGTAAGCCAGTATATGGTCAGTCTAAAGATCTTGAAGGTAACATTGTTATCATCGAGCTTGATGCTGTAAATGCTGAGCTAGATAGTGAGTTAGAAGAGCAAGTTGCGATGCAAATGCAGCGTGCATCTTCTCAGCAAGACCTATCATCTGTGCTAGCTGTACTGCGCGCAAACACTGACATTGAGTACTTTATTGTGAGCAACTAAGCACAATTAGTGTAATTTGCATGTTAACTAAAACGGACCGCATAAGCGGTCCGTTTTATTTTTGTCTTTATTAACTTCAATCATCAATAAGCATTACTTAAATTAGTGCGCGTTTAAGTGATACCAGTCATTGCGAATATCGGGTCATCTAGGTTTGTTAACTGATAGTGACTTGCTCCCGATGACTAGTTTTAGCCTACTATTTTGGAGATTGTATGTTCAATATGAAATGGATTTTGACATTGTGCTTATTTGTTTTTGCGCCTTTTAGCATGGCTGCGGATTCAGCCACTGACAAATATGAAGGAATTGAAATTACCGTAAATATCAACACGGCCTCTGCTGAAGAAATAGCGACCATGTTGAAAGGTATTGGTGAGAAGAAAGCGCAGAGTATCGTGGACTACCGCGAGGAGCATGGCCCTTTTAAAACGGCAGCAGATTTGAAGAGCGTAAAAGGCATTGGTGAAGCGACAGTTAAGAAAAACGAAGACCGCATTTTACTGTAGCTTGATGTATTTCAGATATTGAGTCTGAATTCAGAACAATATCTGTTTCCCTATTACTGCTTTCCCGAACCAACCCCTCTTTCGTGGTTCGGGATTTTTTAACCGAATAAACGACGGCGAAAACCTTTTTCCATTAGAGCCATTGTTAACCCACCGAACGCACCAAATAAATGAGCATCAATAGCAACGTTTGCGCCGATAAGCGCAGCAGTGCTGCTGGATGGACCATAGATCTGCTCCCATGCTACTTTGGCAATAAGCCCACCGACCAACAACAGGCTGCTTCTTCTGCTTTCAAAGACTTCTCTGAGTGCCCAGAATCCAAATAGACCGTGTAGTACGCCAGATAATCCCACGTACACCGACATATTGGTAAACAAATTCATTGCGCCAACAAATGCACACAAGAGTGAGAAAACGATAAGGAAGTTGCGAGTGCTTGGACGAAAAATAAAAGTAATGATCCACAATCCTGCCAGGTTCATCCCTAAGTGCGCAAAGTTGGTATGTGTGAGATTTCCTGTTACGATTCGCCACCATTCGCCATGGCGTATATTGTAGCTGTGCCACTCGGTTAGGCTTGCCATTGGTTCGAATTGAAGTATCAAACAGATCACGCTGATAATACTCAGCAAGGTATAAAGGTTCACTCTATGTCTCGTTATTGTTCTCGTTGTGGAAAATCGCAAAAAGCGTGTATTTGCCAATGGATTGTACCGTTGGCAAGCGAGGTAGAACTTATCATTCTTCAGCACACGAGTGAAGAACATCGTCCGCTTGGTACGGCACGGATTCTCAATTTGAGTTTAGATAACTGTATTTGTCTGATAGGAGAGGACTTTTCTGGTGATGATGTCTTAAATCACTTGTTGGCGGATGAATCATATCAACATTTTGTTCTTTACCCATCGGAACAGTCACGATGCATCTCTGAAATCAATCAAGCGAGTCGTAGTGTATCTAAGAAAATACGTTTGATTTTGCTCGATGGGACGTGGAAAAAAGCGTACAAAATGTGGCAGCTTTCTAGCAATTTACATCCACTCCCAACCGTGCAATTACCGAAGCAATTGCAAGGGCATTACACCATTCGTAAAGCGCCCTCTGAGAATAGCTTATCGACAGTCGAGGCAGGTTATCATTCGCTTCGTTTGCTTGAACCCGAGAGAGACTTTACACCGCTTATGCATGCCTTTGAAAAGATGATCGAATTCCAAATCGCCCAGATGCCGCCGGGCGTATTTGAAAAGAATTACTTGAAAGGTTGAGTGTTACTAAAGAACGATGGAAGAGAAAAGTTGACGGTGCAGCTTTTGCGCGTGGCCATCGGTCATAGCAGAAATGTAATCGGCGATGACTCTCATCTTATTGCTTTCGCTTTTCGCTTGGCACCACAGTTCTCTTGTATGAACAGGCAGCAAGCGCTCTGGGTCCGCTGTTAAGGCTTCAAAAATGTCCATAATAATTTGCTGACCCTTATACTCAACGATCTGGACCTGAGGGACTTGGATAACGAAGGTGCTGACAAAGTGCTTGAGCACGTCAAGTGCTCGTGCCATTTGTGGCTCTAAACACGCATTCCAAGACAGTAATGGATTATTGAAAGGCTCATCCACCGCCTTAATTGAAATGCTGGTCAGCAGGGCGTTAACCATACCACCGATGGCATCTTTCCGCTCATGATGCTTACCACTAAATAGCATCTGTCCGATGGAATCGATATGTGCTTCAAACCACGGGTCGCCACAGTCCGCTAATTGACTTGCTGCGCCTTCTTGCCATTGCTGACGTGTCACCATACCAAGTACGATTGCATCTTCTAAATCATGAACACCGTAGGCGATATCATCTGCTAGCTCCATGATTGAGCAATCGAGTGATTTAAAACGCGTTTTACTGTGCTCAAACTCCGATTCTGGCGTTGAACGCATCAGACTAAGCAATGCCTTGTCGTTGTCAGAAAGCGGTGCAATTACCCAATCAAATAAGTCTTTGTCACAATCATAAATACCCTTAGCTGGGCTCCAATCTTTTGCTTTTAGTTTACGTTGGTGCTCGGCTGGTTGAGGCAACTTGACGGAGCGTGTTTGACTAATGAGGGCAGGGTACTTAATCAAACCAAGCAGTGTGCGGCGTGATAAATTCATTCCGAAATGCTCGGTATAAGGCTCTAACTTAGTGACTATACGAAAGGTTTGGGCGTTCCCCTCGAAGCCGCCATGTTCGCGCATTACGTAGTTTAGAGCGACTTCTCCCCCATGACCGTATGGAGGATGCCCGATGTCGTGCGCCAAACATAATGAATCAATTAAGCTGTCTGATGGTAATAGATCACGGAACTCTGGTTGTTTTTTCTTTAACTGGGCGACGATACCGGTCCCGAGTTGCGACGCTTCTAAGGAGTGTGTTAACCGACTGCGGTGAAAGTCTTCCAAGCTATTGCCGTGTACTTGGGTTTTTGCTTGTAAGCGTCGAAATGCAGCCGAGTGAAGAATGCGCGCTCGGTCTCTTTGGTACGGGCTTCGATGGTCGTCACGACGTATTTTATGCTCATCATCATGGCGCTCTTGCCATTGCGGGTGTAATTCAAACGACACGATTATCTCCGTAAGCTAACTGATTTCATCTAACGATAATTCGAAACTTGGGGCAAAGGTATTGAGGAAGTAATCCATTTCAGGCGTTCTACGTTCTTGCAAAGTGATGTCTAAGCGTTTTTTTGCCAGAGCGAACTCATGATTGCCTGCGCTTAGTTCTTCGAGACATTTTAAATAGGCACAGATGGAGTCGGCTTGCTTGACGATTTTTGCGTCCTCTTCGTGTGCAGAGTGGGAAAGAAGGTAGGGGGCAAAATCATCTTGGAACTCTTCCGGTAACATTGAGAGTAATTTTTGTTCCGCTGCCGATTCTATCTTCTTATATTCTTTGGCAATTTCAGGATTGTAATACTTCACTGGGGTTGGAAGGTCACCCGTTAATACTTCGCTGGAGTCATGGTACATAGCAAGAATCGCGATGCGTTCTGGATTAAGGTTGCCGCCGAACTTTTTGTTTTTAATTAGGGCAAGGGCATGAGCGACAAAAGCAACTTGTAAGCTATGCTCTGAAACGTTTTCTGGTGAGACGGACCGCATTAAAGGCCAGCGTTGGATCAGCTTCATTCGAGCCAGGTGAGCGAAAAAATGGCTTTCTTTCATGGCTTTCTCCGTTTCTGGTGTAAAAAAGGAACTCACTAGGAGTTCCTCTAAGCATATGAGAGATCAGCACTAATTACTACCAGTGATTCATTACTGGCTGTAGGTTGATAGGAATCTTTCAAAACGTCCAATGGCGATTTCTAGATCTTCAACGTGCGGTAGTGTCACGATGCGGAAGTGGTCTGGTTTTGGCCAGTTAAAACCGGAACCTTGCACCAGTAAGACCTTCTCTTGTTTTAAGAAATCTAAAACCATCTGCTGATCGTTCTTGATGTTGTACATTTTAGTGTCGATTTTCGGGAAGAGGTACATCGCACCCTTAGGTTTGACACAAGAAACACCAGGAATCTGATTGATCAGTTCATACGCTCTATTGCGCTGCTCTAATAAGCGTCCGCCAGGTAAAATCAGTTCATTAATACTCTGGTATCCACCTAGCGCAGTTTGAATCGCATGTTGCATTGGTACGTTTGCACATAAACGCATCGATGAAAGCAGCTCCAAGCCATTCACGTACCCTTGAGCCAGATGTTTAGGCCCCGTTAGGAACATCCAGCCACCACGGAAACCGCAAACACGGTAGGCTTTTGAAAGGCCATTGAATGTCATGACTAGCACGTCTTCAGTGAGTGTTGCGACTGAGGTATGTGTTGCACCGTCGTACAACACTTTGTCGTAGATCTCATCTGCGAAAATGATCAGTTTGTGCTGGCGTGCTATCTCAATCACTTCAAGTAGGAAGTCACGGCTGTATACCGCACCTGTCGGGTTGTTCGGGTTGATCAGAACAATGCCACGTGTCTTTGGTGTGATTTTCTTTTTGATGTCTTCAAGGTCTGGGTACCAGTCTGCACCTTCATCACATAGGTAATGAACCGGCTTACCGCCTGATAGTGCAACGGAAGCTGTCCACAACGGGTAATCGGGAGCTGGGATTAGCATTTCGTCGCCATTATTTAACAGCGCTTGCATGGCCATCACGATCAGCTCAGACACGCCGTTACCCACATACACATCTTCGACATCTAGCGAGCGGATACCTTTACGTTGATAGTGTTGGACCACGGCTTTACGAGCAGAGTAAATGCCTTTGGAATCACAATAGCCTTGAGAAGTCGGCAGATTACGAATCACGTCGACTAAAATCTCATCAGGGGCGTCAAAACCAAATGGGGCAGGGTTACCAATGTTTAGCTTTAGGATTTTATGCCCTTCTTCCTCCATGCGCTTAGCATGTTTGAGTACAGGACCCCTAATGTCGTAGCAGACATTATCGAGTTTTGACGACATCCCGATATTTTGCATTGTATAATTCCTAAAAATTCGTTAATTTCTTTATTAAAATACAATAATTTGTTTTTTATTAGAATATATATCTGTAAATTATCTGTTTGCTGGTTAAGTTTTGCTCGCTTGCTATCACAGGATTTTGCAAAAGATCGCATACGACCTTGATTTGCTTTGGGTCTAAACTTAGAGTAGCCGTCAGTTACCATTTATCCTCACATACTACGAGGTTGATTTGTCACAGTTCCATCAAGCCGTAAAGAGAATTATCGAGCGAGTTCAGCAAGCGGAAGGCAATCAAACACGTCTGGTCGAGCCCCTGAGCGAGAAACCTAATTTCTCATTTATTGATTGGCTTGATGCACAACCACTTTTCCCTAAATTCTACTGGCAGTCCCGCGATACTCGTGAAGAGGTCGTTGCATTAGGGCAATTACACGCTTTTGTTGAGCCAGGCCCTGCTTATACCATTCTAGGTGAAGGGCAACGAGTTTGGGGCGGGCGCTCTTTTGACGGCCAGCATGAGAAGAATCGTCGCTGTATGCCTTCTTTCTTCTTTTTGCCTCAAATTGAGTTAATTCGTTTTGATCAACAATGGTCTCTCGCAGTTAATATTTCAGAAGACAAAGCGCGAACCCTAGCAGGACTGCATAAACTGGTTTGTGAGGTCGCGACCTTAGCTCCGATTTCTTCTCACATCCGCTCTATTGTTCATACGCCAAGTCAGCCTCAATGGAATGAGTTAGTTCATAAAGTTCTGACTGGTATAAAGAATGATGATTTTAAGAAAGTGGTATTGGCGCGTCGCTCTACCGTGCAGCTTGATAACACATTAAGTGCTGCACAATTGCTGAAAGCGAGTTACTTAAATAACCATCATAGTTTCCATTTCATGCTGAGCTTAGACAGCAAACACAGCTTTATGGGCTCTACGCCAGAACGTTTGTATTCTCGCGTAGGGCACGAACTTCATACCGAAGCGTTAGCAGGCACGATTGGTCGAGGGGACAATGCCACTCACGATATGGAGTTGGCGAATTGGTTATCCCAAGACCAAAAGAACCTCAACGAAAACCAATACGTAGTTGATGACATTATTGATCGCCTATCACCACATTCCGAAGCGGTTGAAGTGGAGGCCGAGGCAAGTTTGGTTAGGCTACGAAAAGTGCAACACCTCAAGCGAAGTATTCACGCGAGCCTAAAGACGGGAATAAACGGTGTTCAGTTGTTATCGGCGCTTCAGCCAACGGCGGCGGTTGCTGGCTTACCTCGACAAGAATCCATGCAGTTTATTCTGGATAACGAGCCCTTTGCACGCGGCTGGTACGCGGGGTCAATGGGTTACATAAGCCATGAACGAGCAGAGTTTTGTGTCGCGATCAGAAGCGCGCTTGTGCTCGGTGACCAAGTACAATTGTTTGCAGGCGCAGGTATTGTGCCAGGCTCTGTGGCAGAGCATGAGTGGGCGGAACTTGATAAGAAAATGTCGACGTTACTTACGCTGATTTCTGATCACCCTCCGTTGGGAGTTGCATCATGAATCATGACCAAGCGGTGCTCAATCGAATTTGGTCAGAAACCATATTGATTGAGCTTCAGCGATTTGGCGTTAAGCATGTTTGCATCGCTCCTGGCTCTCGTTCTACTCCTTTAACTTTGGAGGCGGCAGAACAGTCCAATTTTTCTATTCATACTCACTTTGATGAGCGTGGTCTCGGCTTTATGGCTCTTGGTTTAGCGAAAGCTACCCAGGAGCCAGTGGCAATCATCGTTACTTCTGGTACGGCAGTGGCGAATTTATTACCAGCCGTTGCGGAGGCTAGGCTTACTGGTGAAAAGCTGGTGCTGCTCACTGCGGATCGTCCGGTGGAGCTCGTTGGCTGTGGTGCAAACCAAGCGATTAACCAGTTGGGTATTTTTTCACATCATGTCTCGTCCAGCTTGAATTTACCAAGCCCAACTTTAACAACATCGCTTAATTGGTTGCTGACCTCTGTTGACGAAGTGATGTTTACTCAGCAACTGCAAGGCAGTGCTGTTCATATTAACTGTGCATTTCCAGAGCCTTTGTATTCCAATGGTGCAAAAGCGGATTATCAAACCTACTTAGACTCGGTAGCCGGATGGCGAAAAGGAAGTGGTAGTTATACCCAGCGTTTTAGCCACTTATCACAGGCGCAAATCCCGTCTTGTGCGGATAAAAAAGGCTTGGTTGTGATTGGCAGCTTACCGCTTGAACAAGCGAAGTCGGCGCAGGCATTTGCACAAAAGATGGGATGGCCGGTACTTGCAGACCCGCAAAGTGGTCTCAGTTCGGATTGGGCGCATTATGATGTATGGCTTCAACTTCCCGAGTTCGTAAACGAGCTTGAGTCTTGTGAACTTATTATCCAATTTGGTAGCCGAATCATCTCCAAACGTTTGAACCAGTGGATTGATAAACAAGTTTCGCAAAATCAACAAAATAAAGACGTTCAATACTGGTATATCTCGCCGCGTATGGACCGTAATAACCAAAATCATCTGGCGCAAATGCACTGGGTTGAGCTTCCTCAAACTTGGGTTTCTCGCATTAGCTTTGAGAAGCCAATATTTGCTGGGTGGGCTGATAGGTTAGCGAATGGAGTTAAGCGAGTTCATCAACGTATCGAAGAAGCTTTCCTATCTGGTTCAGCGTCTGCCATTGACGAAATTGCGTTGGCAGCAGACATCAACGAGCGCCCTAAAAACGCTGATGTCTTTTTGGGTAACAGTTTGTTTGTTCGACTTGTCGATATGTACGGCAAACTTGATGATGTAGAAGTGTTCACTAACCGAGGCGCGTCAGGAATTGACGGTTTGTTTGCTACCGCATCAGGTGTGCAGCGAGCAAGAGGTAATCCGTTACTGATGTATATTGGTGACACATCAGCACTGTATGATCTCAATTCACTAGCGCTGTTTTCTCACAATAAATTGCCGACGGTACTTGTGGTCACAAACAATGATGGTGGCGCAATTTTCGATATGTTACCGGTGCCTCAGGAGCATCGCACTGCGTACTACCAAATGCCCCACGGTTATCAGTTTGAACATGCAGCCAAACAGTTTGGTTTAAAGTATGAGAAGCCAACTACGTTAGAAATGTATCAAGCAATGGTTGCCGAGCACCTGTCGAGCGGCCAAGGCACACTGCTGGTGGAAGTTCAAACCCCACCAAGCCAAGCCGCAGAGTTGATAAAGGCATTTAATAAGAGCCTGCATGCTTCACTCTGAGCGTCTCTCTTCAACTGAAAAACACCAAAGTGGTGATCTTCCCACTCTGGTGTTTTTGCATGGCTTTTTAGGAAGTGGTGCTGATTGGCAAGCTTGTTTGGATGAGCTGACTCGGTTTGAACGAATTGTTATAGACCTTCCTGGTCATGGTCGTAGCCAGTTTACAAAGTGCAACGATCTCGATGATTGCTGCAAACTTCTTAATTCCACACTATCTTTATTACTTCCTCCGCAACAACCACTTATTTTGATTGGTTACTCGATGGGCGGCCGTATTGCGATGCATGGTATTGCCAATCAATGCTTCTCAGATCTCAATATTGTGGGCGCAATTGTTGAAGGGGGAAACTTCGGGCTTCAAACTGAGTCAGAGAAACAGGTGAGATTGGAGAATGATGCTCGCTGGGCAAAGCGTTTCAAAACAGAACCACTTGAACGTGTTTTGAACGATTGGTATCAGCAAGCGGTGTTTTCTTCACTAAACCATGAGCAAAGACAAACATTAATTGCGAAGCGAAGTGATAATCTTGGCTCGGCGGTCGCGAGCATGCTGATGGCAACATCGTTAGCCAAGCAGGCGTATTTGTTGCCCACACTGAAAAAGCAGAATATACCGATGTATTACTTGTGTGGCGCGAAAGACCAAAAATTTAGCCAACTGGCACAACGTAGCGGGTTGGCGTATCGACAAGTTGAAGGCGCAGGACATAACGTTCATCAAGAGCAGCCCCAACAATTTGCGATGCATATTAAGCAAATAATTCAATCTCACTTTGGTGAGAGTAACGAGAACAATGGGAATCACCATGGCTAAAACAGTAGGCATTTCTGAAGAAGAACTTTACGCTCCGGTTCAATGGAAAGATTGCAGCGAGAAATACGAGGATATTCACTACCATAAATCTGAAGATGGTATCGCGAAAATTACCATTGCACGCCCACAAGTGCGTAATGCATTCCGCCCTCAAACAGTAAAAGAGATGATTGATGCGTTGGCAGATGCGCGTTATGACTCTGGTGTTGGCGTGATCATTCTGACAGGTCTAGGTGAAGACGCATTCTGTTCTGGCGGCGACCAGAAGATCCGTGGCGACTACGGCGGCTATAAAGATGAGCAAGGTACACACCACCTAAACGTATTGGACTTCCAACGCGATATTCGAACTTGTCCAAAACCTGTGATCGCATCAGTTGCCGGCTGGGCTGTTGGCGGCGGTCATGTACTGCACATGATGTGTGACCTAACAATTGCAGCGGACAACGCACAGTTTGGTCAAACGGGCCCTAAAGTGGGTTCATTTGATGGTGGTTGGGGCGCGTCTTACATGGCTCGTATCGTAGGCCAGAAGAAAGCTCGCGAAATCTGGTTCCTATGTCGTTTCTATAACGCGCAAGAAGCGTTAGACATGGGCTTGGTCAACACGGTTGTGCCGCTAGAAGAGCTAGATAAAGAAACTGTTCGTTGGTGTCGTGAAGTTCTTCAGCATAGTCCAATGGCGCTACGCTGCCTGAAAGCTGCATTGAATGCGGACTGTGATGGTCAAGCAGGTCTTCAAGAGCTTGCGGGTAACGCAACGATGATGTTCTACATGACCGATGAAGGCCAAGAAGGTCGTAACGCATTCAACGAGAAACGTCGCCCAGACTTCGACAAATTCCCTCGTAACCCATAATCCGTATAAAAAGAGGAGTGTTTCAGCTCCTCTGTTCCATTTTTCCTGAGCGCCTCGCCCTCTGGGAGGCTGGTGGGATTGCTCGCCAGAACGCTCAAATATACGGCATTACATAGGACTCGAATTATGCGTGAAGCGAAAATTTATCGTTATATCTTGCCCATGGATAGTGGTGTCATCCTGCGAGACAATAAGCTAACTGAACGTGTTGGTTATGTTGTTTCGCTTTCTGAAGGTGACCAAATAGGGCTTGGAGAAGTCGCTCCTCTTCCTGGTTTTAGTTTAGAGAGCACTGAAGATGCTGGTATTCAGCTACAGGAACAAGCGGAGCGTTGGGTTGCTGGATTGGATGTGGATTACGCCAACATGTATCCATCGGTCGCGTTTGGTTTATCGATGGCACAGTTAGAGTTAGCTGGTGGCTTACCCCAACAAGGTAAGTATCAAACAGCGCCGCTGTGTACTGGTGACCCAGACGAGCTCATTCCAAAGCTGAACGAAATGGAAGGCGAGAAAGTCGCGAAAGTAAAAGTCGGGCTTTATGAGCCAATTCGCGATGGCATGCTTGTGAACCTTTTTCTTGAATCTATCCCTCAATTAACGCTTCGACTTGATGCAAACCGCGCTTGGACACCAGAAAAAGCGCAGCAGTTTGCTAAATACATTACTCCGTCTCTGCGTCAGCGCATTACCTTTTTGGAAGAGCCGTGCCGCTCTCCTGGCGATAGTCTCTCTTTTGCTATCAATACTGGTATTGCGATTGCTTGGGATGAAACGTTGCAAGATGCGGTTCGTCGAGAGGATTTCCGTCTTGAAGATCTAACTGGTGTGAAAACGATCATCATCAAACCCACACTCATTGGTTCGGTGGATTTTTGTATTACACTGATAGAGAAGGCGAAGTCACTGGGGATGAAAGCGGTTATTAGCTCGAGCATTGAATCCAGTCTCGGTTTAACGCAATTAGCGCGCTTTGCCCAATGGCAGCTGCCTGATGAAGTTCCAGGTTTGGATACGATTGGCCTATTCAAAGCTCAGTTAGAGCAAGGCTGGCCTAAGTGTGAACTTACCGTTCTTCCTCTGAAAGATCAGGAGATTGTGTGGCATTCTGCATAGATAATGTTGCGAAGGCACCGTGGAAATATTGGGCTCAAACGAGCCCTTTTTCTATTGCACTCAGGACACCAACAGAAACATTAAACTGGCAACAACTCTCAGTACGTATTGACCAATACGCTCACTATTTGAATGACTTGGGCGTAACGCGGGGAGATGTGCTGACTTTGGTAGGTAAAAACCAAGTCGAAACTCTGCTGTTTTATCTTGCTTCCAAGCAGTTAGGCGCACTTGCCGCGCTGACCATGGTACAACCACTCGATACGCTACAGAGTAAACTTGCGACCCTTTATAAACCTGAACAAACTCGGTTTATCTGGTTTGCTCAGGAGTGCGCTTCGACCTTTTCTGAACATGATATACAAAAACTCAAGGCAACATTGCTTTCACCGCCCTTAGTTTCACAACAAGAGCGTGATGCGGTGATTGAAGATGCCTATCACCATGACAGGCTCGCTTCAGTGGTATTTACCTCTGGCTCGACAGGGGAGCCTAAAGCTGTGGTTCATACACATCGACAACACCTTGCTTCAGCAGAAGGCTTGTTGCAAGAGTTCATTTTCACTCAGCAAGATTCTTGGCTATTATCGCTTCCGCTTTATCACGTCTCTGGATTGGCGATTGTATATCGTTGGCTATATGTCGGAGCGACATTGAAAATCGGTACAGGAAAACTTATCAAAGATATTCAGGGCGTGTCACACGCATCTTTGGTTGCAACGCAGCTCAAACGGCTATTGGATGATGATGCTCACTTGTCATTGACGCATGTGCTATTGGGCGGCAGCCACGTTGCTCACGAGTTGGCACTACGAGCAACAGGGCAAGGAATTGAAACATGGTTAGGTTATGGGATGACGGAGGCGGCCTCTACCGTCACCGCAAAGAGAATTGACAGTACCAGTAATGCTGGACACGTATTGAATCACCGTAAGATAAAATTGGTTGACCAACGCATTTTTGTCGGTGGTAAAACATTAGCGGCAGGGTATTTTCATCAAGGTCATGTTACTCCGTTTCTGGATGAGAAAGGCTGGTTCGATAGCAAGGATCTTGGTGAGTGGCAAGGTGACGAGTTAAAGATCATCGGCCGTGCCGACAATCAATTTATCTCTGGTGGTGAGAACATTCATTGTGAAGAGATTGAGGCAGCATTGAACCAAATTGATGGCGTGGTGCAGAGCATAGTGGTTCCAGTCGAAGATGCGGAATTTGGTCATCGCCCTGTTGCTGTGATTCAGACCAATGATTTGCGCAGCAAAGCGGAATATGACCTGCATTTGCAACCCAGATTAGAGAAGTTTAAATGGCCAGTGGAATACCATCTAATGCCACAAGTGCTACTAGAAAGTGGGATCAAAGTTTCTCGGAAGGCAGTGAAGGAGTGGCTATTGCCATCAATTCAGCATTAGTCAATTTTGCTATGTATTAGTCAGAAAGGGAATTTCGTATCCTTATAACTCTGAATCATAATTATGCTTCTTCGAAGAGAGAAAAGGCATAAGGTTCAGGATGGTAAAGCTAGTATTAATTGCGGCGGTAGCACTACAAATTGGTATTGCAATAAGCAGTGAAGGGCTCGCCCGCTCTCTTGCAGAGCTGACGGCCTTTTTGATCGCTATCGCATTGGTTGTTACATACAAAAACAGCAAACTTGAGCCGTCGTCATCTCAACACGATGAGAAGACCACTAATATCTAAACAATAACCAACTTAGAGAAGTGGTTGAAATTAACACCCACAGAGTTATACCAAATAACAGTGGCTTAGCTCCAGCAGACCTCAGCTTCGACATTGAAATGCTGCAACCAATCAGGAACAGGCACACCACCAAAGCTTGTTTCGCTCCAACGAAAATACCGTGATAGACCATTTCAAATTGAGGGAAGAAGTCGCTAAACGCGATGGCTGCGCAGTACCAAAAAATGAAATAAGGAATAACTAACTTTTTCGTTCCATTCTCTTTCTGGTCTCTTGAAAAGATCACGGCACTGATCAGTGCGACAGGGATGATCCACAAAGCTCGTGCGAGTTTTAACGTTGTTGCTGTAGTTAGTGCTTCTTCACCGTAGGCTGAGGCAGCCCCTACAACAGAAGAAGTGTCATGAATAGCAATCGCGGCCCATGTACCAAATGTGTGTTGATCTAGCCCTAAAGCATGCCCAACCACAGGAAACACGAATAGTGCGATGGAGTTTAGGACAAATACCGTTGCCAGTGCTAATCCAATCTGTTCGTCTTTTGCTTTAATCGCTGGTGCTACAGCGGCAATTGCACTACCACCACAAATTGCTGTACCTGACGAGATTAAGTATGCGGTTACTCGCTCCAACTTAATTATTCTGGCAATGATAGTGCCTATGATCAGTGTGCCCGCAATCGTGGCGATAATCAGACCGATACCATCCGATGTAACAGAGAGTGCTTGCTCAAAGTTGATGCCAAAGCCTAAACCAATAATCGAGTAGGACAGCAGCTTTTTAGTAAAAGAAGCAATGGGCAGTTCTGAAGGCACAAAACCAAAACTTGCGAGTAGAAAACCAATAACTAGGGCAATAGGAGAGGAGACAAAAGGGGTTAAGCAAAAGAGTAACGCCAATCCAAACAAGAGGTAGTTTCTATTCAAGGTTTTTATTCGCTGTTGTGAATGAAAGCGCGAGTATATCGCACTGAGTGTGGTCAGTTTGTCTTAATGATTTGAACACATGTTCAGTTATTCTAAACATGTGTTCAAATGTATTTTTATCGCCAGTCGCCTCTAAGTTGATGCACTCTATCGAACATCGTTTTTGCCGTTGCTTCATTTGGTGGAACCGGCTGTCCGGCTTCAATTTCTAGCTTTGACCAAAATCGAGTCGGTAAGCCACAACATGCGCGGCCTTTCGCGCGGCTGAAATAGCTTCCCCATAAGCCTTTGAGTGCCACGGGTATGACAGGTACTGGGCTGCGACGCAGAATAATATCAATGCCACGCATGAATTCATTCATTTCACCGTCTGAGGTTAATTTCCCTTCTGGGAAAATACAGACGATATGTCCTTCGCTTAATGCGGTTTCTACATCATTAAATGCACGCCTGATGGAGTTTCTGTTACTCGCTGAAATTGGAATTACCCCAGTTCTGCGTAAAAAGCGTCTTAGTGGAGGTAGGTTGGCGTAATCTTCCTCCATCACAAAACGAATCAACCTTGGGCATACTGCGCTAAGTAGCAAGGCGTCCATATAGCTCACGTGATTACATACGATTAATGCACCGCCTTGTTCTGGCAAGTTATGTAGGTTTTTATGTTTCACTCGATAAATAGTGTGAGTTAGCATCCAAACCACAAAACGGACAACGAATATCGGTATTTGCAAAAAAATGTAAGCAGCGACCAAGAAATTCAAAATGGCTAACAATGCAAACAACTGAGGAATTGTCATCTTGATGACACTCAGGCACACAATACCTAAGACAGCACTGCCGACCATAAACAGAGAGTTAAAGATGTTGAGCCCTGCGATGACTTGCGCGCGCTCGGTTTCCTTTGCTCTATGTTGCATTAATGCGTAAAGCGGTACGATAAACAGTCCGCCAGAGGCGCCAATCATCAATAGATAGAAAAATAATGGCCAAAAAGGCTCATATCTAAAGAAGTCTACAAAGTTATGGAAGATAGGTAGGTCACTTGGAATGGAGGTTGCCATCAAGTACCCAAATACCGTAATGCCAAGTGCGCCAATAGGCACAATACCGACTTCGATACGATAATTCGAGATCCAATTGCAAAGTAGCGACCCTAGTGCGATACCAATGGAAAACAGAGCAAGCAAGAAAGACACCGCACTCTCGGTGCCATTTAAGTAAATCTTGGTGAAATTCGGGAACTGGGTTAGATAGGCGGCGCCTAAAAACCAGAACCAGCTTATCGCCATAATACATTGAAAAACAACACGATCTGATTTTGCGATGGATAGCGTGTGTTTAGTTTGTTTGTACGGTTGCCAACGAAAAGAAAGATTAGGTGCGCTGGCGGCTGCAAAGGGTATTGATCGGCTCGACAAATATCCCAACAATGCAAAGAGTACGACACAAAATGCGGCAAGGTATTTTGCGTTGTCTGCTGAGGCGATAATTCCAGCACCTAGGGTACCAATAAGGATGGCGATAAAGGTACCAGCTTCAACAAGGGCGTTGCCTGGCACTAACTCTTTCGCGTTTAATTTTTGAGGCAAAAGGGCATATTTAACCGGTCCAAAGAATGCTGACTGTGTGCCCATTAAGAACAGTAGCAGCAAAAGCACACCATAACTTTCGGTTATAAAACCAATGGCACCCAAAAGCATGATGGCGATTTCAAACAGCTTTACCTTGCGAATAAACCATGATTTTTCATATTTATCGGCTAATACGCCAGCTGAAGCGGAGAATAGAAAGAACGGTAGAATGAATAAGCCAGCCGCTAAATTGATGAACAAGTTGCTCGAAATAGGTAGTGCGCTGGATCCCGCGAAGGCGACAAACAGCAGCAAAACGTTTTTAAAAATATTGTCGTTGAAAGCGCCAAAAAACTGAGTAATGAAATAGGGTAGGAACTTTCTTTGCGTAAGTAAGGACGGCTGTCTGTCGGACGACATGGATAATCCTTTGTTACCAGTTTGTGAGGTAGTTAGAAAGCAGGTTACTGATTAATTCTTTACCATCAATGGGTTCACTAGAGAAAAATTTATCATCAACACTGAGTAAAGTAATACCGTGTACGCCAGACCAAAGCACTCGACTCGCTTGAATCACTTCGGACTCGGTACGATGTGGTGCGATTTGAGCCAATAGTGACTCCAGCATTCCTGTCATCCCGTCGATACGTTTGGCATGCCATTCTGGAAGCTCTGCACCATTCATGTTGTGCTCGAACACTAACTGCCAACGGTAAGGGTGCTTTTGAGCGAAATCGTGGTAGCAATAAGCCAGTTCAAATAGAGCTTGATGAGCGTCTTTACTGCTATTGGTCGCCTTCAGTGCTTCTTGGGAGAGTTCGTCTAAAGTTTGCGCGACTACGTGTAAAAGTAACAGGTTATAGTTGCCAAAAATGTTGACTAATGTGCTTGGCACGTAACCAATCATGTTAGCGATTTTACGAAGACTGAGTTCGTGGTAAGAATTCTCATCTAAAAAGTTTTTGACTGTTGTTAAAGTCAAATTCACTAACTCTTCTCTGGTGTGATCGTTTCTGCGCGCCATACTCTCAAACTGCTTTATTGAACATCGTTCAATATGATAGTCAGCTACCTATTAACCGTCAACAAGGCAATATACTCAAGTGACGTCAAGGTGCAGGATTCTGAGCTGTGTCACTGATTCTAATTCAAGTAAAACATCCCCGAGTAGTAGCGAGTTCATTCCAAGCATTTCTAAACGAACCAAGTATCTCGAAGTTAACCGAGAGCAGTCTGTATCTTTGGCAATATTCTGATACATGTCAGCTTCTGTAAGCTGTTTTCATCAACAGGCATACAGAGTATGATGACGTAACAATCATCTTTGGCGTGCTACTGTTTGAAACAATCGTTGTTTCGTCTGATAGAGCACAATCTTAGATAGCTAACTTTAAGGATAACGATGAAACGTTTATTTTCTATTGTTGCTCTGTTGATGTTTACCGTTGCTGTAACGCCTATCGCGGAAGCGAAGAAGTTTGGTGGCAGTAAGTCTTTCGGTAAGAGCTACAAAACAGCGCCAGCACCAAAACAACAGCAACAAAACACCAATACGGTCGGCAAAGATCAGACGGCGAAGTCTTCAAGTAAAAAAGGCTTAATGGGTGGTCTGCTAGGCGGACTTCTTGCTGGTGGTCTACTTGCTGCATTCTTTGGCGGTGCTTTTGAAGGTATCCAATTTATGGATATCCTAATTATTGGTTTGATTGCCTTTGTCATCTTTAAATTAATGCGCGGTATGCTAGGTGCTAAGCAGGGCAGTATGAACCAACATCGTCAGCAACCTGCATTTGGTGGTAACGCATCTAAGTTTGAGCAACCAAACATGCAAAACTTTGAGCAACAGCCAAACACAAATAATGGTGGCTTCGGCGCTCAAACGGACGTACCACATAACTACCCACCGGGCTTTGACCAAGCAGCGTTCATTAACGGCTCTCGTGAACACTACCGAATCCTGCAAGGTGCGTGGAATCACAATCAACTGGAAACCATTGAAGAATATGTTTCTCCAAGCCTGTTTGAAGATCTGAAGGCAGAGCGCGCGAAGCTCGACGGTGAGCAGCATACTGATGTAATGTACGTTGATGCAGAGATCGTCCGTGCCGATTACGATGCAAATAAAGCACAGCTTAGCCTGCAGTTTAGCGGTCGTTACCGTGACACAGTAGAAGGTGTTGAAGAAGAAATCGAAGATATCTGGCACCTAGAGCGTGACCTGACTGTGCCTAATGCACCATGGTTAATTGTTGGTATTCAAGGCTAGTCACCTTTAAACCAATTTAGTCACTAATAAAAATCCCGCGCCCCCTGCGGGATTTTTTGTATCTGTCGTTTGTATCTACGAAAGATATTTTTATAAAACCTGCCAGGTGGAGTCTTCATCATAGCTCGCGCTTAACTCTGCCGAATATCTTTTTTGCTAGCTACTCCTCAAGTGCTTTACTGAATGTTTTTAGCATTCACATTATGGTCATTGCGATAAAACAAGGACAAAGTGCTAGTACATTGTTTGTATTACAACGACCAGATCCGAACTTTGGCCATAGGAGATTCGCTTTGGCCCAGTTGTTAAAGTAGGATCCAAACAGAGGTAGAATAGCGAAGAAGTTGGGTTAAATAAGGAAGGGCTTGTTACTTTACTTTATCAAGAGTCCGAAACGAAAAAGCCAGCTCAACGAGCTGGCTTTTTCAATATGGTGGAGGGGGACGGATTCGAACCATCGAAGGCAGTGCCGGCAGATTTACAGTCTGCTCCCTTTGGCCACTCGGGAACCCCTCCAGGGTGTTTTATACTTAAAAGATAGTTTCCCAACCTAACTTCCAAGTTGTTCTTATGTTCAAAGGAAAAACACAAGAAAAAATTTGGTGGAGGGGGACGGATTCGAACCATCGAAGGCAGTGCCGGCAGATTTACAGTCTGCTCCCTTTGGCCACTCGGGAACCCCTCCAGGGTGTTTTATACTTGAATGTTAGTTTCCCAACCTAGCTTCCAAGTTGTTCTTATGTTTAAAGGAAAAACACAAGAAAAATATGGTGGAGGGGGACGGATTCGAACCATCGAAGGCAGTGCCGGCAGATTTACAGTCTGCTCCCTTTGGCCACTCGGGAACCCCTCCAGGGTGTTTTATACTTGAATGTTAGTTTCCCAACCTAGCTTCCAAGTTGTTCTTATGTTTAAAGGAAAAACACAAGAAAAATATGGTGGAGGGGGACGGATTCGAACCATCGAAGGCAGTGCCGGCAGATTTACAGTCTGCTCCCTTTGGCCACTCGGGAACCCCTCCAGGGTGTTTTATACTTAAAAGATAGTTTCCCAACCTAGCTTCTAAGTTGTTCTTATGTTCAAAGGAAAAACACAAGAAAGAATATGGTGGAGGGGGACGGATTCGAACCATCGAAGGCAGTGCCGGCAGATTTACAGTCTGCTCCCTTTGGCCACTCGGGAACCCCTCCAGGGTGTTTTATACTTAAAAGATAGTTTCCCAACCTAGCTTCCAAGTTGTTCTTATGTTTAAAGGAAAAACACAAGAAAGAATATGGTGGAGGGGGACGGATTCGAACCATCGAAGGCAGTGCCGGCAGATTTACAGTCTGCTCCCTTTGGCCACTCGGGAACCCCTCCAGAGAATTTTTATACTTAGTAAGATGTTTTCCCAACTCATCTCCCAAGTGCGGAGCGAATCATAGCAAACTCGCTCAGGCTGTAAAGCGTTTTTCTTGCGTTTTTACGTTGAATGCTGTCTTTTTGGGCAAAGATGGTAGAAAGTCAGCGTTTTGTGTGTCCTTTGAACAGAAGAGAAACGCTCTTTTTACTTGAATTTACACTACTTGACGTTAAACCACGTATCTACTGATAAAATGTAAGCAGTTTAATGACATAAGTTTATTCGTTTAGAAGTCAATATCATGAGCATGAAAGCCACGTTATCGTTATCTGTTTTAACGCTTTCTATATTAATGAGTTCTCCATCAGCTTTCGCAGCTATGCGAGGCTCAGCAGTTACCGTCGTAACTGAGCAAGTAGAAACGCACGAGATCAATCAATCCTTATCGCTTATCGGTAAATTAGAAGCGGCGGAGTCTGTGGTTGTTGCATCGGAAGTCGCCGGCAAAGTGAATCAAATCGCTGTTAAAGCGAATCAAAATGTCCAACAAGGTCAGCTGTTAATCAAGTTGGATGATGATAAGGCTCAAGCCGCTTTGATTGAGGCAAAGGCGTACCTTAAAGATGAACAACGTAAGCTAAAAGAGTTTCAACGTTTGGTTAAGCGAAATGCTATCACCCAAACTGAGATCGACGCACAAAAAGCAAGCGTTGAAATTGCACAAGCAAGGCTGGACGCCGCTCAAGCAAATTTGGCCGATCTTCATATTACGGCTCCATTCTCTGGCACTGTTGGTTTCATCGATTTTAGTCGCGGTAAAATGGTTAGCGCGGGTACAGAGCTGTTGACCTTGGATGACCTTTCCGTCATGGAGCTTGATTTACAGGTACCGGAGCGCTATTTATCGATGCTTTCTATTGGTATGGAAGTCATTGCCAAAACCAGTGCATGGGGTGAACAGACGTTTACTGGTCAGGTTACAGGCATTGATACGCGGATTAGCTCAGAAACGCTGAACCTGCGTGTACGTATTGAGTTTGAGAACCCTGAAAACCGCTTAAAGCCGGGCATGTTAATGAATGCATCATTGGCCTTCCCTGCGATTGAAGCGCCAATTATCCCAGTTCAAGCACTAGAATACTCTGGCACCAAGCGTTACGTATACGTCATCGATGACCACAATAAAGCGACTCGACAAGAAGTCATTCTCGGTGCTCGTGTCGATAACGAAGTCGTTATTGAGTCAGGCGTTGAAGTTGGCGACAAAATTGTTGTACAGGGCATCGTTAATATGCGAGATGGTGTTGAAGTTAAGGAAATTGTCGCACCAGGAAAGGCAGAAACAGCTAACGCAACTGGTAATCAAGGTGTTCAAAGCACGCAAGACGAAGCGGCTAAGGAAGCAAACTAATGTTACTTTCTGACGTTTCTGTAAAACGCCCAGTCGCAGCGTTGGTATTGAGTATGCTGCTGTGTGTATTTGGCTTTGTATCCTTTACGAAACTAGCGGTGCGAGAAATGCCGGACATTGAAAGTCCGGTCGTTTCCATTAGTACGCGTTACGAGGGCGCTTCCGCGACGATCATCGAGAGTCAAATTACGTCTGTATTAGAAGATCAGCTTTCAGGCATCAGCGGAATCGATGAGATCAGTTCGACGACGCGAAACAGCAGTTCGCGTATTACGATCACTTTTGAGCTCGGTTACGATCTCAATACGGGTGTTAGTGATGTTCGCGACGCGGTGGCTCGCGCTCAACGTTCGCTACCTGATGAAGCGGACGATCCAATTGTCTACAAGAATAACGGTTCAGGTCAGGCCTCCCTCTATATAAACCTCAGCTCTGCAGAGATGGACCGCACTCAATTGACGGATTATGCCGAACGTGTATTGATGGATCGCTTTAGCTTGATCTCTGGGGTGAGCTCCATTGATCTTTCTGGTGGTTTGTACAAGGTGATGTACGTGAAGCTTAAGCCAGAGCTGATGGCGGGGCGCTCAGTCACGGCTTCGGACATTACATCGGCACTGCGAAGTGAAAACTTAGAAAGTCCGGGTGGTGAAGTTCGTAATGACTCGACAGTCATGTCGGTACGGACAGCGCGTAGTTATAACACGCCGGAAGATTTTCAGTACCTCGTGATTAAAAGGGCAAGCGACAACACGCCTATCTATTTGAAAGATGTCGCTGATGTTTTTATCGGTGCAGAAAACGAAAACTCGACCTTTAAAAGCGATGGCGTCGTCAATGTTAGTTTGGGGGTTGTTCCTCAGTCTGATGCGAACCCGTTAGAAGTAGCAAAATTAGTTCGATCTGAAGTTGATAACATCCAAAAGTTCTTGCCGGAAGGAACGCGGCTTGCTATCGACTACGATGCAACGGTGTTTATCGAGCGTTCGATAGAAGAGGTATATAGCACGCTATTTATTACGGGCGGTTTGGTTATTTTGGTGTTGTACATCTTCATTGGTCAAGCTCGTGCAACCTTGATCCCAGCTGTTACGGTTCCGGTATCGCTGATTTCCTCATTCATTGCCGCTTATTACTTTGGCTTTTCTATCAACTTAATCACCTTGATGGCGTTGATCCTGTCTATCGGTTTGGTAGTGGATGACGCGATTGTGGTTGTTGAAAACATCTTCCACCATATCGAACGTGGTGAATCGCCTTTGCTTGCGGCCTATAAAGGCACGCGGGAAGTAGGCTTTGCCGTTATCGCGACAACGCTAGTGCTGGTGATGGTATTCCTGCCGATTTCTTTTATGGATGGCATGGTAGGTCTGCTATTTACTGAGTTTTCTGTCTTGTTGGCGATGTCAGTAATTTTCTCGTCTTTGATCGCCCTAACATTAACTCCTGTATTGGGTAGTCAGATTTTGAAGGCGAATGTAAAACCAAATCGATTTAATCAAGTGGTCGATCGCCTATTTAGTAAACTTGAGAGTGGTTACCGCTCATTATTGAAAGGCGCATTGAAAATGCGTTGGGCTGCACCGCTGGTGATTCTGGCGTGTTTGGGCGGCAGTTACTTCTTGATGAACCAAGTGCCAGCCCAGTTGACCCCTCAAGAAGATCGCGGCGTGATGTTTGCGTTTGTACGCGGGGCTGATGCTACGTCATACAATCGTATGTCAGCCAATATGGACATTGTTGAAGACCGATTGATGCCATTACTTGGGCAAGGGTATCTGAAGTCGTTTAGTATTCAAACGCCTGCATTTGGTGGACAGGCAGGCGATCAAACCGGCTTTGTTATCATGATTCTAGAAGACTGGAACGAGCGAGATGTAACAGCTCAGGAAGCGCTTAACAAAGTGCGTGGCGCACTGGCTGGCATACCTGATGTTCGAGTGTTCCCATTCATGCCTGGTTTCCAAGGTGGTTCGAGTGAGCCTGTTCAGTTTGTGTTAGGTGGCTCTGATTACGATGAACTTCTCGTCTGGGCTGAAATGTTGAAAAACAAAGCAGAAGAATCGCCAATGATGGAAGGTGCTGAGATCGATTACTCAGAGAAAACGCCAGAGCTATTGGTTACGGTCGACAGACAGCGTGCCGCAGAACTAGGGGTCAGTGTCAAAGACATTTCTGATACGCTAGAAATCATGCTTGGTGGTAAAAGTGAAACGACTTATGTTGAGCGTGGCGAAGAATATGATGTGTATCTTCGTGGTGATGAAAACAGCTTTAATAATGCAGCGGATTTAAGCCAGATTTATCTGCGAACTAATAGTGGGCAGTTAGTGACGTTAGACGCGGTCACTAAAATTGAAGAAGTGGCAGCTTCTATTCGTCTATCTCACTACAACAAACAGAAATCCATCACTATTACGGCTAATCTGTCAGAAGGCTACACATTAGGAGACGCGCTGAATTACCTTGATCAACAAGCGATAGACAACTTACCAGGTGACATCTCGGTGAGTTATTCTGGCGAGTCAAAAGACTTTAAAGAGAACCAAGCGAGTGTTGCTGTCGTATTTGCGTTGGCATTGCTTGTGGCGTATCTCGTGTTGGCGGCTCAGTTTGAAAGCTTCGTGAACCCGTTAGTGGTGATGTTTACGGTGCCGATGGGCGTATTTGGTGGCTTCCTTGGCTTGGTTGTGATGGGGCAAGGCATGAACATTTACAGCCAGATCGGCATGATCATGTTGATCGGCATGGTGACGAAAAACGGCATTTTGATTGTCGAATTTGCCAACCAGTTACGTGACCGTGGTGTTGAATTCGAAAAAGCGGTTATTGATGCAGCTGCGCGACGTCTACGCCCGATCTTGATGACAGCATTTACCACGCTTGCTGGTGCTATCCCGTTGATTGTATCGACAGGGGCAGGTTATGAGAGCCGTATTGCCGTGGGTACCGTGATCTTTTTCGGGATGGGATTTGCGACATTGGTGACCTTGTTTGTCATCCCGGCTATGTACCGATTGATTTCGGCGAAAACACAGGCGCCAGGTCATGTAGAAGCAGAATTGAACAAAGCACTCAGCCACGATACAAAAGGCCGTATTGCTCATCCTTAGCCGCTGTACGTAAAGCTTTGATTGAAAACACCGAACAAAAGTTGTTCGGTGTTTTTTTATATTGAGAGTGATTACTTATAGATCTAATGATTATTTTTGTTTATTATTTCGCCACTTCTTCGAGGGGCACAGGACTCGCTCATCGTATTGACTGAATGTCGGGTCTTGTTAGGTGTCATGCCGGGAAAGCAGCATATACCTATTATTATTTGAGGTGTTCTCTTGAAAAAAGTACGTGGTAGTTACATGGTAGAAATGGTTTTAGTTGCGGGTGTTATGGCGTTGTTAGCGACCACTGCACTTCCGACGTTAACGAATGCACTAAAGGATCGTCAAGATGGCATTTTACACTCTCTCGATGCCGGGCAACCAAGTAGCCATGTGAATCAAGAGACAACAGAAAAGTTCTCCGCTCAGTAACTGATGACACACCGTAGATTGTAAAACAAGCCGAGGTAAAAACCTCGGCTTGTTTGTATTTCAATTCTGGTAACTTGGTGCTATCTAATGTTAGAAGCGTTTCCCTAAGCTAACTTGCACACCTTCGTAGCTGTCGTAAAAATCTTCAAAGCCCATATCTGCGACATTATAGATGTACTCTGCGCGCAACCAGATGTCTTTGCTCATATCCCAATGGACACCAGCACCGATATTGAATAGTGCTCCTGAATCATCTGTGACTTTTTGTTGGTTTGGAACGTACATTTCTGCCTGAGTCCCCAACGCGGTCACGCGGCCGAACAAAGAAAGTGGCGTATCGCCAAGGTTATCACTGGTCAATACTGCTGACATACCCGCTTGGTAATAGTGCAAATCCAAATCTGTTTTCAGTGTGTCGTTTTTAAGTTCGTTTTGGGAATAGCGAAGCACACCTTCAAACGCAAGGTATTGATTGACATGATAGCCCCAACCAACAGTGATATGTGGTGTGGACCACTCATTGTCTCTGTCTGAGCCAAAATAGGGGGTATCAAAACCGACGTTACCAGTACCCAGATAAAAATAAGATTGATGAGTTTGTTCTTGAGCAGCAAAAGTCGGCACACTGATGGTCAAGGCAGACAATAATAGAATGGCGTTTTTCATAACTTGACGATAACCTTTGTAAAAGACCGTTGTAATGAGTTGTGTTAATATTAATTTAATCAATAAGATAGATGGCGTTTATCATATCAGCTTTTACGCAAAGGTAGTCATTTAGACTGGGAATTGTTGCGCTAAAGCAGACTTCCTAGACTGGAGAACTCACTATTCGGTATGGTGACTAACGTCAATCAAATAAGAGAAGGAAAGGAAAGTGGCTGAATTCAAATATAAAAATCTGACTCAAGAAGAACAAGATAAGTTAGACGCGGCGACATTTCGTCGTTTATTGGCGCATTTAGACGCGAATAAAGACGTACAGAACATCGACCTCATGATCCTTGCGGGCTTTTGTCGCAACTGCTTTAGCAAATGGTACAAAGCTGAAGCGGAAAATCTCGGTGTGGATTTAGATATTGATGACGCTCGCGAACGTGTTTACGGCATGACTTACGATGAATGGAAACAAAATCATCAGCCAGCGGCAACGCCAGAACAATTGGCGGCGTTTGAAGCGCGTCAGAAAAAGTAATACTCATTTCCAAAAAAAAACAGCCCGCACATCAGCGGGCTGTTTTTTTACATTCGAATTTACATATTAAGCGGTAATTGGACCGCAACATGCAGGTTCGACACAGCCTTTCGCTTGAATGACTTCAAGTTGCGCGAGGTAAGGTTGAATATCACCGATGTTCTCTTTTACCCATGCTAAGTCGTAATACGTATCTAAGTAACGCTCACCAGAGTCACATAAAAGTGTCACGATAGAGCCTGTTTCACCGCGTTGTTTCATTTCGCAGGCCAGTTGAAGCACACCGTAAAGGTTCGTCCCCGTTGATGCGCCTACTTTACGCCCAATTAGTTGAGAAACCCAATGTGCAGTTGCCACACTGGCAGCGTCTGGAATTTTGCGCATCTCGTCAATAACACCTGCAATAAAGCTTGGCTCGACACGTGGTCGACCGATGCCTTCAATTTTGCTGCCGGCCTCACCTTTTAATGAGTGATTACCTGACTGGAAAGCGTCGTAAAACACCGAGTTTTCAGGGTCTACGACACAAAGTTTGGTGTCGTATTTTTGGTAACGAATAAAACGGCCAATGGTTGCAGACGTGCCACCAGTTCCTGGGCTCATTACTACCCAATTAGGAATTGGGTGATCTTCTAGTTCCATTTGGCTAAAGATAGAGTTCGCAATGTTGTTGTTGCCGCGCCAGTCAGTCGCACGTTCAGCATAAGTAAACTGATCCATGTAGTGACCATTTAACTCTTGGGCCAAACGTCGAGACTCGTCATAAATCTGATCTGAGCGCTCTACAAGATGCGCTGTACCACCGTAAAACTCAATTTGTTCAATTTTTTTACGCGCGGTGGTTTTCGGCATAACGGCAATGAACGGTAAGCCAAGCAAGCGAGCAAAATACGCTTCTGAAACGGCAGTGCTGCCTGAGGACGCTTCAATCACTGTGGTTTCAGGGCCAATCCATCCGTTACAAATCGCATAAAGAAACAACGAGCGTGCCAATCGGTGTTTCAGAGAGCCTGTTGGGTGCGTGCTCTCATCTTTTAGGTAGATATCGATACCATCAAGAGAAGGCAGTTCGAGTTTAAATAAATGAGTATCAGCAGAACGTTGAAAGTCTGCTTCAATTTTACGCACTGCATTGTTGATCCAGTTGTGGTCAGTACACATGGCGTCTCTCCTTGGAAATCGATAGATAAGCATTAGATGGGAATAATTTACCTATAATATGAGAGAAAAACTTTGCTATAGTTGCTGGTAATAGATGTTTTGATAGAAAACTTTTCTACACTTTGTGGGTTTTATAGGATGATTTTGGATCGAGTCGATAAGCAGCTGCTTGCGTTGTTACAAACCGACAGCACCTTGTCATTAAATGAGTTAGCAGAGCAGGTAAATCTGACAACAACGCCATGTTGGAAGCGTTTGAAAAGGTTGGAAGAAGAAGGCTACATCGAAAAGCGCGTGGCGTTACTGAGTGCAGAAAAACTCGACCTGTCTTTTATCGCTTTTGTTCAGCTAAAAACCATCGATCACTCTGAAGATTGGTATCACCACTTTGTCACAACAGTGAGTGATTTCCCTGAGGTGATGGAGTTTTATCGTATGGCCGGCGAGTATGACTACATGATGAAAGTGCTAGTCAAAGATATGAAGTGTTTTGACAAGTTTTATAAGCGCTTAGTTAATAGTGTAAAGGGACTGTCTAATGTGACTTCAACATTTGCTATGGAATCCATTAAATATACGACTGAGTTACCACTTCTCAACTAAATAGCTTTATACGAATTTTATTTAATGGTTACTCTATCTGTTAGCATTTTAAATGTTAACAGGTAGCAGGGTTATTCTAACTAGGTTACTTTTTACTGGGTTGGAATAAATATAAACGATATTTATTCTCTCTTCTATTTCCGCATTAACTGTTTGTTTTTTATCCTCCACCAAGCGCTAATACAGAAAAATGCATGAAAAAATAACGCAATTTTTTCTCTTTATTTTTCGTGTTTTATTTTTGTTGAATATTCATTCTTACTAAATTAATTAATTGGTTTAATTTAAACGTTTGCTTTGTGTTGTTTTGTGTATTTTAGTCACCACTTCTGAACATTTATTTTTATGCGTAATACAGTAGCAAATACTTAAGTAATAAAGTACTCAAAAATGGATATAGTGATTAATAAAACATCGTATTATTATCACTAGCACTTATTTGTGACAAAGTGTTTCTAAAAATGAACAGAAAATATTATTTGCTTTTTCTTGCGGCTTTACTCGCTGGTTGTGGTGGTGGAGGTGACTCTAAAACGAACAATACAAAGACACCAACTACGATAACAAAGCAGAGTCGTCCACAGTTAAAAGCTGAAGACACGGTATTGAAGTTTGAGGGCGTGGGAACCGTTACAGAGGCAAAATTGAGCAATGTACATGGCTCGGTGTCTTATCAAGTCATTGACTCTAATCCGCTAAATGTTGTGAAAATTAATGACTCTGGAATGCTACAAATTTTGCGTCCAGGAACGGCAACAATTCTGGCTACGGATAGCAGTTCTGCTTATGAATCCTCTGAAGCACGATTTTCTATCACTGTGGAACGAGGTATTAACACAGACCTTTCGGTTAGTGATCTAAACTTCAATGCAATCGAATCTGAAGGGAAAGCGCTGACTGTTCGTGGCCAAAAAGGTGAATTGAGTTATGAAGTAGAAAGTGGTCATAACTTGATTCGGGTTGATCAGAACGGTTCGGTATATTCATTAGGCTCAATTGGTCAGGCGTCGGTACTGATTACTGACTCAGGTAACGAGCTTTATCTGCCGAAGCAAGTTCGCGCGACGGTGAAGCTTCATGGAGTAGCATCCGGGCAACTTCAATTCGCCTTGCTGGAAGACGAATATAGAGAAGGGCTGACGTTAGAACCTGCACGTTTAGATAAAGCTCAAACGCAAAGCATCACATACAAAATCATTCGCAGCGAACCAGACAACAAAGTTGCCGAGTTACTCAACCCTGAGTCAGGTGTGCTCCTTGTTCATAATGTTGGGCAGTTAACCGTTGAAGCGACAGCAACTTACAGCGATGCCTTTTTAGATAAGCAGCAAACGGCGCAATTTGTTGTGGATGTAAAACAAGGTCAACGCGAAACAATCAGCGTAGCGGATGTTGTGAAAACTTATGAGGAAGGTGGCCGAATTTTCCCTAAGGTGACGAATGCTCGCGGCGACTATTCACTGCGAATTATTAGCGGCACAGATGTTATCGCTAAGTCTATGAGCAGTGAAGCACTGCTGATCAAAGGTGTAGGTACGGCTGAAGTTGAAATCTACGAGCATGAAATGCGTAATTATCCTGCAAGTAAAGCTCGCTTCAATGTTGAAGTTAATCGCGCGCCTCATCCAGTGATGAACGACATTGAAATGTCGCTTATTTATCAGCCTAGCCTCTCAATTCCTTTGGCATTTTCAGGACAAAAAGGCAACGTAAGCCTAGTCGGTAGTTTACCGGACGGTTTAAGAATGACCGATGGCAAGTTAGAAGTAGAGACGGCTGGTGAATATCGTCTTAAGTTTGAAGATGATGGTGGGGATTTATATCAACCAATTCAGTTTAATGTAGTCATCAAAGTAGCGAAAGCTGCGGGACAAGCCATGGTGACACAAGATTATGAAATGGTGTATAGCAAAGACTATAGCTTTGATCTTCGTCGTGACTTTGGTTTAAGTACAAGTAACGATCATGTAGAACTCGTTGATAACACTGCTACAGATGTTATAGAGGTTACTGCAGATGGACGTGCCTATGTTTACAAAGCGGGTAAAGCGACGTTAACAGTTCGCAGACAGGAGAGCGCGAATTATACTGCGGGTCCAGATCAGAAAGTGTACGTTAATATTCTGAGTGCGCCGAGTCGGATTGATGTGCAATCCGATGTGGAAGAGACTTGGAAAACCAGCCAGCCTTATGTTCAAAAACCGACCATCTCTGGTACGGTTGGCGAAGTTTCGTATCGATTTGCAGAAAATGCAGCAACGGATGTGGTTTCCCTAGACAGCAAAACGGGCGAGATGCGCATCCTCAATGCTGGCAGCACAAGAGTTGTTGTATCGGATGCAGGGGACGATAAATTTACTCCGGGTGAAAGCAGTTTCTCTGTCACGATCAAACAGGGCACAAACCCTGTATCGATTGCTTATCCAACGGTAGACTTTTCAGCGGGTACTATTATCTCACCAGTGATGAGTGGAGGAGAGGCGAAAGCCAGCTATCGTCTTATTAACCAAAAAGATCCTGTGGTTGAGTTAGTCTCTTCTGAAACGGGGCGTTTGAAGATTTTGCACGCAGGCGAGTACCAATTAGAAGTGACGCTAACTGCACGTAACTATACAACTAAAACCGTATTAGTTAACGGCACCATTAATAAAGCGGATCATCCCGGTCTTACCACGAAACTTCAAACCGTTGAGTTTACGCCTTTCAAGGCAATTGACTTAGATTTCGGTAGAACGGTCGGTACTCGAACTTACTCATTTGGCGATACTGTGAGCAAAGATCTTGCCACGTTAGACAATGCGAATGCAGAGTTGACGCTAACCAATTACTCTCAATACCATTCTATTGCTCTAGATATCTCTGAGAGTGAATCGCGAGATTACAAAGCGTTACCAAGAACAAAAGTCACGGTTAGTGTCGATTTGGCAGAATCGGGTGTTGCAGATAAATACACACAACTTAATAGCGAACAAACCGTTATTGTGAGCACGCTTAGTGCCCCACAGTTTGCCAATTTAGAAGAGAGTGAATTTGGTATCTTGGGTTCGCGTTCGGTACGTGAACCCACGGATGACGAGCTGCAAAAACACGGTAAAGGTAAGGTTGTGCTATTTATGTTTAAGCCAGTTGGTAGCGATGACCGAAGACAAGAAAAGGCAGCATGGGTGCATGTTGCTCGATTCGATGGATGTACATCAGAGCTATTTGCTGATGACCTTAAGCCTTTTAATGCAATTGGTTATGATGATCCAGGGTATTGCACCAGCGGTAGCACTATCCGTATGACTCGGTTCTTAGTGATTGATGATTCTAATTTGGAAGACATAGAATATGAGTTGGCTGCACCAATCATTACTTACCGTCGTGGGGTGCGTGAATTTTTAGCAACGGATAAAGGTGGATTCTATGCTGACCCGAATGTCGTTTACGGGAAAAGCGAATACGGTTACCCGAAATCACTTTACGAATGGTCGGTCATTACTATGAAGTATCAACCAAATTAATTATCGTTTGATACCCACAAAAAAGGAGTGCTGAGCACTCCTTTTGTCGTTTAAGGTTTAGCGGTTACTTGGTATAGCGCATTACACCTTCTTGCACTGCGGTTGCCACTAAATGACCTTGCTGGTTATAGATTTCGCCACGCACTAACCCACGAGTATTACTCGCTGTTGGGCTTTCTATTGCGTACAACAGCCATTCATCCATTTTGAACGGACGGTGGAACCAGATTGAATGGTCAATGGTGGCAACTTGGAAGTTTGGCGTCATTAATGACACTTCATGTGGGTGCATTGCTGTCACGAGGAATCCCCAATCTGATGCGTAGGCCAACAGGTACTGATGTATAAGCAGGTTCTCTGGCATTTCACCATTGGCACGAATCCAAAGATACTGTTTAGGCTCTGCTTTTTTGGGTTTTAGGGGGTTGATGACCGTAACAGGACGGGTTTCAATTGGCTTTTCACCACAAAATGTTTTGCGTAGTCGCTCTGGCAGGAATTCGGCTATATGGCTAGCAAGCTCACTCTCAGAGGCGAAGTTTTCTGGGCCAGGAATGTCTGGCATCTCCTTTTGATGATCAAACCCAGGTTGATCGCCATGGTAAGACGCCGTTAGGTAGAAAATAGGGCGTCCATTTTGAATCGCCTTAACGCGTCTGGTGCTGAAGCTACGGCCATCCCTTAGGTTTTCTACATCATAAATGATGGGCTTTTCTGGATCGCCAGGGTACAAAAAATAGCTATGGAAGGAGTGCACCGCGCGTGTTTCTTCAACGGTGTAGCGCGCAGCAGAAAGCGCTTGCCCAATCACTTGGCCGCCATACACTTGAGGCAAACCTAGGTTTTCACTTTGGCCACGAAACAAGCCTTCTTCTAATTTTTCGAGTTGTAGTAGGCTGAGCAATTCTCGTAATGGTTTACTCATTGTGTCTCCTCACCGTTGTCTTTCACTCCAACTTACCTCAACAGTCTCACTCTTGTGAAGTGCAATAGTTAAGAACTATTGAGTAACTTAGAAATAGTATTGTTCCGATTATGAAACAAAATCAATTGTTTGATAAATTCTAACTCAGTCAAACTATTGTCAAATAAACCGACAGGAAGCAGACAGTTTTATATTCCACACCTATAATTGCTCCGGTTTAATACTCTTTTCGAGGAAGATATGAAAAAAACACTACTGCTTGTTACTTCTTTACTCTTTGGGGCTGCGTTAGTGGGTTGCCAAACTTCTCAAAATACAGAAATGGAATCTGCAGAGGCGTCAATGAAGACGATTACAGGTACAGTGGCTTACCGTGAGCGTATTGCTCTGCCGCCAAACGCAGTGGTTACCGTCGCGTTAGAAGATGTGTCTTTGGCTGACGCGCCAGCAAAAGTACTAGCAAAGCAGACATTCGAAACGGAAGGCAAACAAGTTCCTCTTTCTTTTGAGCTGAACTACGATAACAATGAAATCAAACCAAACCATCGTTACAGCGTCCGTGCGCGTATTGAAGTGGACGGTAAATTGCGTTTTATCAGCGATACACATAACGGTGTAATCACAGATGAAGCACAAACTCACCAGTTGGATATTCGTCTAGTTGGTACGCGTTAATATCAAACTCAGCGAACAAAAAATGGCAGCCTAAGGCTGCCATTTGTATTTTCTTAGCGAAATTTTTCCAATCTCAGATACTTCAATTCCTTCGGCTTCTAATTTCTTTGTTTGTCGTTCTAAATTACTGCCTTTTAAGGATATTTTTCCTTGACTATTTATCACTCTAAACCACGGGAGTTTACTGTCCTCTGGCAAATTACCAAGCGCCTTACCAACATGTCTTGCGTAGCCCGGGTAACCTGCCATTTTTGCGATTTCCCCGTAGGTGGAGACTTTTCCTTTTGGAATTTGGTGAATTACAGCAAAGATTTGCGCTAAAAATTGGTCCATACTCAAAAGTGTCTATTGTGGATTACTAAGGAATGGTAAACCATCGGACTTGTATATTGCTAACGGTTCTTAACGTTTATATTGCCCGCGATTGACTTTTGTTGATCACATTTTCTCTTCAGTCGTGCCGTATGTTAATGAGCGTTAAAAAGCATAAAACAAACACAAGCTAAGCTTGAATCTAGACCCTCTCAACGACTTTTAATCCCAGTTTTTGCCGTTGAGTTACCAAGTAGGTGGGGAAGCCAGGAGGCGCTATGATTTTATCGACACTTCAATTTTTCATTACGACTTTACTCGCAGTGGTGTGCGTTCGAGCGATGAGTTTGAGCGAGGGAGATATTCCCGTTCTTGCACTCATGATCCCGGCGTTGTGGATCTTGCCACAAGGCGGGTTTGCAGGCTTGGTGTTGCTGGGCGCAATGATGGCTTTTGGCGCTACGCTCTCAATGCAGCCAATCGCGCTATCGATTGGTATTTTGATCCTTTTCCCACTTTTAATGGTAGTGTTCTCTCGTAGAAGTTCGTTGGGCGTCCTGCTCACCGCAGGCCTAATCGTACTTACTCTACAAGTCGGTATTATGGTCACGCAACAAGGTGGGAAGCTGGATGGATCCGCTTGGGTTACAGTGGTTCAAACTGTCGCGGTCATGGCGATGTGGTGGTCTGCTGTACATTGGACCCCATCCAATAAGCATAGCTGGTGGCCGATGCTGTTGTTGTTCCCATTATGGATTGCTGGCTTGCCATATGCCGTTCTTGTGGCACTGAGCGTGACAGGAATGCTGGCTTCAATGGAAACCCTCGCGAAGCTTAAACACTCCATTCGTTGGAGTAAACTATTGTGCTGGACGTTACCGACCGTTGGCTTTGCTGCCTTAGTGGTGAGTCCGACTACAGATGTACCAAACCCTGTTTTTGTTGTTTGGATCTGTTTGTTAGGAACGGCTTGGATGACGGACTATATCTTACGTAGCAGCGATGAACAGGCAGAATTATGAGTATTTCGTCAGGTAAAAAGTGACACGTGCGGCAGACTATCGAATTGGTTGTGGAACAAAATGAAGATTAGTATATGTTCTTCATTTCATATTTACTAAACTTCCAATAATAATAACCACATTATAAGTGGTTGATTTAAGATAAGTTTGTCATGACTACCTTTGCTCGAACACTGTTGCTTTTTACTTGTTGCCTACTGAGTTTGAATGTAAAAGCTGAATCACCTTTAATTGCTCATTATAAAGTTGCGACAGAAGCGGATGATGTCGTCACCCGTGTTCTTTTTAATGCTGCATCGAAAGAGTTCGGCTTTACCGTTCAATATGTGAACTATTCCAGCTTTGATGCCATTCTAAATTCCGTCGCGAATGGAGAAGCGGACTTTGCTGCTAATATCACTTACACAGAAGAGCGCGCTCAACGCTTTAGTTACTCCCGTCCAACTAATATCGAATATACCTACCTTTTTGGATTAAAGGACTCGACGTTGAGTGACATTTCACGAGTTGGCGTCCCTAAAGGTACGGTTTATGCCGAATTACTTAAACAATACTACCCGGAGCTAAAACAGGTCTCTTATCAAGGTCATGAGCAAGCGGTAACGTTACTGAGATCAGGCGTTGTTGAAGGCATAGTTGATGCCATCAATCAGCTTAAGCCGATGCTGTTGGAGGGCTTTGACGCTAAAATGTTGAATGATCAGATTTCGATAAAGCCAGTATCGATCATCAGTAAAAAAGATCATCATCTCGAAGAGTTGGATACGTTCACTACGTTTATTCATGGGGAAGGAGTGCAAAAGCAACTTCGTGAAGAGATCTCCCAGTATCAATTTGAACTAAGGCGAGCGGCATTGCGAGAATCTATTCGCTTATTACCTCTCGATTTTAGTGAGCCTATACGGATCAAGCTCGAATCTATCTTTCCATATGTTGTTTACAACGAAGACGGCAGTATCGAAGGGATGACGGCAGATGTCGTCCTGAGAAGCTGTGAGATCTTGGCATTAAACTGCGTGATCATTAGTGAGCCAAATGAAAGTTGGGGTTCCATGTATCATGAGTTTATGCAGGGGAATTTTGAAATTTTAGCGCCCTTAACGGTCAGTCGCGAGCGGCATGAATTTAGTTACTTTCCCAAGCCCCATTACTCACCAGCATCCGTTATGGTCAAGCGTTTAGGTTACAAGCCGAACACTTACTCTCATGTGTCACAGTTGATCTCTGAGCGGATTGGTGTGGTTGAGGACGACTTTTTCGATCAAATGATGACGCAACTTTTACCGCTAAAAGAGCTGAAACGTTATCGTACCCAACAAGAACTCATTCAGGGTTTATTGAATGAAGAGGTCGATTATATTCCGATGGATACCGCGATGCTCAACCACTTTTTACGTCTGAGCGAGTTGGTTCCGATAGAGCAGGACACGGCGATTGGCGAGTTTTACCAGTCACAACTTTCTGTTGGATTGGTGGCGAACGAGAAAGGTGCCATGCTTGCTCCTTTTTTCAGTCGAGCGATAGCGATGTTGGAAGTTGATAAGATCATTGCCCAGTACGACCTGCGCCCAGATTGGCGTACCGCGCTTGAATATGAGGTTCGGCTGGCAACGCAAACGCAGGCTGTGTTTGTCTTTGTATTGTTGTTTGCGATTTGCGTTTCGCTTTATCTTTATCGTCAATCGAATACCGACAATTTAACGGGGTTAAGAAATCGCCGCGCGTTGCAAGTAAAACATCGAAAAGGCGTAAACAAAGAGCTATCCATACTTTACTTAGATATTAACCACTTCAAACGAATCAATGATACGTACGGTCACCGTGCTGGTGATGAGGTGTTGCAATTATTGGCGCTAAAAATTCATTATGTATGGTCAGGGAAAAGTTACCGGATAGGGGGAGATGAGTTCATCTTGTTGGGCTACCCGACTCAAGCAGAATTAAATAGGGCAATGAAAGAGCTCAGCAGAATTGATGTAAAAGGCAAACTGTGTAGTGAGTTAGAGTCTGTGGGTATCTCTATCGGTGTCTCTGAAAAAAGAGAACAGCACATGAGCTTAGAGCAAGCCATGCATTTAGCTGATGAAGATATGTATTCAAGTAAGCAGTCAACACGCCGCTATTCTTCTTCTCATCGTTACGTGGCTCAATCGTAGAGGAATGAATTGATCGAGTTTTGTCCAAACGGTAATGAAATGACGAAATTCAAGGTTTTTGCTCTTGCATTATGAGGGCTGATACTGAATAATCGCCCCATCGATTGAGGCAAGTCCTCTCGAAAAGAATTATGGGGCTCTGGTCCTCTCGCAACAATAGCTCGTGAACTCGGTCAGGTCCGGAAGGAAGCAGCCGCAGCGGGTGACTTGTGTGCCGGGATGTGGCTGGGGTCCCACCCTTTATGAAGCCTGCAATATATGTTCGCATAAATTGCAGGCTTTCTTCATATTTGCACCATAAGTTTTCATAGTCTATTTTTTTGCTGTAGGTTTACAACAAAAGTGACTTGGCTATGTTTGACCAAACTAAGAAATCATCTCACGTACACAACATTTGTAAGTTCATGAGCTTGAAGAACGATGCTGTTGTTCGCACTCTCTCCATTCTGGAGTTCGATTTCTGTTTTCACCTCGAATACAACCCAAACATCAAAAGTTTTACCTCTCAACCTTTTGGCTTCCACTATCAGTTCAATAACCGCAAGTGCCGATATACTCCTGACTTTTTAGCAATAGGTCATAATGAGCAATCAACATTCTTCGAGGTCAAACACTCTAGCCAGATTCTTAAACCTGATTTTAGGGAGCGCTTTGAAGAGAAGCAGAGAGTAGCGTTGAATGAATTCAACAGACGGTTAGTTCTCGTTACTGAGAAGCAAATTAGGATGGGACCAACGCTAGATAACTTTAAGTTGTTACACCGCTACTCTGGATTGCGTACAGTGACCGAGTTTCAAAAGCGAGTTTTGGCTTTTATTCAACGTAAGCAAATGGTGAAGCTACAAGAGGTGTCTTTGTATTTTAGTCTATCAGAGCAAGACACGCTTATCTCTACTCTACCTTGGATCTCTTCGGGGCACGTTAAAACGGATCTCAACACTATTGGCTTTGGTCTAGAAACTTGCGTTTGGTGCTAACTATGCCACCTGACTCTAATAACATATTTGGGTTCTTTGATGAGTTTGAAGCGTCAGAAGAAGAATCGCAATTGCTCCTAAAAGAGCTAATTCTAGAACCCGTTGAAATATCATCGACCATAGATAGTTTGCCAGCAAAAGTTCAGGAAGAGGTTCTTCGCCGCATAAAAGTGATTACTTTTGTGGAGAAGCGCTTGAAAGGTGGGTGGACTGAGAAAAACTTGAACCCCATCTTAAGTCTCGTTGAATCAGAATTACAACTGACTCCCCCTAGTTGGCGGACTGTAGCAACTTGGAAAAAATCCTACTCTGAAGCAGGTAGAGAACCATGGGCACTTATTCCGAAGCATACGTTTAAGGGTAATCGCCAGAAAGAAATGGATTCGCAATTCTTGATTGACGAGGCAATTAAGAACGTATACCTGACACGTGAACGACTTAGTGTTGCAGAAGCATACCGATATTATAAGAGTCGAGTGATTCAAATAAATCGAGGTATCGTTGAAGGAAAAATCAAGCCAATTGCTGAACGTTCTTTTTACAATCGAATAAATGAGTTATCCCCTTATGAAGTGGCGATTGCGAGATTTGGTAAACGATATGCAGATCGGGAGTATCGCTCGGTTGGTCAGCAGGTAGCTGCAACTAAACCTATGGAGTTTGTTGAAATAGACCATACCCCAGTTCCAGTGATTTTGATTGACGATGAGCTAGATATTCCTTTGGGCCGCCCGTATTTGACGATGCTTTATGACCGTTTCAGCAAGTGTATTGTTGGTTGCAGTATCAACTTTAGAGAGCCAAGCTTTGACTCTGTTAGAAAGGCTCTGTTGAATTCACTTTTGGATAAAAGCTGGCTTAAAGCAAAGTATCCATCGATTGAAAATGAGTGGCCTTGTCACGGTAAGATTGATTGCTTGGTCGTCGATAACGGTACCGAGTTTTGGAGTCAAAGCTTGGAAGATTCGTTACGGCCTTTGGTGTCCGATATTCAATACAGTCAAGCAGCGAAGCCTTGGCGAAAGTCAGGGATCGAAAAGTTGTTCGATCAAATGAATAAAGGGTTAGTTAACGCTCTGCCTGGAAAAACATTCACCAATCCTACTCAACTACAAGATTACAATCCGAAGAAGGATGCGGTGGTCAGGGTATCGGTATTTCTTGAGTTACTCCATAAATGGATTGTCGACTATTACCACATGGCACCAGATTCTAGAGAGCGCGAGATCCCATACCACAAGTGGCACCAATCGAAATGGACGCCGTCTTACTATGATGGTGCTGAGAAAGAGCAACTCAGAGTAGAGTTAGGATTGCTTAGACACAGAACGATTGGAGTGGCCGGGATAAGGCTACATAACTTACGCTATCAGTCCGCCGAGCTTATTGAATACCGAAAATATTGCACACCTAATGATGGCAAAAAGCTATTTGTTAAAACCAAGACAGATCCTTCTGATATCAGCTACATCCATGTTTACCTAGAATCAGAAAAGAAATACATAAAAGTTCCAGCGGCAGACAACAGCGGATATACAAACGGCCTTTCACTTTTTGAACACCAGCGCATACAAAAAGTACGCAGACTGAACACTAAGCAGCTTGCTGATGATGAGGCTCTTGCGGATACATTTCTATATATGAAAAAACGTATCCAGGAAGAAACTGATAGATTCCGCCGTGTTAAAAGTAGCAACCCCAACCTTCCTAAAACAGGTAACACTTCGAAACTAGCAAAGTTTAATGATGTTGGATCTGAGGGGCCAAGCTCAATCAACGTGATTCCTGTTAGGCACAAATCTGAGGTTGTTTCCGATGCCTCAGAGTACTTAGATGACGATGATTTTGAAGATATTGAGGGGTATTAATTTGAATTTAACGCCAGAGCAGCTTGAGCGGCTAAAGTCCTTTGAAACCTGCTTTATCGAGTATCCCGCGATAACTGAAATCTACTCTATCTTCGATCAACTTCGTTTCAATCACTCTTTAGGTGGTGAACCAGAGTCTTTCTTGTTAACTGGTGAGGCTGGAAGTGGAAAGACGGCTTTGATCAACAACTACTTATCACGCTTTCAATCGGGGTCAACTTGGGAAAAGCAGCCAGTGTTAAGCACTAGAGTGCCAAGTCGTATCAATGAACAGAATACGCTGACCCAATTTTTGGTTGATTTAGATTGTAAATCCGGAGGAAGAGGTATTCGGCGCCGTAATGAAATTGCGCTTGGCGAAGCGGTTGTAAAGCAACTTAAACGTAAATCTGTTGAGCTGATTATTGTTAATGAAATTCAAGAGCTTGTTGAGTTTTCAACCGCAGAACAGAGACAAGTTATTGCCAACACATTCAAATATATAAGTGAAGAAGCAAGAGTCTCGTTTGTGCTAGTGGGTATGCCTTATGCTGATGTGATAGCGACAGAACCACAATGGAACTCGCGGCTAAGCTGGAGGAGAAAGATAGATTATTTCAAATTGTTGAAAGCGAATAGTCATTCGAGTCGAACGGCATCTTATGGGTTTGACTTAGAACAAAAAAAACATTTTGCCAGATTTGTCGCGGGTCTGAGTTCAAGGATGGGCTTTGATGAGCCACCAGTACTTACAAAGAATGAACTGCTATATCCTTTGTTTGCAATGTGCCGAGGAGAATGCCGAGCGTTAAAACACTTCTTGAAAGACGCGTTGCTTACGAGCTTCAAAGACGATGCGGATACGATAGACAGAGCAATATTGTCACGCACTTTTGCATTTAAGTTCCCCTACCTAGATAACCCGTTTGATCGTCCTTTAGAGCAGCTTAGTCTTCATCAAATTGACTCTGGTTCTGCTTACCACTTAAATGCAATTACCACTGAAGATAAAATAGTAGCCCCTCGTTTTACGGACGCCATTCCGTTGAGCATGCTATTGAGCAAAAATGGGCTTAAAGCTTAGAGACTACGTTTCACGGCTTAGGTTATCCAACAGTGCTGCTTTCTCTTCGTCACTCATTCTGTCAATCACGCAAGCCAGTTCAGCACTTAACTCATTTCTACAGAAAAAGTAGTTTAGTGGTACGTTTAACTCTTCAGCCATTCGTTCGAGCGTGCCAAGATCGGGCACATGTCTACCTTTCTCATAGTGGTTCATCCGCCCACTCGCCGAGCTGGGTTCCATACCTATTTTCACCCCTAAATCTTTTTGGGTGATTTTGGCTTTTTTACGCGCAGCTTTGAGCCTCTCTGGGATTGGGTTGTCTTTTTGCACTTACACATTTCTTTTCAACCTTTAGATAACTTAGATTGTCTAAGTTTTACTGATTTTTGTATACTTAGCAATCCTAAGTTTTGTTGTTTGTACTAGTGATATGAATAAAGTGATCAGAATTAACCCTAACATGTTTAACCTATTGATTGAAAAAGGAATGGATGGCTTTTCAGTCATAGAAGCTAGGGATACTTTACTAAACAGTGATGTAAACTTCCCGAGTAAGGATGACGCTCGAAAGTACATTTATAAGCAACTTCTATCATTCGAGGAGAAAGGTTGGCTTTCTGTTGTTGGGACTCAAAGATCGAAACGTTACCATCAAACTAGTGAGTTCAAAGCACTCAAAGTCGAGCCCAGAATGGCTAGAAACAGTAAGGTTAAAGCTGACTCAACGGCCGTTCAGATTTCAGAGACATCTTTGACTGCATTGGAGCAAGAGAAAAAACAATATGAAGGAGAGCTCGCGATTACTCTAGGTGAGATAGAGGAATATCAGTCGCTGTTGACGCGCTTCCCCCACAGCAGGCAAAAGATGCAACCTCTATTTAGCGCAGCGCGAGAGCGATCAGCAAAGCTATTGGGCAAAATCAATGCACTAACCAATTGGATGAAAGTCGCACAAGGTAAGGTGTAACAATGCTGAGAGTATGGCAAGCCGACTGTGCAGAGCTGGCTATCAATAAATTTGCATCCAATAGACGACCGCATTTCTTCTGCCAAGCGACTCCTGGTGCAGGTAAAACCGTTATGGCTGCCGAGGTGGCAAGGCGCTTATTTGAAGAAGATATGATTGACTTAGTGCTCTGTTTTTCGCCATCTTTGTCCGTAGCTGAAGGGATGCAAAAAACGTTTGCATGGAAATTAGAGTGCTCATTTAACGGAGGGTTAGGTTCTTTGGGAGGATCTTATACTTACCAATCTATCCGTTTTTTTGACGATAACTTTTGGAACACTATCAGCAAACATCGAGTCTTAGTCGTATTTGATGAAATTCATCACTGTTCGTTTGAAGAAGATGGTCGATCAAACTCTTGGGGTGTAGAGATAGTCTCAAAGATACAAGGACTTGCACGATACACGCTGGCATTGTCAGGCACTCCTTGGCGTTCAGACAGACTGCCGATTGTGATGGCAGAATATTCTGACCCTGAAGGGATACTTATCTGCGATTACCAGTATGGATTAAAGCAAGCGGTTTTTGACGGAGTTTGTCGCCAACCGAAAATTGCCTTAATCGATAACGAGCATTTGAGTATTACGTCTGGAGGCAATAGGCAACATTTTGCGTCCATTTTGGATTGCCTTAAACAATCTGATATTTCTTATCAAAGCGTCATTCACAATGAAGAAGCGATGCATTACATCTTGGACAGTGCCTGTAAAAAGCTAGCGCAGATCAGGGAATTTTCGCCAAACGCAGGCGGGTTAGTGGTCGCTGCTTCTATCAAGCACGCGAAAGATATTCAAAAACGCTTGGTCGAGCAGTTTAATCAATCAGCCAGCATTGTCACTTATCACCACGTAAACCCACTAAATGAAATTGAATCTTTTCGATACTCGAATGTTCAGTGGATAGTCAGTGTTGGGATGATAAGTGAAGGTACGGATATTCCTCGGTTGCAGGTTTGCTGTCATATGAGCTCAGTGAAAACAGAACTCTATTTCAGGCAGGTCCTTGGAAGAATATTGAGAGTTAACGACTCACTGAACCAAGAAGCATGGTTGTATACTTTTGCTGAAGAAAGTTTGATAGGGTTTGCTGAAAGAATTGAACAGGATATTCCAGACACCTGTATGTTCCTTAAACAAGAAAAGGGAGCGCAGAATGTTGCCGATGAACCCATTTCATTATCGAGCACGGTAAGTGATCGAATCCAATCCAGTCATTCCCAACCGAGCACACTGAGTTGGGAAAATATTTCTGCTGTTATTGAGTCAAATAATACAAACAACGCCCCCTTATATGACGAATTGCGATTGGGACAGTTTAAACAACGTGTCATCGCCGCGTTCACTTAAACGGATTCGGCTTCAATCTCTTTCAAGTCTCTCCAGTAATCGGGGCCGGATAGCCAAGTAAGACGGCGGCGGCTTGCTAGGCACTTGTAAAGAGAATGTCTTCAACCGCGACGAGATGATCGCCAGTTGGCGTTAGCGCTTGAGAACCTTTCAATACGACAATGCCTTCATCAGTAAGCATGGCTTTAGCATCAACTTTTGTGACCTTCAGTTGTAATAAAGTGTTCTCTTGCACGTTTGTTTGAGGCGAAGCGATTCGAGTTACTCTTGCTCCAGTTATTTGTTCCCTAGAGAACAAATAACAGTACGAATGTCAGAGAACAATAAAGTTTTAACACAAGCTAGCCATCACATGAGCTAGCTCGTTGCTGGACATTTCCGAGTTAAAACTCCCACTCTAACTTGGCAGTTTCAGATTAAAATTTGATACTTAAACTAATGAATCCTCATATCAAGGATGTTCACCGTCCTGATTTAGGGAATGAACTGCGCCATCAAAAACCATTAAGAGTTACGTAACTCTTACGCTTTTTATGGCATAGGACATACCGAAAAATAACGATTCTAAACCTTGCAAAGTCGTAGGTTTTCAATGTGAGATAAACTTATCGGCACTTCCTTCATTCCTTCCAAGGACGCTTGACCTCCGACTCTAACCCGGCGAATGATACCTTGTTTAGAATCAATGGTAACTTGAATCAAAGATAAGGCCCCCATTGAGCGTCCTTGCTCTAAAGCGAACGTTAAGCTATCAGTGATGCCATGCTTAATAAGATAACAACCTAAAGCCCCACTCGCACTGCCTGTCGCTGATTCTTCATTGATACCATATAAAGGTGCGAAATTTCGGCAATGGGCAATCGTTGCCTTATCGTTGCTAAGTTCAAATACGTGGAAACCGATAGTATTGAACTCTTGGCTTAGCTTCGATATCGCAGCAAAGTTAGGCTTTAGGATATCTAAATGTCCAGTCTGCACAGGGACAATGATATCGGGTAAACCTGTCGATATGATTTCAATAGGCAATCCCGTACTCGTAATCACGTCACTAGATATGCCAATAGCATAAGCGATGTCTTTAACATGAGGGGCGCGACGAAACAGAGGTTTGGTTTGATCCATTACAATAGAGCTATCATCGACGGCTACATGAAGAATACCTGCTTTTGTTTGTTGTGTGTAACAACCTTGCTCAATGAACCCCTGCGAAGCCAATACGAAAAATGCAGCCAAAGTGGCATGACCACAAAAGTCCACTTCCCCTTCAGCAGTAAAAAATTCCACCTTGAAATCTGTTTCTTTATTGGTGTATACAAAGGCCGTTTCAGAAAAGCCAACCTGTCGCGCGATGTATGTTTTTTGTTCTGTACTAAGGGAAGGTGGGCCTAAAACAACTCCAGCAGGATTTCCGCCTAATCCGCCTTTGGTAAATGAATTAACAAGATAGACGTTTATGTCATGTTCAATGGCGAGTGTCGTATCAATAGTCACAGCTTCATTTCCTTAAAATTACCAAGTTCGATCTAAGTCTTGCGCGTAAAGCCTGATAGCTCGTTTGTACGTTAAAATCTCCTCTGAGCTTGTTGTGTCAATCAGGAGGTTTAATAACCTCTCGACCGCGTTTTTATCCTCTCCAAGGTTATACAAACACATTGCATAAAATGGCATCGCCTCCTTTGTATTGGGGAAAAGAGTGCATGCTTTTTCAAACCAAACGGCTGCTTCATGATATTTCCCGAGGCTTCTCAGCGTGCTAGCCAGGCTAAATAGAGCCTCAAAATGGTCTTTCTCACCGAGGTCACCAGTTAGTGCGGAGTTATAATGCTGAACTGCTTCTAACTCAAGTCCTTGATTATCATAAGATCATCCAATATGGAGGTATGATATCTTTGCTGCTAAGAAGATTGGCCAAATTAACTACGCCACTACATAACTCAATTTGAGGTGGTTTAGCTTTCTATCCGAATTACTCAGCGGAGTCTTTCACCAATGCTTCCAGCTTATCAAGTGGTACATATCCGGGAATAATTTGACCATTTAACAACATCCCGGGCGTTCCTCGCATACCTAACTGGTTAAATATCTGGTAGTTTCTTGCAAGCATCTCATCGGTCAAAGGATCTGATTTGATATGGTTCTCAAGACCCAATATTTTAGCAATTCGTTCAATAGAACGCTGATCATGTATTCCTGGTTTTTTAATAAGCAACGCATGAGTTTCAGCAAACTCTTCTGGATGGTTTTCCCACACATTTAAGGCAAAACTCGCTGAATTGGAATGGCTTGACATCTCTTTAATAGGTACGTAAATATTCACAACTTTAATATCATTGGGATATTTATCTACAAGTTGATCTAACACACCATCTAATTTCTTGCACCAAGGACAACTGTAATCTGTAAAATTAATGATCGTAGTTTTCGCATTACTAGAACCAAAGCTTGTGTGATTAGAGTTATTGTACATATAGTCGTAATTTTCAGCGATTGTAGCCTCGAAAGCTTTTTGTTGATTCACATACAAGTTTAAGCTTTCATGAAGGTTATCTATAATCAAAGGGTTTTCTTGAAGTATCTTAGTAATGTCTTCAATTTTATCATCATGTGTCATTGCTAACGCAAACGGTGAAACAAATACACTTGCAATCAATATTTTATAACCAATCTTCATCTCATTTTCTCAGTTATTATACAAACCAAATCCTAGCCAAGAGACCAATAGGAGTCGTGAAACCAGTGGTAACGAATTGAATTTGCCCACCTTTAACAACTGCGATCGTCGGAGTAACTAAAATCCCCCAAGCTCTCGCATTCAATCCTCGTGAATCATTCAAATTCGAAAAGTCATAATGGTGAGCTTCTAAAAACTTCGCTATTCGGTCATCAAGTCCAGAGTTAATTGACACACCAATAACTTCATAAGAATCCATTTTATCTATCAAGTTGATGGTCGGGCTGACAAACTTACAGACTGGACACCAAGTAGCCCAAAAGTAAACGATGACAGGCTTTTCTTTACTTATTTCAAATATATCGACACTTTTACCATCAATCGACTGGCCAACAATGTTGGGAGCATTGGCAACAGGAATACTCTGTTGCCTCCACAAATCCACCCCGATCGAAAAGACAACAGCAATAAAAACGAAAAGACTAATCTCTTTAAGCCAACGCCATAATTTTTTATATTTCACTCTTTATTATTTCCGTTCGCTGTCTCAATCGCACTTATCACAGATTCATCTGTAAGAATAATGGGAAGAGGTATTCCATTAGGGGCTTTAGGACCATAAACGATATTGAATGGGACACCAAATCGTCCATTTTCTTGCAGGTAGCTCGTTACACTTTGGCTAGGTACTGTCCAGTCGCCCTCCATTGCAACAACCTCTGAATGATGCAGCATTCCATAGACTGGGTCTTGTAGTAACACACCAATCTTATTCGCTTTACAAGTAATACACCAATCGGCAGTAACATTGACAAAAACAACTTTTCCGTCAGCAATATGATTTTCAATTGCTGTTGTTGAAAGTGGCTCCCAGTTTGGCTCAGGAGGGAGTAATGTGGCCGATTTATTAGAAGTTATGCTGCCTACAACCAGACTTGCTGAAATTAATATAATCAGAGCACCTCCTGTCCATGTGGCAACCTTTTTTCCATACACACGCAATGTACGCATGACTAATAGAGCCAAAGCTACTATTGAAATTACATACACCCATAACATTGGTACATGGTTAGATAACAGACTTAACAACCAAACACTGGTTATCAGCATCATAAAGCCAAATAACAACTTGATGTTATTCATCCATTGGCCCGGCTTTGGCAGTCTTAGTGCAACCGATGGGAATAGAGCCACAGCTATCCATGGTGATGCCATACCCAAAGCCAATGCCGTGAATATCAAAAACATAACTGGAATACTTGTCGCGAGAGCAAACGCCACAGCGGTGCCTAAAAACGGAGCGGAACACGGCGTGGCAAGCAAAGTCGCAAACATACCTTGAGTAAAGTGTCCTTTATATGAGTTATCCCCTTTTGTTGCTAGCCACGTGTTTGCGTTAGAGGACAAGCGTATTTCAAATAACCCCAGCATATTTGCCCCAAATACGCCTGTGATGAATACCATTAATCCAATAAACCAAGCGTTCTGGAATTGGATCCCCCATCCAATAGCGCTACCTGATAGCTTTAGGACGGTTAGAAATAGTGCAATCAACCAAAATGAAACCAGGATACCTAAGGAAGAAGACAAAAACTGAAAACGTATCTGCCTTTTCTCTAAACCTTGAGTCGAGACAATACTACTCAATTTCATTCCTAAAACGGGTAGGACACATGGCATGATATTAAGAATGAAGCCACCAAACAAAGCGAATAGAATCATCTGAGCGATATTAAAATTGCCCCGATCTTGAATAATCATTTGAGATTTGACTGTAGTGGCGTGCTCAGCAATGAAGTTATTGTCATCTAAAGTGACGGTTATCGTTTGCTCATCTAGCTGAGGTGTCCCCATCCAGTTGGTGACGTCAAATGTCGCAACCAGTTTGTTCCCTTCAACCTCGAAAACGGGTTGTGTGAATGCCGAGTCTCGGACTTCTTCTGTGGTCCCATCTATTAACATGTCGGGCTCCGTCCAACCCATGCTATTCTCGACAGTGACTTGTAACTTACTATTTTGTTCATCCCAGATAGCGTTCACATTTTTAATAAGAGGGGATGGTTTGGGTACTAAGCTCATCCCTTGGGCGTAAGTATGCATAGCCGATTCAGAAAGCTTCAGCTCTGAGGGAATAAATGATATTTCGAAAGGATAGTCGGTCAAAACACAGACGGTCGTGCATGATGAGAGTGTCAGATTTGCATCTAATACCACCGGGGAATCTAAATCATTTACATGTAGGGTCATAGGAAAGATAACGTTGCCTTTATAGCCCAGTGTCTCAATACCTAAAAGCTCAAATCTCTTTGGATGAGGCCAATGCCATACAATGTCACTAAGGTTTTTAGAACCATCCCAAGTCATACTTGGCGCGATCCCGCCTTCACCTGGGCTTCTCCAATAGGTTTTCCAGTCCCCCGCTAAGCGCACTTCTAGAAAACCAGCAACCGTCTTGCTCTCGGCATCAACCTGCCCGCTGATGACAAATCGTGTCTCGACTGGTGGGTGGTTGGGGTTTTTCAACCAACCTGTAGTCAGTGGTTCTGCCTTGACCACACTGGCAAACAAGGTAGCCACTATTGCTATAAACAACCCTACGAAAGCTAGACGACAAGCTGGTTTGGAATTTTTCATTTATTACCCTATGAAAATAAAATAGATCAAACTAAATACTGAAGATGTGTTTCTTTGAGCTATCAACAACCTTTAGAGAAGGTAGAAACAAAATGATTTCTCAATGGAGTCAATGATCGCTTATGATTTTTTACGGTCATTCCTTGTATAGAACCCTTAACAAGTTAGAGTACCTCCTGACCGGTTTTAGACTGGAATGCCTTAATTCGCTGGATGACTAAGGTTCGCTTCTGTTTGTTTTTTATTTGTATATGACATAACTCAAGCGTTAGTCCGAAAACCATAGCAAAGTACACATAGCCTTTATTGATATGAATGGCTAAACCTTCCGCCATTAGTAGTCCCCCCAATAAAACCAAAAACAGTAAAGCCAATGTTTTAAATCCAGGGTAACGAGTAACTAAGTCGTTGATTTTTTCCGCCGTTAAAATCATAAAAATCGCAGATGTCAAAATAGCAGCTATCATAACTGGCACTTCAGATGTTAAACCAACGGCGGTTATGACTGAATCCATAGAAAAAACGGCATCTACCGCCACAATCTGGAGAAGTACGACGGCGAATCCAGTCCTAGCTTGAGTCGAGTATGACGATGGTGTATGCCTTAACCACGACCAAAGTTCTTTCGCACTTTTAGCCAACAAAAAGCCACCACCCAATATCATAATAATATCTCGTCCAGTAAACGTGATGTGGGTGAAGCTCAGCAAGGGATTAGTCAGAGACATCACCCACGAAATAGAAAACACAAGACCTATTCGCGTTAACACCGCCAGAGCAATACCTAAATTACGTGCAACTTTGCGTTGCTGTACTGGGAGTCGTTCACATAGAACTGAAATGAAGACGACATTATCGACACCCAAAACAATTTCAAGGATCAATAACGTGGCAAATACTACCCAGATTTCGGGTTGTAGAAAGAGCTCTAGCATGTGCTTATCTCCTTAATACAAGAAGACAATGGGATAAAACGGCACCTAAAGGGGTCGTCCATAGAAGTAATTTACCTCTCTGTTTAGAAATGGAATAAGACTAAGCATTCGTTTTAATAACGCTAATTTTTTAATACGCTATCTGTTTTATTGGGGAGCTCGATATTTAACATCGGATGTGTATGTGGTAATAACTGGATGTCATTAGCAAGCGCGCAAAACTGTTCAAAACTGATAGGTGCTGAATGATTGACCTTGGATGTAGGCCAATCATCGTATCTCTCTTTGCTCATCATGAAGTGATGATTGCTTGAGGTTGGGTTGATCAATCGTGAGTGACTCGACCGTGTATTTCGATTAAGAGGAAAAGCCACCGTCGATCATCAAGTCAGCACCAGTGATGTAACCCGCTTCTGAGCTAGCGACGAATGCTACTAAGCTCGCAATCTCCTCTACTTGACCATAACGACCAAGTGCACCAATAGCTTTTACAGGCTCTGAAGTATCGCCATTGTCTGGGTTTAAGTCGGTATCTACCGGACCTGGTAAAATGTTGTTGACGGTAATGCCTCTAGGGCCTAAATCGCGAGAGAGACCTTTGGCCAATCCGGTTAGTGCAGACTTGCTCATTCCATAGATAGAACCGCCAGCAAAAGGAATGCGCTGAGCGTTCGTACTACTGATATTGATTATTCTGCCATTATTATTCATGTGCTTCGCGGCTTCATGAATCGCCACAAACACACTTCGTACGTTGGTATTGATGGTCTTGTCCCAATCATCCATCGTCAAATTTTCAATACTGTCCCAGATCAGCGTACCTGAATTGTTTACGACAATATCAATTTGACCAAGTTGTTCTATGGTTTCGCTGATTGCATTTCTGATATCTTCAGGTTTAGTGCTATCCGCCTTTATTGCGATGACTTTGCCACCTTGTAAAGTTAAACTCTCCGCAAGCGCTTTGGCTTTTCCGTGGGATGACACAAATGTAAAAGCAACAGACGCTCCCTCCAATGCCAATCTCTCAACAATGGCGGCACCAATACCGCGACTGCCACCTTGGATAAAAGCGACCTTACCTTTGAATCTATGGAAGTTATTCATCATGTTTACCTTAATTGAAAAGTCGATGTAATCATCTCGTTGATGTACGCAGAATAATCGATTCACATCTGCTTATTAAGTCCATATAATGACAAACATAAAGTCCTACAGGGAATCAATTGATGTTAAAAAGCCAGTATGTGGAAGTTCGTCACTTTGTCACCGTTGCGCAGTTGGGGAGTTTTACCCTTGCGGCCCAAGCGCTTGGGATGACCGGTTCAGCTTTAAGTAAAAGCGTTGCTCGACTAGAAAAGCAGCTAGGCACCAAACTCCTTCATCGAACAACTCGACGCATCGCGTTGACCAATGATGGGGATTCCTATTTAGCCGACTGCCTTAAAGCGATGACTATTTTAGAGGAAGCAGAGAAGCGCTTAAGCAATCAACAATTATTGCCATCAGGGCGTGTGCGTATTGATTTACCCGCAGTTCTCGGTAGAAGAGCAATCCTACCCAAGTTGCTAGAATTAACGTCCAAGTTCGAGCAATTAGATCTATCTATTACCTTTAATGACCGTCCTACGGATTTAGTCAGTGACGGGATTGATCTTGCGATCCGCGTTGGGCACTTAGAAAACTCGGGCGATATTGTTGCACGTAAAATTGGGGAGCAAAAAAGGGTGATATGTGCCTCTCCCTCTTATTTAGCAACTCGAGGGCCGATTACCAAAAAAGAAGATCTAGCCCAACATGATTGCATCGTCGGCTGGCCTATAGGACAAAGGCATAGCTGGCTACTGAAAAATGCGAAGGGGGCAACCGAATCAGTCGATATTTCAGCACGTCATGAGATAGCCGACTGTGAAGGCATTTTACAATCGGCTTTATCTGGTGCCGGTTTAGCTCAACTACCAGTATGGTTAGTGAAGCAATACCTTGATGATGGACAATTATGTCCTGTATTAGAGAAACTCAATGGCGAAGGAGCGCCCATCAGTATTGTTTGGCTAAAAACACCTTACATTCTGCCTAAAATAAGAGTCATCATAGATGAAATCATTGCATTATCGAGCCGTCATCCAGATATTTTTGAGGCTTCTTTGTAATGTTGACTAATCGAAGCATGACATTGGAGGTCATTTGGGTGTTATTGTGTTTTAGATAGTCCAACGATATTGAGGCCACTATAAAAGTTTGATGGTGGCCTCAATCATAATAAAACCTACATACTAGCTAACAATATTTACATTTGTCTTAGGTATCGCGCAGCAAGCTAGGGCCATTCCTTTCGCCTTGTCACTGTCTTCAATTCCAGGCGCATCGGGCTGGTAAACCTCTCCTGATTTCACCGTGACTTTGCAGGCGCCGCAGAAACCAGCTCTGCAGTTATTCGAAATAGAAAGCCCTGCTGCTTCAGCTTGCTCCAGAACGGTGCGCTGGTTGCTTCCCTCAAACACGACACCATCAAGGTTAATTTGAACCCTTTTCTCATTCCCGTCCGCCACTCTTGCAACGCCAAACGTCTCTTGATGGTACTGTTCTTCAGGCAGCCCGCTGTCTATCATTAAGCGCTTTGTACTTTCCATGAAACCACTAGGACCACATACAAAAACTTGACGTTTGTGAAACTCTGAAATTTGATTTAAATGAGTACGACTAAAATGCCCTTTTTCGCCTACCCAACCAGTTGATGGCTCGCTAAGGGCTATAGTCACAGTCACATTGGCGTGTTGCTTTTCTAGCATAACGAGCTCTTCCATGAATGGAATATCCACTTCCGTCAAACATTGATGATAAAACGCAATATCACGAGTGTCTCGTTGGTCAGTCAAATACCGAAGTATGGATATCATGGGTGTCACACCGCTACCGGCAGAAAGCAGCAACAGCGGGTCATTCGAGCCTTTAGTAATATGGAATGTGCCTTTGGGTTGATCCGCAATAATAGTATTGCCAACTTGTAAGTGGTTGAATAACCAGTTGGAGACTTCACCAGCATTGACCCGCTTCACTGAAATCGACAAACGCTCTGGCCGAGATGGGCTAGATGACAGCGTATACATTCGTTTGGTCAGTTTGCCATTGACCGTGATCTCAATAGGGAGGTGTTGTCCCGCTTTATACTCAGGCACCAAGCCATTTTTAGGCTCAAACCAAAATGTCTCGAAGTTTCTTGCTACAGGTTCTCTTTCAACGCAAATCAACTCTTGTTTTTTTGCGTCGAGATCTTCATAAAACTCCTTGGACTTATACTCAAGCACTTCGATAGCATCATTGATGGAGATAACACCTTCGTTTTTCGCTACAAGGTTTTGCCCGAAAAATATTTTGCCTTGCTCGTTGGCTCTAAAACGCGAAAAGGTTGTCAATGGCTCTTTACTGGCCCTAAACTCCCTATTTTCCAGATCAAGTGTCGTCAAAATGCACCGCTCACACGGCTCTACAATTTCAAATTCGACGTTGCCTATCTTGATACGCTTCCATGAGTCTTCGATAAAAGGTTCGTCCGATTGCACCACGAGGTTAGTACGAAACTGTTCCATGGTGTGGGCTTCGCTGCTGCGTCTATTCAGCTCCGCTAGTGAGCCAGAGCTAATAAGCAAGATAGGAAAACCGTCGGCAAAGCTCACATTATGACCAAGGTTTTCTCTCATGCGGTTAGATTGCTCGCCAGTAAACAGTAACTCAACTCGCTTTCCTATAACTTGGCTAAACCAATCGTTCGCTTCATCGGTTGTTGTATAGGCGGAAAAACGGTCTCTCCAAACACTGGCATCTATCGCCTGCATTTTAAACGTAGAATAGTGTAATTTTAGCGGCTCCATTCCAGGGTAAGAAAAAATGATACCAGTAGGCAGTAGACTGGAACTCACTTGAACCATATTTGGATACTGACGCGCCGTCACCATCGTTGGGTATTTAGCTAAGGCGGAGACCGCATCGCCAGTCAGCGCCAGCATAAAGCGACGATCAAAAGCAAGGCCTTGCTTTTCAGCCCACGAAGAAGAGAGTGAAAGCCCGCCAATGGATTTGACTGGATAGATAGTGATTTGGGAAAGTACGGTAGGATTTACCACAATGTCACCCTTTATTATTGTGTTGATTGATTTAACCGCAAGCGATGATTCTAACGACCGAGCAAGGCTGATGGTTTATCTTGTGAGGAGATAGGTTGCTTCGCTGAATTAAGCATGAAGCGCATCAAAGCCGACGCATTCAATGTCATTTTTTCTTAGCCAGAGAGAAAACTCATCGCTGGTTAAAATCTTCCACTCTTCAACGCGAGCATGAGCATAGCTAGAGATGTCCTCTAGCTCTTCGTTAAGCGTTCTGGCAGGGTGGCACATCAATTCAATCGTGCTGTTAGGCATGCTGTCTTGATAAGCCAGCAACATGGCTTTGAGGTACTCAATATTAGCGCCTTCGGCATGAAATCCCATATCAAACGCATCTGGGGTCGGGACCGATAACAAGTTTTGACCTCGTATAAAGCTATCAATACGCCTGACGGGGAGGCCTATTTCATTGGCTGCTTGTGTAAAACCTATTTTAAGAGGGCGATAGGCGCCTGCAAAATGGTGGCTATCGATATGATTGATGTTAAAGCCTGCGTCTATAGCGGCTTGATATTGCGCTTTTAGCTCTCTCGCCACTTCGTTAGAGGAGACATCTGATTTATTAAATAGGGTTTTTCTATCAAAAAAATGTCCATTCTCGTCGACCAGTGTTGGAACCAATGTAGGATCTGAAATGGGTTGACCAGATGTCACTGTAAAATGCAGTCCAACTTCAGAAATAAGGCCACGTTGATAGAGCTGTGACGCATGAGCGACGCCAGGTTGGTTCATCATGATGGTGGTCGATTTTACGGTTCCGGCACGAAAACAATCCGCAATCCCCAAGTTCACCGACTCCGTCAGCCCAAAATCATCAGCATTTAATATAAGTTTCATCGTATATTATCCAAGTTGTATTTTATCGAATCTTGTAATAGCGGTATCCGTTCCGATGCCCGTGTTGAGCCTTCCATCATCGACAACGTTGCGCTTCTTGATTGAGTCACCATTAACGTCCTTGCAATGTGACATTACACAAATTAATCTATAATGACTCACAGCTTCGGACAAACGAACAATACCTCTAAATGAATTAACCAGAGTAATGCATGAGCTCAATAACCAATCAACAGCAGCAGCTTTCTCTGCTTCATACTTTTAGCGTTGCAGCGCGCCACTTGAGTTTTACCAAGGCAGCAGAAGAGCTCTTTCTGACCCAGGGTGGGGTGAGCCAGCGAATTAAAAAACTGGAAATGCAGCTTCAATTCAATCTATTCATTAGAAAAACCCGAAAGTTAGAGCTCACGCCGGAGGGACAAAGAGTTCTGAGTGTTTTGAACTCATCATTTGAGTCCATATTTTCCACCCTTTCTGACATTCAAACCGGAGAGCTGACTGGTAGCTTGCATATAGCGACATCACCTTATTTCGCCTCTGCTTGGCTGATCCCGAAACTCCCTTCACTTCGTCAGCTATACCCCAATCTAAGCATCAAGCTGCAAACCAAACAAAATCAATCTGATTTTCAATTTGAGCCTTACGATGTGGCGATTTTTTATAGCCAAGGGCGGTACCCCAACCACTACAGTGAGCGACTGTTTTCAGGGAAAAGAACACCTGTGTGCAGTGTTGATTACGCCGCTGAGCATGACCTTCACAATGGGTTGAGCGCTCTATCTGACGTTAATTTTATCCATAGAGGGGATACGAGTGCGTGGCAGTATTGGTTAGATGAGATGAATGTCGGCATCGACTGCGAAAAGCGATGTGATTTCTATAGTGATAACAGACTGGCGATGGAAGCAGCGGAATTATCGCTCGGTGTGTTTCTTGCTCGATATGAATTTGCGCTGCCTTTGATCCAAGCGGGGAGGTTAGTCGCGCCATTTCCACATATTGAATCAGGAAAGGGCTACGATTTGGTTTGTCCTAAAGGCATGGAAACGAGAGCAAAATTCCAAGCGTTTTCTCGCTGGGTACATTCTGAACTAGACAACGAATAATGCGTTCTCGTTGTATCGCGATATGACTGAGCACGAATCAACTCAATCGCCATTGTTCTCTGAATCTCTCCAACGCTTTAGACTCATCATCGCTCAAATGAAAAAATACCCTAGCGTTCACTCTAGGGTATGTATTAACAACAATGATAGACAGTCTATAGCAGCAATGAAGACCGCAATAGAAACAAAACTCAGCTCAGTTTTGTAAATTATTTTTTGTCAAAAAAGTCAGTAACAATACTTTCAACCTGGACGGGGCACTCCTCCATCAACCAGTGGCCACATGACTCCAACACATGACCTTGAACGTCGTTGGCATACTCTTTCATTTGATTAATTTGAGTTTTACCTAAACTGCCTTGACCGTTACCTGATATTGCCAAAATCGGCATTTTCAACAAGTTATTCTCTGATAGATTGTCATTTTGAATCACAGACTCTGGGAGCGCTCTGTAATATTCAAAAGCGGCATGTAACGTTTGAGGCTTTTTATAAGAGTCAGCATACATACCGAAGAGTTCATCTGAAAATGCATTCTTGTTTTCTGCATGCTCAAGAATGAAATGTTTAAAAAACTTATCTTCATTACCGGAGATAAGTGATTCAGCTAATTCATTTTTAGCAGAGAAAAAACTGAAGTGCCACGCGGTCGACTCTCCCTGAGGCGTATAGGCCGGGAACGTATAGATGAGGTCGCTTGGTACGATGGTCTCTAATAAAGCGACCTTATCAATATCATTCTGATGCTGAGCCAGCATTGGGTAGGTCACCCAACCGCCAATGTCATGAGCGATAACATTAAATTTCTCTTCCGGACTAAAGGTTTTAGCTAAAGAATGGATATAAGGTGATACGTCTTGTCCTGTATAAGAGGAGTTGAGCGGCTCAGACAACCCCAACCCTGGCAGGTCCATGGCTACAACTTGATACTCTTCCGCTAATTTAGGCATTAATTGGTGCCACTCGTACCATGACTGAGCAAAACCATGAACCATTAATAATAAAGGTCCTTCACCTCCAACTACGTAGTGAAGCTTTACGCCATTCACGTCTTTAAAGCTACTTTCAAAGCCTGCAGGGATTGGAAACTCACTGTTTTTTTGACTCTGCTCATTACCCGCAAAAGCCATTGAGGAAAGTAAAATACCCGATGAGGCTAAAAGTGTTTTCTTCCATTTTTTCATAAGGTTAAATCATCTCATAACGTGTTATACCGATATGCCCTCACATTAAATGGCATACCGAAGCAGGGCGCAAAATGTGTCATGGCATGTTCGAGTCGTCAACTGGGTGTTTTTTAACAAATCAACGTAACGGCTAAATTGTGTGCATTCATCACACCTTCTATTTATCGAAAGAAACCAGAGATTAAATCATTTAAAAACAGATGCTTGTTTTGCTTTCTTCTGAGCTTGATGTTCAGTCTAACGCTGCAAAAAACACACATTAAGTCCTGGTGGGAATATGTATTAATAATCTAAGGGACTTAATTCAGCGTGTGTTATCCCCTATTATGCAATCCAACTTGATAATGACATTCAAAAGATTTTCGGTATCTCTCACTGAGACTTTGAGGTTCGATGTGACGACGAATAACCCCCATTGCCACTTCTGTTGTAAGAGTGACAGCGTGGTAAAACATGGCTATGGCCCTAAAGGCCATCAAAGGTATCGCTGCCTGAGTTGCTGTCGCACGTTTCAAGTGAACTATTGTTACGAAGCCTGCAAACCAGGCATTAGGGGCAGAATTATTGAAATGACCACACAAAATCATGGAAAGCGAGCAACCAGTCGTCACTTGCAAGTTTCGTACAACACGGTTCTAAGCGCATGTCATCGGGATAAATAGAAGCCATTCCCCCTTTGAAAATGCGAATTCCGATAATTTGCCGAATTCAATTGCATTGATAACGGCATTTTTATTGGACGAAAAACAACATTTTTGCGTCACCTATCCAAAGCATAGGTTGAGTGTTCTAACAACAACCAATGTTAACGGTACATATATTCCATACGTTAATAATCATTTGAGTTGAAACAATGAAAAAACAAAGCTTGTTTATCTTTGCTCTATCTTTAGCCGTTTTTGGCGTTATCACGACAGAGCTGGGTATCATCGGTCTTCTTCCGCAAGTCATGAAAGATTTAAACATTGACGTACAAGAAGCGGGGCTATTAGTCAGTATCTATGCTGTCATTGTCGCCATAAGCGGACCCTTCATCACATTATTGATGTCTGGATGGAATAGGAAGTATGTTCTAGTCGGCATTCTTTCCTTATTCGTGCTCTCGAACCTTGTGTACGCCATGACGCAAGATTACTCAACCATGATGGTATTTCGCGTTCTACCGGCTTTAGTCCATGCTGTTTTCTTTTCTGTTGCCTTAGTGGTTGTCACATCTATGGTTCCAGTTGAAGAACAAAGCAACGCCGCCGCTAAAGTTTTTGGTGGAGTAGCGGTAGGTTTGGTCTTTGGTATTCCGATTAGCGCTTATCTGGCTGAAGAATATTCACTTGCTTATGCCTTCTACTTTGGCTTAACTGCTTGTGCTATTGCGTTAGTGAGTGTGATGTTCTTGATGGAAAGCGCGCCTGTAAAGGAAAAAATGTCATTCGGCTCTCAAGTAACTATTTTACGTAGCAAGTCCATGTGGCTGTCGCTATTCACCGTGATATTCATCTTTGCAGCGATGTTTTCTTCGTACAGCTTTATTACTCAATACTTAAGCACAGTAACGAATATGAATGGTACGTGGATTAGTGCCATGCTGATGGTGTTCGGTGTATTTGGTATCTTTGGCAACTTTATCTTTGGTAAGTTACTCAGTCAGAATATGCGAAAAACTGTAGTACTGTACCCTGTACTATTCAGTCTTACCTTTATCACAATTTACCTTATGGGATTTTCTTTCTACTTTATGATTGCCATGGTTGCATTTTGGGGCGCTGTACACTCAGCAGGCTTGATCGTTAGCCAGACATGGATAATGGAAAATGCGGGAGATTCTAAAGTGTTTGCGAATAGTCTTTTTGTATCTTTTTCAAACCTAGGAATTACTATTGGCTCGGTAATCGCGGGGTGGTTTATCGCTCAGTTCGGTGTAGAAAATCTATTCCTATCAAGCTTAGCATTTACGGTATTAGCGTTGATTAGTATCTTACTAAATCAGAAAAAAAGTCCCGTTCTTAAACTTTCAGAAGTGAATTAATCCGCGAAAGTGCTGGCTTTCATGAGAGAAGCATAACCACGAAGGTCAGTACTATTTCTATTACTTGCTCATTCCTGATTGGATTAAACATGTTAGTCCAATCAGCCATTCATTTTGCATTAGATTACGTTATTCAAAGTGCATGTCGCTACTTTGAAGTGTCTATTAGTTCTAACAAAGTTCGGGGCAGAACCTTCTTAGATCGTTCGCATCACAGTTTGTGATTACCAAGCGATTCTGTCGTATATTGGATGAGTTCGTAGGCGTTTTTTGCAAAACACATTGGCTTCTATGGTTGCAATATATGAAATATCCTCGATACTGAAACTTAGAAATTCTAAGTTTTGGCGGTGGCATGTGAAAACGGACATTCAACTTTACCCTGATGAATCGCTCGAAAGCTTCTTATTGCGCTTATCACAAGAACAGGGCTACGAGCGATTTTCTCATTTTGCTGAAGACATCTGGTTTGACACGTTGGATCAGCATGAAGCGATTCCCGGTGCTTTCTCCTTAGAGCTCAACCGAATCAATATTTATCACGCCCAAACCACAAGCCAAATGCGGGTGCGAGTTCTTATCCATCTTGAGAACCAATTAAAACTCAATAACTTTGGTGCACTTCGCCTTGCGTTGTCACATTCAAAAGCTCAGTTTTCTCCCGAATACAAAGCCGTTCATCGGTTAGGTTCTGATTATCCTTTCGTTTTTCTTGGTAAACGCTTCACGCCTATTTGCCCTTTATGTATTAGTGAGGCTCCCTACATTCGTCAGCAGTGGCAATTTCTTTCTCAGCAAGCTTGTGAGCGCCATGGCTGTAAATTGGTTCATCACTGCCCAGAGTGCCAATCGAGATTGGAATACCAAACCACCGAGAGTATTAGCCAATGCGAATGCGGTTTTGAACTCCGCAACTCACCGGTAGCAGATGCGCCAGTGGCTGCGCTACTGGTTGCAAGATGGTTGTCAGGAAATGACTCAAAACCTTTGGGATTACTGAAGGCTGAAATGACGCTCTCTGAGCGATATGGTTTTTTACTATGGTACGTTAATCGTTACGGTGATATTGAGAACATCAGTTTTGAGTCATTTGTTGAGTATTGCTCTTGTTGGCCAAGAGTGCTGAAGGAAGAACTTGATGAGTTGGTAAACAAAGCCGATCTCATTCGAATCAAAGATTGGAAAAAGACGTTTTTCAATGAAGTTTTTGGCGCTTTACTTAAAGATTGCCGCCAGTTACCAAGTAGGCAGTTAGAGCGTAATAGCGTGCTCACGCAAGTGTTAGCCTACTTTACAAAGTTAATGGCAACACTACCTTCAAGCAGCAAAGGGAATGTAGGCGATGTGCTGTTGAGCCCCTTAGAAGTGTCTACATTGCTTTCTTGCACAACGGATGAGGTGTATCGGTTGTATGAGTTTGGTGAGATTAAAGCAGCGATTAGGTCGCGGATGCATACCAAAATTGCCAGTCATGACTCGGCGTTCACCCTAAGAAGTGTCATCGAAACAAAGCTGACTCGCATGTGCTCTGAAAATGACGGTTTAAGCGTGTATCTACCTGAGTGGTAATTATGACGAAATTAAGTGATCTACTAGCAATTGAAGACGAAGCAATAAAACAAACTGCTCTAAAAAAGATGTTCATGCCCTATACAGAAGACGTTTGTGTTGATGGGTATGAACAAGAAACGTTGACGATTTTGCTCAATCTCAGTTCTAGTCATCAAGCTGATAGGTGCTTGGATTGGTTGGATGTAGCCCGAGCTCAAAGGTATTTAAAAGATTCTGAAAACTTAGATGCCTCTCTTGCTGAAATCCAGTGGTTCCACACACATAACCTAAAGTTTCCAGACTGTCGTGTTAAGGACCAACGGATAATTGCGCGACCTCTTTCTACAGCCGAGGAGTTTATTTCAAGTGCAGTATTGGCTCAGCGATTGGGGTGGGCTCATAACTCTGCTGTCTATCGTCACACATTGTGGTTACTGAATCCTTTTAAATGGCAATCACAGCCAGTGTGTATCCTTTCGCTTATTCAGCAGAAAAACTCAGTTTGGCTTGATCTGCTTACAGAATTTGGCTTGGATGTGAAGTCACTTGCTCGCTTACAACGTGTAATTGAAGAACAACTTCCAGAGAATAATTTTCCCGACAGTGTTAGTACTTACAGTAAGCAATTACGGTTTCCATGGGGTGATGATTATGTTTCGATCACCCCCGTTGTGAGTCATGCTCTTCAGTGCGAACTAGAAATAAGAGCGCGAAGTCCAGAAAACAAGTTCAGTTTTGTCTCTTCGTCACTGCCTAACTCTGCCAGTATTGGGAACCTGTGTGGCAGTTTGGGTGGGCATATGAGAGTCCTAAATTACCCGCTAGGCGTTAAACAGACCAAGGGTGGGACGTTAGTGGCAAACCGTCAAAAGAGTGGTCATTACTTTGATGACTATCAGGTAACTAACGCCAAAATTTGTCAGGTACTAAATCGCCTAATTGGATCTGAGCCAGCCAAAACACAGCGGCAAAGAGAAAGAGCTCGTCAGGTTAGGAGTAAGATTTTACGAAAGCAGATAGCCTTATGGATGCTTCCACTCATTGAGTTAAGAGATATTGCCGAATCTGAACCCATTCAGCAGCAACTAGAGCATGACGACACCTTAGTTCAAGCCTTTTTGTCGTTACCAGAATCGGAGCTTGGCTCTTTGGCTGGTGAGTTTAACCGACGCTTACATCTCGCATTTCAAAATAATATGTATTCTGCCAAGTTTGCTTATCACCCAAAACTGATGCAGTTAGCGAAAGCCCAAGTGACATGGGTGCTTGAGCGACTTAGTAAGCCAATTAACAATCAAGATACGGTGACGGGGGAGCAATATATCTACCTGTCGTCAATGAGAGTGCAAGACGCGGTAGCAATGAGTAACCCTTGTTTGTGTGGTGTGCCGTCTTTGGCGGCCATTTGGGGGTTCATGCACGATTATCAAAGGCAATTTAATCAATTAGTTAACCATGGTTCCCCAGTTGAGTTTTCTAGTTTCGCTTTTTATGTTCGAAACGAGAATATTCAATCAACAGCCAAGTTGACAGAACCAAACTCAGTCGCCAAAGCTAGAACGGTTTCTAATGCGAAACGACCAACCATTCGCAGTGAACGATTGTCGGACCTAGAAATAGACTTAGTTATCAGAGTTCATAGTGAAAGCCGAATTTCAGATTTTAGATCAGCGCTTAAAACGGCGCTTCCCGTTGCTTTCGCCGGAGGGGCATTATACCAACCACAGCTATCGACGCAGATTGAGTGGCTTAGAACATTTACAGGCAGGAGTGAACTTTTCCATGTTTTAAAAGGATTACCTGCATACGGGCGATGGTTATACCCAAGTGAAAAGCAACCTACTAATTTTGATGAGTTAGAGCGGTTGCTCACTCAAGACGATGATAACTTGCCCGTTTCTCTTGGTTACCATTTATTAGAGCATGCAACTAAGAGGGGTGACGCAATTACAGGTTGTCATGCTTATGCGGAGAATGCGATAGGGCTAGCTAAGCGAATAAACCCGATAGAGGTCCGTTTTAGTGGACGAGATCACTTTTTAAACCACGCCTTTTGGTCGATAGAATGCAGTAGCGAAACTATTCTTATAAAAAACTATAGGGATTAGTCGCTTATGGAACTTTGCACTCAGTTGAACTATGTCCGATCACTATCTGCTGGCAAAGCTTATTTCTACTATCTATCCGAAAGTGGTGAGATGTGTCCCCTTAATGTAGATAAAACCCGATTGCGCGCACCAAAAGGGAGTTATTCAGAAGCATACAAGGGGAACAAGTTCGTAGACAAGAATGTTGCCCCCCAAGACTTGGCCTATTCGAACCCTCAGTTCATCGAAGAGTGCTATGTAAAGCCCGGCGTTGATGAAATCTATTGCGCATTTTCACTTCGAATTCGAGCCAATTCGTTAACACCGGATATCTGTAGTGATGATGAAGTGCGCAGTAAACTGTCTATGTTTGCTAAGATTTATAAAGAGCTCAACGGATACAAAGAGTTAGCTAATCGTTATGCGAAGAACATCTTGCTTGGTACTTGGTTATGGCGAAATCGTGAGTGCAGAAATATCACTATTGAAGTGACGACCAGTGAATTGGATACCTTCGTTGTCGAACATGCTCAAAAACTCTCTTGGTATGGTCATTGGGATGGTGATTCAACAGAATGCTTAGAAAGGCTTACAGTCTATCTGGAGCGAGCATTGTCTGACCCAACCGAATACTTCTACATGGACATCAAAGCGAAAATGCAGGTTGGCTGGGGAGATGAGGTTTACCCAAGCCAAGAGTTTTTGGATAGTCGAGAAGATGGAATCCCTACTAAGCAGCTAGCCACAGTAGAGCTTTTGAGCGGAAAAGAAACCGTTGCGTTTCACGGACAAAAAGTTGGTGCGGCGTTACAATCGATTGACGATTGGTGGCATGAAGAGGCTGATAAGCCATTAAGAGTGAACGAATATGGCGCTGACCGAGAGTACGTTATAGCAAGGCGACATGTGTTCCATGGAAATGACTTTTACCAATTAGTCAGAAATACAGAAAATTGGATTGAGATAATGACAGTTTCTCAGACCATCCCAAATGACGTGCACTTTATTATGTCTGTCTTGATCAAAGGCGGCCTCTTCAATTGTTCCAAAGCGAAGTAAGGAATAATGATGATAAAGCGTTACTACTTCTTAATACGTTACATACATGCACAAGTCGATCATGAATTATTGGCAGGACGGTGTATATCCCAAATGCACTTGTTTATGGTCAATAACCGACAAGCAATGAATAGGGTTGGTGTGAGCTTCCCTGATTGGAATGAATCTACAGTTGGCCAAACAATTGCCTTTGTTGCGGAAGATAAAGAGATGATGATTGGACTCTCTTTTCAGCCCTATTTTTCTTTGATGGTAAATGAAGGTTTATTTGAAATCTCCAGTGTCAGTGAGGTGCCAGACAATGCTTTAGAGGTGAGGTTTACCCGTAACCAAACGATTGGGAAAAGCTTTCTGGGTTCCAAGAAACGTCGAATCAAACGTAGCATGGCGAGAGCCGAACTACTTGATGCTGGAACTTCATTACCAGTCACTAATGAAGAGCGTGTCGTCGATAGCTTCCATCGAATACCAATCTCCAGTTGTTCATCTGGGGAGGATTATATGTTGTTTGTACAAAAGGAGTTTGTCGGTGAGCGCGGCGCAGCAAACTTTAATAGCTATGGTTTAGCCACCAATCAAGAAAGAAAAGGCACGGTACCTGAGTTACGTTTTTGACCCTTTTTTTGAAAACCTTTATTCAGATAAATAGAAACAATGACTTACGGCAGTAAGAAGAAAAAAGGTATTCTAGTGAATTGTGACTTTAAGCACTCAAAATCAGAGACTTGATGACTATGCTTTATAGTGACCTGCCGCATAGGCAGCCAATAATTATAAAACTCCGTTTGCCTTGACGCTACGACAGTGACCTGCCGTATAGGCAGCTAAGAATAGGTCAGGAAAAAAGCAACCTACCTGCTGAACAAGTAGTTAATAATCAAAACCATCAAGACTTCTCTTGGTGGTTTTTTGTTTAAAAGGTTCCCTATGTATTTAAAAAGACTTGAAGATATTGATGTTAATTTCAATGACTATGATGTAGGCCTCGAACGATATGTTAGGTGTACTTGGGGCCTGAATATGTATAGGCATCATGTGTTTCGTACAAACCTGCCAGACACATTTGTGTTGGAGATCAATCGAATCAATGAATCTTTGGGTATTGCGGTAGAAACCATTGATTTGAAAGAGTATAGAGATAACTTTAAGTCGTCAGAAAAGCTGAACAAGCCTATTGAAGAAAATGAATATCCTCGTTGGATCTGGTTTGACGGTGTTGAAGCCTTAAAGGACACGAACTACGCAGGTTGGTTACGTAGTCGATTAACAGTCCGATCAATAGAGAATTTACGAGTTATCTTTGTTGTTGAGTCTAGTGACGATTATCGAGATGTTTTTTGTGATTACAGGGTACCTTTCTATCAATCTACAACATTACTACAAACGGATATTGACGACTTAAATTAAGGTTGTTGGCGATTCAGGTCGTTTGGATTAGAAAAATCCTGATGCTCAGCTCAGGGCTCGTGGGTAAAACTACTATCCGTGTGCACATGTACGCATGTTCAGAAAAAATTTTGTATAAAATGAATCCAACACTTCAGAGTGGAGGTGAGTGATTTTCCCAAATTTCAGCCACTATTGGCACCGCTTCATGAGATGTCGTTTTGCGATCTGGAAGTAAGAAAGGTTGATGTCGCCCGAAGTTCGTAAAACGCTTTTGTGCAGAACTTTAAAAGTTGGCGCGTCGTAACTCAGAAGTGCCCCATTTCACGTTAAAGTATTTACTCAGTCCAGAGCAGGCTCGTAGTTTTTCCTTAGAATATGTAATGTGACCTGCCATAGATTCAGGCAATATCAATTTATAGGATCTCATCGTCATCCCAATCCCAGTCAATTTGGGAAATATCACGGGAGACTTTGTGTAAATACCACCAGATCAAACCGACAATAGAAAGGATTAAAACTATAAATAAAAGCATATCATACCCTTAGAACTTGCATGTGACGTAACTACAGGGCTTACCACGGCAATTGAGTGCCATCGTAGACAAAAAATGAACCTGAATGCTTAAGTTTTAAATTGTCGATAACATTAAGCATGCCTTTAACACTCTCTTCTACTGTTACCTTGCCATCCTTTCCGCCCATATCGGTTTGTACCCAACCAGGATGAATTGCCATAGTCTTCACTCCCACTTCGGATAGCTCACAAGCCAGAGATTTAATTATTTGGTTGAGGGCGGCTTTTGATGCGCGATAGCTGTATCGACCACCAGAGCGGTTGTCATCGATGCTAGCGAGTATTGAAGTCATCCCAATGATGGTTTTATCTTCACCCGCAAGAATGTTATTAAGCAAAGCCTGCGTGATTAACATGGGCGCAATGGTGTTGACGTTTAATACATTTATCCACTCCTTTTGCCCCATGTTGCCTAGGCTTTCACATTCATCTCCGCTCACTCCTGCGTTATGAATGAGTACATCAATGGCGATGCCCGCAAATTTTTCTGTCAAAGTGAGAATATGGGACTCGTTACTCACGTCGAGCGGATGAATACAAATGGTGGGATAAGTTTGTACCAAGAGACACAAAGCCTGAGCTGTATTGATGTCACGGCAGCATGCAATCACACGCCATCCACGCTGAGCGTATTGTTTAACAAGCTCTAGGCCCAAGCCTCGATTGGCGCCAGTGATAAAAACCGTTTTCATTGTGAGCTACCTAAGTTGATTATAAGTAAGAATTAGCTGGTCAATACCGAGCCTTGACCAGCTTGTAACCATTGTCGTGATACTTACTTCACAAGTACGTTTGCTTCCGACAAATGAACTGCTGTACGTTTATCAAGACGTCCACTCATTCGAGTAAGAGCGAGCGCAACGATCACTATCACGGCTCCAATCCAAGGGGTATGCATTAAGCCCATTTCTGACACAATCATACCGCCGCCCCAAGAGCCAAGCGCAATACCCACGTTAAACGCCGCGATGTTTAGACCAGAAGCGACGTCTACCGCATCAGGAGTGTATTTTTCAGCCAGTTTAACCACATAGACTTGTAAGCCAGGAACATTACCGAATGCAAAGGCCCCCCAAACTAAAATGGTCGCTACTGCGGCGATAGGGTTAACGGCCGTAAAGTTAAATACAACTAATACGCTGGCGAGTCCCGCAAAAATAATTGTCAGCGCTTTAATTGGCCCCATCTTATCGGCCATTTTGCCGCCCCAAATATTACCAATCGCTACTGATACGCCGTATACCAACATAATTAGGCTGATTGCATTGGCGCTGAATCCTGTTTCCTGTTGCAAAATCGGCGCTAGGAAAGTGAAAGCGGTAAAGGTACCACCGTAGCCGAGTGCGGTAATTGCATACACCAGTAGTAACCTTGGTTGAGTGAGCACTTTTAGCTGCGATGACAGTTTCGCGGCAGCAGGCTGTTTTAGGTTGCTTGGCACTAAGAACGCACTACCAATCAGCGCAATCAGTCCCAATAGCGCTACAATCAAAAACGTCGATTGCCAACCAAAGGTTTGGCCGATGTAAGTACCGAGCGGCACGCCCGTTACTAATGCCACGGTTAATCCCGTGAACATAATCGCAATCGCGCTGGCTGCTTTTTCTTTGGGGACTAGGCTTGTTGCAATCGTAGAGCCGATAGAGAAAAAGACACCGTGAGCTAAACCAGTCAAAATGCGAGCAACGATAAGGGTGTTGTAACCAGGTGCTTGCCATGCCAATAAGTTGCCAATCACAAACAATGACATAACAGCAATGAGGACGTGCTTACGGTTCCATTTTCCCGTTAGTGCAGTTAAGACAGGTGCGCCAATCGCAACACCGAGTGCATAAAGGCTCACCAGCAGTCCTGCGGATGGCAGTGAGACGTTTAGGTCCGAAGCCATGGTCGGGAGCAACCCCACGATCACAAACTCCGTCGTTCCGATAGCAAAGGCGCTGAGCGTCAATGCAAGAAGTGCTAATGGCATATCATTTACTCTCTTTTATTAGGTTCTAGTAAACAGCAGCGAATGTACTTATCAACTTGTCGTGCTGCCGTGATTTGATGGAGGGATTTTGCGTGGAAATGTAGTTGCAAAAAATAGGTTATTTAACAAATGATATTTGCTATAAATGCAATAATTAAACAAAACTGTTGAGTAAATGGTAGGCAAGCATGCGCACGAAATCGGACGATTTAGAAATTCTACTTACTGTCGTTGATACTGGTGGATTTACTGCGGCGGCAGAAAGTCTCGATATACAGGTGGCACGCGTATCACGAGCGGTGAGTAAGGTAGAAAGCCAACTTGGCGTGACGATATTAAACCGAACCACAAGACGGATTGAATTAACGGATGAGGGGCGGCAATTCGTTGAGTCGGTAAGAATAGGGCTGATGCAGTTGCAGCAAGCGGAAGACGAGATCATATCCCGTGGGGAATTACCCAAAGGGCGGCTGCGTGTTGATGCCGCCAGTCCATTTGTGTTTCACCAGTTAGTTCCACTCGTTCAGCCATTTAATCAAGCCTATCCTGATATTGAGTTGGAGTTAACTTCTAATGAAGGTTTTGTTGATTTGCTAGAAAAGAAAACCGATATCGCTATTCGTATCGGTGCATTAAATGATTCAACTTTACACGCAAGGCCTCTTGGCCGAAGTTTACTTTACATTGTTGCTTCACCTGATTATTTATCAAAGCGCGGCTTTCCGAGTAAGAGCAGTGATTTGGAACATCACGATACCATCGGATTTTCAACACCAAAAACACTCAACGAATGGCCTCTGAAAGGATTTTCAGGGCTGACACCCACGCTGACCTCAAGTAACGGTGAAACGGTGAGACAGCTAGCATTGATGGGAAATGGAATCGCCTGCCTATCAGGCTTTATGGTGAAAAAAGATATTGCGGAAGGAAGATTAATTGCGTTGTTAGAAGGTGAAAAAATCGGCAACTCAGGCAGGGAGCAAATTAATGCCGTCTACTATAAGTCTTCTTCTGTTGCCAAGCGGATTTCTGCTTTTATCGATTTTATTCAGCCGAAACTGGATCTGTAAATCGTTCCAAGCGAGGCCGTTGCCGACCTCGCTTTTATATCGATTTTATTGTATCGGTTGACCAGTATGCAGCTCTAAGCCACCAGAAATAGGTAGGTTGATACCATTGCATGAGCTTGATGCATCAGAGGCCAAGAAGTACATTGCTTCAGCGACTTCCTCTGGCGTGCAGATCCTGCCTAGAGGGTTGGCCTGATTAAATGTGTCAATCACTTCTTTGGCGTTGGCAAGAAACATTGGAGTAGCGCAAGCGGCAGGACATACATTGTTTACTCTAATGTTATATTTTCCATAATCGAGTGCCATCGCTCGGACTAAGTTAACAACTGCTCCTTTTGCTGCATTGTAGGCTGCCATCTGATGATCCCCATTCAGCCCTGATACTGAAGCCGTATTTACAATAGTCCCTCCACCTTGTGCAATCATGTATGGCACAAAGTACTTACTCATCAAAAATATCGATTTCACATCAACATCAAACAATAAGTCCCAATCTGTCTCTGTTGTTTGATGTAGTTCACCACCACGCCAAACTCCAGCATTGTTGATCACGCTGTCAACTTGTCCAAAGTTGTCAATTGCAAACTCGGCGACCTGCGAGACCTGTGATGCTTGAGTGATATCACAACGTTGAAAATAAACCTCAGTAAAACCTTGGCTTTGAAGTTTCAAACATTGCTGTTGCCCGTGCTCCTCGTTGGTGTCTATCATCAGAACGCGCCAATGTTTTTCTAGAAACAACTTACTAGCCGCTAACCCCATGCCAGAAGCTGCGCCAGTAATCACTACCGTTTTCATCTGGATCTCCTTATTGACGAGCTGCAAGTTGTGCAATGGCTTCATCGGCTTCAACGGTCGCTCCTGCAACCCCTATAGCGCCAATAACATTACCTTGTTCGTTACGGAGGATCACACCACCACCAAAGGAAATAAGTCCTCCATTCGTGGCTTCAAGTGTATAAATCGCACCTCCAGGTTGTGCGATCGCACCAAGTTCAGCACTATTGGTTTGGAAAAGCGCTGCTGTTCTGGCCTTTTTTATCGCCACATCAATCGCGCCGAGCAATGCATTATCCATGCGTTCAAAATGGACTAATAATCCAGCTTGATCAACAACACTGACACAGATGTTAAATTCTTGTTGTTTCGCTTGTTGTATAGCTATCGCAGTGATCTGTTTTGCTAAGTTGAGAGAAATACAGGCGTCTCCTAATTATGATCGTGAATGACGCGCTCAGTTTAATTAGATAAATCCTGGGGGGCATTCGAACCGTGTGAAAAGTAAGTAAGATTCGATAATGTCGAATCACCTCAGAAATACTTGAGCAAAATGACTCAATTTTGCCTCAGTGAGTTCATCAGCAGCACCACTTAAACCCGCAGCAGCGACAAGATCACCATTCATATAAAGAGGAATAGCCAAACAGTGCAGCCCAGGCTCTGCTTGCTCTAGATCCAATGAAAATCCTTGTTGGGAAATCTGCTCAATTTCCATCTCCAACCATGGTGTTAACGCACCTTGCATTCTTAGTATTCTTTTTAGTTGAGGGTTAAAAGAAACAAATATTTTCCCAATGGCAGAGTCAATTAAACTTTCTCGGCGTCCTCTTGGGCTGCGTATCGTCAAGGGATTATCTTTTTCTATTGCGTCGATATAAAGGTACTCATCAGCCCCACTTTGGATTGCGAGATAAGCTGTGTTATTGGAAAGCAGTGCCATTTTCTTTAGAAGTGGGTAAAAATGGCGACGAACAAGTTCGTCCCGTTGTTCGAGTGGCTTAGATAGCTCTCTCAGTCTTAAACCGAGTTGGTATGTTTGTTTGGTACGTTCTACATACCCTAGTTTGACTAACGTTGCGAGCAGCCCATATACGGTTGTTTTCGCTAATTTTACTGATTGGGTAATGTCTTGCAGAGACAGTGGCGATTCTGCGAAAGAGAGTGTTTCTAAAATCATGAAACCGCGCTCCAACGACTGAATGGTTTTGCCCTTAGTATCCATATTTCTCCTTAACAACAGTGATAAGTGAAGGTGCCTATAACTCGTTTTAGACAAACATATTCGCCAATGTCCCATAACACAAGGCAACGGAAGCATGCTTTATAGTGAAGCTATATTCAGTTATCTCTTTTTCATTGGTCCAAATTATTGCAATTTTAACAACTATCATTTGTCTTTGTTGCTATCAATGTAATGCGTTGAGTTTGTTAATATCCCTCTCAAGAAATAAGAGGGCTTATTATGTCTAAATCACTTTTTCAACCTATCCAATTGGGGTCCTTGACACTCAAAAACCGCATCGCCATGCCACCGATGACACGCTCCAGAGCAACTCAACCTGGGGATGTCGCTAATGACATGATGGCGACGTATTACGCTCAGAGAGCCAGTGCAGGTTTAATTGTCTCCGAAGGAACACAAATTTCCCCAAATGCAAAAGGCTATGCGTGGACGCCAGGTATATACACACCTGAGCAGATTGAAGGCTGGCGTAAAGTAACTCAAGCAGTGCATGCAGAAAATGGCGCAATTTTTGCTCAGCTGTGGCATGTAGGTAGAGTCACTCACCCAGATAACATTGGTGGTGATCAACCGATTTCTTCATCAGCGTTAAAAGCGGAAAACGTAAAAGTATTCGTTGATAATGGCAGTGATGAACCTGGTTTTGTTGACGTCGTCCAGCCTAGATCAATGACAAAAGCGGATATTCAACAAGTCATCGCAGATTATCGTCAAGCGGCATTGAATGCTGTTGAGGCAGGCTTTGATGGTATTGAACTGCATGCGGCGAATGGTTATTTGATCAACCAATTCATAGACTCCGAAGCTAACAGCCGTACCGATGAATACGGTGGTAGCCTGGAAAATCGTCTTCGTTTTCTTGATGAAGTTGTTGCAGCATTAGTTGAAGCGATTGGCGCTGACCGTGTTGGGGTGCGTCTGGCTCCTTTGACTACCTTAAATGGTACGGTAGATTCGAACCCTATCGAAACTTATACCGCTGCCGCTGCGGTACTAAATAAGCACGGTATCGTTTATCTGCATATCGCTGAAGTCGATTGGGATGACGCCCCTGATACGCCAGTTTCTTTCAAACGTGCCTTACGTGAGGCTTATCAAGGCATTTTGATTTACGCAGGTCGTTATAATGCGGAAAAAGCGGAGCAAGCCATTGATGACGGACTGGCTGATATGATCGGCTTTGGTCGCCCTTTTGTTGCGAATCCTGATCTTCCTGAACGTCTACTTCATGGTTACCCGTTCGCAGAGCACGATCCAAACACCTTGTTTGGCGGCGGTGAAAAAGGGCTTATTGATTACCCAACGTATAAAGCTTAAGGGGGAAGTATGTTTAAGGTATTTAAAGGTCACGGACTCGAGACTAGCAACCGTATCGCTATGGCGCCGATGACTCGTTCACGCACGTCTCAACCTGGTGATGTACCAAACGAGATGATGGCAACCTACTACCGTCAACGTGCTAGTGCTGGCTTGATTGTCACAGAAGGCGCACCTGTCTCAGCCGTTGGTCGGGGCTACTCTATGACGCCAGGCATTTACACAGAAGAACACATTGAAGGCTGGAAGAAAGTGACTCAGGCTGTTCATGAGGAAGGGGGTAAGATATTTATCCAACTCTGGCATGTTGGCCGTCGTAGTCATTCCGATATTTCAGGTTCACAACCCCTGGCACCATCAGCGATAAAAATTCCAGATCAGGTCTTCGGCCCATTACCTGAAGGCGGGTTTGGCATGGTGGAGACCCAGCAGCCAAAAACAATGAGTGCAGATGAAATCCAAGCAACCATTGCCGACTTTGTTCAAGCTGCAAGAAATGCTGTTGAAGCAGGGTTTGATGGTGTTGAAGTACATGCTGCGCATGGTTACTTGTTTGATACCTTTTTACGCTTAGAAAGCAACCAAAGAAGTGATCAATATGGTGGCAGCCAAGAGAATCGTATGCGCTTTCTGGTTGATACGTTACAAGCACTTACCGAGGAAATTGGTGGGGAAAGAGTAGCGGTTCGTCTGTCTCCTCATATCGGAGAGGGTTTTGCTGGGGATGATGTTGAAATTGTTCCACTAACGTTAGCATTGCTGGAAAAACTACAACCGATGAACCTTGCGTATGTGCATTTTTCAGAAAACATATCACGCTATGTAGAGGTGCCTGAAGAGTTTCGCCAGCAAGTACGCCGAATATACTCTAATCCAATCATGGTTGCAGGAAAGTTGACCAAGCAATCTGCCCAACAGTTGCTAGATAAGCAGTATGCTGATTTCGTTGCCTTTGGTACTCCTTTTGTAACGAATCCAGATTTAGTCGCCCGATTTGCTCATGATTTACCATTGGCCGAGTTTGATGCCGATGCTAGGTTAACCTTGTATGGAGGCGGAGCCGAAGGCTACACCGATTATCCAACTTATCAGGCCTAATACACTATGTACCAAGGACGATAACTCTTTGGTGCCTAACCTTTTCATTAAGCGAGTGGAAGTGATATGGAACCCTATCGAATTTGGCAATATCAAACTGAGACACACAGTCTTGTTTTAGGTAAGGCTGAAATACCAGCTTTAGATGACAGCGAGATCTTAGTACAAAACAAAGCGATTGGTATTAACCCTGTCGATTGGAAATTTATTAAAGCCAACCCTTTAAATTGGCCGAATGGTCATGTTCCAGGTGTTGATGGTGCAGGCGTCGTCGTACAAGTAGGGTCTAAAGTTGACACAAGTTTGATTGGCCGTCGAGTGGCATATCATGGTTCACTAAATCGCCATGGTAGCTTCGCTGAATATACGGTTTTGAACGTTGAGCGAGTGATGACACTGCCTGAGGGCCTATCTTTTGAACTTGCTGCGGCACTGCCTTGTCCGATGCTGACTGCATGGCAGGCATTTGAAAAAATTCCATTAACCCGACAAAGAGAAGTGCTTGTCGTTGGTTTTGGCGCGGTGAATAATTTGTTATCCCAGTTCCTTGTCAATGCTGGTTATGTGGTTGATGTTGTCTCAACTAGTCTGGGCGAAGAGCGAGCCAAAAGGTTAGGTATTCGCCACGTTTATCGAGAGCAATCTCAAATCGACATGAAATACTTAGCCATTTTTGATGCGGTGAGTGGGGAAAATGCCGCCCATTTAGTGCCACTGTTAAGAGCGAATGGACATATTGTCTGCATTCAAGATCGTATTGCTAAACCCATTGACCCTCCATTTACACGCACTATTTCTTACCACGAAATAGCCCTTGGAGCGTTACATAATTTTGGTGATAAAGATGATTGGCATGCATTAATGCAAAATGGTGAAGCGCTGCTTGAGCGTATTTCAAAAGGCAGTTTTGACGTTAGTTTACCCGTATATTTTAAATTCGAACAGATGGCCGAAGCGTTGGAGCACAGCGAACTTATGAAAACAAAAACGGTCATCGCCTAGTCGTATTTTATATCCAAATAGCTTCACATTAAATGAAGCTATTTGACTAAAACTCATTCTCAATCGCTTAAAATCATGATTTCATAATCGTACTTTGAAAAATGAGCATTTTGATAAGCTCTAATAGCCGTGCGGTTGTCTTTGTGAACATATAGGCGCAGCTCTAAGCCTTTTTGTTCTTTCATTTCATGTTTTACCGCATCCAAAAGCAATGACATACGACCCTTGCCTCGCTGGGATTTTGATAAGAACATGCTTTGAATCCACCAGTAATAACCAGCGTTCCAGTCGCTCCACTCGCGAACCGCAGAGACACTCCCTACGGGAGTGTTGTTCTCATCAACTAAAACCCAATAGGTAGCAATTGAAGGGTCACGAAGCGCGACCAGAATGCCCTTTTCAAGTGTTTCTGGGATCTTAATACTCCCCTCAGCCTCTCTTGCTTCTTCAGCAGTGAAGTTAACAAGGTAGGGTAAGTCATCTAAAACGGCTTTTCTTACTTTCATCATAGCCCTCAAATTTATCAGTGGTTTCTAAAGGTTATCAAAGAATAATTGCTTAGAACATACACGGTATGTCCGTTGTGACTAGGTGAGCATGGTAAGAGCGCCGCTTAGAAAATAGCGTTTAAGCATAGCCATCTAAATTCAGAAACGAAGGAATTTTCACGCCAATTAACTACCAATAATATGGATTGTCGATAGCGGGTAAGCATGTTGGTTTTCCCTCGATGTTAGGGAACGCTTTACTGACTAAAGATTGTGCAATCCAACCTTCAGGGTAGGACAAGTCTAGCGGAGCTTGAATTATGTCCTGACTGATTGGAGCGAATCCTATTTTTGAGTAAAAGTTGATATCCCCGTATGTAATGGCAACGGTGACGCCTTTTTCTTTCAGTGTCGCTAACCCAAATTTGATCAGCCCTTGACCTACACCTTGCCCATGACGATCTGTTGCAACTGCCACGGGGGCTAAAAGGAATATGTTTTCACCATTTGGAAACGATAGGCGAGAGAAAATGATGCTGCCAACAATGCGTTCACTTTCATCTTGAGCAATAAACACATAAAGATCCTCATCTTTGGTTGGTAAAGTGAGAAAGTCTTCTACGAGTTTCGCAATCAATGTACCTTCTTCTTTGCCTTCTGAATCCGAAAATGTGTCATTGAACAGTGTAATGATTTCTTGAGTTTGTTCTTGTTTGTACGAAGCGTATTTCATATCTATATCTCTAGTTTGCAAGTTTTAAAATAAAGTACTGATAGGTAAAATCTTTTGCAGCACTGCGCTCGTAAACTGAAATCTCTTTCTCAATGTCTAGTAACGCTTGGGACACGGGCATAACAGCTTGTAATTCCTCAACTCGGTCTTGCAGCGGTTGCCAGTAGTTTTGCCATGCATCGACGCCTAATGAGAAGTGTTCTATCACGTCGTAGCCATGCTTTTTGAACAGAGCGAGTCGTTTGGGTATCGATTGAATGTCTGGGTAGTCTGCCAGCCAAAACTGTTTTGTCTCTTCGTCGGGAGAGTCAGTTAGCCAAACCAAATCACTCACCATCAAGACGCCATTGTCTTTTAACAGCGGCTTCCATTGTTTTAGTGCGTTCTCCATTCCCATAATGTACACACAGCCTTCCGCCCAAATGGCATCAAAGCTCTTTGCCTGAAATGGCAGTTCCGTCATGGAGGCACAAACAGGAGAAATGCGCTCATGCAACTGTGCGTTTTGTATTTTTTTATCGAGCTGCTTAATGACAACAGGCTCATTATCCACTGCTATTATGTGTGCGTTACTGTTGTCAGCTAGTAGTAACGTTGAGATGCCAGTGCCACAACCAATGTCTAAAATATCGGTCATTGTCTGAGGTGACATTAATGAAATCGCTTTTAAAGAGTCCTTGAGACTCCCTGGCCCCCATCTTTCTAATGTTGCATAGACCATCATAAAGTCTTTCATGTAACTCTCGTGTTCGTTCATATCTTTTGATAGCCACTTTAATCGGAGCGCTTCTTTTTCACTGTAACCCTGCGTACTTAACCAGTTTAAGTAAGCGCTAGGCGCACTTTGACTAAGAGAGTGGTGTAACTCTCTTTGTGGACGTTCCCCAAGTAATGCCAGTAGCAACTCGCGAGCCTGGACTTTTTTATCAATTTCATGGTTGAGTTGCGTCAGCCGATTTTCTAATAAGCTTCTACTTAACTTCGCGTCCAAGCATTGTTCGCACTCTTTCAATGAGAGTCCTGCGCTTTGAAGTTGCTGAATCAAAAACAGTCGTTGCAAATCGTTTTCGTTGTAATAGCGATATCCATTGTCAAGACGCTGACCGTTAATCAGCCCTAACTTCTCGTAATAGAGTAAGGTGGTGCGAGAGATGCCAGCCTTTGCTGCCAATTCCGAAATCAAGTACATGTGAGATTTGACCCAAGTGTTCTTAGTATTTGGATAGTATGAACTGTAGAGTATTAGACAGGTCAAGTAGACTTGTTCGAATTTTTCACCCACAGTGGCAGAAGTGAGATGATGGTGGTGAGGACTGCGGATGATTTTGAGATATTAGTCGGTAGCTAGGGCGTGTTGATCTTTGCTGTACATTTCGTGTTCAATAATACATCGGTAGCCACATTAACATGAATGCCAGCGATAACATGCCGGCATAATTCCTTTCTAGCTTGTCATATCTACTTGAAATAGCTCGATAATGCTTAATTCTCCCAAAGGCATTTTCAACCAGGTGACGATACTTGTATAGACACCAATCCATACTGTCTTTGTCTATATCTTGTCCGTAATTGCGTTTAGCAATTACCGTTTCTCCGCCACGTTCCTTAACAAAAGTACGGAAAGGTTCGCTGTCATATCCTTTATCACAAACGATGGTATTAACTTCATCGAGTTGTTCAACTAAGCTTTCGGCATGCACTATATCGTGGCGTTGCCCTTCTGATAAATCAAAGCAAATCGGTAGGCCACCACTATCCACGGCTAAGTGAATTTTGGTTGAGTTGCCCCCGCGACTTTTCCCTATTTGCTCTGAGCGTTCAGTAGCTGCTCCTGTACTATGCTGATGCGCTCGAACTATAGAACCATCAAGAAAGACCCATTCAAAATCAGCTATGCTAGATAAGCTTTTGAAAAGCTTATCTAAAACCCCTTTCTTTGACCAAAGGTTAAATCGTCTGTAAACGGTACTCCACTCTCCGAACTCAGAGGGTAGATCTCGCCAAGGAATACCTGTTCTCATTCGATAAAGTATTCCTTCAAATGTCATTCGATGTTCAGTTTTATCGTAAATACGACCTGTACTTTTCATAACTTGGAGTAGCAGTTCCCAGCGAATATCAGTTAGCATTGTTCTTGGCATGGTATTGGTTATGGTTTTACTTTTGGCGAAGCAAATTATAACTCTTTACCATGCTGTTCAAAAAACACTCACGAAAGATCAACACGCCCTAGTAGCCAGTTTTCAATACCAGAACTTATTTATGAATAGCTAAATTAGCAAACTCCCTAAAACAGAATTGTCCAAAACTTTGTTAAACGTATGCTCATGGTTTTTCTAATGCACTCGATTATCTACGGGCATTGGTTATGATGTAGTAACTTTACAACGTAGGATTTAGATACCTACTCAAGTATGCAGACTTTTGATGCAATTTTATGCGAATTTATGCTGCAAATAGTTTTGTAGCTGTTTGAAAGCTAGTTCGGACTATGCTAACTTATGTTGCAGGCATCACTTTAAAAGCCCTGCGTATATCGCAGGGCTTTTTTCGTTTTTGAACCCTCTTTTACTGCGTTTGCTCTTCAAAGTCTTCTGATGAATCAAGTTTCTTGAGGTTATTTAGGTATAATTTATAATCTCACGCGCTTGATACCGAACTGTCGTGAAGATTGTTTCGAGTACATTCGCCGAATAACCATTTTCACCTGGGATACTTTAATGATTTCAAAAAACCAATTAAAACTGCTTCGTGCTTTAGGTCAAAAGAAACAGCGTAAAGCGCATGGCTTATTCCTAGTTCAGGGTGAAAAGAACGTTTTAGAGCTGGCAAGTAGTTCATTAAAGGTGAAGCATGTCTTCGCAACCGAAGCATTTCTCGAACAAAACGCTAGTGCGCTAAGTGGTTTTGATTGCATTGAAGCATCGCTTGACGACCTGACCAAAGCGAGCACACTCGTGAGCAATAACGCGGCCATTGCCGTGGTTGAAATCCCGAGTGTAAAAGTGCCTCAAGCAAAAGGCTTGATGATTGCGCTAGATGGCGTATCTGACCCAGGTAATCTAGGAACGATTATTCGTGTCGCAGACTGGTATGGCATCAAGCACATTATTGCGAGTACAGATTGTGCTGATCCGTATAACCCTAAAACGATCAGCGCGACCATGGGCAGTTTTGGCCGCGTACAAGTGAGTCTGGTGGATTTGCCAAGTTACTTAGAAGAAGCCAACTTGCCAGTTTATGGCGCGTTTCTGGAAGGGGAGAGCGTTCATAAAACGGAATTCGCTGCTGAAGGTATTTTGTTGATGGGCAGCGAGTCCCACGGCGTACGTGAAGATGCTGCGAAGCTCGTGACAAATAAGATCACGATTCCGGCATTTGGTGGTGCTGAGTCGCTGAATGTCGCAATGGCAACCGGTATTATTTTAGACAATATGCGTCGACATCATTGTTAATGTAACTATGCGCCAATAATGAAGCCAGTCAATTTGACTGGCTTTGTTGTATTTACCACCTGTTAAAAATCAGCCTATTTGCAAGTTGTACTCAATTAAACAATAGTGAATGCCGATGATGACTTAATTTTGATTCAGATCAATAGGCTGCACCTATAAATAAAATTACTCATTTCCATTTAGTAAATTCAGGAAATTAGGCGACACTTATCTAAAGGCCGCAATAAAATGCCCTTAAGGAGATAAGAATGCATTCATTAAAAGTAAAAGATTACATGACGTTGCAAGCGGTGACCTTCACTAAAGATATGTCACTTTCGGCTGCTTTGAATAAAGTCATGCAAAGCGTCACATTAGGTGGACCCGTCATTGATGAGAATGAAAAGGTAGTTGGATTCTTATCAGAGCAAGACTTGTTAGATAAATTGGTGAAAGCGAGTTATCACTGCCAAGATACGCATACCGTTCAAGAGTGTATGCATGACGATGTTTTATCTGTTTCTCCAGACATGTCAGTGATCGAGTTGGCTGACATGATGAAGATTGGTAAGCCAAAAATGTATCCAGTGGTTGACGGCAAAGGTAAATTGGTTGGCGTTATCACTAGGCGAGATGTGCTGCGCGCCATCGGGATGACTTTAAATGAGTGTTTTAAGCATCCAGTTTAACCTTTTTGATCAAATATCATAGGTGCTTGATTTTAAATAAGTCATTTGGAAAGACGCTTCGGCGTCTTTTTTATTTTCAATCGACGAGTTTTTAAAAAATCACCTTGACCTTGGAGCTAGCTCTAAGGTTTATCCTTAGTCATAGGCAAAGAGCCTACACCAATAAGGAAAATAAATTATGTGTACGAAACATCAAGGTTGCCAATCTAGCAAAATCAAAACTGCGGTGCCGCTTGGCGCGAGCGAGTCGTGCTGCGCACCAGTAAAATCTTCACTCAACATTTCTCAAGCTGGCGTAGAAGTGTCTGAAAGTTCATGTTGCAGCGGAGGGAGTTGTAGCGCCGACCCAGGTGAGGAAGAAGAGCCCTCAAGGGAGAGTGATTCCTCAATTCGAAACTCGTGGCTTGTGTCAGGTATGGATTGCCCTTCATGTGCACAAAAGCTTGAGAAGGCTATTACGTCTTTGGAAGGTGTTAGCCAAGCAAAAGTCTTGTTTGCAACAGAAAAACTGGTTGTCGATTTTGACGATCGCGAGCTGACCTCTACGATAGAGTATACAGCCCAACAAACAGGTTTTCCGCTTTCTTCACTCGATGCTCCAAAACCAAATACCGCAACGAAAGGCTGGCGTGGGGTAGTAAAAGACAACATTCAAATTCTATCTATTGCTAGTGCGATGGCTGTCGCGGCAATAATTTCTAAGATCGACCCTCAAATAAGCGCTTGGTTATTCACGTTGACCTGCTTACTGGGTTTATACCCAATTGCGCTCAAAGCGTTCAAGTTGGCGCGTAGCGGTACGCCTTTTGCGATTGAAACGTTAATGAGTGTGGCAGCGCTCGGCGCTTTATATTTAGGTGAAACCGCTGAAGCGGCAATGGTGTTATTGCTTTTCCTTATTGGTGAAAAGTTAGAAGCATATGCATCATCCCGAGCTCGAAGTGGTGTCCAAGCGCTAATGGACTTAGTCCCAGAAAATTCAATTTTAATTATTGATGGTGATCGTAAAGAGGTGCCTGCAGCTCAGCTTAAGCCGGGGGATATTATAGAAGTTGCACCCGGCGGTCGTTTGCCAGCGGATGGTGTGTTGCAAGATGCGCTTGCAAGTTTTGACGAAAGCGCGTTAACGGGAGAATCCGTTCCCGTTGAGCACCAAACGGGTGGCAAAGTGATGGCCGGGGCTGTAGTTGTCGATAAAGTCGTTCGTTTACAGGTGACTTCTCGCCAAGGCGAGAATGCGATTGACCGAATTCTCCATTTGATTGAAGAAGCAGAATCTCGTAAGGCACCATTAGAACGTTTTCTGGATAAGTTCAGCCGTTGGTATACGCCGCTGATGATGTTGGTGTCCCTGATGGTTATCGTCACGCCACCACTGTTGTTTGCTCAACCGTGGGAAACGTGGATTTATCGAGGACTTGCCCTGTTACTGATCGCCTGTCCTTGTGCGTTGGTTATTTCAACGCCTGCAGCGATTACTTCTGGCTTGGCGGCTGCGGCGAAGCGGGGGGCATTAATCAAAGGTGGTGCGGCGCTTGAGTTGCTTGGTAAGGTTGAGTCCGTCGCATTTGATAAAACAGGTACATTGACGCAAGGTAAACCACAGGTGACCGACGTCTTTGCTTTTGATCTAGATGAAGACAAGTTACTTAGCCTGACAGCCTCAATCGAAGTTGGCTCAAGCCATCCTCTCGCGGTTTCTTTAGTTAATAAAGTGCAACAGCAGGGACTTCCTATTCCTGAAGCGCTAGATAAAACCGCGCAAGTGGGCTCTGGTGTCACAGGTTACGTCGATGGGAAAATAGTCCAAGTAGTCACGCCTTCTAAGGCCGATTTCCCACTTTCTCAAGAAACCGAAGAGCGAGTGGTGACGTTGGAACAACAAGGTAAAACGGTTGTTATTGTGCGTTACGATTACGAGGTCATTGGCGTGATCGCATGGCAAGATACATTGCGCCCAGATGCCCAAGAAGCTATCGCTACGTTGAAGGAGCTTGGGATAACGTCGGTGATGCTAACCGGTGACAACCCGAGAAGTGCTGAAGCAATGGCGACCAGAATAGGCTTGGATTATAAAGCAAGCTTATTACCAGCAGATAAAGTGCATTACGTCGAGAAACTATCACAGCAACACACCGTTGCAATGGTGGGAGATGGTATTAATGATGCGCCAGCGATGAAAGCTTCGAGTATCGGTATTGCGATGGGAGGCGGTACGGATGTTGCGCTGGAAACGGCCGACGCGGCATTAACGCACAATCGTCTGATTGAGTTACCTGCCATGATAGAACTATCGCGTGCGACGTTAAGTAATATTCGTCAGAATGTTGCGTTAGCGCTTGGTTTGAAAGGCGTTTTCTTGGTGACAAGTTTACTGGGCATTACGGGTCTATGGGTGGCAGTATTAGCCGACAGCGGCGCAACTGCACTGGTTACGTTAAATGCGTTGAGATTGCTCCGTTTTGAGTCCAAGCAGGCCAAGTGACCTACCTAACTAGCTAATAAAAAGCCCGAGGCATTCGTGTCTCGGGCTTTTTTAACCGTGTCGACGAAATTCAATAAGATGTCTAGTTTGTTTTTGAAATCACGCATCGCTATGCAACAAAATGAGCCAAACTCTCTAAAAGTGTGATCATTGCTTGTTTTGGATGAAATTATAGTTTCATTACATTTTCTCATTGTGATTATGATCACTCTATGTTGGTGAAAGGTTCGCTACAGTGCATTTGTACCCAATAACTGATTAATGAGCTTATTGTTCATAAAATAAGCCACAATAAGGAGCGACTTATGTCTCAAGCTGTATTTCATTTAGGTGTTACTGAAGCTGATCTTAATGGTGCGACTCTAGCCATCATTCCTGGTGATCCAGCGCGCGTTCAAAAAATCGCAGAACAAATGGAAAACCCAGTATTTCTAGCAAGTCACCGTGAATACACGCTATACCGTGCCGAATTAGACGGTAAACCTGTTGTGGTTTGTTCTACAGGTATTGGTGGCCCTTCTACCTCTATCGCAGTTGAGGAACTCGCGCAACTTGGTGTTCGTACTTTCCTACGTGTTGGTACAACTGGCGCAATTCAACCGCATGTAAACGTAGGTGACATGATCGTAACGACGGGGTCAGTTCGCCTTGACGGTGCGAGCCTGCACTTTGCGCCAATGGAATTCCCAGCAGTTGCTGACTTTGAAGTAGCAACTGCAATGAAAGCAGCAGTAGAAGAGTCTGGCGCTGCGGTTCACATGGGTGTGACGGCTTCAAGTGATACGTTCTACCCAGGTCAAGAGCGCTACGATACGTTCTCTGGTCGCGTTGTTAAGCGTTTCCAAGGTTCTATGCAAGAATGGCAAGACATGGGCGTACTTAACTTTGAGATGGAGTCTGCAACATTGCTAACAATGTGTGCGAGCTCTGGTCTAAAAGCAGGTTGTGTAGCGGGTGTAATCATCAACCGTACACAAAAAGAGATTCCAGATCATTCAACACTGAAAGAGACGGAAGCTCGTTCAATTAAGGTGGTAGTAGAAGCAGCGCGTAAAATGCTGTAAGCCGCGATAATTGGCATTTTAAACAAACGGAAAAACCAGAGGCACGCCTCTGGTTTTTTTCTACCTATCTAAACCCACACTTAAAAATTAGGTATGAAAAAAGCAGCCTGTAACGCTGCTTTTGATCATTTTGAATTCTAGCTTTTATCGCTGATACTAGATCTCGTCCGAGCCACCTGCGTCTTTAAACCAAGCCGTTAGGTGCGTTCTTAAGTCTTTAAGCTCATCAGGGCCAATCAGAGCTAGCCCCAAATCTTCTGCACGAGTAATGTCATTGTGACGAAGCGGTCGGAAGCTCACCAGCATTGCACGTGCTTGTAAACCACCTAGCAGATCTCTGAGGGATTCTAGCTTGTACAAGGTGTCATCGCCGTCATCTCGCATGCCTTTGGTTTTACACTCAATGATGTGGAGCTTGTTGTTTACCACTGTTGCAACATCCAACTCATTGCGTACTTCACTTTCACCAAGTTTGCGATAAACCTGAACATTCAAAGAGCGATCTTGAATCGTCGGCATCGTATCTTGAATTTGCTTGACCGTGCTGTGTACCAGAGTCTCTAACCATTCACCGTTTGAAAAGCGGCGTGCATCTTCATCAGCAAACGTTAGAACGCCATTCTCATAAGTGGCGATTTGCGCTTCCACTAGGTCCGAAAGCAGCATGTTGAGCTCACGGTAGCCTTGTTGCTTTTCAGAAAGCTCCACATCAAGTTTTTGCTCTTTGCGGCATGTGGTTGCAAGGTAGTTAAGAGTTGCTAAGCCTGGACCAAGCTCAAGCGCATTTGAGGCCCAGCGTTCACCAAGTTCATACAGTTTTTTATCAAGAAGAGGAGGTAAATCAACGTGGTGGAACTCGCCGCGTGCGCCGAAGATAGTGAGGTAGTCAGCAATCGTAATGTGGTCTTCGACCTGAGTATCTTCTTTGCCATCTGGGTATAACCAGCAAAGCTTATCGCTACTTGGCTCAACCACAAAAATTGGCCAGCGATAGGTACGGAAAACCTCGTACACAGACAATAAGCGATGACGAAGACCGCAACTGGCGTTCAATTTCACATCTTCGCCGCGCTCATGGAGATCTTTTGCCAGTTTTTGAATCGCTTGTTTGATCAGCGAAGTATTGACGGCGGATGGGATTTCAAAAAATTCGGAAGTAATGTCTCGTTGCTCTAAAACGGCACTCAGTCGGTCAAATATATCTAACTGGCTCTTGTCTCCGATGAAGACGATATGTGTGCTTAGCGTACGATTATCTAATAGAGGAGTGACCAATCTCACTGGGTCTTGGTCGATAATACCAACATGAACAGCCATAGATTTTCCTTTTTATGAGGCCGCTCGAAAAGAGATGTGCAAGGGGATGAGCTGGCCATATTAATCATATGTAGACATGGCCGATAAAAAACAAGGGCGACTTAACAAAAAGTCGCCCTTATACAGTTGATTGCACTAATTAATGCTTAAATTTATAAATTATTTATAACTTAAAGCGGTGAACCAATTCATTCTGTTGATGAGCCAAGTGAGTCAGGGATTCACTGGTCTGTGCGATGCTCGACATAGCTTGGAAGCTTTCATCGGCGATACTATTGATATCTTCAATACTGCGTGCGATGTCTGCTGAGGTTTCACTTTGCTCTGCTGCCGCTTGCGAAATATGCGTACTCATTTGGCTGATTTCGATGATTAGCGCTTGAATCTCTTCCATTGAGCTGTTCGCTTTTGATGCTTGCTCAACAGACATCTCCATATCGCTCATACAGCTTTGTATTACTTGATTTGCTGACTGAGAGCTGGATTGCAGATTACTGATCATCGATTCAATTTCAGTGGTGGACTGAGTGGTTCTGGATGCAAGCACACGCACCTCATCGGCCACTACCGCAAAGCCGCGACCTTGTTCGCCAGCGCGAGCCGCTTCAATTGCTGCATTCAATGCCAGTAGGTTAGTTTGTTCAGCAATGTTGCGAATCACATCGAGGATAGAACCAATTTGACCACTCATTTTTTGCAGTTCAGAGACAGCGGAAACGGATTCGTTCAAACGCGTTTCCAGTTGATTTATGGTCGAGATATTGCTGCTCATGACATTTCTGCCTTCTTCAGAGGCAGATTCGACACGCTGCACCATTTCTAGTGAGCCTTGTGCACTTTGAGCGACTTCTTGCACTGAGTGAGACATTTCCGTCATTGCGGTCGCAACGTTTGCTGTTTGCTCGCGTTGTGAACTTAATTTGCTTTGCGCTTGCGAAGACGTGCTTTCGTTTGTTGCTGCGGTCGAAGATAGGTTCTCTGACGCTTCGTTGAGTTTCACTAAGATCTCGTGAAGACTGTCGGCTAGTGAGTTAATGTGTCCACTCACTCGGCTGAACTCGTTGTTATAGCGAATATCGATACGTTGTGTCATGTCACCTTCAGTCAGGCTTTCAAGCACTTTTAGAATACGAGTCAATGGCTCGCGAACGCTATGCGCGATGTGGTAGCCAATCGCTGTGGCAAGTAGCACGACGACAACGCCAATGATGATGGCTTTCGTCACACCCGCAGAATAAATGTCACCAGCGTCTGCTAACGATTCATTAAGTTTATCCGTTGCGGTTGTCGTAAATTGCTCAAGAATCGCCATCGTTGAATCAACTTTATTCGCTAGGTTGGCGATGTTGTTGTATAGCGCTGCACGAGCATTGAGGTAATTATTGTGCTGGTCTAAGACACCTCCACGCATTCCCACGTCGCGTGTGAATTGTTCTACCGACTCACCAAACGCTGTTTTTAGTTCAGGTAATTGAGTAACTAAACCACGGAAAGCATAGTTCAAATGAGTCACTGCTTTGCGGTTTTTGGTCACGGCTTGCGTAACAAACTCAGGATCAGAGCTGGCGAGGGCATCAGAGGTTATAACTTCGGCATCTTTTAGCTTAATGAAGTAACTCTTCGCCATGACTTTGACAGAAATGCTGGTTTGATCTGCCACATATTCTTTAAGGCCGACCGACAACTCGGTATTCAGCTTTTGGAAGCGACGTGACGATTTTTGCACTTTTTCTTGCGCAGCGAACATTGCTTCGTAGTTGTCCATGGCTTCAAGAGCTTCAGTAAAATAGCTCTGCTCTAACGCTTTTAATTGTGAAAACGGTTCGGCAAGAGAAGGATAGATTTGGCTCGCAGTTTCCAGTTGACCCAAAGTGGATTCGAAACGTTGTTGAGATCTAGCAAATTCCTGACGCATTTCATCCATGCGTTGTTTATTCTCTGTCGTCAGAAAATCTTTAAACGATTTGTCGGCAGAAAGCAGTTCAACACTGGTTTGGTTAGATAACGATACCAGTGGTAGGGATGATTTAGACACGGTACCAAACTTCCCGTGAATATCACTCATTCCTCCCATCATAATGGCAATTGTGACGGCAAATAGGATGATGATCAGAGCAAAGCCCGCATACATCCTTTTAATAACTGAACCTCGCATAAGTGAGCTTCCTCTCCCAAAATAGACAAGCTACCCAAGAATTTTGAGCTTACTTGGGTATAAAAATAATAATTGTCTTAAAAAAGTAACAAAATTCATTGGATTGTATTGAGTTTGTGACGCGCATTTTATGACGCACACGACAAAAAAAGCTTCGTTAATTAGCGTTTGATTAATAATGTTAAGTGAACACTGTTTTTATTGAGCTCCGCTTTTGGTTGGCGCATACTAATTGGGGTCTAATTACCTTTATAAAATGGAGTCCTCATGGCGGAAGAAACGATCTTTAGTAAAATTATTCGTAAGGAAATCCCTGCCGATATTCTTTATCAAGATGAGTTGGTGACTGCGTTTCGCGATATTAACCCGCGCACACCGAGCCATATTCTCATTATTCCGAATAAATTGATCCCAACAACGAATGATGTTGAAGCTGAAGATGAAGCAATGATGGGGCGTTTGTTCACTGTTGCTAAAAAACTGGCGAAAGAGGAAGGCATTGCGGAAGACGGCTATCGCCTGATCGTTAATTGTAACCCGCACGGTGGCCAAGAGGTTTACCATATTCACATGCACCTATTAGGCGGTCGTCCTCTAGGTCCAATGGTATTGAGCTAAGCTTTAAAAAGTGGGTGGCGCAGTTCACCCACTTCTTTTTCCTGTCGAATGACACATTTGTGGAGATAAATGTGAAACTAGGTGTAAAGCTGTTAGGGCTGATGAGCTGGGCTTTAATGGCCTCTGGCTGCGCGAATTTGTCTGCGGGCAATCTGTTTAGTCACTACAGCAACCAGAATCAAGAAGTTTATCAAGCCGTTGTTGCAGGGGAATATGCGAAAGCGAAACAACTTCAATCGAGCGATGTGGGTGGCGAGATACTTGGCAACTTTGAAAAGGGCCGTATTTCTTTTCTTGCTGAAGATTACCCGACAAGTTTGAAAGCGCTGGAAAATGGTGATCGTGCCGTTCGTGTTCAGCAAGATCGCGCGACTATTTCTGTGTCAGAAACGGCAACGAGCGTCGGCTCTCTCGCAGTGAACGACAATCTCCAAGATTATCATCCCGCCGATTATGAACTTGGCTTTCTGCACCTTTACCTCGGGCTAAACTATTTACAGAAAAACGATTTGGAAGGGGCGCTTGTTGAAGTGCGTCGAGCCAATCAAGTTCAGGAAGCGGCAAGAAAGGCGCGTGAAAAAGAACTAAAAGCAGCAGAAAAAGACCTGAAAAAGCAAGGCATGTCTGCCAATTTAGGCAGTGTGTTGGCGAGCTACCCTGATGCTGGTAAAAAACTAAGCGCAGTACAAAACGGCTATTTGTTCTATCTTTCTGGCTTGTTATATGAAGCGTCACGAGATTTAAACAGTGCTTATGTTGATTACCGACGAGCACTCGCTGTGATGCCAGACAACAAACAAGTTGTTGAAAGCACGTTGTACGCCGCTAAGAAACTAGGCATGCGTGAAGACTTACGCATGCTAGAGAAACGGTATGGTAAAGCACCTTCTGGGTTAACTCAGTCTCAAGGTCGAGTCATCGTTATTGATGAACAAGGCGTTGTGGAGGCTTTGAAAGGTTGGCGTATTGATCTACCGATTTACGACAGTCGCGATAATGGGGCCATTTATTCGTTGGCGCTTCCTTATTATCCGAATCGGGGTGCTCAACGTTTTAGCGATGTGGTTTTAAATGGTCAGGTATTGCCTTCTAGCACGCTGACTGATGTTAATGCGATGGCACAAAACGATCTTAATGAACGTCTGACTACAATGGTGATCCGTCAAGCTCTTCGCGTTTGGGCAAAAGATCGAATCCGAAAAGAGGCGGCGAAAAAAGGCGATGATGTGGGTAACATACTTTTCAATGTATGGAACACATTGACCGAGCAGCCGGATACGAGAAGTTGGCAAACATTACCAGCGCAAGTGAAAACGGCATCAAAAGTCGTGAAACCGGGAACACAAAGTTTAAACTTGGGTGATCAAACCTATCAGTTTGAAGTGCCTGCACAGCAGACTACATTGGTATGGGTATCTCGTCAGGGAACACACTCAACCGTGTGGCATAAACAGCTAGGGAGACTGTAATGAAAGCATGGCTTATTTGTTTAGCAATGGCTATTGGTTTAGTTGGATGCGCCGAAAACACGGCTGGTATTCGAATTGATGGTCAAACGCAAAAAGTATTTTTTAATGATAACGTTTTGGGTAGTCGCTTATTAGTTGACAACATCACCACCACTTACGTTGATGATCGTCCACGTGGAGTGGTGCAACTAAGCAGTAACTATAAAGGTGACCAGCACATTCTTTACCGCTTCTATTGGTATGATAATAATGGTTTAGAAGTGAATACCAAGCCTGGCCCATGGCGCAAAATGATTGTGCGAGGGTTTGAGCAAGTCACGTTATCTGAAGTTACTGTGAATCCAAATGGCACCAAATTCCGTGTTCAAATTAGAGAAGCACAAGACAATTAATCTTAACGGCTTTGCCGAAGCTGCCGCGCTAACGATGCGCTGGTATTGAAAAACTAAGGAACTCTCATGAAAAAAAGTATTATTGCTCTTTTAGGTCTTGCCGTCATTTTGGGTGGCTGTTCTAACAAAGTCTCTTACGGCGATGCGCAAGCAACAGAAACCACAACTATCGATTTTGGCTCAACAGATTTACAAAAAATCGCGGCTGAAATGGTGGATAGCATGATGATGTCGGGTTCTGTAGCAGCAATTACTCGTGATCAACGTCCTATCGTTTTTGTTGAGCGAATTAAGAACAAGACCAGTGAACACATTGACACTGAATCCATTACCGACACTATTTCTACTAAGATGCTGAACTCTGGTAAGTTCCGCTTTGTTGATATGGATCGTGTTGAGTCTGTGCGTGAACAGCTTAACTTCCAAAACACGGATGAGCTGGTTAACCAAAGCACAGCGATCCAATTTGGTAAAATGGTGGGTGCGCAATACATGCTTTACGGTAACCTATCTAGCATCGTCAAAAATGCAGGTAGCGATAAAGATGTATACTACAAGATGACCATGCGCCTAATGGACCTAGAAACAGGTTTGATTGAGTGGGCGGATGAAACGGAAATTCGTAAAGCGCAATCGAAGAGCTTATTCGGTCTTTAATCGATACTGATGGAGAAGTCATCAATGGCATGGTTTTCTTGGCAACAAGCAAAACAGTTAGATCCGAGTCTTAATGCTCTCGATGGCTTCTTTACTGAGCCTCCGGTAAAAGTTCAAACCGTTACCGGGGGGCTAACCAACCGCTGTTGGCGGTTGGAATCCTCTCAAGGCCTTGTATACATCTGGCGACCGACCAGTAATGTTTGCAAGGCTTTTTCAATTTCTCGCCACAATGAATATCAAGTTCTGAGTGCTATCTCTTCGTTAGAAATTGGCCCCAAGCCAGTGTTTATCCACGAGCAAGGTTTACTGGTGGAATGGATCGAAGGGCAAGCACTTTCGGATGTAGGGCTACCAGTAAGAGATTTATTATCCATTGCGGCGACTATTCATCAGCACCCGATCAGCGCGCTCCCTTTGGTTCCATTTTCTTATATTTCTCGCATCGATCATTATTGGCTTGAGCTTGATGGTCAGTATGCGGATACGGAATTTGAGGCTCTATACATGAAGTGGCGCACGGAACCGAGTGTAGCGGCGGTTCCACTCGCTCTTTGTCACTTTGACCTGGGGTGTTACAACCTCGTTCGGGGAGAGAGTGGGGTGAAAGTCATTGATTGGGAATATGCTGGTATTGCTGACCCTAGGCTTGATTTGACCTTGACTATTCAAGTCGCGGGTGCGCCTGTGGAAGAGGCGGTGAAACAGTATTGCCAAATTCGAGGTATCGAAGATGTGTCTCTTTGGTTAAGTGGTGTAAAGGCGTGGCAGCCAAGAACCCTAGTGATGGCGATGCTTTGGTATTTACTGGCCTATAAATTGTGGGGAGATGAGCAATACTTAAACAGTGCGTATGAGTTGAAAGGCTCATTGTGTATGGAAGATCACTGTTTTGAGAACTCGTGATATTTTCCCCTTTAACAGTAAGGAAATAGTGGTAGTTTTAATAAAAGTACCAGATACACACAGGGAGAGGTACACATGATTATTTACTTACACGGCTTTGACAGTACAAGCCCGGGTAACCACGAAAAAGTTCTTCAACTGCAATTCATCGACGACGACGTTCGTTTTATCAATTACAGCACCCTTCACCCAAAGCACGACATGCAACACTTGTTAAAAGAGGTGTCTAAAGTTATCGATCAATCTGATGATCCAAACCCGTTAATCTGTGGGGTTGGTTTAGGTGGTTATTGGTCTGAACGAATTGGTTTTCTATGCGGTATCAAACAAGTGATGTTTAATCCGAACTTGCACCCAGAAAAAACGATGGCTGGTCGAATCGATCGCCCAGAAGAGTACGAAGATATCGCAACAAAATGTGTTGATCAGTTTCGAGCGAAAAATCAGGCGCACTGCTTGGTGATTTTATCCAAAGATGATGAAGTGCATGACAATGCGAAAACTGCAGCTGAGTTAGAAAAATACTATCAAATCATTTGGGACGAAACGCAGTCCCACAAGTTCAAAAAGATCTCTCACCATTTACAAGCGATGAAGGCATTTAAAAATACTTAAGAGTGTTTGAGTGTGAACAGTAAAGCGGCATTTTTTATCGGCTGCTTTGCTGCGACCCCCTCTTGTGAGTATGCCGAGTCACTTTCTCTTTAAAGGCCTCATTTTCTTGGTTTAGCGCTTAGAATATTGTGTTCTCCTTACCGTTTTCTTACTTCCATCCTATGTGGCACGAATACCTTGTTGTAGAGTAGTCGAAAAGTAGTCAATCCGTACTCGTCACACGGATTTTGGTTGCCTTCAAAGTACGTCTCTATATAATGAACCAGACTAAAATAATTTGATAAATATCAAAAAAAATTGAGAGCGAGTAATAAACTTGCCCAAAAATCTCTGGCGTCGTATGCGTACCAGACAAATATGCTGATTCCTAACAAGTTATTGATAGATAAAGAATAAAATTAGGCAGCAGTTTTTAATCCAAATAAATTGAGACACCTCTAAGAACCAAGAATTCATCGGTTGGATGTACGGCACAGCATGTCTGTGAGCCATATGTCGAGCTGAACCCCATATATTCATTTTTGTAGAGGAAAATCATTGTGACACGCATTATCGTTGTAGGCGGCGGTGCTGGTGGTCTTGAGTTGGCAACTAAGCTTGGCCGAACTCTAGGTCGCAAGAACCGTGCGCAAATTACGCTAGTAGATCGTAAAGCGAGCCACTTATGGAAGCCATTATTGCATGAAGTGGCAACTGGCTCTTTGGACGAAGGGGTGGATGCTCTGAGTTATCGAGCTCATGCAAAAAACCACAGCTTCGACTTCCAAATGGGTAGCCTTCAAGACATCGACCGCGAACGTAAAGTGATCATCTTAAGTGAGCTTAAAGATGAGCATGGTGAGCTTCTGATGCCAAGCCGCGAGCTAGAATACGACATTCTGGTCATGGCGATTGGTTCAACATCAAACGACTTCAACACTCCTGGCGTTCGTGAGAACTGTATTTTCCTAGACAGTCCAGAACAAGCGCACCGTTTCCGCACAGAAATGAACAATGAGTTCCTAAAACTGCACGCGAAAAACGGTAACGGTACGGTGGATATCGCGATTGTTGGTGCTGGTGCAACTGGCGTTGAGCTATCTGCAGAACTACACAATGCCGTTAAAGAGCTGCGTACTTACGGCTTTGGCGATCTTGACTCTAGCAAGCTGAACGTCAACCTGATTGAAGCGGGTGAGCGTATTCTACCTGCGCTTCCTCCACGTATTTCGGCTGCTGCTCATCAGGAGCTGGTGAAGTTGGGCGTAAACGTACGCACGGCAACCATGGTGACTAAAGCTGAAAAAGATGGCCTCACCACGAAAGATGGTGAGAAGATCTCGGCACAAATCATGGTTTGGGCTGCGGGTATTAAAGCACCAGATTTTATTAAAGATATCGCTGGTTTAGAAACGAACCGTATCAACCAGCTGGTAGTGAAAAATACACTACAAACGACGCGTGATGATGACATTTTCGTTATTGGTGACTTAGCACAATGTACTCAGGCTGATGGTTCGTTTGTTCCACCACGTGCGCAAGCTGCGCACCAAATGGCAAGCCAAGCATTCAGCAACATCGTTGCGAAGATCAACGGACGCGAGCTGAAAGATTATGTGTATAAAGATCACGGCTCATTAGTGTCTCTAAGCCGTTTCTCTACCGTTGGTAGCTTGATGGGCAACCTAACCAAAGGGTCGATGATGGTAGAAGGCCGTATTGCACGTGTCGTTTATATCTCGTTATATCGAATGCATCTGATGGCGTTGCACGGCGTATTTAAAACCGGACTGATGATGCTCGTGGGCCGTATCAACCGAGTACTGCGTCCAAACCTTAAGCTTCACTAAGACGCCAAATTCACATCTACGCGGATTGCGCGGATGCTGTATCTTCGAAATATAAAAAGCCACCGCAAGTCGGTGGCTTTTTGTTTATGTTAGATCTGCCGGTAAAAGTGAGTACACAACGCCATCCTTAGGCTTACCATGAAAAATAAACCGGTTTCTGGCGATGGTTTCTTTTTGTGCACCGACTGACTCAATTAAGGTTTGGCTTGCTTCGTTGTCGGGGTCACAGACAATTTCCAGTCGAGTTAAACTCAGCTTTGCAAAGCAGAATTCAGCCAAGGCTCTAACGGCTTCTTGAGCATAGCCCTGTCGTTGATAGCGGTCAGCAACCCAGTAGCCAATACTTGCCATATTAAACGTGTGATATAACTCGTTTACGGCGGCCATTCCTACTAAAGTGTTACTTTGTCGTTCATAGATACCGAAACCGAAAGCTTCTGTTTTTACCCAGTTAAGTCGGGTTGCCAACAGGAAGTCCTGTGCATCTTTCAACGTAACGTTTTGATTACACCAATCTAGCCACTGGTGTAGGGAAGGGGACTCTGCAAGCAAACGTTGTAGTGAGTGAGCCTCTTCAGAAGGGATGAGCTTGAGCGCTAAGCGGGGCGCAATGATTTCAAAATCTGGACTCATGAACTGATACGACTTCCATGTTGAGTGTAAGTAATTTGAAAACTGTCTATTTCATACTGTAACGCAGTTATTTTCCTTGCTCTGCGTTGGTTAGGAATAACTGAGGACATAACAGATAAAAACAAAGCGCAGCAAATGCTGCGCTTTGTTGAATCACTCGTACTTATCGAACGCGACGAACTTGAATGATCATGCCCATCAATGGGTTGTCTAGGTAATGAGTCTCACTACTACGCATACGGCGTTTTTGATCCATTCGATAGCTCTTGAGGAACTTTTCTTCTGTTATTGTAGGAGAGATTTCCGCCAAGTTACCCACTTGAACATTACCATCGACCTCACCTAAATCATCCGCCAATTGCTCGGTTGAAGTTGGTTCAAAACGCACTTCTCTAACACTTGGCTCGCGCAGGTCTAGTGTCGTTTCAGCGAATAGATAATGCTGCACGTAAATTTGGAATCGACCGTCTAGTTCATACAAAGGACCGTTGACTGTCTCTTCACTGTAACCGTCAGTGGAAAATGTCTGAGTACTGCCATTGATTGGACTACCATCTGCGTGATAAGAATCAGAAAAATCTCGTCCACCAACAATACGGAAAATTGGGGCACTAGATTTGCCTCGGTCACCTTGACGCCATGCTACGTGTTTAAGCACTTTAAACCCAGCGTGGTTGTTTAATGCTGCTTCTTGCGCATTCAGGCGGAAAGATGAGCGTGGCAGTAGTGTTACGCCTTTAGAGCGACGGTATGATTCACTCTCTAAGCTGCCGACATTTTCCATATCGATTTTTGGCAGTTGATTCGGCCAAGATTCAGTGGTGCTTTCAGCGTCGACTGCTCGCTTGAAAATGATCACTTCAATATCAAATTGACGCTGTGCCCAAGAAGGCATTGAGACACATAGAAGCAATAACGGGATCAGTATTCTCATTCGACTATTAGCTCGTTGGTAATAAATTCTGTTTAAAATCATTCAGTAAGTCTTGAACAAACTGAATGCGTTTACGTCGGTCCGCCAATGGTACGCTAAACTTGAACTTAGTTGGACCTTCCATTGCAAATTTTTGCGGCTGTGATTGCAGCAGTTTAACCAAATACGCTGGATTTATGTCAGCATCAGGGTAAAACTCGATAAATCCACCCTTATCATGGGCTTCTATCTTTTTCGCTTTTAGGCTACCAGCCGAAATTTTCAATTCTGAGACAGCAAGTAAGTTCTTCGTCGCGTCTGGAAGCAGTCCAAATCGATCGATAAGTTCCACTTTGAGCTCTGAGAGTTCTTCACCACTCGTAACGCTCGCAATACGTTTGTACATCGACAGTCGTGTATTCACATCCGGGATGTAATCGTCTGGCAAGAGCGCTGGGATTCGCATTTCAACTTCAGTTTGTTCACGAAGCAGCTCGTCCAAAGAAGGTTCTTTACCTTCTTTCAATGCTTGGACTGCTTGTTCCAGCATTTCCATGTACAGTGTAAAACCAACCGATTGAATTTGCCCACTTTGCTCGTCACCAAGCAGTTCACCAGCCCCACGGATTTCTAAGTCGTGAGTTGCTAGAGTAAAGCCTGCGCCTAAGTCTTCCAGTGAAGCAATCGCATCAAGACGCTTGATAGCATCTTTGGTCATGGCTTTTGGATGTGGCGTTAATAAGTAAGCATAGGCTTGATGATGAGAGCGTCCAACACGGCCACGCAATTGGTGCAGTTGCGCTAAACCAAGGTTGTCTGCACGATCCATAATAATGGTATTCGCTGTTGGTACGTCGATACCGGTCTCGATGATCGTTGTACACACCAACACATTAAAGCGCTGGTGGTAGAAATCATTCATGATGCGCTCCAGTTCGCGCTCACGCATTTGACCATGTGCCACGGTAATTCGTGCTTCAGGAATAAGCTTTTGCAAGTCTTCCGCGGTTTTCTCGATAGTCTCTACCTGATTGTGCAGGAAGTAAACCTGACCACCACGCATGATTTCACGCAGTACCGCCTCACGGACCACAGATTCTTCTCTTTGACGAACAAAGGTTTTGATGGCTAAACGACGCGCTGGAGGTGTCGCGATGATAGACAGATCGCGCATGCCACTCATGGCCATATTCAAGGTACGTGGAATTGGTGTTGCGGTGAGGGTAAGAATGTCCACATCCGCACGCATTGCTTTGACTTTTTCTTTTTGACGAACCCCGAAGCGGTGTTCCTCATCAACGATCAACAAACCTAAATCTTTGAATTTAATGTCGCTCGAAAGCAGCTTATGTGTACCAACGACAATATCGACTTTACCATCGGCAACGTCTTGCAAAATGACTTTTTGTTCTTTGGCCGATTTAAAACGAGACAGTACTTCAACTCGGATTGGCAAGTTGGCAAAACGGTCACGGAAGTTTTCGAAATGCTGCTGAGCAAGTAAGGTTGTTGGTACGAGTACGGCGACCTGTTTACTGTTATCCGTTGCGACAAATGCTGCGCGCATAGCGACTTCCGTTTTCCCAAAGCCCACGTCACCACACACTAAGCGATCCATCGCTTTTGCTTGGCACATGTCTGACAAGACGGCATTGATGGCCATCGCTTGGTCATCCGTTTCTTCAAATGGGAACGTTGCTTTAAACGTTGCGTATTGCCCACGATCTAGCTCAAATTTGAAGCCCGGTTTTAATTCTCGTTTAGCGTAAACATCCAGCAACTCAGCCGCGACATCACGCACTTTTTCTGCCGCTTTACGACGTGCTTTTGCCCAAGCCTCGCCACCCAATTTATGCAGTGGTGCACTTTCTTCAGCACCGCCTGAATAACGGCTAATAAGGTTTAGTGATGAAACTGGTACGTAGAGCTTGGCATCGTTTTGATACTCAAGGGTGACGTATTCCGTTTTCATGCCACCGGCTTCAAGTGTTTGTAAACCGATGTAGCGGCCAATACCGTGATCAATATGAACCACGGGTTGACCGGGTTTCAATTCCGCAAGGTGGCGAATAACGGTGTCACTGTTGACTGCTTTTTTATCTTTGCGGCGTCGCTGGATAACGCGGTCACCAAGTAGATCACTTTCACAGATCAGAGCGAAGTTCAGCTCTTCGTGAATGAAACCATGCTCTGCAGCGCCTAAGATCAAACTGAAGCGATCACCCGAATCTAGAGCTTGGTAAAGTGAACCATGTACGACTGGGCGAACTTTGATGCCTTGCAACAGTTCTGTTAGTGCTTCACGACGACCTTCCGACTCTACCGAGAAAACAATTTTGCCGCTGAATTGCTCACTGAATTGACGAAGACGCGAAAGCGGTTCTTTATTTTGTTGCTGAACGCCAAGCTCGGCTAACGATTGTACTGGTAGGTTTTGACGACCAGCACGCTTAACCACTTTCTCTAGGCTCAATTGAGCCATAGGGAGCTGTTTTAGTTGGCTGAAGAGTTCGTCTTTTTTCAGCCAAAGTTGTTCAGGAGTCAAAAGAGGACGTAGTGGATCCACTTTTTTCTGGTCGTACCGATATTCGACATCGGTTAAGAAAGTATCGACCGCAGATTCAATATCACCATATGTGATGACTTGAGAGTCTTCTGGCAAATATTCAAATAAAGTCTCGGTATGGTCAAAAAACAGCGGTTGCCAATACTCAATACCCGCGGGCCAAGTGCCTTTGGTCACTTGCATGTAGATCGACTCTGGCTCTCGGCGTGCTTCAAATTGGGTGCGCCAACGTGTACGAAAATCCTCAATCGCTTCTTTAGTGGTTGGGAACTCATGCGCGGGCAGCAATTGGATTTGCTGAATATCGTCGATAGAGCGTTGGTTCTCTGGATCAAAGGTGCGAATGGTATCTATCTCATCATCAAAGAAGTCGATGCGATACGGGTCATCGCTGCCCATAGGAAAGAGATCCAGAATCGACCCACGGCTCGCGTATTCACCTGGCCCAAATACTTGGTCTACGTGGCGGTAGCCCGAATTTTCAAGTTGTGCACGTAGCTTCTCAAGCGAGAGTCGATCACCAGTTTTCACCATTAAAGTGTGTTGCAACAGAAAATCACGTGGCGATTGGCGTTGCAATACTGTACTGACCGGGACGATGGTTATGCCATCACGTTGACTTGGCAGTTGGTATAGGCGTGCGATACGTTCAGAGATTATTTCTTGATGCGGAGAAAAGTTATCGTAAGGCAGCGTTTCCCAGTCGGGGAACAGGCTTACTGTTTGTTCGGTGAATTGCTCAATCTCTGCCTGAAGCTTTAAAGCGATTTGCGGGTCAGGCACGATGAGTAGCGAGTGACTCGAATGCTGCTTGGCTAGCTCAGCAATAGCTAGAGGTAGAGCCGCGCCCGGTAAATTACCTAGCTGTTTTTTGTCGCCACGCTCAGAAGGATTGGTGACGGAAAGAATCGTTGCTTTTGTCATAGGAGTTATTTTTTATCTCGCTCCATCGAGCGCTGACGTAAAAGTTTTTGTTGTTGATATAGTGCCGCCTTTATCAGCAAATCTTGGTCAGATTCACGTAGCATCTTATATCTAAGAGTGATAATGAAATCTTGCTCTGAAGCATCACATTCTTCTACTTGAGCGTAACCGTAAATCGCTGCAGCAGGATGATCGAGAAACAGTTTAACACGAACGAGTTGTTGGGCAGATAGCGCTGTATCTGAACGGTAACTGAGTTGGCTGGCGCCAAACTTCGTGGTTTGATATCGAATGGAGGCGTCATCTTGTTGTGAAAGCATAAAGCTCAACAAGAGGTTAAGTTTCGCGTTTTGCGTATCAAGCAAGTTAATCACATGCTTTAAATCTTTGTTTTTTAGCTCTAGACGTGCATTGTCTGCCAACATATCTAGATGGCTAAATTCGCTGGCAACAATAAACGGTGCTGGAATTTCGGAGACAAAGGTTTCTTCATCTGGCAAAGCAAAATCCGCACTCAACGTTTCGACGTTGATAGTGAGATTATGATGGACGGTAAAGTATTCTTGCTCTGTCATATAGTCGGTCCTTTTGCCAGCGAGCGCTCCCTGTTCACTCAACAAACAAAGAGAAGTAGGGCACTGATTATCGCTAACTGAATGAAGTTATCAAGTTTACCTGATTTGTCCTTGAACTTTTTGCCCTAAATACAGACTTATTGCATGTCGTTGACAAATTTAGCGATTCTCTTGTCTTCTTAATGAGAAGAGTAAGGTAAGATAATCTGCTAAAGCTTTATATCAAAACAACCAGTTGGTTTGTCTTATATGTATCATCCTATCTCATTATTTATTGGTTTGAGATATCTTCGGGGACGCTCTGGGGATAGGTTCAGCCGATTTGTTTCTTATATGTCGACGGCGGGTATTACGATCGGTGTAATGGCGTTGGTGACGGTTCTTTCTGTGATGAATGGGTTCGAATCGCAGTTAAAAGAGCGCATTTTAGGCGTGCTACCTCATGCCGTTGTTTCGCAACACGATGGAAAAACGCCGTTGACCGAGTCTGCCCCTTCATTTGTTCAAGCGATGTCGCGTGAATCTGAACCGGAGCCTATCGTTCGTGGAGAGGCTGTAATTCAGAGTTCTGCGCAACTGACGGCAGGTTACCTCATTGGCATTGAACCAAAGAAAGGCGATCCGATCAGCAACCATCTGATTGCTGGGCGATTATCGTCACTTCAAGCGGGCGATTACAAGGTCTTTTTAGGTCATAGTTTGGCGCGCTCTCTAAAGGTATCAATGGGGGATAAAGTGCGCTTAATGGTGACCAACGCGACGCAGTTTACCCCACTTGGCCGTATTCCTAGCCAGCGCAATTTTACTGTCGCTGGTATTTTCAATACGGGATCGGACGTTGATGGTCAATTAATGATTGTTAACATGACGGATGCATCTAAGTTGATGCGTTTTCCGAAAGACACGGTTTCTGGTTGGCGTGTCTTTTTCTCTGATCCATTTATGGTGACGGATTTTGCTGATCAACCCATGCCTGACGGGTGGCAATGGAGTGATTGGCGCGAACAGCGTGGTGAGCTTTTCCAAGCGGTGAAAATGGAAAAGAACATGATGGGACTTATGCTAGGTCTAATTGTGGGCGTTGCTGCATTCAATATTATTTCCGCCTTAATCATGGTGGTGATGGAGAAACAATCAGAAGTCGCAATATTGAAAACTCAAGGCATGACTCAATCTCAAGTGATGACCATTTTCATGGTTCAAGGGGCAAGCAGTGGTGTAATTGGCGCGATTGTCGGTGGCGCTGCGGGCGTGATCTTGTCACTTAACCTGAATGCGATTCTTGAATCTGCCGGTGTGGCGCTATTCAGTTTCGGTGGTCATCTACCTATTTTGATTGATTCACTGCAAATTCTTTTAGTGGTGGTGTTGGCGATTGCTCTTAGCCTCGCTGCTACGCTTTATCCTTCTTATCGAGCATCTTCTGTTAAACCTGCTGAGGCACTTCGCTATGAATAAGCTATTAGAATGTCGTGATATTCGTAAAGTCTACCGAGAGGGGTCGTTAGATACGGAAGTGTTGAAAGGCGTAAGTTTCGATATCGATAAAGGGGAGCTGGTTTCTATTGTTGGCTCTTCTGGTTCCGGAAAAAGTACCTTATTGCATATTCTAGGGGCGTTAGATGACGCAACTCATGGTGAAGTTGATTTTCTAGGGCAAAACTTATCGGCTTTAAGTTCGAATAAACAGGCGGCTTTACGCAACAAGCACCTTGGTTTTGTATACCAGTTTCATCATTTGTTAGCTGATTTTACTGCGCTTGAAAACGTGGCGATGCCACTGATGATTGGCGGCGCTAAAGTAACGGATGCAAAACAGGCGGCTAAAGCGCTGTTAGATAAAGTGGGTTTGAGTCATCGGATGCAACACAGACCCTCTGAGTTATCGGGCGGTGAGCGTCAGCGTGTTGCGATTGCGCGTGCATTGGTGAATAAGCCTGATCTTGTTTTGGCCGATGAACCTACGGGGAACTTAGATCATAATACGGCACTGTCTATCTATGATTTGATGCGCGAGCTCAATAAAGAGTCAAACATTGCATTTTTGGTTGTCACGCATGATAAAGAGCTGGCGGCGAAAATGGATCGTCAAATGCACATGCAAGATGGTTTGCTCGTAGATCGTTTTGTGACTGATACAGCATCTGCGGAGGGCTAATTTTGTTTTCATCTTTAGCATTGATGATTGGTGGTCGCTTTAGTCGAGCGAAAAAGCGCAACAAGATGGTGTCTTTCATTTCGCTTTCTTCAACGATTGGCATTGCGGTTGGTGTAGCCGTGATCATTATCGGTCTTTCTGCAATGAATGGCTTTGAGCGCGAGCTGCAATCGCGTGTGTTGTCAGTTATTCCACACGGCGAGTTGGAAGGTGTTAATGGACCGCTTCATAACTACACCAAAACGATGAATCAAGCCCTAAACCATGAAGATGTTGTTGCGGCAGCGCCGTACGTTCGTTTTACGGGGTTAGCAGAAAAAGGCAGTAAGCTAAAAGCGATAGAAGTTCGTGGCGTAGAGCCTACTTTCGAGCAAGCGGTGTCGAGCTTATCGAATTTTATTGACCAAGAAGCTTGGCAAAACTTTTATGCCGGTCAGCAGCAAGTGATCTTAGGCCGAGGTGTAGCAAACGAGCTAAATGTCGCCGTGGGGGATTACATTACGTTGATGATTCCGCAAACAGGCGGCTCAAACAAAGTGCAGGCTCCTAAGCGTGTGCGCGTGAAGGTGTCTGGGTTCTTAACGTTGAATGGCCAAATAGACCATTCTTTAGCGTTAGTGCCATTAGCGGATGCTCAGCAATACGCGAGGTTAGGGGAAGGGGTCACTGGCATTTCACTAAAAACGGATGATGTTCTCAATGCGCCTTCTATTGTTCGTGAGGTAGGTAGCATGGTGGATGTTTACGTGTATTTGAAAAGCTGGCAGCAAAAGTTTGGTTTTTTGTATCGCGATATTCAGCTCGTACGCACCATTATGTACTTGGTGATGGTACTCGTGATTGGTGTGGCATGTTTTAACATTGTGTCTACGCTGATGATGGCAGTGAAAGATAGAGCCGCAGAAATTGCAATTTTGCGAACAATGGGAGCAAAAGATAGCCTAATCAAACATATCTTTGTTTGGCAAGGCGTGTTCTCTGGTGTATTTGGCAGTCTCGTCGGCAGTGTTATTGGTGTCTTAGTGGCGTTAAACCTGACTCCGTTAATTAAAGGGTTAGAGAGCTTAATCGGTCATCAGTTTTTATCGGGTGATATTTACTTCGTCGACTTCTTACCATCACAGTTACACTGGCCAGACGTAGCATTGGTGTCGGTGACGGCGATCGTTTTGAGTTTGCTTGCAACGTGGTATCCCGCTTCTCGCGCCGCGAAGTTAAATCCGGCAGCGGTGCTGAGTTCTAAATAACCAACCGTTTTACAATACGAGAAAAGCAAAAAGGACCGAATTCGGTCCTTTTTTTGTATTTATCCAACTTGAGCGACATCGTGTTTCATTCTAACTGTTAGGTGCCCCTCAACTGATAGCGCAAATGCTGATTTTTATGCAGTAACGTCTTATCTTATTTTGCGTTTTTGCCAGCTCCGAACCACTGAGTAGCGCCAAAGTCCTCTAATGCCGAAGTAGCCAATAATCGCGGATATGACACCACAGATAGCACAGCCTAATAAGAATGGAGGGCCAATAGTGCTCATCTGTTGCATGATGAATTCCCACGAAAGTTCAAAGTGGAAAGGTTGCGGAGGAACATGCATCACTAAAGCGCCAAGCTTATACGCAAAATAAAATAACACAGGCATGGTGATGGGGTTGCTTATCCATACCAAAGCGACGGAGAGAGGTAAATTGACGCCAAGCATGATTGCCAAACCTGCAGCCATGATCATTTGGCTTGGTAGCGGAACAAATGCCATAAATAACCCGACAGCAAAAGCCCCAGACGCCGAGCGACGATTTAAACACCACAAGTTCGGGTTGTACAACACATTGCCGAAGACCTTCAATGCTTTTTGGCGTTTGATCAATTCATGATCTGGCATGAAGCGTTTTATCAGCTTTCTAGGCATAGGACAGCATGACTCTCTCAGAAAAAAGTTGGACCTTGGCGTTATTTGTAGCGAGCGTAATTTCGTCAGCTTGGTGGCCGACAATACCAGATTGGCGTTGGCTGCTGCTGGGAATAATAACCACTGGCTCAATAATCAAATTACGTCGTGGCTTAATTAGCATAGGCGCAATTGCGGGCTTTATGGTTGTCATCGTCCACGGCAATGTATTGGAGTCTCAGAGACAAGCCCTTTTTCAAGCAGGGGAGAATATTACCATAATTGGTAAAGTTGACAGCCCTTTTACGCAAATAAGTCACGGATATGAAGGCATTGTGGCTCTAAAAAAGGTAAATTCTCAAACTCTGTTACCTTTTCTTAAACCTAAAATCCGTCTTATTACGCCTTTTCCACTCGATGTTAACAGTGAGTTTACGACATCCGTCTCGTTAAAGCCGATTACAGGCCTACGCAACGAAGCTGGTTTTGACGCCGAAAAGCACGCAATGGGTAAAAGCATTATCGCACGCGGTGTTGTTAACAAGGATGTTACCTGGATAATTCGCTCTACTACATCTTTGCGCCAAGCCATTATCGCTGATGTTTCGGAGGATGTGTCCTCCCTTCATCATTTCTCGTTAATAAATGCGTTAGTTTTTGCCGATCGCTCTTGGTTATCTAAGGAAGATTGGCAAGCACTCAGAGACAGTGGTTTACTGCACTTGGTCTCGATTTCGGGCTTACATATTGGTATGGCGTTCACTTTTGGGCTAGTGGTGGGCGGTGCCATTCGTTATGCGTTACCTCAATACCAGCTATTGCCTAGCTTCTGTGGGCTGATGTTTGCCGTTGCCTATGCTTGGTTAGCGGACTTCTCATTACCTACTACCCGCGCGGTGTCGGTATGTGTTATTTACGTCGTTCTCAAATATACCTTAGTGCACTGGGCTTCCTGGCGGGTACTTTTGCTCGCGGTAGCGCTACAACTGCTTGTTCAACCTTTTGCATCGTATAGCATGAGTTTTTGGTTATCGTATTTGTCAGTTTGCGCAGTGTTGTTCGCAATCAATTTGATTCGGTATCAAAACGGGGGCTGGAAGGCGAAGTTAAAAGTGCTATTGCTTACTCAATTGATTCTGAGTGTGTTAATCGTGCCTATTAGTGGCTATTACTTTTCTGGTTTCAGTTTGTCATCAATTGCATACAACTTGGCGTTTATTCCTTGGTTCGGATTTATCGTTGTGCCTTTGATGTTTCTGGCCCTGTTCTCATCTTTATTTCTTGAAATGATAGCAAAGCCTCTGTGGCAGTTGGTGGACTGGTCATTGCAGCCATTGAGCACGTCAATTCAGTACGCGATAGGCTCCTGGCAACCCATTAGTATAGAAATGACAGGGTTGATTCTGGCGGGAATTATTTGCTTGGTGTTTCAACGATTCATGTTTCAGTACGCGTGGTGTTTGTTACTTGGCATTGTAATTAGTATTAAGCTCACATCGGAATATGATCAGCAACATTGGCGAATTGATGTACTAGATGTGGGCCATGGCCTTGCGGTGATTGTAGAAAAAGACGATAAAGTGTTGCTCTATGATACAGGTAAAGCATGGCAAAATGGCAGTATTGCGGAGCAGGTCGTCACTCCGGTCTTGCATCAACGAGGTTATGAAAGCATCGATACGATGATCCTCAGCCATTCCGACAATGACCATGCAGGAGGGCGCTTGTTCATTGAAGATGCCTTTTCGCCACAGCGCAAACTCAGTAGCCAAAACTTTATCGGATATGAGTCTTGTACTCGCGGCGATCATTGGAAATGGCAAGGGTTAAATATAGAAGTACTTTGGCCTCCTGCTCTTGTTCAACGTGCATATAATCCGCACTCCTGTGTGCTACGTCTTACCGACCCTATTTCTACGTTCAGTATGCTTTTTACTGGTGATATTGAGACCATTAGCGAGTGGATCTTGCTCAGGGAGCCTGAAAAGTTAAAAAGTGATGTGATGTTGGTCCCTCATCATGGTAGTAAAAGTTCTTCGAATCCTCGCTTTATTGAAGCGGTAAACCCGAGTGTGGCCGTTGCTTCTTTGGCAAAAAATAATCAATGGGGAATGCCGGCAGAACATGTTGTTACAGCATATCGCAAGCTTGATATTACTTGGCTTGATACTGGGGAATATGGTCAGGTAAGCTTCTCTATTCACCGTGATAATTGGCGCTCAGAAACCAAACGTAGCGATACATTTGAGCCTTGGTATAGGCAGATGCTGCGTAAGGGAGTAGAATGAGAGTCTTAATGTAAGAAAATAAAGCACTTCTATGTCGATAAATACTGATGAAACGACTTGGCAGACGTTTAAGCGTCTATGGCAATTTATTCGCCTTTACAAGTCAGGTCTTGTCGTTGCAGTCATTGCATTAGTTATTAATGCTATATCAGATACCTATATGATTTCCCTATTAAAACCATTACTAGATGAAGGTTTTGGGAACGCTGAATCTGATTTTCTACGCACGCTTCCATTGATTATTTTTGCCATGATGTTTGTCCGTGGCATAAGTGGATTTGTCTCCACATACTGTTTGAGCTGGGTATCCGGCAATGTGGTTATGCAAGTCCGCCGTATGGTATTCAATCACTTTATGCATATGCCTGTGTCTTACTTCGATAAGGAAAAGACGGGCAATTTATTGTCACGTATTACCTACGATTCAGAGCAAGTATCTGCGGCAACCAGCCAAGCGTTAGTGAGCATCGTTCGTGAAGGTGCAAGTATCATTGGCCTGTTAGTCCTGATGTTTTACAACAGCTGGCAGTTGTCGTTAGTGCTGTTTGCTGTTGCTCCTGTTGTCGCGTGGGGTATTGGTGTCGTTTCTAAACGTTTTAGAAAAATATCCAAAAATATGCAGACAATGATGGGCAACGTGACTGCGTCAGCAGAGCAGATGCTGAAAGGCCATAAAGTCGTGTTGAGCTACGGCGGCCAGGATATCGAACGTAAACGATTTGAGAAGGTCAGCAACCAAATGCGTCAACAAAGCATGAAGTTGGTGACGGCTCAAGCGGCGGCTAACCCTATCATCCAAATGATTGCGTCACTTGCTATTGTTGCCGTTCTTTACTTAGCAAGTATTGACTCGATTAAAGAGCAACTGACTCCAGGTACATTTACCGTTGTCTTCTCTGCGATGTTTGGTTTGATGCGTCCGCTTAAAGCGCTTACTAACGTTACCTCTCAGTTCCAACGTGGTATGGCTGCGAGCCAAACGCTCTTTGCGTTGATTGACCTTGAGCCTGAGAAAAACGAAGGTAAGTTGACAGTTGAACGCGCAAATGGCGATGTTTCAGTTAAAAACGTAAGCTTTACTTATACTGGCGCAGAAAAGCCAGCATTGGAAAATGTCAGCTTCGATATTCCAAGAGGGAAGACCGTTGCGCTGGTTGGTCGTTCCGGTTCCGGTAAAAGTACCATCGCGAACTTGTTCAATCGTTTCTATGATGTTGATAGTGGCTCCATCACACTAGACGGACATGATATTCGTGAATACGAGTTAAAGAACTTGCGTCAGCAGTTTGCGCTAGTATCACAAAATGTTCATTTATTTAATGACACGATTGCAAACAATATTGCTTACGCAACGGATGGAAAATACGAGCGCAGTGATATCGAGAAAGCGGCAAAACTCGCGCATGCTATGGAATTCATCAGCAAAATGGATGATGGGCTTGATACCATGATTGGTGAAAATGGCGCGAGTCTATCTGGCGGTCAACGTCAACGTGTCGCTATTGCACGTGCTCTATTGCGTGATGCACCGGTATTGATTCTTGATGAGGCGACCTCTGCTTTGGATACGGAATCCGAACGCGCTATCCAAGCTGCATTAGATGAGCTGCAGAAAGACAAAACGGTACTCGTGATTGCGCACCGCTTATCCACAATCGAGAAAGCCGATGAAATTCTTGTGGTTGATGATGGCGCCATCATTGAGCGTGGCAACCACGCCGATCTTATTGCAAAAAATGGTGCGTATGCACAATTGCACCGTATTCAGTTTGGTGAATAAACGCGGTGGTTGAAAAAATCTGGTTTGAAAACCATCCAATAAAATACCTCTTGTGGCCGCTTTTGTGGCCACTGAGTGTATTATTTGGAGCAATAAGTAAGTCTAAGCGAAAGCAATATCAAACAGGCCGTAAGCAAGCCTACAACGCGCCTATCCCTGTTATTGTTGTCGGCAATATCACAGCTGGTGGTAATGGCAAAACACCAGTTGTGGTTTGGCTTGTTGAGCAACTGCAACAGCTTGGGCTTAAGCCAGGGGTCGTTTCTCGTGGCTATGGAGCAAAAGCGCCTGCCTATCCGTTAGTGCTAAAAGAAGATACGCCTGCGAAACATTGTGGTGATGAGCCTAAGTTGATTCATCGCCGCACAGGAGCGCCTGTTGCGGTAGACCCGGTGCGTTCAAATGCAGTGAAAGCACTGCTAGAGTCAGGTGTGGATATCATTATTACGGACGATGGGTTACAACATTATGCGTTAGGCCGTGATATTGAGTTAGTGATTGTGGATGGGAATCGCCGATTTGGGAATGAAAGCCTCATTCCGCTTGGCCCACTTCGTGAAGGGGTCGAGCGTCTTGCTGAAGTCGACTTTATCATCACCAATGGCGGTCAAGCACATACGGGCGAAATCGCAATGACTTTAGCGCCATCTAAAGCCATTAACCTCAAGACTAAGCAACTTGTGGAAGTTTCTGAGTTAAAAGAGCTAGTGGCATTTGCAGGGATTGGGCATCCACCACGATTTTTTCATACACTAAACTCGATGAACGCAGATGTTAAAGTCACAAAAGGTTTTGCTGACCATCAAGACTTTGACCAACAAGAATTAGAAGCATTGGCTCAACAAGGGGCCAATGTGATTATGACCGAGAAAGATGCCGTCAAGTGCAGCCATTATGCACAAGATAATTGGTGGTATCTGCCTGTATCTGCCCAGTTTGAACCAAACGATGCAGAGCAAATTTTAAAGAGAATAAAAGAGGTTAAAGCGGCTTATGGATCACCGTCTGCTTGAGATTGTAGCTTGCCCTGTTTGCAAAGGTAAGCTGACGTACGATAAAGAGAATCAAGAGTTGATCTGCAAATTGGATCGCCTCGCTTACCCAATCAAAGAGGGTATTCCCGTTCTGCTCGAGCCTGAGGCTCGTACTATGAGTATGGATGAGGGACGCTAATGTCTTTTACGGTTGTCATTCCTTCGCGTTACGCATCGAGCCGCTTGCCTGGTAAACCGTTAGCGGATATTGGCGGTAAGCCAATGGTTCAGTGGGTTTACGATCAAGCGCTACAAGCGGGTGCGGAAGATGTTATCGTGGCAACTGATGACGAGCGTGTTGCTGATGCTGTCTCGTCGTTTGGTGGTAAAGTCTGTATGACCTCTCCTAACCACGAATCAGGTACTGAACGCCTTGCTGAAGTTGTTGAAAAAATGGCTATTCCTGCAGACCACATTATTGTTAATGTGCAAGGGGACGAGCCTTTGATTCCACCGTCTATCATTCGTCAGGTTGCTGATAACTTATCGGGGTGTGACGCTCCGATGGCGACATTAGCCGTAGAAATAGACTCAGAAGAAGAAGTGTTCAATCCGAATGCAGTTAAAGTTGTGGCTAATGAGCAAGGCTATGCGATGTACTTTAGTCGAGCAACTATCCCTTGGGATCGCGATAACTTTGCCAAACAAGACAAAATCATTGCCAATCCATTAATGCGTCATATTGGTATTTATGCTTATCGAGCTGGTTTCATTAATACGTATGTAAACTGGGCTCCGAGCGCATTGGAGCAGATCGAGTGCCTTGAGCAACTACGAGTGCTTTGGTACGGTGAAAAAATTCATGTAGCGGTAGCGAAAGAAGCGCCAGCAGCCGGCGTTGATACGCCAGAAGATCTAGAGGCGGTGCGCGCTATTGTGGCGAAGCAAGCATAACTAAAGGTCACATTGAATTAAGAACGAGAAAGGCTCCTGAATTAGGAGCCTTTTTGTTGCTTATGCCCAAGTATTAGTTAGATGTTTGTGTCATATTGATTCCGTTTAGGGCAGGTCGCTAAGACTTCTCGGTGACCTGTGTCTTTTACTTCTTGCAGAATGACATCAAATCCCCACAATCGGTAGACGTGTTTCAGAACTTCTTCGTAACTGTCATCAAGCGGGATTCGGTTATGAGGTACGTATTGCAACGTGAGTGAGCGGTCCCCACGAACATCGACATTAAATACCTGAATGTTTGGCTCAAGGTTAGATAAGTTGTACTGAGCGGCTAAGGTTTCTCTAATGCGTTTATAACCCATCTCATCGTGTATCGCGGCGACTTCAATAAAGTTTTTGTGGTCATCATCGTTGATCGCAAATAGCTTGAAATCACGCATTAATTTCGGAGAAAGGTATTGGCTAATGAAGCTTTCATCTTTGAAATTATGCATCGCGAAATGTACCGCATCTAACCAATCCGTTCCTGCCAAGTCCGGAAACCACTCCTTGTCCTCATCGGTTGGTTCTTCACAGATACGTTTAATATCTCGGAACATAGCAAAGCCCAAGGCGTATGGATTAATACCATTGAAGTAAGGGCTATTATAAGGCGGTTGAGCTACCACACTGGTATGGCTATGTAAGAACTCTAGTATGAACTTTTCGGATACCAAGCCCTCATCGTAAAGATGATTGAGAATGGTGTAATGCCAGAATGTTGCCCAGCCTTCGTTCATGACTTGCGTTTGTTTTTGCGGATAAAAATACTGACTGATTTTGCGTACAATCCGCACGACTTCACGTTGCCACGGCTCTAGTAGCGGGGCATGCTTTTCGAAAAAGTAGAGCAAGTTTTCCTGAGGCTCGCTTGGGAACCGCTCTTTCAGATCTTCCTCTTTGGTTTTGGCTCTTGGTACTGTGCGCCACAATTCATTCACTTGAGACTGTAAGTATGCCTCGCGTTCTTCTTGTCGCGCTTTCTCTTCGGTAATGGAGATTTTTTCTGGTCGCTTGTAACGATCCACACCAAAGTTCATTAAGGCGTGGCAGGAGTCGAGCAGTTTTTCCACTTCCTGTACTCCATATCGCTCCTCACATTCAGCTAAATACTTTTTGGCAAACAGTAAATAATCGATGATGGAGCTAGCGTCCGTCCAGGTTTGGAACAGATAATTACCTTTGAAGAAAGAGTTGTGTCCGTAACAAGCGTGAGCAATCACCAGCGCTTGCATTGTCACGGTGTTTTCTTCCATCAAATAGGCGATACACGGATTGGAGTTAATGACAATCTCGTAGGCTAACCCCATTTGACCATGCTTATAGTTCTGCTCCGTTTGGATGAACTTCTTACCAAACGACCAGTGGTTGTAATTGATGGGCATACCAATACTTGAGTAGGCATCCATCATTTGTTCGGAAGTAATCACTTCTATCTGGTTAGGGTAAGTGTCTAGGCGATAGTGTTGTGCGACACGCTTAATCTCTTTGTGGTAGCGTTCCAACAGCTCAAATGTCCAATCCGGTCCATCTGGCAGCATTTTACTATTACGCTTCTTAGGCGCCTCTCCTGAGAGGTTTTTCGTTGCGGTACTCATCGCTAGCCTCCTTACGCCGTTTCTTTTTGGAATAGTTCACGGAAGACTGGGAAAATATCCTCCACAGAGCGAATGTTTTTCATTGCGAAGTTCGGAAATTCATCGGTGAGCTTTTCGTACTCATGCCATAGAGTTTGGTGCGAGCGTCGCGTAATTTCTATGTAGGAGTAGTACTGACAGTTTGGCAGTAGTTTGTTCACTAATAGATCGCGGCATCTTGGCGAGTCATCTGCCCAGTTATCGCCATCGGATGCTTGCGCAGCATAAATGTTCCATTGTCCAATTGGATAGCGCTCTTTTACGATTTCATCCATCAGTTTCAATGCGCTGGATACAATAGTGCCCCCGGTCTCTTGCGAGTAGAAGAACTCGTGCTCGTCCACTTCTTTCGCTTGGGTGTGGTGGCGAATAAAGACAACGTCTACATTCTCGTAAGTACGAGTTAAGAACAGGTATAATAGAACGTAAAAACGTTTTGCGATGTCTTTCGTTGCTTGATCCATCGAGCCCGATACGTCCATCAAACAAAACATCACCGCTTGACTAGATGGTACAGGGCGTTTTTCATAGTTTTTAAAGCGTAAGTCGAAGGTGTCAATAAATGGAACCCCCTCAATTTTCTTACGCAGCTCTTCAATTTCAGCCTTCAAGCGGTTCTCTTCAAACTGCTGAGCGGGTTCAATGTTTTTGATACGAGCAAGTTCATCTTCTAGCTCTTTGAGAAGACGTTTCTTACCTGCGGTCATTGCCGTACGTCGTGCAAGAGATTGTTGTAGCGAACGTACTACCGCAATGTTTGAAGGGATGCCAGCAGTTTGAAAGCCTGCGCGGTGCGTTTTCCATTCAGTAATTTTGGCAATTTGGTTTTTTTCTAGATTAGGCAGCTCGAGATCTTCGAACAAAATATCGAGGTACTCATCTTTTGATATTTGGAATACAAATTCGTCTTGGCCTTCTCCATCTGGACTGGCATTGCCTTCTCCCGAGCCACTACCTTGACCGCCACCTTTGGGACGCTCAATTTTATCACCAGTAATGAATTGGTCATTGCCGGGATGAACTCGTTCGCGAACACCACCTTTGCCTTGATGAAAGATCGGCTCATTGATGTCTTTGTGAGGGATAGAGACGTCTTCGCCCGTTTCCGTATTCGTAATCGAGCGTCGATTCACTGCGTCTGCTACCGACTCTTTTATTTGCTCTTTGTGGCGCTTCAAGAAGCGCTGTCTATTAACAGCGCTCTTGTTCTTGCCATTGAGCCTTCGGTCTATAAATTGCGCCATGAAATAGCCCTCTTCATGTTTCACAAGCGACCTAACTCAATACTGGGTTAGGATGACTTACGTACTCGTAGGTACCACTCAGAAAGTAGGCGAACCTGTTTCTCGGTATAGCCTTTTTCCATCATGCGAGCGACAAAGTCGTCATGCTTCTTCTGATCTTCAGAAGAGGTTTTCGCATTAAATGAGATAACCGGAAGTAGCTCTTCGGTATTGGAGAACATTTTCTTCTCGATTACTGTGCGCAGTTTTTCGTAGCTGGTCCAAACCGGGTTTTGACCATTGTTATTCGCTTTCGCACGAAGCACAAAGTTAACGATTTCGTTTCGGAAATCTTTCGGGTTAGAAATACCAGCGGTTTTCTCGATCTTCTCTAGCTCAGCGTTGAGTGAAGATCGATCAAATAGCTGACCAGTTTCTGGATCTCGGTACTCTTGGTCTTGAATCCAGAAGTCTGCGTAGGTGACATAGCGGTCGAAGATGTTCTGACCGTATTCAGAGTAAGACTCGAGATAAGCGGTCTGAATCTCTTTACCAATAAATTCAACGTAGCGAGGCACTAGGTAGCCTTTCAAGAACTCGAGATATTTCTCTGCCGTTTCAGCAGGGAACTGTTCACGTTCAACCTGTTGTTCAATCACATAGAACAGGTGTACAGGGTTGGCTGCCACCTCGGTTTGGTCGAAGTTAAATACGCGCGACAAAATCTTAAAGGCGAAACGTGTAGAGAGACCATTCATGCCTTCATCGACACCCGCATAATCACGATACTCTTGATAGCTTTTTGCCTTTGGATCGGTGTCTTTGAGTGTTTCACCATCGTAGACGCGCATTTTTGAGAAAATGGATGAGTTTTCAGGCTCTTTCAGGCGTGAAAGAATACTGAATTGCGCTAAAGTTTCGAGCGTGCTTGGAGAACAAGGAGCCTGAGACAGCTCACTGTTTTCAAGCAGTTTTTGGTAAATTTTCACTTCTTCGGATACGCGGAGACAGTAAGGTACTTTTACAATGTACACACGGTCGAGGAAGGCTTCGTTATTTTTGTTGTTACGGAAGGTCTGCCACTCAGATTCGTTCGAGTGAGCCAGAATCATACCGTCGAATGGAATCGCAGATAGACCTTCAGTACCGTTGAAGTTACCTTCTTGCGTTGCCGTCAATAGTGGGTGAAGTACTTTGATCGGCGCTTTGAACATCTCAACGAATTCCATTAAACCTTGGTTTGCTTTACACAGCGCACCGGAGTAGCTGTAGGCATCTGGGTCGTCTTGCGAATAATGTTCGAGTTTACGGATATCGACTTTACCAACCAGTGATGAAATATCTTGGTTGTTTTCATCCCCAGGTTCTGTTTTAGCAATACCGATCTGATCGAGAATTGAAGGGCGAACTTTCACTACCTTAAATTTAGTGATATCGCCGCCAAATTCATGAAGGCGCTTAGCGGCCCATGGCGACATAATCGAGCGAAGATAACGTTGCTCGATGCCATATTCTTTTTTCAAAATATCGCCGTCTTCCGTGGCTTTGAATAGACAGAATGGATGGTCATTCACTGGGCTACGTTCGCCATTAGCAGTAAGAACATAGATAGGCATCTGTTCCATCAAAGCCTTAAGTTTTTCAGCAAGTGAGGACTTACCACCGCCGACAGGACCGAGTAGGTAAAGGATCTGCTTACGTTCCTCTAAACCTTGCGCCGCGTGTTTTAGGTAAGACACAATTTGCTCTATGGCATCTTCCATACCATAAAAATCTTTAAAGGTTTCATAACGAGAGATAACACGATTCGAGAAGATGCGGCTCAATCTCGGGTCTTTTGCCGTATCGATTATCTCTGGTTCACCGATCGCCATCAGTAGGCGTTCTGCTGCATTAGCATAAGCGCTTTTGTCATCCTTACACAGGGCTAGAAACTCCTGTAACGACATCTCTTCATCTTTTGCAGCTTCATATCTTGATTGATAGTGGTCGAAAATACTCATGTCGCTTTCCCCTTTAATAGTCAGTCTACCGACGAACGTTGATTCAGGCTTTCCCACCTATTGTTATGCTCCTTGTTGTTTGAATATACGTCCTGTTATCACATTTGGTTCGTACAGAATGTAAGATTGGCGACACCAAAGACTTTGCTTTATGGACAGTTTTTTCATTACAACGGTGAGCGGTGGGTATGAATCTTTCAATCACAGCCTTTCTCTACTTAAGCCTAGTCGGGGATTTGCAATTTTGCTTAACAATTATGAATTTATTGCAAAAGTGACATTTGAATCACTCTTTCACTGAAGATGAATTTATGTCGTGAATAGGTGCAATAGAAATCAGATATTTGGCAAAGACAGAAGGGTCTCAGTGATTCATTGCTCTACATCGCACAAGGGAAGCGTAAGAAGGTGAAAAAGCAGCGGTAAGGTTGTGACAGGGCAAATAAAAAAGGAAAGCGAGTGCTTTCCTTTTCGTAGACGAATATTTTATGCGCTGAAGATTTGTGCAAGCTCGTTTTCGCATAAATGGTACTGACGAGGGCAGTTGCGCCAAGTTTGTAGCATACGACGGTATTTATCCAGCATTGGCATTTGGCTGTTAAAGTGATGGTCTGCTTTATCAAATTGAGGGTACAGACCTTCAGAATCAATAAGGAAGCGTACGTAATGGACTTGTTGGGCCTCCGAAGCAATATCAAACCCAAGGAACTGCAAGCGGCGCTGATCCACTTTGTTACGATCTTCGGTATCGAGCATGTTGTAAGATTCTTGCATCGCGTGATACATCTCCATAACGTCGATGATCTCACGACACTCCGCTTCTGACAGACAGCCGAAATCTTTATTCAACTCACGCATTTGTAGCTCATAGCCACGTTCAACGATCGTTTGTAAGCGTTTGTATTTGGCCGCATTACTTGGATCAAGTTGAGACATAAGGTTGTATTGGTTTGATAGAATCAAACGTTGAGCGTTTGACATTTCCATGATGACCTCACTAGATATCTAATACATTTTTAATGTGCTTAGGTTAACGCTTAAGACATGAGTGAAACATGATCTCAACACATATTTAATACTAAAAAATGGCAAGAACTGTCACTTTTGACCAGTTTAAAAACACTTATTTATGGTAATGATTGTATATGTAGTCTCGGTCTGAAAATACTCTTAGCCACTCTGGCTTGAATACGGTTAAAACCGCCAGTGACATACCATTTAATAGGCCCTCAGGGAAGGCAAGCAACGGTACAAAAATAAAGTAGTTATGTTGAATGGTTTCCCAATCGTAATGACCAACCGATAAATGGTAAAAGGAGTTAATCAGCAGATGCAGGCTTCCTGTTATCGCGCCGTTGAAAAAACCTGCAACGAAGATGAACACAAAAATGTTTCTTGGCAAGTAGTGATAACTCAAAAGAAAGACGAGGTAACTAATGAAGATAGGAAGCAGGGCAGACAATACTAAAGACGTGGGTAACTGCAACAACGACACATCATGTAGCAGGTGGTTGACCAGCATTGCGGGGATACTGATTAGAAAGGCCATACGCCAACCATACATCATCGTCAGCGTTGTTAGCGCGAGAAAATGAATCTGTAGTCCTTCTTTTACGCCTGCTTGAGTTGCCCATAGGATGCTGAAAAAAAAGAGTGTTGCAAAAACGAGGTGCTGAAATGCTTTTTCCTTTTCAAGCTTGGGCCAAACTACTTTTTTCCAATCTGGTAGACAGTAGGCGAGCACTATCCAAAGTATGACAACCAGCGAGCCCAAGTTAAACCAATCCATGTTACTACCTTCCTATGCGATCGTGACGCAATCATTTCTATTGTTCTTTTTATACCTAAATCACCTCATAGAGATTCATTGAAGGTACTTAGGTATAGTTAAAAAAATACCAGCAATATGCTGGTATTTTAAAGAGGTTAGTCTTGCTGTTCACTTAGTATTTTACGTTATCGTTGTACTGCGCAAGAATGGATTGAATCTCGTCCATCGTTTCTTTCGGTGGAGGGTTTACCCCTTCGAGTGGGTATTCTAAGCCCAATGCTTCCCATTTATGGGCACCCAATTTGTGATAAGGAAGTAACTCGACCTTTTCGATGTTATCCATATCTTTAATAAACTCACCAAGCATATGTGCTGCTTCAGGGTCATCTGTGTAACCAGGCACGACTACATAGCGAATCCAAGTTTTCTTTCCGATTTTTTGCAAGTAACGAGCAAAGTCCAATGTACGTCGGTTCGATACGCCGATGAGATCTTGGTGCACTTCATCTTTCATGTGCTTGATATCAAGCATTACTAAGTCTGTTGCATCCAGTACTTCATCAATAACATCAGTGTGTTTACGAACATAACCGTTCGTATCTAGACACGTATGAATACCTTCTGCTTTAGCTGCGCGGAAAAAGTCCCGTACAAATTCAGGTTGAAGCATCGCTTCGCCGCCAGAACAAGTAACGCCACCACCTGATGCATTCATGAAGTGGCGGTAACTTTTCGCTTCGGAAATGATCTCTTCAACCGTAACTTCTTTGCCATCATGCGTATCCCATGTATCGCGATTGTGGCAATACTTACAGCGCATCAAACAACCTTGCAAGAAGACGATAAAACGAATACCAGGTCCGTCTACGGTACCACATGACTCAAATGAGTGAATACGACCAGTTGTTGACATCTTTTGCTCTCATTACTAGTAAATTCTAGCTGTTATTTTATTACAAAAAGCAGGGTTAAAACAGCTTTGTCGGTACTAAAGGCAAGGTTATGTGAAGAAAGAAAATAGATAGACCAATCTAAATAAATGCTTGATCACAGGGTTGGTTAATACCAAACGAGAGAACTTGCCTTGTATTTAGATTGGTGTGGATACAGGGATAAGTCAGCTTTTAAAAAAAGGCGAACACAGAGAAGGAGCCTGTCCCATAAACATCAGTTTGGGATTCTTCATAATCTGGCGTTTTTATCGTAAAGGTTAGGCTTGCACCGTAATTTTGGTTATACCAAGTTGCACCTGCTACGGCGCTTGCTTGCCAATTTTGCAGTGTGACGTCGTATGGCGCGGATGGCTCAGGAATACCAGGGCGATCGCCTTCGATGGTCATGTCATTGAAACGGTAACGACCTTCAAACCCCGTAAATAAGAACCAGCTTGAAGTATCCTGTGCGAGCATACTCGCTGAGAATGGGCTCTCAACACTAATATTGGCGGCTCCGATGCTGCTTGCTAGGTTTGTACCCCAGCGGAACATGACTCCTTGTGATACATCGCTGCGGAAGTTACCTGCGTTAATGTCATTCACATTAGTGATTTCCCATTGCGTCTTCTGGCCCTCACTGCGCATGAGTTTATTGAAAGCTCGGTAACCAACGCTAAAGGCAATTTCATCGTCAATTTGGTAATCCCAGCCTTGAGGATCGGTTGAACCAGTGATGCCGTGAACAATTTCTTGCGCTTTTTCTGAAAGCGAACTTTCACCTGTTGCACCGATGGTGAAGTTGTAGCGGACGGCCTTATCATCAGTCAAAGAAAGATAGTTGATCTCAGTATGTAGATAACCCGCATATGGGCGATCATTGACCAGTGGATAATCCGCTTCAATGTCGCTCGGAGTCCACATTTTGTGGCCAAGAACCAACTCTATTTTATCGATATTGGCGTGTTCTGAGTCAGCCAGACTCAGCCATTTCCATTGGCTTTCTTGTTTCAGTTGGCCTGTTGCGTAGGAAAGAAAAATACCATTTGTGTAGTCTTGGTCGACGCCGAAAATACCATCATTGTCGAGTGTAAAAGAAACCGTAGACTTAGTGGATGCCATCGCAACTGGAGAAAGAAGAGTAAGAACAATTAATTTACTGAGTTTCATATACTTTATTTACTAACTTTTTTCGCATCATACGTAAGAATGTGGGCAAAATCTTTCGTAATATCACAACTTTCATTCAAGAAATAAAAAAAGGCTGATGCTTAGAAGCATCAGCCTTTGTTGTATCACTAAAACGTTATTTCATTAAAGTCTTATAGAGACTCTGTGAATGTACGTGCGATTACGTCAGCTTGTTGCTCTGCAGTTAGAGAGTTAAAGCGAACAGCGTAACCAGATACACGGATTGTTAGCTGAGGGTATTTCTCTGGGTGCTTAACAGCGTCTTCTAGAGTTTCGCGGTTAAGAACGTTCACGTTTAGGTGTTGACCACCTTCGATACCCGCTTCGTGGTGGAAGTAACCATCCATCAGACCAGCAAGGTTAGCGCGTTGTGAACCTTCATCTTTACCTAGTGCATTAGGTACGATAGAGAATGTGTAAGAGATACCATCTTGTGCGTCAGCAAACGGCAGTTTTGCAACTGAAGTTAGTGATGCTACGGCACCTTTCTCATCGCGACCGTGCATTGGGTTAGCACCTGGAGCAAATGGAGCACCAGCACGACGACCGTCAGGTGTGTTACCAGTTTTCTTACCGTAAACCACGTTTGAAGTGATAGTAAGAATTGACTGAGTAGGGATTGCATCACGGTAAGTCTTAAGCTTACGGATTTTGCCCATAAATACAGAAACAAGTTCACATGCGATATCATCAACGCGTGGGTCGTTGTTACCAAATTTAGGGTAATCACCTTCGATTTCGAAGTCGATTGCTAGACCGTCTTCGTCACGGATTGGCTTAACTTTTGCGTATTTGATTGCAGACAGAGAGTCAGCCGCAACAGATAGACCAGCAATACCACAAGCCATAGTACGTTTAACGTCACGGTCATGTAGAGCCATTAGTGCCGCTTCGTAGCTGTACTTGTCGTGCATGAAGTGGATAGCGTTTAGTGCAGTCACGTACTGCTTCGCTAGCCAATCCATGAAGTGGTCCATTTTCTCCCACAACTCATCGTAGTTCAGTACATCGCCTTCGATCTTCGGCATTTGTGGACCAACTTGGATTTTTAGCTTCTCATCCACACCACCGTTGATGGTGTAAAGCATAGTTTTCGCAAGGTTAGCACGAGCACCAAAGAACTGCATTTGCTTACCAACAACCATTGGAGATACACAACATGCGATTGCGTAGTCGTCAGAGTTCATGTCTGGACGCATTAGGTCGTCGTTTTCGTACTGGATTGAAGAAGTATCGATAGATACTTTCGCACAGAACTTCTTGAAGCCTTCAGGTAGTTGCTCAGACCAAAGAACAGTGATGTTTGGCTCTGGAGAAGGACCCATTGTGTATAGTGAGTTTAGGAAACGGAAGTTTGTACGAGTAACTAGCGTACGACCGTCAAGACCCATACCACCCATAGACTCAGTTGCCCAGATAGGGTCGCCAGAGAATAGATCATCGTACTCAGGAGTACGTAGGAAGCGAACCATACGTAGTTTCATTACGAAGTGGTCGATCATTTCCTGCGCTTGTTCTTCTGTGATGCGGCCAGCAGCGATATCGCGCTCGATGAAGATGTCTAGGAATGTAGAAGTACGGCCTAGAGACATTGCCGCGCCGTTTTGAGATTTAACAGCAGCTAGGTAACCGAAGTAAGTCCACTGGATAGCTTCTTGTGCAGTTTCAGCAGGACGAGAAATGTCACAACCGTATTTTGCAGCCATTTCTTTGATTTGACCTAGAGCACGGTGTTGCTCTGCGATCTCTTCACGAAGCTGCATTGTCATTTGTAGGTCTTCGCCGTTCTCGAAACGCTCTTGTAGAGAAGAGAACTGTGCGAATTTATCCTTCATTAGGAAATCAATACCGTATAGAGCAACACGACGGTAGTCACCGATGATACGACCACGACCGTATGCATCAGGAAGACCAGTCAATACGCCAGACTTACGACACGCCATGATTTGTGGAGTGTAGATGTCGAAAACGCCTTGGTTGTGAGTTTTACGGTATTCTGTGTAGATTTTCTTAACTTGTGGGTCAAGCTCGCGGTTGTAGGCTTTGCATGAACCTTCAACCATACGGATACCACCGTTAGGGATGATCGCACGTTTTAGAGGAGCGTCAGTTTGAAGACCTACGATAGTTTCTAGGTCTTTTTCGATGTAGCCTGCATCGTGAGCAGTGATGGTAGAGATAACTGAAGTATCAAAATCAACAGGAGCGTGAGTCGCGTTCTCTTGTTTGATGCCTTCCATTACCTTAGCCCAAAGCTTGTTAGTCGCTTCAGTACCTTCAGAAACTAGGAAAGATTCGTCGCCTTCGTACGGAGTGTAGTTCTTCTGAATGAAATCACGAACGTTTACTTCGTTTTGCCAGTCGCCTGCAGCAAAACCTTCCCAAGCTTTAGCAAATTGCTCTGCCATGACATACCTACCTTTTTAGTAGAAAAAAATACGTACTGCTTCGCCGTTGAGCCAGCTATCCCCAAGTTAAAGAGGGGAACAGTACACTCTTATGAATAACAATATTTATAGTCTTAAATTTAAATGTTCGAGTTACAAAACTATAAATATTGTCACTAGTTTTAACGTTTCTCTTTTTAAGCAACAGTTAGAGGTTAAACTAAAATTTTTTTGCAAACCTTAAACTAAATCAATAAATCCTCAAAAATCTCGATAAAAATGGGGTAGCGACTAGCGCTACCCACACATTTTCTGAACTGTCAGCTTTACAGCCAAGCTTGGATGCCATATTGGCCTTCAAGCATACCAACTGCAAGCATAGCAACTAAACAGATAATAAGTACGCTTACTGGGATCACAATCTTGTCTACAAACGACAAGCGAGACGCGCGCTCTTTATCACCAATTAAGCCGTTGTTATCTAAAAGCATAGTTAGTGCCCAAGCTAGAACAGGGTTAACGACTGCCGAACCAAAGATACAGATGCCTGCCGCTTGTGAATCTTTTGAGTCTTTCACCATCTGCATGCCAGCTTCAAGTAGTGGTAGAGAGACACCAACGAGAAGAGCAACGCGCATAACTGGTGGCCATACAGCAACATCCATAGGGAAACCAAGGATTGCAACAATAATACATAGAGAACCTAGTAAGATTGCACCGCCAGGAATAGGGCGCTTCGCGATTGCTGCTGGGATCATGTAAGTCCCCCAAGATGATGTGATGTTACCACCACCGACAGCGGTACCGACCATTTGGCGCACAGAACACATTGTCATTGTGTCATCAACGTCCATCAGTACTTTTTCACTCTTACGTGGGTAGTTCATTTCTTGGAAGATGCGGTGACCCAAGAAGTCAGGAGACCACATTGCTACAGCAAGAATTGCGAATGGTAGAGAAGCAATGAAGTGTTCCATATTAGGAAGACCAAGCATCCAACCTTCTTCTGTTGAACCCCACCAGTAGATTGGGTTTAGGTTTGGAAGACCCGTCTCGGTTACGAATTTAATATCGAAGCCTGCGCCAAGAACAAGTGCGATTGCAAGGCCAGTGAAGGCACAAACAGGGATTGCTAGCCAGCGTTTGTTCACTTTAGCAAGGAACGCGTATAGGCCAATAGTAACCGCAAGAACGATTAGACCGATGTAACCCATGCTACCTGCGGCAACTGTGTCGGATTGCAAACCAACAGCCCAAGCTTGAATGGAATTAATTTGGCTCATCGTTCCGGTTAAACCCAAGAAGATGAGAAGGCCACCAGCCGTACCTTCAGAGGTGAGGTTAACCAGTTTTGAACCACCTTTTAACAGGCTCAGAATTAAACCAAACACACCAATGAGAATTGCCAATGCAAGAGGGTGAGCACCAGCAAGCGCGATGGTACCAATAAGAGGGATCATTGGGCCGTGGTTACCTGCTAGGTTGGCTTTAGGGTTAATAAAGCCAGAAGCAAGTACACAGAAAAGAAGTGCAGGGATGAGCATCTCTACACGGGCAACTTCGATGGCGAAATCTTTGCCCAGGTTAACATGGTCCCATGCGGCAGTTAGGCCTTCAGCCCAAGACATCATTACCGCAGAGTACATCGCGATAATACCAATCGTACCGGCAAGTGCTGGAACAAGATCTTCAAGTTCAAAACGGAAGTCACGACCTGGCAAGTTTAAGCCGAAACGACGCGGCTTCATAATTTGTAGTTCGTGGTCTAGGTAGTCTGAACGGCTTGCGAACTCAGATGCTGGACGATGAAGCTCACGGTAGCTCTTGGTCTCGATATCTGAATCAGAGTGCGTTTTGTTAACTGCGTCTGACATAGATTCCTCATATATTTAAAAGTTATGAATTCTTCATTCAATTGTGTTAATCCGCATCCTGCGGCACGCTTATGCTAGCTATTATTAGATTTGTTACACGTCGACATTGTGCCTAAGCATAGCTAATAACTTATTGTGTTGAGGCACAAAAAAATCCTCATCTTTTGGCAGGAGTCTAGCAAGATAGCCATTTAGGGTGATTGATTTAGATCACTTTAAGAATGGTTGTGAAATAAAACTACAGAAAGTTTCTGGCATGCGAATGAGATGGTGAAATCTTGTGTAATTTCATTACACAAGTTGCATAAAATTAGAATTTGTTGCTCTTATCGTTCTGGGATGCAGGGTCAATATCAATATTCATGATGATTATATAAAGCTGGCTTTATTCTTGCTTTCTACAGGGCAAAGACGATTTTTTGGCTAATCATTGCCGCTCAGTTTAGGAAAAAGACATGAAACAGCTTAAAGTACTGCCACTAGTGGCAATCATCTCAGGGTTAATGGTCGGTTGTGGCGGCGGTGGCGGTGGCGGCGGTGGTGCTGCGCCGAAAACAGCGTTTACTTTTGATTTTGCTATACCAGCAACAATGACTGAAAGTGAAGCTACTGCGAAAGGTTGTACGGTGTATGACCACAAAACTGAGCTGAACGGTGATAAAACGGTTTTAACCTATAGCGCAGCGTCAAAAGAGCAAGTGACTAACTATGTTATCGGTTACTACTCTGATGCAGATGGCAAAAGAGCCGGAGACATCATCAAACCAACCACTGATAACTTTAAGTTTTATCTTGAAGATATTCCTGACGGCGGCTTTGTAACGTTTCAAGCAATAGAATTTAACGGTAGAGAAGCTCGCGTAAATACGTTTTCAAAAGAATTCTTACAAGATAAGAAACTACGTAATGCCACGTTTGCCCTTAACCGAGACTCTTTGAACAAGTGCTTTACTGGCGGTAACTTAGCAAGCAATAAGTTTACTAACCTAGATTACCGAAATGCTGAATCAGGTGGTGGAGACTACAACTTTGTCTCGCAAACCGATATTTTCACGTCACCTAACCCTGATATGTTGCCTACCGATGAACTTATGGGCCTTAAAGGTGAGCCAACGGCGTTGTTCCAGTATGAATCTGGTTCAAGCGACAAAGTGCTGTACCAGTATGGTATTGGTTCGTGGGGGACTGGTGAGATCGCCTTAGTCAGAGCGGATAATACGTCAAACATTTATTCGTCTTCTGATTATACTTACGACACTCTCCACATTGGTTTTGTTACTAACGGCTTTGCGTATGATGCGCTGAAGCTAGATAAAACGGCCGTTGAATATAGTCGTCCTAGTGCAACGAATAAAGAAACTTGGGTCTACATGGCGTTCTCAGAGAATCAAGTTAATGGTTGGGAGTCTCTACTTAACGAAACGGTCTCTGATGGATGGGATATTGACGTTGATCCAAGCTCTTACTTAAATATTGATAACCTGCCAAACACAAAACCAAGTGTATCAACACAAGGAAGTGCAGACTCGGTGATTGATCTGGACATGGGTTTAACATCGTCTACAGAAGGCTTTACTCGTGTTGCTTACTTTGCGGCTTCAGGCGACTATAAAGTCACACATCGTATTTTCGCAAAGAGTGACAGTGACTCTGTTGTTGTTCCTGAGCTCCATTACTACAATTTCCCAACATCAGCCGTTAACGGTTTGAAAGTTTCAGCTTCGGACGATTTTAATCGCACTGCTTTGGTATTAAGTGACGATAGCAATATCGACTCTAAAGTTTTCATGAGCTTCTTTTCTAATGGTGAAGCGTCAGAGCCTGAGCTAGATGAAGACTTGGATGGCATCATTACTTCTGAAAAAGAAGGCCTAGAAAATGAAGTGACATTACGTACTTCAAACTCATTGGTAGTCAGTCGTTTTAACTAATTCATTACGACCCTAAATAAGTTCCAATTAACACTTTTGTAAATTTATTAAGCCCCTTCTAAAGGGGCTTTTTTATATTTAATATTCAGCTTTTGAAGAATAAGTTGCTATATATTGCATATTAATTTGGCTATCGTATCTTTCTATTCGAATTATTTAGGTTAATAATTTGTTGCAAGTTTCAGGGTGTGGTGCTAATTTGTTCCGAATTAGAGAGGGCGGAGTCCCTTAATTGCAGTGACAAAAACACAGGGAGTAGAGCGCATGAATGATGTACCAGCGCTAGATATAAAAGACCTGCACAAAACATTTGGACAAAATGAAGTTCTCAAGGGAATTTCTCTTGCCGCGCACAAAGGAGATGTCATCTCCATCATTGGCTCTTCCGGTTCTGGTAAGAGTACCTTTCTTCGATGTATCAACTTGCTAGAAACGCCTACCGCAGGCGAAATTTGGGTGAATGGTGAATTAATCCAAATGAAGAACAACCGAGCAGGGGAATCCGTTCCTGCTAATGAAAAGCAAGTGCAACGTATTCGCTCACGTCTAGCGATGGTGTTCCAAGGTTTCAACTTATGGTCACACCTGACAGTACTAGAAAACGTGATTGAAGCCCCTGTTCATGTTCTAGGCGTACCAAAAGCCCAAGCGATTGAAAACGCAGAAGTCTTGCTTAAGAAAGTAGGCCTATATGAGCGTAAAGACTATTATCCTGGACACTTATCTGGCGGTCAGCAGCAACGTGCCGCTATTGCCCGTGCGCTAGCAGTTGACCCTGAAGTGATGTTGTTTGACGAGCCAACCTCTGCGCTTGACCCAGAACTTGTTGGGGAAGTATTAGGGGTAATGAGAGATTTGGCAGATGAAGGACGAACCATGCTGGTGGTCACGCACGAAATGGCGTTTGCGCGAGACGTATCAAACCATGTGATGTTCTTGCATCAAGGCTTAGTGGAAGAACAGGGAAATCCAGCTAAGCTATTTACAAATCCGGATTCAGAACGATTACAGCAGTTTATCTCATCCATTTACTAATATTTTTAGGCGGCAGACTATTGCCTCCTAAGCCAGCACAACAAACAAAACGAAATAAAATAGCAATCACAGGAGTATGGAAATGAAAAAGTGGTTATTAGCAGCAACGATCGCTGCAACGGCAGTATCTGGTGTCGCTCAAGCGAAAGAATGGAAAACAGTTCGCTTCGGCATTGAGGGTGCTTACCCTCCGTTTAGCTGGACAGAAACGGATGGTTCTCTGAAAGGCTTCGACGTAGACATGGCCAACGCGCTTTGTGAAGAAATGCAAGTGAAATGTAAGATTGTCGCGCAAGATTGGGATGGCATCATTCCTTCTCTATTAGCGCGTAAGTACGACGCAATCATTGCTGCGATGTCTATTACTGAAGAGCGTAAGAAGAAAGTCGATTTCACTGGCAAATACGCACTGATTCCAAACAAATTTATTGCCAAGAAGGGTGCGAATCTGGATTTTGACAACCTAGATGGCAAGAAAATCGCTGTTCAACGTGCAACAACACACGACAAATATCTGACAGATAACTATGGCGATAAAGTAGAAATTGTTCGTTACGGTTCTTTTGATGAGGCTTACCTAGATTTAGCCAATGGTCGTGTTGCCGCTGTATTGGGCGACGCCTCTGCTCTAGAAGAAGGTGTGCTTAATAAAGCGGGCGGCGACGCGTACGAGTTTGTTGGTCCGTCATTGACCGATCCTAAGTGGTTCGGTGAAGGCTTTGGTATTGCCGTGCGTAAACAAGATAAAGATCTAACGAAGAAATTGGACGCGGCGATAATTTCACTACGTGAGAAAGGTGTTTATCAAGAAATTGCTGGTAAATACTTTAACTACGATGTGTACGGTGAATAAACCGTAATTAAGCGACCGTTGGCTTGTTCCTAGAAGTAGTCAACGGTCGATTTTTTGAGTTTAGGGATTAGGAACTCACCTATGCTAGATTTACAAGGATACGAAGCTTCGATTTTAAAAGGGGCTTTAGTAACGATAGAAGTTGCAGTGCTTTCACTCCTTCTTGCGGTGATCTTAGGTATGCTTGGCGCATTAGCTAAGTTAGCGCCTTACAAATGGGCAAGGGCGATTGCCACTCTTTACACCACCGTCATTCGCGGCATTCCAGATTTGGTTCTGATGATGCTGATTTTCTTTGGTGGACAAATACTTTTAAACAATAGCCTGTACTCCATTAACGAAACGCTCAATGAGTGGTTTGCTTCGAGTGATCCAAACCATGAATGGACGTCTTACTTACCCGACTATATTGATGTCAGCCCATTTATTGCAGGTGTACTCACGATTGGTTTTATCTTTGGTGCCTACATGGCGGAGACTTTTCGCGGAGCGATCATGGCGGTGGACAAAGGTGAACTAGAAGCGGCGAAAGCTTATGGTATGAGCTCAGCCTTATCGTTTAGAAGAATCTTACTGCCTCAGATGATTCGTCATGCATTACCTGGATTTGGTAATAACTGGTTAGTGTTACTCAAGACCACAGCGTTAGTTTCCATCATCGGCCTGGATGACATGGTGAGAATGAGCTCGTTGGCGGCAGGTACGACGAAAATGCCGTTTACCTTTTACATGGCTGTCGCGCTCATCTTTCTGTTTTTTACCAGCGTTTCGACCGGGCTACTCAAGCTTGTTGAGCGTAAGTTCAGTATTCATGCGAGGTAAGTTATGGATTTTTCTTTGATTATTGAAAGCTTCCCAACTTATCTTCAGGGACTTTGGACGACAGTTTGGCTGGTAGGATTAGCGTTGGTTATCGGTTTGTGTGTCTCGATTCCATTAGCCGTGGCACGTAATAGTACGAATTATGCCTTTAGCTTACCTTCTTGGGGATTCATTTACTTTTTCCGTGGAACACCGTTGCTGGTCCAGTTGTATTTGATTTATTACGGTATGGATCAGTTCTTTCCTGTGAAAGATACCTTGTGGGAAAACGCCTGGTTTTGTGCTTTAGTCGCTTTTATTCTTAATACGTCGGCTTATACAGCAGAAATTATTCGTGGTGCGATTAATGGCTTGCCCAAAGGTGAAGTAGAAGCTGCCAAAGCGTATGGGATGAGTAAGTTTATGACATACAGACGTATCATCTTGCCTAGTGCACTGCGTCGAGCATTACCAGCTTATTCAAACGAAGTGATTTTCATGCTGCACGGTAGTGCGGTCGCGGGTATTGTTACCATTATGGATCTAACTGGCGCTGCGCGCTTAGTTAACTCACGTTACTATGCGCCATTTGAATCTTTCCTTACGGCGGGGCTGTTCTACATGGCACTGACATTTATGATCTTGTGGTGCTTTAAAGTGGCAGAGAAGCGCTTCTTGGCATACCTACGTCCTTTAAGTTAATAATTAATGTCAGCAATGGTATCGGAATGGGTACCATTGCTTTTTGATGATTTTGTTATCTTCATTCCTATTTTTCCTACCGATACAAAAGACTATTTCTTTTTATTCATGCACTTACATTAATATTTGATAAACCCATTGTTTAGTAAGTAAAAATGAAAAAAACAATTCTATCGTTGGGCCTTGCCGCCGTTGCCACTGGATGTGGTGGGGGAGAGGGAGAGTCACAATCTAATGCTCAAGTAAAACCAACGCCAGCTCCAGTTCAACAAGCTCTGGAAACTGGTAATGCACTGCTCGTTTCTGACCCGAACGATTTCATCCGAGAAAGTCGGCAAGTTGTGGAAGGGCACAAGAAACAGTCGAATACGATCAAATCTGCAATTGCGAAAAACCTTTCTGGCCTTTATTGGGATCCAACCCATGATGCAGCGATATTGGCACCTCAGTATGGGTTCAACGACACCATCTTGATGACCAACAAGGCCATGGCTAGCGGTTATAAAGATCAGGCGTTGTCAATTGGCGTTGCTGGAGAAAAAGCTAATGGTCAACGTTATGCGCTATTAGGTAGTAACCCATTTAGAACGGCACAACGCTTTCCCGAGTCTTCGAATGCAGCGATGACTCAATGGCTAAGCAACCTGGTCACTTGGTTGTCAGGCGGAGCTACTTCAAACGTTGTCATCGCGCAAATGGATCAGTCTTATTACTTCCCTGATGAGCAAGCGACTCGGAATTGGCTGAAAGACAATGTTTCACAAGAATTGGCGTTTAACGAGGCCAACCTATGCGATGGTTCAAAGCTACTTAGCTGCTTGCAAACCAATACTCCAAACTTATTGATCTTGTCACAGCATCTGCAATCTGGCGACACCAACCAACAAGTACTCGATGCTCTGGCATACGCTGAGCAAGCCCAAATTCCTGTTCTATACCTGCATTGGGATGGAGGACTAACTGAACTTGGCCGAGACATTTTGGAAAAATTCCATGTTGATTATGTGGGAGATAACTATTGGCGTAAGTTAGGCTTGGTTGATTGGGCGCCTTCATCACTCATGAACTTCGTGCCAGACTCTGTTGCTATGCAACAAGCGCTGCTGTCTCGTTTTGAATCTCAAAACTTCAATGTTGACTTGTCACAGTGTGATGACAAATCTTGTCCTGACACTGCGAATATGGAAAGTCAATTTTATGCAGGGGCAAACAGTATTCGCCATCGGTTGAAAAAGCTTGATGAACAAAAAGTAGATTTGTTTAATCAAGATGGCTACCAATACGAAAAACTCATGGTATTGCTGGCTGATCACTATCGTCAAACGGTTGTGTTCCCAATGGACAAACAATCAACCCAAACGACCGAATTCCTAAAGTCGTATTTTGCCGATTATGTACAATACAACAGCCGAAGTGTGAACCCAAAACAACCAAATATGGGGAACTTCAGCCGTAGTGAGTTTAGCCCTGAAGTAAAGAGAATCAGCGCAACGATTAATATGGAGTCAAAGCGTAACTTCCGCTCTGCTGGTGTGTATGCGCTTCCTGGAGAGACCTTTACGGTCACGCGCAATGACAGTAATGAAGTGACGACTAAAATTGTCATCAACAGTTTAAGAAGTGGGGCAACTCATGAGTTCAGCAAAGATGGATACACGCGACCAAAGATGCTGACTTCTTTCGCCTATGAGGTGAAGCCGGGTGAAACCGTCACGCTGACTTCACCTTATGGCGGGCCTATCCAGGTTCACTTTAACAATAATGATGTACCAGTAGCTCTAACATTTAGCCATGTAGCGCAGCACCCTGTATGGAGAAGTGAAAAGGATAACGATGCGTTTATTCAGGAGCTTGAAGCGAATTTGTTCGATTGGGCTGAACTGATCACCCCTGGGTTTGAAGTGCACTCAAAGCGTGACAAGATGTTAGAGTCGGTCAACGATGAAATGTGGTCGACACCAGCTGAAATGGCGCTGGCGACAGAAGAGTATGTTCATAACTACCCACATGTCTTGGCTGGTTTCCAAGGGCCGGGTATCGATGAGGTTCCGGAAATTATCCAGTATGCCAAAAATCAAGGTTGGGAAATCGCCAATATTGATATGGTGAAGCATATGAACGCTGACCAAGCGACGTGTGGTTACGGCTGTTCTGGTAACCCATACGATGCTTACTGGTCATTCAGCCCACTCGGTCACGGTGATTTACATGAGCTTGGTCATGGCTTGGAAAAAGGTCGATTCCGATTTGCAGGCTGGGAAGGGCATTCAACGACCAATTACTACTCGTATTACAGTAAGTCTCGTTTCTTCCAGAATACGGGGAAAGTTTCAACTTGCCAAAGCTTAGATTTCAAAGGCCAGTTTGAATTATTGCAAGCAAGCCGAACTCAAGCGGATCCAAACGTTTACATGGCAGCGCAAAATCAAACTGGTTGGAGTTGGGGAGCTCGCGTTTACATTCAAATGATGATGGCGACGCAGCATGAAGGTGTACTGCAAAATGGTTGGCATTTATTGGCGCGATTGCACCTGATTGAACGTGAGTTTAACCGCTTGAAATCGGATGATGCGCTTTGGAATGAGAGACGATTGAGTATTGGTTTCGCCAACTACTCTCGTGAAGAGGCAAATAGCATCTCAAACAATGACTGGTTGCTTATTGCTCTGAGCTACATCTCTCAGCGAGACATGACGAGCTATTTAGATATGTGGGGCTTCTCGTTCACAGAAAAAGCGAAACAGCAGGTTGTGGCGCTGAATCTACCACCGATGCCTCTCACTTACTTTGCAAGCAGCAATACCGGCTACTGTCTGAACGAATTTGCTCAAACGCCAGTCAGTGTTGATGGTCAAACGGTTTGGCCGCTGAACTAGCTGAGTAGAAAGTAACTTGCATGAAAAAGGGAGACAGAGTCTCCCTTTTTCATGGGTTAAGCTTAGCGTTGAGTCCCGCTTATTGCTCAGTTATGTATTACTTGAACGTCGACCAAATTGGAGCGTGGTCTGAAGGTTTTTCAATACCGCGCAATTCATAATCGATACCCGACTCAATACATTTTTGCGCGAGAGAAGGGGTCGTCAAAATGACATCAATTCGTAGACCTCGGTTATCATCAAACCCGCGAGAGCGATAATCAAACCACGAGAATTGATCGTTCACTTCTGGATATAGCTTGCGGAAGGTGTCCTCAAAGCCCCAGTCTAGCAAGGTTTTCAGCCATTCGCGCTCTTCCGGTTGGAATGAACATTTACCTGTTTTTAGCCAACGCTTACGGTTTGGTTCGCCGATACCGATATCTGCATCAATAGGGCTAATGTTGATGTCACCCATAACAATCAATTGCTCGTCGCTATTGTGATGCTCGTTTAGGTAAGTCATCAGATCTTTATAGAACTGACGTTTGTATGGGAATTTTGTTTCGTGGCTGATGTTATCCCCTTGAGGGAAGTAGCCGTTTAGCACCGTGACCTTTTCGCCGTTTTCATTTAAAAACGTTGCCATGATCATGCGCTTTTGGTGCTCTTCGTTATCCGTCGGGAACCCTTTTTGTACGAGAAGAGGCTCTTGCTTACAAAGCATTGCGACGCCGTAGTGCGCTTTTTGACCATGGAAATACACCTTGTAGCCCATGGCTTCGACAGCTTCAATCGGGAATGCTTCATCGTGAACTTTAATTTCCTGAAGGCCAATCACATCTGGTTGGTGTTTGTCGATTAGCGCTTGGAGTTGGTGCAGTCGCGCACGTAATCCATTGATGTTAAAGCTGATTACTTTCATTGTTTATCCTTTTTGAGGGCGTACTTTTTTATGAATAGTATCATTGTGCAAGAGCACTGAAAACGAGTCTCGGTGAAAGGAGCGAAACGTTGGGCTACTTTGCTTTTAATTTGTTTTCTAAGTCGTTTTGCACGATCTTCAAAGCGTTAAGCGCAACTTCTGGATCTATCTCATTGCTCTCAAGTAAATAGATCAAATCGACAGCCAATTTGATCTCTTCAGGTGCGTCATCTAAAGGCGAGGTTGGTTGTTCGGCCATTATTGGTGTTTTTCCCTATGTGTAATTTGGTTCTCTAGTTTCAGAAGCGCTGCCTCACAACGTGCCAAACGTTGCTCGGTCGCTAGTAACACTTTCTGAGCCTCGGCACGCATAAAACTAGGAGCGGTTTCGACAGCACGTTCTTTTTCTAACACCATTTCGCGCAAGCGTCTTGCCCACTCTTGGTGTTGAGCGAGTTCCTGATAAAGCACGTTAATAGGCTTGCGGAAATGGCTGCTATGTTTGATCTCATTCTTGCGAATTTTGGTAGTAGAAATCTCGCGTTGAATCGCACCTATTTGCGCTACTAACCGTTCAGTGAGGTACTCAGCACGCAAAGCGGTGAGCTTACCTTCATTTTGCTCACGCACAATCGCATCCAGCGTGGCTTTTGCTTCTTTTACGCAAGGAGTAAGTAAGCGAGAGCGACAACCAAATAAGCGCTCATCAAAAAGCGGAACATGGTGTTCGCCTCTTTGACGGTCAAGAACAGCGGCTTGCTTCGCCATTTGTTCTAGGTTTTCCTGGAGTTGAGAAATGTTCATGACAAACCTACAAACCATGCGTCATAAGCCAATTTTATGGCCAGTATACTGACGACAGTAACAAATACAGGGCGAATGAATTTAGAACCAAACCGAATGGCGGAATGCGCGCCAACAAAAGCGCCAGCCATTAAACATACCCCCATTGTTAAGCCTAGCACCCAGTTGATATGACCGAGGACTGCAAACGTAATCAAAGAGGTAAAGTTGCTGGTAAAGTTCATTGCTTTTGCTAAGCCAGAGGCGAGTAAGATATTCAGCCGATACAGAGCCATTGAACTTACCGTCCAAAAAGCCCCAGTTCCCGGCCCTGCGAGCCCGTCATAGAACCCTATGGATAATCCTTGCATGTACTGTTTTCTATGAAGTTTTGGGCAAGGCTCGGGAATTGGACTTTGATGAGGAGAGTGCGGTGTTTTATGGAAGACGGTGTATAACGCCGCCGCTAAAATAACAAGAGGTAACCCTTTTTCTAGCCAATCCGTGCTAATCGCGTCCACAAGTAGGGTACCTAATGTTGCTCCGACAAGCGTCGCAACAAATGCTCTTCCCCAGCATTGAGGCTTGAATAAACGTTTCTTGTAGTACGTAAATGCCGCAGTAGAAGAGGCAAAGGTAGCCGCAAGTTTATTGGTGCCTAGTGCAATATGGGGCGGCAAGCCCAACGATAGTAGAGCAGGTACGGTTAGCATGCCACCACCACCGGCAACTGCATCAATAAATCCAGCGACAAAAGCGACAAGCGCCAACACCAACAGCATAGTTGGCTCAATCATTTCCATAAATGGTGATTCTTCTAATATTCTATTTTACGTTTAAATGGAGGTAGTGAGTCGATTAAGGCTTGTCCGTATCGCTTAGTGACTAGGCGTCGATCAAGAATCGTTACTCTACCAGAATCTCTCTCTTTACGCAGTAAGCGACCTACGCTCTGGATCAGCTTTTTGCTTGCGTCAGGTACAGTTATTTGCATAAACGGGTTCCCTCCTTTTTTCTCGATATACTCGGAGTGAGCCTGTTCGACAGGGGAGGTTGGAACACCAAATGGAATTTTTGTAATCACCAAGTTTTCAAGTAATTCGCCAGGTAAATCTAGCCCCTCAGAGAAACTGCCAGTACCAAATAAGATGCTGGTTTTATTTGATTCTATTAGCTTTTTATGTTTTTTTAGAATTTCTTGACGTGAGCTTTCACCTTGAACTTGCAATGCCCAGCCTTTTTTTATGAACTCCGAAGACAGCGCCTTCGCAACTTGGTTCATCTGCCAATAGGATGAGAATAATACTAAGTTGGCTTTCTTGTCTTCCAAGTACTTAGGCAATATCTCAATAAGATATTCAGTAAATTGAGGCGCTGGTGGTTCATATTTCATCGCAGGGATGAGCAATTCTGCCTGGTTTTGGTAATCGAATGGTGACGCAAGCGCTAAAAACTGTGTGCCTGATTCTGGTTTTCCATCAATACCAACCTGATGGCAAAAGTAATGGAAGGAGTTTAATGCACGCATCGTTGCGGAAACTAAAATGGCGCCAATGCACCTGCTCCAAATTTGTTGGTCGAGTTGCCATCCAATTTCAAGCGGAGAAACACTCACAATGAAATCACCCTCGCGATCGGGGTGGGTTTCTAACCAGCGAGCCAAAGGCGCACCTTTTTCACGAGTTGGCTCAGCCATCAAGTGCCAGACTTGCGCTAGGTTTTCTAACCTTTGAATGTAGAAGCCGAGCTCTGCAAGCGCTGGTTCAGCCAATCTTGTCGCAAGCTCCCCATCTTTTACTCTTTCCGCAATAAGGTCGGCAATTTTTGCCACGCTTTGATTTGCTTTTTTACTGAACTGCTTTAACTCTTTGGATTGGTTCTCTAGCCATTCTGGTAGTTCACCGTGCTCAAAGCGGTAGATACTCTCTTCAAATTGAGCTGGATCGAACTGTTTAGGCAGTTGAGTCAGTGCTGGTATCAAGTTCTGAACCGCGTCTTGAAGGTCGTTGCGAAATCGAGCTACGCGCTTCTCGTCTGCGAGCGATGAAAACTTGCTAATCGACTGATTTAACTTCTCAAGCCATGCTGCCGCACCTTTTAAGCTCGCAGATGCTGAAGCATGATCGCGGGCGACATGAGGCAAGTGATGTGCCTCGTCAAAGACGTATATCGTGTTTTCTGGCTCAGGTAAGATTACTCCGCCCCCCAAGTCTGCGTCTGCCATGACGAGAGAGTGGTTCGCAATGATGACATCATTCTTATCCAACTCTGAGCGCGCTTTTTGGAATGGGCAGCCGCGATGGCCGGGTAAGCTGTTATTACAACTGTGTTTATCACTAACAATCAGTTGCCATAGCTTATCATCAATGGTTTTAGGCCAAGAATCACGGTCACCGTCCCACTTACCTTGCGCAAGAGAGCGATGCATTGTTTCCAACAGCTCTATATCTCTTTGCTTAGGCTTGGTTTCGAACATGGCTAACTGACCACCATCAGCGCCACAAGCTGAAGCAAGTTTTTCTGCACAACAATATCGTTGACGGCCTTTTGCCAAAATAAAAGAAAACTCTCGGTCGGTAATCCGACGAAAAAGAGGGAGGTCTTTATTTATGAGCTGCTCTTGCAGAGCTACGGTCGCCGTTGAGATAACCACTTTTCTATTGTTATGTACGGCCACGGGGATGGCGGCCATTAGATAGGAGAGCGACTTACCAATTCCAGTCCCTGCTTCTGCAACCAGTATTCGGTTAGATTTGTGGTACTGACCGCACAGCGTTTTTGCAATCTCTGCAACAAGGTAGTTTTGTGCTCTTCTAGGAACAAAGTTATCAAGTTGATCTTGCAGGTTTTGATAGCTATTACGAATCGATTTTTGAATGTTACTGGTCAGCATACGGGCCTCAAATGCGTTGGAGGCGAATAGTAGCACACATCACTAGTTGTACAGTAGTTCACAAAACGGAATGCTTTTATGAGGAATGTAGATCTTCTTCACAAAAAAATATTGAACCTTATCTAAATGAAATTAATTTCATTATATGAAAAATATAAAACTCCAAATATGATATTTGTATGGTTTTTTATTCTATATATTGTGTTTTTTAGTATTTGTTTTGGGTTTAAAATCTCATTGTTAATGGTTTTATAAATTATGAAAAATCAAGAGGATTGATTAGATGTTCGTCGAATAAATAAAGATAAACTTTTCAAGCTATTGTTTTTAAATGTTATTTTTGTTTTTTTTACATTGGTATTTAGAAAATTTGACAGCCAGAATAATCTTTTGCACTCTTAGCTCCAGATTTTGAGAAGGCGCTGTATAACGTTTTGTTAACGCTCTATCTCAAACATATAAAAAAAGGGAACCGGACAAGGATATCCCGAACTAAGAAAAGGCAGTGGATTAATTATGAAAAAAACTCTAGTAGCTCTTGCAGTAGCTGGCATCTCTACGTCTGCTCTAGCAGCAGGCAACATCTACGACAACGGTACAACTTCTTTCAACCTTAAAGGTGAGATCGATACTTACGTAAGTACTGTTGAACGTAAAGAAAACGGTAAAACTTCTACTAAGCGTGATGTAGACGTTGACCTTTGGGCTAAAGTCCAAGTCGATGCTGAACACAAACTAAACCAAGACGTTAAAGTATTCGGTTCATTTGAACTAGAAAACGGTGAATTCTTCGATAACGACAACAAACTTACTGGTGAAATTGACGGAGAACACGCACGTGTACGCACAGATGATCTTTACTTCGGTGCTTACTTCGGTGACAACTGGGGTGTAGCTGTTGGCGAAGTTGGTGACTTTGGTGATTCTCTGGACGCAATCACTATCGACAACACTAACGAAGGTCTTGGCTACGTTGATGACTTCGTAAAATCAAAAGAAAGTGCTGGTCACGCTGTTTCTGTTAAAGGTAGTTTCGATAAGCTAACTGTTATCGCTGATGCATACTTAGATCAAGACGAGAAAATCGATACTGCATTCGGTCTATCTGCACAATACGCAATCAACGAAATGTTCACTGTTGGTGCTTCTTACCAAGATCAAGAAAACCGTAACCTTGCTGGTGATGACTACCAAGTAATGGGCGCAGCTGTTCGTTTCAACATGGACAACTTCTCTGCTGCAGTTAACTACGTTGCTGAAGAGCTAAACAAAGCTGACCAAGATACATGGTCTGCAGTAGCAGCTTACCAAATGAACGAAGCTCGCGTTTACACTTCATTCGGTTTCACTGAGTACGAAGGCGACCACGACCAATCTTACTACACGTTTGGTGCTGACTACGCTGTAACTGGTAACGTTCTAACGTTCATCGAATACACTGCAAGCGAAAACGATAACAAAGATGCTTCTATGAAAACTGAAGGCGATATCGTAGTTGCTGGTGTTTACTACACGTTCTAATCGCAGAACTTAAGTAGATATAGTAAAGGTCGCATTTATTGCGGCCTTTTTTATATTAATAGCTTGTATCTCCTTAGGCACCTGAAAGCATTGACCAAGTGAGTACATGAAGATTTTTGAGAATTGAATGCGCTTACCAGTTATCTACAGTCAATGATGTAGAAATGATTGGCTTTTCAGCAATGATTTCCTCAAACTGTGATGAATCGTAAGCGATATTTAACTCTTTTGATGTAATTAATTGAATTTTAAGGTTATTAGGATATGAGACTAAAAGCTTGGACAGTAGCATTTGTGCTTGGGTTGTTTGGTACAACAGCGAACGCAGACACAACAAATAAAGCTGATACTTCAGCAACCCTAACTACCGCTCAAGGCGTTCAAGTGCTATTTGTAAATGGCGTTAGTGCGGATGATTTGAGTGAACCGTTTGGTCTTGTTGATGGCTCTAACCAAGTAGTTGTAAAAGTAAACAAAGCGATTGGGCGTGGTGATAAACGTACTCAAGTTTACTCTGCACCATACATTCTTGGCTTTAGTTCTGGCACGGGTGAGCTTTATATTGATGCGCCACCTTTTAGAGAAAAACGTCAGGCAGACAAGCTGTTTGAGCAAGATAAAATGGACTGGAAAGTAAGTTTCAACGATAAGTCTATTGATTACTCGCAATATAAAATGCCAGGTGAGAAAGGCGCGTTCCCATATTCAAACCTTGATGAGCAACTAGCGGAGTACAATGAAGCTCATGGCGTTTTCTTTGCAAACGGTAAGAGAGTCGAATTGTCTGAGCTACAAGCAGCGACGGCTGAAATTGTAACCAGCAAAAGCGCGCAAAGAGTAAAATCACCCGTAACAAAAGCGAAGATTGCCTACCTAGAAATGACAGACGAAGAACGTCAGGCATTCAAGAAGTGGGTTGCTCAACAATAATCGTTATTGGTAACGACAAAAACTAAAAAAGCAGGCGATTGCCTGCTATTATGTTTTTTGAGGTTTAAGCCTAGAGCTTTATTTCTCGCCACTCCCCTGGCTTTAAATCGTCAAGAACAATGCCGCCCATCGAGTAACGAACTAAACGCAGCGTTGGGAAGCCAATGTGTGCAGTCATGCGACGCACCTGGCGATTTCTTCCCTCAATAATGGTAATGGCTAGCCACGTTGTTGGGATATTTGCCCGAAAACGAACAGGAGGGGTTCTATCCCAGACTTGTGGTTCTGGAATCACTTCAACTTCGGCTGGTAGGGTCATACCATCTTTTAGCTCTACTCCCTTTCTCAATTTTTCAAGATCTTGCTCTAGAGGAGCGCCATCGACTTGAACCCAATAAGTCTTCGGGGATTTTGACTTTGGCTGCGTGAGCTTCGCCTGCAAGATGCCATCGTTAGTGAGCACCATCAAACCTTCGCTGTCTCGGTCCAATCGGCCAGCCGCATAGACATCTTTGATTGGGATATAGTCCGCTAACGTTTTGCGACCATCGCCATCGGTAAATTGACTGAGCGTATCGTAAGGCTTATTGAAAATAATGACTTTACGATCTTTGGGGGCCACTTTTGGCTTTTGGCTTTTTGTTGGGCGATTAGGGCGACGGTCTTGCTGAGTACGAGTCTTCGAGCCATTGCGAGCTCCTGAGTGTTTAAAATGGCCCGTTTTAGACTGGTTACGACTGCGACCTTTTTCCTGACCTGTACGAGATGACATGTTAACTACCCTGCAAAAATGTAAATGAACTGTGTTTGAAAGTTTTAAGTTTTCTCATGATCGGATATGATTTGCGCGCCTAAAACTAACAAACGCGCACAGAATGATAGACTAATTCGTGTTATTTGTTTAATTATATCAGTGCACTCATGGATTCAGAGCTTAGAGCTTCAAACTACAACAAAGAGTGCGAACCGCATGTGGCGTTAGTGAGGAGACATGTACTGCTAACGTGCAGCAATGCGTCAATTAAACCAACTCAGACGCTGAGTTGATCAGCCAACAAGTTGATTAAAAAATAGGGAAATTTCATGCCTACAGAAAAACCTACAATTATCTACACCATCACTGATGAAGCGCCGGCGCTAGCAACTTATTCATTACTACCAATCATTCAATCATTCACAGCATCGTCTGGCATCAATGTAGATACTCGTGATATTTCACTAGCAGGTCGAATTATCGCTAACTTCCCAGAGCATCTAAAAGAAGAACAGCGCATTGGCGATGCGTTGACTGAGCTTGGTGAACTGGCTCAAACTCCAGAAGCAAATATCATCAAGCTGCCTAACATTTCAGCTTCAGTTCCTCAGCTTAAAGCGGCGATTAAAGAGCTTCAGGCGAAAGGTTACGATTTACCAAACTACCCAGAAGAACCGAGCACGTACGAAGAGAAAGCGATTAAAGCGGCTTACGACAAAATCAAAGGTAGTGCGGTTAACCCAGTACTTCGTGAAGGTAACTCAGACCGTCGTGCTCCAACTTCGGTTAAGAACTACGCGAAGAAAAATCCACATTCAATGGGTGCGTGGTCATCAGAGTCTAAGTCTCATGTTGCGAGCATGTCAGACAATGACTTCTTTGGTAGCGAAAAGTCCACGACTATCTCTGGTGCAACAGAGGTAAAAATCGAGTTTGTTGGTAATGACGGTACAGTTAAAGAGCTCAAGTCTGCGTTCCCATTACTAGATAAAGAAGTCATTGACACTTCAGTGATGAAGAAGAAGGCGCTGGTTGAATTTTTCGAGAAAGAGATTGCTGAAGCGAAAGCACAAGACGTGCTGTTGTCTCTTCATATGAAAGCGACGATGATGAAGGTTTCTGACCCAGTCATTTTCGGCCATGCAGTGAAAGTTTACTACAAAGACGTTTTCGATAAATACGGTAAGCTGTTTGAAGAACTGGGCGTTGATGTAAACAATGGCATTGGTGATGTCTACTCGAAAATTGAGTCTCTACCTGAAGCGCAAAAAGCAGAAATTGAAGCGGCCATTCAAGCGGTTTACCAAACTCAACCAGAACTTGCGATGGTTGACTCTGATCGTGGTATCACAAACTTACATGTACCAAGCGACATTATTGTAGACGCTTCTATGCCAGCAATGCTTCGCTCTTCTGGTCAAATGTGGGGACCAGATGGTAAACAAAAAGACACCAAAGCGATGATACCAGATCGTAGCTACGCAGGTATTTACCAAGCGGTGATTGATTTCTGTAAAGAGCACGGCGCATTTGACCCGACCACTATGGGTAGCGTGCCTAACGTTGGCTTAATGGCTCAAAAGGCAGAAGAATATGGTTCTCACGACAAGACGTTCATTCTAGATGCAGCGGGTACCGTTCGCGTTGTTGATACTGCGGGTAACGTATTGTTAGAGCAAGCGGTTGAAGAAGGCGATATCTTCCGTATGTGTCAGGTGAAGGACGCACCAATCCAAGATTGGGTTAAACTAGCAGTGACTCGCGCACGTGCAACAGGTGTTCCAGCCGTATTCTGGCTAGACGAAAACCGTGCGCACGATGCTGAACTCATTAAGAAAGTAAATACCTACTTACCAGAGCACGATACTGACGGTCTAGAGATTAAGATCCTATCTCCTGTTGATGCTTGTAAGTACTCGCTAGAGCGTATGAAAGCGGGTCTGGATACTATCTCTGTAACGGGTAACGTTCTTCGTGACTACCTAACAGACTTGTTCCCAATTCTAGAGTTAGGCACGTCAGCTAAGATGCTATCTATCGTTCCATTGATGAATGGCGGTGGTCTATTTGAAACTGGTGCTGGTGGTTCTGCTCCTAAGCATGTTCAACAAGTAGAAAAAGAGAATCACCTTCGTTGGGATTCTTTAGGTGAGTTCTTAGCACTAGCTGCATCCCTAGAACATCTAAGTGTGGTGGCAAACAACCCGAAAGCACAAGTTTTGGCGGATACGCTAGACAAAGCGACTGGTGAGTTTTTAGATACCAACAAGTCTCCATCACGTAAAGTGGGCGAATTAGATAACCGCGGTAGTCATTTCTACCTCGCACTTTACTGGGCGAAAGCACTTGCCGAGCAAACAGACGATGCTGATCTCGCTGCTGAGTTTGCACCGATTGCGAAAGCGTTGTCAGAGCATGAAGAAAAAATCGTCGCTGAGCTAAACAACGCACAGGGTGTGAAAGGAGAATTGGGCGGTTACTATCTGCTAGATGATGCATTGGTTTCTAAGTTGATGCGCCCAAGCGAAACCTTTAACGCGATCATTAACAAGTAAAATAGATGAAAAGAGCACGTCGCTTTCGGCGTGTTTCTTATTTTATCAATACTTTGTATGTGGTCTATCTGCATTTCATAAGCTACAAATAGTAAGAAACCCGCTATCTTGGCGGGTTTATTTTTCTCTTCAGAACATCAAAATGATGTTTCGAGAGCAATATTTTTATTTTTCGACAGCGCTCTAATTATTTGGCTTGACCTTCAAGAGGCACGACGCTACTCGCGTGACAGCCTTTGGGACCTTTTTCAATCTCGTATGAGACTTGTTGGCCTGCTTTCAGTGTACGATAACCGTCCATCTGGATAGTTGAATAGTGGGCAAAGATATCTCCCTCTTCTTCATCTGAACAAATAAACCCAAATCCTTTGGCATTGTTAAACCACTTTACTGTACCTGTAGCCATGCTTTTACATCCCTCATGCATTTTTTACTGAGTTGTTACAACAACCAAGTTATACCTTTAACCTGGTACTACTATTGTCAGCGAACGCTAACAAACATCTAGTCAATGAGAAATCACATTCACCAAGCTGCTTAAAAACAAATGGATTCAAAATGACGATTTATGCATCAACACTTTCCACTGTAGTCAATGAATCCCGACAGTCAATAGCATTAAGCAACAAACAGAAACATAATTGAAAACAAATCACTTTTGAGATTAACAAATTTGCAAACAGTTTTTCGTATATACGCGGAAGTTTGGTCAATTAGCCTGCAAAGTAGTATTCACTGGAAAAACCATACTGTTCGTGTTGCTTATGATAGATGAATCCTCTAACTGAATAAAAAATGAAGTTTTCGTGATAATTACCCCATTCTCAGTTAGGAAGTGTGATCTCGGTAGAAGACTGAGAGATGTTTCGCAGTAGCTCGGAGGGGGTAAAAAGAAAGTTATTTTATAAGTAAAAATGTGTAACTTATCGACAAGCATCTTTTATTTGCGCCCCCTCAAGACCTGCATTAGTCTCTATATTAGGTAGCAACTTTTATCGATCAAAGATCGAATTCGGTGCCATATCTCACTACACCGCGCTGCACGCTTGTGGTAGATTGTTTTTATAGGTCGAAAACATCAACCCTTTGATACGATATCTTTGAATTGCCATGAGTAAAAATTTTGAATGGGTCACTCCGGACTCTGATCTTCTGGAGCGAGAAAGTACGAAAGTTCAGCCACCTAAGCTGTACAATGTTGTACTAAATAATGATGACTATACACCTATGGATTTCGTCATAGAGGTACTTGAGCGATTCTTTTCACATGACATTGATAAAGCGACTCAGCTCATGCTCAAGATTCACTATGAAGGAAAGGCAATCTGTGGCACTTACAGTGCAGAAATTGCCGAAACAAAAGTAGCGCAAGTTACGATGTACGCAAGGGAAAATGAACATCCGCTACTTTGCACTATGGAGCAAGCGTAAACAAAGAAGACTTGCTCGAACAACCCAAGTTGTTTTTTCGGGAGGTACTTATGCTAAATAAAGAACTAGAGTCAAGCCTTAACGGTGCATTTGCTCGGGCGCGAGATAAACGCCACGAGTTTATGACTGTCGAACACCTCCTACTTGCATTATTGGAAAATGATGCAGCTAAGGAAGCCCTTTTAGCTTGTAAAGCGGATCTTGACGCTTTACGTAACGAACTCGATATATTCATCGATCAAACTACGCCTCTTATCCCAGACAGTGATGAGACGCGTGAAACCCAGCCGACTTTGAGTTTTCAACGTGTGCTACAACGCGCCGTCTTTCATGTACAGTCGTCTGGCCGCAACGAAGTAACAGGTGCAAACGTGCTTGTGGCGATCTTCAGTGAGCAAGAGTCGCATGCCGCCTACCTACTGAAGAAAAACGACATCTCCCGATTAGATATTGTTAACTTTATCTCCCATGGTATTACCAAAGCGTCAGGTGCAAGCGAAGACCCATCATCAGATTCGTTCAGTTCAGAGAGTGTCGAAGAGCCGAATTCTGAAGAACGTTTGGAAAGCTTTGCGACTAACCTTAATCAGGTCGCTAAAGATGGCAATATCGATCCACTGATTGGTCGCGATAAAGAGCTAGAGCGCACTATTCAAGTACTTTGCCGCCGCCGCAAGAATAACCCATTACTAGTGGGTGAAGCCGGGGTAGGTAAAACAGCCATCGCAGAAGGTCTTGCTTGGCGAATTGTAGAAGGGCAGGTCCCGGAAGTTATTCAAAACAGCGTGATTTACTCATTGGATATTGGTTCTCTATTGGCTGGTACTAAGTACCGTGGTGATTTTGAAAAACGCTTCAAGGCGATTTTGAAACAGCTTGAAAAAGAAGAAGATGCAATTTTGTTCATCGATGAGATACACACAATCATCGGTGCGGGTGCGGCTTCTGGTGGTCAAGTTGATGCCGCAAACCTTATCAAACCTCTACTAAGTAGCGGTAAGTTGCGTTGTATCGGCTCGACTACATACCAAGAATACAGCAACATTTTCGAGAAAGAGCGTGCGTTGTCCCGTCGCTTCCAAAAGATTGACGTTGTAGAGCCTTCTCTGGATGACACAACTAAAATCTTGATGGGCTTGAAGCCGAAGTACGAAGCACACCATGAAGTACGTTACACCAATAAAGCACTGCGTGCCGCGGTAGAACTTTCGGCGAAATACATCAATGAACGTCATTTACCAGATAAAGCCATTGATGTCATTGATGAAGCTGGCGCTCGCAGTCGTCTTGCTCCTGCAAGCCGCCGTAAGAAAACGGTTGGTGTTGCTGATATCGAAGCGATGGTTGCCAAGATGGCACGAATCCCAGAGAAGTCGGTTTCTTCTTCAGATAAAGACATCTTGAAGAACCTAGATAGCAAGATGAAGATGTTGGTATTTGGTCAAGATAATGCGATTGATGCATTATCCGAAGCGATCAAGCTGACACGTGCAGGTTTGGGCGTGGATAACAAACCAGTTGGTTCATTCTTGTTTGCTGGCCCTACTGGGGTGGGTAAAACAGAGGTGACGGTGCAGCTATCTAAGCTTCTAGGGATCGAGCTACTTCGTTTTGATATGTCGGAATATGGTGAGCGTCACTCCGTGAGTCGCTTAATTGGTGCACCTCCTGGTTATGTCGGTTACGACCAAGGTGGCTTGCTGACAGACGCTGTTATCAAGCACCCACATTCAGTCGTATTACTCGATGAGATTGAGAAAGCGCATCCAGATATCTTTAATTTGCTATTGCAAGTGATGGATAATGGTACGCTAACGGACAACAACGGTCGTAAAGCAGACTTCCGTAATGTCATCCTCGTTATGACAACCAACGCGGGTGTGGCTGAAACTGAGAAGAAATCAATTGGTTTGATTCAGCAAGACAACAGTCACGATGCGATGGCGGAAATTAAGAAGGTATTCACTCCTGAGTTCCGTAACCGTCTTGATAACATCATCTGGTTTAACAGCCTTGATGAAAGCGTTATCCATCAAGTTGTTGATAAGTTTATTGTTGAACTGCAGGTGCAACTTGATGCTCGTGGCGTATCAATGGAGGTATCGCAAGATGCACGCCATTGGTTAGCGAATAAAGGTTATGATAAGGCGATGGGTGCTCGCCCAATGGGACGCGTTATCCAAGAGCAACTTAAGAAACCTTTGGCTAATGAATTGTTGTTTGGCTCTCTAGTCGACGGCGGCACTGTGAAAGTAACACTAGTGAATGACACACTTAAATTTGAATATTTGAGTGAGAAAGAGGCAGCGATGCATTAATTGCTCCGTAGGGAAGTAAAAGCGCACGATTTTATCGTGCGCTTTTTGTTTGTCTGAACCTACTCGGAAATAAAAATCATGCAATAAAAAACGGAGCAAACTGCTCCGTTTTTTATTGCATCCGAAAATCAGAGATTAACGAGCGCGGAAGACGATGCGGCCTTTTGACAGGTCGTATGGAGTCATCTCTACAGTTACTTTGTCACCCGTTAGGATACGGATGTAGTTCTTACGCATCTTGCCAGAGATGTGAGCAGTCACAACGTGACCGTTTTCAAGTTCAACACGGAACATAGTGTTTGGTAGAGTGTCAAGGACTGTGCCTTGCATCTCGATTACGTCTTCTTTAGCCATTTAATCCTCTTTAGAAATTAGGCAATATTAGCGGGCTATATTCTGCCGCTAAATAGTAATTATGTAAAGTTGAGGCGTATTCTACCCTCGCCAACGCTGATTTACTAGCCTTTGGTGGCGTTGAAAGCGTGTTTTGTAGCTCATTGCTGGGCACTCATCAATCTGATAACCCAAATAAAGCCACTGTTGTTTGTTTTCTTGGCAGTATTTTATTTGATAGAGCACTGCCAAAGTGCCAAGAGATAACGCGTAGTCAGGGTCAAAAAAAGTATAAAATGCACTCGAACATTGAGTCATTACATCCGTTACCGCAATGGCGAGTAATTGATTTGACTCATCGTAAATATGCAAAAATGAAGTGTTCAGCCAGCTAGTTTGAGCAAATCGAGCAAACTCATCACGCTTTGGTGGGTACATAGTGCCGTTTTTATGCCGTTTGCAGATGTACCGACTGTAAAGCTCAAACCATTCCTCATCCATTTCAGGTTTCATTTCCCAGCGTAAAAACTGTGCTTTATTAAGCAGCCTCTTCTGGCTTTTTGATAGCGTCACATCCGGAATCGAGACTCGAATTGGCTGGCAAGCATTACAATGCTCACAGTGCGGTTTATATATGGTATCTCCGCTACGACGAAAGCCGTTGGCCATCAGTAGTTGATAGTTTTCTTCAGTATGCAGTCCTGCATCAAGTGCCACCGCCACACGCTCTTGCCGTTCAGGCAAGTAACTGCAAGGGTGATTATTCGTTAATCCAATTCGAATATGTTGTATATCCGTACTCATACTGAATCCTGCAAAACTTGGGGCTTATAGGTATCAAATAGTGTTTGTTTTTCTCTTAAAGATAGTAGTTTTTGCATAAACTCGTTACGCTCTAGTTCAAATGCGCCAAGTGATGCCAAGTGCGAGTTCATAACCTGACAATCGATTAATTGACCTTGCTTTGACGCCAAATGGTTGCATAAGTACCACAATGCAATTTTAGATGCGTTATCTTTTAGGCTAAACATCGACTCTCCGCAAAAAAGTTGACCAACGCAGATGCCATATAGTCCCCCAATGAGCTCGTTGTCATGCCATACTTCTACTGAGTGACAGTGACCAAGTTTAGCTAACTCAATATAAGACGCTTGCATTTCCTCGTTGAGCCAAGTTTCCTCTGCAGGACGTGTTGATGAACATAGTCTAATCACTTCTTCTGTCGCGAAATTGAGCGTTACTTTATAGTTATGTTTACGCTGAAATTTTTTGAGACTTTTAGACGGTTTAAACGCTAAGGGATCAAAAACAGCGCGTGGGGAAGGGCTCCACCATAGAATAGGTTCTCCAGGACCATACCAAGGGAAAATGCCTTGATAGTAACCATTGAGGATTCTCATGGGATCTAAGTCACCGCCAAAAGCAAGCAAACCATTGGGATCGCTGAGTGCTTTATACGGTGAGGGAAAGTTGAACGTATCATCGAGTTCAGTTAAATAAATAGCCATAAGAAGTCGTTACCAACATTAGAGTCAGAGGAGTTTATGATGACCTGGTCAAGAAATATTGTGAAAGTATGGCTTTGGATCATACTGTTTTTCCCACTTGCCGCCAACGCAGCATATGAAAGAAATGTTGCCAAGCCGGTAAATGAAGTGGTGTATGGGAAGATTGACTCTGTCCGTTATATTACTCAGCAAGAGGTCGTTCAATCGAAAAATAATGGTTGGAAAACGCTACTTGGTGCCACAATAGGCGGTTTAGTCGGCAATCAATTTGGTGGTGGTACTGGACGAGAAGTTGCGACGGCAGTGGGTGCACTTGCAGGTGCAGCGGTTGCACAAAATCAAAGTAATTACCAATACACGGTTGAATATAAGTTAGTTGAGCTACTCATTAAAGTGAAGGGAGACAAGCTGATTAATGTTATCCAAGATGTTGATAAAAATATGCTATTTAGTCGAGGGGATGAAGTTCGTATCTTATATTTTGATGATGGAGTCAGGGTTGATATCGCTTATTAATCCTACGTTATTTTAACCTAAGGTAGCCTAACCAGGCATGCACAGTAGGGCTGGCTTATCGTCAAATAAAGTCGAAATAGCTTGCTGTTTCGTCGCGCCTCTTTCGCTCTTATTTACATCGCTGGCAATACCTTTAATTCAGTATCTTTAGGCTGCTTGAGGATATTCATTAATTAGCGCCGATTTACTCTGGTTTTGTCGTGTTTTTTTGGGTAGTCTGAATTCACGAAGAATTGTTTAGCCCTCATAAAAAATCGTATGTTGAGGGCACAAAGGATTATCAACTTTTAATGGAAAGCCTAACGTTACAACCTATCAATAGAATTCAAGGGGAAGTGAACCTTCCTGGCTCTAAAAGCGTTTCTAATCGAGCTCTTTTACTTGCTGCTCTTGCTAAAGGCAAAACTCGCCTTACTAATCTCCTCGACAGTGATGATATCCGTCATATGCTGAATGCGCTGACTAAACTCGGCGTTCAATACCAACTTTCCGAAGATAAAACAGAATGTCTCGTTGAAGGCCTTGGGCGTCCGTTTTCTGTCTCAGAACCGGTAGAGTTATTTCTCGGTAATGCTGGCACTGCGATGCGACCGTTAGCTGCGGCTCTTTGTCTTGGAGAAGGGGAGTATGTACTGACGGGCGAACCTCGTATGAAAGAGCGTCCAATTGGTCACCTTGTCACGGCACTGAAAGATGCTGGTGCGAAGGTTGAGTACATGGAGAACGAGAACTTTCCGCCTCTCAAAATAGTCGGTACTGGCCTAAAAGCAGGTACAGTTTCTATCGATGGATCCATTTCAAGTCAGTTCTTGACCGCTTTCTTAATGTCTGCGCCATTGGCTGAAGGTGAAATTCGCATCAACATCGAAGGCGAGTTGGTTTCTAAGCCTTATATCGATATCACCCTGCATATCATGAAGCAGTTTGGGGTCGATGTGATCAACAACGACTATCAAGAGTTTGTGATTCCTGCCGGTCAGCAATACATCGCTCCAGGTGATTTCTTGGTTGAAGGTGACGCGTCTTCTGCTTCTTACTTCTTAGCGGCGGCAGCCATCAAAGGCGGAGAAGTTAAAGTCACGGGTATCGGTAAAAACAGCATTCAAGGTGATATTCAATTTGCTGATGCGCTTGAAAAAATGGGTGCAGAAATTGAATGGGGTGATGACTACGTAATTTCACGTGTTGGTCAATTGAAAGGCATCGATATGGATTACAACCATATCCCTGATGCTGCAATGACCATCGCGACAACAGCGCTATTTGCCGAAGGCACTACTGCTATTCGTAACGTCTATAACTGGCGTGTAAAAGAAACAGACCGTTTGTCAGCTATGGCGACGGAATTACGTAAAGTGGGTGCGGAAGTGGAAGAAGGGGAAGACTACATCATTGTCAAACCTGTCTCTCAGTTAAAGCATGCTGCGATTGATACTTACGATGATCATCGAATGGCGATGTGTTTTTCGCTGGTGGCACTTAGTGATACGCCTGTGACGATTAACGATCCAAAGTGTACGTCGAAAACGTTCCCTGACTACTTCGACAAACTTAAGGCTTTAAGCTGCTAAATATTCTGACCTGAAACAGGAAAGCCAGAGTGAATAACACTCTGGCTTTTTTGTTTTCCGCTACTATTTAACCAGCGTAAATTCCTTGGAAAGGTGATGCGCTAAGTATTTGAACATATTGAATACTGCAGTCGTATTTGAAGTTGGTAAACCTTTGTCATCAAGGAAGTATTCACCTTTAAAAACTAAAACACCTTCTTTTTCTTCTACGCTTGTTGCTCGCATCCCTTCGATGTAATCATCGTGTTCTTGGATGATTTGGTTAGCGATCAAAAGAAGGTCGAACTCTTCGATAAACGTTCTATCAGACATACTTTTTCTACCATTCATTTCAGTTGAGAACGCTGAGTATACCTACAACTAAAATGGGTTTGCATGATTAATTCAGTCAATCGTTCACTTAGCCTAAACAGATCAATTTTTAGAGTGTAAGTATGATTAGTTGGAGGATATGGAAGAGCCACTGAACGAAACTATTTTGTGATGGGTAACAAAATTTATTGCATTGGATTAGCGGATGCTAAGTTTGCCTGTTTAGATATGCCGCTCAATACCTTTCAGAACCCTGTCTCTTTGAAGTATAAAGACGATGAATTGTCAACCAATCGGATCTGAATTTCAAAAAAGCAGTTGATCTTCTTTTCATCTCGCACAATAGTAAAAAAAGAAGCAATGAAATAGAACATTATGCGGGTGGCCTTTAAACAAGGTTTCTACCCGCATTATTATGAAGGACGTTAGAGTCAGTTATGGGTAAATCACTCGTTATAGTGGAGTCACCAGCCAAGGCAAAGACGATAAATAAGTACCTTGGTAAAGACTTTATTGTTAAGTCTAGTGTTGGTCATGTGCGTGATCTGCCTACGGCCGGTCAAAGCACTGGTGAGAAAAAAGCCGCAGCCATCTCAACAAAAGGGATGAGTCCGGAAGAGAAAGCGCGCGTTAAAAAAGAGAAAGACCGCAAAGCGTTGATCAAAAAAATGGGGATTAACCCATATCATGACTGGGAAGCGAATTACCAAATCCTTCCAGGCAAAGAAAAAGTTGTCAACGAACTACAAAAACTCGCCAAAGACGCAGATTGCGTTTATCTCGCAACCGACTTGGACCGCGAAGGGGAAGCAATCGCATGGCACCTTCGTGAGATCATCGGTGGCGATGAAGAGCGATACAAACGTGTAGTTTTTAACGAAATTACGAAAAACGCGATCCAACAAGCTTTCCAGACACCTGGTGAGCTGAACATGGATGGTGTTAATGCCCAACAAGCGCGTCGCTTCATGGACCGTGTCGTTGGTTTTATGGTTTCACCTTTACTTTGGAAGAAAGTGGCTCGTGGTTTATCTGCTGGTCGCGTGCAGTCTGTTGCGGTGAAACTATTAGTTGAGCGTGAGCGTGAGATTAACGCGTTTGTACCAGAAGAATTCTGGGATATTCATGCGAATACGAAAACGAAAGACAAAGCGGACTTTAAACTACTTGTTGCTCAGAAAGATGGTTCTGCGTTTAAGCCAGTTAATGAGGCAGAAACCAAAGCAGCGATGTCTGTGCTTGAGAATGCAAGTTACGAAGTATGTAAGCGTGAAGATCGCCCGACGAAGAGCAAGCCTTCAGCACCTTACATCACCTCTACGCTTCAACAGGCAGCGAGTACACGTCTGGGCTACGGCGTGAAAAAGACCATGATGCTAGCTCAGCGCCTCTATGAGGCCGGTTACATCACTTATATGCGTACGGACTCGACTAACCTAAGTGCCGAGGCTGTGGACGCTGTACGTGACTTTATTGGTTCTGAGTTTGGTGATAAGTATTTACCAGCGAAACCGCTGACGTATGGCAGTAAAGAAGGGGCACAGGAAGCGCACGAAGCGATCCGTCCTTCAAATGTGGGTGTTAAAGCGGAAGACCTGCAAGGTGTCGATGCTGATGCGCACAAACTTTACGCTTTGATTTGGAATCAGTTTGTCGCGTGTCAAATGACACCAGCAGAATACGATTCAACAACCATCAGCGTAAAAGCAGCAGAATACACGCTTAAAGCGAAAGGCCGTATCCTTAAATTTGACGGCTGGACTCGTGTACAACGTCCAATGGGCAAAAACGAGGATACAATCCTTCCTGCGGTACAACTTGGCGATAAGCTAAGCTTAGAGTCACTTGACCCTAAACAGCACTTTACAAAGCCACCTGCGCGCTACACTGAAGCAGCACTGGTTAAAGAGCTGGAAAAACGAGGTATTGGTCGTCCTTCGACTTATGCATCGATCATTTCTACGATTCAAGATCGTGGTTACGTAAAAGTTGATCAGCGTCGTTTCTACGCCGAAAAAATGGGCGAAATTGTTACCGACCGCCTTGATGACAGCTTTAACGATTTAATGAACTACGACTTCACCGCCCGCATGGAACAGAAACTGGACCAAATCGCTGAAGGTGAAGTGAACTGGAAAGCAGTGCTAGATAACTTCTTTGCTGATTTCACTGGCGATCTTGAAAAAGCGGAATTGGATGAGTCAGAAGGCGGTATGAAGCTAAACCATATCGTCATGACGGATATCGAATGTCCGACGTGTAGCCGTCCAATGGGTATCCGTACTGCTTCGACAGGTGTGTTCTTAGGCTGTTCTGGTTACGCGTTACCACCAAAAGAGCGTTGTAAGACAACCATCAACTTGGGTGACGAAGAAGGTATTATTAACGTTTTAGAAGAAGACGTTGAAACGGCCGCGCTTCGTGCTAAAAAGCGTTGTCCGATCTGTGAAACGGCGATGGATGCGTACCTGATTGATGACAAGCGTAAGATGCATGTTTGTGGTAATAACCCGAACTGTGAAGGCTACCTTGTTGAATACGGTGAGTTCAAAGTCAAAGGCTATGATGGTCCAGTTGTTGAATGTGACAAATGTGGCTCTGATATGGTGCTTAAGAACGGTCGCTTTGGTAAATACATGGACTGTACGAGTGAAACGTGTAAGAACACTCGTAAGATTCTGAAGAATGGCGAAGTAGCGCCACCGAAAGAAGATCCTGTTCATTTCCCCGAGTTGCCTTGTGAAAACTCAGATGCGTATTTCGTACTTCGTGATGGTGCTTCAGGTCTATTTATGGCGGCAAGCAACTTCCCGAAATCGCGCGAGACACGTGCTCCTTTGGTTGCTGAACTGGCACGTTTTGAAGAGCGTTTACCTGAGAAGTTCAAATACCTAGCGACCGCACCGCAAGAAGATCCTGATGGTCGTCCTGCAGTTGTACGCTTTAGTCGCAAAACAAAAGAGAACTACGTTCGTTCGGAAGAGAACGGCAAACCATCTGGTTGGACAGCGCTCTTTGTTGAAGGTAAGTGGGAAGTCACAGATAAGCGTAAAAAAGCGAAAGCATAAAAATGCACCATTAAAGTAATGTAAAAAGGCAGCGATATCGCTGCCTTTTTTGCGTAGGGGCCGACAGTTTTCTTCTGCGCATTCTTCCTCTAATCGACCTTTCCTCACTTTAACAAGCACCATTGTCGCTAGAAAACACCAGAGTCACGATTTATTAGTAGTGAACGTATTTTTTATGTAAAAAACATTCGTCGTAACTTTCATTTTGCGTTCATATATTTGTTATATATTAAGCTCAAAAAGTCGGTGGTGTAGTGAATCCGTTCGTAAATTGTTTTCATAATGTAATCGTTTGCTTTTGCATGTGTGATCTAGATATCGTCTTGAGTAAGCAAGAACTGTATGGAACACAGAATGGCGTATTAAAAATTGTAATTTAGAACCTGCTTAGATAATTTATTACAAAAATTAGTGCAACTGTGTGCATTTTGCGTCGAAAAATAAGAAAAGAGTGGACGTTGCATACTGGAAGTGCCGTAGCTTTTTTATCGTGTTGTAAGAGTTCAAAGAAACTCCTGATACGGTTACTAAATGTATTCGCTTGACTCCCCGAGTATGACTCATTCAAGCGAGTACCAAATCCAAGCTATAACGATATGGAGAACAACAAATGGCTGGTGTTTTGGGAATGATTCTTGCTGGCGGTGAAGGCTCTCGTTTGAGACCTTTAACAGAATCTCGTAGTAAACCTTCGGTACCGTTTGGTGGTAGCTATCGATTGATCGATTTTGCTCTAAACAATTTTGTAAATGCGGATTTAATGCGCATTTACGTCCTCACCCAATTTAAATCTCAATCTTTGTTCCATCATTTAAAAAAGGGCTGGAACATTAATGGCATCACTGACCGCTTTATCGATCCTATTCCTGCTCAAATGCGCACTGGTAAGCGTTGGTACGAAGGAACGGCAGACGCGATCTATCAAAACCTCCGTTTTATGGAACTAGAGGAACCGGATCAAGTTTGTATTTTTGGTTCTGACCATATCTATAAGATGGATATTAAACAAATGCTGAACTTCCACTCAGAGAAACAGGCTTCTCTCACGGTATCTGCATTGCGTATGCCACTAAAAGAGGCGTCGCAATTTGGTGTTATCGAAGTGGACAGTGAAGGTCGCATGATAGGTTTTGAAGAGAAACCAGCAAACCCGAAGTCGATTCCTGGCGATCCTGATTACGCTTTAGTTTCAATGGGTAACTACGTTTTTGAAGCTCAGGTGTTATTCTCTGAGTTGGTTGAAGATGCGGATAATGAAGCTTCATCACATGATTTTGGGAAGGACATTATTCCTAAGATGTTCCCTCGAGGTGACGTGTTCGTGTATGACTTCAGTACTAACAAAATCAGCGGTGAAAGAGAAGAGGTGTACTGGCGTGACGTGGGAACCATTGATGCGTACTGGGAAGCGCACATGGATCTGCTAGAAAAAGACGCACCGTTTTCACTATATAACCGTAAATGGCCGCTGCATACTTATTATCCTCCATTGCCGCCAGCGACATTTACAGACTCTGATAATGGCCGTGTTCAGATCATCGACAGTTTGGTATGTAATGGCAGTTACGTCAGAGGCTCAAGAATAGAAAAGTCGGTGCTTGGGTTCCGCAGTAATATTGCATCTGCTTGCGATATCAGCGAATGTATCCTTCTTGGTGACGTGAAAATTGGCGAAGGCTGTGTTTTACGTCGTGTGATTGTCGATAAGGATGCCGATATTGCCCCTGGTACTCAGATTGGTGTGAATCTTCAAGAAGATAAAAAACACTTCCACGTGTCTGAGCAGGGCATTGTTGTTATTCCGAAAGGAGCTCGAGTTGGCTACTAACAACTTATCTATTCTGTTTGTAGCTTCTGAGGTCGAAGGTCTCATTAAAAGTGGTGGCTTGGCAGACGTTGCCAAGGCACTACCGGAAGCCCTTCAAAACCTACAGCAAGACGTAAGAATTACCATCCCTGCGTACAGCAGTATTGATAAACTCGCTGACGCAGAAGTTGTATTAGAAACAGAACTAACATCATGGCCGCATACGGAGTATCGAGTTCTGCGGCTCATGCTAGGTCAAAATCCTGTTTATCTGATTGATTGTGAGCCGTATTTCAATCGACCATCGATGTATGCGGAGAACAACCAAGCGTATACCGATAACGGTGAGCGCTTTGCGTTTTTTAGTGCGGCATGTTTAGACATGTTGCCAAAGCTTGCTTTTCAGCCGGATATCATACACGCGAACGATTGGCACACTGGTCTTGTTCCATTTTTGCTCAAGCACAGGTATGGCAATGATCCGTTTTTTGCTCATACTAAAAGCGTCATTTCAATTCACAATGCGGTCTTTAAAGGCGTATTTAGTTATGAAGACGTGCAGTGCTTGCCAGAGTTTCATTGTCGAAACGTTCCCGATGCTGCGGTGAGTGCAACGCATATTACGATGCTCAAAGCTGGTGTAATGAATGCAGATAAGATAAACGCGGTCAGCCCTACGTACGCAGAGGAACTCAAAACAGAGCTTGGCAGTCATGGAATGGCTTGGGAGTTTCAGCAACGCGCGCAGGACTTAGTTGGTATTTTGAACGGTTGTGATTACAGTGCTTGGAACCCGGAAACGGATACTTACTTGCCAGTTAATTACTGCGCTGACCAACAAAGTATGACGCAAGGCAAGAAAGCGTGTAAACAAGCATTACAGCTGCGGCTAAATTTGCCTGAAAAAGATGTTGCTATGTTTGGTATGGTTTGTCGGTTGACCCAGCAGAAAGGTGTGCATTACTTGTTGCCTGCTTTGGCTGATTTTTTGAAGCACGATGTTCAACTAGTTGTCGTTGGGACCGGAGACCCTGTACTAGCCGCTCAGCTAGAAGAGGTTGCTGCACAGTTTTCTAGTAAATTTGTCTTCGTAGAAGCTTATGATAATGAACTTGCGCATATCGTTGAAGCGGGTTCTGATTTCTTTCTGATGCCTTCTGAGTTTGAACCATGTGGTTTGAATCAAATCTATAGTATGGCTTACGGTACATTGCCGATAGTACGTGGTGTCGGTGGTCTAAAAGACAGCGTCAACGATTATGATGTGAACCCTTCTGAAGCGACGGGGTTTGTTTTTTTCGAACCGACACCGCAGGCATTGTTGTTAACGATGCTAAGGGCACTGTTGCTCTATGCTCAAAACGAACCTGAAGTGAATAAAGTCCAGTTGCATGCGATGCAACAAGATTTTTGTTGGCAAAAAGCCGCAGAAGCTTATTTGCAACTTTACAATTCGGCGTTAAATTGACTTAAAATTGTAACGAAAGGCACCGAATAAGGTGCCTTTATTATCTTGAGTAAGGGGAGTGTGGTAGGATGGCTTTTTACTCAATAGCACGACCTTTTTGATACTTGAATATGACCCAGCCGCTACTTTTTCATAAAACCTATTTGCACCCTACTAGTCATGAGTGGGTTGTATTTGTGCATGGTGCTGGCGGTAGCTCTTCTATCTGGTTCAAGCAAATCAAAGCTTACAAGCAACACTTTAACTTATTGCTGATCGATTTAAGAGGTCATGGAAAGTCAAATCAGTTACTTAAAGAGCTCATTGCCAGCCGTTATACCTTTACGGAAGTTACCCAAGATATTTTGAAAGTATTGGACCATTTAAAGATCCAATCCGCTCATTTTGTCGGTATGTCGCTTGGTACCATTATTGTTCGAAACCTTGCTGAATTATCAGTAGAGCGCGTGCGTTCAATGGTGCTCGGTGGCGCTGTCACAAGGCTCAATACTCGTTCTCAAATATTGGTTAAATTAGGTAATTTTTGTAAGCACATTCTGCCGTATATGTGGCTCTACAAACTTTTTGCGTACATTGTTATGCCACAGAGAAGCCAGCGAGAGTCTCGCCATCTTTTTATTCGTGAGGCCAAGAAGCTTTGCCAAAAAGAATTTAAACGTTGGTTTATTCTTGCTGCTGATGTAAATCCTTTAATGAAGTATTTTAAAGATCGAGAGTTACCCATTCCCACACTCTATTTAATGGGCGACAGAGATTACATGTTTATTAAGCCTGTTAAAGAAATGGTTGCGGCGCATAAGCTTAGTGTTTTACGAGAGATCCCCAACTGTGGTCATGTTTGTAATGTTGAGCGCCCTGAAGATTTCAATCAACATTCCATCGAATTTATTAAGCAGCAAACGGTTTCTGCTTAGCGCTTAATAAATCGATTGAATAGGAGTAGGGGAGTTATTAAGGCTCCCCTATTTGATGTCCACATTGCCAACAAGCACCAAACTGCCCCTCGTTTACCTCATGGCACTTCGGGCACTGCCAATCTTGATACTCATTTCCATCGGATTGTTTGCGGTAGGCTTGTACTATTCCTTCTGCTTTTACTTGTTGTTTGGCGTCAAAAAGCCAGACATAAGGATCGGTATCATCACTAAACGGCAGCTCTCCTTTTAAACCGAAAATACCCTCTCCGCGGACTTCACAATAGACTTGCTCGGTTTTCAATAATTCGCACACGATATGCGCTTCTGCTGGGTTTTTAGCAATGAATATTTTCATTAAACACGTCCACTTACTAATTATGAGTTTTGCTGACTCGGTGTTGGCCTTACTTTATTCATAACCCATTTAGTGATGATTGGAAACAGCCCCAGTAACGCAAAAGAGGCCAATACCGCAGGTGAAATAATGCCTGACAGGCTTTCAATTGTTGCTAACTGAGTACCGGCGTTTAAGTAAACTGCAGTGCCTGGCAACATACCTACTTGGCTAGTAAGGTAAAATCGACCTACAGACATTGGCGTTAAGCCCATCAACAAGTTGATAAGAAAGAAAGGGAATACCGGAATGAGACGCAAGGAAAATAGATAAAATGCACCGTCCTTTTCGACACCTTGGTTAATTGCGATTAACTTATTGCCGAACTTGTTTTGTACCCAGTCACGCAGCAAATATCGGCTGCTTAAAAATGCTAGCGTTGCACCCATAGTACTGGCGAAAGAAACTAGTAATAAGCTCGTCCAAAAACCAAATAGAGCCGCACCAAGTAATGTAACCACAGCAGCACCAGGAATAGAAAAAGCGGTAATTGCAATGTAGGCAAAAAAGTAAATAGCTGCCGAAAAAACAAAGTTCTGATCGATGTATGTGGTCAGCGCTTCTTGTTGGGCTTTTGCATTTTCCAACGTTAAATACTGACTAAAGTTAACGCCTAAAAAGATAATGATCGCGACCAGGATTAGGCCTAATATCAGTTTCTTATTCATATTTATGATTCCAATTTGGGATATATGTAATAAGACAGAAGGAAAGTCGAAAAAATTTCACAAAAAAACCGCAGATTAGACTGCGGTTTTACAAGATAGTTTTTAAGGCCGACTTTTATTGGAGGCCGTTCATCAACTCATCTCGGCGAGCTTGAGGCACAACGCTCCAATGAGTACCGTTAATAGCCCCTTCTAGTGCCCATAACAGCTCAATGTTGACGGTTGCAGAGTGCGTATCTCTTATCGCTTTATAAGCGTTAAGTGCACCTTCCTCTTCCAGTTTTTCTACTGACTCAATGCCTGCTTTTTTCAGCATGCGTTCAGTCGCCAGTCGTAAGTTAGGCAAATCTTTTAAGCGATTAGGCTTTGTAGTTGCTTGCTGTTCTTTTTCAAGCTTTGCCTTTTTCAACGATTGGTTAGCTACTTCGATTAAGCGTTCGCTAGACTCCCATAAATCGTTGGAAATTGCGTAGTACTTAGTAACGACTGGGAAGCCACGTTTCTTATAAACGTAAGGCTTTAGCCCTTGTTTCTCGAAGTCAGATGAAGTTTGTTGGTCTGCTCTTATATGAAGCTGATTATTTACAACTAGTGCAAACATTGTTTCATCAGCGAATAGTCCGAAGCCACCAAACATTGAGCGCGACTTGATATTACCAAGTGCCTCAAATAGCTTCATAGAGTCTTTGAGTATCGGTTTATCCATGTTTTGTTATCTCGGTGTAATTAATATTACGCCACCAAAAGTCAGGTCCGAGAGAGTAGCAAACATGCGCAAAAGCAATGTCATTACAGGGTAAAGTCATCGCTTGCACACTTGCCATCGGTAACCCCGCTACCTTCCATATAGTACTATGGTTCAGGCCGGAGGCTTTGCGTCCCACCCTTTCGAATGGTTTGCCCTGTGCGTGACAGAATGAGCATACTTCGTATATTGAATTAACATCACGTTTTACCCGTAAAAGTGTGATTCTGGTTCAATAAAAAGTGTCGACAAGCGCATATTTGTGCATATTTGAGAATAAGGCGGGATGATCTCGAGGTTGTGAGGGAGTGTGATTTACCTACATATAAAACAGAGACTTAGAGATTCGAGATTTTTTGTCTAACAAACCTAAGTCAGGGAAAAGTTATTTAGATATAAAAAATAAGCGCCCTTTTAGAGCGCTTATTTGACATCGTTATATTTGGCGAATTTTAGTTCATTTTCTTCACGGTGTTTCGAATTACAAGCTCAGGTTGCATTTCGAAAATTCGCTTTTCGTGTTCTTTATCTTTGATTCGCTCAAGTAGGATCTCGAACGCATTTTTACCCACACGACGTTTAGGTTGGTGGATAGTTGTTAACGGTGGAGAGAAGTATTCCGCAAGCTCGATGTTGTCGTAGCCGATCACTGAAATATCATCAGGAACTTTGATACCGTTTTGTTGTAGGCGGCTCATTAGGCCCAGAGCCATTGTGTCGTTAAAACAGAATACCGCTGTCGGACGTTTGTCCATTGCTGTAATTTTATCTGCGACTAATACGGCCGTATCACATTCAAAGTTACCTTCAAGGATCCAGTCCTCATTTACAGTTAGGTTCGCTTCGCTCATCGCGCGACGGAAACCTGCAATGCGCTCTTGGCAAGCAAGTTTTTCAAAATGACCGCTTAGACAAGCAATATCAGTATGGCCATTGTCGATCAGATGTTTGGTTGCGATGTAGCCACCTTCTTCTGAGTTATCCATGATCTTGTCCGCTTGTGAGCTTTCTGGACCCCAATCCATGACCACTTTAGGAATGTCGGCATGACGGTCAAGCATCTCTTTAAGCTCTTCGGTTAAGTCAGAACACATCACTAGGATGCCATCAACACGTTTTTCAGCCAGCATACGGATGTAATCGCGTTGTTTTTCGTAAATTCCACCCGTATTACACAGAATCAGAGTGTAGCCTTGGCGGTAACAGTAGCTCTCAACCCCGTCAATTACTTCTGAGAAGAATAGGTTGGTTGACTGCGTTACTAACATGCCAATCGTACGAGTTGAGTTGCACTTTAGGCTGCGTGCAACCGCACTTGGCGCGTAATTCAACTCGTCCACGGCTTTCATTACTTTTTCTTGCGTTGCTTCTGCAACGAAACGCGTTTTATTGATAACGTGCGAAACTGTCGTAGTGGAAACGCCGGCTAAGCGAGCAACGTCTTTTATAGTGGCCATAAATGGTGTCCTGTATCGAGCTACTGAAATATGTCGTGTTGGATGTACCTAATGCTCTAATGGTTTTACACCCAGCAATCTAAGGTTGGCGCTAAGTGTCTCGGCAGCGGTTGGTCCAAGTACGACAAAAGGGTACGTAGCAGCATCGGTCGATGAATTTTATCTTTTTTCTATCTGATGAGAAATTGCCATCAACCTGTTAAAAAACACAAAAACCGCTATATTTCAGCGGTTTACATATAAATCATATTTAATCGTTTGCGCTCACATTTTAGCCCTATGTGGACTGACTAGCAATGTTTTCAGCAAGAGATTTGTGTATTTGAAGTCACATTTTGACTGCTAAATAACCAAGCGTCTTTGAGCTAAGTTAAGGCAAACGAATAATATACCCAACTTACTTACATTCAGTTATTTCAGGTATACAGGAAGCCCGATAGGCGGGCTCCTTAAAAAATAGGCGGCAATTATTCCCCAATAAGGTAAGCGCTGTCTAGTTTACAAAATGCAACTAATAGTTTCGCGACGCTCGAGTAGAACCCAAATTCGTCGAATTGTTTACATTTGTCTGCAAACTGAGGTAGCCAAGACATCAACTGTTGCTGGATAAAGTCGTTTTGTTTAACGAAGGCTTCTTCCATGTGTTTTTCTTGCTCAAGTTCGTTTGAGCGGATAATCATGTTGCCGAGAAAGTCGAGTTCAACGGCTAAGTGGTCCGCAGGCTCTTTTAGATTTTCATCTACTTGAACGCCAAATTCTGCCATCAACTTTTCCATTTCCTCGGCTGGCTTGTCATTCAGCAAACCTGATTCACCGATGTACATCGATGCGTAAGGAAGAGCGCCGTATTTTTCTGTCTTCAAAAACAGTTCACAAAAGTCAGCAGCAAGCTCCAATTGAGCGTCTTCACGATCTTGCAATCGGTTTAGCGCATCAACGAGGCTATCAACGGCTGGTTTCAGCGACTCATTTTCACCTAAACCTGCTAGAAAACTACGAATTTCAACACTGTGGTAGGCTTCCAGCTCTTTCTCTGTTAGCTCTTTTGCGAACAAGCTCGAAAACCACCAGTAAATTTCAGCGCGTTTTTCATTAAAAGCTTTCACTTCTTGCATTTTGGGCTCCTGAATGATGCTTCAAGTTGTGCATCACAAAGTCAATTAGGGATATCCCCTAAGTGTAATCAATTAAAATGAATAGCAGTAACTATAATTATTATGTTTTATGGTCAAAAATTAACGTTTATTAATAGCGATGGGTAAGCTTGTTTTGAATCAATAAAAACGCTAAATCTTGCTTTTTAATGTATCTATGACTAGAAATGTTACTAGTTATGAATAGAATACGTCTTGGATAATAAGAAGACAGAAAAGTGGTGTAAATGAGCTATCACGTATTAGTCGTAGAAGATGATGTTGTAACTCGTAGTAAGCTTGCGGGATATTTCCAAAATGAGGGTTACCAAGTCAGCGAAGCAGAGAGTGGCGCAGAAATGCGTGAGGTCCTGCAAGCGGGCGATGTAGACCTGATCATGCTGGATATCAACCTGCCGGGTGAAGACGGCCTGATGCTTACTCGTGAATTACGTAGCCAATCGGATATTGGTATCATATTAGTAACAGGACGCACGGATAGCATTGATAAAATCGTAGGCCTAGAAATGGGCGCTGACGATTATGTGACAAAACCTTTTGAACTGAGGGAGTTGTTGGTTCGCGTTAAAAACTTGCTGTGGCGTATTTCAGCAGCGCGTAGCGGTAGCGCGAAAGCGAACGAAACCAGTGAAGAACATATTGTACGTTTTGGAGAGTGGACATTCGACATTCAACGTCGTGCGCTGAGCCGTAACGGCGAACCCGTAAAATTGACCAAAGCAGAATACGAACTTTTGGTGGCGTTATCGTCTTACCCTAACCAGGTGTTAAGTCGCGAGCGTATTTTGAATATGATCAGCCACCGAGTTGATGCTCCCAATGATCGTACTATTGATGTTCTTATTCGACGTATGCGCGCAAAAATGGAGTTTGATCCAAAGAACCCGCAAATTTTTGTGACGGTGCACGGCGAAGGCTATATGTTTGCTGGTGATTAAACTGAACAAACCTAAGTCTTTAAAAGAAAAAGGAGAGCTTCGGCTCTCCTTTTTTGTGGTTTCAAGATAGTACTACTTTGCTTCAACCATTGGTGTTTGGCCGACAGTATCACGCAATCTTTGCCAAATGCTGCCCAAGTACTCATGCCAATAAAGCTCTGTTTGTTCTAAGTAACGCGCTTTAGGTGAGTATTTATCCCAAGGTTGACTGATTTCGCTAATAGCCAAGAAGTTGGTCGGGGCTGGGATTGGTTTAATGCCTGCTGCGTTGAACTCATACAATGCACGGCTCATGTGGCTCGCAGAAGTGACTAACACAATCTCCTTTTGTTGAACGAATGCAGCCGCTTGACGCGCCTCTTCCCACGTATCTTTCGCATCTTCTAATAAAATGATATCGGATTTCGCGACTCCCAACGCAAGGGCAACGTTCGCCATCATTCTTGCGTGGCTAATTTCAGATCCGCCAGCATAGCCAGACAAAATCAATTTAGCACCTGGATACATTCTTAAAATACGAATGCCTTCAGTTAAGCGCATTAATGCTGCACGGCTTAACTGCGAGGTGGGTGGAATTTCGTCATCGATAACATGACCATTCCCTAAAACCATCACGTAGTCGATGGTGCCAGAAACTGGCAAAAAGGCTTTATGCTCTCGCTCTAATGGCATAAGAAGCTTGGTTGAAACAGGTTGGAAGGCAACAAGAAAAATGCCAACAAAAGAGAACAGAACAACGAAGCAGCCAGTTTTACGTTTTGTGGTAAAACTAATGAGAGCAAGACCCAACAAGCCTATCAGCAGCAATGCCGGAAGTGGCATAAGCAAGGCTGACACTACTTTTTTCAGCTCAAACATACATAAATAGTCCGAAAAAACATCAATTGATAATAAAAATGAGGGTACCCCTCTTTATTCCTGCTTTCCTTGTGCCAGAATAGCGGCACAATCCGTTATGATAACTCAGCAGAAGTGACAGAAGACCGCAATTTCGACGATATCGCCCACAAATTTGCAAAAAATATTTACGGCTCCGATAAAGGGGAGATCCGCCAAATCATTGTGTGGGAAGATTTTCTACAGATTCTAAGTGAATTAGATGCTGACCAGCAACCCCTAGAGGTGTTGGATGCTGGTGGTGGTTTGGCACAAATGTCGCAAAAGCTTGCTAAGCTCGGACATCGAATCGCTTTATGTGATCTATCTTCGGAAATGCTGCAGTTGGCTAAGCAGGATATTGAAAAAAACGGTTTGCTTGAGCAGTATCGCCTGATTCATTCGCCTGTCCAATCCATTGGTGAGCATATGGATGAACAGGTGGATCTTGTTATGTTTCACGCCGTCATGGAGTGGTTGGTCGATCCTAAGGCCGCACTTGAAACGGTACTAGAACAAGTAAAACCGGGAGGCATCGCATCAGTGATGTTCTATAACCACCATGGTTTAGTCTATAAAAACGTGGTTTGTGGCAACATTCCTCATATATTAGACGGCATGCCTCACCGAAAAAGATTTAAACTACAGCCGCAAAAAGGCTTAAAACCTGAAGAAGTCTACCAATGGATAGAAGATTCAGGCTTTAGTATTTGTGGCAAATCTGGTATCCGCTCATTTAGTGATTACATAGGTAATATGCAATACATGGGCGATTACGAGTTTGAAGATGTGTTGGCGCTAGAAAAACAACTTTGTCGACAAGAGCCATACCTCTCATTAGGCCGCTACATTCATGTGTGGGCTAAAAAGAACGATAAACAGGAATAACAATGAGTGAGATGACTCTCAATGCTGCAGAGCAACCAATCGATGAGTTGGTTGGCTGGGTTAAGCAGCACGATTTCTCGTTGAACCTGACCACAGAGCGATTGGCATTCTTGATAGCCATTGCCGTACTGAGTAATGAAAGGTTCGATGAAGAATTGGGTGAAGGTGAATTGCATGATGCGTTTGCCATCGTCACTCGATTATTTGATGAGACTGGCGAAGCATCCGCTTTTCGTGCGAACAACGCCATCAACGAGATGGTCAAGCAGCGCCTTATTAGCCGTTTTGTCAGTGAGATTACTGACGGAGCGAGTATTTACCGCTTGTCGCCTTTAGCGATAGGAATTACCGATTACTACGTGCGTCATCGTGAGTTCTCGAAACTGCGCCTTTCTATTCAACTGTCTATGGTGGCAGATGAAATGGCGAAAGCGATTGAGGCAGCACAAAAAGGTGGCACACCGGGCCACTGGAAGAAAAACGTATACGGAGTTTTAAAATATTCTGTAGGCGAAATCTTCGATCAAATCGATCTTAACCAGCGTGTTATGGATGAGCAGCAGCAATCTGTAAAACAACAAATTGCCGACCTGCTAAATAAAGACTGGCGTGAAGCGATCAACAACTGTGAAGCGCTCCTATCAGAAACATCAAGCACGTTGCGTGAACTTCAAGATACGCTGCAAGCCGCCAGTGATGAACTGCAAACTCAGATCCTAGATATTCAAGAAATTGTGTACGGCGATCCTGAGCTGGAGTTCATCGAAGAAGCTTTGTTTGGTCTGCAAATGAAGCTGGATCGAATCACAAGCTGGGGCCAGCAAGCGATTGACCTTTGGATTGGTTACGACCGACATGTGCACAAGTTCATCCGTACTGCAATTGATATGGATAAGAACCGTGCGTTTAGCTCGCGTCTACGTCAATCCGTCAAAGATTACTTCGATGCGCCTTGGTATCTGACTTATGCAGATGCGGAAAGGCTTTCTGACCTTCGTGACGAGGCGTTGGTGCTACGTGATGACGAAGTGACCGGCCAAGTTCCGATGGAAGTAGAGTATGAAGAATTTCAACAAGTCAATGATGAGTTGTCTGAACGAATTGGTGACATGCTAAAAGCGCATAAAGATCAAGGCACGCCAATCGACTTGAGTGTGGTATTGCGAGATTACCTTGCACAGCATCCTTACACTCATCATTTTGATTTAGCTCGCATTATCGTTGATCAAGCCGTACGTCTGGGGTATTCAGAATCGGATTACCAAGCGATTCAACCGGACTGGAAAGCAATCAACGAATTTGGGGCAAAGGTACAAGCGAATGTCATCGACCGATACTAATGAATACATGTCAGATAAACTGGCAAAAGCAATTTCTAACCCTCTGTTCCCAGCGCTAGACAGCATGCTTCGAGCAGGGCGTCATATCTCAAGTGAAGATCTGGACAACCACGCGTTGCTGTCAGATTTCGAACTTGAGCTTTCTTCTTTCTACCAACGCTACAACACCGAATTGGTGAAAGCGCCAGAAGGTTTCTTCTACCTTCGTCCTCGTTCAACGTCTCTGATTGGCCGCAGTGTGCTTTCTGAGCTGGATATGCTGGTGGGTAAGGTACTGTGTTTCCTTTACCTAAGCCCAGAGCGTCTTGCGCACGAAGGTATCTTCACTAACCAAGAGCTGTACGACGAACTGCTTGCACTAGCAGATGAAAACAAGCTGATGAAGCTGGTGACCAACCGTGCTACCGGTTCTGACCTTGATAAAGAAAAGCTGTTTGAAAAAGTACGCACGTCACTTCGTCGTCTACGCCGCCTAGGCATGATCATCAACATTGGTGAGACCGGTAAATTCAGCATCAGTGAAGCTGTATTCCGCTTTGGTGCCGATGTACGTATTGGCGATGATATGCGTGAAGCGCAGCTACGTCTGATCCGTGATGGTGAAGCGGTAGTGCACACCAAGGAGCCAAGCCAAGGCAGCCTATTGTCTGAAGAAGATCAAGACGACCAAGCCCAAGAAGAAACAACAGAAGAGGGTGAAGCATGAGCATGATTGAACGCGGTAAATACCAATCGCTGACCATGGTCAACTGGAACGGCTTCTTTGCCCGTACGTTTGACATCGATGGTCTGGTCACCACACTATCAGGTGGTAACGGTGCAGGTAAATCAACCACAATGGCGGCGTTCATCACCGCATTGATTCCTGACCAAACGCTACTGCACTTCCGTAACACGACAGAAGCGGGCAGCAGCCAATCGTCTCGCGATAAAGGTTTATACGGTAAGCTGCAGCCGGGCGCATGTTATGCGGCGCTAGATGTGGTGAACTCACGTAACCAACGCCTATTGTTTGCAGTAAAACTGCAGCAAGTTGCGGGTCGTGATAAGAAAGTAGACATCAAACCGTTTGTTATTCAAGGCCTTCCAAGCCATGTAAAACCAACAGATATTTTGGTTGAAAGCGTATCTGCGACTCAAGCTCGTGTACGTCAAATCAACGAAGTAAAAGAATCGATCGCGGAATTTGAAGGTGTTCAATTCAAAGCCTTCTCTTCTATTGTTGATTACCATGCGCAGATGTTTGAATTCGGTGTTATTCCGAAGAAACTGCGCAACTCTGGTGACCGCTCTAAATTCTACCGTCTGATCGAAGCATCGCTTTACGGTGGTATTTCAAGTGCGATTACGCGCTCGCTACGTGACTACCTTCTGCCACAAAACGGTGGTGTGAAGAAAGCGTTCCAAGATATGGAATCGGCGCTGCGTGAAAACCGCATGACGCTAGAAGCGATCAAAACTACGCAAGCAGACCGTGACTTGTTCAAACACTTGATTACAGAGTCGACCAACTACGTGGCAGCGGACTATATGCGCCATGCCAACGAGCGTCGTAAAAAACTAGAACAGACACTGTCTTTGCGTTCAGAGTTATTTGGTTCTCGCGAGACCTTGATTGAGCAAAACAACCTGCTTAACCGCGTTCAAGAAGAGCTGGAACTGCTGATCGAATCAGAATCTTCTTTAGAGCAAGACTACCAAGCGGCTTCGGATCACTTGCAACTGGTGCAAAACGCGCTGCGTCAGCAAGAGAAGATCGAACGTTACCAAGAAGATCTTGAAGAGCTGAGCGAGCGTCTTGAAGAACAAATGATGGTAGTGGAAGAAGCGCAAGAACGCGTGATGATGGCTGAAGAGCAAGCGACCGTTGCAGAAGAAGAGGTGGACAGCCTTAAGACGCAACTTGCTGATTACCAGCAAGCTCTTGACGTTCAGCAAACTCGCGCGCTTCAATACCAACAAGCCGTTCAAGCGCTGGAGAAAGCGAAGCAGCTACTTGGCGATGACAGCCTAACGGCAGAATCCGCACAAGCGTTAGTGGCGGAGCTTAAAAACAAAGAGTCAGAAAATACCAATACGTTGTTGTCTGTGAAACATAAGCTCGATATGTCATCAGCTGCGGCAGAGCAGTTTGATACTGCATTGAAGCTTGTACAGAGCATCGTTGGCCCTGTTGAGCGCAAAGAAGCCTCTGAGCACGCAAAATCGGCAATCGCTAAAGCTCGAGAATCACAGCAAATTGCACAAAACGAACAGCAATGGCGAGCACAACACCGTGATCTCGAACGCAGCCTTAACCAGCAGCGTCAAGCACGTGAACTGGTTGCTGAATACAAAAAGCAATATCACGTCGAGCTAACCGATGAAGTTACGTTTGAACAAGAACGTGAACGTCATGCGATGCAAATCGAATCACTAGAGATAGCTCAAGAGGAAGTTCGTGATCAGCGTGGTGAACAGCGCCGTCTAGAGCAAAACGCGGCGGCAGAAATCAGTAAGTTTGAAGCGATAGCGCCAGCTTGGATTGCGGCTAATGATGCGCTAGAGAAACTGAGAGAGCAGAGCGGGGCAGACCTTGAGGATCGCCATGCGGTAATGAACCACATGCAGGTTGTTCTTGAGCAAGAAAGGGCGCTGTCCTTAGCTAAAGATAAACTTGCTGAGCATCGCAGTCAGCTTGACACTGAGATTGAACGTCTTGCTTCTCCTGGTGGTTCAAACGACCCTCGCCTGAAAGGTTTGGCTGATACTTTAGGCGGTGTATTACTGTCTGAGATCTACGATGACATCACGATTGATGACGCGCCTTACTTCAGTGCGATGTACGGTCCGGCTCGTCACGCTATCGTTGTTTCTGACCTGTCAGGTATCGAAGAGAAACTGGTAGAGCTAGACGACTGTCCAGAAGACTTGTACATCATTGAAGGCGACATCGATGCCTTTGATGACAGCTCGTTCGATGCAGAAGAGCTAGAAGGCGCGGTTTGTGTTCGCATGAACGATCGCCAAATGCGTTACTCTCGCTTGCCTGAGATCCCATTGTTTGGTCGTGCAGCACGTGAGCAGCGTCTAGAGTTGCTGCGTAACGAACGAGAAGAAGTGGTAGAGAAACACGCAAAAGCGGCGTTTGATTCTCAGAAAATGCAGCGCTTATACCAAGCGTTTAACCAATTTGTGTCTAACCACATTCAGGTTGCTTTTGACGCCGATCCAGAACAAGCACTGGCAACCATTCGTGATAAGCGTAACCAAATCGCTCGCGTGCTGGCGGATCTGGATGCAAAAGAGCAGCAGCAACGCTCTCAGCTTCAAACTAGTAAGCAAGCACTGTCTTCTCTGGACAAGCTAGCATCACACATGGTGCTTGTTGAAGATGAATCATTGCAAGCGCGTTTTGATGAGCTAGAAGAGAAAATCGCTCAGCTTGCAGAGGCGAAAAACTTCTTAAACAATCATGCAAAAGCCGTCGCGCAACTAGAGAATATTGCGTCTGCGCTTGATGCTGACCCAGAGCAATTCGATGCACTAGAAGCAGAATACAAAGCAGCAGATGAACAGTTACAAGATCTTAAGAAGCAAATCTTTGCACTCTCGGATCTGGTTGAACGTCGTCACTACTTCGCTTACTCAGACTCGGTTGATCTTCTGAACAAAAGTAGCGAACTGAGTGAGCAGCTAAAAGCGAAGTTGGTTCAAGCTGAACAGACTCGTACTCGTTCTCGTGAAGAGTTGAAGCAAGCACAAGGACAAATGAACCAATACAACCAAGTATTGGCGTCTTTGAAGAGTTCGCATCAAGCTAAGCAAGAAACCGTACAAGAGTTCAAACAAGAGCTGCAAGAGTATGGCGTAAATGCCGACGAAGGTGCGGAAGAGCGTGCAATGCGCCGTCGTGACGAGCTGCACGAACGCTTACATACTTCACGTAGTCGTAAGAGTGAATACGAGCGCACGATAACGTCGACCGAGCTTGAGATGAAAGGCTTAGCGAAACGTCTGAAGAAAGTGCAGAAAGAATACGCAGAGCTGCGCAAATTTGTCGTTGCAGCGAAAGCGGGTTGGTGTTCAGTACTTCGCTTAGCGCGTGAAAACGATGTTGAGCGTCGTCTACACAAGCGCGAACTGGCTTACATGTCGGCGGATGAATTGCGTTCGATGTCGGATAAATCATTGGGTGCGCTGCGTTTAGCGGTTGCGAACAATGACGACTTGCGTGATGCGCTGCGTCTATCAGAAGACAATGCACGTCCAGAGCGTAAAGTTCTGTTCTACATTGCTGTATACCAACATCTTCGTGAGCGTATTCGTCAGGATATCATCCGTACTGATGATCCAGTGGAAGCGATTGAAGAGATGGAAGTGGAACTGGCGCGTCTAACGGAAGAGCTAACGCAACGTGAAAACCGCCTAGCGATCAGCTCTGAGTCGGTAGCGAGTATCATCAAGAAGACGATTCAGCGTGAGCAAAACCGTATTCGTATGCTGAACCAAGGTTTGTCGAATATCTCGTTCGGTCAGGTGAAGGGCGTACGTCTAAACGTGAAAATTCGCGAAAGTCACGAAGTGCTACTGAACGGTCTAGCGACACAACAAGAGCAGCATAAAGACCTGTTTGAATCGACTCGTTTTACCTTCTCAGAAGCGATGGCGAAACTGTTCCAACGTGTGAACCCCCATATCGATATGGGGCAACGTTCTCCTCAGGTTCTGGGTGAAGAGCTACTGGATTACCGTAACTACCTAGAGCTAAGTGTAGAAGTGAACCGTGGTACAGATGGTTGGCTACAGGCCGAGTCTGGCGCGCTATCAACAGGTGAAGCGATCGGTACCGGTCAGTCAATCCTTCTGATGGTTGTTCAAAGCTGGGAAGAAGAATCTCGTCGTCTACGCAGCAAAGACATTGTGCCTTGTCGTTTGCTCTTCTTGGATGAAGCAGCGCGTCTGGATGCGAAATCGATCGCGACATTGTTCGAATTGTGTGACCGTCTGGATATGCAGCTTCTTATTGCGGCACCAGAAAACATCAGCCCAGAGAAAGGTACTACCTACAAGTTGGTGCGTAAGGTGTTTAAAGACCATGAGCACGTACACGTAGTTGGTCTACGTGGTTTTGGTCAAACGGATAAGCCTAAGACCGAAGCGCAAGAGATGATCGAAGAGTTTGAATCGTAAACTTCGAATCTAGCAAAACGCCCGCATTTATTGCGGGCGTTTTTGTATTTGTTAGCGTATAAAATAAGCCGAGACTGTAGGACGACAGTCTCGGCTTATTAATAGAACTTAGCGGGGAGGCTAAGTTCTATTCCTCTGAAATATCGTCTCTGATATCGATCATTTCAGCAAGCTCTTCAAGTGCTTGGACAGAAAGCTCAGACAAGCGTTGTAAATGCTGGTCTAAGCTCTCTTGTTCTTCAAGCTCTGGTTCATCGTTATCTGTTTCTTTTGTTAGCATTTCTCAACCTCTCAAGTTGAGTAAGGGGAGACCTCATCATACTCAAAAGTTAAAGGAGAAAAGAAACGATCTATGTTGATTCTGTTAGCTCGATCATTGATTCAAGTTATAGGTGAGATAGGTTTGTTTAATAAGATGAGTAGGTAGACGGTTTTGGAAACGGAAACAAAAAACGCCAGCAATCCGAACAATTACTGGCGAATGATATTATGATTGGCGATTAGAACTGCGGTTTTACCCCAAACTGCTCTGCTGCGTAGGCGACACGTTCAATCGGCTTTGGATACTCGGCAGGTGTGCCGAGGCTCTCTATGTGTTTCAAACGAGGAAGCAAGCCTGCACCATTAGCGATTTGGATTGCTAAGCCAGGACGAGCGTTGAGCTCTAAAACCATAGGCCCTTCCTCTTTATCTAACACCATATCAGTGCCCATGTATCCCAACCCTGTCATCTCCCACGCACTAGACGCAAGCTCAAGCAAGCGCTCCCAGTGCGGGACTTGGAGGGTAGAAAGGTCTTTGCCGGTATCCGGATGGTGGGTGACTGGATGGTCGAATTGCACCGCTCGGATTGCTTTACCTGTGGCGATATCAATGCCCACGCCCACAGCGCCTTGGTGGAGGTTTGCTTTACCGTCCGACGCCGCCGTAGAACAGCGCATCATTGCCATAACAGGGTAGCCTTTAAATACGATGATTCGAACATCAGGCACGCCTTCATAACTGAAGCCATCGAAACAATCATCAAACTTAATCAGGTTCTCAACGACTGCGACGTCGTTTTTACCACCAAGAGAGAAAAGGCCTGCAAGCGCATTACTGATATGACGTTCAACTTCGTCCTTACCAATTGTAGAGCCGGAAGGTTTGGTATAGACCCCATCTTTATGCGAGGTAATAACCAAAATACCCTTACCACCACTACCTTGAGCGGGCTTGATAACAAAACCAGGCCAATCTTGCACCATCTTATGGATGGTCTTTACTTCTGCTTGGTTATGAATAACGCCGATCAGGGCAGGGACTGTCGCCCCTGCTGCCTGCGCAATAATTTTAGTCTTGAGCTTGTCATCAACTAATGGGTATTTAGAACGATCATTGTAACGGCCGATATAACTGTGGTTACGTTTGTTCATTCCCATAATGCCTTTATGGCGAAGCTTAGCTGGCGAAGTAAAACTTTCGAACATCGTTTAGTCCTCCGCTAGTGGTTTGAAACGACGTAACTCAGTTAGACGGTAACCTGTGTAAGTACCTAGCAATAGAATACCGGCCAGAACAATCAACTGTAGACCAATGAAATTAAAGGTTAGGTGCTGAATGTAAGAGTTCGTCATCGCTAAGTAAACCAATACTGCGGTGAGCAGTGAGCCCCCACCTTGCAGAGCGACTTCTTTCGCGCCTTCTTCTTCCCATAGGATAGACATACGTTCAATTGTCCAAGACAAGATGATCATTGGGAAGAACGTAATTGTTAAGCCTTCCGTTAAGCCCATCTTAAATGCGACAACTGTGAACACCGAAATGATCATAATAACGGTAATAATGACCGCTGATATCCGTGCTACAAGCAGTAAGTTCAACCTCGATAAGTAACTTCGAATAATCAAGCCTGTGCCAACGATCAGTAAGAAACCGACAATACCCGTTAATAGCTGGGTTTGAACAAACGCAACAGCAATCAGTACTGGCATGAAAGTACCGGATGTTTTTAGACCGATAATCACACGCAAGAACACCACGATAAGGGCACCGATAGGGATCAGCATGATGGTCTTAAACATCGCTTGTTCTTCAAGAGGCAAGCTATGAATTGAAATATTCAGCAGCCCATCAGCTTCTATCTTGTTGTTCGTCGCTTGCTGTGGAGTCATTTCTTGTTTGATCATTGAGAAATGAACTTGGCTATTTTTACCACCAACAAGATCAAGCAGGGATACATTCGACTCATCCCAAACTAATAAGTTTGGTTTCACGGCTTTCTGTTCGGAATTTGGTGAGAACAGTACCCAATCTTTACCTGACCAAACCTGAACCATTGGTTGAATGGTTTGGCGTCGACGGCCATCTTCTAGTTCGATAACACCAACTGTTTTGCTCTGTATACCTGCGGTAAGCAAAATATTATGTAGTGCATCAGTACGGCTGAAGTCATTTAGTAGTAGCGATGAATTTTGACTGTCTGGGTCATTAAGCGCTTTGATGAGTTCACGAGTAAAGGTCACATTGTCGGCAGAACGACTCATCGCACGCTCAACAAGGGCATTTGCCGCCGCAGCTTGTGGCGCTGATAGCGTTGGTGGCGTAATGTCTTCAGTTGGTGGTAGAGGCGTAACTTTAGCCTGAGGGTCCACTAAGAACTGCGCTTTGTAGTAAATGGTTTGAGGACCTTTGGCCTGACGAATTGACCACTCGGCACGACGTCCAGAATCAGAATTAATGTAGGAAACGCCATAACCAGAAGAGGAAGCGGATTCACCGATAAGCGTATAACCACTTTGTGTATGAGGTGCTGCGAGTGAAGCTTTGACTTCATTGCCGTTAGCATTGAACTCAATACGTGCCTCTACATCCCATACCTGACGAGTTTCGCCTGGTGTCCAAGGCACGCCGTAGTTTTCATGTCTGAAAACACTCAAAGCAATGCCCGCAATCACCAATAAGATGATTGAAAGGTAAAACGGTATTTTTGACGTCATAATCTACCTTATTATTTTTTATCTTCGTCCGTTTGGATATAGGTACGACTTACATCGACAAGTGCGATGTCGCGCATAAATTCTCTACCCAGTAAAATAGGATGGTTCATATGCGAGCGATCTGCCAACGTAAATTGCGCTTTTTCATGAATTTTTCCAACGCGCACCCAAAGTTCGACTACAGCGCGACGTTCTAGTTCTTCACTGGTAACTTGGCGAATTTTTACGTAACGAATGACTGGCGCTTCGATCCAAGTATTTTTTTCTTCTTCAGATTTACTGGTATCTGCCAGGTGGAATCGAACCCAGTTTTTGCCGTTTCTTTCGAACTCTTCAATATCAACTGCATTTAAAGATGAGGTTGCGGCACCGGTGTCGACACGTGCATCAAAAGTCTGCTTAATGGAGTCGATAGTGACCTTTTCAATTGAGCCAAGGACAATATCATGAGTTGGTGTTGGTTCCACAGGAGCAGGAGATTGGACAATAATCGGCTCTTTTGGCTTTTTCACTTCTGCCATTGCTTCATCACGAAATGTCAGAAGTTCAACCTGTAGTTTATCGACTTGTTCTTCAAGGCTGTCGATATAGTCCGATTGGTTGCTGAGCTGAAGCTCTAAGTTAGTAATGCGATTATTGACATTCGCTTCTGAAGTTTGAATAGCCGCTAACGTTTCTTGGTGGTACTGTTCGCCTTTGGTTAGTGAGCATCCAGATAGTAAGGCGATGGCAACAATCGGGGTCAATCGTAATAACATTGAAAACCTTGGGATTGGATTAAGTTGTTTATTTTTTAGGAGTTTAGCTCATATCGATAAAGCCTCACAAGTAAGAATGTTTCTCTATTACTTATTGTTTGAGGAATAGTGATGAAAAGCTAAAAATCAAGGACATAAAAGCGCATCCTTATTTAGAGCGTGCTTATGTTTTGATGTAACAAATGGACTCGAAAAACAAACACGCTCAGTACGAGGAAAGAGGGTAATGTCTTAACTCGTAAAATGAGTTAAGACAATGTCAGGAATCTCAGCGAATTATGGTTTGCGAGCGACAAGAACCGCGCGGCGAGGGGCAGGGTAACCTTCTACAGTCTTGCTTGGGTCGTTCGGATCTAGATAGTCTGGTAGAGAGTTATGCGTCATCCAATCTGTGGTACGTTGTTCATCAACCGAAGTGACGTTTTCATCAACGATGCGCACATCTTCAAATCCTACCAACTCTAACCATACTTTCAGTGCTTTTGCTGAAGGGAAGAAATAGACATTGCGCATTTGTGCGTAACGAGAAGTTGGAACCAACACTGAATTCTCATCACCTTCAATCACTAGTGTTTCTAGTACGAGTTCACCACCAGACACTAATTGATCTTTTAGCTGCACCAAGTGATCCAGTGGAGAGCGACGGTGGTAAAGCACGCCCATGCTGAATACCGTGTCGAACGCTTCTAACTTAGGTAGTTGTTCAATACCCAACGGCAGTAGGTGCGCGCGTTGGTCATCGCCCATGAGTTTACGAATTGCTTCGAACTGAATTAGGAACAGGTGAGATGGATCGATACCGACGGTTAAGCGTGCACCTTCACCCAGCATACGCCACATGTGGTAGCCGTTACCACAACCAACATCGAGTACGCTGCGGTTCTTTAATGGAGAAATATGCGGAAGCACGCGGTCCCATTTCCAATCACTGCGCCACTCAGTATCAATATGAATGCCGTGTACGTGGTATGGCCCTTTGCGCCACGGATGGAATGTACGAAGTAAGTTCTCTAATTTCTTCAGCTCACCTTCATGGAAAGGAGTGTCGTTGCTGATGGTCACTGAATTCTTGATGTCAATTTGATCCGGTGAGCCTTCTGGAATCTTGTTCAGTGCTTTCAACCAGCGACCAAAGTCACCGTGCTCTGCATTTTGCCAATCCGTTAGCTGTTGTGGTAGCACATTGAGCCAAGGTTGAAGACGTGTGTCTTGGGCAATCAATTGGTAGAAGTTTGCAAAGTTAAACATAGTTAGTTAATCGCTGAGTTGATGGTATTAAAATTATTAAATAACAGCCTAAAGTGGCGTGATTCAGGGCCTTTGTATGCACGGTTTATTTAATTGCGAACATAGAGCCAAAGTTAAAGCATTGGAACCAAACATCGTAGCTAGAAAAGCCAATTTTAGCGAAACGCTCTTTATGCTCTTTCTTTGAATCTGGGCGCATTACGTTTTCTATCGCGCTGCGCTTTTGGCTGATTTCTAGTTCGCTATAACCATTTGCACGTTTAAAGTCGTGGTGAAGGTCAATTAATAGCTCGTTTGACACTTCATCTTCGAAGACGAATTTCTCCGACAAAATCAAAATTCCGCCTGGACGTAGACCTGCATAGATTCGTTCAAGTAGGGCGTAACGATCGTCTGGAGAAAGAAATTGCAGAGTAAAGTTCAGTACGACAACTGATGCGTTTTCAATATCGATATTACGAATATCCGCTTCAACCACATCTACAGGAGTATCGCTTCGGTACGCGTTGACGTGAAGTTTACAACGCTCCACCATCGCAGGAGAGTTGTCCACTGCGATGATTTGGCAACCTTCTTGTTTGATATGGCGACGCATAGACAATGTTGCAGCACCCAAAGAACAGCCAAGGTCATAGATGTTTGAGTGGGGCTTTACAAAACGCTCTGCCAGCATACCGATTGCAGAAATAATATTGCTGTAACCCGGTACCGATCGTTGAATCATGTCAGGAAATACTTCCGCTACGCGTTCATCGAACGTGAAATCCCCAATTTTATCGATTGGAGCCGAAAAAATAGTATCTGGATTGCTCTTAGGGTTCATAACTAAGTCTCTGCATACAAGCCGCCTGAAAACGTCAGGCACCAAAAAAGGCGCGTATTTTATGGGAATTTCGCGCCTCTGTCATGTGTTGCGTTAGAACATCTGCAACTGCGAGTTGCCATCGTTAGCCGGGAAAGAGGCCAAGTCAGGAAGTGTTATACGCTTTTGTATGTCTTTATACAGATTGGCTGCCAACTCCGGCGCAATTATATTGTCCGCAGTATGGATCATGACATACGGCTGTTTACCTTCTGCAATCCATTGCGGCAACTTGCTGAGCCATGGTGTAAAAAACTCGTAATTTTGCTGTTCTTCTGGATGACCAATAAAGCGAATCAAAGGGTGTGAAGCGGTAGCAATGGCGTGGACTGGTACTCTTGGTTTTTTCATTTGCGCATCAATGATCGCTTCATTGTCTGGCTTAGCGGCAAAGACAGGGCGGCTATCCATAATAATGCGGTCAATGTTATTTTCTACTAACCATTGGTTAAGCGCTCGCTCTTCTTCACCTTTGGAGAAAAATGCCATATGACGAACCTCAACACCAAGAGGGAAGTTAGGTGGAAAGCTCGCACAGAACTTTTTCAGTCGATCAAGGTGCTCAGGACCAAATGCCGCTGGCAATTGAATTGTCCATTGCCCCACACGGTCATGCAACGGCTCCATGACTTTCATGAAGTCTCTCAGCTGTTCGCTGCAACCTCTTAGCATTTGCTCATGAGTGATGGCTTTAGGAAGTTTGAAAGTAAAGCGAAAATCATCGTGGGTTGCTGCTCTCCAGTTTTGCACCGTGTTGAGCGTCGGCGTGGCATAAAATGTCGTGTTGCCTTCCACGGTATGGAACACCTGTGCATACTTTTCTAAACGTTCAGCGGGCTTTGTCCCGCTGCCGTAAAAGCTTTGTTGCCATTGATTGTGCGACCACATCGTCAATCCAAGTCGAAGAGGTAAGTTATCCATTATTCTTTACTGCTTGCTACTCGTGTGAATACTTTACGAGAGTTTTGCTGAAATAGGTAATTTCACGCTATAATCCCCACCAATTTTTTCGCTTTGGTGCGCTTTTGAACATTTGTTGTACTAAAAAGCACCAGTGAATGATAAAACACACGTAATTGTATGTTGAGTAGTCGATTTTCGTGGACATTCAGCGTATAACTGAATCTTTACTCTGCTTGGCAATGAGGCTGACAGAGCGTAGTTAACAACATTTGAGAGATTGGGAATTTCATTATGCGTACCCATTACTGTGGTCACCTGAACAAGTCCCTTGCAGGACAAACTGTAGAACTTTGCGGCTGGGTTAACCGTCGTCGTGATTTAGGCGGTCTTATTTTTATTGATATGCGAGATCGCGAAGGTATCGTTCAGGTAGTTGTTGATCCAGATATGGCGGATGCGTATGAAGTGGCTAACACACTTCGTAATGAATTCTGTATCAAACTAACGGGTGAAGTACGCGTTCGTCCAGAAAGCCAAGCAAACAAAGACATGGCAACAGGTGAAGTTGAGATCCTTGCGACAGGTCTTGAAATCATCAACCGCAGTGACGTTTTGCCTCTAGATTTCAACCAAAAGAACTCTGAAGAGCAACGTCTGAAGTACCGTTACTTAGATCTACGTCGTCCTGAAATGAGCGATCGCATCAAGCTACGTGCTAAAGCGTCTAGCTTTGTTCGTCGTTTCCTAGACGACAACGGCTTCCTAGATATCGAAACACCAGTACTAACGAAAGCGACACCAGAAGGCGCGCGTGACTACCTAGTACCTAGCCGTGTTCACAAAGGCAGCTTCTACGCGCTTCCTCAGTCTCCACAGCTATTCAAACAGCTTCTAATGATGTCTGGTTTTGACCGTTACTACCAAATCGTTAAGTGTTTCCGTGATGAAGACTTACGCGCTGACCGTCAACCAGAATTCACTCAAATCGATATCGAAACGTCATTCATGACGGCTGAGCAAGTACGTGAAGTGACGGAAAACATGGTTCGCGATATGTGGCAAGAGCTACTAAACGTAGACCTAGGTCAGTTCCCAGTAATGCCATTCAGCGAAGCGATTCGCCGTTTCGGTTCTGACAAGCCAGACCTACGTAACCCGTTAGAGTTAGTTGATGTCGCTGACCTAGTGAAAGACGTTGAGTTCAAAGTATTCTCTGGCCCAGCAAACGATGAGAAAGGTCGCGTTGCCGTTATTCGCGTTCCAGGTGGTGCATCTTTGACTCGTAAGCAAATTGATGGCTACGGTGAATTCGTTGGTATCTACGGTGCGAAAGGTCTAGCTTGGATGAAGGTTAACGATCGTGCAGCAGGCATGGAAGGTATCCAATCTCCAGTAGCTAAGTTCCTAAACGAAGATGTGATCAACGCTATCCTAGATCGCACTCAAGCGGAATCTGGTGACATCATCCTATTTGGCGCTGATAAAGCGGGCATCGTTGCAGAAGCAATGGGTGCGCTACGTTTGAAACTAGGTAAAGACCTAGAGCTAACTGACGAATCTGCATGGGCTCCACTATGGGTTGTTGACTTCCCAATGTTCGAAGAAGATGACGAAGGCAACCTACACGCGATGCACCACCCATTCACGTCACCTCTAGGTGTGACTGCGGAAGAGCTAAAAGCGAACCCAGCTGCGGCAAACTCTAACGCTTATGATATGGTTCTAAATGGCTACGAAGTTGGCGGCGGTTCTGTTCGTATCCACAACGCAGATATGCAAGAAGCCGTATTTGATATTCTAGGCATCACACCTGAAGAGCAACAGCTTAAGTTTGGCTTCCTGCTTGATGCACTGAAATTCGGTACGCCTCCACACGCTGGTCTTGCATTCGGTCTTGACCGTCTAGTGATGCTGCTATGTGGTACCGAGAACATCCGTGATGTTATTGCATTCCCGAAAACAACAGCAGCGGCGTGTCTACTAACAGACGCACCAAGCATTGCTAACCCAGCTGCGCTAGAAGAGCTAGCAATCGCAGTGACTGCAGCGAAAGAAAAAGACGCAGAATAAGCGCACAACATTTGAAGAAAACTCCCGCAACTGCGGGAGTTTTTGTTTAAATAAACCTAAGAAACTTCCAAAGCAATTTCCCAAGCAACGCTTTTTAGCTCATGTTTGCTATTAAGCGTCAAAATACATTAAAAGGTGAATTATGGCAGGTCATAGTAAATGGGCGAATATTCGTCACCGTAAAGCAGCGCAAGATGCGAAGCGCGGCAAAATCTTTACCAAATTAATCCGTGAAATCGTTGTTGCTGCAAAAGAGGGAGGCGGTGAGCCAGAAAATAACCCACGTTTGCGAGCTGCAATTGATAAAGCGTTGTCTAACAACATGACGCGTGACACTGTCAACCGCGCTGTCAGCCGAGGTGCTGGTGGTGAAGGCGACGACAATATGGAAACCGTAATCTATGAAGGTTATGGTCCGGGTGGCACTGCGGTCATGGTCGAATGTATGACGGATAACCGAAATCGCACAGTATCAGGTGTACGCCATGCGTTCTCGAAGTCAGGAGGCAATCTGGGTACGGATGGTAGTGTAAACTATCTTTTCGACAAGAAAGGCGTGATCTCATATGCTCCAGGTTTAGATGAAGATGCGGTGATGGAAGTGGCGTTAGAAAGTGGCGCTGATGACATCGAAACATCAGAAGATGGCTCGATTGATGTTTACACCGTACCAAGCGATTTTGGACTCGTAAAAGATGCCCTTGATGCCGCAGGTTTTGAGGCGGAGAACGCCGAAGTGTCGCTTATCCCTTCAACGAAAGCAGAACTGGATGTGGACACTGCGCCAAAACTGCTTCGTTTGATTGACGCTTTAGAAGATTTGGACGATGTTCAGGAGGTTTATCACAACGGTGACATCTCTGACGACGTTGCGGCCTCTCTAGAGTAAACTCAATGTGCAGTGAGCGGTATTCGCTCCGAAGTTAGAAAGTAAGCTAAAAGTAATAATAAGAAATTGAGGCCGTATTCGGCCTCATTTTTAGGAATATTCATGTCAATTATTTTGGGCATTGACCCAGGTTCACGCATTACCGGTTATGGGGTCATTCGTCAAAATGGACGTCATTTGCAATACCTTGGTAGTGGCTGTATTCGTACTTCAGAAAAAGAACTTCCGGGCCGTCTTAAGCAGATTTACGCTGGCGTCACGGAAATCATTACCCAGTTTCAACCGGACGTATTTGCGATTGAACAAGTGTTTATGGCTAAAAATGCGGATTCAGCATTAAAGCTTGGCCAGGCTCGTGGCAGCGCAATTGTTGCTGCGGTGAATGCAGAGTTGCCGGTATACGAATACGCCGCGCGTCTTATTAAGCAAGCTGTAGTCGGTACTGGTGGTGCGGACAAAGCGCAAGTTCAACATATGGTTCAGCAAATGCTTAAACTGCCCGCCAAGCCTCAAGCGGATGCAGCCGATGCTTTAGGTGTGGCGATTTGTCATGCCAATACGAACAAAACCCTCGTTGCCTTAGCGGGCAAAGCAACCAGTGCCAGAAAAGGGCGCTACCGATAAAATTAACTGGATGTCTATCCAGTTCTTTATTATCCTGTCGCAAATTCATTTCCAAAGAGTATTTATAGTGATTGGACGTCTTCGTGGCACACTGATTGAAAAACAACCACCTGAAGTATTAATTGAAGTTAATGGCATCGGTTATGAAGTCCAGATGCCAATGAGCTGTTTTTACGAGCTGCCAAATGTTGGCGAAGAAGCCATTATTTATACTCACTTTGTCGTCCGTGAAGATGCACAATTGCTATACGGTTTCAACACAGTAAAAGAACGCGCACTTTTCCGTGAAGTGATCAAAGCCAATGGCGTTGGTCCTAAACTCGGTCTTGGTATTCTCTCTGGTATGACAGCAACGCAATTTGTTACTTGTGTGGAACATGAAGACGTTTCTACGCTGGTTAAGCTTCCAGGCGTTGGCAAGAAAACCGCAGAGCGATTGGTTGTTGAAATGAAAGACCGCTTGAAAGGGTGGGGCGCTGGCGATCTATTTACACCATTTACGGATGCTGCTCCTGCGGATTCTGGTGCGACATCCAACAACGCGGAAGAAGAGGCAATTAGCGCGCTTCTAGCTTTGGGTTACAAGCCGACTCAAGCGTCGAAAGTGGTGTCTCAGATCGCTAAACCGGACATGAGCAGTGAGCAAATGATCCGTGAAGCTCTAAAATCAATGGTGTAACGCTGGTTTCACAGTGAGCATTTGTTCAAGATAACTCATTCTCTAAGGTTAATGCCAATCGCTTAACGATATTTTTTGTGTCATTCCAGCGAGCCTAGCGAGACTGGGAATCTAATAGCAGCACGCTGAGCGGTTAATGAAACAATTTGACCATAAACCGCTCGGATAGAAGATCCTGTATCACGCTCCTTCGTCGCTGTACAGGATGACGAGATATAGAAAAAATATGCCACTTGCTGTTAAACGAGCGGCATTATTCTCTCAGGTAACCATTTTTCAAGGTAAAAAGATGATTGAAGCCGATCGTTTAATCGCGCCAGAAAACCCTGCCTTTCGTGATGAAGATGTCATTGACCGTGCTATTCGGCCAAAAAAATTAGCGGATTACCAAGGTCAGGATCATGTCCGTGACCAAATGGAGATCTTCATTAAAGCTGCTCAGTTACGTAGTGAAGCTCTTGATCACCTTTTGATTTTTGGTCCTCCAGGTTTGGGTAAAACCACACTTGCGAATATCGTTGCCAATGAAATGGAAGTGAACATTCGCACCACTTCGGGCCCTGTACTTGAGAAAGCAGGGGATTTGGCCGCGCTGTTAACTAACCTAGAAGAAAACGATGTGTTGTTCATCGATGAGATTCACCGCTTGAGCCCGATGGTTGAAGAGGTTCTGTATCCGGCGATGGAAGATTATCAACTGGATATTATGATCGGTGAAGGTCCGGCCGCTCGTTCTATTAAGATCGATTTACCACCATTTACGTTAATTGGTGCGACGACCCGAGCGGGCTCTTTAACGTCACCATTGCGCGACCGCTTTGGTATTACTCAGCGCCTTGAGTTTTATAAGATAAAAGACCTCCAAGATATTGTGCAGCGCAGCGCGGATTGTTTAGGTTTGTCAATGGAACCTGAAGGTGCATTGGAAGTGGCAAGACGTGCACGTGGCACACCACGTATTGCTAACCGCCTACTACGTCGTGTTCGCGATTATGCGGAAGTGAAAGGAAATGGTCACATTTGTGCAGAGGTTGCCGACAAAGCGCTGAATATGCTTGATGTGGACGCCGAAGGTTTCGATTATATGGACCGCAAACTACTACTCGCAATTATGGAGAAATTTGGTGGTGGTCCGGTCGGACTCGATAACATGGCGGCAGCGATAGGTGAAGAAAAGGATACTATCGAAGACGTTCTTGAGCCTTATCTTATTCAGCAAGGTTATTTACAACGCACTCCACGTGGAAGAATCGCGACAGATCGTGCGTATTTGCATTTCGGAATTGAAAAATAAGATTCCCGCGCTGGGCCTTTGCGGCCCAGCGCTTCATTAAAGTTGACCAAACTCACATTTTTTGAATTTCTTCTCATACCAGTTTAGTAAGTAAAAAGCATTGATTGTTAACTCTATGTTTGCTCGCAACTGGTTAATTTCTCTCCTGATTACTCTCTCTTAACATCCGTATCTAATACTGGTTGATCTGGATCAATGTGATGGATTTTTGTGCAAATTCCGCGCATAAACATTGATGTATATCAAAGCGCATTCCGGCTATAAACCTTTTGAAACAATCTGTTTTTACAAGTAATATTAGCCCTAGCTATATTAGCTGATGCTTAACAATTAACTAACCAATGAAGCACATTTTTGCAACAATGAGTTGTGATAATTCAACATTTTTCAAGTGTAAATAACACTTGAATATGGATTGCAATATGTAGAGAGTGTCATTCAGCCGACACATAGGAGTTACCATGATTGACGTAGTTGATCTATCGCGGTTGCAGTTTGCACTGACAGCGATGTATCACTTCCTATTCGTACCATTGACCCTTGGTATGGCCTTCCTTCTGGCCATTATGGAATCGATGTACGTAATGACGAACAAGCAAATCTACAAGGACATGACCAAGTTCTGGGGTAAGCTATTCGGTATTAACTTTGCACTTGGTGTGGCGACAGGCCTTACCATGGAATTCCAGTTTGGTACGAACTGGTCTTACTACTCCCACTATGTAGGTGACATCTTCGGTGCGCCGCTAGCGATCGAAGCCCTTGTCGCATTCTTCCTGGAGTCAACTTTTGTTGGTCTATTCTTCTTCGGGTGGGATCGTCTATCTAAACGTCAACACTTAGCGGTTACTTGGCTTGTGGCGCTGGGCTCTAACTTCTCTGCACTTTGGATTCTTATCGCAAACGGCTGGATGCAAAACCCAGTAGGCGCGGACTTCAACTTCGAAACCATGCGAATGGAAATGGTAAGCTTCTCTGAAGTTGTACTAAACCCAGTTGCTCAGGTTAAGTTCGTGCATACGGTTGCTTCTGGTTACACTTGTGGCGCAATGTTTATTCTAGGCATCAGTTCATACTACCTATTAAAAGGTCGTGACATTGCGTTTGCTCGTCGTTCATTTGCTATCGCTGCATCTTTCGGTATTGCAGCTATCTTATCTACCATCGTTCTTGGTGACGAATCTGGCTACGAGCTTGGTGAAGTTCAAAAAGTGAAGCTTGCTGCAATTGAAGCAGAGTGGCACACAGAACCAGCTCCAGCAGCGTTTACGTTGTTTGGTGTTCCTAACCAAGAAACCATGCACACAGATTACGCAATCAAGATCCCTTACGTAATGGGTATCATCGCGACACGTTCTTTTGATGAGCAAGTAACAGGTCTTCGTGACCTACGTGATGAGCACGTCGATCGTATTCGTGACGGTATGTACGCGTATGAACTTCTAGAGAAGCTTCGCGCAGGTGACAAGTCAGAAGAAAACATGACTGCGTTTGATGAAGTGAAGGGTGACTTAGGTTACGGTCTACTTCTAAAACGCTACACAGACAATGTTGTTGATGCGACAGAAGAGCAAATCCAAGCTGCTGCGGATGACTCAATCCCAACAGTATGGCCGCTATTCTGGTCATTCCGTATCATGGTTGCTTGTGGTTTCATCATGCTATTCGTTTTCGGTGCGGCATTTATTCAAACGTGTCGTCAGAAGATCGAACAGAAACAATGGATTCTTAAAGCTGCACTATTCAGCATCCCACTACCGTGGATTGCGATTGAAGCGGGTTGGTTCGTCGCTGAGTACGGTCGTCAGCCATGGGCTGTTGGTGAAATTTTACCAGTGCACGTTGCAGCTTCTGCACTAACTGCTGGCGAAATCTGGACTTCACTATTCGCAATTCTGGCGCTATACACGGTATTCCTGGTTGCAGAAGTTTACCTAATGTTGAAATTCGCTCGTAAAGGCCCAAGTAGCCTGAAAACGGGTCGCTACCACTTCGAGCAAAATGCTGACTCTGTTGAAGACAAAGTTAGTCGCCAAGTAGAAGCGTAAGGTAAGGAGATAACAAGATGTTTGATTACGAAATCTTGCGACTCATCTGGTGGGTACTAATCGGTGTTCTACTAGTTGGTTTTGCAGTAACAGACGGTTTCGATATGGGTGTAGGCGCGCTTGTACCTATTATCGGTAAAAACGACACGCAACGTCGCGTCATGATTAACTCAATAGCCCCTCACTGGGATGGTAACCAAGTTTGGCTTATCACTGCTGGTGGTGCATTGTTTGCAGCTTGGCCTTTGGTTTATGCAACGTCATTTTCAGGCTTCTACTTAGCGATGATTTTGACACTAGCAGCACTATGGCTTCGTCCTCTGGGCCTAGACTACCGCTCTAAAATCGAAGATCCAAAGTGGCGTAATACCTGGGATATCTGTATCTCAATCAGTGGTTTTGTTCCACCAGTCATCTTTGGTGTAGCGTTTGGCAACCTACTACAGGGTGTACCATTCCAATTGAGTGAGTTCTTGATGCCAACATACCATGGCTCATTCTTTGGTCTTCTAAACCCATTTGCACTGCTGTGTGGCTTAGTTAGTTTGTTCATGATTTTGATGCAAGGTTCGACTTGGCTACAAATGAAAACAACGGGCGAAGTGCATGTGCGTGCTCGCAACGTTGCTCAGTTGGCTGGTTTACTGACGGTTGCAGCGTTTGTAGCTGCTGGTTTCTGGATCCAAAATATTGATGGTTACGTCATTGTTGGCGGTATCGACACTAATGCAGCTTCTAACCCTCTAAACAAAGAGGTAATCCGTGAAGCTGGTGCGTGGATGAAGAATTTTGAAAACTACCCACTACTATGGGCTGCTCCTGTACTAGGTGTCGCAATGCCGCTTCTTGCCGTATTGGCATCTCGTCTTGAAAAATGTGCGATTTCGTTCATTACTTCAAGCTTGGGTGTTGCTGGCGTTATCTTTACTGCAGGTTTTGCGATGTTCCCATTCATCATGCCTTCAGACTTAATGCCAAGCCACAGCTTAACAATGTGGGATGCAACGTCATCTGAACTGACTCTGAATCTAATGACAGGCGTTGCGTTTGTTATGGTACCAATCATCCTTGGTTACACGTCTTGGACTTACTACAAGATGTTTGGTCGCCTTGATGATCAGTACATTGAAGACAACAAAAACTCACTTTACTAAGGAGCATTTACTATGTGGTATTTCGCATGGATTCTAGGTGTACTACTTGCTTGTGCATTCGGTATCATCAACGCTCTTTGGTTAGAGCACTCAGAAATGATGGACAAAGACAGTGAGTAATCTCGCTGATAAGGTAGCGCAACTTCACGCTCCGATGGATAAGACTCTGTTAAGAGTCTTATCTCTCATCCTTGGCTTTATGCATGTAGGATTGGTGATGTGGGATCCTGAAGCTTACCATCAAGCAATTGGTGGTTTTAACTCAATCATCGCACCAGCACTGATTTGGTCTGTATGCTCAAGCATGGTTTACGGTGTGGGCTTCAAACCGAGAAACTGGTACTGGCAAGCTTTGTTTAGTCCCTACTTTTCGTTAGCTATCTTAATTTATTTAACTGCAATTTATTTCTTTTAGGCTGAAATACGCTGTAATAAAGTCGGTTACTAAATCATCGAATAAAAGCTAGGTATTTCGCCTAGCTTTTATTTTTTCTACAAATTTCAAAAATATTCCCTTAGCTCGGTACCAATTGCTGTCGCTTCAGTTATAGTAATTACTTTAAAGAATTGAATATATTGGGACTCCCTTGCAAGGCACATCAAATCTCTTTCGCTGGCCGATCACCGTGTACTATGAAGACACCGATGCGGGCGGCGTTGTATATCATTCTAATTATCTAAAATTCTTTGAGCGCGCGCGGACAGAAATGTTACGTGCTAAAGGCATTTCTCAACATGTGTTACTGGAACAAAATATCGGCTTTGTTGTCCGACACATGGATATTGATTTCAACCAAGGGGCAAGGCTGGACGAGCATTTGACAGTATTGACCCGAGTGTCAGAAATAAAACGTGCTTCCCTGCAATTCTGTCAAGAGTTGGTCAATGATCAAGGCAAGATATTGTGCAAGGCCTCTGTTAAGGTAGCATGTATCGATAATAAGAAAATGAAACCAATAGCTATTCCAACCTTTATAAATTCGGAGCTAACAAATAGTGACTGCTGATATTTCCATTTTAGATCTCTTTCTTCAGGCCAGTCTGTTGGTAAAGCTTGTGATGCTGACGTTGCTTGGCATGTCAATTGTGTCATGGGCAATGATCATCAAGCGCAGCAAAGTGCTTTCTCAAGCGTCAAAGAATGCAGAGCAGTTTGAAGACAAATTCTGGTCGGGTACTGATCTTTCTCAGCTTTACCAAAAAGTAAAAGCGCGTAAAGACGAAATTGAAGGCACAGAAGAAATTTTTTACGCAGGTTTCACGGAGTTTGCTCGTCTACGTAAGAGCAACGCAAACTCACCAGCGTACATCATGGAAGGCACTGGCCGCGCAATGCGCGTTGCTGTCTCTCGTGAAGTTGATGAACTAGAAACAAGCTTACCGTTCTTAGCGACAGTCGGTTCTATCAGTCCTTACATCGGCCTATTTGGTACCGTTTGGGGCATCATGCACGCTTTTATTGCGTTGGGTGAAGTAAAACAAGCTACGCTGTCTATGGTTGCACCGGGTATCGCCGAGGCATTGATCGCGACAGCGATGGGTCTATTTGCGGCTATCCCGGCTGTAATGGCCTACAACCGCCTAAGCAATAAAGTGAGCAAACTAGAGCACACTTACGCAACATTTTCTGAAGAATTCCACAGCATCCTTCATCGTCAAGCGATGGCTGGCCGAGACAGCGCGGATAAGGAATAAAGCATGGCGGGTTATCAACCTAAAAAGCGAAAAATGACAGCGGAGATCAACGTTGTTCCGTATATCGACGTAATGCTCGTACTGTTGATCATTTTTATGGCGACCGCTCCATTTGTGACTCAAGGCGTCGATGTTGATCTTCCGAAAACATCGACCGCTGAATCTATGCAAGACCTTGCTGGCGAAACTGACAGTAGTTTTATCATCATCGAAATTGATAGCGAGGGTAATTTAGGCCTAAGCGTAAACGATGAAGAAGTTCAGCGAGGTTTGTCGTTGCAAGATGTTATTGTGCGAGTGAAAGCGGAGCGAGAGGTTAAGCCAGATTCACCAGTTGCGGTAGGTGGCGACGCGGCAACACCATATGCCGATGTTGTCCTATTACTGGATGAACTAAGTCGAGCTGGTATCCCTAAGGTAGGTCTAATGACCGATATCAGGGAATAGACATCAATTATCTATGAAAGATCACAAGAAGAAACCCAACCAATACGCCAAACCGATAGCAATATCGGTTGGTTTGCATGCAATTCTCGTTGCAGCCCTGCTTTGGGGGACGGACTTCAACATGTCTAAACCAGAGCCTACAGGGCAAATGGTTCAAGCTGTTGTCATCGATCCAAAACTTGTGCAGCAACAAGCGAAAGAAATTCGCCAGCAACGTGAAAAGGCAGCAAAAAAAGAACAAGAGCGTCTTGATAAATTGAGACGCGAAGCAGAGCAGCTAGAAAAAAACCGTAAAGCTGAAGAAGAGCAAATTCGCAAGTTGAAAGAACAGCAAGCGAAAGATGCTCAAGCGGCACGAGAAGCAGAAGCTGCACGTAAGAAAAAAGAACAAGAGCGCAAGCAGGAAGAAGAACGTGTTCGCAAAGAAAAAGAGCGAGCTGCTAAGCTAGAGAAAGAGCGTAAGGCAAAAGAAGAAGCTGTGCGTAAAGCTGAGCAGGAGCGTTTAGCGAAAGAAGCGGCTATAGCAAAAGCTGAGCAAGAACGTCTAGCTCGTGAAAAGGCGGCAAAAGAAGCGGAAGAAAAAGCACGTCGTGAGCGTGAAGCCGCTGAAAAAGCTGAACAAGAGCGCATCGCAAAAGAGAAAGCGGCAAAAGAGGCGGCAGAGCGAGAGCGCAAAGCGAGAGAAGCCGCGGAACGTGCAGAGCGCGAGCGTAAAGCGCAAGAAGCCGCGCTAGATGATATTTTTGCAGGCCTTGAGGATGAGGTTAGTAAAAATAGTGCTGCTCGAAATCAATTTATTGACGACGAACTTTCTCGAATGTCATCCATCTATACTCAAAATATTCAGCAAAAGTTGATTAAGGATGACTACTTGCTGGGAAAGGAGTGTAGGGTAAACATCAAATTGATTCCGACAGGAACTGATATGATGGTCTCTGGTGTTACCGTTTTGAGTGGCGATACTCGAGTATGTGCAGCGGCGAAGCGAGCGATAGCTCAGGTAGGGACGTTCCCTAAATCTTCAGAAGCTGCGGTAAACGAAAGACTAAAAGACATCAACATAACTGTTGCTTTGGACTAAAAGGAATAAGACGTGATTAGACGCCTTTTACTAGGAATGTTTGTACTGTTTAGCAGTATGACAAATGTGGCGAATGCCGCATTAGAGTTGGTCATTACCGATGGTATTGATTCAGCACGACCAATTGCTGTTGTTCCGTTTAAGTGGGAGGGCACTCAAGCGCTTCCAACGGATATTTCTGCTGTTATTGCCTCGGATTTGCAACGCAGTGGTAAGTTCAGCCCCGTTCCAACGAGCAAGATGCCACAAACTCCGTTCAGTGAATCAGAAGTCAATTTTGATGCCTGGACTAATTTAGGTGTAGATGCTCTGCTGACTGGCTCAATCAAACAAAATGCTCAAGGTGATTACGTTATCAACTACCAACTTGTTGATATTGTGCGTGGCCAGCTAACGGGCGGGAAAAGTAAAGCGCTTGGTAGCGATGGCGAATTAGTACTGTCAAAAGATCATGTGCTGTTCAATAAGGTCGCGACCGTTCAAGGCCCTCGCATGCGAGAGTACGCTCACCGCATCTCTGATTTGGTGTATGAGCAGTTAACGGGTGACCGTGGCGCCTTCATGACCCGTATTGCATACGTGGTGGTGAATGATAAAGACCGTTTCCCTTACCAACTTCGTGTGGCTGATTACGATGGTTACAACGAGCGCTTGGTTTTACGTTCTAAGCAACCATTAATGTCACCAGCATGGTCGCCAGATGGTAAAAAGCTTGCGTATGTTAGCTTCCAAAATGGTCAAGCAGAAATCTTCATCATGAACATCTACACCGGTGAGCGTGAGAAGATTACTTCATACCCACGTCATAATGGTGCGCCAAGATTTTCGCCTGATGGCAACAAGTTAGCGATTGTTCTCTCTAAGACAGGCTCGCTTCATGTTTATACATTTGACCTTAACACTCGTAAGCTGACGCAAATTACGCGTGGCAGATCAAATAATACGGAACCGTTCTGGCATCCGGATGGAAAATCGTTGATTTTCACATCGGATAGGGGTGGTAAACCACAGATTTATCAAGTAAATTTGGGCAGCGGTTCTATTGACCGTTTGACTTGGCAAGGCAGCCAAAATTTGGGTGGCCAGATTACTCCTGATGGGCGATTCCTAGTAATGGTGAACCGCAGCAACGCAGGATTTAACTTGGCGAAACAAGATTTGGAAACTGGTGCTCTTCAAGTCTTAACTAAGACCTTGCTTGATGAGTCTCCTAGTATTGCCCCAAACGGTGGCATGGTTGTGTATAGCTCGATTTACAACAAGAAAAACGTACTATCGATGGTGTCAATTGATGGTCGATTCAAAGCTAGATTACCGGCAACAAATGGGCGTGTTAGAGCGCCTGCATGGTCACCGTTTTTGTAGTAATAAGTTTGATTAATAAAGGAAAATAAGATGCAACTGAACAAGGTTCTAAAAGGGCTACTAATCGCGCTTCCTGTAATGGCTGTTACAGCGTGTAGTTCAAGCGACGACGCTGCTTCTAACACTGGTGCAGCAACAAACAACAATGGCGCAGTTGAAACAACAGTAGCTACGCCAATTGATCAAAGCGGTCAGCTAACAGAGCAAGAGCTAAAAGAGCAAGCGCTACGCGAAACTCAAACAATCTACTTTGCTTTTGATAACTCAACAATTGCAGCAGATTACGAAGAGATGCTTGCAGCTCACGCTTCTTACCTAAGCAAGAACCCAGCACTTAACGTAACTATCGAAGGTCACGCTGATGAGCGTGGTACTCCTGAGTACAACATCGCTCTAGGTGAGCGTCGTGCACAAGCAGTAGCGAACTACCTACAAGCACTAGGTGTTCAAGCTGACCAAATCTCAATCGTTAGCTACGGTGAAGAGAAGCCACTTCTTCTAGGCCAATCAGATGAAGTTTACGCTAAGAACCGTCGCGCGGTTCTAGTATACTAATTCGAGGTAATCCTCATGTTCAGTAACACTAAGCGCGCTGTTGCGCTTACGTTACTGGCAAGTGCAGCGAACTTTGCGTTCGCTGCACCAGCTCCAGTATCCGATCTCAACAGCACATCATCCGTCTCTAAGAGCCGTTCATCTGAAACGGAAGTAGAGCGTCTAGAGCGCTTGCTACAAAACCGCAATCGCGTTCAGCTCCAAATGCAACAGCAAATTGACCAAATGTCACAAGAGATCAGTGAATTACGTGGTCAATTAGAGCGAAATAGCTACGAAATGAAGCAAATGTTGCAACGTCAACGAGAGTTGTTTGTCGAGCTAGATCGTGTGCGTGGAGAAATCAAATCCGCGCCTGCGCAAGAAGCGAAACCGGCTAAAACAGGTGGTCAGTATACGCCAAATGTTGATGAGCAAACGGCATACCAAAATGCAGTCGACCTCATTCTCAAGAAACGTGACTACACTGGCGCAATTGCAGCGTTCCAGCAGTTCCAGAAAGATTATCCTGACTCCACATACTCAGCGAATTCTCACTATTGGCTAGGCCAATTGTACTTCGCTAAGAAGCAGGACAAAGATGCTGTAAAGAGCTTTGCTGCGGTGGTGTCATATAAAGACTCCAATAAGCGAGCCGATGCTTTGCTCAAGTTAGGTGAAATCGCTGAGCGTAATAACAATGCAGCTCAAGCGAAAAAGTACTACCAACAAGTGGTTGATGAATACCCAGGTAGTGCATCTGCAAAACTTGCCAGCTCTAAGCTGTAAGACGTTATGTTTTAAAAAAGGAAGCTTCGGCTTCCTTTTTCTTTTCCGTTTCTTTATCGGTGGTGATCGAATAAATCGAGAGGAATGGCATCGAGCCTTTTATCCCCATCTTGCAACGGATCCTTTCAATCAGAAATGCTACCTGTAACAAAGATATACGGCTAGATAGCTAGAAATCCCCGCGACAAGTTGGTTTTTGAAAATTAACGAGGTTACAATACTCGGATTAAAGGAAGTTGCGTAGAGCAAGAGCAATGAGCCATATATTAGATAAAATCGACACTGTTTACCCATTCCCACCGAAGCCAGTTCCATTAAGCGAAGAAGAAAAAGCGTCTTACATTGAGCGCATTAAAAAGCTGCTAAAAGAAAAGGATGCGGTACTTATCGCACACTATTATACCGATCCTGAGATTCAAGCCCTAGCGGAAGAAACGGGTGGTTTTGTTGGTGACTCGTTGGAAATGGCGAAGTTTGGTAATCGTCATCCTGCAAGCACACTGATCATTGGCGGTGTTCGCTTTATGGGCGAGTCGGCCAAAATCTTAACACCAGAAAAGCGAATTCTAATGCCAACGTTGGAAGCGGAATGTTCGCTCGATCTTGGCTGTCCAGCGGATAAGTTCAGTGAGTTCTGTGATGCTCACCCTGATCACACGGTTGTGGTTTATGCAAATACGTCTGCCGCAGTTAAAGCTCGTGCCGATTGGGTCGTTACATCAAGCATTGCGCTTGAAATCGTGGAACACTTAGACGCTGAAGACAAGCCAATCATCTGGGGACCAGACCGTCACCTAGGGTCGTACATCGCTAATAAAACTGGCGCAGACATGCTGCTATGGCAAGGTGAGTGTGTGGTTCATGATGAGTTTTCTGCTGATGCGCTACGCAAAATGAAGAGCGTGTATCCAGATGCGGCTATTTTGGTTCACCCTGAATCACCAGCAAGTGTCGTAGAACTTGCCGATGCCGTTGGCTCGACGAGTCAGTTGATCAAAGCAGCGAAAGCGCTTCCTCATAAACAAATGATCGTTGCGACAGACAAAGGCATTTTCTTTAAAATGCAGCAACTTGTGCCAGAGAAAGAACTTATCGAAGCGCCAACCGCAGGTGCTGGCGCAACATGTCGCAGCTGCGCACACTGTCCTTGGATGGCAATGAACGGTTTGAAAGCGATAGAGAAAGCGCTTAGCGAAGGCGGTGAAGAACACGAGATCTTTGTTGATGAAGAATTGCGTGTTAAATCGCTCATTCCGTTAAATCGTATGTTGGACTTTGCTGAGCAGCTAAATATGCAAGTGAAAGGTAATGCTTAAAAAGTAGGCGTAACTGAAAGTAAATCTCAAAAACCAGCCGAATATGGCTGGTTTTTTTGTGTCTTACTATCAATGAGTTACTATTGATGCAATCAATGAATATCGAGGTTATAAATTTATGGCGGTGTGGTTAGTAGTTAAAAAGTGGCTTAGTTCACACCTTTTTAAATTGAGCAACCGAAGTCTTCTCATCTTTAGTGGCTTATATGTGAGCCTTTCATGGGGACTGCTCGCTCTCGCTGGTGAAACCGTATTAACAGACAACTTCTCTAACTTTATCTATTACCTTATGGTTACGGCGAGTACGGTTGGCTATGGCGATCATTCTCCAGTGACAGATTTGGGTAAATGGGTTGTTGTACTGTTTGTGATCCCAGGCGGCTTGAGCCTATTCGCTGCATTATTGGGACGTGTCGCTGGAGCAGCGATGGATTACTGGCGAGCGGGTATTTTAGGAAAACGGAGAGTAAGAGTGGAAAACCATATTGTATTGTTGGGTTGGAATGGATCGAGAACGATGCACCTTATTCGCATGTTACAACATGAAGAAGAGGGGAAGCGTCCGATTGTTTTGTGCAGCCGTTCAGAAATAGAAAACCCGTTACCAGGCGAGATCAGTTTTATCAAAGTGACCAGCTACACGGATTCACAAGAGATGAAAAACGCCAACATTGCGGAAGCCGCTTGCGTTATTGTTGATAACCTCTCGGACGATATTACGCTGTCAGCCGCGCTGTACTGCGCTTCTGTGAATCCTTCCGCACATTTGGTCGCTTACTTTAAAGATGAGGCGTTAGGCCGTCTTTTAAGTCAACACTGTCCTAAAGCGGAATGCATACCTGCTGTTGGCGCAGAAATGTTGGCAAAAGCGGCGGTAGATCCAGGCTCAAGTGCACTTCACCAAGAGCTATTGGCTTCAACACGAGGCATGACTCAATACTCGGTTATTTATCCTGAAAGGCTGCCAGTAACTACTGTTGAGAGTCTCTTTGTTTTTCTCAAAAGACGTCATCATGCCACGCTAATTGCTTTTGACATTGGCCATGGTATCCAACTCAACCCAGATTTAGATGCAGAAGTACCACCGAGTACCAAGCTGTTTTACATTGCAGATGAACGTATTGAAGATTTTGCATGGAAAGAAATGAACAAGGAACAATAATGCACATGATTGCTGACCTGTTAGCAGGTTTTCCCAACTTTTTACTCTATTTTTCTGTTTCTATTATTTTCGTTTTGGCGTTTAAGTTCATCTACGTCAAGCTTACGCCTTACGATGAATGGCACCTGATCAAAGAAAAGCAAAATACAGCGGCAGCGATTGCACTAAGTGGCGCATTTCTTGGTTATTGTATTGCGATTTCGGGGGCGGCAAAAAACTCAGTCAACATTGTCGATTTTATGGTATGGGGCGTTGTTGCAATGCTGGCGCAGATCATTGCATTTGCGATTGTACGTTTTGTTTTACTTCCAAAAGTGACTGAGCGTATCGAAAAAGATGAGCTGCCTGCCGGTATTGTATTAGCGGCTGTTTCTATATCGGTCGGTGTATTAAATGCCGCTTGTATGACGTACTAGGAGGGACGATGAAGCGGAGTTCTAACGTTAAACGTTCTTCCATGGACAAAAGTTTAAAGCTTGGGAAAATTATTCCCTTTGCTGCTTTTGGCGGTATTTTCTTCTTTGCGACACAAGAATCGAAAACCGAAGGCTACATTTTTTCTGACGCTGATGAATGCAAATCAAACTCGCCAGAGTTCAGTGAGCAGTGCGATATTGCTTATCAAGAAGCTTTGGCTCGCGCTGAACGAAATGCCCCTCGCTACAACAATGAGTTCGAATGTGAAAATGATTTTTACGAAGACGATTGTTACTACAGTTCGAGTTCCCAAGCTTATGTGCCTCACTTTGGGGGCTTCTTTTACAGTCGAGCACTGAGCGGTTTGAAAGGTTACAACAAGAGCTATTACTCTGAACCAATGTATCGCTATAAATCCAAATTCTATAATGGTGCCGGACAATTTTTTGGTTCCTATCGTAATCAGCCGACGAAGGTTGCGACCAGTAACCTAAATAAACGTGGTGGCGGAACTATTGGTAGAGCGATGTCTCGAGGCGGATTTGGTAAAGCGGTATCGGTCAGCCGAGGCGGTTAATAAGCACTATGTTTCGACGAGAAATACAAGAACGAGAAAACTGGCGTGATTTAGCACGCCAGTTTGGTTTTGGCTTCCATTCCATGTATGACCAACCGTATTGGGATGAGAGTGCTTACTATCAATTCACGCTTGATCAAATAGAGAACGATATTGAAGCGCCCACTGAAGAGCTGCATCAGATGTGCTTGGCTATTGTGGATGAAGTAGTTCGGAGTGAGCGGTTGCTGACGCAATGTGCGATCCCTGAATTTATGTGGGAGCAGGTCGCTTCTTCGTGGCACCGAAATGAACCCTCACTCTATTCGCGTCTGGATTTTGCATACAACGGAACTTCGCCAGCTAAGTTACTGGAGAACAATGCGGATACGCCGACCAGCCTGTTTGAAACGGGTTTTTGGCAGTGGGTGTGGTTAGAGGATGTTGTAAATAAAGGTCTAATTCACCAGAGCGCGGATCAATTCAACATTCTTCAAGACTTTTTGATTGAGCGTTTTTCCGAGATAGCCAAATATCAACCCGGGCAAACCCTTCACTTTAGCTGCTGCAAGTACACTGAAGAAGATAAAGGGACTGTCCAGTATTTAGAAGATTGCGCGCGCGAAGCTGGGTTAGCGACGGCGTTTGTTTATGTCGAAGATATTGGTGCGACGGAAGATGGTCTGTTTGTGGATGCAGATGACAGAGCGATTCGTTGGATGTTCAAGCTTTATCCGTGGGAGTTTATGTTTGAAGAGGAATATGCGAAATACCTAGCGACCGCGAAAGTGAATTGGTTAGAACCTATGTGGAAGTCGATTCTATCCAACAAAGCACTTTTACCGTTATTGTGGGAGCGCTTTCCGAATCATCCTAATCTTTTACCTGCCTATTTTGCTAACGATTCAAAAGCGTACACTTTGAAAGATTTTGTAATCAAACCACTATTCTCTCGAGAAGGCGCAAATATTGAGATCGTCAAAGGTGGGAAACGCATACTCAAAACAGCAGGGCCTTATGAATCTAAATTCAATATCGTCCAGCAGTATCATCCGTTACCCAAGTTTGGGCAAAGCCATACATTAATTGGCAGCTGGCTAGTCAACGATAGAGCCGCTGGGATTTCGATTCGGGAAGACACTAGCTTAGTCACGCAAGATATGGCGCGATATATTCCACATGTGATTTTAACATGATCAAAAAAGCTCTCCATCCAGAGAGCTTTTGTCTATTCAGCGGTTCAATCTTGATGGGCGACAGCGTTGTGTCTTATTGTTCTTCAGCTAATGCAACACCGCGCTGAGTAAGACCACATAGCATCACTGGCATGGCATTGAAGATCTCTTCAAACTGTTCTAAGCCTTCCATGCCTTGTTCTGCCAACGTTTCAATGGTCGTTTCTGGATCGTAAAGCATCGTAAGAGAAAGCAAAACACCGCCGAGCAGAGCATTATCTTCGCTGTCCTCTGGCATTAGCGTTTCCCAGTCATCACGAGCAAGTTGCCAACCTTGTAATACACCTTCACAGAAATCACGGGTCTGGCTTGTTACGATATCTTGTTCATCTAACGCGCATCCTTCAGGCCACTGCCAAGATCCTTCTAGAAGAGTAGGACGAGTTTGGTTCCACATTTGTACAATCTCATCAATGTATTGCTCTAATTGCTCACCGTCAGTAAATGGCGCTGTTTCTTCACCACCCCATAAGAATGGCAACCACTCTTGAGGCATTAATACGTTTGGCGCTGCAGCCATCGCTGTTACAAAGCCTTGAGTTTTTGCTAGGTTTAGTAGTTTACCGTCAAGTTCTGGGAGAGAAAGGATGTCTTGTAGTTTCAAAATAGAATACCATTTGTTAATGGGCTGGTTGATTGCGATCATCTTACCAATCAATTTGTGATAAATCGATATTAGGGAATGATTCACAGACATCTATGGAAATTCGCTCATCACTTAGAAAAAAAAGCATTCTCGCCCTGACACTGTACCTGTGTTTCTTTATCGCAACGATTGGTTCTGTTGCCTATTTGGTTGTCGAGCCTCCGGTTAGGCAAAAGCTAGAGCAAAACCTAGAGTTACGCACCCAACTGCTTGCACTAGAGATTAAAGAGCCTCTCCTTAGCTCTACTGGTGTATTGAGCAGCCTAGCAGGACTCGCCCAGGGGACTGAAAAAATTCAATCTCTCAACACGATAATTCCGCATATTCTCCAATTGAGTGATGAGATGCTCGTCAGTGGTGGCGTATGGCCTAAACCAGAACTCAAAGCTGAACAATGGCGATATAAAAGCCTATTCTTCAATAAAAACAGTGATGGCGGTATTGACCAAATTCACTCCTACAATAATCCTGAATCTGGCGGCTATGATAATGAACCATGGTATAAGGCAGCAGCTGACGCGCCAGTTGGTTCTGTGAGTTGGTCTACGGTTTATATCGACACTTTTACTCAGGTTCAGATGATTACTGCGTCTTCCCCATATTATCAAAACGGTCAATTCGCTGGCGTTGTAACGGTAGACTTATCACTTGATGCACTTTTTCAGTTTATTCGAGAGCACACGAACCTGCATTCTTTAGGTGTGGTGGTTCGCGATGCTGAATCGAACGTGATTATTGAGCACAACTTCCAACTAACAGACGAAATTTATGTCAGTGAGCTTGATTTTGGAGAATTCGATTGGCGTATGGAAGTTGTCAACGCGAAAGCTAAAGTAGCCGATCAAGTGTTTGAACAAGTCATGAGTGTTGAGGGGAGGATCATTCCATTCTTACTCTTGTGTGTACTGGTCGGGTATTACTTGCTGAATCGTTACATTGTCGAACCGATTGTCCGTATTGCCGCTAAGATTGATGACTCGAAAACTGGCGGGATCATAGACATTGATTACGATAGCGAAGATGAAATTGGACAGCTCATCGAGAAGTTCAATGAAAAAACCATCTATCTAGAGCAAGAGAGAATAAAAGCCCAGGCTTCGACGAACGCTAAAACGGCATTTTTAGCCACATTATCCCATGAGATTCGTACGCCAATGAACGGTGTATTAGGAACCGCTCAGATATTGTTAAAAACACCACTCACCGATGATCAACGTAAGCACCTGAGAACACTTTATGACTCAGGTGATCATATGATGACGTTACTTAATGAGATTTTAGATTACTCAAAAATTGAGCAAGGGCATGTTGAATTCGAAAATACGCCTTTCCCAATTGAGTCGATCATCGGCAGCATAAAAAGTGTTTATCAAACACTATGTGCAGAAAAAGGCCTTCGTTTTAGAGTCGTGTCTCATTTACCAACAGGGCGCTGGTACAACAATGACAAAGCCCGTCTGCGCCAAGTATTGTTTAACCTACTAAACAACGCTGTCAAGTTCACCGACCGAGGCATCGTAGAGGTAGAGCTGACCGAGAAATCGAGCAAGGCAGGTACCAAGTTTATTCTCGCGGTGAAAGATACCGGTATCGGTATTTCTCAAGAAGCGCAAAAACGCATTTTCCGTCCTTTTGAACAAGCGGAGTCCTCGACGACTAGGCGGTTTGGTGGTACAGGGCTTGGTTTGGCGATAGTAAAAGAAATTGCCGAGCATATGGGAGGGTATGTGATTGTGCAGAGTCAAGAGAATGTCGGGACAACCTTTACCGTCGAGATCGCGCTTACGCCTTGTGAGCCTGGGAAAGTGGAAGCAGTCAATGCACATAAGCTGAATTGCAAAGGTTTGAAAGCGCTCATTGTCGAAGACAACCGAACAAATGCGATCATTATGGAAACTTTCCTAAGAGCCAAAGGCTTTGAGTGCACAAGTGTTGAAAATGGTCAGCTTGCCGTCGATGAGGTGGCCGTTCAGTCATTTGATTTGATATTAATGGACAATCATATGCCTGTTCTTGATGGTGTTGGGGCGATATCAGCCATTCGAGCGATGAGTTCGCCTGTAAAGTCGGTACTGATCTTTGGCTGCACAGCGGATGTATTCAAAGAAACACAAGAGCGCATGATAAATGTAGGAGCTGACCACATAATTGCGAAACCAATTGTGGAGTCTGAATTAAATGATGCGTTATATCTCCATGCAGCACGGTTATATCAATACCAGTCGGACTTTGGCGATAATACAACGAATATCCTTGATGCGGAAAAGTGGCTACTAAACTTCTATGTTGCTCTAGATAATGGTCATCTCAACGAAGCGCTAGAGGCTATTTCAGCGATTATTGCTCAAGTCACTCCAGATGCTAATAAAGACGTTTCTTTAGTTGCCGAGCGAATAAGGCGTAACTTAAAGCGTCAGCAGTCTCCAAACCAAGATGATATCGATACATTAACGCTCTTGCTCGCATCATCATAGCTTAATCCATATAGCGCGATTCAACGCAATCATGAATTGTCTTTACTCTTCATACCTAACCTTTGGCTGAATCGTCTATTTTTTCCTTACTTTCAATGAGCTTAGCTCTGCTGTTAGATTCTGTCATAAGAGAAACGGTGCGGCTCTCAGTTGCGCTCACATCGGGAATACTCTGAATTTTTACAACTCAGTAGCATAAGTTATTAGAATGATCGTTTATTCCCCGAACTTTATCCTAACCCTCCATCCAAACAATCACTTATCCCACTTTTTGTGTAAGTTAAATCCGTATTTTTCTACCATTTTTACGTCATTTTAGGCGTTTTTAGTTGTTGGTGGTGAAAAAAACTACTTTCATTTTAAAAAATGGTTATAAATTTACAACTTGATTTCAAATACAGTGCCATACGCTGCTTTTTATGTGATTTAATTGCCTTATTAACTGGTCATGTATTTGTTTGATGGTTGATAGTTTTATTTTGTTTATTGTTGGTGGTATTTAATTTTAGGGGTTGGTTAATGAAGTCTCGCGGACCATTTTGTATTCGTCACGCCGCAGCGGATACCTTTGCTATGGTTGTTTTTTGCTTTATCACAGGGATGATTGTCGAGATTTTGATTTCAGGGATGACGTTTGAGCAATCTTTAGCATCACGTACACTATCTATTCCAGTGAATATTGCTATTGCTTGGCCGTATGGCGTTTTTCGTGATTGGGTACTACGTCAGGGTAACAAGGTATCGCCGTCTTCATTTATGAAAAACGTATCTGATCTGGTCGCTTATGTGCTTTTTCAGTCTCCAGTTTATGCAGGAATTTTATTCGCAGTTGGTGCGTCTACAGACCAAATAGTGACCGCGGTGACAAGTAACGCCATTATTTCTTGCGGTATGGGTGTGTTGTATGGGTACTTCTTGGACATGTGCCGCCGTTGGTTCCGTGTTCCCGGTTATTCTCAAAGTATCTAAATGACCCAGTTTTGCTCAATTTAGTTACTTAGTGAGCAATCGAGTGGAAAAGGGCGCTTTTTTTTATGTTTAGCCTTGACCATCAGGCACATAATCATTAAATTAGCGCCTCGTTAGCCAATGATGCTAACAAAAATTGATTCGGTGAGTTGTCCGAGTGGCTGAAGGAGCACGCCTGGAAAGTGTGTATACGGCAACGTATCGAGAGTTCGAATCTCTCACTCACCGCCACATTTGAGCCCTAGCAGAAATGCTGGGGCTTTTTCGTATTACGCGACAAGTTCAATCCCAGAGCTGTATATCGTATTGATTCTCAATTACTCATTGAGTCGGCAAGCCCTTCAAAAAAGCCTCCTTTTTATTCATCTTTTGTTACACATTTTACGTACAGGTAGTGCGTTTTTATTCGCATGTTGTGATGAGCGTTCCTTATTAAATTTTCCACAAAATCAATTAATTGTTGAAATTAGAACGCTTGTCAAAAAGTCATCAGATATCATGTTTAATAGAGTCTTTTACCTAATGGGATACTCTATTTGTTTGATATAATTTCTGGCAATTTGTATACCATAATTAAAGAGAGTCTATTCATGTTCCAGAACTTAACGATCAAGCAGAAGATAGTGATTCCGCTGTCACTGATTATTGGATTGTTTATTGTGAGCTCTGTATTAAACGTTATGACAAGTTGGAAACAATCTGAGTTGAGTGAAACACTTAACGAACAGATAGTGCCGAACTTATTAACGATTGAGGATGCTTACCGCGATCTTTACCAAGCTACATCTGCAATCCAAGGTGTTGCTCTTTCTGATACTCAAACCGATATTGACCACCACATCGGTGAATACAAAGACAACGCATACAAAGCGCTGCCTCGTATGGAGAAAATGATTGAGCTATCGCAAGCTGGCGTGATGCCTTCTTCGCACGGTAATGAAGTGAGAAAGCTTGTCTCCCTAGGTGAAAAATGGTTGGCGAGTTATGAAGCGATGTTGCGTTTACCTCAATCACAATGGCTTGGTTACTACAACGAACACAAACACACCTTTGAAAATCAGTTTATCGAGGTAAGAGCGCAACTGAATGTTGTGAAAGATGCGATAGAAGAAAAACAAAGCCTATTGAAAGATGAAATCTCAGCAGCCGCAACAAGAGCTCAGGTAATTCTTGAAGCGGGCATTGTGATTGTTATTCTGGCCGCTATTGCGATGGCGTTTTTGTTGTTGCAAACCGTCGTGAAGCCTATCAACGATATCAAAAATGCGATGACAGAAATTGCTTCTGGTGAAGGTGATTTAAGCCAGCGAATCGATGTGAAAACACAAGACGAAATTGGCAATTTAGCGAACGCGTTTAATCAGTTTGTGTCTAAAATCCAAGCGACAGTTTCTCAAGTAATTGAAAGTTCGAATACCTTGCGTAATGAGATGGAAAATCTTAGCTCGTTGACCACGACCATCGCGAACTCGACCGTTTCACAGCAAAAAGACAGCGAGGCGGTAGCAGCGGCAGTGCATGAAATGCAAGTCACCAGCAGAAATGTCAGCGATAGCGCTAACGAAGCTGCGGTTGCGAGCCAAACAGCGAATGATGAACTTACCAATACCAATGTTATTTTGGATCAAACCGTTAGCTCAATTCGTAGCCTCGCAAGTGAAATCGAAAGTGCAAGCCACGTCATTAACACATTGGATCATGATGTGAGTAACATTGCTTCTGTATTGGATGTCATTCGTGGTATCGCAGAGCAAACGAACTTATTGGCGCTTAACGCAGCGATTGAAGCGGCTCGTGCAGGAGAGCAAGGGCGAGGTTTTGCTGTTGTAGCCGATGAGGTTCGCTCGTTAGCCAGTCGCACACAACAGAGTACGGGTGAAATCCAAACCATGATTGAAAAGCTACAATCTGGTGCGGGACAAGCTGTAGAAGTGATGCGTGGTAGCCAAAATAGCAGTGATGAAACAATTCAATCGGCAGGGAGAGCGAGTCAATCCCTTTCTGAAATCTTAAACGCGATTTCACGTATGAACGAGATGAACACACACATTGCAACGGCTGCAAGCCAGCAAAGTACGGTAAGTGACGAAGTAAATAGCAACGTACAAGGCATTGCAGATAGCAGTACATCTATTGTGGAAATCGTAAACCAAGCGCAAGCATCTTTAGCCATGTTATCAGAGCAAACCCAGCGCTTAGATCATCAGGTTAGTCAGTTCAAAGTATAAGCTTGAGAACTGCAGTCTCACTGACGAAATAACCCGCTTCTGAGCGGGTTATTTTTTAGATAAGGGTCGAACCTGACTTGTGAAGGCTCGACTATATTTACATCCCTCTTTTACTTAACTTTGTATACCAGAGGTGCAAATAATCCTAGACAGCGGTGACAAACTCTGTACAGCGTGATGATGCTTTTATCATCACTTTTGCTGCTTTTTAACCATTGCAATTGCTCACAGGAAAGTGTGATTTCCAACCCAAAATCTTCAAATTTGAGAACTTCATTACACCTTTACCATAAACGTTTTTCGCAAGCGTATAGAACTGTAAATTTTGTTGTATGTACAACACTGGGTAATTATCATCCTAATTAATTTGTTCTGGATATACATCCGTTAGTCATCATTAAGTCATTCTAGAAGTTTTTAGCAAGGAATCTTGAAGGCTTGTAGGTAAAAGAGAGAAAAATTCATGAGACGTAAAACCACGCTATCTCTGCTGATTGCGTCGAGCCTTTTTGTGGTTGGATGTCAACCTAGCGAAGAAGGATCGAGCCAAGGTAGTGGTCCTGCGCCCGCAACCGAAGTTGAAGTGTTAACGGTGGAACCAACTCGCCAAGCGTTAACTGTCGAGTTGCCAGGTCGTAGCCGTGCATTCAAAGAAGCGGAAGTTCGTCCGCAAGTTACAGGCATTATTTCAGAGCGAAATTTTGTTGAAGGGGGCCTTGTTGAACAAGGACAGTCCCTATATCAAATTGATGATTCATCATTTCAAGCGGATTTGCTGAGCGCTGAAGCGGAATTAATCCGAGCTCAAGCAGCGGCAGAATCGACCCATGCCACAGTGAAGCGTTACAGAACCTTGATCACCAAAAAGTCCATCAGCCAACAAGATTTGGATGAAGCAGAAGCAGCATACAAGGAAGCGCAAGCACAGGTCCTAGTCGCAAAAGCTAAGATCAATACGGCAAAAATCAATTTAGATTACACGCAAGTGAAAGCTCCGATTAGCGGTGTGATCGGTAAATCGAGTGTGACGGCGGGTGCGTTGGTTACGGCTAACCAAGCAGCCAAATTAGCGACCATTCAGCAGCTTGATCCTATCAACGTTGATATTGTGCAATCATCCGCGCAACTGCTGCGTTTAAAAGCGGCTCTTTCCCAAGGTCATATGCAAGAGGATGATTCTGCGCAAGTTACATTGAGGCTTGAAGATGGCAGCACGTACGAACATAAAGGCACGATGAAATTTACCGAGGTCAATGTGAACGAAAGCACGGGTAGCGTGACGCTTCGTGCTGAATTCCCAAACCCTGACGGTTTGTTGCTACCAGGAATGTTTGTTCGTGCGACGGTTATTACTGGTGTTGACCCTGACGCGATTCTGATACCACAAAATACCGTTTCTCGCGATGCGACAGGCAAAGCGACAGTGATGATGGTGAATGGTGAGAACAAAGTGGAAGCGAGACCAGTGAAGACAGCCGAAGCGATCAATAATCAATGGCGTATTATTGATGGTTTAAACGCGGGCGATAAAGTCATTACTGCTGGGTTACAAAAGGTAGGTCCAGGCAGCCCTGTAACTATCCAAAACGGTGAACAGGAGTAATCATGGCACGATTTTTTATCGATCGTCCGGTATTTGCTTGGGTTCTCGCAATTCTCACGATGTTGGCGGGGGTAATGTCATTATTCAATTTACCCGTCTCGCAATACCCAACGATTTCACCGACAACGATCACCATCAGTGCTCGTTATCCAGGTGCATCAGCGAAAACCGTTGAAGACTCTGTAACGCAGGTTATCGAGCAAAATATGACGGGATTAGATTATCTTCGCTACCTATCATCGAGCAGTGATGCATTCGGTAATGCGACAATTACCCTGACGTTTGATAGCGAAGCTGATCCTGATATCGCGCAAGTACAGGTGCAGAACAAGCTGCAATTGGCATTGACATCATTGCCAATGGAAGTACAAAACCAAGGTATCGTCGTGAATAAATCCAACACGGCGTTTCTCATGGTGGTGGCAGTTTATTCTGAAGATCCTGACTTTACAGAAAACGATATCGGCGACTTTGTTGTAACGAATATTCAAGACCCGATAAGTCGTGTAACTGGCGTAGGACAAGTGCAGGCGTTTGGTGCGCAGTATGCGATGCGAGTCTGGCTGGACCCATTTAAGCTTACGCAGTTCAACTTGACCGCAATCGATGTAGCAAATGCTATCAGTGAACAGAACGCGCAAGTTTCTTCAGGTCAACTTGGTGCAGCACCTGCGCAGGAAGGTCAGCTGTTGAATGCAACGATTTCATCTGCAAGTCGTTTGAGCAGTGTGGAAGAGTTCCAAGACATCATTCTTAAGTCTGACGCCAGCGGTTCGAATGTTTATTTGAAAGATGTAGCTCGCGTTGAACGTGGGGCAGAAAGTTACGACATTCGAGGCCAATATAATGGCTTCCCAGCATCGGGGTTAGGTATTTCATTAGGTACTGGCGCAAACGCGCTTGAGACAGCCAATGCGGTAAAAGAGCGCTTAGACCAACTGAGTGCTACGTTCCCAGAAGGGTTACAGATTGCTTACCCATTTGAAACGACGCCATTCGTCAAAGCCTCGATTCAAGAAGTGGTTAAAACGCTATTAGAAGCCATTCTTCTTGTGTTCTTAATCATGTACCTGTTCTTGCAGAACTTCCGTGCGACGATCATTCCAACGATCGCAGTGCCTGTCGTACTGCTCGGCACCTTCGCTATTTTGTACGCGACTGGATTTAGCGTAAACACGTTAACCATGTTCGCGATGGTTCTGGCTATCGGTTTGCTGGTGGACGATGCCATCGTTGTGGTGGAAAACGTCGAGCGTGTGATGCATGAGGATGGGTTAGAGCCCAAAGAAGCGACCAAAAAATCGATGGGGCAGATCACTGGTGCTCTGATTGGTGTGGGTCTGACGCTTTCTGCGGTATTCGTCCCTATGGCGTTTATGTCTGGTTCTACAGGGGTTATTTACCGTCAGTTCTCGATAACGATTGTGGCGGCGATGACACTTTCAGTTTTGGTAGCGATAATTCTGACTCCAGCATTATGTGCAACATTACTGAAAAAAGGCGATGCTGAGCTTCTAGAAAAGAAAGGCTTCTTTGGCTGGTTTAACCGCAAGTTTGATGCGATGACAGCTGGCTATGAAACCGGCGTTGCTAAACTCCTCAAGCGCACAGGTCGTATGTTGGTTGTATTCTTGGCAATGAGTGCAGGTGCGGGCTGGCTGTTTATGAACCTTCCGACGTCATTCTTGCCGGATGAAGACCAAGGCACGGTATTCTCAATGGCCATTTTGCCGCCTAACTCAACGCAAGAGCAGACGGAAAAAACACTTGAGAAAATGCGCGACTTTTACCTTGTGGATGAGAAAGACAACGTGAAATCCGTCTTCTCCGTTGCGGGCTTTAGTTTTGCAGGCCAAGGCCAAAACATGGGGATGGCATTTATCGGTCTGAAAGATTGGTCAGAGCGTGAAGCGCCGGGTGCTGATGCAGCTTCCATTACGGGTCGAGCGATGGGGTACTTCTCAACCATTAAAGAAGCACTGGTCTTTGCATTTGCACCTCCTGCGATTCAAGAATTGGGTAACTCGACAGGCTTTGATTTCTATCTTCAAGATTCGTTGAACAAAGGTCACGACGCATTAGTCGCTGCGCAAGGTCAACTGCTTGGCATGGCTGCACAAAACCCGAAACTTGTCGGTGTTCGTCCGAACGGCCAAGCAGATGCGCCAATGTACAAAGTGAACATTGACCACGTTAAACTGCGTGCTCTGGATGTTAGCATTAATGACGTCAACCAAATCCTGTCAGCGGCATGGGGCGGGGCGTACATTAACGACTATATTGATCGCGGTCGAGTGAAAAAAGTCATGATGCAAAGTGATGCGGAATACCGTATGCAGCCAAAAGACTTCGATTCGTGGTACGTGCGCAACTCAAAAGGTGAGATGGTGCCTTTCTCTGCCTTTGCGAGCGGAGAGTGGACGTATGGTTCACCTCTTTTGCAGCGTTTTGATGGTTTGCCAGCGATGAATATCCAAGGCGGCGCAGCTCCTGGCGTCAGTACTGGTGAAGCTATGGCAGAAATTGAAGCAATGGTAGAAAAGCTACCAGAAGGCTTCACGGTGAACTGGAATGGTATTTCGTATGAAGAGCGCCTTTCCGGAAACCAAGCGCCAATGTTATATGCGCTGTCTATCCTCGTCGTATTCTTAGTTCTCGCCGCTTTGTATGAAAGTTGGTCAGTGCCTTTCGCCGTGGTGTTAGTTGTGCCTCTTGGTGTGCTTGGTGCTGTGCTCGCGGTAATGACGCGAAGTATGGACAACGATGTGTTCTTCCAGGTGAGTTTATTAACGACGGTCGGCTTGGCAACTAAAAACGCCATTCTGATTGTTGAGTTTGCGAAAGATTACTACGAGAAAGGCGCTGGCCTTATCGAAGCAACCCTGCATGCCGTTCGTGTTCGTCTGCGCCCAATTATTATGACATCGCTTGCCTTTGGTCTAGGTGTAGTACCGCTTGCTATCAGCTCTGGCGTGGGCTCAGCAGGTCAAAATGCGGTAGGTACTGGTGTACTTGGTGGCATGATCAGTGCGACGATCTTAGGTATATTCTTTGTGCCAATCTTCTTTGTGGTGGTTGAGCGATTGTTTGATCGACGTGCGAGAAAAGAATCGGAGGCAGAGTTGTCTGAGACTAATCCTAAACCGGCTCAGCAAAGCGAGTAAGACTTGGTTGCTGTAACTAAGTTATACTGGTGATAATAAACACGATAAAAGGGCGCTTCGGCGCTCTTTATTTTATGTTTTCACTTGGTGGTTACCGTCTTTGACGCAAACTTGAAGGGGGAGCGTTTTGCCTTATGCAGAATCTGTTTACTCCTTCCGAACGAATGAAAGCCTAAAGAAGAACAAACGACGATGAAAGATCAGAAAATCTCCCCAATTTCCGTTTTGGATCAAAGCCCTATGTTTGTCTGCGGTGTGATGCAGCGAATGTATCGCAACCGTGCTCAAGCTGAGCTCTCTCGGCAAGATTTAATGACACTCGAGATGGCAAGTGCACTGGCCGCTTTGGAAGAGTTTCAACCCATGAGTCAGCAAGCGCTGGCTGACGCGGTTCGAACTGAGCGAAGTGTAGCAAAGCGAATGGTGGATAATTTGGAAAAGCGAGGGTTTGTTCAAGTTTCTAAAAGTAAATCGAATCAGCGTCTCAAAATGCTCAGCATGACAAAAGAGGGGGCAAATGCTTTAAAGCAAGTGCATCAAATCATGACGAATTTACAGAAAGAATTTTTCGCTTGTTTGTCTGAATCAGAAGCGAGTGAGTTTTTTCGTCTGGTAAGAAAACTCACTTTTGCGAATCACGACTAGTAGCTTATCTTAATGCTATCTAGCGCGCCTTTACTTTATCGGTGATCAATTATATTAAGTCGTAAAACTTAAGAAATAGAATGCCCAACGTACACGTGACGGTAGAAAGCACCGTAGTGAGTGCGATGATATTTGCGGCTAATGTGGCATTGCCTCCCATCGAACGCGCCATGACATAACTGGCTGCTGCCACTGGGGAAGCGTTCATAAAGAAAAGAATACCTAACTCAATTCCTCGAAAACCTACTAAGTAAGCACCAATAGTGATCATTACGGGTGCCACGATGAGCTTGTAACTGCTTGCAAACCAAGATGGACCTTTCTCTTTTCTCATCAAGCTAAAATCGAGTGAGCCGCCCGTACACAACAGCGCTAAAGGTAATGTCATTTTGGACAAGTAGTCCCCTGCATCAATAACAACATTCGGTACTGTAATAGAGAGCAAATAGAAAGCCATCCCTAGGACGATTGAGATTATCAGTGGATTCCTCGTCAGTGTTCGGCCCATCATTTTTGCGGCTTGTGGGACAGAAGTTGCGCCTTTGGGAGATAAGCAAATTACCGCTTGGACGTTGTAAATAAACGTGGTAACCGCGACATAAAGCGCTGCTAACGCCACACCTTGAGAACCATACGCATTGGCAACGTAAGCGATGCCAATAATACCTGTGTTTGCTCGGAACCCGCCTTGGATAAGAACACCTTGGTCAGGCGATGCTTTGAACAGAAGCTTGACCGAAAGGTAGGTGAAAATAAAAAAAGAAACACTAGCGCTAACGCCGAAATTGACAAAGCCACTTGCCGCTGAAAAATCGTGTTCTGAGGCCACAATACTGACAAATAACATCGCAGGTAGCGTAACTTGAAACACCAGTTTGGAGCCTACTTCGATAAAATTATCGTTGATCAGCCCTATGCGTTTGAACATCACGCCAAGTATTAACATTAAGCAGATAGGGCCGGTTATCGACAAAGAGAATTGCAACTGATGTAGAACAGCTTCCATGTAAGTACCCGCAGCAAAAGAAAATATTCCTGCTGTCTATTAAGCCATAAACTCTGGGAGACAGGATAGAAAAGTGATGAAATTTTCCTCTTTTGTTGTTTCCAGAACCATTTGCATTCCAAGTTATGGACGAGGTCCCAGTTTAACAAAGCTGCACTGGTTCTATGCGCGATATGTTGGTTTACTACTTATCGTGATGCATCCACATGCGTATTAAATAAAAGGGTTGGTCATTGTGGTTATGGATAGGAGTTCATCGATGAAAAGGAAACACAACAAAACCGTACTTTGTGCATTTGTCTCAGGTTCGGTGTTTGGTGCAGCTTTAGTCATTGCGATGTCTTTACCAATGTAATCGTTTCTGTAGGCTCTTTGAATACTTACGCTAATTCAATACAAAAACAGATTGAGTTCAGCTTGATGTACTGTTAGTTTGAAAACATGAAAATACACGTTAGCCCTTCATCAACAACCTTCTTTTGGTGGCGCTCTAAATAGAGCGGCACGGAATACTCACATTCTTAAGCTGCTGGATGGTAGCTAAGAGTGTTTGATCTTTTTATCTCCAGTAGCGATCTATTAAATACTTGGAGATAAATATGAACACCATTCAAAGTACATCGCAGCGCGAAATTATCCTTACCGGCGATCGAGCGACAGGTCCGTTACACCTCGGGCACTATGTCGGTTCATTGCAACAACGAGTCAAATTGCAAACGGAGCATGAGCAAACGATCTTAGTCGCAGACATGCAAGGGTTGACGGATAACGCCCACAATCCATCAAAGGTATCCTCCAATATTCTTAATGTCGTTGCGGATTATTTGGCCGTTGGTATCGACCCCACACAAACCACGATCACGTTGCAATCTCAAATACCAGCGTTAGCAGAGTTAACGATGTATTACAGCAATCTTGTCTCTATTGCGCGTTTAGAGCGTAATCCCACGGTTAAAAATGAGATTCAAAGTAAAGGCTTTGAACGCTCTATTCCCGCTGGTTTTTTAACGTATCCAATTTCTCAAGCTGCCGATATTACGGGGTTCCACGCGACGTTGGTTCCGGTAGGTGATGACCAACTGCCGATGTTGGAGCAAACTAATGAAATCGTAAGAAAAATAAACCACCTGGGTGGAAAAGATGTTCTTAAAGAGTGCCGTCCTTTACTTAGTGATGCACCTCGTTTGCCGAGTACTGATGGCAAAAATAAGATGTCTAAAAGCATGGGGAATGCAATCAACCTAGGGGCGTCTGAAAAGGAGATTTCTGCGGCGGTGAAATCTATGTATACCGACCCCAATCACCTGAAAATTGAGGACCCTGGCCAAGTCGAAGGTAATATCGTATTTACCTACCTCGATGCCTTTCACCCTGATAAAGATTATATCGAACAGCTAAAAGAGCATTATCGACGAGGTGGGTTAGGTGATGGTTTGACCAAGAAAGTGTTAGAAGAATGCCTACAAGAGATGCTTCGTCCTATTCGAGAAAAGCGTGCCATGTATCTAAATGACAAAGCACAGCTGATTGATATTTTAAAACAAGGCAGTCAGCGTTCTCGTGAGAAAACTGAACAAGTGCTATTTGATGTGAAAGATGTATTTGGTTTGAATTTGTTCTGAATTAAAAGTAGAGAGTTGAACATAAGGCACGACGGCTTATTAGCAACGTGCCTTTTTTTTGCTCCCAGTCAGTCAAAGCTGATTGTTAAGAAGAAAAAATTCGCGACGAAAATCCGCTACTTCTTGTTGGTAATAGCTTTGCCATTCCGGTTCTGACAAATTCGAATGGCTTGTGGATCTTTCTTTTCTGAGTCTGGACTCAAGTTGTTGCAATGCTTGTTGGTAATCTCTGACTTGCTCTTTTTGCTCGGCAATTTGTTGCTGACGAGCGTGAATCTCTTCGCTTTCGTCCTTCGTTAAGTAAGTTTTTTCCAGTTCTGCGATGATAGCTTGGCGATCTGGAAAGCTCATGCTATTGGGTATCAGGGCGACTGCACGCTCATATTTTGCTTGGTCGTTTGTAAGCCCGATAGCCTCTGCATTTTCTTGCCAGTCTATGATGAGTTGCTCGAAAGCTTGCAAAAAGCTTTCTGGACTTTGCGTGTTGAGCTGTTGGGCCTCTAAATTGAAATCGTATAGGGCGAACTCATCCGCGAAAATAACATCAGCCAACTCGCCCCAAATGCCTCTTGCCTCGGCTTTAAGTTGTGCAATACGTGAGGCTAGTGGTTGTTGCTCATCAAACAACAAATTACCCACACTTTCTTGCCATTGACTGTTGAGTTGATGGTAGCTCGCCAAAAGTTGAAATCTTGCTGAAGATAAATAAGGCTCGAGCAAGGCTAACTGTTCCTCACAGTCGCGGTTCGACATGCACTCATGCCAAAATGACTCAAGCTCTGCGACGAGTTCTCTCCCTTTGAGCAGAGTTAGTCTCTCAGTCGTTATTTGAGTCGCAGAAGGGAGCTCTGCGGTCTGTGGTGAAGCATCTGCACTGGGAGCGATATTGCTTGTTTTTAGTGATGTACTGGGGACGTTCTTATTTTTTGTCTTTGGAGCAGAAGCGGACACGGCTGCTTCTTGCTGCCCATCTTGACTGAAAGTTAAAAACATCATGCCCGCCATAATGGCGGACATGATTATCAACGCGATTTTCTTCATGGCTTGATTGTTGCGCTAACTGGGAAATGGTCAGAAAGGTTGTAGTGTTTCCATAAACTTTCTGAAGTTGTACGCGGCACGTCCACACGGTTGTCATTGAATGATTTCACACCGTATTCGCTACTCACCATAACATAGTCAAGGTATTCCACGTTTTCGCCGCCTGATAACGCTTCACCTGCGAAGTTATTGATACGGGGATCAAAGGTTGACTCCGTGTAACCTGAATACTGAGGTTCGATGGCGCTTAAGTTGGCGATCATTTGTTGGTAGTCACCAGGGAACTTTCTTTTGTTTACGTTAAAGTCGCCGCTGTATACCACAGTTTCGCTTGAAGGAATGTTGAGAGATTTAGCGAGTGCGCGGATTTGTTTGAACTGGCGCTGACGATACTCGCGAGCGGTGTCTGTATCGAAAGATGCGGTATGGGTAGCAAACACATGGTAAGCCTGACCACCTTTAATAATTTCCGCATAATTCACGCCTTTGTCGGCAAAGCAGTCTGTGCCAGAGCAGTCGGGGAAGACATATTGCGCTTCATTCACGATAGGATAGCGACTGACAATGATCACCCCACCATCATGAATATTAACGCCTTCTTTATCTAACATTTTAGTTTGGTACGGATATTCCTTAGCTAACTCACGTAGGAATGCTTCACGACCGCTTGCAAACACTTCTTGCAGCGCTAATACATCATAACCTTTGACGTATTGAGGAATCAGTTCGTAACGATCACCGATGTGCGATGCAATAGCCGTAAGAGCCCAGATGTTGTAAGTCATCAACTTAAGGTTTTGTTCTTCGTTATCGACAGATTCATTTACTTTGCTTGGCGTGATCGTGTAATAAAGATCGTCGTATCGAGCGGTACTGTCTGACTTAAAGGCCAGTTCGGTTTCTCGGATGCCAAAAGCGTTAGTGTTGACACGATGAATATCACGATCATCTTTAAGAGATAAATCGACATCGGCCGCCGATAAGCCATATTCAATGGTTGAATTATACCAATGACCTTCCATGACCTGATTGAGTGTTATGCTTTCACCTTTAGGGCTAGAAACCACAGTTTCAAAACGGTAAGTTTGGTTTGATTTCACGCCTTCCCAACGATTGAAGCTCAATACAGGTTTGGTTTCCCATGGACCAAGTACTTGTACATGTTGCTGCCACTCTTCTCCATATTGAAGTAAATCACTGCCTTCGTGCTTTACTTGAATAGTTAAAGACTGATCAGAGTTATTGGTTAGATAAACATCTGTATCTGCAATGCTTGGCAATGCCACCAAGCCACTTAATAAAAGACCCCACTGCGATAATTTCATCTTATTTTTCCATCATTTGAACTAGAGCAATCATTCTTGTTTATAAATATTACTTGCACGTTAAATATGGATGACATCGAAGCCAGTACTAAAAATTGTTATCAGAATGTGATCTTTATTCAATGGTGAGGAGTCGGGGTAGAGAGTTAATGGTTGCTTAAGCGGTTGTAAATAATAGCGATGGTTAACGAATCGTACTCACTGCAATCAAGTTGTCATCTTCGCTCTATAAGTTGTGCGGCGTCATTCATCCAGCCACATGGCTAGAACTTAAATTGATAGATGGAGCACCATGGCTAGAGCAGTAAATCCAATCGATGAAACCATCATTAAATTACTACAAGACCAAGGTTTGATTAGAAGCGAAGCAGAAGCTCGTTTAAAGAAAGAGGTATACCGCTTACAGCCTAATGAGATTGAAAAAGTCAAAAATTATGCCCAGCACTTTGGCATCAACGCTAAAGAAAAACTCATCGATGAGATCTTAGAGTTGCGCCGGGAAGCGCTCATAAAAAAATGTAGACACAATACGGAGCATGCGAGCCTATCTCTAAAATAGTACGTGATAAAAATATCAATTACTGGTCAAGATTTGATCTTTCAGGCCGATGTATATAAGAGCGCTCAATGATATCGAGCGCAAAAAACAGTGTGTTTTAGAGGTTAAGCTTTCACTTAAGTGAGAGGTTTGGAAAGGCTGCAGGGAGAAAGTGCATGCGTATTAAAGACTTAAGTGTCGTAAAGAAAATATCGGTTAGTTATTTAACCGTTTTTGCCGTGTTTGGTTTAGTGTCAGTAATGTTGGTACAAGGTTTGTTAACACTGAATAAAGACATCTCAGTGCTAACGGATAAAAGCTTACCTTCTGTTGCGATTTTGAAAGGTATCCAAGTTGATATTACTAAAGTGCGCAAAGATGAGTTCTCTTTATTGCCAAACGCAAATCATCCCAAAATTGGTGAGTGGTTAAAAGGCCTCGACCAATGGCGTTCTGATGTGCAGGCTGGTATTGCAGAATACGAAAAGCTCGACCTTAATCAGCGTGAAACGCAGTCTTTTAACGTTTTTAAAGAAACCTGGAATCAATACATCAAAGAAACGAAGACTTACAACGCACTGCTAAGTCAAGGTGATGCTGAAAGTGCAAATGATGTGATTTTATCGAGTTTCGATACCTACTCAAAAGCGTTGAGTAGCTTGGATGATACCCTCGCGTTGAACGATGAGTTGGTGAATTTGATTGGCGAAGAAGTACAAAATGAAGCGGCGTTTACACAATACAGCGCTGCTGTTGGTGCGCTTGTCGTCGCATTGGTCATGGTAATGTCTGCCATGTTGCTTTCTCGAGTCATTTGCGGGCCTGTTGATCGAGCATTGGAATTCGCTTCTAAAATCGCCAAGGGTCAATTGAATAATCAAATCGACGAAAGTGAATTGAGCAAAGACGAGTTAGGAACGTTGCTCAAAGAGCTTGTCGGTATGCAAACAAACTTACATTCGCTGGTTTCTGAGATTAATGACTCAACGATTCAGCTAACGGCAGCAGTAGAGGAAGTGAGTGCTATTTCTTCTCAGACCGCTTCTGGTATGCAAAATCAACAAATTGAACTTAGCTCGGTGGCTTCTGCGATGACAGAAATGCAAGCTGCTGTAAGTGAAGTGGCACAAAATACCGAAGTTGGCGCGACCTCCGCTTACTCGGCAACGGAAGTGGCAAAGCAAGGAACGGCGACGTTACAACAAACTATCGCAGTAATTGAGCGTGTATCACATACGATCCAAGAGTCAGATGAACTGGCACGTGAGCTTGAATCTAGCTCAAACAATATCAATGTGGTCGTAGATGTGATCCGAGGGATTGCGGAGCAAACAAACTTGTTAGCACTGAACGCCGCAATTGAAGCCGCTCGGGCTGGTGAACAAGGACGTGGGTTTGCTGTTGTGGCAGATGAGGTTCGTTCTCTGGCGCAACGCACTCAAGACTCCACTTCACAAATTGTGGAAATTGTTAATCAACTACAAGAGAGCAGCAGCAAAATAGGGCATTCAAGCCGTGATTGTCAGGAGGGGATTTCTCAGTGTGTTGAGCAAGTCAATGACGCTGATAGCCAGATAAAAGAAATTGAACATTCTGTCGATAACATAGCGCAAATGAGCACACAAATCGCAACGGCGTGCAGCGAGCAGAATTCTGTATCCGAAGAACTGAATCGAAGTGTGGAGCATATTAATAGTGCTTCAACAGAGATGGCTGAGGGAGCTTCGCAAACGGCTGTAGCTTGCCAGCAGATCAGTAGCCTAGCGCACAACTTGAAAACTCGAATGGGTTCATTCCAGCTCTAGTTGTTGTGTTTCAGCTTTATTCCTAACCTCATTGCTACAAAAAATAAGCCGGACGAAATGTCCGGCTTATTTATTCTCTGTCTATATAAATAAGTTCAGAGCATGCTCAATCTTGGGAGAATATGCTCGCTAGGCTGGAATACCACTATGGAACTTAAAATCTGTATCTGGCGTAGAAATTAAATCCGCCTCAACTCGACCAAAATAGGCTATGTGTTCGCTGATGTCTTTGCCCGCGATTTGCTCTGCCAATACAAGATAATCTTGATAGTGGCGTGCTTCTGAGCGCAGTAAAGAAACGTAGAATTTTGCGATATCGTCATCCATATGTGGTGCTAGTTTGGCAAAACGCTCACAAGATCGGGCTTCGATGTACGCACCAATGATGAGCTTATCGATCAGCGTTTCCGGTTCATGAGTCTTCATATGCGAAATGAGCCCTTTAGCATAGCGACTTGCTGGAATATTTTTATACTCAATTCCACGACTTTCCATGATCTCTAAAACCTGATAAAAGTGGTGTAACTCCTCTTTAATCAAAAGCACCATTTTATCGATCAAATCTTGGCTGTAAGGTGAGTTGGACTTAGCCATGATCGCTTTGGAAATATAGCTCTTACCTTTTAACGTTTCTAGTGAGCCTACATTGCGATAAGCAAAATCTTCATAGGGTTTAAACCAGTCAAGCAGAGCATGTGAACTGGATTGGTCAACGGCATACTTACGAATTAAAAACATCGCAGATTGGCCAGCTTTTAGCTCACACAGTAGGTGGTCTAATAAAATGGTTTGAAGGTTTTCTGGTTTCTTTGCTTCCTCTACCCATTCATCAGGTGTGCTGCATTGCAGAAATTGGTTAATGGGAGCAAGAAGATCTTGATAGGCGTCTAGATTCATCATTTTAGTTTTAGTACTTCACATTCTAATTGGGCATATCCGCTATCTTACGGATAGAAAAAAGGCTGCGATTGCAGCCTTTACTGACCTTAAGTGAATGTTACCACTTTTTCTTCTCGCCGAAGAGTGCTTCCATGTCATTGTCGCGCTCTTTATCGGCGATCTGCTGCATTTCAGCATCACTTTTATCTTGGCGTTTTTTATCTAGGTCGCCCAGCATGTCTTCAAGCTTCTGTTTCGCTTGAATCGAGTAGGGATCGCTCTTTGTACTCAATGCATCGATACCTTTGCGTAGCAGTTGAAGTGCTGTGCCAGGTTGACCTCGAGCAATAGAGTCGTTTGCTCTTTTGATGACGTTTTCGATGTTGATACGAATCTGCATCGTTTCTAAACGCGCATTTTCAGCGACATAAGTCTGGGTGTCGATACGGCCTTTATTGTGTTCGTTACGGATAGTATCGCGAAGGCGCTTCACCAACTTAAGCATGACGATGGCTTGTTTATCACTGCTCGGCATTTTGAACGTGGTACTCTCGCCAGTGGGACCATTCTCTTTCAGTTGCTCAATCTGTTGCTTCATGTTTTCGATACGTTGAGCAAGTTGCTTATTCTTCGGGTCAAGCTCATGCATGCTTTCTAGCGCGTCAAGAATACGATTGTTTAGACACAGCAACAGCTCCTTGCTAAAAGGGATATGGTGCGCATGACCAATCAACTCTTCAGTGCCATCAATCAAGGCAACATAGCGTGCGGACTCCTGTCTTTTCGCAGTCTCTACCTTGACCTTATACTGCAACATAATGTTATAGCCTAGGATCAACACCAGTAGGATGGCTACCAAAGCGATTATTAAACCAATATTCATATCTTTGCGTCTGCTTTACTTTTCTACGGCTAGCGTTAAAGAATACATGAATCTTATCTTACTCGGCACCCTATTTGTTTGATTATTTTGTCTCTCCCACGTTTTAGCTACTGATAGAAGTCACATCATAGAAATTCAGTCATTTATTGGCTCAACTTTGTGCATATTGTTTCTATGTTGAGGATTATCAGTATGTGATTGAGGTATAAGTTAGAAATTACTGTTCATTTCGATTTGAACGCGTTATAACTAATTATTATATCGCTCGTCCGAGTGGCCAATAAATTCTCTCATGAACAAGTAAGGGATTACGATGAAACTGCAGCAGCTGAAGTATATTGTTGAGGTTGTAAACCATAATCTGAATGTATCCGCGACGGCAGAAAGCTTGTATACCTCTCAGCCAGGTATCAGTAAACAGGTTCGGTTGCTGGAAGATGAGTTAGGCATTCAGATTTTTGAACGTAGCGGTAAGCACTTAACACAGGTGACACCTGCTGGTGAAGAAATTGTACGTATCTCTCAAGAAATTCTCGCTCGTGTAGAAAGTATCAAAGCTGTAGCAGGGGAGCACACCCACCCAGAAATGGGGACGCTGAATATCACCACGACACATACGCAAGCGCGTTATGCTTTGCCGGATGTCATCAAAGGTTTCACTTCTCGCTACCCAAAAGTGTCATTACACATGCATCAAGGTACGCCGTCACAAATGTCTGAGGCAATTGCTAAAGGTACGGCGAACTTTGCGATTGCGACAGAAGCGCTTCACTTATATCAAGATGCCATCATGCTGCCTTGTTATCACTGGAACCGTTCAATTGTCGTGCCTAAAGATCATCCATTAGCGAAGAAAGATAAGGTAACGATCAGCGATCTTGCCGCTTATCCATTGGTCACTTATGTGTTTGGTTTTACGGGCCGTTCAGAGTTAGATACCGCATTTAATCGTGAAGGTTTAACCCCGAGAGTGGTGTTCACTGCAACTGATGCGGACGTTATTAAAACGTATGTTCGCATGGGTATTGGTGTTGGTGTGATTGCGAGCATGGCTGTGGATGAAGAGCAGGACAGCGATTTAGTCGCAATAGATGCGAGCCATTTATTCGGGGCTAGTACGACAAGTATTGGCTTCCGTCGCGGCACATTCCTGCGCTCATACATGTTCGATTTTATGGAACGCTTTGCTCCTCATTTAACTCGCCCAGTGGTAGAGCAGGCGATTTCGTTGAAATCTAATGCAGAAATCGAAGAGATGTTTAAAGACATCGAGCTCCCGGTGAGATAACACTTCATTGATGTTTCGATTCCCTCTACAATGCGCTCGTTGTAGGGGGAGTTATGAAAACGCAATTTCAATTTATTAATGACTGCTTATTGGAAAACGAATCGCTATGGCGGTTTGAACCATTTAAAAGTAGCATTCACACCGCATTACCTTGGCAAGAGCAACACCCTCAGTTGTGCCAGTGGTTAGTGTCTCTTTCTCCCTCTCAAATCGAAGAGTATAAAGCGGAACCTGAACTCGCCTTAAAAGCGATAAGCGCGTTCGTGCCTCAACTCGAACAACTCGCTTATCACACGCGTTTAGAGTCTTTAACCTTAAATGGTTTGGCACTCGCTCGTGGTTTAGAAAACGGCATTCCCGGACGTAAGCTGGAGCAAATCAGCTCGATGGGTGAAGCTGCAATTCAACAACACTGTGGCGAAGAATGGTTAGAGTGGTGTTCAGGGAAAGGTTATTTAGGACGAATCCTGGCAACACAAACCGATCAGCCTGTGACCAGTTTCGAATATCAACAAGTACTGTGTGATTCGGGGCAACAAGCTGCGAATGAACACCATTGGAAAATGACGTTTATTCAAGGTGACGCGTTCGATAGCAAAGCAAAAGCGGTATTCAAGCCAACGCAACACGCGGTGGCACTGCATGCGTGTGGTGACCTCCATGTTCGTCTAATGCAGTACGGCAGTGAGAGTGGGATTGCTGCGATGACCATCTCACCTTGTTGTTATCACTTGATTCAGTCGGAACAATACCAGCCGATGTCGAAACCGGGGAGGGTTTCTTCTCTCTCATTGTCTAAGCAAGAACTGCGTATCCCGTTACAGCAAACGGTGACAGGGGGAGAGCGTGTACGTCGCCATCGTCAGCAGGAAATGGTGTTTCGTCTTGGCTTCGATTTGATTACTCGACGAGCGTTAGGCATGGCAGAGTACCAACCTGTCCCCAGTATTCGTAAGTCGCAATTAAGTGAAGGCTTTGAATCTTTGTGTCGCTGGGCGGCGGAGCAGAAAGGTATCGTTCTTTCTCAAGAAATCGATTTCGATCATTTTGAAAAGTTAAGCGAACAACGCTTCTGGCAAATGGAGAGAATGAGCTTAGTGCAACTGGTTTTTCAACGTCCATTGGAGATCTGGCTCGCATTGGACAAAGCACTTTATCTTGAAGAACGTGGTTATCGTGTTAGATTGTCAGAGTTTTGCCCTAAATCAGTTACACCTAGAAATATTTTAATTTGCGCATATAAGAATTAGTTATTTTTTATAGCTAAACGCTCTATATGAAAAAGCCCACTTATGCGTGGGCTTTTGTAAACAAAACGTGACAAATTGTGTTTTATTTTGTCATTAATTGAACATAGCGATAGCTTGAGTTGGTTCAATGTATTCCAAGTCAAAGCTTTCTGCTACTTCTTTACATGTTACTTTTCCGTGAATAACGTTTAGACCTTCAAGGAAGCCTTTGTCTTCTAGAAGTGCCTCACGGTAGCCTTTGTTTGCGAGTTTCACAATGTAAGGGAGTGTTGCATTGTTCAATGCGAAAGTTGAAGTACGTGCAACCGCACCAGGCATATTTGCTACGCAGTAGTGAACCACTTCATCAACGATGTAAGTTGGATCTGCGTGGGTTGTTGCGTGAGATGTCTCGAAACAGCCACCTTGGTCAATAGCCACGTCAACCACTGCCGCACCCGGTTTCATCTTAGCAATGTGCTCTTTTGTTACCAGCTTAGGCGCAGCTGCTCCAGGAATTAGAACGGCACCGATAACAAGGTCAGCTTCTAGAACATGCTTCTCGATAGCGTCTTCAGTAGAATAAACCACTTTAGCGCGACCTTGGAACTCTTCGTCAAGCTTACGAAGTGTATCTACGTTGCGGTCTAGAATGGTTACGTCAGCGCGAAGACCAACAGCCATGCGGGCTGCGTTTGCACCAACAACACCACCACCAACGATGACGACTTTCGCTGGCTCAACACCAGGAACGCCACCTAGAAGTAAACCACGACCCCCGTGTGATTTTTCTAGAGTTTGGGCTCCAGCTTGGATAGACATACGACCTGCCACTTCTGACATTGGTGCTAACAGTGGCAAACGACCCATATTATCTGTTACAGTCTCATAGGCTATACAGACAGCTTTGCTCTTGATTAGCTCATCAGTTTGTGGAAAATCTGGTGCTAGGTGTAAATAAGTAAATAAAATTTGCCCTTCGCGGAGCATTGCTCTCTCTACTGCTTGGGGTTCTTTTACTTTTACAATCATGTCTGCTTGCGCGAATACGTCTGCAGCATGAGGGAGAATGGATGCGCCGACAGCGATGTAATCATCGTCTGAAAAACCAATGCCGGCACCTGCATTGGTCTCAACTAAAACTTGGTGACCATGTGAGATGAGTTCTCTCACGCTTGCTGGGATCATACCAACACGATATTCGTGGTTCTTGATTTCCTTAGGTACGCCAATGATCATCCTGTATCCTCTTTCTATAATGGTTGTATTAACTGTTTGTAGGGTGTTATTGTCGAATTAATAACTAGTATAGTTATAGATTTGTAAAATTTGGCACCAAATATTAAAAAGTTGTAGTATATTTTTTTGCAAGGAAGTAATAAGGTGGAATAAAAAATGGCAGACAACTATAAAAAGCCGTCCAAGGAACTAGACCGTATCGACCGCAACATTCTTAATGAACTGCAGAAAGACGGTCGTATTTCAAACGTTGAGCTTTCAAAACGTGTGGGACTTTCTCCAACGCCATGTTTGGAGCGTGTACGTCGCTTAGAGCGTCAGGGTTACATCACAGGATACACTGCATTATTGAATCCGCAGTTCCTGGATGCGTCACTATTAGTATTCGTTGAGATTACACTAAACCGTGGTGCGCCGGATGTATTTGAGCAGTTTAACTCAGCTGTTCAAAAGCTAGACGACATACAAGAGTGTCATCTTGTATCAGGTGACTTTGACTATCTTCTTAAAACCCGTGTATCAGATATGGGGGCTTACCGCCGACTATTGGGCGATACGTTACTACGCCTACCTGGCGTAAATGACACTCGCACATACGTTGTAATGGAAGAAGTGAAACAATCTAACCAGCTTGTGATCAAAACTCGTTAATTTCTTGCAAAGAAAGCGGTATATGCTTCCGCTTTCGCCAGAGAGTAATTGGGTTTTTCTCTTTGATATGGTTAAATCAATTTACCGAGCGGCTTGATGCCGCTCGGAATGTTTTGCAATTTCCTATTTCATTTCCATATTCAAGTTGATTTATGTTCAAAGAGAACGCAAAGAAAGTCGAAACCATTATCAAAACCAGTGAAGAGCCCCAGTCTTCACGCTTAAATGGCTTCCAACGCTTAAAAGAGTGCTGCTTTATCGTTGGCGTTCTTAGCTCGGTATTGCTTGCGGTTGCACTATTTACCTTCAGTCCGGCCGATCCTTCCTGGTCCCAAACCGCATGGGGAGGGGAGATCGACAATGCTGGTGGCCTTTTCGGCGCTTGGCTTGCGGACACACTATTCTTCACATTTGGCTCTCTCGCTTATCCCATCCCTTTCTTGCTAGCTGCGGCTGCATGGGTGATTTGCCGTAAACGAGGAGAAGATGAGCCAATTGATTTCATGTTATGGGGTACGAGGTTACTCGGCCTTGTCGTCCTTATAATGACTAGCTGTGGTCTAGCCGATATTAATTTTGATGATATTTGGTATTTCTCGTCCGGTGGTGTCGTCGGGGACGTGTTGTCTAGCCTAGCTTTACCTACATTGAATGTACTTGGCACGACATTGGTACTGCTGTTCTTATGGGGAGCGGGTTTTACTCTCTTTACTGGCATCTCATGGCTTAATATTGTGGAGTGGCTTGGTGATCGTGCATTAGCGCTAATTGCGGCGCTTGCAAATAAGATAAGAGGCTCTGAGCAAGAAGTTTTAGAACCTCAGTTAGATGAGTTCGTGGAAGATAAAGTCTCTACGCCTAGACATAACGTAGACCATGACATTGATGATGAACCGCTTCCTCATTTAACGGCGTTCGATGTCGATGAGCCGAAAGAATCGGCGCCTGCGCATGAGTATCCTATTTATATGCCGCAAGCTAAACCTGAGAAACCAGCGGAACAAATGATGGTGGAACCGACGCCACCACAACACAAGGCTACGGTTAATGCTGCGCCAGTTTATGCTCAACCTGAGCACCAAACGCAACCTGTCCATGCGGTGAATACTGATAACGTTGATCCGCTTCTGGAGCGTACCAAGCAGCTGAATGTCACGATAGAAGAGCTTGAAGCTGCAGCGCAACAAGCAGATGACTGGGGAACTGAAGAACAGGTAGCCCCATCATTTGCAGACACTTACTCTTCCTATGTAGAGCAACATACAGCTACAGAAGAACCGAACAGTGTTGAACCAGATTATGCGGAGTACGAACAATTTGAAGCAGAGCAAGTACAGCAGCCAAGTATTGAGCATCCTGTGCATGAAGAGCCTGTAATTGATTCCGCTGCGCTAGATAGCATCACGGAGCAAACAGAATCGAGTCAACACATTGAACCTACGATCTCTGATTTTGACGTGTTAGACGATGAAGACGAAGTGGAGTCACAGTCTATACAACAAGTACAGCCAGCTCCAACAACACCTCATCAGCAAGTGGCAACACCTTCAACAACATTTGAACCTGCACTTCAAAAAGCGGAGGTTGAAGAGGTTCAAGACGGCGACGAAGATGTAGCGGCATTCCAAGACATGGTTTCTAGTGCGCAAGCCAAAGTAGCAGCGACACAGAACCCATTTTTGGTACAGAAAGAAGAAAACTTGCCTGTTCCAGAAGAACCACTTCCAACGCTCGAGTTGCTTTACCATCCAGAAAAACGCGAAAACTTTATCGACCGAGATGCGCTAGAGCAGGTCGCTCGATTGGTTGAGAGCAAGCTAGCGGACTACAAAATCAAAGCCGACGTGGTGGGGATTTATCCTGGTCCAGTGATCACTCGTTTTGAGCTTGATTTGGCGCCGGGGGTAAAAGTAAGCCGTATTTCTGGTCTTTCAACTGACTTAGCGCGTGCATTGTCTGCAATGGCTGTACGTGTTGTAGAAGTAATCCCTGGCAAGCCTTACATCGGTTTGGAACTGCCAAACATGAGCCGTCAGACGGTCTATTTATCTGATGTAATCAGTAGTCCTCAGTTTGAGCAAGCAACGTCACCCACAACGGTTGTGTTAGGTCAAGACATTGCGGGCGAAGCTGTTGTGGCCGATCTCGCGAAGATGCCTCACGTGCTAGTAGCAGGTACAACAGGTTCTGGTAAGTCGGTGGGTGTGAACGTGATGATTTTGAGCATGCTGTATAAAGCTGGCCCAGAAGATGTACGCTTCATCATGATTGATCCGAAAATGCTAGAGCTTTCTATTTACGAAGGTATCCCTCATCTTCTTTCTGAAGTTGTGACTGATATGAAAGACGCATCAAACGCTCTACGTTGGTGTGTGGGTGAGATGGAACGTCGTTATAAATTGATGTCGGCATTGGGCGTTCGTAATGTGAAAGGCTTTAACGAGAAGTTGAAGATGGCGGCAGAAGCGGGTCACCCAATTCATGATCCATTCTGGCAAGAAGGCGACAGTATGGATACGGAACCGCCATTGTTAGAAAAACTGCCTTACATCGTTGTTGTTGTCGATGAATTTGCTGACCTGATGATGGTGGTGGGTAAGAAGGTAGAAGAACTGATTGCACGCTTGGCACAAAAGGCGCGTGCGGCAGGTATTCATTTAATTCTTGCGACTCAGCGTCCATCGGTGGATGTTATCACGGGTCTGATTAAAGCGAATATTCCAACTCGTGTTGCGTTTACGGTATCGACTAAAACAGACTCCCGTACGATTCTAGACCAAGGTGGTGCAGAATCACTGCTTGGTATGGGTGATATGTTGTATCTACCGCCGGGCTCAAGTCATACAACTCGTGTCCACGGTGCATTTGCATCAGATGATGATGTTCATGCTGTTGTAAACAACTGGAAAGCGCGTGGTAAACCGAACTACATTGAAGAGATCATCAGCGGAGATCAAAGTCCAGAAAGCTTATTGCCAGGTGAGCAAATGGAAGCGGATGAAGATGTGGATCCACTCTTCGATCAAGTCGTTGAGCACGTAGTTCAGTCACGTCGAGGCTCTGTTTCTGGCGTACAGCGTCGATTTAAGATCGGTTACAACCGTGCCGCCCGTATTGTTGAGCAACTCGAAGCGCAAGGTATCGTGAGTGCACCGGGTCACAACGGTAACCGCGAAGTTTTAGCTCCTGCGCCGCCAAAAGATTAATGAACTTGTTTTACTCACTTCAGTCCAACTGAGGTGAGTAACTTTAGGTCTTTGACCCTCTGATAGGTATCTGAATGAAAAAACGATTTTCAGCGAAATTTTTCTCAGCGCTAGTTTTAAGTGTTTCTTTCTTCTCAGCTGCGAATGCAGCATCTCCAAAAGATGAACTCAATAAACGTCTCGCAATGAACGAGGGTTTCAGTGCCGATTTCTCCCAACAAGTGATCAGCCCTGAAGGTGAAACGGTAATGGAAGGTGAGGGCACGGTTGAAATCGCTCGTCCAAGTTTGTTCCGTTGGAGTACGACTTTCCCAGATGAAAACCTTTTAATATCTGACGGTAAGACGTTGTGGTATTACAGCCCATTCATTGAACAAGTAAGCATTTACTGGCAAGAGCAAGCGACCGAGCAAACACCATTTGTGCTGTTAACTCGCAATAGAGCAAGCGATTGGGATAACTATAAGATTTCTCAGAAAGGTAATGAGTTTACGCTCATTCCAACGGCAATTGACTCTACTCAAGGCCAATTCCAAATTAATATTGATACAAAAGGCGTAGTGAAAGGCTTTAACGTCATTGAGCAAGATGGTCAGAAAGGGCTGTTTACTTTTAGTAATGTTAAGCTTGGTAAACCAAAGGTAGACAGATTTACATTCACAATTCCAGATGGCGTGGAAGTGGATGACCAAAGGAATTAATTGGTAGTGAGTAATTACACGTTAGATTTCTCAGGGGACGAAGATTTTCGTCCCCTTGCTGCTCGTATGAGACCACAAACAATCGAACAGTATATTGGGCAGCAGCATATTTTAGGTCCGGGTAAACCCCTACGCCGAGCGCTAGAGGCGGGACACATTCACTCGATGATTTTGTGGGGACCACCAGGCACAGGCAAAACGACATTAGCGGAAGTGGCAGCAAACTATGCCAACGCCGAAGTTGAGCGTGTATCTGCGGTGACGTCTGGCGTTAAAGAGATCCGTGCTGCGATCGACAAAGCGCGTGAGAACAAAATGGCAGGTCGCCGCACTATCTTATTCGTGGATGAGGTGCATCGCTTTAACAAATCGCAGCAAGATGCGTTTTTACCGCATATTGAAGACGGTACGGTTACGTTTATCGGTGCGACCACAGAGAACCCTTCGTTTGAGTTAAACAACGCATTACTCTCGCGTGCTCGCGTTTACAAGTTGATTTCTCTTGACCAAAGCGAAATATCGCTGGCGCTTGATCAAGCGATTAACGACAAAGAGCGCGGCTTGGGTAATACACCAGCAAATTTCGCCGACAACGTTCTAGATCGCTTAACAGAGCTAGTGAACGGTGATGCTCGCATGTCTCTTAACTACCTTGAGCTGCTATACGATATGGCAGAAGACAATGCGCAAGGTGAAAAAGAAATCACGCTTAAGTTGCTTGCGGAAGTGGCGGGAGAAAAGGTCTCTCGCTTTGATAACAAAGGTGATATCTGGTACGACTTAATCTCTGCAGTTCACAAATCCATTCGTGGTTCAAATCCAGACGCCGCTTTGTATTGGGCTGCACGTATGATCGCCGCAGGTTGTGATCCGCTCTACATCGCTCGCCGATTACTTGCGATAGCATCGGAAGATGTTGGCAATGCGGACCCTAGAGCCATGCAAGTCGCACTCTCCGCGTGGGATTGCTTTACCCGTGTTGGTCCGGCAGAAGGTGAACGTGCGATTGCACAGGCGATCGTTTACTTAGCGTGCGCGCCAAAAAGTAATGCGGTGTACGTAGCATGGAAACAAGCGCTCACAGATGCTCATAACTTACCTGAATATGAAGTGCCTCATCACCTTCGAAATGCACCTACCAGTTTGATGAAAGACATGGGTTATGGAGCAGAGTATCGTTATGCTCACGATGAGCCGGGTGCCTATGCAGCCGGTGAGCAATATTTGCCACCAGAAATGGCGGATCGTAAGTATTATCAGCCAACAAATCGCGGTCTAGAAACCAAAATCGGCGAAAAGTTAGATTACTTGGCTAAATTAGACGCAAATAGCCAACAAAAGCGCTATGAAAAGTAGGCGTTTTTGGATACATTTGTTCAGTAAATTTTTTTAACGCGTACGCTTGGAAAGTGCGCGTGATTTCACAACAAAAAGCATAGGATTAACAATGCTGGATTCTAAATTACTTCGTACAGAGCTGGATGAAACAGCTGCTAAACTGGCGCGTCGTGGCTTTAAGCTAGACGTAGAGACTATTCGTAAACTTGAAGAACAACGTAAGTCCATTCAAGTAGAAGTAGAAAATTTACAATCCACGCGTAACTCCATCTCCAAACAAATCGGCCAAAAAATGGCGGCTGGCGACAAAGAAGGCGCAGAAGAGATCAAGAAACAAATCGGTACTCTAGGTAGCGATCTTGACGCGAAGAAAGTTGAACTTGAGCAAGTAATGGCTCAACTAGACGAATTCACGCTTTCTGTACCAAACATCCCGGCAGATGAAGTGCCAGATGGTAAAGATGAAAACGACAACGTCGAAATCTCTCGTTGGGGTGAGCCTAAGACTTACGACTTCGAACTAAAAGACCATGTTGACCTAGGTGAAATGGGCGGCGGTCTAGACTTCGCAAGTGCAGTTAAGATCACTGGCGCACGTTTCATCGTGATGAAAGGCCAATTTGCTCGTCTACACCGTGCAATCGCTCAGTTCATGCTAGATCTTCACACAGAAGAACACGGCTACACAGAAATGTACGTACCTTACCTAGTAAACTCTGACAGCCTATTCGGTACTGGTCAGCTTCCTAAGTTCGGTAAAGACCTTTTCCACACAGAGCCTCTAGCAGAAAAAGTAAACGACGAAGAGCCACGTAAACTGTCTCTAATCCCTACGGCAGAAGTACCTGTAACGAACCTAGTTCGTGACACGATTTCTGACGAAGCGGATCTACCAATCAAGATGACAGCTCACACGCCGTGTTTCCGTTCAGAAGCGGGTTCATACGGTCGTGATACTCGTGGTCTGATTCGTATGCACCAGTTCGACAAAGTTGAGCTAGTACAAATCACGAAGCCAGAAGATTCAATGAACGCACTAGAAGAGCTAACAGGTCACGCAGAGAAAGTTCTACAACTTCTAGAGCTTCCTTACCGTAAAGTGGTTCTTTGTACAGGTGACATGGGCTTCGGCGCTCGTAAAACTTATGACCTAGAAGTTTGGGTTCCTGCTCAAGAAACTTACCGTGAAATCTCTTCATGTTCTAACATGTGGGACTTCCAAGCTCGTCGTATGCAAGCGCGTTTCCGTCGTAAAGGCGAGAAGAAACCTGAGCTTGTACACACGCTAAACGGTTCTGGTCTTGCTGTAGGTCGTACCATGGTTGCTATCCTAGAAAACAACCAAGAAGCAGACGGTCGCATTGCAATCCCTGCAGTACTTCAGAAGTACATGGGCGGCGCAACGCACATCGGTTAATGAATTAACCACTAGAACACCAAAACCCAGCCATAGTGCTGGGTTTTTTGTTAGCGGTGGCCGCCAAAATTACTGAAAGCACGCGGGTGTTTGCAGCGCGGCTTCCACGGCGTTAACCAGTTTTTCTATGTGTTCAGGCTGGCTAATAAATGGCGGCATCATATAAATCAGCTTGCCAAATGGACGAATCCAAACTCCGTGTTCAACAAACAAGGCTTGGATGGTTTCCATATTCACTGGGCGATGCGTTTCCACAACGCCAATGGCACCCAACCAACGGGTGTTTTTCACCAAGTCGTATTCTTCAAGTTTTGGTAGTAACTCAGAAAACAGCGTTTCAATTTGTTGGGTTTGTTGCTTCCAATCACCTTGCTCGATCAATTCCAAACTTGCAGTAGCTACAGCACAAGCGAGTGGATTCCCCATAAAGGTTGGACCGTGCATAAAACAACCAGCATCACCACCACAAACAGTGTCTGCTACGTGTTTGCTCGCTAGGGTCGCAGAGAGCGTCATGTAGCCGCCAGTGAGTGCTTTCCCGACACACAGAATGTCTGGTTGAATATCTGCATGTTCGCAGGCAAACAATTTGCCTGTGCGTCCAAAACCGGTAGCGATCTCATCTGCAATCAATAACAAACCGTATTTGTCGCAAAGTCTACGCACGCCTTTGAGAAATTCGGGATGGTAGATACGCATGCCACCTGCGCCTTGAACGATAGGCTCAAGGATCACCGCAGCAAGTTCTTGATGGTGCGTTTCAATCTTGTGCTCGAAGTCGGTAAGGTCTTCTGGCTTCCATTTATCCCAATAACCACAAGTTGGTGACTCCGCAAAGATATGCTCAGGCAGAAAGCCTTTGTAGAGAGAGTGCATGGAGTTATCAGGATCGGTTACCGACATGGCCGCAAAGGTGTCACCGTGATAACCGTGTCGTAAAGTAAGAAACTTCGGTCGGCGTTCACCTTTTGCATGCCAATATTGCAGTGCCATTTTTAAGCTGACTTCTACGGCAACGGAGCCTGAATCGGCAAGGAATACATGTTCAAGATTACTTGGCGCTAGGGGTAGCAACTTCTTACACAAACTGATTGCTGGCTGGTGGGTAATCCCGCCAAACATCACGTGAGAGACTTGATCGATTTGCTGGTGAGCCGCTTGATTTAAGTGCGGATGGTTATAGCCGTGGATCGTCGACCACCAAGAAGACATGCCATCGATAAGCTCAGTACCGTCTTCCAATTTAATGTGAACACCACTTGCTGATTCTACTGGGTAGCAGGTCAGAGGTGTTAATGTCGAAGTGTAAGGATGCCAGATATGCTGGCGGTCGAAGGCGAGATCCATGTGCGATTCCAATAACAAATGAGATTAAAAAACAAACAGATGTAAACTTTGTTGTTTTGTGTTGTGTTGACAGTTTATCGAGACTCAGTAGACTGTCAACACAACAACAAAAGTGACTAAAGGAATACACGTGGAAGTTCGTCATAACTGGACGCATGCTGAAGTGCGCGATCTCATGGAAAAACCATTCATGGATCTCCTATTCGAAGCGCAGCTTGTACATCGTCAATATCAACAAACCAACCATGTTCAAGTAAGCACGCTTCTGTCGATTAAGACAGGTGCTTGTCCAGAAGATTGTAAGTACTGTCCTCAGAGTGCTCGTTACACCACAGACATCGAAAAAGAGCGTCTGATGGAAGTAGAACGCGTACTCGATGCTGCGCAAAAAGCCAAAAATGCTGGTTCTACTCGATTCTGTATGGGTGCAGCATGGAAAAACCCGAAAGAGCGTGACATGCCGCATTTGACCGACATGATCAAAGGCGTGAAGGGCATGGGTTTAGAAACGTGTATGACATTGGGCATGTTGACGCCAGATCAAGCAAAGCAATTGGCAACCGCTGGTCTGGATTACTACAACCACAACCTAGATACCTCACCTGAGTTTTACGGCAACATCATTACCACACGTACTTACCAAGACCGTTTAGACACTTTGTCTCACGTTCGTGATGCTGGCATGAAGATCTGTTCCGGTGGCATCATCGGCATGGGTGAAAGTGCTAACGACCGAGCAGGTTTGTTGGTTGAATTGGCTAACTTGCCGGTACACCCTGAAAGCGTTCCAATCAACATGCTCGTGAAGGTAAAGGGCACACCATTGGAAGAAGTGGACGACGTTGAGCCGTTCGACTTTATTCGTCTGATTGCAATAGCACGAATCATGATGCCTCAATCAGCCGTTCGTTTATCCGCTGGCCGTGAAAACATGAACGAACAAATGCAAGCGCTGTGTTTTATGGCGGGTGCCAACTCCGTCTTTTATGGTTGCAAGCTTCTGACCACGCCAAACCCTTCAGAAGACAAAGACATGATGCTGTTCGACAAGCTCGGCATTAACAGCCAAGAGGTGTCTCAAAAACCTGATGAAATCGAAGAAAACGAGTTGCTGGATCGCGTCGTAGAGCGCGTTGCTGCTCGTCCGACAAAAGACGACCTTTTCTACGATGCCAGCGTTTAAATCTCGTATCGAGTCCGCCCTTGCTGAGCGTAAGACGCAAGGGTTGAATCGTTCTATGAATGTGGTGTTTGCCGGTAACCAGTCCGTTTTGGAACACGAAGGCAGACGCTACATCAACTTCTCAAGTAATGATTATTTAGGCTTGGCTAATGACCAAGCGCTTGTTCGTGCTTGGCAGCAAGGTTTAAGCGTATATGGTAGTGGCAGTGGAGCATCACCGATGGTGACTGGTTTTAGTGCCGCGCACAGCAATTTAGAAGCGGCACTAACCGAATGGCTGGGTTACGAAAGGGCAGTCCTGTTTGGCTCTGGATTCAGTGCTAACCAAGCTTTGTTATTCACCTTGCTAGAAAAATCAGACGTACTCATCCAAGACCGTTTGAACCATGCCTCGTTGATGGAAGCGGGGGCGTTGTCACCAGCTAAGATGAAGCGCTTCAAGCACAATGACATCGAACACCTGAAGTCGCTGATTAATAGCGAAGACAACCATCTAGTTGTGACTGAAGGGGTATTCAGCATGGACGGTGATTGTGCACCACTTGCTGATATCGCTGACGTCACCGGTAATCATGATGCATGGCTTGCTGTAGACGACGCTCATGGTATCGGTGTTCTAGGGGAATCTGGCGGTGGCTCATGTGAATTAGCGGCGGTTAAGCCTGAGATACTGATCGTTACTTTCGGCAAAGCGTTTGGTATGTCTGGCGCGGCTATTTTATGTGACCACGCAACGGGAGATTTTTTAACTCAGTTTGCTCGTCACCATGTGTATTCCACGGCGATGCCTCCGGCACAAGCCTATGCGCTCACGCATGCTGTCTCGATGGTTCAAGAGCAGCCTTGGCGACGTGAAAAGCTCACAGAGTTAAGTGAAGTGTATCGAGATAGCCTCAGCGACGTTGAGGGCTTTGTTGAGACTCAAACTTCGATTAAGCCGTTTGTGATTGGTGAATCTGATTTGGCTTTGCGAGTAGCAGGTGCTTGTCGCCAAAACGGTATTTGGGTTACTGCTATTCGTCCTCCAACAGTTCCGAAAGGGACGTCTCGTCTGCGAATCACACTCACTGCTAATCACACTAACGAACAAGTTAAAACGCTTTCAATGGCATTGAAGCAAGCATTAGGAACGCAGTAATGGATAATGCAGAGCAAATGAAGTTGGATTGCTTACTGCCTAATAAACAAGCGATCGCCGCTTCCTTTAGTAAAGCAGCTAACACGTACGACAAACATGCCGCTTTCCAGCGTGATGTCGGCCATCGCTTACTAGACAAACTTCCGAATGACTTAACTCATAAACGTGTTTTGGATTTAGGATGTGGTACGGGCTATTTTTCTCAACTTCTTCAAGAGCGTGGCGCTGAAGTGTTTTGTGTGGACATCTCTCAAGAGATGCTAAGCAAAGCTATGGTGCGCTGTGGCAATGAACGAATGAATTATGTGCTAGCCGACGCAGAAAACTTGCCTTTCGACGATACAAGCTTCGACTACGTATTCTCTAGCTTGGCTTTGCAATGGTGTGCCGATTTAAGTTATCCCCTGAGAGAAGTTCGTCGTTTACTAAAAGCTAATGGGAAGGCGGCTTTTTCTACCCTAGCTGAAGGGTCACTGTGCGAGTTGCGAGCATCATGGAAAAAAATTGATGCATATCAACACGTCAATAACTTTCTGTCGCTCAATCAGGTAAAAATTGCGTTAGCGCAATCTCGATGTGACAACCATCAACTAGACTTGACCACCATCACAGTTTGGTACGACTCAGCATTTTCAGTTATGCGTGACCTCAAAGGTATAGGTGCAAATCACGTAAGCGGGCGCTCACATGGTTTAACCAGTCGAGAGACTTTGTTGCAAGTTGAGCATGAGTACCAAGCGTTTAAAAATGATCAAGGTCTTCTACCTGCAAGTTATCAGGTTTGTTTTGGAGTAATACATCTATGATTGATGCTTTTTTTATTGCTGGTACGGATACTGATGTAGGAAAAACGGTAGCGTCTAAAGCCATTTTGCAAGCGTTGGCAGCAAAAGGACTAAACACTATTGGTTATAAACCAGTGGCAGCAGGGAGTGATAAGACTGAAGCTGGATGGCGTAACTCTGACGCCTTACATTTACAAGCGGCCGCGACACTCGATGTCGCTTATGATGATGTGAATCCATACGCTTTAGAGTTGCCTGCTTCTCCTCACATCGCGGCAAAACATGAACATGTCGAAATAAAATACGAACTCCTCAGTGAAAAGCTGGCTCAACACAAGCAGCAAGCTGATGTCGTTCTCGTTGAGGGCGCTGGTGGTTGGCGTGTGCCTGTGTCAGATACCGACTGTTTATCTACTTGGGTACAAGTAGAGCAGTTACCCGTGGTCTTGGTGGTTGGTATTAAATTAGGTTGTTTGAGCCATGCTTTACTCACGGCTGAGAGTATTAAAGCGGATGGCTTGAATCTTGTTGGTTGGGTGGCAAACCGAGTTAACCCTGGCACCGAGCACTATGCTGATATTATCGAGATGCTTGAAGCGCGTATCGGTGCGCCTAAGCTTGGCGAAATCCCATACATTCCAAGTGCTAAGCGCAAAGAGCTAGGCAAGTACATTAATATCGAGCCTTTGCTAAATACTGACTGATTGTGTTTAAAATACTAAAAAAACCAAAGGGCTGCGCAATGCAGCCCTTTTTTATTGGTGTAATCTATAACATCAGATTACTTATCTTGGCTAAGCCCCATCAATGCTTGCTGAGTTTCTGCAACACGCTGAGACATATGATGATCGGTTGAAATACCAAGTTGTTGCTTCGCCTCATCCTCTGAGATGCCTAGATGACAACGTAGTAAATCAATAGCCATTTGATAGTCGTTAGTTTCTACCATGGTTTTTCCCTCAATACATGGAAGTTTTGAGCTCACCTAATGTACCTTTTTAATGTACTTAGAGTGGCTCTGTTTTGTTCATCTCACTTGAATCTAGCATGTCCATGTCGCCGCACAATAAGACCAAAGTCTATAGCGGGGCTAACATACTGTTTTTGGTCTAGTAAAATATTTCTAGCTAAGCTGCCTAGAGGTGATAGATTTAACATCAAGGTCATCCATTGATAGATGAGGTGCGATTCAAAGTGCTTTTCATCACGGTAAGGAATGAATATGAATGGAGGTAATGGCTTTTATCAGAACGTGCCTAGAAATCGCTTGAGCATGATCTTTCAGTCTCGAAAACAAATGTTGCAATTTATTGCTTAACCTTGTTTTTATCGCGGATAGACTATATCTATAACGCACGGAGCATGAAACTTAGCGGAATTGGCTTTTACAGCGATTACCACCTGTTCCTTATAACAATCCGTTTTAAAAAAAACGATAAGCTTCCTCGGAGAAAAGTAATGAAGCGAATTATGTTATTCCTAGCAACTAACCTAGCTGTCGTGCTAGTGCTTAGTGTTGTTCTGAATATTGTTTACGCTACCACTGGAATGCAACCTGGCAGTCTTTCTGGTTTGCTAGTTATGGCCGCCATATTTGGTTTTGGTGGTGCACTGATTTCGTTGATGATGTCAAAGGGCATGGCACTGCGCTCGGTTGGCGGTATGGTCATTGAAAGTCCGCGTAACGAAACTGAGCATTGGTTAGTCGAAACAGTGGGTCGTCAAGCTCAGCAAGCGGGTATTGGTATGCCAACGGTGGCTATTTATGACTCACCAGATATCAATGCATTCGCGACGGGGGCAAAGCGAGATGACTCTCTTGTCGCGGTTTCCACTGGCCTTTTACACAATATGACTCGTGATGAAGCAGAAGCGGTACTGGCCCACGAAGTGAGCCATATTGCAAATGGTGACATGGTCACGATGACATTGATGCAAGGTGTTGTGAACACGTTTGTTATCTTCCTATCCCGTTTTATCGCCAATATTGTGGCATCGAACGATGATGAAGAAGGTCAAGGTACAAACATGATGGTTTACTTCGGTGTATCTATGGTGCTTGAGCTAGTGTTTGGTTTCTTAGCAAGCTTTATTACCATGTGGTACAGCCGTCATCGCGAATTCCATGCCGACGCAGGTGCTGCTCACTTAGTTGGTAAAGAGAAAATGATCGCGGCATTGGAACGTTTGAAGATGAGTCACGAATCTCAACTTGATGGCACAATGATGGCATTCGGTATCAATGGCAAGCAGTCATTGACTGAGCTACTGATGAGCCACCCTCCGCTAGATAAACGTATTGCAGCGTTACGTAGTCAGCAATACTAGTTGTAAAAAACTGACAGCGCACACGAAAGTAATCGTTAATTTCCTGAAAAGGCTTGGTTTTGACCAAGCCTTTTTTTTGATCGATTGATCGCTTGCGAGATTCATCACGTATCTACCTACAGAAACAAAGTTATACAAAATAATTTTTGTACAACTTTTAAAGAATGAACTATCTTGTACATATAATAATTTTGTACAACTTGATGGGCATGTAGGAGTAAACACATGGACATACAGTCTGTTGGCAATATCTATCAAAAGCTGAATAAAGCGAACTTACATCTGCTTAAAGACGTATATCACCAAGATGTCGTCTTTGAAGATGCTGCCCATCGTTTAGAGGGGTGGCCTGCACTTTCAGATTACTTCACATCATTATATGCCAACGTCATAAGCTGTGACTTTGTTATCCACGAACATCAACAAGTCGGAGATACTGGCTTCCTAACGTGGACCATGGATCTTCAGCATCCCAAACTTCAAAAAGGTGCACCTATTCTCGTTAATGGTGTGTCGCATCTTAAATTCAGCGAAGGCCAAGTTATTTATCACCGAGATTACTTTGATCTCGGAGAAATGCTTTACGAAAACTTACCTTTACTTGGCTCAGTCGTAAAAACCATCAAGCAGAGGTTAGGACAATGAACAATACTATCTTAATCACTGGCGCTACCTCCGGAATAGGGAAGCAACTGGCTTTAGATTACGCGAACTCTGATTGGAGCGTTATTGCTTGTGGGCGAAACAAAGACGTTCTTGCTGAATTGAGGGCTGCTTCTTCTAATATCCATACATTGCAGTTTGACGTGACAAACCATGAACAAACTCAGCAGGCGCTATCCAGTTTGCCTTTCACGCCGAGTACCTGGGTTTTTAATGCAGGGGATTGTGAGTATATGGACAACGGTGTGGTTGACGCGAAACTCATGGCGCGTGTGATGAATGTAAACGTCGTTGGTGTTGCCAACTGCGTAGAAGGTTGCCAACCACACTTAGATAAAGGGCATCGCATCGTTATCGTGGGTTCTATTGCTTCAGAAGTCGCGTTACCAAGGGCTGAAGCCTACGGCGCTTCTAAGGCTGCTGTGAGCTACTTTGCTCGCACATTAGCTGTTGATTTGAAGAAGAAGGGCATTCAAGTGGTGACCGTGTTCCCAGGCTTTGTGGAAACCCCGTTAACTGACAAAAATGACTTCGAAATGCCGATGATTATTTCTACGCAGCAAGCCTCCAACTCTATCAGAAAACAGTTGGCTGCCAACAAGACTCACATCTATTTCCCCGCGAGGTTTACCAGTATTTTACGTTTTATCTCGTTACTTCCATACAGTTGGCAAGCTCGCCTAACTGCTAAACTCGTGTCATAAGAAGGAATAAAAATGAAAACAGCAGGAAGAAAGAAGATAGCGATTGTGGGGACCGGAATTTCTGGCCTTACGTGTGGTTACTATCTACATAAAGAGCACGATGTCACCGTATTTGAAGCTAACGATTACATTGGCGGGCACACCGCGACGGTGGATGTAAAACTCGATGGTAAAGAATATGCGATTGATACGGGCTTTATCGTTTACAACGATCGCACTTATCCTAATTTCATCAAAATGATGAACGAGATTGGTGTCGAAGGATTGCCAACCCAGATGAGCTTTAGTGTAAGAAACGACGGCAATGGTTTGGAATATAACGGTCACACCGTGTCGACATTATTTGCTCAAAAGCGTAATTGGGTAAATCCTAAGTTCTATCGTTTTATCTTCGAGATCCTTCGTTTCAACAAACTTGCCAAAAGCGTCGCTAGCAAACAATCGAGTCATTCTCAGACGCTAGGTGAGTTTCTTGATGAGCACAACTTCAGTACTTTCTTTTCAGATAACTACATTTTGCCGATGGGCGCTGCAATTTGGTCTTCGACTTTAGCGGACATGCGCGCATTTCCGCTGATGTTTTTCCTTCGCTTTTTCTTAAATCACGGATTGCTTGATGTTACTAACAGGCCGCAATGGTATGTAATTAAAGGTGGCTCTCGTGAGTACATTCCACCTTTGACTCAAGGTTTTATCGATAAAATTCGACTCAATAGTCCGGTAGAAAAAGTGCTACGTAGTGAGAATGGTGTGGGTTTAAAAGTCAACGGTGAAATGCATTGGTTTGATGATGTCATCTTTGCTTGTCACAGTGATCAAGCGATGAACATGTTAGGTGACATTAGCCCAGTCGAGCAAGAGGTGCTGGGTAATATGGCTTATCAAGCGAATGAAGTGGTGCTTCACACTGATACGAGTTTACTTCCAAAGCGTAAAGCGGCGTGGGCTTCGTGGAACTACCTACTGGAGGGCAGTGAAGACGAACAGCAACGTCTCCCTTCGCTTACTTACAACATGAATATTCTCCAACATGTTCAATCTGAGCACACATTCTGTGTCACGCTAAATAGCACTGAGCAGATCGAACCGAGCAAAGTATTACGGACGTTTACCTATCACCATCCAGTGTTCTCCACCGACTCTATCGCTGCACAGCAACGTAAAGAAGAGGTGCAAGGGCTGAACAATACTTGGTTCTGCGGCGCTTATTGGTACAACGGTTTCCACGAGGATGGCGTTCGCAGCGCATTGGACGTAGTGAAAGGGCTTGAAGAGAAATATCGCGTTCAAACTGCTGTCAACTTAGAAAAAGGTGCAGCGTGATATGGATAGCCAAATGAACAGCCAGTTGTTTGTTGGCAACGTTCGACATCGCAGGTTCACGCCGATAAAACATGAATTGAACTACTCATTGTTTATGCCAGCTATTGACGTCGATGAGCTAAAAAAACTAGAGGAAAAAGTTTGGGGTTTTGGCTCTCGTTGGTGGCATTGGGCACGCTTTAAACGCAGTGACTATGTTGGTGAGGGCTGCTTAAAGGTGGCCGTACACGACAAAATTGAAGAGTTAACAGGTGTTCGTTGTACCGGCAAAGTCATCGCTGTTTGTCATTTGCGCTATTTAGGACTTTATTTTAGTCCGGTGAATTTCTACTACGTTTATAACAAAGAAGGGGAATGGAAATACCTCTTAGCTGAAGTCAGCAATACACCTTGGAACGAGCGTCATTACTACGCAGTCGCTGCTGAGCAAAACGATGAAAACTTTGGATGGGAACAAGAGAAAGCCTTTCATGTTTCTCCGTTTAATCCGATTGACCAACAGTATCACTGGAAGATTAAACCACTGACGGACAAGTTAAGGATTCATCTTGAATGCCACAAAAGCGAAAAGCACTTTGATGCGACGATGACAATGAAAGCTCAAGTGTTTTCGAGCAAAAGCTTATTGAAGTGTTTGATCGTTACGCCAATACAGACGGTAAAAGTAATGGTTGGTATTTATTGGCACGCATTAAAACTTTGGGTGAAAGGCGCGCCTTTTTATTCTCATCCTAAATATTCAACACACGACGAAATAGAAGCCGACACTAAAAAAACAGACAAAAAAAATAAAAAGCACAAGGAGAATTCTGCATGTTAAATACCAGTTCTATGACATTGCCGCGCAAATTGACGACAACACAAAAGGCGGCTCGCGGAGTTATTTTTCAATGTCTGCAAAAAATGGAAATCGGCTGCTTAACTGTTATTGAAAGCTTTAAGACGGAAACGAAAGAAAGAAGCGAGCGCTTTAATGCGCCCAACGGTGAATACAGCGGTCAGCCTGTTGTGGCGACGATTGAGGTAAAGCATCCTGGCTTTTACTCGCGAATCTTGCAAGGTGGCAGCATTGCGGCGGGTGAGGCTTATATGGATGGTTGGTGGGACAGCCCGGATCTAACCTCGTTAATGAAACTTATGGCTCTCAATATGCGAGCGCTAGATAAACTTGAAGAGAAAGGAAGTTGGCTGACTAAAATACTGTACAAGTTCAGTCATTGGAGCAACCGCAACTCTCAAGAGAACTCTCGTAAAAACATTCATGCGCATTACGACTTGGGCAACAATTTGTACGAGTCATTTTTAGACGACAACATGCTGTACTCATCGGCCTTATATGTGCAAGACAACGATACTTTGGAACAAGCGCAAATCAACAAAATGGATCGTTTGTGCCAGCAACTTGAGCTTCAACCATCCGATCGAGTGATTGAGATCGGTACAGGGTGGGGGGCTATGGCCATTTACATGGCAGAGCAATATGGTTGTCATGTAACGACAACGACGATTTCTGAAGAGCAGCATGCTTACGCTGAACAAAAAATTAGAGAGCGAAATTTGGGCGACAAGATCACTCTATTAAAACAAGACTATCGAGACCTTTCGGGTCACTACGATAAGTTAGTCTCGATAGAAATGATCGAAGCGGTTGGAAAACAATTTTTGCCTTCCTACATCAAGCAATGCCAATCATTACTCAAGCCGGGTGGTTTAATGGCAATTCAAGCCATCACTATCGCTGACCAGCGTTATGATTACTACAGTAACAACGTTGACTTTATCCAGAAATACATCTTTCCAGGTGGGTTCTTACCTTCGGTTACATCTTTAACTCAAGCTGCGACCAAATACAGTGACTTGGTGGTGAGAGACTTATTTGATATTGGTCTGGACTATGCGAAAACCTTGAGCGAGTGGCACTCTAGATTTAATCAAGCTGAAGATCACGTACGCTCTCTCGGTTATGACGACCGCTTTGTCCGCATGTGGCGCTACTACCTTAGTTATTGTGAAGGTGGGTTTTTAGCTCGAAGTATCAGTGCCGTTCACATGACATTCCAGCGACCTTAAACCGTTATGAAGTTGCTGATTGCCTCTACATGGTTCCAGCTCTGTTGGTTCTCTGCAGTGCTTGGGACCTATCAATGGCAGTGGCTAACACTGATCTTAACATTTATTACTCTTGTCTATTGTTGGAGGACGGACGCTTCTGCCTTGAAGCACATCGCGAGTATCGTTTTGGCGGGTGTAGTGCTCGATACGCTCAATCAACAGTTTTCTGTTTTTGTCTTTCCAACACAATGGTTACCCATTTGGTTGTTGTGCCTTTGGGTTCTGTTCTCTTGGTATGCCTATCAGCTCAAGCCTGTTTTGTACCGTTTCCCAAAAATCTACGTATCAATTGTAGGTGGCGTTGGAGGAACCGTCAGTTACTACGCCGGTTACAAGCTCCAAGTCGTTGAATATGGATTTAATACCAGCGTTACGTTGGTCATTCTATTTGCTGAATGGTTTGCCATGACGCTTTTGATACTCAAGGTATACGGATATGAAAAGCTTGAAGAGAGATTTAACCCAGAGGCTGATTAAGGTAGTTGCTTCTCTAGTAGTTATGGGCTCCTTTGCTCTACAAGCTCAGCCAGTTGGAAACAGTGAAAACGCAGATAAGATGTCGAGTTGGAAGGGGTGGAAAACCGTCGGTGAGGCACAACTCACATGGTTCATCTTCGATATATATCAGTCTCGACTAAGCGCACCTGATGGAAAGTTTATTGTAAATGGCGATGTATCACCACACCCTCTGGCATTGGAAATTAACTATCAAAGAGACATCAGCAAGCAGCAGTTGCTTGATGTAACTGATGAGCAATGGGCAAAACTTGGTTTTACTGAATCATATCGAAAAAGTTGGATCAGTGAGCTAAACCGTATGTTTCCCGATATAAAAAAAGGGGATGAGCTTACTTACTTAACCGATGGTAAAACTGGTCAGCTTCTTTACCGACAAGCTGGCATTGCACAAATCAAGACAGTCGGCTTCGTTCAAGATGAGCGAATGAACGATGCGTTTTTGTCTATATGGTTGTCACCTAATACAGAGTTCCCAAAACTTCGAAAACAATTAATAGGGCAGGTTAGATAGTGCTTAAACGAATTTTAAAATCAGTCGCCTTGGCTGCTGCGGCCTTACTTTCAGCATGCTCAGCGGATATCGATCATTATCAATCATCTACACCGACTTTTGATTTATTCGGCTATTTTGAAGGCGAAACAAAGGCGTGGGGGATGGTCCAAGATTACACTGAACAACAAACTCGTCGTTTTGAAGTCGACATCGTGGGTACTGTGGAAGGTAACACGTTGACGCTGGTGGAAGACTTTGTGTTTGATGATGGAGAAGTTGACCAGCGAATTTGGGTTATTACCAAATTAGAAGATGGACGCTATGAAGGTAAAGCAGAGGATATTATTGGTGTAGCAACAGGGGCTGAGCAAGGCAATGCGTTGCAGTGGCGGTATGACTTTGAGTTGCAAATGGATGACTCAACAGTAACGGTCGCTTTTGATGATTGGCTTTATCGTCAGGACGAGAAGCATGTTTTCAACCTCACCAAAATTAAAAAGTTTGGTATAGAGGTCGGGACAATAACCTTATTCTTCCAAAAACAGCCATAATAGTTGAGAGGTTTATCCTCTGCATTACTACCAAATAACCGAAATTATTTCTTCCTAACTAAAAAGGTTGACGCTTTCACGTCAACCTTTTCAATTGCAGATCATCAAGGTGTGATTACAGCTTATCTGTCAGCTCAACCGCTTGACCAATGTAGTTCGCGGGCGTCATCTCTTTCAGACGTGCTTTCTCGTGCTCAGGGAGCTCAAGACCGTCGATGAAGTTGCGCATTGCTTCGCCGTCTACACGCTTACCACGAGTTAGCTCTTTTAGCTTCTCATATGGCTTCTCGATGCCGTAACGACGCATAACTGTTTGTACTGGCTCTGCTAGTACTTCCCAGTTTTTATCTAGTTCAGCAAGAAGCGCTTCACGGTTTACTTCTAGCTTGCTGATACCTTTTAGCGTAGAAGTGTAAGCGATGATTGCGTAGCCAACACCAACACCAAGGTTACGTAGAACCGTTGAGTCAGTCAGGTCACGTTGCCAACGAGAGATAGGCAGCTTTTGTGCTAGGTGGCCGAATACTGCGTTCGCAAGACCTAGGTTACCTTCAGAGTTTTCAAAGTCGATTGGGTTAACTTTGTGCGGCATTGTTGAAGAACCGATCTCACCAGCAATGGTTTTTTGCTTAAAGTGGCCTAATGCAATGTAACCCCAAACGTCACGATCGAAGTCAATCAGGATAGTGTTGAAACGAGCGATAGCGTCGAACAGCTCAGCGATGTAATCATGCGGCTCGATTTGTGTTGTGTAAGGGTTCCAAGTTACGCCTAGAGACTCTGTAATGAATTCTTCAGAGAACTTGTGCCAATCTAGCTCTGGGTAAGCAGAAAGGTGTGCGTTGTAGTTACCTACTGCACCGTTGATTTTCGCTAGGATCTCAACGTTTTCGATTTGCTTGAATTGACGCTCCATACGGTACGCTACGTTTGCCATTTCTTTACCCATTGTAGATGGAGAAGCAGGCTGGCCGTGTGTACGAGATAGAAGAGGAATGTCGCGGTATTCAACTGCGAGTGCTTTGATAGCGTCAATTAGGTTACGGATTTCTGGAAGAATCACTTGCTCACGTGCTTCTTTTAGCATTAACGCATGAGAGGTGTTATTGATGTCTTCAGAAGTACATGCAAAGTGGAAGAACTCATTAACAGCGTGCAGTTCAGGAACGTCTGCTACTTTCTCTTTTAAGAAGTACTCAACCGCTTTAACGTCGTGGTTAGTTGTACGCTCGATTTCTTTAATACGGCGTGCATCTTCTTCAGAGAAGTTAGCAGCAAGGTCGTCTAGGAATTGGTTAGCTTCTGCGCTGAATGCTGGCACTTCTGCAATTTCAGCAGTAGCCGCTAGCTTCTGTAGCCAACGAATTTCTACGATAGTACGGTATTTTAGTAGACCGTACTCGCTGAAAATTTCGCGTAACGCAATCGTCTTACTTCCGTAACGGCCGTCTACTGGTGAAACAGCAGTCAATGCTGACAGTTCCATGATGTTCTCCTGAATTGGGTTTCTAAATTTCGTGAGCGTTATACCAATAACTGTGGCAATTGTCACGAATATTGCGCAAACGTTTGCGCTGGATTTGTTTTATTCGAAAAAAAGTAGCTCGCGATAAACGCGAGCTAGCAGTGTATTCTACATTCTGGCTAACAGGATTTGAGCCTGTTCGACCATTTTCTTTCGGCCAAAAATTAGATGACGACGTTTACCGCCTACTTGGCGCCACAGAACAGCACTACGAATACCAGATAGCAGTAGAGCACGGACTTTGTGTTGGCTGGCCGTTTGTTGCAGCACAGAAGGCGTGCCTGTTACTTGAATGCGTGGTCCAATAGGGCTAACAACATCCAAGTAGATGCTTGCTAAATTGCTGATCATTTGATCATCTAGCAGCTCAAAATGCTCTGACTGACGTTTGGCCATTTGGATACGGTCACCAAGCTGGGACATGGCATCGTTGCGAGCGCTTAACTTACGCTCTAGCGCCATTAAGCTAATGATGTAACGAGTGATCTCACTGCCTGATGGGGTGCTATCAATCCCTTTAACCAGACACTCCAGACCGAGCTTTAGATCGGCTTCGCGACCGAATACGCCAACGGTGTTAGCAGGGTTTGTGTTCAAAATAGCGTTGATTGATGTTTCAAAAGCATCTTGATCACAATGCCCGTTTCTCGCAACTTGTTGAACCAAAGCGACAGCTTGGCAAATACCAGCGAAAGCGATAGTACGGTCATAAAGTGTATTCGCCACGTAACGACTCCTAAGCTTGAGAATATTTAATGCGTTGCTCGATGATGCCGCCACCTAGACATACGTCATCTTTATAAAACACTGCTGATTGACCAGGCGTCACTGCAATTTGTGGTTCATCAAAGATCACTTTAATGTTTTCATCATCGATCGGGATGATTGTACAAGGAATATCTTCCTGACGGTAACGAGTTTTCACTGTGCACTTCATAACATCGCGAATTGGCTCACGATCTACCCAGTGAAGTTGTGACGCAAGTAGACCTTCTGATTTTAGCATCGGGTGGTCTTTACCTTGGACTGCGATTAGCACGTTACGCTCTAGGTCTTTTTCACCAACAAACCACGGCTCTTCATTACCACCGCCGCCTTTACGGCCACCGATGTGTAGACCTTTACGCTGACCTAGTGTGTGGTACATCAAACCTTGGTGTTGACCGATCACTTCGCCTTCTGGCGTTTCGATATTACCAGGCTGAGCAGGAAGGTAACGACCTAGAAAGTCGGTAAATTTACGCTCACCGATGAAACAAATACCTGTCGAGTCTTTCTTCTTCGCTGTTACTAAACCTTGCTCTTCCGCAATACGGCGTACTTCAGGTTTCTCTAAATCACCAACAGGGAAGAGGCTACGGCCAATTTGTTCGTGGCTTAGTGTATATAGAAAGTAGCTCTGGTCTTTGTTGCCATCTAGGCCACGCAACATCGCTGGTTTCTCACCGTTATCCGGGAAAGAGCGACGTACGTAGTGACCCATTGCAATGTAGTCAGCATCAAGCACTTCATCAGCGAATTCTAGGAACGCTTTGAACTTGATTTCTTTGTTACAAAGAATGTCAGGGTTCGGTGTACGACCCGCTTTGTATTCAGCAAGGAAGTACTCAAATACGTTATCCCAGTATTCGGCAGCAAAGTTTATGGTGTGTAGATGAATGCCTAGCTTGTCACATACTGCCTGAGCATCAGCAAGATCTTCTGCTGCTGTACAATATTCTTCGTTGTCATCTTCTTCCCAGTTCTTCATGAACAGGCCTTCTACTTGGTAGCCTTGTTGCTTGAGAAGATACGCAGAAACAGATGAATCAACGCCGCCGGACATACCGACGATGACTTTCTTTTGGCTGTTATCAGACATTACTAAACACCACTTAAATAAACGGGATGCAGATTCTATCAGAATCCACAGACCGGTGACAGATCCGAGATCGAAATCACAATTCGTTTCGCTGCATTTTTCTTCAACAGAAATTCGAACGGGCAATTTCGCAAGTATAGAAGAGGTATATATGGCATAGTTGGCAAAAATCCAAGAGGAAAGTCCAAATGACCGAAGAAAACCAGTTTATGCAAGAAGCCGAGTTGATTGAAATTGTTGAAAACCAACTTGAGGACGGCAATCCATTAAAAGTTAAAGAGACGCTAATGCGCTTAATGATGACAGGGACACCTAGAGAAGAAGCGGTTGCAATGATGGCATGTGCCATGTCGATTGAAATTTTCGATGTGATGAAAAATGAAGGTGAGTTCAACCTAAAGCGTTACTGCGAGCACCTTGAGCAACTGCCAGATCTAAGTTTTATGGAAGGTGAATAAGGAGTCTAGAAGAAAAAAGTGGCTAGCAAACGTTTGCTATAATTGCTTTTATTGCCGCTTTATTATTAGCGGTATAGAATCCGTTCTCCTTTTCATCCCCTTACTCAGACTGACAATATGAAATTTCCTGGACAACGCAAATCGAAGCACTATTTTCCTGTTCATGCTCGTGACCCGCTGGTGAGCCAAGCACAAGAAAGCAAGAAGATGACGCGCACTCACATCATTGGTATTGACCAAACTTTGGTTGATATTGAAGCTAAAGTTACAACGGATGTGATTGAAAAGTACGGTCTGAGTAAAGGTCACTCTTTGGTTATTGATGACGAAAGAGCAGAAGAGTTGTACCAGCAACTTAAAGAAGAGAACTTAATTACCAATGAGTATGCGGGTGGCACAATTGGTAACACGCTACACAACTACTCTGTGCTAGCAGATGATCGCTCTACGCTGCTTGGAGTGATGAGCCAGGATATCAAAATTGGCAGCTATGGCTACCGTTACCTTTGTAATACATCAAGCCGCATGGACTTGAACTACCTACAAGGTGTTGATGGCGCTATCGGTCGTTGTTTCGCTCTTATTACAGAAGATGGTGAACGTACTTTTGCGATCAGTGAAGGGCAAATGAACCAACTGCATCCTGATAGCATTCCAGAAAAAATCTTTAAAAATGCATCGGCGCTTGTACTAACGTCATACTTAGTACGTTGTAAAGAAGGCGACCCAATGCCTGAAGCAACAATGAAAGCGATTGAGTACGCGAAAAAGAATGATGTACCTGTTGTTCTGACTCTTGGGACTAAGTTCGTTATTCAAGATGACCCGAAATATTGGCAAGAATTCATTCGAGATAACGTTTCAGTCGTTGCGATGAATGAAGATGAAGCAGAAGCTCTGACGGGTGAGTCAGACCCACTTGCTGCATCTGATAAAACACTGGAGTGGGCAGATCTAGTATTGTGCACCGCGGGGCCTGTAGGCCTATTTATGGCGGGTTATACGGAAGACAGCGCGAAGCGCGAAACTTCTTTGCCATTACTTCCGGGGTCAATCGCTGAATTTAATCGCTATGAATTTAGTCGTCCGGCGAAAAAAGACACATGTGAAACACCAATAAAAGTGTACTCACATATCTCGCCATATATGGGTGGTCCAGAAAAAATCAAGAATACCAATGGTGCAGGTGATGCTGCGTTATCTGCTGTTCTTCATGATATGGCGGCAAATAAATACCATAAAGAAAATGTGCCTAATTCAAGCAAGCACAGTAACGAATATTTAACTTACTCTTCTTTTTCTCAAGTATGTAAATACGCAAACCGTGCGAGCTACGAAGTTCTCGTGCAACATTCTCCACGTTTGTCACGTGGGCTTCCTGAGCGAGAAGATAGCCTAGAAGAAGCATACTGGGAACGTTAATACACAGTAGTTTAATTAACCATTCTATAACTAAAGTAAAAGGCGCATTAAAAAATGCGCCTTTTTTATTTGTAATGAACCAAATAAAAAAGGCTCCCATTGGGAGCCTTTTAAAAATAGCGCGGATTTAGATCAGGAAATCATCCAGAGATTTACCTGCATCAAGTTGCTCTTGAATTGCAGAAGGTGTACTACCTTGGCCAGTCCAAGTCTTCTCATTACCGTTTGAGTCTGTGTATTTGTATTTAGCTGGACGAGGTGCACGCTTCGCTTTGCCTTTCGTCTTAGTTTCGCCAGATAGCGCAGTAATAAGCGCTTCTACGTCAATACCGTCTTGAGCAATTTTCTCTGCGATCTCTGCTAGCTTAGCTTCTTGCTCAGCTTGTGCTGCACGTTCTGCTTCTTCGGCTTCACGACGCTCTTCTACAACAGTAGTTAGTTTATCTAGAGCTTCTTCCAATTGTTCTAGAGTCAGCTCACGAGAAAATGCACGAAGGCTACGGATATTTAGAAGGGTTTTAGTCAGCTCTGACATAACGATTCCTATTAAAAGGTTAATGTGTTGGGCACTTTTTATCGTTACGATTAAATAATGCCAATCTATAAATAAACAAAGAGTCCTTATATTTAACTTTATCTTTTCCTTATGTGCAAATACTAAATCAAGATTTTGTTTAAATTTAGCTATTTTTTTAAAGCAATAAATATTATTACACTCGAAATAAATCTTATTAGATGAGAATTGAAATCAACACTCGTTATTGTATAGAGATAGAGCCAGCTTGGTTTTTATAAAAAAAGTTGAGTTATTACTTAAAAATATGAAGCGTCCATCTTTGATGGAGTGTCATATATCCTTAATTTATTGATACAAGATAAACCATGATATTTTTAAGGTAGTAATAATGTTTCATAAATAACAAAATTGATGTGATTTCAGTTGCACAAAACTAACTTGAAGTAGACAAGGTTTATAAATTATCTCAGTCATTATTTATTTGTTTAATTTAGTTTGATGTGTTGCATTGACTCTCATCATAAGTACAATGGCTGCTACCTGATGCAATATTGCAGACAATTTGTTGTTAATTTGTACAGTTAGTGGTTAATTGTTTGTTGTTGCCGTAGAGGCGCGGTCTCGAAGAGTAGCTATTATTGGGGTGATGCCAATGAATAATAGTGGAAGGCGAAGATTGCCGAAGTAAGTAACTCATCAAAGTTACTTGCTGGGGTTGTATCTGAAAGGAACAACACTGCCATAGTATATATTCACATTAAACTATGGAGCGCTACTGTAGGGTTGGGTGGAGTGTTCGCTTCCCTGTCGCTAAGTTCAACATGAGCACGTATCGTATGCTACGTGACTTGTCTGCAGTAGATCTCTAGCCAAACTTTGGTTTTTGAAGATCATGAATTTAATAGATTTTTCTAGTTCTCCTGTTTCATTATTGCCACCTATTGTCGCTTTGACTTTGGCGATTCTGACTCGACGTGTATTAGTTTCCTTAGGTGTAGGTATCGTGCTGGGTGCGGTTCTACTTAATAGCTGGTCTATCGGTGATACCGTTAGTTACGTGAGTTCTCAAGTTTCTTCTGTCTTTATTGAAGATGGCGGAATTAACACTTGGAACATGAGCATTGTTGGTTTCCTAATCTTATTAGGTATGACAACTGCGTTATTAACGCTATCTGGTGGTACTCGTGCATTTGCCGAATGGGCACAATCTCGAGTAAAGAGTAAACGCGGCTCCAAACTTCTTGCTGCCTTTTTAGGCGTATTCATTTTTGTCGACGATTACTTTAACAGTCTTGCTGTTGGTGCCATTTCTCGTCCAGTAACCGATCGTTTTTATGTGTCTCGCGCGAAGCTTGCGTACATTCTAGACTCAACTGCTGCACCAATGTGTGTGATCATGCCTGCTTCTAGCTGGGGTGCTTACATTATTACGATTATCGGCGGTATCTTAGTCTCACATGGGATCACTGAGTATTCGGCTCTTGGCGCGTACGTTCGTCTTATTCCAATGAACTTCTACGCAGTTTTTGCACTGCTTATGGTGTTTGCTGTGGCGTGGTTTGGCCTCGATATCGGTAAGATGCGTGAGCATGAAATCTCTGCATCTCAAGGCCGCGGCTTTGATAAAGACAAAGAAAACGACTCGCAAGAAGCGCATGATCTAAACGAAGAGCTAGATATCCGTGAAAGCGAAAAGGGTAAAGTGTCAGACTTGGTACTTCCTATCGTGACGCTGATTATTGCGACTATCGCTTCTATGCTTTACACGGGTGGCCAAGCATTGGTTGCTGACGGCAAAGAGTTTGCGCTTCTAGGTGCGTTTGAAAATACAGATGTAGGCACATCACTAATCTACGGTAGCTTGCTTGGCTTAGCTGTCGCATTATTTACTGTTGTGAAGCAAGGTCTTCCAATGGGTGAAATTGCACGCACACTTTGGATTGGTGCTAAGTCTATGTTTGGAGCGATTCTAATCCTAGTATTTGCTTGGACTATCGGTTCGGTTATCGGTGACATGAAGACGGGTTCTTACCTTTCTACAATGGCTCAGGGCAATATCAATCCACATTGGCTACCGGTTATCCTATTCTTGTTGTCTGGTCTAATGGCATTTTCAACAGGTACTTCTTGGGGTACGTTCGGCATTATGCTTCCAATCGCGGGTGATATGGCTGGTGCAACCGATCTTGCGCTAATGCTCCCAATGCTAAGTGCAGTTTTAGCCGGTGCCGTTTTTGGTGACCATTGTTCACCTATCTCCGATACCACTATTCTGTCGTCGACTGGTGCACGTTGTAATCATATTGATCACGTATCGACCCAGTTGCCTTATGCATTGTCCGTGGCGCTAGTTTCCTGTGTTGGCTTCATTACTTTGGGAATGACTGCGTCAATTGCATTCTCATTCATCGCTGCATCAATCACATTTATTATTGTATGTGGAGCACTTTCTTGGTTGTCGAAGTCTAAAATGGCATCGTGCCAAAATGTCTAGTACAGCTCAGTATTTTTAATAAAGAGGAAGCTCCGCTAAATTTAGCGGAGCTTTTTTTTAACGCGATTTAGGTGAGGGGGGCAATCGCGTTTTTGGGGATAATCGTTTCGTGTTAAAAGCGAGCTATTTGTGTTCTGAGCACTCCTTTCTGTGCTGTGATAGAAAATCTATCAACCGACTTCTTCTTAGCTCTAAGCAAAGACTATGCCTAGTTTAAGTTGTTGATTTTAAAGGCGGTAATATCAAGAGGTTTATGATGAGGGGCTAAGTAAATGATATATGATGAGTTGTCTGTTACACAGTGTCACGTTACACCTGTACAGCAACTAAACATTTAAGTTGTATTTCTTTATTAGACGATAAAGCGTTGTTCTTGAAATACCAAGATGACGTGCAGCCGCACTCATATTGTGCTTATTTTCTTCGATAGCTTGCAGTAGGTAGTCGAGATCAATTTGGTCCACTGAAGGGAGTAATTGCCTTTCATTATTATCAAGGCCCAAGTCAGCGACGAGAAGCGTGTGATCTTCACACATGACAATCGCTCGTTGGATTACATTCCGCAGTTCTCTTACGTTACCTGGCCAACGATGCTTGAGGAGCTTGGCTTTCACTTTATCCGACATTTTTTGTACCTGACCATGAGACAAATCTGTTAAGAAGTGTTCTGATAACATAAGGATATCTTTCCCACGCTTTCTCAGTGGAGGAATAGTTAATGGCAAGATATTAAGCCGATAGAATAAATCTTCACGGAATCCGCCTTGTACAACCTCATTTTTCAAATCCACGTGGCTCGCAGCAATGACTCTGCAGTCCACGTCAATGAATTTATCAGCGCCGACTTTATGGATTTGCTTACTCTCTAAAAAGTGCAGAAGGTGGATTTGTAGATCCGGCGGCATATCACCAATCTCATCTAGGAATAGGGTACCTTTATGCGCTTTTTGAATAAAACCGATACGATCTGAAATCGCTCCTGTAAATGCTCCTTTTTCGTGACCGAAAAGTTCTGACGCAATAAGACCACTTGGAATTGCGCCGCAGTTAACTTCAACAAAAGGCGCCGAGTGTCTGTTCGACAACTGATGAATAAGACGAGCACAGAGACCTTTGCCCACCCCTGTTTCACCCTGAATGAGTACTTCAGCATCACATTGAGCGTACTTTTGGATTGCCGTGCGAAGTTCTTGGATACATGCACTATTGCCGATTAATGGGTATAGTGTTGTATCGCTGAAATCCACAGCTTGTTTGTTACTACCGTTACGCAGTTTCATGGTTAATCACTATTTTTTGCCCCACTAAAATAATAGTTTTGAATGAGTCGTCTCAAACGTGAGCGGATGTCTCTTTATTGAGAATGATGTCAATTACTAAGGGCGGTGAGATCTAAATAGTTGTTTTGATGAAAATTCATACTATTCTTCTTTTTCTTTAAGAATAGGGTTGAATAGAAACTTAATTTCTACCCAGATACTCAACTGAAATTAAATTTAAATCCTTTAAAATCAAGTAATTATAAAAAATAGTTAGAAAATGCTAAATTCAGTATTGAAAAATATAGAATCCTTGGTTAGTGTGGTTACTAACGAAGCAACTCAATAGAGCCTTAAATAAGTATGCGTAATTTTGTAATGAACATTCATCACCATCATCACCCAATCTAGTCTTTCGGGCGATGTACGCATACCCGGGAGGCAGGAAACTCCCGGAGGTGAAATCAAAGTAAAAGCAGATTTTAAACCCTCGGGAGACTCCAATCTCTCGAGGGTTTTTTAGTTTTATTAATTCAAAAATTACTTATATATCAAAATCTTGCACAGGGAAAAAGCAATGCAAACACAACGCTTAAGAATCGCAATTCAGAAAAAAGGTCGCCTTAGTAAAGAGAGCCAAGCTCTGCTAAAACAGTGCGGCGTAAAATTTAATGTAATGGGTGAGCGTTTAGTGGTTCACTCGGAGAACATGCCAATTGATTTGCTTTTGGTTCGTGACGATGACATCCCTGGTCTGATTATGGATGGTGTTGTTGACTTAGGTTTCATTGGTGAAAATGAATTGGAAGAAGTTCGTCTAGATCGTAAAGCTCTGGGTGAACCATGTGAGTTTGTACAACTTCGTCGACTTGACTTTGGCGGTTGTCGTTTGTCTATCGCTATCGACAAGGATGAAGAGTACAACGGTCCACAAGACTTAGCTGGTAAGCGTATTGCCACAACTTACCCTCAACTCCTGAAAGCTTACATGGATGAAGCAGGCGTTCCATTCTCCACATGTATGCTAACTGGCTCTGTAGAAGTTGCACCTCGCGCAGGTCTAGCTGACGCTATTGCTGATTTGGTATCGACTGGCGCAACGTTAGAAGCGAATGGCTTAAAAGAAGCGGAAGTGATCTTTAAATCTAAAGCGACGCTGATTCAACGTATCGGTGAGTTTGATGCGGACAAAACAGCACTGATTGAAAAACTACTGACTCGCATGCAAGGCGTACAACAAGCGAAAGAGTCTAAGTACATCATGCTTCACGCGCCAGCTGAAAAGCTCGATCAAATCAAAGCACTACTTCCTGGTGCTGAGGATCCTACTGTTCTTCCTCTTTCTGCAGATAAGCAGAAAATGGCTGTTCACTTAGTGAGTTCTGAAAACCTGTTCTGGGAAACCATGGAACAGCTAAAAGAGTTAGGTGCTAGCTCAATCCTAGTGCTACCAATTGAAAAAATGATGGAGTAAACATCATGAGAACAGTCGTTTGGCAATCTTTAAGTGAAGAGCAGCAAGATTCGATCTTAGAACGTCCTGCTATTGCAGAAGGTGCAAATATCACTGCAGCAGTGTCTGAGGTTATCGCTAAAGTTAGAAATGAAGGCGACTCTGCTCTCAACGAGCTGACAGAAAAGTTTGATCGCGTTAAACCTGAGTCCATTCGTGTTTCTTCTCAGGAAATTAAAGCCGCTTCAGAGCGCTTGTCTGAATCAATGAAAAACGCATTAGAGCAAGCTTATGCCAATATTTCTAAATTCCACAAAGCGCAAAAGCCACAGCCAATTAAAGTCGAAACTCAACCGGGTGTGCTTTGTGAACAGGTAACACGTCCAATTCAAAAAGTGGGTTTGTACATTCCTGGTGGTAGCGCGCCATTGCCATCGACGGTTTTGATGCTGGGCGTGCCTGCGAAAATTGCTGGCTGTCGTAAAGTTGTGCTTTGCTCTCCGCCTCCAATCGCTGACGAGATCCTTTACGTAGCAAAATTGTGTGGCATTGATGAAGTGTACAACGTCGGTGGTGGTCAAGCTGTTGCTGCAATGGCATATGGTACAGAGACCGTATCAAAAGTTGATAAGATTTTTGGCCCGGGTAACGCTTACGTGACGGAAGCAAAGCGTCAGGTGAGCAATGATTTCCGTGGCGCAGCGATTGATATGCCAGCGGGTCCTTCGGAAGTTCTTGTGATTGCGGATGAAACAGCGGACCCAGATTTTATTGCGGCGGACCTTCTAAGTCAGGCAGAGCATGGACCTGACTCTCAAGTTGTACTTGTGACGCCATCAGCCATTATTGCAGATCAGGTGACAGATGCCGTTCGTCGTCAATTGAAAGAGTTGTCTCGTTCAGAGATTGCAGAAAAAGCGCTCGCATCGAGTTTAATCATTATTGCTGAATCGATCACCCAAGCGATCTCTATTTCTAATTATTATGGCCCTGAGCACTTAATTGTTCAGACTAAGAACCCACGCGAGCTTCTGCCTCTATTAGACAACGCAGGTTCGATCTTCCTTGGTGATTGGTCGCCTGAATCTGCAGGTGATTACGCATCGGGCACTAACCACGTTCTTCCTACTTACGGTTATACACGGACATATTCAAGCTTAGGTTTGGCTGATTTTTCTAAACGAATGACGGTTCAAGAGCTTTCAGCTGACGGTCTTAAAAATCTTGCGCCAACGGTTGTCACCATGGCTGAAGCAGAAGGTCTGGACGCCCACAAACGTGCTGTTACTATCCGTGTAGAAAAATTAGCAAGTAAGTAAGAATAAGAGAGTAAAGAGATGGAAAAGCTAGCGCGTAAACAAGTCCAACAACTAACACCTTATCTTTCGGCTCGCCGAATTGGTGGAACAGGTGACGTATGGCTGAACGCCAACGAATCGCCATTCAACAATGAATACAAAACAGACTTTGCTCGTCTTAATCGTTACAGCGAATGCCAGCCGAAAGAACTGATTTCTGCTTACGCCGCGTATGCTGGAGTGAAGCCAGAACAAACGCTGACTTCTCGCGGAGCAGATGAAGGTATTGAGTTATTGATTCGTGCTTTCTGTGAACCGGGTGAAGACGCGATTTTATACTGCCCACCGACTTACGGTATGTACGCCATCAGTGCAGAAACCATCGGTGTAGAGCGCAAAACGGTGCCGCTAACGTCAGATTGGCAACTAGACCTCGCAGGCATCGAAGCGAATCTAGATAACGTGAAACTGGTTTTCGTATGCTCGCCAAACAACCCAACGGGTAACTTAGTTAAGCGTGACGATATTGTCTCTCTGCTTGAGATGACAAAAGACCGCGCAATCGTGGTCATGGACGAAGCGTACATTGATTTTTGTCCAGAAGCGTCAACAGTAGATTTACTGGCAGAATATCCAAATCTAGCGATTCTGCGTACTCTGTCGAAAGCTTTCGCGCTTGCAGGTCTGCGTTGTGGATTTACGCTTGCGAACGAAGAGCTGATTAATGTACTTCTTAAAGTTATCGCACCTTACCCAGTCCCAGTTCCAGTGGCAGAAATTGCTACTCAAGCGCTCTCAGAAGCAGGATTAGCGCGAGCGAAGTTCCAAGTTCTCGATTTGAACGCGAACCGAGCTTACTTACAAGTTGGTTTGTCGATGATTCCGGGTCTGGAGGTCTTTGAAGGGTGGGGTAACTACTTATTGGTGAAATTCCCAGATGGCGATGCTCTTTTCAAAGCCGCTTGGGATACGGGCATTATCCTGCGTAACTCGCCAATTGAGAACTGCGTGCGTATCAGTGTTGGTAACCGCGACGAGTGTGAAAAGACACTGGGTTTCATTAGAAACTACTATTCATAAATAGAATTCTCAACGTTCTCGGTTTATGCCGAGAACGAAACAAGATTAGTAATAAGGAAGTTCGAGTGAGCAAGCAACAAAAAATCCTATTTATCGACCGAGATGGCACGCTGATTGTTGAGCCACCGATTGATTTCCAAGTTGACCGCTTGGATAAGTTAAAACTAGAGCCATTTGTTATCCCAAGCCTGTTGTCGTTGCAGGATGCGGGATACCGTCTAGTGATGGTCACTAACCAAGATGGTTTGGGTACTGACAGCTACCCACAAGAAGATTTTGATGCACCACACAACATGATGATGGAGATCTTCGAGTCTCAAGGTGTGAAGTTCGATGACGTGTTGATTTGTCCTCACTTTGAAGAAGATAACTGCTCTTGCCGTAAGCCTAAGCTAGGCATGGTGAAAGAGTACCTTCAAGGTGGCAAAGTTGATTTTAAAAACTCTGTTGTGATTGGCGATCGTCAAACCGATCTTCAACTTGCAGAAAACATGGCAATTCGCGGTATTCAATACAACCCAGAAACCATGGGCTGGAAACAGATCCTGAAAGACCTCACGGTGAAAGCTCGTATTGCTGAAGTGATTCGTACCACGAAAGAAACGGACATCAAAGTTGCGGTTAATCTTGATGAGCAAGGCGGTAATGACATCTCAACGGGTCTTGGTTTCTTCGATCACATGTTGGATCAAATTGCGACGCACGGTGGATTCCAAATGGTGTGCAAAGTAGAAGGTGATCTACACATTGATGATCACCACACAGTAGAAGATACCGCGCTGGCCTTGGGTCAGGCGTTGAAAGAAGCGCTGGGTGACAAGCGTGGTATTGGTCGCTTTGGTTTCAGCCTGCCAATGGATGAGTGTTTAGCACAATGTGCGCTAGACCTGTCAGGTCGTCCTTACCTTAAGTTCGACGCGCAGTTTAGTCGTGAGCAAGTGGGGGACCTTTCAACAGAGATGGTGGTTCACTTCTTCCGTTCTTTAACTGACACACTAGCGTGTACACTGCACCTTTCTTCTGCGGGCAACAATGATCACCACATCATTGAGAGCCTATTTAAAGCGTTTGGTCGTACTCTGCGCCAAGCAATCAAAGTAGAAGGCACTGAGCTACCGAGTAGTAAAGGCGTACTTTAAGGCTAACGTTAGCAAGGAGAAAAACAGTGACAGAACAGAAAGTTGTCATTATCGATACTGGCTGTGCCAACGTTTCTTCGGTGAAGTTTGCCATTGAACGCCTAGGCTATGACGTAACGATTTCAAAAGATCCACAAGTTGTATTGGCGGCTGACAAGCTCTTTCTACCGGGCGTGGGAACTGCCAGTGAAGCGATGAAGAACCTAGAAGAGCGCGATCTTATCAGCTTGGTGAAACAGGTAGAGAAGCCGCTACTAGGTATCTGTTTAGGCATGCAATTGTTGGGCAAAGTGTCTCAAGAAAAAGGCCAGAAAGCAGACGAGTTAGTTGAATGTCTTGGACTTTGTGATGGCGAAGTGAAGCTGCTTCAAACCGGCGATTTGCCACTGCCGCACATGGGGTGGAATACCGTTTCTGCAAAAGCAGGCAATCCGTTATTCAAAGGTATTGAAGAGGGTGAGTACTTCTATTTTGTGCACAGCTTTGCGATGCCAGTTGGAGACTACACCATTGCCGAATGTGATTACGGAAATCCATTCACTGCTGCGGTTCAAAGCGGTAACTATTATGGTGTGCAATTCCACCCAGAGCGTTCTTCAAAAGCGGGCGCGAAGCTTATTCAAAACTTCTTAGAATTATAAAAGGGATTTAGTGTGATTATTCCAGCTCTTGATTTAATTGAAGGACAGGTGGTTCGCCTTTATCAAGGTGATTACGGCCAAGTAACCGAGTACAAAGTCGACCCAGCAGAGCAGTTCAATTTGTACCACCAAGCGGGTGCTAACTGGCTGCACTTGGTGGATTTAACTGGCGCGAAAGACACGACAGCACGCCAGCTAGGTTTGATTGCAAAGCTACTAGCAAGCACACCAGCGAACATCCAAATCGGTGGTGGAGTGCGTACAGAGCAAGACGTGATTGATCTGTTAGAAGCCGGTGCGCAGCGTGTTGTAGTCGGTTCTACAGCAGTAAAACAGCCAGAGCTTGTGAAAGGTTGGATGGAAAAATACGGCGCAGAGAAAATCGTTCTCGCTCTAGATATCAATATCGATCAAGACGGCACGCGCAAAGTTGCCATTTCTGGCTGGCAAGAAGATTCAGGCGTGACTATCGAAGCTCTGATCAACGATTATCTGACGGTAGGTCTACAGCATGTGCTTTGCACGGACATTTCTCGTGACGGTACGCTAGAGGGCTCAAACGTTGAGCTTTACGTCGACCTATGTAAACAGTACCCACAAGTGCAGTTTCAATCTTCAGGTGGCATTGGCTCATTAGCAGATATCGAAGCGCTAAAAGGCAGCGGTGTGGCTGGCGTGATTGTTGGTCGCGCATTGTTAGATGGTAAGTTCACAGCAGAGGAGGCGTTTGCATGCTGGCAAAGCGAATAATTCCATGTCTTGATGTTCGTGATGGACAAGTGGTGAAGGGCGTCCAGTTCCGCAACCACGAAATCATTGGTGACATCGTTCCTCTGGCGCAGCGTTATGCTGAAGAAGGCGCTGACGAGCTTGTGTTCTACGATATTACCGCTTCAAGTGATGGGCGTGTCGTTGATAAAAGTTGGGTCGCTCGCGTTGCAGAAGTGATTGATATTCCGTTCTGTGTGGCTGGTGGCATTAAATCAGCAGAGGACGCGGCGCGCATTCTTGAGTTTGGTGCAGATAAGGTATCTATTAACTCTCCTGCCTTGGCGAACCCTCAGTTGATTACTGACCTTGCTGATAAGTTTGGTGTGCAATGTATCGTCGTTGGTATCGATTCATACTACGACAAAGAGACGGGCAAGTATCAGGTTTACCAGTTTACTGGTGATGAAGAACGAACCAAAGCAACGCAATGGGAAACACGTGATTGGGTGCAAGAAGTACAAAGGCGTGGCGCTGGTGAAATCGTACTGAACATGATGAACCAAGACGGCGTACGTAACGGTTACGATATTGAACAACTTAACATGGTGCGTGAAGTGTGTAACGTGCCATTGATTGCATCGGGTGGGGCAGGTGCTATGGAGCATTTCGCAGAAGCCTACCAAAAAGCAAATGTGGATGGCGCGCTTGCCGCATCGGTATTCCACAAACAAGTCATCAATATTGGTGAACTAAAGCAGTATTTGAAACAACAAGGCATTGAGGTACGACTATGAGTGTGAAAGCCGCCGAAGTAAGTTCGCTAGTTGAGCGAATCAACTGGGAAAAGGTGGATGGTCTGGTACCTGCTATCGTACAAGATTTCCAATCAAGCCAAGTGCTGATGATGGGTTATATGAACCAAGATGCGTTGGCAAAAACGGGCGAAACAGGTCAAGTGACGTTTTTCTCTCGTACCAAGCAGCGTCTTTGGACGAAAGGTGAGACCTCCGGCAACGTATTGCAACTAGTGAACATGCAGCTCGATTGCGACAACGATACGCTACTGGTGAAAGTGAATCCCATTGGTCCTACGTGTCACTTGGGTAACACAACTTGCTGGGATGTGGACCCTCAAGAGGAGTCACAAATGGTGTGGCTTCATCAACTTGAGCAGCTATTGGCTGCCCGCAAGAGTGCCGACCCAGATTCCTCTTATACTGCCAGTCTTTATGCCCGTGGCACCAAGCGTATTTCGCAAAAAGTGGGCGAAGAAGGCGTTGAAGTCGCGCTTGCGGCGACGTCGGGCGATAAGGCGGAGTTAGTGTGTGAATCTGCAGATTTGATTTATCACTTAATGGTATTGCTTCAAGACCAAGGCTTATCGATGAATGACGTAGTGAATAAACTGAAAGAGCGTCATAAGTAAGCTTGCGATAAGTGAAAGCCCCTATGCTCTCGAGCCTAGGGGCTTTTTTACTTTAGTGTTCTTGATTCGGGGGAAAACCCGGCAACAGTGCTAGTAGCGATTAGACTCTGAATCACACTCGTTCCTCGCTGTTCAGAATGACGGTATATTTTCTAATGGTACTTGCAGTAGAGTTATTTACTTCAAATAGGTACATATATTCACGTCACTCCAACGAACCTAGGCGAGGTCAAGAATCCAATTAAATCGAGCACAATAAGCTAGGTATGGATGCTTTACCCACAACACTTTTTAAACTTTTTACCGCTTCCACAGATACACGGGTCGTTGCGACCTACTTTTAGGCTACTCACTGGTTGGTTTAGGCGAGGATCTTGTTCTGGTTCTTCTTCTAGCTCTTCTTCTGGAAACGTGCCGTCAATGTAGTACCAAAGCCCATTTTCTTTTACAAAGCGGGAACGCTCTGTCATACAGTAGCGTTTGCCGTCTTCATCAAAATAAGCGCTAAACTCTACAAAGCCTTCATTGTCATTACTGCCAGCTTCTGTTTTTACAACTTCAAGTTTGCACCAATCGCTGTCGATAGATTGGGCAATGCCTTCACGTTGCTCTTCTGCATTACAGATTGGATGATAAGTGTTGACCACGTAATCGACTAGACCTAACACATGCGCACTGTAACGAGAGCGCATTAACTGCTCTGGAGTGGTGACGTCAGCATGGTTGTTGTGGGCAATTTCACAACACTGTTGGTACGTGCGGTTAGATCCGCAAGGGCAAGAAGAAGCCATAAAATGAAATCTCGATTAATTAAGCGGTAAAAACAAACAACCTCACAATTGCGAGGCTGGAGGTGAGGCATTATAGCGATTTAGGGCGTTTGAGACAGCAGTTCTTGAGCCCACTCGGTAGATTGATTAAAAGCGTCTGCTAATTGAGGTTCGGTTAATTTAAGAACGGTGCAATATCGCTCGGCTAACTCCCAGTCCGCTTGTTCATAGGCGATCGTCATCGAAAGTAAGTGACCAAGTACGCCTTTTCGACTGGTTAATGCGAGTTTTATATCTTCGTCAACGGGGATATCTTCAATGACATCAGAGAGCGGTTGATCGAGCAAAGATCCGAGTAAAGAAAACATGCCTGTCAAAAAAGCCTGCCCAGGGTCATACCTAGTGTTCATTTGACTAAGTAACAGTTCACACATTCGTGCACGCTGAATCGCTAAAGAGTAAAGAGAGTCAGGTTTATCTTCTTGAACGGACGCAATTGCAACTAAGGAAATAAAGCGTCGTAGTCGCTCTTCACCCAGATAAATAAGCGCCTGTCTGAACGATTTGATCTTAGTCGTTAATGTATAGCCTGAATTTACGTAAGTAAGCAGCTTGTATGACAGCGTCACATCAATCGAAAACAGACGTTCAACCTCATTGAAGTCGATGGGCTTATCAGCAATCTCTTTACAAAGTTGGATGACGGTAAGAAACGCGGGGTTCAACCGTTTTTTCTGGATCATCTCAGGTTTGCTAAAAAAATACCCTTGAAAATAGTTAAAACCGGCTTCTAGGGCTTGCTCAAACTCTTCATAGGTCTCTACCTTTTCCGCAAGAAAGTCGATTTTAAATGGGCTTAATGCCTGAATAAAAATAGCGGCTTTCTTGATCGGTACGAGTCGAATGTCAAACTTGATCATGGAAACATATGGAAGAAAACGTTTCCAAGCCTTCGTCGGCACAAAATCATCTAAAGCAATTTTGTATCCGCACTCATGCAGGTGCTTGATGGCTTCTAGCAGCTCCTCTGTCGGTTCACAATCTTCAAGGACTTCAATGACGAGAGACTCTTTGGGAAACAGAGTTGGGACCAGATTCACCAAGCTTTGATGCGGAAAGTTAACAAAGCCAAGTTTGTTCCCTAATGTGTTGTAATGCGTCGACAAAAAATGATCGGATAGCAGTCGACTAGTAGCCAGCTCTGGTTCTACTTCAGGGAAGGTATTTTTAGGACCGTCTCGAAAGAGAAGTTCGTAACCTATGGTTCGTTTTTCTCTATCCAGAATCGGTTGGCGAGCTACGTAAGAATACTTCAATTAGGTACTTCGTTCTGTTTAACTTAGTATTATGATAATAGCGATTTTTTACAAAATATCTACGACTTGAGCGTGAATCTCCTACACGCTCTACATGCTTAACGCAAATTCTGTATGAATGGTCTCGTTTGTAGGTCAAAGCCATCAGAATTTACTTGTAAAACTGAGCCTTGCGTATACCAATCCCCTAAAACTATCCGGGTCTTTTTAACGCCATCGACGTCAAAAAAATGTGTATTCGGGCGATGAGTGTGACCATGAATCATTAAGTTGACGCAATTCTGAGACATCACTTTCTCGACTTCATTTTGATTGACGTCCATGATATCTAAAGGCTTGCTCATTTTATCATCACGAATATCGGATTGAACTTTTGAGACAATTTTCTTCTTAATAAACCAAGGAATGTGATTAAACAGCCATTGCAACCAAGGTTGATGAACAGTCTTACGGAATTTTTGATAATCAATGTCGTCAGTACACAGGGTGTCACCGTGGAGAATAACTGCTTTAGTACCATAAAGGTCTATGAGGCTAACTTCATCCAATAATGTAATGCCTGTCTCTTTACAGAAGCGTTTTCCCAATAGGAAGTCGCGATTGCCCTGAATGAAATAAACAGGAACGCCAGTCTTTGTTAGTTGCTGGAACTCTGTACGGATTTGATTGGCAAAAGGAGTTTTGTCATCGTCTCCAACCCAAAACTCGAACAGATCGCCTAATACATAAAGTGCATCGGCTTTCGTTGCTTCTGTTCGCATGAACGTCACAAAACATTCCGTAATATCCGGACGCGATGGGGTGAGGTGAAGATCGGAAATAAATAATGTTGTCATAGAAATAAGGGGAAGCGATGCCTCCCCATTAACTTATCTCTTAGAAATAATTCTTACGAATTATTCTTCAATTGTTGTACCAGTGATTACTACGTCCTCTAGAGGTACGTCTTGGTGCATGCCGTAAGAACCAGTGCTAACGCCTTTGATCTTATTTACGATGTCCATGCCTTCTACAACTTCACCGAATACACAGTAACCCCAACCATCTAGGCTTTCGCTACGGAAATCTAGGAATGTGTTGTTGTTTACGTTGATAAAGAACTGAGAGCTTGCTGAATGCGGCTCCATAGTACGCGCCATAGCAAGTGTACCCACTTTGTTGCTTAGGCCGTTGTTTGCTTCGTTCTTGATAGGTGCACGTGATGCTTTTTCACGTAGACCAGGTTCCATGCCACCACCTTGGATCATGAAACCGTCAATAACACGGTGGAAAAGAGTGTTGTCGTAAAAGCCATCGCGGCAGTACTGAAGGAAGTTTGCGCTAGTCTCTGGCGCTTTCTCTTCGTTTAGTTGAATCTTGATGTCACCAAAATTAGTGTGAAGGGTGATCATGCTACTTTCCTTACTGTGTTGTGTTGAGCCCGAGATTCTAGCCTAAGTTCTAGTGCTTTAAAAACTCAGGAAGAGGAAATTCTTCGTTTTGTGCTTGAAGTTTAGCCGATTATCGTTTTATCGGTTAATTGCTATTACCTAACCAGGTCGGAGTTGATATACTCGACCTTCTTTTATTCATTCACAATCATAGATAGAGATCATGTTAAAGATATATAACACACTCACAAGACAGAAAGAGGAATTCAAACCAATTACAGCTGGCAAAGTCGGCATGTATGTCTGTGGAGTTACCATCTACGATCTCTGTCACATCGGTCACGGTCGCACTTTTGTCTCCTTTGATGTGGTATCACGTTACCTTCGTTACCTAGGTTACGATCTAACGTTTGTACGCAACATCACAGACATCGATGATAAGATCATTAAACGTGCGGCTGAAAATGGCGAGTCTTGTGACTCATTGACCGAGCGCTTGATCGGTGAAATGCACGCAGACTTCGACGCATTAAACATGAAGCGCCCAGATATTGAGCCTCGTGCAACCCAGTTTATTCCAGAAATCATCGAACTTGTTCAAAAACTGATTGAACGTGGTTTTGCTTACGTTGCGGATAATGGCGATGTAATGTTTGAGGTTCGCAAGTTTGACGAATACGGCAAACTGTCTAAACAAGATTTGGATCAGCTGCAAGCGGGCGCGCGCGTTGATGTCGAAACAGCCAAACGCAGCCCACTAGACTTCGTTCTTTGGAAGATGTCTAAACCAGGTGAACCTACGTGGGAATCACCATGGGGCCCTGGTCGTCCAGGCTGGCACATTGAATGTTCTGCTATGAACTCTTCAATCCTAGGCGATCACTTTGATATTCACGGTGGCGGCTCTGATCTTCAGTTCCCACACCACGAAAACGAAATCGCGCAATCATGCTGTGCACACGACACTAAGTACGTAAATACTTGGATGCACAGTGGCATGGTGATGGTAGATCGCGAGAAGATGTCTAAGTCTCTAGGCAACTTCTTTACTATCCGTGACGTACTTGGTCACTACGATGCAGAAACGGTTCGTTACTTCCTTATGTCTGGTCACTACCGTAGCCAGTTAAACTACAGCGAAGAGAACCTAAACCAAGCACGCGCTTCGCTTGAGCGTCTATACACTTCTCTACGTGGTTTGGATCTAAATGCTGCTCCTGCTGGTGGTGAAGAGTATGTATCTCGCTTTACAGCAGCGATGAACGATGACTTCAATACGCCAGAAGCGTACTCAGTTCTGTTCGACATGGCGCGCGAAGTTAACCGTCTGAAAACAGAAAACCTAGAGAAAGCGAGCGAGCTAGGTGCGCTAATGCGTGAACTAGCAGATGTGATCGGTATTCTTCACCAAGATCCAGAAGCCTTCCTAAAAGGTGATGCAGGTAACGATGATGAAGTGGCTGAAATCGAAGCTCTTATCAAGCTGCGTAACGACTCTCGCGCTGCGAAAGATTGGGCGAATGCAGATATGGCTCGTGACAAACTGACCGAAATGGGCATTGTTCTGGAAGATGGTCCAGAAGGCACAACGTGGCGTCGTAAGTAATTGAATTTTCAATTTTAAAGGGCTGATAATTCAGCCCTTTTATTTTCCATTTCCATAAATTAAAACTTTAACTTTAGGTAATGCTCTGTGGCTCAGATGTATTTCTATTACTCAGCAATGAATGCGGGTAAATCAACAACGCTTCTTCAATCCTCTTTCAACTATCAAGAACGCGGCATGACGCCAGTTATTTTTACGGCTGCACTAGATGATCGCTTTGGTGTCGGTAAAGTGAGCTCTCGTATTGGTCTTCAATCTGACGCACACTTGTTTCGTCAGGATACCAATTTATATCAAGAGATCGCAGCTCTGAATGAAGTTGAGAAACGTCACTGTATTCTTGTTGATGAGTGTCAGTTCTTGTCAAAAGAGCAGGTTTACCAACTTACTGAAGTTGTTGATAAACTGCATATTCCAGTATTGTGTTACGGCCTTCGCACCGATTTTCTAGGCGAACTTTTTGAAGGCAGTAAGTACCTGTTATCTTGGGCAGACAAGTTGGTTGAGCTCAAAACGATCTGCCACTGCGGTCGCAAAGCGAATATGGTTATTCGTACCGATGAACATGGCGTGGCGATTAAAGAGGGCGATCAAGTTGCGATCGGCGGTAACGACAAATATGTCTCCGTGTGCCGTCAGCATTACAAAGAAGCACTCGGTAAATAATCCGTATTAATACAGAAAAGCCACCGTAATCGGTGGCTTTTTGTTGTCTGCTAGAAAGGGCTTAGACTAAGTCAAAACCAAATCTCTCTAGTAAAACCTGATAAGATGATTCTACCTGCGGAGGGATGTTTTGCTCGGTTTGAAATCCTTTCTCTGGATAGCTTTTTACGCGAGAGAAATCTTCCATTAGTGCCTCTAGTACCATCATTAATGGCATGTCTTCATTAATATATTCAAAAAACGGATGAGCCGTAGAGCTTACCTGGAGCTGGGAGTAGGGTGACTGCCACTGTTTTTCAAATGTCGCTATGGCTCTGCGTTCCATAAATGGTTTTTGCACCAGAATAAACGATGAGCAATGTTTTCCTTCTTCTTTCAATCGTTGCTCAGTAAAGCGAACGTTTTCTCCACTGTTGGTGGATTCAGCTTCGAGCAAAATTGCTTCACTGGGCACGCCTGACATCTTGGCAATTTCGGCAAAAGTTTCCGCTTCGCTTTTTTCAAACAGTCCATCGGTAAAACGACCTTCTCCCCCTGAAAATACAATCAAAGGCGCTAACTTTTGGTGGTACAGATTTGCTGCATGCTCTGCTACACGCACATCGTTACTGCACATCACAAACAAACAGTCTGCGGGTTTCAGCTCATGTTTGAGTTGCATGTAATCCCAAAGTGTTTCTATGTGTCGATAGAGTTTCATAGCGCGTCCAAAGTTGAGTTGAAATGAAATTGATAGCCAAGTGAGAGTAGTTTGTCTGCGAGAATGCGCTTATCTGTTTGTTCTGTGACTGGTGGAAGAGGTATCTCACTCTCGCTCTTATTTATAGCGGCTTGGTAGAACTCCGCCTTGCTGACGGTATGCGGTGTGGTCACGTTAATAACTTGGTTGCTTAAATTATCTAAAGCAAATTTGGCTGCCGATACCGCATCGTCTTGATGAAGCATATTAGCAGGCGCTTTACGACTGACTTGTTTTAGTCTCATTGCAAAGCGAGAAGGGTGCCTGTCTGGCCCAATTAGCCCGCTACAACGCATAATGACGAAGCTAATATTAGAGTCGATAACATGCTGCTCGGCTTGCAGCATAATACGTGCATTGTCAGAGAAATAAGGGCTGTCGGCTGCTAAAGAGAGTGACGCATCTGCTTCTTCCATATCAGAAGCTAGGTTGGGATACACCGTTGTAGAGCTAATCATAACGAGCTTTTCAACGTTGTTTTGCTTTGCTGCGTTTGCGAGCATTTGCCATTGTTGGGCGTATTCTTGTCCGCGTCCTTTACGAAAACCAGGGGGAAAAGCACCGACAACGTGAGTAATTTGATGTTGTTTAAGCAACTCATCTAGCCGTTTCGCCGCGTTAAGTTGATTAAAATCGAATAATGCGGAGTGAGTTAATGAAGCGGGTAACTCGTTTAACCGAGCTTGGTTACGACGAGTAACGACAACGTGGTGTCCGTCTCTCATCAAAGTTTCTGCTAGCGGAGTTCCGAGCCAGCCTGCACCTACGATCAATGTATTTGCCATTTGGGTCTTCCTACTTACTTATTTATGTCTGCTCGAATAGATTGAGCAGCTCTGCTTTGGCTTGTTGATGGAGGGGATCTGAATGCCATTTCTGATGTTGAATAAGGTCAACATTGACTTGCCAAGCCAGCTTTGTGAAATCATCCCCAACTCTTTTCAGTGTGTTCGGTGAATACGCGACTAAATGCTCTGGAAGAAAGCACCAACCAAACCCTTTATTCGCTAATTCCAACAAAATATAGTAGTTATCAGCGTACCAGATATCCGGGCTGAATGCTTGATTGAGACCACATGGCTCTGCGTTTTTGGAGCGTATGACCAGTTGACGATGTTGTTTGAGTTGATCAATGTGAGTGACGCGTTGCTGTGCTAGAGCGTGCGTTGAAGAGACATAGACATCGAACGCAATGTTACCAAGATTAGTGAAATCGATATGTCTCGGCATTTGTAAGTCACTCAAAATAATCCCAGTAGTGGTGCGCTCCGATTTGACCAATTCAATGATATCCGGACTTGAAGCTGTTAAGCATTCAACTTGCAAATGTGGAAAGCGTTGCTCTAAATTTTTTAGCACGTCGGGCAAGCGAGTCAGAGGAATCCCTTCATCAATGGCTAAAACCAATTTATTCGTTGGTGTTGAAAAAAGCTGTGATGCTCTGTTGTTCAATCGGTCTAGTTGGCTGATTGCCGCTTGTGCATAAGGTATGAGCGCGAGGCCACTCTCGGTTAATTTCGGATATCGACCAGAGCGATCAAATAGATCAACACCACAGTCGACCTCCATATTTATGATGTGTTGGCTGACTACGGATTGAGCTCTCCCCAGTTTTCTTGCCGCGCCTGAAAATGATCCGGTTTCTGATGTAGCAATGAAAGCTTGCAGTTGTTCGATGGTAAACATATCGCTTTTGCCGATGGTATCTAACTTTTTGTTATCTGAATAATAGATAAAATTCTAAGCATTGAGTAGAACTATTTGGACAGAGAAATATGACTCGTAACGAACGAATTTTTCATGCAGTACTTTTTGAGTTAATCGCACTCGCGATCATTGTGCCAGCGGCTTCATTGATCACCGGAAAGGGATCGAGTGATCTCGCGTTGGTTGGGATTGGGTTGAGCATGTATACCGTCGTGTGGAATTACATCTACAACTTGTACTTTGATAAGTGTTTTGGCAGCAATCGAACTGAGCGAAGTTTAGCGATGCGTTTTGGGCATACAATTGGATTCGAGGGAGGGTTGATCTTTATCTCTATACCCGTCATTGCTTGGTTCTTAGAAATTACGCTTCTTCAAGCTCTGGTGTTGGAAGCTGGCTTCCTAGTGTTCTTCCTATTTTATGCCACGGGCTTTAATTGGTTGTACGACAAGGTTCAGCCATTTAGCAAAATGAAAAAACGATTAGCACCGCAGGTTTCGGCAGGAACAAAATGCAGGGACCAATAAAAAACGCCACCGAATTCGGTGGCGTTTTTGTTCAAATTACACAGAAAGGACTCTTAAAATCTTATCCGCATGCTCTGCGACTTCAATACCTTCATCTGTTAAATAACCACCATCAGGCTGTGTACAAAGTTGCTTCTCGTATAGACGAGCAACGGCTGCCTGCATTTCTTCTGACGCGTCTGTATGAACTTTAATACCAGTTGCAGCACTACTTAAGTCGAACTGAAGAAGTAGGTTCAATTCGGCGATATGTTCAGCTGAATATTTCATAAATGATTCCTTTACGCTTTTTTTACCAAGCTAGTCTGAAAAGAAGAGTTGAGCAACATTAAACGATAAGAAGTGTTAAGTATGGCGCTATCAGGCTGATATAACGCAGGATCTTTGTTCGAAAGGCAGAATACTTGTTAAGTATCAATGATAGTTACGATTGCGAATGATAGTTGACCTTTATTGGTTGATCTCTCGATAACAACATTTTTAGTAAACATGTCAAATAGCGCTTGAAAAAGTAGGGAAATGGAGCGATTATCCGCGCCTCTTTAATTGTTTCTAAATGTTACACCACAATGAACTTCAATCAGTTTGACTCACTATTACCGCCTCAGGCTGCGGAACGCGCGGCTGAAGTGGGGGTAGGTAAAGCAACTAAAGCACCGATCAAATCTTTTTTATTGGCAATTTCTGCCGGACTTCATATTGGTATTGCGTTCATCTTTTACACCACGGTGACAACAGGCGCAGGCGACCTTCCATGGGGTATTACCAGGCTAATCGGTGGCCTAGCCTTCAGCCTGGGTTTGATTCTTGTTGTCGTTACAGGTGGTGAGCTTTTCACTAGCTCAGTATTAACATTGGTAGCGCGAGCCAGTGGAAAGATCTCGTGGCAAGCGCTAATCAAAAACTGGTTTGTGGTTTATTTCGGCAACATGGTTGGTGCTCTTTTGTTGGTAGCATGCATGTTGGTTACCAAGCAGTATATGTTTGATCACGGCCAAGTTGGCCTCAACGCGATGGCGATCTCTCAACATAAATTGCACCATGGTTTCTTTGCTGCTGTTGCGCTTGGCATCATGTGTAACGTGCTGGTGTGTATTGCTGTTTGGATGACGTTTAGTGGACGTACATTAACTGACAAAATAGCGGTCATGATTCTGCCAGTAGCTATGTTCGTGTCGGCAGGTTTCGAGCACTGTATTGCGAACATGTTCCAAGTACCCATGGCGATTGGAATCAAATATTTTGCACCGGAAGCATTTTGGCAAATGACAGGGGCGGATATTGCAAACTATGCGGACTTAAACATGATGGGGTTCATCGTAAATAACCTTATCCCTGTAACGATAGGGAACATCATTGGTGGCGGTGTATTCGTTGGTATGTGGTATTGGATGATTTATCTACGTGATGAAGACAAGCATTTACGATAAATCTAAAAGAATAAAAGAAAGGCGAGCCAAATGGTTCGCCTTTCTTTTATTCATGTCGATAAGTTTCACACAAATCGAGTGAGTTAAATCAGCTCTTCATTGATGCCAAAATCGGTTGGGAGCCAATGAGAAGTCACTTCCTTTGGTTCTTGAACGAGCCAGTCCAGAGGTGCATCGGATAGGAGTTCATCGTAATTTTCTTTGATCATTAAGACATCCATGTACGTCTCTCCAAGTTTGTGGTCACTATCTTTACTCTAAAATTAGAATATGTCAGACAAGTGATCAAAGCATGACGATTAGATTGATCACTTATGCAGCTATGTTTCTGGTTGCGTATGGGTTTAGGGTGTTTATCCACATTTTCTGTGGATAACCTGTCTCAAAGGCCGTGCGTATCTAAACTTGCAAAGAAAATTTCATAAAATTAGAGGCTTATACTCGAGAGAATTCTGTCTGACTTTTCTCCAGAAAGCATCTTGATGAATGTTTAAAGAATGGATGAGTGATTCAGTTAAAAGTGCGTTTGACTTGATAATACAAGCCCTTTCACTGGCTTTGTTCACACGCTTAAACTATCTATGAGTTTTGGTAGGTTCTGATTGTTGGATTTTTATTTTGATCCGGCCTTCTTTCGTTTGTACCCAGCTCAGTGTCATCTCCAGCGTAATAGCGACGGAGGTACTCAACATGACGAAAATAGCCAGCATAATCACCAACTGATATTTAATCGCAACCATCGGGCTTGCGCCACCTAGAATTTGACCAGTCATCATGCCTGGTAAGGTAACCAGCCCTGTAGTGGCCATAGAGGCTAAAGTTGGAGCAAGTGACTTTCTAAGGGCCTCTTGAATGAAGGGGAATGATGCATAACGAGGAGAGGCACCAAGTGAGATAGCAGCCTCATATTCTGATTGTCTCTGTTCAAAAGCCGTAAATAAATTCTGCAGTGCGATGATGTTACTACTTAAGCTGTTACCCAATAGCATGCCCGCAAGTGGGATCATGTACTGGGCGTTGTAAAGAGGGGATGGCTGCACTAGGCCTGCGGTAATCGCTATAAGAAGTGGAATTAGACCACAGGTTAAGCCTGTAAGTAGAGGAAGCATGAGTGGCTTTTTAGGCAGACGAGCTTTTCCTGCAATTGAGCTTGCACCAATCAGTAACATGATGGCAAGCCAAAGTATATTGACAAGTAAGCTGTTTAATTGAAAAAGATATTCTAAATACACGCCAATCAATATGAGCTGAAGTGTCATACGAATAACACTGATGATCGTGTCTTTCGCAATCCCTAATTTGTAGCGGGCATTAATAAAGAAGGGAACCAACAAAATCAGACCAAATAATGCCAGTTTGGTCCAACTTATATCCACCACGCTATCCATAATCGCTCCTCGAAAATCCGCGAATAATTGTAACTAAGCTCCTCCTTTATATGAACATCAATGTGCATTTTTTGATGTTCTCAACGTAAACCTTTAGCGCTATTTCTGTCATTATTTTGCATCATTTTATTTACAGTTGATTATCTTTTGACTGGTTTTTAAGCCAATTTATGACCCGTTAATTACTATCCAAATGTAACTTATGTTTGGTAAATGTTGTTGTTTTAACAATTGGTTAAAAGACTTATTTTGTCACATCTGTTCATGTTTTTTAATAAATAACATCAATCAATCACATCTCTGGATGAGCTCAAAAAAGTGTTGAATTACAAGGTCTGAGAGCTCTTATTTGATTGAACCTTACTATTAGTATGGTCTAACATTTTCCATTAGAGATTGTAAAAAACTTAAGCTTGGTTACGCGGGCTTTTCAATAACACTAGATACAAAATAGGCAAATGTATGAGTGATGTTAATAAAATTGAGAGTGGTGAAAAACGCTCCCTGGAGTGGAAGTCGTTCCTCTTCATTGCAGTTGTTCTCTTCCCAATTCTGAGTGTGGCTTTTGTCGGCGGTTACGGGTTCATCGTTTGGATGTTGCAAGTGTTCTTCTTTGGACCTCCAGGCGCGCACGGCATGTAAGCCAGTGAGCTCATAACCACACTTTTGAAAAGATTTTAAGAGAGCAAATAATGAAATCATTAATCATTAAACTGTGGCGTACCATGACGCGCCCAGCTGTACATATCAGCCTAGGTGTGCTGACTATGGGCGGCTTCATTGCTGGTGTTATCTTTTGGGGTGGCTTTAACACCGCTCTAGAAGCAACCAACACAGAAGAATTCTGTATTAGTTGTCACACAATGCGTGACAACGTGTACGTTGAGCTGCAAGAAACGGTTCACTGGAAAAACCATTCAGGTGTTCGTGCTACTTGCCCTGACTGTCACGTTCCTCATAACTGGACAGACAAAATTGCTCGTAAAATGCAGGCATCTAAAGAGGTATTTGCACAGGTATTTGGCAACTACGATGAACCTGGTGTGTTCGAAGAGCGTCGTATCGAACTTGCGAAACACGAATGGGATCGTTTCTCGGCAAACAAATCTTTAGAGTGTAAGAACTGTCACAACTACGAATCGATGGATTTCGAGCAAATGTCTCCAACCGCTCGTATCCAAATGAAGCAAGCAGCAGAGAAAGATCAAAGCTGTGTTGACTGTCATAAAGGTATCGCGCATAACCTGCCAGCAGGTATGGACAGCATCGGCGGTATCGTGGGTGACCTAGAAGGTATGACTTCAAATACAGATTACTCTGTAGGTCAGCAACTAGTGAGTGTTCGTCACCTACCAATTTACTTTGATGCACAAGGCACTAAAGAAGCCGGTCTTCTTAATCCAGCATCGACCGTTAAAGTTCTTGAAGACAAAGGCGAGTTTGTTGAAATCGAAATCGATGGCTGGCGTAAAGCGAAAGGCTTTGGTCGCGTAATTCAAGAAGACTTCGGTAAGAACATTGCGACTGCGTCTCTGATGAAAGAAGCAGCGACAGATAGCAACATTGTGACGACTGGCGAGAAAAAAGTGGATGAGCTAACAGGCCTTCCTTGGGAAAAAGTCGCGGCGAAAGTATGGATTAAGAAAGAGTCTATGCTGAACGACATCAATCCTGTTTGGGAAAAATCTCGTGAAGCGTACAAGACCAACTGTTCAGTATGTCACACTCAACCTGCGGAAGCGCACTTCGACGCGAACACCTGGCCAGGTATGTTCGACGGTATGTTGGCGTTCGTTAACCTAGATACAGACAGTGAAGCCCTGATCTTGAAGTATCTACAGAAACACTCTTCAGATTATGCTGAAGGTCACCACTAATAAGCGTCGGATTGGAGTAATTTAAATGGCTATTACACGAAGAAGTTTTCTTAAAGGTGTAGCAACCACAAGTGCAGCGTCAGTTATTGGTCCTAGCTTATTGGCGTCCGCCTCTGCCAATGCTGTTGAGACGACAGGTACTTGGAAAGTAACAGGTTCTCACTGGGGCGCGTTCCGCGCCCACATCTACGCGGGTAAAGTTCAAGAGATCAAACCGCTAGAGCTAGACAAAAACCCAACTGAAATGCTAAACGGCATCAAGGGTATTATTTACAGCCCTTCACGTGTGCGTTACCCAATGGTTCGTCTAGATTGGTTGAAGAAACACAAATACAGCGCCGATACCCGCGGTAACAACCGTTTCATCCGCGTGACTTGGGATGAAGCGCTAGATTTGTTCTACCGCGAACTAGAACGTATTCAAAAAGACTACGGTCCATGGGCGCTACACGCAGGTCAAACGGGTTGGAACCAAACAGGTTCATTCAACAACTGTACCGCGCACATGCAACGTGCAGTGGGTATGCACGGCAACTTCATCACGAAAGTAGGTGACTACTCGACGGGTGCAGGTCAAACCATCATGCCTTACGTACTTGGTTCAACCGAAGTTTACGCACAAGGTACGTCTTGGTCTGAAATCCTAGAGAACTCTGACAACATCGTTCTTTGGGCTAACGACCCAGTGAAAAACCTTCAAGTAGGTTGGAACTGTGAAACGCATGAGTCCTTCAAGTACCTGGCACAACTAAAAGAAAAAGTAGCGAAAGGTGAGATCAACGTTCTGTCCGTAGACCCAGTGAAGAACAAGACTCAGCGCTACTTAGAGAACGATCACTTGTACATCAACCCGCTGACAGACGTAGCGTTCATGCTTGCTGTGGCGCACGTGCTGTACAACGAAGACTTGTACGATAAGAAGTTCATTGATACTTACTGTCTAGGCTTTGAAGAGTTTATTCAATACGTTCAAGGTAAGACAAAAGACAAAGTAGAGAAAACACCAGAGTGGGCTGCGGCTATCTGTGGCGTGAAAGCGGACAAGATTCGCGAGTTCGCACGTATGCTAGTCAGTGGCCGTACACAGATCCTGATGGGTTGGTGTATCCAGCGTCAAGAGCACGGTGAGCAGCCATACTGGGCAGCGGCTGTGGTTGCTGCAATGGTTGGTCAAATCGGTTTACCTGGCGGTGGTATCTCTTACGGTCACCATTACTCAAGTATCGGTGTACCTTCAACTGGTTTCGCGGGCCCTGGTGGTTTCCCTCGTAACCTTGACCAAGGTATGAAGCCGAAGTGGGACAACAACGACTTTAACGGTTACAGCCGTACTATCCCAGTTGCACGTTGGATCGACTGTCTGCTAGAACCAGGCAAAGAGATCAACTACAACGGCGGTAAAGTGAAACTGCCAGACTTTAAGATGATGGTGATCTCGGGTTGTAACCCATGGCACCACCATCAAGATCGTAACCGCATGAAGAAAGCGTTCCGCAAACTTCAAACGGTTGTAACGATCGAGTTTGCTTGGACTGCAACATGTCGTTTCTCGGATATCGTTCTACCTGCGTGTACGCAATGGGAACGTAACGACATCGACGTATACGGTTCATACTCGAACAAAGGTCTGATTGCAATGCATCGTCTCGTCGATCCATTGTTCCAATCTAAGCCTGACTTCCAAATCATGAGTGAACTAACTCAGCGTTTTGGTCGCCGCGAAGAATACACCCGTGGTATGAGCGAGATGGAATGGATCGAAAGCCTTTACAACGATTGTAAGAAAGCGAACGAAGGTAAGTTTGAAATGCCAGAATTCAACGAGTTCTGGGAGAAGAGCGTACTAGACTTCGGTGAAGGTAAACCTTGGGTTCGTCATGCGGACTTCCGTAAAGACCCTGAGCTTAACCCACTAGGTACGCCGTCTGGTTTCATCGAGATCACGTCTCGTAAGATCGGCCGTTACGGCTACGAACACTGTCAAGAACACCCAATGTGGTTCGAAAAATCAGAGCGTTCACACGGTGGCCCTGGTTCAGATAAATACCCATTCTGGTTGCAGTCTTGTCACCCAGACAAGCGTCTGCACTCTCAGATGTGTGAATCTGAAGAGTTCCGTGCAACTTACGCGGTGCAAGGTCGTGAGCCTGTTTACATCAACCCAGCGGATGCGAAAGCGAAAGGCATCAAAGACGGTGACTTAGTGCGCGTATTCAACGGTCGTGGTCAGCTATTAGCTGGTGCTGTTCTTACTGACAGCTACCCACGTGGCGTTATTCGTATCGAAGAAGGTGCATGGTACGGTCCTCTAAACGAGAAAGAGGGCGCAATCTGTACTTACGGTGACCCTAACACGCTAACGCAAGACATCGGCTCTTCTGAACTTGCGCAGGCGACTTCTGCGAACACATGTATCGTAGACTTCGAGAAGTTCACTGGCAAAGTACCGCCAGTGACTTCATTCGGTGGGCCAATCGAAGTTGCTTAATGAATGCAATTCACATCAATCGAAATACCAGCCTTCGGGCTGGTATTTTTTTAACCAAAATTTCAGTGAGCGTTATCTCAATAATAAATTTGTGACGCTAAACGACAGTAGGATTCGTGACGTTGATAACGAATTGGGTGGGACAAGCAGGGGATAATGAACCAAGCTAAACAATAATAATTAAGTGAGTAGACTCTTTATGGCTCAGAGCATTCAATTGGCAAATCACATTGAGATCACTGTGAATAACAACGACCTCCAAGTTGAAGTTGAGGGTAATCAATTACATTTTTCTTTTGCTGGGCTTCACAATAAAACGTTTACCGACCGTGAAGTGTTGTTCGAGATGCCGTTTTTATACGAGCACGAGGCCAATGTGATTGGCGATGGCTTCCAAATGCTGGCGCAAACAGCGGGAACGGTTAGCCATCCCGTTGATATTGGTCGCTGTCCAGACAACAGCCCTTCTTATCGAATCTATCCCAAAGATGCCCCTAAGCGTTACTACAACTATTTAGTGGTGGAAGGCTCGGCTGGCTATACCTTGTTTGGCTTCACATCATGTCATCGCTTTGCGGGCTATTTTGATGTTGTACTGCGTGATGGACATTGGGTTTTATCGGCCGCGATTGATGGTGAGTTTACTCAAGTGGCGGATTGGGAAAGTAATCAACTTGAATCCGTGGCGGTACTCTGCGGCCAATCTCTGTCTGAGCTTTATCAAATCTATGGAGAGATGATTGCAGAGCATCATCCTGTTCGCCAAGGTGTGACACAAGATGCGCCTGTCGGTTGGTGTTCGTGGTATGCCTACTACGCAGACGTGACAGAGCAAAACATCATGCAGAACGTTGATTGCATGCAAGATAAGCTTGAAGACCTAGAGTGGGTACTTCTGGATGATGGCTATCAAGCCTTTATGGGCGATTGGTTAATCCCATCGGATAAGTTTTCTGGTGGTGTGAAAGAGCTCATTCATAGTATCCGTGCAAAAGGCAAAAAGCCGGCGATTTGGATGGCACCCTTTATTGCTCAACCTGAGTCGGAGATCTTCAAACAACACCCAGAGTGGTTTGTTCGTCACAAAGATGGAAGCTTACTTAAAGCAGAAGATGTCACATACGGTGGTTGGCGCTGCACGCCTTGGTACATACTCGATACCTCAAACCCAGAAGTGCAAGACCATCTGACGAATGTGGTCTCTGTCATGAGACAAGAGTGGGGCGTTGAATTGTTCAAGCTAGACGCGAACTATTGGGGCACCTTGAAAGGTGTGCGTAAACAATCTGGTATTACAGGCGTTGAGGCGTATCGCTTAGGAATGGAAGCGATTGCTAAAGGCGCTGGTGATGCGTGGCTTTTAGGTTGCAACGCGCCAATGTGGCCATCTCTAGGGCTTGTGGATGCAATGCGTGTTTCTGATGACGTAGAACGCCATAGTCGTCGTTTCGAGCAGATAGCCAAAGAAACCTTTTATCGTAGTTGGCAGCATCGAAAACTGTGGCAAATTGATCCGGATTGCGCGACATTCACGTCATTAGCTAATCAAGCCGCATCCAGAGAAGAGTATGAATTTCATCGCACGGTGTTATTGGCGTGTGGTGGTTTGCTGCTGTCTGGCGATCCTCTCCCTGAGATTACGCCATTTGCAAAGAAGACATTGGCTAAGCTCATGCTACGTCAACAACGTAACCAAGAGTCAGCAAAGTTCACGGCTTTGAGTTTAAATCATGCGTTTTTAAAACTAACGACGAAGAATGACCTTCACTGCTTGTTTAACTATGCCTGCTACGGGGCGATGGAATTTACGCTGACGTCTGATCAACCGATGGATTGGTATGATTACTGGACAGGAGAAAAGCTAAACCAAGAACCTTGTCAGTTATTAATGGTTAGCGTTGATAAAGGGTTAAATGCGAAAGCGATCGTCACGGCATAACGTGAAGCAAATCGTTCGATTATAAAAACAAGAAAGGGGCCTACTGTGGCTCCTTTCTTGTTTTGACGTCCTGAGCGTTAGAACTCGAATAAAAAGTAATACCCGTATCCAACGATAAACGCAGGAATGGACGAATAAATAGTCGCGACCAAAGCGGCTTTCGGTGCCATAGCAATGGCGGGGAATAGGGCGTCACCATCATTGGAAATCGCATTTGCCAACTGCGCCGAAAGTGGCGCTGCACCAGAGATGTAAAGGCTGGTGACTAGAATTTGCGGACCACAACCAGGTAGCATCCCAATGGCTAAGCCAGCTAATGGCATCCATATCCCCCAATGAGAAAAGGTTTCTACGAGGTCGATTCCAGAAAAATAGGTCGTCAGTTCAAACGCCAGAAACGCCACGATCACCCAAGCACTGACGAAATTCGTATCTTGGGCTGCTTTTTGAATCGGGTGTGAGTCCACGATTTTTTCATCTTCAGAGACCGTTGACTGATAATCGCCGAGCTCTTTTGTCATCGCCCACAACGACATTGTGATCACCGCGAAGATAGCGCCCAGCCATTCAATGGTATTGGCCTGCAAAGACAACAGCTGATTAATATCGATTTGGAAAGATATTAACACAGCAACGACACTAGCAGGCACAATAAGCCATTTCCAAAATGCGCCTTGTAGATTGATTGCACGTTGTTCAAGAGGCGTGTGTCGGTCTGTCTGGTGTTGGCAACAAGCATGTGTCTGAAGTGCTTCTTTTGGCTCTGGGCGCAGAAAGTTATCAGCATGAAAAGCATTAACGACCAGCCCTGAAAGAGTACCCACGATTATGCCTAATCCAACCACGCCTAATCCAACACTTGGCTTGGCGGCAAGAAGTAAAAAGGCAGCGTCACCCATTGTTGAAGTAAGTACCGCGACAATCGCACCAAATCCCACTCGGCCACTAATAAATTGCGTTGTCACAACAATAGCGCCACCACAGCCAGGCAAAGCACCCAATAAAGAAGCAAAGAAAACCTGATGATTACGCGAGCGATGGTAGAGCTCGGTAATTCGATTGGTTTTCGACATAAAGCTTGAAAGATAATGATAAATTGCCAAGGTGGCGGCAACATAGCATGACACCGCCCAGAATGAGTCGGATAGCGTCTGTACGGCAACGTCACGTGTATTTTCATTGCCTAGCAAAATGAGCATGACGATAGGGATCAGCAATCGCTTATAAGCTAAACGAAACTGAGTAGGCTGAAACAACTGTTGTGCAGAGTGTAAAAATTGGGTCGCGTTCATCGTTTACTCAAATGCAAATAGGAATAATTATCATTATATGTAAATGAGATTTATTCGCAATAGCATTGTGAACTTTTCTTCGTGTCAAACTCTCTGAAATCAGGTAAAGTATCGGCCTTTGTGAGCAAACACGCCCTAATTAACTGTATTAGGCGGCGTATAAAATTGACTTGAATAGGAAGAAACATGATTCTAGTTGTAGGTCATAAGAACCCAGACAGTGACAGTATTTGTAGTGCACTCGTTGCAACTGAACTTCTAAAAGCGCGTGGCGTTGAAGCTATGCCAATTCGCCAAGGCGAAATCAACCGTGAAACTCAGCACATCCTAGAAGTTGCTGGCGCTGAAGTTCCTGAGCTTCGCACATCAGTTGCGGGTGAGACCGTTTGGCTAGTAGATTACTCAGATCTAGCACAAGCACCAGACGATATCGCAGAAGCTGAAATTGCGGGTATTGTTGACCACCACCGCCTAGGTGACGTGATGACAGTAAACCCAATGGAAGCATGGATCTGGCCTGTTGGTTGTACCAACACTGTTCTATTCAACATGTTCAAGATTGAAGGTCACGCGATTACTCCACAAATCGCTAAGCTAATGATGTCAGCAATTCTATCTGACACAGTAGGCTTCGCTTCTCCAACTTGTACACAAAAAGACAAAGATGCCGTTGCTGAGCTAGCGGTAATCGCAGACGTACAAGATGTTGACGCATTCACTAAAGATCTTCTAATTGCTAAGACAAACATCGAAGGTCTATCTGCGGCTGAGCTTGTTGAGAAAGACCTTAAAGGTTACCCATTCAACGGTCGTGACGTAGTAGTAGGTCAGGTTGAGCTTGCAACACTAGAGCAAGTTGACGGTATGATCGAAGCACTAGAAGCGGATCTAGAAGCGCGTTGCGAAAAAGATAATCTTGCATTTGCTGCTGTAATGCTAACAGACATCACGACTGCTCAAACTCGTCTTCTATACAAAGGTGAGTGGGCTGAGAAGCTTGTTAAGCACGAGAAAGACGGCATGCTAATGATGGAAAACACGCTAAGCCGTAAGAAGCAAGGTTGGCCTTGGCTTCAAACTGAACTAGCTTAATTTTCTAGCATATACTTTAAATGCCCGCTTAGCTGCGGGCATTTTTCTATGGGAAATAGGAGACGAATATGTCTGAGCAACTGACCCAAGAGCAGATGGATACCATTAATCGCTACAATGAAGAGCAACGTTTAAAGTACTGCGTAAAAGAGATTGTGGCGAATCGTAAGGTTTGGATTCTGAAAGACGAACATGGCTGTGTCATGTTAAATACAGAAGATGATGATTGTGTACCAGTATGGCCAAACGAAGAATTTGCTTTGCAATGGGCGAATGGTGATTGGGAAGATTGCGAGCCAGAAGCGATCTCTCTAAACAAGTGGCACAGTCGTTGGACCTCTGGTCTAGAGGATGACGAGCTATCGATTGTTGTATTCCCAAATCAAAATGAAGAAGGGGTCGTATTGTTTCCTGACGAGTTTGATTTTGAACTGCGCAAACAAGCGAGCCGCCGCTAATTTTTCGATTCGTGTCCATTTAATAAAGAAGCCTGCTTTAACGCAGGCTTCTTTACATTTGAACGATGACATCTTTGATAGGCTATTTTGTTTGGTGGCTTGGCGCCTTATAGAAGTGGCTTTCGACTAGGCGTTGAGTAATCGGATGTTCTGGGCTAGTGAGTACCTGGTTAGTTTCGCCAAACTCGACCACTTCACCTTCATGCATCACCATCACTTTATCAGTAATGTGCTTAACAATGCCAATGTGTTGAGACACGTACACAAATGACAATCCCATCTCTTCTTGCAACTCGAGGAATAAGTTAATGATCTGTGAGCGCATTGCCATATCCAAACCGTTTAACGCCTCATCAGCGACAATGATGGAAGGTTGAAGAATAAGCGCACGAGCTAAACACACGCGCTGTTTTTGACCTGCCGCTAGCATTTGTGGATAAAAATAGGCGTGTTCAGGCAACAATCCGACGCGGAGTAGGGTGTTCTTCACACGCTGCATGCGTGCATCTGGCGGCATGTTGGTATTTCGCTTTAACGGACCTTCCAAAATACGGCCAATCTGGATACGCGGGTTGAGCGATGTGTTTGGATCTTGGAAAATCATGCGAATGAGCTTGCAGCGTGTCGCGTAATCTTTGTGCTCCAACCGTTCGCCATTCACACGGATCTCTCCGGAGCTTGGCTCTACAACGCCTGCAAGCATGCGGGCAAGAGTGGATTTTCCTGAACCGTTTTGGCCAATAAAACCGATAGTTTGCCCCGGCTCTAACGTAAAGCTCACCGGTTTGACAGCCTCATTAACCTGACGTTTGAATAGTCGGGAGCGCGTAACAAACTGCTTCGATAAATTATCGACTTCAAGTAACGCACTCATGACTTTTTCTCCGTGTTCAATGGAAAGTGGCAGTTAAATTTATGATTCTTAATTCGTCTGGTGTGTGGAATTTCAACACATTGTTTCTGCGCATACGGACAACGTGGACCGAGTCGACAACCGATTGGCAGATGCTGCAATGGCGGAATCGAGCCCGGTAGGGATTGGAGTTTTTGCTTGTGTGGTACCCAATCATTAAAGTCTGGCATCGCTTTAAGCAAGGCATCTGTATACGGGTGCTTGGGTGCCGCAATGATTTTACTGGTATCGGCAGACTCTACCGACTGACCACAATACATTACCGTAATGCGGCCCGCCCATTGTGTGATGGTCGCTAAGTCGTGACCGATAAGCAGAATGGTCGTGTTGTTGAGCTGGTTCATACGGCTCAATAAACGCAATATTTGCGATTGGGTAATCGGGTCTAAGTCGTTAGTTGGTTCATCTGCGATCAGCAATTTAGGTTTGGTCGCAATCGCCATGGCAATCATGACTTTTTGACACTCACCATCGGTCAGTTCATAAGGGTAGCTACCCATTAAACGCTTGTGATCTTTAATGCCTACTTTATGCAGAAGCGCGATGGCTTGTTTTTTACGCCATTTAAATCGCTCCCACCATTTCCCTTCAAACGCGCGAGATGGGATGGACTCGATCAATTGACGTCCCACTTCTTCTGAAGGATCAAGACAGGTTGATGGCTCTTGGAAGATCATCGCAATATCACGGGCAATGACACGTCGACGCTCTTTTGGCGTAAGCTGAAGCAAGTCAATATTGCCAAGGCGCATACGGTCTGCGGTAATGCGCCAGTTATCTTTACTTACCCCAACAATCGCTTTTGCAACCAAGCTTTTCCCTGAACCAGACTCACCTACAAGACCACGAATTTCGCCTTCATTCAAAGTTAGGCTCATTCGGTCCACGGCTTTGACCAACCCTTGAGGGGTTTCAATCTCAATAGTCAAATGTCGAATATCTAACAACGGCATTATTCGATCCCCGCATTAAGCGCTTGACGTACACCTTCACCTACTAAGTTTAGGGTAATAACGGTAAACATGATGGTTAGGCCGGGTAGCGTTACGGTCCAAGGTGCAATATAAATCAACTCGACAGAGTCACCTAATATCGCTCCCCACTCAGTACTTGGTGCTTGTGCGCCTAAGCCAAGAAAACCCAGCGCAGTAATATCTAAAATCGCAGCAGAGAGCGCGAGCGTGATTTCAGCTGCAATAACCGTCAATATGTTGGGAAGAATTGAACTCCACAACAAGTAGAAATCGTTCGCGCCATCAAGACGTGCTGCCATGATGTAGTCTTTTTCAACTTCGGTGTGGACTGCGATATAAACGGAGCGAATAAAACGCGGAATCAAAGCCAAGCAGATCGCGAGTAAAATATTGAACCCACCAAAGCCTAGAAATGCCACAAAAATGATTGCTAATAAGAGCGACGGGATCGACATGACGGTATCGAGCAAGTGATTGAGGGTACTCGACAGTAAGCCTTTCGTCATACCTGCTAATACGCCAATCAAACAACCTACGACCGCGGCAATCGCAGTGATGGCAACGGCTGCACCGAATGTAAGTTGAGAGCCCATGATCAAGCGTGACAGAATGTCTCGGCCTAAGTCATCGGTTCCCAAAAAGTAATCAACCGTTCCAGCTGGGGCCCATGATGGCGGCACAAGCAATTCGCCTGACTGTGCTTGGGCATCAAACGGCGCAAGCAGTGGCGCAAAAATGGTAATTAGGACGATAAATACCAAGCACCATAGGCCAAACATGGCTAGCCCGTTGGCGCGGTAACTTCGCCAAAATCGCTCAAACTGAGTTGGAATGCGCTCTTCCTGATAAACGTTATTTGTTAGCATACCATTCCTTTCGAACTAGAGGGTTAATCATCGCGCCAATCAAATCAGAGAGAATATTAGCGGTGAGAACCAAAGTCGCAAGTACCATCACGCCAGCTTGGATTGATGCATAATCTTGGTTTGCCAATGCATCTAACAACCAACGACCAATACCTGGCCAGTTAAAAATAGATTCAGTGATGATAGCCAAGGTAATCATACTGGAAAGTTGAACACCGACTTTGGGGATGATAGGCGGTATTGCATTACGCAAGACATGTTGAGTAACGATCTCGCGGTTAGAGAGACCTTTTATTCTCGCTGCACGAATGTAGTTTTGGCTCATCACTTCCGCCACCGAAGAGCGCATTAGTCCGACAACCTGCGTGGTTGGAGCCAAAGCGAGCACCAAACATGGCAGCACCATATGCTCAATGACGCTTTGCAGTGCGTGAGCGCGGTATTCACCTTTCGCCATGAAAGCGTCGATAATGGCAAATCCGGTTACATGATCAATTTCGTAAAGCAGGTCATACCGTCCTGCCACGGGAAAGAGTTGGTATTCCAATGAAAAAACCATGATAAGTAGCAGAGCCACCCAAAAAATTGGAGCGGAATAACCAGACATCGACATGAATGAAATGCTGGTGTCGAGCCATTTACCTTGCTTCATCCCAGCCACGGTTCCAAGCGGAATGCCGATCAAAAGGGACACCAAAAAGGCAAAAAAGCACAGTTCCAAAGTGGCAGGGAATACGACGGCGAGCTCGTCATAAATCGCGTTGCCGTTTTTACTTATGCCAAAATCAAGCTGAGAAAGGTTGATTAAGTAAGTTTGCCAACCAGACCAAAAATCAACGTTTGCCCAGTGCGAGAGAGGGTCAAGGCGCAGCAGAGAAAAGCCCACTAATGTGAGGATCATCAAAGTGATGAAAAATAGGTTAAAGCGTCGAACGGTATACCAAAACATCAGTGAATTCTCTCAACTCTATCAAACGGTTGGGCATTGAAAGGGCTTGATTTGAAGCCTGTCAGTGATTTGTCGTGAACACGGAATTGCACACCATGTGCCAGAGGAATTACCGGGAATTCTTGATTTAAAATGTTCTGCGCTTGGCGATATAGGTTCAGACGGTAACGCGGTTCTTGAGTTTCCAATGCCAAATCGAGTAAGAAATCGAAATCATCGTTACACCACATCGATACGTTGAGGCCAACGCGATCAGACTCACAAGATAATAACGGGCGGAAAAAGTTGTCAGGGTCCCCGGTATCACCAATCCAACCAGTTAAAAGTAAATCGATGTCGTTGATGTTCTCTAAATCCACACGTTCGAATCTATCATCGGTTAGCAACGTTAACTCAACCCCAATATCGGCAAAATTCGCTTGGATTAGCTCCGCGGTCTTGCGAGGACTTGGGTTAAAGGCGCGTGGTTCAAGTGGTACCCACATGGTCAGCTCTAGACCGTCTTCATAGCCAGCATCACGGAGTAGTGCTAATGCATAGTTACGGTCATAACGAATTTTTACGCTGTCCTTTTGATAAGCCCATGAATTAGGCGGTAGCAATGTATAAGCTTGCGAGCCAGTTCCGTAGTAAACCGAATCTAAAATGTTCTGACGGTTAATCGCTAAGTTAAGTGCTTGGCGGACGCGAGCATCACTCAGTGCCGTCGTTTCAGTGTTGATCGCAATAAAGGATACGTTGTTGGCTGGCGTAGCAGTTAGCTCAAGATTGTCATTTTCTTGAATAACGGGTATTTGGCTCGAAATAGGCGAAGAGAGCACATCGCACTCGTTTCTTAAAAGTTTCGCCAAGGTACCAGTGCCTCGATGAGAGATATCGAACACCACTTGTTCCATTTTCGCGGGTGACTTCCAGTAGTTAGAGTGACGTTCCAAACGAATCAAGTCGTTCACTTGGTACTCTTTTAGTTGATATGGGCCGGTACCGATAGGAAGTTGGTCGATTTCTTCTTTATGATCTTTTGCTGCCAGCTGCTGTCCGTACTCCGCAGACAATATGACAGCATGGCTGGTGGCAATATTTGCCAAGAAGGAAAAATTTGGCTGAGATAAGGTAAACCTTACCGTATGCTCGTCAATCGCAGTCACGTCTTGCAGCAGGTTTTGAAAATCTAACCCTGCAAACCATGGATAAAAACCACCACCTACTTGGTGAAAAGGATGGTCTACATCAATGATTCGCTTGAAGCTAAATACCACATCCTTTGCATTCAATGGGCGAGTGGGAGTGAACCAGGACGTGGTTTGGAATTGAACATTACGTTTAAGCTTAAACGTGTATTCCGTTCCTGACTCATTCACAGACCAACTCTCAGCGATATTTGCTACTGGCTGATGTGATTTAGGATCGAGCGTGAGCAGCGTATCGTACAACTGCGGGCTCAGTGCCTCTGCGGTAATACCGCTATCAATAAGCTGAGGGTTAAACGTGGTTGGCTTACCTTGTCCGCAAAACACAAAGCCAGCTTTGCGAATGTCATTGTGGTCAATTTCATCACCACAAGCGGTCAGTAGGCTAATCCCAATAAGGCTCAGCGATAATCTTATAAAAGCATTCATAATATGAAATGTTCATTGGATCTTGCTTGTTTCATTTGATCTTACTCTTTCAGAGCTAACAAGCGAAAATGATCTCGCTAATTTATCACCTTTGTGAACTCGCTCCAAACATAAAATCCATACACTGTAAGGTGTTATGCTTGAAAGACATACAAATTAGAGCGCTGTCACTCGCTCGCTAACCGATCAAGCACCTTCGACCAAGCTAGCTTTGCCCGACTAAACCATATTTTCTAACCATCCCTCGTAACTGGTGGTAGCTCAAACCAAGTAGCTCGGCTGCTTGTCGTTGATTAAACTTGGCCTCTTCCAATGCGCGATTGAGTAAGTGGATGTCTTGCTCTTCTTGCCACTGTTTATAGTCTAGAGGGAATTGAACTGCGCTGCTTGGTGCTTCCTCTTCTTGTTGCTGTTCGGCTTGCTCGGCATTATGACCAAGCGTGTTATTCCAAACTGTTTCAAAAGGATTGAAAATCAGTTCATCAATTGGATCGGCATTGAGACCATGTTGGTAAATAGCACGTTCAATCACGTTTTTTAGTTCACGGACATTACCTGGCCATTCATATTCAAGAAGCGAATGCTGTGCTTTTGAGGTAAAACCGACAAAATATTCCAGTTGAAGTTCACGGCACATCTTCATCGCGTAGTGCTCTGCTAAAGACAGGATGTCTTCCTTTCGTTCACGAAGAGGAGGCAGCATGATGACATCAAACGCTAAACGATCGAGTAAGTCGGCACGGAAATCGCCTTGTTCCGCCAATTTTGGTAAGTCCGCATTGGTTGCACAAACAAGTCGAACATCCGCATTGAGAGCGGTATGACCGCCAACTCGTTCATATTCACCATATTCGATGACACGCAACAGCTTTTCTTGAACTAAAAGTGGTGCGGTGGCCAATTCGTCAAGAAACAAAGTGCCGCCTTCGGCGCGTTCGAAACGTCCTTTATGCTTGCCCTTAGAACCTGTAAAAGAGCCGGATTCATGACCAAATAGCTCTGAATCTATTAGTCCTTCGCTTAAGGTCGCACAGTTGAGTGATAGTAGTGGCTTATCCCAACGTCTTGATAAATAATGCAAACGCTGAGCGATGAGCTCTTTACCCGTTCCTCGTTCACCAATAATGAGGACTGGACGCTCAATAGGCGCAAGTTGTGATACTTTATCTAGTACGGCGAGAAAAGCAGGTGATTCACCAATCAGGTTTTGCTTCATAAAGTCCTTCTTATTTAACAGCCGAGCCATGATTTACATATGGAGTTGGTGAATTTCACCAACAGTTGGTGAAAAACATCATAGCATAATAGCGCATAACGACAACAAAATGCATAAACTTCTGATTTTAAATGTAATTTTAAGTTGGCATGCTACTTGTAATGTATTCAGGGAGACGCAAGGTCAATCACCACCTTGTCGAGTTTTAATAGGAAAAAAGAGGAGTTCCGTTATGGGTATTTTTTCTCGATTTGCAGATATCGTTAACTCAAACATCAGTGCATTGCTGGACAAGGCGGAAGATCCTGAAAAAATGATCCGTCTTATCATTCAAGAAATGGAAGACACACTTGTTGAAGTGCGTACTAACTCGGCTAAAGCGATTGCAGACAAAAAAGAGTTGGCTCGTAAAGTTGAAACGTTAGAAGAGCAAATTGGCGAGTGGAGCCAAAAAGCGAGCCTAGCGTTGGTAAAACAGCGTGAAGATTTGGCTCGTGCAGCATTAATTGAAAAGCAAAAGCTTGAGCAAGTGATTAAAGGCCTTCACACTGAGCAGACGTTAGTAGAAGAAACGATCGACAAGCTTACAGGCGAGATCGGTAAGTTAGAAAGCAAAATTGCAGAAACGCGTGCAAAACAGCAAGCACTAGCAATTCGTAACCAAACCGCCTCTAACCGTCGTGATGTGCAAAAACACCTGCACACTAGCCGCACTAATGAAGCGATGGCGAAGTTTGAGCAGTACTCGCGTAAAGTGGATGAAATGGAAGCAGAAGCAGATTTGTACGCACAAACTGGTAATGCAAAATCGCTAGAGCAAGAGTTTGCAGAGCTTCAAGCTCAAGACGAAATCGAAAAAGAGTTGGCAAAACTGAAAGAACAGATGTCATCGAAAGATAAATAACAAAGGAGCCATTTATGTCGGCATTTTTTATAGCAGGACCAGTGATTGTCTTTTTAATCTTTGTCGCTCCACTATGGCTCTTCTTACACTATCGCAGCAAACGCAAAACAGATAGTGCACTGTCGAGCCAAGATTTAGAGCGCCTTCAGGTACTATCTGAAAAAGCGGAAGCGATGCAGTCCCGAGTTGATACATTGGAGCGCATCTTGGATGCTGAGTCACCAACATGGAGACGCAAGTATGACTAATCGAGAGCTGTATCGTGACCCAGTAAATGGCAAAATCTCCGGTGTTTGCGCCGGAATTGCCAACTACTTTGGTGCAGAGGTTTGGTTGATTCGTATTGTAGTGATTTCTGCAGCGCTGTTGGGCGGTACGTTTTTGGTGTTGTTAGCATACGTTGCGATGGCGTTTATGTTAGAAAAGCAACCAGTGACGTATTCTGAAAATATCCGAGCGCAACAAGAGCACACACTTAAAAGTAAGCCTTGGCAGAAAGGACAAAGTCCGGACCAATTGCTCAGTGTGTTGGAACGCGATTTTGACCGTCTTGATGGCAAAATCCGTAACATGGAAGCGTATGTTACGTCTGATACATATAGGGTGAATCGGGAGTTCAGTAAGCTCTAAACACTCCGCATCCAAAGAAGATTTAAACGAAGCAGGCGCAAAGCCTGCTTTTTTGTCACAAATTACTAATTTTAAAGCACTATTAATCTTTTCAACTCTGGAAGTTCGCCCAGAATTCATCTACTTTAAAAATAATCCCTTAATTTTTTATGGATGAATGTAATGAGAAGATTGCTCATTCCTGTCGCCATCTCGGCTGTGTTGTCGGGGTGTGGTAAAGAACTTCCCCCTGTTCCAGAACCTGAATCCCGCCCCGCGAAGCTATTTACAGTATCTGTTGGCAATGCCCAATTTGAACGACACTTTCCTGCCACGACGGAAGCTGGTGATAAAGCGGTACTGACGTTTCGAGTTCCTGGACTTCTTCAAACGATTGAGGTGAATGAAGGCCAAGTCGTCAGCAAAGGCGATGTATTGGCTTCATTAAACCCTGATGAATATTCTCTGCTTGAACAGCAAGCTCGGGCAAATTTCGCGCTCGCAGACGTGCAGTACAAGCGATACCAAAAGTTACGTAAAGACCAAGTGGTGTCCGAACAAGATTTTGATGAGGCAAAAGCGAATCACAATTCAGCAAAAGCTCAGTGGAATCAAGCAAAGGCAAATTTAAGGTATACCAAACTTGTCGCGCCATATGATGGTACGATTTCGTATATTCCAGCAGAAAACCATGAGTATGTCGCCGCAAAAGAAGGCGTGATGAATATTCAATCCAACCAACTGCTTAAGGTGATATTCCAAGTCCCTGACTATCTGCTAAATCGTTACACCCAGGGTAGCGATGTCTCTGCCAGAATGGTCTTTGACGCTTTCCCCGAGCAGTCATTTGACTTGACCTTTCAAGAAATCGATACAGAAGCCGATCCTAAAACCGGTAGTTACAAAGTCACTATGGTTATGGAGCGACCATCAGAAATAGGCCTTTTACCGGGCATGTCTGGTAATGCTTACCTCCTATCTAAAAATGCTGGTGCAACAAAAATTCCTAATTCCGCGCTGCTAGAAGAGAACGGCAAAACATACGTTTGGCGTGTTGATGAGCAAGGCATTGTGTCCAAAGCCGCTATTGAGATGAATGACAAAAACCAAGTGTTAGCTGGGCTTAACGATGGCGATCAAATCATTATCTCTGGTGTTAGTGTAATTGAACCCGGAATTAAGGTAAGAGCCTGGATTAAGGAAAGAGGGTTGTAATATGAAAGGAATCATCTCTCTAGCGGCATTATTTTCAACATTTCTTCTTGTTGGTTGTGGCGATAAGGCACCAGAAAAAGCTCTTGAGACACCGCGTGTAAGAGTTACCTCATTAGCGGGAAATCGGGTGGATGACAACTTATATTTCCCTGCGGTTGCGAATGCAGCGGATCGCTCTCATTTGAGTTTCCGAGTGGCAGGAGAAGTCAGCCGCATCATGGTAAAAGAGGGCGATAAAGTCACGAAGGGTGATGTTATCGCAACGTTGGACCCTACGGACTATGAGTTGGATGTAGATAATGCGAGTGCGCGTTTTTCTGTTGTTGACAGTCAGTATCGCCGTTCACGTCCTTTGGTTGATAAAGGCCTATTAGCTAAGTCTCAGTTTGATGAAATTGCAGCACAACGACAAATCGCTCTGGCTGAGCTTAAGTTAGCGAAACTCCGTTTATCATTTACTGCCTTAAAGGCGCCTGTGGATGGGATCATTTCGCGAGTTAATATCGAGCAATTCGAAAATGTCCAAGTCGGACAGCATATCGTCAATATTCATAGTTTGGAGCGAGTAGAGGTGCTGATTCAACTTCCAGACCGGCTCTATGTTAACCAACCGCCAACGGAAGAAAGGCTTACCGCGATAAAGGCATTGGTGCGCGTGCCTAGTGGTAACGAGTACAACGCGACCGTGAAAGAATTTACGACTGAGCCAGACCCAACAACAGGTACGTTTACCGTCACATTATCGCTTCCTATGCCGGAAGAAGAATACATCCTAGATGGGATGGCCGTTGAGGTGACCTCCAAAGATAAGAACGTTGGCTTGGATCTCAATTTAGGAATTAATGTTCCCATTGAAGCCATTTTTAATGCGGACGGTGACGAGCTGGGGCGCGAAAATAAATTTGTTTGGGTACTGAATGATGACAACACGGTATCGCGCAGGCAGGTGCGAGCAGGTAAAGCATCTAAAACGTCCATTCAAATCCTTGATGGTCTCATGCTCAAAGACAAAGTTGTGATTGCCGGTGTTTCTCGGTTAAGGGATGGCATGAAAGTGGAAGTGATACAGGAAATGGCTACGCAGGAGGCCGGTCTATGAGCAATCTTAATAAATCAGCGCCTCAAAATGATGATGATGTGACCGGTATTGCTGCATACTTCATCCGAAATCGTGTCATCAGTTGGATGGTCGCACTGATCTTTTTGATTGGTGGTATCGCTGCATTCTTTGGGTTAGGGCGTCTTGAAGACCCTGCTTTTACCATCAAAGATGCCATGGTGGTGACCTCTTATCCTGGTGCGACGCCGCAACAAGTCGAAGAAGAAGTTACTTATCCGATCGAAAAAGCGATTCAGCAGCTTACTTATGTCGATGAAGTGAATTCGATTTCTAGTCGAGGATTATCTCAAATCACGGTCACGATGAAGAACAATTATGGCCCTGATGATCTACCACAAATCTGGGATGAGTTACGCCGTAAAGTGAATGACCTTAAAGGGACGTTGCCTCCGGGTGTGAATGAACCTCAAGTGATCGATGATTTTGGTGATGTTTACGGGATTTTGTTAGCGGTGACTGGCGACGGTTATAGCTATAAGGAGCTACTGGATTACGTCGATTACTTACGCCGAGAGCTCGAACTGGTTGATGGCGTGAGCAAAGTTTCGGTATCCGGGCAGCAGCAAGAGCAAGTTTTCATCGAAGTATCGATGAAAAAGCTGAGCAGTATAGGACTTTCTCCCGATACGGTCTTTAATCTTCTCTCGACGCAAAACGTGGTTTCTGACGCAGGGGCGATCAGAATTGGTGACGAGTACATCAGAATTCAGCCGACTGGCGAATTCCAGAGTGTGGATGAGCTAGGCGATTTGTTGATTACTGAGTCGGGAGCTCAGGGGCTCATCTTCTTGAAAGATGTGGCGGAAATAAAACGTGGGTATGTAGAAGTACCGAGTAATATTATTAATTTTAACGGCAGCCTCGCACTGAACGTGGGTGTTTCTTTTGCTGAAGGTGTCAACGTCGTTGAAGTCGGAAAAGCATTTGATCATCGCCTTGCCGAGCTAAAGTACCAACAACCTGTCGGTATCGAAATTTCCGAAATTTACAGTCAGCCTAAAGAGGTGGATAAATCGGTTAGCGGTTTTGTTGTCAGCTTGGCTCAAGCCGTCGGTATCGTCATTATCGTACTTCTGTTCTTTATGGGGCTACGTTCAGGTCTGCTTATCGGTTTAATTTTACTGCTGACGGTGTTGGGTACGTTCATTTTCATGAAGTACCTCGCGATAGATTTGCAGCGGATTTCATTAGGTGCCTTGGTTATCGCGTTAGGTATGTTGGTGGACAATGCAATCGTCGTGGTTGAAGGGATTTTGATTGGTACTCAAAAAGGACGAACTCGACTCCAAGCCGCGACTGACATTGTTACCCAAACCAAGTGGCCATTACTTGGGGCAACTGTGATCGCGGTAACTGCATTTGCGCCCATTGGACTGTCTGAAGACTCGACGGGTGAATACTGTGGCACTTTGTTTACGGTTCTTCTTATCTCATTGATGTTGAGTTGGTTTACCGCTATCTCGTTGACACCGTTCTTCGCTGACATCTTTTTTAAAGGCCAGAAGATTAAACAAGGTGAAGGGGAAGAAAATGATCCATATAACGGGGTTATTTTCGTTATTTATAAAAAGTTTCTCCAGTTCTGTATGCGCCGTGCTTGGTTTACCGTTGTGGTGCTGATTGCGGGATTAGCGGCAAGTGTTTATGGATTTACTTTTGTGAAGCAAGCGTTTTTCCCATCGTCGACAACGCCTATTTTTCAGTTAGATGTATGGATGCCGGAAGGAACTGATATTCGTGCCACCAACACAACGCTTAAAGAGCTAGAAAGTTGGTTAGCCAAGCAAGAGCATGTTGACCATATCACGACGACCGCGGGTAAAGGCTTACAGCGCTTTATGCTAACGTACGCGCCAGAGAAAAGTTATGCGGCTTATGGTGAGATAACCACTCGTATGGAAAACTACGAAGCGTTAAAACCATTAATGGCGAAGTTTCGAGAGTATTTAAAAGCCAACTACCCAGAAATCAATTACAAGCTCAAACAGATTGAGTTAGGCCCTGGTGGTGGTGCAAAAATTGAAGCGCGCATTATTGGCTCTGATCCAACCGTCCTTCGTACGATAGCCGCTCAGGTCAAGGACATCATGTACGCCGACCCTCAGGCAACAAATATCAGGCATGATTGGCGTGAACGAACCCAAGTTCTTGAACCTCAGTTTAACGAGAGTCAGGCACGTCGCTATGGCATTACCAAATCGGACGTCGATGACTTCTTGTCTATGTCGTTCTCTGGAATGACGATAGGCCTCTACCGAGACGGCACGACGCTCATGCCTATCGTGGCTCGCTTACCTGAAGATGAACGTATTGATATTCGTAACATTGAAGGCATGAAAATATGGAGTCCAGCACAGAGTGAGTTTATCCCACTTCAACAAGTCACAATGGGTTACGACATGCGTTGGGAGGATCCTATCATCGTACGTAAGAACCGTAAGCGTATGCTCACTGTGATGGCAGACCCTGATATTCTTGGTGAAGAAACCGCATCGACGTTGCAAAAACGTTTACAGCCCCAAATCGAAGCGATTCAAATGCCTCCTGGCTATTCACTAGAATGGGGTGGTGAATACGAATCTTCTGGTGATGCTCAAGAGTCGCTGTTTACTACCATGCCAATGGGGTACTTGTTCATGTTCTTGATCACCGTATTCCTATTTAACTCAATCAAAGAGCCACTCATTGTTTGGCTTACCGTGCCGCTGGCGTTAATTGGTGTCACCACCGGTTTGTTGGCACTCAACACGCCGTTTGGTTTTATGGCATTGCTCGGCTTCTTAAGCTTATCGGGAATGGTGCTCAAAAATGGCATCGTATTACTGGACCAAATTGAAATAGAAATGAAATCGGGTAAAGAGGCTTATGATGCGGTCGTTGATGCTGCGGTAAGCCGTGTTCGTCCTGTGTGTATGGCTGCAATCACGACGATCCTTGGTATGATCCCACTATTACCAGATATTTTCTTCAAACCAATGGCGGTTACGATTATGTTTGGTTTGGGCTTTGCGACAGTCCTGACACTGATTGTCGTGCCAGTGTTGTATCGTTTGTTCCATAAAGTGGCAGTACCGAAACAGGCTTAGTGCTACTGATATAACGATGAAAAATATCGCGCCTCTAGCTCATCAGTTAGAGGCGCTTTTTAAGGAAGAATAATGACAGAACAAAAAACGTGTGCGTGGGCGATGAATCACCCATTAGAGCGCGAATATCATGATTCCGAATGGGGCGTGCCAGTATATGACGACCAAGTCCTGTTTGAATTTATTACGTTGGAAGGTGCGCAAGCTGGGCTTAGTTGGATCACCATTCTTAAAAAGCGCGAAGGGTATAGGGAAGCGTTCGAGAACTACGACCTAGATGCTTTGGAACAAAGAAATGAAGAACGCGCTGAATACATCGTGGAAAACTTCGATGTTGTGAGACATCGCGGAAAGATTAACTCGGTTTTCAGTAATGCCAAAGCGGCCAAAGCGTTAATTGCTGAATACGGAAGTTTATCAGACGCGTTGTGGCAGTTCGTGGACGGCGAACCAATCATTAATCAATGGCAACATATGAGTGACGTGCCAGCTTCGACAGAGCAATCCAAAGCCATGAGTAAATTCCTAAAAAAGAAAGGCTTCAAGTTTGTCGGTGAAACCATCTGTTATGCTTTCATGCAAGCCGTTGGCATGGTGGATGACCATATCGTTGGATGTCCTAAAAAGCAGAATAAGTAACGTTTGGCTTATTAAGTTTATGTTGTTAGTTCTGGCTATCATGAATACGTTCCAAAGCTTCGATTCGACGCCATTGAGTGGCATCGAAGCTTTGCTTTCTTAAAGCAATGATTTCTGCCTGTTTTTCGTTTTGCCCTAGAAAATCCCTATTCAGAATCTCTTGACGCTGTTTTAAGTAAGTGGCGAGTTGAGTCTCAAATGATGCTCTTTGCTCATCAAGCTTTTGCAGCCTTTGCGCTCCAGCGTCTCCCACCAGTGCAACACGGGCGATGTACTTATCTTGTGAATCAAGCTGAGAAGCTTGCTCGAGTTGCTCCGCTAATGCGTTATTGCGTTCACTTTCTCGGATATAATCTGGTTGTTCTGATAACGCTTGATTGAGAAGGTGTGTCTGACTCTCGATATCCGATGCCTGTTTTTTAATCGTCAGCTTTTCCAATGCAAGTTGGCGAAGTCGGTTTTCTTCGTCAAACAATTGAGCTATCTGGACCTCGCTAAAGTATTGAAGTTGTAAATTCAGTATCGCTTCATTCAGCTTGGTTAGCTGTTCAAGCGTTAGTTGGTTATGCTCAAAAGGCTCCAATGCAGAGATCGCTTGCTTGTAGGAAAGGTAGGTCTGAAAAAGTTTGGCATCAATATTCAGTGTTTGTTTTGCTAAAGTGTCATCATTGACTTCCGCTTTGATCGTATCGAGATCTTCTTCGCCCAGCCGGCTAAGAGAATATTCGAAGAAGTCTTTTGGGGAAGAGACATCGGCGGCTATATCTTGCTGAGATGGCGAATGGTTAGAGGTTATCTCTTGTTGTTTGTCGCTTTGCAACAGAGAAAGCGCTCCCACGCCAAATATCGAGAGCAGGATAAAAGTGGTGAGAGCGACTTTCTTCATTGTGATGACCTCTTATAAACCTTGAAGTTTGAGACGATTTGCATGTTGGCGATAAAGCGTGACTGGATCGGTTTCAAAAAGATGATGAATACCGAGTAGGCCGTTAATTTCATCCAAATGGTTCATTTGATAATCATCACGTATGACTTTGCCCAAATGTGTGCTGCACGCACCAACTAAGCCATCATTCGGCCCATCAAAGGCTAAGCCAAGTACCATCATGGCAGCGTCGGTCGGATCGAAAACGTTTGTAAAAGTGGATGATCCGGTCCATGAGTAGTAATAAACGCCATTTGAAGCCAGCAAGTCACCATTACCACATTCACTGGTAGGGACTCCCTCCGGGTAGTGTTGGTTAAACGCTAATGATCCTTCCGTGGTTAATGCTGCTAATGAGGCTAAAGGGTCTTGGTCGAGATCAGAACCACCTGATAGAAGATTAATAAGAGTAGTTAAACCTTGCGCCAGTTTTACCGCGAGCTGCTCACTACCCGAACCCTCAGATACGGTGCCACGAACTAAATCTGCCACTTTAGACCCTTTATTAACGCCACCTATACTCGTAACTGATGCGACTAGGTCAGGACGGACAGAGGCAACATAGCGCGTTGTTGGACCACCATGACTGTGACCAATGAGATTGACTTTCTCTGCTCCTGTTGCTGCAAGTAAGGTTTCGACTTGAGCAAGCAGTTGCTCCCCTCGAACTTCGCTGCTATTGGTCGCGGATACCTGTGCAACATAAACCGTAGCGCCATCTTTTGTTAAGGAATGTGGTATTCCGAAAAAGTAATCAACGCCTGCCAGGGTATCAAAACCAAACAAACCGTGAACCAGAACAATCGGATACTTGGTTTGGGTATAACCTGTTGCAGCGTATACGGAGGTTATTGGGACGGTAATTAAGGTAAAAAGCATTAGCGCTATAAATTTGAGTTTCAAAACTATCTCCTTGTGGTATGACCTCTTATGAATGATAAAAAGTAGGAGAGAAACTCTAAATTTGGAAAGCCTATTTGTGGCACATTATTTCATTCTGTGACTGCTCAATTGAAAAACAACACAAATGATTAACATTAATTAATGGTTCGGGTGAATGTTAGTTAATTCTAATTAAGTCAGGGAGTTATAAAAACGCCCCGCAATGCAGGGCGATTCAATCATTGTTATAGGGAGGCTTCTTTTTCAAGCATTAAGGCATTATAACGCGCAAAACAAGCCTCTAGATCGGCGATCAAGTCATCCACGTCTTCTAAGCCAATATGAATACGAACTAAAGTGCCCTCAAAGTGTGGGTGCGCTACGGTTCTCAAGCTGTTAAAGCTCTTTGGTTCGTTAGCTAGAATGAGGCTTTCATACCCGCCCCAAGAATAACCCATACTGAAGTGTTTCATACCGTCAAGCAGAGCCGTCGTCGCTTTTGGATAAGACGTTTTGAGAACAAATGAAAACAAGCCGTTTCCACCAGTGAAGTCACGTTTGAAAAACTCATGGCCAGGGCACGATTCCAATGCTGGGTGGCGGACATGATCAACTTCCGGACGAGAAGCTAGCCACTTGGCGACTTTCAAGCTACTTTCTGCGTGTTGTCTTAGGCGAACATCCAGCGTGCGAATACCACGAAGGCCTAGGTATGCGTCGTCAGGAGAAACGCACTGACCCATCAAGTAGCTTTGTTCACGCAGTTGGGGCCAGTATTTTTCGGAAGCTACGGCTGTACCTAACATTACATCAGAGTGACCAACTATGTATTTGGTGGCGGCTTGAATGGAAATATCGACACCATGTTCAAATGGTGAGAAGTTCACGCCAGCTCCCCATGTGTTATCAAGCATCACAATAATATCGTGCTCGTGAGCAATGCGCGCCAATGTTGGTACGTCCTGCACCTCCATTGTGACTGACCCCGGAGATTCTAGGAAAAGGACTTTGGTATTTGGTTGAATCAAATCACGAATACCTTCTCCAATCATCGGATCATAATAGGTAGTTTCGATGCCCATTTTCTTCATGATGGTATTACAAAAATCACGAGTTGGTTCGTAACAAGTGTCCACCATTAGAATGTGATCGCCAGTTTCAACGAAAGAGAGGATGGCGTTTGAAATTGCTGCCGTTCCACAAGGGTAAAGCGCGCAACCAGCTCCACCTTCAATCTCAACCATTGCGTCTTGGAAAGCAAAGTGTGTGTTGGTGCCTCGGCGACCATAAAACAACGTTTTGTTTGCACGATTAATGGTGGCTTGGTTCTTTTCTGCAACGGTATTGAATACCACAGTTGAAGCGCGTTGAACGGGTGGGTTTACAACACCGTTTGTCCACTTTTTATCGCGGCCAGCGGTAATGAGCTTGGTTTTTTTGCCCTCTGACATAAAAGTTCCCTGTCTTAAATATTACGATTTTGATTATTTAAAACATGGACGACATAACGTTTGCAAGGGAAAAGTCAACTATCACCCAATAATAGCCGAGATTATCGAGTGAAGGCGTCAAAGCTGAAAGGTTGAGTTGTAGTCTTAGAGTGTATCGCTAAGGTGGAAAACGTAAGTAGAACAAACCTCCAGCAAGATGTTTGAAGCGCTGGAGGTTTTTTTAGTGGGTGTATTTGAGGTATTAGAGGAGTGGATTGAAGAGATAGAACACTCGCTCTAAGAATCGAGAAAATAGGCTTCTTTTCTCCCATTCTTCCAATACAACAGTGTGAGATTGCTTAATATAGCTATCTTGTAACCAAGACATTTGCTTCGTGAACTCTTCGTCGTCAACGGCGAGGGTAACTTCGAAGTTCAGCCACAAGCTGCGCATATCCATGTTTACGGTGCCAACTAAACAGAATTGGTCGTCAATTACGACGGATTTCGTATGCAGCAAACCACCGTAAAACTCATAGATTTTGACTCCTGCACTCAAAAGCTCACTATAAAAAGCGCGTGACGCCCATTGCACCATCATTGAGTCATTTTTATGTGGAATGATCAGTTCAACATCAATGCCTCGTTGTGCTGTCATCTTTAACGTTTCAAGTAAATCAGCATTGGGCACGAAATATGGCGTTGTGATTCGTACTGAGCGATTGGCTTGGTTGATTGCCAATGTTAATACTTGATAGATCAGATATTCCGGCATACCAGGGCCAGAAGGCACAACCTGAATAGGGTGTTGGAATTCACTCTCATCGATCTTGCATTCAGGTAGTCTCGGTAAATGACGTTCGCCAGTTTCGACTTCCCAATCCCAACAGTGGATAGCACTCAATACGTTTACCGTTGGTCCCGTAATGCGAACCATGATGTCCACCCAATGCCCGACGCCACTGTTTTGCTTGAAGTAAGCCGGGTCAACCAAGTTCATTGAACCTGTATAAGCAATTTCATCATCAATTACGATGATCTTGCGATGTTGGCGAAGATCAAGACGACGTAAGAAAATACGCCACATCTTCACTTCTAGCGCTTGAATAACTTCAATTCCAGCATCCTGCATCATTCGATACCAAGGACTTCTGAAAAAACGTGGACTACCTGCTGAATCGAGCAATAGTTTGACATCTACGCCGCGTTTAGCCGCTTGGATAAGTGCAGAAGCGACAGAGTCAGCCAAACCACCTGGATGCCAAATGTAGAATACCATTCGAATACTGCTCTGCGCGTTTTCGATGTCTTCAATAATGGAATGCAAAATCTCATTAGGTGACTGTTGCAGCGACAATGTATTACCGCTCAATGCGGGAAGACCAAGGCGGTTGTTACAAAGTTCATCAATTCGGTAGATGTGCCTTCCCATCGTTTCTGGGTTGTGCGCGTTACAGTCGTTCAACTGACTGAACCACTTCTCGAATGGTGTAAACATCTCTTTTGCGCGTTCGGCCCGTTTTCTGCCTAAGTTCAGTTCACCGAAGAGGAAATAACACGCGACACCCAGAACGGGAAGGATATAAATGATCATTAGCCAAGCTAAAGACACGCTCACTGCACGGCGCTTTAAAACGACACGAATGGTCACACCTGCGACCAGTAACCAATATAGCCCGATGCCAGCTAAAGTAAGAAAGTGATAAAACTTGTCCATATACGCTCAGAGTAATATGCCCTTCTAGGATATTAAGCATAAAAGTGGGTTGGGGGAATAGATTTCCCATTTAGACGTGGGATTGACCTTATATGAGGAACGAATTTCATAACAGCTGATTCTGTTATTTTAATGTGAAAAATAAGGCCATTCTTTAACTTTTGAACAAAAAAGCAGCATTTAACCTGCGTAACTCGACACTTGTGCGATAAATGTACTTTTTTGGGGTTCCAATTTTAAAGGGGAGCTGCTTTACTTTCTAGACATAGTGCGTCGGACGCTTATTTTATAAGTGTACAATAATTTTTACATAAACTTTTTAGACGCCTATCTCTATGCATACACAACAAACTAATTTTGGAGAAAAAGCGTGGCTACAACTAATACAGCAGCACCACGTGATACGTGGGGGTCTAAACTAGGCTTCGTAATGGCAGCAGCGGGTTCCGCTGTCGGTTTAGGCAATATATGGAAATTCCCTTACACAGCGGGTGAGAGTGGCGGCGGTGCATTCGTTGCTATCTATCTTATCTTTGTAATTTTTATCGGCTTTAGCGTGATGCTGACAGAGTTCGCTATTGGTCGTAAGACAGGTCTTTCTGCCGTAGGTGCATTCAAAACAACTGACCGACGCTGGACGTTCACTGGCGTTATGGGAGTCTTCAGTGGTCTTTTGATCATGGGCTTCTACCCAGTGGTTGGTGGTTGGGCATTGGCCTACATCTTTAAAGTGGGCGGTGGTCTACTCAGCGCGCCAGAAGCAATTGGCGACAGCTTTGGCGGTTTCATCTCAGATCCGATTCAGCCTCTCATGTGGATGGGTGTTTACCTGTTCCTTAACGTCATGATTGTGATGAAAGGGATCTCGGGTGGTATTGAGAAAGCCGGTAAGGTTCTGATGCCGCTTCTGTTCTTAATCCTAATCGTTGTTTCTGTTAAGGGCTTAATGCTGCCAGGTGCAATGGCTGGCCTTGAGTTCTTATTCATGCCGGACTTTTCTAAAGTCGACAGCAACGTGGTTCTTGCTGCACTAGGGCAAGCGTTCTTCTCACTTAGCTTAGGTATGGGTTGTATGATGACGTACGGTTCTTACCTGAAGAAGAAAGAGAACCTAGTTCAAACAACCGGTATGGTTACTGCGATGGATACAGGTGTCGCGATTCTTGCTGGTGTTGCTATGTTCCCAGCTATGTTTGCCTTTGGCATGGAGCCTGCAGCAGGCCCTGGTCTTGTATTCGTTGTCGTTCCTCAACTATTTGCTGAAATGGGCGGTGTGATTGGGTTGCTATTCGCGTTGCTATTTTTCATCGGCTTGACGGTGGCGGCATTAACTTCTTCAGTATCACTATTGGAAGTTGTCGTGTCTTACCTAATCGATGAGAAAGGCATGAAGCGCTCTAACGCTGTTCTGTCTGCAAGTGCAGTTATGGCGGCATTATGTATTTTTGCGTCACTATCGTTAGGTGGAATGGGACCAACGCTGTTTGGTACCGGTGCCTTTGATATCTTCGACTTGCTAACGGACAAAATCTTCCTAGCGGTTGGTGGTATGTTGGTTTGTATCTTTGCAGGATGGCGCCTAAGCCGTGCTGAGCTAGAAAAAGAGATCACTAATGACGGCGAAGTATCCTTCCCGCTATTTGGATTGTGGTACAACCTAGTTAAATACCTGATTCCTGTTGCGATTGCTATTGTTGCCTTCATGGGGATTAAGTCGGGCTTTGACAGTGGCAAAGGTGAAATCATGCTGCTGGGTATCGCAATCATTGGTCTTGCTGGTATTTTCTCTAGAAAGCTCTAGCTCAGGCCTTGGGGCAAGCCTCGATAGCTTTGTCCGATAACTTATGTATACTGCTGGCTCCAAACGTGGAGCCAGTTTTTTTATGTTCGATATTCTACATACCCATCCCGATTTTCTGATCATCAATAAGCATCCCAACGTCTCTGTTCATAAAGACGATGGCGACACAATGCTGCTGCAAGAAGTGGCTAAGCAGAGTGGTGATGAGCAGCTCTATCTTATCCATCGCTTGGATAAAATGACATCGGGTATTCTGCTCCTCGGACGCAACGCCAAAGCGGCCAGTGCGTTATCGCAAGCCTTTGCTGACCGCCAAGTGGAAAAGTTCTATCTGGCGATTGGCTCTAAAAAGCCGAAAAAGAAACAAGGTTTGGTCGTTGGTGATATGGAGCGTTCGCGCCGTTCATCATGGAAGCTGGTCAACAACAAAAATAACCCAGCCGTTACCCAGTTTTTCTCTCTTGCGGCAGAGCCCGGAGAACGCCTATTTTTATGTAAGCCGCACACTGGTAAAACGCATCAAATCCGCGTGGCATTAAAATCGGTTGGCTCAGGTATTGTTGGTGACCCTATTTACAATGCAGGCAATGAGGCTGATCGCGGTTATCTGCATGCATTTTCACTTTGCTTCCAATACCGAGATGAGCAATATCGCTTTGTTTGCGATCCACGAGAATACCAAGTGCTAGGTAGCAAATGGCACAGTGAAATCGTCTCTCAGGGTTTGGATACTTGGCTTTCCCCTTGGGAACTGAACTGGCCTACGATCAAATAACCGTCACAAAGAAAACTAATAAGAGAACTCGATGCAAGCATCACAACTTCCGCTGTTCTTTCAGCATCTAGAAACCGAGCTCGCGCAAGCTCCGAATGAAATTCGTCGACTGTTTCATGGTCGTGGCCGCCGTTTTGAGGGCTTAGAGCAAATCACCTGTGATTGGTTACAAGGTCAGTTGATTATCAACTTGTTTAAAGAAGTCGACGACGCGTTTCTCGCTGAGCTGAAAAGCGGCCTCAATGCGTTGGCACAATCACAACTGTGGGCAAATAAGCAAGGCCGCACTATGGTTCTTCAGCACCGTTATGCCGATGGTGCGCCTTCAGAAGTGCTTGTCGGTGAATTAGACGCTCGCCCAGTCGTTGAAGAAAGCGGTTTGAAATACCAATTGGATATTGGCCGCAACCAAAACTTCGGTCTGTTTTTGGACATGCGCTACGGTCGTGATTGGGTTCGCGAAAATGCGAAGCATAAAAACGTGCTTAACTTGTTTGCTTACACGTGTGGCTTTTCTGTCGCTGCCATTGCGGGTGGTGCAGATAAAGTGGTTAACGTCGACATGGCAAAAGCGTCGCTGTCTAAAGGTCGTGAGAACCACAAGCTAAATGGTCATAACATCAACCAGGTAAGCTTTATGGGGCACGATATCTTTAAATCGTGGGGTAAGATTAAAAAATCTGGTCAGTATGACTTGATTATCATCGATCCGCCTTCATTCCAGAAAGGCAGCTTTGCGCTGACTAAAGATTACAAAAAGATTCTGCGTCGATTGCCGGATTTGTTGGCAGAAGGCGGTCAAGTGATGGCATGTGTGAACTCGCCATCTGTGACAAGCGACTTCTTGATTGAAAGCATGAAAGAAGAAGCGCCAGAGTTGACATTCCGTGAGCGTCTGGATAACCCACCAGAGTTTATGGACGTAGACAGCGAAGCAGCATTGAAAGTGTTGCTGTTTAGCCAGAAGCAATGACGACGAAACGAAAGTTGTACCTATCTATAATACCAGCCGTTTGAGTACGGCTGGCATCTCCGCGATACCCCGTCAATCTGAATAGCGAGACGCGAGTGTGATTCAGAGTCTATTATCAGAATGAGTTATTCCTAACACGCTGATATTAGGTTTCTGATCTCGCCTAGGCTCGTCGGAATGACGGGAAACAATAAAAGATCGATACCAGCAGCATTAACCGATCTGCACTTCAAGATCCGCTTCGATGGTTGATGAGCAGGCGAGTACATAGCCTTGTTCAATTTCTTCTGGCGTTAATGTTTCTATGCTGGTGGAAGAGACGTTGCCTTGACGAACCTTGCATTTGCACGAGCCACAAATGCCGCTTCGACAAGCGACGATTAATGGTAAACCTGCGCCTTCGAGCACATCGGCCAATACTTGACCTTTTTGCGCATCGATAGTTTGAGCAAAGTCAGGAACAGAAACACGAACAACTTCATCGGAGACCGATGTTTCTTCGCCAGTCGCTGGCGTAAAACTCTCTTGGTAGAAGTTCGTCATGTCAAAACCAAGGTCATTCAAATAGCCGTGAACATCTTGCATAAACTGGCTTGGACCACACAGGTAAACGGTGCGCTGTTTGAAATCAGGAACAAGCTCTTTAAGCCAGTCGGCATTCAAACGACCTTGTGGGTGTGACGTTCCTTCGCGGTTTTTCAGCAACAACTTTAAATGGAAGTTTGGATACACAGCGTCGAACGTTTCTAGCTGATCGTAGTAAATCGTCTCTTCTGGGCTGCGCGCGATATGAAGAAATGCGATGTCCACATCGTTGTCGTTTTCATCGTGATTACTCAGCCAGTGTTTTGCTATCGAAAATACGGGCGTGACGCCGCAACCTGCACTGATAAGCAAAGCTTTTGTTTCGCCATCACGTAAAACGGGTGGGTGGTCAATGCAGTTAAATTCGCCCGCTGGTGGTAATGCTTGAACGGTATCTCCGAGCAGCAGCGAGTCAACGATATAGTTCGATACTTTACCGCCAGATACTCGTTTGATGGTGAGTTGAAGGTGATCGTCTTCATTGATCGAGCTGATTGAATAGGCACGAAACTCCATTTTTCCATCAATTTCGACGCCCAAGTTAATAAACTGGCCAGGTTTAAACTGAAACAGAAGTGATTCGGTTAGTTCGGCCAATTTGATGCTGACGGTGTCGTGTGTTTCGAAGTATTTGTCGATGCAACGGAGTGTGACGGGTTGGTTACCTTGCCATTCAAAAAACATAACAATCTCTTTGGTTGTGGCTATTTTTAGTTCGAAATAGATAGCGCCTCCACGTAAGGAGGCGCGTAACAAGCAGGTTTATTAGGCTGCTAGGATGGCTTTTAGATCATCCTGAACATTGCCAATACTGCGCATATCGAACTTCTCTTGGATGATGGCGATTAGGTTTGGCGTTAGGAATGCCGGTGCAGTAGGGCCTGTGTAAATGCCTTTCACGCCCAATGCAAATAGCGTTAGCAAGATAACGATCGCTTTTTGCTCGAACCAAGAAAGCACAAGCGTGAGTGGCAGTTCATTGATGTCACAGTCAAACTCTTTCGCCAGTGCAAGTGCAAGCTGGATTGCAGAGTAAGCATCGTTACATTGGCCCACATCCAATAGGCGAGGGATACCGTTGATATCGCCGAACGTATTCTTGTTGAAGCGGAACTTACCACACGCCAACGTCAGGATTAGCGTGTCTTCTGGTGCTTCAGCCGTAAAATCGGTGTAGTAGCTGCGTTCCGCTTTATCACCATCACAACCGCCGACTAGGAAGAAGTGTTTGATGTTGCCTTGCTTCACTTGGTCGATAACCGCAGGGGCGGCGTTCATCAGTGCATTGCGACCAAAACCAACCGTGATGTGGTGTTCGATTTCATCGTGTTGGAAACCGTCTTGCGCTAGAGCACATTCAATCACTTGGCTAAAATCATCGCCTTCGATGTGAGCCACTCCAGGCCAGCCAACAATACTGCGGGTGAATAGACGGTCTGCGTATTGACCCACATTTGGATTCAACAAACAGTTTGACGTCATTACGATTGCGCCAGGGAAGTTTGCGAATTCTTTCTGCTGGTTTTGCCATGCGCTGCCGTAGTTACCGACAAGATGAGGGTATTTCTTCAGCTCTGGGTAGCCGTGTGCAGGCAGCATTTCACCGTTGGTGTAAACGTTGATGCCTTTGCCTTCGGTCTGTTGCAGGATTTTTTCTAGGTCATGCAAATCATGGCCAGAGACAAGAATACATTTGCCTTTTACTGGTTTGACGTTCACCGTGGTTGGTTCTGGATGGCCGAAGGTCGTTGTTTCGCCTTGGTCGAGCATTTCCATCACTTTGTAGTTCATCAAGCCAATGCGCATTGAGCAATCAAGTAGTTCGCCAAGATCTTCAGGATCTGTGCCCAACCACGCCATGATTTCATGGTATTCGGCATAGATATCGTTGTTGGTTTGCTCAAGAACGTGTGCGTGCTCCATGTACGCGGCTGCACCTTTAAGTCCGTATAGGCAAAGTAGGCGTAGGCCAATAACATCTTCATGTACTTGGTCTTTACCACGGTTAACCGCGACTTGCGGAGCAAAAGTTAAGATTGCTTCTGCGCTGTTTGGTAGCTCAAAGTGAGCAACCGCAGGAATGTCAGCAACTTCGGTATCGGCGAGCGTGGCGGCAGACATCACTTGTTCTTTTAGCAATGCTTTGTACGTTGCAGCTTGAGAAGTTAACTCTAAGATGCGTTCAGGGTCGAAGTTTACGTTCGTCAATGTAGAGAAAAATGCTTTTGGTGCCCATTGGTTGATTTCATCGTTAATGATATTGAATTCAAGTGCTTTTGATGCCCAAAAAGAAACCCCTTGCAGTGTGTAAACCAACACGTCTTGTAGGTCTGATACTTCAGAAGTTTTGCCACACATGCCTTGTGCAAAAGAACAACCTTTAACAGCAGGGGTTTGAATTGTCTGTTCACATTGAATACAGAACATATTGGGTTCTCCAGTGATTATTTTAATAGTCGTGATGTTGAGCACTAGAGAGCAGAATGTGTGCCAGTTTTTATCTTGTTGATTTGTATTGAATTTTATCAGATTTAGGAGAGTGGTTGATGTAATTAAGACAACGGGCTTGATGTCTTAATTACATCGGCTTCTTGTGGTTGGTTATTTATTGATCCCGAGCTTTTTACCCATCCGATATAAGTTCCCGCGATCCATTTGTAAAAACTCCGCTGCTTTTGCCCAAACGCCACCAGTTTGGCTCAAAGCATGTTCAATTAAATCACGTTGATAGCTTTCTATTAGCTCTCGCATTGGTTGGCTTTCTTTAGGCAGATAATGCGATGTGTTTTTTACATCATCGAGAGCCAGTGAGGTGTCAAAATGGTTAAGCATGATCGTGCTTGCACCTTGTTGAATAGCGTGTAAAGCCGCGCGAGTTAAAGTGTGTTCGAGCTCGCGTACGTTTCCGTACCAAGGTAAAGACTCCAGTTGAGTCAACACTTTAGGGTGAACGTGCAGATTGGGCGCATTAAATTGTTGGCGTACCTTTTCTAACAGATATCCTGCTAAAACGGGAATATCCCCGTCACGGGCACGAAGTGGGGGGACTTGGATTGGGAATACATTTAAACGGTGGAATAGGTCTGCTCGAAATGTGCCAGCTTCGACCTCTTTTTCTAATTGTCGATTGGTCGCGGCGATGATGCGCACATTGACCATCAAATGCTGATCGCTACCCACACGTTGCAGCTCGCCTTGCTGAATTACGCGCAGCAATTTTGCTTGCAAAATCAAAGGCAGTTCGCCCACTTCATCAAGGAAAATCGTTCCACCGTCTGCCAGTTCAAACTTACCGGCACGGTGGCTATTAGCACCTGTAAATGCGCCTTTGACATGGCCAAACAGTTCACTCTCAGCCAGACCTTCAGGCAGGGCCGCACAGTTGACGTAAATCATCGGCTTATCGCTACGATGAGATTGCGCGTGTACCGAGTGCGCGACCAGTTCTTTACCAGTACCGGTCTCTCCTGTGATAAGTACCGCGTAATCTGATTGAGCAACGGTCGCAATGTTGTTTCGTAACTGGTTAATCTGCGGACTCAAACCCACCATTTCGCCATGTTGAGAACGGGCTTGCTGGATAAGGGTTTGAGTGACGCTTTTTTGCTTCTGGTTTTGCGCTTTGAGTGCTTTTAATTGAGCAATGTTACGCAATGTCGCAGCGGTCAAAGCCGCAAAGGTTTCGATAGCGACAGGGTCAATGTCATCAAACGCGCCCACCGTTAGAGCATCCATAGTTAGTGCGCCAACAAGTTGGCCTTCTACATACAAGCTAAAGCCCATGCAATCGTGAACATCAATGCACTGGTCTTCGGTTAATAGTGTGCCGTCAAAAGGATCAGGCAGTGAACAATCGGCATCGAAACGCACCGGTTCGCGGCTATGAATAATGGCATCTAAGCGTGGATGCGCTTTGGGGAAATAGCGACGACCTAAGACCGAGCTGGATAAGCCTTTTACCGCGACAGGAGTCAGAAACCCATCCTCATCGAAGATAAACAGGCAACTAGCATCACATGGGAATACTTGCGCGACCCCATCAATGAGGTTTTGATATTGCTGTTCGTGAGAGCGATTAGAGCTGAGGTTTAGCGCGATATTAAGGAGTACGTGGTCAACAGTCGGAGTCATAACAAGCCCAAAGTTATCTGGAATGGGCTCATGCTAGCAACTTGATGTCATTTGAACATCGAAAGGTGTGGGAGATTGATGTTCCATTGACGACGATCAAACTTGATACAAATAGAATCGCGCAAGCCGATAAGTAAGCAATGTACGCTTGCGCGGATTAAGCTCTTTGAAACAAAACAGCAGACCAATGGAACGGAGTCATCGTGTTCAAATTAGCGAGGTACAACCCTTGCGTCATTACCAGACATGTTGATTTGAACCGCTTGGCCTGGCTGAAAAATCATGTTTGGGTTTGCTTCTTGAACGACAGAGATTATTTTTCCATCCTCTAAGCGAATGGTCAGATTCACACCATTTCGTTTCGCGGTTGCTTCAGCGGCTTTACTGCCGGCATAACCACCCAGCAGACCACCACCAATAGCTGCGATATCCGAGCCAGAGCCGCCCCCGACTTTTGAGCCTAATATGCCACCCACGGCGGCACCAGCGATTGTGCCTATGGCGTTGGATTGGGTAGAGGCATCAATGGTTACTGGTTCAACTTTTTCAATCGTTCCGTAGTAAACCTGCTGAACTTTGCGCGTGTCTGAAGAGCCGTATGCATCTCCGTACGGGTTAGGTGAGGTACAGCCGCTAAGCATAACAATACAAGACATGATGAGCAGCATACCTAGCTTGACGTATTTTTTCATATAGCCTCCGAATGATTTCTCTCCATCCAAAGAGTATATACCCCAATTTAATATATGCTTTAGTGTTATATAAAACAGGTGCTTAGCGGCTGTTCTCTCAAGGAAACGTGAACTTCTCAGTGGTTTAATGGCCTTTAAGCGTATGAAACCCAGAGTAAATACGTGTGAATGTGGTAAACCAACATGCTGCACCAAAGATATAAGCAATGACGGCAAAGTGTTGCGGTAACAAACAAAATAGCACCAAACAACCAATGGTTTCAGTACCTTCGGTTAAACCGCTCATGTAGTAGAGAGATTTGTGTTTATACACTGGATTATCGATGCTTTGTTTGCCTGCCATGATGGCAAAAGCCAAAAAGCTGCTTCCCGTCCCGACAAAGGAAAAAATCAAAAATGCCCCTGCAATGGCATTTTGTTCTGGATTTGCCAACACAAAACCAAAAGGAATCAGGGAATAGAACAGAAAATCCAAGCTGATATCGAGAAAACCACCCGCATCGGTAATGCCTTGAATTCTCGCCAGTGCGCCGTCTAATCCATCACAGATTCTGTTCAGCAAAATAAACAGCAACGCCAACAAGTACTGTTCGGCGATCAAAGCCGGTAGGGCAAAGCAGCCAAGCACAAAACCAAATACTGTCGTCTGATTTGCGGTGATGCCACATTTATCGAGGTATGTCGCACTGATGGCCAGCGGTTTGCGGATGAGCTTTATACTCAGGCTATCAAGCATGGTTTGTCTCCCATGGCCAGTTTAGGCAGCGGCTGCCATCAGGAATATCATCCTCATCGTGCGTTACCATCAAAGTAGGGATGTTCGCTTGCTGTAATTGTTTGACCACCCAGTTGCGAAATTGTACACGCAGGTCTTTATCCAACTTGCTATAGGGTTCATCAAGTAGCGCAACTTTCGGCTTTGCCAGCAGCATACGAGTCAATGAGATACGGGCGCGTTGTCCTCCGGAGATTTGATCTGGGAAGGATTCGGCAAGTTTGGTCAATGCAATGTTCTTAAGTGCTTGCATGGCGTGTGCTTTACGCTCCTCACCTTTGATTGAGTTTGGTAGCGCGAATGCAAGGTTCTCCCACACCGTTAAGTGAGGGAAGAGCAAATCTTCTTGGAACAGAATACCAACCTGCCGCTTATGTGCAGGGAGGGCATCCAACTTTTCGTTATCAAGCGTAATGGAGCCAGAGTAGTTGAACTCGGTGGAGAGGTGTCCAGCAATGGCATCCAACAAAGTGGATTTACCACAACCGCTTGGTCCCATCAGAGTAACAATTTCACCTTTCTCTACGGTCATGTTGAACGCTGAGAAAAGCGTGTCGCCATTGGTTTTACGGATGGCGAGGTTTTCGAGACAAAGACTCATTCAGTAGTAAACCTTTTATAGACAAGCGGCGATACTTCACGTGTAAGCGGCTTAGTAGTATCGCAAAAGAGAAGAACAAGAACGGCAAGAGTGCTTGCCAAATGGCATAAATCGCGGTGACACGTCGGTCAAAACCACTGGATAGCGCAACGGCTTCGGTGGTGATGGTGCTAATGCGCCCAGCCCCTAGCACCAGTGTCGGTAGGTATTGCGCCAGACTTACGCTAATACCGACCGCCCATGCGAATGTAATTGCAGGTAGGAGGATTGGCAGTTTCACTTTTAACCAAGCTTGCATCGGTGATTTACCCAAGCTGAGTGCGACGCGAGTTAAGCCGTTGTCGAAGCTGCGCCACGGGCCGTCTAGCGAGAGGTAAATAAATGGGAATGCGAAGAACACATGCGCCCAGCATACCCAAAAGAAATACGCGTTACTGTTAAAATACAGTGTCACTACTTGCATACCGAATAGCACCGATAGCTGAGGAATCAGCATTGGGATGGCGATAATGTAACCGGGCACCTGCCAGCGATAACGAAGGCGATACTCGTGTGCGATCAAGGCAAGGACTAGAGCGACGGTCGCGCTGATAACAGCAATCAGCATGCTCTGTTCCAGCGTGCCAAGAATGCTGTGCCATTCGTATTCCCAAAAACGCAGGCTATAGCGGCTCGGTAGTAAATCTGGAAAGCGCCAGCGTTGAGCAAAGCTCCATACCACCATGAGTGGAATCATTAGAAGTGCGAGTAGCGCAATCAGTGAAAACAGGGTCTTACCGGGTAAACGAAACCCGTTTCGACCAGAGTACTGCCAGCGTTTGAAGCCTTTGGTAATACACCATTCCATTAAGCGTGCAAATCCAATCACAAGGCTAGCGATCGCAAACAACACTACCGCGCCTGCGGCAGCTCTTGGTAGTAGCGATAAATCAGGGTCGTTAAACCACTGCCACACTAAAACCGCAAATGTTGGTGGGTTGGTAGGGCCAATAATCAATGCAACATCGACAACCGACAAGCTGTAAGCCAATACCGCCAGCATTGGAAAGCGCAGTTTTGCTATCCACTGTGGGAACACGCATTTCCACCACGCTTGCGCCGAACTGTAGCCCATTGAGTGACTGACTTTTTCAATCTTATCGACTTTCAATTGCTGAAGAATTGGAATACTCATCAACAATAAAAACGGCACTTCTTTAATCGCAAGCATGATGATCAAACCGAGTGCATGCGGATCTTTAATCAGCAATGCTAAGTCATTCACCGTTTGCGCATTGGGATCGTAACCAAACAGTTGGTTGAGAACCCTAACGCCCATACCAGTTGGGGCAAACAAGAACGCAAAGCCAATCGCAAACGCTACGTGCGGCATGGCAAGAAGTGGCGAGAGGCTTACTTCAATTTTTCGCCAAAACTTGCTGCCCCACGATGCTTGCAAAATCGCAAATGTGATCAAGCAAGCCAAGTAGCTACTGAAAATGGCGGAGTAGAAAGTCAGCCCGATGGATGTCCAAACACCCTCCCAATCAAAAACAGCGTTAAAGCCATCTAAAGAAAAGTGGTGCAAGCCGATAGGAGGCACATAACCGAGCGCAGAGACCACCACTCCGAGTAGTCCCGGAATGGTAGGTAAAATACAAACTGCGATAATGACTAAATATAGCGCTCTTAACATGGGCTCTTATTAATTCCCGTAGCGTTTCAACCATTCTTTTTCTAAGGCAGATTGCCAACTTGGATGCGGCTCAGCGATAGATTTGAATTGTTGAGTATGTTTAGCCGAACCTGTTAGGTATTGGCTGCTTAGCACTGAAGGATCGCCCCAGATGTTAAGGTTACCTTTGCGAGATTGTGCTTCAGGGCTCAATAAAAAGTTTATCGCAACTTGCGCACCAGCACTGGCATTTGCGTTCCAAGGAATCGCTAAGAAGTGAATGTTTGAGAGTGCACCTGCGTCCATCGCATACGCTTTGGTACTTTCTGCAAGATTACCGCTCGACTGCGCAGAGAAAACCGCGTTCGGGTTAAAGGTAATTGCCAGGTCAGTCTGACCATCATCCAGTAGTTGAAGGGTTTCTGCTGTACCGCCTGGAAACTGTTTACCACCGCGCCAAGCGACTTTATGGAACTCATCTAGGTAAGCCCATAGCGGTTGAGTAACTTGTTCAAACGTGTCATCGGTAACTGGTTGTTGCAGAGCAGGGGCGTTGTTAGACAGTTCAATGAGTAATGCTTTAATAAAGCTTGTGCCATGAAACTCTGGTGGGCGAGGGTAAGTTAGGCGATTTGGAAACGCCTTTGCGTAACTCAGCATTTCAGCAAATGATCGAGGAGGGTTATGCAGGGTTTGCTCATCATGGATAAACACTAATTGCCCCACACCCCAAGGTGCTTCCAGACCTTCAGTCGGCTCTGAAAAATCCACATCAATTGGCAATGATTTATCGACGTATTGCCAGCTTGGCAAACCTTCAACAAAAGGACCAAACAGCAATTGGTTATCCTTCATTGATTTGAAGTTTTCGCCATTGATCCAAACCATATCAACACTGCCACCGCTGTTTTTACCTGCGGCTTTTTCTGCGATAAGTCGAGTGGTGGTCTCAGAAATATCGGTGACTTTAACGTGGTTTAGCGTCACGTTATAACGCGATTTTAGCTCTCTACTCGCCCACTGGATGTAGCGATTAATTTCTTGGCTTCCGCCCCAAGCATGAAAGTAGACGGATTGTCCGTCGGCTTGTTGTTCGATTTTTTGCCATTCACTAGCAACCGATGAGTTGGTAAAAGAAGATGTCGCGAAAGTGGTGGCTAAAATGCCAACGGTACTGAGTAGCTTTTTCATATCTATTCCGTGTTATGTCTTTTTATTCTCGTTTCCGATGTTATTGACGTCTAAACAAGTCGCTCCGCTTTGTTACAAGGATAGTAATCCATCTCTCTCTATTATCAATGCCAATCCCAAACGGAATCACTCATTGATTCAAAGAATTATTCTCAATGTGAAGCAAAACGAAGAAAGGACAATTCTGGTGTCGTTTTAGGTATACAAGAGCGGACCGCTTGTTTGACGATATTCTTTCAAGTAATTGAAAATTATTGTCCTCAAGCAACTTCGATATGTTGATTTGGAAGACTGAACCCGCGTCGTAGACGTGGCGTTGAGGGCGTAAAGAGGGAAAGAGTTTGTCGTTTTAAACGATTTTGCTAACCGAAACGTGCGAAACAGACATCCTGCCTGCTTTGATATGGATTAGGAGGCATAAAAAAAGCAGCCATTTTATGGCTGCTCTTAGAATATGAAATGGGACTTAGTTTACCCAATCACGCAACTGAAACGTTAGTTCGTGATCGTCATTTTTAAGCATTAGCCCTTCTTTGGTTAGCGTTATATCACTCCATTCAGTAAGAGTTTCAGACATCGCTTGCTCAATTTTCATTTGGTCATCCATACACATCTTCATGGTCATTCCCATTTTTTCGATGCGTAGTTGATTGTTTTTTAGTTCAGCTTGACCAAAGAAGTTGTTACACCCCGCGTTACCATTTGCAGTCAGATTTTCTCCGATTTCTAAGCGAGGCGCTTGCTGACGTTCTTTTAATTCGATGTTTTTACCATCAATCTGAACCAGCTCCCAATTATGGTGCTGTAAATCTTGAGCCGTAATTTCTTTCACATTGTCACCGTTGCTAGCACATGCAGTCATAAGAACAGGAAGAGAGATTGCTGTAACTAACGTTTTTAGGCTAAGCTTCATTTTATAGACTCCGTTTTTAGAAAACGTGGTAAGTATAGGTAATAAAACACTGTTTTTGTCAGCATAAGGTAATAGTTTCGTATTACTGTGACAGAGTCCAGTTTATATACTCAAACGGCTTCAAGGTGCAAGATGTATAGCACTGTTGGGAGCTTATATTGAAGTCGTTATAATATCATTACAGCACAGCGAGCAAAAAACGGTTAGAGCATGGAGCAACTAGAGTTTTTTACCGTCCCAAACCCTTGCGTTGGTATTTGTAGTGTGGACGAAAAAGGGTATTGCAAAGGATGTATGCGTAAAAGAGAAGAGCGATTTAACTGGCTCACATATACCCCTGCTCAACAGTTGCATGTAATTAAGCTATGCCGTCAGCGCTATAGAAGAAAGGTATTGGCAGGGAAGGGCAAGGCAGAAGAGTCTCAAGAAGAATTATCACCACAGCAAGATCTCTTTTAAATTTCGAATTATCCCGGCTCGGCAATAATCAATGATGAGCCGGGACTGTATTAGCTCTTACTATGCGGTGCGTGTAAGGCATACTCGTTAAATTAGCGCTACTTCATTGACCAACGGTCACTGACCCATCCCCCAGCATGTTCGTCAAAGTGGCTTCCTGAAAATCGATGATTGAATTCAACATCTAATTTACTTGTCGGGCGTTCATCCATCAGCTGATGAATGTATCTCGCCATAGGGTCCGTGCAAGCTTCGCGCTCTCTACGGGTAACCACTTCTTTGATCATTTGAAGTCTGTAGCTATTGCTGGCTCGTTTCATTTTTGACCTCCTGAACTCGATGGCAGCAGTTTGAACATATTGACGTCCAGATCGCTGCTCATTGGTGAACGCTTGGCGGCGAATCACCTTCGTTTTAGGTCAAAAAGACAAATTGTTTGAGAGCAGTGTTTGTAACGCCATTCACATCTTTCCTAGAATCATCCACTAAGCTACGAAACTTCATAGCGAAAAGTTAGTTGATGAATCTGTATTTTCGAAAGACCTTATCAAACATAGAAGCCCAGCACATGGGCGTCAACAACACAAATGAATAATTTTTGAACACTTTATGAAGGGCGATAATTTTCAGCACTTTAACGAAAATAAAAAAACCGAAGCGTCACGCTTCGGTTTTTAGGGAGGCTCTGACGGAACAACTTCTAAAAGCTCTTCACGTCAGAGTGTAAGGTGTTTTTAGCTATTAGTTGCCGGGCAACCTTTCACAGCTTGACCGTTACTGAAGTACTTGATGTTTTCTAAGTTCTTGTTGTAGCTATCCGCTGAGATCTGTGGGTTATTTACGAAGAACTCACGTAAAACGTATGCATCGGTTAGCTGGGTAGATTGAACATCGATGATTGGATAGTTATCGCCACCAGCAGCACTGAAGCTGATTACAGAGAATGTGTACGTTGCGTCTAGATCGAAGCCTTTATTGTTAATGTCGGTAATGGTTACTGAGCCAGCATCACAATTTACATCTAAAGTGATGTTATCTAGTTGAGCGTAAGCACCAGAGCCTGCAGATTTCGTCGCAACCACATCTAGGTATTCTTTAACTTCTTTACCTGTCATAGTTGCTTTAGTCACGAAGTTACCGAACGGCTGGACTGTAAGTACATCACGGTAAGTGATATCACCATCTTGGATTGAATCACGCACACCGCCAGAGTTCATCACACCAAAGTCAGCACCTACCGTTTTGTAAGTACGGTATGCTTCGCCCAGTAGATGACCTAGGTTAGTTTGTTGAGAGCGAACTACGTTACGATCACCTTCTAACTTACCCGTCGTATTAGAAATCTTCTCATCTAATAACTCTTGACCTTGCTGTTGGTATGGCAGTAGTAACGCTTTTACCGTCGCATCTTGTTGAATGCGCTCACCGATCACTTCATCGTTGTCGTCCAAAAGGTTTACAGGAATCAGTGCGTAGTTCGCTAAGTGAAGCTTGCCGTCGTAATATTCGAAGTCCGCACGACCCACATATTTACCCCACTCATGCGCTTGCATAATCCAAGTGCCTTTTTGTTGGTCTGGCGCGCAATCATCACCAGGTTTGAAATCAGCATACTCATTGGTACCTGGCTCCATACACACTGGGTTTTGTGAGTGACCACCGATGATAGCGTCTAGTTGTCCCTCTTCAAGAGAGCGAGCGAGCTTCACGTCCCCTGGTGCTTCACTACCATTATTACCATCTTGGTAGTGACCCATGTGCGTCGTTGCAAATACTAGATCTACTTTTTCGTTTTCTTCGATTTCCTTAAGTACTTTTTTGATTTCAACTTGAGGGTCTTCGAAGTGGATGTTTGATACGTTGTCTGGATTGACTAGCTTCGCCGTGTCCTGGGTGGTTAGACCAATTACAGCGATCTTAAGGCCGTTGATAGTAAATACTTTGTAAGGGTCGAAGTAACGCTCATTGGTATCTTTCTTATAGATATTCGCAGCCAGCATAGGGAAGTCAGCTAGCTCAGCTTGCATATCGAGAATATCTAGTGAGTTATCAAACTCGTGGTTACCGACAGCCATTGCATCGTAACCAAGTAGGTTCATCCCCACGAAGTCTGGAACCGCATCTTGCATGTCTGATTCTGGTACGCCGGTATTAATATCACCGCCAGACAGCAGAATGGTTTCACCGCCTTTTGCTTCGACTTCTGCGCGAATAGATTCGATTAAAGTGTGACGCGCAGCCATGCCATATTCGCCGTCGCTGTTATGCCAAAAGCGACCGTGGTTATCGTTAGTGTGGAGAACGGTGAACTTAGTACAAGAATCTGCAGTCTCACAGGTTACTGGAGAATTATCGCTGTCTGAGCCGCATCCTGCTAGCGCAGCGCCCACTGCCATTACCAAAAGAGATTTGGAAAACTTCATAAGGGATCCTTTCTTTGTGATTTTGTTATTGTTACGGCGTGAAATATACGGAATTAATGTGAAACTTTAGTGATCTATCTCTTATTTATACTTCTATCGGAGAAATGAATTAATAAGCCTGCAAACTACGTCTCCAATTAAACAGAAATAGTTTTTAGTATATTGAAATTAGAGGGAGGGGGTTATTTTGTGAAGTGGCCAATTGAATGAATGTGGTTTGTGTGAATCAATGCGCATTTTTGCGAAGTATAGCGCTGATTTTGGTGATTATTTTGCCAAGTTCATGTTTTTCTTAGCAGCTATGACACAAATCGTTATAAATTTTCGCTCTGATGATGAGGGAAATGTTTTGTATATAAAATGATCACTGTAAAACCCAAACTCGTTTGATCTTGGCTTACTCTGTTTAATACAACCAGAAAGGGTATTTCTCTCTGTACTATAATTGCGACCGTTTAGAAATCTTATGCCTTAGATATCGTTTATTTATTCTTATTCGATACCTTACCGTGTTTATCCCGCTTTCGATACCCGGATGTTAAAACAAATAGATTCAATCTAATGAGCGAAAGTGAAACGTAAATAACGAGGCGTTTTCTTCGGATATTACGATGTGCACTATCATTGAATTAATGAAAATGAAATAGAGTAATGTAAAGCGTTGCATCTGTGGCTGCTCGCTTTGAGCTTCGATTTAAAGAGTAGGGTTGAAAGAATTTGTAAGTGGTGAATTTTAAGAAAGGATAGTAATGAGATACACAGTAAGGAACGCAGTCAGAGAGGAAGCAACTCAAATCGCCAAGATACATGTTGATTCGTGGCAGGTAGCATACAAAGGGTTAATGCCACAGAGCTACATCGATCAGTTTACGATTGAGCGCCGAGAAAGGATGTGGACGCGAGTCATGACTGAGCAACTGGCCCAATTGATCGTGGTTGAGAGACAAGGGGAAATCGTCGGCTTTTTAAGTTACGAACTACCTAACCACACCTGTGAAGATAAAACGGCGTGGGTAACATGTTGCTATGTCTCTCCTTTGCATTATGGGCAAGGGGCAGGGAGTGCACTGTTAGATGAACTAGAAACGCGTCTACTCTCTACGCCCGTTATGCAGATAAGCCTGAAAGCACTGGATACCAATAAACAGGGGCTTAACTTCTACAAGAAGTGTGGTTTTGTACGTACTGGAGAGGAAGAGGCGGAAATCATTGACCGTATGACGCTGACGGATCTCACTTTAGTGAAGTACATTGCCCGTTCGTAAATCAATTGTTATATGCCACATATAGTAAAACCCCGGAGGTGGTAAGACTCCGGGGTTTTGAAATTTTTTAGATGTCTCGGTTGGTAAGTCCGATTATCTTTAATGCAAAAGGTTTGGATTTAATCCGATTAATTCCTTGGTAGGGAATTAGATACGGATGAAGTCCATGTGTTCAACTTTTGGCTTGAACGCGTGACGTTGAACGTCTTGTGGCTTAACTTTAACTTCTTTGCCATCGATAACTAGAACTAGGCCTTCGTAGAATTCAGGCTTGTCCATTTGGTTTACGATGTCGTCGTGGTTAAGAACGATAGCTACTGCTGCTTCTTCACCGCCGTATACAACTGCAGGGAATTTGCCAGCGTGACGTAGGCGGCGGCTCGCACCTTTACCTAGTTCAGTACGTACTACTGCTTCGAATTTCATAGTATTTACTCTCAAATTAGTAAAAATCAAATGTTCACAATCAACAATGCGACCTTGTTGTTCGTGGTAAAGCTTGAAACAGGAACTGTTCAAGCGAGCGCGGATACTATCATTCCACTTATAAATGGGCAACCCAAATCGTATCCAAATCAACAAAAAGGTATGATTTAGCTGGGTGGAAGGCTATCCCTTTTAACGCTTTGCTTGGATTTTGTTCACATCGGCTTCATTTTCATCGGTTTACTAATCATGGTCCGAAGAACAAAGTTTATGCGTTATATGCTTTATGTTCGGCTGAGATGTAAGACTAAAGATGCTTTTAAGCCACCTAAAGCGCTCGCTTCCAGTGTTAATTGACCTCGGTAACTGTGTGCCATTTCACTGACTATATTTAGACCAAGACCTGAACCAGGGGTTGCTTCATCCAATCTAACACCTCTCTTGATTACTTGACTCAGTTTCTCTTTAGGGATACCTGGTCCGTCATCTTCAATGATGATGTGTATATTGTCTTTATCCTGAGAGGAGTGCACACGAATCATGTTGTTGGCCCACTTATAGGCATTTTCAAGCAAGTTACCCAGCATTTCGTCGAGATCGGTTTGCTCTACCGCTACATTCAGCTCTGAATCAAGTTCATTAATTAAGGAGATATCTCGGCTCGCATACACTTTATCAAACGCCATTGAGATAGCATCCACACGCTCTGCTGGGTTCGATTTTACTGATAAAATATTCATCGACCCCGCCATGCGAGCACGGCCCAGATGGTAATCGATATGATCTTGTATTTGATTGATCGGAGTACGCAGACGGGATTGCGTATCAGGTTCTAACGTCTGTACTTCATTTTTTAGGACAGAAAGGGGGGTTTTTAGCGCGTGTGAAAGATTGCCTGCATGATTCCTAGCTCGTTCTAACAATTCCTGATAATGAAAAAGCAGAGCGTTGAGGTCGAAGATAAGAGGAGAAATCTCTTTCGGATAGGTTTCTTCTAGACTCTTTTTGTTACCAGACTTCAGCTCTGCCAACTCTTTTTGTAACTTCGTAAGCGGACTCAATGACCATGCAATTTGCAGCAAAATGACGGCAAGAACCCCTGCGAATAATAAGCCTAAAATAAGCCAGAGTTGCCCGATTAGCGTTTGCAGGGTGCTTTTGATAGGCTCTTCGTCAATACCAATAATGATATGGATAGGCCCATCGTAATCTGGTAAGTACAGAGCTTTTTCTATGGTAATCAGCTTTTCGCCTCTCGCGCCGTAAGCATCGTTATCCAGACCTTTGTATTCGATTTTTTTGTCCCACAAAGAACGAGAACGCTCGAGACTCGTCTCAGTAGAGGCACTCCAATATAAACCACTGTAAGGCCGGTTAAATCGAGGGTCTGAGAGCAGAGCAGCGAGTGAGAGGTGCCCAGTCTCATCGACTTCTAACTGAGCGGCGATTTCATCCATAAAAATACTCAGCTGTGAGCGAGTGTCGTCAACCATATAGTTGTACACTTGGGTCGGTATCGTCACACCAGCTGCGAGGATCATTGCCGTCAACCAAACGATCGCCGCTAAAACGAGGCGACTTTTGATACTCAGTCGTTTTATTGCGTTCAACGGTAGCCTGTTCTTATTCGGCATTTAATTGGTATCCCAACCCTCGGACAGTTTTGATGATCTTTGGCGCGATTTTTTTGCGAATTCGGCCGATAAAAACTTCGATTGTGTTGGAGTCACGATCAAAGTCTTGTTTGTAAATGTGCTCGACGAGTTCGGTGCGAGAAATTACTTTTTCTGGGTTATGCATAAAGTAAGCGACCACTTTATACTCCAGTGCCGTTAAGCTTACTGCTTGCCCTTGCCACATTACTTTAGAAGTGCGCGTATCCAAGCTCAAGTCGCCAATTTGCATCACAGGAGAGGCGTTACCTGATGCTCTTCGTAGTTGTGCGCGAATACGAGCGATAAGCTCAACCATTTCAAACGGCTTAGTTAGGTAATCGTCTGCACCTGCGTTTAGACCTTCAACTCTCTGCGTTAGGGTATCGCGAGCACTCAGGATAACGACAGGGGTATTGATGTTTTCATCACGAATGCCTTTTAGCACGGTGAGGCCATCCAATTTCGGCAGTCCTAGATCAAGAACAATAGCGTCCCATTCTTCCGATGTCGCGCGATACAGAGCGTCTATGCCATCTTGAGATAATTCTGGTACCCAGCCGGTACTTTCTAATGTTTCGATGATTTGCTCGCCTAAACGAGGGTCATCTTCAACGATAAGTATTTTCATATTGGTGATTCTTATTATGTTTGGAGTGTTATCGAAGTAAGTTACGCATTGCGTCGGGATTACGCATTAGACCAGTTTAGTTGTTTTGTGGCTTTAACGCTTTGTTAAAGCTGCGACCTTTGATCTCAAGCATTTCCAGCGTGGCGGCGTCATACTCAACTTTCAGGACGCTATTGTTGTACAGGATTTTCAATTCATACACCCAAGCATCATCATCTTCTTCAAGCTCGACCTTGATGATACGGCCGTATAGGTCGTTTTCTACTGCGGCGTAAAGGTCCGAAAATGGTCGTATATATCCTTGTTGAACCGCGCGATAGACCTCATCTTGATCTTCATCGAATTCAATACGTGTTCCAGGCTTTTCGACATCTTGCACGATGGCGTGACCATTTTGTGAGGCATAGTAGTCGTCATGCTTGGCGAAACTTGGTGCACACATCAATGTCGTGATAAGGCCGAAAAGTAACGCAGAATGTTGAGAAGTCGTTGCTTTATACATAGTCAAACCTTTTCTAGAACGTTAGCCGCAGTATATCGGATATAGATGAACAGAGAGTGAATCATCGAGTTCAGTTTTACTAAATGTTGCGGACGTTATTTCAACTCGTCTTCAAAAATTTTGTCTCGCAATTTCCAAAAGCGACCGGATTTCCTTGCAATAACAAACTGAGGCAAACGGAAACGATGTTGATTGGCAACAACACGTGTCGGTGAAGCCTCTTCAAAAGGGCGATGCTTGTCTGCCAAGTGAGGGCGCACAAATTGGTCTTTAAACGTTTGTTTTTGTTTTTTGGTACTCAATGACCAAAACTCATGAACTAACGCAATGCCTTCGCCTTGGTATGGTTCGCCAGAATATGTCACCTTGAGTTGAGATTTACCATCACTGGACTTGAATACTGACAGGTCCATTTCTGTGCATTCAAATATCAATGCATCTTTCAGATTAAGGGCTTCTTTTAATTTTTTATCTGGATCAACAAGCGTTGCGTCACACTCATGACAAATGCGCGCAGCGATATCGTTGTCGGCACCACATTCACCACAGTATTTGGCACGAAAACGGTATCCACAGTGTTCACGTTCGCCTGTGTCTTCATCTTCAAAGTAACCTTGGCAACGTCTGCCAAAGTGTTCAACCAAGAAACCGTTACTATCCAATTTACCCCAGAAGTTGTTATTGAATCCGCAAGCCGGGCAGGGAATCGTGATAATTTCACTGTCAGAGTCTGGTTTGGGATCACCGACTTCAGGTTGGTATAAATCGTAGCTGTTGCCTGCGTAATCAAGCACTAAACATTCTGATTTTCCGTCTGATAAGCGTAATCCTCGCCCTACAATCTGCTGGTATAGACTGACTGACTCTGTTGGTCGCAAAATCGCGATTAAATCGACATGCGGCGCATCAAACCCGGTAGTCAGTACCGAAACATTGACCAAATATTTTATTTGACGATTCTTGAACGCTTGGATGATCGCATCGCGCTCCGGCGTAGGTGTATCACCAATAACGATTTCAGTTTCGCCTTCTGGCAGTAAACTGTGGATCTCTTGTGCGTGTCGGACAGTCGCGGCGAAGATCATGACACCTTGACGTTCTCTCGCATATTGCATGATTTGCTCAACAATTTGCGGAGTGGCGCGTTTGGCTTTATCGATCACCATGTCCATTTCTGCTTCTTTGTAGCGTCCGGTGTTTGCGGGTTTCAGTTGCGAGAAGTCGTAAGACAAAACGGGCGCGTCCATCATGCGGGCCGGAGTGAGGAAGTTTTCGTCGAGCAAGTAACGGATCGGCAGTTCGAAAATACAATCGCGGAAGAATCGAGGCTCTTCGGTGCGTACTTGACCTCGGGTGTGATACTGATAAATCCAGCCCATTCCTAAACGATAGGGCGTTGCAGTTAGTCCCAGAACCTTAATGCCTGGGTTCAGTTCTCGTAAGTGAGTAATAACTTTTTGGTAGCTGCTGTTTTTGTCATCCGGCACACGATGGCACTCATCAATAACGAGCAGAGAAAACTGGTTTTTGAACGAATCTAAGTTACGTACGACCGATTGAACCGAAGCAAACACGACTTGCTGGTCAGTTTCTTTTCGCCCCAATCCTGCTGAGAAGATGGAACCTTTTAAACCATAACCTTCATACTTCGCGTGGTTTTGCTCGACCAGCTCTTTAACGTGAGCGAGGACTAACACTCTCCCTTTCGCAAGGCGAGCAAGCTCTGCGATCACCAAGCTTTTTCCGGCACCAGTAGGCAGTACGATCACTGCTGGTGTCGAGTGTTTACGAAAGTAGTGAATGACTGCTTTAACCGAGTCGGCTTGATAAGGGCGAAGTGTGTACATGAAAATATGTGAAATTGCTCAACTATTCGAACGAGGAACGCTATAATACCTGACTTTTATACCCAAGTGACCTTTAAACCGAGATTTGGAGGTTACTTGGGTATAATTCAATGAGGTATTCATGCGTTTAGATAAATATTTGTGTGACGCTCTGGGTGCAACGCGCAAACAGGCAACAAAGATCATCAAAAGTGGTGACATCACCGTTGACGGTGAGGTTCAAAAAAGTGGTGCATTTAAAGTACCTGAAGGTGCGGAAGTGATGTGGGAAGACCGTGTTATTGGTGCTCCTGGTCCTCGTTACATTATGTTGTACAAGCCTGCTGACTTTGTTTGTTCACATGAAGATGGCTACAACCAAACTGCATTCGCATTGCTCGATGAGCCTAAAATTGAAAACCTTCACTTTGCAGGCCGATTAGACGTAGACACAACCGGTTTGGTGTTGATTACGGATGACGGTAAGTGGTCTCACCGTATTACCTCACCTAAGCATAAGTGTGAGAAAACGTACCGTGTTTGGCTCGTCGATGCGATTCAGCCTGATTACGCGGAAAAGCTCGAACAAGGCATCATTTTGCGCAATGAATCAGAAGCAACATTGCCTGCTCGTTTGGAGATCGTGAACGAGGCAGAGAATGAAGTATTGTTAACTATTGTGGAAGGTAAGTATCACCAAGTGAAACGCATGTTTGCGGCGTTAGGAAATAAAGTTGAGTACTTACATCGTGAGCGTATTGGTTCGATTGAACTCGATGAGGCACTAGAACCTGGTGATTATCGCTACCTCACGCAGGAAGAAATTGATTCTATTTGGAATTAATTATCGGCATGGGAAATTCTTTAGTTCCCAATTGGAACTAGTTTTTTGGTAGGAATTGGCTCAAAATTAATTTTCCTACCAAAATTAGTGCCTAGACAATTCCGGTGTGCTTACTCATCTGAGTGATATGCCTTTGCATTTAGCTGAGCCATGCATACTCGTATTGCAAAGCATTCGGCTGTGGTGAATAAATGGTGGAATCAATTCCATCATTTTTACTGCATTGTGTTTATTTCCCATAAACACACTTCGCTTTCACACGCTTTTCTATGTCGAGTTCGTCAAGGTCACACCTTGGTACATATTTGCCCTTATGATTCTCGAACGTTGATAGAACAGGCCTTTGGCTTCTAGATATCAGCGATATGAGAACCGTCCGTTACGTTCACTTTGCTCTGAAAGTATTGACGAAAGGGCTCCAACAAGAGGTAAAAGAATGACAGAAAAAGCGCAAAGCGCTCCGCAATCCCAAATCAGTTTTCTATTGTTTCTTGTATTAGGAGCGATTGGTGCTTTGACGCCTTTGGCGATCGACATGTATCTGCCTGCAATGCCGACAATTGCTAAAGATTTGGGGGTCGCGCCTGGCGCGGTTCAGATTACGTTGACGGCTTATACGGCGGGTTTTGCGATTGGTCAGTTAATTCATGGGCCGCTTGCCGATAGCTTTGGCCGCAGACCGGTACTGATTTTGGGTGTGCTTTTCTTTGGATTAGCAGCGGTGGTGAGTGCGACCACAAACGGCATTGATGCGTTAACCTATGTTCGTACCGCTCAAGGTTTTGCTGGCGCGGCTGCAGCGGTCATTATTCAAGCTGTGGTGCGTGACATGTTTGACCGTGAAGATTTTGCCCGTGCAATGTCTTTCGTCACCTTAGTGATCACCATGGCACCCTTGGTCGCGCCTATGATCGGTGGTCACTTAGCGATTTGGTTTGGTTGGCGTTCTATTTTTTGGGTATTAGCCATTTTCGCCGTGGTGGTAATTCTACTGGTACTTTGGAAAATTCCAGAGACGCTGAAACCAGAAAATCGTCAGCCGCTTCGTTTTCGCACTACGATGAGAAACTACGCCAGATTATGCTCCAACCCTGAAGCGATAGGTTTGATGCTTTCTGGAGCGTTTTCATTTTCCGGAATGTTTGCATTCCTGACTGCGGGCTCGTTTGTTTACATTGATTTATATGGTGTTCGACCAGACCACTTTGGTTATTTATTTGGTTTGAACATTGTTGCGATGATCATCATGACCAGTATTAATGGTCGCTTGGTGAAGAAAGTTGGCTCTCATGCCATGCTTCGTTTTGGGTTGTTCGTGCAACTTTTGGCGGGGATTGGTTTATTCGTAAGTTGGTTAATGGACTTCGGATTATGGGGCATCGTACCTTTTGTTGTGCTGTTTATCGGTACATTGTCGACGATAGGTAGTAACGCGATGGCGCTGCTTTTAAGTGGCTACCCATCAATGGCGGGTACAGCATCGTCTCTGGCGGGGACGTTAAGATTCGGTATCGGCTCATTGGTTGGCGCGCTGGTGGCATCATTACCAGGTAATGCGGCGTGGCCGATGATCATTGTGATGTTTGCTTGTTCTGTGCTTTCAGCACTGTTTTATTGGACTTTAGGAAGAAAGGCGTAATGTCGAATTACACCAAAGAAATTCAAAACTTAGTTAACTCAGCACTTGAAGAGTTAGATCAAGAGCATCGCTCAGGTAAGTTAGCCAATGCCCCTGTTGCGAATAACCATTATTTAGTGCGCTGGGTTACCAAAGCACTTAAATCTCAGCGTTTCGGTCGAGCCGTAGGCGATGACTTAACACGTTGGCAAAAAGCGGGTCGTTCAAAGGGTAATGACGCTGGTTTGTTGTTTATCTTCAAGCGTATTTCCGCTTTTTACGCTCAGTTTTTTCCTGAAGGTGAAGAGTCCAAAGTGATAAAAGACTCCGATATTGAATCATTTCTTGATTTGATGGAGCAAGCTGGCTGGGAAGTATCAACGTCTGAGCAACTTGTTGGTTGTGGCAAAATCCAAATCTTCACGGAAGGTCAAAACTCTTTGGCGCTATGCGCAGATCAATGCGAAAGCTGCTTCGACGGCGAGCTGCTCGTCAAACCAATGAGCTGGTTTGTGCGTGGCAACCATGCTGAGTTTGTTGAGAAAGCAGCGCAAGCGGGCTTTATGGTGCATAAAGTGACGGATTACAAATCGATGGTGAAATACCACGGCGAGTACCTTATCTTTCCTGCAAACGAAGGTAACCAATTGGCTGAGATTCCGTTGAGCTTCCAAGCTTAATCAACTTCTCACAGCAGTAGAGTTGAAATACGAAAGCATCAGGCGTTTGAAACGTCTGATGCTTTTTTTGTCACGTCACTCTGTATTTAAAAGCGATATTTCCAATAGACGCCACCATATAAACCTTCATAGCTTTGCAAAACGTCGCCCATCGTTTCGGTTTCGTTATTAAACAAGTAATCCTCTTCTGAGTAGTCTTCATAACGGAGGTTGAGCTGCACGTTTTGATTTTCAGATACTTCATAGTCAGCGATGACTTCAAATCGGTACGAGTTCGCCTCGTTATCAGGATATTGGTAGCCACCAGATGTGGTTGAAGATTTTCCATCAGCTTGGCTGTAGCTGTAATCAAACGAGATAGAAAGTTTGTCGTCTAGTAGCTGCTCTTTACTCACACCAAAGCCAATGGTTGTTATGTCATCTTTGAGTTTGGTGGTGTAGCGATTCCAACCGACAACGTCAGAGTTTGCTTGTTGTTGCTCGGAGCGGATGATCTGTTGATTGTAAAAAACATGCCCGCTTAGTCCGTCGAGTAAATTGAAGTTAAGGCTGAGGTCGTAACCGTAATCTTCCCCTTCACTCAAACCAATATCGGGTTTTGCATAGTCATCGTTGCCGTACCAAAGCTCTGCAAGCAATTGGACATCGTCGGTCATGTCATAACTGCCGTGGCCACGGAGCTCAATCCTCTCTTTGTCGGCTAAATAGTATTGGCGCAAATTAGGCGAGTCGCTGCTGTCGTCCTGCCAATCAGAGCCATCGCGAAAAGAGTAGGAGACTTTACCGCCTAATTGCCACGGTCTATTTAGTCTGTACTGGGCCCCAACAAAAACGCGTTGTTCATCGGTACGTTTCCTATCAGCATAACTTCGCTCATCTTGTCTAAAATGGTAACCCGTATTCAATTTCACATCAGAAGTAACACGATGCTTGAGTGTTGCTTCCAGTTTGGTTTTGGTGTGGTCGTATTTTTCTCTCGTCGATCCGATGATGGTGTTTCTATCGGAGTTATCGTCTTTATCTGAATAGTCCGCAGAAATGGCGAAAGCAGTGTCTCGCGAAAGTTTGTTGTGGTAATCCGCGCTCATTTGCCAAGTGTTAGTTTCGCCATGGAATGTATTGGAGTTAACGGGGGACTGCGGGAATGGATTTAACCCGCCTTCAGAAGACGTCTGTGACCAAAGTAAGCGGCCACTGAACGTCTGTTGATTCAACCGATAATTCCCCGTGACAGCAAACTGGTGAAAGTCGTTGTCAGGCTCATACGCGAGGTGGTTAGCGTAAGGATTGGTAGTGCTGCCGTAATAAAGTGCGGACTTGTCATTTCTAAAAAACGAGCCGCGATACGCAATATCCACCAGCCACAAATCTTCCATGTAGCTTACTCCTACTTGAGTATTTAAGGTTTCATGTTCGACGGCTTTGGGTATGAATCCCGGCGCGTTGGCGTAACCCGGAATAGTCGATGAATAAAGCGAAGTTGTGCCTTCTTTACGTTCGTGCTTCATGGATGCATATGGCTTCCATGGCGTATGTGGTGTGTACTTGAGTTCTAACTTAAACGTCTCTCGCGTCACTGAGTTTTCATATTTCGATAGGTCACCACTGACGAGTGCATCCTCTCTTGGATGATACGCACTGAGTGAGGACTGATTCCAGAAATACGGCGTTTCACTATAACTGCCGAGGACACGTAATCCGTCGTACTGGCCCATTTCCCACTGCAGTAAGAAGCGTTGCAAACCAAGATCTTCGACGACGATTCGATTGTAGAACCCATCGTCTTCATATTGTTCGATATCGGCGTTTAGGCTCGCGTTAAAGTGTTTATTGTCAGAGTTTGTACCGTAAACGGGTGGATTCCAATTATAGAATCGCGAGGAACCATCGTTGTTAAGGTAACCGACGCCAGCGCTGACTTCTCCACTCCACGTGCCATCGCTGCTGCATTCACTGCACTGCCAGCGGCTAGTGTCGGCTGGTTGAGAACGTTGTAACGAATAATCGTTGGCGTGCGCTTGCACAGCAAAAGCAAGGGAAATAGCGATGCACAGTTGAGATAGTTTCATGCCTCCCTCCTAATAACTTAATGTTTGACCACGTGGGTGGTTAGAGCCATGCACTTGATTGTGGCAGTTTAAACAACTTCCGCCGCGCACTCTCAAGTCGTTTTCAGGAATGGCTACGTTTGCATGTGGCACACGGTGACATTCCTGACAAAGCATTGGCAGCCGTTTATTGAGCAAGGCTTTGTTCACGGAACCATGAGGTGTGTGGCAGGATGTGCAATCTTCAGTTACCGGCTCATGCTCCCATAAAAATGGGCCGCGTTTTTCCGCATGACATTCGTAACAAGCGTTATTGACGGTTGACCAGTTCAGGCTCGCTTCATTTAATGTCTGATGTGGATTGTGGCAGCTAGAACAAGTCATGACGCCGTCGATAATAGGATGACGACTGCGTTTGTGGATATCCGATTTGGTGCGGGAGTGACAATCGGTGCATTTGTCTGCTTGCATTTCGGCAACCATCATCGGATCGTTTTTTTGATGCAGTTGGTGACAGCTTGCACAAGACAGCCCTTCAAAAGCGTGCTCACTGCTATGCCAAGTCGAGCGTTTCGCATCTTGGTGGCAAGATAAACACACGCTGTTTTGCTTTTCGGCCGGAACAGGGGAGTTTGGCCCAAAGGTGATCATCGGCTCACGAACTTGTCCTTTTCGCGGATTGCGCGCGTGATTGTTTGCTGGGCCATGGCATGCTTCACATTGTTTATCATTCATTGGCCCATGCAAGTTCGCTGACTTGCCGTGGATGTTGTCGAAAATACCGGTTGCAGGTTTGTCTGAGGTATCGTCATGGCAACGAAGGCAGCCATCTGCTCCACGGCGTGAGTATTTCCCCTCAGAAAATTTGGTGTCCAATATAGTTTCAATTTCTTCTTGAGTTAACGTCGCCGCTTTGGGTTCTGGCTCGGCGACATCTTCCGAACTGACGGTGAAGATGACGCCTAACCCAAGTATCCCAGTTACCAACCACCGCAGAAACATTGCTTTCATAGCTCTTCCTTTTCTTATCCTTAAAGCATTATGTTCAATGACAAATTCAACGGTAGTCGTATACCTTGTGAACCTTATCTACCCCTTGTGACTGACCAATGGCATGGCAAGTCGCACATTGTTCGGAGCCCATGGCTTGTGCTGCTGTGTCTGCTCCAAATACCGCGCCGTGATTCAGCATATGGTTCAGAGTCGCATCTCCTGCCACACTATCCGGGTCAGCATTAGCTAAAGATGACTCTAAGTGACACGCGCCACAGGCGACTAATGCAGGACTAAAGTACTTACCACTCGCAAGAGAAGGGCGCGTATTTTGTTGGCTAGGTAAGTTGTATTGAGCATTGGTATGGCAGGCCTCACAGTTGTTGACTGCGCCAGGGAAAGGCGCTTCACCGCTATGAGCGGAGCCAAAGGCGTGGAATGAGTGTACGTGGTACTTTAGATCAGCCGCCATTCCAGGATAAAACGCAGAACGTTCAGAGTTATGGCAATTTTTACATTGTTGGAAGTCGGTTGCGGCATGCGGATGCTCACCAAGCTTATGGATAGTCAGCTCTTTGTGACAATCGTTACACGATGAAATGTCCGCGCCCACTGGCAGTTTGTGTTGCTTGTTGATACCAGACACATCAAACGAGCCGGATGCGTTATTGGCGGCAATGACGAAAGGCGATTTGATAAGATCGATGCCTTCAAACGTGACGCATTCGGCGAGCTCGCCATCTCTACGGTTGGCACAAAGTGGCATATCGGCGATGTTAACCGTCAACGTAGAGTTGGAGATTGGCTTAATCGCAGCGTCAGTGAAGTCTTTATGACACAAGAATAGGCCTTCTCCTTGAGCCTCACAGCCGTCACCAAGTGCGCCATCATCGGAGACGTTGAGACTGTTGTTTGCGACCATCGGGCCTTGGCCGTTATCCCAGTTCAGCAACAAATTGAGGTGCCCATGTTCATTAATGAAAGGGGTCAGTTCGTTGATGGATCCAATACCTGAGCCCGCTTTCGACACTCTTAGTTCAACTTCAAACTGGTCATCAATAAATCGCGCGTTTTCAACGTTGATTTCGAGCGAATTACGTGCCTTTGCAAGATTCTCTAAACGCATTACGTGAACCGTTTTAGCACTTCGGCTTGCGTCTTGGCCGATGATTGGATCACCATTGTCATCTCGGTCATAAGGTCGGTGACAGCCCGAGCAGGAGTTTTGTGGCTCGCCGTTTCTTACCCAAGCCGTACCGACTTGGTTATCATGCGCGCCTCTGTCTCGGTACAAGTGACAGGTCTCACAGGCAACTTGGCTTGGGTGTTCAAACCAATTGTTGGCGTCTGATGCTTTCGCAACATCGGTTGAATGGCAGGTTGTACAGTTGCGGGCATCTTGCGGGAAAGGGTTGCCTTCAATGACTAAACCATTGATGTCGGTAACGAGCGCGTCATTCCCGTCGACAGGTTGTTTGTAGGTGTCGGTGTTATTTCTGTCGCTACCTAATTTGAAAACATTACCGTGGTATTGATGAACAACGGCTGCGAGAGGGCGTCTGGCTGGCGCAGCGCCAGGGTTACTGTCATTGTGGCAAGCGGTACAAACGGCAATGTTGTTATCAATTGAACGATAACCCGGTCCATGATGAAGCGGTTCGCCCATATGGCAGTTTTCGCAGGTGCCTTTTTCTATTACATTGCGAGAGACAACCGCATCTGAACTTTCTTGCGGCACCCATTCAAACACGTAGGTAAAACCGTTGCCTTGCTCGCCATACGCCATGACGATTCGGTGGAGTTTATCCGCATCCCAAGCGATAAAACCATTGTTGCTAGAAGAGTCGGCAGTATAAGGATCGGACACTTTCAAAGCGTCAGGAATGGCAAACGTGTAGCGATATCCCTCGTCTGTTTTTACTAGTGTTCCATCCCAAACACTCTCCATGCTGGCACGGTTATTTGCGGTATTACTTGAGTGATGGAAACTCTTCCAATAAGTGTTGCCATGGCGCCCATTGAAGGCAAAGGCTGGATCGTTCGAGTTTTGTGTATCGACACGAGAGGGCATTGCTTTGAGAAGTGCGATGCGAAAATCTCTCGTTTCGTCTAGCTCATGAGGTCTGCCACTGCCGTCTTTGACGGTAAAATTGACCACCAGTTTGGTTTCTCCGGATTCTTGAGTGACCAATGATGGCTCGGAAACACTGATCTTGAAATCACCAAGTGCAGGTGGTGGTGTATTCTGATCGTTTTTGCTGTCTGGACCACATCCGGTGAGCAGTAAAATAAAAAATATTAATGTAGCGATCGACTTTAAACCGTTCATAGTCCCTCTCGATTCGTCCTAAAGTAAGTGGGAATGCATGGGAATGGTTTAATATTTCAATAAACGATTGATTGAAATATTAATTTTATATTCAAGCTAAAAGAAAAATATCCATATTTACATCGCTTGAATAAATCGAAATACATGGCTTGTAAGAGTATAGACGCAATATGAAATATTATTAAAATAAACCGCTATTTTTGTGTGTGAATTTTGGGGTTGAATTTATTATCATTTTAAATCAATTGTTTGGGTTGGATTTTCTGCGATTGAAGAGGTCAGCGCAGAAAAAGTAAGGGTATTGAACTACGCTACTTTAAATAGTTGACGGCTTAATATTTTTATCTTGGATATCGTTGATTTTAAGTCGCATTTATAAATTGATTTTCTTATCGTTTATTCGTGGTCTGGTTTTGATTAATAAAGATAATTACTACGGAGTCAGTCTAATATGCACCAACTAATTAAATTCTCTCTAAAATTTTCCTCGGTGTTAGTCATTAGCTCAGTTTTGGCCTCCCACAGTTTAGCGTCACCAAGTGAGCTAATTTCACAATACGAATGTGAAGCTTGTCATGGGCCAAACGGTGTTAGCTCAGACACGAATATTCCTACCATCGCAGGGATTCCCGAATTCAATTTTTTTGACCAGATGCTACGTTACCTAGAAGGTAGGCCTGCAAATTCTGTTAGTCACGCTTACGGAGACACGAGCAAAAAAGGCGACATGGTGTCGATAGTTAAATCTTTATCTGAGGCGCAGATTGAAGAGTTAGCAAAACATTATGCTGGGCTTGAGTTTGTGCCAGCTAAACAGTCTTTTGATCAAGCGTTAGCGATGAAAGGTAAGGCTATCCATGCGAAAAGCTGCGAGAACTGTCATTCGGATGGTGGCAGTAACGCTCTGGATGAAGCTTCGATTTTAGCTGGTCAGCAGAAGGGCTATCTCGCCACTACGTTGCAACAGTTTAAGCAAGGGAAACGCTCCGTTGATAAAAAAATGGATGAGGCGTTCAAAGGGCTTAGTGCCGATGATTTAAACGCGCTCGTAGAATACTATGCGAGTTATCGCTAGCGCTGCTTTGGGATGAACACCAATGAGTTTATGGCGTAAACCAAACAGAAAATGGATGCTCGGCATACCAATTGGTGGCTTATTGGCGTTTATCTTTGGTGGGGCGGCCCTCAGTGTTTTTCACTTTGGTATGGATTACACCAATCGCAACGAGTTTTGTTACAGTTGCCATATTGGGATGGATACGATAGTTGAGGAGTACCAAGCATCTCCACACTTCAAAAATGCTCAGGGTGTGGTTGCCGCTACGTGCAGTGATTGCCATGTCCCTAGGGAGTTTTTTGCTAAAATCGCATTGAAAATCGGCGCTACAGCCGACATCTATCACAAACTGACTGGAGAAATTACGTTAGAGAACTTCGAGGCGGAGCATCGTCCGAGGTTGGCTGCTGAAGTCACACAGCAGTTTATCGAGAATAAATCAAAGCAGTGTCGATATTGCCATTCCGTTGACAAGATGGATTTCGAAGCGCAAGGACGAACCGTTGCGCGTCGACATCAAATGATGGAAAGTCGAGAGCAATCGTGCATTGATTGCCATGCGGGGATTGCTCATCACCTGCCTATTTCTCTATATTCTCCAGAGACTGTTCCTCCTGAGGAGTAATACTGATACTTTCGGCTTCTTTCGCGATGGCTTTGACCATGCCTTTGAATATGAATAGATGGGCTGGCATCATGGCAAACCAGTAAAGTAGCCCGAGAAATCCCTGTGGGTGCCACCAAGCGGTGATATCCAGTTCTCGTTCATCACCATGGTCTTTGATGGTAATCTCTAAACGTCCAAGCCCTGGGCCTTTCATCCCAAAAAACAGTGAGAGGAACTGATCTTCCTCGCAGCGAATCACTTTCCAAGAGTCAATAAAATCGCCGACTTTGAGCTCCGGCCCCGGAGGAGAAACGCGAATCGGTTTCCCGCCACCAAAAAAGATGTCGAGCCATTCACGTGTGCGCCACAAAATGTTGGCAAAGTAATAGCCTTTTTCACGACTCCCGATTTTTTGAGCCACTTTCCATAATGCCGCAGCGGAGGCTTGAGTTTTTATGCTCGCACCGGCTTGTTTAGGGTAGTAACCATACCCTGGTTGCCATCGACGAAGTGCCGCTGGTTCAAAGCCCCAAACATTGCTGCGTACAAACGTGCCTTCATCTTGAATGGTATCGGATACCGCTTGCTCGTAGCTGATCAGCGTTTGCGGAAATCGTGCTTCAATCGCTTTGGAATCGGCAATGTAGTCATGCTCTAACCCCGCGAGTAATGCTTTGCCGATGTTTGCTGGTACAGAGGTGACCAAGCCGAGCCAGTACGATGCCATTTTTGGGGTAAGCAACGGTGTAGACCACAGCCGATAAGGCTTGTTGGTGATTCGGCAAATGACTTTAAACTGCTCGCGGTAGCTGAGTGTATCTGGCCCACCAACTTCATAAATTTGGTTTTCTTCTGGGGGTGATGCTTCGGCCAGCTGCAATAAATAGTGATTGAGGTTGGGTAGGGCAATAGGGTTGGCTTTTGAGTCGACCCATTTAGGCGCGATCAAAATAGGTAAGTTGTAGACAAAATCTCGCATGATCTCGAAAGCCGCGGAGCCGGGGCCAATGATGACGCCTGCACGCAATTCAGTTACTGGAACGCCAGACTGCCGGATAATTTTGCCCGTTGCTTTGCGTGCGGCTAAATGGCGCGAGTTTCCGGTTTGCGGTTGGATGGCACTTAAATAAATGACATGTTTGACACTGCTTTGCTCCAATGCGTATTTAAAGTTCAAAGCAAGGTTTAGCTCGTACTCAACAAAGTCATCGCCTTGTGCCATTCCGTGTACTAGGAAAAATACCAAGTCAAAATCGTTCACCACAGCGAGCGTGGCTTCTGCGTCGGCTAGGTCCAGATACCGCAACGTTAAATTAGGATGGGGCCGGGTCCTTGACTCCAAATAATCGATATGTCGCGCCGCAGCCGTGACGGCGTAACCTTTATCTAAGAGTAACGGAAGAAGTTGAGAACCAATGTAACCCGAGGCGCCTAGCACCAACACCTTTTTCATTATCTGTCCTTTTAATCGTTGGTGGAATAAACACCACAGAGTATAATCATGAGACACTTTCCCCATTCTATCAATAAGTTGTCGTTGGAGCGCTTGTGACTTTTCTCTCTCAACTCTCAATACATGCAGATAAAGCATTCTTACGTCGCTTATTCGCGATCGCGCTACCAATTACACTGCAAAGCATGATGTTTTCTAGCCGAAGCCTCGTCGATGTGCTTATGCTCGGCCAACTTGGTGAAGCTGAAATAGCCGCTGTTGGGGTAGCGGCGCGCGCGACGTTTGTTACTACCATCATGTTAGTTGGGGTGACGACGGGTGGTGCATTACTGACCGCACAATATTGGGGGGCGGGCGATAAAGTCGGGGTACGTCGCAGTACCGCTTTAACATGGATGATAGCCATGGTGTTTGCCGCCATTGCCGTTACTTTGTTTGTTATTTTCCCACAGCCAATCATGGGTTTGACCACGGACTCCCAAGAGGTGATTGAGTTAGGGGCCAGCTATGTAATTATTTCATCCGTTAGCATGTTTGCTGTTGCGTGTGTCGCTAGTATGTCGGTGGGCTTGAGAGCGATGCACCAACCGGGGCTGAGCACATTTTTTAGTGGTATAGGAATTCTGTCTAATGTTTTCCTCAACTGGGTGTTAATTTTTGGTCACTTAGGTTTTCCTGCTTTAGGGATTACAGGGGCAGCCATTGCAACGGTTATCAGTGGCGCGATCGAAGTCGGTTGTCTATTTGGCTATTTATGGCTGAAGAAACACATAATTGCATTTGGTTGGGATGATATACGCGCAGGTTTGGTTTTAGACAAAATAACGCGTTTCTTGAGCCTTTCCTTACCGACCACATTTAACTTTTTGGCATGGGCTGGTGGATTGTTCGCTTACCATGCCATCATGGGGCAAGCGGGTGTGCAAGGTTTGGCAGCGTTGTCGGTGATGACGCCCGTTGAGTCAATCGCTCTCGCTATGATGATTGGCCTATCGAATGCAGCTGCGGTTTTAGTGGGTAACCAACTCGGCGCGAAAAACTTTGAACCTGTGTATTACCAAGCTTGGGCTACGGTCATTTTGAATGTTTTGATCGCATTTGTGGTCGCTGTTATATTGATCGTGTCCAATCAATGGATCCTTAATGCGTTTAGTGCACTGACAGCGGATACTCGCCAGTTAGCTGAACAGTTTATGGTGATTCTTGCTTTAGGTGTCGTACTACGCTCGGTGCCGATGATGGTCATTGTTGGGGTATTACGTGCAGGTGGTGACGTTAAGTTTTGTTTGTATCAAGACATTCTTGCGCAGTGGGTGATCGGGATTCCACTCGCGGCATTTGCAGCGATTCAGCTCGGTTGGGACCCACAATGGGTTTACTTACTCTTTTTGACCGAGGAAGTTGTGAAGTGGACGATTTGTCTGCCAAGAATGGTGAGCCGAAAATGGATGAAAAACCTTATCGGTCAATAGAGGTAAACAGAGCTTTCTGCAGCTGCAAAAATCTGCTCAATACGTCAACAAAATTAGGAACAGAAAGTGAATCGAGTTGCATTTGTACTCTCATAGTGTGATCAAGCATTCAAAATACTTTCTACTAACAGGATTTTAGTGTAGATTCTGATCCCAATTTTTAAATACCATCCGAGCGGCATAATCAATGTTAAAACTGTCAGACCTATGTAAAGGCTATGTAGATGGGGGAGAATTTCACCCTGTATTACAAGGGGCAGAATTAACATTACAGCAAGGTGACCAAGTCGCTCTGATGGGAGAAAGTGGTTCGGGTAAAAGTACTTTGCTGAACTTAATTGCCGGACTGGATACTGCAGACTCTGGTGAAGTTCAGTTTCCAAATTTTGCCATGCATGATGCGCCAGAGCATTTGAGAACCCTTTATCGCCGCAACAATATTGGTAATATCTTCCAACAGTTCAACCTGCTTCCTACGCTCAATATTGCCGACAATATTCGTTTTTGTCGTCAGTTAAAAGGTTTGCCAGAAGATAAAGAGTTGTGGCGTCAAATTCTTTCTGCTCTGGATTTAATGCCTCTGCTAGGCCGTTACCCGGAAGAAGCATCTGGTGGTCAGCAACAACGTGCTGCTATTGCTCGCGCACTCTATATGGAACCTAAAATCCTACTCGCTGATGAGCCAACTGGTAGCCTAGACGAGCGAAACGCAGAAGCGGTAATGCGCTTATTGACGAGTCTCGCTCGCCAACTGGAGTGTACTTTGCTGTTAGTGACGCACAGTGAAAAAGTGGCGGCCCATATGGAAGGTAAGATTCGACTTCAAGGAGGGCAACTGCATGTTATGGCCCGTAGTTAAGGCACTACTCGGTCATTACCGTCGTTACCCACTACAAATTATTCTTGTCTGGCTAGGGTTAACCTTAGGCGTGTCCCTTCTTGTTGGTGTTACTTCTATCAACCAGCATGCAAAACAAAGTTATGCGACAGGAGAAAAGCTTTTCTCCAATCCTTTGCCATACCGAATCCGAACTAAACACTCTGCCAATAAAATCCCTCAAGGTTTCTATATCCAGTTGCGTCGAGCTGGGTTTAACCAATGTGCGCCGTTTGACGTGCTGCATCTAGATGCTAAAACCGATATGAGCTTGATGCTGGTGGGGATTGATCCTGTCGCGATGATTCCATTGCAGCAAGGCAAATCTTTGGGTGAGATGCCCGTTCTATCATTAATGAAACCTCCTTATCCCATTCTAGTCAGTCAAGATTTGGCCGCTTACATGAGTTGGCAGGATGGGGACTTTATTGAGATGAATGACGGAAGTCGTCTCGGACCGATTCAAGTCGATAAAAACAAAATGCTCTCAGGGACTCGACTGGTTACTGATATATCGTTGTTGCGTATGCTCAAGCGGAGCTCAGGTTTATCTGCGATTTCTTGTGGTGAAATGCCAGAGGAAAAGCTAATAGCACTGAAAAATATGCTTCCCAATGGCATGACGCTCGTTAGGAATACGCGTACGGAGCTTGAGTCGTTAACTAATGCATTCCACATGAATCTCACTGCGATGGGGATGCTGTCATTTTTGGTCGGGTTGTTTATTTTTTATCAAGCGATGTCTTTGTCATTTATTCAGCGACAACGTTTGGTGGGTATTTTGAGACAGACGGGGGTCAACGGAACGCAGTTGGCTCAAGCATTGTTGTTAGAGTTGTCGTTGCTCGTCTTTATTGCGTGGGCGTGTGGTAACTTTTTTGGTTTGATCTTGGCAAATGAGCTGATCCCTGCAGTCTCATCGAGCCTGAGCGATTTGTACGATGCCAACGTAGGCTTAACAATAGGATGGTCTTGGCAGTCCAGCTTATATAGTCTGATCATGGCAGCGATGGGCGCATTAATATCGTGTTTGTGGCCATTGATTCGTTTGTTGAAGTCACAGCCAATTCGTCTATCTTCTCGACTGTCATTAATGCGATTTGCAGGGCGTGAGTTCTCTTGGCAGGCTCTTGCTGCGTGTGCGTTTTGTGTCGCGGCAATCGCAGTGTATCAAGCACCGAAAACACAAGAAACTGGCTTTGCCATTATTGCGCTGATGTTGGTTAGTGTGGCCTTGTTCATGCCATTTATTATGTGGCATATGTTCCAGAGCTTTTCTTACACCATGCGTTGGGTACGTGTACGTTGGTTTTTTGCCGATGCGGCTGCGAGCATGAGTTATCGCGGTGTGGCAACAATGGCGTTTATGTTGGCACTGGCGGCAAATATCGGCGTAGAAACGATGGTAGGCAGCTTTAGGGATACAACCGATAAATGGCTCAGCCAGCGATTAGCAGCGGATATTTATATCTATCCGACAAATAACTCAGCAGCTCGGATGAGTGCATGGCTGCAAAACCAACCAGAAGTCAACTCGGTTTGGTGGCGTTGGGAAAAAGATATGCCAACCGAGCATGGTGCTTTGCAAGTGGTGAGCACAGGCTCTTCTGAAGGTGAGCTAGATGCACTGACGGTAAAGCTAGGTGTCCCGAATTACTGGTATCAACTGCACGCGACCAAGAGCTTGATGGTGAGTGAATCGATGGCCTTGAAGTTGGATATTCGTCCAGGAGACTTCATTAACTTGCAGGAACCACTAGGTGGAGACTGGCAAGTCGTTGGTGTTTATTACGATTATGGAAACCCGTATAACCAGGTGATGATGTCGCACCGGAATTGGCTGTATGCATTTGCAGGGACGGGCAATGTTGGCCTTGGTGTGGTGTTAAAAGATAGCGTTAATGGGGAGGGGCTGAAAAATCGCTTAGAAAATGTATTCCGCCTTCCACAAGACCGTGTGTTTGATAATGGTAATATTTATAGTCAGGCAATGAGGGTATTTGATCATACCTTCGCTATTGCAGGAACCTTGGGCAACATCACGCTGATTATTGCTGTGTTTGGCTTATTCTTCGCGACATTGGCGGGCGAGCTGTCGCGGCAGCGGCACTTCTCTTTGCTGAGATGTATGGGTGTATCCGGAAAGGAACTTGTCGCATTGGGTGGTTTGCAGTTGTTTGTCTTCGGGGCCATTTCCGCGATTATTGCGGTGCCACTTGGTCTGGCACTTGCACACTTGATCGTTGATATTATCATTAAGCAATCATTCGGTTGGTCTCTGGAGCTTCAAACGATCCCTTGGGAATACGCTCAAACTATTGCTTGGGCGATGCTTGCCATCATGATTGCCGGCGCATTGCCAGTTATTAGAATGATTAAGAGTACGCCAATGAAGTCATTAAGGGACGCGTTGTAATGAAAAAAGTGGGCTCTAAAAAACGCTTGTTAGTTTCAACGATCATTGTTATTACGTTTGCCTTTTTGACCGGGGCTGCTTTTTACTCAACTTTTTGGTTGGAAGCGACAGCAACACAAGAAAGCGAGCTTAATTCTATTCTAACGCGTGAAAATCAAACGATTTTCGAACCTGTATTACCTGACGAGCATGTCTCTTTACCGTCAGACTTTCGTTTTCATCCTGAGTACCAACATGAATGGTGGCACTACTTTGCGAAACTGAAAGATGAACAAGGGAAAATATACAATGTTCAATGGAGTTACTTCAGGGTCGCGACAGACGAGCGAGAAACCAGCGGATGGCAAAACCCTCAACTGTACATTTCACATGTTGTCGTTAGCCATGGTTCGCACGTCTGGAAAGAGCAACGTGTAGCGAGAGGCGGGATAGGCCAAGCTGGCATGACTAATCGTCCTTTCAGGTTATGGATTGATAATTGGACGTGGCGTTCACTTGGTGCAACGCCTTTCCCTGGTAACTTGAATGTGACTACCGATACGTTTGGTTTAGATCTCAATACTATGACAAATGGCCCCTTTGTCGTGAATGGAGACAAAGGTTTTCAGGTTAAACACGCGTTGCAATCTGTTGCCTCTTTCAGTTTTAGTGCGCCATTTTTAAAGGTGAAAGGGAGTTTGAACATTAATGGCAAACGCTTCTCTGTTGCTGGCTCTGCTTGGGCTCAGAAAGAGTGGGGCAGTGGCTTAATTGGTGAAGGGCAACAGGGTTGGGATTGGTTTGTATTCAATTTAGATGATGGTCGAGCACTGACTGTCAGCCGCTATCGCCACCATGGACAAACACCGCACGTGTTTGGCACCTTGTCCACACGCTCAGGTAAAGTCATCAATCTCTCAGATGATGATATCAGTATTAAACCAATGCAAGTGACCAGTTTATCAAATGGAAGAAGGCTGCCTTTGCAGTGGATTATTAATATTCCAAAGCATCAAATTAACTTGACCACTCGTATTATCAAATCAGATATGTGGCTTCCTTTTGTTATACCGTATTGGGAAGGTCCTACCTTAGCTTCTGGCTCCAACGAGGCTTGGGGCTTTATGCAGCTCACCGGTTATTAAATTCTGATAAAAACCACCCCAATGGGTGGTTTTTTAGTGGATGAAACTTCCTGAATTTTTCTCAAAAGTATGGGGTTATCATGACAGTACATGCCATGTTATGCTGATTTTCTCATAATCTTGATAAACATTTGGCGCGATAACCACAAGTACGCGCTGTGATCAAAATTGAGTGTTATGTTGGAAAATACGATGTATAGTAAACTTCATATCGGAAAAATCGAAGTTTATACTCTGAAGAAGCGATTATTCTAAAGTTTTCGACCGCTATACACTCTTATCATTCTTTGTTAATCGTTTATTAAGATAATAAATATAAGGACGAAACCATGAACGATGTCATTCGTGACTTTTTCAAAATGGAATCAGCTGGTGGTATTCTTCTCGTGATTGCCGCGGCAATTGCGATGACCATTGCTAACTCACCGCTGGGCGAAACTTATCAATCTGTACTGCATACTTATGTATTTGGTATGTCAGTTTCTCACTGGATTAATGACGGCCTAATGGCTGTTTTCTTCTTACTCATTGGCCTTGAAGTTAAGCGAGAGCTACTTGAAGGTGCTTTAAAATCAAAAGAAACCGCAATTTTCCCTGCGATTGCAGCGGTTGGCGGTATGTTAGCTCCTGCTCTTATTTACGTAGCCTTTAATGCCAACGATCCTGAGGCGATTTCTGGTTGGGCAATTCCAGCGGCGACAGATATCGCTTTTGCTTTAGGTATCATGGCGTTATTAGGTAAGCGTGTACCAGTAAGCCTAAAAGTGTTCTTGCTAGCGCTTGCTATCATCGATGATTTGGGTGTGGTTGTTATTATCGCGCTATTTTACACCGGTGACCTGTCGTCCATGGCGCTGCTTGTTGGCTTCATCATGACTGGTGTCCTATTCATGTTGAATGCAAAGGAAGTAACAAAACTTACACCATACATGATCGTCGGTGCGATCTTATGGTTCGCGGTGCTTAAATCTGGTGTTCACGCAACATTGGCAGGTGTAGTGATTGGTTTTGCTATCCCACTAAAGGGAAAGCAGGGCGAACATTCTCCACTTAAACATATGGAGCACGCGCTTCACCCATACGTGGCATTTGGTATTCTGCCTCTATTCGCATTTGCCAATGCAGGGATTTCGTTAGAAGGCGTATCGATGTCAGGTCTAACTTCAATGCTGCCACTCGGTATTGCTTTGGGTCTACTGGTTGGTAAGCCTCTAGGTATCTTTACCTTTAGCTGGGCAGCGGTAAAAATGGGCGTTGCTAAGTTACCTGAAGGCGTTAACTTCAAGCATATCTTTGCGGTATCTGTGTTGTGTGGTATTGGCTTTACAATGTCTATCTTCATTTCCTCTTTAGCGTTCGGAAATGTAAGTCCTGAATTTGATACCTATGCTCGACTCGGTATCTTAATGGGTTCGACGACAGCAGCATTACTTGGCTATGCCTTACTGCACTTTTCTTTGCCTAAGAAAGCGCAAGCGTAAGATAAAAATGCGCTATTTTGTAAAGCCTCCCACTCGGGAGGCTTTTTTATACCCATAGTTCAGTACATCAGCGACTTAATAGCGACACTTTCGTATTGAGCGGATGTCTAGACCATGGAGATGAACGGAATCATCGAAAAAGGTAGGTTGGTAGATCTGCGGGCGAAAAAAAGCCCAGCCGAAAATTTGACTGGGCGGATACAAACATAGGAGTTAATAAGAAAAAAGCAGCAACGTAACAATTAGATGGAAACAAGTTTGACGGCCAGTGAAACTTAAAATGCCCTAGTTGTTACATTTATTCAGACCGAGCCTTTTCCAAACAGTTCCATTTTTTTTCAAAAAAAATTCGATTTAATTCTTTCTGCCCGCTTGTATCGTAAAGAAGTATGAGAAGAGGCGAACAGCGTAACCAACTTAATGGCGGTTTGAAACTCGATAGCCCTCTTTTCTATAGTAGCTATAAACTTAAATTGCATTTCAAACCCGCACCTCCTGCTCCGACCGCCTAACGACATTGCTAGCGTTTCAAATAAGATGGTTTGCGAAACTTGGTCATTTTCTTCAGGCGAGCATCATTTGCTTATTAGACTTAAATTCAAAAGATTAGATCACACCTTCTAAGTTCTGGTCAGACCAATTGGTGAAAGTGTGATGTTAATCATTTGTTAATCTAAAGTTTCAGGAGTATATTTTCAAACAGTTGTTTAATACGAGTGATTAAAATGGCCCCGAGAACATCAACAAAAGAAAAAATACTCGATGTCGCAGAAGGACTCTTTGCTGAACATGGTTTTAATGATACTTCGCTAAGAACGATAACAGGTAAAGCGAACGTCAACTTAGCATCGGTAAATTATCACTTTGGCGATAAAAAAACGCTAGTTAGAGCGGTTTTAGATAGATACCTAGAAGCGCTCATGCCGAGCATTAAAACCTCACTAATTGAGTTAAATACGCGTGATAGCTACGACATGGACGACGTCTTTGAGTCATTGCGTTTACCTTTGCGTACATTAAATGATGTGCGCCCCAATGGTACTGCATTATTCATGTTGTTAATTGGCCGTGGTTACACAGACGTACAAGGTCATCTGCGTTGGTTCATCACCACTCGATATGAAGAGGTACTTAACCTCTTCACCTTCTCGATAATGAAGGCAAACCCGGAACTATGTGAGGAGCAGCTGTTTTGGCGACTGCACTTCACGCTAGGTACCTGCGTATTTACGATGGCTTCAAGCCAGGCTCTTTCGGAGCTTGCTGAAAGTAAATTTGAAAAGGAAGTCGATGTGAAATCTGTCGTCGATTTGCTGATTCCTTATTTGTCAGCAGGAATGTCAGCGAAGCAGTTGGCACAAGACAAATAAGAAAGTTAAACCAATAATAAAATTATGCCCAGAGCGGTTACGTGAACAAAAGGATCTGAACTATGAGCTCTCTACGAAGAAAATGGATTAGTGACCCAGCTTTTAAAGTGTTCAAAAAAGTATTGCCACCTCTCTCTAGCACTGAGAAAGAGGCAATGGAAGCGGGTAGTGTATGGTGGGATGCCGAACTATTTTCAGGCAAGCCTAACTTCACTACATTGCACCATTATCCAACGCCGACACTGACAGCAGAAGAGCAGTCGTTTATGGATAATGAGCTTGAAACCCTGCTAGAAATGCTTGATGACCAGAAGATTGTCAAAGAAGATAGGGATTTACCGCCTGAAGTATGGGAGTACTTACGTAAAGAGCGATTTTTCTCACTGATTATTTCAAAAGCGTATGGTGGTCGTGAATTTTCCGCTTTAGCGAACTCAACCATTGTTTCTCGTATTGCGACTCGTAGCATCAGCACCGCTGTATCGGTAATGGTACCGAACTCTCTTGGTCCAGGTGAGCTTTTATCGCACTATGGCACGCAAGAGCAAAAAGATTACTGGTTGCCTCGTTTAGCTGATGGTACCGACATTCCTTGTTTTGCATTAACAGGGCCTGAAGCGGGATCTGACGCCGGTGGTATACCAGATCAGGGCGTAGTTTGTTATGGCACTCACGAAGGCAAAGAAGTGCTTGGCGTGCGAGTTAGCTGGAATAAACGCTACATCACACTTGCGCCAGTGGCGACTGTACTCGGATTAGCATTTAAGCTACAGGATCCAGAAGGGCTACTTGGTGATAAGAAAGAGGTTGGAATCACATGTGCGCTGATCCCCGCTGACCATGAAGGTGTCGAGATAGGCGAGCGCCATGATCCTCTGGGTTCTGCATTCATGAATGGTCCGACTCGTGGTGAAGATGTCTTCATCCCTATGGACTGGTTGATCGGTGGCGCTGATTACGCAGGTAAAGGTTGGCGTATGCTGGTTGAGTGTCTTTCTGCTGGTCGTGGTATCTCTCTCCCAGCGCTTGGCACAGCGATTGGTCATCTTACTACACGTACAACCGGTGCTTATGCTTACGTGCGTAAACAGTTTGGTATGTCGATCGGTAAGTTTGAAGGTGTCGCAGAAGCAATGGGGCGCATTGGTGGTCTTACTTACCTACTAGAAGCGACACGTACGCTGACGACGACTTCTCTCGATATGAAAGAAAAACCTGGGATTGTAACCGCGATTGCCAAGTACCACATGACGGAAATTGCTCGTACTATTCTAAATGATTCGTTTGATATTCATGCAGGTCGTGCGATTCAAGATGGCCCAATGAACTATCTTGCTAAACATTATCTCGGTATTCCAGTTGCTATCACTGTTGAAGGCGCTAATATTCTGACTCGTAACCTGATGATTTTTGGTCAAGGTGCGACTCGTTGTCACCCATATGTACTGAAAGAAATGGAAGCCGCGGCGAATCCAGATTCTGAACAAGGGGCGAAAGAATTTGACAACTTGCTCTTTAAACACATCAAACATGCGGTAGGCAATACATTTGGTGCATTTGGCGCGGCGCTAACTGGTTCTCGGTTTGTAAAAGCGCACATGAGTGGCCCAACACAGCAATACTACAAAGAAATCACAAGATTAAGCCGAGCGCTTGCCGTTAGTGCTGACTTCGCGATGTTAACACTAGGCGGTGATTTGAAGCGTAAAGAAATGATTTCTGCACGTCTGGGTGATGGCTTAAGTTATCTATATATGGCGTCTGCCGCACTGAAAAAGTATGAAGATGAAGGACGTCAACAAGGCGATCTAGATTTTGTCCACTACGCCGTTCAACATTGTTTGTATAACGCATCTAAGTCATTAAATGAGGCTTATACCAACTTCCCTGTGAAATACGTTGGCGGTGTGCTGAAAGGGTTATTGTTCCCACTTGGCAATCATTTCAATAAGCCAAGCGATGAACTGTGTGTGAATCTGGCGGAAGCGATGATGACGCCAGGAGCACAACGTGATCGACTCACGCATCTTTGCTACATCGGAAAATCCGACGACGACAGCGTAGGCTTAATGGAGAATGCCTTCCTCGCAATGTACGAAATCAAACCATTAGAGCGTAAGCTTATGAAGGCGGCGAAGGATGGGAAAGTGGCTCGTAAAGGTCTGCTACACGACCGTCTGCAGCAAGCATTTGAAGCAGGCGTGTTAACTGAGCAAGAAATTGACCAAATCATGGCGGCAGACAAATTGCGTTACAAGGCGATTCAAGTTGACCACTTTAGTCATGACTTTTCTGAAGTACGAACCGATTGCCCAAAAAAGTCGCATTTGAACCCGGCGGCATAGTAAACCGTTAATACTACGAAAAGCACCTCAATGAGGTGCTTTTTTGTGTTCTTGCTGAGTGGATGTTGGGATAGTGCTCCAACCACTTGCCTTTTCAGAGCATTTTTACAGAAATTAGATGCGAAATCCCGACGAAACTTTTATCCTAACAAGGTTTTTTAAAGGAAGTTGAATATGATCATCAAACCTAGAATTCGTGGATTTATCTGTACTACAACGCACCCTGTTGGTTGTGAAGCTAACGTAAAAGAACAAATTGCGTACACTAAAGCGCAAGGCCCAATCAAAAACGCACCTAAGCGCGTTCTTGTTGTCGGTGCATCAAGTGGCTACGGTCTATCTTCTCGTATCGCTGCGGCATTTGGTGGCGGTGCATCAACTATCGGTGTTTTCTTCGAAAAAGAAGGTACTGAGAAGAAACCAGGTACGGCAGGCTTCTACAATGCAGCTGCTTTTGAAAAGCTAGCGCGTGAAGAAGGCCTGTACGCAAAAAGCCTAAACGGCGACGCTTTCTCAAATGAAGCGAAACAGAAAACTATCGAACTGATCAAAGAAGATTTAGGTCAGATCGATATGGTGGTTTACTCACTGGCTTCCCCAGTACGTAAAATGCCAGAAACTGGCGAGCTAGTTCGTTCAGCGCTTAAGCCTATTGGTGAAACTTACACATCAACTGCCGTTGATACCAACAAAGATGTGATCATCGAAGCAAGTGTTGAGCCTGCAACAGAAGAAGAAATCAAAGACACAGTAACCGTTATGGGCGGTGAAGACTGGGAACTTTGGATTAATGCACTGTCTGATGCTGGTGTTCTTGCTGAAGGCTGTAAGACAGTCGCGTACAGCTACATTGGTACTGAGCTAACTTGGCCAATCTACTGGGATGGCGCACTAGGTAAAGCGAAAATGGACCTAGATCGTGCGGCGAAAGCGCTAAACGACAAGTTAGCAGCGACAGGCGGCAGTGCAAATGTTGCTGTACTTAAATCTGTTGTAACTCAGGCAAGTTCCGCAATTCCTGTTATGCCATTGTACATTGCAATGGTATTCAAGAAAATGCGCGAAGAAGGCGTACACGAAGGCTGTATGGAACAAATCTACCGTATGTTCAGCCAACGTCTGTACAAAGAAGATGGTAGCGCAGCAGAAGTGGATGAGATGAACCGTCTACGTCTGGATGACTGGGAACTTCGTGACGACATTCAGCAGCACTGTCGTGAACTATGGCCTCAAATTACGACTGAGAACCTAAAAGAACTGACTGACTACGTAGAGTACAAAGAAGAGTTCTTGAAACTATTTGGTTTCGGTGTTGAAGGCGTAGATTACGAAGCGGATGTAAATCCAGCGGTTGAAGCTGATTTTATCCAAATCTAATCGAATGACTGATTAGACAACCGATATACAAAAGGCGCTCATTGAGCGCCTTTTTTGCTTTCATCAGTCAAAGTTATTAACTTAATATTATCAGGATCGTACCGGCTAACGTCATCAGAATATTAGCAATCGCATAGGTACCCGCATAGCCAAGAGCTGGGATAGTGGATTTAGCGTAGTCGTTGACGACATCCATAGCTGGGGCACAAGTTCGGGCACCAATAATGGCACCGAAGAGCAGGGCACGGTTCATCTTGAGTATGTGTGCGCCCACTAAATAGGCCAGTACTACAGGCACAACACTAACAATGAATGCTAAACCAATCACTTTTGGACCAACTTGAGTCAAGTGCTCGAACATCTTTCCGCCTGCACTTAGACCTATTCCCACCATAAAGAACATCAAACCCAAATCTTTGACCATATTCAGCGCCCCCTGCGGGACATAGCCGAAAGTAGGGTGATTTGCTCGTAAGAAACCAAGTGTAATACCAGATAACAAAAGACCTACCGCGTTACCCAAGCTGAACGAAACCTGGCCGAATGTCATCGTGATGAGGCCAAACAGAATACCCAAAATAAAGAAGCTGCAAAAAGCGAGTAAATCGGCCATTTGACTGTGGATCGAGATGAAACCGATTTTTTCCGCGAGTCCATGTACTCGGCTTTTCTCGCCGCTTACCTGAAGGACGTCACCTTTAGCGAGAACAATGTCTAAATCCATCGGCATTTCTATTTGCGCACGTACCACGCGGTTTAAGAAACAGCCAAACTCAGATAAGTTTAAATCCGATAAACGCTTGCCTGCGATAGCGTCACTTTTTACGACAATTTCTTCTTCAACGATGCGCAAATCAAGCAAGTTACGATCAAATACTTCTTTACCGTTGCGGAAGCTAGGATCCAAGCGAGCATGGCTATCAGGGAAGCCAACCAGTGCAATTTCATCACCTTCTTGCAAAATAGCATCACCATCTGGATGGGCGAGAATACCGTTACGGCGGATTCGCTCAATGTAACAGCCAGTTTGACGATAAATGCCCAGTTCACGCAAGTTCTTGCCGTCAGTCCAGTCAATCAATTCTGGGCCGACTCGGTAAGCACGAATAATCGGTAAGTACACTTTTCTTTGGCTTGAATTTCCAAGGCCACGTTCTTGAGCAATTTGCTGCGCAGAATCAGACAGATTCTGCTTTTGTAGTTTTGGCAACAGCTTCGCGAACATGATCATGCTTATTAGGCCGACCAGATAAGCCATCGCGTAACCTACGGATAGATTTTCTAATACCAAAGAAAAATCCATATTGCGCGGTATAGTCGCAAGGCCAGAGTTAAGAGCGTCTTGTGCACCAACCAGTACAGGTGTTGCTGTCAACGCGCCAGCCATCATACCGGCTGACAAGCCAAAATCGAGGCCGAAATAGTGGCTCAAGCCATACGTTAAGCTGACTGCGGACACGAGAACGGTCATACTTAAAATAAAGTAATGCTTACCATCTCTGAAGAATATGCCAAAAAAGTTTGGTCCAGCTTCAATGCCGACGCAATAGATAAACAGCATAAAGCCAATGGTTAATGCTTCTGCATTGAATGAGAAGCCAAGGTGACCCATTACCAACGAGGTAATAAGAACGCCTATGGAGTTGCCTAGTTGTAATTTGCCAAATCGGATTTTTCCGATGGCAAGGCCAATGGCTAATACGACGAAGATTAGAAGGATAGGGTTTTGCTCAAGAAGGTATACGACGTCTATGTTCACTGTGTGGCTCGGTAAAGTGTGTGCCAAAAAGATTAAGAATTGCGAATTGTAACTAAATATAGCAAAAAGATAAGTGAATTTTTTTAGGTTTTACCATTAGTTGACGTAAGGTAATAACCAACTGAAAAATAATAAAAAAGCCGCATGAAGCGGCTTTCTTAAAAACTGTCTTTATTACTCGTCAAATAGACCTAGGTGCTCTTTCGCGTATGCTTCGAACTCGTCGCAGCCACCGATGTGCTCTTGGTCGATAAAGATTTGAGGAACAGTTTCAACTGGTTTACCAACTGTTTTCTCAAGATCTGCTTTAGAAATGCCTTCAGCATGGATATCAACGTAACGGTAGTTGAAGTCGTCACGCTTCGCTTTTAGCGTTTCTGCGTGTTCTTTTGCACGAACACAGAAAGGACATGCAGGGCGACCAAAGATAACAACGAACATAATCTTATTTCTCCTAAATCTATTCTTTTTTGAAAGCGTACAAAACATAGCGGCTGAGTGCGCTCTCTTTTGTTGCAGTAACTATGCCCGATCCAGATACGGAAATAAAGCGGCAATTACCTCTTGGTTCTATAGGTGAAATCTATCGAATAAAAACTAAACGCGCTCCCTTATTCTATGGCTCTAAAGTATGTGAAGTGACGCATAAAAAACATACATTTTAAGGGGTTAATGATGGCAAGGTGGAATTGGTCAATTTTTTTTATTCAAAAACATAGCAATCTAATCTGGCTATACGCAAATGACTTCAACTCTTACATAAGTGTTAAATCAGAGGGCAAGAGGTTATTTGGGTATATTATTTTGGGAGGATGTGTATGTTTCAGTTTATGACTGCAACAAGGATTATATTTGGTGAAGGTGCACTTCAGTCTTCATTATCCGTTATCAACCAATTTGGCTACAGTGTTTTGCTGGTAACTGGGAAGGACACCCAACGAGCCACGCCCATCATTAACTACCTTAAAGCTCAAAATATGCGTTACCAACACGTAGCAATCAATGGCGAACCTTATATCACAATGGTAGAAGAGACCGCGGTACTCGGTAGAAAATTCCAGCCTGATATGGTGGTTGCTATTGGCGGTGGCAGTGTCATCGATATGGGTAAAGCCCTAGCCGCTATTATTCCTAATCAAGGCAATGTTTACGATTACGTCGAAGTGGTAGGAAGAAACGTACCATTAAAGGCAAAACCTCTTCATTTTATTGCAACTCCTACGACAGCAAGCACGGGCTCAGAGGTGACTCGAAATGCGGTGTTGAAGTCTGGACAAGATAAAGTGAAAGTGAGTCTTCGAAGCCCTGATATGCTGGCAGACGTTGCCATTGTGGATCCGACGCTCACTTATGGAACCGATCAATACACATCCGGGCGTGGCGCGATGGATGCGTTCACTCATTTGATGGAAGCGTATGTGTGTGGTGAGCCAAACCCTCTTACAGATATGGTGTGCGAAGAGGGACTTCGTCGTTTAAGCCGTTCAGTGATTGCTGCTTGTAAGCAAGATAATCATAAGGCTCGCTCGGATTTATCATTCGCTGCGTTGCTCGGTGGCATGGCCATTACTAATGCCAAATTAGGTGCTGCGCATGGGCTTGCGTCGGCGTTAGGAGGTAAGTTAGATGCTCCCCACAGCGTGATCACGGCGCGTCTTGCACCGCACGTGATGCAGGAAAATATTAACGCCGCGAAGCTCGCTGGTAGGAATGATGTGATAAATCGTTATCGTAAACTTGCCCAACTGGTTACCGATCGTGCGAACGCGAATGAGCACGATGGGGTTCTTTGGGTAAATATGGTGTTAGATAAGTTAGCGTTGCCGTTACTTGGCCAATTCGGAGTATGCCAAACTTCTTTTGAACAAGTGGCGAACGATGCGCTTAAGTCGATGGCGATCAAAGGCAACCCGCTACCCCTTAATCAGGAACGTTTGATATACATATTGCAGCAAGTCTGTGATTGCAGTGGAGAGTGTGTGGCAGAGAGCACACAACACGTGAGCTCTGTAGAAGTGCTTGAATCAAGAACGGACTTATCGAGTGTGAACGACTTGGGTTGATGTATTGATCTAAAGCACATTGAAAAAAGGGGAGCGTAGAGCTCCCCTTTATTAAACTTTCACTAAACAGCAGGACTTAGTACTGACTTAGCTTGTCATAGCGACTGTCTTTCAACGCATCTTTTACGCGTTTTAGGTTCTCTCGGAAACCTGTACCACGGCGAAGTGTGAAGCCAGTTGCAAGTACATCAATCACCGTCATCTGTACAACTCGACTCGCCATTGGCATATAGACGTCGGTATCTTCAGGAATATCAAGCGTAATAGCGAGTGAACTTGCCTTTTCTAGCGGTGAGTCCTTTGCTGTAATCGCAATGACCGTCGCGCCGTTTTCACGAGCAAGGTTTGCTATTTCGACCTGACTCTTCGTTCGACCTGTGTGAGAAATAAGAACCACAACATCATTATCACTGCAGTTAATACAACTCATGCGCTGCATGACAATGTCTTCAAAACAAGTAATTGGAATGTTAAAGCGAATAAACTTGTTTTGTGCGTCTCGGGCTACAGAAGATGAAGCACCAAGGCCAAAGAATGAAATGCGCTTCGCTTGCGTTAGCAAATCGACCGCACGGTTCACTTGCATTGGATCTAGGCTGTTTTTCGCGACATCTAAACACGCCATGGTCGATTCAAAAATCTTATGGGTGTACGCGTCTGGGCCATCGTCTTCTTCCACGTTACGGTTAACGTAAGGGGTACCGTTGGCTAGGCTCTGTGCCAAGTGAAGCTTAAAATCTGGAAAGCCCTTGGTGTCCAGACGACGACAGAAGCGGTTTACAGTGGGCTCACTAACATCAGCCATTTTAGCCAACGTTGCAATGCTTGAATGAATTGCAGTTTGTGGAGACGCCATAATTACTTCCGCAACTTTGCGCTCTGACTTACTGAAATTCTCCAGGTTTTTTTGAATTTTTTCTAATGTATTCATAGTGTTCACGAGGGTATAGAGAACAACTCGCTGGCTCTGTTAACGAAAGGAAACACGAAGATTCCAGAGTAGAGTGGGGCGTTAACGAAAACAACCAGCGCCATAGAATCAGTATAAACCTGATCTTCAATCAGTCTAAACCAATAACGGATACTATTTAGTGAGAATTTGACAGGCCTCAAACAAAATGTTGTAAAAACTACAGAATTGGATGTGTAATCGATGTTTTGTTGCGCCAGTCGCACGAGAATGATGTTTGAGTTACATCAAAACGAAAAAAAATTTCAAATTGATGTAACTCTTTCGGGCCATTAAGACGATTGGATATTAGTGACCACCTGTTGAATTCTTTCCATCAAATTTGGTGCTTGCTTGGCGATTTCACGCTGTTCATCAAGCACCGAACTCAAAATCTCTTTGGTCGTCAGCGGATTTGCCAAAACCACTCGGAACACAATCGTGTTCATGCGCTGCCATTGGTCTGGGTTCAGTCTTGTACGTGAAACAAACGATTTGCCCGTTTCGCGCTGACGCTTTTGAATAAACTGTGTTAATTCATTAATCAGTTCATTCAGTTGTTCTTTTTGTGAACCTTCCGCTTCTGCTAATGCCTCACGGATGAATGGCGGCAAGTAGCGGTACGTGAGGAGACAAAGCTCTGGTTCAGAAACCAACTCGAAATCATCTTGCTGCTTGATTAAATCTGCAAAGTAGCGAGCTTTTTCAATGCTTTGATCTATCAGCAGCTCATAGCCAGGGCGGCTGATGATGTGCATTGCGGCATAGACTAACATTGCCATGCCCGAACGAGAGCCTTCTAATGTATGGCTGCCTAGGTCTTTTGAGCCTTTACGCAAGATATATTGAGCGTGATGCTCTATGGATTTCATTGCGTCAGGGTCTTTGAACAGAACCATACCAGCGCCCATCGGGATGTAGAGTTGCTTGTGCGCATCAATGGTTACTGAGTCTGCCATTTCCACACCGTTAAGAAGGTGACGGTGGTGATTAGACATAAGTGTTGCGCCACCCCATGCGGCATCCACATGGAAATGACAACCGTGAGCTTGGCAGACTTCTGCGATTTCAGGTAGCGGGTCGACATTACCAGTCTCTGTTGTACCAGCTACACCAATAACAGCAATAGGCTTGATGTTTTGTTTCTCTAGTTCAACAATTTTCGCTTTAAGGTCGTCGACAATAATACGGTTGTTGGCATCTGTTTTAACCGCAACCAAGCCATCTTGACCTATACCTAGTACATCGGCTGCTTTCTTAAGGGAGTAGTGACCACGCTCAGACACCAATACCGCTAAGCCATCGTAGCCATAATGCTTCATGGCTTTAAATAGGCCTTCTTTCTCAACGCCTTTAAATGAACCATTGGCTCTTAACGCCTTGTTACGTGCTACCCAAAGTGCAGTGATATTGGCAATGGTACCGCCGGAGCAAAATGCGCCCAATGAGTGGTTTGCGCTATGCATCCACTGATCGTAAAACGTATCGCTCTGACCATAGATCAAGCGATGTAGCATGCCCAAAACTTGACGTTCAAGCGGGGTAAAGGCTTTAGAAGTCTCTATCTTTACCAGGTTTTGGTTTAAGGCGATCATGATCTTTGACAGTGGCATCAAGAAATAAGGCAGCGCCGATGTCATATGACCAATGAAGCTTGGTGAAGAAGTGTGAACGGAGTGCGACACCAAAGTGTCGAGTAAGTGTTCTGTATGATCTGACACGAACTCTGGCTGCTCAGGAATCTGAGCAGAAGAAAAGTCTTTTTCGATTTCGCGTAAAGGCTTTTCTTCTGCCACGATGTGTTCACGAAGAAATTGATTTAGATTTCGCGAGAGGCTCTCGTCAATTTTGGTTAACGTTGAGTCAGGACCTTCTGGGACAGTGAAGATCTTTAGCAAGCTCTCAAAGCTAACGTCAGCGGTTTTTTGTTCCTTAACCATAGCAAAGAATCTTTGTAGTTATTTTGGTAATGCGAGCGGCACAATCTAAACTAAAACGGGCGCAAAGTCCCGTTTTAATTGTTGAAACCCATGTTGCTGAAATGAAAATTTTAGGTGAGGGCTACAATCTTCGCATTAAAAAATCGTTGATTTTAATGTGTTAAAACACTCGGCGTTTTCGAGCATCCTCAACGATTAATTAATCACACTTCTGCTTTTCAATCTTCTCTATTGACTGATTGTACTTATTAAGCGCGGTATCAATTTGTTGTGGATGGCTAAGCAGGTCGGCGAATGCTGAACGGAGTTCGTAGTTTTTTGGATGGTTAGTCGATTGACGGTCACTAAACGTTTGTTTTGCGACTTCACCTAACTTATCACTTCGGCTTGCTAGCTGCTTAACGTCGTGTTGTTCCAATTTTAGCCATGCTTCGATTGGCTGTTCTGTTGCAACACGGCTAGGATCGTTCTCTAGAAAATAGTGAACCGCTTCACGGTTTAATTCAAAGTGATGTTTACGGCCGTCCAAGAACCACTGGCTAACTTCTTTTAGATCTGGATACTGGGTAACCGTCAAATTAACAAGATCTTGATACCACTGTAGTGAGGCATCAACATAGCCGTCGTATTTGCTGGCAAGACATTGTTGATCTGCGGCAAACGTAAAAGTTGAGCTTGTAGCGAGGAGCGCTGCAACGACAAAGCGTTTCATTCTTCTTCCTTCTGGTTGTTATCCCTTTATTAACGCAAGGCACATAAGTTGATGTTTCACCCTTCTTTCTCTTTAGTCGTGATAAATCATTGGGCTAATTGATAAAAAGAAAGCGGATTATTGCCAAAATCTTGATCACTTTGACGTTAACTGGGTATTTGAATTTTTGCCGTATTGTAATGGATGTTAAAGCGAAAACCTGAGATCTAGCTAGCAAGTGATACAAAGAAAAGCATCATAACTGGTACCAGTAAACTCAAAATAAACCCACTAACGATGGCGACTGGGACACAACGCACACCACCTGTAGTCTGAATAACAGGTAGGGTAAAGTCCATTGCTGTTGCACCTGCATAACCAATTGCTGTGCACGGATAGCTGCGAATAAAGATAGGAATGGCTACCAGCGCGACCAGCTCTCTCATCAATTCGATCAGGAAAGATGCCCCCCCAAACACGGGGCCAAAAGCGTCTCCCATCAAAATTCCTGCGAGTGAATACCAGCCAAAGCCTGAAGCCATCGCGAGGGCTTGATAGAGAGGAAGGTCCAAAAGTATCGCTGCAATAACGCCACCAAGCATACATGTTGCGATCACAACTGCCGCAATGGCCATACCCTGTTTATTTAATAAAATTTGGCGAAGAGTAAGCCCACTATTGCGAAGCTGAATACCAATAAAAAATAGGAGCAGGAAGAGTATCCATTCGCTCGCTGTATCCACCCAACTTAAATCGATGGGTAACAGCAGACCAACTACTAGCCCGCCACCAACGACAACAATCAGCTTTACTGATTCTAAAGCCATCGAGGATAGTGGCAGCTTCTTTTGATTCTGATTGGTCTGGAGAGGAAGAATCCTATCGATAATAGGCAGCGCTAACAGGTTACAGGTACTTAAACATAAAAAGAAAGTACTCGCATAGAGGAGAATACTCTGTAAGTTGCTACTTAAGTTATCGAGCGCTGCTAGGCTAAGTCCCATCAACGACAAAATGACATAAATAAGGTAGGACGTTGATTGATTGATCTTCTCCAGTAACGAGGCTCGAGATATAGGAATTAGATACCCCACAACAAGTGGAGCGAAAATAAATAGCATCCCTGAGAACATAAAGCTCTATGATTCCTTTTTTGAGATAATACCAACACACATAAATCAAATTATTTATCGGTTGAAATTAGAGAGATATTTCACCAAATACCAAACGCTGCTCAGCCTTGAGCGAATCGTTTATCGCGAATTAGGTGTGAGAAAACGACAAATTACAAGCCGCTAGCACTTAGCACTGCACGTATTTGGTCATTGAAGTCAGTATCACTCATATTGCTGAGTTCATACAAGACCTCTGCACCTGTTAAGTTGAATTCAACTTCGTGTTCATCAATGCGTTCATCATGATTGCGGAACATCAATAGGTGATGCGCGATTCTTGCAATGTCTAAATAACTCACTTCCGGTCGCGTTTGCTCGTACTTCTCGTTTGAGGAGACCTCTCTAAAGTCATTGTCAAATCCCCAGCGCTCGAGCACCAGTTTGCTTGTTGCTGAACAACGAGTTTGGAAGATTTGCAACGCAATTTCAGGATCTAGGTAATTGCCTCTATCTAAGTACAGGTGGTACTCGTTAATTAGACAAAACAAACCGATATCGGCTAGCAGACCAACCAGCAATGCTTTTTCTTGCTCCAAGTGCCCGTAAGTACCTGGCTCGTGTTTACGAAACGCTTGAACCAATATCACCATGACGGCACCGAGTTCTCGGGATACCGCTGCACTTTTCACCAAGATAGCATTACATTCTTTGGTTAAATTTACTGAATGTTTAAGTTGTTCAATCGCTTGTGCGGTAACAATATCACGCACGCGCAGTATACCAAGGCGAGATACCGCGGTGGTTAAGTCGTTGCAGGTAATGTTTCTACGATTGAAAATTACAGAGTTTGCTACTCGTAGAACGACCGCCGCCAAGCCGGGATCTTCTAACAAACAGTTAGCAACATCTGAAATAGTGGTGTGTTCTTCGACACATAACTGCTGAATTTTAAGCACGACATCAGGAATAGGGGGTAATGAAATCTTACCCGTTGAGATGGACTGTTCTACCAGCTGAGCAAACTCGGATTCCAGTGCGTTTATAAGCTTATCTTTATTATTTGGCAGCCAAAAAAATGATAAATGTTCCATTGTGACGCTGTACTTGAGATCTTTCGTACAGTGTACCCTTACAGCGTATTCTTTATCAATTAAATGCGTATCACGTGCTCGTAATTGCCAGCGAGATCATAATGATGGCGTGTTTTGGGCATGCCGTGCGTCAAAAAAATATCACCACATGAATAATAAGTGTGAAACTAATCACGTATGCTGAATATATACTTTTTTATATGTGACCTATGTCCTAACTTATTTTTCAACGTTAAGTATGATTAAGCAAGTTGGTGAGCACAACTCACAAAAATATCGCCAACAAATCGACATTTATAATTCGCTATAAGCTGCTGTTTATCTGGTGACATCGCTAATCGGGGTAATTTATTCAGATTAAAGAGGTCAATGGACATGACAGACCAAGCTTTTTTTAAATATGTACGCAACTTTAGTGAGTATCAAAAACGTTCTATGTTCGGTGGTATCGGTTTATTCACCGATGACGCTATGTTTGCGCTTGTCAGCAATGATTGCTGCTACTTACGTGGTGGTAATGGATTGGACGAAGTGTTTACTCAACTGAATTGCGAAAAATATAAGCACGTCAAAAAACAGACGACGGCAACCGTAAATTATTATGACGTAACAGATTTGTTTGAATCCGGATATACAGGACTCGATGAACTGGTACAAAAATCAATTGAATACTCAATTAAGGAACGAAAATATCAAAAGTCTTCTGCCAGTAGACGTTTGAGAGATCTGCCAAATATGCAGTTAACTCTTGAGCGAATGGTCAAGAAAGCAGGTGTTGATGACGTAGAAACCTTTTTAGAACTTGGACCTGTAAAAGTCTTCAACAAAGTTAAAGTGGCTTATGGCAATGACGTTGATGTTAAGTTGCTTTGGAAATTCGCTGGTGCAACTGACGGTGTTCATTGGAAACTGATTCAAGAGCCGCGTAAAAAGCAGTTATTGGCGCTGTGTGAGTAAGCAAGCTAAACGCACGATGATTGACTCGTTTTGATGGAGTTAGCGGGTCGTAAAGGCAAGTGTTGAAAGCGGAAAAAGGACATTGAAGTTTTTGACCACTTCATTGAGTTAGTCATTAGATTAGACAAAAAAACCGAGGCATGGGCCTCGGTTTTTGTTTTTTAATTTGCTCTTTTCTTAAAGCACAAATCTTAAAACTTAAAACGCGTGGTGAACATTACCTGATCACCATAAAAGTCGTTGATACGCGCTTCAGCACCTAGAGAGAAAAGCTCAGTTGAGTGGAAACGAGCGTATGCTGCACCGGTCCAGTCGTCATCGTTATCAATAGATACGTAGCCGACTTTGCCGCCTACTTCTAATTGAGGACCTAACCATTGACGAACACCTAAGTTCAGTTCCATACCTACGTCAGTGCTGCTATCGCTTGAAGGTTGTACAACGCGCATTAGCATTTCACCTGTAAGGTCAGCCCAGTTGTTTAGTGGCGAATGAAAGCCAAAACCAGCGGCTGAGTCAAAATCACTTTCAAACTCAGAGTCGATACGAGCAATAACATGTGCGTTAGGGTGAATTGATTTGCTGAATCCAGCACCAAATGTCACAGGACTTGCGCCAATACGTGCTTCGAAATAGTCGTAGCTAAAGTTGCTCATAGTTGCTGGCGCATTGCGGTCGTTTGCGGCTAGGGCATGGCTTGATGCCACTAGTAAGGCAGCGGCTAATAGTGTTTTACGCATAACTAACGATAAACCTTGTTCATTATTTCCATGGATTCAAGTAACCACTTGAACCGTAATCTGATTTGTCCGACATCATAATAAAAAGGAAGGTCCACGACCAACAAAAATGTGTCGATGTTTTGTCAATTAACTTAATAGTTAGTTGGTTTAAGCAAAAACTACGCCATATACATAACGTCTAAGAGCATCAATCGGATAAATAGTGATGCTTTTCCATACTCGCGCTATTGCGCGAAATAACGTGGATCAGCTGGCTTTGGTGACATTCAAGCTAGAGCCACGCATATTACTCGCCGAAGCTTGCTCTGCGTTCAGCCATGGCATTGAGGATCGCCTCAGAATCAAGGACTTGAGTCCAAGATAATAAGTTATCATCATTTGCAATCATAAAAGCAGTAAGCTGAGACACGATTGCTTTTCTCAATTCTTCACCTCTCCATGGTTTGGCAATGTAATAGTCCAGACTTGCGTTATTGACGGCCTCAACGGTGTCTTCTAAGCCGGCTTGTCCTGTAAGTAAGACTTTGCGGGCCGCTTTTGTGTCACCATTTTGACTGAGTTCGATTAAGAAGCTAATCCCAGTTTGCTCCGGCATAATGTGGTCGCATAAAATGAGCGCAAGCTGAACTTCCTCTTCCGCCATCTCCTCGATCACTTGCCTTGCTTCAGTGACTGATTCCGCTCCTTCGACAATAAAATGTTCCTCAAAGGGAGCGAGATCCTGGAGCACGCTATCCAAGACTTCTCGTTCGTCATCGACACATAAAATTAAATACTTGGTCATATTTCATCTCCTTTTTCGATGACTGGTAACCAGACTGTCATTCGTGTGAACTTGTCGAGCTCTGATTCGACGTCAATCCATCCCTTATGTGCTGTCACGATTTGCTGGCAGATGGACAGCCCAATGCCTAAACCAAAGTTGCCTTCTTTTTTCGTCGTGAAGTTGAGCTCGAAAATGGCTTCTCTTTGCGATTCAGGAATGCCACACCCATTATCTTCAAACGAGATAACGGCGTAATGTGTATGATCTTTTTCTGCAAGACGTGTTTGTATTTTTAAAACGCCTTTTTCCGGAAATGCATCAATGGCGTTAGAGACCAAATTCGTCCATACCTGTTGGAGTGCGATTGGTTGACAAAGGATAGGAGGTAAATCCGCGTAATTAGTGGAAACCTGATGCATTTTTAGTTTGTTTTCGAAGATCACCAAGGTGTCTTCAATACCTTCATGAATATCAGCATAGTGCTGGGTCTCATCATCTGAGCGTGCGTAACCTTTAAGGCTTTTCACCATATCTGCAATTCGCGCAGCACAGACGTTAATCGAGCGAAGAGTGGAACCTGCTTTGTGGTATTGCTCAAGAGTATCGAGAACATGAGAAGACACTTGCTGTTTTTTCGTTAGTTGAGTGAGTAACTCGTGATCTGACTCTAGCCCAAGGTTCACCACTTTCTTAGCCAGTGTTCGGTCTGGAAGGGCATGATTAAGTGCTTTAACGCGTGATCTGAGCTCTGCGGTTGATGCGGGTTTTGCGGTTTGAGCTTTGCTCAACAACTCAATGCCTTTGGTTTGTATATCGGAACTGGGTACTTCGTTAAGTAATCTTTCTAGCGTATGCGTTAAATTCTCTACGCCCCTCAATATCGCTGCTATCGGATTATTTAGTTCATGCGCCACGCCCGCAACCAACTGGCCGAGCATCGCCATTTTTTCTCTTTCAATGAGTTGCTGGTGGGCAGACTCCAGCGATTCGAGCGTTTTTTGAAGTTGCAACTTGGTATTGATGCTTCTTTGTAATCGGCGGTTGAAGTGGCGTAAGAGCAAGTTTGTAAAAAGAGGCAGCAAGTTTGAGTCGCTTTGCATCACTTTATTGAATACGTTGCGATCGAGTTTGATGACCTCTGTCTTTGTCAGCGTTAGGGCTGTCGAGAAAGAACATTCTCCAGTAACAAACGACATGCCTCCGACAATATTACCTTTGTTATGGCGTACAACCTCTCGCTGCATGCCTTGCTCATCGCGCTTGTACAGAGCCACTTCACCATCGGTGATAAACCACAAGAAGCTATTTGGCTCGCCTTCTACGGTTAATAGGTGTTCAGTTGAATAGGTGCGGCAGGCTCTTGTTTCGTCATTGTCTTTAAAAAACTGTTGGAGAGCTGAGATCACTTGCTCGGCCAACTCAGCATCAGACATCGAGTGGTAGTCGTGTAAAAAGCCCGCTTGATAATGGCTCATCTGATTATTGATGTGCGCTCGCAACAAGCTGTGATGATCCAATATCTGACTGTAACTTAGCAGGTCTTCTTTACCGTTTCGCAATATAAATTGGGTTAGCTCTTTTTGCACTGTGTTAAATAAGACGTGATCTGGCAAAGGTTTAGTGAGGCAGTGGTCGAGCCTGCCCTCATTAACGGCAGTGAGAATTGCCTCTATATCAGACGAGCAGCTAATAAGAATTTTTCTTGCTTGCTCGGTATGCGGCATCCGGTCTAAACCAATAAGAAAATCCACGCCATTAAAATGAGCGTGATGGCTCGCTATGACTAAAGCAACAGTCTGTTCTCTTTCTTCTAGATACTCTAAAGCGCTTTGAGCCTCTTCTATCGATTCGACAGAAAAAATATCAAACTTACTTGAGAAGGCAGACAGCTCCAATCGAAACTGTTCAGCACTGATTGGGTTGTTGTCGAGACACAACACAGCATAACGATTCACAGATGTTTTAGCTCCGGTTAAAACTTCGCCACGTAAACTTTAACAATAAAAGGACATGATGAGTGGGAGCCAAGTATGATTCCTGATTAATGGACTAGAATAAGCATCAATAGTCTGATTTGTCTCAATGTTTTCTCCGCAGGTGGTTTGGGGTAGACTGACCGAAAATACCTAATAAGTGACGTTATGCAAAATCTTAAAAAAATCGGCGCCATTGGTGGTGCTATCTCATTAGCGCTGTGTTGGCCATTGGCTGTCGGACAAATTGGTCAGTCCATCATTGAAGATGGTATTACCAATATGAATGATGAAATGATTAAAGGCGAAGTGGTCGAGTATCAACGTGGCTATTTGTCTTCAGTCGTGCTGACTCGTTATTCAGTTGTTGACCCTGAGCTTAAAACGCAGCTAGAGCGTGATGGCATGCCAACGACGTTTGATGTAACCAGTGATGTTAGCCATGGTCTAACAAGCCTAACAGCAGATTCAAAATTGGTGGACAATGACTTTTTGCCTCTCACGATGCATAGTCAGACTCAACTAAATGGCAATACGGCATTCACCCTTGACCTAGACAGTTGGCATTATCGTAACGAAGCGCAAGGTGTTTCTGTTTCTACAAGCCCTGCAAAAGTGACAGGGGATGTGACGGTATTGGGTGATCTCAATTACCAAGTTTCTGTTCCTTCTGTTCAAGTGGATTTTGAAAACGGTGAAGAGCTTCATCTGAATGCATTGACAGGTCAGGGTAAAGGTAAGCAAGCAAAAGGCTATTGGCTGGGTGAGCAATCTTTTTCTCTAGAGAAGCTGGATGTGGTTGATTCGAACTTAACGCCTGTCTTTTTGATTGAGAATGCGAGTTACCGTGGCAACACTACGATGAATGAGTCTGGTGATAAGCTGAACAGTCAGCTGAACCTAGATGCTAAGAAACTGCGTTTAACTGATGGTACGGATGTCGATAACTTTAAGTTGGATTTCTCAATTGCAGATGTGGATAGCCAGTCATTTGACCAAATTATGTCTATCTATCAAAGCTCTCCAATGTTAGACGAGCAGGAAATTGCGAGCTTATTGCCGCATGTTGACACGCTGTTTAGCAAAGGTTTTGATTTATCCGTGAATGAGCTTTCACTTGCGTTTGGTGACGGTAAGTTCCATAACGAGTGGCAATTATCCATTCCTGAAGGTACTGACCACATTACTCAAGACCCAATGAAGTTGATGACGGCGACTACTGGTGAGCTCAGCACTTACTTCTCTGACGAATTAGTGACGCACTACCCATTTATTCAAGAAGGAATCGATGAGCTGCTCATCATGGAGCTGATCGAGAAAGTTGAGGGCGGTTATCAACTCAAAGCAGAAATCGGTGAAGGCAAATTGAAGTTCGAAAATGGACATGAGTTCCCATTGGTGGCGCTACTTATGCCTGCCTTGATGCAACAACAGTAGCCAAGTATTGTTGCGGAATTAATCCAATTTAACGCTTAGTCTTTAAAAAGAGGTCGTAAGACCTCTTTTCTTGTTTTTATCGCTGCGAAAACGTGATATTAATTTCGTAATATTTACATAGCAGGAGCAATGAGCATCATGGAACAAAATACGGACAACGTATTTAACTTCAGTGCAGGGCCAGCAGGTCTGCCTAAAGCAGTTATGCAGCAAGCACAACAGGAACTAATTGATTGGCAAGGTCTTGGTACTTCGGTCATGGAAATCAGCCACCGAAGCAAAGAGTTCATCAAAGTTGCAGAAGAAGCCGAGCAAGATTTACGTGATCTTCTGAATATTCCGGACAACTATAAAGTGCTGTTCTGCCAAGGTGGTGCTCGTGCTCAGTTTGCTGCTGTTCCTCTAAACTTACTTGGTGATGCCGAGACGGCAACTTACATCGACGGCGGTTATTGGGCTGAAAGTGCGGTAGCTGAAGCGAAGAAATACTGCGAGCCAGACGTATTTGATGCAAAAACAGAAATCAACGGAAAAGTAGCCGTTCTACCTGCAAACGAATGGAAAATTGCTCCAGAAGCGGCTTACGTGCATTTCTGTCCAAATGAAACCATTGACGGTATCGAGATTAACGATCTTCCTGTCACCGACAAACCAATCGTTGCTGACATGTCTTCGACGATTCTTTCTCGTGAGATTGATGTATCGAAATACGGTGTGATTTATGCGGGCGCTCAGAAAAACATTGGTCCTTCAGGCATTGCTATCGCTATCGTGCGCGACGACTTGTTAGGTATGGCGAAGCAGGTACTGCCAAGTATCTTGGATTACACTGTTCTGGCTGAGAAAGAATCAATGTTCAACACGCCACCAACCTTTGCATGGTACCTGTCTGGCCTAGTTTTTAAATGGTTAAAGGCGCAGGGTGGGGTAAAAGCGATCGAGCAAGTGAACCGCGATAAAGCCGCACTACTGTATGATTACATCGATCAGTCTGATTTCTACCGTAATGGCGTGCACTCAGCAAACCGTTCTTTGATGAATGTGCCATTCCAACTTGCGAAACCTGAACTGGATGCGACGTTCCTTGAATTAGCCGATGCCAAAGGGCTGAAATCACTAAAAGGGCACCGAGCCGTTGGTGGTATGCGAGCTTCCATTTATAACGCCATGCCGCTAGAAGGTGTACAAGCGTTAGTCGATTTTATGCAAGAGTTTGAGAAAAACTACGCATAAAATCAAATTCACTGTTATTCATGAAAGCGTCGCAATTGCGGCGCTTTTGTTTATCTCAACTCACATCACTCCAGGAAGGTAAAATGACCAAGGCGAATATTGAAGCGCTGATCAAGCAGTTCCCACTCTTGGCGCCACTTATCGATCTTAAGGAGGTTTGCTGGTTTAACCCAAACATAACCTCTTTAGCAGAAGGTTTGCCCTATGTGAGGCTAGATGAGAAAGATATTCAAGCTGCGAGTGAACGGCTAGCACGATTTGCGCCTTATTTGATGAAAGCGTTTCCCGAAACGGAAGCTTCGCATGGCATCATTGAGTCTTCTGTGGTGGATGTTCCCAAGATGAAATTGCGTTTGGAGCAGCAATACGATACGCCAATATTGGGCCGTTTAATGCTCAAAAAAGACAGTCATCTGCCAATTTCTGGTTCTATCAAAGCGAGAGGTGGCATTTATGAAGTGCTCACCCATGCAGAAAAGTTGGCGTTTGAAGCTGGCTTACTCTGCGAAACCGATGATTACAGCAAATTGTTCAGCAATGAGTTTCGGCAGTTTTTTAAGCAGTACAGTATTGCGGTTGGGTCAACGGGTAACCTCGGTATGTCCATTGGTATCATGAGTGCAAAGCTTGGTTTTTCAGTCTCGGTTCACATGTCTTCTGATGCGCGGGAGTGGAAGAAAAATAAGCTCCGATCACATGGCGTCAAAGTGGTGGAGTACCAGCAAGACTATGGTGTTGCCGTTGAGCAAGGTCGTAAAGAAGCTGAGCAAGATCCTAGCTGCTTCTTTATTGATGATGAAAACTCGCAGACGTTATTTCTAGGTTACTCTGTTGCGGGTGAGCGTCTTAAGCAGCAGTTTGATGACTTGGGAATCGTGGTTGATGAGCATCATCCGCTCTTTGTTTATCTACCTTGTGGTGTTGGCGGTGGGCCTGGTGGCGTGGCATTTGGTTTGAAAGTCGCGTTTGGTGATCATGTTCATTGTATTTTCGCAGAGCCAACGCACTCTCCGTGTATGTTGTTGGGCGTGCATACCGGTTTGCATGACGAGATTGCGGTACAAGATTTGGGTATCGACAACATGACCGCTGCTGATGGATTAGCAGTAGGGCGTGCGTCGGGATTTGTCGGTAGAGCTATGGAAAGGCTAATTGATGGCTTTTACACCATTGATGATGCTCGTATGTATCACCACTTGGGTGAGTTAAGTGAACTAGAAGGCATTAACCTAGAGCCTTCTGCATTAGCCGGTATGGTTGGGGTAGTGCACGTCTCGAATAATCATGCTTATCAGTCTCGAATGCAATTTGATGAAGAAAAACTCAGAAACGCAACGCATCTTGTTTGGGCAACAGGTGGAGGCATGGTTCCGGAAGAAGAAATGGCGGCTTATCTCAAAAAATCAGGTCGGTAAATTAGCCCTGTATACGTACTTAACTAGGCAATTAACAATACAGGAATGACAAAAGGGCTCATCGTTTGATGAGCCCTTCTCGTCACTGAATATCGAATTATAGAGACTGTAATAGCTGGTAGTAACGACCTTTCTGAGCGAGTAGCGTTGGATGATCGCCTTGCTCGATGATCTCACCTTGTTCCATCAAACAGATGCTATCCATGTTTTCTAATTCTATAAGTCGGTGTGTAATGAATACCACTGTCTTATTAGCAAAGTGCTCATTGAAAAGCGTCATCACTTTTTGTTCCGTACGCTTATCAAGGCCTTCAGTCGGTTCATCTAAGAGTAGGATTGGGGCATCACGTAGCAATGCTCGAGCAATACCGATTCGGCGTTTCTCTCCACCAGATAACTGACGACCACCGTCGCCTAACCAAGCGTCTAACCCTGGAGCCTCAAGAAGGCCACCAAGTTCGACTTTTTGAAGAATCTCAGACAGTCGCTCATCACTTGCTTCTGGAGCGGCCATAAGTAAGTTGTCACGCAGTGTTCCATTCAGTACATCAACGCGTTGACTGACCACTGTCATTGCTTCTCGCAGGTCAGACTCGCTCCAATCTTGCAGTTTTGTACCACCGATTCGAACTTCACCTTGGTTAACATCCCAGTAGCGACAAAGAAGCTGAATGAGTGTTGATTTACCTGAACCTGTTTGACCTACGATAGCTGTTTTAGTGCCCAACGGTAGTGAGAGTGACAAGTCTTTCAGCACCTTTTGCTGACCGTCAGGGTAAGTGAAGCCAATGTTGTCGAATTCAATGTCTAACGTTGTGTCTTTATATTTTGATTGCTCAGGGAAGACAACGTCAGGTTCAGCCAAAATTACTTCATTTAAACGACGAGCAGAAGTCAACGTTTGACCCAGGTACTGGAACGCGCCCGCAATAGGCATCAAAATTTCAAAACTTGCCATCGTTGCAAATGCAAACAACGCAATCCAAGGATCAGGAGCACGACCTCCTACGCCGTCTGCAGCAAACCAAAGCATCACAACCAGTGTAAGACCGTTCACAAGCATAAGAAGGCCTGAAGCCATGCCCGTTAAATTCGCGTTCACAAACTGATTAGACAAAAGCTGCTTTTGCTTCTCTAGAATGAGATTGCGATAACGCTCTTCTGCTCCAAAGATACTCAGTTCGCTGTAGCCTTGAAGCCAGTCCAGAGTCGCCACTCGCAACTGCGCTTTATGATGAGTGAGGTTCTCGCCATTGTTTTTACCCAGTTTATAGAACAGCACCGGCCATACAAACAACATGACGGTAAGAATCGAACCAAGCAGCAGGGCGAGATGCCAGTCAAAAAATGCCAAGACAGCCGTTAAACTTAGTATCCCAAAAATACCAATCACGACAGGGCTGATAAGTCGAAGATAAACGTGATCCATCGCATCTACGTCCGCCACTAGGCGGTTGAGCAGATCAGCATCACGCATCGTAGAGACACGACCCGGAATCAGTGGTGCAAGTTTCTTAAAGAAGAAGATACGTAGATCGGTCAGTAACTTGAACGTCGCATTGTGGCTGACGACACGTTCTCCCCATCGACCTGCGGTTCGAGCCATTGCAGCGCCGCGTACCCCGGCACCTGGTAACATGTAGTTGAAGGTCTCACGAGCAACCGTCAAGCCTGCCACCGCTGCGGCTGAAATAAACCAACCCGATAACGTTAATAAGCCAATAGATGCAGCTAAGGTCAGAAATGCCAATAGCATACCTAGCGAAAGACCAAACCAATGTTTCTTATAGAGTTTTAGATAAGGGAGTAAATCACGCATCTAAGTTCCCCTTGTCTGTTTCACGTTGTGCGAGGTTCGCTTCCAACATGTCTTTAAATAAGCCATCTTCTGTCGACAGTGTGTCGTAATCACCACGTTGAACAATCTGGCCGTCCTGCATAACAAGAATTTGCGATACGCTTTGTAAAGGTGCCAACTGGTGAGTAATCATCAAATTCGTTGTGGCATGTGCGTACTTGTTAATGCCTTCCATGACGAGTTTTTCACTACGAGCATCTAAGCTTGCGGTCGGTTCATCTAATAACCAAAAACGACCATTTTGTAGCATAGCGCGAGCCAACGCTAAACGCTGGGCTTGGCCGACAGATAAACCACCAGAGCGGTCAGATATCGGGTAATCCAACCCATGCATTTCAACAAATTCAGCAGCATGAGAGTCATTCAAAACAGAATGAACGTCTGCATCTTGAATGTTGTGTTTGCCTAACGTGACGTTATCTCGAATGCTGCCATGTAATAGCATTGGGTTTTGACCAATCCAGCTTACGGCCTCTCGCCATGTGGCGAGATCCAGTTGTGACAATTCACAACCATTAATCTTCAAGCTACCTTGATAAGGCATGAAACCGAGGATGGTGTTTACCAAGCTTGTTTTACCTGCGCCACTTGGTCCAACTAAAGCCGTACTTTTGTTGGCTTCAAGAGAGAAGGATAGGGGACCTGCGAGCTGCTTACCTTCCGGACTAAAAATGGTTAACTCGTCCGCTTCAATATGGATGGGACTACTCTTATCTAACGCTTGGGTGCCATCTTTGACTTGATCGACTTCCAAATCCAGAAACTCGACAATGCTTTCTGCTGCGCCAACCGCTTGCTGTTTCGCATGATAGAACGTGCCCAAATCACGTAATGGCTGATAAAACTCTGGCGCAAGAATCAGAATGAACAAACCAGCAAACAGCGTAACACCTGTGCCGTAGTAGCCGAAATCGAGCTCTCCGATATAACTAAAGCCAAAGTAGACGGCGGTAATTGCGATAGAAATGGAAGTGAAAAACTCTAAAACCGCAGAAGATAGAAACGCGATTTTCAGAACGTCCATGGTGCGAGTACGAAAGACTTCCGAAGCACCCTTCAGAGTTTCAGTTTCAGATTTTGTTCTATCGAATAAGCGAATGGTCGTCATTGCTTGCAAGCGGTCATAAAAGTGACCGGACAAACGCTGCATCGCTTTAAAGTTTTTACGGTTTGCTTCTGCGGCTTTCATCCCAACCAGTGCCATGAAAATAGGCACTAGTGGTGCTGTGACGAGGAAGATCAAGCCTGCCGCCCAGTTTACTGGGAATACGACAACCAAAATAATGAAAGGCACTAGTACCGATAATGACATCTGAGGCAAGTAGCGAGAGAAGAAATCTTGCATATCTTCTACCTGCTCTAAGATGAGCGTCGCCCAGCTGCCGGCAGGTTTGCCTTTGATGTAAGCTGGCCCAAGTTTATGAACTTTATCTAAAATGAGTTGGCGAATATAAACTCGAATTTGCTCACCGCAACGGTAACCGGCAAGCTCTCGACCCCAGGTACAAGCAGCTCGACCGATAACCGTGCCACCAAGCCCAACAAAATGCCAAATGAGGTCGGCTTTGTCGACTTGGTCAATGATTAACTGGTGCAGAATGGAGGCGAGCAGGGCTGCTTGAGCCAATAAAAACACGCTTGAAAGTACGCCTAGGCCTATCGCAATCATAAGCCAGCGCTTGGCTAACTTACTTTGTTGCTTAAGCCACTTATTCAAGCTGCTTTGCTTTTTCTTATCCATCGTGAAGGCTTAATGATAATTGTTTTAATGAGGCGGTAGTATACAAAAGAAAACCCAGCGGGAATACCGCTGGGCTTTAAGGATATGACACAAATGTGAAAAGTTATTTGTCACCAAGTGAGTCTAAGAAACGCTCAGCATCTAATGCCGCCATACAACCTGTACCTGCAGATGTGATAGCTTGACGGTAGTTATGGTCCATAACGTCGCCTGCTGCAAATACACCTTCAATGCTAGTTTGTGTCGCGTTGCCTTCTAGGCCAGACTTAACGATGATGTAGCCATCTTTCATGTCTACTTGGCCTTCAAAGATTTGTGTGTTTGGCTGGTGGCCGATCGCAATAAACGCGCCCATCACTTCAAGGTCTTCAGTCGCACCTGTGTTGACGTCTTTAATACGAACGCCAGTTACGCCCATGTCGTCGCCAAGTACTTCATCGAGAGTTCGATCGGTATGAAGAACGATATTACCGCTTTCAACTTTATCCATCAGACGTTTCACAAGGATCTTCTCTGCACGGAATGAATCGCGGCGGTGGATCAGGTGAACTTCTGACGCAATGTTAGATAGGTAAAGTGCTTCCTCAACAGCAGTGTTACCACCGCCCACAACTGCAACTTTCTGATTACGGTAGAAGAAACCGTCACAGGTTGCACAAGCAGAAACGCCGCGACCTTTAAATGCTTCTTCAGACTCAAGGCCAAGGTATTTTGCTGATGCACCTGTAGAAATAATCAATGCGTCACATGTGTACTCGCCAGAATCGCCTTTTAAACGAAATGGGCGTTGTGATAGTTCTACTTCGTTGATGTGATCAAACACGATCTCAGTTTCGAAACGCTCGGCGTGCTCTTTCATGCGATCCATCAATGCAGGACCTGTCAGACCTTCAGCGTCGCCGGGCCAGTTTTCAACTTCAGTAGTGGTGGTTAGCTGACCACCTTGTTGCATTCCCGTCACAAGCACAGGGTTTAGGTTGGCACGCGCTGCGTACACGGCAGCTGTGTATCCTGCTGGACCAGAACCAAGAATTAATAGTTTACAATGTTTTACGTCGCTCATTATGGCTCCAAAAAGGGCTGAACATTTCCCTCGATTGTATGGAAATTCTTAGTGCTTTAAAAGCATAAACAACGATTGTGATCGAATAATTGGTTATAGATTAGAACCCACTAAAGATTGATAAAGAACGTTGACTTCTAGCATAAAATTCTATTCGTAGTAGAGAAGTCTAGTTTCAAATATCGCCAAAGCGCAAAAGTGAAACATGGCTCTGTATTTTTGCTTTGAATTGGTTTGTTATGTTGTTTTTGTTATTTTGTTGAAGCTATCAACGTTAAAAGCTGGCAATTGCAGAATATTTGCGTAACCTAGTGTGTAAATTAAATGTTAATTAATGTGCCTCATTAAAGGAGACAATGATGTTACATTCACGTGAGAATACTCTGCATTTAACACAGCTCAGCATGGCAGCAATAGAGCAGCTTTCCCCATCGTTTGAAGAACTGCCTCGTACCGAGCATGCAGATGGTCAGTATCGACTAAGACGTTATTCTGTGGTTGGTTTTGATAATGGCAAAGTCATTGACTTAAACAAAAACAGCTTTGTTCAATCGTCTGATATCAACCGATTCCAAGGTGATGTTGTAAGACAATTTGAGCCGATTGAGAAGGATATTCTCATCAGTGATGGTTTCCGAGAAATGTGCGAATTGTTTGTCAATGCGAATCATCTGCCTAACGGCCAGGAAATAGAAATTCACCAAATCCGAATCACAGCGCTAGAAGAAGAAACTCAAGTGGCACCTGAAGGTGTGCACCAAGACGGTTTTGATCACATTGCAATGGTTGGCGTAGGACGCCATAACATCATTGGTGGTGACATCATGCTGTACAGCAGTCATAACCAAGCCCCATTTTTCCGTAAGGTGTTAGAAACGGGTGAGGTTGCAATATTGGCAGACAGTAAACTGTGGCACAACGCGTGCCCAATCCGTTCTGTCATTGATGATGAAGCGGGTCATATGGATGTGTTTGTACTCACGGCTACGGATAAGCGCAATGAACTTCAATCTTAATCTGATCAGAGAGCAGTTTCCGGCGCTCGCTCAATACCATAACGACAAACCTGTGACGTTTTTTGATGGTCCAGGCGGGTCACAGGTACCTCAATCAGTGCTAGACAGCATGGTGGGATATTTAGGTCGTTTCAACGCCAACTTAGGCGGGCATTATTTTTCTAGCCAAAAGACGGTTGACGTGATGCAAAATGCACGCGAGTCAGCGCAAGCTCTGCTAAACGCGCCGTCATCTGGCAATATCGTCTTCGGTGCGAACATGACATCGTTAACCTTTCAGCTTAGTCGTGCGATTAGCCGAGATTGGCAAGAGGGAGATGAGATCATTGTTTCTGCTTTGGACCACTATTCGAATGTGTCCAGCTGGCAACAAGCGGCAGAAGATCAAGGCGTTACGGTTCATCAGGTTCGTATCAACGAAGATGATTGTACGTTGGACTTGGAGCATTTAAGCAGTCTTCTTTCTGATAAAACGCGCCTTGTAGCGGTGACCTATGCATCGAATACGACTGGTTCTATCGTGGATGTGCAGCGAGTAGTAAGCATGGCGCACAACGTCGGGGCACAAGTTTATGTGGATGCCGTTCATTACGCGCCGCATCACTTGGTTGATGTTCAAGCGTTGGGTTGTGACTTTTTAGCGTGCTCTGCTTACAAGTTTTTCGGCCCGCACGTTGGTATTGCTTACATTGCCGATCAGTGGCTGCACAGTATTCGTCCGTACAAAGTCGAGCCTGCAACCAATATTGGCCCAGGCCGATTTGAAACGGGGACGCAAAGTTTTGAAGGTCTTGCTGGTGTCGTTGCTGCGGTTGAGTATCTGGCTCAATTTGGTGAAGCCGGTTTACCTCTTCGTCAACGATTGGAGCAAAGTTACCAATTGTATGAACAACATGAGCAACGCTTGAGTGAGCGTTTCTTACAGCGTCTGAGTGCACTAGATGGTGTCAATCTATTTGGCATTGCGAAAGAAGATAGCCAACTCCGCACACCAACTTTTGCGCTAACATTCGACCTATATTCTCCAGAATTCATCGCGAAAACGCTGGGTGAACACAACATCTGTGTTTGGAACGGCCACTTTTATGCGCTGGGTTTAGTTCGTCAACTTGGTCTAGAAGAGTCGGGTGGTGTAGTACGAATTGGTTGCATGCATTACAACACAATAGAAGAAGTCGATATGTTGTTCGATGTACTAGAAAACATCCTTGATGCGTAACTGATCATATCTTCCTGATAGAAAAACAAAAGCTCGAGTCAAACTCGAGCTTTTTCGTTTTTATTTCAATAAACCAGCCACATACGAAACTAGGCGCTTATTTCCACTTCATAGGAAGTGAATTTTCTTACGTTGATCACGCCAGTGTCAAAAATGAGGTATTGACCTTTGATGCCTTGCAAAGTGCCAGTAACAACCGGGTTTTTATCGAAATTATGCGAGGTGATCTTAGTTGGGTGCTGTTGCACCGGATAGCTAAGGTCGGTAATGCTTTCGCTTAATATTTCAATTGCATCTTCACCGAATTGCTGTTTTATCTCAGCAATCTTGTCTTCGACTAAAGGTAATAGCTCAGCAAAACGATCTTGCAGTGCCATTGGTTCACCATCGCCTTTCAGCAGTGTGCGCCAATTGGTTTTATCTGCGATGTGTTTCGCCAGTTCAACTTCAATTAATCCGGAGATATGTCGAGTTTTTACCTTAAAAATTGGCAAACCCTGAGTCGCACCTTGATCAATCCAACGAGTTGGGATTTGCGTATGACGAGTGATACCAACTTTTAAGCTGGATGTATTGGATAGGTAGACAAAGTGATCCACCATGCAGTTCTCTTCGCCCCATTGTGGCTCGCGACAAGTCCCTTGGTCGTAGTGGCAAGTCTCTGGCTTCATGATGCACATATCGCAGCTTGCTAGCTTTTTCATACAGACAAAACAATGGCCTTGCGAATAACTCTTTTTCGTTTTCTTACCACATGAGCAACAAAAAATATTGCCCGTGTGAGTCAGTGTGAGCGTTTTACCCAGAAACGGCGATAGATCAATTTCTTCCTCACCAACAGGTAGACGGTAACTGACAGCACCGTCCAGAGATGCACGCATTTTATTTAGCGTACCAGTTGCAATTAATGACATGACATTACTCATTATTGTGTTTTTGCACAGTATATCCGAAGTGGTGATGAGATGCAGGGTTGACAGGCACATTAAAGCGAAATGTATCGCTCTGAAATGTTATGCACTGGCCTTCATGGGTTAGGAAATACGGCTGTGAAATGCTTCGCAAATAACAAGTGAACCGCATTTTTGAGAGATTTAAAAACGTGATAACGGTTCAAAACACGTTACCATGTATCGAAAGTAAGAACGAAAGCTAAAAGTAATTTTGTTTCTTGATAAATGACTTTGTTTGAAGTTCGAAAAATCATTGAGTACATTGTGTTGTATATAAGCTGAGCAGGTCACTCGCCCATGAAGTGGATCCATAAATTTATCTTTGCCCTCTCTATTTGCACTATTAGTTTGGTTGCGCTTTATAGTGTTCTTGGCGATACACGAAAGCTGACCATTACACCAGAACATTTCAATATCTATGCGACTAAAGACGCCAGCGAAGGTGGCTTGAGTGAGGCTGATATTTTTTACGATAAGCAAAGCCTAGTTCTCAGCTGTGACTTAAAGCAAAGCTCGTATGCTTGGCCTTATTGCGGAATCTCTGTTTATACCGATTCCACAACGCCAACACAGGGGATTGACCTTTCCAATTACCATACGATTCGATTGAAAGTGAGATATGAAGAGGCGGGGGTGGGGCCCAATCCGAGCCATGATTTGCGTTTATATCTGCGCAACTATAACCCTGAGTATTCCAAACCAGACGACGAGTACACTATTAAATACAATGGCATGCAGTTTTCTCCGTCCGGTTCAAACGACATCATCGAAATTCCGATTAAAAATTTACAGGTGATGACGTGGTGGTTAGTAGACAACAAAGTTGCGATTGAACACTCTGCACCTGAATTTTCAAACATCACACGTATTGATATCGCGACCGGCTCTGGTGCGGCACTTGGCGAGCACAAAATTGTGATTGATAAAATTGAGTTTGAAGGCGCTTACCTTGCACAAGAAACGTTACTGTATGCGCTCTTACTCTCTTGGATGGCGCTTGGACTGGCATTTTCGCTGCACGAATTACGAAAAAATCGAGTCGCTTATGAAAAAGCGAAAAAACGTCATCGTCATTTAGAGAAGGTGAATGGTACGTTGCGAGCTCAAAACTATGAGTTTGCAGAGTTGGCGCATCGCGATGCGTTGACGGGAGCGATGAACCGTCACGCAGTGCAGCACTGGCTTGAGCAGCAATCACGGCAAGTTCGCTGGGGGCATAGTACATTCAGTATCCTTTATATGGATTTGGATAAATTTAAGAAGGTGAATGACAAATTTGGGCACCAAATGGGGGATGACATATTGCGCGAATTTGTCATGGTGGTGGCAAGTTCCATCTACCCAGATGACCGACTTGTTCGTTGGGGAGGAGAAGAATTTGTTGTATTTTGCCCTGACACCAATATTGATCAAGCTGTGAAGAAGTCGGAAATGATTCGCAAAAATGTGGAGAGTCATTTGTGGGTACACGGTGAATCATTAACATGCAGCATTGGCGTTGCCCAAATGCAAAATGAACGCGTCTCAGAAACCATGGCGAGAGCAGACGAAGTGCTTTACCAAGCGAAGCGCAATGGTCGCAACCGGGTCGAGGTTCATTATGGTTTGCTTGCCTGCGAAAAGAAGCAAGCCTAACGATTCGTCACTCAAAGGAATAAAAAAAGGTGGCCAACTGGCCACCAAGAGGGAAACTGCTGAACACCACTTAGGGGGAAGTTTGGGTCATCGATATGATTACCGTGAGCAGCAGTGTAGTGCTAATCGAACTTGCTGTTTTTACCAGAACAACCAAGCGAAAAGCGTTAGTGCAGCAATACAGGCAATGTTTAAGACGAAACCAATTCGCATCATTTCTTTTTGCTTGATATGACCCGTACCGAACACAATCGCGTTTGGAGGTGTTGCAACTGGTAACATAAATGCACAAGATGCAGCGACGGCAATCAATGCAGAGAGAATGACCGGAGACATGCCTAAGGCCTCTGCGATGGTTGCAAATACAGGGACCAGCAGTGCAGCACTAGCGGTGTTACTTGCAAACTCAGTCAAGAAGACAACAAAAGCAACCACTGCAAGAATCGTTAGAAGAATACCGGCTTGCTCAAGGAAGCCTGACAAGCTATGAGCCAAAAATACGCTTGTTCCGGTTGCTTTTAGGACGTTACTCAAACAGATGCCACCACCAAATAGGATTAACACACCCCAGTCGGTTGTTTTCTCAATATCTTTCCACTCTACAGCGCGAGAAGCCCCAAGCAGAAGGATCGCACCTATTGCTACAAGGGTATCGAACTTAGCGAAGCCACCCAGCATAGCGTTAATAGGCTTACTGAAAATCCACAACGTGACCGTCAGTAAGAAAATCGCCAGCGTAATCATTTTGCCGTTTGTCCACTCGACTGGTTGATGGTCAAGGTCAAACTTGTGGCTAAGGTCAGGCTTAGTCATGGTGTACAAAACGAGAATAGCGATTGGCATTAGTACTAATGAGATAGGCACACCGAGCTTCATCCACTCAGTAAAACTTAGGCCGACTTCAGCTGCTGCAATGGCGTTTGGTGGGCTACCAACCAGCGTTGCAATACCACCAATCGAAGCGCTGTAAGCGATGCCGAGCAGAACAAACAAAAAGGTGTTGTGGTTTTTCTTGGCGTCTAGCTTTGTCATCACACCCAGTACAAGGGGCAGCATCATAGCGGCAGTGGCGGTGTTTGAAATCCACATTGACAGGCCAGCACTCACACCAAATAGCATGAATACAGCGACAGACATTTTGCCTCGTGCGAGTAACAGCACTTTATCAGCAATAGCTTGGTCTAACTTCTGTTTATGCAAAGCTGCAGCAAGTGCAAAACCACCTAAGAATAGAAAGATGATGGAGTTGGAGAAGTTGTTCAGTGCGGTCTGAGTGTTAAACACGCCTAAAAATACCGCAAGTAATGGTATGAGTAGCGCGGTTATGCTGACGTGAATCGCTTCGGTTAGCCAAAGAATAGCAACAAAAACTAAGATGCTCAGGCCGGTTACTACTTGTGGCTCAAAGGGTAGGGTATTAAACAAGATAATGAACAATACGATATTCGCGTTCAAAATCATGCTGTTGCGAGTGAAGAACCAGTTCTTCAATGTCACAGCGAGTGCGGTCATGGGTAGTGCTCCTTTTGCATTGCCTTTTGTCGGTTTTTTTATGGCAAAGTAACTGACTTGTAGTTATTTATTGATTAAATGTTACTTGGAATGCAAAAAAGAGTTTTGCCTGAATCGTAGAGCAAATTAGAAAATGTGATGTTGAGAATTGGAAATGGGTAGAAAACTACCCATTTGTTTTATAGAAATGTTATTAGCCTTGTGAGCTGCGTGATTCCTCTATTCGACGGGAACTTGCAGAGGCTCATTAGAGATTTTTTCAGGCTCTTTTACTGCAACGATAGGCTCTTGAGGACCAAGAAACTTGGGCTGCGTATTAATAATGTAGAGGTCTAAAAAGGCTTTCACACGGGCGAGCAACTCTCGAATACGCATTGATGTTTTTTGTTTGTTTGTCGTAGGTCCTGCTACCGCAAGACACTGCGCATCAATGTTGTAAGCATCGGCAATAAACAGCGCTCGCTCACAATGAAAGCGCTGAGTCACAATCAGAAAGCGCTCCGAAGCAAAAATCTTTTTCGCCCTCACAATCGAATCTAGAGTACGAAAGCCAGCATAATCAAGGTGAATCACTTCCTCAGGCACGCCGGCTTTAAGTAAGTCGCGTTTCATCGTCCACGGTTCGTTGTAGGAGCGATGGGCGTTATCGCCACTCAATAAAAACTGTTTTACTTTGCCTTGGTTGTAAAGCTCAATCGCTGCATTAATGCGATGAGTGTAGTAAGTGTTGAGGATCTTACCGATGTATTTACTGGTACCGAGAACCACAGCAACCTCATGTTGAGGTATTTGTTCGTATTCAGTGAAAATGCTTTCTTTGGCTTGTAAAACCACCCACCGGTCGATGGCAATAACAGAAACAAGCAGACTAAGTACAGAGATCGACAAAATCAAAGCAAGTCGCTTCCAGGAAAATTTCAGCTTCCACTTTGATCTTATGCGAGAAAACAACAAAACGTTTTATATCCTTAACTAAAAATGTAGTTCTCATCATATCTGATAGAAACAAAAAGAGAGAAGCCCATTTATGCCAAAATCTGGTTAGGATGATAAAAAATTAAAAGCCCCTACATGGTAGGGGCTAATTATTAAACGAAATGTCTCAAGCTTAGAACGCAGTGCGTTTGTAACGACGGTAAACCGGCTGCCAGAACGATTGTTCAATCGCCACGTTCAATGCTTCATCAGTAATTTCTAACGCCACACCTTGCTCGATTGCCTTCTTACCAACAGCAAACGCGATCTTTTTCGATACCGAGTGGATCTCTTCCAACGGTGGAAGTAGCGCACCACGACCATTGATTGCTAAAGGTGAGCATGTTGCGAGCGCACGGCTTGATTCCATTAGCATCTCGTCGGTGACACGTTTTGCGTTTACAGCAAGTACACCAAGGCCAATGCCAGGGAAGATGTAGCTGTTGTTACATTGTGCAATAGGGTAAGTGCGACCTTCATGAACCACAGGCTCAAATGGGCTACCTGTTGCAACCAGTGCTTCACCATTTGTCCAACGAATGATGTCGTTCGGTGTTGCTTCTACGCGGCTTGTTGGGTTCGACAGTGGGAAGATAATCGGACGTTTACAGTGTTTATGCATTTCTTCGATGACTTCTTGGCTAAATAGGCCAGGAGCACCAGAAACGCCAATTAGTACCGTTGGTTTGGCGTTACGCATAACGTCGAGTAGTGAGAAGCCATTTCCTTCATTTTCCCACTCTTTCGTATTGATATGCTTTTGCACCAAGCGTTGTTGGAAATCAAGAAGGTTAGGCATGCCTTCTTGCAACAGACCCCAACGGTCAACCATGTAGACTTGTGAGCGAGCTTGCTCGTCAGAAATCCCTTCCGATACCATTTGTGCGATGATCGCTTCTGCGATACCGCAACCAGCAGAGCCAGCGCCCAAGAAGGTGATACGCTGTTTAGACAGCTGAGTGCCTGCTGCTTTACAGGCGGCAAGTAGAGAGCCAACAGTAACGGCCGCCGTGCCTTGAATATCATCATTGAAGCAGCACACGCGATCTTTGTAACGCTCAAGAAGAGGCATCGCATTTTTCTGAGCAAAGTCTTCGAACTGGATCAAGGCATCAGGCCAACGGCGCTGTACTGCTTGGATAAACTCTTCTACAAATGCATCGTATTCTGCACCTGTAATACGAGGGTGACGCCAACCCATGTACATCGGGTCAGCTAAACGTTGTGGGTTATTGGTACCCACATCAAGCACGATTGGTAGCGTGTAAGCAGGGCTGATACCACCACACGCGGTATAAAGTGACAGTTTACCAATAGGAATACCCATGCCGCCGATACCTTGGTCACCCAAGCCAAGGATACGTTCACCATCTGTCACAACAATCACTTTAACGTTGTGGTTTGCTGCATTATTCAGCAAGTCGTCAATACGGTCACGGTTCGGATATGAAATGAATAGACCACGACCACGGCGGTAAATGTTAGAGAAGTTTTCACATGCTGCGCCGACAGTTGGCGTGTAGATGATAGGCATCATCTCAGAAATGTGGTTTTGCACTAGGCGGTAATACAGTGTTTCGTTGGTGTCTTGGATATTACGCAGATAAATGTGTTTATCCATATCGCTTTCGAAACTCTTGTATTGCTGGTAGGCACGTTCCACCTGCTCTTGGATTGTTTCGGTAGACTCTGGAAGCAAGCCTTCTAAGTTGAATGAACTACGTTCTTCAGCAGAGAATGCACTGCCTTTGTTCAAAAGAGGGGTTGCTAAAAGAGCCGGACCCGCATATGGAATATATAGTGGGCGTTTATCGTTGTTCATTGGGTGCCTTATGTAGGGTTGAAGGATGCGCACCAAATTTTAACGGGTTCACCATTTAGTTGTAAACATGCGTTGATGCACATCAATGTAATGTCGCAAAAAAACTCATATACCGCCGAAAATATCGGCAATATTGGTTGTTTAGAGATACCTAAAGCAGGATTTTTTTACTTGGGTATAATGTTCTGCATCATCAAATCAAATCCAATTTCTATGTTTCAACTACCTATCGACAGCCTGCAAGCTGAGTTTGACCAACATGTGAACCAAAACCATCTCGTGGTGGAAGCCGAAACCGGGTCAGGTAAATCTACCCGTTTGCCTATGTGGGCGACAAAACACGGACGCGTGCTCGTTATTGAACCACGTCGAATTGCTTGTACCTCGCTGGCTGAATATCTTGCGGAGCAATCTGGTGAGCCAATAGGTCGCAAAGTCGGTTACGCGATCAAGCTTCATGCCTACTTTGATGAAAAAACCGAAGTTGTATTTGTGACTCCGGGAGTCGCACTGCGTTGGTTTGCGGAAAACAAGCTAGCAGGCTTCGATATCGTGATAGTGGACGAATTTCACGAGCGACGCTGGGATATTGATCTATTAACCGCAATTTTGAAGCAAGAAAATCAGCATCGGTTGATCGTCACTTCCGCTACGCTGGAGGGTGAAAAGCTAGCGCGTTACCTGAATGCGAAGCGTCTGCGATCTGAAGGGCGTTGCTTTCCAGTCACAGTGACACATCGTTCTTTAGACAGCCGTTATTTACCGAATAAGAAGGGATGTGAACAAGAGGTTGTCAGAGCGGTAAAAGAAGCATTGGAAGATGAAGATGGCGATATTCTTGTTTTCCTGCCTGGACGCAAAGAGATCACCCAATGTGCTCAGATGCTACAAAGTTGCGGCGATGTCATGGTGGTCAAACTTCATGCCTCGGTTAGTGATGAAGAACGGTACTGCGCGTTAACTACGCAAAAACAACGAAAAGTCGTATTGGCAACCAATGTTGCGGAAACCTCCTTAACGATACCTAACATCCGAGTTGTCATTGATAGCGGCTTAGAGCGTCGAACCATTCAACGTAACGGTCGCACAGCGTTAACGCTGACCCACATTTCTAAGGCCAGCGCCGCGCAGCGAATGGGGCGGGCGGGCCGTGTTGCTGAAGGGGCTTGTATTCGTCTATATGGTGAACACGCGCCTTTAGAATTAGTGACGCCTCCAGAATTGCACAGAGAAGAGCTCGTCGAGCCCATGCTGGCAGCGGCTTGTTGTGGATACCGTCTTTCAACATTCGATTTTCTCGACTCAATTCCTCCAAAGTTGCTAGAGGCATCTCATTCGACGTTGTTATCTATGGAAGCGATTGATGAGGATGGCAATGTCACGCAGCACGGTAGAAAAGTATACCCACTACCTATTGATGCACTGTTTGCCGATCTCGTTACCAGAATTCAAGCGAAGACAGAGAAGGAAGCAATGATTGACTTGGCAGCAGCATTATCTGTGCCTGCTCAACTCTATCAGCGACAAAGTGGTGAAGTCGCTGAGCTTCTATCTCAAGAGGAGCCATACGGATGTGATGCCTCTTTGCTGATCCGTTTGGTTCGGGGGGAGCGACTCCCTGGTATTGTCATTGATGCCAGCGCACTCGAAGAGGCACAAGGTTTAGCAAAACAAATGCGAGAAGTATTTGAATTACCGGAACTTGACGTTGCCTCTCGATATAAACGTGAAGCGCTCTTTTTCTCCATCGCCTCATTGCACCCTGAGCTTGTGTTTGTCCGACGAGCTCGTCGAAGAGATGCTCTAGGAAATGGCGTAGTCGAGATGCTGGTTGGGCGTAACAGCCGCTTTCTTGATAAAGAAGAAGCGGCCATCGTGCTAGATAGCCATAGCGTGCCAGGACGAGGCGTTAAGCAAACACTGAACCTCGCATCGGTCATGATGCCTATCCCGCTGACGTTGTTACGCGAACTTGAATTTGGGGAGTGGCAACAAGGTGAGACTAATTATGAAGAAGAGACGCCAAGAGCAACGATGCATTTGATCTACGCCGGACGAATAATCTGTACTGAACACCAAGCGTTACAAGGTGATGTTGCTGTTCAGTCTATTGTCGAAATGATAGAAGATGAGACACTGTTACCAGGTTTTGCTTCTCAAAGAAAACAACAAATCCAACACTGGAAACTCTACAACGCATTGGGCCTTAATGTCGAAGGAGAAGAGGTTAACGACTTGGCCTCCTTGACATTTTCTAGCTGGTTAAAGGATCAGTTGGAAACATTAGGCGTTGAAAATGTCGATGATATGGCGTTGTTTGAACCGGAAGACTTAACATTTAACGGTGTTCCAGAATGGGAATACGACGATTTCACGGAGCAGTACCCTTTAGAACTTTCGCTGCCAGAACTCCAACTGGATGTTGAGTATTACGCGTCTCGCAAGCTGGTACAGGTCGTTTATCGAGAGGGAAACCGTAAGGGGGACCCGAAGCGTTGGGAGTTGCCACGCTGGGCTGGTTGGAAGGTACAGTATAAAAAGGCCAGTCGAGTGATTGATGTGAAGTAGGTAGGCGGATGACGTTGTGACAAGAATTGATATTTTCTTGGTGAATCTATAATGATTTCATATTGATAGCGTTACTTACGTGTTGTTTTTAGTTTCTTAATTGAAATATTAATCAATTGAATGCTTATATATGGCGAAGCTGTACATCAGTTGTTACAAAGCTGGTTTTAATATTTCCTTTTGCATGTAAATTAGTGCATAAAAGACGAATGTTTTATATCCCATTGCTATATCAAAACAGTTGAACGATATTTGGTATATCTCATTTTCGAGTGTCGGGGGCATAGAATGGATCAACAAGGAAAGACGTGCATTGAATTCGACTACACTAGCTTTTTAGGGGCGACAGGTAGTAAAAAATGGACCTTTTTAGAGGCATTTGCCACCATCGCGCCTATTTTCGGTTTGATGTGGAAACAGAACATTGCGGAATTGAGCAAGCCTGAAGATCGGTTGTGGGATGCCGCATTAAAATCGATGTCTTCTCGTAAAAGTGATGAATCCAATTTGGTCCGCTTAACCCAGTTAGCTAAACATGAAGGGATCAATGAATTGCGAGTCGTTATGCCATATTCGCTCGATGTTCAGCAAATCGAGTACATAGAATCTCGCAGTCAGTTGAAAGTGGACACGTCAGAACAAGATGTTCTTAACATCAAGTTTTAAGCTGAGTATTTCCACTTCATCGATGTACTACTTAACAATAGTGCAATGAAAAGCGACCTCAAAGTAGGTCGCTTTTTTATTTTGAGGTTTTTGTCACAGGTCTTGGAAGTGTGATGAATATAGAGTATTTGCACTTAAATTAACAAAAATGTAACGTTTGGAAATGCAATTGTCATAACTAGCTTCTAACTTTGTGTTTTTAGGACAAATTACCGACTAAGTGGTTGGTACTGTAAGTTCGAATTAACGTCCCTTATTGGCACACAAGGATGATTGAGTCACCACGTCCCTTATTGGCACACAAGGATGATTGAGTCACCACGTCATTTGGGCATAAAAACAAACACAATAAGAAAGGAAGTCAATATGTCTTTGTCTCGTCGAGACTTTATGAAAGCTGCCTCTTCAACGGCGATTGTTACCGGACTGGTGGGCTGTGGTAGCGATGCTAGTGAATCTGTTGCGGTTACCTTTGAGCACGGAGTGGCGAGTGGAGATCCTACTCAAACACAAGTAATCATTTGGACTCGTGTTACGACCTCAGCAAGCTACGCAGATGTAAGCTGGCAAGTTTCATCTAACGAAAATTTTACTGATATCGTGCAAAGTGGCACTTTTGCCACAGACACGAGCCGAGATTTCACGGTAAAAGTCGATGTTCAAAATCTCAACGCAAATTCTCGCTACTACTATCGATTCATGGTTGGAGATGTCACTAGCGAAGTCGGGCAAACTCAAACATTACCAGAGGATGGTGTAGAAAAGGCATCCATGGCTGTTGTTTCTTGTGCAAACTATCCTGCAGGCTATTTCCATGTGTATCGAGAGATTTTAAATCAACATGAGCAAGACCCGTTTGATGTGGTGCTTCATCTCGGTGATTACATTTATGAGTATGGTGCTGGTGGCTACGCTAGTGAAGATGCTGAGGCACTAGGGCGAGAGCCAAGCAAAGGCACTGAATGTATTACCTTAGATGATTACCGAAAACGGTATGCGCAATATCGCCAAGATGCTGATCTGCAAGCGTTACATGCGAACCTACCAATGATTGCTGTCTGGGATGACCATGAGCTTGCAAATGATAGTTGGAAAAATGGTGCGGAAAACCATCAAGAAGAGGAGGGCAGCTTTAATGATCGTCGTGCAGCTGCGGCTGCCGCGTGGACAGAATGGTTGCCCGTTCGTGAAAACACTTTCTCAAACATGCTGATTTACCGTCAGTTTTCGTTTGGAAGTTTAGTCAATTTGATGATGCTCGATACGCGACTTGTGGGGCGTGATAAACCGTTGGATTACTTCTCGCTCAGCTCTCCAACGATGGAAGCGATTGGCGGTTTAGTTGCTCAGTCGCGCAGTGAAGACCGAGAGCTGTTAGGCGCTGACCAACTCGCTTGGCTGATGGATGCGTTCAGTACGCACGACGCAACTTGGAATGTGCTAGGGCAACAAGTGTTAATGTCTCGTATGGAGCTGCCAAGTTCGGTGATGACCGCTATGTTTCAATTGTTTACTGCCACTGAAGACCAAAAAACAGAGGCGTTATTAGCGGTAAACTCTGCGATTACGGGTTATCTCTCTGACCCAAGTTTAGATACCATTGCTTTGCCATATAACCTAGATGCATGGGATGGTTACTACGTTGAGCGAGAGAAAGTTTATCAACTGGCCAAAGCCAGCAGTGGTAACTTTGTCTGCTTGGCAGGAGATACGCACAACGCATGGGCAAGTGAGCTTAAAGACGTATCTAAGCATCCTATCGGGATAGAGTTTGCAACTAGCTCGGTGAGTTCCCCTGGGCTAGAGGCCTACCTAGCGTTAGATCCTGTTGCGATCGCTCAAATGGAATACACGTTGCCGCACTTAGTGTCAGAATTACAGTGGGCAGATATCAAGCAGCGTGGCTTTATGCGCGTTACTTTTACGCCCGACAAAGCAGAGTCGACCTGGTATTTCGTATCAACGATTAAAGACAAAACATATCAGGTGACGACCAAGTCAGCCTCCACAACTGATGGTACTACGTTAAATATCGGCTAAAATGAGCCTAATACGAAAAAAGTCCGCAGGCTATTGCGGACTTTTTATTGGAAAGCGTTTAGCTAATCTAGCGACAGTGCTAGTCAATCAATCCGTATTCTTTGCTCAGTACTTCGATGATTTCCGCTTTCGGATTCTCACTCAAATGAATCGGCTTTCCTGTAATCTTCTCGGCAATACCAATGTAGGTGCTCGAAATCGCCATCAAAGATTCGACGGGTAAAGCATTATCACGAGCGAGTGCTTCGCGCTCTGGCATACGTTCTTTGTTTAGCAAGATATCTGGGTCAGGGAAGTGGTTAAGTAGGAACTGGCGGAAACCTTCTTTTGAGTTCTCTACGATGTGACCTGCTTGGTATTCTTTAGCATCCCATATACGAGACGAGTCTGGTGTACCCACTTCATCCATGTAAATCAGCTTTTCATTGCTAGCAGCATCATGAACATAACCAAATTCGAATTTGGTATCGACAAAGATTTGGTCGATTTCTTCTAACGCTTGGCTGATAACGTTAAAGCCTTCTTTCAGCAGTTTTTCGTAGAGTGCGATATCGTCGGCACTTGAGAAGTTAAATGCTTCGTAGTTGTCTACGATGTTTTGACGAGTAATATTTACGTCATCCGCTTCTGGCACACCGGGAATGCCTTTTAGAATGCCTTTTGTGGATGGGGTCATTAGCAATTCTGGAAGTGCTTTGTCTTTTTCTAACCCTTCAGGAAGTTGGATTCCACAAAACTCTCGCTCGCCATTTGCGTAAGCGCGCCACATCGAACCCGTGATGTATTTGCGGCAGATGGCTTCGATTTTTACCGGTTTGGCTTTTTGTACAATCCAAACAAAAGGGTGAGGAATGTCTAGAATATGGCTATCTGCTAAGCCATTTTCTTTGAATAGTTTGAACCAGTGATTAGAAATCGCATTAAGCGCAGCCCCTTTACCCGGGACACCATTAAGACCACCTTCAGCATGCCAAATACAATCGAATGCAGAGATTCGGTCGCTAATCACCATGATAGCCAAAGGCGCATCTGGAGCGACATCGTATCCTTTTTCTTTGATCAGTCGGGCGCTGTCGTCTTCAGTTAACCAGTAAACTGAACGAACTTTTCCGCTATGAACGGGTTTATGGGTGCGAATTGGCAGGTCGTCATTGACGGCAAGTACTTGATTAGCAAGGCTCATTGCGACATTCCTATCATCTTAATCAAACGTCAGAAAGAGAAGATATTCAGCAAAGTTTGGGCGCTGAATAAATCGAATGTGGGCATCATACCAGAACTATTTTAACTCGCCAGAGAAAAAGCAAACGTTTGCTTGTTTTCTTTAATACAAAAAAAGCCCCCTTAAAAAGGAGGCGAGATGCAGGATGGATAACGTCGAACTTATTAGTGGTACTTATTAACTCTGCCTTCGACGAAAAAGACTTCACACTGATAGCGCTGCGCCACGTCGCGCAACATAGATTGATTCATAAGTGCAATTTTATTGGATGCGACAACAGCACTGGCATTACCTGATCGGATGGCTTTGATCACGATCTCGACTTCTGAAAGCTGTTGAGAGGGCTTCATTTGAATAACGTTTTTACAGCAAATATTAGAAGCAGTGAGTTGTTCAAAGTCTGGACGAGGGCAGTCTGCTGTAAACAAAATCCATTGTTTCTGCTGCGATAAAACAGCCAGCTTAGATAGAAGCTGATCCGAAACGGCCATGGGCTGAGTTGCTTGTGCCAATACGTTGTAACGAGAGTATGTATGAGATTGACTTTGTAACTGCATCTTACTGTTCCTTTATACATGCTGTATGTGCATACAGTAGTTTGTTTTGGCGACCTGATCAACCAGTTTCTCAAAAGTTATTTGCGGTTTTTTGAGAAGGAAATAAAATAATTTTGTTCTAAGTGGTTGAATTTATTTGGTTGTTTTTCATTTTTGATATGTCTAACATCAATTTAAAAATGTGAGGTGAGTAGAAAGTTGGACGAGAGACATACAGGGGTTTACTACTGTATATACAGGTGTTGTTTCATGGACAATGGTTTGTATACAGTGGGAGAGGGCTGATGATGCGACATGCTGTGTAGGATAGGAGGGAATACGAGATAGATATTGGAAATAGGCTTGGGCGATCAAAAAAGCGCCTTAAAAGGCGCCTTTGAAAATCAGTTCCATTGATTCCGTCTTGCTTAGCTCGCTCGTTGCAAGCGTTCGCGCATTTGCAATTCGCCTTGGTTAAATAGGCGCACGTCGATTTTTGCCATGTCGTAACAAGCTTTACATGAGTAGTGGTGCTTGCCATCTAAATAATCGTGACGAGTTACAAGACTAGGTTTTTTACACCAATCACAGGTGCCTTCTTCATTGAACATTGATTTTCTCCCCACCTAGATTAATTTGAGTCGTTAGGTGTTATTTTGCGCCGGGCATTATGGCATAAAAGCGAGACTTAAGTTAAATGTCTGTTAATTTCTTTGAGAGGGAGATCGATTGCGGTGTTTGATTATATGGGAATAAAAGCATGGCAGCCAAAGTATTCTGACCTATTTTTACTGTTTTGTAACATTTTGTGAAACGAGCTTAAAGGCATGATTGAGTCGCTTCATTTCTTCTTCACTGCCCCTTGTGTCAGGATGATAAAGCTTTGATAATTGTCTATAGCGTAGCTTTATTGCTTGTAAATCAGGGATGTGTTGTGGTGTGTAGCCAAACATGGCGCATGCGACGCTTAGCTTATGGTTCTCTGCCTGGGTTTTGGATTTCTTAAATTCTTTGAATACTTTCTCTAGCTGGCGTTTCAGTTGCTTGTTCGTAAACTCTAGCTCTTTAACTTTTGCCGCCATTCGCTGATTTTGGTTTTCCTCTTTGGCTTCAAGCGCTTTTCTATTCTGCTTATGTTTCTTGATTACGAGGAAGCTTAAGCCGCTGATGATGAGTATCGCCGCTAGCCAGATCAGCCATAAAAATTGCGAGTATTCTACGTTGGGTTTTGCAATTGTTGTGCTTTTCTCTTCTTGTGTTTGCTCCGCCTTTTTATCGAGCGACTTTATTTGTGAGACTTGTTTAGCTCGCAGTTGATTGAAGCGCTGCTCTAACAGTTGATTATAAGCCTGTTCTGCTGCTGGATTATGCTGAGAAGCCATTTGATACAAGGCTTCAGTCAATTGAGAAGTTGTGACCTTATCTTGATTGCGCTGAATAAAGTTAGCGAGAAGAAAGCCCCGATCGGTTGGATCATTGAGTGCGATAGAGGTTAGCCAATATAACGCTTGTGTTTCATTTTTTTCGCCATTTATCCCTTTAGCAAAGTCGTTCGCGAGCTGTTTTTGCGCAGGGAGGTAACCTTGGTTGGCGGATTGCTCTAGCCAGTAACGCGTTTCTGGTGAGGCTTCAGCTTTGTTTGATGCCAATAATTGCTGTGCATACTCATATTGTTCTATGGGGTCATTTGGAGCCTGAGAGGCAAGCAGGTAACCAGAAAAGCTGAGGCTAAATAAGCAGAGTAGGGCAGACGTTTTGACAGACATTGATATGTCAGGCCTAACGATTATGGTTAGGCCTGCTCCGGTAATTTTTTATTATTACCGCTATGGTGCAACCAAATTACTTCAGTGGCAAGATCTGGATTTCAACACGACGGTTGCACGCACGACCTTCAGAAGTTTGGTTTGAGCAAATTGGGTTACGTTCGCCGTAGCCACGTGCAATTGCACGACCAGGTGCAACGTTTTGAGATACTAGGAATTGACGTACGGACTCTGCACGACGCTCAGACAACGTTTGGTTGTATGACTCACTGCCCGAGCTATCAGTGTAACCGTCGATAACAAGGCTGGTATCTGGGTATTCAACCAAGATGCGAGCAACACCGCGTAGAGTATTATGAATGCTAGCATCAAGCTGGTAAGAGCTTGAAGAGAAGCCGATACCATTTTCCATACGCAGTAAAAGCTGGTTCTCACCAACACGCTGAACCTGTACACCAGAGTTTAGCAAAGCGCGACGCAATTCTGCTTCTTGTTGGTCAAAGTAGTAACCAACGCCAGCGCCAGTCGCACCGCCTGCGGCCGCACCAATGAGCGCATGCTGACGACGTTCTTTAGCGTCATCGCCCGTTGCTAGACCGATTGCTGCACCAGCGATAGCACCAATAAGCGCGCCTTGCGTGGTTGAGTTAGTTTCGTATTCACCCGTTGTTGCATTTTGGCGTTGAGTGGCTTGACAGCCAGTAAGAGCTAGCACTAGAGCTAGTGCAATAGGCATCTTTTTCAAGGGAAAATCTCCGTATAAAACTGAGGCGAAACCATGCCTCATAATGGGATGCGAATTATGAATAAGTAAGCATTGATATTTGTTATGAGAAAGTAAGATTGATAAGAGTTTCTGTAAGAAAATTCTTATCGTTACTATCACAACTTCAAAAAGTAGGTCCCAATAACATTGGAATATTGGAACCTACGTCAATCAATTGCTGCTCTGGTTATTTCGATGGATTGCCCAACATTTTACGCGCTTGCTCGCCGCCAACACCACGGTTAACGGAGACTCTTCTACCTTTTTTCAAGCCCACTTCGTAGTCTTCGGTTAGGTTTTTCATCGCTTCTTTCAGTTGCTTCTTGAAGGTTTCGCGGTCAATGTTTTGGAATTCTTTATCAATATAATCATTGATTTTGTTGGCCGACTCTTCGTCTGGGGAAATGACTGGAAGTTTCTCTATCGCGCCCTCTACCCAACCAGATACAAATGAGTTCACGCGGCGAGTCACCTCTTGAGAAGAGGTGCCCGTACCTGCGAAGCTGTTTCGGAATTGTCCGGTACTTTCGTTCATCTCGCGATAAATAATATCGAAAGCAAATGCAGCAAAAATCGCGCGATCTGCTTCACCGATAAACTCGACACGTTTGAGCCCTTTGTGATTCAACAACACCGCTTCAACACCGAATTTAGTGTTAATGCCGCGAATCACTCGCAATATGGTAGAACTGATATTCGCTGGTAGTAGGTGGGAAGATTGTGTTTTCCCCATTCTGATAAACTCAATATCGTCTTTATCCAGACCATATTTGAGCATGAGGCGATGTGCCATTTTGATAGCATTGGCAGCCTCATTAACATTAGCGGAATTGCCCAGTTCTAAGCACTTGGCGATTTTTTTCAGAGCTTTTTGTTTATCCATCGACAACCAGTAACGAAAGCAGAAAATTTATGAAGTCAGACATATTACCTTTTTTGACATAAAAACGAAATACAAGGTGGGAGTGAAGGTGGTTTATGGACATAAAAAGAAGCCCCGCGGAAGGCGAGGCTAGGCGTTTTAGTTCGTCATAATCAGTATGAAGTCGTACTTGTGTCTAAGAAGCCATTCTTCATTAAGATTAGTTGGAATTACAACCCGAGCTGGTTGAGTAAATCATCGGCGTCATCGTTCGAACTCGACGATTTAGATTCTTTCTCAGCCATATTTTTACGTGTTGCTTCTAAAATATCGTCTGGATTTTCGTCTTCTGCGATTTCAAACTCTTCTAGTTGGATGAACTCAGTTTTGTCCATTGCCAACTCTAGGTAGAAAATGTTGTTATTTTCGGTGGAGAACGTCACTCGGCGAGCTTGAGGGCGGTCAAGGTTGGTGTCAACTTGTAAGATGACTTGCTTATTCAGCGCCATCATTTTTGGCTGGTTTTGTGTGATGTTCGTTTGCAGCTCTTTACGAATTTTATTGGTGAAATCTCCAACCAGTTGGTTCATTAGCTCACCCAGAACATCTCCCACCTCGTCAGAAGTATGAGATATTGCCAGTTCTTCTTCTGGCATACCCATATTACGCATGTAGTTGGTGTAGATCTCTAATGCGGCTTTTGCCGTAAAGTTAATTACGACCAGCCCGGTAAACCCGCCATCAAACAGAACAAAACAGCCAAAATCTGGCTTGAGGCTAGTCTTGTGGATTTTTTGCACCATTGCAGAGTAATTTACTTGAGAAGATGTCGCCGAAGTAAGGACGCCAGAAACAGACTGGCAAAGTTTGAGAAGGATATCTTCAGTGGTCACAATTTTATTTTTTTTCATTCTGAAAACTCATCTAGAAACGCGATTCGTTCCCCAATGTAAGGCATCAAGCGTGAAAAAATAAAGCATAAGTTTAATTATTGTATCGAGATTCTGATTTGCTCGTCTTTTTAAATGTTGTAAAGTGACGAAATTCAAAGAATATTACTTCACTTACTCTTTTGTGGTGTTTTGTTTCGCTGAACGCCAACTTGTATGAGAAGTGAGCAAATAATTACATAACCCGCAGCTGATCGGATTCAGCGTCGTAGGGGCAGGAAGCAAATGTTACCAAGATTACACTCGCAAACTGATGTCGATCCTCTTGTTCTTAGTTTTCTGAAAGAGCTTGAGCACGCCGGATTCACTGGTGATATCGAAAGCCAATATTCAAGCCGACTCGCGGTTGCCACTGACAACAGTGTTTACCAGCAACTTCCTCAGTCTGTCGTTCATCCCAAAACGACAGAAGATGTTTCTCTCCTCGGGAAACTGAGCAATAAAGAAAAGTACGAACGAATTACCTTTTCACCTCGTGGTGGCGGCACAGGGACCAATGGTCAGTCGCTAACCAAAGGTATTGTGGTGGATATGTCTCGCCACATGAACAAAGTGCTTGAGATTAATGAGAAAGAAGGCTGGGTTCGTGTACAAACTGGTGTAGTGAAAGACCAGTTAAATGATGCGGTTCGCCCTTACGGTTACTTCTTCTCTCCAGACTTATCTACCAGTAACCGTGCAACGATTGGCGGTATGGTCAACACTGATGCTTCTGGTCAAGGTTCTCTGAAATACGGAAAAACATCCGATCATGTATTGTCGCTACAAGCGGTGTTTGCTGATGGCTCAGTTTTAGAATCAGATCTGTCCAACGGCTACCCAAAAGAAGGCGAGTTTGCTGCCAAGGCGCTACGAGTGACGGAATCCGTATGTCGTGAAAAACGCCAGCAGATCGTGGATAAATTTCCTCCTCTCAACCGCTTCCTAACGGGCTATGACTTAAAGAACGCGCTAGATGAAGACGATGATCGTTTCGATATCACACGAGTACTGTGTGGCGCGGAAGGTTCATTGGCATTTATTACCGAAGCGAAGCTAAACCTGACGCCAATTCCGAAAGCACGTACTTTGGTTAACGTTAAATACAACAGTTTTGACTCTGCGCTGCGTAATGCACCGTTGATGGTCGAAGCGAAAGCGCTATCTGTAGAAACCGTTGACTCGAAAGTGCTTAATCTCGCGAAGCAAGATATCGTCTGGCACACCGTGAGTGATTTGCTTACCGATGTTCCAAACAAAGAGATGCTTGGCATCAATATGGTGGAATACGCAGGTCAGGACGAAGAAGAGGTTGCTGCGCAGGTTGCAGCGTTGACCGCCAAGCTCGATACCATGTTGGAAACAGAAGAAGCGGGCATCATCGGCTACCAGGTTTGTAACGATGTAGCGAGCATTGGGCGTATTTACAACATGCGTAAAAAAGCGGTGGGTTTGTTAGGCGCAGCAAAAGGTCGTGCTAAACCGGTCGCATTCGCTGAAGATACCTGTGTGCCACCAGAAAACCTGGCAGACTTCATTGTAGAGTTTCGAGAGCTGTTAGACAGCAAGTCTCTGAATTACGGCATGTTTGGCCACGTCGATGCCGGGGTGCTTCACGTACGTCCTGCGTTGGATTTGTGTGACCCGCACCAAGAAGCATTGATGCACGAAGTTTCTGATGAAGTGGTTAAGCTGGTGGCGAAATACGGCGGTTTGATGTGGGGTGAACACGGCAAAGGTTTCCGTTCAGAATATGGCCCTGAGTTTTTCGGTGATGAGTTGTTTACTGAGCTGAGACGTGTGAAGGCGGCATTCGATCCACACAACAAAATGAACCCGGGCAAAATCTGTACGCCGCTTGATAGTGATGCAGAGTTAGTAAAAGTTACCGATACCAAACGTGGTTACTTCGATCGTCAGATTGACGTTCAAGTACGTGACAGCTTTAAGCAAGCGATGGAGTGTAACGGTAACGGTTTGTGTTTTAACTACGATACCAGCTCGCCAATGTGTCCATCGATGAAAGTAACAGCCGATCGTCGTCATTCACCGAAAGGTCGTGCGGGTTTGGTTCGCGAGTGGTTGCGTCAGCTCACTGAACAAGGCATTGATATTCTTGACTTAGAAAAGCAAACGCTAGAAAACAGAACATCAATCAAAACCATGATTGACCGTGTACGTCATTCTATCAATCGTCGTCACGAATACGATTTCTCCCACGAAGTGTATGAAGCGATGAATGGTTGTTTAGCGTGTAAAGCGTGTGCGAGCCAGTGTCCGATCAAAGTCGACGTTCCGAGCTTCCGCTCACGCTTTTTAAACATTTATCACTCTCGTTACCAACGTCCAGCAAAAGATTATCTGGTTGCGAACATAGAGACTATGCTGCCGATGATGGCGAAAGCGCCAGGTGTCGTAAACGGTGTTTTGAAGCAGTCGTGGGTCAAGAGCTTAACGGCTTCAACAGTTGGGTATGTCGATGCGCCGTTGTTATCAGTACCTACGTTGAAACAACGAGTAGAGTCGCTGACAACGCCTTATGACCTGCAAGCGCTCAGCGGTTTGTCTTCGCCTGAAAAGAGCAAGCATGTTTTAATTGTTCAAGACCCATTCACTAGCTACTACGACGCCGATGTTGTAGAAGACTTCGTTAAATTATTGAAAAAGCTGGGCATGCATCCGGTGCTTCTGCCATTTAAGCCGAACGGTAAAGCACAACACATTAAAGGCTTTCTACGTCAGTTTAAGGATACAGCAGCCGATACAGCGAAGTTTTTGGCGATGGTAGCGGATCTGGATATTCCATTAGTTGGTGTCGACCCTGCATTGGTGCTGTGTTATCGAGATGAATACGCTGAAGTACTTGGCAGTAAGCGAGGTGATTTCGATGTACTAACGGCCCACGAATGGCTTTACCCAAGACTAGAAGAGTTTGAAAGCGGAGAGCATAAGGCGCAGGAACCTTGGTATCTGTTTGCGCACTGTACTGAAAAAACCAAAATGCCGAATGCGGAAAAAGAGTGGGGCGCTATTTTTGCTCACTTTGGTGCGGTTTTAAATACGGTACCGGTTGGTTGTTGTGGTATGGCGGGTACGTTTGGTCACGAGGTCGATAAGTTGTCGATGTCGAAAGACATTTACAATTTAAGCTGGAAGCCAAGCTTAGATAAGTTAGATAACGAGAGATGTTTGATTACTGGCTACTCTTGCCGCAGCCAAGTGAAACGCTTTGAAGGAACAAAGCCCAAACATCCCGTTCAGGCGCTGTTAACTTTGATATAATCACATCAAATTAAGCCCAGTTTTACTGGGCTTTTTTAGAAGTCACATACAACAATTTCAAAGGATATGAATCTTGAGAAAACTTGAACTCAAAGTCCCACCTGTTGCGGTGTTTTTGTTGGTCATACTACTCATGTATGGACTGACAGTTCTGGTGCCGAGCCTGAATATTAGTGTGCCCTTTGTCGAGGTTGTGGTTGGCGGACTAACTTTGCTCTCTGGTTATATGGGCATTGCTGGTGTGTATGAATTCCATAAAGTAAAAACGACGGTTAACCCTGTAAAGCCTGACACGGCCTCTTCCGTGGTGAGAACTGGCGTATTTGCTTTTTCGCGCAACCCGATGTATATGGCGCTACTGCTTCTAATCATTGCAATTGGTTTGTGGTGGCAGCATTTGAGTGTGGTGCTTTGTGGCGTCGTATTTGTCAGTTATATGAATCGATTTCAAATCAAGCCAGAGGAACGTGTTCTAGAGCGATTGTTTGGTGAAGAGTATGTGGATTATAAAAACCACGTCCGCCGCTGGATCTAAGCATTGCGTTTAGTTTTATTTGGATGAGACATAAAAAGAAAGCCCAATGATCGACGTTGGGCTTTCTTTTAGTAAACACGTTTTTTGAGCGCTTCTGATAGGGCAGTCGATTAGGCTGCCTTAACGAACTTTGCTAGGAATGCATCCTTACGTTCATTGAAACGGCGTACAAGATCGTCAACCGCTTCTTGGTCATATGGCTTCAAGCCGCTTGCAACCATGCGTTTGATGCCTTTGCCAACGACTTCACCGTCTTCTTTGAACGCAAAGTTTAAGGTGACTACCCCACGTTTGCCTTCCACGTCGAACGTTGCGCCAGTGAAATCCACTTCAGGATGCGTAAGGTCTAAGCGTGAAAATTCAACTTCCATGCTTTCATAAATAACTAATGGACGTTGGCAGTTGATCATCATTTGCTTCTCTTCCATAAGAGGAACCATGATGTGAGGGAAGTTCATGCCAGAGAATTGCACGTAATTTGTTACGACATGCTCAATAAATGCGGGATCGTGATTAGTCTCACCTTCACGGGACATGTGTAAGTATTCTTTACCGGCCTCGTCAACAACGGCGCTTTCTTTTTCACACTTATTTTCAATATGAAGTGCTACACCATCGTTTACCATGCCAGAGAAGTTAAAACGCATCTTTTGGCTGACGCCTTCTTTACTAAGAAGCACTGCGAAAAGTAAGTCCCCAGGGACACAAAAGCGTTTGTTGTCTTCATCGTGGATTGGGTTGTAGTCACCTGCGACACGTTTTGCAAAGTGGCTTGCTTGCTCGCGAGTGAACTGAAACTGGTGATTAGTGTTTGAAAAATAAGGTGTTAGAAACATAATTTTTACGTAGTAACCAAAACTGTGTGGGATTATATGCGAATATCTGCGTAGCAATGGTCCATCCAGTGAAAACTTCACCGTATCCTAACAATAAGACACTATTTCGGCGGATAAATCGTTAAAAACGCATACTTTAGCAACGCTTTTATTTGTGAAAGCAATAAACAGCGACTTTATTACGTCGGCTATTTTTAAAAGTATAGCAATAACAATATGCAAGTGTTCATAAAGATCGCTAGGAATACGTTTAATGAGGAGATAAAAAAGCTCCACGCGAAACGTGGAGCCTTCAAATTATCATCCGGTTTTTAGATTAAGTGCTGGTAATGCTGGATTACTGAACACTTGGTAACAGACTCTCTGGCATAAGCGTGTTGTGGATAGCCAGCTTAAGCAGAGTATTCGCCTGTTCAATGTCCGGCGCAAAGTAGCGATCTTTATCGTAGAACGATACTTTTTCACGCAACATTTGTTTGGCAATCTCGATACGCTCAGAAGACTTGTTTGGTGCTCTAAAGTCTAGGCCTTGTGCTGCTGAGAGGTATTCGACCGCCAGAATGCCGCGAGTGTTTTCTCCCATTTCTTTCAATCTGCGAGCCGCGAAGGTTGCCATTGAAACGTGATCTTCTTGGTTTGCTGATGTTGGCAAGCTGTCTACTGACGCTGGGTGAGCGAGCGTTTTGTTTTCGCTTGCTAGCGCAGCAGAGGTGACCTGGGCAATCATGAAACCAGAGTTCACACCACCATTATCGACTAAGAACGGTGGTAATTTTGATAATGCGCTATCGATAAGCAATGCCATACGACGTTCAGACAGGCTGCCGATCTCAGCAATCGCCAGTGCTAGGTTGTCAGCTGCCATTGCAACAGGCTCAGCGTGGAAGTTACCACCAGAGATGATGTCGCCATCCTCAGCAAACACCAACGGGTTATCTGATACGGAGTTTGCTTCTACTTGCAATACTTCTGCAGCGTTGCGGATTTGCTGCAAACACGCCCCCATTACTTGAGGCTGACAGCGCAACGAATACGGGTCTTGCACTTTTTCACAGTTAGTATGCGAATCACCAATGTCACTTGATGTATCCAATAGATGACGGTAGGCCAGTGCTGCGTCCATTTGGCTGCGATGACCACGTACACGGTGAATGCGTGGATCGAATGGACGTCGGCTGCCGAGAGCGGCTTCGACAGACATTGCGCCACATACTGTAGCCGAAGCGAAAAGATCTTCCGCGATAAACAGACCTTCTAATGCGAACGCTGTTGATGCCTGGGTACCATTTAGCAGCGCTAAGCCTTCTTTCGGTGCCAGAGTTATGGGTTCTAGACCTGCGATTTTTAACGCTTCTTGCCCAGAAATGATGTTACCGTTGTGACGAGCTTGTCCTTCACCTAGTAATACTGTGCTCATATGGGCCAGAGGAGCTAAGTCACCTGATGCGCCAACAGAGCCCTTTTTAGGTACGCAAGGGTAAACTTGTGCATTAACTAGATCGGTCAGCATATTAATGACTTTTAGGCGAATACCAGAAAAACCACGAGACAGACTATTGATTTTCAATACCATCATCAGACGAACCGTTTCGTCTGACATAAACTCACCGATGCCTGCTGCATGAGAAAGAACGATACTGCGTTGCAGAGTTTCTAAATCTTCTGGTGCTATTCGTGTGTTAGCCAATAGACCAAAACCAGTGTTAATCCCGTAAACCGTTCGATCTTCCGCGATGACACGATCCACGACTTGCGTGCTTTCTTCAATGGCCGGAATGGCTTCAGGATCCAAAGTAAGGTTGACTGGTGAACGGCTCACTTGGCGTAGTTCGTTTAAGCTAATATGACCTGGCTTTAGCGTTAAATTTAACATCTCTTTCATCCTTACTTGAGCTTCTTCAGTTCTTCGTTGAGCATTGGCAAATCTAGCCCTTGCTCTGCTGCACATTGTTTAGCAATATCGTATCCCGCATCAGCATGACGCATCACGCCTGTTGCTGGGTCGTTATGCAGCACGCGGGCAATACGTTTTGAGGCATCTTCACTGCCGTCACAGCAGATAACCATACCTGAGTGTTGCGAGAAGCCCATACCTACGCCACCACCGTGGTGCAGTGAAACCCAAGTTGCGCCGCCCGCCGTATTGAGTAGTGCGTTTAATAGTGGCCAGTCTGATACGGCGTCAGAACCGTCCATCATGCCTTCTGTTTCTCGGTTCGGGCTTGCTACGGAGCCAGAGTCTAAGTGGTCACGACCAATGACAACAGGCGCCTTAAGTTCGCCATTTTTCACCATTTCGTTGAATGCTTGACCAAGACGCTCACGATCTTTAAGACCAACCCAGCAAATACGTGCAGGTAAACCTTGGAACTGAATGCGCTCGCGCGCCATATCTAGCCAGTTATGTAAGTGCGGATTATCTGGAATTAGCTCTTTTACTTTTTGGTCGGTTTTATAAATGTCCTCAGGATCGCCAGAGAGAGCAGCCCAACGGAAAGGACCGATACCTTCGCAGAATAGAGGGCGAATGTAGGCTGGAACAAAGCCAGGGAAATCAAATGCGTTTTCTACGCCTTCTTCCAGAGCCATTTGGCGGATGTTGTTACCGTAGTCGAGTGTTGCGGCGCCGCGATTTTGCAGTTCTAACATGGCTTGAACTTGCACTGCCATGGATTTTTTCGCTGCTTTAACAACCATTGCTTCATCTTGCAAACGCATTTCTGCAGCGTGAGACATGCTCCAGCCTTGTGGTAAGTAGCCATTGAGCGGGTCGTGTGCAGATGTTTGGTCTGTTACTACATCAGGCGTGATATTACGTTCTACCAACTCAGAGAAAACGTCTGCTGCATTACCCAGTAGACCAACCGATACTGGTGTGTCCGATTCTTTGATGATAGCAAGCGCTTCATCCAAAGATGTCGCTTTCTTATCGACATAGCCTGTACGTAAGCGGTAATCGATACGCGATTCATCACACTCTACCGCAATCATGGAGAAGCCTGCCATCGTACCAGCGAGAGGTTGAGCACCACCCATACCACCAAGACCGCCCGTCAGAATCCATCGGCCTTTTGCTTCACCGTCAAAGTGCTTTTTCGCAACAGATACGAATGTTTCGTATGTGCCTTGGACGATGCCTTGTGAGCCAATGTATATCCAGCTGCCAGCGGTCATTTGGCCGTACATCATCAAGCCTTGTTTATCGAGCTCGTTGAAGTGTTCCCAGTTTGCCCAATGAGGAACGAGGTTTGAGTTTGCGATAAGCACGCGTGGGGCGTTTTTATGGGTAGGGAAAACACCAACAGGCTTGCCTGATTGAACTAAAAGCGTTTGGTCATCTTCGAGTCTTTCAAGTACTTCAACAATCTTGTCGTAACATTCCCAGTTTCGTGCCGCACGGCCAATGCCGCCATATACAACCAGCGAATGTGGATGTTCTGCAACATCAGGATCGAGGTTGTTCATCAGCATACGAAGAGGGGCTTCGGTTAGCCAAGATTTTGCGCGCAGTTTATCTCCGTGAGGTGCACGAATTGTTCTGCTTGTATCAAGTCGTGGATCTTGTCCCTGGCGCTGTGTCATTTCAGACTCCTTTAGTTTCTCGTGATGACCAAGTACTTGCTTGGTCGTAATAATAAGTGGCATCTAGGATGCGTTATGGTTTGTGTTGCTTTTCCGCCATCGCGTTGGCGATATCCCAACACAAACGGGCAGCTAAGCGTGCAGTTTGACTATCGACGTCATAATTAGGGTTGTATTCGGCGATATCAGCCAGCATGAGCTTATTTTTGTAATGAAGAATTCGATCTAAAAATGGTGCAATTGTGTCGTAACTTACTCCTCGAGCCGCAGGGGCGCTGACCCCAGGTGCGGTTGCGGCGGGAAATACATCCAGATCAATGGTCAAATAGAGGTAATCACAGTCGTCAATAAAATGTTGAAGCTGAGTTAAGTGATAACTGTGGTTTAGGTAACAAAGCTGATTGTCTTCTACATACCAAACATTTAACGCATCTGCTTTTTCAAACAGCGCTTTAGTGTTGCTACTGCGGCTTACGCCAATGCAAGCGTAATGAAAGTCCCAATCATTGCGTTGGCAAAAATGATGAATTTGGTTGAAGGGAGTGCCAGAGCTTGGTTTGATGTCGGCGATGCCGCTCTCGAATGCGCGTAAATCGAAATGCGCATCGAAATTTATGATACCGATTTTAGGCTTCTTCTCTGGATAGTGCGCTTTAAAATACTCCGCTAAGCCGGAAAACGAGGCCCACGCAATCTCATGCCCGCCACCTAACACGATGACAGGCGTATGAGGTAGTGCGCTTGAAATGGTTGCCGCACATAGAGATTGGCTCTCTTCCACTAAGTCGTCTTCGCACACCACGGTGCCTAAGTCATATAGTGGGACGTCTTGGTGCCATGCTAAATTAGCGAGTGCTCGTCGGATTAAGTCTGGCGCTTTTTTCGCACCAATGCGTCCTTTGTTTCTGGCTACGCCAGCGTCGGTAGCAAAACCCAGTAATGAGACGCCATGCGCAACTGCCCCTAACTCATCTGCTTTCTGGCGTTGAACCACGTGATGAATTCGCTGACCAAGTTTGCCGTCCTCGGCATCATGACGGCCTTGCCAATGAAATAGGGGAGAGTGTAAGTCGAATTGAGACATATTATTGGCCTCCGTGTGAAATGTATTCACCATTTACTATACGACCTACCAGACGTTTTGCTCCGACTTGATAGCTTAAATCAGCAGGGCTTTCGATATCCCAGATAGAGAAGTCCGCATCAAACCCTACTTTGATTTCGCCACGTGAATTTTGATAACCCAGAGCTTTGGCTGCATGTTGCGTTACACCACGCAGTGCTTCTTGCGGCGTAAGGCGAAATAGTGTGCACGCCATATTCAGCATGAGTGTGAGATCAGAAAACGGTGATGTACCTGGGTTGACGTCCGTAGCAATTGCCATCGGCACGTTATGCTCCCTCAACAACTCAATCGGTGGTAACTGAGTTTCTCTTAGAAAATAAAAAGCGCCAGGCAGTAGAGTGGCGACAGTGTTTGAGCGAGCAAGTGCTTTAACACCTTGCTCATCTAAAAACTCGATGTGATCCGCTGACAAACCGTTGTATTGAGCAGTGAGGGCTGTACCACCGAGATTCGAAAGTTGCTCTGTATGCCCTTTAACCTTTAAGCCGTGGCGTTTTGCAGCTATAAACACTTTTTCTGTTTGTTCAAGATTGAAGCCAATCGATTCACAAAAAACATCGACACTCGTGGCTAACTCTTCCTTTGCGACGACAGGGATTATGTCCTGACAAATGTGCTCAATATAATCATCTGCACGGCCTTGGAACTCTGGCGGAATGGCGTGAGCGGCGAGAAGTGTAGTGGTGATTTTAACTTTACGCTCTTGTTCAAGCATTTTGGCTGCACGGAGCATTTTTACTTCATCATTCAGTGTCAATCCGTAGCCTGATTTCACTTCGACAGAAGTGACGCCGCTCGCGAGTAGCCCGTCTAAACGTGGCAACGCTAACTCAACTAATTGCGCTTCGGTTGCTGAACGCGTCGCATGCACCGTTGAAAGTATCCCACCGCCTTGTTTGGAAATTTCTTGATATGGCACGCCGTTTAAGCGCATTTCAAATTCGTTGGCACGATTGCCCGCGTAAATAAGATGAGTGTGGCAGTCGATCAAACCTGGCAGAACTAACTTGCCTTGAAGGTCGATACTCTGAGCGTAATGTTGGGCAGACAGCAGAGACTCAGTTTGCGGTTCGTCTTCACCAATTGCACAGGTGCTGATCGCAACGATTTTTCCAGATTGAATGCCAATACGAGCAGGAGACGTTGGCAGATAACCGCGCTCTCCCGGTTGCATGGTGACCAGACGTGCGTTTTCAATCAGCAAATCCATGTTTGTGTCCCTGTGTTTATTTGTATCATTAAATGTATATACAAATAAATAGAGCAAAATAAGAACACTGACAAGATTGATGTTGCTAAAATGTGATCAAAACGTAGATCTATAGGACCAATCTTGTCATTAAATGAGCACTTTTGAGCTCAGCTTATATTTGTTACCAGGGTGATAAAGTAGGGCGGTACTGACTAACTTATCTTGGCTCCACGTTCTGCGATTCAAGAGAAGGCAAGGCTCATTGGCTTGCATTTTTAAGTCTTGCTTAATACGGCCGTCAGGCACAATTGCCTCTACGGTATGTTCAATAGCGCTGAGTGGGCAATTATCTGACAGGTATTGATTCGGAGTGATTTGTGTGAAGTCTTGATTTAAATAACTCGGGGCATATTGGCTGTTAACCCAGCGGAGTTCCAATTGAATAGGCGTTTGGTCTTCATAGTGAATGATTTCACTGTAAAACACCGTTGTGCCAAGCATGACGCCGAGTTTTGTCGCAATGTTGTCATCTGCTTTTATGGCAACTTGTTTGAGCACTTTACTGCTATATTGTCGCCCTCGGTCGCTGACTTCTTCGGCAATGTTTCGAATGTCTAACAGAGGAGATTCTGACTTTTCACCAGGATCACACACAAACGTACCTAAGCGTGGGCGACGTTGTAATCGGCCCTCATTAACTAAGTCCCGAATTGCTTTGTTCACTGTCATTCTACTGACACCAAATTGCTCGGTAAGCTCAATCTCTGTGGCGATACGATGACCGACTATCCACTCTCCAGAATCAATTTTATCGAGGATAAATTGTTTGATTTGAATGTAGAGTGGTGCAGACATAATGATTCCCTTTTATTTGACTATACAAATACTGCTTAATTTAGGTACAAATTGCAAACATTTCTCGACGAATGCACCACTTAGTGACAGAACAATCCTATTGTGGGGCTGAATGACTCTTGCTGCTGAGCATTATTTGGATTGATGATGGAATTCGAACATTTTCTTGTGGTCTATTGCTTGCAGAGTATAAAACAATTGTGTAAACAAACGATTATTAGAAGAAAAGTCGCTAAAAAGGAAAAACATGTTTAAAAAATTGAAAGCATCACTGGGGATTGGTTCTGCAAAAGTAGATACGATTTTAGACGAAATGAGCGTGTTTCAAGGAGCGACGCTGAAAGGGCATGTTCATATCAAAGGCGGAGACGTCGAACAACAAATTGATGCTATTACTATTAAGTTGAACACAGAGATGAAAGTCGAAGTGGATGATAGCGTAAGTTACCAAACGTTCACTATTGATCAGCTGAAGGCGGTAGACCCCTTTGTGATTCAACCTAATGAAGAGAAGCAGGTTCCGTTTGAGCTAAAACTGCATGATGAAACGCCAATTACTGCGGTTAGCGCACTTAAGAATCAATGCCATGTTTGGGTTGAAACGACGTTAGATATTGATTTTGCGATTGACCCGCGTGACCGTGACTATATTGAAGTGAAACCACTACCAGTAGCATCTCGGGTTATTCAAGCGATCGAGCAAGCTGGTTTCACTATGGTTAAAGCCGATGTTGAAAAAGGCTTTTTGCGCGGTGGCTCGTTTGCTTCTCGCTCTGGAATTTATCAAGAGCTAGAGTTCCGAAATAACGGCTTTATCTCATCAAAAGAAATTGAGCTTTCTTTTATTCTGGAAGGGCAGGTCATGCATTGTTTGGCAGAGATTGACCGTTCGCTCAGCTTGGCTGGTGACCAATATCGCTCGTTTACGTTACCGATCAATGCAACTGATGCTCAAGTCGCTGCCGCGGTTGCACCAACGCTAAATCTATAGTTCTCATCAACTTGATGAGAATATGTACCGATATCCTATTGTGAAAGCGATATCGGTACTGTTATCCATGTTTCGTGCGTTCTCAACGGCTAAAAACTCAAGCGCGGAGTTTTCCATGAGATATCGATAGCCTAATACCAGTTCATTAGAGGCATCAGCAAACTCTGCGGGTCCTTCTGTTGAGCCTTGATACCAATGGTATTCAAACATCAGGTGGTGGTTATCTTCCAATGCATAACGGTACCCAGCTGCAACGGCAATCGTATTATGCCGATAGGGTAGATCCAGCAAGGCGCGATCATCTGAGCGAAAAGTCATGCCAACCATCGAGTAAAATGCATGGGCGTCACTCAAATAACTGTAATTTATTTGGAAGCCTTGCTCGAAATTACTGCCTTGAAAAGTCCCGTGAGCAACATCATTAAAATATAAGCTGCCACCAATAGATAGGCCGTGATGTTCATTCTGAAACACTTGATATTGCAAATAAGTAGATAAGTTGTTGGCAAGCGTTTGTCCTTCGAAGTCGTCTTCTAGCACATCATATTGCGGCATTGAAATGTGAAAACGATCTCTGTCTACTTTGTCTCGGCCATTCTGTCCGATACCGAAAAGGTTATGGAAGCTTTTCGTCAGTCCATCTAAATGGTTATCAGCGGCAAAAACCCACCGATAATTGAGTTCCCATTGCCAACTGCTATTGATTTGCCACTTGCTGCCAATTTCGATTTGGTTGTGGTAATAATCCAGTGCGTATTCATCAGTATGAGCCCAAACACTAGCCACGGTTCCTGAGCCATAGGTTTCGACAAAGTCAGAGGGAAGGCTATGTCCTGAGCGCAGTATATTGGTATGGCTAACCACTTGCATCGGAGATTGTGCGTAAGAACGTAGCGGCCCATACAGGTCATCTGATGCCATGGCTGGTACACAGCATATCGAAATGCTTAGAAGCCCCATAAAGCGCGATTTGAAATAGATCATGATGAACACCTACATGCAAACTACTCAATAAAACAACTATATACCTAAATTGCACTTTGAGGTGGAACTAGGTGTGCTGGGTCCTGTGTTAGTTAATATGTATTAGGAACTATTATACCAGTTGTGTATTCAAGTTCTATTGGGAGGGGGTAACTCCGTTTACAAGTGATGTGAGCCCTTAAGAAGAATCATCAGATTGTCGCGGCGAGGCCTGAGGTTAAGTTCTTATGATAAAACAAAATCGCGCTTTGCAATCTAAATGTGAGCTAGGTACAATCCCATTTTCGATAACGGTCCGGTATTCGTGTTACCGAGAGGCCTTTATTGACTCTCAACTATTTTCAACAAATAGCTTCTAATTTGAATAACATGTGTTGCTTGGTGTGCAACACCACTGTAAAGGACATAGCATGCCTATTATTACTCTTCCTGACGGCAGTCAGCGTCAATTTGACAACCCAGTTTCTACTATGGAAGTTGCGCAATCGATCGGTCCTGGTCTTGCAAAAGCAACGATCGCTGGTCGTGTAAACGGTAACCGCGTTGATGCGTGTGACCTAATTGAAGAAGACGCAAGCCTTGAAATCATCACCGTAAAAGATGAAGTAGACGGTTTAGAAATCGTTCGTCACTCTTGTGCTCACCTTCTTGGTCACGCTCTTAAGCAGCTTTACCCACAAGCTAAAATGGCGATTGGTCCAACCATCGACAACGGCTTCTACTACGATATCGATCTAGATGAGTCTCTAACGCAAGAAGATCTTGAAAAGATTGAAAAGCGTATGAAAGAGCTAGCGAAAACCAAGTACGAAGTTGTTAAGAAAAAAGTAAGCTGGCAGGAAGCGCGTGATACGTTTGAATCACGTGGCGAACCATACAAAGTGGAAATCCTAGACGAAAACGTATCTCGTGATGATCGTCCAGGTCTTTACCACCATGAAGAATACATCGACATGTGTCGTGGTCCTCACGTTCCTAACATGAGCTTCTGTCAACACTTCACTCTATTGAATGTGGCAGGTGCTTACTGGCGTGGTAACAGCGACAATAAAATGCTTCAACGTATCTACGGTACGGCTTTCCACGATAAGAAAGCACTGAAAGCGCATCTAACTCGCCTAGAAGAAGCAGCGAAGCGTGACCACCGTAAGATTGGTAAGCAACTAGACCTATTCCACATGCAACAAGAAGCACCGGGTATGGTGTTCTGGCATCACAATGGTTGGTCTATTTTCCGTGATCTGGAAGTATTCATCCGCGCTAAGCTAGATGAGTACGGTTACCAAGAAGTAAAAGGTCCGCTAATGATGGACCGTGTTCTTTGGGAACGCTCAGGTCACTGGGATAAATACGCTGATGCAATGTTCACAACTTCTTCTGAGAACCGTGAATACGCAATTAAGCCAATGAACTGTCCAGGTCACGTACAGATCTTCAACCAAGGTCTAAAATCGTACCGCGACCTACCGCTACGTATGGCAGAGTTCGGCTCATGTCACCGTAACGAACCATCTGGTGCACTGCACGGCATTATGCGTGTACGTGGCTTTACTCAGGATGATGCTCACATTTTCTGTACTGAGAGCCAAATCCAAGAAGAAGTAACAAACTGCATCAAGATGGTGTACGATACGTACCAAACATTTGGTTTCGACAACATCGTAGTGAAACTGTCTACTCGTCCAGAGAAACGTGTAGGTTCAGATGAAATCTGGGATCAATCTGAAGAAGCATTGAAGCAGTCTCTTGAATCGATGGATATCCCATACGAAATTCAAGAAGGTGAGGGTGCGTTCTACGGTCCTAAGATTGAATTCACACTATACGATTGTCTAGACCGCGCTTGGCAGTGTGGTACTGTCCAGCTAGACTTCAACCTACCAGGTCGCCTAGGCGCTACTTATGTAGGTGAAAATAACGAACGTCTTGTACCGGTAATGATTCACCGTGCGATTCTAGGTTCACTAGAGCGCTTCATTGGTATCCTTATCGAAGAATATGCTGGTTTCTTCCCAACTTGGTTGGCGCCAGAACAAGCAGTTCTTATGAACATTACTGATAAACAGTCAGGTTATGTTCAAGAAATAGTACAAAAACTACAAAAAAGTGGAATTAGAGCTAAAGCGGACTTGAGAAATGAGAAGATTGGCTTTAAAATCCGCGAACATACTTTGAAGCGTGTACCGTATATGCTTGTTGTTGGTGACCAAGAAATGGAAGCTGGCGAAATTGCAGTACGTACTCGTAAAGGTAAAGATCTTGGTAAATTTAAAGTGGATGATTTTATTGCATACATCCAAGACGAGATCTCTAGCCGTAAGCTCAATCTGGAGGAATAAGCTATTAAAGGCGGAAGACGTGGCCAACAGCCGGTAAAACAAAACCCGCACCGTATCAACGGTGAAATTCGTGGTATTCGTGAAGTTCGACTAACAGGCGCTGACGGTGAATCAGTTGGTGTTGTATCGATTCAAGAAGCCATTGCAGCTGCTGAAGAAGCTGGTATGGATCTCGTTGAGATCAGTCCTAACGCCGAGCCACCTGTTTGTCGTGTGATGGACTATGGTAAGTTCCTCTTCGAGAAGAGCAAAACTGCTAAAGAGCAGAAGAAGAAGCAAAAGCAGGTCCAGATCAAGGAAGTAAAATTCCGTCCTGGAACTGATATTGGAGACTATCAGGTAAAACTACGCAACCTGACGCGTTTCCTTGAAGAAGGCAACAAAGTGAAGGTAACAATTCGCTTCCGTGGCCGAGAGATGGCACACCAAGACATCGGTGTTGACGTTCTAAATCGTCTTAAGGAAGATACTGCAGAACTTGCTGTGGTTGAATCTTTCCCTAAGAAGATTGAAGGTCGCCAGATGATCATGGTGCTAGCCCCTAAAAAGAAGTAATTAACGGCTCATCAAGTAATTAAAACCTAGCCGCTTTCCTTTCGATAAAGGCATAACGGCTGGGTTTTGTTCGCCCTAATTACGTTGTTTATTAAACCTACTCAATGCGGAGTTATTCATCATGCCTAAGATGAAAACCAACAAAGGTGCTGCTAAGCGTTTTAAGAAAACTGCTGGTGGTATTAAGTACAAGCACGCTACAAAACGTCACATCCTGACTAAGCGTACTACTAAGAACAAGCGTCAACTACGTCCGAATGCAATCCTTCCAAAATGTGAAGTGGCTGCAGTAATCCGTATGTTGCCATACGCTTAATTCTTTTTAGTTATCAATCGTTTAGTTTAGGAGAAGCATAATGCCTCGCGTAAAACGTGGTGTACAAGCTCGTGCACGTCATAAGAAAGTTCTAAAACAAGCTAAAGGTTACTACGGTGCGCGTTCACGTGTTTACCGCGTAGCTTTCCAAGCAGTTACTAAAGCTGGTCAATACGCTTACCGTGACCGTCGCGCTAAGAAACGTCAATTCCGTCAACTATGGATTGCACGTATCAATGCGGCATCTCGTCAAAATGGTCTATCTTACAGCCGTTTCATCAACGGTCTTAAGAAAGCATCTATCGAGATCGACCGTAAGATCCTTGCGGACATCGCAGTATTCGACAAAGCTGCATTTGCAGTTCTAGTTGAAAAAGCGAAAGCTGCTCTTTAATTAGCAGTTTAGGATTAAGAGAAGGAGAGCATTAGCTCTCCTTTTTTATTGCTAAAATATATACCCAAATATTTTTCAGTTTTGCCATTCAGAATCTTGTCTATCAGTATTCCCGATTTGATTAGTGATCAATGCTCTGTTGGTAATAAAATGGCTTGGGTATATATTTTACGTTTATAAGGGACTAAAAATGATCTACACAACAACAGAAAGCATTCCGGGCAAGCAGATCTCTGAAATAAGAGGGGTTGTAACTGGTAATGTTGTTCAATCAAAACACATCGGTCGTGACCTCATGGCGGGTATCAAAAGCATTGTTGGCGGTGAAATTCGCGGTTACACGGAAATGATGACCGACGCGCGTGATATAGCTATACAGCGCATGGTAGCAGACGCTGAATCTAAAGGTGCAGATGCGATTGTAGGGATTCGATTTACCACGAGCTCAATCGTAGATGGTTCTTCGGAAATTTTGGCATTTGGTACTGCAGTGAAACTTGCGGACTAATATACGAGGAAAAGCGTTGCTAGGAATGGTGAATTTTTATTCATTTTTCGTTTTTTATTTTTAGGTTAATTATTCTAGATTTTCGCAGAGCGAATAGGCTTATATTCTTAACTTTACGTTACCATTAAAATTAATCCCAATAATTTAGAGTAATTGCTTCACTTTTGTTTTGTGTATCATTTTATATTCATAATGAAATTGAATTCATATTGAATTTTCCATTTATCTTGTGAATTTTGATTTCGATATATTAATTCATATTTTTCTTATAAAAATATGAACTTATACCTTGCCAAGCGGTTCTAAATTGTTACAAATACTATACAGCTGTAACATTGCCAAAAGGAATTGTAGATGAGAGATCTGACTCCCGAATACTTGCTAGCCGCATTACGCCAAGCGATTAAAACAAAAGGGCTAACATATCGAGAGCTATCTGAGAAAATGGGCATGCCGCTGTCCACTTTTAAGAGACACTTAACAAGCACAAATCTCGCTTTGGATAAACTGCTTGAATATTGTAGAGCTGTTGATTGCACGTTAGATGAGCTACAAAAGCTTGCGAATCAATTACAAGGTGAAGACGAGGATTACTTTAGCCGTACGCAAGATGAAGTCTTTTTTCAATTTCCCCATCTTTACGATTTTTATCGTGAATTGAGAATGCTGCGAGGCAAAGATGGATATTCCATTTTAAAGAAAAAGTATGATTTGTCTGAGCAGAGCATGTCTGATTACCTAAAAGCTTTGGAGTTATTGGATCTTGTTTACGTTGATGAAGATAAAAATATAACGTTGCACGGGCCGTTATATTACAGCTATGCAGAAAACTCCAAGCTCAATGATAAATATACGGAAATCATAAAAGAACAGACAACAACCCACGATAAATGCGTTCGTGTGGCTTTGGCACGCATGAAAATTACCGAAGAGCAGCTTTTGCAATTGGAAGATCAAGTCGCAAAAACGGTTATCGATTTTCATTCCCAAAATGTTGTGGCAGAGAACTTCAACGTCTCTGATTTTACTAATATTGTTCTACTTGCAGGGCCACATCAACCAGTCACATTCTCTGATGGAATTATCGAGACAGAAAGGCGATTTATTGACGATATTCGTTATGCCATTGCATCTGCAGGTGATAAACCAAGCCTCTCGATTTAGAAATTCAGTCTTTTACTTAAAGAGAATCGCTTTCTCACTATGTTATTGAGTTTTGCAGCTCTAATATTGAAAGGAAGCAGTAAAAGAAAAGCCCAAGACAGAGCACACTTTGTAAATAGAGCATCTATCAGTTACTGTTTTGAATCCAAACTTTAAGTGTTTTGGGCTTTTTTGAATAACATCATTTCAATATCACTCGTTGTCCAATTTTTAAGGTTTTGATTTTTGGGGTTATGTCCCCGCACTCCACTCTAGCCTTTCCTTACAATCAAATCATTCTCGCTGAACCAAGCATCTTGATGTTACTTGGTTATATATAATTAAAGCTTATTTTTCGGTTAGCTATAAATTCATACTTGCAATGTTTGTTTTTTGATCTATTATGACGAAGTGTCATTTTTGACGGTTCGTCAAAATTAGTGGCGTTCCTGTATTCAAGAATCGTGTTACAATTATTGGGAGTGTGTTGGTATACGGATCAAAGGATTATGTTTAACTTTCGCTGTAAAAAAGATAGCAAGCAAGACGGATGTCGTACGTCTTCAGGGCTAACTAAAAAACAACAGGCGATTGCTGATCGTGAAATAGAGCTTATTCAATTGGCTAAGTCTCTGGTTCAAGAGCAAGGCTTTGCCAACTTAACGATGGACAAGCTCACAGCGGCAAGCCCTTACTCGAAGGGAACGATCTACAATCATTTTTGCAGCAAAGAAGATGTGATTCTTGCGCTTTGTATTCACTCGCTGAGAAGCGAGGCAATATTTTTCGAACGTACCGCTAAGTTCAATGGCAATACCAGAGAAAAAATCATTGCTATGCATGTAGGTTATCGTATTTACGCTCGTATGGAGCCTGTACTATCAACCTGTGCGATTGTTGCAAAGACGCCTTGGGTCCTAGAGAAAGCTTCGCCTAAGCGTGTGAATGAATTGAACAACTTAGAAGAACAAGTAATAGATGGTGCTGATGCGTTGGTGAATAATGCGGTGGAATGTGGAGACCTTAAGTTCTCTCCCGCAATTGGTTCTGATGCCATCGTATTTGCTAACTGGTCTATTGCCTTCGGTTCAAACGCTCTAGCGCAAAATGCATCGAACAGTCGATGTATTCAGCGAATTCAAGATCCATTCTCAGTACTGCATAACGCGAATATGTTACTTGATGGTTTAGGGTGGTCACCTTTATCGACAGAGTGGGATTACCGTAAAACGTGGCGTCGAGTGGAACAGGAATTGTTCAGCGAAGAGCTTGCTTATTTAGAGTCTGTGAATCGCTAATCGTTATAGAGGCCATCTAATATTTTAGTTGGCTTTTTTATTACACCATTGTGACGAATCGTCAAAAAATTAGAAATTGGTACTCAAGTTACCGATCTCGAGAAGTATAGGAAGTTACTCAAAAACTAACTTATATAACCAAATAAATTCGATCTGATTTTTATATGTTGAAGTTATCTGGTTATCACAGCATTCGCTGTTTTTTTTAGTTTTTAAATTTGACGAAACGTCACAAAAGGAGAGTGTGATGCCACATCACAACGTTCAACAACAAGCCCGAATGAGCTGGGTCAAGCTACCAACGAATTACAGTGTGTTGGTTGTGCTTGCTACCGTTTTATTGATTGTTATAGCAACTATTGGAGGAAAAAATCTTTACTTTAGAGGGGATTACGACATCTTTTTTGATGGAACAAATGAGCAGTTACTTGCGTTTGATGAAATTCAGACTACCTTTGCAAAATCTGACAGTCTTGCTTTGGTCATAGCGCCAAAAAGTGGCACTGTTTTTACTCCTAACACCTTATCTCTTATTCAGCAGATCACTGACGAGGCGTGGCAAGTCCCATACTCCACCCGTGTTGATTCCCTTGCCAACTACCAGCATACCGAAGCGTTTGAAGATGATCTTCTTGTCGAAGATTTACTGTATAGCGAATATGAATTGACGCCTCAGCGAATCGACAAAGTCAAAAGTATTGCGTTGAGTGAGCCGGTTTTGAAAAGTTCACTGATTTCCGAAAAAGGGGATGTCACGGTCGTGAATATTACGGTCCAACTCCCTGAGGTCGATAAAACCGCTGAAGTACAAGAAGTGGTTGCCTACATAAACGGAATGATTGAGCGTTATCAGCAAGTGTACCCGGACACTGAGTTCCACAAAGCCGGTATTATTGCAATGAACTACGCGTTTATGACCGCAGCTCAAGATGACAGCGCGACGCTAGTGCCGACCATGCTACTAGTGATATTGGTTTTCCTGACTCTCATGTTGCGCTCATTGCTTAGCGTCATCGCGACACTCATCGTTATTATCGGCTCAGTTATGGTGACAATGGGCTTATCAGGATGGGCTGGTATGTTCTTAAGCACGGCGACAGTTAATGTGCCTACCTTGGTGATGACGCTTGCCGTCGCTGACTGTGTGCACATCATAGCGACGATGCGTCAGTCTATGCAAAACGGCTTTAGTAAAGCCCATTCTATTGAACGAAGTATTGCGCTCAATTTCATGCCCATCCTGATTACCTCCATTACCACCGCGATCGGCTTTTTAATGATGAATATGTCGGATTCTCCAATCCTGAGAGATTTCGGCAACCTATCAGCCCTTGGCGTCATGATTGCTTGTTTCCTTTCCATCACATTACTTCCGGCGTTACTTCATATCCTTCCTGTTAGGGTGAAGTCAGACACTGCTGATGAAAGAAAGCACTTTATGGATCACTTAGGGGATTTCGTGGTGTCAAAGCGACATGCGTTATTGCCGTTGTCGGTGCTTGTTATTGTCGCGAGTGCGAGTTTGATTCCGCTGAACAAAGTCAACGATGAATCCGTCGAATATTTTGGTCATAGCAATGAATTTCTTCGAGCGGCTGATTTTATGGAAGAGCGAATCAGTGGCATGGCGAACATCAGTATCGCGATAAAAACTAACGAATCGCAGGGCATTGCGGATCCTAATTTTCTCAATACTGTGGGTAAATTTACTGACTGGCTAAGATTGCAGCCAGAAACGGACCATGTTGCGACCTTGAGCGATGTTTATAAGCGCCTAAACAAGAACATGCATGGAGATGATCAGGCTTATTACTCGCTCCCTCAAGACAGAGAATTAGCGGCTCAATATCTGCTGCTTTATGAAATGTCACTACCGTATGGCTTAGATTTGAACAACCAAATCAATGTTGATAAGTCGTCAATCAAGATGGTTCTCACCGTGGAGAACTTGGGCAGCGTCGAGCTTGTTGATTTGGAAAATCGTATTTACCAATGGTTTAACGAAAACGCGCCTCAGTATGATGTTGTTGCTTCTAGTCCATCACTGATGTTTGCGCATATTGGCGAAACGAATATGGCTAGCATGCTGTCAACCTTGCCTATCACTCTGGTCTTAATTTCGGCATTACTGATCTTTGCCTTACGCTCGTTCAAGCTCGGTTTAATCAGCCTGGTCCCGAATATCGCCCCTGCGCTTATTGGTTTTGGTATTTGGGCGCTGGTTTCTGGTGAAATTAATTTGGGGTTGTCTGTTGTTGTGACGTTGACGCTTGGCGTTGTGGTTGATGATGCCGTTCATTTTCTCTCTAAATACCAACACGCTCGTAAAGATGGCCATAGCGCGGAACAAGCGGTTCGTTACGCTTTTCGCACCGTGGGGCGCGCGCTTTGGATTACGACTGTCGTGCTTGTTGCTGGTTTCTCCGTTCTGGCGATGTCGAGCTTCCGCTTAAATGCCGATATGGGGCAGTTGAGTGCAATTGTTATCTTCATTGCTCTTGTTGTGGATTTCATCTTTCTACCGACTCTACTGATGTTGTTTGACAAAGGCGTCTACGACGAGGTGGGCCGCCGAAACAAGCTTAAATCAACTGACTCTCAAACCACGGCTGTTACTCAGTCATAACGAATCAAAGGATTGAACATGAATTTACTAAAAAATGCCTTAAAAGTATCTGCACTTTCTGTCTCGCTTTTTATGAGTCATGCGGTGTTAGCGGATGAAGCGAAAGGATTAGAAATTGCTCAAGAGCGCAAAGCCCGTGATGAAGGGTGGGGGGATTCTGTTGCTACCATGAAAATGATTCTGCGGAACGCACAAGGAGAAAGCAGCACACGTTTAATGCGCCTCCAATCACTCGAAGTTGAGGACGGTGGTGACAAAGGACTCACAATATTTGATGAACCAAGAGATGTGAAAGGCACCGCGTTTCTCAACCACTCTCATACAGTGGGTGCCGATGACCAGTGGCTTTACCTTCCAGCACTGAAGCGTGTGAAACGTATTTCCTCGCGTAACAAATCAGGCCCTTTCATGGGCAGTGAATTTGCGTATGAGGATCTCAGTTCCTTTGAGATTGAAAAATACCGTTTCAACTACCTAAAAGATGACAGCATAAACGGGCAAGATGTTTTCGTCGTAGAGCAAATTCCGACCGATAAGAACTCAGGTTATACCAAGCAAACGGTGTGGTTAGATAAAGCGCATTACCGCCCACTGAAAGTTGAGTTTTACGATCGCAAAGGGTCGTTGTTAAAAACGCTTTCTTTTTCCGATTACAAGCAGTACCTCAACCAATATTGGCGAGCGCACACTATGGCGATGACAAATCATCAAACAGGAAAAAGCACTGAGCTAACAACAAGTGAAATGCGCTTTAACACTGGGCTCGAAGACAATGATTTTCATAAGAATGTGTTAAAACGAGTGAGGTAGTGGAGGAGAAATGAACCGATCAAATGTTGGGTTGTTGCTTAGCGCAGCAACCTCTCTTTACTCGATGCCTCTTGCCGCCGTTGAGCTTGCAGGACAAGTCAATATTGAGCATCGTCAGTTTTTTGATTCTGGCTCTCAGGGTCAGAGCAAAGCGCAAACGTCATTGGTTTTGCAGCCAGAATTTTACTGGGAGATGCAAAATGGTGATGCGAGCTTTACCCTCACACCTTTCTATCGTTTGGATAGTCTAGACGATGAGCGAAGTCACGGAGACATAAGAGAGGCGCTTTATCTGACTTATTGGGATGATTATGAGCTTCGAGTTGGGATTAGTAAGGTCTTTTGGGGAGTGACGGAATCCGCCCATTTGGTTGATGTAGTAAACCAGACAGACGCCATTGAAGCCGTCGATGGTGAAGATAAACTCGGTCAGCCAATGTTGTATTTCACCTCATTCAAAGATTGGGGCACCGTCCATGCAATGTTATTACCTTACTTTAGGGAACGAACGTTTGCGGGTACTGACGGTCGTTTACGAACCGAACCTGTTGTCTCAGATGATGCTATCTATGAATCAAGCAGAGAAGAAAAGCAGGTAGATGTGGCTTTTCGATATTCGAAAATGCTTGGCGATTGGGACGTAGGCCTGAGCTATTCATATGGAACAAACCGGGATCCTTACTTTCGTTTTGAGTACGGGGAATTAAAGCCTTACTACGCTCTGATGAGTCATGTCGGTCTCGATGTACAAGGAATCGTTGGCGATTGGTTATGGAAACTGGAAAGTGTTTATCGAGATAGTGCAGATAATCATGTCGGTCTTGTGACGGGATTTGAGTACACCTTCGTTGGCGCATTTGACACGGTTTGGGATGTGGGTGTGATTGGTGAGTACCTCTACGACAGTCGTGGGAATAACGCACAAACTATCGGTCAAAATGATGTGTTTGCAGGCATTCGTTGGGCGCTCAACGACGAGGACGGAACGGAATTATTGACGGGAATCACAAAGGATTTAGATAACGCCGATGTTTACAATGCCAAGTTAGAAGCCTCGAGCCGAATATCGAATAACTTTAAGTGGCAAATTGATGCTTGGTTGTTCAAAAATGAAACGCCAAACGATTTGCTCTATTTCGCCCGAGATGACGATTTTATCGAGCTATCTATTCAATACTATTTCTAAAACAAAAGGGCACAACTTAACGTCAGATTAATGAAAGATGACATTTTTGACGTTTTTGTGCTCTTTTTATTCAATAACCTCTTCTTTTCGTAATTCAATTTGGCATTGGTGCCCGGTTTGGCTACTATGTACAGCTATCAAAAAACCAATCACTCCCTTATGGACACTACCAACAGGTAGATGAGGAAACGATGCAACATCTAGAAGAGATCATTGCTAGCGCGAGCACTGCAATTGAAGCTGCCGAATCGCTAGTCGCACTTGATGAAGTGCGTGTTCAGTATCTGGGTAAAAAAGGTGAGCTAACTGCTCAACTTCAAAGCCTAGGTAAACTACCACCAGAAGAACGCCGTGAAGCTGGTCAAGAAATAAACAAAGCGAAAGGCGTCGTTCAGCAAGCTATCGCAGCTCGTAAAGACGCACTACAACGTGCAGAGCTTGAAGCGAAACTAGCAGCAGAAACAATCGACGTAACACTACCAGGTCGTCGTATTGAGAACGGTGGTTTACACCCAGTAACTCGTACTGTAGAGCGTATTGAGAAGTTCTTTGGCGAACTTGGTTTTAACACCGAAGCTGGCCCAGAGATCGAAGATGCATTCCACAACTTTGATGCGCTAAATATTGCCGCTGATCACCCTGCTCGTACTGATCACGATACTTTCTTCTTCAACCCAGATTTGATGCTTCGTACTCATACGTCAGGCGTACAGATCCGTACGATGGAAAATGGTAAACCACCATTCCGTTTCATTGCTCCGGGCCGTGTATACCGTAACGACTACGACCAAACGCATACGCCAATGTTCCACCAAGTGGAAGGTATGCTGGTTGATGAGAACGTAAATTTTGCACAGTTGAAAGGCATCCTGCACGATTTCCTATGTAACTTCTTCGAAGAAGAAGTAGAAGTACGTTTCCGTCCATCTTACTTCCCATTCACTGAACCTTCAGCTGAAGTAGACGTGAAAGGCAAAAACGGTAAATGGTTAGAAGTACTAGGCTGCGGTATGGTTCACCCGAACGTACTACGTAGCGTAGGCATCGATCCTGAAAAATACTCTGGTTTCGCATTCGGTATGGGTGTTGAGCGTCTAACGATGCTTCGTTACGGCGTGAACGATCTACGTGCGTTCTTCGAAAACGATCTTCGTTTCCTAAAACAGTTCAAGTAATCCAGAGGGTTCATCAACATGAAATTCAGCGAATCATGGCTTCGTGAGTGGGTAAACCCAGCGGTTACTACTGACGAACTCACTCATCAAATTACAATGGCCGGCCTAGAGGTAGACGACGTTCTTCCTGTAGCGGGTTCTTTCACTGGCGTTAAAGTGGGTCACGTTGTTGAATGTGGTCAACACCCAGACGCAGACAAACTTCGCGTTACTAAAGTAGATGTAGGCGAAGAAGAGCTTCTAGACATCGTTTGTGGCGCACCTAACTGTCGCCAAGGTCTGAAAGTAGCGGTAGCAACAGTTGGTGCTGTTCTTCCAGGCGATTTCAAAATCAAAAAAGCGAAACTACGTGGCCAGCCATCTCACGGCATGCTTTGTTCGTTCACTGAACTAGGCATTGATGTTGAGTCAGACGGCATCATGGAACTAGCAGAAGACGCAGTAATCGGTACTGATTTCCGTGAATTCCTAGGTCTAGATGACGTAACGGTAGACGTAGATCTAACAGCAAACCGCGCTGACTGTTTCAGCATTCGTGGTCTAGCTCGTGAAGTTGGCGTACTAAACCGTGCTGACGTGACTGAGCCATCAGTAGAAGCAGTTGCCCCTTCAATCGACGATAAAGTGTCTATTGAAGTGAAAGCTCCTGCTGCGTGTCCTCGTTACCTAGGTCGTGTTGTTAAGAACGTAAACGTTCAAGCTGAAACGCCACTATGGATGCAAGAGAAACTGCGTCGTTGTGGTATTCGCTCTATCGACCCTGTTGTAGACATCACTAACTACGTGCTTCTAGAGCAAGGTCAACCAATGCACGCATTCGATCTAGCGAAGATCGAAGGTGGCATCGTAGTTCGTATGGCTGAGCAAGGTGAGAAGCTAACACTTCTTGACGGCAGCGAAGCAGAACTAAATGCAGATACATTAGTTGTAGCTGACCACAACAAAGCACTTGCAATCGCAGGTATCTTTGGTGGTGAAGAGTCTGGTGTAACAACTGAGACTAAAGACGTTCTACTAGAGTGTGCATTCTTTGCACCTGACCATATCCGCGGTCGCGCTCGTAGCTATGGTCTTCACACTGATTCTTCAATGCGTTTCGAGCGTGGTGTGGATTACGCACTACAAGTGAGCGCAATGGAGCGTGCAACTCAGCTTCTTGTTGAAATCTGTGGCGGTGAAGTAGCACCTGTTGTTGCAGTAGAGTCTGAAGCAGACCTACCTAAGCCAAACAAAGTTGCTCTACGTCGCACTAAACTAGACAACCTACTAGGTCACCACATCGCTGATGCTGACGTAGTAGAAATCCTAGAGCGTCTAGGTTTGACTGTTGAAGCTTCTGAAGAAGGTTGGTTGGCAGTAGCGCCAACATGGCGTTTCGATATCGCTATAGAGCAAGATCTGATTGAAGAAGTTGGCCGTATCTACGGTTACGACAACATTCCTAACCAACACCCAGCTGCAGCACTTAAGATGCACAACCACGTTGAAGCGGATCTTCCACTGAAACGCGTTCGTGATCTTCTTGTTGACCGTGGTTACCACGAAGCAATTACATACAGCTTCGTTGAGCCTGAACAACAAAAGCTAGTTGTACCTGGTGTTGAGCCTCTAGTGCTTCCAAACCCAATTTCTGCAGACATGTCAGCAATGCGTCTTGGTCTTATCCAAGGGCTGCTGAACACGGTTGTTCACAACCAGAAACGTCAACAGCCACGCGTTCGTCTATTCGAATACGGCCTACGTTTCATCCCATGTGAATCTGCAGAAAACGGCATGCGCCAAGAGCCTATGCTTGCAGGTGTTATTGCTGGTACTCGTGGTGAAGAGCACTGGGATATCGAAACTAACACCGTTGATTTCTTCGACCTTAAGGGCGATCTAGAAGCGATTCTAGAGCTATCTGCGAACGAAAAAGCGTACTCTTTCGCTGCACTGTCACCTGAAAGCAAAAAAGCTAACCCAGCACTTCACCCAGGTCAATCTGCGGCAATCATCGTAGATGGCAAAGAAGTGGGCGTGATCGGTACCGTTCACCCTGAGCTTGAGCGTAAGTTCGGTCTAAACGGTCGTACTATCGTATTCGAAATCGAATGGTCTGCAATCAACAGTAAAGTGATCCCAGAAGCGGTTCAGCTTTCTAAATTCCCATCAAACCGTCGTGATATCGCTGTAGTTGTGGACGAAGCGGTAGCATCTGGTGACATCGTTAATGCTTGTTTAGAGCAAGGTGGCGAGTTCCTTAAAGATGCGAAGCTGTTCGACGTTTACGTAGGTAAAGGCGTTGAAGAAGGTAAGAAGAGCCTAGCAATCGCTCTGACTCTACAGTCAGTTGAGCGTACGCTTGAAGATGCAGATATAGCTGGTGCGGTTGACGCTATCGTTGCTCACGTTTCTGAGAAGTTTGGTGCGTCTCTACGTGACTAAGCGTTAGACGAACTATCTCTCTTAAGAAACTAAAAACCCTGTCAAATCGGCAGGGTTTTTTTATGTTGAGCATTATCTTATTGTGATTCACGTACTAGGCCGTTTACGTCACCTCCAACAACCTCAAAAATCTGGACCAAACTCGAGGTAACGCTTAATCGAGACTTGGCATATATCGTTTTTCAGCCAACAGACGCTAACGCTAGCTTATTGGCGGCTAGGCGGCGAGTGAGAGGGTATAGCTAAGCAGAAGTGGGAGCGTAAGAATACTGAAAAAGTTGCCAAATAGTACCATTGACGCCACTTTCATGGGCTCTATATTCAGCCTTTCCGCAAATAGGTAATTCATGACGGCTGGTGGCAGCATTGTGAAGAGTACCATCATTTGCAATTGCATCGTTGGAAGGGGAATTAACCAATAAATAAGTGCAAATGCAACCGCCCCAGTTGCAAGCGACTGCACGGTACACAATACACCAACCTTTAAACCGTCCACTCTTAAATGACACATTTGCGCCCCCAGGGATAAAAGCATCACGGGTACTGCCGCTTGGCCAAGTAGAGCAGTCGCTTCGTATAAAGGTGCCCATACACCCACATTTGACACGTTGAGAAACAGAGCCAACGACGCAGCTAAAAAGATTGGCATCTTGACTATTTGCTTAAAAGGGTTGCCATTACTAAGTAGCATTACACCTAAACTAATGTGCAAGCATGCTGACACGACAAATAGCAGTACTGCTGAGGATAGCGCAATTTCTCCAAACGTATAGGTAAACAAAGGAATAGCAAGGTTTCCGCTATTGCGAAACATATGTGGTGGTGCCCAGGTTTTAAACGACAGTGACGTCAATCGACATACTGGGATCATGAGTAGTGCGGGAACCAAAACCGCGACAATTGCTGCAAAAAGGAGTGGTCCCTGATTCGAGTCTAACGGCATGTTAACGAGCGAAGAAAACACCAGCGCAGGTGTGAAAACCTCAATGTTAATGCGGTTGATTGGACGAAAGTCAGGCTTGATGTAACGACCTACCAAATAGCCGACGCCGACAAGAGCAAAAACAGGGAAAAGAATATTTATGATTTGATTAATCATGGTCGCCTAGATGAAGTGTAAGGAGCTAATGTGGAGATACACGAAGAACCACATTATCAACCTTTATATATTGCGTCATCGCTGAACAGTGAGAAGCGTGGGTTTAATCAAGCTTTCTAAGCACAGTTGCAAAGCCAGGTGGTCATACCATTTAGTTCAATTGTTACGTATCGAGTTACATACAAATCACTGAATTTACGACAAGTTCTATGTCAAGTGTCTGTTAAATAACCAACCTCTGATATTTTTATTAAATAGTGATTAATGTTGATATTTAAACTACTTTTAGTTTTATCAGCTGGATGTTTTTCCTATTAAAGAGAAAACAAAAACAAAAATATCAAAATGTTGGCGTTTAACAATAATTTACATAGTGCTATTCCTTTTGTTCGCCAAGAAAAAAGTTGGCGAAAATCATAAGCTTGTCATACACTTCCTGATGTAACCCCGATATGTTGTTGAATTGGTAGGGTAAAACTGCTCTGGCGCTACACTAACGTAGCATTGTTTAACATAGCTTTGAGGAAAGTTTTATGGCGCTCACAAAAGCCGAACTGGCAGAAAACCTGTTTGATAAATTAGGATTTAGTAAGCGGGACGCCAAGGAAACGGTGGAAGTGTTCTTTGAAGAGATTCGTAAGGCACTGGAAAGTGGCGAACAGGTAAAACTGTCAGGTTTTGGTAACTTTGATCTTCGTGACAAGAATGAACGACCTGGTCGTAACCCGAAAACCGGTGAAGATATTCCAATTACTGCTCGACGTGTAGTGACTTTTCGCCCGGGTCAGAAGTTAAAAGCTCGTGTAGAAAACCTGAAGAAAGTACAGTAAGCCGAATAAATGGATCACGCTAAGGCGTGGTCTTTTTTTTGCGTAAAACTTGTGTCGCATATAAACGAAAACCACCGCAATGCGGTGGTTTTTCTGTTTTTGAGTATATCTTAATGATATAGATTACGCTGCTTCTAGGTGCGTTGTTAAGTATGGTTGCCATGCTTGTTGGTACAAGTTTTTAGACTGTGCACGCATGTTGCGAATAGAAGCGAGTTCTAGTTCGCTTAGTTCGCGTTTCTCCATCATCGCTTGGCGTTCTAGTTTCTGGATTTTTTCGTATAGGTCGTGTTCAGGACCGCTTTTCACATCTGCGATGGCTTTTAAGTGTAGTTGAACTTCGGCAACCAGATTTGTCTTTGGTAAACGAACGAGTAAGTTCAAGTCTCTATAGCCTGAAGGACCAGGTTTTTTGAAGCGATTTTTTACTTTAACAATTGTTGTTTCACGCTCTAAGGTTTCATAAATGGAGACTAAGCTCGCGACGTCTTCAGCAACAATCGTGGCACGGGCTAGGTCAGTAATGCGTTCGACTTTTCCATCTAACTCCAAAGCTATTTTTTCTTCTGCTCGTTGTTTGGACTTTACGCCTGCGAAGTATGGCTGAGCATCATTAAGAAGTGCGGTACTTTTACAGATAGTTTCAAGCTCAAATTGTGCTTGGTGAGCTTTGCTGTAAAGAATGTCGAAGTCAGTGTATGGCTGAGTTGGAGTTGCGTCGATTGACTGAATACCATACAAGCCGCTAAGGCTATGTTTAAAGAGTTTCGAACAAACTTCGTTTTGACTTGTTGAACGATTTTGATCGCCACTCGGCGCTGGGGTTATTGGAAGTGCGGCAAATGCCGGTGCACGGCTAAGTACCAAAAGCATCAATGCTGTAGTACGAAGAAATAAGCTCATTCACTCTCCTTAACTTGCTTGTACTTAGAAAATAGGGAACATAAAGGTCGCTAAGTTCGGCAAATCAGGTACTAACTTATTAATGGGGTCATTACGAAAGATTCCAAGGTTTCAGTTTTGTCTTGAAGTGGAATCGTGCGTTAGATCACCATTTCTCTTTTCTTTATTCTGTTTATCAGATAAAGGCGTGGTTCCTATAAGAACGTTTACATCCTATCACCGCTGTATTAACCAAAGATGAACGGCATAGACAAATTGAAAAAAATCGTTAGTCTTACTTCTCAAAATGAAAATCAGCCGACAAGTAGAAAGTAAAATGAGAGATCAAGAGTTTTGGCATAATAAATGGGCCAGTAATCAAATCGGATTTCACTTGGAAGATGTAAACCCGCTATTACCTGCATATTGGCAACACACAAACCCAAAGCGTGAAGACAAAGTGTTAGTGCCTTTGTGTGGAAAGTCAGAAGACTTGATTTGGTTGGCGATGAAGCATGATTCAGTTGAAGGTGTTGAGCTGAGCCATATCGCTGTTCGTGCCTTTTTTGCTGAACATTTTTATACGCCAACCGTGACGCCTGTTAATGGTATGCACGAGCTTTATCAATTTGATGAGCTCTCTATTTATACTGGGGACTTTTTCACTGCACCAGTATCTCAAGCCGATATCATTTATGATCGCGCCGCGTTGGTTGCTTTACCGCAAGATATGCGAGAGGAGTATGTAGAGCGTCTCAAGCAACTTTTGAATCCAGGCGGTCGTATTTTGCTTGTTACACTCAACTATCCTCAAGAAGAGATGGCGGGGCCTCCATTTAGCGTGCCAGTTGAAGAGATTGAGCAGTTATTTTCAGGTTACAAAGTTACCTGTTTGAACGTAGATGAAGCTGATGAAAACCATCCTAAAATTGCGAAAAAAGGCTTAAGTCGCTTCTCTGAAGAAGTGTACTTAATCGAGAGTGAATAGGTTTTCCTCGGTTTGGAAAACGAAATAGCGCAGCAATTTGAGCTGCGCTATTTTTGTATAAGTGGTTCGTATTTAATAAGTGATATTCACTTTTGATGCACTTTCAACAGCATCTTGAACGGCTTCTTCGGTGGTTTTTCGTCGCGTAAGGACAACACCTAAACGACGGCGACCATCGATTTCTGGCTTGCCGAATAGACGAACTTGCGTTTGAGGTTGAGCTAAGGCTTTGGTTAGGTTGTCAAAGCGAATGCTTGTGGAAGTCCCTTGACCAAGAATAACGGCCGACGCAGATGGACCATATTGTACGATATTATTAATCGGCATTCCGGTAAATGCACGTACGTGGAGAGCAAACTCTGACATTTCCTGAGAAATCATAGTGACCATGCCTGTATCGTGTGGGCGAGGAGAGACCTCATTGAAAATGACCTTATCGCCTTTAACAAATAACTCAACACCAAAGATGCCGTAGCCACCGAGTGCGTTGACTACTTTCTCTGCCGTGTATTCTGCTGCTTTTACTGCGTTTTCTGACATGGCTTGTGGTTGCCATGATTCGCGGTAGTCGCCATCTTCCTGACGATGGCCAATTGGAGCACAGAAGTGAACACCGTCAACGGCTCTTACAGTCAATAAAGTGATTTCGTAATCGAAGTCGATAAAACCCTCCACGATCACGCGACCTGCCCCCGTACGTCCGCCTTCCTGTGCGTAATCCCATGCCTTTGCAACGTCGTCTTCGGTCTTGATGACACTTTGCCCTTTACCTGAAGAACTCATAACTGGCTTTACTACGCACGGGATGCCTACATGCTCAACCGCGGCTTTGAAGTCTTCAAAAGTATCTGCAAAACGATAAGGTGATGTCGTCAGTTCTAGTTCTTCTGCAGCCAAACGTCGGATACCTTCACGATTCATTGTTAGCTTGGTTGCCTTAGCGGTTGGAACAACATTCAGCCCTTTTTCTTCAAGCTCTACCAGTTTGTCGGTTGCGATAGCTTCGATTTCAGGTACGACGTAAGTAGGTTGTTCCTTTGTAATAACTTCTTCTAAGGCGCTTCCATCTAACATATCGATGACGTAACTACGGTGAGCAACTTGCATCGCTGGAGCATTAGCATAGCGATCACAAGCAATCACTTCTAAACCAAGTCTCTGACATTCAATTGCGACTTCTTTACCGAGTTCGCCAGAGCCTAAAAGTAATACACGGGTAGCATTTGCGCTGGTTGCAGTGCCAAACATAGTGTTCCCTTACAAAATAGAGTGGTGAGACAGAAATTGCAGGAGATCATACTGAAGTTTCATGACAAAGCAAACGTTTGCTTTTGGTTTTTAGGCAATAAAAAAGCTCTACATGCCGTAGAGCTTTTTATACTGAAATTGTCGCTTATACGTTGACAAAACTAAGTGGAATATCTGGATTCAACGCTTCTAACGTTGATTGCGTATCAGCCAAATGACTGATCTTGCCTTCTGAGTTTTCTACCAGAGCAGCGGCTTTGATATTGTCAAAAGTTTCACCCGCAAGTAGTACTTGGATCAGCGCAACTTGTAATGGCGGCAAACTAGGGTTAAACGCCGCATTTTCCGCATAAGCACCTTGGAATACACGGCCGCTAGCCATTTCTAATGCTAAGCCACTCAAGTTGTTGGTATATGGTGAGTGGCTCATGTTCATCGCTTCAACAGCGCTTTGAATTAGAGTGTCTTCATCATCGCATGAGAACTGATGCTTTACTTCTGCCATTAAGCCGGATTCGATACCGAGATCGTTTGGTCCAAAGGCTTCAGGTAGGTATTCATGCAGCGACTTTTCTTCGCGTTCTGGGAGCTGGATTTTAAGCTCGTTTGCGGTAGATAATTCGTTCATGAACTGACGGCAGTGACCACATGGGCTGAAGTTAATAGTAATATCTTTAATACCACGTTCACCTTTCATCCAAGCATGGCTAATTGCAGACTGCTCAGCGTGAACTGTTTGACCTAACTGAACACCAAAGAATTCCATGTTGGCACCGAAGTAAAGGCGACCTGAGAGACCACGAACGATAGCACCGACATAAAATTCAGAAAGAGGAGCATAGGAATATGCTGCGGCAAAAGGAAGTAGAGCAACACGAAGCTCTTTATCTGATAGACCGGTAGCTGAAAGCAACTGCTCAAACTGTTGAACTGAAAGCGTAGCATCAAAATCATCAGCTTGGATGATAGGAGCAAGTTGTTTGGAAAGTGCTTCTGGAGCGCCTGCTAGCGCCTGTTCAATGCGACTTTTCATGTTGAATCCTTGTTATTGCATGGACAGTTATTCTATGTGAAGGATAGAAATGTTCCGTGCGTTAGATCACGATAAATAATGCAATTGATAATTCTGTTACATAATTAGAGTGAGCTCACACATGTATTCGATTGCACTGACGTGAAGCGTTATCTCCGTCTCACAATTAACCATATCAGTATATATTCATATAACCAAGACGCTGGGATATGTTAATTACGATGCCTACATGTCCAAACAACGTTATTCCTAGATATCTAAGCAACGTTGAGTCAGTAATATTGCACTGAATGTTGAAGTTATTAGTGTGTATCTCGTCAGAGTGCCTTAACGATCTAACTAGAACGGGTTGTTAGATGAGGTAATACAGAATTTTGGAAGGGATAAGGAAGAAACGGGAAGGCCACGGCCTGCCGGAAGGAGGGCAGACCGAGAGCGCTTAACTATTGATATAGCCAGACAGCCAAAGCAAAAAAGCTTGGAGCCAAAATAGAAGTGATGATGCCGCATAAAACCAATGCGAGTGATGAGAACGCGGCATCAATGGGCTGTTTCTCTGCACATGTCGCGGTGCCTAAGGCATGAGACACGGTACCCATTGTTAGGCCACGTGCAATCGGGTGTTTAATTCCAATTAAGTTGTAAATTGGGTATGCCAAAATCGCGCCCAATAAACCAACAATCAGAACCAAGATCGCCGCAACGGCAGCTTCACCACCGAGGTGACTCGAAATTTCCATTGCTATTGGCGTAGTGACGGATTTACCCACTAGACTTGCGATTAAACTGATATCCGCTTTGAAAGCGACTGCGATCAAGGTGGTTGTCATCATCGACATCACACTGCCTACTGTGCAAGCAAAAGTGATGATTCGCCAGTTTGCTTTAATCTGTGGTAGTTGTTCATATAACGGGTAAGCCAGAGCAACTACAGCTGGTTGAAGTAAAAAACTGATCCCTTCGTTATCCGCATAATACGTTTCAAACGGTACATTTAAGTAAGTAAGCAAAGGAATGAGCACTGCAATACTGATCAGCAAAGGATTTGCGAGAGGATTATTCACTTTGATTGCGATTTGGCGCGCGACAAGAAAAACCGCAATGGTAACAACTAACCACATATCAGTGCTTCTCCTTTAGCAAGTAGTCCAGCAGCCAAGCGAGGCTGACCAGTACAATGAGTGAGCCTCCAACTGCGCTAGCAATGATAGGGAGGGCATTAGCGAGTAGCATATCGAAATGTTGCATTAATCCCACGCTAATAGGAACGAACAACAAAATCATGTAGCGGATAAATAGCGTGGCGCCCGGTTTGACCCAATCGACTTTTACAAGCCCAAGAGTCATGGAGAAAAACAGTACGAGCATACCGATGACACTTCCTGGGACGGAAACGCCAGTGAACTTTTGAATGGTAATTCCGATGCCAAGTGCCCCCATGATGAGGAAGATTGAAATGAGCAGTTGGATCAGTTGTAAGAATCGTTCTTTAATCATTTTGACAGTATATAAACAACAAGCACACCATAAGGTGCGCTTGTATTAGGAGGAGTTAAGAAGCTAAGCTCTCTACATAACGGTACACGGATTTTAATATCGCAATCTGCTTTTCGTCACTTTCATGTTCGTGAACTAAGTTTTCTAAATTCAGCATGTACTCTTCAATTTGGCTTTCAAACACTTCTCGACAGTGTAATGCCCAGCGTCTCTGTTCTTGCTCGTCTAATGTGCCTGGGAAGTTACGCGCACGATAGCGGAACAATAGAGGTTTAATGCGCTTGTCATCAAATTCAATGTCCAATGCGGCAAGATTGTTCGGGTCGGTTTCTCGAATGATATCCATGGCTGCGCGATCGGCCGGAGAGAAGAATCCGTCGTAAAGTTGCGTATCGACGTCATCACTTTTATCGAATTTACGCTCGACTGAAAAGAGGCTAATCAACTTTTCTCTAATTTCAGGATGTTGGCGCAACAAAGAGAGATTAGCGAGACATTGCTGGCGATCAATGCCAATAGACTCTGCATTTTCAGCCGTTAACGTTTTTGCAGGGGCGAGAATAGGGCATTTGTTTAAATGAACCAACTTAACTGGTACTGGTAGCAAGTCACCAAGATCTTCTCGCTTAGTGTAGAGTCTTTCGTGTAGCTCTTCTGCGGATAGCTCAAGAATAGGTTGAGGGTCTTTCGCTAAATCGATAGTGATAACAGCGTTGTTATTGGTTGGATGCCAAGCAACAGGCACAATCCAGCTAGTGTACTGGCATTCGCGCCCTAGCATGCCTGAAACGTGCATCAACGGCGTCATGTTGACGATGTCGACTAATTCATTGAGCTTGCGCTTTTGGCGCATAGAAAAGAAGTAGTCAAACAATTTTGGTTGCGCTGCTTTTACTTTCTTTGCCATTTCGATAGTCGCAATCACGTCTGCCATCGCATCGTGCGCGTTACTATGTTCTATGCCGTTAGCAACAGACAAGTGCTCTAATTTAAAACTAGTAAAGCCATCTTCGTTTTCTGGCCATTCTACGCCTTCTGGGCGAAGGGCGTGGCATGCGCGTAATACATCGAGTAAATCCCAGCGCGAGTTACCGTTTTGCCAACTCCATGCGTATGGATCGATAAAGTTGCGATAACAAGTATAACGGGTCACTTCGTCATCAAAGCGAATGCTGTTGTAGCCTAAACTGGTGGTATTTGGTTTCGCGAGTTCAGCGTGAATCTTAGCGATAAACTCAGGCTCAGAAAGGCCTTCTTGAACCGTTTTTTGCGGAGTAATACCAGTAATAAGCGCAGCTTCAGGAGACGGAAGATAATCAGCAGGTGGCTGGCAGTACATGACTAAAGGCTCGCCGATGATATTGAAGTTTTCATCTGTACGAACACCAGCGAACTGGCTTGGGCGATCTTTCGCGGGGTTGGTTCCCCATGTCTCATAATCAAAGAAGAAAAAAGTGGGCTGATTATCTTGGTGCATTCTGCTTACCGTTTACAAAACCGATAACAGTATTAGACCATTCAACGCCTTGACTAGCAACGAAAGATGCAAGTTGAATTTTTGAAAATGAAAAAGCCGATGGCGAACCATCGGCTTGATATTTTACGTTTTATTGCTTGGGAAGTAGTTTGAGCTTTACGCTCGTGTTTCTTCCAATGCTGTTTCGCTTTCTGGTGACTTCAGCACTCGGCTAGCAATCGTACCCGCAGTCATTGATCCTGAAACGTTCAGTGCGGTACGTGCCATGTCAATCAATGGTTCAATAGAGATAAGTAGCGCCGCGATGGTGACAGGTAAGCCCATTGCAGGGAGAACAATCAATGCTGCAAACGTTGCACCTCCGCCGACTCCAGCAATACCAAATGAGCTGATAGTGATAATCGCAATCAATGACAGGATAAAGTGCAGATCCAGTGGGTTGATGCCCATTGTCGGAGCTACCATCACTGCCAGCATTGCAGGATAGATACCTGCACATCCGTTTTGGCCGATAGTGGCACCAAACGATGCTGATAGGTTTGCAATCGCTGGTGGAACGTTAAGCTTGGTGATTTGCGCTTCTACGTTTAGTGGGATCGTTGCTGCTGAGCTACGAGATGTAAACGCGAAGGTCAGTACAGGCCAGATTTTCTTAAAGTATTCCGCAGGGCTAACGCCGACAAACGAGACTAATACGCCGTGAACAACAAACATCAGAGCGATAGCAACATAAGACGCCACAATAAAGCCAAGTAGGTTTAGGATGTCGCCTGCGCTTGATGTTGCTACCACTTTTGCCATCAGTGCTGCGATGCCGTATGGCGTTAACGCCATGATCATCTTCACTAATCGCATAACGATTGACTGAGCTGCTTCTACGAAAGTACGAATCGGTGATTCTAACTCTGCTTTTTCCATCATCACTTTGCGAGCGGCGATACCGGTTAATACACCGAAGATAACGACAGCGATAATTGAGGTCGAGCGAGCACCTGTTAGATCAGCAAATGGGTTGGTTGGAATGAAGCTAACTAGCATTTGAGGAATAGTCAGGTCACTTACTGTACCGGCACGGCTTTCTAAAACGGCGATACGAGCGGTTTCACGCGCGCCTTCAGTTAAACCCTCTGCTGAAAGGCCAAATGTCGTTGTCACCAAGATACCGATGAGTGCAGCAATTGCAGTCGTTACTAGAAGAACAGAGATGGTCAGGCCAGAAATTTTACCTAATGATCCACCTTTTTCCAATTTAACAACTGCAGAGATCATCGATACCAATACTAGTGGCATGATGACCATTTTCAGTAGACCAACGTAGCCACTGCCTACAATGCCTACCCATTCAAGTGTTTGAGCAATTGCGCTGTTGCCTTCACCGTGAATGAGTTGCAAAGCAAGACCAAAAAGAGAACCAGTAACAAGACCGATTAAAACGAGACGAGAGAGTGTGTGTTTCTTTTGTTGTTGGTTAAATAGAAAGAACAATATGCCAACAAAGACGGCTAGAGAGGCTATCACTGCAAAATTCATAATCTGACCTTATCAACCTGCCGAAATGGCGGTTGTTTTTTATACGGGGTTTTATACGGATTTGTTTATGGGGCGTAAGATAACGCTCGCGATATAACTTTAAAAATGACAAACGGGTATTAGCTAGATCTAAAATGAATATAAAAACGAGATCTAAGTCGCGTGAGAGTGTGAATTAGCACGTTAAATGTACAAAATGGTTATTCGTAGTGATGCAGTAAGTCACGCATTTCTTGCCTTTGTAAGTAAACCACCGAGTCTTCTTGATAACTGAAAAGTTGATAAATCATCGCTTTGGCGACATCTTCCGCTCGAATAGGTAAAAAGTTGGACAGTTTGCCAAGCATGAATGGGCGAATTACCTTAAACAGAGTTTGCACTAACTTCTCGTCCGTTCTTGGACTTTGACGTTGACCAACAAGCGGGCCTGGGCGAACAAACACGATTTCCTCAAAACCCATAGCTTCGATTCGTTGTTCCATTTGTCCTTTACAGGCTAGGTAATGGGATGGCGATTTACTATTTGCACCAAGGCTAGAAACAACCGCAAGGCGTTTGACTCCGATCGTTTTCATCTGTTGGGCGACTTTACACACCAGATCAACATCTACTCTACGTAAATTATCCTTACTGCCTGCTTGCTTAAGGGTTGTGCCTAAACAGATAAAGCCGATGGTCGGTGTTGGTTGGTTATCATCCCATTGGTGGATAGAAAGGTCGGCATCAATGAGAGGAACAAGCTTATTGTCCGCATCTAGGACGCCATCGAGTGGGCGGCGAGAAAGATAATATAAGGTCCCAACACCTGATTGATTTATGAGGTTTGTAATGACTTTTGAACCGACTAAGCCAGTCGCCCCAGCGATGATGGCGCAGGTGTTGTTATCCATGTCCTTTCTCCTATATGGGAATATAGCCTAAGCTATTGTAGCGGATTTCAAGGAGTTACTTATAATCGAATGCTCGAAAGGTGAGACGCTCTGCGAACTCAGTAGACTTTCCTGACAGAAACCTGATTAGCGCTGCCCCAAGTGGATGCAAGGGTATACAATAGTGGACGCTCAAAACTGGGGTTGAGCAAGATTTCTTAATCAATGGAACACCTCTCACCCAGACAACATCAAAGGAACGTAAAAAATGGATGACTCTTTTGCAGTGGAGATACAAGCGCGCATAGATAACAAAACCAAACCCGTCGGTTCTTTAGGCTTATTGGAAAAGGTGGCACTACAGCTAGCTCTTATTCAAAGTCAGGATAAACCTCAGCCAGTCGATTCCATCGCTATCTGTAAACCGAGCATGCTGGTATTTGCTGGAGATCACGGCGTTGCAGAGGAGGGCGTAAGTATTGCGCCAAGCGAAGTCACTCAGCAAATGGTGGCTAACTTTCTCGCCGGCGGCGCAGCCATCAACTGCTTTTGCGACATCAATGGCATCCAACTCAAAGTAATAGATTGCGGCATGTTGGCACCTATTGATGTGCTTGTTCCAGAATTTAAATCCCATCCCAACTTGGTTGAACAACGGTTGGGTAACGGTACGGCTAATTTTTCTAAACAATCAGCGATGTCCCCAGAACAAGTGGCGTTAGGTTTAGAATATGGTGCGAAGATTGCTGAGCAAACCATTTTGCATGGTTCAAACCTCTTGATGTTCGGCGAGATGGGCATCGGTAATACCAGTTCGGCCTCAGCACTGTTATCGGCGCTGAGCTCATTAGATGTTGATTATTGTGTTGGCGTTGGCACCGGAATCAATCAACAGCAGTTGAGCCGCAAATATAAACTGGTAGCACAGGGGGTAAACCGATGTCGAGGTCTTGATACCAAAGCGATTCTCGCACAGGTTGGGGGATTTGAAATCGTACAGATAGTGGGCGCTTTTTTAGAAGCCAAGCGGCTTAAAACCCCAGTTTTAGTGGATGGATTTATCGTATCGGTTGCTGCGTATATTGCAACGTTGCTAGACGAAGAAGCACGCGAATACATGTTGTTTGCCCACCGCTCCGAAGAAAATGGACATAAGTTTGTATTAGAGTACCTAAAAGCAGAACCTCTACTCGATCTTGGTTTACGGTTAGGGGAGGGAACCGGAGCCGCTCTTGCCTTACCCTTGTTAAAAGCTGCTGCCCAGTTTTACAACAAGATGGCGAGCTTTGAGAGTGCAGGAGTTACAGTATAGTGTCAGTCCCTGATAATTCTGAGAACGTCACGCCGTCATCGTTAAGATACCAGTGGGAGTTGTTTCTATTAGCTATCAGTTTTTTTAGTCGCTTACCCGTACCCCAAGCGTTGCCATACAGTGAAGAACGCATGAATCAGGCCGGACGTTATTTCGCGTTAGTTGGTCTCGTACTTGGAGCGCTTTGTGCTCTGGTATTTTCGCTCACCTCAATTCTTTTCCCAGAATCGGTTGCCATAGTATTAACAATGGTGTTTAGCTTATTGTTAACAGGGGCATTTCACGAAGACGGCTTGACTGATATGGCGGATGGCATTGGCGGTGGCATGACTGTCGAGCGACGCCTCTCTATTATGAAAGACAGTCGTATTGGCACTTATGGTGCCGCCACTCTCATTATGGCGTTATTGGCTAAGTATGTTTTTTGGAGTGAACTGGCTAACTTGCCGCAGTTTTGGTTGGTCATTGTCGTCGCTTATACCGCAAGCCGAGCACTAGCCGCGACGCTTATTTATGACATGCCTTATGTCAGTGACAGTGATACGTCGAAAAGTAAACCGCTGGCAAATAGCCAGTCTTCTTTAGAAGTCTCCATTTTGTTGTTTACTGGTGGCATAACATTGCTTGTGCTTGGTATCACGCAGGCGATCTTTATATCGCTTGTTCTCGTGGTATTTCGTTTGATGTTCAAACGTTGGTTAACCAAGCGAATTGGCGGCTTTACGGGGGATTGCCTTGGCGCAGCGCAGCAGCTATCGGAACTGCTTGTTTATCTCACTATGATTGGGTTTTATCACATCTCATGAAGCAATTGATACTCGGTGGCGCGCGCTCTGGGAAGTCGCATTTGGCGGAAAAAACAGCCAAGCAATTATCGACCACTTCTCAACACTCATTACATTATGTTGCAACCGCGCTGCCATTTGACCAAGAAATGCGAGAGCGAATAGCGCATCATCAAAAGCAACGAGGGGGCGAGTGGCAAGAGCATGAATGCCCCCTTCATTTATCTGAGTTACTGACAAATTTCGCTAACACCGATGTTGTACTGGTCGATTGTTTAACCTTGTGGCTCAATAATTGGATATTTGAGTTAGGTGATGAATGTTCCAATGAGAAGCTAGAAGCAGAAATTGAAAAGCTTATACAGGTGGTGCGTGGCTCAGATGCGACGTTAATATTCGTCTCTAACGAGGTTGGAATGGGTATTGTGCCTTTGGGGGCGGTTAGTCGTTACTTTGTGGATAATGCAGGACGGATGAATCAAAAACTAGCCAGTGTTTGCCATCGTGTTACCTTTGTTGCTGCTGGTTTGCCGTTGGTTCTTAAAGAGTAGGATGGAACAAAATGAAAACACTCAATATCTATCTTGTGCGTCATGGAAAAGTAGATGCTCCACCAGGACTCCATGGCCAAACAGATGTAAAAGTTACGCCTGCTGACCAAGAAAGCATTGCTCGGGCTTGGATCGAGAGTGGACGAGGTGTGGGTGGAGTGATTTGTTCTCCTCTTTCACGTTGTCAAGAACTGGCAAATATAATTGCTGAACAGCAATTATTACCAGTAATGACGGATGAATCTTTACAAGAGATGGCATTTGGTGATTTTGATGGTATGCCTTTTGATATGCTCACTGAGCAGTGGAAAAAGCTAGATGCTTTTTGGCAATCGCCAGCACAACATACGTTGCCGAACGCTGAGAGCTTAAGCACATTTTCTGAGCGCATATGTCGCGTGTGGTCTCAAATCATCAACGATATCAATGACAATCTACTTATCGTCACGCATGGTGGCGTCATTCGTATGATTCTTGCTCATGTATTGGAGTTAGATTGGCGTAACCCCAAGTGGTATTCGACGTTGTCGATAGGAAACGCTTCTGTCACGCATATAACAATGACCATCGATGAGCAAATTTACGCCTCGGTGCGTTCGATTGGCGTACCTCTTTTAACTCGTTAATTTATAAATATTAAAATGCCCAGAACGATATTGCTTACGGGCATAGTTACGGAAGATGTCAGTGGAAGCCCATCTGCTAGGTGCAGGAAGCGAAAATTGACTCAGTTACATAAAAAGGAAATATAGAAATGACAACGCCGAGTTGGGATTTGTCCATCGTTTATAACGACCTTTCTGACCCACGAATTCAAGACGATATTGCTCTTGTTGAACAATGTATTGATCTTTTGAATAAACAATCAGCAGATTGTGGCAACGTAGAGATCATGCAAAATGCGATTTTGACCAATGAAGCAGCGAGTCGTTTAGCGGGCACAGTTGCAAATTTTGCGAGTTGTTATGCTTCTGTTGATGCAACAAACGCCGAAGCGAAATCGTTACTTGGTAAAATGACCCGCATCTTTTCGGAGCTTTCCCAAGCGTTCAGTCCCTTTGATTTGACATTAACGCATGCCGACGAAGAGTTTATCTTGCGCGTGTTAGATCATGAGAATCCTGATATCAGTGGGCAAGCTTTTTCTATCTTGAACTCCAGAAAGTTGGCGGATACTCGTCTTAGCAACGCAGAAGAACAGTTACTGGCTGCGATGAGTGTGGATGGTAAATCGGCTTGGGGTAACCTATATGATAACCTGACTGGCTCATTGAAAGTGAAGCTTGAGTACACAGATGGTAAGAGTGAAGAGCTTGGGTTTTCTCAAGCGGCAAGCATTCTTTATGGTTCTGAATTCGAGCGTCAAGAAGCCGCGTGGCGAGGCGTACAAGATGCAATGCAAACGCACCAAGAATCATTCGCTGCAATTTTGAATGCGTTAGCAGGATGGCGTTTAACTGAAAACAAAAAGCGTTCGACGAAGCGTGAAGTTCACTTCCTCGAGCCGAGTTTGCATGGTAGCCGAATCCAAGCTGAAACTTTAAATGCGATGATGACAGTAGCCAAAGACAGTCGAGCTATTGGTCAGAAAGCGGGTTTATTGATGGCGCAAGTACATGGTCTGGATGAGATGAAACCTTGGAATCATCTGGCGGCTATGCCTGCTTTGAGCGGTGAAGCGAAGGTTTACGACTTTGATGAAGCGATTGATGTTATTTGTGAAGCATTTGAAACAGTAAACCCTGAGATGTCGGAGTTTGTCCGTTTGATGGTACAAAACGGATGGATTGATGCCGCGCCAAATGCCAGCAAGCGCCTTGGTGCATACTGCACCAAACTACCAGCAACGCGAACACCACTTGTGTTTATGACTTGGAGTGGTAGCCGCTCAGACCTGATGACTCTGGCACATGAACTTGGCCATGCGTTCCATAACTGGGTTATTCGCGATTTGCCACTTTGCCAAACTTACTATCCAATGACGTTAGCAGAAACCGCCTCTATTTTTGCAGAAAACATCGTTCGTGATCATTTGATTTCGAAAGCGGAGAGCGTCGATGAAAAGCTAGAGATGTTGTGGGAAGAGTTGTCATCTGCGCTAGCTTTAATGATCAACATTCCGGTTCGCTACGAGTTTGAGAAATCGTTCTATGAACGCCGCCAGGATGGAGAGTTAACCGCAGATGAATTCTGTGAGTTGATGTCTGAAACTTGGAAAGAATGGTATGGCGACGTAATGAGCGAGCCGGATCCGTACTTCTGGGCAAGCAAGCTGCACTTTTCTATCGATAGTGTGAGTTTTTATAACTACCCATACCTGTTTGGTTTCTTATTCAGCAAGGGTATTTATGCACAGCGAGAAACCAAAGGCGAAGCGTTTTACACCGATTACATCAATTTGCTGCGCGATACCGGCTGCATGATGGCGGAAGATGTTGTCGAAAAGCATCTGTCGATGGATTTAACCCAACCAACGTTTTGGCAGCAGAGCGTTGAGCTAGTGCGTGAAAAAGTCGATGAGTTTGAGCGTTTGCTCGCACAGCGCGGCTAAGTTTTTCGCATTGTTGATGCATAATCTGCTTTATAGCTACAAAAATTTGATCAAATCATAATGATCTTAATCAGGGCTGTGGTAAAGTTCACAGCCCTAACACTTTGTAATTGTTTAAAAATTAAACGCCTCAATGCTTGATTTGAGTGCCTGGCGCGAAAAGGTATCGGATTTTCGAGGGAAATAGTGATTTCTACTCATAAGTGAGATCGCAGCAACAAAAATCCTTTGTAAAATTTATTAACATCCCCGCCGTGCTATTAAGGAGTAACGCATGACGAAGTCTCTCTTTCGCCAATCGTTTTTAACTGACACGTTAGATGTTCATATCGATGTTGCACCAGCGGAGCAGGTGCTTTCTAACGGTGTAAAACTTAAACTCTATCAGCGTGGTGTACTAGAAGTGATCCCTGAGAACTATACTCAGGATACGAAGAACGTCATCATCTCTTGTGGGGTTCACGGAGATGAAACGGCACCGATGGAGCTGGTGGATTCCATTATTCAAGACATAGAATCTGGGTTCCAGACGGTCGATACCCGTTGTCTATTCATTATCGCTCATCCAGAATCCACTTTGGCGCACACGCGATTCCTTGAAGAAAACCTCAACCGTCTGTTTGACGAAAAAGAACACAAACAGACAAAAGAGCTTGTCATCGCTGATACGCTTAAGCTGCTTGTTCGAGATTTTTATCAGGATACCGACCCGACAACACGCTGGCACCTTGATTTACACTGCGCGATTAGAGGTTCGAAGCACTATACGTTTGCAGTGAGTCCTAAGACTCGTCATCCTGTGCGAAGCAAGGCATTAATCGATTTCTTGGACAGTGCACACATTGAAGCTGTGCTCTTATCAAACTCACCATCGAGTACGTTTAGCTGGTACAGTGCTGAGAACTTTGGTGCGCAGGCTCTGACGATGGAGCTTGGTCGTGTGGCTCGTATTGGTGAAAATGACCTTGATAAATTGACTGCGTTTGATTTGTCTTTACGTAATTTGATTGCGGAAACGAAGCCAGAACACCTACCAAAACCATGCATTAAATATCGAGTAAGTCGCACAATCGTTCGCTTGAACGAAGATTTTGACTTTATGTTCGACGACAATGTTGAAAACTTCACTTCATTTGTTCACGGCGAAGTGTTTGGTCATGATGGCGACAAACCATTAATGGCGAAGAATGAAAACGAAGCGATTGTCTTCCCGAACCGCCACGTCGCAATAGGTCAACGTGCAGCTCTGATGGTTTGTGAAGTGAAAACCCGTTTTGAAGAGGGTGAGTTGGTTTACGATTAATCCAACATTGCTTTGAGAAGTTAATTGCAATTTACCGAGGCTTAACTGTAAGGTTAAGCCTCGTTTGTTTTTATCGGCCGCTATGGATTTTCAACAACTTATCCTGAACAAGGAACGACGCTGGCAACGTAACCTGATGGTTATGTCGGTCGTGCTCGCTGTACTCTCTGCCATCCACTTGATGGTCGGAGAAATTTTCCTTTCTCCTTTTCAATCTTTATCTGCATTTGAACATAAGCTACTGGTGGACTTACGTTTACCGAGGTTGGTGTCTGCGGCAATTATTGGTGCTGCGTTAGCGGTATCTGGCGCGACGTTACAAGTGTTGCTTGGGAACGTTTTGGCTGAACCCGGCGTGCTTGGTATATCTGGTGGTGCAAGCTTAGCAATGGTCTTAATCATGTTCGCGTCACCTGTTCTTCCCACCCCGATTGTTTTTATGTTGGCAGCGATTGCAGGCTCGATGGTATTCACGTTTGTTTTGGTGGCGATAGCAAGGGCAATGCACCTGACGACGGCTCGATTGCTTTTGGTTGGTGTCGCATTGGGTATTTTATCGAGCGCGATTGTGACGTGGGCATTTTACTTCAGTGATGATCTTAGCCTACGCCAACTGATGTATTGGTTAATGGGCAGCATTGGTGGCGCAAGTTGGTATCAACATACCGTTACCTTGGTGATGCTGCCTGTGCTTATCTGGTTGTGTTGTAAAGGCAAGTCGCTTGATAAATTGATGCTGGGTGAGATTCATGCGACCCAATTGGGTGTCGATGTGCATCAAATGCGTTGGAAACTGATCCTCGCCATTTCTGTTTTGGTGGGTAGTTCAGTCGCTTTGGGTGGCATCATCAGTTTTGTTGGTTTGGTGGTACCGCACTTGTTGCGTTTGGCTTTTGGTACGGAAAACCGTTATTTATTGCCACTTTCTGCAATATCTGGTGCTGCGTTGCTTGTATTTGCGGATATCGGCGCAAGGCTGTTATTAGACTCCGCTGAGCTACCTTTGGGTGTCATGACAACATCGATTGGCGCACCTATTTTCATCTGGATGCTGGTGAAGAGTCATGATGCACGTTAAACATATGTCGGTTGGTAGTCGATTATTGCCTCTTTCTTTTGAATGCAAAGCAGGCGAAATCGTACATGTCGTTGGGCCTAATGGTTCAGGTAAGAGTACTTTATTGGCTGCGATTTCTGGCACGTTAAGCCACCGAGAGGGTATGAGTGGTGAAGTGTGCGTTGGCGACAAAAACTTGCTTACTTTACCGTTGTCAGAGCAAGCTCATGTTCGAGGTTATTTGTGTCAGCAATCACGCCCTGCATTTAATGTCGATGTTTTTCAGTATCTCGCCCTATCTCTGCCGAGTGGCGCTGAGATTGCGGATATCAAAGTGCGTGATGCCGTCAATATGGTGGTGGAGCTGGTACAACTGCAAGATAAGCTTCATCGCAGTATTCAAACATTATCTGGTGGTGAGTGGCAACGTGTCCGATTAGCAGGTGTATGTTTGCAGGTGTGGCGTACCATTAATCCTTTTTCGCAGTTTTTAATTTTGGATGAGCCAGCAGCACCGTTAGATATTGCGCAAGAGGGGCTGCTCTATCAATTGATTAACGCTATGGCGGCGCAGGGAATTGGAGTATTGGTTGCTAATCACGATCTCAACCGCACATTAAAGCACGCAGATAAAGTATTGCTGCTTAACAACGGTGTGCTGCACTCATCAGGAAATGCCGACACTGTGCTAACGGAAGAAGCGCTCGGGGAAGTGTTCAATACTCAAGTCAAAAAGGTCATCGTAGATGAGCAACCTTATTTAATCTTTGATTAGTATTTAAGGGACAATAAAAAACGACCTTCTTGAGGTCGTTTTTTTAATCGAGATAGCCAAACTCAACGTTTACTGAGTCAGCGGTTTTAGATCTGCTGGGCGGTAGTAAACAGATTTGAGTACTTTGCCTTTACGAATGGTTTTACCTTCCGATACGAAATCTTCGGCGCATTTCGCGATAATGTATTCACCTTTCTGCACCGCCATCAACTTGATGCCTTGTTCCGCGTAGAATGCTTCTGTTTCTGAGTACTCTTGCTCGTTACGGCATACTTTGCTCATGTTGCTTGAGTGTACTTCATCCCAGCAAGGAATAAATTCGATACCACGGTTTACTGCAACGTTTAATAGAAGATCAATTAAGTAGCTGATCGCTAGGTTGTCTTCTACTTTGCTGTGGCCAAGATGAACGAGACGGCCCATTAATACATACACGCTGTCTACGATGGCATCTGCTTGCTCAGTTTTACAATCTGCTTCTGCTAGCTCTGTTAGCTCTTCGATCGCCAAAGAGGTGTGTAGTGTGTCTGCTTGCGTATCAAGGCTTGCAGCGTCTGCGACTGGTAAGTCGAACGTACTACGGAACTCGGTGATATCACGGTATAAGTGATCAAAAATCTCTTGGGTTAGCTTTGACAGTTGCATTCTAATTTCCATTGAATCGATTGAAGCGGCAATGATACCAAACCGCACTTTGAACCCCAAGGGCATTGCATCTAACTGGTGATAAATCTGCCTTTGGGGAATGGTGGTGCTTAACGAAATAGGTAAGGGAACAGCTTTTTACGTTCTTCCTCTGAAAGGGCGGAAACACGAGCGATGTTCGTATCGGGAATGGATTCAGGATCAGGATAGTGTTTTAGTACCTTTTCCATACTCTCTTCGCGAATCAAATGGAAGATCGGGTAAGGAGAACGATTGGTCAGGTTTTCGTCGTCTTCAGGCCTAGCGCCGCCAAAACAGTAATCAGGATGGAAAGTCGCTACTTGGAAAATGCCTTCCCAGTTTTGCTGCTTAATTAATCCTTCAACCCAATCGATACAAAAGTTGTAGTCCCAGAAATCTTGTAGCATGTTGGGAACCACAACCAACGTGGTCTCAAGTTGTTCGGGCTCTGTGTTACTCAGCTCAATCAGTTGCAATAAAATATCTTCAAGAAGCGTTTCTTCTTGAGTCGCTTCACTAACAAATATTTTGATTTGTTTATTACGTTGCGGCTTGGCAGCAAACGGACAAAGGTTGAGCCCGATTACCACATCGTTGAGCCATTGATCGACCTGTTGAGTGATCGCTTCGATATCTGTGTTTTGTGTTGAATGCGTTGACATACGACTTTCTGGTTTTTATTAAAGTAGCGCAAGCATAGCAGAGTTGGTTATCCAAGTAATCAGAGAGGTATTACGCAAATGAGCGTACCTTAGCTACTCTTTAAACTCGCTGCGTCAGGTGTTTGGTCAGTATGCTTTCTTTCGGCAATGTGTTTCAAATACGCAATCGCAGCAAACATCGCTAGGTAGACGGCGCTTCCCCCCATAAGAACACTCGACCAACCACCATGCTGCCAACAATAAAGAAGTAAGAATCCTCCTAAGCTACCGCCTACGTAGTAGTGTACTAAGTAGAGCGCTGTCGCGGTGGCTTTGGCGCGAGTGGCGTTCTGACCGACCCAACCGTAGGCGAGGGTATGAGTAAAGAAGGCACCAAAACTTATCAGCAACAACCCAAATAGCATTGCAGTCAAGCTTTCAACCGCCGCAATCCACATCCCCGTCATGCTCACTATCGCGCCCAAGAACATACCGAGGATTGAGGAATAACGTTTACTCCAGTGGCCTGCACAACGAGAGGAGAAAGTCCCTCCCAAGTAACAAATAAAGATCAGTGAGGCCAACCCGACGGGCACATTGTGAGGTTCACTCACCAGACGGAAACCCATGACGGAGTAAAGGTTTACGAACAAAGCAAAGTTGAGTCCTCCTATCAGCATCGCGAACCACACGCGTTGGTTTTTAAAATGACCAATAAGCGCACGATTTTGATGGCGCAAACTGCTTGATGACGGGGTGAAGTTGCGCTGTGTTGGCAATAAATAGTGAACACCAATGACACCAAGAAGAGTGAACACCATCATAACTTCAATGGCGACATCAACACTGAAATTGTCCGCCAATAAGCCGCCGCTAATACGTCCTGCGATACCGCCTAATGAGTTAGCCGCAATGTACGTTCCAATTGCCATCGAGAAGGCGTGCTTGTCGAGCTCTTCTGCCATGTAAGCCACGGCGACCGCAGCAAAAGCCGCGAGCGCGACGCCGATCAGTGCTCGACATACCACCAAAAACAGGAATGAGTCACCAAACAGCATCAAAGCAGAAAGGGTAGGAATCGAAAACAGACCAACCATCATAACTGGCTTTCGTCCCACTGATTCTGATAACACAGCCATTGGGACGAGGCTAAAAGAGAGAGCCAGTGTTGAGGCCGCAAATAACCAGTTCACTTGCGTTTCTGAGATCGTGAAAATTTGAGCAAAAGTGGGCAGCATTGGCTGTAGTAGGTATAAATTTGAAAAAACCAAGAAGGAACCAAGCGCTAGCGAGAGCGTAATGCGTTTGTATTCCGGTGTGCCAAAACTGACCATGAATCCTGCCTAATGTGAGCAAATGGAGAGACTGTGATCAATCTATCAGTTCGTTGTAAATTAAAAAAATATATTAAAAATATAGACACCATATATTTTTGATCTAATGGAATCGAAACAACTTAAACATTTTCTGGCGGTCGCTGAACATGGAAACATTACCCATGCGGCGAAAGCCCTGCATATTGCCCAGCCCGCATTAAGCATTTCTATCAAAAAGTTTGAGCAGTCTTTGGGCGTTACCCTATTTCGCCGTGATGATAAAAAAATCAGCTTAACGAAAGAGGGCGAAACGCTACTTGTACATGCCAAGCGGGTGATTCAACAGTTGCACGACGCGCAGCTCGCGATTGATGAGTTGAAAGGTTTAGCGAAAGGCGAAGTACGACTCGGGACGCCATCAATGATGGGCAGTTATTTCTTTCCACGAGTTGTGATGGCGTTTAAAAGCCAGTTCCCGGAGTTAAAATTGACCTTGGTCGAAGCTGGGACTCAATCGATTCGTCGTATGCTGCTCAATGGTCAACTCGATATCGGTGTGATCAGTTGTGATAACGTGCCTGATGACCTAGAAACTGACCATTTGTTTACTAGCCAAATGGTCGCCGTTGTTTCACCTGAGCATGAGTTAGCCCAGCGACACGCTCTTACTTTTGATGAGTTCTTTGAACACGATTTGGTTATGTTTCAGCATGGCTATTTTCACCGTGAATTTTTGGATCAGGTGAGTGAGGAGCATGGGTTTACCATGAAGTCATCATTCGAAACCAACTTACTGCCTTTGATTTTGAGTATTGTGAAACAAGAGTTTGCGATTACCGCGTTACTGGAATTGGTGACCCAACATGAGTCAGGCGTTGTTGGCGTGCCGTTTGAACCACCAGTGACGCTGGATCTGGCACTTGCTTGGCGCAAGCAGGGGTATTTATCAATAGCAGATCGAACGTTTATCGACTTTATCAAGCGCTACGTTTAAACGCAGCGCAGATTCATTGTTCGAGCACTAGTCGCCTTTGTACATCTTCTCGAAGTTCTTTGGGTTCCAGCCAATCATTACCCGATCACCAATTTTTAAAACTGGCACTGAACGAGCACCAAGCGCATCAAGTTCTTTGCGACCGCGTTGCATCTTAGCATTGCACAAACGATAGTTAATATTTTTCGAATCCAGATAACGTTGAGCATCTTTGCAGTGAGGGCATTTGTCTTTGACGTAAAGGACGACACGTTTCATTGAGTTTCTCTCCATTATCATTGGGAGGCGAAGTTTAACGGCCTTTCACCATAAATGAAAGGCGAAAGCTAAGGTGAAACTGTCCTTTATCTCAGGTATATTGAGCGCCTTTATTTTGTCATAACAGACGTTAATTCTATGCATCCGTCACTTCGATACATTCAAGGCTACCCACAAAACATCGTAGAGCAGGTGAGCTCATTGATAGCGAGTGGCAAGTTTGTTCCTTGGTTCGAAAAGCGTTATCCCGATAGGCACCAAATCAAAAGCGAAAGGGCGCTCTATGAGTACGCCATGGCAATCAAAAACTGCTACATGAAGAAAGCCGCGCCAATCAGTAAAGTTGTCTACGATAAGAAAATTCACGCGGTAAACAACGCGCTTGGTTTGCACAGTGTAATCAGTAGAAACCATGGCGGTAAGCTGAAGTCGAAAAACGAGATTCGCATTGCCAATGTATTTAAAGATGCGCCCGAGCCACTATTAAGAATGCTGGTGGTACATGAGTTGGCGCATACTCGTGAGAAAAACCACGACAAGGCGTTCTATCAGCTATGTTGCTATATGGAGCCTGAGTATCACCAACTCGAATTTGATGCTCGTTTGTTTATGATTTACCTCGATTTAAAAGCGAATTTGAATGAAGAACAATAATCACAACGCGAAGCAAGCAAAGCCAAAGACTTCAAAGGCGGCTCAGAATAAAGACGCGAATAAAGCCAAGCCGAAGCGTGTTAAAGACAAAGTTGCGCGCAAATCCCCGCAGCCTGCAGGAAAGAGCGAAGTCGAGTTCATAAAAATAGCGAAGAATGGTTTGCATGAGCGTAATGTTCATCGAGGTCGTTACGATTTTAAAAAACTCGTGGAAAGTGAACCTCAGTTAAAGCCATTCGTTATCAAAAATCCGAAAGGGGAAGACTCCATAAACTTCTCTGATCCTAACGCTGTCAAAATGCTCAATAAAGCATTGCTTGCTGCGTATTATGGTATCGAGTTCTGGGACATTCCCGACACCTATCTTTGCCCACCGATTCCGGGCCGCGCTGATTACATTCACCGAGTGGCAGAACTACTTGATAGTGAAGTAAAAGGTCAGTACGCGCACCAAAAAGTGAAAGCGTTGGACATTGGCGTGGGAGCAAACTGTATTTATCCGATTGTTGGTGTAACAAAATACGGTTGGCACTATACGGGCAGCGATGTCGATCCAAAATCCATCCAATCGGCTCAAACGATCGTAGAGCACAATCGTGTTTTGACGGGAAAAATTGCACTAATACAGCAACACAATGATGCCAATATTTATCGAGGTATCATTCAACCGAATGATCGTTATGATGTGACGACATGTAATCCGCCATTCCATCGTTCGGCGGAAGATGCCGCTATGGGCAGCCAGCGTAAAATCGATAATCTAAAAGCAAACCAGCGTAAGAAGGGGCTAAAACCTCAAACCGCACAAGTAAAGACAAGTAAACCTGCGTTGAATTTTGGCGGTCAAAACGCTGAATTGTGGTGTGAAGGCGGAGAAGCGGCGTTTATCCGAAAAATGGCGAATGAAAGCCAAGCTTTTGCTGCGCAGGTCTTGTGGTTTACGACACTTATATCCAAAAAAGACAACGTTCGCCCGATGCGCAAGCAGCTTGAAAAATTGGGTGTGAAAGCCATTCGTGTGGTTGAAATGAGTCAAGGACAGAAAGTGAGCCGCTTTGTAGCTTGGTCATACATGGATAAGCAACAGCGTAAAGCATGGATTGAATTAAAGTAACATTGACCGTTTCACACTGAGCAATAAAGTAGAAAGCCCGCTGATATCAGCGGGCTTCTATTTTGGGAGATCTAAAACTTAATGATGGGCTCACAATCTAGTGAACTGAGAGTGACAAAGGTATCTGTTTTGGCGTAGTACAAGCCACAGTTTTCACCTCTTATCTGCAACGTATATTGGTCTGGAAGATCCGTATAGCTGCCATCCAACAGTTGATTGTTGTTGCCTTTTACTCGTCCTTTTTCAATCAACAAATGCGGTGAGGATTCAAATACGTTATTCGCGATTATAGGTGCTGGTGTCCCTTGGATTTCTGCGATCGCGTTTTGAATCTCTATGACTGTTTCCGGAGAGTTCTTTTTACTCAATGCTTCAACGGGTTCTTGTGACATAGCTTGGCATCCTATCAAAGAAATCGAAGTGCCTAAGAAAAGCGCAACCCGAATCAGCATTCGTAAAAAGTTAGTTGATCTCAACATGAATTGCCTCTGTTCGTAGCGGAGAGCGAAGATCGCTTAGCTCCGGAGATGAAATGTTACGCGGCATGGCGTTGAAACTTGAAGGGGATACTGGCGGACAGGTTCCTGTTTCCATGTAGTTTAGCGCCGCAGAAAGCATACCTTCAGACGGATCGCCTAATGGTTTTGTTAGGTCATCATTGACCCAGCAACCTTCCACTCTATTGTTTAAGCCAAGCTCGGTATTGATTTGGCTCTTTGGAGTAGGAATAAAACCATCAGCGAAGTCGCCAAATTTTTTCTCGTTCGCCGACTTGAACTGAATAGTGTAGTACATAGTGCCGCAGTTTTGCTCTGGTGAGAACCCATACGGTTTACCTGTGGTTCTTGAACCTATTTGGATAACCTCCACATCAATGCCGCGCAAAGCGTTGATTAACAGTTCACTTGAGGAAGCCGTGCCTCCTGAAGTCAGCACATATACGCGCTTTTTGTTCAGTGTCGGCAGCATTTGGTCCGAATACTTTTGTGCTGCCCAGTCTATTGCTAGATTCGTAAAGCGATAGATGTTATCCCCATCTTTAATGGTACGCATCACTTTGTCGTTGTGAATTAACTCACTGAAGACTCGGTTCTGACCAGCACCGCTTAGCATGTAGCCTACTTGCGAGGACTGAAGGACTAAGCCACCACCGTTGTAACGTAAATCAACGACGATCTCGTCAACATTCTCTGCCGAGAGCGTACTGAACGCCTCAATAAGTGGGGCTTGAGCGCTTGGTTCAAAGGAGTTGTATTGTAGATAGCCGATCTGCATACCATTGTGTGCGATCACTTTGGCATTTTTAACTGGAGAAGTCATGACATCAGAGGCGGTAAGCGTCACGGTTTTCTCTAGGCCGTCAACACTCTCAAATGTGAAGGTGTAATCTTGATTGATGTCAGGGTTAAATAGAGTTTTATTAATAAAATCAATGTCGGACTGACTACCGGTGTTAACAACATCAATATTATTGATTTTTAGAAGCTTATCACCACGAGCAATGCCGCTTCTATCAGCTGGAGAGGCTTCTTCAGTGTAGGAAATACGAACGTCTCTAGGTTGTACGCCGCGTAGGAATGCCCAGTTAAAACCAAATCCAGCGACTAAACCAGATTGCGATGATTTCATCTCATCTTCATAAGGGACGGTAAAGTGGAAGCGATCTTTCGGTTTACCAGTCGTGGTAGTAGCAGAGGTGACCAGTGTGTTGAAGTAATCCGTCACGGTTTTGTAGTTTGCTGGATTATTATCAGGAACTTCGTCATACCAAAGGTAAGTTTCGTTAGTAAAAGCTCTTAAAAAGAGTTTTTCGTGTAAAGCAGAACCTAATTCATCTGGATAGGCGGCATAATTGTTATATGGGTCTCGACCCACTCGTGGGGTTTCACATTGGTTGACAAACGAGCTTGATGGTTGGCTAAAATCACCGGCTTTCCATGTTGGTCCGGTTGCGCTGCTAGTTGACGGAGTAGATGAACCATCACCGCCGCCACCGCCACAACCTTGTAATAATGCGAGAGTGACTGCCGTTGCTAAAGAATACTTAAATTTCACTTTTCTATGTCCTTATAAATAATAGAATTATAATTATCTGTTTTGCTTTTGTTTTTATTAGCTAAGTGAATGTATTAATTTAATTCGTTCGTCTGCAAATTTATATTTAAAGAGTGTGAGGTAAATAACGTAAAAATGTTTATCTTTTATTCTTATAAATCCATTAGTTATTCCTTAAGTTCCTTAGTAGTTTCAGCGTAATAATAAGGAAAAAACAAAGATGAAATGGAGGGTTCTCTTAGTCGACTAATTGTTGTTTGCTAAATAGAAAGTAAGTTTCGGGACGGGAAACTCTACTTATTAGAGATTTGGTAGGAATAAATGATGCGTTCTAGGTTTGGGGTAAATTTTTAATCTGATGTTTTAATTTATTTTAGTCAATTGGGCGACGTGCTTTAACAGGCTTCCATCAATATCCGGCAAGTCATCTGCGAAAAATATCTGAGCGCCAGGAGTGCAGCGCATTAATATATTTGTTAGTTCACCTTCGTTGTTGGAAGTGTTAACTGCGTTAAGTTTCGCTAATTTATTACAAAGCTCGTCCTCTATTTGCACTTTTTGCTCTTCGGTGAGCCTAATACGACCCACACACACACCTGCGTTGATGTTATGAGAAAGCGACTCTTGTTGAAATCGCTCTTTGAATAAGGTGTCCAATGCGGTACCTTCTTCCATAATAAATCGACGACCAGAACGGTAAAATAAGCCGTCTCCGAAGTTCTCCACATACCCTAGAATTTCCGCGATACGCAAATAGAATCGTAAGCTTGTATCAGAAATTCCGTAAGTTTGGGCTATCTCTTGCGGTTTAATATCGCGAGAAGTCAGCATATAAATAAAATCGAGTAAATAGGGATGCTCAACGAAAAGGGCGCTCTCTTCATCTGTTAGCATTTGCTCGTTTTGGTGCTGAAGCTCGTTGGCTAAGGTTGCGAGTTCGATGAGATCGGTATTCAGGTAGTTCAGATAAATAAGTACTTTATCCAAACCTAAAGCCGGATTATGTAGGTGGCGTTTAATACTAGATAGAGGGATGCCACTTTTCTCTGACAAGGAATTGTAGCAAAGCCCTTCTTCTTTAATCTTTTGTCGTAGCGCTGCGAGTAAAAACTTTGGTCCAACATTCATCCTTGAATATCACCTTATTCGTTATTCCGTTTACTGGCTGATATTTTGCCTTTCAAGCAGCAGGTTTCGAATCGCAGTGCCTGCTTCTAGAATGTGTTTTTTCAGCAGGTACTTGGCGCCTTCTATATCGCGATTTTGGCACATTTCAAACAAGCTTAAGTGCTCTTCTTCTGCCTTTTTAATGCCTGCTGTAAACAATAGCTGCATGCGTATGTATCGGTCACACTTTGTGTTCAGGTTGTAAATGACGTCCATAGTTTCAGGCATGTTGGCTGGAGCATATAGGGCTTTATGGAACTCGTAGTTGTAGTTGCTCCATTCTTCTACTTCGTCGCCACTGTTCACTACTGACTCGAAACGTTCGCGAACTTCTCGCGCGCGTTCTAGGTCAGCGTCCGTCATGTTCTGAATCGCACGCTCTAAAATGTGGCACTCCACGACAGCGCGCAGTTCAAATAGCTCATTGATTTTCTCTGGAGATAGCTCGGTGACCGTCGCACCTTTGTGAGGTTCAAAGCTAACGAGTCCTTGTGCTTCCAATTGAACTAACGCTTCACGCACAGGGATTCGGCTAACATTAAACTCTTTTGCTAACGCATCTTGACGTAAAGGTTGACCAGTTTTTAACTCGCCCTTCAAGATCTGAGTTCGAATTGCTTCCTCAACGAGCTGAGTGCGCGTTTTAAAAACAGGTTTCTGTGACATTGAAGTCTCCCGTTAAATTAATATTGTATCCAATCCATTTTACTTTAGTAGTTTATTGTTTTTCTGGCACAAACCAACTAGGAAAGAAGGTTTTGAGAAGTAGAGTGAAATAAAAGGCATCAGTTGATGCCTTTTTGAGCCATTTGGTGAGCTTATTGGGACACTCTGCCATCTATGGCGCGTTGAATACCCAGTGGGTTTGACGCTTTTAATGAATCTGGTAATAAAGATTCTGGCAAAGCTTGATAAGCTACGGGACGCAACCAACGATGAATAGCCTCCGCTCCGACAGATGTTGAGGCAGAATTGGTTGAAGCCGGATATGGTCCACCATGAACCATAGCGTAACCAACCTCGACGCCAGTTGGCCAACCGTTGAATACAATGCGTCCCGCGATTTCTTCCAAACTTGGAAGCAGTTGCTTGGCTTGTTCTTCGTCTTCAGCGGTAGCGTGAAGGGTTGCGGTGAGCGAGCCAGTCAGTGAATCACTCAGTTTCAACATGTCATCGAAATCTTCACAGATTACGATTAACGATTGAGGACCAAATATTTCTTCCTCCCATTGTGGGTTTTTACGCCAGTTTTTACTGTCCGTCACGAACAGTACTGGTGCGACATTGGCCACTTCTGCTTGTTCAGAGCGAGTTACATTAATGCCTGTTTCGGAAGCTCGTTTATCCACTTCGGATTCATACGTTTCTCGGATTCCTTGCGTTAGCAAAGTGGCCGTTGATTGTTGTCGAATTAACCCTTGAGCGGTTTCGATAAAGGCTTGCGTTTCTGGGCCATTCAAGACAAATACAACGCCGGGTTTTGTACAAAATTGTCCACAGCCCAAGGTCATAGAAGCCACAAACTCTTCAGCCAATGATGCGTTTGCTCGTATGGCTGAAGGGAGAATAAATGTTGGGTTAATCGCCCCTAGTTCGCCATAGAAGGGGATTGGCTCTGATCTTTGCTGAGCTAGGTTAAACAGCGCACGGCCACCACCGACTGAGCCTGTAAACCCAACCCCTTTAATTTTTGGATGGGTAACGAGTGCTTGGCCAAGTGCGCGTTTGTTGCCTTGCAATAGCGTGAAGATGGCTTGCGGTAAGCACTCTTTCTCAAGTGCAGCCTCAATACACTCAGCAACAAGTTGACTGGTGCCAGGGTGGGCGGTATGGCCTTTTACAATCACAGGACAGCCAGCCGCAAGTGCCGACGCAGTATCACCACCTGCCGTAGAAAATGCGAGCGGAAAATTAGACGCACCAAACACGGCGACAGGGCCAATCGCGATTTGTTGACGGCGAATATCTGGTTTTGGCAGTGGTTGACGGTTTGGGTTTGGCGTATCGAAAATTGCTTGATGGTGATTGCCCGATCTCACGACCTCGGCAAATAGTCGTAATTGGTTCGCGGTACGTCCTATTTCACCGCTTAAACGTGCTTCGGGAAGGGCAGTTTCTAAATGAGCACGAGCAACGATTTCTTCACTCTTCACTTCCAATTCAGAGGCGATAGAGCAAAGTAAGCTCGCTCGCTTTGCATTGCTTAGTTGGCGAAACTCACGCGCAACGCTTTGGGCGGCTGAGGCGGCTTGATTAACTTTTTGCTCTCCATGCACCGGAAACGCTGTGGGTAGAGGCTCACCAGTAAAGGCGTTGACTGCGTAAAAAGTGGTTGGTTCTTGTGGGTTCATCATTCTTCCTTACTATCCTTATTACTTCACTTCAAATCCGTACGCATATGGGTCTGCATCGTCTACCCATATCGTGTTGTGACCGTATACTTGTGCCCATCCTTCAATACTTGGCAAAATAGCGGCTTTGCCATTTACTTCGGTGATGCCTTCTATACGTCCTTGAAATAGGCTGCCGATGATACTTTCGTGAACAAAGTCTTCTTCTTGATTGAGTTTGCCTCTTGCATGCCATTGCGCCATGCGTGCACTTGTTCCCGTACCACATGGCGAGCGATCCAACGCTTTGTCGCCGTAAAACACAGCATTTCGAGCGGTGGCGTTTTCTTGAGTGGGCTCTCCGGTCCATAGCACGTGAGAAACACCGCACACTGTCGGATCTTCTGGATGTACGCACTCAACCGCTCGAGATACCGCTTCGCGAACTTTTGGAGAAAGCATCAAAATTTCATCTGGAGAGTAGTGTTCAAGTCCGGCGTAGTTTTCTTGAGGGTCGACGATTACGTAATAGTTTCCGCCATAAGCAACATCGACAGTGAGCCCACCTAAGCCCTCTATGTCCACGGTTACGTCTTGGTGGGCAAGGTAAGCCGGTACGTTAAATATCTTTACCGACGTGACCTTGTCACCTTTTGTTTGGTAGTGCACTTCGATTTGTCCTGCTGGGACATCAAGTATCAAACGACCTTCTTTTTTGGGAGTGATAAGGCGATTTTCGATAGCGGTGGTGACGGTTCCAATGGTGCCGTGGCCACACATTGGTAAGCAGCCACTGGTTTCAATAAACAGAATTGAAGCGTCTGCGTTATCGCTGCAAGGAGGCAAGACAACTGACCCCGACATCATTGAGTGTCCGCGAGGCTCAAACATGAGTGCCTGACGAATCCAGTCATAATGCTCAAGAAAGTATTGGCGCTTTTCGCTCATGGTATTGCCTTCGAGTGGAGGCACACCGCCTGCGACCAGCCTAACTGGGTTGCCGCAGGTGTGGGCATCAATACAGAAAAAAGTTCCTTGTCTCATTTTTCGCTCCTTGCTGAAAAAATGGTTGAATTAAACAACAGTGATGTTAACGTAATGTAAAATATATTGTATACAATCTACGTTTTCAAGTGTGACTCGGAGCATATTTATGTTGGTCAAGGATGAAACCAAAAAGGAAAGGATCGCCGTGATAGGTGCGGGGATTATTGGCTTATCAATTGGATTGAAGTTGCAGCAGCAAGGTTATCAAGTCACAATTTTTGATCCCAACGGCGTGGGGAATGGATGCTCTAAGGGAAATGCAGGTCATATCGCGACTGAGCAAATCTTCCCTCTTGCAACGCCAGCGCTGCTTCCACAATTACCTAAAATGCTGCTAGATCCCAAAAGTCCGGTTTCGATCCGTTGGCAAGATATTCCAAACACAATCGGGTGGATGATTCGTTTTCTATTACAAACAAAGCCATCAGCCGCGAAGCGGGCAAAAAACGCGATTAAGAGTCTTAACGAGCGGTCAGTGGCAAGTTGGCGTGACGTGCTTGATTCAATCGGAAAAGCACATCTAATAAAAATGAATGGTTCATTGCTCACTTTTGAAAACGAGAAACTGTTTAAAGACTACCAAAGTACGCTTAACTCACTGGCTAAAAACGGTGTGGCGTATCAAGTTTGGACACAAGAGGCGATTCGAGAGCGGATACCTGATCTCAGCCATAAGGTTCGTGTCGGAGTCTTTTTTCCCGAAACAGGTCATACGCTAGACCCTTATCAGCTCTCTGCTGAGCTAAGTGAAGCCTTTGAAGTTCTTGGCGGTAAGGTTTTACAAAAAGGTGTATCTGCGTTGGCGAAAAATGGCGATGTGCTGGTTGAGTCTCAAACACATTCATTTGACCGAATCATTGTTGCCGCAGGTGTACATTCTAAGCCTTTGATACGGCAACTAACCGGAGTCAAAGTGCCTATTCAAGCCGAGCGTGGTTATCACCTAATGGTGGATGACAAGCGTGATGTATTGCCATTTCCTATTAGCTCTGCCGATAGAAAATTCATCATGACTCCTATGTCAGGTGGGTTACGCTTGGCAGGCACTGTTGAGTATGCCGATGTAGAGTCACCACCCAATATGAAACGTTCAGAAATGCTTTTTCAGTTAGGTGATGAGATGTTTGAATCGGGGTTACATCCACTCAAGCAAGGAGAAAAGTGGATGGGGAATCGGCCTTCAACAGTCGACTCGTTACCGGTTATTGATAGCACTTGGGATGGAAATGTATTACTGGCATTTGGTCACCAACACCTTGGATTAACTCAAGCGGCGATTACGGCAGATCTCCTTTTAGAGCTTATCGAAGGAAAGCCGACATCGATTGATCTTTCACCTTTTTCACTACAACGATTTGCCTGAAAAATTTAATATTAAATATTGTATAAAATATATTAAATGCTAATGTTAACTTAATTTTAACAAAAACTGGTATCCAACAGCCGTACTCGGATGCCTCCAGAAAAACAACCAAAAGGAGTAATACATGTCACGAATGACCAAAGCACCATTGGCGCTGTTGATTTCAGGAATGCTGTTGGGGACCTCTGCTTATGCTGAAGACAAATTGACGGTCGTATCTTGGGGTGGTGCATTCACCAAGAGCCAAGTGGAGGCATATCATAAGCCTTTCATTAAAAAAACAGGTGTTGAGATCGTATCCGAGGATTTCAGTGGCGGATTAGCCGAAATTAAAGCGCAGGTGGAAGCGAACAACGTGCGCTGGGATTTGGTTTCTCTCGACAAGCCGGACATTGTTCGTGGTTGCGCCGAAGGGTTACTAGAACCAGTGAACCCAAGTATTTTGCCTCCGGGCGCAGATGGAACACCAGCACAAGAGGATTTCATTGATGGTGCGATTCACGAATGCGCAATCAATACCATCGTAGTGTCCACTGTATTAGCGGTGAACGAAGACGCGTTTAAAGGTAAGGCTTTGCCTAGCAAGTTGACCGATCTCTTTGACCTAAAAACTTTTCCAGGTCGACGTGCATTGCAAAAACAACCTCAGGGCAATCTTGAGTGGGCACTATTGGCTGATGGTGTAAAGCCAGAAGAGGTCTACAGCCTGCTCGAAACCGAAGCGGGGCGTGAGCGTGCTTTTGCTAAGTTGGATACGATCAAATCAGAAGTGCTGTGGTGGACAACAGGTGCCCAGCCACCTCAAATGCTTGCTGACAAAGAAGTGGTGATCGCCTCGGCGTTTAACGGCCGAATTCACAATGCCCGTAAAGATGAAGGTCAACCATTTCGGATTATATGGGACCGTCAAATGGGTTACATGAATGGATGGGCAATACCTAAAGGGAGTGATAACACAAAGCTTGCATTGGACTTCATCGCTTTTTCTTCAGGAACAAAACCATTAGCTGATCAAGCTAAGTACGTTGCCTACGGGCCTACGCGTAAATCGTCTTCGGCGGAGGTGAGCCCAGACATTTTAGCGAACCTTCCTACCGCACCTCAAAACTTCCAAACCGCCTTCCTGATTAACGATGAATGGTGGTCAGACTACGCGGATGAACTAAATGAAGAGTTCAATACCTGGCTGCTTAACTAGGCGTTAATTTTTGTATGGGGCCGAGTTTTCATCCATAAGCGAGGTTCCGTACTTTTCCTCAACCGTATTTATGTTTTCGGAGAAATAATGAAAGTCATCGAAGCACAGCAAGTCGCGCAATGTTTAACAATGGAGTCTCTTATTGAAACGATGCGTGAAATGTACTCGCGGCCAGCAACAATACCTCAACGCCGAGTCATGCCCTTAGAAGAGGGAGAATACGAGGCGTTTGCGCTACTTCCAGCTTGGAACCAGGAGTTGATTGCGGTGAAAGCCTTTACGTATTTCCCGCATAACCCTGAGCAAGGCAAAGATACGCTTGCATCTAAGCTGCTTGTTTTTAGACGAAACGATGGTGAGCCGCTCGCACTCGTGGACGGTAAAGTTTTAACGTTTTGGCGCACCGCCGCAGCTTCTGCGTTGGCAGCGGACTATTTGGCGCGTCCCGATGCTGATCGTCTGTTGATCTGCGGAACGGGCAATCTTGCGCCTTATTTTGCGTGGGCATACGCTGCGGTTCGCCCACTTAAGCAGGTTTATATTTGGGGGCGTAACTCAGATAAAGCCGAGGCGACGGTAGATGCCATTGTGTCATCTTCAGAGTATCAGTCGCTTCCTGATGAGTGTCGGTTCCGTGTTTCAGTCGTAGAAAATGTGGACCACGTTATCAAACACGTTGACATCATCAGCTGTATTACCGCATCAGCAGAGCCTTTGTTTAATGGCGCAGACGTGCAGCCGGGCACCCATATTGATTTGGTCGGTAATCATGACTTGGATAAGCGTGAATGCGACTCCGAAGCAGTGCAACGAGCACAGGTGTATGTTGATAGCCGTATTAATGTATTAGCCGAAGCGGGCGATCTTCTCATTCCAATTCAAGAGGGCGTGTTCACGTCAGACGATATTAAAGGGGAATTACCGCAGCTTTGCGCCCAACAAATCTCAGGACGTCAAAACGATGAGGTCATTACTTTATACAAATCAGTTGGCAGTGCTTTGGCTGATTTGGCCGCTGTAAAGGCGGTGTTGTTAGAAAATGGCATAGATAGCCATGCCTGAGCATTTTTGCTCGCTCACTTAAATTGCATACAATATACATATAAGGAAAGTAGTTCATGAAAATTGATTGGAAAGGTGTTTATCCGGCGGTCAGTACGCAATTTCGTCAAGATCAGTCAATCGACTTAGACGCAACGCAAACTGTTATAGATAACCAAATTAAAGATGGTGTGAATGGCATTATCTGCTTGGGTACTGTCGGTGAGAACTGTGCGTTGTACCCGGAGGAGAAACGCCAGGTCTTGCAAGCGGCAAAAGAAGTCGTAAATGGCCGTGTGCCTTTGATTGCTGGTACAGCAGAGTCTATTACCACAGCAGCTGTTGATTACATGCAGGATGCGTACAAAATTGGTATCGATGGTTGTATGGTGATGCCTGCCATGGTTTACCGCACGTCTGAGAGCGAAACGTTCGAATATTACCGCACGCTAGCAGAAGCAACGCCAGAAATGCCAATCATGATTTACAACAACCCGGTTGCTTATGGTGTCGATGTAAACCTCGACATCATGGCGAAACTGGCTGAGTTTGAAAGTATTGTAGCTATCAAAGAGTCGACCACTGATACTCGTCGTATCACCGAGCTTTACAATAAATTTGATGACCGCTTTACCGTGTTCAGTGGTGTTGATGACATCGCTCTTGAATCACTGATGCTAGGTGCGACCGGCTGGATTTCTGGTTTAACCAACGCATTCCCAGAAGAGTCCGTTGCGATTTATAAACTGGCAAGCCAAGGTCGTTATGCTGAAGCGTTAGAGATCTACCGTTGGTTCTTACCCCTACTGCGTTTAGACACCATTCCTACGCTGGTTCAGTGCATAAAATTGGCCGAGCAAGTCTGCGGACGTGGCTCTGAACAAGTTCGTGCGCCACGCCAACTCTTACAAGGTGAAGAGCGTCAACAAGTCATTCAAATGGTTGAACATGCGTTAGAAACCCGCTTAGACCTATCCAAATACAATCTGTAATTGTGCTGTTTAGTAGAGCGTTAACTGACGCTCTACTCATTCGTAATATTCAAAAAATGAGAAGAGGGAAGTCATGAGCACGGAAAACAAGGACTATGTCAGCTTTCAACACGTTAAGAAAACCTACGATGGCACGAATTTGGTGGTGAAAGACTTCAACTTAGATATTGCTCCTGGAGAGTTCGTTACTATGTTGGGGCCGTCAGGATCGGGCAAGACCACTTGCTTGATGATGCTAGCAGGCTTTGAAACTGCGACCGGTGGAGACATTTATATTGATGGCGTTCCTGTCAATCATCTCGCGCCGCACAAGCGCGATATTGGTATGGTGTTTCAAAACTATGCGTTGTTCCCACATATGACCATTGCTGAGAATCTTGCGTTTCCTTTAAAGGTGCGAAAACTCGACAGTGACACGATTCAAAGCAAAGTTCAGAGTGTATTAGAAATGGTCGAGCTTGAGCATGTTGCGACTCGATACCCAAAGCAGTTATCAGGTGGTCAACAACAGCGTGTCGCGTTAGCGCGAGCATTAGTGTTTGAGCCTAAACTCGTGTTGATGGATGAACCACTAGGCGCATTAGATAAGCAGCTGCGCGAGCAAATGCAGATGGAAATTAAACATTTGCATGAAAAGCTTGGCATTACCATTTTGTATGTGACGCACGATCAAGACGAAGCTCTCACTATGTCCGACCGTATTGCGGTTTTTAATCACGGCGAAGTGCAACAACTCGCGACACCAACCGAGCTTTATGAATCTCCGAGTAATACGTTTGTTGCGCAGTTTATCGGAGAAAACAACCAACTCTCAGGTTTAGTCAAAGAGTGGAACGGAAAGTATTGCCAAGTGCTCGTTGGGAAAGAGTTATTTACTGCGAAACCTGTCAGAGTCTCTGAGCAAGGGCAGAGAACAACACTTTCCATTCGACCAGAAAAGATTGTTATTCAACCAGAGAAAGCGTCTTGTGAGAACCAAGTCTCAGGCGTCCTACGAGAATTGATTTATCACGGTGATCATTATCGTCTGGTCGTCGAAGTAGAGAGCGTTGGTCACTTCATCGTTAAAGTACCTAACGATAATCGTAAACACTTGCAGTTAACGCCTGGCTCAATTTGTCGTATTGGTTGGCAAAGTGACGATTGCCATGCTCTTGATGGGACACAAACTCAAAGTAGCGAGGTAGCAGCATGAGTCGAGAGCTAACCGCATTAGATTCTGTATTGGAGATCGAACGCCAAGTTCATCAGCAAGAAACCAATCTGAAAGCGCAGTTGCAAAAGGCAGAGCGCCGAAAAAAGCTTCGCTCCATTATGCTCACAACGCCATTGGTGTGTTTTATTCTGCTTACGTTTGCTTTTCCTATCCTCGATATGCTTTATCGAAGCGTGGATAACCGAGAAATATCCCAGTCACTACCACAAACTATTCAAGCATTAGAAAGTTGGGATTATCAAGGTCTGCCTCATCAAGAAGTCATTGAGGCATTCTCTGTTGAAGTACTTGCGCTTTATCAAAGCAAAGAGCTGCCGAAAATAGCCAATCGGATGAATATTGAAGAGTCTGGTATGCGCAGTTTACTCATGAAAACCGGCAGAAAGTTGTCTCGTTTGACGTCGCTGCCGAGCTCGGTGACACAGTTGGCTAAGCTGGATAAGCGATGGACTAATCCTAAATATTGGGCGGCGTTTAAGAATCTTAGTGGCGCATTAACATTCAGTCACTATCTTGCAGCGCTAGACTTGCAAGTGAATGAGTTTGGAGACATTGAACCCCAACCAGAAAAACGCCAAATATACGTCGACCTTTTCTTTAAAACTTTTTGGATGTCTATTTCAATCACCTTAATTTGTTTGGTGATGGCGTACCCCGTTGCTTACCTGCTTGCCAATTTACCTGATAAGCGCGCGAACTTACTTTTAATCATTGTGCTGCTGCCATTTTGGACATCATTATTAGTCAGAACTACGTCTTGGATTGTTCTGCTGCAAAACCAAGGGGTCATTAATGATCTCCTTATTTGGTCGGGTTTTACTTCTGAGCGAATTCAGATGATTCACAATACCTTCGGAACGGTGGTGTCTATGGTGCACATCCTGTTGCCTTTTATGATCCTGCCTTTGTATAGCGTAATGAAAGGAATTAGCCCAACTTATTTCCGTGCCGCTCGTTCTCTAGGCGCGACGCCTTTCATTGCGTTCATCAAAGCTTATATGCCGCTTACGTTACCGGGGATAGGTGCGGGGGCCTTGCTTACTTTCATTCTTTCTATTGGCTTCTACATTACGCCCGCTTTGGTTGGTGGAAGAAGCGGACAGATGATCTCCAATATGATTGCCTATCATATGCAGACATCACTGAACTGGGGGATGGCTGGCGCATTGGGTGGACTGCTTTTGTTCGTTGTACTGGTTCTGTTTTATATGTTCAACCGTGTGGTTGGCATTAACAACCTTAAGGTAGGGGGATAACCATGGCATTACCAAACTATGCATCAAAAGTAGAGCGAGTTGCTTACGCAGGTTACTTAGCTTTTTGTGGGGTGGTGCTGTTCTTTTTAATCGCTCCAATTCTGACCATCATCCCGTTATCGTTTAATGCAACGCCTTACTTTACTTTTACCGAGGGGATGTTAAACCTTGACTCGGCAGCGTATTCTACTCGCTGGTATCAAGAAATGTTTACTAGTGATCAGTGGCTGTTGGCGCTGAAAAACAGCACGTTTATTGCTTTTATGGCGACACTCGTTGCAACAGGGCTAGGAACTCTGGCGGCGTTGGGTTTAGCAAGTAGTAACTTGCCTTTTCGCAATACGATTATGGCGCTGTTGATCTCACCCATGATCGTACCAGTCATTATCTCTGCTGCTGCGATGTACTTTTTCTACACACGCCTTGGCTTATCACAAACTTATTTAGGCGTCATTTTGGCACACGCTGCGTTAGGTACGCCTTTTGTCGTCATTACCGTTACTGCGACGTTAAGCGGCTTTGACCATAGCTTGGTAAAAGCGGCGGCTAGCTTAGGAGCAAACCCTGTTTATACTTTCAGACACATTACCTTTCCTCTGATTCGTCCGGGGATGATTTCTGGCGGCTTGTTTGCTTTTGGCACTTCGTTCGACGAGGTTGTGGTGGCGTTATTCCTGACTGGGGCAGAACAAAAAACCGTTCCTAGGCAGATGTGGTCAGGAATTCGAGAGCAAATCAGTCCGACTATATTGGCGGTCGCTACGTTGCTGATTTTTATGTCGGTGTGTTTGCTCGTGACATTAGAAGTTTTACGTAGACGTAATGTACGCATTCGGGGCATTCAAGAATAACCAGACTTTTTCTTTGTTGGTCACTATGCACTTTTGTTTAGGGACACCTCAATTTTTGACCAAGTGCGCCTTATTGTAGGCGCTTTTCTTTTGTGTTTGTCGTCAGCGATGACTGACATATCACTCTTGTAGCTTAATGCCAGCTTGCTCGAAACGTGCCAAAGGCGACTTGTTCGATTGCTGATACCAACTAGCTGGCATGTTTGATTTAAGTTGCGCTTTTTCTTCCTTGCTAATCACAACATAGTGCAAAAACGTATTAAGTGTGGTTACCATCACGTCAAACGTCATTTCCCCATCTTTGCTGATGGTTTTCAATAACCCAACGACGGTTTCCTCAGAGACTAACGGTTCAACCACCGCCTTTTTTCGCTCTTTTATTGATGTTGAAGCGGGCAGGTTTGCACGTGCCGTCTCCCAGCAAACTTTGTTGGTTTTACTGACAAGGTTGTGCTTGTAGCAGTAGTAACTGAATAAAAAGCGTGGCAGGTTTTGCCAGCGTTCGGCTTGGACTTCTAACCAGAGGTGTTGTAGCTCAATATCAGCGTCGGTCATAGGAGTTGTTTAGCAAAAATAAAAGAAACCATTTTATCGCTTTTGTGAGGAGCAATAAAAGATATTTGAATGGAAAGATAAACAACTAGTTGATCAATATTACTAAAGCAAATCGATTTCTGGCAAGCTCGTGCAACGGCAACTCGAGTACCAAAAACTGATACCGCTACATCTAGTTGTTAACAAAATGTTTCTTCTTGTCTTGCGAGTAGATTATATGGAGATGCTCTTGCAGTAATAAGGGCAGTGGCGATGCAAAAGACGTAATGCATCTAAGGAAAACTCAATATAGAAGAAATTAGATGGAACTGAAGACTTTGAGTGTCGCGATTGCGACAACATTAACCAGCACTGGCGTATTTGCGTTAAGCGAGCCAGTTTCTCAAGTTACAGAGCAACATGCACATTCGGCTCATACACACGGTGTTGAATCCAATCGAGTTGAATACCAACCAACCGCAACTCTCCCTATTCAGCCCTCCAAGGCAACTCGAGTACAGTCACTTGAAAGCCTTGATGAGTCGAGCACTGCTTGTGATTTGGAAGCATTGGTTACCGAAAGCAGTAACCAATTGATCAGCGAAATTTTAAGTCAGGGCGCGACGTGCGTGAACCAGTTATTCTCTGCTGAAAGTCGGATTCAAGAGTCGGTATTTAGCTCCGATCATATGTACAACATCGCTAAGCACACTACGACATTGGCGAAGGGTTATACGGGTGGCGGGAGCGATGAACTCGAAACGTTGTTCTTATACTTACGCGCGGGTTATTACGCCGAGTTTTACAATGACAACATCTCATTTATTGAATGGGTCACACCAGCGGTGAAAGAATCAGTGGATGCGTTTGTTAATAACGCAAACTTCTACGAGAACAGCGACCGTCACGGCAAAGTGCTTAGTGAGGTCATCATCACTATGGATAGTGCGGGCTTGCAGCACGCGTACTTACCGCAAGTGACCCAGTGGCTTACACGTTGGAATGATCAATACGCCCAGCACTGGTATATGCGCAATGCGGTTAATGGTGTTTTCACTATTTTGTTTGGTGGGCAGTGGAACGAGCAATTTGTGCAAGTAATTGGTAACCAAACAGACCTTGCCAAAGCTTTAGGCGATTTTGCTCTAAGGGCGTCATCAATCGGTGCTGAAGATGAGTTTATGGCCGCGAATGCAGGGCGAGAGCTCGGGCGTCTGACCAAGTATACGGGTAACGCGAGTTCTGTGGTGAAGAGTCAGCTGAGTCGAATCTTTGAACAGTACGAAATGTATGGTCGGGGTGACGCGATTTGGCTTGCGGCGGCAGACACCGCCTCATATTACGCAGATTGTAGTGAGTTCGGAATTTGTAATTTCGAAACTGAGTTAAAAGGCTTGGTGCTATCGCAAACTTATACTTGTAGTCCGACAATCCGAATTTTGTCTCAGAATATGACGCAAGAGCAACACGCGGCCGCATGTTCTAAAATGGGCTACGAAGAGGGTTACTTTCATCAGTCATTAGAAACTGGTGAACAGCCAGTAAAAGATGACCACAACACTCAGCTCCAAGTCAATATATTCGATTCAAGCACCGATTATGGTAAGTACGCAGGGCCAATTTTCGATATTAGTACTGACAATGGCGGTATGTACTTGGAGGGCGATCCTTCCCAGCCGGGGAATATTCCCAACTTTATTGCTTATGAAGCCTCTTATGCGAACGCGGATCACTTTGTCTGGAACTTAGAGCACGAATACGTGCATTACTTAGATGGTCGATTTGATCTCTATGGAGGGTTTAGTCATCCAACTGAAAAAATAGTGTGGTGGAGTGAAGGCATTGCAGAGTATGTCGCTCAAGAAAATGACAACCAAGCAGCACTTGAGACGATTTTAGACGGCTCGACATATACCTTAAGTGAGATTTTCGAGACTACTTATGATGGGTTTGATGTCGATCGAATTTATCGTTGGGGGTACTTAGCTGTACGTTTTATGTTTGAAAATCATAAAGATGACGTAAACCAAATGCTGGTGGAAACACGCCAAGGGAATTGGAGCAATTACAAAGCAACGATCACCCAATGGGCGAATTTATATCAAAGTGAGTTTGAGCAGTGGCAGCAAGCCCTTGTCTCAAATGGTGCACCTAATGCAGTCATAACCGCAAACAACAAGGGGAAAGTCGGTGAAAGCATTACATTTAGCAGTGAAAACAGTGCAGACCCAAACGGGAAGATCGTCAGCGTCTTATGGGACTTCGGTGATGGCTCGACAAGTACACAAACCAAGCCGACGCACCAATATGGGAGTGAAGGGGAGTATTCGGTCAGCCTAAGTGTGACAGACAGTGAAGGCTTGACGGCAACCGCCACTCATACTGTTGTTATCTCAGCGTTGGGCGGTAATGACACATTGCCACAAGACTGCGCGGTGCAAAGTAAAGTAAGCGGTGGGCGCTTAACAGCAGGAGAGCCAGTTTGCTTGGCAAATCAACAAACCATTTGGCTAAGCGTGCCAGCGGTGAATGAGAGCTCAAACCTGGCGATAACGACGGGGAATGGTACGGGCAACCTAAAGCTTGAATACAGTAACTCTGGTTGGCCGGATGATACTAATCTTCACGGATGGTCAGATAATATTGGTAATGGAGAGTGTATTACGTTGTCAAATCAGAGTAACTACTGGGGCTACGTTAAAGTCTCTGGTGACTTTGAGAATGCCGCCATCGTCGTTGATTTTGATGTTCAGAAGTGTCGTCAGTAGGGCAATTTAACTACGTCATTTAAACTAAGTGGAGCGCCTCGCTAACATCGCGGGGCATTTTTGTTTTTACGCCGTTATCTCTATAAAAAAAACCAGCCCGAAGGCTGGCAAACAAGGAGTTTGAGATGAAAATGAAAACGTTATAAAACTTGCTGATATCCTATTTCTCAATAAGTTGGGTTGTGCTTTGCAGCCAGTTTTTATCTTGCGCATCAAGAAAAGGGCTAAGCGCCTGATAGACACGTGAATGGTAATGATTAAGCCAGTCTAGCTCTGCTTGATCTAGCATTGATAAATCAAGGGCGTTGGTCGCAATGGGAGCAAGAGTGATGGTCTCAAAACCGTAGAACGTGCCGAACTCATTTTGTTCTACTTCTACAACTTTAAGAATGTTCTCTATTCTTACCCCGTACTCACCTTCGCGATAAACGCCTGGTTCATTAGTAATGACCATACCTGGTTTTAGCTCAACCTCGTGGTGGCTTTGCGAGAAATTTTGTGGGCCTTCGTGAACATTCAAGCAAATGCCTACGCCGTGTCCAGTGCCGCACTTGTAATCAATACCATGTTGCCATAAGACGCCACGCGCCATGATATCAAGATTGGCACCCGTAGAGCCTTTCATGAATCGAGTCTGAGTCAGTCGGATGACCGCTTTGAGCACCAAGGTATAATCTTTGCGCTGCTTAACGGTCGGTGACCCGAAGTGGAAAGTACGGGTGATGTCTGTTGTCCCGCCAAGGTATTGACCACCAGAATCGACGAGAAAGAAGTTGCTTTCATTGACTACTGCATTGCTTTCTTCATCGGCGGCATAATGCATTTTTGCCCCGTGAGCTGCGAAGCCTGCAATAGTGCGGAAACTGTCACTTACATAATGTCGGGTTTGACGGCGATAGTGATTCAGTTGTGCCTCAGCAGACAATTCTGTAACGAGTCCGCTTGGAACTTGCTCTTCTAGCCAGTTCATAAACCTTACTATTGCCACACCATCATCCGTTAATGTCTGCTCTAGGCTAGTTAGTTCGGTCGCATTTTTTATGGCCTTCATTGCCGTTACAGGGCAAGCCATTGGTTTTAGATTCACATTCTGTTCAATCGAACTCACCAATAAGCTGTCTGTGTGGGTCGGGCTAAAAGCGATCGATAATCCCTCACATTGCTGATTCAAATACTGACTTACGTAGTTGTAATGGCGAATGTGTACACTCTGCTCGGTCAACGACTTTTCAACGTCTTGAGGCAGTTTGGCTTTATCAATAAACAGTGTCGCAAGTGATTGCTCTACGATTAGATAAGCTTCAGAAACTGGGCAATAATTCGTATCACCACCTCGAATATTCATTGTCCACATGACATCATCTAGCGTTGACACTAATAAGCTATCTACTTGGTTCTCGGTTAACCAAGAACGGATTCTCGCTAACTTATTTTCTGTGTCAACGCCAGCAAAAGCGGTGGGATGCTCGAATACGGGTGCACTTGGGCGAGGTGGTCTTTCAAGCCAAATCGGTGCGAGTAAATCCAGGTCGAGAATGATCTTAATGTTTTTCGCTTCAAAGGCTTGTTTGAGGCCTTGATAATAAGCGTAACTGATGGCGCGCCCGTCAACCGCGATAATACTGTTTTCAGGGAGCATGGTAGCTAGCCATTTGGCAATTGTCGGCGTTTCTGGTTGTTTGGCTTTAAACAGTTCAAGTCCTGTGCCGTGTAACTGTTCTTCAGCTTGAATATAGTAACGACCATCAGTCCACAGGCCGCCACCTTGTTGGGTAATGACGACATCGCCTGCTGAGCCGGTAAAACCTGAAATCCAGCTTCGCGCTAACCAGTGATCCGCTGAGTATTCGCTGTTATGCGGGTCATTGTTGGTCACGATATATGCAGACACGTTGTGAAAGGACATTGCCTCACGCAATAACGTAAGGCGTTGGTTTACTGAGTTAGTATTGTTCATTAAATGGTTCCTAAAGTCATATTTGAGCAATAGATATGATGCTGCTCCGAGCCTTTTTTTATTGGGTTCTGTTGCCCGCATACTTCTGTGGCTTCTGGGCATCGAGTACGAAAAACGCAACCGCTCGGTGGGTTAAGTGGAGAAGGAAGATCGCCGGGCAATAGTTGTATTTCACGGTCACGTGCTAATTGCGGATTAGCTATCGGGACAGCAGATAACAGTGCTTTGGTGTAGGGGTGTTGTGCATCATCAAATACTTTATCGTAACGTCCTACTTCCATAGGTTTACCAAGATACATCACCATAACGCGGTCGCTGATGTGGCGCACCACGCTTAAGTCGTGCGCAATCATTACCAGTGTTAACCCCATTTCTTGTTTAAGATCATCTAGAAGATTGATGACCTGAGCTTGTATGGAGACATCTAGCGCACTAACGGGTTCATCACACACGACCAAATCTGGATTGAGAATTAATGCTCTGGCAATGCCCACACGCTGGCATTGACCTCCGGAAAATTCATGTGGATAGCGGTTTCGCTGGCTCGCCAAGAGACCCACTTTATCCATCATAGCGATGACTCGCTTTTCTACCTCTGCCCGTTTAAGTTGCGGCTCGTGGGTGAGCAGTGGTTCGGCGATGCATTCTGAGATGGTTAATCTCGGATTCAAACAAGCGGATGGGTCTTGAAACACCATCTGAAATTCTCTGCGTCGAGAGGAAAGTTCTTTCTTACTAAACCCGCGCATGTCTTGACCTTTCCAAGTCAACTCGCCATGTGTAGGTTCAATTAAGCGAAGTAAGGCGCGTGCAGGCGTTGATTTTCCGCAGCCTGATTCCCCCACAATGCCAAGTGTCTCACCTCGATAAACATCTAAGTCGATACCATTGACCGCTTTCACGATTTTACGTCGACTTGGAATAAGGTGACGCGACACAGGAAAGTGGACGTTTAAATCACGAGCAGACATGAGGACTTCTTTTTTATTCATAACGCCTCCTTAAGCTTTTATTTGAATAGGAGTGATAACACTGGGTGCGTTAACGTGACAGGCAATGGACTGGCTCGTGTTTAATGGAGAAAACCGTGGGGTTTCGTATTGGCAACGCGTCTCTCGATGCTCGCACCGCTCTCTAAACGGACACCCTTTATGGTTAATCAACGCACTTGGTGGGTTACCTGGGATGGTTGGTAAACGCGGCATATCTTCAGTGATAGAAGGAATAGCCTTTAGCAGGCCTTGAGTATAGGGGTGAGCAGGTTGAGCGAACAATGTCTCGGTATCTGATTGCTCCATTTTTTGACCACCATACATGACCAATACGCGATCACACATCTCGGCGACGACGCCCATATCGTGAGTGATCAGTAAAATGGCCGTATTGAACTCTTGTTGTAAGTCTCGTAATAGCGTCAAAATTTGAGCCTGAACGGTTACATCTAATGCGGTGGTTGGTTCGTCTGCAATTAATAACTCGGGCTTACACAACAACGCCATCGCTATCATGATTCGCTGACGCATTCCGCCAGATAATTCGTGAGGGTATTGATTCATCCGAGTTTCGGGAGAGGGAATACGCACCGCATCCAACATGTGAATCGATTCAATTTTTGCTTGTTTTCGGCTCATTCCTTTATGAATCATGAGAACTTCACAAAGCTGCTTGCCAATTTTCATGAATGGATTAAGTGACGTCATCGGATCTTGAAAGATCATTCCGATTTTCTCTGCACGGATGCGGTTGAGCTGCTTTTTCGACATCGCGAGTAAATCATCACCGTGGAACATTGCGCTTCCAGACACGGCGCCGTTATCCGTGGTTAACCCCATTAATGCGAAAACAGACTGGCTTTTTCCCGAACCTGATTCCCCAACAATCCCAAGAGTTTCGCCCGCTTTAATCGAGTAGGAGAGATTACTGACCGCTTGCACTTGCCCATCTGGCGTATCGAAGCGCACGTTCATGTTTTCAATAGATAGCATGGGTTTGTCCTTATCGGTCTTTCGGGTCAAGAGCATCACGCAAGCCATCGCCGATGAAGTTAAAACAAAAGAGGGTGGCAACTAAAAACAGAGAGGGAAAAAGCAGCATCCACAATGCAACGTCAATCGTTTTTGCGCCTTCGGAAATTAGGATTCCCCAGCTCGTGTCGGGTGGTTGAACACCAAGCCCTAAGAAGCTCAAAAACGATTCGAACATAATGAATCCTGGTACCATTAAGGAGGAATAAACCATCACGATCCCAAGCACATTAGGCAGAACATGGCGTCGGACAATTGTTAATTTAGAAACCCCAATAGAGTGTGCGGCTTCGATGAACTCTCGCTTTTTTAGACCGAAGGTGACACCACGTACAACACGGGCAATGCCCAGCCAAGATACCATTCCGATCACGATAAAAATCAGGTAGATGTTGTTGCCAAAAAGGGTAACAAACAGGATAACCATAAACATAAATGGCACCGAATCGAGCACCTCAATAATGCGCATCATTACGCTATCTACAACGCCGCCAAGATAGCCGGAAATACTTCCCCAAATCGTACCAATAACAACGGCGACTAAGGCCCCGACAAAGCCCACCAAAATAGAGAGCCTGCCACCTTGCATCGTGCGAGCGAAAACATCTTGCCCGAGATCATCGGTACCAAAGTAATGGCCACTGCTCAGTGAAGGTCTCCCTAGCTCGTACGGATCGATGAGCACTTCCCAGTCAATTTCATCATGGCCAAAAGCGGCAAGAGAGGGGCCGAAGGTGATGCATAAGGTAATGAACGCCAAAACATACACTGATGTCATCGCGGCTCTGTTTTTACGAAATCGAGTCCATGCATCCTGCCAAAGACTGCGACCTTCGACGGCTTCAATATTGTCGACGACTTGATCTTGAAGAGCTTGTGTATCCAGTTTTTTGATCGTTAACATGCCGGACTCCTAAACGCGTATACGAGGGTCGATAATCGTATATAGCAAGTCGACCACAAGGTTAAAGAAGATAGTGAGTGAAGCGACAATCAGAGTAATGCCCATTACTAGGCCGTAGTCGCGGTTGAGAGCCCCAGACACAAAGTGTTGTCCCATGCCACCTGTACCAAAGAAAATGTCGATAATTACCGAGCCTGTCACGACAGACACAAACGCAGGGCCGAGCATCGCAACGACGGGAATCAGGGATGGTCGCAAAGCGTGATGGAATAAAATGTAGGTTGTGGACAAACCTTTGGCTTTTGCCGTTCGAATGTATGGTTGGTTGAGCGTTTCAATCATTGCGCCACGCATGACGCGTGCAATACTCGCAATGGAGCCAATCGCCAGGCTGAGCACGGGAAGAACAAGAAAAGCCAGCTTTCCTCCTTCCCAACCACCAGCAGGGAACCAGCCGAGCTGAATAGCGAAGATCATGACTAAAACTGGAGCAAGCACGAAAGCCGGAACCACAACTCCAGTCATCGAAAGTGTCATCAGGCCGTAATCTAGGCGGCTATTTCGGTTCAATGCCGCAACGGTGCCAAGCAACATGCCAAGTGGAACGGAAATGCAAAAGGAGAGTACGCCTAATACTGCTGAAACTGGCCATGATTGTGCGACGAGCTGTGTAACACTGAAGTCTTGATAAACGAAGCTCGGACCGAGATCTCCTTGTATGAAATTACCAATGTAAATCCAAAACTGAGTAAGGAAGGGCTGGTCCAAATGGAATTTTGCTTCGATATTCGCACGTACCACCTCTGGCATAGGCCGTTCCATATCAAATGGCCCCCCTGGTGCAATGTGCATCAGCCAAAATGATACGAGTGCGATGAATAGAAGCGTGGGGATAGCGATAGCTAATCGCTTAACAATGTACCAAATCATGATCCATCATCCTTTGGTCATCCGAAATCACTTCGAACGGTTATGAATAAAAAAATGGCCTGAGCTCAGGTTGCCTTCTCCACCGAGAGATATGAGGAACGGCAAGTAAACATTGAACTTGCCGACTCAGACCGAAAACATGCTTTTAGTGGGCTTTTACATAGACATTCTTGCGGTAGTACGACGACTCAGGGTTTGTCAGTTCGTAGCCGCCCACGTAAGGCTTGATGAGGTATTGATCGTTACCCGGACGATAAATAGGAATAATGGCCATGTCTTCAATCAGCATGCTTTCTGCTTGTAGATACAGTTCTGATGGGTTGCTCATGGTCTTTGAGCGAGCCATTAACTCGTCGTATTGCGGGTTGTTATAACGAGAATCGTTGTACTCGCCACTAGAAACGAAGATATCCAACCATGTAGAGGCTTCATTGTAGTCGGCCGTCCAGCCGCCGCGAGTAATGTCGGTCGGCTCTTTAAGTGCGTAGAACACTTTCGGTTCTAGCTGTTTTATCGTGACTTGCGCACCCAATCGGCTTTTCCACATGCCTGCCATGGTGGTTGCCATTTTTACGTCCATCGAGAAAGTTGGTACGGTAAACGTTAACTTAAGCGGATTGCTTTTATCGTATCCAGCTTCTGACAGTAATTGCTGCGCTTTTTCGATACGTTTATGGCGGTTCCAAGTTGCGAACTCAGGAGTGTGAGATTTAAAACCATCTGTTTGAGGGGGCACAAGGGTATACATTGGAACCCCACCGTTTCTCAAGATAGCACTCGTTAACAGTTGACGGTCAATGGCATATGAGAGGGCTTTACGGACCCGCACGTCTTTTGTTGGTCCTTGTTGAGTGTTGAGGTAATAGAATGTGGAACCAAGAGACGCACTGGTGCTTGCCACTTCTTGTGGGCGTTGTTGAATTAACTTTTTCTTCTGAGCGGCAGGAATGGAAACCGCTTGGTCTATCTCACCGGCTAGGTAGCGGTTTAGCACTACATTTGCATCACCAATTGGTAGCCAGGTGACTTTTTCCAGTACTACATTGCTTGCGTCCCAATAATGTGGGTTTTTAACCATCACTAGTTTTTCGTTAACTTTCCATTCAGAGACAGTAAACGCCCCATTTGTAACGATATGCTCAGGCTGGGTCCAACGGTTGCCATGTTTTTCAACGGTCGCTTTATGAACGGGTGCAAGCACTGGATGACTTAATAGTTTCGTAAAGAAGGGAATCGGCTCTTCGAGTGTTACCTGGAACGTTGTTTCATCCAGCGCCTTCACGCCCAAAGACTCGGGTTCTGCTTCGCCCTTCATAATGGCTTGTGAGTTTGCGATATTTGGAATGGCCGCAAACCAAGCGTACGGTGAAGCAGTGCTCGGATTCAGTAAGCGTTGCCAGCTGTAGACAAAATCTTGCGCAGTGACCGTTTCGCCATTTGACCATTTTGCATCACGTAAGTGGAAGGTATAAACCGTATTGTTGTCATTGACTGACCAAGACTCAGCAACACCAGGAATGGTTTTACCTTGCTTATCTTGAATGACCAGGCCTTCAAATAGGTCTCGACCGAGATTAAAAGCGGGCTCTGCGGCTTGCTTGGCTGGGTCAATAGAAGTAACTTCAGCCCCATTGTTTAGCGTAATTTCTTGTGTCTCATCGAGGGTCACACCTGCGGGATACGGCGCGGCATAGCTTGATGTTGCCAGTATTGGGCTCATCATCGATGCTAACAGAAGCAACTTAGGTAATTTCATCCTTGTCTCACTCTTTTCATCCTGAAAGATGCTAGAAATGTATATTGTATAAATTGTCCACACAATCGAGTTTTAACAATGTTGTAACAGGGTGCCAAATGTTGGGCTATTTGGTATCAAAAAGTGAGCTGGGGGGATTGATATGGAGCTGGTGCTAAGTCTGCATTACGGGGTAGGCTTTGTTTCGCGCAAATAAAAAATCCCCTTCAAGCGCGCGCTAAAAGGGGAGGGTAGTTCGTCTGCTCTTCAAAAGGTACGACGTTAACTGACTAGGAAATGTTTTACGAACTCAGTGATTTTGACCATATCACTTACCGCGATAAACTCTTCTGTCGTGTGTACTTTTGCCATGCCAGTTGAAAGATTGACCGTTGTGAGACCTTTCTTGTTAAAGTTGTTAGCATCGCTACCGCCGCCAGTGCCTTTTGTGAAAGCCTCAATTCCCAACTCTGCAAACGCCGCTTTTATAGCGCTAACGTGTGGGTGGTTTTCTTCAATAACAAATGCATCGTAGGCTCGGCTAGATTCAATGTCGACTTCTGCACTGTGTTTTTCACAGACAGACTCTAATGTTGAGATCATATGATTGACCTGAGCATCTAGTTTATCGCCATTCAGTGAGCGTGCTTCTGCCACGATTTTTAATTCAGGCATGACAATGTTTGTGGCCTGACCGCCATTCACTATACCGATGTTGGCTGTCGTTTCTTCGTCGATGCGAAGCAGCTTCATTTGGTTGATAGCATCTGCCGCCACCATGATCGCACTGATGCCTTCTTCTGGCGCAAGCCCTGCATGTGCTGGTCGACCTTTGATTGTTGCCACGATTTTTTGCTGGCCTGGGGCTGCGGTCACAATAGTGCCAATAGGACCACCCGTATCTAACACGATTGCTTCCGTTGAAGTGACGTGTGACATATCGAAGTATTGTGAACCGAATAAACCGCCTTCTTCATACACGGTAAAAGCAAGCTCTAACGTTTTGTGCTCAAGGTTGTCCGCTTGAATACAACGAACGGCTTCCATGATGGCAGCAATACCAGATTTATCATCGCCACCAAGAATCGTATTGCCTTTTGAACGGATAACGCCGTCTTCGATGATTGGCTCAATGCCAATACCTGGAGTGACCGTATCCATATGACAGCTCATTAGGATTGAGCCGTCTTTTTTGCCTTCTAAACGAGCGTACACGTTAAAGCCGTTAGAAATGTGCTCAGGCACTGGAAGCTTGTGCACGGTAAAGCCTAGCTCGCCTAGCTGTTCTGCCAGTGTTTCTGCAATTTGTTTTTCGTTTTTTGATTCGCTGTCGATACGTACTAGTTGGCAAAAGTGTTCAACTAGGCGTTCTTGATTGATGTGTGTCATTAGATGTCTCTTTTTCTGATCGAGCGTGAAGCACTGTGGCTAGGGCTCGATAGGGAACAGAGCACCACTTATGGCACAGTTACTTTTGAATAAAACTGAGGTGAATCAATAAAGGGGTATCCATGACACGATTCTGACCGATGAGCCTTTCGAACTGTATGAAGCGTCACGAAACATTACTTTTGATGTTTTGCAGGAGCAAATGAATAAATCGGATAGAGATAGGGTGCAATAGATTTTCCATCCCCTTTTACTTTTTGAGTTACGTTGCCAAGATAAAATGCCAAAGTAACAACTTATTTACATTTTATATCTTGGCGTAAAGCCGAAAATATCAATCTAATGTATTGAAAATAAGCAGTTTATTTGATGTTTACGAAAGTGGATTCGACGCGCCTCTTGCGTGTAACATATATTTTACAATTATGCGTAAAAATCGCCAAGGTAAAGATTTCTCCCAACGTATTCCAATTTCTCAAGACCTGCGCCAAGTTAGAAAAATAAGTCCAAACAAAAGCTACTGAGACAAGGAGAAAGTCATGGTTGATGCATATAACCCACTAGGAACAGACGGATTTGAGTTTGTTGAATATACCGCTGCTGACAACAAAGGCATTCAACAGCTTAAAGATCTGTTTATATCGTTAGGTTTTGCGGAAATTGCAAAGCATCGCTCAAAAGAAGCGTGGTTATATCGACAAGGTGACATTAGCTTTATTGTGAATGCGCAGCCGCATAGCCAAGCTGAGGGATTCGCCAAAGTTCACGGTCCGTCGGTTTGTGGCATGGCATTTCGTGTGAAAGACGCGACCGTTGCTCTGGCGCATGCGTTAGAGAATGGCGGTAAAGAATATAAAACGGAAATTGGGCCGATGGAGCTTAGCATTCCTGCTATTTATGGCATCGGTGAAAGCTTGCTTTATTTTGTCGATCGTTATGGAAAGCAGAGCATCTATGATGTCGATTTTCGTTTTTATGATGATGCTGATGAGCGTTTATCAAAAGCGAATGTTGGTCTTTACGAAATCGACCACTTAACGCACAACGTTAAGCAAGGCAACATGGATGTCTGGTCTGGTTTCTATGAGCGCATTGGTAACTTCCGCGAAATTCGTTATTTCGATATCGAAGGTAAGCTGACTGGTCTTGTCAGCCGCGCGATGACCGCACCTTGCGGCAAAATCCGAATTCCTATCAATGAGTCGTCAGATGATAAATCACAGATTGAAGAGTTTATCCGTGAATACAATGGCGAAGGCATTCAACATATCGCATTGACCACAGACGACATCTACGAAACGGTCAAAACATTGCGTGAGCGAGGCATGGACTTTATGCCAACGCCAGATACTTATTACGAGAAAGTCGATCAGCGTGTTGAAGGCCACGGTGAAGATGTAAGCAAGCTTCGTGATTTGCAGATTCTTATTGATGGTGCGCCAACGAAAGATGGCATCTTGCTACAAATCTTTACTCAAACCGTTATCGGCCCTGTGTTCTTCGAAATCATCCAACGTAAAGGCAATGAAGGCTTTGGCGAGGGTAACTTCAAAGCGTTGTTTGAATCGATAGAAGAAGACCAAATTCGCCGAGGAGTATTGAGCGATGCATAAATGGATCACATTCCCTCACCGGGAGGGAGTGTGCTCTAAACAAGCGCATGCTGACTTCCCGGAAGAGGCAATTTATGAACGTGAGGCAGGTCGAAGTGGTTTTTTTGGCCCCGCAACACATTTTCATCATCAACATGCCCCAACGGGATGGTCTGAGTGGGAGGGCGAGCTACGTCCACGAGCGTTCGATTTTAATCTAGTCGAGAAAGCCAGCCATATTACCCCTTGGGCAGTCCCGCATCTATTACACAACGCAAATTGTAAAGTTCGTGTCTGGCGTATGGATGAAAAAATGGACTTCTTGGTGAGAAACGCTGATGGCGACGAACTGCTATTCATCCACCAAGGTACGGCAGATCTGTATTGTGATTATGGTCATTTGAAAGTGAGCGAAGGGGATTATGTCATGATCCCACGCTCAACGAGCTGGCGTTTAGAGCCAAGCGAGCCGATGTTCATTTTGATGATCGAAAACACCGATGCGGCCTATACATTGCCCGAAAAAGGCATGGTTGGAAACCACGCGGTGTTTGATCCGGCGGTTTTAGAAACGCCGTCGATCAACGATCAGTTCCGTGCTCAATATTCTGAGAATCAAACACAGGTTCAGGTGAAACGCCACGATAAAGTCAGTGTTATCACTTACCCATTCAACCCGTTGGATGCGATTGGCTGGCATGGTGATTTGGCGGTGGTAAAAGTGAATTGGCGTGATATTCGTCCACTTATGTCACATCGTTACCACTTACCGCCTTCTGCACATACTACATTTGTAGGAGCAGGATTTGTGGTGTGTACCTTCGTTCCTCGTCCAATTGAAAGTGATCCTGGAGCGCTCAAGGTACCGTTCTATCACAACAATGACGATTATGACGAAGTCTTGTTCTACCATGCAGGTGACTTCTTTAGTCGTGACAACATTGAAGCAGGCATGGTGACATTCCATCCAGCAGGATTTACGCATGGTCCTCACCCGAAAGCATTCAAAGCAGGGCGAGAGCACAAGAAGACTTTTACCGACGAAGTTGCGGTCATGATCGATACGCGTCACGCACTTCAGTTTTCGGATGAGCTGGAAAAAGTAGAAAACAAAGAATACGTCTATAGCTGGCAAGAGAAGTAAGAGGCAAGGATGAAATTAGCAACCAAGAAAAATGGCACTCGTGACGGTTTGTTGATGGTCGTGAGCAAAGACTTAACGCGCTGCGTACCTGCGACAGAAATTTTCCACCCCATGAACTTAGCACCGACGATGCAGGTGGCACTTGATAACTGGGATACGCTAGCACCGCAATTGGAAGAGCTATACGTTGCACTGAACAATGGCACGGTTGCAGGGTATGAAGAGTTTGAAGCGCACTACTGTGAGTCGCCGCTTCCTCGCGCTTATCAGTGGGCTGATGGCAGTGCTTACGTAAACCACGTTGAGTTGGTTCGAAAAGCTCGCGGCGCTGAAATGCCAGAGAGTTTTTGGACGGATCCGTTGATGTACCAAGGAGGCTCTGATGCCTTTATTGGTCCTTGTGACAACATCGAGTTTGCCAGTGATGAATGGGGTATTGATTTCGAAGGCGAAGTTGCTGTGGTAACTGGTGACGTGCCAATGGGCGCAAGTGTTGCAGAGGCTCAGGAGTCGATTCGTTTGATCATGCTGGTGAATGATGTCTCACTGCGTGGCCTAATTCCGGCAGAGTTAGCTAAAGGGTTTGGTTTTTTCCAATCTAAACCTTCTTCTGCGTTTTCTCCTGTGGCAGTAACACCTGACGAACTCGGCGAAGCGTGGTACGAAAACAAAGTGCATTTACCATTGGTCTCGACCTACAACCACAAGCCGTTTGGTCGCCCGAATGCGGGTATCGATATGACGTTTGATTTTGCAGACTTAATTGTTCATGCGACTAAAACGCGCCCGCTATCCGCTGGGGCGATTATTGGCTCAGGTACGGTATCCAACAAGCAAGGCACCGAACATGGCACTTCGATTGAGGAGGGTGGTGTTGGTTATTCATGTATCGCGGAAGTTCGCATGATTGAAACCATTCGTGATGGTAAACCGTCGACTAACTTCATGTCGTTTGGCGACTCAATCAAACTGGAAATGTTCGATGCGGATGGCAACAACATCTTTGGCTCGATTGACCAACAAGTTAGTCAATATCTCAAGCATTAAGAGCGCCAGTTGGGAGACGATATGAGCGATAGCATGGTTTTGTACGGATACTGGCGGTCATCGGCGGCGTATCGTGTGCGTATTTGTTTGAATCTTAAAGAGTTGTCGTATGATTCAAAATCGGTACACTTGGTACGCAATGGTGGCGAACAACACAGTGACGAGTACCATGAGTTAAACGCTTCTGAACTGGTTCCTGTGCTGGTGGATGGGGAGGTTCAGCTAACCCAGTCACTGGCCATCATTCAATACTTAGAAGAACACTATCCGGATGTCACTGTGATCCCCGAGCAAACGCCGCTTCGATATCAAGCACTAGCTTTGGCTCAGGATATTGCAATAGAGATTCATCCCCTGAATAACTTGAGAGTTCTACAGTATTTAGAGGGGGAGTTAGCTTGCGAGCCAGAGCGCAAAGTCGCTTGGATTCATTACTGGATTCACAAAGGTTTTACAGCATTAGAAGAGAAACTTCAGAAGCATCGTAAACTAAATGGTGATTGTAAGTTTAGCCTGACAAGCTCGCCATCTATTGTCGATATTTGTCTGGTACCACAATTTTATAACGCACAACGCTTTGGTGTAGATACTTCTCTTTATCCAACCATTAACGCGGTTGTGCAGTCATGCAATCAACTGCCTGCTTTTATTGATGCGATGCCAGAGAATCAGCCAGACGCTAATAGTTGATTCTTAGCATCATAATGTATTAACAAAAATTTAAACGAGCCAATCCAAGTGTGTGATTGGCTCGTTTTTATTGGGGAGTCAAATTTTCTTTATCACGATATCGTAGTGGCTCCTCAAAATTGCGAGGTTTTGTTGCTCTGCATAGCATTTCCATTTACGCTTTGAGCAACGAGTTGTTTTGGATGCACTTTATTTATGACCAACATTTTTATCATTGTTGTTCTTCTGGTTTTATTCTTCTTTGTTATTCAAAAGTACGTGATTAAGCACGACGACACGCGTGATTATCCTTATCGCTCGAAAGGTCCTCTGCTCAGAGGTCAAGAGGGTGCGTTCTATAATGCGTTAAGAGCGGCGGTAGGGGAGCATGCCGTAGTATTCGCGAAAGTAAACATGTCCAGTTTGGTTACGCCAAAAGAAATCAAAAATAAGAAGCAGTTTTTTGTCGCGAACAATCGCATATCTCGAAGTTATTTTGATTACGTTATTTGTGATCCTAGGACGCTAGAGCCGCGTGTGATCGTTGAATTGGATAACGGGCAAGAGTTAAGCAAGGGCAAGGTAGAAAGACAAAAGTTACTGATTCATGTTTGTAAGACGGCCAACCTGCCTTTAATCGGCGCTTCTGTAAAGCACAGTTATCAAGTCGGGCGATTACGTCGTTTGCTTGCTGCACACATTGATTTGATTGAGCCTGACAAGGAAGTACGCTTTTGTAAAAAATGCGGCAGTCCGATGATCATTAAAACCGCAAGCCAAGGTGAATTCAAAGGTCGACGCTTCTTTACTTGCAGCCGCCAACCAAATTGTACTTACACCGAGAATTACAATGTGGTGTTTGATTCGGACGACTAAAGACGACAGTTGAACAGCAAAACGGATGAGGCTTTGATTCGAGATAATCAAAGCCTTTTTTGTCTCAGTCCCCAAGGCAAGACCTATACTTTGAAAAAGAGTGCAGAATAGGGAAGCCATATGCGATACGGATGGATTTTGTCAGCGTTGTTCATCGCATCTAATGTTAGTGCGATACCTAATTTGAAACCACTGGAGTGTGAGTTAACGGAGACACCCCAAGATCATTTCTTGTTTTACCGAGAGCAAATGGTTTACCACAGTGAGCAGTTTGTTATATTTCAAAACTTCAAAGGCAGGGTGAGCACTCAAGTGGACGTCAAAACAGGAGAGTTGATCCGTACAACCTATATCGGCGAACCATTTAAACCTAAATATCAGATTTTGTTTGGTACTTGCCCTAAGGTATCGCAAACCTTACAGATTTGGATGCTCAGTGAAGTGCCTTACGACAATTAAGTGAGATAATAAAAGTTATATAGATCACACTTTTAAACCCAGCAGGCTCAGTCCTTGTCGATAAAATCATCTGAAAACGCGTGTTGAGTTTACATTTTCGCCAAACGGTTCAAAGTTGGTAAATTTGTGCTTGCACCGTCGTTCGCTTATAGCTAATATCCTCGTCGTTCCAGAGAAATGCGTCCGTAGCTCAGCTGGTTAGAGTATCGCCTTGACATGGCGGGGGTCGGTGGTTCGAGTCCACTCGGACGCACCATTCTGAATTGAATGGATAGGAACATAAAAAATTTGGGTCCGTAGCTCAGTTGGTTAGAGTACTACCTTGACATGGTAGGGGTCGGCGATTCGAGTTCGCCCGGACCCACCAAATTTTAGAAAAAGCCCACCAAACGGTGGGCTTTTTTGTATCCATAATTTGTTGATACTCAGATTTAAACACCTTATTTTTCCTTTGCACACCCTCTACAAATACTCCGCATTGCCATCAGTGTAAATTTGAGTGGTTTTACAAGAATTTAACTCGCTCATCTAAACATTCATTGGAGCCCATTTCGAATTCGCGGCAAATCCAAGGCCTATTTTCGTAAATCGTACACATTAATGTGTCTCTGTCTAAAGCTGCACACCAACCATCATTTAGCCGCATCATTGTTTCGCCTCCATACTGGTCACGCGCAATAAACTCTTCAGGTACGCCAGTATCTGAAATAATCATAACCTCGAGACGGCAACAACAAGCCTTACAGTTAGAGCAAGATACATCAGAGGGCAGGGGAGAGGGAGTCTTAGTTGGTATAATCATGAATAACTACAATTTGGTCAATTGTGCATGGTACCGTAAATTTAGCACGAATGAACTTTATTTCTAAATAGAACACCCTATTAACGATAAACCAAGTGAACGCATTTTATGCGTTCACTTGCCCGCCTTTCCGAGTAAGTCGGTAGAACTGACAGTGATTCACACCAATTAACCTTATAGTCAGTGTAAATTTGAACGCCGATTCTTTGGCATACGTGTACTTTACACAAGATCTGCTTCTGTAAAGTTTGTTTTAAATGTGAAAGCAAATGGCGTATCTCCGTTTTCGCGCAAATGCTGAAGGCGTAACAAGGCTTCTTGTGGTGTTGGTATATAACCGTCTTCTACCCACCACAGAACATAGCTATCCTCCGCTAGACGATGAAACCATTCGCTTTTTCGGCGCATAAAATCTCTATGACCGGTACGAAACATAAAGTTTTTAAGTGAGTCAGTACTTTCCCAAATAGACATGTTTACAATCATGTTCGGGTCATCAAATAATTTAATGCTTGTTGCATCACCGGAGTCGTCTTTTAGACGCCAGATAAAGCCTTCACTTTCTTCAGCTATACCATTAATTAAGTCCAAATTGTCTACGAAATCTTTAATTTCTGGTGCATCCAAAGGATATTTAGCAAGCGCAATATTTAATTGAGCTAATTTCATTTCATGACCCTCCCTGGTCGATAAGCCTATAATGCTGGTAAAAGCTCTAAGTAGCTTTTCCTATTTTATCATGCAGTGTGTTGCTAGTGCCTTCAAAGGTCAATTAGAAAGTTAGTGACTGTGGCGAGTCATTGGATGGCAAAAAAGTCGTTTTATACATTGGTTATGTTGAGCATAAGCCCCTCTTTTCTCGCGATTATCGTCGGTAAGTCTCACTCAAGAGAGTTGCTATCTTGGATATGCAGCAGTACTCTCATTTTCTGTGGCAAGCCTTGCGCTTCTATACTTCTTATTGAGATTCGATCCTCACTTTTTGGTGTGTGAACGTGAGATAGTGTTCATGTCACTCTTTAATTTAAGTTGTTTGGCTGAACGTTAGGAGGAACTTTGATTACAAAGATAACAAGAAATGCCATTTTGCTTGGCCTAGTTCCCATTGCAGTTTTTGTTGTGGCTTTTAATTCAATAGCCAATTTTTACATCAGCTATATCAAAGAGACTAAAATAGACACCTATGTCGATTATTTACACCAACGATCCATGTATTTGGATGAGGCGATTGTAAAGCAGGTTTCGCAGTTAGATTTCACGTGCAGTAATAGTGATGTTAGAACATTACGCGACCCACGTTTTTATAATCGTTACATCCGTTTTATTGCGATGGAAACGAATGACGGTAAAACATGCTCCACGATTGGTCGCGAAGTATCTCATTTATCCAATGCGCAACGATTTCAGCTTGGCGAAAACTTTTTTGTATCACTTATTTTACCGGAACACCAAGATCAAGTTGAGTGGATGGTCATTTATGAAAATGAACATGTCGAAGTTATCTGGGTTCTCGATAATAGTTGGGTTAAAGAAGTGATCAAAACGCCTTGTGAAGACTGTTTGTTCGTCGAGTTTATATATGATGAGCCTGTATTTGGAGATTTAACAATAAGTCGAGGAAAACCAGCCATTGCAGCAGAAGAAGCGGCAGTTTCAAAGGAGTTATTCTTCTCGGCTGATTCTCAAGCCAATATGCTCATCAAAATACACAGTGGCGAGAAACTGAAGAGCTATGCTCAGGAAAGAGTCTTTCTATGGGGAGGCCTAGTCAGTGTGCTTATGGGGCTGGCTTTTGCGTTTGTATATGTGTCCAGTAAGAGCTTGAGAAAGTCTATCAAAGGCTTGATCCAGAATGGGATTAATAATGCGGAATTTGTCCCTTATTACCAAGCGATTGTCGATAGCCGTGATGGTGCGACAGTGGGGTATGAAGCACTGATTCGGTGGTCTCGTCGTGAGGGTATGGTGTCGCCAAACATGTTCATTGGCGCTGCAGAAGAAAGTGGTCTGATTGTCCCAATGACGAATCAGCTTATTCGTAAAATCATACAAGATCTTAGTGTATTGCCTGAGCATGTGTGGGTCAGCATCAATATTGTTTCTTCCCATTTAGAATCAGGTGAACTCACTAAGTTACTGTCAGAACTGAATTGGCCATGTCCGAAGAGAGTGCATTTTGAGTTGACCGAGCGAATTCCTGTAAAAGATACAGAGGCAGCGAAAAAAGAGATTTTGTATCTGGCGAATAAAGGCTACAAGTTCAAAATTGACGATTTTGGGACTGGGTATGGCGGCTTTTCTTATTTGCAAGATCTGGGTATCCGATGCTTAAAAGTGGATAAGATGTTCATCGATCCAATAGGCTCTGATGACCAAAAATTGAAAGTGTTAGATTCTATTGTCTCGGCAGCAAAGAAAGCGGAATGTGAGATGATTGCAGAAGGTGTAGAGAGCGAGGCTCAAGTCGCGTATTTGGCTCAGCATTCTATTTACCTTATTCAAGGGTATGTCTACGCTAAACCAGAGCCTATTAACAACCTTGTGATGACTTAAAGCAAGGCATAATGGGGCGTATTCATTATTAAAGGTGTCTTTCGGCACCTTTTTTATTTTACTGAACCTTTTGGGGTTCACTGTTCCATAAAAAACCTGTTGAAGTCTTAGAATTCAAACAGAGTTTACAGAGAATATGAACGCCCGATTTTAGCATCGGGCGTTAGGATTTTACTTAGGAAGAAAGGGCGGCTTTTTTAGTTTTTAATGAAGCGATCAATTGAGGGAGCAATGACATAACAATCATCCCTAGCATCAAGCTGTATTGGAGAGGGGTGAAAGTCTCACCTAATAGCAGCAAACCTGACACAATGCCCGCAACGGGGTTGGCAATGCCACCAAAAGTAAAGTCAACGACCGACATACGCTGCAATAGCCAAACATACATGCCGTAGCCTAATGCAGTGTTCAGAATGATCACCCACAGCAGCCCAAGGGTGTTCGTCATTGATAAGTTTTGAATGGCTGTAACGTATGGCTCTGGATTGTTTATTGCTAGCACGCTTGTTGCGACAGACATAATCACACCACCCAAAATGAGCTGCCATGTTAATACTGTCCACCAATGCATTTTCGTTCCTAGTGATTTCGTTACGCTACTGCCTACCACAATACACATGATGGCGGAGATCATCGCCAGCAAACCCATAGGGTTGAGCGAAATAGAACTAGGATCAAATAAGAACCAAGCCAAAGCAATCAAAGTCGCTCCACTTATTGCCTGTATTGCGCTTGGCTGGCGCTTATAGACTGCCCAGCCAAACAGCATCGCAAAAACGGGCACTGATACCATACCTACACCTGAGATCGCAGAAGGAAGCGTCAACGCCATGACAAAAATGAGACCAAAGAAGCAAGCGATGTTGATAGTTCCTAAAACAAGCAGCACTTTCCATTCACTCTTTTTCGGGAAAGATGGCTTTATTGCGAGCAACAAAAGACCCGCAGGCAATGCTCTTAGCGCACCAAGTAAAACGGGAGGCCAGTCCGGAAGCGTAAACTGAGTAACAGCATAAGTTGTCCCCCAAAAAAAAGCCGGGATCATTGCAAGCAAAATATTCATGTTAAATATCTTTACGTTGAGATAATTAATTGTAAAGATATCGGTAAGGTTACTTTTTGTAAAGTATCTTTATGTTAAAATAAAAATTAAATGACGTTTGGAGAGAAACCATGGACGCAATTGATAGAGTGGTAGAGCAGTGGGCTAAGGAGAAGCCAGAGCTCGACACTGAACCGATGGCAATTATGGGTCGGCTAATGCGAATTGCTAAGCACATGGAGTGTCGGGTCGCTGACCTACATAAGAAGTACGATCTTAAGATGGGTGAATTTGATGTGTTGGCGACACTTCGCCGAGCAGGTTCACCATATTGCCTTACTCCCTCAGCGCTAATTGATTCGATGATGCTCACTTCGGGCGCGATGACGAACCGATTAGATAAACTCGAGAAGAAAGGCTTTATTACCAGAACACACAGTAAAGAAGATAGACGCAGTGTCACCGTTGAGTTAACTGAAAAGGGCTTAACCTTAATTGACAAGTTGATCTTAGAGCATGTGGACGTTCAGCAATCGCTGCTACATGGTTTAGAAGGCAATGAGAAAGCGCAGGTTAACCAGGCGTTAAGACTACTATTGCCTTTGTTTGAGTAAAAGATACAGGAAGGGTGGGACGGAATGAGAAGCAAAGAGTTAGAAGGTTATTTAAGTACCTTTATGTGTGCGGAGAGTGATTTCCCATTTGGGCCAGAAGCGCTTGTATACAAAATCAAAGGTAAAATGTTTGCGATTATTGCAGAGAGAAACGGTCGGGAGTATGTCAGCGTAAAAGTAAAACCAGAAGATGGAGAAGTCTTAACATCGCAGTTTACGGACATCACTCCTGGTTATCACCTAAATAAGCGTCACTGGATAACGGTTTATTTTAATGGTGATGTGGAAGATGGATTGATTCAGGATTTATGTGAACGCTCTTATACTCTCGTCGTTGCCAAACTACCAAAAGTGCAACGAGCATTGCTTGGTCAGTAATAGCTATTACAGAAAAATTCGCACCTTTTCCATCCTCAAGCTATATAAGAATAAGTAGGCGGAAAAGTAGGAATGATATGCGAGCATTATCTGAATGGCTAAAAGAATATGGGGAGAGCCATCAAAACCCCATCAACCAAAAGATTCACACAATCGCAGTTCCGGGTATTTACCTATCTGTGGTCGGTCTAATTTGGTCAATTCCTCAAATCTCCATCTTGGGTTTCGAGTTTAACTGGGTCTGGATTGCTGTCATACCGGTATGGGTTTTCTATTTTCGTTTGTCTCTCAGCGTCTTTATGATGATGTTAGGGTATACATTAGCGTGCATCGGCCTGATATGGTCTTTGGAGGTATTGGCGCTGCCCGTACTGCATATTTCGATGCTCCTATTCGGTGTCCTGTGGATCTTGCAGTTCATTGGTCACAAAATAGAAGGGAAGAAACCGTCTTTTTTCGAAGATTTGCAGTTTCTTCTTATTGGTCCAATTTGGGTGTTCCGAAAACATTAACTCACTCCGTAATTAACAAGCTGATATCTCTCTGTATTGCACGATCATGCTAGCGTCCATAAGGTCGTAAAATGCGCAGCATGATGTGCCGCTTTCTCATTGCCATGACAAGCATTCGCTTCTGATTCACACTATCATTAGAGTGCAGCTAAAGCCGTTACTTTGCCTGAATGTTTGTGGCTAGTGACATTGTCACTTGGGGGGATGAATGTACGACCGACAACATAAATATGCCTATTGGCGAGAAGAGCGTAAAAAAGGCAAATGGCATTACATCATGAAGTCTTTTTTTATGATTTGTTGCGCACTATTGCTTGGTAAAGTCATTGGTTTATTCATTTTTGGTGAGCTGCACTCCTTGAGTGATATTTTGGAGCAACTGCCCGCGGATCTTTTTATCATGATGCTAGTGGGCTTCCCGGTTAGTGTTATCGGCTGGTATCACGAGGAGTCGAAGTTTTTCCGAGCGTTACGACGTAAAGAAAAGCGCTTGAAAATGAATCGAGATAAACAAAGCTAACTCTGCATCGATCTTTGTGTTATTTAATCGTCTGATTCACATATTTCTTTCAAGTTATTCGGTATTTTGCGTTAGGCCTCGCAAGCATGTCATTAAACTTATTGTAAAAAACGACATCATGCATTCTGTTAGCCAATCTTGACAGGAACTCGTATTGCGAGGTGTTCCAGCAGCCTGAAGCTACTGGGCAGATAGAACGGAGGATATTATGGATAGTGAATCAATGCTTCATAGTCAGAAAATATATTTTTGTAATGATGAAGCGTTAGTCGAGCAGCAAACACAGTGTTTAGAAGTTCTTTACGATTACAATCAAACTCGGCCTTCTGAATCTGAAAAGCGTACAGAAATATTACGACGCTTGCTCGGCGCCGTTGGTGACAACTGCTATTTTGAGCCGCCGCTTCGGGCGAATTGGGGGAGGCATACATACGTTGGTGATAACGTGTATACAAACTTTAACTTAACCCTAGTCGATGATACGTATATCTACATTGGCAATAGTGTCATGATTGGGCCCAATGTGACACTAGCAACGGCAGGCCATCCGGTTGAACCGGAGCTCAGAAGAGAAGTTGCGCAATTCAATATCCCTATTCATATTGGTGATAATGTATGGATCGGCGCTAACTCAGTGGTATTGCCTGGCGTCAAGATTGGAGAAAACAGCGTAATTGGTGCTGGTAGCGTGGTAACGAAAGATATACCAAGTAATGTTGTTGCGGTAGGGAACCCGTGTCGTGTATTGCGAGAGATAGGCGAACATGACAAAGAATTCTATTACAAAGAGCGTCAAATCACGCACAACATGTATCAACGATAACAAAGGTAAATGCCCATGGTTTATACGGTGTCAGTATAGAAAAGTTAAAAAACGAAATTTAACATCAGGGTGTAAAGATTGGCGCTGTTATCTTCTGGTATCGATGAAAACGCGCCAGTATCGTTATTGTGGGCGTTAAACTTTTGCCATTCAGCATTCAGTGACACGTTATAATCTAGGTCGTATCTCACCCCAAACAGATAGCTGTCCCCATTCTTTGTATCACTGCTATTAAACTGCTGGCCGTAAACTATGTAGGGGGTCAATTTATTCACGTTGTAACTCGTTGTTGCGTACCAAGAGGAGGAAATGTTGCTGGTTTGTCCTTCCGCCATTATCACAACGTTATCAAGCTCATACCTTACTCCTAGAGAAAACTGGTCAATCGTATTGCCTTTTTCTTTTAGAACCAAACGGTCAATTAACATGGTTCCCCCTTCAGGTGTGGATTGCTTGGTGTTGGAGAGAACCGTAGTTTGGTCATAGTCGCCATGTAGATAAGATAAGTTTAAACGGTAGGCATTTCCGCTGAGTGTTAAGTTTATTCCGGCTGTGTTGTCTGATTCGATCTTCAGTTCAGTGTCTTCGTTGAGGGTGACATCACTGCTGTCTTTAAACCCTATAAACGGCATTGCAGTAAGCATGATTTGCTCATTGAGGTCGTGATTCCAGCGAATGGATAAACCATTGTAAGCGGTGATGCCTAATATGCTGTCATACACTTCATTTGGTGGTCGAGCTTGGGTAAAAGCGTGACCGACATAATTATACTCAGACATCAAAAACAGCGGCAGCCTCAATCGTCCCCCGCGTATCTCTATATTTTTATAGGTATAAGCTAAATATGCCCACTCTAATTGGGGCGAGCTCCAATGATCTTGCGGACGCTTGACTACTTGTGCGGATGCTCGAAATGCCTTGTAAAAGTAATCAAGCTGCAGGCCGAAGGTTGTGTCACAATCGTAGCAGGCTTCATCATGAATAAAGCGGTTGACGAGAACCGTTGTAGAGTTATCGGACTTAGACCAAGATGTCGAACCAAAGCCACTCAAAGACAGGTGATCTGATAACTCAATGGTGGCTAAGCTCGGAAAGGCGACAATACTCAGTGATAACATGGTCAAATATTTTTTCATATTAATCCTCCGAGCTCACCACACACAAAATACGAGCATTTCCAGGCACGCTTGAAGCAGGGGCATAACCAATCCGATTGGGCTTTTCTTGCATCCACGTGATCAGCGCATCAATGCTAGAGTTTGCAATCACTTTGGGTGGTCTCGCTTTGCCTGAAAAAGACAAGCTCGCCCAGTGCGCGTTCATTTGCGCCAAGTTTTTATTGAGAAGGTAGCGATAGAACTCCGCTCTCTCCGCTGATGTCGCTGGCCAGTCAGATAGCTCAATTCTCTGCCCTTGTAAGAGTTGCGTTTTTCCTCTGTACAACTTTCGCGCTTTATTGATGGTTAGGGGCGAGAACTCACTATTAAACGAGAAAACGGCGTAGCTCTCTGCAGCAAGTACTTGACTATCTATGGGTAGAAGGAAAACAACAATGAATAGGTAGCGTTTTATGCAGCGCAAAAGAAAACAGAGGAGAGATATGTCGCCGCTCATCATCGCTACCTATATCGCATTTTCAATCTGGTACAACAGCTTTTCTCTACGAACAGGCTTGGGTACATAAGCGTCCATGCCTGAATCGAAACAGCGTTGAATGTCATCATCCACAACACTTGCCGTTAGCGCGATGATGGGAGTCTTAGGAAGACCTTTACTTGCTTCATAGGCGCGTATTTGTCGTGAGGCTTCGAACCCATCCATGATCGGCATCATGCAGTCCATCAAAATTATGTCAAACCCACCATCTTTTTGGAACATTTCGACCGCAACCTGTCCGTTTTCGGCCACTTCAAATTGATAACCAGCTTTGGATAAAAGCAGCGAAGCGACTTTTTGATTTACTCTGTTATCTTCGACGAGCAAAATCCGTTCTGAGCGAATAGGCGTCACGGTCGCTTCTGATTGTTCAGCATGCGAGGTTTTTTCAGGAGTGTGAGTGGTGTTTGTTGCCAGTCGCTTTTCATCAGAAGCAATATTGGAAATGCGTAGTCCAATGGCTTTATCTAATTTCTCTTTCAACAAACCCGCTTTAAAAGGTTTGGGCACATAATCATCCATTCCAACATCAAAACACTTTTGAATGTCATCATCGACTACACTTGCTGTTAGCGCGATAATTGGGATTCTGAACGTCCGTTTTTCTTTTGCTTCAATTTGACGGATCATTTTGGTTGCTTCAAACCCATCCATCACAGGCATCATGCAATCCATTAAGATTAAGCAGTATTGATTCTGTTGAAACATATCTACGGCTTCTTCTCCGTTTACGGCGATATCAAAGTCGAAGCCCGCTTTTGTGACGTGTAATCCAGCGATTTTTTGATTGACGGTGTTGTCGTCGACCACCAAAATTTTTGGGAAAGTCTTAGTATTGGGTGTTGTCGTGTTCTCTTTGTTTGCTTGAGGGAAGTTTGCAGCACAAGTTTCAAGTGCTTTTACTAAACGCTGTCCTAAGAGGGGTTGAGTGACCAATGCACTAATGCTGTTACCAAAATCACGTTGAGCACTATGAAGGTGTTTAATAAGACACACTCGAACATTTTGCATGCAAAGTCTTTTCATTTCACCTAGATGTTTGGCTGTGGTATTTGGAGAAGTTTCTACGTTGATAACAACGATGCGCTCGTTATCAATCCACGTTGGCAGAGCATCCAGTGTATTTACTGATTGCTGAACATTGATGTGGAAAAAGCTCAACTCGTCACGCAGCTTTTGCTCCAAAGTAGGGTTGTTGCAAACTATCCATATATCGTTGTGATTAAGGGAGTGATAGCCATTGAACTCTTGAGTCACAATTGGAGCCGTAAGTTCGAAGAAAAATCGGCTACCTTTGCCTTTCTCGGATTCAAGCTGAATCTCACCGCCCATCAACTCTACCAGCTGCGTGCTAATTGCAAGCCCGAGCCCTGTCCCTCCAAACTGTCGTGTGGTGGAGTTATCTTCTTGGGCGAAAGGAGCAAATATCTTCTTTTGTTGCTGCTCATCAATACCGATCCCTGAGTCTTTGACTGAAAACTCGATACTCGCTTCACCATTTTTGATTTCTCTAGTGATGACAGAGAGTTCAACGCTACCTTGTTCGGTGAACTTTACGGCATTGGACATGAAGTTCATCATAATTTGGCGTATACGGTGATCATCCAACATAACGTGATAGGGCGTATTGCGGCTGATGCTGACTTGAACATCGATGCCTTTTTCTTTCGCTTTCGGGGAAATAATAGAAGCAATATCGTAGATGGATTCACGAACGCAGGTTGAATGAGGGCTGATAAGCAACATACCAGATTCAATTTTAGAGAAGTCCAGAACGTCATTTATTAAGCTCAACAGTAATTGCGAGGAGGTTTCTATCGTGTCGACATAATCACGTTGTGTCGCCGTTAGCGGCGTGTCTGACAAAACTTCTGAAATGCCAATAACGCCGTTTAAAGGGGTTCGAATCTCATGAGACATATTCGCCAGAAAGCTACTTTTGGCTTTGCTTGCCTCGATGGCATCATCTTTCGCCTTTTCAGCATCTTCTTTGGCTTGAGTTAACTTTTGTCTTGACTGCTCACGTTCGTAACTCAGTTTTTTTACCTCTTTAGCAAACTTACTGAGTTCATCTTTCCCTTTGGTCAACTCTGTCAGTGGTGAGTTTTCATTGTTGTCCTCTTCGTAAGTGTCTCGACTTAGGAATTCGAGGACTAAATTCAAGTTGCCAGTGACCTTGCGCACTAACCTCAGGGTTAAACTCACGACCAGCAATGTCACGAGGCTCATTAGCGCAATGAAGCCAATGCGGTGCTGTGTTGTTTCACTGATCGTCTTGGTTATATCCTCAACAAGTTGTCGTTCCATCTGGTCATCAACGTTACGTAATAAACTTAGGCGTTTATAAAGCGCAGACAACCCGTCATCTATTTGAGCGGGGGTCAACACGCTAAGGTTTGTTGGCTGCAACAAATTGGTTCGAAATGCTTGGCTTTTAACAAACACATTATCGGTAAAGGTTTCGATGAGGAGGTTGACTTGCTGCTTATTCGCATTAAGTGTGACAAAACGTTCGAACAGCAGTTGTTGGTTCTGGATTAATGATTGGATACTGGCTTGGATAGCTGGATCGTACATCTGCCCCTGTTCTGTGGATTCCACTAAGTATTTGCTGAGTCTATGTTCTTCTGTTGACCAAAACATTAACCACTCAAGCTGCATCAATGAGGAGAGGTGAGTGTTGGTTTCATAACTTACATGGCTGAAGTAGACTCTATCCAAACTCAAAAGAATCTCTTTGAATGTGTCGGCACGCCACTCAGCAGCATCTAACTTATCTTCTGTATTATTGGACGAGAGCATTGACAGTGTTGCTTCTTCGAAATTCGCGAGCTGATTTAATATATCGGCATTGTCACCAAAAACAGGTGAAGCTGTATCTTGTAAAGTTTGAACGAGTTGGCGGGTTTCTTGAGCGTTATTCGCGACCCTTGGATCGCTCGTCAAATAATACAGTGAGGAAACACGATCTATATATTGGGAGAAGAGTTGTGCTTTTTGAAGTTCTTGAGCTTGGATAGAGAGGTTTTGTACATGTTTACCTGCAAGAAGCAATAACAATAAGATTGGTAGTAGGACCAATCCAAAAAGTTTCTGCTTTACAGACAGGTTGTTCCAAGCAAATATCCCGACCACACGCGTTTCCATATCCAAAGAGTTGATATGAAAAGTGTAGTTTACCTATCTCAAATGTTAGATTTTAAGAGGAAATTCATACTTGTGAGATGGCGAAGTGTGACCAATATTGCAGAACGAATCCCCTTTAATTCAATGAACGCGATAAATTATTCAGTTAAGCGTAGTTGCTGGCGGTTGAATCATCTATTGCTTGACGTTGTTGCTCAAACTCTATGATTTCTTCTGCCGGCACCGGTCTACCCAAGAAAAAGCCTTGAACAACGTCGCAGTGAAGCGATTCCATCCTTGTTAGTTGGGTCTGGGTTTCTATGCCTTCAGCTACCACTCTCATTCTTAGGTTATGAGCCATGGATATAATCGCACGGACTAATGAATCATCTTGTTCATTGTTTTGGATTTGAGCGATAAATGAACGGTCAATTTTAAGCCCATCAAACGACATTTGTTGTAGGTAGGCGAGGGCTGAGTACCCAGTTCCAAAATCATCTAGCCACACTTCTACGCCGTTAGCTTGTAATTTTCTGAGCACGTACTGCGCTTTCTCAATATCATCAATAAACAGAGACTCTGTCACTTCAACATGAATGGTTTGAGGGGGGACTTGATATTGTTGTAAATATTTCGAAAAGAGCTGACTTAAATCTTGGCGGTAGATCTGCCTAGGAGACAAATTTAATGCGATATGAAAATCAGCAGCGAAATGATCCGCCCATTGTGCTCGCTGGCTAATTGCTGTCTCGATGAGGTATTCACCAAGCTCTAAAATTAAGTCACTTTGTTCTGCAATCGGGATAAATAATTCTGGGCTGATATAACCCTTCTCCGGATGATTCCACCTAACCAATGCTTCAACACCAATCAACTGGTAGGTGTTGAGGTCGAACTGGGGTTGATACCAAAGCTCGAACTGAGATAAATCACGTATTGAGCGGCGCAGTTCTTTTTCTATGTATAAGCGCTGTTTCACGGTCTCATCAAACGCGGAATCGTATATCGTCATGATATCTTTGCCGCGTCGTTTAGATTCTTGCGCCGCCAGTGAGGAGAGTTGCAAAAGAGACTCTGCATTCGAGCCAAATTCCGGATACACCGCGACTCCAAGGCTTGCCGTAATTTGAATATCGTTCTCTTCCAAGTTAAAAGGAGAAAGCAGTTGGCGATGAATATCGTCCGCTTTTTCTCTAGCGTGGAGGCTGTCTTTGCATGGAAAGACCAGCACAAATTCGTCAGCGCCGACTCGGCTTACGATGGTTGAAAGACGGTAAAGAGGCTGGAAGTAACTCGGCAAACGACCTTGAAGTTCTGAGGCGAGATGACCTAGCAATTTATCCCCGATGCTATGCCCGTAGTTATCGTTAATATGTTTAAAGTCATCCAGATCAATAAAAACAACCGCGAGTGAGGGAGATCTGCGGTTCGTTATTTGCTTTTGGATATCAATGAGCAACTTTTCTCGGTTAGGCAGGGAGGTAAGAATGTCGTGATACGCCATGAACTCCACCCGGCTTGTGTATCTGTTCACTTTGTTCGACATTTTGTTATACGCCGAAATAAGATCACCCACTTCATCTTTACTTTTTATATCAGTGATTGGCAGTGCTTGAGTATTTGACTCTGTAAATTGTTCTTTAAGTTGTTTGAGTGGTTTTATTAATGAGCGACCCAAAGCATACGCGATGGCACTTCCGAGCAGAACGGATATCGCACTGATCGTGAGCAGCAAGTTAAACATCTTTTGCTTATCGTTTGAGGTAAGCGCTTGTACTTGATCAATGTTTTGTTCTTTCTCTTCTAATAGATGTGCTAGGTTGAGTTCAAGATACACCGCGCCCAGTGTGATATTCGATTGCTGAATCGGTGCCGCAATTTCTAATTGATGTTTAGAAAAAGAAATGAGAATTCTAGACTCTTCTATTGCTTTTAAAATAAAGCGAGAACGGTAATGAGGCTGGGCAAACATACTCAGCTGAGTCGTACCGTCGTGAAAGATTAGCCCTTCATTATCAACAACGTGTATCTTCGAGACATCTGGTTGGCTTAATGTTGCTTTAATCTGCTCGTATGCTTGGCTGATATTATCCGTATAGAGTGGGTCAAAAAGTTGCTTTGATAATAACTCTGCGTAAACCAATCCTTTTTGCTTGACGTAAGACTCTGTTTTTTCTTGTGAGTTCTCGGTGATTTGGCGGGTTAAGTTATTTGAGTACGTATCGTAACCATGCATATATAGTGCGAGGTTTATCACTACGACAAACAGGACAACAAAAATGGTCGAGCAAATGTATTTAGTTTCGAGTGAGAGTTTGTGGAACATCAATCCACCTTCGGTAACAAGTGAATAGATGTTCGAACGGTATTTAAGGACGCGGACATTTCTGGCGTTAGAGCGGTGATCTTTTTCGTGTTTTGGAACTGTTTAAGTGCTAGGGCACCTTGCTGAGATGCCTCCATACCGAGCAATATTGACGTGATTTTATGTTGCTGATCTTGGCTTAAGGTCGGAGAGGCGAGAATTAAGTCTCTAGGTATTTCTACCGAGCGAGCGAAAATCGTTAGTTTGCCTTTCATGCTTTCTGGAAGATCTTTAGGGTTGCTCCAATTGAAATTGCTGAACGCTCCTGCTGCGACTCTCTGCTTATACACCCATACTGAAAGGTTGATTTCATTCGATTGAGCCAAGTGCTCGTCAAGGAATAAATATCCAATACTGTCTTTGGCTGGTTTGTCATCGGAGGAGGGGAGGTATTCTAATTTCTCCCCTTGATTAAGCAGTGTAATAGCGGGTAAGTAATAGCTGCTGGTGGATGTACGCTTTTCAAAAACAAGTGTTTTTCCGCGCAGGTCAGAAATCGACTCGATACCACTCTCTTTGTGGGTAAAGAATACCGTATGATATTTTTGTAAACCTTTTTTCCAGCGTATGGCAATGGCTTGGCTACCAGACTCTGCCTCGAGGGTCATTGCATTGAAGGGGGTGGCTGTTGCAATTTGAACGGTGCCATTTTCAAGTGCCACCGCGAGCTGGCGATAATTTTTAAATACTTTTACAGCACCCTTGGTGTATCCGTATTCAGCCAAACCATTGGTCACGTACTGCGTGAAAGGCGTCGACTTTTTGATTTTGCTTTGAGCTTTATTGGAAACAATGCCAAACGTGAATGTTTTTTCAATATTTTCTTGTGCACTGACGACAAAAGGCGAACTCAGCAAAGTGAGTGATAACAGAGTGCAGGCAGGTTTCATCCGGCTTCAACTTCCTTCTGGTGCATGTCAGTAATATTTAGCATTTATCAATGCGCCCCAAATCAATAGTAGAAACAGTATGATGTACAAATTTCGTTTTACTAGCGCACTTTTATAACGTGACTTGGTCACTTATTCCGTTCAAATAGTACCGAATTTGAAGTTTATGTACAGGATGAATGTTTCACCGTGGGTTTTAATTCACTGGATTCTTAGTCAAGTTCAGTAGTGTCTGTGAGCGAGTACACCTTCTTTATCATGATGTCGTGTTAAGAAAACCTCTCCAATTGCTTTTGATATTTTTTCTCGAGTGCTTCATTACCTGCTGCACGTTCAAGTTGAATCATGAGCTGTAAAGAGGGTTTCTTAACGCCATACATTTGATTAAATCTCATTAATCGAATTCTGGCTTCAGTGTAATTGCCGCTATCAATTTCTAGCTTGGCTAGCTGCAAAATAGATTTTGGCCTATGAGGGTCATGATCAATAGCTCGGGCGAAGTAGTATTTCGCTTTGTCTTTATCTTGTGACTTCAACGCGCAAAATGCGGCGTTTTCATAACTGGCCGGAATGAGATAGTAATAAGGTTGCTCAATGGCTCGATTAAACATTTGATCGGCTTTCTCGAAGTCACCCCGCTTGCAAAGAAAGGTGCCGTAGTTATTGAGCACGTTACCGTTTTTGGTGTGTTGGCGTAGAGAGCGTTTATACATTTGCTCGGCTTTAGCATCTTCACCAACCGTTTCATAGTAGTGAGCCATCGATAACTGAGCACGATAGTATTGAGGTGCGTGGGTTAAGGCTTGTTGCAAGTTATCATGCGCGCGAATCATATTGCCGCCTTCTAAATAACCTAGGCCAAGTGCGATACGTGATTCTGCCATTGCTACAGGATCGGCTTTAACGACAGGGCTACCATCTTCTTTCACCGTCACGCAGCCCACAAGTGCAAACTGAGAGATTAATAGTAGTGCACCGAGCTTTGTTGTTTTCATTCTTTGTCCCTACATCCCTGAATCTCCCAGCATGATATGAATTACGTAGCAAAAGCCTATTGAGGAAAAAACACTATGCGATCAGGTTTGCAAACTGGTATGAAAAAGCCGCCATATGGCGGCTTGGTTCACATATTACATTTAGGCATCATAAGCGCTTTGTTTGCGTGCTTTGAGGTTAATCGTCTTTAGTAAAAGCGTCTTCACTGAAGTGATCAAGATCATAAGGTGTTTGCTGGTAAACGCAGTAGTTCAGCCAGTTTAAAAAGAGGAGATGTCCATGACTTCTCCAACTGGCAATTGGTGGATTATCAGGATTGTTGTTTGGATAGTAGTTGACTGGAATGGCTGGTTCCATGCCTTCGCTTAAATCGCGGATATATTCGTTATGTAAGGTATGCGAATCGTATTCAGGATGCCCAGTAACAAACACATTTCTCTTGTCTTTTGTTGTAGCTAAATAAACACCTGCAACATCCGATGTGGCTAGGATGTCTAAGTCGGTATGTTCTTCTAAAAAGTGAGGTGAAAAGTCGGCATAGCGTGAATGAGGCGCTAAAAATGTGTCATCAAACCCACGTAACATAGGATGGAATTGATGATGAATCTGGTGATGGTACACGCCTGAAAGTTTCTCTTTACGCGTTTTTTTAGGTAGATCGTAGAGCAACTTCAGCCCTGCTTGTGCTGCCCAGCAGACATAAAGAGTCGATGTCACATGATCTTTTGCCCATTCCATGATGGTTTTTAGGTGGTCCCAATAAATGACATCTTCAAATTGAACCAAACCTAGTGGGGCACCAGTAATGATCATGCCATCGAAATTTTTATCTCTCACCATTTCAAATTGACGATAAAAAGTATCCAAATGTTCGGTTGGCGTATTTTTGCTTGGGCGGTTATCAATGCGCAATAACTCGACATTGACTTGTAATGGGCTGTTTGAGAGTAGACGCAAAAACTGAGTTTCAGTTTCTATTTTTTTGGGCATCAGATTCAGGATCAGCACTCGTAAAGGACGTATTTCCTGACTCGCAGCACGCGTTTCACTCATTACGAAGATGTTCTCTGTCCTTAGCACATCGGTGGCTGGTAATTGATCTGGAATTCTAATTGGCACGACTTTCTCTCCCTAAGCATAGTCAATCTAGACGTCTATACTTCTAAAGCTAACTTAATTAAGTTTAGATGTCGATACGAAATATGACTTTTCAATCTACTCTTTACATTATGGTAAACCGAGCTCGAAGCTGTCACACAATTGTGACTAGAGCGGAGTTTCTGATGAGATATGTTTGAAACGCTGTTCGTACTATTTGCTGGTAATTATGTGATCACGTTAATATGCGAAAGTGACTTCGTTGTAAGGAAGTCTCAGATTAATGAGCCATACTAAAAACAATCAGCTCACCAATATGCATTAAAGTGTGTATTTGGAAACATCGTCAGTGGAGGACATTATGTTCGGTATTTTTAAAAGAAAGACAAAAATTCAGAGCATCGCTCAAGAGGTTCCTAGCGTACTATTGCGCTTGTTTGGCGATAAAGACACTTATACGCCGAAAGAAATTGATCAAGCCCTTCAAGAGCTTGGTTATGATAAGAGCAAGGATCTAAGTCATTATCAGTATGCCTATGGAATGTTTGCCAATGAACCTTCTTACGAGCAGTTAGGGTTGACGGATGAGTTAGGTAATTATGGTCACTTTCAACGAGAAGTGGGCAAGATGCTGCTCAATACACCAGAGCCAATTGATATGCACATCTACTTTGAAATTGCTCGGCAGCACCAAAAAGCAGGCCTGTCGCTTACTCATCAAGAAGTGAGTGAAAGCGATGGCGTGTGAATGTCTCTATATTCAAGTGATCACGCTGTGAATCCTGCATTTTGAAGCCGCTTGAGTAAGAGGTATTCCATCGAGAGATGAGTTGGGTATAATGCGCGACCTAATTATCCGGACGTGTTGTCGGTTACATTTCTGTTGAGCGTTAATGCCTTATGTTCAAAATGCTTGTCTCTATGCCGCCAATGTTGGCGCTGTCGATCGCGATTGTATGTGAAGTGATTGCCACTTCCTATATTCCCAAAACAGAGCAATTTACGAAAATGATGCCTAGCACAGTCGTTCTGATTGGTTACGGCATTGCTTTCTTCTTGCTTTCCGTCACGGTAAAAACGATGCCTGTTGGGGTTGTTTACGCCATATGGAGTGGAGCGGGTATTGTTTTAGTTGCTACGGTTGGCTACTTTGTTTATGGACAGCGGCTAGATTTGCCTGCGATTGTTGGTATTGGGTTTATCCTCACTGGTGTGATGATCGTGAATCTGTTATCCAAGACTGTAGGACACGGATAACCAACACTACTTGTGATGCCAAATAAAAAGCCGTAGCGAGAAATTGCTGCGGCTTTTTAATGTCAATCCAATAGTTAACTTACTAGTACCTCAAGCATTTTGCTTTGTTGACGATGTTTTCGATTGCGATACATCATGGCGGCGAACGCTGGGAGGCTAAATGTGATAAATCCTAATATCAGTGCATATGCACCAGTTTTTGCGCTAATTCTTGCTGGTACGTCAAAAGATACAACAATCGTCACCAAGCAACTCATCAAGCCTAATCCTGCCACTAAACACATTCCTATTTTTCCGCCCGCAACTCGAAATGGGCGCTCAATATCTGCGTGTTTGTAGCGTGAGACCAAAAAGCTAACAAAAATACAGATGTACATCACCATATAGAGCTGAGTCATCAGGATATTCAATAACCACATGCCTTGATTGACGTTAGGAACAAAAATGAAAACCAAAGAGAGCACGCTAACAATCGTGCCTTGCAAGAGCAACAATGAGACGGGGGCTTGGTTGCGGTTTTCTTTGGCGAGCGACATCGGCATGAAACTATCTTTTGCGGCAACATGCAGACTTTTAGTTGGGGCGATTATCCAGTTATTCAGGCTTGCAAGCGTGCCAAAAACAATAGCAAGGGCAATGACAGGCAGCAGGAATGAGAGGTTCAGATCATCAAAAAAAGCTTTGAAGGCAAGTATCACTCCTTCACTCAAACTAGAATAGTCACTTGAGACGACCGAAGAAATAGACAGTGAGCACGCCGTCAGAGAAACCAAGATTAAGATGGTGGAGATCAGCAGAGCTTTGGGATAGGCTTTTTGCGGATTTTCGACTTCGCTTGCATAAGAGGTCGTGATTTCAAGGCCTGTAAGTGACAGAACTACCGCAGTAAAACCCGCTCCGATCCCATCTTGAGAAAGGTCCGGTAACCAGTCAGATACGTGACGAAGCGAGATATGAGACTCACCAGGATGGGTATACGCCCAGTATCCGCCTAATCCGATAATCAATAGAATCGGAAATATCAAACCTAGGGTGCCGAATACATTTGTAATCAGGGAAGAGAGGCGCAAGCCAAAGATATTAACTAAAGTTAACGCCCAAAAAATCACATTAATCATCACCAACATAAACATGTTGTTTTGCGCCAGATCTGGGGAAAAAGGGTAGGCCCCCGTTGCAACAATGAATGAAATTAAAGGTGGATAGTAAACAATATTTTCAGCGTATTGATACCACACGGTGGCAAAGCCAAAGTTTGGCCCTAGTGTTTCTTTGCCCCAAAGATATACACCACCTTGCTCTGGATAAGTGGTACTTAGCTCAGCACACACTAGCGCTGTAGGGACAAAAAAACAGAGCCCAGCAAGTAAGAAGAAAGAGATGGCATGGCTACCAAACAAAGCCGCCCCAGGAATGTTCCTTACGCTGTCGACCGAAGTTACGGTGATCATGATGATAGAGAAAACACTCAATTTAACGGCGGATTTAACGATATTGCTCATTCGATACCTTTAATGGATGAGCGCACAACTTCTAGGTTGTAAAAGTAGCGTGCTACAAGTAAGACTCGCGTATTGTAGATTCCTCATAAATAGTGGGTATATAGCGAAAAACGGTATGTATTTATCCGAAAATGAGCTGAAAACAACGCGCTTTATTTCCATGGGATATAAACGAGTGATATGTCGGATAAATAAACACTTATAGCGATACTTTAGGTAAAGGTTTGACTTTCCCCTAAGGTCAAGGAGTACATTAACGCCATATCGAAATGAAACGATGGAGAAACATAATGGGATGCTGTAACCAAGCGCCAAGAGGTGGCACCGGAAAGTTGTCTTACTTGTTCAGGGTAATGGTTATCATGTTTATTGTTATTTTCATGATAGCTGCATTATGGGGTTAAAAAAACACCATTATCTAGCGCATTGAAAACACAAAGTTATGTTTGTCCAAACTTTATGAAAGTGCGGTAGATTAATCACTCCAATCGATGTTAACGTGGTGATTCATCTTTGCTGCTTTTTCATCCCCCTACATATTTCTGCAAAGTTCTTATTGTGTAGTGTGTCGAAGAACCATAGAATCCGCGCGCTTTAATTTATGTTATTAGCGCTATCAATGATAAAAGTGCAGTCCATTATCATTGTTTTTATCACTTATAGATGGGCACATCTGACAATACTCACATGAATAAATACCAAAAGCCTGAATTCAAGGCTGAATTTCTTTTGCCTCGTTACTGGGGAACCTTAATTATCATCAGCGTAATGTACTTACTCAGTCTCCTTCCTTTCAAAGTTCAGTTAGCATTAGGACGTGGCATTGGCCGTTTAGCTATGCGAATCATGAAAAAACGTCAAGTTACGATTAGGCGCAATCTTGAGCTTTGCTTTCCTCAGATGGAAGAATGCCAACGCGAAGCAATTTTAAAAGACAATATCGACAATACAGGTATTGCGCTATTTGAGACGGCGATGGCATGGTTTTGGTCTGATAAACGGGTAAACAAACACGTTACGATAAAAGGAATGGAGCACCTCGAGGCTTTAGAAAAATCAGGCAAAGGGGCATTAATGTTGGCCGTACACTCGATGAACTTAGAGTTAGGTGCTCGTGCTTTTGGCATTAAAAAGTCTGGAACTGGTGTTTATCGCCCAAACAACAATCCGTGTTTTGATTACTTTCAATACAAGGGGCGTTCTCGCTCTAATCGTACGCTTATTGATCGCAAGAACGTTAAAGCCATGCTTGAAGCGCTTAGAACGGGTGAGCGGGTCTGGTATGCACCGGATCATGATTATGGAAACCGACGCTCAACTTTTGCGCCATTATTTGCCGTTAAAAATGCTTGCACGACGACAGGTACAAGTTTGCTGGTTGATTCGACAGATTGTGCCATCGTGCCTTTTACGATGGTAAGAGGAAAGGACGGACACTATACCTTGACTATTAGTGCACCAGTCGACGGTTTCCCGAAAGAAGATCCTCAAGGTGCGGCAGTTTTCGTGAATAAGATAGTTGAAAAGTCAATCATGGCAAGTCCGAGCCAATATATGTGGCTTCACCGTCGGTTTAAAACCAGACCTGAAGGCGAGGATTGTTTGTACAAGCCCAGACTTATCCCTAGCTTGGCATAGCATAGAAAGAGCTTAAAAAAGCCCAAGGAACATACGAACCTTGGGCTTTTACGTTCTATTCTTTTTCTATTTACAAGTAGCGGCCTTTTAGGTGCGCTTGGAAGTGCTTAGCATTTAGTGTTTCACCCGTTGCTTCTCTTACGAGATCATCTGTTGTTAATAAGCTACCTTTACTCCAGATGTTCTTCGACAGCCAATCGAATATCGGCGTCAGATCGCCAGAGCGAATAACCGCGTCCACATCTACTGTTTGCTTCATTGCGGCCATGAACTGGGCTGCGTACATCGCACCGAGAGTGTAAGACGGGAAATATCCAAAACTTCCATCTGTCCAATGAATGTCCTGCATACAGCCGTTTTTGAAATTTCCTTCCGTTGAGAGTCCCAAATACGCTTTCATTTTTTCGTTCCAGAGCTCTGGTACGTCTGTATGCTTGATGGCACCGTTAATAAGATCACGTTCAATTTCGTATCGAAGAATAACGTGGGCAGGGTATGTTAATTCGTCCGCATCTACGCGAATAAAGCCTTTCTCTACTCGAGTGTAGGTTTTGGCTAGATTGTCTTTTTCAAATTCATCCCCAGAAAAATGCTTGGAAGCCATGTGAGCAAGGTGGTCGATAAATGCGTTGTTTCGTCCTATTTGCATTTCAAAGAAGAGCGACTGTGACTCATGAATTCCCATAGAGCGGGCTTGACCAGCTGGTGTTCCTGCTAAATCTTTTGGTAGCCCTTGCTCGTATCTGGCATGGCCAGTTTCGTGGACGATCCCCATCAATGATTGGACAAACTCGCTTTCATCATAACGTGTTGTAATACGCACATCTGTTGGCACACCGCCACAAAATGGATGGACACTTTCATCAAGCCGACCGTGTTCAAAATCGAATTGAAGTAGCTTCATGACTTCCAGTCCCAGCGCTTTTTGTTTTTCCGCAGGGTAGTGCGCAGTTGGCAATAAGATGTTGTTTGATTGCTGTTTTTCAAGCGCTTCGTCTATCAAGGAAGGTAGCCACGTTTTTACGTCAGCAAAAAGCGTGTCTAACGATGCAGACGTTGTGCCTGGTTCATAAATATCAAGCATGGCATCGTAAGGCGTTGTGCCGTTTGCTTCGGCTCTAATTTGCGCTTCTTCTTGCGATAGCTTGACGACTTCTGCCCAGTTCTTTTCAAAGCCAGACCAGTCATTTTCTCCGCGTTGCGTACGCCATGCATGTTCACATTTGGAGCCAGCAAGAGATTGAGCTTGAACTAATGATTCTGGTAGCAAGTTAGCTTGTTGCCATTCACGTTTCATTTCTCGTAGGATGGACTTTTCACTTGCAGATAGCGTCTCTTCTTCTGCCTGAGCGAAAAGCTCGCCCAAGTGTGGCTGAGTCATCAATGAGTGGATGTGTACATCAAGTTCTGCCATAGCATTTGAGCGCGCTTCAGCGCCACCAGATGGCATGACCGCTGCTTGGTCCCAACCTATGATGGCAGAGAGGTGCTCAAAATTTGCCACTTTTTTGGAATGTTCAATGAGTTTTGTAAATGCTTTCATGTGACTACTCTATTCTTTTGTTCTTTCCCTAAACACCCGATAACGGGTCCTTTACGTCGAGTTGCACGAAACAACCTGCGTTAATTTACTAATAATTAACAATTAATCTTCACTCATTGTCCATAAATTCACTCAGTTGTATAGCTCTCTTAAAAAAGAAGCTTGCGAATCTCGTGGATTGACGGTATTGATGACGGATTAACAATTAATTATCACGATAATATGGATATCTTGAATTTTGAGGCATTTATTATTGCCATCACTATTTTAACGCTAACGCCGGGTTTAGATACGGCCCTTGTTATCCGTAATACCAGTCGCGCGGGTTTAAAAGACGGATGTACAACCAGTTTAGGGATTTGCTTTGGCTTATTTGTGCATGCTTTCTTTTCAGCGGTTGGAATTTCGGCCATTCTGGCGCAATCTGCAGAGTTATTCCAAATCGTAAAAATGATTGGTGCAGCTTATCTTATTTGGCTTGGTCTGAGCAGTTTAAAAGCCCTGATGTCGTCGAAGAATGGTTTGTCAGTGACTGAGCAGGTTCATGAAGTGTTTAATGGCAAACGCTCTTTTAGAGAGGGCTTTCTTTCTAACGTCTTGAATCCAAAAACGGCAGTTTTCTACTTGGCGTTCTTGCCACAGTTTGTGAATCCAGAAGGTTCTCCTTTGCTTCAATCAATGATGATGGCATCCGTGCACTTTATTATTGCGATGGTTTGGCAGTGTGGTTTGGCTGGCGCACTTAACTCAGCTAAGAGCCTGTTAAAGAATGCAAGCTTTATGAAGTGGATGGAAGGGGCGACGGGCGCTGTCTTAGTCGCACTTGGCGTAAAGTTATTGATTGAAAAGCCCGTGTAATGCGCAATATTTACCACCTTTTGATATTACTCGTTGTGTTTATTACTGGCGTGGTTGGTGCCATTGTTTGGCAGACATGGCCACAGGTACAGTTTGCGCAACGTGGCATGACCTGGTCTTGGCACTGGGGCTATTTCGAGCCATTTTCCAATGGAATACAACAGACGCGAACTCAAGATACGAAACAGCTATTACTTCGACGTGTGTATATGAATGACGGTATTGTCGTTTTTGTCTCGACAACAATGGACAATAAATTTGAAGTTGATGTTGTAAAAGAGCAAAGTTGCGAACCTAAAACGACAACTTGGGCTTCAGTATCCGTCAACCATCAACGCATGAGACATGTGCCGATGGTTTGTGATGCACTGGGGCAGAGCTACTTTTATCGCTACATCGGGAAGCATCTTGAATCGATTGAAGTTGGGGTTGGAGATTCGTTCGTAACAGAGGCGTTTTCAGACTGGCCGCTATCAGAGCTGAAGTCGGATCAATTCAAGCAAAAAAATGCGAAGTTTTTTCAAGAACGTGGAGAAAAGGTTGAGCATCAATGGTTGAGAGATTAACCGCTTAACTTAAGATAAAATAAAGCCCGCTGAATACCAGCGGGCTTTATGTTTTTACCATTTCCAATTTACTTTCAGCGATTGACGGTTCATTACTGAACACTTGTCATGTCACTAAGCTTTTACTGCTTCAATTTCATCAGATTGCGATGCTGAGCTAAAGAACAGCTTGGTTTCTGCCAGTACGACGTGACGCAGTGCGATCAAACCGATTAGGTTAGGAATCGCCATCAGACCGTTGACGATATCAGCCAGTAGCCAAATCATGTCTAGATGGAGGAACGCGCCTGATGCCACCAAACCAACGAAAATCAGCTTATAAGGAAGCACCGCTTTTGTACCAAAGAGGAACACAACGCAACGCTCACCGTAGTAGTTCCATCCAAGAATGGTTGTGAATGCAAAAAACATCAAACCAATTGACACCAGCATTGGGCCAAATGTATCCGCATTCAAACCTACCGCAAAGGCATGAGTCGTCATTGCTGCACCAGAAAAGTCGCTTTGCCATGCGCCAGTAAGGATCAACGCTAGGCCCGTCATGGTACAAATAATGATGGTATCAAAGAAGGTACCTGTCATTGAAATCAGGCCTTGTTTCACACAAGAGTCTGTTTTCGCTGCCGCTGCGGCCATAGGAGCGCTACCCAAACCAGATTCGTTTGAGAATACGCCACGAGCGATACCTGATTGGATCGCCAGCATGATACTTGCACCTAAGAAACCGCCAGTCGCTGCTGTTGATGTAAATGCTGAGACCAACACTAATTCAACGGCATTGAACAATTGGTCTGCATTCATGATGATCACGCTTAAACACGCCAACACGTAAAATACAGCCATGGTAGGAACCACTTTTCCTGCAACGTTAGCAATGGATTTGATACCACCCAAAGTCACGAAAGCAACCAAAAGAGTCAGTACAAAGGCAGAGAGCTCACGGTCAACACCGAGAGATATCTCACTTGCATCCAGAATCGCGTTTACTTGTGGAAACGTACCAATACCAAAACAAGCAACACCCAAAGCAAACACTGCAAACATGATCGCGAGGGCTTTTGAGCCAACACCGTATTGCAGATAGTACATCGGGCCACCAATCATTTGGCCTTTATCATCTACTCTTCGGTATTTAACCGCTAACAAACATTCGGCGTATTTAGTCGCCATTCCGAAAAGGGCGGCGAGCCACATCCAGAATAGGGCACCTGGTCCACCAAGTTTGATCGCGGTGGCAACACCAACAATGTTACCAGTACCAATCGTTGCTGAGAGCGCAGTACAAAGTGCTGCAAAGCTAGAAACGTCACCTTGTTTATCAGATGACTTATCTTTACTGAATACCATCGCTAGCGCTGTTGGGAGATGTTTAAACTGGATCAAGCCGAGGCTAAAAGTGAAGTAAACACCGGTACCCACTAGCAAAATAAGCAGTGGTGGACCCCAGACAAAATTATCGATGGTTTGTAGTAAAGATTGTAGGTCGTTCATGATTTCCCCTTAATAAAACAACTAATAAGGAGAAGAGGGAAAGGACGAGATCAACGATCTCTAAAAGAACTAAGCTATTGGTTGTAGGCGGGAAGGCCAAGCAAAATAGTTAGGTTGTAACTTTCCACTCCTCTGTCCTTTTGCCTGAGAGTTTCACCTTGCGTGAGTGCAAGACTTGCTCCTTCGGCGACCGATTTAACGGTTCTCTCCAGAGGTTCCTCCAACTACAGTCCCCGCTACCTAGGTAGCACCTGAAATAGTTAATTCTTCGGCGAGTTATGCTAATCAAATGTTAAAATTTGATTAATAACCACTCTCCTGCAGTCTTCATCGGAACAATTACTCAATTAAATGAGTAAAGGTTAGTTAATGATGCTGGTCATCATTAACGTGTGAACTCTATCATGTTTTTGGTCCATTTCAACACCCTATGTCAATTTATTTTCAACGAAATAACCCCACTTATTTTCACGGAGCTATGTTTACCCAAGTTTTTTGTGTGAGTAACTGCATAAACAAAACTCATTGGGCTAGGGAATAGAACCAAGAACACACTTCAGAACGATAAATGTGTTTCGATTATTACGGCATAAGTTATTCAATTGAGAACACAAATTTGATTAAAATCGAAGCACTTATTTTAAAATCTACGCTAAGTTGACCTTATGGGGCGTATAAATGAGTTACAATAAATCTTTGTGAAACCGTCTATGGACCTAGGCAGTTTTTCATAAGTGGACAAGGAGGCGGTATGACCAGATTATTAGCCATTGCGGTGTTGATTGCAGTAGCATTTGTGCTGTTTCGTTATCGAACCAATGAAAAAGTCCAAAAAGCGACCGTTATAACATTAATTGGCGCCTTTCTGATTTATACAGCATCGATTATGTTTGCGGAATTGATCCGCTAGCAAAGTAAAAGAGTCCTTGGAGTAGTATACGGTGAGTTCTCAGAACAAGATGGAAGAACAAGACGACGTTGTTGTCATTGAAGAGCGTGACAAACGTACTCATATCTATATCGCGATTGCTGCGGTATTAGGCTTGGCATTTGGTGGCCTTGTTGGATCGATTGTCACTGCGAACAAGTGGGAATCGACTTATCATGTGCTAGAAGAAAAATACCAAGCGTTGACGCAAGATAAAACGCAGTTGGTGTCTCAAGTAAAAGTGCGCGAAGAAGCGCTCGACCAAGAAATACAAGATAAAGTCACTGAACTGCTCGTTGCGAAAGATGAAGCGCACGAGAAAGCGCTTAAGAAGTTACAAAAGCAATTGACTGAGGTCGAGAAAGTTAACTTGTCGCTAGAGTCTCAATTGAAACAACAGGCAGATAAGATCAATACGACGAAGTCGGAAAATGAGAAGTTGAGTCGTCAAGCGGATATGCAAGCGACTATCTTTGAACGATCGCGCGAGGTGTTTCAAAAAGAGCTGAAAATTTCGCAAGAATTGGAGTCTCTAGAGAAAGAAAGGGCGAAATTATTGCCTAAGATCGAGAAACTCAAAAAAGAGTGTGATGTATTTTTGGAAGGTAAATCTTGGGACGTGAAATCGGACGCGTGTGATAAACACGATGAAGCCAATTCACGACTAAGTCAGGTCGATCAAATGATTGAAGTTTATAAAATGGATCTCAAGCAAATCAAAGCAATAACTGAAGATATCGGCCTCTAGATCTTTTATACCTGATTTTGGAAAGTAAAAGGAGCTCTTTAAGAGCTCCTTTTTCGTTGCTAGCTTTAAACTCGGGAGCTAACGTTTATTCTTAGATACGCGAGGCGTCATAGCCCGAAGCAAGCAGCAATTCTCGCTCATGTTTAATCAGTTGGGCGCGATCTTCAATCAGCTCATTGAGAGCTAGTGAGGGCTTGCCTGCTAAAGCCTTGAACGACTCAAAAGATTCCGCGGTGTCGATTTTATCAATCATCTGACTGATGACATTACGAGCCTCACACGGGTTACTCGTAGTGGTAAAGTATTCCACTTGCTTTGCTGCCGATTTCATCTCTGTCAACAGCTCAAGTGGGCTGCTCTCTTTTGCTACCGCCATGTAGTTATCCAGCACGCGCTTTGCGTAAAGCAGTTCTTTGAGGGGGATATCTCTTCCACTCTCGATTAGAGATTCGCTAAGGATCATACTTGAGCTCATGGGCATTCCTTCTTATATACAACGCAGCTTTTGATGTTTCCCTGAGTCTAATTTATTGAAGTCACATTGGGAATGGGTAAAAAGCATTTTTAACGCATTTTTATTCACTAATGAAAACGCGAATGCGATGTTTATCCGGATCGGTAGCCACAAAATTTAAGCCATACACCGAAGTCATTGGTGGTTGAGCAAACTCAACGCCCATGTTTTTCCAACTGTTGTAAACGTGCTCTAACGTATGGCGCTTGCGCACTGCAAATGATAACTCGGTGCCACCACCTTTGATGTCGCTGGAAGGGGAAAGAACATCACTTTGCTTGAGTGTCAGTTTTAAGCCATTTGCGAGTGGCATAGAAGCAAATGTTGGAGACAAAAACGTGACTTCACAATCAAACAGTTTCGAGTAAAAAGCTTGGCTTACTTGGATGTCCTCAACATAGAGAACGAATGAATTGATAGTTAGCATGGTCTGTTTCTCAGTTTACTAGAAGTATGAGGTTGAATCTAACGGAAGGGTAAGACAGGCTTTGTCAGTAGACCAAGTTAAAGTACCTTGTTTGAAATAGTGAGAAGTATCACTTTCAATTTTATTGGCTCAGGATCGAGCATATGAACATATCGTTTGCTTTGTATTTGATTCCATTTATCTTCTCGACATTTCCTTGTCAAAAGCAATCCCGTTCATATGTGTAAAACGATTAGTTCACTGTTAATTATTATTTTTTGTGTTACATGTTCATTAAGTATTTCAGCAAAAAATATAGAAAAGAAAGAAAGTCAAATTTTAACTATCAATGAAATCAATAATAAAGAAAAAATTCGTGATCTTACAGAAATAGAAAGAGTGAGCCTTTCAACTATCTATCTTCTTTACAAAAATGGAGTGATAACGGAGAGTGAAGCAAACCAAGAGTTTGGACACTTTCTCGAAAATGAAGACAGAAAAAATGCCTTATTGAAACTCGCTCACATTGATGACGCTCAAAAAGAACTGAAGCAAGCCGAAGAAAGCAGTGACTGGGTGAAACTATTTAACTTAGTTAACTTGATGAAACTATGTGGAGTGTTGCTTCTTATCGCTGCTGTTGCTTATTTTATCGCTCAAACCTACGAACTTCTTCAAGATATCGGTAGGGTATTTTGGCGACTTATTTGCACATTACCCGCGATTTGTTACCAGATTCTATTTGTTATCATTGGCTTAACCCTAGCCTTAGTTCCAATGATTATCAGTATTTCAGAAGCGCAATATGTTGTCATTTTTGGTGTGTTGCTCGCTTATGTCGCACTAGTATGGTGGACTATTCATTACGAAGAGCAGTCAGAAATTCTCCTAGAAAAACTCTCCTTGGGTTTACCAATTGGTATGGTTTGGTCTTTTTATCATGCTATTTACTTTGGCTTTTTTGCCATCCGCGAAGAGATCGCATTTTTACAGCTAGTGACATTTTCATGGGTTGTTCTTGGTATTGCAGTGGGAAATTTTAGGTTATTTAACTTTGAGGACAAACCTTACAAAGGAACAAAGTGTTTTTCTTTAGCGTTATCATCGACCATTGTTACTTGCATAATACTATTCTTAAACCAGAGTTCAGATTGGATTACGCCATATTACAAATTTACTTATTATGGGTTAGTGCCATTGCTGTTGTTGTCCTTTTCTATTTCGGGTTTTTATCTACAAAAACCAAGTTGGGTTAAAAAATTTTCAAATATTATGATGTTTTCACTCCTATTTATTAGCGCACCCTTACCAAGTTTTGGTCTGGATAACTTGTACGCTATGATTAATAGTGGTGTATTTGCCTATGGTTTTATCACGATAACAACGATAGTATTTCGGGTCAGCTTTCTGTTTGGCTTGATATCAACAAGCCTCGTTGTTTACGTGTTGGCCTTAGTCATCGAACACAATCCTGAAAAGTTCATTCTCTACATATGAACTATGATTTTCTAGATACAAAGTGTGCGTTCCTCCATGTACTCTAAGAGTGAAGAGTCTTACAGAATAAAGAAAAGGAGCCAGTGGCTCCCTTTTCACTGAATCAGCGGATATTAGTTGGTACGTTTCGAAGCGTACCAGTTGTTTTGATACGCCTTAGATGCAAACAATGCGTTTGCTTTTGCGCGTTCAACAACGGATTCATCGACTTCTAGCGGTTTCATGGTTTGGCTATCAAAGTCGTACGCCAGGGTCGATACTTTTTCACCAGGAGAAAGCACAACTAGGTTGTCACGCGTTAAATAACCAAAGTTTTTGTCGTATTGCATCATTGCGCGTTCATCTTCGCGAGCCAGTGGTTTCGTTAAATCACGACCAATCATCGGCGTTTTGGCGTCTACGCCAATAAGAGACAACAGCGTAGGCGGCATATCTATGTTGTTTGCGATACGGTCATCTTTACGTGGTTGAATGTCTTTACCAATGATCAATGCAGGAATATGGAAGTGCTTAACTGGAACCAAGTTAGCACCAGACACGCGGGCATCGTGGTCTGCAATGACAATGAAAATAGTATCATCCCAGTAGGATGAGTTTTTCGCCTTTTCAAAGAACGTACCCAAAGCGTAATCTGAATATTTCACCGCGTTGTTACGCGTCATGTGTTCGGAATCGTATGGCTCAATTTTACCTTTCGGATACTCGTAAGGACTGTGATTGCTTGACGTAAAAACTAAGCTGAAAAAAGGTTTGTCGCTTTTTGAAAGGCGTTCAAACTCTTCGTCTGCTTTGTTGTATAAGTCTTCATCACTGACCCCCCAAGAGCCAACAAAGCTTGGGTTATTGTAATCATCTTCTTCGACGATTTGATCAAAACCATTACCGAAGAAGAAGGTTTTCATGTTATCGAAGTTTGCTTCACCGCCATAAATAAATTGCGTGTGATAGCCTTGTGCTTTGAGTAAGTCTGCGATGGTAAAGAAGCCTGTTTGGCTTTTGCTTAGTTTCACCACTGCGCGAGAAGGGGATGGTGGAAAACCCGTGGTTACGGCTTCGATACCACGAACAGAACGAGTACCCGTTGCGTACATTTGCGTGAACTGCCAACCTTCAGCCATGAGTTCATCCAGGTTTGGCGTAAGAGGCAGACCACCCAAAGAACCCACAAATTGCGCTCCTAAGCTCTCTTGTAGCAAGATCACTAAGTTCTTACGTTTACCATGGTAGGTCGCAGGGTTACTGTTCATGGTTGGAAGCAATGTAGGATCAAAGTCGGACTTTTTTGACGAAGCGCGAACTAGCTCCAGCATCTTTTTATTATCCATCTTGCCATAGAACTGCTCTGCGCTTTTTTCTGACTTCATGCTGTTGACAGCAAACAGCAGTGAGTAAGATGAGTTTAATGCTAAGTCGTTAAGCAGTGGATCGTTAGAAAACGCCACCATGGCAGGGTTTAGCGGGCGGTGTCCTAAAGACGAACGTGCGCCTGCAACACCAAGAAGCACAACGAAAATTGCTAATAGTGGGCGCCACTTCCAGTTGATCTGCTGTGCATTGTCGGTCAGTTTTTTGCTCCACTTCCAACCCAAAACTAGAGTTAATGCCGTGCCTAACGTGCCAATAAACAGCTCTAGCTTATAGCCAGTCCAAAGCATGCCCATGACCTCTTTCGGATAGATAAGGTATTCCACAAACAGACGGTTTGGGCGTAGGTCATATTCTTGAATGAATGGTGCCGTTGCCAGTTCCATATATACGAGAATCCAAAGCCCTAAAACCATCCATATGCGCAATATCCATTTCCAGCATTGCCCAATCTTGCCGTTTAATGGCATTAGGGCAGAAAGCAGTGCAGGGAGGATGAATAACCAGCACAGTGTTGCAATGTCTACGCGTAAGCCTTGGCCTAGGATGTAAATTAAGTCGTTGAAAGAGTCAATTCGATCAAGTTGCCAAAAGGCGAGCAAAACGCGTGAGATAGACAAAAATATAAGTGAAAACAAAGAAAAAGCAGCAATTGGCTGCAAAGGCCCCCACACAGAGCCCTTAGATAAGTTTTTCATATTTATTCGAATAGTTTAATTGTTATGTTGTGTTGTTTTTAACAAAGCAAGCGTGAAATAAACGTGAATTATAATGTGGGTTTATGGTCGAGTAGTGTAAGTGTTGGTATGCCTATGTAAGTGTGGAATGAAGCTCATGTTCGGCTGGAACATAAATTAAACAGGTTATGGTCTGTATCGCTTTTGTTTGCACTTTTGGAAAGTGACGACAAACGTATTCCTACTATTTTCTCTGGGAATGAGCTCAAGTGTTGCACGGTGTAGTGCTGTAATGTCTTTGCAAATTGACATCCCTAAACCTGCACCGTCGCCATGTTCAGAATGACCCCGATAAAACTGTTCGAAGATTCTTTCACGAGTTTCTTTCGGGATTTCTGGGCCAGTATCGGAAATTAAGACTTTGATTGTATTATTGTTCTCAGTGACGCTGACTTGTATGTCACTGTGCTCGCCGGAGTAACGAATCGCATTATCGACGAGGTTACGAAATAACACCTCTAACAACATTCGATCACCGGATATAGCGATGTTGGAAGATGATAAACTGATGTCTTGCTTATGCTTCAATGCTAACGGTGCCAAATCAGCAACAACGGTTTGCAACAAAGGGGTTAGCTCAACGGTGTCGAATACACGTTCTGATAAGCTATCTACTTTAGCTAAAGTCAGTAGCTGATGGATAAGGCGGTCAGTGCGTTCAATGCCTTGCAGAATGTTGTGTAAATCTCCTCTCAGTTGCTCCGGATCATTACTTTCAAGTGCATTTTCTACGTTAAGACGAAGGATTGTTAGTGGGGTTTTCAGTTCATGCGCTGCAGCACGTGTAAAGCGTTTCTCTCTTTGCCAGGCTAACTCTAGTTCAGAGAGGAGAGAGTTGAGCGAATCGACAAGTGGTGCGAGTTCAACGGTGTTGTCTTTTACATGAATGCGATCTAATCGGTGTACGTTTCTTTGTGTGATGGCGGAGCGCAGGTCGTTAATCGGTCGGAAATGTTTATCGATCAGCCAAAACAGCAAAAGCAACAAAGTTGGTAGTATCAGCAATTGTTCTATTGATGTGGATAGGGCAATTTCGTGGATGATCTCTTTACGTATCTTGTATTTTTCTGCAACCACGACGTATTCATTATCATGTTTTGTTTGTGGCTGTGAAATCTGAAATGTACGCCATCGTGTACCGTCTTTTACAATATCAGCGTAGCCGTTATTACCAAAGGACGTAGAGAGTGCGTGCAAGGTTTGATCAGAGCTCCAGAGCAGTGTGTTGTCTCGATAGAATTGAAAAACCAAGTTTTGTTCATAAGGGTGGCCGAACGTTGTGACATTGTCATCGTCAGACTTTGACATTGACTCAATGTTTTCCATCCACTCATTAAATAATTCTCGATGGTTAGCGAGAGTCCTCTCTTCCGTTGAAATTGAGAGCGTCAGCAACATTAATTTTGCGGATTGTCCAAGCCTAGCGTCATAAACTTCTTCGACCTCGTGCTTCGCAGATTGGAAACTGAAATAAAGTGAGATGAGTAAGAGAACACTTACCAACACGCCTACTGATAGAGTTAACTGACGTTTGATCGAGTACGATTTCTTATCTTTCAAGAATGTACCCCACACCGCGAATATTTTTAATGACCACTTTGGGTGCTTTTTTACGCAAATTGTGAATATGAACTTCGATAGCGTTGTCGCTTGAACCTTCATCCCAGCCGTGCAGTGATTGTTGCAATTGCTCCTTACTTTGCACGCGTCCTGCGTTCGTCATCAAACTGGTGAGGATTTTAAATTCATTGCGTGTGAGTTTAAGCGGCGCGTCATCGTAGCGAATGCTTTGTTCCGATAAGGATAAAGATAACTGCCCAACTTGAATGATTTCTTCTGCACTACCGGATTGACGGCGAATCAACACACGCAAGCGAGCGAGCAACTCTTCGAGTGCAAACGGTTTTCCGAGGTAATCATCTGCGCCGCCATCAAGGCCTTGAACGCGATCGCGAATGTCGTCTCGTGCGGTAAGTATCATCACTGGGAGCTTGAATCCGCCTTTGCGAATATTACGCAGAACTTCCAATCCATCGATATCGGGGAGAGTGAGATCCAATATTACGGCGGTGAACGCTTCTGTTTTGAGTGCGCTAGTCACGCCAGACCCTTTTTCCACCCAATCCACGGTGTACCCATGGCGACTTAATGAAGTCACCATGGATTGACCGAGTAGTTTGTCATCTTCTACGAGTAATAAGCGCATGGTTTATTTCAGTCTCCCAAGAGTCGCTTCAATTTCCAGTTTTCGACCTTTATCCGCCAAAGGTCGGTCAGGGCGAGGTGACGCCTGCATTGCGCGAGTCAAATACACTTTCGCTTCCTTGTCTCGACCTTCTTCTGCAAGGAAGTCTCCATAAAAATAGTTCGGATCGATGCCTTTTGGATTGATCTCTAACGCTTTTTTCAACATTTCTTCGGCTTTATCGTCATCACCAAAGCCAATTGGCCACCCCGGAACTTTGTAATACAAAGAACCTAAACTGGTGTATGCAGAGCCATCAAGCGTTTGCGGAGACGTTGCAATTACCCCTTCGAGTAAAGATTTGGCTTCTTTGGCGAGTGATAGTGCACCTAAGCCACCTTGAGCACCAGCCAGCGATGCTTTATTGATTGCCAGCCAAACAGTGAGTTCGGGATTGCCGGGTTCTCTGTCGAGATAAATACTGGTTTTGGCAATCGCGCGATGGAAGCATTGTTCCTTTTCGTCATCGTCAGGCGTGCTGTACTGACATTCCGCCCATTTCTTTTGAACCTGTTGCAGTGGAGCATTACCTGCCAACGCAGCGGTCGAAGCTAACGTTGAACAAATCGTCAAAGCGCAAAGTAGTTGTTTGGTATTCATCGTCCATGTCCTCTTCAGTGACTGACTCGGTTTACGTACTGGTGAATGGTTTCTTGTTGCTTACGAATCGCAGAAGAAACCACACTTGGAAGCAATTGATTGATGCGAGCAAAAAGCTTTTCTGGCCAACCAATCCATTTCGCGGAAATTTCTTTTTCCAACATGGTGACAACGTGATCGGCTACAACTTGCGACGAGTCCGTTTTGTTACCCAGTTGTCGATTCATTTCATTGACGGCATCGCTATTGAGTGAGGTTTCTGTCGCTCTTGGTGCCAAATACAGCGCACGGATTCCGGTTGCGAACAGCTCTCTGTCGAGCGATTCGGTAAACCGGTGCAATCCCGCTTTTGCCGCGCAATAGGAGGTATAGCCAGGGTAGCCAATTGAGCCGAATGTTGAACCAATATTGAGAATTACCCCAGGCTGTTTTAACCACGTTAACGCCGACTGGCACAGCAGCATCGGCGCGACGAGATTGAGTTGGATTTCGTCTGCAATCTGCGTTGGTCGTTTGTGGCTTAACAACGAGAAATCGTTGCTACCCGCATTGTTAATCAGTGCGTCCACTTTTTGATGTTGACGCGCTCGATCTTTAATCGTTGTTAATCCTTCTGATGAGGTGATGTCTGCAACGACTAGGTTATGGCGCTCTGGATTCGACAGTTCACGCTGTAGTGTTTGCAAGCTCTCTTCGTTTCGCCCAACAAGAATGAGGCTGGCACCGCGTTTTGCTAACTCTTGCGCGATGGCTTGCCCAATTCCGCCCGTTGCGCCTGTCAGGAGAATGGTGCTGTTGTTAATGATCATGCTTCACCTCACGCCGCTTGTTGGGTTGAGAAAGAAGGCAAAGAACGCAGCATTTGTCCGTACAATGCGAACACCATTTTTGCGGAGTCGATGATGACTTGTTGATCTTCCACTTTGGTGATTTTGTTCATCAGTGATTCAAAAAATTGCAGATGATCTTGGTCTAACACGCTGTGTGAAACTAGGTAAGTCATTGCCGAAGGCGGTAGGCTTAGCGTTGACTGGATTTTTTCAGCCATTTGGCCACCAATGCCGACGCTGGTGCCTTCTAATACCCACACCATGCCAAACAGCGCGAGTGGGTTGTGGCGGTCAATGTTGTGGTAAAGGTAGGAAACCATCAGTTCAATCGGTGCACCTACTTGACCTACATCTTTGTTATTGCGCACTGCTTCGGCATCGCCGCCGCACGCTTTGATGTCATTTAAAATCCATTCTTGATGGCCTTTCTCTTCCTCGATGTACTCGGCAATAGCATCTCGTACCCATTCGTATTCGCCAGATAGTCGGCCTCCACACGCCATCAGCAAGGGAACAGTGTGCTTGACGTGATGGTAAGCTTGGGTTAGAAAGGCGATATACATATCTTTGGAAATGTTGCCTTGTTGAACTTCTGCGATGACTGGCGCAGTTAACATTGCTTGTTGAGCAGCGGCAGTGCTTTGTTTGAGTTGTTCGAAAAATAAAGTCATAACCTTCTCCTTAAGAAGCCGTTAACTAAGATGCAGTTTGGAAAGACGTAATGTGTTGCTGGAAGGGCAAATCGATGCGTTGGAGCTTTTGCGCTTGCAGCGTTAATTCAGGCGTTGTGCTCGCTAATAACTGAGCCACATCATGTTCGATTTGATTTCGTTTGAGCTTGCCGTTATCCGTGTACCAACCAGAGATGGCTCGTGGGTTGTCAAGTAGCAACAAGGTTCGGATTTGAGCGTAATCGGGTAGGGTTTGGTTTAATACATGAACCTTTGCTTCGACGTCTTCGCTATTGGCAATGACAGCACATAATGTTTGTTGGCTATCGCCTGTAACGATCAGTGGCGTCATCGGCAAAAACGCCAACGCTTCTGATTCAATCCATTCCGGTGAGACATTTCTGCCGTATGCGGTGACGATAAGGTTCTTCTTGCGTCCTGAGAGAGTGACAAAACCTTGCGCGTCAATTTGGGCTAAGTCGCCAGTTGCCAACCATTCTTGAGTAAACGGCTCATTCAAATAACCAAGAGCAACGTTGCCTTTGACGAGCAGTTCACCATCTTCCGCGATACGAATCTGAGCGTGGGGAAGCGGTTTGCCACACGTTCCTGCTTTAAATGTAGCTGGTGTATTCAAACAAACGACGGAGCCACATTCAGACAAGCCATAACCTTCAAACGCAGGGATGTTCAGCGCATGCGCGGTGTTAATCAGTTGCGACGACACTCTTGCGCCGCCAACGGCGACAAATTTTAGAGAATCCACAAGAGAGGGCTGCTGTTTCGCGATGTGAATGAGCGCAAGCAATAATGCTGGTGTTAGCACTAAGCTTTCTGGTTTGATGGTCGCTAATGCTTGCGCAAACAAACCCGGTTCGAATTGGCTTGAACCGAGTAAGCCGGTTTGCTCTCCGGGTAAAATATATGACGTCACGCCCAACATGAGTGGAACATAAACGCCTGTTATGTTCTCGAGAAGCGTCGATAACGGAAGCAGCACTAAGTGCGAGTGCGCCGCGCTGTTTACTGCGTCGGCGAGCGATTTCGCCACCAAACACAAATGATCATTACTTAAACACACGCCTTTAGGCTGACCCGTCGAGCCAGAGGTAAAGGTGATTTTTCCGGTTTCTGGTAGATAAGCTACCTGTGTACCTTCATCTCCCAACTGGTTACGACGCAGCAAAGGCAAATTTGCAATGGAAAACGGATGGTCTTGCTGGTTAAAGCTTTGCTTAGGATGAGAAGCCAACCATGCTTGCCAATCGCCAACTAAAGCATCGACGCCTGATTGCTCTAACGTATGTTCAACTTGTGCATCAGAGAAAAAAGTCGGAATAGGTACGACGACTATGTCTGCCGCCATCGCCGCCAAATCAACAATGGCCCAATCGATGCTGTTTTCTGCGCGTAGCGCGAGTGCTTTGATGTTCTGTGCAATAAGCTCGGCGGCAACGAGTTCGATCTTGTTTAACAATTCAGAGTAAGTCAGTTCAACGGTTTGATTCGCTTCGTAGCCGACAAGTGCTACTCGATCTGGTGTCGTTTTTGCCCATTTTGTAATGGCATCGAGGAGAATATTCATACATCACCTATATTTTGGCGTTTTGTTTAACCAAGTTGTTCTGGTTGTGTTTGCGGTTTTAACGACGTTTACTTTTCTATCTAGGCTTGTTTACGTTTTTTTTCTTGGACTAATCGAAGGCGCTCTAGTCCTTTTTGCAAATTGCCAGCTAACACACGCGGTTGATGTTCGTAGTACGAACCCCAAGTGGACTTGGCATAGGGGACTTTATTTTGATCGGCCTGCGCGATGATATGAGGCTCCAATCCTAGACGCGCCATCATTGCGTGAAGAGGGTCTGTCGCGGTGAAGATGCACCATTCAAAACCGAGATTGACCAGCATTTCTGCGATCAGGTAGAAGTGCAGAGATGACATGCCCTTAGCGAAAGATGCCAAGTGACCAAACTCCACTAAGTTCGAACGTTCTACGTCGCAGCTAAATACGTTAGAAACCAGCTTTTGGGCGTCGTCTTCTAAATACTGTTCAAGGAACAAAGGTTCATCTTCGGCGATGCGAAAGCCGCATACGGAAATAATTTGACCGCCGTCAATGAGGGTTAAATACGCCGGCATAAACTGTTTGAGCTCGGCAAAGAATGCTTCTTGATAACGCTGAGATACATGCTCGATAACTTGGCTCCAAAGCGGATGCATTGGATAGACAATGTCTAAAGTAAAGCCATCTACAGAAATTTGTGCATGGTGTTTCATGAGCGCTTCCTTTGTTTGATTGGTTATCAACAAAATAAAACGCAAAACTTAAGAAACTCTTAAGGAATGAAATTAAGTAGAAACTTTAAGAAAATACTGAGGAGCAGGGCTCAATATTGTTGCAACCCTTTTTACTACGGTGAATAAAATAAGAGCCAACCGATGTGATCGGTTGGCTCTAAAGTTAGGTGTCACGTATTTTAATGGTTGTGCCGATTACATGGCTGCTTTTTTAGCTTCGTCTACCCATGCGTCGAACTTTTTCTGGTTCGCTTTGATCCAGCCATTTACATGAGACTCGATGTCTGCTGAGCTGTTCTTACCTTGGCTCATCATCATATTCTGCGCACTAACATCATTGATGTTTAGCTTGATGATTTCAAACAGCTTCGCTGCTGCTGGGTTCTTTTCAGTAAACTCTTTGTTCGCAACGATGCGCATAGAGTTCATCTCAAAGCCGTAGTTCTTACCGTTCTCTAGTGTTGTGTCGATGTCCTTACGCTCACCAGGAAGTGAAGAGAATGGCACTTCTAACCACACAACATCTTTACCCGGAACTAAGACGCCACTTACCCAGTAAGGTGTCCAAGTGTAGTAAAGAATCGGATCGCCTTTTTTGTAACGAGAAATCGTGTCAGCGATAATCGCAGCGTAGTTACCTTGGTTGTGCGTTACTGTGTCACGAAGCTTGAACGCATCCAACTGATGCTCAACGACCATTTCACAACCCCAACCTGGGTTACAACCTGTTAAGTCCGCTTTACCGTCACCGTTGGCATCGAAAAGCTTCGCCAGTTTTGGATCTTTTAATTGACCAATATTTGTGATGCCATATTTTTCAGCGGTTTTTTTATCGATCAAGTAACCTTGCGCAGCACCACTTACATATTGACCTTTGCGGAAAAACTTATCATCACCGCCAGACATCGTGTACTTATCGGCGTGAAGAGGGAACCAACCTACTGCTAAGAAAGTGGCGTCGCCTTTAGCAATAGAGGTATAGCCTACGTTGTAATCCACTTCTTTAGTTGGTTTTACATCGTAACCAAGCTCTTCAAGTGCACGGTTTACGATCAATGTTTGAAACGTTTCCTCTGCAACGGTTGATTGAACTGGCTGAACAGTCACACCTTCACCCGGTAGTTCGCTTGCCACACCATAAGTTGAAAATGCGATAGTACTTAGAGCTCCAACAGAGAGCGCTTTCTTCCATGAATTATTCATTGATGTTTCTCCTAAGTTTTAGATCGTCTTGGTTCGTCTTTGTTTTCAGTTTTAATAGGTATGAAACAGGACCTGTGTGATACCAGCGAAGCTTGGTGTTACCCGCATTAACCCCTAATACTTGGGTAATACGGTCTAATAAAATGGCAAGAATTACGATGCCTAAGCCACCGACAGCAGCAAGACCCATATCAAGTCGGCCGATACCACGAAGTACCATTTGGCCCAAGCCGCCAACCGCAATCATTGAAGCGATCACTACCATAGAAAGTGAAAGCATCAAGGTTTGGTTTACCCCTGCCATAATCGTTGGTAACGCCAATGGTAATTGGATGCGGTAAAGCATCTGTTTTTTGTTTGCCCCGAAAGAGTGGCCCGCTTCGATCAGCTCTTCAGGTACTTGCTGAATCCCTAAAATAGTCAGGCGCACAACGGGAGGCAGTGCGAAAATGATGGTTACTACAACGCCTGGAACGTTACCAATACCGAACAGCATAACGATTGGCACTAGATAAACGAACGCGGGGGTCGTTTGCATTGCATCGAGTATTGGTCTAACAAATTTGGCTGCGGTTTGGCTTCTCGCCAACCATATCCCCATCGGTAGCCCGATAAGCAAACAGAAGAAGACGGCGGTTAAAACCAGTGCGAGCGTTGTCATCGCCTGTGACCACGCACCAATTAGGCCGATAAAAACAAGGGATACAAGCGTTGAAAAACCGAGTTTTACATTGGAAAACTGCCACGCCAGCAAAAATAAAATGAGCACCATGATGGGCGCAGGTGTGGACACCAAAGCAGTTTCAAACGAGGTAAGAATAAAGTCTATTGGAACTCGAATTGCTTGGAAAACAGGGCGACCATGTTCCACCAACCAGTTCAATCCCGATTCTACCCAGCTATCAAGTGGTAGAACCGCATCTTGGAATGGGTTCATAATGTCGAATGGCGCTTGCTCTACAGTTTCTGAGCTTAACCAGTCATTACTTGGGGCAGCGTCAGCACCTGCACCTTGTGACCAAGGATCATCTTGTGCAGGAGCGGTATTCGACCAGGGATCATTGTTAGTTTGCTCTGAAGACATCGTGTTAATCCTTATCTAGTGTTTGTAGAAGACGTGATTTAGTCACGACACCAAAGTAAGTACCTTGCTCATCAACGACAGGTACGGCATAAGGAACGCCTGCAACTAGCCCCAAAATGTCATTGATTGACTGCTCTGGCTGAAGAGTGACTTCATCCGTCAATTGAGCACTGGCTAGAGAGCGGTTTTCTTTGTGAGCCAAACGTAGTGAGTCAAGAGACACGATGCCGGAATACCGGCTAGATTTATCGACGACAATGCCGTAATCACGGTCATGATCCATCAGAATCTGCATCGCAGAGCCCGGGCCATCATTTTCCGATTTCTTAAAGACGGCGGCTGGCTTCTTGCGAGCGATATCTTTTGCTGTCAAGACACTTGCGATGTTTACGCCGCGGAAAAACGCTTCGACATAATCATTTGCTGGGCTGTGCAATATTTCATCAGGTGTGCCAACCTGAACAACCTCACCGTTTTGCATGATGGCGATACGATCACCAATACGCATTGCTTCGTCCAAATCATGAGATATGAAGACAATTGTGCGTTTGTCATCGTTTTGTAGACGAATAAGCTCATCCTGCATCTCAGAACGGATTAATGGGTCTAAAGCGGAAAACGCCTCGTCCATTAATAGAATGTCTGGGTCACAAGCCAATGCCCTTGCTAAACCCACGCGTTGTTTCATACCACCGGATAACTCGTCAGGGAAAGATTCTGCATAAGGGTCTAAGCCAACTCTTTCCAAGGCGGAAAGGGCACTTTTCTGACGTTCATTAACATCAATGCCAGCAAGTTCTAAACCGAATGCAGCGTTTTCGATCACCGTCATGTGAGGCATAAGTGCGAAACTTTGAAACACCATTGAGATATTGTTGCGACGAACTTCTCGAAGTTCGTCTTCAGAGATATGGGCAATATCTTTCCCTTTGAGATAAACACTGCCTTTCGTTGGCTCAATGAGTCGGTTTAGGAGTCGAACGAGAGTAGATTTTCCCGAACCAGAAAGCCCCATGATTACGAAAATTTCACCTTCGTTAATGGTGAGAGATACATCGTTTACGCCGACTGTTAAACCTGTCTGTTCAAAAATACCATCCTTATCGATACCTTTTTCGATAAGCGAGAAGGCCCTTTCTGGGTCTTCTCCAAACACTTTATACAGTCCCTTAACTTCCAGTATGGGATCCATGTTATCTGTCCTTTTTTGTGTGTTTATAACTGTTTAACGATTTGTACTCTAATTAATTTTAGTTCAACTTTCAACGAATGGGGTTCGGTTAACTGGATTTTATGTGCATACAATAAACAATGAAGATGGTGTGGTTAAATAGTGTTTTTATTAACAAAAATAGATGCTTACGGTTAATTTTGTCTTCGCTTAACTTTTCCATGACATTGGTTTGAATTTATTTTGAAGTTTTTAGTACATTTCAACTCAGCCTATCTGCATAGCTATAAGGAGAAATAGATTAGAGGTCTATATTTAAAAACATTAGAGCTCTAATTTTTGGTTGGAGTTTTATTCTGCGAACTGGGTTAGGTGTTGTTATTCTTAGATTTATTCATTGATTGATTTCAATCTTGGTGATATTTATCGCTGTAGTTTAGGCAACGTATGGAATAAAAGATGGAAGCCGAACAGTTAGAAGTGCTCAACTTCATTAGCCAGTACCCACCTTTCGATGATCTACCCGAAGAGCAGTTAAAAAAGATCGCTCTAAATGCCGAGGTTGCATACTTTCGACAAGGCACGGAGATACTCAATTTTGGAGACACGATCCGCGACTTATATATGGTGAGAAGCGGCGCTGTGGAGATTTACCGACGTAAAGGCGAACTCTATAACAGGATTGACGCTGGTGGACTGTTTGGACAGATGGGGTTGTTAATGAACAACCGTGTGCGTATGCCTGCCAAAGCGATAGAAGACACCTTGGTTTACTGTATTCCGGAGGATATTTTCAACGAGCTTTGTGACGAGTTTGAAAACTTTGCTGACTACATGGAACTGGAAGACAGCGCGCGTTTGCGAAGCGCAATATCCAGCCGCTCAGAAAGCAATGACTTTACCACTGCCAAGGCACGTAAGATCTTAGCGAGAGATCCGGTAACGTTGGAGGCGACGGCATCGATTCAAGAAGCCGCGATACTGATGGCGGAGGAAAATGTCACTTCTTTGCTTATTGTTCGCCCAGCAGAAGAACTCACAGAAGAAGATGATGAACAACTACTTGGAATATTGACTGATCGCGATCTATGCATTCGCGTATTGGCTCAGGGCATTGATACCAATATTCCAGTGAGTGAGGTCATGAGTTATGACGTGGTGTCTCTGGATTACAACGCTTATGTCTTTGAAGCTATGTTAACCATGTTGCGCTACAACGTGCACCATCTCCCAATTTTAAAAGATAAAAAGCCGATAGGAATTATTGGCATGACGGATATTGTCCGTTATGAATCTCAAAACAGTTTGTTACTCGTTAGCTCTATCTTCCAACAAACCAGCGTTGAAGATCTCAAGCAAGTTTCTGAACAAGTGAAAGACTGCTTTGTACGAATGGTGAATGAAGATGCCAACGCTCATATGATTGGTCGAGCCATGTCGGTCATTGGTAGTAGCTTTAAACAGCGTTTGGCTGAATTAGCAGAGCAAGAGCTTGGCCCTGCGCCAATTCCGTATTGTTTGGTCGCTATGGGATCGATGGCCAGGGATGAGCAGTTAATTGTAACGGACCAAGACAACGCCCTTATTCTCGATAACAGTTATGATGTTGAGATGCACGGGGAGTACTTTGAAAAGTTTGCCAAATTTGTTTGTGATGGTTTAGCAGCATGCGGCTATGCTTACTGTACTGGCGACATTATGGCAACCAATCCAGAGTGGCGAAAAACCCGAGCGGAGTGGGAGGAGTGCTTTGGCAACTGGATAGATAACCCAACTCCTGAAAGGTTGTTAAACAGTAATATCTTTTTTGATTTGTTAGGTGTTCATGGGCGAGTGAAGTGGGCGGAACAATTAAGCAGCTTTATTGTTAGGCGCGCGAAAAGAAACAACCGCTTCCTTGCATGTATGGCTTACAACGCGATACGTCGTACACCGCCATTGGGCTTCTTCAAAGATTTTGTTATGGAAAAAGATGGTCGTCACCGCAATTCTATTAATTTGAAAAGAAGAGGAACTGCGCCATTGGCAGATTTGATTCGAGTACATTCATTGGCAATTGGTTCCCGTTCGCAAAACTCGTTTGACCGTTTAGACGATATCAATGATGCGGGCATTTTACCTAAAGGTCGAGGAATGGACTTGAGGGATGCAATGGAATTGATCTACATGGTTCGAATTCGTCATCAAGCACTCGATATCGAAAATGGAGATGAACCAGATAACAACATTGAGCCAGAGAACATGTCAGAGTTTGAGCGCCGAAACTTAAAAGCTGCTTTCCAAATCCTTAGTAATGCACAGAACTTCATCAAGTTCCGATACCAGAGAAGTAGCAAATAATGTGGTTCTCAAAAAAGGCAGCAAAAGATCAGCCGTTGTTGGATACGTCTCGGACGCCAGAGTGGTCAACGTTATTCAAACAGCTCGCGAAAGAAGCAAGAGACGAGAGGCTCAAACGTTATTACTCGACACCGATGGTTAATGGGAAAACCCCAGTTGAGGAAGTGCCATTTGTCTCGGTAGATTTTGAAACGACAGGTTTGAATGCGGAAGAGGATGCAATTCTCACGATTGGACTTGTGCCGTTTACCATTGATCGTGTTCAATGTAGTGGCTCTGCGCATTGGGTTGTTAACCCTAATCGTGAGTTAAACGAAGAGTCAGTTGTGATTCATGGCATCACTGATTCTGAAGTCAAAAACGCGCCCCAATTAACCCACATTTTAGGGGAAATATTGGATGCGCTGTCAGGCAAAGTTGTGCTTGTTCATTATAAAAATATCGAAAGGCAGTTTTTTAATAACGCGTTGCTAAATAGCATTGGGGAGGGGATACAGTTTCCCGTTGTCGATACGCTAGACATTGAACACGCGATACAGCGGCGTGAATGCAGTGGCCTATTCAATAAGTTAAAAGGTAAGAAGCCAGGCTCTGTCAGGCTGGGGCATGCTCGTGAAAGGTATCACCTTCCTGCTTATCAACCTCATCATGCTTTGACCGATGCGCTGGCAACTGCTGAACTGTTTCAAGCACAGTTGCAATATCATTTTAATCGAAGCATGCCAATCTCTTCGATTTGGCAATAAGCGTTGTTTATGATGAAGACAATAAAATGCAATGAAAGGTAGGGGGCTTTGCGATTATGATGGCGGACTGAGTAACCGCTTATAAGAACTATGTTTTTTGAACATGTGCTTGGTAGTGATGGGAGGTTTCATCACTCAAACTCCGACGAAAGTAATTTAAATTTGGTCACGTATTTTTAAGGAGATTATCCGTGAGCACCGATAATAACGGTGGCATTCAACGCCCCGATGGAAAGGTAAACGCGATAGACACTGACTATCAAATTGGTCAGGATAACGTCGCGTTAAAAGTAGGCCCGTTTGGCCTTGATATTCATAACCGTGTTTTTGCAATTTCTGGTTTAGCAATCATCCTATTTGTTGTAGTAACACTATTATTTCGAGAACAGGTAGAGCCGTTTTTCGCAGATCTAAGAGCGGGTTTGTTACACCATTTGGATTGGTTCTTTCTCGCATCTGGTAATATTTTTGTCATTGTCTGTGTTGGGTTGATTTTTACACCGCTAGGTCGTGTACGAATCGGCGGTACAGAAGCGACGCCAGATTATTCCTATGCGGGTTGGCTGGCAATGCTCTTTGCAGCAGGTATGGGTATCGGTCTGGTGTTCTTTGGTGTATCAGAACCTATGTCTCATTTTAGTTCTGCTATTGGTGGCGTGAACGTTGAGAATGGTGTTCGTACTGACTGGGCCCCTCTAGGTGGTGCAGAAGGCGATGCAAGTGCTGCATCTGCACTAGGCATGGCGGCGACGATTTACCACTGGGCGCTTCATCCGTGGTCAATCTATGCGCTATTGGCCCTTGGTTTGGCGATTTTCTCGTTTAACAAAGGCTTACCACTTACCATGCGATCCATTTTTTACCCACTGTTTGGTGAGCGTGTATGGGGTTGGACTGGTCACATTATCGACATTCTTGCTGTTGTAGCGACAGTTTTTGGTCTGGCAACGTCCCTAGGTTACGGTGCGTCTCAAGCCGCAACGGGTTTGAACTTCCTATTTGATGTTCCAATGACGAATACTACGCAGGTACTATTGATTATTGGCATCACCGCTCTCGCTTTAATCTCAGTTGTTGCGGGACTAGACAAAGGCGTGAAAATCTTATCTGAGATCAACATGGGTCTCGCTGCGCTTTTACTGCTTTTCGTTATTGTTGTCGGCCCGACGATCGCGATTTTAACGGGTTTCTTCGAAAATATAGTGTCATATGTGGCTAATATTCCTGCCCTATCAATGCCATTTGGACGAGAAGACGTAAACTATTCTCAAGGTTGGACAGCATTCTACTGGGCTTGGTGGATTTCTTGGTCACCATTTGTCGGTATGTTCATTGCGCGTGTATCTCGTGGTCGTTCAGTTCGTGAGTTCATTATTTGCGTTATCCTTATCCCTTCTTCTGTTTGTGTGTTATGGATGACCGCTTTTGGTGGTAACGCTATAAGCCAATACGTGAGCGATGGTTATGAAGCCGTGTTCAACGCGGAATTACCGTTAAAACTATTTGCCATGTTAGATGTGATGCCTCTAGCTGAAATTACATCTTTCGTCGGTATTATTTTGGTGGTGGTATTCTTCATTACCTCTTCAGACTCTGGTTCACTGGTTATTGATACTATTGCTGCGGGCGGTAAGGTCGATGCGCCAACGCCTCAACGCGTGTTCTGGTGTACGTTTGAAGGCTTAGTTGCGATTGCATTGATGCTTGGTGGTGGCCTAGCGGCAGCTCAAGCAATGGCCGTGACCACAGGCCTACCATTTACGATTGTTCTGCTTGTTGCAACGGTTTCCCTAGTAAAAGGCCTGATGGATGAACCTCGTCCAAAAGCGGTTTCTAAGAAGAAATCGAAATAACCAACATCAGCAGTTAAATATTTGAATAAAGCGGCATGCGAAAGCATGCCGCTTTTTTTTATTTTTGAATTTTTGCTGAGAAATGAAGACCATGGAGGACTGTTTTTTCTGTTCGTTTTTTATACTTATTCTTTAAGTGATTTTTTAATAAATTAGACCTCGAACTATTTTAAGATTTGGTTAAATGGCATATTATTGTGATCTATGTCACAAAAATATCGATAAAAAGGCGGATTATTTGATTTTTAGTCGCGAGGAATGCCCATAATAAAAAGGAAATTTAATTAGACCTCAAAGGATATGTATTTCCACATGATCACATCAGCACCTTGGGTTCTTTATCCAGAGATTGGAGAAGACTCAAGTAAAAAATGGATTTTTCGTGAGCCTAAAATCTCTGATGGTGACGACATTTACAGCTTAATTGCAGACTGTCCTCCATTGGACATGAACTCATCTTATTGCAATTTCCTACAGTCTACGCATTTCAGCAAAACCAGTATTTTGGTTGAGCAAAAAGGCGAAATCGCAGGTTTCATTTCCGGTTATCAGAAACCAGACGAGCAAGACGTTTTATTTGTCTGGCAAGTTGCAGTCTCACCTCGCTTTAGAGGTCACGGTTTAGCATTCCGCATGTTGAAAGAACTTCTCACCCGAGAGGAATTGGGCGGTGTTAAATCGGTAGAAACTACCATCACGGAAGATAATAAAGCCTCTTGGGCATTGTTCAAAAAGTTAGATGCGATGAACGGCAACTCTGGCCAAGTAAGCACATTTTTGGATGAAGAAGCCCACTTTAAAGGCAAACACGATACAGAATATTTGTATCGCATTCCTCTCAAATAATCCTCAAACAATAGGAATTAAAAACGGTCTCATCATGGATATTTTCAAAAAGCAGGAATCCAACGTACGCTCATATTCAAACAATTTCCCAGTGGTTTTTCGTAAAGCGAAAGGCTGCTGGCTGGAAACAGAACAAGGTGAACGATACTTAGACTTCCTTGCTGGAGCGGGATCTCTAAATTACGGCCATAACAACCCAGTACTTAAGCAAGCACTGCTTGAGTACATTGAGATGGACGGTATTACTCACGGTTTGGATATGCACTCAGAAGCGAAAGCATCGTTTCTTGAAGCGTTGGATACTTACATCCTTAAACCAAGAAACTTGGACTACAAAGTCCAGTTTACTGGCCCAACTGGTACTAACGCCGTTGAGGCAGCACTTAAGTTAGCGAAAAAAGTAAAAGGTCGCGACAGCGTCGTTGCATTTACCAACGGTTTCCACGGTTGTACAGCTGGCGCACTGGCTGCAACGGGTAACCAGCATCACAGACAAGGTAACGGTTCTAGCTTAAGTAACGTCACTCGTATTCCATTTGAAGGTTACGCTGGCGTTGATGGTCTAGCATTGTTCGAAACCATGCTAAACGACAACTCTGCAGGTATGGATAAACCAGCCGCTGTACTTCTTGAAACTGTGCAGGGCGAGGGTGGTTTAAATGCTGCTTCAAACGAGTGGTTACAACGTTTGAGCAAAATCTGTAAAGCCAACGACATTCTTGTGATTGTCGATGACATTCAAGCTGGCTGCGGACGTACAGGTACTTTCTTTAGCTTTGAGCCGTCAGATATTCAACCAGATATCGTGACGCTATCGAAATCGATCGGTGGTTACGGTTTGCCAATGGCCGTCGTTCTACTTAAACCAGAGTTAGACCAGTGGAAGCCAGGTGAGCATAACGGCACGTTCCGTGGTAACAACCATGCATTTATTACCGCGGCGAAAGCATTAGAAATTTATTGGGCAAATGATGACTTTGAAACACACATCAAGCAGTGTTCAGACAAAGTAAGTGCTGTTATTGATCGCTGCGTTCGTCGCTTCCCACAAATGTTTGTGCAGAAAAAAGGTCGCGGCATGATGGTTGGTATTGAGTGTATCAACGGTGATATGGCATCTGAAATCGCGAAAAACTGTTTCGAAAACGGAATGGTAATTGAGACAGCTGGCCCTGACGACGAAGTCGTTAAGTTCTTCTGCCCACTTACGATTAGCGAGTCAGAATTAGACCAAGGACTAAGCATCTTTGAAAGTGCAGTGGAAACCATCGCTGCGAAACATTTCAAACAAGCATCTTAATAAGGATTATTAATTATGATCGTCAGAACACTCGATGAGTGTCGCAACAGTGAGCGACGTGTGGTTTCAGATAACTGGGAAAGTGTCCGTATGTTGTTAAAAGATGACAACATGGGTTTTTCTTTCCACATTACTACGATTTATGAAGGTACTGAAACACACATTCACTATCAAAATCACCTAGAATCGGTTTTTTGTATGAGCGGTGAAGGTGAAATTGAAGTCGTTGGTGGAGAAACGTACCCGATTAAACCGGGTACGTTATACATCCTTGATAAACACGATGAGCACTACTTGAGAGCTTATAAGAATAAAGAAATGGTAATGGCGTGCGTATTCAACCCACCAATTACCGGCGCTGAAGTGCACGATGAAAACGGTGTTTATCCTCTCGTTGACTAAAAGATAGAGGTGGGGTGCTTGTCGCCCCACGATCAACTATCTCTTCTTTTTTCTTTTAAAGTTACCAATCAAAAAAGGCTTATCATGACATTTACCGTAGAAAAAATCGGCGGTACATCAATGACAGCATTTGATGCTGTTCTCGACAACATTATTCTTCGTCCTAAATCGCCATACAATCGTATCTTTGTCGTCTCTGCATACGGCGGTATGACCGACGCGCTACTCGAATGTAAAAAAACCAGTAAGCCAGGTGTTTATCAGCTTATCGCGAAACGTGATGACAAATGGGAAGAAGCGTTAGCATACGTTGAAAGCCGTATGCTGCTCACAAATGAAAATATTTTCGCGGACCCAATGAATCGTATCCGTGCAGATAAATTCATTCGCTCACGTATTGCTGAAGCGAAAAACTGTATTGCGAACATTTTAGAAACTTGTCAATACGGTCAGTTTTCGCTACGTCAGTATTTGCCTCAAATTCGAGAGTTTCTGTCGTCTATCGGTGAGGCGCACAGTGCTTACAACACGGCACTGAAACTAAAAAATATGGGTATTAACGCTAAGTTCGTTGACCTGTCCGGTTGGGACAATCAAGCGCCAAGAAGCCTTGATGAATCGATCAGTGATGCGTTTGCTGATATCGATGTGTCAAAAGCACTGCCAATCGTTACAGGTTATGCTTACTGTAAGGAAGGCCTAATGCACACTTATGACCGAGGTTATAGTGAGATGACATTTAGCCGAATTGCAGCGATCACAAAAGCGGATTTAGCGGTAATTCACAAAGAATATCACTTGAGCTCTGCAGACCCGCGTGTTGTTGGTCCTGAAAAAGTTTTGCCAATTGGTAGTACAAACTATGACGTAGCAGACCAACTTGCTAACCTTGGCATGGAAGCGATTCACCCAAATGCAGCCGCAGGTTTACGTGAGAGTGGTATTGAGCTACAGATTAAAAATACATTTGAACCTGAACACGAAGGCACTTTGATCTCTTCAAGCTACCGCCCAGAAGAAGACAAAGTCGAAATTATCGCAGGTAAAGAAAAGGTGTTCGCACTGCATTTGTTTGACCAAGCGATGGTGGGAAAAGCCGATAACGTTAGCTACGAATTAATGGAAATTATCTCTGATGCTCGCGTAAGTTTAGTTGGTAAAGAGATGAACGCGAACTCTATTACTTACTATCTAGGTGGCAGTACTGATAGCTTGAACAAAGTATTGTATAAAGCTGAAAAACGCTATCCGAATGCGTCGATTAAAGGCCGTATGGTCGCGCTGATTTCAGCCATCGGTTCTCAAATTGACACTAACAAGACACTAGCGAAAGGTGTACTTTCTTTGATGAACAATGGCGTAACGCCAGTTGCACTTCACTCATCAATGAGAAATGTAAACGTTCAGTTCGTAGTGGGTGATAAAGAATATCAGCGTGCGATTTGCGCATTACATGATGAATTCTTTCAGAGCAATAGTTTAACTAAATCGGTTAATGTGGCTTAGTTTATTTTTTGTCTAGCCATGAAGGGGGGCTTCCCTCTTCATGGCTAGTTGCCACTAAAAAAGAGCAAGAAAGTGATAGGTTTGCAATAAATCCATTCTGCGGCTCTAGAAGGTCTTTCGACTATTAGGGACATGCTTTGATGATGGTGATTGTAGATTCCCCAAGAACCAGTACCTTTCCATATATTGGTTAGACAAAGCGTTTAAATGTTGCCTACTGAATGCCATTAGTTTCAATTAGATAGAGCAAATCTTAAATATTCGGCCTTGCAGTTTCATGGGTGGATGGTGGTAAGTGGGGTAAAGTGATTCGTGGTTGCTCACCTGTTAGAGAACGTAAGAATTCAGTGATTTTGGTGGACTATTCTTTCGTTAGCTTTTGACCAAGTTGCAGATCGGCTAGCATTTCTACCGCCTCCTGAAGATTACAAACTGAGCCATCATGGAAGTACGGGTAGGTGAATTCTACGTTACGTAAGGATGGGACTTTGAATACGAACTAATGGCTTTGCGGTCAACATTTGGGGTGTCTGTGGCAAATGGCTTCACCAACCCTATTTTTTGATACATTTTTCCACTAGCTAATGGTCTGCGATGACAAGCGGTTTAAACAGTTGATAGCCTTCAACCTGTGCTTTGGTGAGCGCACCGTGTGTTCTCTTTCAACCATAAATCAAATGGCGCGTTTGGCGTACAAATGCCGCGATAGCATCGGTTACGTTATCAATGGTTATGTTGTCGCTTCCATGGATTTGCTGAAACCACTCGCGATATTGAGGGATAGATTGAAGAGTGTCGACCAGCAAACCGCAGGCCCTATTGCGGATCTTTTGCTCGTCCATTCCAAAACTGCACGAAATTCAAATCTGAATTAAACACCGTAGGTGAGTTAATCGGGCCAATGGTTCATTGGTAACCAATTGAGCTTAATAAGTTATCAACACTACCTTTCGCGATGTTATGGCAAGAGTCACAAGAAATGATGTTCGACGTCGACAGCCAAGGCTCAAACCATAGCGTTTTACCCAATTCAATATTTTTACAGTCGATCTCAGTAATGGGTTCGATGACCTTGATGGGTTCACTGGATTGACGCTTAGCATGGGCACCGAAAGACAATATAGATAAAACACTCACTGAGATAAGACTTTTCATAATAACTTCCTTTGACGCGATTTTCGACTTTCACTAGAGCGTCGTACTTCTTATGAAAACGCTGATAAAAAAGCTATTGGTACGCTCGAAAATTACGGTATAGGAAAGGTATTATTCGATAAACTGCAAAAAACGATGTTAATAAAGGTGGTTGATTTTTGCACGTTAAGCTGGTGCGGGCTTTTGTGATTATTGGTTATAAATCTGCTGCAAACTTGTTACGGGCGCTTAGAGTTATTTATCGGCTGAATCCTTGATTAAAGTTAATTTCAATCTGAGATTGTGAGGTGCTCAAATACAAAAAAGGGGCGATACTTCGCCCCTCAGATCGTCCATCAGGTTTTTGATTTGTGATTATATCTTTGAGCTGTAGAGAGAAATCAACTTAGACTTTCTGTTACAACTGGCTTGTTATTGCGCTTAGCAATCCAGTACGCAACGCTACCCCAAAGCACGGTGAGTGCCCAAAGTGCTGTCCAATGTGGAGCGACTTGTTGCCAGGTTGCCCCCATTTGGTTTAGCGCTAAGAAAGCTTTGATCGCCCATGTACTTGGACTTAAATCTGCAATCCATAGTAGGGGAGCAGGAATGGCTTCAATCGGCCAAATAAAACCCGCCAAGAAAATGAGAGGCATAGAGCTCACGAGGACGACTAAGGTGACAAGTTCACGCCGAGGTAATAAGTAGCCTAGCCAGAAGCCTAGTCCGCAACAACCTAAAAAGAACGGGAACAACATAGCCAGCAATTCGCCCGCATTGGCGATATGGTTTACGTTTAAGCGTTCGAAGCTAAAACCAAAATAATAGGCGCCGAGTAAATAATAAATTGCCACAAATACTAACGTTCTTACAAGCAGCAGCGATCCCGTTGATACTTGTGACCAATAGCCACGACCATGACGCTGTGTTCCCGTTTGTAATCCAACCGCCATGATCAACGTTTGTTGTAAAATCAGAACAAATACTGCCGGCACTACGTATTCGATGTAACCCATGGTTGGGTTGAACGTTGGTTTCATATTAAGCTTAATAGCAGAGTAATTATGGCTAGCCATACTCATGGGCACACCATCTATCACCATTTTACTGACTTTCACTTGGGCCCCTAATGTGCCTCCAGCTTGGGCCAATCCTTCTACCACGGTTCCGTACACGAGAAAATACGAGGCGTCCGCAGCGTAGGCCAGAGTCGGGCTTTTACCTAGCATTAGGTCTTTGTAAAAGTGTTCTGGTATGACTAAAAAACCGGTTATCTCTCGTTGTAAAAATGCTTGCTTTGCATCGGCAATCGTATGAAGTCGAGTGACTACGTTGACTTGCGGGGTGGCATCAACCATACGTTCCAGCTTTAAACTCGTCTGACTACCATCTAAATTAACAATCGCGATTGGTTGTTCACGAGGCGTTTGTTGCGCATAAGGCAAAGGGTATAAAAACGAGTAAAATACGACACCACCAAACACGGTCAACGTAACGACTGGATTGGTTAGAACGGCCTTCAGCTCCGCTTTAATCAGTTGCCACAATGTCATACCGCCTCCTTCGCTTGGCGTGTTGATGAAGCTGTTCGATGTTTACCCATCAAGACTGCGGTAACGAGCAGGGGCACAACGTAGCCAATCATAGGCCATAGCGAGCTTAAAGATTGTGCGGCCGATGCCCCATAGCTTGCTTGACTCACTTGCACTTCAATGTAATGGGTAATCGGCAATAATGAACGCCATGCATAAGCGAGCGTGTTCATGTCAGAAACTGGGAATGTAATTCCCATGAACGCGAAACTTGGAGCCGTAAACGCGCCAGCAAAACTCATCGCACGTGCAGGATCCATCGACAAGAAGAAGAACAACGCTCCCATAATGATACAGGCGATAACCGTCGCCAATTGTGCTAATAGCATAACCACAAAACTGCCTTCCATTGGCCAATCAAGCACAGAATAAAACCAGTACAAGAACAACGCACCTTGCGCCATAAAGACCGGAATGTACTGACTTAATAGGATAGTGAGCCTGGCGTATGGCTTTTCGCCCAAAAATGCAAAGCCATTCTTTCCACCATAAATGCGAAAGTGCGCGGCAAGAATCAAAATAGTGCTTACTACAATACATATTTGCCAAATGGCTGGCACGATAGCCGTTACCAAAAATTGTGCGTAGTTATTGTTACGGTTAAATAATGCGGTTGTTTGTGTCGACACGGGTACAGCCTGTCCAGCCGCTGCTAACGTTGTGGTGTTACCTTTAGCCAAGTTGCCCATTACTTCAACCTGAGCGTCGAAATAGCCTTGTGCTTGCGCAACGGCAGAGTTGATCAATTTCGCTACCAAAATGTACTGACTGTTGTAAAAGACAGAAAGTTGAGGTTGGCGGTGCTGGAGAATATCTTGATCGAACTTAGATGGGATGACCGCGTAAGCGTAGATATCGCCTTCAATCATCGCATTTTTTGCTTCGCTTGCACTGGTGTAGTGATAATTAACAGCCAGACTCGACGACGCATCCAAAGATTGAATGAGCTTTCGAGAAAGTTGGGAATGTTGTAGATCAACCACACCGATTGGCAGATCCCGGGCAATGCCCGCAGAGAACACTCCCCAAATCATCATTGCGAGCAAAATCGGTATCCAAGTAAGGCACGAAAGCAACCACTTATCTCGTCGTAAGATATGCCGCTGTGAAATCTTAATCGTCATAGCATTAACCTAGTGGTTGTGATTAAAGTTCAACGACAACACTCATTCCCATACGCAGTTCAGGTTCGGGTTGAGCTGGACGAGCTTCTACTTCAAAGGTACGAAGATCAAAACCTTGAGAAGCATCGGTTGCTCTCCACGTTGCAAAGTCACCCATAACGGCAACATGCGTTACTTTGAACTCAACATTTTTATTTAAGGCAGGCAAATAGGCATCAAAGGTTGCTCCTTTTTTAAAGTGTTGAAGGTAATCTTCACGCACATTAATTGTCGCCCAGGCATCTTCTGTATCTATCACAGTAACAACCGGGAAGCCCTGAGGTGCTAATTCACCACTTTGAAGTAGAACTTGAGAGACTTCGCCGTCAAACCAGCTGTAGATCTGAGTATCTTTCGCATACGCTTCTACTTCGGCTACGGCACCCGATGCCATGCGCGCTTTTTCCGCCGCAGCTACTTTGGTTTCACTTCTCGCGCCTTCTTTTGCCATTTCGTACATTTGAAACGCGGCACTTTCGGTGTATTTCGCTGCTTGCCACTGAGTTAAAGCTTCATCGCGCTTTTGTTCTGCAACCACGCCATCGTTATAGAGGTTATTCACACGATTGTAGGTTTTTTCCATTAAATTCGCAGCGGCTTTGGCTTTCATCCACTGATCTTTTGCTGCTTGGATTTGTTGCTCACGTGCGCCTTTCTCAGCTTCTTGAGCTAAGGCGTCCGCCGCTTTTTCACCTGCTTTTGCTTGTTCTAACTTCGCCTCAATTTCAGGACTATGAAGGGTAAAAATACGCTGGCCTTTCTCTACATCGTCGCCTTTACGGACCATGACCTCATCAATACGCCCTGGAACTTTTGAGGAAATGCTGTATTGCTGGGCTTCAATTAATCCCTGTAAGCGGATCGGTTCCGGTTGATAGGCTTGGTAAAATTGATAGCCAACCCAAGAGGCAACACCCAAAGCACAAAGTGAGAGTAAAACGGGTTTTAGTGATTTAGCTGCCATGATTTATTTCACCTCTTTGGATGTTGAAGCAGGGATATAAGCGGTATTTTGATATTGTTCGAAGCTGTTCATTTCACTGCTCAATGCGAGTAGTTTGGTTAAAGATATTAAATAGCGGAAACGTGCCGCTGAACGTTGTGTTTCTATACTCGCGACATAAAGTTGTGCATCCACAACATCCAGAGAAGACGACAGACCCTGAGTAAATGCTTTTTCACGCAAGCGCAGGTTTTCGTTAGCGAGTTCAATGCTAGATGCGAGCCCTTGTACTTCATCAATGGCTTGCTGAGCCTCCAAGTATGTCTTTTGGACTAGCAGCGATAAATCTTGTTTGGCTTGGGACTTTAATGAATCGACCTGCGAGACGACGCTTTGAGCTGCTTTGACTTTTTCGCTTCGCCCTGTTGATTCAATCAGTGGAATGCTCACACCGACACCAACTAACCAATCAGGCTTCATTTGGCTTGCGAGAGAGTCGTCTTCATACAAGCTGTAGTCTCCGTAAAGGTAAACTTCAGGATAGTATTTCCCTTTTTCTGCTTTGATTAAGCTAGAGGCTTGTTTGTGTTTAGCGCTCAGAAGGTCTAACCCCGGATAGGTAAGCAACGTTTGATCGACAAAAGCGGTTAGAGGGGGAAGACTGTCGTTGATAAACAAAGATTCAGCGGGCTCTACGGCGTCATCTTGCGCAAGTAATTTACCTAATGCTGCTTGAGCAATACTCAAATCGCTGGCGGCTTTACGTGTTTCTACTGATGCTTTATCTAGAGAAGCCTCGGCTTGCAGGCGCTCAACGTGTGCGATTTGTCCTTGCTCTTCAAGCTTAATGGCAAAATCTCTATGCTTTTTTAGTCCAGCTTCAACCGCTTGCCGCGTTGCGAGTACTTCCTTTGCCAGCACGACAGAAAAGTAGTACTTCGACAAATCTTCAAAGCGCGCTTGTTGTTCCATTAGAAGCTGGCTTTTAGCCTCATCTGTTTTGCCTTCTGCTGCTGATTGAGCCGCAGAAATACGACCACCAGTAAAAATTGGCCAAATGGCACGAATAGACGAAGAGAAAATATCGCGCTCGGTTATGGTCGAAGTAGTATTAGCTAAGGCACCAAAAATAGGTTGAAAAGCAGGAGGTACGTTAATGTGTGCTCCTGTGCTGTCTAGGATCTGTTTTCCTGACAGCGTGATATCGGTATCTAAACGCGTGTAATTCGCGCCAATGGTAACCTGAGGTAAGTTGAGATTGCTGGTGGCACTCTCTTGGTATTGGTAATTCTCGACGTTTGAGCGTTGAGCTTTAAGAGAATAGTTGTTTTCTAGCAATAGCTGCCATGCGGTATCAAAAGTGATCGGTGCCGCATGACAGGCAAGGGAAATCGAGCTGCTAAGTAAGCCCAGTATCCAAAACTTTCCTGTTTTTTTCATAATGGCTGCTTTGTCGTAGAGTATAAGCTCTAATATAAAGGATTCGTAACTTGGTGTTAAGTAGGAGGGGAAATTGGATAGTAGTATGCGCCCAGTTATGTTTGTGCTGGGCGCGGGAGATGTTACAAGTTTACTTCGTATATGGACAGTGAAACTCTGCTCTCCACTCAAGCTGACGAGAACCTCGCATCGTATTCAATAGGTCTTTTCCACTCATTTGAGGGAACGATAACAGGACCTTGAGATCAGAAGTACCGCCTCCGTTTTTTTCATAAGCCCTGACGTGTGTAAATGTTGAATACATATTCTCTGACAGCATGGCCTTATTCAGGCATATTCCAAAGGTATCGCGTTCCATGTTTGGTGTTCCTTCTAACTATAAATGCACCTCTGTTTATAGTTTTCCAGTTTTCAGATGGTGTCTAAGTGTTTGTCATATAGTCAGTATTTGTGTTTTGTTTTATTTTTTCCAAATCACTGACATCAATGTTGAGCTTTTAATAGACTTCCAGCTTCACTGCTTTCTAACCGAAACTCTCAATGGTTTCGTTGATTAAAAATTATACGTTGGAAAGTCTAAAAACGCCTCAAAAACCGCTAAAATCGATGTGATCACGATCATGTTTTAAAGGGCAATTTATGTATGGAATTGAGTATCAGAGAGGAATGCTGAATTTGGTGAATGGTTGTAATTTTATGTTTCAGCTCGTCGATTAATTAACCGTAAACTCTGCGGTTTGCTTGCCTTCCTCACAGATTTATCACCGCAACAAAGCCATGCTGTTAACTGAGTGTTAACGTAATCGCTTGGGAGTGAATCATAAGGATGTATCAATGAGTTGGAAAACGATCAGCTTTCGTAAGCGAATGCTCATTATTATGACGCTGTCGGGGTTGATAGAGCTTCTATTGCTTGTCGCTGCAGGATTCACTTATCTCAAAATCAATCAAGAGCAAGAAATGGGAGAAAAAGCACTGGGTGTTGCCCGTTTTTTAGCAGACTCCGCCGTTGTTCGCGAAATGGTCGCTGCCCAAAATCCTCAGCCATACCAACTTCGTTTCCGAGAATTAACCGAAGCCATCGGTGCTGCATTCATCGTTATTGGCGACCATGAGGGAGTGCGATTAATTCACCCCGTTGATGAGCGATTGGGTAAACCAATGAGAGGTGGCGACAATCGTCGAGCGCTAGAGCAGGGATTGTCTTATGTTTCGACGGCACAGGGCTCGTTAGGTTATTCAGTTCGTGGTAAAGCTGCGATTTTTGACGAGCAAGGGAACATCATTGGTGTGGTTTCGGTTGGCTATTTGCTCGACCGGCTGCAAGACCGCATCGAGCCATTTTTGGCCTTTTTGATCTTCATGGTCATCGTAGTTGTTGTCGCTAATGCCATTGTATCCAATTATGCGTCGAGAAAGTTTCAGCGCGCCATTTTGGGGTTCGAGCCTGAAGAGATAGGGCGGTTGTACGGCGAATTAGAAGTGACGATGAGTACCATTAAAGAGGGCGTGTTAAGTATTGATGCCCAAGGGATACTTCGCTCGATCAATCGTAGCGCCTGTCAGATTCTCGGTATTGATAGAGAGGCAGCTCTTAATAAACCGTTGACTGAGACGTTACGCGATAGTGACTTATATACGGTGCTAGAAACCGGACAGGAAGATCATGATATTGAGATATTCCTTAATCATAAACGTCTGATCGCAAACCGTTCGCCAATTTATGTGGATGGAAAAATAGTGGGGGCAGTATCGAGTTTCCGTTTAAGGGATGAAATCAACGACCTAACCGAGCAGTTATCACAAACCAAAGAATATGCAGATTTATTACGTTCGCAAACCCATGAGCATCGAAATAAGCTAAACACCATTAGCGGGTTAGTTCAGATGGGTGAGCTGGATGCGGTGCAAAAGTTAATTGGGCAAGAAACCGCACACTATCAAGCGATGATCGAATTTTTAAGAGACACCGTTAAAGACCCGTTAATTGCTGGTATGTTGCTTGGAAAAACTGAACGTGCTCGCGAGTTAGGCTTACAGCTGGTGGTTGAAGAAGGCAGCCGTTTGGAGCCTCTGCCTGAGTGGCTAAATTCGGAAGACCTTGTCACCATTCTGGGCAACTTAATTGATAACGCTTTTGACGCAACGTTAACCTCGATTCGTGATGAATCGAATGTCGCATCGGAGCGCAGAAATATCGATGTGTCAGTGAGCGATTACGGAAATGAAGTGATACTTGAGGTGATAGATCAAGGTTGTGGTTTACCAAGCGATATAGAGCCGCAGGCGCTATTTAAAAAAGGGGTGTCGACGAAATCTCGTCAAAATCGGGGGGTAGGATTGCATCTAGTCAACCAGTTGGCTACTCGATATCACGGCCATGTTGAGATGATGCCCAACACAAATTATGGAACAAGAATAACGGTGTATTTACCCAAGGAAGAGCAATTATGAGTATGGCGACTCGCGTAATGATCATTGAAGATGATCTGGCTATTGCTGAGCTGCACCACAAATACTTAAGCCAATTGGCAGGTTTGGAAGTGGTCGGCATTGCGACCACGAGAATGGAAGCGGAAATGCAACTCGATATTCTTAAGCCAGACCTCTTGTTGATGGATGTATACCTTCCTGATGGAACAGGGCTTGAGATACTCAATACATTACGTGCGAACAACCAAACGTGTGATGTCATTTTGATTACCGCGGCAAGGGATGTCGATACGCTACAACAGGCAATGAGAGGGGGTGTCGTTGATTACCTAATCAAACCAGTGATGTTTCCACGCTTAGATGCCGCACTGAAAAAGTATGTGTCCCAACGCCAACAACTAGACATCGCAGAGAGTTTGGATCAGAACCTCGTTGATAAAATGCTGCTGTCTCACGCCAATCAAGACAACTTGCCGAACCGATTACCGAAAGGGATTGATGGTGTAACCTTAGATAAGATCAGAGAGTTGTTCCCAAATGATAGTGTGCTGACCGCTGATGAGGCAGGCGAAAAGATTGGTGCGAGCCGAACAACGGCAAGGCGCTATTTGGAGTATCTGATCAGCACTGGTGAACTAGAGGCTGATTTAAACTATGGGTCGGTAGGTAGGCCGGAAAGGTGTTATAAAAAAGTGACGCGGTAGCGTTTATATTGATGCTCTATGCAAAATAAAAAGCGATGGCTTGTTGTAGAAACCATCGCTTTACAAATTACTGCTGTTCCGCTCTAAGAGGTTAGAAATTGTATTCTAACTTCGCTTCGATAGAGCGCTCAGCGCCAAACCAACAGTTATTTTTGTCGTAACAAGAATAGTATTCTTTATCCAATAGATTGCTTGCAGAAAGGGTGACGCTAGCCCCTTTCATTGATTCAGATACCGTTGAGAAATCGTAACTTGCTGCCAAATCAAACAAGGCGTAGTCCGGTACTTTCTCACTATTTTGTGCATCAATTTGTGCTTCTCCGACATAGCGAACACCAGCACTGGTACGAAGGCCTGAAAGATTTCCTTCAAAGAAGTAGTTGGCCCATAGAGAGGCCGTTTGCTCAGGCACCCAAACCGGTGTTTTACCTTCTTGGTTGTAATAACTGTCTTCGGTAATCTCCATATCGGTATACGTGTAGCCTAGAGTGAAATCAGCTTGTGTTGTGGCTTGCCACTTTGCCTCTAGTTCAACACCCTGTGATACCACTTCGCCCGCTTGATAGTTCGGTGCATAAGGATTATTCGGATCGGTCAAGATCGCGTTTTTCTTCGTAATATGGAAGAACGCTAAATTACCCGAGATATCGCCAGACAATGGCGCGTATTTAAAGCCGAGTTCCCACTGATGCCCGGTTGATGGTTCAAACGCTTTGCCTGTGGCATCTGCACCCGCAATCGGCTCAAAACTCTCGGAGTAAGTAAGGTATGGGGATAGGCCGAAGTCGAGTTCATACAAACCGCCGACTCGGAAAGATACGTTGGTGTCGTCTAACTCTTCCTTGCTGTTGGATATTGTTCCTAGATAATCGCTCACGGCGTCTGTATTTGAATCGTATTTATCCCAACGAATACCTGCAATCATTACAAGTTGGTCGTAACGAACTTGATCTTGCAAATAAACGCCAATTTGCTTCGTTTTGATATCTAAGTTTTGTTTGTATTGGAAATTCAGTGCATTACGATCAATGCTGTAGTGGTCAGGATTAAAGATGTCCTGAGTTAGCGAATACCCAAGCGTATCTTTGTATTTTACATCCGAATCTAGATACTGATAATCAAGTCCGAACAATAAGTTATGTTCAAAGTCTCCCGTTTTAACGTAGCCAGATAGTTGGTTGTCAATCACAAAGGATTTGGACTTTTCATCGGTTAAATAGGCATTTCGACCAACGGTACGGTTATCCGCTTCAAGTGCACCGTTATATGTGTTTTCCTGATAGGCATCGGCGGTCATGTAGCGGGCATTCTGTAGAAATTGCCAATTGTTGTTAAAGTCGTGTTGGACTTTGTAACCCATCATCAGAACTTCGCGTTCGTAAGTGTTCCAGTCCTCATCCCCCAAATAAGTGCTTGGTGACATCGAGCCAAGTGGGTTGTCAATCACTGAGCCAGACGCTGGCACGGTCGTGTAGATACCTGCTGATGGATCATTTTGATAGTAAACATTCACGTTGACTAAGGTGCTTTCTGTCGCTTGCCAATTGAAAGATGGAGCGAGGACATAACGTTCGTCTTCAGACGTATCGGCTTGACCATCTCGCTGTTTTGCGAGGCCGATAATACGGTAATCAACATTAGAATCACCAATTTGTCCTGTGGTGTCGAACGTCAATTCTTTTAGGCTGTTAGTCCCAGTACTAATCGAGACAGAGTGCGAAGGTGTTGACTGAGGCGCCTTGGCGATAATATTGACCATACCTCCTGGTGGAATATTGCCGTAAAGAACAGACGTTGGCCCTTTAAAAACCTCGATTTGTTCAAGGGCAATGGAATCGACCTGAGGTTGAAGGTTCCAGCCGTTGTACAGCAAAGGAAGACCATCATAAAAGTTGGTGTAGTTAATAAAACCACGAATATTGAATAGGTCAAGGCGAGAAACGGCACCGCCACGCAGCTCTGTATTTACGCCAGGCACGTAACGCAATGCTTCGCTCACTGAGTTTACGCCGCGTAGGTCCATGTCATCTTTAGTGATTACCGTGATCGCTTGCGGCGTTTCTTCCGGTTCTAAAACGGTTTTAGTTGCGGTGTTTCGGTATGTTTCGCCAAGTACTGTGATAGTTTCGTGCTGAGAAGTGCTCTCAGTGGCACTGGCGTGACCAGCAATAAGCGCGGATACCACGACTGCAACCGCAGAACGATGAAATCGATTCGGACTTTCCATATTTATTAATTCCACTACTTTTATTTGTTGATAATGATTGTTGTTTGCATTCTATAGCGAAAGAAATAGGAAAAGTTAACAATTTGGTGCAAAGCCAGAACCTAAGTGCTTAGGCTTCTATCTAATGGGCATGGCTTCGTTCGGTTTGACAGGTATCCAGTAATGCATTTGGGCGTTCTCGCTCTCAACATCATAGTCTTCTGGATAAACTTCTAACTCGTAGCCATCAATACCGTGATAATTGGAATAGGGGAGCCAGTGCAAAATGAACCACTCAAGCGTCGCCGCTAGATTTAATGCTTTACCTATGTGCGAAATCACTGCGTAGGTTTGCTTAGGAACAACCAGAAGATCTGGTTCTTGCGTAGAGCCTTTGGATATTGAAGTTCTTGACGCAGAGTTGTACTCATAACCGGCCCAATACTCGAGTTGCTGGTTGCTTGAATACGCTTTTGTTACGTCAATCACACCAAGATAGTTTCTTTCCAGATGAGTATGGTTTTCAGATGAATAGAGCTGTGACCACAGAGAGGGCACTTTGGATTGGAAGTTGGGCGTTGCGGAAAACAATCCATAAATAGGTTCATGATAACCAGCAAGCACAAAAGCAGGTTTTGTTTCTATTCGAACTTCGATAAAGCACTTATGTCTATTTTCGTCTTCTGGTGTCTCGCGCAACGTTAAAGGTTGCCTCAAGCCCGTTAGTTGCTGAGCTTTACGATAATCCCGAGGACTCTTTGAAAACATATTTTTGAACGCTCGACTAAATGCATGTTCAGACGCAAACCCCATTTCTATCGCAATATCTAACGAGCGATCTGATGTATGGATTAAGCGTTCAGCCGCAAGGCTTAGTTTTAGCTCTCTAATATAGTGAGCGACGGATACGCCAGTGTGTTGCTAGAAAACGCGTTGCAGTTGCCAACGTGACCAGCAGCTTGCTTTCGAGATTTCATCCACGCTAAGTGCGATATCTAGATTGTTGTGAATGTAATCAAGCACAGAGTGTATTCGGTTTATCGGGTGCAGATTCTTTGTGCTTGGTTTCATGACATTCTACTTTCGCATTAATAGTATCCTCATTATCTTTAATTGAGTATCATTATCAATAGAGTGAGAGGATAAAATTCAGGCTACATAGATCACAATAAAATTGTAATGGATTGCAAGGATGGATAAGGATTGTCCATATTAGAGTTTTTGCTTAATTTTTGTCTTACGTTAGTGCAACTTTTTTTATCCATAAAATACAAATATTTATGATGTTTTGTGCAACTTATTTAAACGTTTGCACTGGCAAGTGTTGATGTAAATCAAATAGTCGTAGACAATACTGCACCGTGTCGGACTCTCCTCCAGCGAGTACAGTGTGTACTTTTGAGACATAAGTGACCTAAATGACCTTAATACGTCGTGTTTCCAACAGATTTGGGAGTGCTACTTCTTGAGGTTCTTTGGGCCTATAGACTTTACCTATCAACGTAATAGGTAAGACCAATTTTCTATTTTGAGGTGCCATTGATAGGGTTGGCTCATCCTTTAGCCGTATCCGGGCACACAATAAGTACCTCGTTTTTAAGGGAAAGATGATGGTAATACCAGAAAACAGCAGCATCGTTATTTTTGGTGCTTCAGGTGACCTTACATACCGTAAGCTCATTCCTGCTTTATACCACCTCTATGCGAACAAGCAGCTTCCAGAAAATTTTGCCATTCTGGGTGTAAGTCGCACTGAATACAGTGATGAGTCTTACCGCGCGAAGCTGAAAAAATCGCTTCAGGAAATGGAAAAGACTGAGCCAGAAACGCTTGATGCATTTATTAACCATCTGCACTACCAAGCTATCAATACTTCTGACACACAAGATTACAGTAAGCTATCTTCTCGTTTAGACCAACTTGCTGACGAATATCGTTTCGATCAGCGCAATACGCTTTTCTACTTAGCAACCCCACCAAGTTTATACAGTGTGATTCCTGCAAGTCTTGCAGCACACGGCCTAAACAAAGAAGAAGATGGTTGGAAACGCCTGATTATTGAGAAACCATTCGGTTATGACCTTGAATCAGCGCGTATTCTGGATAAAGAAATTCACGAGCACTTCCAAGAGCATCAAATCTACCGAATTGACCATTACTTAGGTAAAGAGACGGTACAAAACCTTCTTGTACTTCGTTTCTCAAACGCGATGTTTGAGCCTCTTTGGAACCGTAACTTCATTGATTATGTTGAAATCACGGGCGCAGAATTCCTCGGCGTAGAGGAGCGTGGTGGTTACTACGACAACTCGGGTGCCGTGCGCGATATGTTCCAAAACCACCTGCTACAAGTATTGGCGATGGTGGGTATGGAGCCACCTGCACAGATCAATGCAGATTCGATGCGTGATGAAGTCGTTAAAGTACTCCAGTGTCTAAAACCTTTGGACGAAAACGCTCTGCGTAACGATCTAGTATTAGGTCAATACACCGCTTCTGAAGTTCGTGGACAAAGTCTACGTGGCTACCGTGAAGAGCCGGGGGTTGCAGACGACTCACGTACCGAAACTTATATCGGTTTGAAAGCATACATTAACAACTGGCGTTGGAATGGCGTGCCATTCTACGTGCGTACTGGTAAGCGTCTTCCAACACGCGTGACTGAAGTGGTTATCCACTTTAAACAAACACCGCACCCAGTGTTTGGTCAAAACGCACCAGAAAACAAGCTGATCATTCGCATTCAGCCAGACGAAGGTATTCAAATGAGCTTTGGCTTGAAAGAGCCAGGCGCAGGTTTTGAAGCGAAAGAAGTGAAAATGAACTTCCATTACGCTGATCTACAAGAAACGCAAATGCTAACTGCGTATGAGCGTCTTCTACTTGATGCTTTGAATGGTGATGCTACGCTATTTGCACGTAGTGATGCGGTGGAAGCGTGTTGGCAGTACGTACAGCCAATTTTAGATTTTAAACAAGATCCACAATCCCTCTTCGGGTACGCATGCGGCACATGGGGTCCTAAAGAGTCAGACGACCTGCTACAGCGTGATGGTCGCGCTTGGCGCTTCCCATGTAAAAACTTAACAGATACGGATTACTGTGAACTATGATCAACCATAAGATCTACCAAACAGCAGAGCAGGTAGTTGAAAGCCTAGCTAACGACATGAAAGCGTTCAGCGAAATGGGCCGACCTGTTCACATCTCTCTTTCTGGCGGCAGCACTCCTAAAATGCTGTTCAAACTGTTGGCTTCAGAGACTTACGCAACCTCTATTCAGTGGCAAAATCTCCACTTCTGGTGGGGTGACGAACGTTGTGTCGCACCTGACGATGCGGAAAGCAACTACGGAGAAGCGAACGCGCTACTGTTTAGCCAAGTAAACATTCCAACAGAAAACATCCACCGTATTCGCGGTGAAGATGACCCTAAAGTGGAAGCGGAACGCTTTGCGAAAGAGATGTCAGAGGTGATTCCGACTGAAAACGGAACCCCTGTGTTTGACTGGATCTTATTAGGTGTTGGTGCAGATGGTCACACAGCTTCTCTGTTCCCTGGCCAAACGAATTATGATGATGCGAATCTATCTCTTGTGGCGTCTCATCCTGAGTCGGGCCAACTTCGTGTGTCGAAAACAGCACGCGTATTAGAAGCAGCAAAACGCATCAGTTACTTAGTGCTTGGTGCAGGAAAAGCGGACATCGTTGAAGAAATCAACAGTTCACCTGCACACGCACTGCCATACCCAGCGGCTAAGATTCAAGCGAAATCTGGCCTGACGGAATGGTATTTAGATTTGGACGCAGCAGCAAAAATTGCTTAAACGCTGCTCGTCAATGAAACAAAATTGGAGAGAAACAATGAAAGGTGATATCGGTGTAATTGGCCTAGCGGTAATGGGTCAAAACCTTATCCTAAACATGAACGACCACGGTTTTAAAGTGGTCGCTCACAACCGTACTGCTGCCAAAGTAGACGAGTTTCTGGAAGGACCAGCGAAAGGCACGAACATCATCGGTGCATACTCTCTAGAAGAACTAGTAGAGAAGCTAGAAACGCCACGTAAAGTGATGCTAATGGTTCGCGCAGGTGATGTGGTAGACAAATTCATCGACGCGCTAGTCCCTCTACTAGACAAAGGCGACATCATCATCGATGGTGGTAACACAAACTATCCAGATACAAACCGTCGTGTTGCTGCACTACGCGAAAAAGGCATCCACTTCATCGGTACTGGCGTATCTGGTGGTGAAGAAGGTGCACGTTTTGGCCCATCTATCATGCCTGGCGGCGCTCCAGAAGCTTGGGAAGCGGTTAAGCCTATCTTCCAAGGTATTTCTGCGAAAACTGATGCAGGCGAGCCTTGTTGTGATTGGGTTGGTAACGACGGTGCGGGCCACTTCGTTAAGATGGTACACAATGGCATCGAATACGGTGACATGCAGCTGATCACAGAAGCTTACCAGTTCATGAAAGACGGTCTTGGTATGTCTGCAGACGAGATGCAAGCGGTATTCGCTGAGTGGAACAACACTGAGCTAAACAGCTACCTTGTTGAAATTACGGCTGACATCCTTGGCTACAAAGACGAAGACGGTGAGCCTCTAGTTGAGAAAATCCTAGACACTGCTGGCCAAAAAGGTACAGGTAAATGGACGGGTATCAACGCTCTAGACCTAGGTATTCCTCTAACGCTAATCTCTGAGTCCGTATTCTCTCGCTGTCTATCTGCACTAAAAGATCAACGTGTTGAAGCTGAGAAACTGTTCGGCAAGACAATCACGCCAGTAGAAGGTGACAAGCAAGAGTGGGTTGACGCACTACGTCAAGCGCTTCTAGCGTCTAAGATCATCTCTTACGCTCAAGGCTTTATGCTAATGCGCGAAGCATCAAACGAGAATGGCTGGGACCTAAACTACGGTAACGTTGCTCTTATGTGGCGTGGTGGTTGTATCATCCGCAGCGCGTTCCTAGGCAACATCCGTGATGCATACGAAGCGAATCCAGAACTAGCATTCCTAGGCTCTGATGATTACTTCAAAGGTATCCTACAAAACAGCCTAGTAGCATGGCGTAAAGTGGCGGCTAAGTCTCTAGAAGCAGGCATCCCAATGCCATGTACGACTTCTGCACTAACGTTCCTAGACGGTTACACAACAGCTCGTCTACCTGCGAACCTACTGCAAGCTCAACGTGACTACTTCGGTGCTCACACTTACGAGCGTATCGACCGTGAGCGTGGTGAATTCTTCCACACGAACTGGACTGGTACAGGCGGCGACACAGCGTCTACAACTTACGACGTTTAATCCGCAGTCAGTAAACGGATAAAAGCAAAAGGGTGCCCAAGTGGCATCCTTTTTTGTGTCCGTAAGATATTGATATATTGGTAGATTTGTAAGTTACATTAAACGTTGATTCGTCACGCACTTCTCAAAAATGGGAGAGCATGCTTTTGCTAGCAGTTTAATATTTCTTTTCGAAGATGAAGCTAAGCCGCTCTCTTGCATCTCCTCAACTACAAGCTCAAGGTAATAGAAATGACACAACAGAAGCATCCATTTCACACAGCTTTCGTGTTGCTTATTTTCATATTACTGATCATTTACTCCATTTATCGCCTTTATCATCATTTCGCTTTCGAATCTCTACCGCTTCAGCTCAGTAGTGGCTTTCAAGTGGTCTACATTGATGCGTCATATGTTTTAAGTATCGCAAGCTTACTCTTGTGTCCTACATTATTGGTTTGTATTTTATTTGATCGAATGACACAGTTAGTCAAAGTGCCGATTAAAGTGATAACCATAACAGTTGTCTTGTCCCTTATCGTTGCTATTCCAGTTCAAATTTTGGAATTTGGGCGATTGAGGTATATTGCAGAAAATAATGGTTACTCAGCGTGCCCACCTTTCACAATCGCGTCCAGTGGGATGTCGATTGAAGCTATGGTGAAAGATGAGAGGCTTTGCTTGGATGCTGAGATTAATCGCATTGCGGTGTATGGCTATTTTCACGAACTCGAACGGATTGATAACTATATCAAGTCACAGGAAAATTTCACTCAATAGAAAAGAGCGCTAGGCGCTCTTTTCTGTGGTCGTTTTCTTGTTTTGATAAAACCTGTCTTTGAGGTAGAGAATTGCGCTGACCACAAGAGCTACTACAGAAACAGTAAATAGGGCATACATGCTGAGAATCCATGCGAATGTAGCCGTCAAAAACGCAATGAAGGAAAACATTCTGCTGAAAGACATCACATGGCCAAGTTTGCTACTTTTCATAAACGCCTCCCAAAGCGGAGTGGGGATAGACAAGTGTGGTCATATACCACACTTTGATTGTCTGTTCTTTTTGGGCGTTTCACACAAAAAAGCGGCTAAAGATTTCTCAAAAAAGGTGAAATATTGAACTGGTAGACAAATCCATAAACGGCTTTACAAATATATGAATGCATTTGTCTATCACTTCAAAGTTTTTGCTGTGTGGATTAAGGCCTTTTAACGCTATTATTGCAGCCTTCGAGTTTACTAGGCGTAATTTCAAGTCAATAATTCCGGGAAGCTCATCCTCATTATCAGTCACGATGAAAATCACTTTTCTTTGCTTAACAATACTTTATTGAATATGTGTGATTGCATCAGGTTTGAGAATGAAACTCAGATTGCACAAAAGGTGAAAAAGAGTGCTAGGTAAGCCTTTGAACTACGCCTATAATTAGCGCCCACATGGAGGATGTTTAATAAATGAACATCCTCTATTTTTTGAAACCAGCAACAAGGAGCCAGTAAAACGTGTTTTTCTGGTGTTGTTTACGTTGACCAAGAAGGTGATTAACACAACAAATTGAGGTTCTAAGATGACTCTTAATAAGTACTTTGTTTTCATTCCGGCAGAATTGGATCAGGAAATACACAAGGACAACCAAGTGATCTCTGAGAAGGAAACTCAACGTCAGGCATTAGTAAAACAGGCGCAACAACAAGGCGGCCTGTAAGCTAGGTTTCAAATAGAAAGAGCACCGCAAAGGTGCTCTTTTTGTATCTGAGGTTATGGATTAACCCAATATGCCGAGGCTTTTCAGCTTTCTATATATCGTATTTCGACTGACGCCAAGCATACGAGATGTTTTGCTGATGTTCCCCTGATTGGCTTGATATGTTTTGAGCAGTTTGTCTTCGACGGTTGCACGCAGTTCTAACGTGGGTTCGGCAGTGGTTGTTACGTCTTGAGCCTGGCTGAGTTTCTTACTCAGGTGAGTCGGTACGTGAGTGAGCTCTAACGTTTCTTCACCTTGCGCCATTAATGCGGATACTTTGATTAAACTATCGAGTTCACGCAAGTTTCCTGGCCAAGAGTAAGAAAGCAGCAGAGAAAGTAGGTGAGGGCAAAGTTGTTGTTCAGATTCAGCGTGACGTCGATGAATATTCTCGATCAGTTGTTGCTTATCATCTCGCTCTTCGAAGCGAGGCAATTCGATGATCAAACCATTGAGGCGATAGTATAAGTCTTGACGGAACAATCCTTCGCTAACCAAGTTCTCGAGATCTTTATGCGTGGCCGCGATGATTTGCGTATCTACTTGAACACTTTGGTTTGAACCAACGGGAAGCACGGTTTTATCTTGCAATACATGCAGCAAGCGGCTTTGAGCTTCCAAGGGTAAATCTGCGATTTCATCCAGAAACAAAATCCCCTTGTGCGCTTGGCGAATTTTTCCCTGATAGCCTTTGCTGTTTGCGCCAGTAAATGCACCAGCCACGTAGCCAAACAATTCGGACTCAACCAAATCTTTTGGTAGTGCGCCGCAGTTAACGGAAACCAACGGCCCCGTTTTTCTCTGGCTGTTTTTATGTAGCGCTTTCACAAACTCATTTTTACCAACTCCAGTCTCTCCGAGAATCAGTAAACTGATGTCTTTATCGATAACGCGATTGGCTTGTTGCCAGCAATGCTCGACAGTGGAATCACCATAATGCAGATCATTGGAAGCGGTAACGGAACGAGACTTCACTTTTTTGTCGGTCAGCGGCTTTGTTTTGAACACGAAAGGGTGCTCGCCACTTTGGATAGAAAGAATGTCGTCGAGCGATTGCCCGATGACGTTTTGTTGCGCGAGGAGCTGCGAAGCAACTTGATTGTGCGCAAGAATCTGTCCATCTTCATTGGCGATGATAATCCCTTGCCACCCACTGTTCAGTAAGCCTTTCTCACATGCCAAATCCACACGAATATGCCCTTGTGGAATCAAGTTAAGCAATTGATTTTCAACTTGCTGGACCATGTTTTGTACCAGCACTTGCGTTGAGAAGTCATGTTTCTTTTGTTCGCTGGTGATATCTAGCACGCCAATCAAATGACCAAGATGATCGAAAATAGGATTGGCCGAGCAGCTAATAAAACGATGGTGTTGGATGAAGTGCTGATCGCCAATGACTGATACCGGTTTTGCTTCAACTATCGCAGTCCCAATCGCGTTAGTGCCTTTGACCTTTTCTTGCCAGCACGCACCAGAGCTTAGCGCAATTTCGGTCAACTTCTCGCGGAACTTAGGTTGTCCCCAACTGCCGATGATGACGCCGTCGGCATCCGTCAGAATTAAGCGGCTGTCACTATGAGCAAAAAGCTGATTAAACAGCGGGAGAGCAAACTGGGTGACGGTTTCCAATAAGAAGTTGAGTTGGTGACGCCTATCTTGAAGTGTCGCAGGTGTCACTCGAATATCTTCAGGGCGTCGACGCTGTTTTAAACCCGCCTGTTCACTTCGGATCCATGAAGTTGAAAGCCAATTGTTATCGCTAATGTGTTGAAGTTCCATGACTGTACCATTTTGTCACAGTGAGGGTGTGCCATTTTGGAACACTTGAACATTGGTGTTCACACCATACATCCGCTCAAACATCGCTCACTTGGTTTGTTATCGCTTGGTAATCATAGTTTTACATTTAATTAACAACAAGTGTGGTGTAGTTGGCGTGTGACTTGCGTAATGCTCTTTGTGAACAGTGCGATACGACACTGCAATAACATATTGAACGAGAAACAAAAGGAAGAGTTATGATCTATGCACAGCCAGGTAGTGAAAATGCCATTGTTAACTTTAAATCGCATTACGATAACTTTATCGGTGGGGAATGGGTAAAACCAACGGGTGGTGAGTATTTTGACAATATCTCACCAATCAACGGACAAGCGTATTGTAAAGTTGCTCGTTCTGGCGAGGCGGATATCAACTTAGCATTGGATGCGGCACACAACATCAGAACTAAATGGGCAAAAACCAGTGTGACTGAACGCTCGAACATCTTGCTGAAAATTGCTGATCGTATTGAGCAGCATTTAGAAGAGTTGGCAGTTGCGGAAACCTGGGAAAACGGCAAACCAGTTCGCGAAACCTTGGCGGCAGATTTACCTTTAGTGGTAGATCATTTCCGTTACTTTGCTGGCTGTATTCGCGCACAAGAAGGCAGTGCGGCGGAGCTGGATGAGCACACCGCAAGCTACCACTTCCCGGAGCCGATTGGCGTTGTTGGTCAAATTATCCCGTGGAACTTCCCAATGTTGATGGCGGCTTGGAAGCTGGCACCGGCACTTGCGGCAGGTTGTTGTGTTGTATTGAAGCCAGCAGAACAAACGCCAACGTCGATTCTGGTTCTTATGGAAAAGATCGGTGATCTACTGCCTCCGGGCGTCATCAACGTTGTTAATGGTTTTGGTTCAGAAGCAGGTCAAGCGTTAGCAACCAGCAACCGCATTGCGAAACTCGCATTTACGGGCTCAACACAAGTTGGCAATCATATTCTAAAATGTGCAGCAGACAACTTGATCCCTTCGACTGTTGAGTTGGGTGGTAAATCTCCAAATATCTACTTCTCAGATATTTTCGATTACGAAGATGAGTACCTCGACAAGTGTATCGAAGGTACGCTACTTGGTTTCTTCAACCAAGGCGAAGTTTGTACCTGTCCATCTCGCGTATTAGTTCATGAAGCGATTTACGATAAGTTTGTAGAGAAATTGACGGAACGTGCGCAGTTAATCAAGCAAGGTAACCCGCTCGATACCGATACTCAAGTAGGCGCCCAAGCTTCTCAAGAACAGTTTGATAAGATTTTAAGTTACCTCGAAATTGGCCGTGAAGAAGGCGCAAAAGTGGTCTTTGGTGGTGGTGTTTCAGAACAGCCAGAGTCTATCAACCAGGGGTACTACATTCAGCCAACAATGTTGGAAGGCCACAACAAGATGCGAATCTTCCAAGAAGAAATCTTTGGCCCCGTCATTGCCATCACTAAGTTTAAAAATGAAGCGGAAGCATTAGAAATCGCGAACGACACCGAATATGGCTTAGGCGCAGGCGTTTGGACGCGTGATGCGAACGTCGCATATCGTATGGGCCGTAATATCGAAGCTGGTCGAATCTGGATTAACTGTTACCACGCTTACCCTGCACACGCTGCGTTCGGTGGCTATAAAAAGTCGGGTATCGGCCGCGAAACACATAAGATGATGTTGGATCACTACCAAAATACGAAAAACCTATTGATTAGCTACAGTGTTGATCCACTAGGCTTCTTCTAAATGAAGTAGTTAACAAAGAAAAAGCAGTACTAACCAAAACCCCGAGCCTTCGGGGTTTTTTATTGCATGGGCTTGCGGGTGGTAGGGTGTATATACGTGAAATGTATATTTTGAACCCATCTATATTGCGTGCTCAGGAACGTTGAATTACGGCCACTTTTCGTTCAAGTAGTTTTTCGACCGCGGTGTTTTGCTTTTCAAGACTAAACTGCTGATCAAAATCCAAGACGCGATTACAAGACTCAAGACTCGCAAACTGGTTTAAACACTCGCTAAGTTCTCTTTTAGAGCTCATTCGAGCCAAACTGCTTTCTGATGAAGAGAGTAGGGTCACTTTGCGGCCATGAAACGTTCCTTGTGGCAGAGCATCACTTTGCTGTGCTTGCTTTACTTCATGAACCGGTAAGTTAGTGTATTTAGATTGGATGTCGTTGGACATAGAGACACCTAAACTCTTAAGTCTAAAGTTTGTGGCATCGGAGCTACCTCAGCTGTGGCGACATGAGCAGACAATAACGACTCCCACGACTCACTTTGCGTCAACAATTCCGCCAAAGCAGTTTCAAAATACTCATAATCCAGTCGCTTAATGTTAATGAGTCGGTTTAAACAGAGTACATGTCGATGATTATCTAAACTAAAGAATAATTGATGCTCAGGCCAGTGATAATTAAAGGCTAGGAAAGAACGATAGAGATCGGAATTAACGATTTGAAGACCAACAATCTCAGCTTCGAGCTGGAGGGTTGTCGATTCAGGATGAAAGATGATATGCACTCTTAGATTATCATCAAACGCTAAGCTTACTTCATTTTCCGTTAGATGCAGTGCAGGCAAGCCTATTTGATGAGCAAACTTTAGCAAAATCTCATCGATAGTTTGGCGTGCTGACATAGGAATAGTCCCTTTTGAAATTTTATCAAGGAAAATATTAGATGTATCTCTTCGTGTTTATCAATATTGGTCGGTTGTTATTATATTTTGGTTTTTAATTTCGGTGAGCTAAATAGAACAGCGATAACAAATGTGCTCTGATGCATATTGTGGTGCTTCTTAGATATTTAAATATCTTTGTTCTCTAATATACCCGCCTAATTGAAAGTGTATTAAGGTGCAGTCACGATGAGTTAAATTAAATCTAATGTTAAATATGTGTTGTTGAAGAATGCGATTTATTGTCCGCTTGTAGTATAAATATAAGTTGATCTTTTATATTTTTACATAAAGAATTGTGTGAAATTAAAATGAACTAAGTCTATAAAATAAGTTTATGGTGTCATAATGAACAATTCTATGTGGGCTGGTTTTGTCGGACTATTCCTACTAAGTGGGTGTAGTCAGTCTGTGCCGATTGTAAGGGAAGGTAGCTTTGACACAAAGAGTCAGGCGACACTCTATGGTTGGGTTTCTGTCGATGGATACTTTCCACCTTCGATTACGTCTCTTGATGTGGAAATATGTAAAGTGGTTGAAAATCAGTGCCTTAAGTCTGCGTTGCAGCACTACCAAGGCGTTCAATTACCCGTACAGTATTCATTTTTAATTGCACCGATTCAAGCTGGTGACGGAAACATGAAGATAATTGGAAAGCTATACTCGAATGGGGAACTTGTAGCGGAAAAAGAAAAGAACTATTTATTTTCAGTGGAGGGAAAGCAGGAAAACTTGATGCTCGTGCCAAAAAATAACCAGATGAAAAGTAATCGGTTACATTTAATTAGACCTTACTAAATTATTAAAAATAAAGATTTGCTCTTTCCTGTTGTGAAAGTTTTGTTGTTTTTTACAAACATTAATCACATGGTTTAAGTCATCGGGTCAGTTGTTTTTTAGACTTATACTTGTTGCAAAAATAGCATTCTTTATGATTATATCTCGCTCCTTGAACACGTTGGCTTGGCGTTTTAGGCTATAAAACATACAATTTTAAGATTTTGGAAATTTCAGTTTGTTCGATAAACGATACCATAATCTATTTAATTTTATTCTAATGTATAACAAAAATCCTAAACTTTAATAACGAAATGATATTTAAGTTTTGGCTAATAATAAACGCTATCTGATAAAAATAATAAAGACGGACAGCAGAGTTTACTAAGATAAACTTTTACCTTTAGGTAAGGGTAATGCTTAGGATATTCGCTAATTATTCGGGGGGTATGGTAAGTGATATGAACTTCTATGCTCTTTTCTTTGCTTCTTTAATTGATATAGCAGTACTTAGAAATAACAACAATCAAAGTATTGCTTTGAAAGTTTCTCAACACTCGTACTGAGAAACTCAAAATAATGAAGGGTAGAAAATGGATGTGTCAGGCCAACTAAACACAGAAAAGGTCGGCTCGAGCTCGCGAAAAATTCGTAGTTTTTCCCGCTATGAAAAATCTGACGAAGTATTTCACTCAGACCAATCTCACATTGTTGTCGTTCACAATGGTCAGCTTCGAGTTCAAACAGGTGATTGCACAATCGATGTCGCGGCAGAAAACGGGGTGTTTCTATCCCAAGGGGATTACTTATTCGAGTACTCGCCCTTAGACGGGTCATACAAAGCGTCGATTATAACCTACGACAACGAACTCGTTAGCCAGCTATTACAAAAGCACAGTGATCTTTTGATGATGCTGCCCAAGGTAGATAAAGTTTGTTCTGGCTTGTTTACTTTTGGTTTGAACATACTCGTAGAGCAAGTGCTTTCCAGCATGCAGACGCTTGAGCAACAGGCGTATCCAGATGCGATTATGTGCCTAAAATATGAAGAGTTACTCATTCTTTTGCTGCACGGCAAAGGGGGAGAATCACTCTATGCGTTGCTTTCACAACAAACGAACCGAACATCGGAACGGTTACGTCGATTTATGGAACAACACTACCTCAAAGAGTGGAAGTTGACTGACTATGCGCAAGAGTTTGGTGCTAGCTTAACGACTTTTAAAGAGCTATTTAATGAGCACTATGGCATTTCTCCAAGAGCTTGGATCAGTGAGCGCCGATTGTTGCACGCTCATAAACTCCTGTTGACGAGCAAGATGAGCATCGTGGATGTGGCGATGGAGGCTGGGTTTTCTAGTCAGTCTTACTTTACGCAGAGTTACCGCCGTCGTTTTGGAACGACGCCAAGCCGTGTACGTTCGGGAGACGATCAAGTAGCTATCGCGAAATGAAATGACTTGGGACTAAAATTTTCTGACTAATTTTGAAAGTCACTCATCAGCGTAAATTCTATTATGCGTCATGTAACAACGAACGATTAAAAATTATTACACCTCTTTCTTTCTGGATCGTTCGAGAGGGGTGCGGAGACGAACATAAATGAAAAAGCAGCATTGGCGACGCCGTTCGCTTTTTCCAGACAGCATTGTGACACAACGGAAAGTGACTGTTTTGCAGAGAGGAGCTCGATATGAAAGTGCTTCTAGATCAACGCAGGATTTCAATGTTGTGCACGTCAATCACCGACAATTGTTGAGTGAAGGCGTCATTAATTATGAACAGTTATCTTTACTTCAGCGCTTGTTGGATAGAAGCGTCGTCGATAGCCTGTGCGCAAGCCAGTTGGTGAAAACGTATCAAAAGCTCGGTGCGTCGCTTGACCGATTCGCCATGCGTTTATTTTTGGAAATTGGGTCGCAGCTCAGTGATAGCCGCACACTCGTGACCTTTGAACAAAGACTGGAATACATCAACGCGCGTCTTGGTTTTCGCTTCAATTTAGCGGTGCCAAAAACGTTGATGCTTTGTTTTCATTTATCGCTAAACGAGTGGATTAACCGTCAAGTTGATCAAAGCGCTTTGCATGCCTCCATCAAAGTGGAACAGCTTATCAATCAGCTCGATATTCAAAAGGAATATTGGTTGAAACTATCGGGAGAGGACACCAGTGCGGTGTTTGTGCAACAGCAACTCGATTTAATTGAGCGCCAACAACACCAGTTGAAAGATCAACTCGGGACGTTGAGCGAACAACAGATGCAAGTGATTGAATGTCATCGTTCGTTAATTGAGAAGTGGCAACCGTCTCTAGACGAACTTAAAGGGTTCGCAGAGTACACTTCTACGACTGCTCAGTTTATCTCTGAGTGGAAAAAGTGGTGTTCGGAAGTTCGACTTGAGGCTCCTGAGCTGAACGAAGTCTGGGATGCATGTGATGTGGTTTACAACGACCAAAATGCGGTTGCGAAAGTATGGCAGTGGTTCAAGAGCATGCAAATTGTTGGCGACATCGATCACTACTATTTTGACACTCAAAGCGGCCAGTGCGGCCAGGCTTGCAATCACCTCAGCCAGATTTAAATAGGGCGTTAAATGTTAGATAAGATGATGAAATCTTTAGCGGAAACGCTAAAGGTAGGGGATTTTATTGCCTCAGAAAATGGCTCTTACAACATCGAGGTTGATCAGTTGTCACTGACCATCAAACAACACGCATCATGGTTTTTATGGGAAGCAGCTTTACCTTTCCAGTTTAAAGAGCATCTAGATTATCAACAAGAACAAGCGTTACAACGTTGCATGCAGCTCTCATTAAAAACAATCCGTGAAGATGGCTGCGTACTAACAGCGAATGATGATCAGCAGCTGATTTTGCAAAGCAAAGTGAGGATCGAGGACTGTTCGATTGAGCTGTTCTCTGCTTTGCTTTCTAAGCACGTTAATCTATGTGAGCGTTATATGGCATTATTGGAGCAAGAGCGCGTGAACCACACGATTAATCATAATGTGTGGTTGCCATGATGCGAAAAGTCTTTCCGAACATCAGACGTGCTGCCACAAAGATACTGTTGTGTGCTGTGAGCTTTGCTCCGTTGGGATTCGCACAAGCAACAGACTTACACTGGCCCGAGCAACCATTTAGATACTATGCAGATAACGACTCATTAAAAGAGTTGTTGAATAACTTTGGCGCAAACTATCGCGTTTCGGTTTCTGTGAGTGACAAAGTTAATGATCGAGTGAGTGGACGTTTTACTCCTGATGACCCGGCTGAGTTCCTCGACTACTTATCGCAAGTCTATAACTTGATGTGGTATTTCGATGGTGCCGTCTTACATGTCTATAAGGCGACAGAAACGCGCTCACGTTTACTCCAATTAGAATTATTGACCGCCAGAGAGCTACGAAGCACGTTAATTTCCACTGGAGTGTGGGATTCGCGCTATGGGTGGAGAGCCGCTGAAAGTAAAGGGTTGGTTTATCTTGCAGGTCCTCCACGTTATGTCGACTTAGTTGTACAAACGGCCGAAGCATTAGAAACGCGCCTGCTGCAGAAATCGAATTCAACCGACGAGTTATTCGTTGAAATAATTCCTTTGAAGTACGCTTCTGCAACGGACAGAGAAATTGCATATCGAGATCAGACAATTACGGTTCCGGGTATCGCATCGGTTTTAAAGCGAGTCGTGTCTGGTGTTCAAACTCAAGTGACGAGTGCGTCGAACAAAGAAGTTACCAGTTCAGATAAGCCTGTAAAAAGCAATAAAACCGCCTCAGTTCATGGCGGAGCAACGGTTGAAGCAGAGCCGGGCCTTAATGCGATTATTGTTCGTGATACTCAAGCGCGATTACCGCTCTATCGCAAACTGGTCGCTCAATTGGACCAACCGCAATCAAGAATTGAAGTTGCGTTATCGATTGTCGACATCAGTGCCAACGATTTAAGTCAGTTAGGCGTGGATTGGCGAGCGGGAGTGTCTGTCGGAAATAATCGAATTGTTGATATCAAAACAACAGGGGATGTGAGTTCGGGTGATGTGACTCTCGGCAGCGGACAAAATTTTAAGTCTTTGCTTGATTCAACCAATCTGAATTACCTGTTGGCTCAAATCCGTTTATTGGAATCTCAAGGCAGTGCTCAAGTGGTTTCAAGACCAACACTGCTAACCCAAGAAAATGTCGAAGCGGTACTGAACAACAGCAGCACGTTTTACGTCAAGCTGGTTGGTAAAGAGACCGCAGCACTGGAAGAGGTCACGTATGGCACGTTACTGAGAATTGTCCCGCGTATCGTTGGTGACAGGTTTGCTGCCCGACCAGAAATCAATCTGAGCCTTCATCTCGAAGACGGGGCAAAGATTACCGATGGTGGTGTCGACGACCTTCCTTCCGTTCGTAAAACTGAAATCAGCACCTTAGCGACGGTTAAACAAGGGCAAAGCTTACTTATCGGTGGTGTGTACCGAGATGAAGTGAGCCATCAGTTACGTAAAGTGCCATTGCTAGGAGACATCCCATATTTAGGCGCGCTGTTTAGAAGTAATACCAACACTAAGCGCCGCACAGTACGAATGTTTATTTTAGAACCTCGAATTGTTGTGGATGGTATTGGCGATAGTGTGTTGATTGGCAACGAATATGACTTGCGACCAAGTATCGGCAAGCTTAACAACATCTCCAACAATAGCGCTGAATTTAAATCGGTAGTGGAAGTATATAGCTGCACATCGAGGGTTCAAGCCGAGCGCTATCAACAAGACTTATTGTCACAGCAAAAGTCGTCTCAATTAACGCAGTGCCAATTACCAACAGGGCAAAAGGGTTGGCGGGTGAAAGTATTGGAATGTGATGACTCACAAAGTGAGTGTGTGCGCCCTTCAGAGGAGTCTTAACCGCGATGCAGCAATGGAAAATTCGTATTTTATCAGGCGTGCATACCGGAGTAGAAGTCACCTTACCTGAAGGTGCTCTCGTGCTTGGCAGTGACGACTTTATTGCTGATCTTGTACTGTCTGATGCTGGGGTCGAAGCGAACCATTTCACCCTCGTTTGCCAGCAAGACTCGGTCATTTTACGAGGTTGCGAAGAGGCAAATATTAACAGTGAAGACATCGCTGTTGCAGGTGATGGTATCGAGTTGTCACGCCATGCTGTTGTCTCGGTCGGCGTTGTGAAGTTCGCTCTGGGATACGCGGAAGATGCGTTAATTGTGAGTAACGTCAGCGACGAATCTAGCCAACAGAATACACCTGTGGTTGCTGTGCAACGCTCTAGCTGGAAAAAAACAACGCTCATCGCTTTGCTTTGTAGTTTTGTCCCGAGTGTCATTTTTGCCGGTATGTGGTACAGCCAAGCTAACGGAAACAACAATGAAATTGTTACAGAAGCAGAACCCATTGTTTTGGTACGTAACATCTTAGGCGAGCTCAAACTTAGCGACGTTCGCGTGGAATGGAATGCCGCCGCACGCCAAGCAGTCTTAGAGGGCTATGTTGAAGACCGAACACAGAAACTCGATCTGCTTGGTCGAATTGATGTATTGGGCATCAATTACAAAAGTGACTTAAGAACGATGGAAGAAATCCGTCGCGGGGTTCGATTTATTTTGCGCAACCTCGGCTATCACCAAGTGAAAGTCGAAAATGGCGATGAGACCGGCACACTGCTGCTGACGGGCTATATCGATGATGCCAGTCGTTGGAACCAAGTTGAACAAATCTTGGAGCGAGACGTGCCGGGTCTTATTGCGTGGAAGGTTGAACTGCAGCGAGCGGGTGCCTACATGGATACGCTAAAAGCGTTATTAACGGATGCGGAGTTACTGAAAAAAGTCCAGTTGGTCACCAGCGGTGATCGCATCGAAGTTCGTGGTGAGCTTGATGATATCGAAACGACTCGATTTTACGGTGTGACCCGAGACTTCCGGGAACAATATGGTGAGAAACCGTACTTAGTTTTGAAATCCATACCTAAGGTGAGTAAAGGCACCAACATCGATTTCCCGTTTCGTAGCGTTAACTTTGGCCAGGTTCCATATGTGATTCTGACCGATAACGTTCGCTATATGGTCGGTGCAAGAACGCCTCAGGGCTACCGAATATCCAGTGTTACACCTGCTGGTATTGAGTTGGTTAAAGGCGGGCGGGTGATAACAATAGAACTTGGATATGAAGGTGAGACGAACAATGACAAATCTTGAACAAATTTTAAATAACGACACAAACGGTGCGGAAGTGCACAAGATTAAGAGCAAGCTCTTAGAAGCACAAGCGGTGGTGAAACGTCAGTTGGATTTAGGGTGCTCACCACAGCAGTACCAATTGCTACTCAAACAGTATGAAGCTTACACAGCCGCCCATGCGGTCGTTGAATCATACGAAGCTAACTAAAAAATACGAGGAAGTCTTATGTCATTTTACGATGCTAGTAACAGTGTAAACCTTGATGATGTTAAAACTAAGTTAGAAAAACAAGCGAAAGATGCCAACACAGAGGTGACGACTGCCATCAAGAACCTAGAAACAAACGCCGATGATCCATCTAAGCTGGCTGAACTTCAGCACGCGATCAACAAATGGTCTGTTGTTTACAACATCAATGCGACCACTACTCGTGCGATTAAAGATGTGATGCAGTCGATTCTCCAGAAGGTATAAAGCATGGAACGAGAAATGCGCCAATTGCTGGCTGAAATCGCGCTGATGGCAACCGGTATGCATCGTCATCAAGAAGCTAACACGATTGCGGACGGCCTTGAAGCAAGCTCTGGTTCTGAAGAGGCCGTGGTGATGATTCGTACAATGAGCCTTATGAATAAAGGCTTGTACGAAGAGGCTCATCAATTGCTCGAACCACTTTGCAACGCCTATCCAGATCTGATCAGTTTAGCGGCCCTTGCTTCCGCCAAAGCTGGTTTCTTGAGCAAAGCGGAAAGTTGGGTAGAACTCGCATCACAGGGAAGCGAAGAAAGCCAAGCATTTGCTGCAAGCTTTTCTCAGGACATTAGGAACCTTGGATGATCGTTGATTCAAGTAATCTAACTCTTCAGCCTCAACCTCTGCGCCAATCGGAGTCGCGCCATTATGAGCGGAGCGATGAAGATAAGATGAATGTGCTCATGGAGCGTAATGCCAAGCAAGCGGAAGCCTCACACGCCTCTCCAAAAGAGACGTTAGAGAAAACAGAAGCGAAACTGGCGGACATCAAAGCGTGGTATGAATCACTAAAAGACGCAGATGTTGTCAGTAAACAAAGCGTCTTATCGTCGTTGAATGAAGCGTTCTCCGATCCTCAAGTTAAACGAGAGGCAATGTGGTACGCCTTTTATGAGGCGAAGAGTGCAAAGGGCACCGAACACCCGCAAGCCGATTTATTAAAGGTGTTGAAGCAGGAGTTGCTAGGGGATTTTTCGGGCCAGCTTATTGCCGAGCCACCTGTCGATAAAGCAGCACTTAAAGAAATGTTGGCGCAGCATTTTCCACTTGGTGCCCAGAAAGAACAAGCCTTGTGGCACTGCTGGGCTGAGTTGAAGTCGTTACCTGATATGGCATCAACGCTGGACATGGTCCGTGATGAGCTTAGCTTCATGATCCAAAAAAATGCGATGGTGAAAAACATCGTGACTCATAGTCACAAGTTAGATTTGTCTTAGGAGTACATATGATAAACACGCAGTACACCGAGGTGATGCAAACCAACATTGATAAGTTGCAGGATGCACAAGTCGAGGACGGTTTAAGTGAACGTTTCGAACAAGCTATGTCGGTTCCCGAGGCGAATAATGGCTTGGAGGGCGGTTTGCTCGAAAACATCAGCGAGTTAAAAAATACTATCGATAACGCGAAAAGTAACCTGCAAGACAACATGAAGATGGTGGGTGATGATCCGGCGCAATTACTGCAAATGCAGTGGGCACTGACGCGCATTACTTTTCAAGAAGAGCTGATCGCGAAAACCGTGGGTAAAACCACACAAAACGTAGAAACCTTATTGAAGGCACAATAGTGATGATGAATAAAATGAGAGCGGTTTTCATCATGCTCACGTTGTTTCTGGTGGGTTGTCAGACCGAGCTGTACACCAACGTAACTCAGAAAGAGGGGAATGAGATGTTGTCGATCTTATTATCCGAAGGTGTCGTTGCAACAAAAGAACCTGACAAAGACAACACCGTCAAGTTAATGGTAGACAGTTCTCAAATCGCCTTCGCTGTAGACGCGCTGAAGCGAAAAGGGTATCCAAGAGAGCAGTTTTCTACATTGAAAGAGGTGTTTCCCAAAGACGATTTGATCTCGTCGCCATTAGCAGAACGAGCACGTTTGGTGTACGCGAAATCTCAAGAACTTTCTTCAACCTTATCTCAAATTGATGGCGTGCTGGTGGCACGTGTTCATGTTGTTTTAGAAGATCAAGATCTACGTCCAGGAGAGCGTCCAACGCCTGCATCTGCCTCTGTGTTTATTAAACATGCGGCGGATATTGCGCTTGATTCGTATGTTCCGCAGATCAAGTTATTGGTGAACAACAGTATTGAGGGGTTGAATTACGATCGAATCAGCGTAGTGATGGTACCCTCATCAGAGGTACGAGTTGCTACTCAAAACAATCAATTTAAAAGCATTTTGTCGGTTCAGGTCACCAAAGAGACGGCGAATAATTTTGTCGCCATTTTGGTGTTCTTGGTAGCTGCGCTTATCGGTTCAAATATCGCTACTTTTACTTGGTGCCGCAGGAACACAAAGCGTGGTTAAACCAGAAACACCACTCGCGCAGGTACAACATCAGTTTAACTACGCGCCTTGCCAATACATCCATAAAAGTTGGATAGAACAGAAACAGCCTTGGTTACTAAATATTGAAGGTTGGAGAGATAACCCCATGTTTAACCAATGGTGCATAAATGAGTGGGCGTTATCTCCAGTTCCAGAGACGGCTTTTAACAAACCTTGCCATAGCTTGGCGTTGCTCCCAGCGGATGCGTTGAACCAACTCGTACTGATGGTGGGCGGAGCTTTACATTGTGTGGCAATGCGAGGCGTTGTTTTAAAACATCCGAAACAGGTTCTGAACAACGTCTTTGGATTGGAAGGCGCTCGGTTCTTGATTCAAAACGGGCCGATGTTGTTATCCAGTTGGCCGCAAGGTTGGCAACATCCGTTGCCAGAATCATTGGATGAGCGGTCTGTTGAAGCAAAAATGCAAGCGCTTGGGTACGCCTGGATAAGGTTTGTTTTAGTTAACTCGCCAGAAGACATTGTCCTGCGTTGGCAATTCAAACTAGAACAGCAGCTCAGCGAGAGTACGGAAATGGCTAGCTGGTTGGCAAAAGATCAGCGAGATCTGGCGTATCGACTCACAAAAAAAATCGCAAAACAGGTTATTCCCCAATGGTTTCATTTGTTGAAATAAAAACAGACAACTTGCAGCTGGCACCTGGCTTAAAGGTGCTGAAAGCGAAAGATTATGCCAGTTATCTTGATTCGCAACACTTAGTTGAAGCCGCGAACTCCAAAGCTGAAAGCATAATTGCTAATGCCCAACAAGCCTACGAAACTGAAAAACAACGTGGTTATCAAGATGGTCTCGCACAAGCCAAGATTGAAAATGCGCAAACGATGGTTGAAACCCTAGCGCGTTGTAATGATTACTATCAGCAAGTCGAAGAAAAAATGACAGGCGTGGTGTTAGAAGCGGTACGTAAGATCATCGATACCTTTGATGATGTCGATACCACGGTGAGCGTCGTGCGAGAAGCGTTGCAATTGGTGAGCAACCAAAAGCAGGTCATTTTACATGTCCATCCAGAGCAGGTTGTTGATGTGAGGGAAAAGGTGGCTGGTGTATTGAGTGATTACCCTGAAGTCGGTTACGTTGACGTGGTAGCAGACGCTCGCTTGAAAAATGGAGGCTGCATTTTGGAAACTGAAGTCGGGATCATCGACGCCAGTATTGATGGACAGTTGCATGCATTAAAGCAAGCGATGGTGAAGCAGCTCAGTGAGCGTAAAATTACGATTCATGAATAAATCTTAAAAACTCAGCACTTGCTGAGTTTTTTCATTTTAATGCCTTTAAACAAAAAAAATCCGACCATTTCTAAAATATTCACTGCCATAAATCCTTAAGAATACACCTAAGAAAGCTGCTTAGTTGATAAGTGTTGCAACCAAGCAGCGCCTCTAAAACAACAAAAATAGGATTATTTAGTCGAATGGCTAATGGATTTATAACTTCTTTACTGACAGATTTTGCCAGCCGCTGCCAACTGGAGTCGCTGGTTTTTGATGAGGATGATTGTTGTCATCTACTCATTGACCAAAACACAGCAATCACAATTCGCGCACAAGAAGATCGCCTGACACTTATTGGGCTGATTTCAGGCGATAAGCCGAGTGATGATGTTTTGCGTCAACATATGAAAGATGCCTTAACGCAAGGCTCTCCAGCGGTATTCTGGGAGGCAGAAACGGGATACATCGGTTTCACACACCTGCACCAGCAACTGTTAACTGCTTCTTTTCTTGATGAATCATTAGCGAATTTCATCGAATGGCTAAAAAGTGCGAACACGCAAAAAGTAATCAATAAAACAACCGAAGTCCCGGTAACGAGTACTACTCATTTTTCCACATTAAGGGTTTAAAACATGATCAGTTTTGGAAGTGTTAGCGCATTGCAGGTTGCCATGCCGCAAGCTCGCAACGAGATACTAAACGAAGGCAAGCTGAGTATTGGTGGCAAAGAATACCAAATCAACGCAGCGACCCAAGAATTTACTCGTACCAATCCTACTAATGGTGCGGTAGCGCGATTTTTTGAAGCGACAGGAAAATTGTTTCGCGAAGGCAGCTCACAATCGGTTGCGAAAGCCCTTACAAAAGCCGTATTTGATAATGAGCAAGGCCAAGCTCAGCGTTTACGAGCTGCTTCTTCTGTTGAGCATGGACAAATGTTCTTCAAAGATGGAAACATAAAAACCGCATCAGATGTATTAAATGCATTCGCAAAATTGGATAGCAAAACGGTCCAATCGCACTCTGCTGAGCTAAACCAGTTAGCGGAGCGAGCAATGACAGAATCAATGCTAGAAACCGATTCTGGTAAAAACCTCACATCACTGATTGGCGAAAGTGCAGCGAAGTCGCTTGCTGGACGTGTAGTAAAAGACTATGGCGGTGGTGTGTCTGCAGCGCAAAAAAATCCAGCAGGTAGCATCACTCAAATGCAAGCGGTGTTTGATATGGAGGTGATGCATCTTAAATCGGCGCAACGCCATATCGAAGGTCTAGCAAGCACCGATCTAAGCCAAGGTGTATACGCTGAAGGACTGGCAGAGGATGCGTTTAACAAAAGTGGCGTCACCGATAATGTCGAACGAGCTGCGGCGTGGATCATTAATGCTTCTAACTCTAAAGGAAACGATGCCGAAAACATTACGTCTTTACTTAAAGAATACGCGTCTAATGGTAAAGACTTATTGAATATGGACAACTTAAAAGAGCTACACGCTCGATTGGTACCTGATGTTGAACGTGACTACCGAGGGCCAAATATTTCGGGTGGTACTTTGCCTTCAAGTATTGGCGGTGAGGGGATGCTAAAGCAGCACATTGAAGGATTTTTGAAAGAAAACCCAGTGGCGGATAAAGACCTGGGTAAACACTTGTTTGCAGGAGTCATTGGGTATCACGGGTTCACCGATGGAAACGGTCGCATGGGACGCATGCTATACGCGATAGCAGAACTTCGTAACGACTCATTCAATCCTTTGGCTATGAACGCAGAGAACAGCCTTCACGGCATCAAGTAATTTTTCTCTTCTATTCCAATTTTAGAGCGGCGATTGCCGCTCTTTTCTTATTTCTTTATCCAACTTACTCTTCATTTTTCTACCTCGCTAAAACGGCTAATAGCAATAAAATTGAGACGTTTAAATAAAGCTCTTGTGTCTATCACGCCATAAAATCGCTCTTATCCTTATGAGCTTATTTAAATAAGCCGTTATACCCAAGTCGTCTCGCTGCATCATATATTTCGAGGCTACTTAGGTATATTAAATTAGACAGGACACAACATGGATACAGGAAAGATTAATATGCTTCTCTCTGAACTGGGAGAAGTGCTGAACCTTGAGCGCGTGACAGCGTATGACGATCAAATGTGGTCACTGCATTTTGCTGAAAATAACAGTGTCGATGTTCTGCTTGTGGAGGAAAAAGGCGAGTTGTTGATTTCTAAAAACCTGCACATAGAACAAGAGGATATTACGTTAGACAAACTTCAAGTTTTACTTGAATACAACTTCTTATATCGAGAAACCGGCGGTGTGCAGTTTTGCGTTAATCCAACCACTAAAGATGTGGTTCTTCAGGTTGCCATCGCGGCCGAGAGTGAACTCACCAATATTGCTAACTTAATGATCCAACTGAATGAGCTAGTGGATACTTGGGCTCAGCTATTTCAGAACAATACGGTTGTAGATTTTAGCCAAACAGACGTACACGCATTTATTCAGGTTTAAGGCATCAAACATGGTCAATATTAATACATCACACATGCATTCGTTGAGTCAGTTAACGTCCCATTTGGCGACACAAAATCAAGCTGACGATAAAGAGGTTCGAGCGCATAATGGCAAAGATATTTTTGTTAAAGAAGGGGCGCCTAAAAACAAAAGCGTCAGCGCGCGTATTAGCCACCAGAATAAAGCGAAAGACATTGTGGTGAATCTGCTCACGAAGCAGGGCATTCCTAAAGACGTTGCGAAGCTGATGCTACAAAATGTGTTGAACGGTGAAAACAAGTTAACGCTCGGTAGTCTGAAAAATCTTGAGAGATTGTCGTCTGGTCCTAGCTCACATTGGCCAGCCGCACAAACGGCCTCTTCTTCTAAAGCGAATAAAACCTCATCGAGTGTAGCGCTGATCAACGAACATAAAACTAACCTTCAAAAGCTTGGTGATTTTGCCTGTACAGACTTAAATACATTTGGTGTAAAAGGTTCGCAGTTTTATGAAACCAAAGGAAAGCCTAGACTAGAAGCGCTTCACGCGAATCAAGCGCGAATCATGCAAGATCAACGAGCGACTATGTCCGCAAACGGAGTTCAAGCTGCAGCACAAAGAGGAACCGCACCGCAATTAAGCACTCTACAGAACATTGCTAAGGCAGTACAAAACGCGAAAGCCGGCTGCTGTACTACATTTGCCTTTGCTGCCGCAGCGGAGATGATTCAAGGCATGTCAGGCACACCTGAAGGTGAGCCTAAAGTCGAAGTGGTTGCGTTTAAAAAGGGTCATTCAGGTACACACCTTTATGTACTGGTTGGTCGACAAGAGGGGAGTGATATTAAAGAGCCCTCAACATGGAGTAAGGATGTGAAAATTGTTGATCCTTGGGCCACATCCGCATTCGGTGCACCAATGTTTGGAGATGCGCAACGACCACCTGTTTCGAATATGTTCCCGCCAACAGAAGTCATTTTTGATAGTCATAAACTGGGTTAGTCGCTCTGCAAAAGAAGTAAGCAAATACATAATGCTAGTCATCCAACCTTTATTGAAAGAGCAGCCCTGAGCTGCTCTTTTTGATTACTCTGGCAACTCGTTTTTAGAGCGAGATTTCTGCGAAAAACCTCACAATGAAGGCGAAAAAGTGACAAAAATAAAGCCATTACCGACATCGTTCAATCTGCAATCGTTGTTCAATAGAGTTATTGAAACAAAAGGAAAAAGTTATGAACACGATTCAACAACTGCTCTTGGAGTTTTGCCAACTCAATGAGTTGCCCGAACTGAATTTTGAAGACAATGAACGTTGTCAGCTACTGGTCGATGATCGCTACATGCTGTATTTCATCGCGACAGATACGGATGATTTAATGTTGTCCGTGACGTTCGGAGGATTAGAAAAGTCGGGCGAACAAAGACTCAAAGGTTTAGAGCTTCTTGCTCATGCTAATTATCAGGGCATCGGTAGTGGCTGCCTTGCACTTGCTTTAGCCCCAAATGGTCGACAGCTTGTCTTAGCGGGACGTAAACCAGTTGAGCACCTAAACACGACGAATCTTACTGCTTGGTTTCATGAGGTTATTGAACAGACTGAACTGTGGCAAGCGCGTTTTGCAATGTTGGATCAAGCGATTCCAACCACCCCTAATCATGAACAAGCTCATGTTCAATCACTTCGTGTGTAGGAGAGAAAAATGGTCAATACAACGCAAAAAATCAGCCAAAGCCCAGTACCTGATCTAGAACAGTTTCGTGCAGTCGCTGCGCAAAAAGATGACCGAGTGATCAGTAAAAGAGGTGAGGTAAAAGAACCTTCAACGTTCCACAAAGGCCACAAGTTTGCTTCTATCCACGAAGGCGTGTTGAGAAGCAAATACACTAAGTTTTTCCAAGAAAACATCAAAACTCACCTTGATTTGAAACAGGCACTACTTAAACAAGAAAAGCCTGAGGTTGCCTTGCTAGCTTACTCGTTGGTTAGCCCTTCTGGTTATCGCGGTGAGCCGCTTACTGAGCGCAAAATCCTAGAAGTTGTCAGCTTGTTGGATGAAGTCAAGGTGAGCAGCGATACGTACCAGCAGCTTAAAAATACGTTTGATGCGATCAGCAAAGATCCGCGTATGCAGGTGAGTTTAGAGGCTCAGTACCCGGGGAAAATGGATGGTTTTGGTGCCGAACTGTTACAGATGGGCAAAGAAAAACTGAAAGGTTCTGGCGTTAATGCAGTCATCAACCTAGCTTTGCCTGGCGTAGGGCTATTAATTTCAACAGGACGCGAGCTGCACAAAGCGGCAGTCAATGGCGATGCTGAAGCTTACCACCATCAGCTGGAGCAAATTTCGCAGCTTCCAGGGCGAGACCAACGTCTCTCTATGCCGATGCAACAAACATTGGCTCAAGGTCATGCAATGTTATCAGCTGAAGGTGCAGTTGGGGCAACATTGGGCATGGCGACAGGGAGCTTGGGTACTTTTGGGGTGAGCTCCGTAGCGACAGCGGGTGTTACGCCGATAGCAAAAGAAGCCATTGGCTCGGCTGCCACGACTGGCATCATCAGTGGTGGTGGTTTTGTTGCGAATCAAGCTGGAGCATACGGGTTAAATACGGAAGTAAAAGAACAACTCATGCAAGGTGAGATGTCTGGTGTTTTACCAAGGCTTGAAGTTTCTAATGCCAAAGGAGACTTTACCTTCAGCATGCAAGATCCGGCTTCTGTACGCGCATTAATGGCGTACCTTGGCCCTAAAGAGAACACGGCGATGACATCACCTCAAGCGCCTAAAGAAGCACAAGAGATGGAAGCGGCTCGCTTAACGTTGAAAAAGATGTTGGGCTCAGAGTCAGGTGAACACTTAGTCCCTGACGTTGATTCTATCTTGAAGTTAAGTCCAGAAGATGCGCCAAGTAAAACTGAGGCAACTGCTCATAGTGCGTTTAAAAAGCTATTGGGCGAAGATTGGGATTGGCTCATGCCTGCAGTTCGAGCGATCGATAAAGGTGAGGCGAGTCAAATCAATGAAAAGCTGACTTACAAACTGCCACTTGATGCAGAAAATGGACGAGTATACCTTGATAAATGCCCAAACCTGAGTGACGCTCAGTTGGATGCATTAGATAAACTGGGCTCACCAAGTCAATTGCGACTGATGTACTTAGCGGAAGGTTGGGTTTAATTGAAAGTAAGGGAGCAGATGCTCCCTTACCGTATATGGTGTTTTGCCGGATGTTTATCTAGGCGTTAAATTGGCCTACTGATTTCGCTTAAAAAAGCGCTCGGCATTAGCAAATAGAGATTCACAGTGCTTTTTCTGCTTGTCGTAGTCAGCCGAACCTTCTGGCATTGCGTCTAATACTTCTTTTGCGCTGTGGTATTCTTTTACCATCAACTCAAATTTATCTTCATAATTGCTTTTTTTATTCTTTTTTTGAAAGCTATCTCGTTTTTTTCTCATTTTTATTCCTCTAGAGCGTGTTTATAAAAGGTCAATCTAATTAACCTCTACTTTTATAGGAATAACGAAGTCAAAATGGTTTAAATTAAGTCTAAATATTCCATTGTCATCGCGCTGATTAATATATTTCACCGCTAATGACTATTCCTAAATAGTGATGATATATACACGACGTGGCTATGCGCGTTATGTCTTATTTTGACGATTACTGATTGTTTTTATAAGGTTAAATTCCTTATAAACCTATCGATGTAAAGACAGCGCGTTGTAGTAACCATGCTAAGAGAGCTAACTCTCGTTCGTATTTAAATCAAAACTGAGGCTATTTAATGGAAGATAAAGAATAAGTTGCTACAGGAGTTGAGTAACGAAATGACTCGAAAGAAAACTAAGAAGAGACTCGAACTAAATATTTCATCAATAGCTCACGGTTAGGAGCTGAGCTCACTATACACCGATTATAAGAAATAGATAGGACTTTCTATTTTTCTTCAGACAAAACCGTCCATGAAGGAAGCTTGCGCGTTGCAAAGCAATACCTAAAGATACAAAGGCATGCGTACATGCCTTTGTATTTGTGCCTAGCACACTTGGCGCTATGGTAGGTAGGCGCCGCCACATACTGGATTGTATGTGCCCGTGATATGTCCGCTTTTTTCACTTGCCAAGTAGCTCACGGTGTTTGCTACGTCTTCAGGTGTGGCAATTTTCTGCGTTGGTGTGAACATTCGAATGGTTTCTTTAAACTCTTCAGGAGCACCTTTTGTTGCGTCTGTTTCTACAAGGCCCGGAGCAACGACATTAGACGTAATCCCGAAAGGACCAAGTTCTTGAGCGAGGTATTTACTAAAGCTATCAAGTGCACCTTTTGCACTACCATGAGCAATAAAGCTTGGTGCAGGAGCTTCTGATAAGGTGCTAGAGATAAAAATTAAGCGACCAAACTGGTTGGCTTTCATGTTTTCTACCGCCAATTTTGCCGTTTGATATGCAGCGTGCATTTCGTCATTTAGCTTTTGTGCAAACTCTTCCCACGACTGCTCCGTGAAAGGTTTAGCGGTAAAGCTCATGTTTGCGTTTGAGACAAGAACATCAACGCCACCATGTTCATTTGCGATGCTGTCGAACATTCCTTGTATTTGTGCGTCATCTCGAACGTCAGCTTTTAAAGTGTACGCCTCACCATCGGCGTTTTGAATTTCTTGAGCTAACGCTTCCGCGACCGCAGCACTATTTACGTAGTTGATAAAAACTCGGTAACCATCTGCAGCGAGTGCTTTTGCTGTTGCTGCACCAATTCCACGAGCGCCACCTGTAATTAAAGCATTGCGTTTTGTCATCGTATTTCTCCAAGGTTGAGCCTGACTGTTAAACCAGCTTCTGTCGCAACGTACGCTGATAAGTTAAATTTGTCCGTTAAGCTTGCGTAAGTTCGCTACCACGCTAGAAAGTTGCTGTTTGCTGTTGTCTAGGTCGGCATCAGCAAGGTTCTGTTGGGCTTCTTGCAGTACTAGCGAAGCGATATTTGCACATGTATCAACGGTGTCTAAAGATTTTTCTGTTAGCACGACTAACTTACTTCGACTATCCGTTGGCGAAGGTTTCCTCTCTGTCCAACCGCGCTTTTCAAGCCCATCAATTGAGCGACTGACGCTCGATTTTTCTAAGTACAACAGTTCACAAATCTGACTTTGAGAAAGAGCACCGTTGTTTCGCAACAGCAACACGACACCCCATTGTTCTGCTGTCATATCAATACCAGCATCTTTGAAACGGGTAGTGAGTAATCGGTTAAACAGGCGACTAGCAAGCCCCGTAAGGTGACCGAGAGACTGATGATGGTTGTATTGGGACATGGAAAATTTCACCAAATAACATGAACGAACAATATGGTTGTATACACAACTATATTGAGCGATGTCAAATTCGTTTGAAGAAAATGCTACTAGCTTGTGCTTATCGTTGGGTTGATGTGTCAGATTGAGATGCTAATGAAAATTGGTGAGGTAGCTTCGAAAACTTTGGCCAGTCAAGTTGTTTGCGATTGATGCGCCGAGTTGGGGAGCAGGCTTCAATAAAGGTAGGGGAGTTGCAGTCCTCTCTTTATTTATTCAGTTTAAATGTGTTTTTTTATTTACATTACAGATGGTTAGGTTTTAATTCTCTTCATTCAAAACACTTTTCTCAAGAAGTTCATGATAAATCAATGAGATTGATCTTTTTTGATTGGCAATGATCAAATGTATCTTTACTAAAACTGTACGGTACAGTGCAGTTTGTGAAAATCATAAAATGGGTTTCAAACATGAAGAAGAAAGTTATCGCCTTGTCGCTTGTTGTTGGTTCGTTATTTGCTGCTGGCTGTGCCTTATACCAGCCGAATACTGTAATGACGGATAACGCATATGTTCATTCAGACGTTACGGCCATTTCACCTGAGGTTGGGGGGCAAGTAAGCGAAATCTTTGTCAAAGATAACCAGTGGGTAAGAGAAGGAACTCCTTTGTTTGTCATTGATGATGAAGACTTTATTGCCAACCAAGAAATTGCTCGAGCAGCACTAGATGTTGCGAAATCTGAGCTTACTGCAAATCAAATCAAAACGGATATGCAGTTAATGAAAATTGAGCAGGCGAAGCAAGGTATTCGCCGCGCGAGTGCAAATGCCGAACACCAAGCGGCGGAGTTTCAACGTCTTTCTCGTTTGGTACAAAAGCAATCTGTGAGCAAAAATCAGTTTGAAGCACAAAAAACGCGATCTATTGAAGCAAGCAGTAATCTTGAAACCGCTAAATTGGGCTTAGCTGCTGAGCAAAAACAGCTCGACACATTGATGACCGAGAAGTTGCAACTGACAGCACAGCGTAAAAAAGCAGAAGCAAACTTACAACTGGCTAATATTTCACTGGAAAGAACCACGGTGCGTGCGCCATTCGATGGCTATGTGGCAGATAGGCAAGTGCAAGTCGGCAAGTTTGTACAACCAGGAATGGGGCTCATCGTGATGGTGCCAGATTATGTTTGGATAGAGGCAAACTTTAAAGAAACACAACTTGAGAACGTTGTGCCTGGGCAAGAGGTTGAAGTGGTATTGGATATGTTTCCAAACCATCCATTGCATGGCCGTGTTTCTTCGATCACTCCGGCGACTGGTGCACAGTTTAGTTTATTGCCACCTCAAAATGCGACAGGCAATTTCGTAAAAGTAGTACAACGTGTACCAGTACGTATTGAGCTAGAGATCCCTCAAGAGTTGAGTCAACGAGTCTATCCGGGGTTGTCTGCAGAAGTATCGATCGAGACCGCGGCACAAGGTTAACTGCAATGGAAAAACGTTCACCGCTGCTGATTTTGACGCTTTTTGCGATTGCTGCTTTTGGTATTAACTCCGTGATGTTTACCGAGTTATCGTATGAGATGGCGGCAACGTCAGGCTTATCTGTCGATGAAGTTGCTCTGGTTAAAGTCGGCTTTATGATTACCCAGGTATTAGGTTTTATATTCACACCAATATTGGTGCGTAGATTGGGTACGTTAACTCTCTTACATGCCATTTTATTGGTAGGCCTAGCGAGCAATCTTGTCCTTTACTGGGGCGGACAGCAAGAACTGGTGTTCACTCTGACTTGGCTCTCGAGTGGCTTTTTTATGAGCATGTTAATGGTGGTATTAAACCTTTACCTGCTCCACTTTTTTGAACAGCGTTGGCTACCAGCCATTATTGCTTTAACGTTAGTATTCTCAACCTTGCTACCGATCGGCGCTTACCCTTGGGTAGTGGCCAATATTGTCGAAATCTTTGATTGGTCACTGTTGTGTGTCGTGTCGGCTTGGCTGTACTTCTCTGCCTTGGTAATTGCATGCATCTACAATCCTAAGTCGATTCAAATCGAGGCCGAAGCCAAGTCGGGCTGTTGGTTTTATTTAGTTTTTGCCCTGACAATAAGTATCGTTGTATTTCTATTGATGAGAGGCAGTTATTACAACTGGTTTGACTCGGAATGGTTTGTTAAAGCCTCTTCGATTGCCGCAGCTCTGACTTTATTAGTGGTGTATTACTTTGTGAAAACCAGTCCTTTAAATACAGCATCAATACAGCTGCATAGTAAGTTGAAAACTAATGTTTTTATGTACAACGCTTTTTTGGCAGGTTTTGCTGTTATGGCGAGCAATGTGTTGTTTACTAGCTTTTTGAAAATGGCGTTGCAGTACAACAACCTTAATGCTGGATATGCCCAATTACCGGCATTTTATGCCATGCTAGGTGGTATGCTAGTCAGTGTGCTGGTGTATTACTTCCGCCGTCCATTAGCGGATGCAGTCGTCCCGTTTGGTGTGGTGATGATTATACTTTCGGTACATATGTTTAGTCAGTTACCTAGCTTTGCTGGTACGGAATCTTTGTCCGTTCCGATGATGTTGCGTGGGTTTGGTGTCGGCTTATTGAATGTGTCTGTGACCATTGCAGTCTTGATGTACTTCCAGGTCGGGCAGCGTTTAGAAGGCATCGCCAATTTCTACCTCTTTCGTACCATTGGCGGTGTGATCGCTGGTGCCGTGTTCTCACGGGTAATGCAAAGCCATAGTGCACAAGCTGCTGGAGAGATTGGCCGAACGCTAGATGATGTGAATCATGCTTTTGGTGCTTATAAAAATGCGTTGAGCAGTACGATTCTGACTCATGGACACTTGCCAAATTCGGCATTAGGAATGAGCCAAATTAGTTCTGTTGTCAAAGAGCAGGCGACCACTCTCGCACTAAGTAATTCATTATTGATGTTTATTATCTCGGTCTTTGCTCTCGCGCCAATCTTAATAATCGGTAAAAAACTGGCGGCGAAGCGAGAGATTCACTAAGCCATAGAAACAAGAAGGGAGCGATGATGCTCCCTTTTATATTCAGTGAGTTTATCTTTGGTATAGATTTAGGAAGGCGGTGACCGCTTTTTTCGTATGTGCATCTAACTCTTCATCTGTCGGAAAATCGAAGCCAATTAGTGCCATGTTCTGGTAATCAAGTTTAATTAATGCAAGTAGTTGCTCACAAGCGAGGTCGGCATTTTCAACATCGAGTTGTGAGCTGACAGTTTCACTCTTTAAAAAGTCGATGAGGTATTGATGAATGCGATGCGGCCCTGTCTGCCAGAATTGATTTGGTACGGAATCATGTTTGTTGAAGTCAGCCGAAACGATCCGATAAAGTGATAGCATAGGATTGGAGCATACACCTTTTAGGTACTTCTTGGCGAAGTCATTCAATGTTTCTTGTAAAGGCGCCGATTGCTTGTCGGCAAGCTGGAAGACGGACTCTAAGCTGGTTTTGGTATTGTATGCTAAAACTTCAACAAATAACCCTTCTTTGTTCGAAAAATAGCGATATAACGTCTGCTTTGAGCCTCCACAAATCGCGACGATTTGATCGAGTGATGTGTCTTTGTAACCTTGCTTTATAAAAAGGTCAGTGGCAACTTTGATGATTCGAGTTCGTTTCTTTTCGGTAGATATGCGCATAAATAAATCAACCTAAGCAAAAATCCACCTTTGTTGTGGCTGGCGAGGTTTCTTACCGAGCTTTAGGTGGTTTAGAGGTGAAAGTAAAACTGTCCAGTACAGTACCACTATTGACGTTAGTAAACACGACTTTTCATGAACCAAGTGCTTCATTGGGACAAGCAAAAGTAGGCAAATTCGATATGCTGAAATCTATAGCGAAGGATGACACATTTAAAAATCTCATTACGTATAGAAAAGTGATAACCGTTCTTCGTACGATAGCCTTTACTCTCGAAATCATGTTAGTTCAGCGTCTTATCCGACTCCAATGATGCCAACCAACGAAGTACTTCGGCGGTTGCTTCAATAAGATCACTTGGGATGTACTGGTCGACGTTGCCGTCCGCGTATAGTGCGCGAGCAAGAGGGACTTTTTGCATCACAGGCACACCTTCCTCTTTGGCGATTGCGATCATACGTTTGGCTACCGCATCGGTTTCCATCAAGGTGATGACGGGCAGGGGCGTTTCGCCTTTTTTGTAGTACAGACCAACCGCGATATGCGTTGGGTTTGTTACCAACACATTGGAGCGTTTAACATTTTCTCGTTGATTGGAGGCTTGTAGCTCTTGATGTAGCTGACGACGTTTACTTTTGATTTCTGGGCTGCCTTCCATCTCTTTGTATTCGCGCTTCACTTCGTCCTTGCTCATTTTGAGTTTCTTCGTGTGGTCAAATTTTTGGTACGCAAAATCAGCTGCAGCGATGACGATGAAACCTACCGAAGAGATAATCATTAATTGTTTAATCATGACGCCAGTAATGGTCGGGACACATTCTAGCCCGCAAGTTGGAATTTGCATCAAAGCGTTGATGTTACCGCGTAAGGTCACCCAGATAATGCAGGAAAGAAGAGAGACTTTAAGGATCGACTTGATAAACTCAATCACACTCTTAAGCGAAAAAATGCGTTTGGCACCTTCGACGGGATTGATCTTTTTGATGTCGGGTTTAACGGATTCACCACTAAATAGAAAGCCGAACTGCCCCATATTGGAAAAGATGGCGACGAGTGCAGCAACCAGAATAATTGGGGCGAGTAGATAGGCAATTTCTTTTGCGATGGCAATAGCGACATCGACTAGCGCATCTTGGAAGCCCTGATAAGCAAGCTTACTTGGTAGGAGAATAAGCGCTGAGATGTGCGACATGTAATAATCGGCGAACGCAAACAGTACAATTATGAGCGCCAAAATTAATGCAGACGATACGATTTCTTGGCTTTTGGCTACCTGACCTTTCTGCCTGGCATCGCGTAACTTTTTTGCGGTGGGTTGCTCTGTTTTTTCTGCGCTCATAAAGAATCCTAAGCGTTATTGCCAAATGGTATTGAGTTGTTCTGCGAATCGGGTAATGCCGTAAAACTGTACTTCAAAGTGATCCATCATTAACCCGAGATACACGATCAGTAAAACACTCGCGATGGCACTTTTTATTGGCATGGCAAGGAAAAAAACATTCAATTGCGGTGCAAAACGACTGATAAGCGCCAGACCAAACTCAGCAAGAAACATTGCCAACACTAATGGGGCTGACATCAGCACACCAAGCCACATAAGCTGTTCAAATTGTGCGTAGAAGAAGCTCACCCATGCATCACTAACGGTTGGGAAAAAGTCCACGATCGGCCAAGATGTGTAGCTTTTGAATAACGCATAGATAAAAGTGACAAAGCCCCCGCCAGAGAAGAACAGGGTAATCAACGTTTGGGTCAGTAACACTGCGGTTGGCGTCGATTGCGAGCCTAGCGTTGGGTTAAACATACTTGCCATGGCAGCACCACGTTGGTTGTCGACCAGAAAGCCAGCCGCTTCTATTGCCCAAAAGGGGATAGCAGCAACAAACCCGATCAATAGCCCAATTAATACCTCCTTACCCAAAATCACTATCAGCCAAATACCGTCGGTTTCTGCGGGCAAGCTTTGCTTATTAATCATCGGAAATATAAACAATGCGAGTGAGCAAAGCACACCATTTCTCACCATGGTGCCGCCTAGCATTTGCTTGCTCAAAATAGGCAAAAAGATGAAGCATGCCATTAACCGAGGTAACGTCAGGCTATACAAAAATAAAGCCTGGTGTAAGTCGTGATAACTCATCGTATTTGAGGAATTTTATCCATGGCAAGCGAGGCGAAGGCGTGGAGCTCTGCCCCTAGCCACTGCGTTGTGACGAACAGCGTAATAATGACCGCGATAAGCTTGACCACAAAGCCTAACGTTTGTTCTTGGACCTGAGTTAACGCCTGAATAAGCGACACCAATGTACCAACCAACGCTGCGACTAAAATCGGCGGTAACGACAAGTACAAAACTAGGGTTAATGCTTGAGTCGTGAAATGAATGATTTCTGCAGAATGCATACTTTCTCCGTGATTAACCGTAACTCAGCACTAAGCCGTGAGTGAGTTTCGTCCAGCCGTCAAGCAAGACAAAGAGTAACAATTTGAAGGGGAGGGAAATCGTCATTGGCGATACCATCATCATGCCCATGGCGAGCAAGATATTCGATACAATTAGGTCGATAGCGATGAACGGTAAGTACAATAGAAAGCCAATTTCAAAAGCACGGGTAAGCTCACTGACCGTAAACGCTGGCAGCAACAGCAACAAGCTATCTGACTCTAAACGGTCCACGTACTTTTGAGGCCATAATGTGCGCGCAGCATCGGTAAAGAATATGGCTTCGGTTTCCCGAATATGTTTTTTCAAAAACTCTCGATAAGGCTGTAAACCGCTTTCAATGAGGCCTTCTACACTTGCAGAATCTTCGAGGGAGATATCATGCTGCTTTACGTAGTCGTAGGTTTCAAAACCGACGGGAGCCATGATGAAAATAGACAAAATGATCGCCAATCCGTACAGCGCCATGTTCGGTGGAATTTGCTGTACACCGAGAGCGTTACGCAGCAGTGAGAATACAACGGCGAGTTTTACAAACGACGTCGCCATCATCGCGATAAATGGGATCAGTGCCAGCAGTGCTAAGCTGACAATGAGATTGAGCTCGTCAGGTAACTGGATCATGCTGGCTCCTGCGTGCCACCAAACAGTTCCAGTACGCGCACACCTAAATGCTCATTAACATTAACCAGTTCACACTCACCGACGATTTTGCCGTTGGCACGCAATGTTACCGGCTTAGATACAGGTTGGTTTAGCTCGAATACGTACCCAGGCTGAAGCTGGTTAAGCTGTTCTAGAGTGATGGTTTGATGGCCGATATCAAACGTGAGTTCCACGGGCAGTTGCTGGTGGTCGGTTAACATTTCTGAAGTGTTTACGTCATTCATATTGGTTTCTTTTTCAATAATGTGAAGAATTTGGTCATCCAGTTGGCAGCGCCAGAGATTCTGGTTAGATACTTGAAAAATGGCTTGTTGTTGGGCGATATAACAATCGTCAAAAAAGATCACATCTCCCAGTTCGAGCGAATTAAATTCGCTTAACATTAAATGGGTCTTTCCAAGGCTTAACCACACAGGTAAAGCGAGATGTCGCGCCTGAAGAGCAGCGCTGTTTGGTAGTGCATCCAACAGCACGTTTGCTCCTTCGCTAACCCACAAACAAAGAGAGCCGTTAGGTTTATTGAGGGTTAACATCAAGGTATGCTCTTGAACTTGGCTCGACTCTAACGGTTGTAACTGGCTAAGAATGGGCAACTGACCAAATAGTGCTTTGAATGCCTCACTATGCGGTTCAATCTGAGAACTCAAAAGTGCTAACTGGAGCGAGTTGGGCAGTGACTCGAATGCAGTGGCATTCAGAGTAGACTCAAGCCATTTCTGGAGTTGCGCACGACAAAAATCCACTTGGATCGTTTGCCCTCCAATCAACGTGGTTAAACGGAATCCTTCAAATGAAGGGATTTGAGAAACAGTAATCGATACGCTCTGACCATCAGCCCCTTGGAAATGGCATTGCTTTGCACAAAGTTGATTACTGAGCGCAATACTGTCTGAATCGACTTTGGGTATCGTTAACGGCGTCATAGGTCATTCTCCGCTTGCCATTCTTCATACACGCTACGTTTCTGGCGTGAGTGTTGTTGTTCATGTTGTTGTTGATCGAGCTGTTGAGTTTGTTCGCTGATCGCTAGACGAAGTGGCTGATCACCGCCAAATCGATTTAGGCGTTCGGCAAGATCTTGTCTAGCTTGTTGGCTAATAATGGAAAGGGCATGCTCTTGTCGAATCGTCACGCTATAACCTTGCGCGTCCAACTTGATGTGGATTTCGCCACCTTTTAATTGTCCTTCACTCAGAAACAGCCGAACCTCTTTGTTGTCCGATGCGGTTGGCAGCGAAACATAGATTTTGTCCACCAATTGTTGGAGTAACGTGTTTACTTCTCGTACAGGGGCCGGCTGAGCCTGTGAAGCAACACTCTTTAAAATGACATCGCCTTGTGTTGCCGCGCTCGCAAGGTGTTGAGGTTCTGCTTTTTCGTCATCCGCTTTAACGGCCACTAGTGCGCTTTTCGTCTCGACTTTCTCAAGCGATTTAGTTTCAGAACGACTATCGGTTTTATCTGTTAGTTTGCCTGTGTCTTGTAGTCGCTGCGTTGCACGCTTATTGTGTGTCGTTTCGGTTTGTTTCGTCGTGAAGTTAGCATTGTTAATTGCATCTTGAGCGAGCGATTTCCCTACGGCCTTTTTAGGGAGAGAACCGTCGAGAGAAGCTTGTGCTTGAGAATGGGGGCCAACGCGCTCAATCGAGGATGAGTTTGGAGCCTGATCGCTCTCAAGTTTCTTATCTTTCTCATGCAATTTACTGTTTTCAATTAGGTGTTCTTCGCTATTTGTTGCGTCGTCTTGTGGTTTCTCTACGCCTCTCTTGGTGACGACGTCACTTTTGCCTTTTGATGTGGCGGTATTTCTATAAGTGCTGGCTTCTTGGTTAGAAAGTTTCGATTGTTTGTCTAGGCTTTGAGATGCTTCATGTCTTAACGGAAGGCTCTCGTCTCTGCTCTGAGTGTCTTTTTTGCTCGCAACGGTAGATTCTTCTTCCTTGCTAGGTTTCTCCGTCATTGCACGCTCGAACTGTGACTGAAGCTCAGCCTCTCGCTCCAGGGGCTTTTTTTCTGGCGTTGATTTGTACAGCGTATTCGGTGTTTCTTCTGTTGGAGTAATGCGCATAATGAACCTTTAAATAATATCGACAGTGCGAAACTCTTCTTGTTCGAGTTCTTCTTGGTATTGTCTTTCTCGCGACTGTTCCGCGAGTTCTTGTTGTTGCAACTGAACGAATTTTTCTTTGGTTTTATGGGCTTGCCGTGCCTCTTTTTGTTTTTCTTTAAGTACCGAACGTTCGTACTCAAGCGCTTTTTTTGCTTCGGCAACGCGCTGTTTAAGCTCGGCTTCTCGCTCTCTCAACAACGCGATTTCTTGTCTCAATGTTTCCAACTCTTTGAGAACGAGTGTGTGTTGCTTTGCTTTGGCAAAACGTCGTTCTTCTTCTTCCTGACGCCAAACGTGATAGTCCGCTACGGAACGTTCGGCCTTTTGAACCTGTGCTGCCGAATTTGATACTCGGTATTCTTGGCGCTTAACGGCTTTATCCGCACGTTCCGCTCGAATTTGTTTGATCTCTAGTAACCGTTCGATCATTGGTTCGCCATCCCTTTTAGTTGAGCGATAGCACCATCAAGATCACTTGGCTCATGCGTTCCTTGACGCAAAAAGGCGCGTATATCATCACTTTGTGCAATCGCCATATCCGCTCGGCTATCCGCCCCATGCTGGTACTCGCCAATTTTGAGCAGTAGCTCAACTTCTTCGTACTTGGCTAACATTTCGCGAAGGTGAGCAGCAGACGCCTGATGATCAGGTTCAACGATTTGATTCATCACGCGGCTTGCTGAACGGAGTACATCAATGGCAGGATAATGGTTCATTGCAGCAAGCTTGCGCGAGAGAATGATGTGCCCATCTAAAATGGAGCGAGTTTCATCGGCGACAGGCTCTGTCATGTCGTCGCCTTCAACCAACACGGTGTACAGCGCTGTAATTGACCCTTTGTCAGATTGACCGGCTCGTTCCATCAGCTTTGGCAAAGCGGCAAAAACGGAAGGCGGATAGCCGCGTCGTGTTGGTGGCTCACCTGCGGCTAGGCCAATTTCTCTCTGTGCGCGGGCGAAACGCGTTACAGAATCCATCAGCAGTAACACGCGTTTACCTTGGTCACGAAAATATTCCGCAATAGAAGTGGCAACAAAAGCGGCTTTGGCACGTTCCATGGCCGGGCGATCGGATGTCGCGACCACTAAAACCGATTTGGCCATTCCTTCTTCGCCCAAGTCATGCTCAATAAACTCTCGTACTTCGCGTCCGCGTTCACCAATCAAGGCGAGAACGGTCACGTCGACGTCTGCGGATCGAATCAGTTTTGCCAGTAGGGTACTTTTACCACCGCCCGCCGCTGCAAAAATGCCCATGCGCTGACCTTCACCACAGGTCAGTAGTCCATCAATGGATCGAACCCCAAGAGAGATTGGCTTTTTAATCAGTTTACGTTGCATTGGTGGCGGTGCATCGCGATAAACCGGATACCAAGCACTTGGTTCCTGACTTTGCGTACCATCGAAAGGACGCCCAAGCCCGTCAAGCGTTGTACCTAATAGGTGATCGCCAACGCCGACCTCATGCATTTTTCCCATTGGGCTAACTTCTGTATTTGAGGAAATCCCAAACATATTTCCTAACGGTGTGAGCAGAGCGTGATGCTGTTGAAAGCCAACGACTTCCGCTAATAAAGACAGAGTTTGATCAGGATTACGCAACTCACACAGCTCACCAACACGAACGCCGGGGACAACGGCCTTGATGATGGTGCCGGTTACTTGCGTAACGCGCCCGCGAATTTGGATCAGACGAGTTTGCCTGATCGCAGATTGTTGGATATCAGTGATGTATGAGAAATCGTTCAAGGTAAAAATATGCGCAATGATTGATGTTGGGAGGATAGAAAGGATGAGGGGGTATTTATAGTGAATATCAGTCGGGAGTTTTTAGAAAACTGAAAACGCACTAAAAAAACACGTCTGATTTTGACAGCTTCGAGAAAGCGCACTTCCTATAATTCGCCTGTATTGTACGGAAGGAGTGCAAGTGAATGAGTATTATCAACAATCATATCGCAACAAACCCAAAGTTTGATGCGTCTATCCAAAACGGGTTGGAATCGTCTCGTACCGACGCTTCACGAAAAGGCAATTACCGCGGTGAAACGGTCCGTGTTCACAATGCCACACAATCACTTTTTGATGCGATGGAAGAGCTCACTTCACTCGGTTCCGAAAAAGCAGAAAAAGATTTGACCAAGCGTAAAGTAAAAGACAGTGGCGTTCGAGTTAATGAAGCGCACGAACTCGTTTCTGACTATCTGCGAAAAGTCCCTGATCTTGAAAAGAACCAAAAGATCAAAGATCTGGCTGCAAAAATGGCGGGAGGAAATATCTCGACCATCGCTCAATTGCAAGCTTATTTGAATGGATTTTCAGAGGAGAAAAGCCATCAATACCTTGCGTTAAAAGCCGTTAAAAAGTTTTTGAGTGCGAGCCCAGAAAGTAAACATCTACTAGCGCTGATTGAGCAAGCGATTCTGAGAATCGAGCAAAACCCAGATTCTTGGGCTCAAATTGATACGGAAATTCGCGTCTCAAACTTTGCTGATGAGTACAGCCAAGAGCAAGAGTTTAGCTCATTACATCAGCTGCGCGGTTTCTATCGCGATACCGTTCATAGCTATCAAGGGCTCGGCGCTGCTTATCAAGACGTAGTGGCGCGCTTTGGTGAACAGGAGGTATCGACCGCTGTTGAGTTTATGCTGCAAGGCATGAGTGCAGATCTTAGTGTTCAAGGCAGCAGTATCGACTCGGTTAAGTTGCAGTGGTTGATGTCCGATATGCAAAAACTCAAAACTCTAAATACGTTGCAAGATCGCGTGAGTCAGTTGTTCCAAATGTTTAAACCGGAAAGGACGAGTTATGGCTTATCAAGTTTCTAATTTGATGGCTGATGTGATTGCGTTGGTAGAGCAGCGATGGGTAAGCAGTGATGAGATTTGGAAAGTCGCCAACGCAATGGAATTGACGGCGGTACAACAAAAAATCGATTTTTTTCGAGAGTTCCACAAGTTAGTTCGCGCGATCCCTATTGATGTATTCGCCGATGCAGAACAACGACAGAATTTAATACAAGCGGTACAAAAGGCGCTAGACGAAGCCATTGATATAGAAGAAGAGGAAGCGTGGGAAGATGAGTTGGATTGATGCATCCGTCAATGAATTTTGCCGAGGAATGGGGCTCGATGCCGTCGATTTCTCATCAGCTGGACGGGTGCAGCTGGATTTTGAGCAAAGCGGTACACTACATATTGAGCGACACGGAGAACAGCTATTCTTGATGTTGTCTCAAGCGTTATCTTGGCATCAAACCAGTGACATCATTCAAAGAGCCCTCAGTTTGTGTCATGCCGATCAAGGCTGGCCTTTCGAAATTAAAACTGGTTTGTTAGATGAGCAAACTTTGGTTTTTTCCGCGAGGTTAAACGGAGAAGAGGTCACGCTTCCGACTTTAGAACAAGCGTTTACGCTTTTGGGTCGTCTACATAACGATGTGGCAACCTCATGACTCGAGTAAGCACTTTAAACGTAGGCATAGAAGCCTTCACGCATGTTACTCATAGTGAGGTTAAGGCCGATTTCCCTGAACGGTTTCAATTACTTCCTGATGGACAGGCGGTCGCTACGCATTTAGAGAAGCTCTATGACCTCAGGCCTTCAGACCAATACCTAATCGCGTTAACCAAGCCAAAATTGTTGCACTCAGAATTGTTGCGCCCAGAAAAGTACCGCCAACAGTTCGATGAAACGTTGGCTCAGTTGCAAGTTCTTGCACAGGATTCAGGCTCCGCTTCTTTTATCAAAGCATCCGAAACTCTACAAAGTACGCAACTTGATCAGCGTTACCTCACTATGGCGCTCAATCTCCTTATCCAGGTCTAACCAACATGTTGAGATCCAAAGACATTGAACTGTTGCTTGTTCACGCTGCACTACAAGTTCAATACCAAAAGCCAGAGCATGCTATCTCTATTCTCGATGCGGTTTTAGAGATAGACCCGCAACACAAAGAGGCGATGCAAACGCTCGCAGTGGCGTGTTTACAAAGTGGTCGATATGCCCGTGCGGTTGAGGTATGTGAGCACTTATTAAAATCCGACCTTAAACCTGATTCGGCAGGACTCTGGTTTTGCTTAAGCCAAGCTCGTTGGAAACAAAACGACGTCGATGGGGCACGCCAAGCGCACCGACGCTATCTGCAATCTTTAAATAGTGAATCACATGAATAAGTTGATCGATATTTTAAACAAGGTAGGGCAACGTAAAGACATTATGCTTGCTGTGATGTTGCTCGCGATCGTCTTTATGATGATATTGCCACTGCCTACCGCGCTGGTGGATGTGCTGATTGGCACCAACATGAGCATTGCGGTGGTGCTGCTTATGTTAGCGATTTACATCACTACGCCGCTTGAGTTCTCAGCGTTTCCCGCAGTGCTACTGATCACGACATTGTTTCGTTTGTCTTTATCCATCACGACAACCCGTTTGATCTTGCTGCAAGGCGATGCTGGTCAAATCGTTTATACCTTCGGTAACTTTGTCGTGGGCGGTAACTTAGTGGTCGGTATTGTTGTTTTCCTGATCATTACTATTGTCCAGTTTATGGTTATCACCAAAGGCTCGGAGCGGGTTGCAGAAGTTAGTGCGCGATTCTCACTTGATGCCATGCCTGGTAAGCAGATGAGTATTGACGGTGACATGCGCGCTGGGGTGATTGACGTACACGAAGCACGGCACCGACGATCACTGATTGAAAAAGAAAGCCAAATGTATGGCTCGATGGATGGCGCGATGAAGTTCGTTAAAGGCGACTCCATTGCTGGTTTGGTCATCATTGTGGTCAACATCTTAGGTGGCGTCACTATCGGGGTAACGCAAAAAGGCATGAGTGCTTCTGAAGCACTTGAGTTGTTTGCGATTTTGACCGTTGGTGATGGTTTGGTATCGCAAATTCCGGCGCTGTTTATCGCGATTACGGCCGGTATTATCGTGACGCGTGTATCTCATGAAGATTCTTCTGATCTCGGCTCGGACATTGGTGGTCAGGTCATTGCTCAGCCGCGTGCACTCCTCATTGGCGGTGTGCTTTTGGTGCTGTTCGCACTGATTCCTGGTTTTCCAAAAATTACTTTTCTGGTCTTGGCCACAGTGGTTGGTGGTGGTGGTTTCTTCCTTTTCTATCAACAGAAAAAACAGGCTGAATCAGATACTACCGACTTATCAAGCTTTGTTTCGCAAGGGGCGGGTTCACCAGCAGCGAAGCCAAGCAAACCAACCCCATCTAGAAACAGTAAAGGTAAATTAGGTGAGCAAGAAGAGTTCGCCATGACGGTCCCGCTCTTAATTGATCTTGACGCGAGCCTTCAGGAAAGCTTGGAAGCGGTCGCATTGAATGAAGAGCTAGCAAGGGTGAGGCGCGCACTATATCTCGACCTCGGCGTGCCTTTCCCGGGTATCCACCTGCGTTTTAACGAGGGGATGCAAAATGGCGAATATTTAATTCAGTTACAAGAAGTTCCGGTTGCACGAGGACGAATTGTAAAAGACCAACTCTTGGTGACAGAAGGGAATGAGCAGATCGACTTATTAGGCGTGCCTTATGAGCAAGATGAAGATTTTCTACCCGGTATTTCTAGCATTTGGGTGGCACAAAGTTACGAGCAAAAACTCACGACTAGCCATGTCGGCTTTCTTACACCCGACAGAATTTTAACGTACCACTTGTCTCATGTTCTCAAGGAGTACGCACAAGACTTTATTGGTATTCAGGAGACGCGTTATCTATTGGAGCAGATGGAAGGCAGTTATTCGGAGCTAGTTAAAGAGGCCCAGCGCATTGTCCCGTTACAAAAAATGACGGAAATCTTGCAACGCTTGGTTTCTGAGGATATTTCCATCCGAAACCTTCGCGTGATCTTGGAAGCCATGGTTGAGTGGGGCCAAAAAGAGAAAGATGTTGTACAGCTGACGGAGTACATTCGTTCCAGCTTAAAACGTTACATTTGCTACAAATACGCGAGCGGACAAAATATGTTGCCCGCTTACTTATTGGATCAAAGTCTCGAAGACACAATACGCAGTGGTATTCGTCAAACCTCAGCAGGGAGTTACTTGGCGTTAGACCCGTCAGTAACTCAACAATTTGTCAGTGATGTGAAACAGACCATTGGTGATTTAAGTCGCATGCCGAATAAGCCTGTGTTAGTTGTGTCTATGGATGTACGCCGATATGTGCGAAAGCTTATTGAATCGGAATACTACGATCTGCCCGTTTTGTCATTTCAAGAATTAACTCAGCAAATCAATATTCAGCCACTTGGAAGGGTGGGGATGTAATGAAAACAAAACTAATGCTCTCGCTTGCGCAAGCGGGGATCGAAGTGACGCCATACTTTTGGCAAAAAAGTGAAATTCAACTTGGCTATCGAATTGAAGTTGAGGGTTTAGAGCTCGTTTTTCGTGTGGAGGACGGAGAAATCATCATCGTTCTTTTGAAACGTGTGCATCCAAACCTAGGGTTGAGTAACCCTTTTGCAGGCTTATTTCTCTTAGCTGAGCATGCTGTTCAACTTTACCCCTCCGATTGGGTCATTCGCGGAAACGTCGATGTGTTACGTGGTAGCAACATGAGCAGCCAGCGATTAGCCCAGTTTTATTTAAGAGCATGTGGTGCTAGCCATGATGAGCTAGACGACTGGTACTGTTTACGCCTGGCAGATTATAGACCTTTGAAAAAGTTGAAAAAGTAAAAACTCACGACTGTTACTGACAGCACCGATGAGATGACCCGCTTTAAGATAGGAATCAAGATGAAGCAGCCGTTTACCGATGCGATTGAGAACGCTGAGCTCGCCATTAGAAAAGCTGAAGACAGAACCGATATTTTTAACGAGCTATTGGAAGGCTTAGGTGTTGGTCCTGTTGCGGGTGATGTTTTACTTGGCGGCATAAAAGCGCCAGTAGATACCATGAAACGTGCAGAGCAAGAGCTAATAGACGAAGTCCAGCGCCGCCGGCAACAACAAAATCAGCTACAAGGTACGTCAGGTAAACGCAGAAAGCGTCCCACAGTGATGCGCGGCATGATGATTTAGAGGTTTGGAAATGACGAATATGAAAACGACTGGCTCTACGACAGGAGCAACAGACACAGCTGCGAGTAGTGCACCATTACCCACTTTCCAACAAAACTTGATAGAGGCATTTACCCCTGTACTGGGTGAAGCAGAGACTCAGCAACTTGCCTCGATAATCTCTTCATTGCCAACTATCTCGGGACAAACGGAATCACAAAGCATCGCGCTTTATGTTGATACACTTGAAAACCTAAAAGCGAAAAATAACGCGTTTGCTGGTATATCATTGACCGACACCGCATCTGTTTGGATAAAGTCGCTACAAAGTGCTAATTCAGATGGCGAATTAACCACAGCCGAGTTTAATGCTCAAACAAACCAAACGCTATCAAATCAGTTTCAGGCTTGGTTTAGTAAGTTACTGAAGGAAAACGTAGATAGCTCGTTATCTACTGAGTTTGTTAGTCAATTTAATTTGGGGACTCAGAGTAACCAAGCGGAGCAGATCGCCAACCTCTCCGAGACAGGTCTGGCTAATGCCACCAAAGAAATTTCTCTTTTTGTTGCAGAGCTTGCTAATCAAATGGGCTCCCGTGAAGTGAGAGATGCTTCTATTTCTTTTCTTCGCAATGCCTTTAGTAGCTTAGGTTCCGTTAATCTCGCGCAACTGAAGAGCTCGGACTTTCTGTTGACTAAAGAGAGTTTCGCTCTTCAAGTCTCAGCTCAATTAAAAAGTAGTTTTCAAGGTATCGGTATTACTTTAAGCACCGATGACGCAAGTGCGCTAGCTAACAGAATTACATGGACTCCTGGTATTTCTAAACAGCAGCTTAAAGAAGCGTTAGATGAAATGGCCGCTCAAGTGAAAGGCCAATATAGCGCAGCTTATGGGGAGGCGGCTGGAACAAACAACCTAAAAGCAGCACTTAACACCGTCATTGGTGGAACCGAGCCTTTGACCCTTTCTAGTCTGTTCGCCAACTTCGCGGTGAGTTTAACAAATATAGAAATCGACGACTTTTACCAGGACAGCGCGATAGCCGATGTCCAAAAGACACAAATAACGTCAGCTCAAGTTACTTTGATCAAAGAAAACACCGAACGAGACATCCGATTACAGTTTGAAAAAATAGTAAAAGATGAATCTACCGGGGCTTCATTTACTGAGCGATACGAGGCATTGCGCAAGAACTTAGGGGCATTGAAAGAGCGTCTACTCAATATCACCGACAAAGAGAAAGCGGATCGCGAGGTGAGAGCAGAGCACTCTCTAACGGCTCGTGATTTGTTGGCTGTCGTTGAATCTAGTATTGGTGATCGCTTTGATGAGCGCGTGCTGCTTGCACTAAATGAGCGTCGTGTTAACCGTTTAGAGAAACGTAATGACCAGAAAGAGGCATTAGAGGATCTCACAATACAGCTTAAAGTTTTTGGTGTTGTGCAATCAAAAATTCACTCTACGCAAAGTGTTGATGGGGTTTATAAACCGGGATATCCAGAAAGTAACTTCAAAGCGAGTGACTTTAACTACAGTAATCAAACGGATTTTGAAGCTTCACCTGAGTACAAGTATTTGACGGATAATAAGATAACAAACCATCGAGACTTTCTTCAAAAACAAGGTATTACTATCGGTGATGGTGCGTCGTACCAAGACGAAGAGAAGTCGAAAAAACTGTCTAATTTTTCTAGTTCTGTCAGTGCTAAATCCAAGTTGCTTAACGATGAAGTGCAAATCAAAACCACTGAGCTGAACGACACCAGTTCCCAATACAACTCGACCGTTGAAGCAATGAACAAATTTGTTCAGAAGTACCACAGTATTTTACAAGAAATCCTACGAGCCATTTAAGGATAACAACCATGACTAAACAAAACGCGACCGATCCATCCCAAATGCAAGCAGAAGAGCTGCTGTCTTTTCTGGAAGAGGGAGGCACGCTAAAAATGTTGCACGATGTGTCTCAGGACACCATCGAACATATTTATGCCGTAGGTTACAACTTTTTCCAATCGGGAAAGATTGAGCAAGCAGCGAAAGTATTTCAATTACTCAGCATGCTTGATCATTATCAGGCGCGATTTTTCATTGGCCTTGGCGCGGCTCGTCAGGAGTTGGGTGAGTATCTGCAGGCAATAGATGCCTACAGCTACGCAGCGCTAGTGGACGTAAATGATCCACGTCCACCTTTTCACTCTGCTGAATGTCACCTGAAACTGGAACAACTGACAGAAGCAGAGAGTGGGTTTTACAGCGCGAAGGAGATGTCTGCCGGAAAATCACAATATGCAGATTTGCATGAGCGTGCAGGCATCATGTTAGAAGCGGTGAGAAATAAAAAGGAGTAATTAGACTATGAGTTCTATTGCACTTGACCGCATCCAGACACAGGTTTATAGCCCTGAATCTGGCCAAGCCACGTTAGATAACGTGCAGAAAACGGCGTCTACAGCGACGCCGTCTGTGACGGTAGAAAACGTGAAGAGTAAAGATGCAGATGTACTGAACACCGGAAAAGTAAAAGTTCAGTTAGATGCACCTAACGCAGCTGTTAGCGACAAAGTGAATGATTTGACGCTAAAAGCCATGGCACAGCTGCAAAAGATCGTCGATACCATTGCAAAATCTCTCCATGCAGTTGCAGATCAAACAGGTTCGATTGCAGTCAAAATCATCGCAGGTTCTGCTGATGATTTTGAAGTAGAGCTTGCTGCTATCACGGATAAACTGAAAAGTGCTCAAAACGAGCTGAAAATTCAGGAAGTGAAGGTCGCAAAAGCTAAGCACGAAAAAGAGATGGTTGAAAACCAAGACAAAATCAAAGAATCGGAAGCCGCTGCAAAAGAAGCCCAAAAATCAGGCTTAGCAGCGAAGATCTTTGGTTGGATCAGTGCGGTGGTTTCTATTGTTGTTGGTGCCGTAATGGTGGCAACGGGTGTTGGTGCAGCAGCCGGTGCACTTATGATCGCTGGTGGCGTCATGGGAGCAGTGAGCATGGCGTTGCAAGAGCCAGCCGTTCAAGATGCTCTAAAAGAAGCGGGCGTAAATGTCGATGTGTTAAACAAAGTCGTAATGGCATTAGAAATCGCCGTCGCGGTTATCGGAGCTGTTGTGACGTTTGGTGGTGCAGCAGCTGGCGGTATCGCGAAACTTGCAGCGAAAGGTGCTGGTAAGGTAGCTCAAAAGGTCACAGAAATCGCTACGAAAGCCGCTGCAAACATGGCGAAAGTGGCGGATATGGGCACAAAAGCTGCGACAACAACAGCGAAAGCGATTCGTTATGGCGCAGAAACCGTTGATCTCGCCGTCAATGTGGGTAAAGGCGCAACGGACAGTGTCCATGCTGCTAACAATGCTCACGTGACAGAGATTCAGGCTGATATCACAGATCTTCGAGCCAAAATGACGTTAAGCCAGGCTGTCATTGATAAGCTCAAAGAAGAGATTGGTAAGTTGATGGAAGACTTCCAAGAGCTGATGAGCCTCATCATGCAAATGATTCAAGCGAAAAGTGAAACTATGCAAACGGTGTTAAGCCGTCCTGCAACGGTATAAGGAGTTTATTATGCTAGATAAAGTAGGCGGAACGGGTCGTGGTGAACTATACGGTTTAGGCGATACCATTAAAACCAACAAAGCAGAAAAAGCGCCGGAAACAAAGCTTGAAGCAGGCGCCGTTAAAAGCCAAAGTGAGTCAGGTGTTTCTGGTGCAGCACGCTACCAGTTAGAGATGCCTAAAGCTCCTACAGTGAGTAACCAAGCTCAAGTTGTTGCAAACCTAATGAGCGCTCTTGCACCGACGGTGAGCTCATTAATGAGCACAACGATGAAAGCGCTTAACGGTGAGGAGGTGATCAAGTCACCATCAGATGCGGTATCACAATCGTTGACGCTATTAACATTGTTGTATCAAGTATCAAAGCTGAGCCGTGAACAGCAAGTGCTACAACGTGAAATTGCTGTTGAAGCAAACGTCGCGAGTTTAGAAAGCCAAGCGGCAGAACTAAACAACTCGGCAAGTGCGATGATCGCGATGGCAGTCGTTTCGGGTGTATTAGCGGGTGCTACCGCAATTATTGGTGCCCTTGGTTCTTTCAAAGCAGGGAAAGAAATCAAGAATGAAATGGCGAGCAATAATGTACTGAAAACGCAAAAAGCTGGCTTCGATCAAGCAGAAGAGTTATTGAATAACAATAGCTTGTCTAAAACTCAGCAAGATCAGGTTAAGCGTGCGCACTCACTTGCAAAAGACAATATCGCGGACACGACAGCACAGCTGACAAGTGGTGGTCGTAAGTTCGATAAGCTGATGAGTTCAAACCAAGCGAAGAACGCCATTCTTCAAGCTTTGGGCCAGATGGCAAACTCTGCATCGAATGTAGAGCAAACCAAAGCGCAAGCGCGCAGCAAAGATGATGAAGTACAAGCGACTCGCGCACAAGCAGCCAAACAGAAAGCCGATGAAAACATTGGTTTCCAAGAAGGTCTGTTGAAAGAGCTACGTGAATTGTTCCGTTCTATCTCAGATAGTCAGAACCAAGCGTGGCGAGCGTCAGTCCCAACGGTGTAACCGTCCATCTCATTAACTACAAAGCGTTGTTTATACGACGCTTTTTTTGTTTCAGTTATCTAAGCTAATAACTAGATATTGATACTTACTGAGGAATTGGTTTGTAACACATATAACGTAGTTAGACATTTACTCTATCCCGCTTCCTTAGTAATCATCAATGATTTGATCACCATGCTAAAAGAGATTTATCTTGCATAGAAGTTGTTGTTTTTGTTGAACTCAGCTCAAAGTTATCACTCCATAGTGGCTTTGTTGCATAAAATTGAGTTAGAGTGTCATTATTACTCACAAAAAGTGTTTTTTTTGTAGTGGGAGTACTTAAAAGGAAAATATGGCGGTTCGACTGGTGAGTATTTGGGAACAGAATTATATAAAACTCAACTTAATAAGTAGTCGAAGATGGAAGATATCAGTTTAGCATCAGATTTAGTTATTTATCTGACTACGGTTGGAATTTTAGGTATATTCACCTGGGTTTTGTTTGTTATTTATTTGAAATCCAACTGGTTGAAGTATCTTGAAGATACTCTTGATAATGGAGTCCGATACTACACTCTGAATATATTCTTATCAGGTCAAGGTGTCCTACAATATGGCACTGTCTTTCTGAGCAAGTTTCATGCGAAACGGTATAAAATGCTAGAGAAGAGAGATAAAGTTCCAAAGCATATTAAACGATTATTTGTTCTCTCTTTCGTCTTGTTTATTTCAAGTGCCTCATGTCTTTTGTCTGGAGTTATAATTCATCATATTTATATAGAATAAAGGTTGTTTAACAATATTATTTTAATTGTCCTGAGTGTTTCTATTTAATATATAATATCGAATGGATATGTCTGTCTAAAAATTTAATAAATTAAAAACTTTAAAAAGATTTAATTTTCTATGCGATATGGGTTGCGCTTATATAGAGTCTTGTACGATGGCAGAGTATGCTGATAAAAGTGGTGATTAGCTAAGCTAATCTGCAAGGATGAGAACTCAAACGTTATCAAATTGTTAACGGTTGCTATACTTAAACGGTCATCAACACAGGTAAAAGGGATGTTCAATGTTTAAGTTTAAGCAAATCGCACTTGCTGCTTCTTTAGCGGCACTCACAACAGGCTTTTCTGCGTCTGCGGAAGAAACGTTTGTCACGATTGGTACTGGTGGCGTAACAGGGGTTTATTATCCGACTGGTGGAGCAATTTGTCGCTTGGTTAACAAATCGCGAGAAGATCACGGTATCCGTTGTTCGGTAGAAAGTACTGGGGGATCGATTTATAACATCAACACTATTCGTGCTGGTGAATTGGATCTCGGTATCGCTCAATCAGACTGGCAGTATCATGCTTACAAAGGAACCAGTAAGTTTAAGGAAAGCGGGCCTTTTAAAGAACTACGCGCCGTATTCTCCGTTCATCCAGAACCGTTCACTGTCGTTGCACGTAAAGACGCGAACATCAAAACTTTTGATGATTTGAAAGGTAAGCGCGTCAACATTGGTAACCCTGGCTCAGGTCAACGAGGCACCATGGAAGTGTTAATGAGCCAGTATGGCTGGAGTAACGATGACTTTAAGCTTGTGTCTGAGTTAAAAGCAGCAGAGCAATCAAAAGCACTTTGTGATAACAAAATTGATGCGATGATTTATACCGTTGGTCACCCAAGTGGAGCGATTAAAGAAGCCACTACGTCGTGTGATAGTAATATCGTAACGGTAGCTGGACCTAATGTAGAAAAATTGGTTGCAGACAATAGCTTCTACCGTGTCGCAAATGTACCGGGTGGTATGTATCGTGGCACAGATAGTGATGTTCAAACCTTTGGTGTGGGTGCGACGTTTGTTTCCTCTACTGCTGTACCAGAAGATGTGGTTTATAACGTGGTTAAAGCGGTATTTGAAAACTTCGATGATTTCCGCCGTCTCCACCCAGCGTTTGCGAACTTGAAGAAAGAGGAAATGGTAAAAGACGGTTTATCTGCGCCTCTTCACCCAGGTGCGCTCAAATACTACAAAGAAGTAGGGCTGATTAAGTAACCGTTACTTTCTCTTCTTATTGATGTAAAACGCCATCTTTCTCGATTAATGCCACTCGTTTAACAGCGAGTGGCATATTTCTATCTCTCGTCATCCTGTACAGCGACGGAGGAGCGTGATACAGGATCTTCTATCCGAGCCCTTTATGGTCAAAATTGTTTCATTAGCCGCTCAGCGTACTGCTATTAGATCCCTAGTCACGCCAAGGCTCGCTGTAATGACACAAAAACCTCGTTCAGCGATCAGCATTAATCATTCGCGATGGCGTTTTTTATAGGAGTGTTATCTACATGTGCAAGTTTTACTTAAGCATAAACATCAATGAAAAAGTAGATAGTGATGAGAATAGAAGAAAGAGCAACAAACCCTTTAACATGATTGGGATTAAGTTGACGAGATACACGAGCTGCAAGATAACCACCCACCAACGTACCGACCAAAACAACGCTACCTGTGCGCCAGTCAATGGAACCATTCGCAACAAAAATCACGATAGCAATGAGTGAAACACACGTAGATACCAGCAATTTCAAACCGTTCATTAAATTAATGTCTTGGTGACCCGCTACTACCAGATAACTCAGAACAATAACCCCTAAACCTGCGTTGAAAAAACCACCGTAAGCAGAGACACCAACAAGTAATAGACCCAAAGCGATTGCTCCGAGTATTCCTGCGTGTTTGTGCTCTTTCGCGACAGTTTTGATAAGCATTGTTAAACGAGAACCAGTCAGGAAAAGCATGGTGGCAAACAAGAGTAGCCAAGGGATGGCTTCCAAAAATAGCGATTCTGGTGTGTTGAGCAGCAGATATGCTCCGACAGCGCCACCTACTAAACTGAATGAGACTGTGAACAACAGTTCTTGCTTGTTCTTCATGATCTCTTCTCTGAAGCCAACGGCTCCGCTAATGTACCCCGCACATGAAGCATAAGTGTTTGTTGCATTGGCCATAATAGGAGGCACACCAACCGCCAATAGGGCCGGAAAAGTAATAAAGCTTCCGCCTCCCGCAATGGAGTTAATGATCCCACCAACTACGCCGGCAACGAATAAAAGCGCTAGTTCTAAAAGCATAAACAATCCTTGTTATGTTCTTTTTCATTGTTAGAGCTTTAGATGGCCCATCCCATATGCTCTAGTGTCCTGATATGAAGTTTACTTTACCCACTCTAAAACAAAATTGTTCAGTTCTGTAACGTTTTTGATGACATGAACGGTTTTACTTTGAGAGTACCCTTCGAGACGAGACATGAAGTCATCATTCCAGAATGCAGGGCATTGCTGAAGAACTTTGTAGCTTTGTAATGTCCCTTTCAATACCGAACTGCCATCAGGCCAACCTTCGGGTTTAATAAATAGTCCTTTAAGGAGACGTTTCGTCACAAACCAATAGCTTACTGAATATGGTAGATCGATATAAACGAGAGTATCGGCTGCATCTAAACGAGCATTAAAGGAGCTGATAGGCCCTAGACCATCTATAATCCAACGATCTGAGTGAAGTATATTGCTATGTGCTTCATCAAAAACGTTACGCTCAATGGGCTCACCGTTTGGTTTATAGACTATGGAATCTAATTGATGAAGAGGGAGAGCGGTAGCAGACGCGATTGCTTTACTTACCGTCGATTTTCCGCTGCCGGGTTTACCAAAAACCGCTACTTTTTGCATGTGAACGCCTCCAAGAGAATATTTCCCATACGGCAGAGACAGAAAACCCACCGTTATGGGTGGGTTCGATAAATATTGAGCGCATCAAATATCCCACCATTCCTATGGAATGATGATAATTCGTTGGTTAAGTTGTGCTAAGTGTGTATTCATGCAACTACTCTTATATATAGGCGATGGCTTGTCAATATTATTTTGCTTAATAAGTGAACGATTTGATAGGAGAAAGAAAAGCCATCGCGATGGATGGCTTTATCTAGGTTGTAAGAGACAGTTGTTACTGCTCAACGCTCACTGGCTGTGCTTTAAACTTTTGAATCAGCTTTACGATTAGTGGACTTGCCAGTACCAATACGGCTAAAACAGTAAAGGTAAGGGTAATAGGGCGCTCCCATAGGAAACTCAATTCGCCGTCTGAAATCATTAATGCGCGGCGTAAGTTCTCTTCCATTAATCCCCCAAGGATGAAACCCAGCAATAAAGGCGCAAGTGGGAAGTTAGCGAGTCGAAGTGCAATGGCAGCCATAGCGACAATCAGCATCACGAACACATCCATGGTATTGAATGAGACCAAATAAACTCCGGTGATTGAGAAGAATAAAATCATCGGCAGAAGTACCGTTCTTGGAACCGCCAAAAGCTTTGAAATGTACGGAATCAACGGTAAGTTCAGGATCACGAGTACGATGTTGCCGAAGTACATGGAAATGATCACCGACCAGAACACATCTGGATGTTCAACAAACAGGCGAGGGCCTGGCTGAATACCGTAAGCGATCAGCGCGCCGAGCATAATAGCTGTCGTACCAGAACCTGGAATGCCAAGCGTTAGCAGTGGAACAAATGAACCACTAGACGCTGCGTTGTTCGCTGATTCTGGCGCGACCAAACCACGGATACTGCCTTTACCGAACTCTTCCTTTTTCTCTTTAGGTACGAGGTTGCGCTCCATACCATAGCTTAAAAAAGCCGCAATGGTTGCTCCTGCGCCAGGAAGAACGCCAGTGAAGAAACCTAATATTGAAGAGCGAATTGAAACAGGCGCAACGTCTTTGATTTCTTCCTTCGTCACTTTCATTGAGCCAATGTTGCTCAGCTTTTCCTGTTCTTCATCGCTGGTGTCTTTTGATGGTTTAAGGATGCCCATCAGCGTCTCACCCAGTGCGAATGTCGCCATTGCAAGCAACAAGAAGCTAAAGCCATCCATTAAATCCGTTAAACCGAAGGTAAAGCGTTCAACGCCTACGCCTTTATCGATTCCAACGGTAGATAGCATCAAACCAAGAATGGTCATCATCCACGCTTTGATTACCTGACCTTTCCCCGCAAAAGCCGCGACTGCTGATAACCCAAGTAGCATCAACGCAAAATAGTCTGACGATTGGAAGCTAAGGGAGACGCTAGCCAATGCTGGTGCGGCAACAAGCAACATAATGGCAGATAGCGTACCGCCAGTGAAAGAAGAATAAGCAGCCAAAGCTAATGCTTTACCTGCTTGGCCTTTTTGAGCCATTGGGTATCCGTCGAATGCTGTCACCACGGTTGAAGAACAACCCGGCGCGTTAATTAAAATCGACGACGTAGAGCCACCAAATACCGCACCGTAATAAACACCCGCCATCAAAATAAGGCCAGAAGATGGCTCTAGGCCATAAGTAATTGGGATCATCAAAGCAATGGCTGAGATCGGCCCAAGCCCAGGTAACATGCCGATAAATGTACCGACGAAACAACCAACGATCACCATCATGATGTTCATTGGCATTACTGCGGTGGATAAACCTTGTAGAATTCCATCTAACATAATTCAGTCCTTTCTTTGACTACCAGATGGTGAAAATCAAACCCGGTTCGAGATAGATGTCCAAACCTTGAGTGAGTAATAAATAGAACGCGATCACGAATGGAAACGACGCGCCGAACAGAACGGGTTTACGTCTTTCCCCCAGCAGATAAAAGCCAGCCAATAAAAAGAAGCCAGTAGCTATAACAAAGCCGAGGTAAGTCAGGCCCACGCCGTACAGCGCCATCAAAACCAAGAAAGCGATCAGTAACTTCCAATTAAAGGTCAGCACCGCGCCACTTTGTTTATCTGGTTGTCCTGTTACCAGTAATAACAAAGAAAGGCCTGCACCAACGTAAGTCAGGATGGTTGGCAAAGTACGTGCGGTGAACGGTTCGTATTCATCACCAGGGAACAATGGAATTTGCGAGGTTTGATAACCGTAGCAAAGACAGAAGAGTAGAAAGATCATTGCGCCGACACGGTCACGACAGAGCAAATATTCTTTGGTGAAAAAGTTGGTTGAACGAGACATATTCAACTCCTAACAAAAATAAAAAAGACCGCATATGGACGTTAATGAATAAACTAAACCATTAACAATTAAGCATTTCGCTGCTAGTCGAGCTGCTTTGGGTATATAAACAAAGGAGTGTGCATGCCGATTGTCGACAATATCCATATACGGTGAAACTTAGAGTGCAAATACAGTTGGGGAAATACCAACCCCACGTTATTGGGTGAGGTTGGAATCTGAGGGACCCAGTTCGACTGTTACTTTAGGAAGCCTAACTCGCGCATTAAGTCACCCATTTGCTGCTCTTGCTCTTCAAGGAACGCGAAGAACGCTTTGTCCGCCTTGTAGTTGTCTATCCAACCATTGCGGTCACGGACGACTTGCCATTCGTCAGTGTTGTACATTTTGGTAAATGCTGCATTCCATTCATCCAGCTTTTCTTGGCTAGTACCTGGTGCAGCAAAGAATCCACGCCAGTTAGCGAAGACAGTTTCGTTACCATATTCTGTTAGCGTAGGAATGTTTGGTGCGGCTTCTAGGCGTTTTGGTGCAGTTACCGCTAGCACTTTGACTTGACCAGATTTTGACATCTCCAGTACTTCACCTAGGCCCGTAGAGAGCAGTTGAGTTTCGCCTGAAAGAAGGGCTGCCATGGCTTTACCGCCCGCATCGTAAGCGATGTAACGAACTTTACGCGCATCAAATCCTTCGCCTTTAAATGCGGCGGCAACGACGAGGTGGTCCATCGAGCCACGAGCAGAGCCACCTGCAATTTTCACTTTGCGAGGGTTAGATTCAAATGCTTTTACTACGTCTTCCCAAGAATTGTATGGCGAATCAACAGAGGCTACGATGGCACCGTAATCCGCAATGGTGGCTGCAACGGGAGTGAGATCTCTAAAGGATTGAGGGAAAATACCTGTTAGAGAGCGAACGACGATCGGTGTTGAATTCACCATCAGCGTATCTTCTTGGCGATCTGCCGTTTCAATCAAGTGCGCAATGGCTTTACCGCCGCCGCCACCAGAAAGGTTTTGGAAAGATACCGTCTCAACGATGTCTGATTTAAGTAGCACATCACCTGTACCTCGTGCGGTCATGTCCCAGCCGCCACCGGCACCTCCAGGGATCAAGAAATGCATTTTTTCTACATCAGCAGCAAAAGCGTTAAATGAAAATGAAGCTGCGATGATCGATGCGGCGAGCGTTGGTTTGATTACCTTTAACATGTTCACGTTCCTTATGTTGGTGACTCTATTTTTAGATGAGTCTTATTTTTGTTTCAGCTTTTAACTCGAACTGGATGCTGATGTGTCAAAGGTTAATCAAGTGTTAAATTGATGTCTTTAAAACGTCGATAAAGAGAATATTGAGCATAACGGATATTTTGTTCATAAAGTTCACGCTGAAAAATTGGTTGCACATCACGCGTGCGTGCTAACAATTGCGTCATAATGGAATGACATCAAACGAATAAGGAAACAGAGAATGAAAGGGACATGTTTGTGCGGCGCTATTGAAGTGATCGCAGATGCTAAGAATGAAGTGAGTCTATGCCACTGCTCGATGTGTCGAAAATGGTCGAGTGGAGCACTCCATGCTGTGCATTGTGGTCCTAACGTAACGTTTAAGGGGGCCGAGCCAAAGCGTTATCAATCGTCTGACTGGGCGGTGAGAGGTTTTTGTGGCGAATGCGGCACAAACCTTTTCTATCATTTGTTACCGACAGGCGAGTACATTCTCTCCGCTGGTTTGTTCGACAATCCAGATTTCAAACTCTCATTAGAGATCTTTACCGATGAAAAGCCCGCGTATTATGACCTCAATCCCACCTCACAAAAGATGACATCGCAGCAAGTTTTTGAGCAATTTTCACCTAAAGAATAGCCTTTTGTATCCTTAATTGTTCGACGGCTTAATTGTTTTTCTTTTATATCATAATGTTAAGAGGTGTTTAGTTGTCGACAATTTTCTTTTTCCTTCGCAATTACCCCTCCATTTAGCTCGTAATAGATGATTTTCATCGATTTAAATTACGACCTTAGTCTAAATTGTCGACAATTTACTTGATTGTCGACACTTTGATCGACTACTTTATATTCAGGTTAAGAAATTGTAGACATTTTGATGTCGGTAACGTGAGTATCTGAGTATGAACTCTGAGTTGAAAACTCGTTATAAAGTACTGGGTTCTGAGAAAGAACACACCAAGTCAGAAACACTGACAGAAACACTGATTGAAGTCATTGTGAATGGCGATGTTAAGCCTGGTCATAAAATCTCGGAGCCTGAACTGGCGAAGAAATATCAAGTCAGCCGGGGCCCTTTGCGTGAAGCATTAATGCGTTTAGAGGGGCTAGGGCTCATTGAACGTATTCCTCATGTCGGGGCTAGAGTGACCACTTTTTCTCCAGAAAAGCTGATAGAACTCTATGCGGTTCGCGAAGCGCTAGAAGGTATGGCGGCAAGGTTAGCAGCGCGACATATTACGCAAGAAGAGCTCTTGAGCTTGGAAATGCTATTGTCGACACATTCTAAGCACATTGATCAAGTGGAAGGAGCCTCTTACTTCCATCAGCATGGAGATTTTGATTTTCACTATCGCATCATCCAAGCAAGCCGAAACAGCAAGCTGATTTCTCTGCTGTGCGACGAGCTTTACCACTTGTTACGCATGTACCGCTATCAGTCACCGCGCGCGCAATCTCGTCCAAATGAAGCGCTGACTGAACACAAATTTATTCTGGAAGCCATCCGTAATCGAGATGAAGAGCTTGCAGAAATGTTGATGAGACGACACATCTCAGGAAGTCGAAAGCTCATCCAATCGCAAATTATACATACAGAAAGTTTAGACAAAGACTAGAAGGAATTCGTCATGAGCTTAACACCGGGAGCGAAGTTCAGACTCGCCATTGAACAAAACAATCCGCTGCAAATTGTCGGCACCATCAACCCTTACTGCGCCATGATGGCGAAAAACTTGGGGCATCAAGCGATTTATTTGTCTGGCGGCGGTATTGCAAACGCGTCATACGGATTGCCGGATCTCGGTATTACAACATTGAACGACGTACTGGTCGATGTTGACCGTATCACTAACGCGTGTGATTTACCGCTATTGGTCGACATCGACACCGGTTTTGGAGGTGCATTTAATATTGCTCGCACGATCAAAGCAATGGAAAAGGCGGGTGCTGCTGCGGTTCATATGGAAGATCAAGTCGCACAGAAACGTTGTGGGCACCGTCCGAACAAAGCAATTGTGAGCCAGCAAGAGATGGTTGATCGCGTAAAAGCCGCGGTTGACGCACGCAATGATGAAAGCTTCGTGATTATGGCTCGTACAGACGCGCTAGCTGTTGAAGGTATGGACAGTGCAATTGAGCGTGCGATTGCGTGTGTGGAAGCTGGCGCAGACATGATCTTCCCAGAAGCGATGACCAAGCTGGATCAGTACCTTCAGTTCTCAAACGCACTTGAGCAAGCAACTGGAAAGCACGTTCCTATTCTGGCCAACATTACCGAGTTCGGCGCAACGCCACTGTACGGCTGCGACGAGCTTGCAAAAGCGAAAGTCGATATGGTGCTTTACCCGTTAAGTGCGTTCCGTGCGATGAACAAAGCCGCTGAAACGGTTTACAAGCATTTGCTAGAAGTGGGCAATCAGGAAGCTTTGGTTGATTCAATGCAAACACGCAAAGAGTTGTATCAGCACCTGAACTACCACGATTACGAAGACAAACTTGACCAGCTATTCTCTGAAGGAAAATAGCTGGAAAAGAAAAGATAGACGGAAGCCCAAGAAAAGATAATCGGAATTTATCTAATTCAATAACGTGAAATTCGTCTGGCTAAAAAACGCTCCAAAGAGGGCAAAGCCAGACAGAAAAGGAGTTCAAACAATGTCTCAAACTGCAGAAAAAAAAGCAGAGTTAGGTGGTGCAGGCCTACGCGGTCAAAGCGCTGGAAGCACAGCTTTATGTACTGTCGGAAAAACGGGGACCGGTCTGACTTATCGCGGTTACGATATTACTGACCTTGCCAATAATGCTCAATTTGAAGAAGTTGCACATCTTCTGTTACGCGGTCACTTACCAACTCAGAAAGAACTGGATGCGTACAAGACACATCTCTTAAACCTTCGCGGCTTACCAACTGAGCTTAAGCAAGCGTTAGAGCTTATTCCTGCTACTGCTCATCCAATGGATGTGATGCGCACTGGTTGTTCTGTGTTAGGAAACCTAGAGCAAGAAATGAGCTTCGATGAGCAATTGCATTCGACGGAACGTATGCTGGCGCTTTTCCCAGCTATCATCTGCTACTGGTATCGTTTTAGTCACGATGGCGTTCGTATCGATACAGAAGATCAAACCGAAGACTGCATCGGCGGTTACTTCTTGCGATTGCTTACAGATAAAGAGCCATCAGCGCTACACAAGCAAGTGATGCACTGTTCCTTAATCCTTTACGCTGAGCATGAATTCAACGCATCAACTTTTGCAGCGCGTGTTTGTGCATCAACGTTGTCAGACATTCATTCTTGTATCACGGCAGCAATCGGTACGCTTCGCGGACCACTTCATGGCGGCGCAAACGAAGCAGCGATGGAAATGATTGAAGATTGGCAAACGCCAGATGAGGCGGAAGCGAACATCATGAAAATGCTGGCCAACAAAGACAAGATCATGGGCTTTGGCCATGCCATCTATCGCGAAAGTGATCCTCGCAACGCGTTGATTAAGCGCTGGTCGAAAGAGCTGTCACAGCAAGTCGGTGATACACATCTATATGCTGTTTCTGAGCGTGTAGAGTCAGTGATGAAGCGAGAGAAAGGTCTGTTCTGTAATGCGGACTTCTTCCATGCATCGGCTTACCACTTCATGGACATTCCAACCAAGCTGTTCACACCAATTTTTGTGATGAGTCGTTTAACGGGCTGGGCGGCACACGTTTATGAGCAACGTGCCAATAACCGCATCATTCGCCCAAGTGCTGATTACACGGGCCCAGACCATCAAGAATGGGTACCTATCGAGAATCGCTAGCGCGAAGGTCAATTAGGGCACATACGCTTTGATTGACCACCTCCTTCCTTTGTACCTCTCTCTGACAGAGGAAGGAGCTCCTCTCATCACGATGTTTCTGGAGCAATGGAAAAACGTTGATGAAGGCAAGATGTACAGACTGAATGGAAGCAAACCATGAACACAAATATTAATACCCAATATCGTAAGCCGCTTCCGGGAACTCAACTGGATTACTTTGATGCACGCGAAGCCGTCAATGCCATTTCTCCTGGAGCCTATGAAAAACTCCCTTACACCTCCCGCGTACTAGCTGAGCAACTGGTCCGTCGCTGTGAACCGAACACATTGACGGATAGCCTAAAACAGTTAATTGAACGTAAACGTGATCTTGATTTTCCTTGGTATCCAGCACGCGTGGTTTGTCATGACATTCTTGGTCAGACCGCTCTAGTCGATTTAGCGGGTCTGCGCGATGCTATTTCGGATCAGGGTGGCGATCCTGCAAAAGTGAACCCTGTGGTTGAGACTCAATTGATCGTTGACCATTCTTTAGCGGTTGAGCATGCGGGCTTTGAACCTGATGCCTTCGACAAAAACCGCGCGATTGAAGAGCGCCGTAATGAAGACCGATTCCACTTTATCGAGTGGTGTAAAACAGCGTTTGAAAACGTCAGTGTGATTCCTGCGGGTAACGGCATCATGCACCAAATCAACTTGGAGAAAATGTCTCCTGTGGTGCAAGCGAAGCAGGGTATTGCCTACCCAGATACCTGTGTGGGTACGGACAGTCATACGCCTCACGTAGACGCCCTCGGTGTTATCGCGATCGGTGTTGGTGGTCTGGAAGCTGAAACCGTAATGCTTGGCCGACCATCAATGATGCGTTTACCTGATATTGTCGGTGTAAAACTAACGGGTAAACGTCAACCGGGCATTACCGCAACGGATATTGTCCTCGCGATTACTGAGTTCCTACGTAACGAGCGTGTGGTCTCTTCATATCTTGAATTCTTTGGTGAAGGTGCACGCGATCTAACGATCGGAGACCGTGCAACCATTTCCAACATGACACCAGAATACGGCGCGACAGCTGGCATGTTTTATATTGATGAGCAGACCATCAATTACTTGAAACTAACTGGTCGTGATGAACAGCAAGTTAACTTAGTTGAGAAATACGCAAAACAAACCGGTCTTTGGGCTGACGATCTAGATACTGCCGTTTATGAGCGTGTACTGGAATTCGATTTATCATCAGTAAGTCGTAACATGGCCGGCCCGTCAAACCCTCACCGCCGTTTACCAACATCGGAGTTGGCGCAGCGTGGCATTTCTGGTGCGTGGGAAGAGAAAGAAGGCGAGTTGCCAGATGGTGCAGTGATCATCGCTGCTATTACCTCATGTACGAATACCAGCAACCCAAGAAACGTCGTCGCTGCTGGCCTTGTCGCGAAGAAAGCCAATGAGCTCGGCCTTGTACGTAAACCTTGGGTGAAATCGTCTTTTGCTCCGGGTTCTAAGGTAGCGCGTCTTTACCTGGAAGAAGCGGGCTTATTACCAGAGTTAGAAAAGCTTGGCTTTGGTATCGTCGGTTACGCATGTACCACTTGTAACGGCATGAGTGGCGCGTTGGATCCAAAAATCCAGCAAGAGATCATTGATCGCGATTTATATGCGACAGCCGTTCTGTCTGGTAACCGCAACTTCGATGGCCGAATCCATCCTTACGCAAAACAAGCTTTCCTTGCATCACCACCATTGGTTGTTGCTTATGCGTTAGCGGGTACCATTCGTTTTGATATCGAGCGCGATGCTCTGGGTATTGACCAAAACGGTAAACCAATTTACTTAAATGATTTGTGGCCAAGTGACGAAGAGATCGATGCAGTTGTCGGCAAACACGTTAAGCCAGAGCAGTTTAACCAAGTTTACATCCAGATGTTTAAGCTCGATGACGCAGAGAAAAGCTCTAGTCCGCTTTACGACTGGCGTCCGATGAGTACCTACATTCGCCGTCCACCTTACTGGGAAGGTGCGCTGGCGGGTGAAAGAACACTGTCTGGCATGCGTCCATTGGCGATTTTGGGCGACAACATCACGACTGACCACCTGTCACCATCCAACGCGATCATGGCGAGCAGTGCTGCAGGTGAATACCTTGCCAAAATGGGCGTTCCGGAAGAGGACTTCAACTCTTATGCGACTCACCGTGGTGATCACTTAACGGCGCAACGTGCGACCTTTGCTAACCCGAAACTATTTAACGAAATGGTGAAAGAGAACGGTGAAGTGGTTCAGGGTTCTCTAGCGCGAATCGAACCAGAAGGCCAGGTTGTACGCATGTGGGAAGCGATTGAAACCTACATGAATCGTAAACAACCATTGATTGTTGTCGCCGGCGCGGATTACGGTCAGGGTTCATCTCGTGACTGGGCAGCAAAAGGTGTTCGTTTGGCAGGCGTAGAAGCCATTGTTGCTGAAGGCTTTGAGCGTATTCACCGTACTAACTTGGTTGGCATGGGCGTACTGCCGTTGCAATTCAAACCAGGTGTAAACCGTAATACGTTAGAACTGGATGGTACGGAACTTTACGACGTAGTTGGCGAGATTAAACCGGGTGCGGATCTGGCCTTGGTTATCACGCGTAGCAACGGCGATAAAGTTGACGTTCCTGTTACCTGCCGCCTAGACACCGCTGACGAAGTTCACGTGTACAACGCAGGTGGTGTTTTGCAGCGTTTCGCGCAAGATTTCTTGGCGCAATAAGGAGTGGGTATGGAAAGCAAAACTCCGAATCAAATGAGCCAAATCAAAGTGCCGGCGACGTACATGCGTGGCGGCACAAGTAAAGGTGTCTTTTTCAACCTCGACGATTTGCCACAAGAAGCGCAAGTGGCTGGAGCCGCGCGTGACAAGCTGTTGTTACGTGTTATCGGCAGCCCGGATCCTTACGCGAAGCAAATCGACGGTATGGGTGGTGCAACCTCCAGCACCAGTAAAACAGTGATTGTTTCACGCAGTAGCCGTGACGATCACGATGTTGACTACTTGTTCGGACAAGTATCCATTGATAAGCCATTTGTGGATTGGAGTGGGAACTGCGGTAACTTGTCTGCCGCAATTGGACCTTTTGCTATCCATGCTGGACTGATCCCACAAGATCGCATTCCAGAAAATGGAATTGCGACTGTCCGTGTCTGGCAGGTGAACATCAGCAAAACTATCTTGGTTCATGTGCCGATTGTGAACGGATTCGTGCAAGAGACCGGTGAATTTGAACTTGATGGCGTGACGTTTCCGGCCGCCGAGATTCAAGTTGATTTCGTTGACCCTTCTGATGGCGAAGGCAGCATGTTCCCAACAGGCAACTTAGTCGATGATTTAGTGGTACCGGACGTAGGTACGTTTAACGCCACCTTTATAAATGCGGGCATTCCAACCATTTTTATTGATGCTGAATCGATTGGTTATCAGGGCACTGAGCTACAAGACGATATCAACAACGATGATGCAGCATTGGCGATGTTCGAATCTATCCGTGCGCATGGCGCATTAAAAATGGGTCTGATTTCTGATTTAGAAGAAGCTCAAACACGCCAGCACACACCGAAAATTGCGTTTGTTTCTAAACCGAAAAGTTACCTGTCTTCAAGTGGTAAAGCCGTTAATGAGTCGGATATTGATGTGCTCGTTCGCGCGCTGTCGATGGGCAAACTTCACCATGCAATGATGGGAACAGCAGCTGTTGCTATCGCTTCAGCGGCGTGTGTACCGGGTACGTTGGTTAACTTGGCTGCTGGTGGAGGTGAAAAAGAGTCAGTGACTTTTGGCCACCCCTCAGGAACGTTAAAAGTTGGAGCACAAGCGAAGCAAGCTGAACAGGGCTGGGTGGTACACAAAGCCATCATGAGCCGAAGTGCGAGAATACTAATGGAGGGATTTGTGCGTGTACCCTCTGATGTCTTTGAGTGAAAAGAACGGTCTTTGAATAGAACGAGAGCAATGTCAGGACATACTGGAGGAAGCAATATGTCTTCATACGAAAAAGAATACTTATGGGCGAAGAATGAACCGGAGAGTTTTTGGCGCGCTCAAGCGGAGAATATCGATTGGTTCGAATCTCCTAAAACCATCTTGAAATCTGATGAGAATGGCATAGAACGTTGGTTTCCAGATGGAGTAATGAATACGTGCTGGTTAGCATTGGATTACCATTGCGAGCAAGGACGCGGTGATAATACGGCACTCATTTATGACTCGCCAGTAACCGGCAATAAAACCACGTATACCTATAGTAACCTGCGTGACCAAGTGGCAAAAATTGCCGGCATGCTGTCTGCGCAAGGCGTTGAAAAAGGCGACCGAGTCGTTATTTACATGCCGATGATTCCAGAAGCCGCAATGGCGATGCTAGCCTGTGCGCGTTTGGGGGCGATTCACTCCGTTGTATTCGGTGGTTTTGCACCTAATGAACTTGCTGTACGAATTGAAGATGCAGAGCCGAAAGTCATCATGACGGCGTCGTGTGGGATTGAGATCAACAAAGTTATTCCATATAAGCCAATGGTAGACAAGGCCATTATGGACAGCCGATGGAAGCCTGAAAAAGTATTTATATTCCAGCGTCCTGAGTGCGAAGCCGATCTAAACCAAGAAAGAGATCTGGATTGGCAGCAAGAGTACAACCAAGCGTTGCCACACGGTTGTGTTCCGGTGTTGGCAACCGATCCACTCTACATTCTTTATACTTCGGGTACGACAGGTAAGCCAAAAGGCGTTGTGCGTGACAACGGTGGCCATGCCGTCGCGATGAAGTACTCTATGAGCGCAATCTACAACATTCCTCAAGATGGCGTATTTTGGGCGGCATCTGATGTTGGCTGGGTAGTAGGGCACTCTTACATTGTTTACGCGCCACTGATTCACGGTTGCACAACAATCCTATTCGAAGGCAAGCCCGTCCGAACACCTGATCCTGGCGCGTTCTGGCGAGTTTGTGACGAATACAAAGTAGATGCGTTGTTCTCTGCCCCGACAGCGTTCCGTGCGATCAAGAAAGAAGACCCAGAAGGTGAGTTTTTAAAACAGCATGATCTCTCTAAATTGAAAACCATCTTTATGGCAGGAGAACGCCTTGACCCTCCAACACTGGAATGGGTTCAGAGCAAAGCAGACAAACCCGTTATTGACCACTGGTGGCAAACGGAAACGGGTTGGGCTATCGCGGGCAACCCAACAGGTGTTGAAATGATGCCCGTTAAAGCGGGTTCTTCGACGAAGCCAATTCCGGGCTATCAGGTCGAGATTCTGAATGAACTTGGAGAGTCGGTCGGGCCTAACCAACAAGGCTTTGTCGCATTAAAACGTCCGCTGCCACCGAGTTGTCTGCCAACGGTTTGGCGTAACCATGACCGTTTTGAAACCGGTTACCTCAGCCAATTCCCTGGCTACTATGTGTCAGGTGATGGGGGCTATCTGGATGAAGACGGTTACCTGTTCATTATGGGACGTATTGATGACGTGATTAATGTCGCGGGGCATCGTTTATCGACAGGCGAAATGGAAGAAATTGTCGGTGGTCATCCGGCGATTGCGGAATGTGCAGTGGTGGGTATTCACGATGATCTGAAAGGGCAACTCCCACTTGGCTTTGTGGTACTGAAAGACGGCGTAAAAGTGGACGAGCTTGATCTTGAAGGTGAGCTTGTTGGCAAGGTACGTAGTGAGATCGGTGCGGTTGCCTGCTTTAAGCATGCATTGGTTGTGGATCGCTTACCGAAAACACGTTCGGGTAAAATTCTGCGCCGAACCATACGTCAAATAGCCGATGGTGAAAAATACACCGTTCCGTCAACGATTGATGACCCAAGTAGCTTGAACGAAATTGAACGAGTGTTAAGACGTTAATTAAAACTCAATTCTAACTAACCCCTGATCCTCGAACTCTGTAGGTTGGTTCTGCCTCTGTACGCTTATTAAGTACAGGGGCTTTTTTGCTTGTAGATCGCGTAAACGTCTCGTGCAGGCAATTTTGTGACTTGCCAATACGGCATTTTCCTCACAAACTACAGCCATTCAATTTTTAGTGACCCTTTGTATGACCACGTTTGTAATTAAATCTGCGTGTTTTAGCGACCTTGAGTCGCTCAACGACCTTATGTTTGATCTGCATGATGAGCATCATCTTCAATCTCCTGAGCTGTTCAAAACTGCAGAGGAGATAGAGCAAGAAAAAAGTATTGCTCGATACATTGATGATCCTGAATGCCTTGTTTATGTAGCAAAACAAGGAGATGAAATGATTGGTTTTATCTCTGGCCATTTCTGTGAACTGGTTTCTACTGTCAGTCAGCCGGTTATGATGGGAAGTGTGGATGAGCTCTATGTATTACCTGAGTTTCGGAAACAAGGCACGGCTCAAGCATTGATTAACAAAATTGAGTCAACGTTCTCTGATTACGGTGCAAAACAGATGTTTGTTGAAGTATGGCACTTTAACCAGGGTGCAATCTCTTTGTATGAAAAACAAGGGTTTGCACACCATATTCACTATCTAAGAAAGCCGTTGAGCTAATGGCCATGCTTAATTTTAATATTGTGATACACATTCTAGCGAATTGAAATCATTCAGTTCGTCAATAGACTTTTCTCTATAAGTTGCTCGCAATGTTAGTAAATTAATATGCGCCCACATTGGTATTGGCGTTTTTGTCTGCTTGTTTATTAGTAGCACGAGGATCGTGCTTACAAAAACAAGAGGACAATATTTTGAAACTAACAAAATCGTTACTTGCGTTGGCTGTTTTGCCAATGTTCGCAAGTGCTGATGATTTGTCACAGACACAAAATCACACTATACAACCCCAGATCGTAGGCGGCATCACTGCTGATCCTAGTGAGTGGAGATTCTACACCCAAATTGTTAGCCGTTATGGTAACCGATCATATTGTGGTGCCAGCTATATTGGGAATGGCTATGTCCTGACTGCGGCCCACTGTGTCGAGGGTGATTCACCGAATCAGATTGCAGTTAAAATCGGTGGCGTCGTTTACAATGGCACTGACGGTGTTCGAGCTAACGTCAGTGAAATCCACATGCACCCGGCATATCGCCGAGCAACGCTTTCTCACGATCTCGCAGTCTTAAAGTTAGACTCTGTACCTCAAGGTGTTGCTGCGGTTGAAATTGCCGATGGCAGTCTAACGCAATACGCCAGCATCGGAGATTGGCTTACAGTCGCAGGTTTAGGGAGAACCTCTGAAGGAGGAAGCTCTCCATCTCGGTTGCAAGAGGTTGACGTTCCACTCGTGTCAGACACGACTTGTCGTCAAGCCGGTGGCAATTACACAACCGTTGGAGAAGTGTCATTCTGTGCGGGAATTCCTCAAGGTGGGATAGATTCCTGTCAGGGAGATAGCGGTGGCCCAATCGTTATTAATCGTGGTGGCGTAATTACTCAACTTGGCGTGGTCAGTTGGGGGATAGGTTGTGCTCGTCCGGGTATGTATGGTGTTTATAGCGATATCGCCGCCATGCGTAATTTTGTTAATGGTGTCATTGGCACGACTACACCTCCGAAAGAGAATGTTTCTATTGGGTATACCACCGAACAGACATTGGCATCATTTAATGTTGGCGAGTTGCAGCAACATAGTTTTGTTATCAAAAATTCAGGTAACACGACATTCACTGTAGAAAACGTTCGCGCGTTTGCTTCTGGCGTTGCTGATGCTGCCGTTATTACAAATGATCAGTGTTCTCAGGCGACGTTAGCAATGAATGCAAGCTGTCGTGTCGATGTCGAATTTGGAGCAGCTCAGGCGGGAGAAGCAAGAGTTGCTTTGAACTTCAACGTTGATAAGACCAGTACACAATATCAGGCGCTAGTGTCGGCTCAAGCGAAAATAGTGACAACGCCTCCAACAGATAACTGTGCAGCAGAATGGCAAGCGAGTACGGTGTATCTCAAAGGGGATAACGTTACTTGGAATGGCAAAGTGTGGCAGGCGCAGTGGTGGACTCAAGGCGATAACCCAGCAGACTCTGGACCTTGGGGTGTTTGGCAAGAAGTTCGCGACGCACATTGCAAGTCTAACTAACCATCAAGCATTCAAAAGCTGATTCGTTGGTGACTTGAGGTAGAATTCATTCTTGGTTTCAACGAACAGCGCATAGTTATCATAAGCAGGGTTTATTGTTTTCGAATAATAAGCCCTTTTTTATTGTTCCAACTTTGAGAACCCATAAAATGTGTATGACTTTATCCTGACGCTACCTTCATATAACTGGCAGAATTGCGATCAACATTTCATATTTTGTCTGATTTTTGTCAGGTTTGCATTAAATTACTCTCCAATGAGCTTCAAGATCATGCTTTATTCGATCGACGTTGTTTGGCATAACTCGTTACTTAATTTTTATCGAAAAAGATAAGATTAACTGCCATTATTCATTGGTTATCATAATGTTTACTTAAGGTCATATTTTGTGTTGAGACAGCTGTTATTACTCATCCTTTGTTTTATTTTGTTACCTGTTTCACCAATCTCTACGGCTAAAGCTGCCGCGAGCGAAGTAAAAGGGGCGCTCTGCGTTGTTCGTGCTGACGACAAGTTAGTGCTAGTTCATGAAATATTGACGGATAAGATTTCTCTACCTGGTGGGACAATTATTGATGGAGAATCCCCCAAAGTTGCTGCGCAACGAGAAACGTGGGAAGAAACGGGTTTAGTGGTCACGGTTGGGGAGGAACTTGGCAGAACAGATACCGCGGTTTATTACGATTGCATATCAGACTCTGAGATTATTGCTTTTTCGATGAACAATTCCTTAGGTGGGAATGAGTTACCTATTTGGTTTGCTCCTCACTACGGAGTAGAAATCGCATCAGCAATGTTACTTGGACCATCCGAGTTGCCATCATTTTTGTACCGCTATCCCGCTCAATGGCCACAAGCAATTCAGTTTTTTGAACAAGCTACTCAGCAGTCTGCATCTTATGTGACTCAGCTGATCGAATCCGCGCCTTCATTTCGTCAGATTGAATTGAGGTGGATGAAAGACTTACAAAGCTGGGTAGGGGCTTTATCAGAAACGAGTTTCGAGGTAGCGAATCAGATCTCAAATCTTGTTATAGAACTGACAGAACCTACGATACTGCTTTTTCTATTTCCGTTAGTAATGATGCGTTTTGGCAGTCGATTTGTATTCCGACTCTTTTTCGCTATTAGCGCGACGTCCCTGATGGTACTTGTAGCTCAACAGGGCTTTGCGCTTCCTCGCCCGCATGTCTATATACCAATGATGGAGTTAACACACAGCTTTGGATTTAGTTTTCCAAGTTTGCCTATTGCCGTTTGGTTTTGTGTTTTAACCTTTTTATTTCAGAGAACACATTATTTCGGTTTGAATGGTACGACCGCTGTCATGATGCTCATCACGCTTACTATTATGTTATGTAAGTTTTTCCTTGGTAGCGCCTTTTTCTTAGATATGTTGTTTGGTGCGGTGTTAGGAAGCTTGGTGGCCTGGCATGTTCTGCGATTGGAAACAAATCAAGACGTGAATGTTGATCAAGTGCTGAGCTCAAAAGGCGTCTGGTTCATTATGACTGCGGTAACGGCGGTCATCTCTGTTATCTGGCCATTACCTGTGTTTGGCCGCTGGTTAGCTATTTTAATTACGGCATCAGCGTTGGTTATGATGTTTAGAGAGTCAAAAGTGCATTTGGATTCTCGTCAGATGATTTTTGTAACGCTTGCGTTGGTATTCGTTGAGCAACTTTATTTATACTCAAGCTCTGTTGTCTCGTTTAGTGGTTTGTGGTCATTGGTATTGTCGACGTTGCATTATCCATTGTTGATGTTGCTGTTTATCTTGCTTGCAAGAAAGCTGATTCATGAAAAACAACAGAGAGAAACAGTGCTAGATTGATGGTTGTATGTTTTCTTTCTCAGGCATACGAGTAAAAAGAAAGCCTTGCTTTACAGCAAGGCTTTTTTGTATGTTGAGTAGCTCAACAATGTGGCTTTGCGTATATCTGACGCCATGGCTGAGTTAAAGGTAATAACGTTGACGCCATAGCGGCGGAGAGAATTAAGCGTTAAGGACGAATTTTTCAATCGCTTTAGCTACACCGTGTTCATCATTACTTACCGTAATGTAATCAGCGATTTGTTTGGTCTCTTCCATCGCATTTCCCATCGCGATACCAAGGCCAGCGTACTTCAGCATGTGGTGGTCATTTTCAGCATCACCCATACAGATCACTTCTTCCGGTTGAATACCTAGATACTCAGCAATTGCAGCAACACCAATACCTTTGTTGCTCGCTGGGTTAAGAAATTCCAGGAAGAACGGGGCGCTTTGAACCACCGTAAACTCGTCACGCATTTCAGACGGAAGCGCAGCGATGACCTCAGTTAACTTACTTGGCTCGGCAACCATCATTGCTTTGATGATTGGATGATCATCTTCTAGCGATTCAAAATTAATCTCTGTTACATTTAAGCCATTAATGTTGGCTTCGATGTCAGTGTATGGGTTTTTCTCATTGGTGATCAAGCCATGTACTTGGCTGAATGCGTGCACATAAGCGCCTAATTCTTTCGCTTTACGAGCGACTAATTTAGCTGCCTTACCATCAATGATTTGCTGGTGGATGATTTCATTTGTTCCTACGTTCTTAACCATAGAGCCATTGTAGAAAAGGACAAAATCTTTATCGGAATGGATATTCAGTTCGTCGAGCTTGCCTTGCATTCCTTCTAATGGGCGACCAGAAGCGAGAACGACAGTAACGCCTGCTTCGCGAGCCTTTGCGATCGCTTGTTTGTTTTCTTCAGAGATTGCTTTATCACTATTAAGCAGTGTGCCATCCATATCTAATGCGATCAGTTTATACATCATTTCTTACCTTAAAGTTTTTGGGAACTGTAAGTGAATAAGGTTTGGTATAACGCTAACCAGAAACCTACGCTCACCGCGACTATGAAACTACAAAATGGTCTATTTTAACAATTAATTTTTGGTTTAAATTGACCTAGACACGTGTGTCCATTAAGGTCTTCGCCTCGAAGTATTATGAGTTGAGTGAGTTCTACGTTGTATAAGCTAAATGAGATGTTTGAAACCATCCAAGGGGAAGGGGTTTTCACTGGAGTACCTGCTGTTTTTGTTCGCCTTCAAGAGTGTCCGGTTGGTTGCTCATGGTGCGATACCAAACAAACGTGGTATGCAGATGAGAATGACCAACGTCAAATTGGTGATATTTTGGTGAAGACGGAAGATTCTCCGACATGGTGCGTCGCATCTGCCGAGAACATCGTAGAGCAATATCAACTGCAAGGCTTTAATGCTAAACATATCGTGATTACTGGTGGTGAGCCTTGTATTTATGATCTACGCCCTTTAACAAAGGTGTTTGAAGATATGGGTTGCCAATGCCAAATCGAAACCAGTGGCACATCAGAAGTCATCACGTCAGAAAATACATGGGTGACCGTGTCACCAAAAGTGGCGATGAAGGGTAAACTGCCAGTTCTCAATAGCGCGTTAGAGCGTGCGAATGAGATTAAGCACCCAGTTGGTACGCAAAAAGACATCGACCACCTTGATGAGCTATTGGCAAATGCGAATGTCGCGGTTGAGACTGTCATTGCATTGCAGCCTATTAGCCAAAAGCCTCGTGCAACGCAATTGTGTATTGAAACGTGCATTGCTCGCAATTGGCGCTTGTCTGTTCAAACTCATAAATACCTAAGTATTGCTTAAGAGCGGAGAGAGAAATGAAAAAAGCCGTTGTTGTTTTTAGTGGTGGTCAGGATTCCACGACTTGTCTGGTTCAAGCACTTAAAGAGTTTGATGAAGTTCATGCCATTACTTTTGATTATGGTCAGCGCCACAAGTTAGAGATAGAAGTGGCACAAAAGATCGCAAAGGATCTTGGTGTCAAAGCGCATAAAGTGATGGATGTTGGCCTTTTAAACGAACTTGCGATTAGCTCTCTCACGCGCGATGACATCCCTGTCTCACACGAATTGCAAGAAAACGGCCTGCCAAACTCTTTTGTTCCTGGCCGTAACATTCTATTTTTAACGCTCGCAGGAATCTACGCCTACCAAATTGGGGCTGAAACCGTAATTACTGGCGTGTGTGAAACTGACTTTAGTGGTTATCCAGATTGTCGTGACGATTTTGTGAAAGCAATGAACACGGCTTTGGTGAAAGGGATGGACCGTAACCTGACGATCAAAACACCGTTAATGTGGCTAAATAAAGCAGAAACGTGGGCGTTAGCTGATCAATATGACGCGTTGCAACTGGTTCGTGAAAATACGTTGACCTGCTACAACGGGGTCATTGGTGATGGTTGTGGTGATTGCCCATCGTGCGACTTGCGCAAAGCTGGCTTAGATGATTACCTAAACAATAAAGAGACCGTAATGCAGTCTCTTGTGAACAAGCAGGCTGCTGACGTTTAGTCGTGCCTTGTTTTACTGGCTAACATAGTCAGAACTTAGGCTAATTGGCTCATCGTATGCGTCTATAATGATGTTTTTTCCCTGCTTTTTAGCCTGGTATAAAGCTTGGTCTAGTATCGAATAAAGTTCATCAAAGTTGGTAAGCGGCATTGATGTTGATAGATAGGCCAAGCTAGCAGTTACACTCAGATCACTATTATTTACCGTGCGTACGCGCTTCTCTGAAATCGTTTTGTGTAGGCTTTGCACCCGGAAAGGAACGTCAATTTCATCGACGTTTTTCAATAATAAGATAAACTCTTCTCCACCCAAACGGCCGATATACTCTCCCTTATTGAGCTTAGCTTTAAGCACTTGGCAAACTTGCTGTAACACCAAGTCGCCAGTCGGATGACCGTATTGATCATTTATCGTCTTAAAGTCATCAAGGTCGATTAATGCTAAAACATAGCGGAAGTCTTCGTCCGCTTTGGAGGTTTGACCTTTGATGGTCTCTATAATTGCCGCTCTATTCAACGCACATGTTAGACTATCTATTTTGGCTTTTTGTCGTGTTTGTCGCTGAAGTATCAATGCCAGAATGAGCAAGACCAACAAACAGGAAACAACAAAATTATAAGTGCGCTTTTGATCGGCAAGCTTCTCAAATTGATGCTGATTTAAGCTTTTTTCATTATTCAACCGAGCGACTTGAAGATCATATTCGTACTCTTTCTTTGTGAGGTCTAATGCCTCTAATGCTTTAATATTGCTAGCGTCTCGGTTGGCCAATTCAATGGTTGAATAGGCTTCGTGGTGCTCTAATGCCAGTTTATAATCACCTTGGGCTTGGTATGCTTCGGAAAGGAGTAATTGAGCTTGTGCCTGTAATAATGGTCTAGAGTTATTGCTCGCTAGTGTTAACGCGACTTTGCCATGTGCAATCGATTTTTCATTAGCATAGTTTTTCAAATACGCGAACCCAGCAGCTAAATGCCCTTCCGTTTCGAGGTGCGTATTTTCATACGTTTCAGCAATGTCTAAAGCTTTTCTAATGTAATCTACTGCGGTATCCAGTTGCCCACTTTCGGCTAAAACCGCAGACAGCCCTAAGTAGCTTAACCCTTGACCATATGGGTAGTGGAGCTGGTTGAGTATTGTTAATGCATTTTGATAATGATTGATGGCTTTATCGAATTCTTTGGATTTCTTATACATTGCCCCAAGGCTATGTTCGACTTGTGCGACTTTGAGTGGTGTCCCTTCATCTTGACGAGCGAGTAGGGCTTGGATGAGATATTGTTCTGATTGTTCAAACTGCCCAAGCTCTGCTAGCAAATTTCCGACGTCATTGTAAATGCCAGAAGGATCGCTTTGAGCAGACATGTTGGCCAGCAGCTTTCGATAAAGGCTCAGCGCTTTTTCATAGTCACCACGATAGTTATAGTTATTCGCTACCACACGTAACGCGAGATCAATAGGGAAGTTTTCTTGGTGTTGTTGACTTAGATGGCTTTCTAACGACGAGCAATAAAAGTTTGCTTTGTGATAACGACCTTGTTGATTCAACGTATAACAGAGCTGATAGTTCATCAAAGCTTTGCCTTCAGAATCTGAAGTCTGCTTCATTTTTTGTCGCAATGAAGAAAAGCTCTTTACTGAGGCGTCATAACTACCATGCTTACGTTCATTTAAGGCAAGAATGTACTCTGACTCTAACTGAGCAAAGTTATTGTTGAGAACTTGGCTGCTTCCATAGTACGGCTGCTTTATGTTCGACATGTATTCATAAATCAGCCCGCTGACGTAGAGTTTTTCGCTGTGCGATTTCGCGGTGTGGTATCGATCTTGAAGCATGCTTAATGCTGAGTCAGGATTACTTCTCAATGTGGTTTGATAAACGGCGTGCCACTGCGTGATATTTTGTTCTGGCTCAATATCTTGAGTGTCACTAGCATATACCGGGGCGAGTAAGAGTGACGCAAGCAAAGGATAGAGCGTGCGCATATTTAAACGTGCCTTATGTTCTTTTGTTGCTTTGGAATTGGAGAATCATAGCGCTATTAATTAATCAGCGTTGTGATTGAGTTGGGTGTACGAAGAAAAAGAATAGGAAAACTATGCACTTGGTCGATATATCAAAAAAAGAGCATCAAAAGAAAGACCCCAACATAAAGTTGAGGTCTAGAAGTCGTTATGCAATGTAAAGCTTAGCTAGATCTTGAGGCTCCATTTCTTTGCCTTCTAGCTGATCGTTCCAGTTAGTACCAACAAGAACACCATCTTCTGCAAGAGTTAAAAGCCAATCTTCAACAAAGATATCTAGTGGGATTTCTAGTACAGTGAAGTCAGCCCATTCTTCAACATTGTGCGCTTCTGCATCTTCTTTCGAAGACCAGAAAGGCATGACTTCACTGTTTTCGAATTCAGTTGAATCGCAAGATAGCCAACCTTCTTCATTGCGTAAACCCCAAACCAGTTGGTTTTCTTTCGTTTCTGCAATAAAAAGGTCAAGGTTTGCTTGGATATCTGATGTAAGTTTGCTCATTTCAAAACTCTCGTTGTTATGACGCCGCTAGGGTAACACTAAAGTGCCGATTCCTAAAGCATAATACGGTTATTGCAATGAGTAAAAATAAAGGAGCCGAAGCTCCTTTTCTTATGTCGTCCTAGATTTATTAATGCTTGTTTGAACAAACATTAATACAGACATTTTTACCTTTCAGGGAGGGTAGTGAATATTGTCCACTCTTTTTTAATCTCGCCTTTATAACCAACGACAGAAGCAGTTACTCGGCGGTTTAAAGCGTGGCTGACTTCATCGGTACCTTGTTGCGCTAGGTGAGTATCTCCAAAGCCAACAATACGAACTCTGCTCGGTTCGATGTTGTAGCTCAATAGCGCCTCACGGACATTGCGTGCTCGTCTCTCTGATAGATCTTGGTTGTGCTGAGAGCCACCAACTTTACTCGCGTAGCCGTGCAGTTCGATCGACGTAGTAGGGTATTCTTTTAAAAAATCGGACAGTTCACGTACTTGTCTTCTGAATACGGGATTGATTTCATCAGAGTCATTGGCAAAAAGTATTCTCACTTGCATGTTATCTGATGCTTTAATGTATTCGCCGCAACCGTCATTGTCGACTTCTGAGCCTTCCGGTGTGCCAGGGCACATATCTCGAGCGTTGATGACGCCATCGTTATCTTCATCTTGAAGGTCAGCGATTTGCTCTGCATTTGGTACAGGTCGATAGTCATACTCGTCTTCAGCAACAACCTGTTGAGTAACGGCGAGAAGACTTAATATAAATAGAATTTTTATTGGTTTCATGATCAGTACTCCACCTTTTCATTCCATTCCGTAGGCACATCGACTCGCAAGGCATTTAACAATTGGCCGGTCGCATTCATTACACGGTATTTCGCGTATTGTTCTGAATATCGAGCATCCAAGTAGTTTTTTCTCGCTTCAAATAACTCGTTTTCAGTATTTAACAAATCCAGAAGGGTTCGTTTACCGATGCGATACTGTTTCTCGTAGGCGATAACAGTTTCAGATGCCGAATCTACGTGATCCGCCAGAAACTCTTTTTGCTGAAGCGTTAAATCTAGCGCGCTCCATGATAGACGAAGCCCTTCTTCAACGCTGCGGTATGCGCGTTCTCGTAAATCTTTGGCTTTGTTTAGTTGATAGGCAAAGTTTTCAGCATTGGCGACATCACTACCACCATTAAAGAGGTTGTAACGCATACGCAGCATCGCTGTCGTTTCATCACTGCTTCCTTCGATACCGCTTGCATCATCACGCCACGTTTGAGCCGCTTCTACAGATATCGTTGGATAGTAAGTTCCCTTAGATTGCTTATATTGGAACTTAGCTGAGTCTACATCTGCCATCGAAACTTTGATTACTGGATGCGATTCAAATGCCAAGTCAATTGCTTCATCTATGGTGTAGGGAATAAAGTTCTGGTCCGCTCGCGGAAAAATCAATCCTTGTGGGGACTGTCCGACAAGGCGTGTAAACGTGGTGTGGCTGTCATATAAGTTGTTCTGAGCCGCCACCAAGTTACCGTGAGCTTTTGCTAAACGAGCTTCTACTTGAGTTAGGTCAGCGGTAGACCCAAGTCCTGAGTTAACTCGCTTTTTAATGTCTTCGTAGATCTTCTTATGAACCTTCAAGTTGTTTTCTGAAAGTGTAAGAATTTCATAAGCTTTTACTGAATCTAAGTAAACCTTTGCCACTTCGAGTGCCGTGTCTTGAGCATCAGCGAGCAGTTGATAACGAACTGATTCTGCGTCAGCTGCTGTTCGATCCATATCGTTAAGTGTCGCAGAACCGTCCCATATCAGTTGGGTTAGTGTCACGGTGGCTTCTTTTCTTGTCAGATCCGTTGGATCTCGCCCTGTTTCTGCGGGGTTAATGCCTTCATAACCGATACCGGCGTCTAAATCTACGGATGGGAGGTAAGCACCGCCAGATGCTTCATTCACATACTGCTTGCTAACGAATTCATTGAACGCACTTTTGATGTCAGGATTGGTTTTTAATGTGTTTTCAACCGCTTGCTCTAGTGTTTGCCCAAAAGCATGACTAGCTGCGAACACACCAATGCAAAAGGCGTTGGCACGAGTCCACTTCACTGTGATTCTCCTAGATAATAATAAAATTTCTCGAGGTGAGAGGGCTTATAAGTGGGATACCTATAAGGGCGTCAATAATTTAGCGCACAATAACATTAATACACGATGAAGTAACCTGTTGATTCATTGTTCATTTGTTTCATTCTTGATAAATTAATTCATTTGGCGGGTCTAAATTTTGAATAAGGATCCCGATTTTAAAGTGAAATTGATGTTTAACAAGAGTTGAGCGTCTTTTATTAAAATAAGACAAATATGCGCCTGGATTCTTATTGATGTATGACACATAATTACTTAATTGAGCATCAAATTGCTGTTATTGCACTATATAATCAGGCAATATATAGCAAATTAGTATTGTTAGTCAAAAACTTGACAGTTATTTAGGGTTAAGATTTATATGGATCGTACAGCGTTAGTGTCACTCGGTAATCAAGTCGTCGTAATAGGTTTAGATGGGGAGCTGAGAGTCCTAACAGAAGGACAACAGCCCCTACCAGGTGAAGTGGTAGTGGCAACGACAGATGCTGCACCTCTAAATTTGAACATTCAACTAACTGAAGAGCAAGGCTCAAAAGATATTTCTGATGATGTGGCACGAATTATTGGTGCTATTGAGCAAGGTCAAGACCCTTCTATAGTTGATGAAGAACTCGCGCCGGCAGCGGGTGAAAACAGTGGTTCAAGCTTACAAAATAGTGCCACGATTGCACGGGATGGCACTGAAGTACTGGCCTCAACAAATTTTGAAACTATTGGCTTGGAATCCCTCGGTTTATCTGAAACACAAGCGTTGACCTTAAATGACTTTTTCGCAACAAATATAGAAACCAGTGGAGATGGCTCAAATAAACCGCTTACTAATTCTCCAGTGACATTAAGCGCTATCGAAGAAGATAGCGATCCCATCACGATAACTACCGAAGAACTACTATCAAATGTCGATATTGACGATGCTGATACTCTTATCGTTACAAACGTTACTATTGAGAGTGGGAATGGCACTTTAATTGATAACAACGATGGATCTTGGACTTATATACCAGAAGCTGATGATGATACTGAAGTGTCATTCTCCTATGACATCATTGATGACGATGGGGGTGTTATTAATGGCACTGCTAATTTAGATATTAAGCCTGTTAATGACGCGCCAATAGCGACTAACGATGCGATTCAAACTGACGAAGATTCCCAGGTTGTAATTGATGTGCTCGCTAACGACAGTGACATTGAAGGTGACGATTTAACCATTACCTCTGCTTCTGTATCAGAAGAGCAAGGTATCGTTGAGATTGTCGATGGTAAGCTTGTTTTCACTCCGGCTGAAAACTTCAATGGTAATGCAACTATTAGCTACACCATCTCAGATGGTGAGCTAGAGGATGAAGCTCAAGTCTCGGTAACAGTAAACTCAGTTAACGATGCGCCTATTGCCCTTAATGACACAACAATTACAGAGGAAGATACCTCAGTAACGATTGATGTACTGCCAAACGACACTGACATCGATGGCGATGCGTTAAGCATCGAATCGGCGTCTGTGCCGAGTGACCAAGGTCAAGTCGAGATTATTGACGGCAAGCTTGTATTTACGCCAACTGAGAACTTCAATGGCGACGCTGAGATCACTTACACCGTCACCGATGGTTCGCTGACTGACCAAGCGACGGTCACCGTCACCGTGAATGCGGTGAACGACACACCTGTGGTTGAAAGCAACATCGCAGACCAAACCTTGGCGGAAGATTTCACGCCATACACCATCGATCTAAATACCGCTTTCAGCGATGTGGATAACGCCGATGGCGAGTTAACGTTTAGCGTCTCTGGCAACAGCAACATTCAAGTGGCGATCGTCAATGGCATTGCTACGTTCACTCCAACCGCGGACTGGAACGGCTCAGAAATCCTAACGTTTACTGCCACTGATCCAAGCGGCGAAAGCGTTAGCCAAACGGTGAACTTCACGGTTGCGCCTGTGGCGGACATCGTGGCAGACAAAGCGACGGTTGTGGAAGACACGGCGACCATCATCAAGGTCTTAGATAACGACACGTTCGAAGGCGACGACAAAGTGGTGTCGCTTGATACCAATAACGGTCCAGCTAACGGCACGGTCTCGGTCAATCCTGATGGCAGCGTAACTTACACGCCAAACGACAACTACCACGGTACAGACAGCTTCACCTACATTGTCACGTCAGGCGGGGTATCGGAATCCACCACGGTGAGCGTTGATGTGACGCCAGTGAATGATGCACCAGTGGCAAAAGATGACACGGCGATTACTGACGAAGACACGCCAGTGACGATTGATGTCCTGCCAAACGACACCGATATTGATGGCGAGAAGCTGAGTGTTGAATCAGCCTCTGTACCTAAAGAGCAGGGCACGGTTGAAGTGGTGGATGGAAAACTCGTCTTCACTCCGGCAGAAAACTTCAATGGTGACGCTGAAATCACCTACATCGTTACGGACGGTGAATTGACCGACGAAGCGAAGGTGACCGTTACAGTAAATCCAGTAAACGATGCACCAACTATCAAAGTTGATGCCGTAGAAAGCATCACTGAAGATGCAGTGAACACGGATACGGTAGTCGCAACCTTAACGGTTCGTGATACTGATACGCCAGAAGACCAATTAACCGTTTCTTTAGAAAACAACTCAAACGGTTACTTTGTGTTAGTTGGCGATGAAGTCAAGCTGACTCAAGCAGGCGTCGATGCGGTTAACAACGATGAACTTAACCTAAAAGACCTGACTATCAGCGCGTCAGTATCGGATGGTGTTAATCCAACGGCTAACGACAGTGATAGTTTGATTGTGAATCGTGTTAACGATGCGCCGACTGTTGATAATGTCATCTCAGATCAAGTGCTATCGGAAGACTTCGCGACCTACACGATTGATTTAAACAACGCATTTAAAGACAGTGACTCCACACTTAACTTCTCAGTGTCCGGTAACAGCAACGTGTTGGTTTCGATTGAAAACGGCATCGCGACCATTTCACCAACAGCAGACTGGAACGGTTCAGAAACCCTAACGTTCACTGCTACCGATCCAAGTGGTGAAATCGTCAGCCAAGCGGTGAACTTTACGGTTGCACCGGTAGCTGACATTGAGGCAGACAGTGCGGATGTAGTCGAAGACACACCAACCATCATTAACGTCTTAGGTAACGACACGTTCGAAGGCACTGATAAAGTGGTGTCTTTGGACGCCGATAATGGTCCTAAAAATGGCACCGTCATTGTGAATAACAACGGCACGGTGACCTACACACCAGATGACAACTACGTCGGCAAAGATACGTTTACTTATGTCGTGACATCAGGCGGTGTATCCGAATTCACTACCGTTGAAGTCAATGTGACGCCGGTCAACGACGCGCCAGTGGCGAAAGATGACATCGCGACGACACAAGAAGACACTGTGGTTACTATTGATGTTCTGCCAAACGATACTGATGTGGATGGCGACAAGCTGAGTATTGAATCAGCCTCTGTACCTAAAGAGCAGGGTACGGTTGAAGTGGTGAATGGCAAACTGGTGTTCACACCGGCAGAAAACTTCAATGGTGATGCTGAGATCACTTACACCATCACCGACGGTGTGCTGACTGACCAAGCGAAGGTGATCGTTACCGTTAACCCAGTAAACGATGCACCGACTATCAAGGTTGATGCCGTGGAAAGCATCACTGAAGACGCAGTGAGCACTGATACGGTAGTGGCGACGTTGGAAGTCGCTGATTCTGATACGCCAGAAGACCAATTGACCATTTCTTTAGAAAACAACTCAAACGGTTACTTTGTGTTAGTTGGCGATGAAGTCAAGCTGACTCAAGCGGGTGTTGACGCGGTTAACAACGACGAACTCAACCTTAAAGATCTGACTATCAGCGCGTCAGTATCGGATGGTGTTAATCCAACGGCTAGCGACAGTGATAGTTTGGTTGTGAATCGTGTTAACGATGCACCGACTTTAGAAAATGCCATTGCAGACCAAGTGTTAGCGGAAGATTTCGATGCATACACGATCGACTTTAATGAAGTATTCAAAGATACTGATTCCTCGCTAAACTTCTCAGTGTCTGGCAACAGCAACGTGTTGGTTTCGATTGAAAATGGCATCGCGACCATTTCACCAACCGCAGACTGGAACGGCTCAGAAGCGTTGACGTTTACTGCCACCGATCCAAGTGGTGAAAGCGTCAGCCAAACGGTGAACTTCACGGTTGCACCTGTGGCGGATATTGAATCTGACCGCGCGACGGTTGTGGAAGACACGCCAACCATCATTAAGGTTTTAGGTAACGACACGTTACCAATAACGGTCCAGCCAACGGCACGGTCTCGGTCAACCCTGACGGCAGCGTGACTTACACGCCAAACGACAACTACCACGGGGCAGACAGCTTCACGTACATCGTTACCTCCGGTGGGGTCAGTGAGTCCACCACGGTGAACGTCGATGTCACACCAGTGAACGATGCGCCAGTGGCGACCAATGACAATACCGTTACTGACGAAGATACACCAGTGACGATTGATGTCCTGCCAAACGACACCGATATTGATGGCGATAAGCTGTCGATTGACTCGGCATCTGTGCCGAGTGACCAAGGTACAGTCGAGATTGTTGATGGCAAATTGGTCTTCACACCGGCAGAGAACTTCAATGGCGACGCCGAAATCACTTATACCGTTACCGATGGTACACTGACCGACCAAGCGACGGTCAACGTCACCGTGAATGCGGTGAACGACACGCCAGAGGTTGAGAGCAACATTGCAGACCAAACCTTGGCGGAAGACTTTACGCCATACAGCATCAATCTGAATACCGCTTTCAGCGATGTGGATAACGTGGATGGCGAGCTGAGCTTCAGCGTTTCTGGCAACAACAACGTGTTGGTGTCGATTGAAAATGGCATCGCGACCATTAGCCCAACCGCAGACTGGAACGGCTCAGAAATCCTAACCTTTACGGCTACCGATCCAAGCGGTGAAAGCGTCAGCCAAACGGTGAACTTCACGGTTACCCCTGTGGCGGACATCGTGGCAGACAAAGCGACGGTTGTGGAAGACACGCCAACCATCATCAAGGTTTTAGGTAACGACACGTTCGAAGGCGACGATAAAGTGGTGTCGCTGGATACCAACAATGGTCCAGCTAACGGCACGGTCTCGGTCAACTCGGATGGCAGCGTAACCTACACGCCAAACGACAACTACCACGGTACAGACAGTTTCACCTACATCGTTACCTCCGGGGGCGTCAGTGAATCCACCACGGTGAACGTCGATGTGACGCCAGTCAACGATGCGCCAGTGGCAAAAGATGATACCGCTGTTACTGACGAAGATACTCCAGTGACGATTGATGTCCTGCCAAACGACACCGATGTGGATGGCGATACGCTGTCTATCCAATCAGCGTCTGTACCTGAAACACAAGGTACAGTCGAAATTATTGATGGAAAACTGGTGTTCACACCGGCAGAGAACTTCCATGGCGATGCTGAAATCACTTACACCGTCACCGATGGTGCGCTGACTGACGAAGCGACGGTCAAAGTTACGGTGAATGCCGTGAACGATACGCCTGTGGTTGAGAGTAGCATTGCAGACCAAACCTTGGCGGAAGATTTCACGCCATACACGATCGATCTGAATACGGCCTTCAGCGATGTGGATAACGTTGATGGCGAGCTGAGCTTCAGCGTTTCTGGTAATAGCAATGTAAATGTCTCAATAGAGAATGGTATTGCTACCATCAGCCCAACGGCAGACTGGAACGGCTCAGAAACACTGACCTTTACCGCCACCGATCTAAGCGGCGAGAGTGTTAGTCAAACCGTGAACTTCACAGTTGCCCCTGTGGCGGACATCGTGGCAGACAGCGCGACGGTTGTGGAAGATACGCCGACCATCATCAAGGTTTTAGGTAACGACACGTTTGAAGGCACTGATAAAGTGGTGTCTTTGGGCGCCGATAAGGGGCCTGAAAATGGCACCGTCATCGTAAACAACGACGGCACGATAACCTACACACCAGATGATAACTACGTCGGTAAAGATACGTTCACTTATGTCGTGACATCAGGCGGTGTGTCTGAATCCACTACCGTTGAAGTCAATGTGACGCCGGTCAACGACGCGCCAGTGGCGAAAGATGACATCGCTACGATACAAGAAGACACCGCAGTTACTATTGATGTTCTGCCAAACGACACTGATGTGGATGACGATACGCTGAGTATTGAATCAGCCTCTGTACCTAAAGAGCAGGGTACGGTTGGAGTGGTGGATGGAAAACTCGTTTTCACTCCTGCAGAAAACTTCAATGGTGACGCTGAAATCACCTACATCGTTACGGACAGTGAATTGACCGACGAAGCGAAGGTGACCGTTACAGTAAATCCAGTAAACGATGCACCAACTATCAAAGTTGATGCCGTAGAAAGCATCACTGAAGATGCCGTGAACACGGATACGGTAGTGGCGACGCTGGAAGTCGCTGATACTGATACGCCAGAAGATCAATTAACCGTTTCTTTAGAAAACAACTCAAACGGCTATTTCGTGTTGGCTGGCAATGAAGTCAAGCTGACTCAAGCGGGCGTCGATGCGATTAACAACGATGAACTTAACCTTAAAGACCTGACTATCAGCGCGTCAGTGTCGGATGGTGTTAATCCAACGGTTAGCGACAGTGACAGTTTGATTGTGAATCGTGTTAATGATGCACCGATTGTTGAAAATGCGATTGCAGATCAAGTGTTATCGGAAGATTTCGCGACCTACACGATTGATTTAAACGACGCATTTAAAGACAGCGACTCCGTGCTTAGCTTCTCAGTAGCCGGTAACAGCAACGTGTTGGTTTCGATTGAAAATGGCATCGCGACCATCTCACCAACGGCAGACTGGAACGGCTCAGAAATCCTAACCTTTACTGCCACCGATCCAAGCGGTGAAAGCGTCAGCCAAACGGTGAACTTCACAGTAGCGCCTGTGGCGGACATTGAGGCTGATAAAGCGACGGTTGTGGAAGACACGCCAACCATCATTAAAGTTTTAGGTAACGACACGTTCGAAGGCGACGACAAAGTGGTGTCGCTGGATACCAACAACGGTCCAGCCAACGGCACGGTCTCGGTCAACCCTGACGGCAGCGTGACTTACACGCCAAACGACAACTACCACGGTACAGACAGCTTCACCTACATCGTTACGTCTGGTGGGGTATCGGAGTCCACCACGGTGAACGTCGATGTCACACCAGTGAACGATACGCCAGTGGCAAAAGATGACGCGGCAACAACACAAGAAGATACCGCTGTCACGATTGATGTTCTGCCAAACGATACTGATGTGGATGACGATAAGCTGAGTATTGAATCAGCCTCTGTACCTAAAGAGCAGGGTACGGTTGAAGTGGTGGATGGAAAACTCGTCTTCACACCGGCAGAAAACTTCAATGGTGACGCTGAAATCACCTATATCGTAACGGACGGTCAATTGGCCGACGAAGCGAAGGTGACCGTTACCGTTAATCCAGTGAACGATGCGCCAACCATCAAGGTTGATGCCGTAGAAAGCATCACTGAAGACGCAGTGAGCACTGATACGGTAGTCGCAACCTTAACGGTTCGTGATACTGACACGCCAGAAGACCAATTAACCGTTTCTTTAGAAAACAACTCAAACGGTTACTTCGTGTTGGTTGGCAATGAAGTCAAGCTGACTCAAGCAGGCGTCGATGCAGTTAACAACGATGAACTTAACCTTAAAGATCTGACTATAAGCGCGTCAGTATCGGATGGTGTTAATCCAACGGCTAACGACAGTGATAGTTTGGTTGTGAATCGTGTTAATGATGCGCCAACAGTTGATAATGTCATTACAGATCAAGTGTTATCGGAAGATTTCGATGCATGCACGATCGACTTGAATGAAGTATTCAAAGATTCTGATTCCTCGCTAGAATTCTCAGTCTCTGGCAATAATAACATCCAAATTTCTATTGTGAATGGTGTTGCTACCATCACTCCGACTGCGGATTGGAATGGCAAAGAGACAATTACGTTCACAGCTAAAGACCCAAGCGGTGAAAGCATTAGTCAAACGGTGAACTTCACGGTTGCGCCTGTGGCAGACATCGTGGCAGATAGCACGACGGTCGTGGAAGACACGCCAACCATCATTAACGTCTTAGGTAACGACACGTTCGAAGGCGACGACAAAGTGGTGTCGCTTGATACCAGTAAAGGCCCAGCTAACGGTACAGTCTCCGTCAACCCTGATGGCAGCGTAACCTACACGCCAAACGACAACTACCACGGTACAGACAGCTTCACCTACATCGTTACGTCAGGCGGGGTATCGGAATCCACCACGGTGAACGTCGATGTGACGCCAGTCAATGACGCGCCAATGGCGAAAGATGACACGGCAACAACACAAGAAGATATCGCTGTCACGATTGATGTCCTGCCAAACGATACTGATATCGATGGTGATACGTTACGCATTGACTCGGCGTCTGTGCCGAGTGACCAAGGTACAGTTGAGATTGTTGACGGTAAGTTGGTGTTCACACCAGCCGAGAACTTCAATGGTGACGCCGAAATCACTTACACCGTTACGGATGGTTCGCTGACTGACCAAGCGAAGGTCAACGTCACCGTGAATGCGGTGAACGATGCACCAACTATCAAAGTTGATGCCGTAGAAAGCATCACTGAAGATGCCGTGAACACGGATACGGTAGTGGCGACGCTGGAAGTCGCTGATACTGATACGCCAGAAGATCAATTAACCGTTTCTTTAGAAAACAACTCAAACGGTTACTTCGTGTTGGTTGGCGATGAAGTCAAGCTGACTCAAGCGGGTGTTGACGCGGTTAACAACGACGAACTCAACCTTAAAGATCTGACTATCAGCGCGTCAGTATCGGATGGTGTTAATCCAACGGCTAGCGACAGTGATAGTTTGGTTGTGAATCGTGTTAACGATGCGCCAACCATCGATAATGTCATCTTAGATCAAGTGCTAGCGGAAGACTTCGCGAACTACACGATTGATTTAAACGACGCATTTAAAGACAGCGACTCCGCGCTGAACTTCTCAGTGTCTGGCAACAGCAACGTGTTGGTTTCGATTGAAAATGGCATCGCGACCATTTCACCAACAGCAGACTGGAACGGTTCAGAAACCCTAACGTTTACTGCTACCGATCCCAGTGGTGAAAGCGTCAGCCAAACGGTGAACTTCACGGTTGCACCAGTAGTCGACATCGAGGCGGATAGTGCGGATGTAGTCGAAGACACACCAACTATCATTAACGTCTTAGGCAACGATACGTTTGAAAACACTGATAAAGTGGTGTCTTTGGACGCTGAGAATGGTCCTAAAAATGGCACCGTCATCGTAAACAACGACGGCACGATAACCTACACACCAGATGATAACTACGTCGGTAAAGATACGTTCACTTATGTCGTGACATCAGGCGGTGTATCTGAATCCACTACCGTCACGGTCAATGTGACACCAGTAAACGACAAACCTGACAGTGAAGACTTTACGCATGTGGCCGATGATCAGCTTACGCACGTTGTGTTTGATACCGATACGAAACCTCTGGGTAGCGGTGACTCTCAAGATCATATCGCGGATGTTGAAGACGATTTAAAAGGCAACGATCTACATGTCCGGATTACTGAACTGCCAACCTCAGGTACGTTGTTCTTTAAAGATAGTGATGGTGAGTTGCACGAAATTAAAGAAGTAAGCGATACGCTTTATGACAAAGACAGCCTTTACTATGAAGCTGATAATGTTGGCTTCTTATTAGGTATCAAAGATCGTCCTAATACGCCTAATAGCTCGGAATCTACAACAGATTTCAATAACTGGGGATTAAGTGAGGATGGTGGTTCATCACATTCCCGTACTGAGCATTTAGCAAATGGAGCTTCTATCACCATTTCTTCTGATAGCGGTGAGCTTGCGCAGTACAACCGCCAGGTGTCACACATCGGCAATGGTATCGCTGACAATGATGGGCAGGGTATTGAGAAAGGTGAAACGATTACGATCGATTTGTCTAATAATCCTGTGGGCAGCGTAAACCTTGGTCTAGATGGACTAGGTGGATTGTTTGATTACGGTGATGACAACGCAGCACTTATTACGGTTACATACTTAGATTCAAATAATGTCCAACAGACTCAAACGTTCGAGTTTTTGAAGCCTGAAGGCAACTTCATGCTATTCCAAGAAACAAGCGTTGGTTATGGGAAAGATCTAGCTCTTCCTGAAGGTTCGGTCATTACTCAGTTAGATTTTTCTACGAAAAATGAAGGTAACTGGGAGTTACGTTATGTAGAAGGTGTTCCTGCCGAAGACAGCTTTGGATATGTGGCAGTCGACTCTGAAAGTGGCGTTAGCGATCCATCTACAGTCAATATCGTTAATGAAATGCTAGATGGTAATATTGCTGAAAATGGGCCAAGCCTGTCTGTGGTCGGTGATAGCGTGACTGAGGGTGACAATGTCACGTTTTCGGTTGTTCTAGATGAAGTCACCAGTACTGCTGTTAAGTACCAAGTTGATATGCTTGTTCAAGGTTCTTCAGTTGATAAGAATGACGTAAATCTATCAAATGCAACCTACACAAATGGTGTTGTTTTCTTAGGTGGTTACTTGATTGTTCCTGCAGGTATAAGTAGCTTCGAAATATCGATTCCGACTATTGATGACTTGGTTGTGGAAAGCAGCGAAACGATCGTTCTTGAGCTCGGCGGTGAAACGGGGACGGCAACAGTTCTTGATAATGATAGTACAGAACTTAGCGTAGTAGATGCCGGCGATGTCATTGAAGGAACTGACGCAATATTTACCCTTTTACTCTCTAACCCTGTTCAAGAGACCGTTGTCGTCAATCTGAAGTCAACAACAAATGATAGCTATACTGCGGAAGATGTTGATCTAGGCACTATGGTAGTGACCTATGTGGATACTCATGGTCAAACTCAAACATTAGATATAGCGCCTAATGGAGACGTTACCATACCTCCAGGTGTCGCTGAAATTAAAGTCGCAGTCCCGACCAAACTAGATAATGTCCATGAAGGTGATGAGAGCTTTGGTCTGACGGTTACGGAAATCGGTAGTGTCACCAGTAATGGTATTGCAACTGGTAACGCAAATATTGTGGATTCTGAACCTGCACCTTTAGTTAGTATCAGTGCCGATCAAAACAGCGTAAATGAAGGTGAAACGGCAGGCTTTACGCTGACACTTGATAAAGTTGCAGATGAGAGTGTTACGGTTCATGTCGAATATAGTGGCGTGGCCCAAGATGGAAAAGATTTTGTTGGCGTTCTGAGTGTTGAAGTTCCTGCGGGTCAATCTTCAGCTGCTCTTGACTTACTGACGCTCACCGATGGTATTTATGAGGGCGCAGAATCTTTCACAGTAACCATTAAAGAGGTGGATGGCGCTGATGCGAGCATTGCTTCAAATAACAGCGCAAGTGTTGTGATCGTTGATGCCCAAAGTGCACCGAAAGTGACTATTAGCTCAGATCAATCCTCAGTTGATGAAGGTAGTGATGCAAAATTTATCGTCAACATTGACCAAAAAGCAGATGAAGATGTACTGGTAATATTCACAATCGGCGGGAATGTTGATGACAAAGATTATATTGCTCCAAGTACGTACACAGTCACGATTCCAGCGGGTAAAACGTCGGCGCCGATTGATATAAAAACTCTCTATGATGGTATTTACGAAGATCTTGAAAACCTAACTGTGACTCTAATTGATACGGTTGGTGCAGATTCGACGCTTGCAAGTGACTCGAATGAAGCAACAGTCTCTATTATAGATGCTCAGCACGCTCCAGAGTTTATTTCTGGCGGCGATAGTGCTGGTGACAAACCAAATGATGATGTTTACGACTTCGGGTCAGTTAACGAAAACACGGTGAGTGGGTCCGTTATTGGTACGGTCGTTGCTGAAGATCACGATAATGATGTGCTTGTATACCGCTTTGCAGATGGCTCGACCACTAATGGTATTTTTGATATCGACCCGACAAGCGGAGAGATTTCATTGAACAAGACAATCGATGATGTTGACTTGGGCGATTATACGCTTCAGGTTGAGGTTATCGATGGAACTGGCGGGATTGATACTGCCGAGGTCAATGTTTCTCTGGTAAATGTGAATGATGCTCCTGAATCTTCGCCTTCCGCGGTTGAGATGAGTGAAGATACCCAAGTGATGCTTGATTGGTCATCATTCGGTATTAGCGATGTGTCGGATAGGCGACACCTGTTACCAGATGCCGCCCTCCTAAGAACCGTACGTGCAACTTTCACTGCATACGGCTCAAGCCTCCACTAAGGCGTTATTGTTACCCAGCAACTCACAAAGCAGTGGCGACAGGATCAAACCATGAGTTACGACCTGTATTTTTCACCTTACGTTCATTGAGAAAACCTTCCCAAAAAGGATCGAACAGGGTCGCTTGACTCATGATTTTTACATGTCGCTTGATTGGCACTTGACCAATTTGAAACAGTCGGATCACGCCATACAGTCCATCCTTTTTAAACCAGCCATGGAAAATCCATTGCCCTTGATAGTTTAGAAAGTACTTGTGTGCGATCCATTTACGTCCCTTGTTTGGGTGACGCCTGACTGACCATCGCCATAACGCTAGAAACATCTGATGACCAACATAGCCGAAGGTTTGTTTAGCAACACAGTGGCGATAGTAATTCGCCCATCCTCGTAGCTTTGGATTCATCATCTTAATGAGATCGGCTACTGGGATTGTTGCGTGTTTTCTAATGAGGTCACGCATGTTTCGTAAGAATGATAATACGTTGGATTTGCTCGGTTTAATGAGCAGTTTCCCTTTGTACTTTCTGGCGTTGAAACCAAGAAAGTCAAAACCATCATTGATATGAGTAACGTGCGTTTTCTCTTCAGAAAGCGCTAAACCTCTTTCTTGTAAGAAAGCCATCAGTTGCGGCTTAATGTCATTCACTAGGACTTCCTTTGAAGACCCCGTGATAACAAAGTCGTCAGCATAACCTATAAAGTTTACTCTGCTGCCTGTCTTGCGAGCGATAGACTTAATTAACTTTTCTAGTCCGACAAGAGTGAGCAACATCAGGGTGGGTGAAATTATCCCTCCTTGTGGTGTTCCCTCTGCCGTTTTGTAGAATAGCCCTTTGTCTATATAACCACATTCCAGCCATTGCTTGAGCATCCTTTTGTCTGTCGGTACATTATCAAGTAGCCACTGGTGACCTATCTTGTCGAAACAAGCTTTGATATCCCCCTCAAGAACCCATTGTGCTGCTCCCTTTTTGCACAGGCATTTGAAGCACTGCTGTATTGCATCGGCTGCGCTTCGGTTAGGTCTAAAGCCATAGCTGTTAGGGTCGGCAATTGTTTCCGATATAGGTTCTAGTGCTAGAAGATGTAACGCTTGTTGCGCTCGGTCTATCATACACGGGATACCTAATGGTCTAAGTTTGCCGTTTTTCTTCGGGATATAGATTCTTCTGAGCGGTTTAGCTCGATAGCCTTTTCTGATCAGTAAGCTGACTGCCGCCATTCGACGTGCATCGGTGTTCCAGATGTCGCCGTCAATTCCTGGCGTTTTACTGCCTTTGTTTTGTGATACTCGACGAACAGCGAGAAGTTTTGCTGCTTTCGAGTGAGTCAGTATCCACTGTAGTGCTTTCGCCTTACCGTGTTTACCTTCTCGGATTGCTTTTGCAATGCGCATCTGGAGCCTTAACACATGGCGCTCAACCGCTTTCCAGTCGATGGATTGCCATTGGGCGCTGCCAGAAGGGGCACTCACTTCATGAGAAGAGATCATCTGCGTTCCTTCTTAAATAAAGTTTTCCAAATCATCTTGCAATGGGAGACCAGTTGGAAGTGGGCACACTTTCGTGTCAAACATCCGTTTGTATCTGCATCATTACAATGCAGCATTCGCTTTTTCCAACCTCCTTTACCAGCACCGCTATCGGCTCTCTTCACAGACAGCTTTCCCGAAGGAACGATACTGGCTTACCGTGTTCCGCATGTCGCGCAATATCAGGGTAGATGCCCACTATAGTGCGAGGAGCCTATCGATCACGAAAGAGTATTGTCCAACCTCTTTCCTACTCCCATCGCCGTTTGGCCACAGCGTATTAACCACTTCCGCTGCTTCACGTATAACGCACCTTACATGGATTCACTTTCGTTCATCATACTGATTCCCTAGCACTCACCCAATTCGTGGTTATCAGGAGGAGCATTCCCTCACGGTTCTGCTCCCGTTTGGCACAGTGCCAAACTTCGTTACATTGTCAGGCTCGCTGCTTTATTCAGAGCCTTAGGGTCGTCTGGTGATACAAACGGTTCACTCTTATCGCGGTGAACAGCGCTTCATGCGACTTCACGTCGCACGGACTCTAACGTATCAGAGCTCTCCGTCCAAATCACAACGCTTCCTAGCGATGGGTCATTAGAGTATAAAGATTCGCAAGGCGATTGGCAGTCTGTCCAAATCGATCAAGTGCTTGATAAATCGCTCTTTGATGAAAACAGTGTTCGTTTTGTACCTGAATTAAATGAGTCTGGCAGTGCCAGTTTCGGCGGAAATCAAGTCGGAGACCAGGAGTCTAGTTACGCTCAAATTGGCTTTAAACCAACTGATGGACAGAGTACCGGTCAAGAGTCAACACTGACAATAGACGTAAACCCTATCGCTGATAAACCGAACTTGATCGCAGTGACGCACGAGAACTCATTACCCCAACAAGAGTTTAACGTTACGACATGGAGTAATGTTCAAGTTGGTTCTAGTGATGGTATGGGGGTCAATGGAGAGACTCTAATCTCAGCGATCAACGCTCTTGATGAAGCCGATGGTACTCGATTGAGTTTGGCAAATGTAGAAGATTTAGGTACTAATGCGACCTTAGCAAATGAGGCCGTTCTCGTTACATCTCTTGTTTATCTGGAAGCTGGTTCGAGTTACGACTTTGTCGGTCAAGCCGATGATAGCCTTGCAATCAAGTTGGGTGGTACGTTACTTGATCAAGCTCGTTGGGGTAGCGACAGTGGTGATATTAAGGGTGCTAGCTTTACACCTTCGGTATCTGGCTTTTATCCAATTGAAATCTATCACCATAACCAAAGTGGTCCGGGTAACTTTAATGTGGATGTATCCATTAATGGACAAGCGCCTGTCAATCTGAGCAATAGTAGTCTTTACGTAGTTAGTGATGAAAGTGCACTAGAAGCAACTGATATCAGAACGTCTGAACTACAAGAAGTTAATGGTGTTGCGTTTTACGAAACATATCAGCTGAACGAAGGGTTACAAGATACAGCGATACCGCTCTCTGAAATTAAAGCAAGCTTAAATGATACAGATGGCTCTGAATCACTTAAAGTCACGCTAACTGGCTTACCTGTAGGTGCGATCCTTTCAGATGGAAACAGCTCTATTACTGTAGCAACCATTGATGAAGAACTGGACGTGACAAGTTGGGCATTAGATGCACTTACTGTGACTCCACCAGCGGGCTCCCATGATGACTTCACAATCAATTTGAAGGCAACGAGTACAGAACGCGCGAATGGTGATTCAGCAGAGTCTAACTTAGCGATCAATGTTGTAGTACATGAGAACTTACCGACGGAAACGGAAAGTGATATTGGGAAGACCAACGAAGATAATTCGCTACAGGGTAACGTATTGCGTAATGACTTTGATGACGACAACACCCTGATGGTTGATCACATTACTATTAATGGTACTGACTATGCGGTAGGTCAAAACGTATCTTTGACCAGTGGCACTTTATTAGTAAACCAAGATGGTAGTTACGTATTTGAACCTACCGAGCACTGGTCAGGTGATGTTCCGTTAATTAGTTACACCACAAATACTGGCGCAACAAATACGCTTGATATCAACGTTGTCGCAGTTGCAGATGCCCCTGCGATCACGATTAATGTGGGAGAGTTAGTAAAAAGAGATGCTGTTGATCCTAATCACAACTTAGCTACTTCTGCGATAGATAAAACGCCTACAGAGAATGAACTCGTCGCTGCTGATCTTGGTTTGGATGATGTCGTGCAAAAAAATCACTCATACGCCGGAGTGATGCTAGGAGACAACAACGACAGAAGTGATACCGATAGCTTATTCGTTGGGACTGATTACAATGACACCTTCTATGGTGGCGGCGGTGATGACGTATTTATTGGCGGTGGTAATAACGACTCTTTCTATGGTGATGATGCGTCCACTATTACAGATTATGATGGCCAAGATACGGTTTACTTAACTGGAAACTTCAGTGACTACAAAATGACCTTCAAAGACGATCATGGAGGTCAAGTTCCATATTGGATTTTGCTAGATAATCGTTCTATCGATTCGGTAAACGACCACACAGGTAGTGATGATCGTGGTGATCACTTATATGAAATTGAACGAATTGTTTTTGCAGACAAAGTCGTTGAATTGAAGCCCGACGGCACCTATGAAGTGCTTCAAGAGCGTTGGATTCCCGTTGATATTAACGTTGATTTGGTTGATGTCGATGGAAGTGAAAGCTTGGCGCAAACTGTTTTTGTGGAAGGTTTGCCGGATGGTGTAGAGCTGTATATCGATGGACATGCCGTTAATCAGGACGCAAACGGTAATTATCTTGTCACCCTGGATGCTAACGGTAAGGTCTCTTTAGATATCAGAGTACCGTTTGATTATGAAGGTAGTCTAGAGTTCCCACTAAGCGTTACCGCGACGTCGGTTGAAGAAGCAAATAATGATGCCGCTTCAACAACAGAGTCTGTTGAGCTTACAGCTCGTGACTATGTTCTAGAGTCGGGTTCACATGGGAACGATCAGATAACGGGCAGTGACGATCACGATATTATTGTTGGCGATGTCCAAGGGTTGGAGATCATTGCCGGTCAGGACTACAACATCGCCTTTGTTTTGGATACTTCGGGGAGTATGGGTAACTGGGTAGGAACTGCGAAGCAAGAAGTGCTAGATGTGTTTGATGAACTGTTAAGTGCTGCAAATCAGGGTGAGAAGCCTGGAACAGTGAATATTCACCTCAGTGAGTTTGCTTCAAGTGCGTCAGCAGTTATTTCCGTTGACTTGAGTTCTCCAACAGCAAGAGATGAGTTTGTAAAAGAACTGAATAGTGCTATAGGTGATGAGGGTGACGGCGGCACAAACTATGAGGCGGGTTTACAGTCAGCTGTTGAATGGTTTAGCAGTCAACCTAACCCTAATGGCCAAAATATCACGTACTTTGTTACTGATGGTCAACCAAATAGAGCAACGCATCTCTACCATTTAGCGCAGAATGAATTCTCGAAAGTGATTTTGGATGTCGATGATTCTGGCAAGCTTGTTACCCTGCAAGATATAGTTAGTAGCAATAATTATTCATACGGACAGACGGTTATCTACAAAGGTGATGTCGTTATAGATAGTTACGGTCAGGTATATTCACCGCTAACAGGCAGAACTCTAGGGGATATCGACAGATATTATGGTTCTATCCGTTACGATGATGAACGTGGCAGCTCAACACAAGCTCAACATATGTATCAAGTATTAGCAGCATTGTCTTCAGTAGAGTCGATAGGTCTTGGTAGTGGTGTTGATGAACAGACACTTAAGCAGTATGACACTGATGGTGTGGTAGAGTCAGATATCGATGTTACTAAGCTTGCTGAAACGATATTGGGTCAAGATGTGCCCCTAAAACAAGGCTCAGACACTATTCAGGGTGGAGAAGGTGACGATATCTTGCTGGGTGATTTAATTGAATTTGGCGGTAATGAGCAAGGTTTGAGTGCGATTCAATCACATGTGGCACAGCAAACGGGTCAAGATGTTTCTACCATTGATGGTGAAGACATCCATGAATACGTTAAAAATAACCTAGAAGAATTCAACCAATCTCACCAAGGTGATAAGTCGGATAACTTATCTGGTGGTGCTGGCAACGATTTACTGTTTGGTCAGGGTGGCAACGACATACTCGTTGGTGGTGAAGGTGATGATATTCTGATTGGTGGTTTGGGTAATGATATCTTAACGGGAGATGAGGGCTCTGACATCTTTAAGTGGAGTGAAGTGACCAACGAGGTTGATACCGTTACTGATTTCAACAAAGATGAGGATACTTTAGACTTCTCCGATCTGTTTGATGACTTATCTAAAGATGAAATTGGAGAGCTTCTTAATGATCTTCAGTCCGGTGATCATACTGGTGATGTCGGAGAGTATCACGTAGAAGTGGCACCAGATGGCGGCTCGGAAGCGAACTTGAGTATTACGAAAGGTGGCTCGACATTAGACATCCATTTTGATGGTGCAAGTGTCGATGATGTGACTCAAAGTCTGATTGCAAGTTTAGAAGCGCAATACAAAGACATGTAGCAGCCTAGCCACAGGTAAAATTGAACATCAAAAAAGGTCTAGCATTTTGCTAGACCTTTTACTTTTAAACTCCGTTCATTGCGATGTTAGCTCTTAGGAAGTGTCGTGAAAACGGTCCACTCTTTCTTCACTTCACCTTTGTGGCCAATCACCGTTGCGGTGACTCGACGGTTCAACGCATGGCTCACTTGGTCGGTGCCTTGTGTTGCAAGTACTGTGTCTCCGTAGCCGACAATGGTGACTCTATCCCCACTAATGCCATTCTTCAGGAGTTCTTTTCTAACGTTCTCAGCGCGGCGCTTGGATAAGTCGAGATTGTGCTCTGCAGTACCAGTCCGACTAGCATAGCCCTGAATCTCGATAGACGTATTTGGGTACTCCTTCAAGAAGTCGGACAACTCACGAATTTGTTGTGTAAAGATAGGATTGATCACGTCGGAATCGTTCGCGAACAGAACTCGAATTTGCATTTCTTGCGAGGAGTCGACATACGAACCGCAGCCATCGTTATCTATCTCGGCACCTAAAGGAGTACCCGGACACAAATCGCGCTCATTAATGACTCCATCAGAATCATCATCTATATGATCAGCCCACTGATCGGCAATTGGCGTATCAATATAATCATATTCATCGCCTTTATCGGATGAACTGCATGCCGAAATCATCAATGAGAGTGCAATAAGAGTTATGTGTTTCATAATTAATACTCCACTTCTTCTAGCCATTCTTTAGGCATTTCGACCCTTAAAGCACTCAACAGTTGACCTGTTGCGTTCATCACTCGATATTTGGCGTACTGCTCTGCGTATTTAGAATCTAAGTAGTCTTTACGTGCCTCAAAGAGTTCGTTTTCAGTATTCAATAGATCAAGCAGCGTTCGCTTACCAATGCGATATTGTTTTTCATACGCAATAACGGTTTCAGATGCCGAGTCTACATGATCTGACAGGAACTCTTTTTGCTGTAGGGTCAAATCCAGTGCGCTCCATGAAAGCCTTAACCCTTCTTCAACATTGCGATAAGCACCTTCACGTAAGTCTTTCGCTTTGTTTAACTGATAGGCAAAGTTTTCTGAGTTTGCAGCGTCACTGCCGCCATTAAATAGGTTGTAGCGTAGACGCAGCATGGCAAGTGTCTCATCACTTCGACCTTTTAAACCATCAGCGTCGTCACGCCATGTTTGCGAAGCTTCAATGGAAATGGTTGGGTAATTAACACCTTTAGACTGTTTGTATTGAAACTTAGCAGAGTCCACGTCTGCGAGCGCGACTTGAATGACAGGGTGCAGCTCAAATGCCAAACCTACCGCTTCATCAATGGTGTATGGAATGAAATTCTGATCCGCTCTTGGAAAGATCAACCCTTGCGGGGTTTGACCCACTAAACGAGTGAACATAGTGTGAGAGTCGTACAAATTATTTTGAGCAGCTGCCAAATTACCGTGTGCTTTTGCCAAACGTGCTTCTACCTGTGTTAAGTCAGCGGTAGAGCCGATACCCGAGTTGACTCGTTTTTTAATGTCTTCGTAAATATCTTTGTGAACAGCCAGGTTGTTTTCAGACAGCTTGAGTATTTCGTAAGCTTTTACTGCATCTAGATACACTTTGGTGACTTCAAGTGCTTTATCTGATGCATCGGCTAAAAGTTGAAATCTTACTGATTCAGCGTCAGCTGCGGTACGATCGATATCATTTAAGGTTGCACTGCCATCCCATATGAGCTGAGTTAGTGTTACCGAAGCTTCCTTTCGAGTGTAATCTGTATCCCCACGTCCCACCTCGTCAGAAGGGTCTAATCCTTCATACCCAATTCCCGCATCTAGATCAATAGAGGGCAAGTAAGCACCCGAAGAGGCTTCATTTACGTATTTTCTGCTCGTAAATTCATTAAATGCACTCTTAATGTCAGGATTGTTTTTTAACGTCAATGCCACTGCTTGCTCTAAAGTTTGACCGAAAACGGGTATAGACACCATTAAACTACAGCAGCAAGCAATATTTAGTCGGTTCCATTTCACGGTATTTCTCCTAAAAATTCGTGTTGCTTTTTGCTATTTCATCTCATAACTGAGACGAAACATCATAAATAACAGTGCTTGAGTAAGGGATTTATCAACCTACTGTTAAAACAAAGCTTTTGTTTCAAAAATCCAAGATTTCGCCTTTTAAAACCTTAGCACATATGTCGAATGTTGCTTAGCAACATAGCAAGTTTAGCTCGGAGAAAAGCTTGAATTCTTAATATCATAGCGTTTCACGGCCTGTGTCACTCTGCGCTTTTTTGTAACTCTGCCCCTAGAGTTATCAAACGTCCTACAAGCTACACATACAACGAAAATATGATGATTTTGACTAAACTATAGACGTAAATGTAGAGGTGACAAACTTTTGACTTGGTTTGAAGTGGGGCGAGGTAGATATGGATCGAGTAACTTTGAGCTCATTGATGGGCAACATCGTGGTTATCGGGCTGGATGGGGAAATCAGGACCCTAGAAGAGGGACAACTACCTCAACCAGGAGAGTTAATAATTGATGAGGTATCAGATACTTCTGAGCTTGTGATCGAGCAGGTGACACCACAAGGAAGTTCGATAAACGTAACTGATGATATCACAGCGTTAATTGAAGCAATTGCTAGTGGGGAAGACCCGACTGAGCTGGGTGAAGAGTTTGAGCCTGCTGCAGGTGAAGGAAACGGGTCTAGCCCACAGAATACGGGAGCTATAGCTCGCACAGGTGCTGAATTACTCGCCAGTACCAATTTTGAGACAGTGGGAACTGACGGAACAGGATTTTCAAGTACTCAGGTAGAGACGCTACTCGATATTTTCCAAATACAACCACCAGAACCAACAGCAATTCCCGTTCCTGCAACGATAATTGTTCAAGAAATATCTAGTCCGACTATCAACGAAGGTGATCAGGTTGTATTCGATATTACTTTAAACCAAGCAACAGAGGACAATACTGATGTCACTTTGTCGCTACTTGATGGCACCGCAAGTGGCGGTTCAACTGACGAGAGCGGAAGTGACTACGTTAATGAGCGTGTTCTCATAACATTTTCCGATGGCACAACAGAAGACATCTCAGTTGATGATAATGGTACTTTTACAGTCTCGGTCCCATTAGGTGAAAGTGGGTTTACGGTTTCTCTCGACTCTATAGATGACTCTATATTCGAAGGCCCAGAAACATTTACGCTTTCTGGCAACACAGAAGAACAAAGTACACCTGCAACTGGGATTGCAACCATTGTTGATGATGGTAGTGGGCCTGGTTTAAGTCCTGATGATGATCGTCCAACGGTAACGGTGAGCGATGCAGGGACGATTAATGAAGGTGAGTTAGCCAGCTTTAAAGTGTCTTTATCGAATCCATCAGCTACAGATGTTGAGGTCGAACTAAGTCTCAACTTAGGCGATACCGAAGCCGGAGATTTAGGCATCTTGGAATACAGCACGGGAAGTGGTTGGTTCACAGTACCAAACGATGGTGTGGTAATGGTGCCAGCCGGACAGACCGAATTTGATGTGCGCATTGCTTCTATTGATGACGCCGTTTATGAAGGTCCTGAAGATTTCAGTGTGACGGTGACTGGCATTGGGGCGGTACAAGGCAGCGATACGGGTACAGCTACGATTGTGGATGACGGCAGTGGTCCAGGACCAGATCCCGATGATGACCGTCCAAGCGTGACTATTACGGATGCTGGCACCATTAATGAAGGTGAAACAGCTAACTTCAAAGTGACGTTATCGAACGCCTCTGAAGCGGAAACGCAAGTGGAGTTGGGTCTTAATCTCGGCGATACCGAAGCCGGTGACTTAGGTACCTTAGAATACAACACGGGAAGTGGTTGGGTTGCAGTGCCAAACGATGGCGTGGTGACCGTATCTGCCGGACAGACCGAATTTGATGTGCGCATTGCTTCTATTGATGACGCCGTTTATGAAGGCCCTGAAGATTTCAGTGTGACGGTGACCGGTATTGGCGCAGTACAAGGCAGTGATACGGGGACGGCGACGATAGTGGATGACGGCAGTGGTCCAGGACCTGATCCGGATGATGACCGTCCGGTTGTTGCGGCAATTAGTGATACAACCGTAAACGAAGGTGAGTCTGCTACGTTGGTTGTCACTTTGAGTAACCTAAGCACTACGGATACTCTCGTTAATCTGACACTTAATGATGGCACAGCAGAGGGAGGGGTAGATTACACCAAATCGTCTGTTACTGTTACCTATGCAGATAGTTCATCAGACGTTATCCCTGTGAACCCTGATGGTACATTTAATGTGTCCGTACCAGCTGGTGATATGACCTTTGACGTTGTGATAAGTACCACCGACGATGAGCTGTTCGAAAGCGATGAAAATTTCACATTAATTGGACAGACCGAGATACAAACAACTCCGGTTATAGGCACGGTAACGATTCTTGATAACGATACAGTCAGCGTTGCCTCTATTTCTAGTGAAGTGGTTAATGAAGGTGAACCTATCATTTTTGATGTTACTTTAAGTAACCCTAGTGATAGTGAAAGTTTGGTCAATATGGTGCTCGCTGATGGTAGCGCAGAGGGGGGCATAGACTACATCAATACATTGGTTACAGTTACCTATGCGGATAACTCAACAGATGTCATTACTGTCAACGCAAACGGGACATTTGATGTTTCAGTTCCCGCGAACGACGTCTCATTCAGCGTCACAGTCAATACTATTGATGATGACCTATTCGAAGGCGCAGAGACTTTAACACTCTCGGGTAAAACTGCCACTCAAATTACATCTGCAATGGGTACAGGGACTCTTCTTGATGATGGTTCGGGGCCAGGACCTGATCCAGATGACGATCGCCCAACAGTGGCAGCGATTACCTCTACAACGGTAAACGAAGGTGATATTGCAACACTAGATGTAACGTTGAGTAATGAAAGCACCACCAACACCACTGTCAATATGATGCTGACTGACGGATCAGCAGAAGGCGGTGTGGATTACACCGATACTTCAGTAACAATTACTTATGAGAGTGGCGGCATAGAAGTCGTTACGGTGAATCCAGATGGCAGCTTTATTGTCGATGTGCCCGCAAATGATACGACTTATAGTGTTTCTGTAAGTACAACAGATGATGACTTATTCGAAGGACCTGAAACCTTTACGTTATCAGGTAACACTGATAACCAAGTTGGTTCTGTGATTGGTACCGGTACTATTGTTGATGATGGTAGTGGCCCAGGACCAGATCCTGATGATGACCGCCCGACTGTAGCAGCGATTACGGATGCCATAGTTAGTGAAGGTGAGCTGGCAACGCTTGAAGTCACTTTAAGCAATGCAAGTACCACAAACACCGTTGTTAATATGACATTAGCAAATGGGACAGCTGAAGGAGGTTCGGATTATACAAATACGACGGTAACCGTTACCTACGCTGATAGTAGTACCGATGTTATTTCAGTGAACCCAGATGGTACGTTTGATGTCATTGTACCAGCGTTAGACACAACATTTAGCGTTACTATGGTGACGTTAAACGATGATATTTATGAGGGTGATGAGAACTTTACATTATCCGGTGCCACTACTGTGCAAACAACTGCTGCTGTCGGTACCGTAACGATTAACGATAATGCAGACATACCAACTGTCACTGAAATTACGGATATTCAAGTGGTGGAAGGTAACGATGCGAAATTTAACGTTACACTGAGTAATGCAAGTGCGGTTGCGATTATGGTTAGTATGTCTCTCTTAGACGGAACCGCTGTCGCTGGAGATGATTTTAACGCTACGAGTGTGACCATTACTTATGCTGACAACACGACGGAAGTTATTGCGGTAAACCCTGATGGAACGTTTAATGTCTCCGTACCTGCGAGTGATACTAACTTTAGTGTTACGGTAAACACTGTTGAAGACCAGATTTATGAATCTTCAGAAAACTTTGTTTTAACTGGTTCGATTCAAGGGCAATCACCTGCAGCGTCAGGCCTTGGTACGATTATTGATGATGACAATACACCTCCGACAGTAGAAGACTTTGGCATTTCGGTTGACCTTAGTGTGGGAGGAGACGCTTTAATTGACTTTGCACCACATGCGCAAGACTTTGAAGATGACTTTGATCTTCAAGATGATAAAGAAACGAGCATCTGTGTCACGACGCTTCCAGACTATGGCTATCTCTATTACTTGGATGATCAGAACAATGAAGTCATATTGGACATTGGTGATGTGATTCCAGAAACTACGGAAGTCAGATATGCACTAACGGAAGATTTCTTTGATGAGCAAAGCTTTGATTCCCAAGATTTACTCGATGAATTTTCTAAAGACTTCATTGCCGATTCAGTCGATGTTAACGGTTTAAGTTTCTTTGGAGGAACCATTGATGGTAATGGTGACTTTGTCAATAATGCTCAAATCAAGGTTGACTTTGCCTCTCAGCAGGTAGGTTTAGTTGTAGTGTCACCGGGCGAAACTGGCCAAGGGGATGAAATTAGTACGAGTGAGTTCATTGCAATTGAATTAGATGAAGGGCTTGAAGCTAAAGAAGCAAGGTTAAACCTAGCAAGCTTGAATGATAGGTTTAACAGTGGCGGCGCTTGGATTCAAGCATACTTTTATATGGGCGATACTCTTGTTGATATACAAACCATACACACCAGTGACATCGTATTTACTGGTAATCAAGAAGGTTACGCTGACGTATCGCTAAGTAATGGCAGTTTTGATGAGATTCGCTTGTTCCCTGAAACAGACAGTTCAAGTGATAAAGCCAGCTTTACTCTAGTTGGTACTCAGATTACAAGTTTTAATAATGTAAACGACTCGTTTGATTACAAAGCGATAGACTCAGATGGTTTAGAAAGCGATACCACTGCAACCGTTGATATTGATTTTAACAATGTCTCTTTTGAAACAGTGACCGCTTTCGGTACACAGACTGCTTCGTTACAGCAAGAGCCTAATATCATCATGGGAACAGACCAAGATGATGTTCTTGTAGGCACCGATGGCAATGATATTCTAATTGGTGGTCTAGGTAATGATATTTTGACTGGTGGCGGAGGTGATGACATCTTCAAGTGGACAGAGATGCAATCCGCAACTGACACCGTGACGGATTTCAGTGACGGGGATCAGCTCGATTTTACCGATGTATTTGATGATATGAGTGGTACTGATATTTCCACATTACTTGATGATCTCGGCTCGGGCGATTATCACGGCAGTGTGGATGACATTTCCGTTGAAGTGACTGAAAGTGGAGGTAACTCGACGTTGACCATCAACAAAGATGGACAACAGCTAGAGGTTAACTTTGATGGTACCTCTGCAGCCGATATTGCCAATAGTCTGATTTCTAATCTCGAGCAATTACGAGAATAAATGGCCAAAAATAAAAAAAACGGAGCGTTTTTTCGCTCCGTTTTTTATTTAATAATACGGTAAACTAACACTGTGATTACAGAACTTTACATGCAAAACCTTTCAGGTAGAAACCTTCCGGGTATGCTGTATCGGTTGGGTGGTCAGCAGCTTGTTCAAAGCGCTCCACAAACTTTACTTGGCGGTTAGCATCTAAGGCTGCGTCAGCAATGATTTTCTGGAACAAAACTTGATCCATTAAGCCAGAGCACGAATAGGTCAGTAGCGTACCGCCAGGTTTTAGGATTTGCATTGCTAACATGTTGATGTCTTTGTAACCACGACATGCGCCGTTTAGTTGGGCTTTACTGTCTGCAAACTTAGGTGGATCCATGATAACTACATCGAACTGAGTTCCTTGGTCACGATACTCACGAAGCAGTTTAAACACGTCTGCGTTTAGGAACACGGCGCGCTTCTTCGAGATATCAAATTCATTCAGTTCTGCGTTGAACTTCGCAGTGTCTAGAGCAGGTTGTGATACGTCAGCGTTTATCACACGCTTTGCATCACCTTTCAGAGCGTAAAGTCCGAAGCCACCTGTGTAAGAGAAGCAGTTAAGAACTTCCTTGCCTTTCACATATTTCATCGCTTGCTGGCGACTATCACGTTGATCTAGGTAGAAACCTGTTTTATGACCGCCAACGATATCTACACTAATTTTTACGCCATTTTCTTCGATGACGACCGATTTAGGTGGCTCTTCGCCGTGCAGTACACCAGTGGCTTCTTTCAAACCCTCTTTCTTACGTACCGCGACGTCAGAACGCTCGTACACATTACAATCAGGGAAGCACTCAACTAGAGCATCAACAATGGCCTGTTTATTGTGTTCTGCGCCAGCACTGAGAAGTTGACACACAAAGAAGTTTTGGTAACGGTCAATCGTAACGCCTGGCATACCATCAGACTCTGCCGCGATAAGGCGGTAACCCGTAAGGCCATCACGTTCGATAATGTCTTCACGAAGAAGTTGTGCGTCTTTTAATCGTTTTACGAAAAACGCGGTGTCGATTTCTTCTTTATCAAAACTCCAAATACGAGCACGAATTTGTGAAGCTGGCGAATATGCCGCTTTAGCTAACCATTTACCGTCGTGAGTGAATACATCAACCGTTTCGCCAAGAGCGGGTTCGCCCTCAACTTTGTTGATGCCTCGAGAGAAGATCCAAGGGTGCTTGCGCTTGACCGATTTCTCACGACCTTTAACCAAATAGATAGCAGCTGTCATTTCATTAGCTCTTGTTGAATTTTGAAAGGGGCGTATTGTCCGGGATGTGAATGGTAAAAGCAATATCCCTCGGCAATCCAGTACATTGTAGTGACTTTTAAATACAAAAAAGGGTCACTAAAGTAACCCTTTTATTTGAACTGGTCGTAACAGATTACGTTGCTACGCTTTAAGTCCAGTAAGGAGCGACTCCATGGTGTCGCTTTGCTTACGCAGTTGATCCACGTTTTGTGAAGTCGTGCTGATCATATTGCACACGTTATCTGCTTGAACTCGAATCTCTTCAACGCTTGAGGCGATATTGTCAGCGACTACACCTTGTTCTTCAGCCGCTGTTGCAATTTGAATGCTACTGTCGGAGATAGTTTGATTTTTATCTGCCAAAGAGCCGATTTCGTGATTCACTTCCGTCATGAGGTTTTGTCCCTCATTTGCATTGTTGACAGTCACTTCCATCAGTTTAGTAAGTGATTGACTGTTACACTGTAATGATTCGATCATCGTTTGGATTTCAACCGTCGCTTGCTGAGTGCGTCCCGCAAGAGCGCGAACCTCATCCGCAACGACCGCAAATCCACGACCTTGCTCACCAGCGCGTGCTGCTTCAATGGCTGCGTTCAATGCAAGTAGGTTAGTTTGCTCGGAAATCCCATTAATGGTTGTCACGACTTCATCAATTTGTGCGGCATTGGCATCTAACTCCGCTACTGCTTGAGACGCAGATTGAATCTCATTAGAGAGGTTCGAAATCGAGTGAAGCGTATTCTCTACTTTTACTTGTCCAGACTGAGCCACGCTGCGCGCATCATCGGTTTGCGCGCTTGAATCGTGAGCTAATGTCGCGACTTCTCGAATCGTTGATGCCATCTGTTCCGTTGCACTCGCAAGAGAGTTGAGGTGCTCTTGTTGCGTCGCAGAAATATCTGAACTGTGATGAATTGATTGATTCAGGTCTGAGCTAATTTGTTGCATTAACGCCACAGACTCTTGAATCGACAGCACCATTTGTTGCTCTCGTTCTGCAACTTTGTCTATCGTAATAGCAATTTCACTAAACTCGTCGCGAACTGGGAAGAAGTTCATTCTCGCGGTTAGGTCACCATCCGCTAGGGTGTTTAATGCTTTATTCATCGTGAACATTGCGCCGCCGATAAACGTCATGATGTAGTAAACGCCAAGCGCGAGAATAAACAAGCTCACACAGATGATGCTCACTTGAGTCGTTGATAGGGCAGTCCATAGAGAAAGTTCATGGTTTGCAACCAAGCTGTACGCACCATTTAGAACAGACACGGATTGCGGACCAGAGCCAAGAGAAACGGTTTCTGAACCAGCTATGAGGTTTGCTACTTGCGATTGAGAAAGGTTGCCTGCCTCTATCAGACCTTTCATAAGCATGAGCTCTTCTTGGTACATACTTGAGATCAACGTATTAGCCGCGCTATTAAGGACGAGAGTGAGAATGACTAAAGCAAGAAGAGGGAGAACGAAGAGCAAATAGAACTTTTCTTGAATCTTTAAGTGAATGAGATACTTATCAATCCAGCGGAATGGAATTTCTTTCATAATTATAATAACCGTGCAAAAACCCACTATCCTTAGTGGGGTGAATAGACGAAAAGAATATATCACTCAGTAAAAAGAAGCGGTACAAAGATGAACGTAAAGTGTGAGAGATTTATAGTAAAAGGTCACGTTCAAGGCGTCGGCTTTCGTTACCATACTTCCCATCAAGGATTGAAACTGGGTTTGACGGGTTACGCGAAGAACCTAAACGATGGTGATGTTGAAGTGATGGCGTGTGGAACAGACGCACAAATAGTTGCGTTTTCCGAGTGGTTGAAAGAAGGCCCGCGAACGGCAACAGTAGAGAGTGTGATACAGGAGTCTGCGTCATATAAGCCGTTGCGCGGTTTTAAGATTTTGTAAATTCTACAAGCATTTAGCTGGCTTTGGTAGGCCGGCTAATTTAGTCGCTTGTTTGGCTGGCCCCTTTTTAAACAGCTTGAATAGATACTTACTGTTACCTTTTTCTGGGCCGTGCGCTTTTTCCATTGCTTTGACAAGCATACGCACAGCAGGGGAAGTATTAAACTCTTCATAAAAATCTCGCACAAAGTGCACAACTTCCAAATGAGCATCCGTAAGCTCGATGTCTTCTTCTTTTGCTAAAAGCTCAATCATACCTTCTTCCCATTGAGTATGATCCAGTAAGTAGCCTTGAGCATCAGTTTCAATTTCTTTGCCGTTGTAAACGAACATAACGTTTTATCCGTTAAGTGAACATGGATGTTTATAGATTAGCGACAGGTGAGGATGTTCTCAACAAAAGAATCTCGAAGTAGTGCCGAGCGAAGCAAAAGCGTACAAAATGGTGAGTGCTTTTTGACTGAGCCAGGTGCTTTGATACAAATGCTCTTTTATTCAAATAAATAGGAAACTATTCAGTTTGTTAGAAATTTTTCGGGGTGAGTACTCGGGAATTTGCATAGATATACACAAACGTCTCAATTTGTGATTGGTTTGTCAGTTAAATTGGCCGTTTTAGATAGGTCAATCACAACGAGCGTAAACAAGGTTAAAATCAAGAGAATAAATTTTAAAGAATCGTTATGTTTTTGAGGGTTTAATAATGACTGGGAGCTATTAAACCGGATATGGAATGGTCGGATCTTTTAGTTTCAATTGGATGGGCGTTGTTGCAAGCCAGCTTTACGATATTCTCTTTTCTCTGTTTGATGGGAGCTGTACAACATAAACCTTTAAAAAAGAAATATGCTTGGCTGCGTTACTTTTACGGACCACTCCTTTTTGTGAGTTGGGGAGCCATGCTACTGACGCCAGCAATATCAGCATATAGGCTATTTAGTGTCGCTGAGGAATCACTCGTCTGGTTACCTGCGCTCAAGATGTTCAGTTACTGGTGGATTGCGTTTGGAGTATTTTGCATTTTGTTATCAGTTGATGAGCGACTACGAGCTTAAGATCAGTTTTCCTTAAATAAAACACCTAAATACAAAATTGCCAGTTGAGCTTACTAACTGGATATAGATGGCAGAGCAGTTTTATCGAAGAATTTGTTTGAATTAGATGTCTAATAAGTGCAATTTTATATGCGAGTGAATAGCTTACGACGTTGTGTTTGCTCTTATAGACCGATATTCTCTTGGTTGATAAGCAACCTACATTCAGGTTGTAAACAATAACGATGACAAGGAGTTAGTCATGTCGAAACAACGTTACATTGAAATAAATGACAACATAAAATCCATTTGGTCTATCGAGCGTATTTGGGATCTCGCGGAGTCCCTACCTGTAGAAGAAATTGCTATTGATGATATCAAAGGCCCTAATGAAGTGACCTGGTTTAGTGATGATGGACCACAGCCAACCTGTCGTGAGATCGCGAAGCATTGCCAACGCATCAACAATGCCGATTTGTCGTATCCCGTAATTTTAACCAATGATTACCGCGTTTTTGATGGTATGCATCGAATCGCCAAGCAAATCATGTTGGGTGAAGATACGATTAAAGTGAGACGTTTTAGAGAAAATCCTGAGGCTGATGAAGTTATCGAGTTAGCAGTCGAACAGGCGTAATGCACTTAACCACTAACAAAGAAAAAGCCCGAAGGAGTTACCTTCGGGCTTTTAGTATTCACCTTAGAGCGAACGATTAATCGTCGTTCATAATACCTAGAATGCTTAGTAGGCTGATGAAGATGTTGTAGATTGATACATACAAAGTCACTGTCGCAGAGATGTAGTTTGTTTCACCGCCACGAATAATGCTTTGTGTTGTCATCAGGATCGCCATCGTAGAGAAAATGATAAACAAGCTGCTCAACGCCAAGTGTAAAATGGTTGATTGAATAAAGAAGCTTGCAATCATACCCACAACAAGCACAACAAACAGCGATAGCATCAAGCCGCCCATCATAGATAGGTCACGTTTTGTTGTTAGTGCATAAGCTGATGCCGCCATGAAAGATAGCGCCGTACCACCTAGAGCGGTTAATACGATATCGCCCATCCCAGCACCGATGTACATGTTTAAGATTGGACCAATAGTGTAGCCTAAGAAACCAGTGAATAAGAACGTAAACACAAGGCCAAGGCTGTTGTTACGGTTTTTCTCTGTTAAGAATAACAGGCCGTAGAAACCAACCAACATTAGGATGATTCCTGGATGTGGCAGGTTAAATGCCATTGCTACGCCAGCAACGACTGCCGACCATAAAAGCGTCATTGAAAGTAGTGCGTAAGTATTACGCAACACTTTGTTTGTTTGTAGAGCACTTTCTTGTGTTGAAGTGCGGGTAAACATTGGACTGTTCATAATCTTCCTCGATAAGAGACTTTCTTTTAAGTACATTTATGGGATTGAAAGTTCAAAAAATCAAGCCCTAACCATGCGTAACTTAGATAAAATAATAATAGAAATAAGATGTTATGTATTTGACAACTTGTAACACAATATTACTGCAGAGCAAAGTCATAGTGATTGTCACACAGAATTTTGAATTTACTAACAAAAAGCACTGACTTCATTGAAATCAGTGCTTTTATTATGCCAATTGCAAAAGATCTTAGTGATGTAAGATTTGCGCTAGGAAATTTTGAGTTCGATCTGACTGAGGGTTTTCAAAGAAATCAACAGGGTTGTTCTCTTCGATGATCTCTCCTGCGTCCATAAATATCACGCGATCGGCAACCTCTTTCGCAAAGCCCATTTCATGTGTCACACAGAGCATGGTCATGCCTTCCTCGGCGAGCTCGACCATTACATCCAACACTTCGCGAACCATCTCCGGATCAAGTGCTGATGTTGGTTCATCAAAAAGCATGACTTTAGGGTTCATACACAAAGAGCGAGCAATCGCCACGCGTTGTTGCTGACCACCAGACAACTGACCAGGATATTTCTCTGCTTGGTCCGGAATTTTAACGCGTTCCAGATATTTCATCGCGACCGCTTCTGCCTCATCTTTAGGCATCTTCTTCACCCAAATAGGCGCGAGCGTACAGTTTTCCAGTACGGTTAAATGAGGGAAGAGATTAAAGTGCTGAAAGCACATGCCCACTTCACGGCGCACGGCTTCAATATTTTTCAAATCTTCAGTTAATTCCGTACCGGAAACATAAATACTGCCAGCTTGGTGCTCTTCGAGGCGGTTAATACAGCGAATCATCGTTGATTTTCCTGACCCTGATGGGCCACAGATTACGATTTTTTCCCCGCGCTTAACATCGAGGTTAATATTTTTTAGTACGTGAAACTCACCATACCATTTATTCATGTCCTTCAATTGGATCATATAGTCTTGTTGTTGCGTCATAATACGTCCTTGAGCTTGATGAGTTATCGTTTGTGACCGGTATGAAGTTTGTTTTCAAGCCATATCGAATAACGCGACATGCCAAAACAAAATACCCAAAACACCAACGCGACAAATACATAACTTTCAGTAGCAAAGCCTAGCCAGTCAGGGTCGGTGTTTGCTGCTTGTCCTATACCTAGTACGTCAAACATACCAATGATAAGAACCAAACTGGTGTCTTTAAACAATCCGATAAACGTGTTCACGATAGAAGGGATCGTAATCTTCAGCGCTTGCGGCAAGATAATAAGCCCTGTTTTTTTCCAGTAACTTAACCCAAGTGCGTCGGCAGCCTCATATTGGCCTTTTGGAATCGCTTGTAAGCCGCCCCGTACCACTTCGGCCATGTACGCCGAGGCAAACATCACCACACCAATAAGAGCGCGAATAAGTTTGTCTGTCTCTGATCCTTCGGACATAAACAAAGGCAGCATAACGGAAGCCATGAACAGAACGGTAATCAGTGGCACACCACGCCAAACTTCAATATAGACGGTACAAATACTGCGAATGATGGGCATCTCTGAACGTCTACCGAGCGCGAGTACCACACCAATCGGTAATGAAACGACAATACCGACTAACGCAATGATGAGCGTAACGAGTAATCCGCCCCATTTGTGTGTATCGACCACTTCTAGCCCAAATATCCCACCGTATAACAGCCCAGCGATAATGAATGGGTAGATGTTTACGAAGAAAAGCCAAATCCAAATCCGTTTCGGTGTCTTTTCATACGCTAGCAACACAGTAAATATAGCCAATGTGATGTAGAAAAGGCGAGGGCGCCACAGTTCAGACTCAGGATAGAAACCGTACATGAACTGCTCCCAGCGCACGCTGATAAATACCCAGCAAGCACCTTCTCGGCTGCAGTCGTCACGCGTCGAACCAATCCAGTCCGCGTTGATAAACGCCCAATCAACGATATGCCAAATTGCACTAAAGACAAGATAAGCAAGAATTACGGTAACAATGGAATTGACAGGTCCATTAAATAGGTTTTTCCGCATCCAACCAACAAAGCCGACGGTATTGGCTGGTGGCGGGAGATCCGGTTGAAATTGATGAGTACTCATATTATCTCTCCACCAGCGCGACTTTACGGTTATACAAGTTCATTAATGCAGACGTAATCAAACTTAAGGTTAAGTACACGCCCATCGTCATCGCAATGATCTCAATCGCTTGCCCAGTTTGGTTCAGGGTAGTACCAGCAAAGACAGAGACAAGATCTGGATAACCAATCGCCATCGCTAACGATGAGTTTTTGGTGAGGTTGAGATATTGACTGGTTAAAGGTGGAATAATAATTCGTAACGCTTGCGGAATGACAACAAGCTTTAAAGTTTTCGCGCGTGGTAAGCCCAGCGACATCGCCGCTTCCGTTTGACCATGGCTAACCGCATTAATACCAGAACGTACAATTTCGGCAATGAAGGAGGCGGTATAAACGCTCAATGCCAAAAGTAGTGCGGCAAGTTCAGGAATAATGCTAATACCACCTTGGAAGTTAAACCCTTTCAGTTCAGGATAATTTAGTGAAATTGGCATACCAGCAAGGAAGTAGACAATCAGCGGAAGGCCAACGACTAAGCCTAAAGCTATTCTTCCCATTGGCGTTTGTTGCCCAGTTAGGCGTTGCTTGTTATTCGCCCATACATTAATCAGCAAGCTGGCGATCACCCCGAAGATTAATGAAGCAATAACAAAGCCACTGCCTGGCTCCATGTCTGGTGCTGGAAAATATAAACCACGAACATTCAAGAAGATGGCTTCGCCAAGGCTCAAGCTTTGACGAGGTGAGGGTAATGCTTGAAGAACAGCGAAATACCAGAAAAATATTTGTAGAAGAAGTGGGATATTTCGGAACGTTTCGATATAAACAGCAGCCAAGCGACTCACTAACCAGTTAGAAGAAAGGCGAGCGACCCCCATTGTAAAACCAATCACGGTAGCCAGAATAATACCTAATACGGAGACCAGCGCCGTATTAAGAAGGCCAATAATAAACGTTCTGCCGTAAGAGTACGTTTCATCGTATTCAATTAGCGTCAGCCCGATACCAAACCCGGCTTCTTGATTTAAAAAACCGAAACCCGTAGCGATCCCACGAGCATCTAAGTTGTTCAGTGCATTATTTATAATCGTGTAAAAGAAAAATACCAGTGCAGCTATGGCAATGATCTGGAAAATAGCAGAACGAAAGGCGGGATTATAAATCAAGCTCTTGCTTCCGCTCGGTTTGGACATCGTACTTGGCGATGCATCTTTTGTCGGTTTCATACAGCGATAACCTCAAACCTTAGTTATAGATATCTGCCTGTATAAATAGTCACGTCCTTGCTGGTCGAAGCATGTTTTCACCAGAGCTAAACGGCGATATTCGAGTTGAAATAGCCTATCTAAGCGAATACTTCTTGCCATTCAATGAGCGGTCCTTACTCATACAGATGGATAAAATCAAGAAAAAGGGCGGCATGAACCGCCCTGATTAACTCGTTCTATCGGATTGGTGGCGCGTACATAAAGCCGCCTGCATTCCATAGCGCATTAACGCCACGAGAAATTTCTAACGGCGAACCAGTACCGACTGTGCGTTCGAAGCTTTCACCATAGTTACCGACTTGCTTGATAACTTGGTAGCCCCAGTCATCACGAATACCCAAACCTTTGCCTTTCGGACCGTCAACACCAAGAATACGTTTGATGTTTGGATCTTTCGATTTCAGCATTTCATCCGCATTTTTCGAACTAATACCATACTCTTCGGCGTTAATCATTGCTGATAATGTCCACTTCGCAATGTTGAACCATTGGTCATCACCTTGACGAACGACGGGACCTAGTGGTTCTTTAGAAATGATTTCCGGAAGAACGGCTGCAGAAGAGGGATCTTTCAGGTTCAGGCGCAATGCATAAAGACCAGATTGGTCAGTCGTTAACACATCACAACGTCCTGCATCGAAACCTTTTGACGTTTGGGCTGCCGTATCAAATACGACCGGCTTGTATGACATACCGCTGTTACGGAAGTAGTCAGCAAGGTTAAGCTCAGTTGTTGTACCGGACTGTACGCAAACTGATGCACCATCAAGCTCTTTTGCGCTTGAGATGCCAAGATCTTTCTTCACCATGAAGCCTTGACCATCGTAGTAGTTTACCCCTACGAAGTTGAGGCCAAGTGCAGTATCACGATGCAGTGTCCAGGTGGTGTTACGAGAAAGCACATCAATCTCACCTGATTGAAGCGCAGTGAAACGTTCTTTCGCGGTTAGGGGTACATATTTAACTTTCGTTTTATCCCCAAGAACGGCTGCAGCCAGTGCTTGGCAATATTCTACGTCGATACCTTCCCATTCACCTTTTGAGTTAGGGTTAGAGAAACCAGGTAGACCGGTACTTACGCCACAAGTAAGAAAACCTTGTTTTGTGACTTTGTCCAGAGTAGTGTCTGCTGCTTGAGCTGATGTTGCCATCATCGCAGTAGAAGCCGCTACGACGGAAGCAAGAACTGTGAGTTTATTTGCCATTTGTATCCTTCCTGTATGATCCATGTTTAATCAGGAGTGACCTGAAATAACGTGTCCAATTCGTTAGAGTTATCGTCCTACGTGATTGATTTTCGAAGAAACGGTATTCGATAGATCAACCAGTTATAAGCGTAGGAAAGGATCTGTTAATTCTCAAATATATAATTTAAATGAAGTTTTGAGAGAACTTACAAAGCGCCTTGAGATTTAGAATGACGAAATGTTAATTGTTTGTAAATAGTGCAAATCATGGACAATTTGGTGCATCAGAACAATCAATAGAAGAGTGAACAATACAAGAGAATAAAAAGTTGTTATTAAAACTGTCATTAGCTGAGCTTGGTGAAGTTCAGTAAAAATTCGAACAAAAATTATTTGTGATACCGAAACAGGGTGATGAGCTTGCCCCATTTTTGGTAGCATGGTCTGCAACAGCTAATTAGGGTAATCATGGATTGAAATGCGATATTTTCCTCTGTTCTTAGATTTAATCAATAAACCCGTTCTTGTCGTAGGCGGCGGTGAAGTGGCAAGCAGAAAGGTGGAAGCTTTGCTAAAGGCAGGGGCGGATGTCACTATCGTTTCTCCAACGTTGGTCGATTTTCTCTCTAAGCTTGCTGCAGAGCATCAAGTGCGTTGGATACAACGTTTCTATTCAAGTGACATTGTCACTAAAAACTTTGTTCAAGTGTGGGCCACGACAGATAATCCTGAGCTAAATCACCAAGTGTATAAAGATGCGAAAGAATTAGGCATCCTAGTGAACGTTGTTGATGATAAGCCTTATTGTGATTTCATTACGCCCTCTATGATCAATCGTGGCCGCATACAAATTGCTATTTCTAGTGGCGGCGCCTCACCAGTTTTAATTCGCAACATCCGTGAAAAGCTTGAATCGATACTGCCACAAAACATGGGGTTGATGGCGGACTTTGCTAACTCAAAGCGTAATTCGATTAAAGAAGCACTACCTAGCGTCGATTTACGTCGTAAGTTTTGGGAGCAATTCTTCTCGAATCCTGAGGTTGAAAACGCGAGAGATAATAGAGAGTTAGAAACGATTTACCAAGCGACCATGGCAACACCTTTGGATGAAAAGGGAAGTTGTACTTGGGTACAGGTAGGGAAAGACGTTGAGATGTTGCCAATTAAGGCCGTGCGCTACATGCAACAAACCGAGCTAGCACTTTACTCAACTCGATGCGAAGCGAACGTGTTAGAGCTAATACGAAGAGATGCAGAGCGAGAAGCTTTCTCCAGCGCAGCTGAACTCTCTGATATGTTGACCAAGGCTAAATCTGAAAAGCTTCGAGTTTGCGTGTTTATCCCTAAAGGGACGAGCGAGTTCTTATTGCTGCAAGGGCAGGACTTGGTGATATAACCACGTTAAAAAGTGGGCACTTGGCTTGCTCGATTAAAAGGCCAACAAAAACGCCAGCGAACTATGCGCTGGCGTTTTTAAACTAAGTTACTTCTCAGACAGATTAATCACGGAAGTTGTTAAACTGGAATGGTAAGCCCATCTCTGCTTCACGAATCGCTGCCATTGTCGCTTGCAGGTCATCACGTTTCTTACCAGTAACACGTACCTTGTCGCCTTGAATAGAGGCTTGTACTTTTAACTTTGCGTCTTTGATAAGTTTCACTACTTTTTTGGCTGTTGGTGTATCGATACCTTGGCGGAAAAGCAGAGTTTGGTGCCAGTTCTTACCAGTTACATCTGGGTCCTGTGCATCCATTGCGTTTGCATCAATATTACGCTTTGCCAAGTGGCCACGTAAAATATCGCGCATTTGCTTAAGTTGGAAGTCACCTTCCGCAGACATTTTTACGTTTTCTTCTACTAGCTCAAAGCTCGCATTAACGTTGCGGAAATCGAAACGAGTAGACAATTCACGGTTAGCATTATCAACGGCGTTACGTAGTTCAACCGTATCGATTTCAGAAACAATATCAAACGATGGCATGAAGATTCCTTGATTATTTTGTTATAGGGACTTTCGGGATTTAACGGCGTTTGCCAGCATATCTAGCATTGTAGCAGTATCTTCCCAGCCTAGGCATGGGTCTGTAATAGATTGACCATACGTTAGGTTGTTGATGTCAGTCATTGGCTGATTGCCTTCAAGAATAAAGCTTTCAGCCATGATACCCGCAATACGAGTACTGCCTGACTTAATTTGGTTACAAATGTCTTGAGCAACGTCGATTTGTTTTCTGTGCTGCTTCTGACAGTTTGCGTGGCTGAAATCCACAACCAAACGTTGTGGCAAGCCAAACTCGGCTAGAGCATCACACGCTTGTTTTACTGACGCTTCATCAAAGTTAGGGCCTTTCTCTCCGCCGCGTAAAATAATATGACCATATGGGTTACCACTTGTACGGTAAACCGTCATGCGGCCATTCTTATCTGGAGAGTAGAAGTAATGCGAGGCTTTCGATGCGCGAATTGCATCAATTGCAATTTTTACGTTGCCATTTGTGCCATTTTTGAAACCAACTGGGCAAGACAGCGCCGATGCCATTTCACGGTGAATTTGCGATTCTGTTGTACGAGCACCGATCGCGCCCCACGTGATCAAATCCGCGATGTATTGACCCGTAATCATATCAAGAAACTCAGTAGCAGTCGCAAGACCAAGCTTGTTGATATCCAGTAGTAGTTTACGTGCTTTATGGAGACCAGCTTCAAGCGCGTAAGAGCCATCTAGGTTAGGGTCGGTAATTAAACCTTTCCAACCAACTACTGTACGAGGCTTTTCAAAGTAAGTACGCATCACGATAAACAGTTCGTCTTTGTACTTGTCTTGGATTTCACTCAGGCGAGTGGCGTAATCAATGGCAGCTTCAGTGTCGTGAACAGAACACGGACCTACAATCGCAAGAAGGCGATCGTCTTCACCCGATAAAATGTTTTCAATCTGACGACGAGATTGAGCGATACGGTCTGCAACGTCATCCGTAATAGGATGTACACTACCTAGCTCTGCTGGGGTAGGCATTGGACCCAAAGGTTGGGTTCTCAATTCATCTGTTTTTATAGGCATGTTATAGCTTTATTCTCTATTGCGAAGGGGTAAAGATAACGGAATTACAGGCAGGAATAAACCGTTTCACGGGAATCTTCGCCAGGAAATACCGAATTGTATACAAAGGTGTAGGTATTCATTTAAATGACTTATGTATAAATGACAAAACTTGATCATTAAATCAATATATATACATTTGAATTTATAACCATTTCATCTATCTCACCGTTAGGCAATCAAGATAACTGCGGCAAACCTCATGTTTATCTGTGTGACAATGTCACTAAATTAGTGGCTAAATAACTCGTGAGATCGAGCTTTTGTTAACATTTCTTTGACATCTATTTCTTTCGTTGATTAACTGGTCTGACTAGATTGGTAAGGAGACCAAAATGTTATCAGCTGTACGTCGTGCAAATTTGTACCTAAATCTATTTGGCTTTTCTAAAGTGCCTCTGATTTGGCTTTGTCACCCTAAGATCATTGCGATAGATAGCGAACACGTTGAGGTTCGAATCCCTTTGCGAAGAAGAACAAAGAACCATTTGAATAGCATGTATTTCGGCGCTTTAGCGGTTGGGGCGGATGTAGCTGGTGGTTTTCTTGCTATGAGCAAGGCGCAAGAAAAAGGAGAAGCGATCTCTTTAGCATTTAAAGGCGTCAAAGCCGAGTTTTTAAAACGTCCGGAAGCGGATGTACACTTTGTGTGTAACGATGGTCATGTCATTGATGAGATGCTCGATCATACGTTGGCAACGGGTGAACGAGTGAATCGCGATGTAAAAATCGTCGCGTTGTGTCCTAGCTTACATGGTGACGAACCTATGGCTGAATTCTCGTTGACTCTTTCGATAAAAAAAGCAGCCCAACAAAGAAAAGAGGCTGCTTAGTGGTTTGCTGTTTTTAAAGAATATCGCTTTAATTGAGTTCAATCTGCTCAATCGAGACGATTTTGGAGCGGTTTAAGACCACTTTCCAACGATAATAAACAGGCTCATCTGTGTGGTTGTCCTCTTTGACAATCACATTGAGCAAATGACGTTTCTCTACTGACTCTTTGGTCACTTGCCCTTCATTTAAACGATAAACTCGGTTTGAGCTTTTATCCATCAAGCGGATGATAGGGCGCAAACTGATGTTCAGTGTTTCTCTTGTTTGCTCATAACCACTCAAGAATAGAGAGGTCGCCATTTCGGTTTTCTCGTGATAATGAAGTATCTGCTCTTCGCGCTGCACGACGCGCTTCTTACGTATTCTTTGAATCTTATCTGGCAAGCTACTTAACGTACGATAATCGAGCCACTCTAATTTTCTGCCGACCACTTTTTTCGTTGTTGGATCAACATACTTCTTACGCCACTTTGGCTTGCCTTTACGGATCCATCGCCACATCGCATCGCGCAAATCATCTTTAAAGATTTCTCGTAGAGCATAAATAAATGACATCGCGATAATGAAGGACGCGGAAATTTCCCCAAGGTAATCGCGAGCGAGAATCACGGTTGAGGTCACGACAACCATCACCAAGCCAGTAGCAATACCTTTGATAGCACGCTTGATGTTGTTACCCATTGATATGGTTTCTTCACGAAGCACGATAGGGTGTTCAATCAAGCGTCTTAGCAAGCGCATTTTGTTAGATAGGCGAGTAACGTCTTCAACGACTCTTGGAGAGTTGTACTTGTTGAGTTTTCGATGGGCTTGCTCTTTTTCACAGAGCGTGATCAAGCGTTTCTTAATCGTGCCATAATCGCCTTCACGCGGGAGATGAGCCACTAGAGATAAAAACTTCTGCTCGGTATACCAAGACAGGTAGTTATCGATGTTAACGTAGTACCGTTTTAAGTTCTCTTCATAAGGAATAGAACGTCGCAAGCGCTTTAAGATCTCAAGCGTGAGCTCGATAACTTCGTCTACTTCATCTTCCGTTACGGAGTTGTTCTGATGCTTGTTTAAACTTGCCACCGCTTTGTCTAGCGCAATAACGTATTGGTACGCGAACAAACTCAAACTTACTCGGTATTGTTGATTCGACAGGCGTCCACGTTTGGCAAGTCGACTGTGTACTAGCGGTAGAAGGATTTCAGTACTGTAATAAGAGCGTTGCTGTGTGATTGAAGTGTAATAAAATTCGGATTCACTGATGATATCGGCGTTTAAACCAAGCTCACCAGGTATAAAAAAGTAAATATCTAGGTCGACACTTTTGCTCTTTGCGAGTGCATGACTGATTTTTAATGTTATTGAGTCTTGTTTATCGACGGTGACCAAAGAAAGCTCCTGACTTTGTTAAAGCATTCTTAACTTATGCGTACTGTTGAGCAGGTAAGCATAAAAGTGCTAAAAGAGTGACTGGGGCATATAGCTGAACGACAACAGCATAACAGAGCACTATGCTTTTCTCTCTGATTTTCTTGTTAGTTTAGGTATAATTCCACGTAAATTTAAAAAGAGACAAAATCAATGATTAAAATTGGTCAAATTAACAGCTTAGAAGTCATTAAAAAGGCTGATTTTGGCGTATTTCTGGATGGTGATGATTACGGTTCTGTTCTACTGCCTAATAAGTATGTACCAGAAGGTACTGAAATTGGTGATCATGTAGACGTATTTTTGTACTTCGATTCAGAAAGCCAGCTTGCTGCGACCATTGAAAGACCTATTGCCCAAGTGGGTGAATGGGGCTTAATGAAGATTGAGGGCGTCAACGCGACAGGTGCTTTTGTAAATTGGGGCATCAAAGAAAAGGATCTACTTATTCCTTTTAGTGAGCAACGTACTCGCTTCTCTGCGGGACAAACTATTCTTGTCTATGTATATACTGACAAAGCGTCAGGCCGCATTGTTGGTACGACTAAGTTCAACAAATGGTTAGACAAAACTCCGGCGAATTATGAAGTTAACGAACAAGTTGATTTGATCATCGCAGAGCGCAGTCAACTTGGCTACAAAGCGATTGTTAACGGTAAGCATTGGGGCATGATTTTCCCATCGGATGTGTTTGGTAAGCTTTACATCGGTAAGAAACTGAAAGGCTTTATTAAGCAAATTCGTGAAGATGGCAAAATCGATCTCGCGCTACAAAAAGTCGGCGTGGCAAAAATGGACGATCTTTCTAGCAAGATTCTTGATCTGTTAGAGAAGAAAGGCGGCTTTTTACCTTTGAACGATAAGTCTTCTCCTGAAGCGATTTTTGACGCTTTCCGTACAAGTAAAGGTACTTACAAAAAGACCATTGGTGGATTGTACAAGCAGGGCAAGATTGTTATCGAGAAAGACGGTATTCGCCTGGCGTAGCCCAAACTCACGTATAGCGGATCTGCAGCCAAAAAAACGGCCCAAACTTTTCCTTTTTTTGGGCCTAGGGGAAACGGCTCCGCAGAGCCTGCGCTAAACTTTTTCCAACAATAATTTTGTTGGTGAACATAGAGAGAAATGCCATATCAAAGCATTACTTTGATACAACTAGTTTAGTACAGCGTATCCGGATCGCTAGCGAGCCCAGTTGCTTTCATACTTACGAATTAAAAAGCCATCGCAAATACGATGGCTTTTCATTTATTTATGATTCGTTACTTCTTTAAAATAAGTTCTTATCTCGTACTAATTCGCGAGGAAGACCATTCTTTATTCTGTTGCTTACCCACTTTCCAAGGCCAATGACTGCGCCTTGATAGGTGACAAGCACTTCGCCTTTACCTGTTTTCATATCCTCAGGAATGATTTGAGGGCGAACATCGCGTCCCATGTACCATTCGCGCGCTTCTTCAATGGTTAGCTCGATGGCGTTTGCCTCAGAGCCTGTCGCTAAGGCCGTCGCCACCTGATGCTGCCAACGGTAGCCATTTTTATGGGCTTCCGCGATCTTTATACCCATACGAGAGAAGCGTAATTCGCCGATCATTGGCTCTAAAGAATTAGGGAACAACCAGACATCTTTATCGCGAAGCCATACAGAACTGTCATTCGGAAGTTCAATACCTAACGCACTTTGCAGCTGTTGGGCAATTTCAACCGATTCTTTTTTCGATGCTTTGGTAAACGGGAACTTGCCCATGCGCTTTTTGACCTTTGGTGGTTCAACAGCTGCCTGTTTACGAATTCTTGCGACAAAGAATCCTTCGCAGTCGTAGACCTGTGGAAAGATATGCAAAAAGCCTTCTTCAGTTAGAGCAGCATTTGCGTTTTCAAACAAGGTCTCAAGGCTTTCAAACTCAACGGCATCACCAAAGGTTTCTTTCAAGTGATGACAAACTTGTTGGTTTTCTTCGGTACTGAGTGTGCACGTTGAGTAAACCATCACACCACCGGGCTTTAGTGCATGGAAGGCGCTTTCAATAAGATCTTTCTGTGTGTCAGCTATGTCGAGCACGGAAGCTTGCGTCCAGTTTTTCATTGCATCTTCGTCTTTGCGAACGGTGCCTTCGCCGGAGCAGGGCGCGTCGAGCAGAACCGCATCAAATTGTTCTGGTAGCCAACCGCCAAAAACGCGCCCATCGAAGTTACTTAGTGCGGCGTTACGTACACCACAACGTTCCACGTTGGCATGCAGCACTTTTACACGACTTGCGGCGTATTCATTAGCCACGAGAACGCCTTCATTGTTCATTAAAGCCGCGATTTGAGTGGTCTTTGATCCTGGTGCAGCTGCTGTATCTAACACGGCATCGTAAGATTCGTCATTCATAAACAGCGCAGATACTGGCATCATTGAACTGGCTTCTTGAATGTAGAATAAGCCTGACATGTGCTCTGCAGTGTTGCCTAATGGTACAACTGACTCGTCCGCTTCAATCCAAAACCCTGTGTCACACCAAGGCACAGGAGAAAGCTTCCAGCCTTTTGCGTCTGCACGTTCTAGAAACGCTTCAACACTGATCTTCAACGTATTAACACGAATACTTTTGCGCAGTGGCTTTTGGCACGATGCGATAAAGTCTTCCATGTTGAGGTGAGCAGGAAGGATAGTTTGGATTTTTTCCAGAAACGCGTCTGGGATGTAAACATTAGGATGCAATGTGGGATCTCGTTTGCAGAATTTGTGGCAAATAATATACGAAAGCGAAGCAGAAACGAATAGTGACAAGGACCGAGCAATAAAAAAGAGCAGCGATTGCTGCTCTTTTAAGGTAATCAAACTTCAATTGTATGTGAATTGAGCTTTATTCTACGGCTTAGGAATCGCAGTACGCCATTGAGTCCAGCCTTCTTCAGCTTGTGGATATAAAAAGAAAGATTGCCCACTTTTTGCCGCTGGTGGAATAGTCGATTGCTCTGGCGTTGAAAACGCAATTCCTCCGCGAACTAAACTATCAAATGTGCCCGCTTTGATGTTCGCACCAGTAATTCCGATGGAGACATCTACTCCTGAAACATTCCAAAACACACTGTTTTGACGAACGAGGTAAGCATATTCAGGCTGTATCTTGATGGTCGTGACGACGCGATCGGCAAATTCTCCTAGGCTCACGTCGGTTACTTGGCCGACTTCCATCTGGCGGTAAAGAATAGGCGTTCCGACTTGTACTGAGCCTCGTTGTTCACTTTGTAAAGTAAACATCATGCCCTGAACACGTTCTGAACCGTTTTCCAACTGAAAATCAAATTTAGCTTTACCTTTACCTGGCTCAACACTGATGGATTTCGACACCAATGCGCCAAGGTTTTTCACGCCCCCTAAGCCAATCTCTGGCTCAGTTAGCCAAAAATGTGAGCCTTCCACCGCAATGTTTTCTACGTATTCAGGTAGGATTCTTGCGGTAATTTCAACCATATTGCGACGAAAATTCGGTACAACCAGTGTGACTTCACCAACTTTGACGCCTTGATACTCTATCGGCATTCCTTTGGCAATTTCTTGTGAGCCGTCTGTTTCTAACGCAATAACGCGTCCAAATTTGCGTGCGGTTTTTTGATCTGTATATAACTTCCAGTTGTCTCCAATTTTGTTTTCAACGCCAGGAACAGAGTCAAAAGCGATGCCACCTTCGATTAATGATTTTAAAGGGTGAGCTTTCACACTCACACCGGCTAGCGATGCATCTATCTCTATCCCTGAACGGTTCCAAAAGACGGTTTTCGGCGTTACGAGGTAAGCAAAGCGGTTTTCGATGGTTGCTTTAATTAACACACCGCCATCAACCAATTGGAAATCGGAGACGTTACCAACAGGAAGATTACGATAGAGCAGAGGGCTGCCTTTGGAAATCGGCGGCAATTCAGAAGCAAACAGTGTGAGTGCTCTAGAGCCACTTTGGTTGTACTGTGCTAGTTCTGCCAATGATTCGTTTTGGAACAGTTGATACTCTTTTTGAATATCTTGCTTGCCTTCGCTTACAAAGCTAATGGACCCAGTTAACAACTGTTTTGCCGGAGGAACGGTAACGCTGAGGCCCGATTCCGTTAACTCTGCAGAGGCACTTCCGGTTACATAAAAACGGTTGTTTGATTTGATCAGGTGTTTGTATTCATGATCAATCAATACGTCCATAAATACTTCATGTTGTGATTTTTTACCTTCTTCAACTAAGCCTACGTTGATAATTGAACCGACCACGATGCCTTTGTAAAGTACGTTGGCACCGCTATCTAGGCCAAACGAGTTGTCAGACACTAAACGAATAGCGATGGACTTTTCTTGCTGTTGGTTAAAAACGTTTTTACGAATGGCAGTAAAGCGGCGAGAGCGTTCACCGGCACCCGGCACAATGGTTAAGAAGTTTCCTCTCACGAGATTGGCAATGTTTTCAACACCAGAGAGGGACACTTTTGCTTCTTCTAAGACGAATCGGGTACCTGTCGTCAGCATGTCACTGAAAGCTGGTTGAATTGCCGCTGACGCTAATATCACTTCTCGCCCTTCGGATAGGCTTAAGTCTGTAACTTGGCCAATCTCGATTCCGCGATACATAATGGGTGCGCCTTCGCCACTGATTTTACTGTCATCAGGGAGGACGATTTTAACAGCGATACCTCGACCTGCGGTTTTCAAATCTTTATACAGACGGAATTCAGTATTCTCTTCTACAGGCTCACCGTCATCCGGAGAATCGACGGCGATCGCGCCTCCAAGTAGAGCACTCATGCTTTCTAGCCTTACATCGACGCCTTCAAAACCGATGCTGGCACCGATTCCACTTACGTTCCAGAACCGACTGCGGTTGTTAATGATATGTCGGTATTGATCCTGAATGTTGGCTTGAATCGTGATAGATTTTGCGTCTTCATCCAGCTGGTAGCTGTAGACTTCACCGATTGGAATTTTCTTATAAACAATTTGAGATCCAATCGACACACCACCTAAATCGCGGCTTTTGAGTTTAATGTTCAAACCTTGTGAAACGCGCAAATCTGTTGGTGCAGAGTCTAACGCATGGAACGTTGTTTCAAACTCTTGACCATCTCCAGGTTGAATCGAAATGTAATTACCCGACACGAGCGCATCGAGCCCAGAAACTCCTGTTAGGCTTGCTGTTGGTTTTACCAGCCAAAAGCGAGTTTTATCGTTCAGCAATTTTGCCGCTTCAGGGTAGATATCGGCATCAACATAAATACTGCCGAGATCTTCAGTGAGGTTAATGTCTCTCACCATACCGACTTCTAGCCCTTGGTAACGGATAGTGGTTCGCCCGGCAACCAAGCCAGCAGCGTCAGAAAAATAGATTTGCACCCGTTGTCCTGCATCGTGTATCGACTTCACCACAAGCCAGCCAGCTAAGACCATGGTCAAAATTGGCAAAAGCCAAAGAGGAGATATGCCTTTGCTCCGCTTTACATCTGGTACGTATGACGTTTGAGAACTGTTCTGATCACTCATTCATTGACTCTTTTTCTGATTGTGTTGGGCCTGTTTGGTCCCAGATTAGCCTTGGATCAATACTTTCCGCTGCAAGCATGGTCAATACCACGACAACACCAAAGGCCACGGCGCCATATCCTGGTGTGAAATCAAGTATCTGACCACGATCGACTAAGGTCATCATGATAGAAATAACAAACAAGTCCATCACAGACCATTTACCGATCCATTTAACAACAAAGTAAACCATCATTCGTTGTCTCTTAAACACCGAACGTTTGAATTGAATGCAAAGCATGATGTAGGCAAGGCCAAGTATTTTTACAACTGGCACAACAATACTGGCCACAAAAATGATCACTGCGATGCCATACATACCGCTTTTTACCAACCCAGCTACGCCTGAGAAAATAGTATCTTCCAAACGTTTGCCATTGGTCAGCAAGATGGAAATAGGAATCAAGTTGGCTGGGAAAATCGCTATCGTTGCCGCAATGAGGTAAGCCCATGTCTTCTGAATGGAGTTGGGCTTGCGATGATATAACTCGTGGTGACAACGCCGACAATGGTCACCTTCAGGTTGAGACAGGTGGCATTCATGGCAATGCACGTCTTTGTGTTCAAAGGAATAAAGACGTTCTGGCTTCCAGGCTTCCCAGTAACGACGCACACTGATTCGAGAAACTAACAAAACGGTAAATATCTGCAAAAGAACCAGACCAATTAACCCTGGGCCTACAAAAATGTCGGAATAATCTTGGAGTTTGAAGCAGGAAATGGCGATGCTAACTAAGAACACATCCAGCATTACCCAATGTTTCAAATGTTGAATTAGCCACAGTGAAACACGAAGCCCTCGAAACCACCGTTGATGTAGCGAGATATGCGCCGTAACCACTGAAACACAAACCGTCAGCGGCGCTAGAGAGCTACAAAATAGAATAAGCAGTGAAAGAAGAACAAAGCCTTCTTCCATCAATGTGATCATCCCCGAAGGTAGGGTTGCCGGAATCATCACACCAAAAAGTCGGATACTAATAAAGTTAAAAAAGTGTGATGGAATAAATAGCAGGATACAGGTTATCGCGACGGCTAAATTACCTGAGAGGCTAGGGCTACCGCCTCGATACAACTGTGTGCCACAACGAGGACAGTGTGCATTTTTTCCATTGGGTAAGTCGACGATATCGACAGGCAATTCGCAACCTTGGCACAAGCGCACATTATTTGGCTGCATGGCGTGCTTAGACAGAGAGGTCATAACGACCTCTCTAACTTGAACGATTTAAGCGTGGGACTGTATGCCCCCATATAAGGTTTGATATAAGCCTTCTTGCTCAACTAACTCACCATGAGTACCTGTTTGCGTCACTTTTCCATCTTCAAGCACGTAGATCAAATCGGCTTGTTTTACGGCTGATAGACGGTGCGCAACGATTAATGTTGTTCTACCACGTAAGAATTCAGTCAATGCTTTGTGCAATGCCGCTTCAGTAGCGGTATCAAGCGCAGACGTGGCTTCATCTAAAATAACAAATTGAGGATTACTCAGCACCATTCTTGCGATGGCAAGGCGTTGTCGTTGACCACCTGACAAACGAATGCCGTTACGGCCGACTTGAGTATCCAAACCGTGGTTCAGTTGAGAAATAACATCTTGCAGCTGAGCAACTTCAAGCGCTCGCCAAAGTGACATTTCGTCAAAATTCCCACCGAGCGTTAGATTATGCCTCAAGGTGTCGTTAAATAGTATAGGTTGCTGTAATACCACGGCAATTTTGTCGCGAATTACTTCAAAACCAATATCTTCTGTTAATTCATCATTAAAGCGAATGCTACCGGAGTTTTGACGATAAACCCCAATAAGTAGTTGTATTAAGGTCGACTTACCGCCTCCGCTCGCACCAACTAACGCCACTTTCTTTCCTGCCGGTATATGTAAAGAAAGGTTATCTAGAACTTTGTTTTCATTATTATAAGAGAAGTCTACGTTTTCTACTTTAACATCGACTTCTCTGTCTTCTTTGAAAGGATTTACCTTAGGTACCGGTCTTTGTTCTTCTTCTAATACTAGTAAGTCGTTGATGCGTTTTAACGCAGCTTTCGCGCTGTACCAAGAAAACTGAATGCCGAGCAGCTCTTGAACAGGAGACAACATAAACCATAGGTAACCAAAAACAGCAAAGATTTGACCAATAGTGAGGTCACTAAACATGACCATCAGCATGGCGACGGCTCTGAATAACTCAAAACCGATTAAGAAGAGTAGGAAAGAGACGCGACCTGCCGCCTCTGATTGCCACGCATACTTGTCTGCATCCACGCGAACTTGGTTCGCACTGTCTTTGAGTTGCTGGAGAAATTCTCGCTCTTTATTGGCTGCGCGCAGCTGGTAAATGCCATCTAATGTTTCAACTAAACGATTTTGGAAAATTTCAAAAGAATGATTTTCCTTCCGTTTCAGATGTTTAACCATACTTCCTAGTTTACGTGAGAAGTAAATGACAATAGGGTTAACTAGCAGAATAAATAGACCAAGTCGCCAGTCGAGCCAAAGCAGAACGATGGCAGTACCAATGACCGTTAAAAAACTGATAACGAATTTTGCTAACGTAGAACCAATAAATTTATCGATGGTTTCAATGTCAGTGATAAGGTGGGCGTTGATGCCTCCGCTGCCTTTGGTTTCGTATTGGCGGATGCTGATACGACCAAGCTTGTCGATCATTTTACTGCGCATCTCAAACGTGATCGTTTTAGAAACAAGTGTAAATTGTCGGCTTTGAAGGATATTTAACCCCTGACTTGCAGCTCGCATCAGGACGACCAAGAAAAGGGTGAAAAATATATAACCCGTCGGAGTGTGCCACGCTTCAGGGAGAATGGCATTCATAGCAGCTAAGCCTTTTGCTGGTTGGTCCAATAAAACCTCATCAACCATCAACGGCATGAGAAGGGGGATTGGAACACTAATCAAGGTTGCAAGCACCGCTATCAAGTTCGCTATGATCAGCTTGGACTTGTGCTTTTTTACTTGTGTTATCAACCAAGAACGGCTAATAGTGTCATTTTTCAGAAGCATTGTAATTGAGAATAAGTCCTATTATAAAGTAGGGCTGCATTTTAGCGCCATACAGTGAGAATGGAAGCTTTTATAGTAAGTAGGAAGTTAATATGAACATAGAACAATACCATAGACTAACCAAACAAGCCGTTGCTCTAATTGAGTCTGAGCCAGACTTTATTGCTAACCTAGCAAACTTGAGCTCACTGCTTTTCATGGAATTGGACGATCTTAACTGGGCTGGCTTTTACCTAGCAAAAGGTGAAGAGCTCGTTCTTGGTCCGTTCCAAGGAAAACCAGCTTGTGTCCGCATTCCTATGGGGCGCGGTGTCTGTGGTACTGCTGCAAAAACTAACACCATACAAAGAGTATACGACGTTCATGAATTTGAGGGACATATAGCGTGCGATGCAGCGAGTAATTCGGAAATTGTGATTCCGTTTTCTATCAATGGAGAGGTGGTTGGTGTCCTTGATATTGACAGCCCAAGTATTGGTCGATTCAATGAAACAGACGAAGAAGGTCTCACTCATTTCATGGCTGAAGTAGAAAAGCTGCTTAATTCACACGCGAACGACGCATAAATTAGCCCTCGAGTGTGGTTTTTCCTTGGCATGTCACTATAATACGAGAATATTTTTTCTTAATGCTTCGCGGAAATCCGCTCAAATCAGGAACCCTCATGACTGAAAAGTTAAAAAACAGCAAAGAAGTTATTGCATATATTGCTGAATGTTTCCCTAAGTGCTTTACTTTAGAAGGTGAAGCAAAACCTCTGAAAATTGGTATTTTTCAAGATCTTGCGGAACGTCTAAGTGAAGACGAAAAAGTAAGCAAAACACAGCTTCGTGCAGCGTTAAGACAGTACACTTCATCATGGCGTTACCTACATGGTGTAAAACCAGGTGCAGTACGCGTAGACCTAGACGGCAACCCTTGTGGTGAGCTAGAAGAAGAGCACGTTGAACACGCGAAAGCGACACTTGCAGAAAGCAAGGCAAAAGTTCAAGCTCGTCGTAAAGAACAAGCACAAAAAGCTCGTGAAGAGGGTAAGGCGAAAGCGAAACCAGCGGCTAAAAAGCCTCAACAGCCTCGTCGTACTAACAAACCAAAAGTACAAAAACCAACTAAGCCTGTAGAAACGCGCGCTCTAAATGCTGATGAAATCACAGTAGGTAACGCAGTTAACGTGAACATGGGCAAAGGAAACATGGCAGCGACCATTGTTGAAATCAATAAGGATGATGTACGTGTTCAACTTGCTAACGGCCTACAAATGGTTGTGAAAGCGGAGCACTTGCGCGCATAAAGGAGATACTCCTACGCATGAATTGCCGTTCAAAAGTGACACTGATTGCTGCTAGCTTATGGCTAGCAGCATCAGCTCAGGCTCTCGAAGCCAAACTACATAAAGATGACTTGCCGGTTCTCGCTCCTGAAGTTCAGCACGAAACAGCTAGCAAACGAGTCACCTCTCGATTTACCCGCTCTCATTATAAGCATTTCAGCCTCAATGATGATTTCTCCAAAGCGATCTTTGAACGCTATGTAGAATTGCTTGATTATAATAGAAATATTTTTACTCAAGCGGACATCGACTCTTTTAAAGACTGGTCAATTGAGCTTGATGATCAGCTAAAGGCTGGTAACAACCAAATTGCTTTTGATGTTTATAACCTCTCAATGCAAAAGCGTTTCGAGCGCTTTGCTTATGCGTTAACGCTACTCGACGAAGAGATCAAGTTTGATACTGATGACGAGATAGAGTTAGACCGTTCTGAAGCTGCATGGCCAAAAGACGAAGCGGAGCTCAACGAGTTATGGCGTAAGCGCGTGAAATATGACGCGTTAAATCTGAAACTGACTGGCAAAGAATGGCCAGAGATTAAAGAAGTTTTAGAGAAGCGTTATAACAACGCGATGAAGCGGATCACACAGACTAATAACGAAGATGCATTCCAGTTATATATGAATGCCTTCGCCCGACAAGTCGACCCTCATACTAGCTACCTTTCTCCACGTAATGCTGAGCAATTCCAATCGGAAATGAACCTTTCTCTGGAAGGTATTGGTGCCGTTCTGCAAATGACTGACGATTACACAGTAATTCGTTCACTTGTTGTTGGTGGCCCAGCGTCGAAGAGCAAGCAACTTGGCGAAGGGGATCGAATCATCGGTGTTGGACAAGACGGTGAAGAGATTGTCGACGTGATCGGTTGGCGTCTAGATGATGTAGTTCAATTAATCAAAGGCCCAAAAGGCACAAAGGTTAATCTACAGATCTTGCCAGAAGGTAACGATGCGAAGAGTTACATTGTCACAATTGTTCGTGACAAAGTTCGTCTAGAAGATCGCGCAGTGAAGTCGGAGATCATCGAAAAAGATGGTAAGAAGATTGGTATTTTAGAAGTGCCAAGTTTCTATGTCGGTTTATCGAAAGATACCGATAAACTGCTTGCTGAGTTAAAAACCAAAAACGTTGACGGCGTAATCGTTGATCTACGTAACAACGGTGGTGGTGCATTAACGGAAGCGACAGCATTAACAGGGTTATTCATTAAAGAAGGTCCTGTTGTTCAAGTTCGTGACAGCTATGGTCGTATTAAGGTGAACGCCGATACTGACGGAAAAGTGAGCTACGATGGTCCACTGACGGTGTTGATTAACCGCTACAGTGCTTCAGCGTCTGAAATTTTTGCAGCAGCAATGCAAGATTATAATCGTGCAATTATTTTAGGTGAAAACTCTTTCGGTAAAGGTACGGTTCAACAGCATCGCTCACTGAATCATATCTACGATCTTTTCGATAAAGAGCTAGGCTACGTTCAGTACACGATTCAGAAGTTCTACCGTATTGACGGTGGAAGTACGCAAAATCGTGGTGTTGCACCCGATATTTCGTACCCAACACCAATTGAAGCTTCTGAAACGGGTGAAAGTGTAGAAGACAATGCACTACCTTGGGATCAGATTGATAAAGCAAAATATCAAACCTTCCCAAGCAACGAAGCATTAGTTGAAAAACTCACCGCTCTTCATAACAAGCGTATTTCTGATGAGATGGAATTCCGTTTCATCAATGAAGACATAGAGAAGTATCGTAAAGAAAAAGACGATAATATGTTGTCTTTGAACGAGAAAGTTCGTAAGGCTGAATCGGATAAAGCGGAAGCACTTCGTTTGCAACGCATCAATGAGCGTCAAGCTGCTTTAGGTAAGGAAGTATTCAAAACATTGGATGATATACCTAAAGATTATGAAGCGCCTGATGTTTATTTAGATGAGTCTGTCGCGATTATGGTTGATCTACTCAAGCAGAAAAATCAGTCATAATAACTGGCAATTCAAAGTAAAAAGAGTGAGTCTTTCAGGCTCACTCTTTTTTTATGTCTTTTCATCTTTGTTTGTATTGAGTATCAAGTAAGATATTCGCTTATTTTTTCCCAATAATTTACGTGATCTACATCTAAAATTTCGCGAAAGTGAGGACTACTGCCTAAGCTAAAAGAAAACGATAAGGATGCCGATATGAAATGGTTCTTTATTTTACTTAGCTTTTGCTGCTTTAGTGTGTTTAGCGGAGAAAACACCAGAGAAGATGAATTAAGTCACTTTGACACGCCGTTTCTCATCGGAGACTGGTATTTAATGAACCCAAACCCCGAAGAGTCGGCTGAAAATTTTCGTGCGATAAAACTGTCACTGGGTTCCGACTACAGCTTTTCTATTGATATTCAAAAGAAAGATTATTCTGTCGATCATTGGGAAGGATTGTATAACGCCAATGAAGACACCATCGTTCTTGGCTTAAACACAGATGAGCCTCAAATTTATGCCTATCGCAATAATCACAATACGCTTGATCTTAATGGTGTGACTTTTACTAAAGGGTTGTCTAACTCGCTAGCGGGCATATGGTCTAGCTCTTATGTATCCGGAGATGGCCTTGTGGCAAACAACATCAACCATATGGATCTGATACTTCAACCTGACTTCGTGTTTATGTTTCGGGTATCCAACGAAGAAGGGGATGAGTCAATCAAGCAAGGTGTTTTCTACACAGAAGATGAATATTTAGTCTTGCTCTATGAAAATGGCGAGCACGGGACCACCTATAAGCTCAACAAAAATGAATTAACGATCGAAGATTCAAATGGCGATATGTACGCGGTACTTAATCGGGTAACGCCTTGATAGCTTATCTTGCTACGACAAATTACGCGAGCATACGGTAAATTGTCAATGTTGTTTAAATGTTAATCAAAAAACGGAGCTAGAGCACTAAAAGCTCCGTTTTTTGATGGAAAGACTTGTATTCTGATACCACAACCCCTACAAATAGCTTATATAGTGATACCAGAACTGCATTTTTGATCATGCAGTCTGGTATTTTTGTTGTTCGACATACAAGGATTTATGCTCATGTCCCAAGCTCCCCAGGCCAAATATCGTAAAGATTATCAAGAGCCATCTCACGCGATTACCGATATCGATCTTACGTTTGATCTTTATGACAATGACACCATCGTTACGGCGATATCAAAGGTTGCTCAAAAAGGCGATACAACAACGCTAGAACTCGATGGCGAGGGGCTTGAGCTGCGCGCTGTAAAAGTAAACGGTGAGGATTGGGCTCATCACGAAGTGAAAGAATCATCGCTTGTACTGACCGATCTTCCATCCGAGTTTGAACTTGAAATCGTCACCAAAATTGATCCTGAAGCGAATACAGCACTCGAAGGTTTGTACAAATCAGGCGGCGCATTTTGTACTCAGTGTGAGGCCGAGGGCTTCCGTCGTATTACTTATTACTTAGATCGTCCTGATGTTCTAGCAAAATACACGACAAAAGTGATCGCAGATAAATCCGCTTATCCATATTTGCTGAGCAATGGTAACCGAATTGCAGAAGGCGATGCAGAGAACGGTCGTCATTGGGTTCAATGGCAGGACCCGCATCCAAAGCCAGCTTACTTGTTTGCTCTTGTCGCAGGGGACTTTGACGTACTGCGTGACAAATACACAACGATGTCAGGTCGCAGTGTTGATTTAGAAATCTTTGTTGATAAAGGTAACTTAGATCGTGCAGGCCATGCGATGACATCGCTGATCAACTCGATGAAGTGGGATGAAGAACGCTTTGGCCTTGAATACGATCTGGATATTTACATGATCGTTGCCGTTGATTTCTTCAATATGGGCGCAATGGAAAACAAAGGCCTAAACATCTTTAACTCAAAGTATGTTCTGGCGAATGACCAAACGGCGACCGATCGTGACTACTTAGGTATCGAAGCTGTGATCGGTCATGAGTATTTTCACAACTGGACTGGCAACCGTGTCACTTGCCGTGACTGGTTCCAACTAAGTCTAAAAGAAGGCTTAACCGTATTCCGTGACCAAGAATTCTCTTCTGACTTAGGCTCTCGTGCAGATAACCGCATCGATAACGTACGTATCATCCGTGGCCCTCAGTTTGCAGAAGATGCAAGCCCAATGTCTCACCCGATTCGTCCTGACAAAGTCATTGAGATGAATAACTTCTACACGCTAACAGTGTATGAAAAGGGCAGCGAAGTTATTCGCATGTACCATACACTCCTTGGCGAAGAGGGCTTCCAAAAAGGGATGAAACTTTACTTTGAACGTCACGATGGTACTGCTGCGACATGCGAAGACTTTGTTTCTGCAATGGAAGATGCCACTGGTGTCGATTTAAAACAATTCCGTCTATGGTACAGCCAGTCTGGTACACCGACGCTGCGCGTAAATAGCGAATACAATGCCGATGCAAAAACTTACGCACTAACGGTAGAGCAATTTACGGAGCCAACGCAAGACCAGGCTGAGAAGCAAGCGCTGCACATTCCGTTTGATATCGAGCTGTACGATTCGAAAGGTCGAGTTATCCCGTTGCTGATTAACGGTGAATCTGTTCACAACGTGCTAGATATTAAACAAGATAAGCAAACGTTCGTATTTGAAAATGTCGAAGAACAGCCAGTGCCATCTTTGTTGCGTGAATTCTCGGCACCAGTAAAACTAGAATACGACTACAGTGATGATGAATTAGTCTTCTTGATGAAGCACGCGACGAATGACTTCGCTCGTTGGGATGCAAGCCAAATGCTATTGGCTAAGTACATTCGTCAGAACGTGAAAAACGTTCAAGCCGGACAAGACGTGTCGCTTTCTGAAGGCGTGATAGATGCGTTCCGTGGTGTGCTATTGGATGAGACGCTTGAGCCAGCTTTCATTGCTCAAGTTTTCTCTTTGCCTTCAATTAATGAGATTACTGGCTGGTACCAGCAAATTGACATCGATGCCGTAGACAAAGTGCTAAACAGCATTACAGTGTCACTTTCTCAAGAGTTAGAAGATGAGCTAAGTGCAACTTATCATACACTGAAGCAAACAGAGTACACGATCGATCATGCTGCGATTGGCAAGCGTGCATTACGTAACCGTTGTCTGCAATACCTAGCACATACGGAAAAAGGTAATGATTTAGTGAAAGCACAATACGCATCTGCAAATAACATGACAGATACGATTGCAGCGATGAGTGCGGCAAATAGTGCACAGCTTGAGTGTCGTGAAGTTCTTATGGCAGATTATAGCGATAAATGGAAGCACGATGGTTTGGTTATGGACAAGTGGTTTGCACTTCAAGGTAGCAATCCTGCAGAGGATGCACTTGAAAAAGTGAAAGCCACCATGAACCACGAAGCATTTAGCTTGAAAAATCCGAACCGTACGCGCAGTTTGATTGGCTCGTTCTTAAGTGCTAACCCTGTGCGTTTCCATGATAAATCCGGTGCAGGTTACCAATTTTCAGGAGAAATCCTTCGCCAACTTAATGATTCGAACCCACAAGTCGCATCTAGAATGATTGATCCTTTGCTTAAGTTCCGTAAATACGATGAGGGTCGCCAAGCTTTGATCAAAGCAGAACTTGAAAAGCTCAAAGCAATGGATAATCTTGCTAAAGACTTATTCGAAAAAGTGACTAAAGCACTAGACGAATAGTAAACAACACAATAGGGTGGTCATTAAGGCCACCTTATTGTTTATGTCACTTAGTTTTTACTTCATGAACTATTACTACTTCAACCTCAACATTTCATATCAAACGTTTTTATCCCATTATTCTGGCGCGGCAAGTGTTGTTCAAGTCGTCACACATAACGGTTTACGTTTGCAGTTACCCGCCGCACGATTCAGACCATTTCTTAGTCAATTAGGCATTAAAGGCCAGTTTAGACTAACAACTGACCAAAATAATAAGTTTCTTAAGTTAGAAACTCTGTGATGTATTGTATTTGCAGAGAGTTAAATAGGAATCTTAGTCACAGAATCGGACATTTCACCTCTTACCACCACGATTAGTTGTTAAACATTTGTAATTATGCTTTTACAATGGGCACATGCATTACCTATGCTTAGTTTCTAAGGTAACAACCTAGCTACTAAGTCCCCCTACAAAACAACAATTCTAATGTGGAGTGTGAATATGACCGCGCGTGAAAATGTAGTGCCGGTTCTGCTTGAAAAAGTTTACCAACTGATTCAAGACAAACTCGAGCTTTCTCACCAAACGCTTGTAACTAAACTTGCTCAACACTTATTCAGTAACATTGCTGATGATGACCTGATTCAGCGAAACGAATCCGATCTTTATGGTGCTGTCGTCAGCCTTTGGCACCATATCAATGAAAAAAAACCAGAAGAGATTTCGGTACGAGTATTTAACCCGACCGTAAGTCGTCAAGGCTGGCAATCCACACACACAATCGTAGAAATTGTTGTTCCAGATAGTCCATTCTTAGTGGACTCAGTCAAAATGGCTTTAGCGCGTTTGGACCTTGTTTGCCACCTAATGTTAAACAACCCAACACAGATACAGCGTGATAAAAAAGGCCAAGTTACTGACGTAAACGGTGAGGGTGGTGTTCTTCAATCACTGTTCCATATCGAGGTAGACCGCCTTACTAGTAAAGAAGAGATGCAAGCGCTTAAAGAAGAGCTGTTAAAAATTCTATCTGACACTCGTTTAGTCGTTGATGACTGGAAGCAAATGGTTGATAAGCTTAAGCTTGTGACTGATGAACTTGAGAAAAATAAAGATCGTGTTTCTATCCAAACGGATCGTATGGACGAAACGATCGCATTTCTTCGTTGGCTAGAAGATCATAATTTTACCTTTATGGGTTACAAAGATTATGATTTAGAAGAAGTCAATGGTGATACCGAGCTTGTTCCTGCTAAAGAGAAAGGACTTGGTCTATTTGCTGATGACAAGCGTGTACGTAGCGTCAAGCTATCTGAGCTTTCAGACTCTGCGCGGTTAGAAGCGAAAAAGCCATACGCTCTGATTATCACAAAAGGTAACAAAGCATCTCGTATTCACCGACCAGCTTATACTGATTACATCGGTGTTAAGAAGTTTGATGAAAACGGTAAAGTAATAGGTGAGCATCGCTTTACTGGTTTATATACCTCTGCCGTGTATAACCAAGCGGTACAAAGCATCCCTCTGATCCGTGAAAAAGTGGACCGTATCCTTGAAGCGAGCGGATACCGTCACGGATCGTATTCATACAAAGCATTGCACAATATCTTAGAAAACTACCCACGCGATGAACTACTCCAAGCAAATGAAGAAGAGTTGCTTGAGGTGGGTATGGGTGTTGTACAAATGCAAGATCGTGACCTACTGCGTTTATTTGTTCGTAAGGACCCATTTGGTCGTTTCTTTAGCTGCATGGTTTATGTCACTAAAGATCGTTACAACACAGAGTTACGTCGTCAAACTCAACGCATTCTTAAGCAGTACTTTGGTTGCGAGCAAGAGGTTGAATTTACAACGTTCTTCTCAGAAAGCCCACTAGCGAGAACACATTACATTGTTCGTGTAGACAATAACAACATTGACGTAGACGTGAAAAAGATCGAGCAAAACCTAATGGAAGTTTCTACCTCTTGGGATGACAGACTAAAAGAATCCATCATTGCTAACTTTGGTGAAAGCAAAGGCCTTCCTCTTTCAAAAGAATACATGAGTGCGTTCCCTCGCTCATACAAAGAGGACATGATGCCAGGTTCTGCGGTTGCAGATATTGAACGCTTAGAAGCGTTAAGTGATGATAATAAACTTGGTATGTTGTTCTACCGACCTCAAGAAGAGGGGGCGGATTCAAAAGCTGTTCGCTTGAAGCTATACCATCGCGATGAGCCAATCCATCTTTCTGACGTAATGCCAATGCTTGAAAACCTTGGCTTACGAGTGATAGGTGAATCACCGTATGAGATCGAGAAAAACAACGGACAGACATTCTGGATCCTTGATTTCTCTATGCTGCATAAGAGCGAGAAAACGGTTGATCTTCGTGAGGCTCGTGATCGTTTCCAACAAGCATTTGCCGCAATTTGGGCAGGCAACCTTGAAAGTGATGGTTTTAACCGATTGGTACTAGGTGCGTCGCTATCTGGGCGTGAGATTTCCATTCTTCGTGCTTATGCTCGATACATGCGCCAAGTCGGTTTCCCATTCAGTCAACAATACATCGAAGACACGCTAAGCCACTATCCAGACTTAGCAACAGGTCTAGTCAAGCTGTTCACCAAGCGATTCGATCCGAAACACAAAGGCAGTGAAAAAGGCCAAAACGATCTGATTAAAAAGCTAACAGAGCAGTTGGATCGTGTAGAGAGCTTGGATGATGATCGTATTATTCGTCGTTACATCGACATGATCATGGCGACACTTCGTACTAACTACTATCAATTAGACGAAAGCAAGCAACCTAAGCCTTGGTTATCTTTGAAAATGAAACCGAGCGATATTCCAGAGATTCCGCAGCCTGTACCCGCGTTCGAGATCTTTGTGTACGCACCAGATATTGAGGGTGTTCACCTTCGTGGCGGAAAAGTGGCTCGTGGTGGTTTACGTTGGTCAGATCGTCAAGAAGATTTCCGTACAGAGATTCTTGGTCTCGTGAAAGCGCAACAGGTTAAGAACACCGTTATCGTACCTGTGGGTGCAAAAGGCGGCTTTGTTTGTAAACGCCAGCCATCTCTCACAACCCGTGATGAGATTTTTGCTGAAGGCCAACGTTGTTACAAACGATTTATTCGTGCTCTACTTGATGTATCAGATAACATCATTGAAGGTGAAGTCGTGCCACCACAAAACGTTGTGCGCCATGACGAAGATGACCCATACCTAGTAGTGGCTGCAGATAAAGGCACAGCAACATTCTCAGATCTAGCGAACTCTGTTTCTGCAGAGTACAACTTCTGGTTAGGTGACGCATTTGCTTCAGGTGGTTCAAATGGTTACGACCACAAAGCGATGGGTATCACTGCAAAAGGTGGTTGGGAATCTGTTAAGCGTCACTTCCGTGAAATGGGCATCAACTGCCAGACCACTGACTTTACCGCAATCGGTGTAGGTGATATGGCTGGTGACGTGTTCGGTAACGGTATGCTGTTATCGAAGCATATTCGATTGCAAGCTGCCTTTAACCACATGCACATCTTTATTGATCCAAATCCAGATTCAGCCACCAGCTGGGAAGAACGTAACCGCTTGTTTAATCTACCAAGATCAAGCTGGGAAGATTACAATAAAGATTTGATCTCTCAAGGTGGTGGTATCTTCTCTCGTCGATCAAAGTCGATCCAACTAACGCCAGAAATTCAGAAAATGTTAGGGACTAAGAAAGCATCTTTAGCGCCTAACGATCTGATTAAGATGATCTTGAAAATGAAAGTCGATCTGCTTTGGAATGGTGGTATCGGCACTTACGTTAAAGCCTCGACAGAAACTCATACGGATGTTGGTGACCGCGCTAACGACATGCTGCGCATTGACGGCCGTGACTTAAGAGCAAAAGTAGTTGGCGAAGGCGGTAACTTGGGTATGACTCAGCTTGGTCGTATTGAATACGCACTGACTGGCGGCCGAGTGAACACAGACTTCGTTGATAACGTGGGTGGCGTTGACTGTTCGGATAATGAAGTCAACATCAAGATCTTCCTTAATGGACTGGTTTCAAATGGCGATCTTACGGTTAAGCAACGTAACCAAATTCTAGAGTCTATGGAAGACGAAGTGGGTGAAATTGTATTAGATGATGCTTACCGTCAGTCGGAGTCGATCTCCGTGACTGAACAACAAGGTGTTGGCATTGTTAAGGAACAAATTCGATTCATCCATACCATGGAAAAAGCAGGGTACTTGGATCGTGCTCTCGAATACATCCCTGATGATGAAACGCTAATCGAGCGTGAAAAACAGGGACTAGGTCTGACTCGCCCTGAGCTATCAGTGTTAGTTGCCTACGGTAAAATGGTACTTAAACAGCAACTTGTTACGGATGAAATCGCGAATGATGAATTCCATGCGAAACAGCTTGTTGAATATTTCCCAAGTGCGTTACGACGTAACTATAAAGATCAAATGGTTAATCACCCACTGCGAGCTGAAATTATCGCTACAGCATTGGCTAACCAGATGGTTAATGAAATGGGCTGTAATTTCGTCACTCGTTTGCAAGAAGAAACCGGTGCAAGTGTTGTCGATGTTGCTAACGCATACAGTGCGGCTCGTGAAATTTTCGATCTAGAAGCAATTCTTAAGCAGACTCGTGAACTCGATAATATCGCCACAGCTCAAGCTCAGTACGAAATCATGTTTTATGTTCGTCGAGCACTACGTCGAATTGCACGTTGGTTGCTTCGCAACCGCAGTGGTAAATGCACAGTTGGTGAGCTGATTGCTATCTACAAGCAAGATGTCAATGTTATCACTGAAACCTTAGACACTATGCTGGTTGAGTCTGAAGTAGAAGAACACAATGAACTTGCTCAAGGGTGGATTGAGAAAGGGGTAGAAGAGAAACTTGCACATCAAGTCGCTCGTTTATCCAGCTTACAATCTGCACTGGATATCTCATCAGTGGCGAGTGAAACAGGTAAAACGGTTGAGCAAGCATCGAAGCTCTACTTTAACTTAGGTGACCGTTTGTCGTTACACTGGTTCTTGAAGCAAATTAACAGCCAAGCCGTTGATAATAACTGGCAGGCACTAGCAAGAGCTGCATTCCGAGAAGATCTGGACTGGCAACAACGTCAACTTACGGCTCAGGTATTAAATTGCGGCTGTGCAACGGAAGAGCTAGACGTGATGAAAGCGTTAGAAGATTGGATGGAAACTAACGAGCAATCACTGCACCGTTGGGAAAGCATCTTGAATGAGTTCAAAGTTGGCTCTGTCCACGAATTTGCTAAGTTTTCTGTAGCACTTCGAGAATTAGTACTCTTGAATCTCAACTGTTCGTCGAAAGAGTAGATGAGTTAGTCAAATTGTAAGTAAAAGCCTCGTTATTTAGCGAGGCTTTTTTGTTGCTCATCTTTTTATTATAGCGCCGAGTGAGTTACAGCGTAACGGCGCGGGGAAGTTAAAATAGGCTGAAATCGATTGCTTTAGAGTGGTTAGTTATAAATTTTATTGTTGAAATCTTACTCTAATTGTTTGTTTTATATTTGAAAATATTAGAAAGATATAGGTTTTTACTTAATACATTCATTTTCATTGAATTACGATGAAAAACAGTAAATAATATTGTCCCGTTTATACGGGGCTTTTTTCTTTCGGAGGCACAATGCTTTACCGTCTAGCCAGAACTGGCTTTTTCCAACTCGATGCCGAGAAGGCACACGATCTTGCAATCAAGAACTTCCAACGCTTTAACGGCACACCACTTGATCTCTTCTACCGCCAACAATTACCAACTCGTCCAGTTGAGTGTATGGGACTAACATTCCGTAACCCAGTAGGTCTTGCGGCTGGCTTAGATAAAAACGGTGAATGCATTGAAGCATTTGATGCCATGGGCTTTGGCTTTGTCGAAGTTGGCACAGTAACACCTCGTCCGCAACCAGGGAATGATAAACCACGCTTATTTCGCTTAGTCGAAGCTGAAGGTATCATCAATCGCATGGGCTTTAACAACCTAGGCGTTGATAATTTGGTCGAGAATGTAAAGCAAGCAAAGTTCAACTGTGTTCTCGGAATTAATATTGGTAAAAACAAAGACACACCAATTGAGAAAGGGGCAGAGGACTACCTGATTTGTATGGAGAAAGTGTATGAGTACGCAGGCTACATTGCGGTTAATATCTCATCACCAAACACTCCGGGTCTTCGTTCACTTCAATATGGTGAAGCGCTTGATGAACTACTTTCTGAATTAAAAGCGAAACAAGCGGAACTTTCAGAGAAATACAACAAATACGTCCCGCTAGCATTAAAAATTGCGCCTGATTTGAGTGACGAAGAAATCTGCCAAATCTGCGATTCTTTATTGAAAAACAATATAGATGGTGTGATCGCGACTAACACAACTCTGGATCGCACGATCGTAGAAGGAATGAAACACGCCAATGAGGCAGGTGGTTTAAGTGGTCGCCCTGTGCAATTACGCTCTACGGAAGTCGTACGTAAGCTTCATGAAGAGCTAGGAGACAAACTTCCAATTATCGGTGTTGGTGGTGTGAATTCCTATGTTGCAGCCAAAGAAAAGCTGATGGCAGGCGCTAAACTTGTTCAAGTCTACACCGGCTTTATTTACCACGGCCCAGGCCTAGTACGTGATATTGTTAAGAACCTTTAACATACACATCAAAAACCACTGAAAAATCAGTAGCTATTACATAAAAAAGAGGACTTTGTTTCCTCTTTTTTTTTATCCGTTCGTTTGTAAAATTTAAAAATCACGAGTAGGTAATTAAGCGTCTTACCTCTTTACCACTGATTTAACTAGTCAAGAGAGAACGGAATAATGCTTAAACCCAGCGACAAATGGAATTGGTATTTTGACGAGCAAAAAGCTTGCTTAATGCTGGATCTGGGGGAGGAAATGATTTTCCAAACCAATTTATCCCGAAAATTGTTGGTTAACTGTGCCTTCTCAAACAATGAATTTACCGTTGATGACGCCAGTGCATTCCAAACGTTTAATGAACGTATTCGATGCCTCGACATCAGTGAATACCGCCAAGCTGAGTTAACACTGTATTGTGTTGCGGCAAAGCGCTTTCATAAACCTGTACAGCCTAAAAGCTGGTTCTTTGACGCACAGTCCTCTGGTTACGAGCCTGAAGAAGGGGACATGGTCTTTCTAACAAACCAATATTCTGATGGCATGTTCATCGTGTTAGAACCAGGCGAGACGTCGAGCTTATGTGCTTATGTTAACCAAGAAGCGTTTGTGCTTGATGGCAATAAGGCGCTTCAGTTTGGGCAACCGATTAAAGTAATGCATGACCGCATGGCTTGTGCAAATCACCTCTTTGCAATAACCCCTATGGCAATGGTGGGGTAAACCTGTTTAATTTTTTCTTTATTTCGTTCCTTTGTTTGCATTAGTCGACCTCGTTAGGTCGATTTTTTTTGTCCTTTCCTTTGATACTAGAGCCCCATCAGCCATGAAACTGTATGCTTTCTATGCATGCAAACATGAAGCTGGTCACTTTTATTTTACTTATTTCAATCTGATGACTCCCTTAACTAGGCAACCTAGCGCTTAAAATGAGCCCATTTATTCCCCTATAAGGCAAAAATGTAAGCAACTTACATCAAAAATCATACGCTGGTATATACCAAAATTAATGTAAATAAGTATTCACTTCTTTCCAAGGGAACAAAATTTCGTTCGTGAATAAAAAACACTCAAATTGAAGATGTTGAAAGTTTCAGATCATTTTGTTGGTGATGATTTGAACTAACAGGTGGGGAAATTCCTTTAAAAACGAGGCATTGATCGTAAAGTCAGGTATAATTGAAGCCATTTTTTATCAGCGAAAGAACACTATGAATCAATATCTCGCGGTAACTTCAAATGGCATGGAAAATTTGCTTGTTGAAGAACTGACTAAACTAGGCATTGAAAATGCGAAACCAGTACAGGCAGGCGTAAAATTTAAAGCGACAAACGAACAGGTTTATCGCTGTTGTTTGTGGAGCCGTTTAGCGTCTCGATTTGTACGTGTTTTATCTGAGTTCACGTGTAACAACGACATGGACTTGTATTTATCTACATCTGCTATTAACTGGGTTAACCAATTTCATAGCTCTAAACGTTTTGTTGTGGACTTTAACGGCACAAACCGTGAGATCAGAAATAGCCAGTACGGTGCGATGAAAGTCAAAGATGGCATCGTAGATTGCTTTGAAAATAAAGGTTTGCCGCGTCCCAACATCAGTAAAGAACGCCCAGATGTTCGTATTCACGTTCGTTTGCATAAAGATAAAGCGTTGCTTGGGATAGATATGGTAGGCAGTGGTTTGCATCAACGTGGCTACCGACCAGAATCGGGTCGTGCCCCGTTACGTGAAACGCTTGCTTTTGCGATTATCATGCGTTGTGGCTGGGATGGGCATCAACCATTACTCGATCCAATGTGCGGTTCTGGTACTTTGCTTATCGAAGCTGCGATGATGGCTGCCAACATGGCTCCTGGCGTTAAGCGAAAGCAATGGGGTTTCGAAGTGTTGGAAGACTTTGAACCAGAGACTTGGGCAGAGATTAAATCAGAGGCTAATGTTCAAGCTAGACGAGGTGTCAAGAAAGTTGACGCTAAGTTTTTTGGCTTCGATAACGACCCTAAAGTATTAAAAGTTGCTCAAGAAAACGCGCGCAGAGCAGGCGTTGAAGAATTGATTGAGTTCGCACAAGGTGATGCTGCAACCATTACTCGTCCTGCAGGATTCGAACACGGTGTTATCGTTTCAAACCCACCTTACGGTGAGCGTCTAGGAACTGAGCCGGGGCTAATTGCGCTCTACACCGCATTTGGTGGACAGCTAAAATCTGAGTTTGGTGGATGCAAAGCCTCTATCTTCTCGAGTTCAGACGAGCTGCTGAGCTGTCTTCGTATGCGTGCTGATAAACAATTTAAATTGAATAATGGTGCGTTACCTTGTCACCAAAAGAACTACAGTATTGCAGAGCGCAGTGCTGATGAAGTGAAGGGTGCTGATACTAATGTTCAAATCGCACCAGATTTTTCAAATCGTTTAAAGAAAAATATTGGCAAGATTGGCAAGTGGGCTCGTAAAGAGAAGCTTGATTGCTACCGAATCTATGACGCTGACCTTCCTGAATACAATGTGGCGATAGACGTATACTGCGATCAAATCGTAATTCAAGAGTATGCTGCGCCAAAAAACATTCCAGAAGAAAAAGCAAAACGACGCCTAACGGATATTATTCGTGCAACGATTCAGGTGACAGGTGTAGAGGCGAACAAAGTTGTACTGAAAGTTCGTGAAAAGCAGAAGGGTCGCAGCCAATACCAAAAATTAGGTCAGGTATCAGAGACGCTTGAAGTAAACGAGTACGGTGTGAAGCTGATCGTAAACCTTCATGACTACCTAGACACTGGCTTGTTCTTGGATCATAAGATCACTCGTCGTCGCTTAGGTGAAATGGCGCAAGGTAAAGATTTCTTAAACTTGTTTGCATATACTGGGAGTGCGACGGTTCACGCAGCGGTTGGTGGCGCTCGTTCCACAACGACTATTGATATGTCAAATACCTACTTGAACTGGGCGAAAGACAATATGCAGCTTAACGGCTGTGTAGGACGTCAGCATCGCTATGAACAAGCAGACTGTTTGCAATGGCTAGAAAACGCGAAAGGTGAGTACGACTTGATCTTTATTGATCCACCTACGTTCTCTAACTCTAAGCGTATGGAAACATCATTCGATGTACAACGTGACCACATTAAACTGATGAAGAATCTTAAACGTTTACTAAGAAGTGGAGGCACTATCGTATTCTCTAATAACAAGCGCCACTTCAAGATGGATGAAGAGTCGCTGGCCGAACTTGGTTTGAAGGCTCAGAATATTTCTTCTCAAACGTTACCATTAGATTTTGCGCGTAATAAACAGATTCATAACTGTTGGCTAGTAACGCACGCGTAGTATAAATAAAAGGATTAATACGTGCTGATATTGTATAGCACGGAGGGATGCCATCTTTGTGAGATGGCATTTGCTCTAGTAGACCAAATTGGTTTGGCCGAGCAAACAGATATCATTGATATTGCGTTCGATGATGCACTGTTTTCTCGTTACGGCGTCACAATACCCGTATTAAAGTATCAAGATTCTGAGTTGAACTGGCCGTTTGACTTAGAACAACTCACACATTGGTTGGATAATAATGGCATTACTTACCATTCATAACGCACAACTTGCATTTGGTGACCACCCATTACTGGACAAAGCGGAGTTCGCTCTTCAAGAAAACGAACGCGTTTGTTTAGTGGGTCGCAACGGAGCAGGTAAGTCCACGTTAATGAAAGTGCTTGCCGGCGACATTTTGTTGGACGACGGCAAGATTCAAATCACTCAAGACGTCGTTGTTTCTCGACTTGAACAAGATCCACCGCGTAATCAAGAGGGTACGGTTTACGAATACGTATCCGGCGGTTTGGCTGAAATCGGTGAACAACTGAAGATCTATCACGATCTTCTCGATCTTGTTGCTCAAGACCCGAGTGAGAAAAACATCAACCGTTTAGCCAAGGTTCAAGAGCAGCTTGACCATTCTAATGCTTGGCGTTTTGATGACCGCGTTAAGAACGTACTTGGTGCTTTAAAACTAAGTCCAGAAACTAAACTGACCGATTTATCCGGTGGTTGGCAACGTAAAGCCGCTTTAGCTCGCGCGCTGGTTTGTGACCCTGATGTATTACTTCTTGATGAGCCAACAAACCATCTTGATGTAACAACTATCGAATGGTTAGAGAACTTCTTAAAAGACTTCAAAGGCTCGATCATCTTTATTTCTCACGACCGTGCGTTCATCAAATCAATGGCAACACGCATTGTTGATTTAGATCGCGGGCAATTAGCTTCTTTCCCTGGTGATTACGACAACTACTTAGAAGAAAAAGAAGAGATGCTCCGCGTTGAAGAAATGCAGAATGCTGAATTCGACAAAAAGCTTGCTCAAGAGGAAGTTTGGATTCGGCAGGGCATTAAAGCACGCCGAACTCGAAATGAAGGTCGTGTACGCGCATTGAAGAAACTTCGTGAAGAGCGTCGCGATCGCCGGGATGTCCAAGGCAAAGTTAACCTTAATATCGATGATGCTTCACGTTCAGGGAAAATTGTATTTGAAGCAGAAAACATATCTTTTGCTTACGAAGGCAAGACAATCGTCGACAACTTTAGCTTTAACATTATGCGCGGTGACCGTATTGCACTTATCGGACCAAATGGCTGCGGTAAGAGTACGGTACTTAAATTGCTATTAGGGCAATTGGAAGCGCAGTCTGGTCGTTTACACTGCGGAACAAAATTAGAAGTCGCGTATTTTGATCAGTACCGAGAGATTTTGGATCCAGAAAAGACAGTGATCGATAACTTAGCGGATGGGAAACAAGAAGTAATGGTTGGGGGACGTCAGCGTCATGCGCTGAGTTATCTTCAAGACTTCTTATTTGCACCTAAGCGCGCAAGAACCCCGGTTAAGGCGCTCTCTGGTGGTGAGAAAAACCGATTACTGCTAGCTCGTATCTTGTTGAAACCAAACAACTTACTTATTCTTGATGAACCAACCAACGATTTGGATATCGAAACGTTGGAACTTTTAGAAGAAATGCTTGCCAACTATCAGGGCACATTGCTTTTAGTTAGCCACGACCGAGAGTTTGTTGATAATACCGTTACAACAAGCTGGATCTTCGAAGGGAACGGAGTGATTGAAGAGTTTGTTGGTGGTTATCACGATGCAAGACAACAGCGTGAACAGGTATTGGCGGTTCGTCAAGCGGTTGAAAAGCCAGCGAAAACAGAAAAAGTGGTTGAGGAAACTCCCAAAACAACTCAACCTAAGAACAACTCGAAGAAGTTATCGTATAAGCTGCAAAGAGAATTAGAAGCTCTACCAGCTAAACTAGAACAATTAGAGTCGGATATCGAGGGCCTTCAGGAGCAAGTGAACGATCCAGAGTTCTTTGCTAAACCTGTAGAGCAAACTCAGCCGGTATTGGAACAGCTTGCTGCGCTAGAGCAGGAGTTGGAAATCGCATTCGAGAGATGGGAAGAACTCGAAGCAATGCAACAGGATAGTTAAGAATTCAATGAATTGTAGTAATAAATTCAAATTGACCGCCATTGCGATGATGGTTGGTACCACAATGAACGCACAGGCGGCATTGTATCAAGTAGTTGAGGTTTCACCTCAGGATCATGGCTCAAACGGTGACTACCAAACGGCTTACGGCGTTGCAATTCAGCAAGGTGATGCGGGTACAGATCCTTCAACAGGTTCCCCTTTCGCTTTGGGCTGTTTTGATGCGGCAGCAAACTGTACACCAGACCAATTTAAGCTTGCGATGGAAACTCGCACAACACCTATTTCAGCAACACAAGCTGTGGATGGAAATAGCTATCGTGAGGAAATTCCATTTGGATTGGACGCGGGCTTTTATTACATCCAAGAACTCAAAGATTTTGAACGTTACTGTTATAACCAGCTTCGCTATTCTACTTGTGACTCTTGGGCTTCTGTAAACTGGACCCCATGGAACAAAGAGCGTAGTAAAGACTTTACTTCTAATGCGTTAGCATTTGTAGAAGGCGATTCTGCTGCTTATAAAAATGAATATAACAATGTTATCAATCAGCTTACCGAAGATGGTGCAGCTGTCGGTAATCAAAGTAAAGTCAACAGTGAAAACAAGTCGACACTGGAAACAAGAAATACAGTCGTAGCACCTATTGAACCAAATTTTGTTACAGGTGATAACGACGCAAGCGTTGTGCAAAGCCACGCTTGGAAAACCGATGGCACTTTTACCGTTGGTAGTGTATCTCGAACAGCAAGCAATACCAATGGCGCTCACCACACATCGAAAGCAGCTATTTGGGATCAAAGTGGAACCGTCAGCGAGTTGGCTTGGCCAAGTGGCACATCTAAAGATGGAGAAAGACTGGCTCAAGGAAGCATGCGTGACCTTGTCACAGATGGAACAACGGTTTACGGCGTGGGTTACAACACATACAGTGATGATAACTATCTGAATGCTACTGTTTTTGTCGGAACCCTAGAGGCAGAAGGTAGCGTTGAAAACGCAACTTGGAAAAACAAAGTTGTTGTAGGAGCGAGACAGCGTGAGGGCGATGATACGGTTCATACAAACTCACGATTAACCGATGTTAACTCAAATTTTGTTGCTATTGGTGAAGCAAAACGTTCGGGCGGATATCTAATGCCAACGGGCTCTGCTCCAAATCGTCTCTTTATCGTAAATGATGTTCGTAAGGATTCTATTAACGCTTTTTACCCAACTACAGGTATTTTCTTTAGCGGTGCAGGCGGTAAGATGGGCGGTATCAACTCTTACAATGAAATCGTTGGGCAACTTGATGCGGAAACGACGCGTGAAGACGATGGTAAGCCACGTCGTAAGCGCGGTTTTATCTACCCATACAGTGTAGGTGGTGAGACTAGTGAACGTGCTTCAACACTATTTAATGGAAAAGCTTGGTTCCTAGATAGTTTGACTAATGGCGGTGACTACTCTGAACAAAACAACCAGTTCCGTATCATTGACGCAACCGATATCAACGATGCAGGTGTGATTTCTGGTACCGCGATGAAATGTGCTGGCGGTTACAGTACAACAGCAAACAATGCGACATGTAGTTCTGATGAGCAAATCGTAGCTGTAAAATTGGTGCCTATTGCAGGTGCGACTGAGAAGGACATTGTGTCTCGAAGCGTTGACTCAACGACAACAGAGCGTCAAGGTGCAGGCCTTGGTTGGTTAGCTTTGACCATGCTTGGATTGTTTGGGTTCCGTAGAAAATAGTCAAAAATCGTCAGTAATTTTTAAATCAAGCAGAGGCTCACACATTTGAGCCTCTGCTTTTTTTATGCCTTGAGAAATCACTCAACTTGATCGATTCTTATAAGTGGAGTCATAAAAACTCCATCAAAGTTTCACAATAACAGCTGTACGTTAGTAAATGGACCTGTATGAGGAATTAACTATGAAGAGACAAAAGCGTGATCGCCTAGAACGAGCTCAATCTCAAGGCTATAAAGCTGGGTTGAATGGAAGGTCTCAAGAGGCTTGCCCATATCAACAAGTTGATGCTCGGTCGTATTGGTTAGGTGGTTGGCGTGATGCCAGAGATGAAAGACAATCTGGTCTCTACAAATAAACTCTCCACATACAAAAAGAAGGATTCGAAAGGGCTCTACGGAGCCTTTTCTACATTTATAGACTAGGCAAACAAAAAGGCCCCTAAATAGGAGCCTTTATAAATTGATTAAAATCGTGATTAGAAGTTTGAAGTGTCTTGGAACAAACCAACTTTCAAATCTTTCGCAACGTAGATTTCTTTTCCATCTACGCATACACGACCGTCAGCCAAACCCATTACCAGTTTACGGTTTACGACGCGTTTCATATGGATTTCGTAGGTTACTTTTTTCGCCGTCGGTAGGATTTGGCCTGTAAACTTCACTTCACCAACACCTAGAGCGCGACCTTTACCTTTACCGCCAACCCAGCCAAGGAAGAAGCCAACAAGTTGCCACATCGCGTCAAGGCCAAGGCAGCCAGGCATTACTGGGTCGCCAGGGAAGTGGCAGTCAAAGAACCACAAATCTGGAGTAATATCCAATTCCGCCAAGATCAAACCTTTACCAAAATCGCCCTCTGTCTCAGACATTTTAGTAACACGATCCATCATTAGCATGTTTGGCGCAGGAAGCTGAGGGTAACCAGGCCCAAACAGTTCGCCTTGGCTAGAAGCAAGTAGATCGTCACGGTTATAAGAATCACGTTTGTTTTGCATTATCAATTACTCCAATTTTTGATAGCTGCATCTTAGTGAACACGTGTACGCTAAACAACTCCGATCAGTACTAGACAAACCAGTTTTTGATGCGCTGCACAATTCCTTCTGGATGCTCATGTCTTTCAAAGTTTTCAATACGTTCCGCTATTTTGCCAATAATGCTCTCGTCTTCGCCTCTAAAAGGTTTATTCATAACAATCGGAATAGCTTCATCTACCGTAGAGACGGACCAAATATGGAACTCACCATTTTTAATGCTTTCTATTACATCTTTATGTAATGCAAGGTGTTTAAGGTTTGATTTCGGCATGACAACGCCTTGATTTCCCGTAAAACCCTGATGTTTACAAACCTGATAAAAACCTTCAATTTTCTCGTTCAAGCCACCGACTGCTTGCACTCGACCAAACTGATCGACGGCTCCTGTAACCGCAACTTGTTGATTAATTGGAGATTCAGATAACGCACTCACCAAGCAACAAAGTTCTGCGAGAGATGCGCTGTCACCGTCAACTTCACTATAAGACTGTTCAAATACAATCGAGGCAGAGTAAGGCAGTGGTTCATCCAGTTTTAGAGCAGAGCTTAAGAAAGCTTGCATAATCATCATGCCTTTCGCATGTAGATTGCCTCCAAGCTCAGCTTTGCGCTCAACATCGGAAACATCGCCATCACCAAAGTGAATTACACACGATATTCTGGCAGGCTCACCATAGCTGACAGGGTGTCCAGCCATATCGATGACGGTTAGGCCATTGATTTGACCAACTTGTTCCCCAGTTGTCTCAATAATGACTTGTCCATCTAAAATATCGTACACGGCACGCTGAGGAAGATAGGATTCGCGGTAATACTTGTCGTCAATCGCTTTATCTAATGACTCGTAATCTAATGTTTGGCCATCACTGAACTGGCTGGCAAGTGTTAGAAGTTGAGAATGCCACATTACACCTAACGGCAAATAATGTTGATCTTCAGTAAATCTCATACCAGCTAGCAACAGTCTTCTAAAGCCACATTCCGTTAAGTGAGGCAGCTGATATTGAGAACATATCCAGTTCACCAAACCAAAGTAATCTGTCAAATTCTGCTCTGACAAATGAATATCTTCTTCAACTTCGGTATACATGGCAAAGCCTGAACAAAAGTCCTCGTCGATATATTCTAGCTCTGCTAACTGACTTCTTTCCCCAGTTACAATCAGTTTTACATCATAAGCTTTAGATGGCGGTACTGAAGTAGGTAAGCGAGTAGGGCTTAGGTTCAGTGGCTCGATAAGGTTTTGTTGAATTGCAGACTTTATATTCGGCCAAAGTCCCGGGTTAGCCAGAATGAGATTAGCAGGTACAATCAAATAACCGTCGTCAGCTTGTGAAATCAAGCCAGGTTGGAAGGCAATATCACCACTTACATCAACACTGTAACGGTCAAATAAACGTTTGGCATCAAGTGATTCCGACAAAACAATCGCAGCGTTAGAATGACTCTGAAGAGCTTTACTGATGAACTCTCTATAGACAGAATTATCGACGCAGTTAATGAGTAGCACGCGTGTCAATCCCGACATTTTGGAAAAGCGAGATATCGTTGCCGACATCCTCGGTTGAAGATCAGTAAAAGACTTCTTTGGTAACGAAGGTGCAGACTTTAAAAGTGCTTCGTACTGCTCAAGTGAAGGTGTTACGTCTTGCCAATTAAGTTGGTTCATTAAAATTCATCGTAATTCAATCTTGCCGACATTATAACGAAATGGACTATAACACCCTAGCACCAATTTGGTTCGCTCACGGCATTCAACACTCAATGAACAATACTTAGACAAATGAGTGATCAACATCGATACTTCTAAGAGTTTTATTTGCCCAAGTAAATTATCTGGGTTACGCTGTCACTAGGTTATGTTTATGGGTCGGAATAAATGAAATATCAGCAGCTTGAGAATCTAGAGTGTGGGTGGAAATGGAAGTATCTCATCAAGAAATGGAAAGATGGTGAAGCGATTACCCGACATATTGATACAAGTGAAGCAGATGCCGCGGTTGCAGAGCTAAAACGCCTTGAACACGAGCCTACGCTTGTATTAGCTTGGATAGAAAACCACATGTCAGAAGAGTTGGACAACAAACTCAAGCAGGCTATCCGAGCGAAAAGGAAGCGTCATTTCAATGCAGAGCAAGTCCATACAAAGAAAAAGTCCATTGACTTAGATTATCGAGTTTGGGAAAAGCTTTCTAGCAGAGCAACCGAGCTCGGTTGTACATTATCTGACGCAATTGAATATCTACTTTCTGAAGCATCGAGAAGTGAAAAAGCGAGTCAAAAAGTTACCTCGATCAAAGAGGATTTGAGTAAATTGCTATCTAGCTAGGATAGGGAGTGCCAAATGTTATATGTAATCTTAATTGCTGCCATCGTAATCTTTTGGTTGATCGCAGTTGATAGACCAGTGCTAAAAGTAAAGTTTGATAACGGCCATATCAGTAACGTAAAAGGGCATCTACCACCTTCTTTCAAACATAACTTACAAGATATTAGTGAACATAATCCGTTTAGTGGTGAAATGAAGGTATATAGCCAACGAACTGGCATGCGTTTGAGCTTTTCCAAGGACGTTCCCAAAAAAATCCAACAGCGGATTCGCAACGTTTTTCCGCATCAAGGTTTCAAAGCGAGCAAAGGCAAGAAGCGAGCTTAATTACATATCAGTTACTTAATCGTGTTAAATGGGACGCAATATAGCGTCCCATTTTCGTATCTATAGAAAAATTATTTATCATTGATTAATCAATAAGATAAACGGACTTAAACTATGCGATACGTTGTAACTTTAATGGTCTTTCTCTTTGTAAGTGCTTCAGCTTTGTCTGACGACTCGGAAACGAATCCATTGGCTAAAAAGATTAAAACTAAGATTCAAAGGAAAGCAGACAATAAATTTGATGACTACCAAGGTTATTGTGATGTCATGATAGAGATGGAACACAAAGGTAAAAAAGCAGTAATAAAAAGAGTAACCAGTAGTGGTGACAAAAAAGTTTGTCGGTATGTGAAATCCAACTTGAGGAAAGGAAAACGCTATCGTTATAAATATCCAGAAAAGTATATTCGGCTTCATATAGCCACAGGTTCATGATTGCAATGTTGATTAGAAGTATCGGGCAGCAAGAGCACAAAGCTTTCAGACTCGATGAACTAGATGAAAATGAAGTGGCTCTCGTGTAATTGGTTGGGAATGCAGATCGCAATAATAATCCGCAGATAAAAGCAGTATGGGAAGGAATAGCAAAAAAGTATAACGGACTTGGATTATCAAGCATTTCAATGGTTTGTGCCGGATTGGCTTTAGTGATTGCAAGTCCACAGGAACCACCATTACAGTGCGCATTATATGTGTTATGTTAAATTAGGAGTGTTCGTACGCCAAATGTTGCCAATGAGCACTCCTATTCCCCTGTGGATTTGAAATCTAAGGTCTCCATCATAACCATTAAACATAATGGATATTTACCATAAAATACTTAATATAGATCTTAATAATCTATCGATTGTTAAGATCTATATTAATGCTTTTTCTACTTACAGAAATGGCTGTATAGCTTCAAAGATATCTTGTCTTCGAACTGGTTTGGAAATGAATCCATCCATACCTGCGTCAAGGCATTTATCTCTATCACTTTCTAGCGCATGAGCGGTTAATGCGATGATTGGAGTCTTGAAGCCTTTATCTCGGAGAAGCCTTGTTGCAGTAATCCCATCCATCACTGGCATCGAGACATCCATAAGAATCAGGTCGATTAAATCCTCATTTTCCTCTAAGAACGTTAATGCTTCTGCTCCATGACTTGCGATATGAACATTATGACCAAGCTTATTTAAAATAAGCTTTATTACAAACTGATTCGACTCGGTATCTTCGACTACGAGAAGATCCATCGCTTTTATTGGTTGGTTGTTTTCTATTTTAACTGGACGATTTTGATTGCACCGAGTTAAAACGGGAATCTTAATAGTAAATGTTGAGCCGACATGCTCGTCACTTTTAACGATAATCTTGCCGCGCATCATTTCAACTAAATGCTTGGTTATTGCTAGCCCTAGTCCTGTACCACCAAAGCGTCTCGTGATGGAACGATCACCTTGATGAAATGCCGTAAATAGATGTTCTTGCTTGGCTTTAGATATACCAATTCCGGTGTCTGATATTGAAATTACAAGCTCGGAGTCTTGCTCAGATACTGAAACTTTTACTTCTCCTTCATCAGTAAACTTTATTGCATTCCCAATAAGATTAAACAGGATTTGAGATAATCGCGTAGAGTCAATCCAAAACTGTTTGTCGGTAGTTACCATGCAATTGAGTTTAAATTGAAGGCTCTTCTTCTTAGCTATTTGTTTTTGTTGAGAAATAACAAAAGTGACAGTGTCTCTTAAATTAACCCACTGCTCATTGAGTTGAAAGCGACCTGATTCAATTTTTGAGAGGTCAAGGATGTCGCTGATAATCGCGAGAAGCAACTCCGCTGAGCATTCCATTTGGCTCAGGGCATCGATTTGCTCTTCTGATAAGGTGGATTGTTTCAGAATATCGAGCATTCCAAGGACGGAATTTAGAGGGGTTCTAATTTCATGACTCATCATCGCTAAGAATTCTGACTTTGAGCGATTTGCAAGCTCTGCTTCTTCTCTTGCTTTAGCAAGCTGAGTTGTTCGCACTTCAACAATACGTTGTAACTTCTCTTTGGTCTCAATATCGATGACAGCCCTCTCAATTAAAGGCCGAAAGCGTCTTAAGGTTTCCTTATTTTCTATGCTAAAGTGCCCTTTCTTAGCACCAATAAGTAAGATGACCGTTTGTGTTACTTCTGAACGTATGCCCGTTAGGACTACCGAGTTTACATGGCTTTTTATAAAGCTGTTCAGGTTAATAAACTCCGCAAGCCTATCTGGTTCGAACAGCAGAATACATTCGCCATTCAGCGCCCTCTCAGATGCGTTACCGTGTAACCAAGATATGTTATCAAATACACTATTTGTCGATATCAACGTTTTGAAGGGGTACCTCTCATCATCACGAGTTAGAACGATAAAATCATCAAAGTTGATGTACTTCTTAAGGACATTATTTAATCCCGTAAATATCTCGTGCCGGTTTTTTGCTTCACTCATCGCGGATATCGCTGAAAGAATAGCTTTATTCTCATCGGCGAGCAGTCGCTCTCTTTGCCTAGCCTGTTTTAGTTCGACTAACGCTTCTTGCAGCGCTTCCTGTTGGTATATGTCTAAGTATTTATCTTTCATAAGGTTTATGGAATATCGCTGATGAAATCATCAGGTTTCCATGTCCATTCTCACCACCAATAAATCTACCTTGCTCACCAAAAGTAAAAGGGCAAATAAAAGGTAACTGTTCTAGTTCTTGGTTAATTTGTTCACAAACGCTATTCATGTCTTGCATTAAGTGCAACATAGGACCTGCGCAAAAGATGTTTATCACCCCAATTTTTCGAGATTCTTCTAATTTTTGATTAAAGGCTGCATTTACAACTTTAGCGGCGCGTGCAACGAGGTGTTCTCTGCTTCCTTTCATTAAAGTGAGTTCATCACCCTCTTCTATTCGTGTAAATAGCTCAATTCCTCCATCTCGCGTCTCACGAATTGGATGGGACAATTTGTAATATGGACGCTCATAGAGGTGGCCAGCGACACGCCCTAGTGGATAAGCACTCGAGTTTGTAAATAGCAGGTTGTTTTTGCCTACTTGGTTATCTTGATGGTTTGTCCACTTTCTATAAACATTGAGGGCCGGTTCGTCATCAATTTCTAGCAAGCACCTATCGTTAGTTTTGGTTGCAACCCCTTTGATATTGGTTGGAGTGTGCCCAGCACTAAAAGCAATATCAACAGGCTGTGAGGAGTAAAATAATGTCAGACTTAAACCTGCAGTTTGAGATCCTTGGGTGGTAATGACAGACCATTTTCCCGCGATATGATTATCAGCGGCTGAACCACCAATAATTGGGATCAGCGTACCAAACCTTTCATCTATAGATGCAATGATTGATTCCTCTTGCCCTGGAGTTGCATGAAGCAGTATTAAGTTTGGCACTTCTCCTACGCGGTTAGCGTTCTCAAGAGCCATATCTAAGGCTCTAGTTACACTGTCACCTGAGTCGTAGTTAGAAATACCAGTGCCATAAGCATGAGGGCCTGAGTCATAAATTGCGAGCGCCGCAATCACTGGGCCCGTATGAAACCCCTGGTCTGTCATTACTGCTTGGCATGAACTGGCGCCATGAAAAGGCACACCGGGAAAATGCTCAAGAAACGCTTCTCGAATTAACTCGAAGTCGTACTCTTCCGTGTAGTAGCACATCACGTAAGACAAGTTCTGTTGTGTCAGTTCGGACCTAAGCGTTTCTATCGCTGAGTCTTCATCTTTAATATGAGTAAAAACTGATTGGCAATGCATACGATATTATAATTGGGTATCACTCTGCTGTTATACCATTCCAACCAATTTTCTCTAGGTAAGAAGGTGAAAAATTCATTAAGAAGTTGCGATTATCTCGTGACAGATCGTATTTATAATTGAACTACAACAATGTTTTCGCCTTTTTTAAAGGTGATTTTTTTTGATTCAGGCATTGTGTCCCATTCTATTTTCTTATGTTCCCGATCGAGATTGATAAATTCACCAGATTGATTTAGATCAATTTTTAGAGTGCTACTTTTCATCGTTTCGAGCAAAATTCCCGCCGAGTCACGATTAATTGTGATTATTTCACCTTCAATTGTTACATCGCATCGTTCTTTTTGTGAACAGTCAATGCTAGTAACGCTCTCGTGTGTAAAGGTACGCCAGAAAAATGCGCCTATTAACACACTGAGCATGATTAAGATTTGTGCAAGTCGCGCCTTTGTTAACTTTTGTGCGGGCATAATTACTAATATCCTTGTTACAAACTTCAAACTTTTTAAATAAAAAATGATTTCCAGGGGGCCAGTAAGGTTACTACCCTGTCATTGAATTGTTAATTCAAGTATAGTGTCACGCTGAAAATGCCACTTTTTATTAAAGTCAGCAATGGAAATAAGGTGATGATAACACTTGAATTCTAGAGTTTACTTGGGTGGTGTTACGACGCAAGTCGTGTTGGAAGTAAAAGTGTAGTTAATTAGAAATTGGAAGCATGCAAATGAGCCAAGTAAAGCAGCTTGAACAAAACTACAACTATACAGTCGTTCGCCAATTTACCCTTGTGACCATTTTATGGGGCATAGTTGGTATGGCTGTTGGTGTTTTGATTGCCGCTCAATTAGTTTGGCCACAGCTAAACTTTGATACGCCGTGGTTGACGTACAGTCGCTTACGTCCACTGCATACTAATGCGGTAATTTTTGCGTTTGGTACAAGTGCTCTGTTCGCAACGTCTTATTATGTTGTACAGCGCACATGTCAAACACGTCTTTTTGGTGGCCCACTCGTTGCCTTCACCTTTTGGGGTTGGCAAGCAATCATCCTGGCAGCAGCCATTACTTTGCCTCTCGGTTTAACATCGGGTAAAGAGTATGCTGAGCTAGAATGGCCTATTGATATCGCAATTGCGCTAGTATGGGTATCATATGCGGTGGTGTTCTTCGGCACACTGGTGAAGCGAAACACGTCACATATTTATGTGGCAAACTGGTTCTTCGGTGCCTTTATTATCACAGTAGCAGTACTTCACATCGTGAACAGCATGGCTATTCCTGTGTCACTTGGTAAATCTTACTCGATTTACTCAGGCGCAGTGGATGCGATGGTTCAGTGGTGGTATGGACACAATGCGGTAGGTTTCCTACTCACCGCTGGTTTCCTAGGCATGATGTACTACTTCGTTCCTAAACAAGCTGAACGTCCTGTTTATTCTTACCGTCTATCTATCGTTCACTTCTGGGCGCTTATTTCTCTATATATTTGGGCAGGCCCTCACCACCTTCACTATACAGCGCTACCGGACTGGACTCAGTCTCTAGGTATGGTGATGTCGCTGGTTCTATTTGCTCCTTCTTGGGGTGGTATGATCAACGGTATTATGACGTTATCTGGTGCATGGCATAAGCTTCGTTATGACCCTATCCTACGTTTCCTAATCGTTTCACTGTCGTTCTACGGTATGTCTACCTTTGAAGGCCCGATGATGTCGATTAAGACAGTTAACGCACTTTCTCACTACACAGACTGGACCATTGGTCACGTTCACTCTGGTGCGTTAGGTTGGGTTGCGATGGTTTCTATCGGCTCTGTATATCACTTAGTACCTCGCCTATTTGGCCAAGAGCGTATGTACTCGGTCGGTCTAGTGAATGTGCATTTCTGGCTAGCGACAATCGGTACCGTTCTTTACATCGTTGCGATGTGGATCTCTGGTGTAATGCAAGGTCTGATGTGGCGCGCGGTTAACTCTGACGGTACGCTAACCTACAGCTTTGTTGAGTCTGTAGAAGCGTCTTACCCGTTCTACTTTGTACGTTTCCTAGGTGGATTTATCTTCCTATCTGGTATGTTCCTAATGGCATACAACACGTACAAAACGGTAAGTGCACCAAAAGAAAGCCTAAAAGCTATCCCACATCCGGCATAAGGAGATTTAAGAATGAGTAATAATTCTAATAATCGCCACGAAATCTTAGAACGTAATGTCGGTTTGTTGGCTATTTTTATCGTGTTTGCTATCAGCTGGGGTGCTCTTGTAGAGATCACTCCTCTGATTTTCCAAAAGCAAACGACTGAACCTGTAGAGAATCTACGTGCTTACACTCCTCTGGAGATGGAAGGTCGTGACATCTACATCCGTGAAGGTTGTAACGTTTGTCACAGCCAGATGGTTCGTCCTTTCCGCTCAGAGACTGAACGTTACGGTCACTACTCTGTCGCCGGTGAGAGTGTTTGGGAACACCCATTCCTTTGGGGCTCTAAGCGTACAGGTCCGGATTTAGCTCGTGTTGGTGGTCGTTATTCTGATGAATGGCACCGCGTTCACCTACTAGACCCTCGTGAGCTTGTGCCTGAGTCAAACATGCCAGGTTTCCCGTGGTTAGCTGAAAACGTTTTAGACGGTAAGCTAACTCAGAAGAAACTTGAGCTATTTCGTGATCAGTTCGGTGTTCCATACACTGATGAAGAGATCGCGAATTCGGCTAAAGAAGTAGAAGGTAAAACAGAGATGGATGCAATCATCGCTTACCTTCAGTCTCTTGGTCATGCAATGAAGTAAGGGGATCATATGGATTTCGGTACAATTCATAGTATTTATACCGTTGTACTCTTCGCTAGTTTTATCGGCATCGTATGGTGGGCATTTAGTAAAAAGCGTAAAGCACGCTTTGAAGAAGATGCCAACTTGGTGTTTGCTGACGAAGAACAAACGACCCCAAATAACCAAGGAGTGAAGAAGTAATGACTACATTCTGGAGTCTCTGGATTATCGTGATTACTGTCGGTACGCTGGTAGGCTGTGCGATTCTCCTGACTTGGTGCGCTAAAGATAAAATGGGCGTCGAGGAAGGGGAAGACATGGGCCACGAGTACGATGGTATTCGCGAGCTAAACAACCCTCTACCAAAGTGGTGGACTTACCTGTTTGTAAGCACATTTGTGTTCGCAGCAGTTTACCTTGCCCTATTCCCAGGTCTAGGTAGCTTCAAGGGCTTTTTAAACTGGCAGAGTTCGGCTCAAACCGTTCGCTCACTAGAAGAGTCAAAAGAAGCCATCGCTGCAGCACAAGAAAACAAGCAACTAAACCAATATGCAAAAGAACTGGATGATGCCGACGCTTACTTCGGCGAAGCATTCCGTAAACTCGCGCACAATGACAGTGGTCTACGCTCAATTCCTGAAATTGCGCAAGATCCTGAAGCATTAAAAGTTGGCCAACGTTTGTTTTTGCAAAACTGTTCTCAATGTCACGGTTCTGATGCTCGTGGTCAGAAAGGTTTTCCTAACCTAACTGATGATGCATGGCTATACGGCGGTGAACCAGCTGCAATCGTAACAACCATCATGCATGGCCGTATTGGTCAAATGCCAGCATGGAAAGATGCGCTTGGTGAGCAAGGTGTTCAAGAAGTAGTAAGCTACACACTTAGCCTATCTGGTCGTAAAGTGAATGCTCGTGAAGCAGCGGCAGGTAAAGCACGTTTCGTCGTGTGTGCAGCTTGTCACGGTACTGATGGTAAGGGTAACCCTGCAGTCGGTGCACCTGATCTTACAGACCAAGATTGGCTATTTGGCGACTCTCGTGCAGCTGTAACCGAAACCGTAATGAACGGCCGCTCAGGTGTAATGCCCGCGTGGAAAGACATTTTGGGTGAAGATAAAGTTCAGCTCGTTGCCTCTTATGTCTGGAGCTTAAGTAACTCAGAGAGTAAGTAACTGAGATATTAAGTAACATAGCAATAACAGCCCCTTTCATAGGGGCTGTCTTTCCTTTAAATTTAACGCCTACATTTTTTTCATTTAGCTGTTGAGAACTTTTTTATGGTAAAGCCTTGGTATAAACAATTTTGGCCGTGGTTCCTAATCATCCTTCCTCTTACTGTCGTAGTTTGGACTGTGATTACTGTGGTCGTTTTCTCGAACAACTCTGTTTCTTTAGTCGCCGAGGATTACTATAAAAAAGGCAAAGGCATTAACATCGACATTAGTAAAATGAATGTCGCTCGTGACCTAGGTCTTAACGCAGAGATTTCTTCTGAAAATAACAATGTTGTGATTGTTTTCGCTAAAGGGAAGCTATCTCATTACCCTGCTCTAACGGCCACTTTCACTCATCGTACTCTTCCTGACCGTGACTTTACAAAGCTCGTTACGGCGGATGCATCTGGTAATTACCGCCTAACGGCAGAAGAATCTATTCAAGGTCCTTGGTTTGTCGAACTACAACCACATGACCAACAATGGATGATCCAAGGTAAAGTTGAATTTCCAGCCTCGTCAACACCGTTAATGAAGTAAGCATATGTGTGAATCCTGTTATCACTGTGGTGAAGATGTACCAGCCAACACGGATTTTAAAGTTGATATACTCGGTGAATCCCGCAAGATGTGTTGTCCTGGCTGCGAGACGGTTGCTCAAACCATCGTAGACAGCGGCTTAGTATCCTACTATCAATATAGAACTGCGCCTGCGGAAAAAGCAGATTTAGTACCAGAGCAACTCCAAGCTTTAATTCATTATGATAATGAAGATGTACAATCAGAATTTGTGCGAAATCGTGAAAATGTCTCTGAAGTAACTCTTTCTTTAGAAGGCGTTTCATGTGCAGCTTGTGCGTGGTTAATCGAAAAGCAAGTCTCTAATACGGCTGGGTTAGTGTCTATCCGCGTGAATACAACCACTAACCGCGCGTTACTGGCCTGGGATAAGACTCAGGTTCGATTAAGTGAGCTCCTATCTGTCATTCATAAATTGGGTTATAAAGCCGCACCATTTGAAGCTGATAAGCAAGAAGCCTCTTATCATCGAATGATGAAGCAATACTTATACAGATTAGGTATTGCTGGTTTAGCTACCATGCAAGTTATGATGCTAGCCGTCGCATTGTACCTAGAAGTTTTTGGTGACCTAGAACCGGAGTTTAAAAATTACTTTCGTTGGGTAAGTCTGATCTTTGCTACGCCAGTCCTACTCTACTCTGCTCTTCCGTTTTACTTAAATGCGTGGCGAAGCATCAAAGGCCGAACCCTCGGTATGGATGTGCCTGTCTCGATTGCACTTATTTTTGCCTATGTAGCCAGCTTAATAGCAACCGTTACAGAACAGGGCGAAGTCTTCTTCGAATCGATTTCAATGTTCACTTTCTTCCTATTAGTCGGACGATTTTTAGAGATGCGAGCGCGTCGCAAAGCCGCAGCGGCGAGTGGTAACCTATTAAAGTTGATCCCAGCGATCGCCACGACGCTGGATGGCGAGCAAATACCAGTGAAAACTCTTAAAGTTGGAGATCGTATTCGCGTCCTTCCTGGCGAACATATCCCAGCTGACGGCAAAGTTATTTCGGGTCGTATTCATATTGATGAATCCATGCTAACGGGTGAATCCGTACATGTTGTGAAACGAGAAGGCGATGCGGTTTATGCAGGAACATTAAACGGTGATGAGTCATTTGAGCTAGAGGTCATGAGTTCCAAAGCTGACTCAATGATTTCCAATATCGTGCGTTTACAAGATGAAGCTCAACACTCCAAACCTAAAATCGCAGAAATTGCAGACGTTGTTGCTCGTTACTTTGTTGGAGCGATTCTTATTATTTCTGCTGGTACTTGGTTGTACTGGCATCAAACAAAACCAGATGATGCGTTTTGGATCATGCTATCCGTGTTGGTAGCCACCTGTCCATGTGCCCTATCTCTTGCGACTCCAACTGCTCTCACCTGTGCTACCTCTCGTATGGGAAACTTTGGCATTTTGCTTCGTAAAGGTCATGTGTTCGAGACGCTATGTAAGATCAACCACTTAGTTGTAGATAAAACAGGTACTCTAACGAAAGGCGATATTGAGATCTGTGATACAAAAGTGTTGAGTGATCTTCCAAAAGAAGATTGTCTCTCTCTAGCCGCGGCATTAGAAGCTCATGCAAACCATCCTATCGCTCGCTCTTTTGCAAGTTACGCCAATGATGACTTTGTTGTGTATGAAGTGCAAAACGTGATTGGTTCAGGGATTGAGGGGATCTGGAATGGCAAAATCGTTAAGATAGGCAGTGCGGTTTTTGTTCAAGGCAAGGAAAGCGATGAAAGCCATGCGGTCTATCTTTCAGTTGATGGCGAGCATGTCGCTAGCTTTTACTACCGCGACCCTATCCGAAAAGAAAGCAAAGCCTTTGTTCAACGTTTTGCTGACGCTGGAATTAAGACAACGCTGCTAACAGGTGACTCTCTCTCAAACGCTCGACCTGTAGCGAATGAAATTGGTATCGATCACGTCGTTGCGTCAGCAAAACCAGAAGACAAACTCGCGTACCTTAAGAGTCTTGATGAAGACAGTATCACAATGATGGTTGGCGATGGCATCAATGACGCACCTACTCTCGCCGGAGCTCATCTTTCTGTTGCAATGGGCGGTGGTACGGATGTCGCTAAAGCATCTGCAGATATGACGTTACTTGGGGATAATCTCGAAAAGCTACTAGAGGCACGCTTGCTTGCACTGCGTACAAGAAAGATTATTCGAGAAAACTTGGCTTGGTCTTTGGGTTACAACCTGTTAATTTTGCCTTTAGCTGTCGCTGGTTTAGTGGCTCCCTACATTGCAGTAGTTGGCATGTCTGCAAGCTCAATTATCGTTGTATCTAACTCTTTGCGCCTGCTCAAAGAGAAATAAGTAGAGAAAGCAAACATGGAAAGTCTTTATATATTGATTCCCATCGCTATCGTTCTCGTTTGTGTTGCTGTTGCCATTTTTCTTTGGGCAGTAAGAAGTGATCAGTTTGAAGATCTAGAACGACAAGGACATAACATTCTTCTTGATGAAGAAGACAAATCTAATAGTGATAAAAAATAGCAACCTTTATGACTCCTGACTTTATTGGTGCTTTGATGATCGGCCTCGTTGGGGCTGGTCATTGCATGGGAATGTGTGGTGGTATCGCGTCTCTGCTTACCATGGGCTCTTCTACAAGTAAAAGCTCACCCCTTATTCCACTCTTCTACAACCTAGGGCGACTGAGCAGCTATGCCGTAATCGGTGCATTAGTAGGCGGAGCAATATCAGGTTTATCTGAGCTAAGTGGATTAACGCATTCTCTTGCTTGGTTAAGGCTGATTGCCGCACTGTTCATGATTCTGGTTGCGCTTTATATTGCTAGATGGTGGCAAGGTTTACTGTTAATAGAAAAGTTAGGACAGCACATTTGGCGCTTTATCTCACCAGCTGGTAAGCGTTTGTTGCCATTAAAGCATCCTCTTCATGCTTTACCATTTGGCTTCATTTGGGGCTGGTTACCATGCGGCTTGGTTTATTCTGCGCTAACTTGGTCGGCGGTTTCAGGCAGCGCAATAAACGGTGGTCTTATTATGCTCGCGTTTGGCCTCGGAACACTTCCGGCAATGCTTATTATTGGATATGGTGCCAACCATTTTCAGAAATTACAAAAGTCGTTAATATTTAGAAATATTTCAGCATTAATCCTTATTGGGTATGGTTCGTACACTGCTGTAGGAGCCATAGAGTTACTCGGTTTCATATAACGTTAAACTCTATTGAGGTGACATTTTTGCTACCCTTTAGGATTAAGCGATGCTAAAATATTGATGTATATCAAATAGTGAAAGGTTGTTATGATTTCTGAAAAACCTGCAACAAAGCGTATCCAATCAGGCGGTTGCGCCATTCATTGCCAAGATTGTAGCATTAGTCAGCTGTGTATCCCGTTCACTCTGAATGAGGCAGAACTTGATCAGCTTGACCAAATCATCGAACGTAAGAAGCCTATCCAAAAAGGACAAGAGCTTTTTAAGGCTGGTGACGAGCTAAAATCTCTGTACGCTATCCGCTCTGGTACCATCAAGAGCTATACGATCACAGAGCAAGGTGATGAGCAAATCACAGCGTTTCACTTGGCCGGAGACCTAGTTGGTTTCGATGCCATTACAGGTGACTCCCACCCTAGCTTTGCTCAAGCGCTTGAAACGTCGATGGTATGTGAAATCCCATACGAAATTTTAGACGACCTATCAGGTAAAATGCCTAAGCTTCGCCAGCAAATTATGCGTTTGATGAGTAACGAAATTAAAGGTGATCAGGAAATGATTTTGCTTCTTTCTAAAAAGAATGCAGAAGAACGTCTAGCGGCTTTCCTATACAACCTATCAACTCGTTTTTCTCAACGTGGCTTCAGCCCTAGAGAGTTTCGTTTAACGATGACTCGTGGTGATATTGGTAACTATCTTGGTCTTACAGTGGAAACAATCAGTCGCTTGTTGGGTCGTTTCCAGAAATCCGAGATCCTAAGTGTAAAAGGTAAATATATCACTATCTTAGACCACGATGCATTGATGGAACTTGCTGGTGTAACTAAAGAATAATACACCCCAATTATTGATGTAGCTCGAAAATGAGCTACATCATGTTTCTCATAAATTCCTTTCGAAAGTCCTCAAAAAGTTACCCAAACTAAGCTACAGTAAAAATGTACGGTGAGTACTCCAAAATACTGATTTAATTTATATTCAGTATCTGGTTTTGCAATAGAAGTGGGCTTAGTTATGAGTATATACAGTAAGATCCTTGTTGTAGCTGACATCAATAATGATGAGCAGCCCGCACTTGCAAGAGCTGTTCAATTAGCTCAAAAAAGTGTATCTAGAAGCCGAATCACTTTCTTTTTATCCATTTACGATTTCTCTTATGACATGACGTCAATGCTATCAGTGGATGAAAGAGATGCTATGCGTCGAGGTGTTATCCATCAACGTGAGCAGTGGATGCGTAAAATTGCTCAACCTTATCTAAACGATGGCTTCGACTTTGATGTATGTGTCGTCTGGCACAACCGTCCTTACGAAGCAATTATCGCTGAGGTCTATGCAGGCAGCCATGACCTAGTCATTAAAGGTACACGTAAGCACGACGTGTTAGAATCTGTGATTTTCACTCCGACCGATTGGCACTTGTTACGTAAATGCCCTATCCCAGTACTTCTGATTAAAAATGCAGATTGGCCAGAACAAGCAAGCATTCTTGCCTCGGTGCACGTAGGCTCTGAAAATCCAACTCATATTGATCTCAACGATGCCATGGTCGAGCGACTAAAAGAAGTCACCACCCGACTGGATGCCAAACCATACCTTGTTAATGCGTATCCCGTTACACCGGCGAACATTACCATTGAACTTCCTGAGTTTGATCCAACGACTTATACCGATGCCGTTCGAGGTCATCACTTAACTGCGATGAAAGCATTACGCCAAAAACACGGCCTTGATGAAGAGCAAACGATTGTTGAGCAAGGCTTACCTGAAGATGTCATTCCAGCAGCAGCAGAGCGCTTGAATACTGCAATGGTTATTTTAGGCACCACAGGGCGAACCGGGCTTTCTGCTGTCTTTATTGGTAATACAGCTGAGCACGTGATCGATAAAATAAATTGCGATGTATTGGCTCTAAAACCAAAAGGCTACATTAGCCCTCTCGATCCAAATACAGCAACCTAATCTCTCTTTATGAGCGCTTTCAAACAGACGCTAATAGATCCCCCTAATAAAGGGGGATTTTTGTTTGGGGACAGTTAAAGCGTTGAATACAAAAAAGGAGGTCTAATTGACCTCCTTTTTACGAGTTAGATGTTCGTAACATCGATGAACATTGATTCATCAATATTCGTCGAAGAAACGACAGCCTCATTAAATTCATACTCTTCGCGGTTACCTTCACGGTCTAGAGGTAAGTTAACAAAGTCGAACAATTCGCGGTCTGCTAGTTGGCTTGGGCTTACGTTTTGAATTGATTTAAAAATCGCTTCCACACGCCCTGGCTTCTTCTTATCCCATTCAATCAACATTGCTTTTATAGATTGACGCTGAAGGTTCTCTTGAGAACCACAAAGGTTACACGGAATAATTGGGAAATCCTTGTGTTCAGCGTATTTGATCAGATCTTTTTCACGACAGTAAGTCAATGGACGAATGACCACGTTACGACCATCATCAGAGCGCAGCTTTGGTGGCATCGCTTTAAGGCGAGAGCCGTGGAACATATTCAAGAACATTGTTTCGACGATGTCATCCATGTGATGACCTAGCGCAAGTTTAGTTGCACCAATCTTCTCTGCAAATGAATACAACGTACCACGTCGTAGGCGTGAACACAGACCACAAGTGGTTTTGCCTTCTGGCACCTTCTCTTTGACGACTGAATACGTGTCCTTATCTACGATGTAGTAAGGGATATTCAGTGTTTCGAAATACTCAGGCAGAATGTGCTCAGGGAAGCCCGGTTGTTTTTGGTCTAAGTTTACCGCAACCACTTCAAATTTGATTGGCGCAGCTTTTTGAAGATTCAGCAGGATATCAAGCATCGCGAATGAATCTTTACCACCGCTAATACATGCCATCACAACATCGCCTTCTTCGATCATGTTGTAATCAGTAATGGCATTTCCAACATGTCTTCTCAGGCGTTTCTGAAGCTTGTTGAATTCTAGGGTTTCTTTTCTTGTATCTATTTGGTTCATTGCGGGCTCTCACATCGCCGATAAATCGACTAGGACTTCCTAACATGGGTTTCTTTGGGGCGTGGATTATACGAGCTTTTTACGCAGGATTAAATGCTTGTCTTATTGAGACATTAAGAAAAGGACACGAAAGGTAGCTTAGTTACCGTCACAAATGAAAAAAGAGCCGCAATTGCAGCTCTTTCTAAACTCTCAGTGTTCATTTCTTTGCGTTAGGCAGATAAGGTAGCACTCGCATCGTCGGTTCTGGTAGTGTCATTGTGCCACCTTGCCCTATTTCACTTAGTGCGACTTGTATCTTGCCATTGACAATTGGCTTTTCGGTTCCGTTTGAGAAAATCACTTTATCATTCAGTTGATTTGCAAACTCCATCGTCACACCTTGAACTTCAGGTGTAAACCAACCCGCAAACATACCGCCTAAATCTTCCAGCATCGTCTGCATTTGAGGTAGAAGAGGCTTAAGTTGCTCGTAAGAAACGTTACCCTGTAATGGTTCTTTGGCCATCACGACAAGTGAGTAATCGCAGCGAGTATCTTTTGGAGTATCGACAAAAACCAACGGATTCGCTGACTTTAAGTTTTTATCGACTGGCAGAGGCAACTCTTGTGAAGCAGGGATAACAAACTCTTCATAGTGCTCTTCTTTTTCCATCCAAGCTTTTTCTATTGTACAAATTTGCTTAGTTTTTGCGTCCACAAAGAAGACGCCAACTTTCACGTCGTCATGCCCTTCTTTATTGTTGTTTTTGAGTTGGGTGTATAACTTTGAGTATGTGAACATGTACTCTTGAGCTTGGGTTATTGGCGATACAAGAATTAGCGCCGCACTTCCCAATAGACTTAGGCTTAACTTTTTCATTTTATCCGTTATTTTATTGTGTCCAGTAGGCGTTATTATGACGAATCATAGCGCGAAGATCGTGTACATAAGCAATGCCACGTTCAGAATATGCTAGCAATCCATGAGTTAACTCTGACGCCGTTGCGACCGATAACAGGTCTTTGTTCTTTTCGGCTAGAGAAGCTCTGATTTCACGCAGTTCAGCATACGCTGGGTTTCGATTAACATTCATAAAGTAGCCATGAACCGACTGCTGTACAGAATCGAATTTTTCAACTTCATGAGCTTTGCCTGCGCCACGTTGCGCAGGAACAATTCCACAACCCTTTTTATAACACCATTGGCCGAACAAGTTGTTAGCTTGAGTGGCAAAACGAGAAGTGCCCCACGCAGATTCATTTGCTGCTTGAGTTAGAACCAGCGCTTCTGGTAAGACATTCACTCGCACAAGCATTTCACCCAACCACGCGTGATCGACTTTGTTGTCGCTCAAAGGCAAAGAATACAGAGCCGCTAGTCGCTGAGCGTACTCTTCTTGCTCTTGAGTGATTTGTCCCACCTTTAAAGAAGTAAGAAACGCTCGTTCATGGCGAATTCGTTGATTCTCAAGTGCTATTTTAGGCCTTAAAAAATCAAAAAACGCCGCTTTTTTCTCTTTGGTGTCTTTTATTGCGTTGAAGTCAGGGATATCACCAATGTGTGGCAAATGAGACAAATCGACATGCCTAATTGTCCCGGACAGCACATCAGGATTCTCAACATATTTAAACTGTTGCTCGTAGTGTAAATACGGTCCAATAGAAATGAAAGTGGCGGCTATACAGGTAGCCGCCACTCGTAAACTTATTGATTTTAAAGAATTAGGCATCAAACACCTGTGAGTTACCATCGTGATCATTGTCGTTTTTCTGTGTTGCAACGATCTTGAGCTTAATTCCAAACATTTCGCGGTAGAGTATGCCTTTCAAATGGAAGAAGAATGGCAACACAAAAATCAAGCCAATACCGTAGAACATCGCTGCGACAATAAACATCAACATCACGCCTAAGTAAAGCCCTGCGACGACAAAAATCTTCTTGTTAATAGCGCGAAGTGATAACAATAGCGCCTGCATTGGTGGCACTCTTTTTTCACAAATCAACAAGATAGAGTGACTAAACGCTAAAGAAAGATACAGGGACAGTAGAGGGAAGATCATACCAACTACGCCTTGCAGCATTAGGCTCATCAGCGTTGCTAGGATCACGGGAATAGTAAACTGCAGCCCTTTGCCTACATGGCGCAACTTAGTCTTTAGGCCCGCGATATGGCTCATCGCCATCAAGCTGATCCCTGCATAAATTGGGGCGCTGATCACCTCATAACTAAAGTTCGCGACATAAATAGAAGACACAATATCGTTAGTGAACGATTCTGGATTCTCAAATGCATCAAGAATGACGGTCAGATCACCTAACTGCAGTTGTAACGCGATATAGAAAATACCTAACTGGACAAAAAGCAATACAATAATAGCAGGAGAAAAGGATAAAAAGTGCTGGATGGTTGCTCGCCAAGCTTCATTGAAAACAGCCCCAGCTTTAAGCTCGTAGTTGCCAGACAAAGCTCGCTCTACACTCCCCCCAAGATTGAAATCTTTCTCAAAATCGTCGTTCATAGTTTATCCAAGATTAACTTGTAAAATTTTCACTGGAATTCCAGTCAATTAATGTGGCCGTTATTATAAAGAAATCTTTCCACATCTAACATCACAACTCACGTACTATCCTTGCAATCTCAACTGTATGGTTGATAATTAACCACTCTCAAAGTTATGAAATTGAAAACAATTATTGTACAGAGCTTAGTGCTATCAAACTGTGTTTAAATGCCAATTAATCTTATAAAAACAGTATGGTAAGGAATGATGACTTTTGCCTGCAAAATTTTTTCTGTTTCAAGATAAGAAAATGCTTTAATTTCACAATTTTGGTGATTATGATGCGCGCCTCAAAAGTGAATGGCTAGTGTCACATCAGCTGGGATTATCCCAGCTTGAACGTGGGGGAAATACAGACGTTGAACGCAAAACCGCAAGCAGGAAAGCCAGTTATTCGTTTATCTGGTATTAGTAAAAGTTTCGATGGTAAGGAAGTCATCGGTAATTTAAATCTGGATGTTAATCATGGTGAGTTTCTGACGATTCTTGGGCCTTCTGGTTGTGGTAAAACGACTGTTTTACGAATGATCGCTGGTTTTGAAGCGGCGGATAACGGTCAAATCATTTTGGATGACCAAGATGTAACACAGGTTCCTGCTGAGCAGAGACACGTCAACACGGTATTTCAAAGCTACGCACTGTTTCCACACATGACCGTTTTTGACAATGTCGCTTTTGGTCTTCGTATGCAGAAAACACCTGCAGCAGAGATTGAACCAAGAGTAATGGAAGCATTACGCATGGTTCGTCTAGAGAAAATGGCACAGCGTAAACCGCACCAACTTTCTGGTGGCCAGCAACAGCGTATCGCAATTGCTCGTGCAGTTGTTAATAAACCAAAAGTACTTCTGCTCGATGAATCGCTGTCGGCGCTGGACTACAAATTGCGTAAACAAATGCAGATCGAGTTGAAGCAGCTTCAGCGTCAACTTGGTATTACCTTTATCTTTGTAACACACGACCAGGAAGAAGCCCTATCGATGTCAGACCGCATTATCGTGATGCGTGATGGCGTTATCGAACAAGATGGCTCTCCGCGTGAGATTTACGAAGAGCCTAAGAACCTGTTTGTTGCTCGCTTTATTGGTGAGATCAACGTATTCAATGCAACCATGCTAGAGCGCATCGATGACAAACGCATCCGCGCAGAAATTGAAGGTGTTGAATCCGTCGTTTACTACGATAAGGAAGCACAGAAAGGCGATAAACTACAAGTACTACTTCGACCTGAAGACTTACGTATCGAAGAAATCAAAGAGTCTGAAGAAAAAGGCATTGTTGGTCACGTAACTGAGCGTACTTATAAAGGTATGACGTTAGATTCTGTTATCCAATTGGATTCAGGTATGCGTGTAATGGTAAGCGAATTCTTTAACGAAGATGATCCTGATGTGGACCACTCACTTGGCCAGAAAGTCGCTATCACTTGGGTTGAGAGCTGGGAGGTAGTACTCAATGATAAGCAAGAAGATTAATCTTCAGAACGCGATCATTGCCTTAATCGTAGGCTGGCTAACACTGTTTGTGTTGGTACCAAACGTGATGATTATTGGTACCAGTTTCTTAACGCGTGATGAAGCAAACTTAATCGAAATGACATTCACTTTCGACAACTACTTGCGTCTGCTGGACCCACTGTATGCGAAAGTGCTGATGCACTCGTTCTACATGGCAATTGTGGCAACGTTGTTGTGTTTAGTCATTGGATACCCGTTTGCTTATATCGTAGCGAAAATGCCTGAAAAATGGCGTCCGTTTATGCTGTTTTTGGTGATCGTACCGTTTTGGACGAACTCTTTGATTCGAACTTACGGACTGAAGATTGTTCTCGGTACACAGGGCATTTTGAACAAGTCGCTGATGGCAATGGAAATCATCGACAAGCCGTTGCGTATTATGTATACCGAAACGGCTGTAATGATTGGTCTTGTATACATCCTACTTCCTTTCATGATTCTGCCGCTTTACTCGGCAATCGAGAAGTTGGACAACACTTACATCGAGGCAGCAAAAGACCTCGGTGCGAACAAGCTCCAAACCATTACTAAAGTAATTCTACCTCTGACAATGCCTGGCATTATCGGTGGCTGTTTGTTGGTTCTACTACCTGCGCTGGGTATGTTCTACATCTCAGATCTTCTAGGCGGTGCGAAGAACCTACTGATTGGTAACGTAATTAAGAGCCAAGTATTGAACGCTCGTGATTGGCCATTTGGTGCTGCGACCAGTATCGCCCTCACCTTCGCAATGGCGGTCATGCTTTACGCTTACTACCGAGCAGGAAAATTATTGAATAAGAAAGTGGAGCTAGACTAATGGGACGCACAGTTAGATTTAGCTTTATGGCGTTGGTTTATGCATTTTTGTATCTACCAATCGTTGTACTAATCGTAAATTCATTTAACGCCAATAAATTTGGTATGAAATGGGGTGGTTTCACCACGAAATGGTATGAAACCCTAGTCAACAACGACAGCCTAATGCAGGCTGCATGGCACTCATTGAACGTGGCGGTATTTTCTGCAACAGCGGCTACTATTATTGGTAGCTTAACAGCTGTTGCCCTATTCCGTTACTCGTTCAAAGGCAAAGGTGCTGTAAACGGCATGCTGTTTGTCGTAATGATGTCTCCAGATATTGTCATGGCGATTTCATTACTTGCTCTGTTCCTAGTATTAGGCGCACAGCTGGGCTTCTTTACTCTATTGATTGCCCACATCACCTTCTGTTTGCCATTTGTGGTGGTAACCGTATACAGCCGCTTAAATGGCTTCGATGTGAAGATGTTGGAAGCAGCCAAAGATCTTGGCGCAAGTGAATGGGTTATCTTAAAGCAGATCATCCTTCCTCTTGCAAAACCAGCAGTTGCGGCAGGCTGGCTGCTTAGCTTTACCCTGTCTCTGGACGACGTAATTATTAGTTCGTTCGTAACAGGTCCAACGTATGAAATCCTACCATTGAAAATTTACTCGATGGTTAAGGTGGGTATTTCACCGGAAGTGAATGCTCTTGCAACGGTCATGTTGGTGGTTTCTTTAATTCTTGTCGTAATTTCTCAGTTGCTTGCAAGAGAAAAAGTAAAGTAAAATCCACATCCGTTAACATCACGAAACAGAATGGTTACATGCCATTCTGTTTTTCTATCTACCGTCCAAAATGATTTGGACAACGTTTGGTTTGGAGCTAACGTCAATGAAAAAATGGGCTACTCTATTAGCTGGTAGTGCATGTGCGCTTTCTCTGTTCTCAGGTTCAGCGGCAGCGGATGATAAAGAATTGGTATTTATGAACTGGGGGCCTTACATCAACAGTAATATCCTAGAGCAATTTACCAAAGAAACTGGTATCAAAGTGATCTACTCGACTTACGAGTCGAACGAAACTTTGTACGCAAAGCTAAAAACTCATAACCAAGGTTATGACCTAGTGGTACCTTCAACGTACTTCGTAGCAAAAATGCGCGATGAAGGTATGCTGCAAAAGCTCGATAAGACTAAGCTGAAAAACTTCGGCAACCTAGATAAGAACTATCTAGACAAGCCTTACGATCCAAATAACGACTACTCTATTCCACACGTTGTTGCGATTACAGGTCTAGCGGTTAACGCAGACATGTACGATCCAAACGACTTCCAAAGCTGGGCAGACCTATGGAAGCCTGAGCTTGAAGGTCAAGTAATGCTGATGGACGACACTCGTGAAGTCTTCCACATCGCACTTCGTAAACTCGGCTATTCAGGCAACTCAAAAGACCCTAAACAAATCGATGAAGCGTACGCTGAGCTACAAAAGTTGATGCCAAACGTTCTAGTTTTCAACTCTGACAACCCAGGCGCACCTTACATGTCTGGTGAAGTGGGCGTTGGTATGCTTTGGAACGGCAGCGCTGCAGCTGCTCAAAATGAAGGCCTAAATCTTAAACTCGTATTTCCTAAAGAAGGCGGTATCGGTTGGGTTGATAACTTCGCTATCTCTTCCGGTGCGAAGAACGTAGAAGCAGCTCACAAGATGATCGACTTCCTACTACGTCCAGAAATCGCAGAGCAAATCTCTCGTGATACTGGTTACTTAACAGCGGTAGAGGAATCGAACGCTAAGTTTAAAGATGTTGCACCGCTATTTCCTTCTCAAGAAGATCTTGATCGAGTGGAATGGCAAGATGCGGTTGGTGATCTAACCGTTAAGTACGAAGATTACTTCCTAAAGCTGAAAGCGGGACAGTAATCGAGCTTGTGTAACAAGTCATCGACTAAAAGAAAATAGGCAGCAATACGCTGCCTATTTTTGTAATTGACTGATATAATTATGCGTTGCTAGGTTTATCTGGCTCGATGTCTAGTTTTATCTTCTCACAAAGCGGAGATACAGCCCTCGAGCTAAATAAACAGATTTGTGCTTACTGCGATTTGGATCAACTTGATAACTCCAGCTAGTATTGACTTGTCCAATCGCGAAACAAAACGGAAAACAAATGAAAAGTAAATTCTACGCAAGCGCTCTATGTGCAGCGACGCTCATCGCTACCCCTGCAATGGCTGCTGATCAAGAACTGTATTTCTACAACTGGTCGGAATACATTCCAAACGAAGTTCTTGAAGACTTTACAAAAGAAACTGGAATCAAAGTTATTTACTCTACATATGAATCTAACGAGAGTATGTACGCAAAACTTAAAACCCAAGGTTCTGGTTACGACTTGGTAGTACCGTCTACCTATTTCGTCTCTAAAATGCGTAAAGAAAGCATGCTGCAACAGATCGACAAAGAGAAATTGTCTCATTTTGCCGATCTTGATACTAACTTCCTTAACAAGCCGTTCGATCCGAACAACAACTACTCTATCCCTTACATTTGGGGTGCGACAGGTATTGGTATCAATGCTGACATGCTAGACAAATCATCTGTTACTAAGTGGGATGATTTTTGGGATAGCAAGTGGGAAGGTCAACTAATGTTGATGGATGATTCTCGCGAAGTATTCCACATTGCATTGACTAAGCTTGGTTACTCACCAAACACGACTAACCCAGAAGAAATCAAAGCCGCTTACGAAGAACTGAAAAAGCTAATGCCAAACGTATTAGTATTTAACTCAGACTTTCCTGCAAACCCTTACCTAGCGGGTGAAGTTTCACTTGGTATGCTTTGGAATGGTTCTGCTTACATGGCTCGTCAAGAAGGCGCGAACATCGACATCATCTGGCCAGAAAAAGGAACGATCTTCTGGATGGACAGCCTGGCAATTCCAGCTGGCGCGAAGAACGTTGATGCGGCTCATAAGATGATTGACTTCTTACTGCGCCCAGAAAACGCAGCTAAGATCGCACTAGAGATTGGTTACCCTACTCCAGTGAAAACGGCACACGAACTGCTACCGAAAGAATTTGCTAACGATCCAAGCATCTTCCCACCACAAGAAGTGATGGACAGCGGTACTTGGCAAGATGAAGTTGGCGAAGCGAGCGTAATGTACGATGAGTACTTCCAAAAGCTAAAAGTGAACAACTAATTCGTTAGTTTTAAAGATATGAAAAAGCGGCTCATGAGCCGCTTTTTTTGTTCTTAATGACAAGACAAAAGCTCTCCTCTGTGAGAATTATTACGCTCTTTCTTTTCCTTCTAGAGCCAGTATCTCGTCAACTAATTTTGGAACCTCAACGCTTGCTTTTCCGTAGCGTTTTTCCTCAAATTCACTTTCTACCGCACTAGGCTCGAGGTTAATTTCGATAGTGTGCGCGCCATGCATTTTTGCATCATGAACAAAACCTGCTGCGGGATATACGACGCCAGAAGTCCCGATAGAAATAAATAAATCTGCCTCTTCTAATGCTGCGTAGATATCCCCCATTCGTAGTGGCATTTCGCCAAACCAAACAATATGTGGTCGCATTTGTGAAGGGATCTGACAGCAGTGACAAAGCTCACCAGTCTTAATGTCCTCACTATGTTCTATAACTTGGTTTGATTCACTGCACCTCGCTTTTAAAAGCTCACCGTGCATATGAATGACGTTATGGCTGCCGCCTCTTTCGTGAAGGTTGTCTATATTTTGAGTGATGACCGTCACTTTACCTTCTAACTCGGTTTCTAGGCGGCCCAGTGCCTTATGCGCGGCATTCGGCTGTATCGCATTGTCTTGAAGTTTCTTGCGGCGTTGGTTGTAAAAGTCTTGAACAAGGTCCGGATCGCGAGCAAACCCTTCAGGTGTTGCTACATCTTCAATACGGTGATTCTCCCAAAGGCCATCTTGCGCACGAAATGTTTGAATACCAGATTCGGCCGAGATACCTGCACCAGTAAGTACTACAATATTTCTATAAGGGAAATTCATAACTCATCCTTGCTGTTTTTTCATTAGCTTAACACTGAAAGAATAGCAACAGTAGTAATATGGATTAGACCATGGTCGTAATGGTCACTATTAGAATTACAATTTAAGAGGAACAGCAATGAGACAAGTATCTCTAGCGCTTATATTACTTACGACTTTAGCAGGTTGCCAACTAACCAATGTTGAAGGCGAAGTGGACGACGTAAAAGTAAGAGTCAGCACCAATGACGATAACCATCGTGGTAATGGAGATTTCTGTCCCCCTGGCCAAGCAAAAAAAGGCAATTGCTAAAAGAGCGGCTTTACGCCGCTCCCATATTGGCCTCAATCCTCGTTGGTCGAAGATATTTTATGAATGGCTAGGTCAGCGCCATTGAATTCGTCTTCTTCTGAAAGCCTTAGTCCCATACTGGTATTAATCGCGCCGTAGACTGCAAGTGCCCCAAGTACAGCGATGGAAATGCCCAAAAGCGTTCCTAGAAGCTGAACAATAATGCTCACGCCACCTAGCCCACCCAACGCGCTTTGACCAAAGATCCCCGCAGCAATACCACCCCAAGCGCCGCATAAACCGTGTAAAGGCCAAACCCCTAGCACATCATCAATCTTGGTTTTGTTTTGTAGGTAGGTAAAAAGATAAACAAATAGCACCCCAGCAATCGCACCTGTCACTAAAGCACCGATAGGATGCATTAAGTCTGAGCCCGCGCATACAGCAACCAAGCCAGCTAGTGGGCCGTTATGAATAAAGCCGGGGTCATTCTTACCAGCCAACAATGACGCGACAATGCCTCCGACCATTGCCATCAATGAGTTCATAGCCACCAAGCCACTTATGCCTGACACGGTTTGAGCTGACATGACGTTGAAGCCAAACCACCCCACACATAAGATCCAAGCTCCCAAAGCCAAAAACGGAATATTCGAAGGTGCAAAGTTGGTATGCTTTCCTGCTCGAACTCTGCCTTTTCTCATGCCCAAAAACACAACGGCAACCAACGCTATCCAGCCGCCAACACCATGTACAACGACTGAACCTGCAAAGTCATGAAAGCCATAACCAAAGGTATTTTCAAACCAAGCTTGAACACCAAAGTTTCCGTTCCAGATTATTCCCTCAAATAACGGGTATACGATGCCGACAGTAAAAAATGTTGCGATTAGAATCGGATAAAAACGAGCTCGTTCTGCGATACCACCTGAAACAATAGCGGGAATCGCTGCAGCGAAGGTCAGCAAGAAAAAGAACTTCACCAACTCGTAACCATTGCCTTGAGATAATGTCTCTGCATCAGCAAAGAAGGTGCCGCCATAAGCGACCCAGTATCCAATGAAAAAATACGCAATGGCGGAAATACCGAAATCGGCCAAGATTTTAACTAAAGCATTAACTTGGTTTTTTGGGCGCACGGTTCCTACTTCAAGAAAAGCAAAACCAGCATGCATCAAAAAAACCATGATTGCGCCAAGTAGTAAGAAAAGTGTGTCGGAACTTTGCGTGAGAGTTTGTACAGCGCCGTGTACCTGATTGGCAGTTACACTCATTATGATTGTCTCCGTTGATCTGTAGCGCACTTATCCTGTGCATCTAAGTTAGGCTCATCACCAATTTGGTGAACTTGATTTATAGAGCGTCTAACAGAGCAATTCTCATTCCATAATTTATATTTCTAACACTTACGATTTAATTTATTGTTTTGTATGAACTTTAATAAAATTAGGCATTCTTACAATGGCGCTTAACACGCTAATAAGTGCACCAATATGGTTTTAGTGCACCAACATAAAGCGCACCATATAACTCAACAAACAGCAAACTTTCTACGATAAACGTAAAAGCCACCCCATGAGAGGTGGCTTATATACGGAATTGCTAACTAAAGGGGTTTATCGAGTGATCTTCCCTGCTTTTACATCTTCTAACCAACGTCCTTCGACAAGATAGGGAGGAAGCCAACCAGTTTCAACAGATAGACGGTTGCCTTTGTCGTACCATATTAACTTCTACTAAGCGTGCCTATTGTGCTCTTTAATCATTTCTGCGATTTCCTTGCGTCCCCACTCATAAGCAAACGCTATAGCATCCATGTCTTTCATAGATTTACCAGTATATTTAACCGTTGTATCTATACCAGTTTTTAGTAATAACTCCACAATATTTTTATGACCAGCATGGATCGCAGCAAACAATGGGTTGCGGTCTGGTTCAGATATATCCATCACTGCATTTCTTTCTAGAAAATAGGTAAGTAAGTCTAAATGACCTTCATATGCAGCTGTATTTAAGGGAGTTACACCTGAAGGCCCCCCCTTGATATTTACATCAATACCTAGATTCACCAGAAGCTCTACAATTTTATCTTGCCCTTGCTCCGTTGCAATATGCAACCAAGAACCCAGAGGCGTAATTAGATGAAGTAATTTGTCATCTCCTGAGAGAATTTTTTCAACCTCACTCACGTCACCGGATCTAATCGCGGCCATTACATCTTTTGCGCTGTATTCACAGGCCATCTTTATCTCCTCAGCTGCGGTTTTAACCAGTAATTTTAAAGCATTAACTATATCACCGCGTTTACCCAACATTTATCTGTCACTTTAAGAATATCAACAACCTGCCGCAACGCATAAATATCATACTGACCTTCAATCCGATTTGGAGCCCACACTAAGTTCTCGTGGTCAAATATTGGATCAATGCCATATTTCCTCAAAAGAATTTGGCCCTCAGTAACGAGAGCTTGTTGCTCAGCCCCAAGCCCTTCTTAAAGAGTATGTGGATCCGGCATGTCTTTAGGACGAGGCCCCACGACAGACCTTAAATATGCTCAAAAATCAAAGGTTTCATCAGAGTTCTTCGTCTCCAATAACAAGCCTTGTAAAATTCGCAAACTGTCACTTTGCTCCAAAGATGTTTTCGTCCTTGATTTTCTGCGATAGCGTGTGCGTTAACAAAACCCTCTATCTTGAAGACATAATGGACTTAGGCCTACTATCATCTGAACAATTGATATAGCGATAAAAATAATTTTGTTCTTCTCGCAATCAATATGGTTTAAATCGTGCACATATCGAATATGATTTTTAACTTTGGGTTGCAGATAATGCCACCAATGATAGGTCGTTCAACAAACAACAACCTCCCCACCTTAAACGTAAAAGCCACCTCAAGATAGAGATGGCTTATATGCTGAATTGCTAACTAAAGGAGTTTATCGAGAGATCTTCCCGGCTTTTACATCTCCTAACCAACGTCCTTCGACGAGATAGGGAGGAAGCCAACCAGTTTCAACAGAGAAACGGTTGCCTTTGTCGTACGACATACATGCCATGCCAAGCAGAGGGAAATTAATGAACGTGCGGATCCCTATTCTATCTGGTCCTAATTCTCTAAGATGATATTTCTCTTGGAACTGTAGGTTTTTAACGAGCACTTCCTCAAAATCATAACCAATGTCGGTGGTAAGCGCTGCGAAGGTTTCTAGGATCCCCATCGCAATTTCCAACGCCCAATTATCCCCTTGAGCTACCGCTGCGTCCATTGCTGCAACCAGCTTATCAGGATAATCTGATGTGCGGTTATGGAACGACTGAATGACATCTACTAACATGTAAGACAGCTCACCCGCTTTGGTAGAGCTCTGTCTCATCAAAGAAATCGAAAAGTTCGCTAACACATCCATGCTAGCTTTGTCACGAACGATGACAGAGGTAAAATACGCATCTAGCCACATTGAGGGGCAAATGAAGCCTGTTTTTAAAATACCTTCGCCTTTCCATGTCACTTCTGGATAATCAGGTAATTTAATGCTTTGAGGCTCGCTTGGTTTGATGGCCAGTTGATGGTAAAAAGCACGCATCAATGATGATTCATATAGACATAGCGTGCCGATTCTCTCATCATCGTCTAATGGAGGTAACCATGTATACAGACGGAGCTGATAAGAAATACCATCGCTCAAGTAAACCAAGTTTTCTCTTTTTATAGATATGCGCCTTTTCCTTTTGTCTAAATTCTCTTTTATTTCTTCTCGATAAGCTTCTATTTCAAAATCACTTAGTTCAACATGAGCTACTCGTTCAACCTTTTTTACCTTTGAGTTATCAACCACTTCTGAACTCTCCTATATCTCTATCAAACTCTTTTGCTTTGAACTTGGAAGCCTTACCGCTAGAGGATATTTCTGCTTGTGTATGTAAAATTTCAGTTGGTGCCTCGTAAATCATATCAAAGTCGCCTGGCTTCGAAATTGAGGCTCTTTGTAACAACAGTTCAAAGGCTGAGCATATATTCCAAAAATGCCTCAAATGTTGTCCATGATTGGGCTTCTTTACCAAACAATTCATCTATGAAAAGGGCTACTTGCCCCGATCTTTCTGATTCATTTGAAAATAAAAAGTAGTAGCCACCTCCGGCATAGCGCTCTAATACGCAACCGCTTTGTGGTATTTTCTCAAAATCACTCGGTATCTCATCCTCGCGAAGTTCAAGAGTGCGCTCAACTGCAAGATAGTCCTCATCTTCAGAGTATCCATAAATCGTATGACCAAACCACTCAACGTAACCATATTTTCTTAGAAAAACTTTATATGGCTCCGGAAAGGATAATCCTAGCTGATTTTCCATTTCATGAATTGATACGTCATTCAACTCTCCAAAGCACTCAAACCCTTCTTTTTCGGTGAATTGATCGAGCATTACGTCTAAGTTTCTCATATTTAAAACTCTATTTTTGATATATGTTTTTGCCTTCATCGTACCAGTGCAATCGCTTATTGTACTTCTGATGAGGCTTGGAATTCATTACCCTGAAGTTATTGAACGAGTTATCCCCTCTCCGAAATAAAAGAGGTCTTATGGTGAATGATTAAATCCGTCGAGAAGTCTTCCTGATTTAATCATTTTGAACAATTGCTTTGAAGTAAAACGCTTCGCTGCCCCTTTTGTAATCGCGTAACAACGAACCCCTCACCATAAACTTATAAGCCACCTCGTAAGAGATGGCTAAAAAATACCCAAGGAGCTCTAAAAAGGACGCCATTCACTTTCTGACTTAAATACCACTCCTGAAAAATCTTTGTTCTCGATTAATTCAGCCAGTTTTTCATCGACACATAATAACCACTCGATAGCATCCAGTTGAAATATAGTTTTCTGCATTTCAATATCTTTCTTAAGGACAACTCGATCAATTGAATCAACCTCTCCATCAAACTCACTAAATATTGAATGATTTCTATCCAGTAAATCGCAAATCGCAAGAACATTTAAAAAATAGTATTCACCAAAACTTTTACCTTGGTAATTAACCTCAATCGGTAGGAATTCAACTTCACTCGTTTGTGTGTGCTTAGAAATTAAATCAGATAACCGTCGACTCACGATTAATAAAGGACCACTAAGAAAACTATCCGCAGGCTTGTCATCTGATATGACATCAATAGTAACTTTTGGCCATTTGTCTCCTAGGGCAACGCCTCCCGTTAGATTCAATCCTATTAATACACTAGACTGCGTTACTTTGCCTTGAGTAAGATCGGAATCTCTATCTACCTTGTTGGTCCAAATTTTAAGTGTCATTACTACTTCCTACTTTTCCATTGCGGATCATCCAATTGCGATCGAGCTTCATTCTTTTCCAGAGCATTCCTAATGTTACTTTCTGTTTTTCCAATTTCATCTACAAAAATCATATCATCGATCAAACCACGACCATACTTAGTTTACAACGCTCTCATTTCTCGTCGAACTAAAGCATCTGAGAACCTTGGTGCCTTGCACTTAGATGTCTACCCACGTGTAAGGGAAGGCCTATTTCGACAGATGTTTTAATATTAGTTGGAAGTGCAATCCCATTTGCACCTCTGTTAATGTTGTAATCAAGTTCGGTAGCTCTATGCATGACCGGATATTCCTGAGCAATATTGATACTAATTTGGTGATTTCCAGCATGGTTTTCAGGTAACCCGCCAACTATTTCGTTATTTAACTTGAGCCCATAACCTCTGCTTAAAGAACCGCCATAATAATTCGCAACACTCCCCCCTTTGAGTTTTATTTAAGGGGATGATTTGGACAATTTCCTCTATACCTACAACATATTGAACTTTGCGTTTACTACCATCTGAATGATTGATATAACGATGAAAGGTAACTTCGTTCTTCTCGCAATCAATATGGTCTAAATCGTATTCATATCGAATATAATTTTAACTTTGGGTTTTCTGATAATGCCACGAATGATGGCTCGTTCAGCAAACAACAAACTCCCCACCATAAACATAAAGCCATCTCAAGAGAAAGATGGCTTATAGACTGAATTGCTAACTAAAGGGTGTTATCGAGTGATCTTCCCTGCTTTTACATCTTCTAACCAATGTCCTTCGACGAGATAAGGAGGAAGCCAACTGGTTTCAATAGATAGACGGTTGCCTTTGTCATACCACATACATGCCATACCAAGCAGAGGGAAAGATATGAAGGTTTCTATAGAAATTAAGCCCTCTGGCTTATCGAGCCTCATTTGGTATTGCTCTTGGAACTGTAGGTTCTTAATGAGTACTTCTTCAAAGTCATAACCGATGTCAGTTGTCAGGGCCGCAAAAGTTTCCAAAATACCCATGGCGATTTCTAATGCCCAATCATCACCCTGAGAAACTGCCGCGTCCATCGCGGCCACCAGTTTATCAGGGTAGTCCGACGTGCGGTTATGGAACGACTGAATGACATCTACTAGCATATAAGACAGCTCACCCGCTTTGGTAGAGCTCTGTCTCATCAAAGAAATCGGAAAGTTCGCCAATACATCCATGCTAGGTTTATCACGCACAATCACCGAAGTAAAATACGCATCTAGCCACATTGAAGGACAAATGAAGCCTGTTTTTAAAATACTTTCACCATCCCATGTTACTTCTGGATAGCCGAGTATCTGGATACTTAATGGTTCCTTCGGATACATAGCGAGCCGATGATAACAAGCGCCCATTAGCGAAGTTTCATAAAGACGCAAGGTACATATTTGCTCATCTTCATGTGAGGCTTGAAACCAGGTATACCAGCGAACCTGGTCAATGGCAAAATCACCAAGACTGACCAGATTTTCCCGCCTGATTTTAAGGCCTTCTTTTCTGTTATCTAAAACCCGGTTTATAAATTTTTTCCGATTCACAATGGCTTGTGTGTCAAGTTCAGGATTTGCTTTTCGCTCTAAAAATTTGACCGATTTTTTACTTTGCATTTTTGACTTAATCCTTTTGAATCAATTTTAAACTCTGACACTTCTAGTTTTACGTCCGAGGCTTTTCCACTTTCTGGGATGCTGCGTATGTATATATCGAATAGGTCTACCGGATAAAGCGGCATATTGGATTTCGTCGGCAGCTAATTTTTAAGTTGTTCCTCCTTTATTCTCTGACATTAACTTAACTATTTCCGCCGCATATTTACTTGTCCCTTGCTGATATGCTTCATTGCCAATTTTACGACTGCCGAGCGGCCTGCTGCCACCCTTAGCCTCGACGATGATGATTTCTTCAGTATCATCTGAGAGGTACACCATATTGAATCACCTGGTTTCGATCCCTAAGCTGCAAGGTCTTTGGGATGGAGCAACTTAGCATTAGGGCGTATATTCCGAATAAAGTCATCCGCGACCAATTCACCAATTTTTGCAGACTGCTGGTTAATTTTGGCGATTTGAACGTTATTATACTGAATTACTAACTAAAGGAGTTTATCGAATGATCTTCCCTGCTTTTACATCTTCTAGCCAACGCCCCTCGACGAGATAAGGAGGAAGCCAACCAGTTTCAATAGATAAACGGTTGCCTTTGTCGTACCACATACATGCCATGCCAAGCAGAGGGAAGTTGATAAAAGTTCTGATGCCTATCCTATCTGGTCCTAATTCTCTAAGATGATATTTCTCTTGAAACTGTAGGTTTTTAACGAGCACTTCCTCAAAATCATAACCAATGTTAGTAGTGAGCGCTGCGAAGGTTTCTAGGATCCCCATCGCAATTTCCAACGCCCAGTTATTCCCTTGAGCTACCGCTGCGTCCATTGCTGCGACGAGTTTATCAGGATAGTCCGATGTGCGATTATGAAACGACTGGATGACATCTACTAACATGTAAGACAGCTCACCCGCTTTAGTAGAGCTCTGTCTCATCAAAGAAATAGGAAAGTTCGCCAATACGTCCATGCTAGGTTTATCACGAACGATGACAGAGGTAAAATAGGCATCTAACCACATTGAAGGACAAATGAAGCCTGTTTTTAAAATACCTTCGCCTTTCCATGTTACTTCAGGATAGTCGAGGATCTTTATGGTTAATTTATCATTGGGATGTATTGCAAGGCTATGATAACAAGCACTCATCAACGAAGTTTCATAAAGGCGTAATGTACAAATTTTTTCGTCTTCACATGAAGCTTGATACCACGTAAACCAGCGCACTTGCTCGAATGCATAATCTCCAAAGCTAATCAAGTTCTCTCGCCTAATTTTGAGCCCTTCTTTTCTTTTATCTAAGATTCGATTGATATAATCTTTCTCAGAAGCAATGCTATTATCATCTAACCTGGGCCTTGCTGTACGCTCTATAATTTTGGCTGGCTTTTTACCTTGCATTGTTGAACTAACCCTTCTTAATCAATTTTAAACTCAGCTATTCCTACTTTTATATCTGATGCATCTCTGATTTTTTTCGCAGCTATTTTTTCTGTCGTTTCATCTTCGTTTTCAGACATTAGCTTAGTGATTTCTTCAGCATATTTGCTAGACCCTTGCTGATACGCTTCGTTTCCAATCTTACGGCTGCCCATCGGACAGCTCCCCCCCCCTTTGGCCTCAACAATTATAATTTCACCTGGTGGCGGCTCTTCCACCTCGTAAACCATATCAAAATCGCCCGGCTTCGAAATTGAGGTTCCAATATCTTTGGGATGAAGCAGCTCAGCATTAGGACGTTTACTCCGAACAAAGTCATCCGCGGCTAACTCACAAATTTTTGCAGATTGCTGATTAATCTTGGCGATTTGAACGTTATTATACTGAATTGCTAACTAAAGGGTTTTATCGTGTGATCTTCCCTGCTTTTACTTCTTCTAACCAACGCCCTTCGACGAGATAGGGAGGAAGCCAACCAGTTTCAATAGATAAACGGTTGCCTTTGTCGTACCACATACAAGCCATGCCAAGCAGAGGGAAAGAGATGAAGGTTTCTATAGAAATTAAGTCCTCTGGCTTATCGAGCCTCATTTGGTATTGCTCTTGGAACTGTAGGTTTTTAACTACTACTTCTTCAAAGTCATAACCGATGTCAGTTGTCAGGGCAGCAAAAGTTTCCAAAATACCCATGGCGATTTCTAACGCCCAGTCATTACCCTGAGCAACTGCCGCGTCCATCGCGGCCACCAGTTTATAAGGGTAGTCCGATGTGCGATTATGAAACGACTGGATGACATCTACTAACATGTAAGACATCTCACCCGCTTTAGTAGAGCTCTGTCTCATCAAAGAAATCGGAAAGTTCGCCAATGCGTCTAAACTTGGCCTGTCACGCACAATTGCCGATATGAAATACATATCAATCCATCTATTAGGATTTATGCACCCCGTTTTTAAAATACCTTCCCCGTCCCACTTTACTTCAGGATAGTCGAGAATCTTTATAGTTAATTCATCATTAGGATTCCTAGCAAGTCGATGATAACAAGCGCCCATTAGAGAAGTTTCGTAAAGACGTAATGTACAAATTTGTTCGTCTTCATGTGAGGTTTGAAACCATGTATACCAGCGAACCTGGTCAATGGCAAAATCACCAAAACTAACCAAGTTTTCTCGCCTGATTTTAAGACCTTCTTTTCGCTGTTCTAATATCTTATTGATGAATTCTTTCTCAGAATAAACTCCACTTTCACTCAGCTCAGGATCTGCTTTGCGTTCTACAATTTTGATTGTTCCTTTACTTTGCATTTTAACGTAGTCCTTTGGAATCAATTTTAAACTCTGCTACTTCTACTCTTAAGTCTGAGGGCTTCAAGCTATTCGAGTAAAAGGGCTTATGTATCTTTAAAAAGGACACATAATGCCAAGTGTAACGCAACAAAACGTCAGAAATGATGACCTAGTTCCCTTTGAAGCTTAGCGAATTATATTTCCGGCTTTTACATCCTCTAACCAACACCCTTCGACGAGATAGGGAGGAAGCCAACCAGTTTCGACAGATAAACGGTTGCCTTTGTCGTACCACATACAAGCCATGCCAAGCAGAGGGAAGTTAATAAAAGTGCGGATGCCTATCCTATATGGTCCTAATTCTCGAAGATGATATTTTTCTTGGAATTGTAGGTTTTTGACTAGCACTTCCTCAAAGTCATAACCAATGTTAGTAGTGAGCGCTGCGAAGGTTTCTAGGATCCCCATCGCAATTTCCGACGCCCAGTTATCCCCTTGAGTTACCGCTGCGTCCATTGCTGCAACCAGCTTGTCAGGATAACCCGATGTGCGATTGTGGAACGACTGAATGACGTCTACTAGCATATAAGACAGCTCACCCGCTTTGGTAGAGCTCTGTCTCATCAAAGAAATCGGAAAGTTCGCCAATACGTCCAAGCTAGGTTTATCACGAACGATGACAGAGGTAAAATACGCATCTAGCCACATTGAAGGACAAATGAAACCTGTTTTTAAAATACCTTCGCCTTTCCAAGTTATTTCAGGATGATCAGGTACCTTAACCGTCAAAGGGCTTTCAGGTTTTTGAGCTAGTCGATGATAGCTAGCTTGCATTATCGAGGCTTCAAATAGACGCAGCGTTCCTATTCGGTCATTTAGTTCAGACACTGGAAACAAAGTATATAACCTAACTTGCTCCCAAACCCCGTCTGTTAGATATATCAAGTTTTCGCGCTTTATTGTGATACGATGTTTTCTTTTCTCTAAGTTTTTTTCTATTTGTTTTGTATAGTAATTAAGTTCCTCAGTATTCAACTCGTAGGCTGCTTTTCTATTTATCTTTTTCATACTAACTTTACTTCCCTTAACCTAATTCTTCGAGGCTAATATCAAACTCTTTTACATTCACTTTAGATACGCCATCTGAAGCATCAATTTCTGCTAGGGTATGTAAACACCTGTCTAGAATATCATCTTGCACTGCTGATGTAATTTCGTCTGCAGCAGCTCTTTCTGTTGTACCAGCTTTTTGTTCAGACATTAATTTAACGATTTCCGCCGCATATTTGCTTGTCCCTTGCTGATATGCTTCATTGCCAATTTTACGACTGCTGAGCGGCCTGCTGCCACCCTTAGCCTCGACGATGATGATTTCTTCAGTATCATCTGAGAGGTACACCATATTGAAATCACCTGGTTTCGATCCCTAAGTTGCAAGGTCTTTGGGATGGCTCAACTTAGCATTAGGGCGTATATTCCGAATAAAGTCATCCGCGACCAACTCACCAATTTTTGCAGACTGCTGGTTAATATTACCAATTTGAGCGTGATACCCCTCTTCGCCAGCTCGAACGTCCATTGCCTCTTGACGCTCTTTCAAGCATTCATCAATTTTTGCTTTGTTTCTTTCTGTTAGCTCATAATCACTCGTATTGAGTTCAGACTTTTTTATACTATGCCAGCATTGGCTACCCCAAACCTGTTGGGTCAATCCACTGGATATGGTGGACTACATATTGGTAATGCCACCAATGATGGAGCGTTCAACAAACAACAAGCTCCCCACCTCAAACATAAAAGCCACCCCATAAGAGATGGCTTATATATTGATTTGCTAAAGGAGTTTATCGAGTGATCTTCCCTGCTTTTACATCTTCTAGCCAACGCCCCTCGACGAGATAAGGAGGAAGCCAACCGGTTTTAATAGATAAACGGTTGCCTTTGTCGTACCACATACAAGCCATGCCAAGAAGAGGGAAAGATATGAAAGTTTCTATAGAAATCAAGTCCTCTGGTTTATCAAGCCTCATTTGGTATTGCTCTTGGAACTGTAGGTTCTTAACTAATACCTCTTCAAAGTCATAACCGATGTCAGTTGTCAGGGCAGCAAAAGTTTCCAAAATACCCATGGCGATTTCTAACGCCCAATCATCACCCAGAGCAACTGCCGCGTCCATCGCGGCCACCAGTTTATCAGGATAGTCCGATGTGCGATTATGAAACGACTGGATGACATCTACTAACATGTAAGACATCTCACCCGCTTTAGTAGAGCTCTGTCTCATCAAAGAAATCGGAAAGTTCGCCAATGCGTCTAAACTTGGCCTGTCACGCACAATTGCCGATATGAAATACATATCAATCCATCTATTAGGATTTATGCACCCCGTTTTTAAAATACCTTCCCCGTCCCACTTTACTTCAGGATAGTCGAGAATCTTTATAGTTAATTCATCATTAGGATTCCTAGCAAGTCGATGATAACAAGCGCCCATTAGAGAAGTTTCGTAAAGACGTAATGTACAAATTTGTTCGTCTTCATGAGAGGCTTGAAACCAGGTATACCAGCGAACCTGGTCAATGGCAAAATCACCAAGACTAACCAAGTTTTCTCGCCTGACTTTAAGGCCTTCTTTTCTGTTATCTAAAACCCGGTTTATAAATTTTTTCCGATTCACAATGGCTTGTGTGTCAAGTTCAGGATTTGCTTTTCGCTCTAAAAATTTGACCGATTCTTTACTTTGCATTTTGACTTAATCCTTTTGAATCAATTTTAAACTCTGCTACTTCTACTTCTACTACTACGTCTGAGGGCTTCAAGCTATTCGAGTAAAAGAGCCTAGGTATCTTTAAAAAGGACACATAATGCCAAGTGTAACACAACAAAACGTCAGAAATGATCGCCTAGTTCCTTTTGAATCTTAGCGAATTATATTTCCGGCTTTTACATCTTCTAGCCAACGCCCTTCAACAAGATAGGGTGGAAGCCAACCGGTTTCAACAGATAAACAGTTACCTTTGTCGTACCACATACAAGCCATGCCAAGCAGAGGGAAAGAGATGAAGGTTTCGATTGAAATCAATTTTTTAGGAGCATCCAAGCGCATTTGATATTGCTCCTGGAACTGCAGGTTCTTAATGAGTACCTCTTCAAAGTCATAACCAATATCAGTTGTCAGGGCGGCAAAGGTTTCTAAAATGCCCATGGCGATTTCTAATGCCCAGTCATCACCCTGAGCAATTGCAGCGTCCATTGCTGCGACTAGCTTATCAGGGTAATCCGATGTGCGGTTGTGGAATGACTGAATTACATCCACTAACATGTAAGAAAGCTCACCTGCCTTAGTGGCGCTTTGCTTCATTAGAGAAATCGGAAAGTTCGCCAACAGGTCCATACTGGGTTTGTCACGCACAATCACCGAAGTGAAATAAGCATCAAGCCATCGGTTAGGGTGTAAACACCCCGTTTTTAAAATACCTTCACCTTTCCAGATTACTTCCGGGTATCCAGGTAATTGAATACTTTGAGGCTCGTCTGGTCTCATGGCGAGCTGATGATAAAAGGCACGCATTAATGATGCTTCATATAGACATAGTGTGCCGGTTCGTTCGTTTTCGATTGAATGTGGAAGCCATGTATACCACCTCACCTGCTCAAACGCTTCATCGCTTAAAGCAACTAAGTTCTCTCTGCGAACATTGATTACGTCTTTACGCATATCAAGGTCTCGATTAATATCAGAGCTGTAACCTTGGACTAACTCTGGGGTCAGTTTCGGATTAGCATTTCGCTCAATTCTAACTTTTCTAGACATTTATAACTCCCCTAAATCTATTTTAAATTCTTTGCCTTTAACCTTTGAAACCTGTCCCGCGTCATAGATTGCCGTTTGAGTATGAATGTACCTAATAGGTCGCCCTCTCTTTAACGCTAGTTTTATTTCCGTTGCCGCTTCCCACTCTGTTGTACCTCGCTCATTCTTAGACATCTCACCAATTTTTGCAGACTGTTGGTTAATTTTGGCGATTTGAGCGTTACATCCCGCTTCGCCAGTTCGAGCGTCCATTGCCTTTTGACGCCCTTTCAAGCATTCATCAATTTTTGCTTTGTTTTTTTCTGTTAGCTCATAATCACTCATATTGAGTTCTGAGTTTTCTTTATACTTCGCTTTATTCAGCACAAGATCTTCAGTAAAGATCGTGCAACCTTCCTCTCCACCAACTTTCTCTGAGTTAAAAACATGCGCATTGATAAATTTCTCAATCCCAACAACATACTGCACTTCGTGTCTGCTGCCATCTGATTGATTAATATGACGATAAAAAGTAATCTCGTTTCTCTCGCAATCAATATGGTCTAAATCGTATTCATATCGAATATGATTTTTACCTTTGGGTTTTCGGATTTTGACTTGCGAGCGAACGCCATCTTCTCCGACAGATGACTCTTTTGCTGCCTCTAAAATCTGGTCGCAAACCTCTTGGGGAACATTGTTTGACGCCTGATACTCAGCCAGCATTTGCTGCAAGCGTTTTAGCCCTTCTTCACACAAGAAGCCTGTTGGGTCAATCCGTTGGATAGGATTGACTGCATATTGGTAATGCCACCAATGATGGAGCGTTCAACAAACAACAAGCTCCCCACCTCAAACGTAAAAGCCACCCCATGAGAGATGGCTTATATATTGATTTGCTAAAGGAGTTTATCGAATGATCTTCCCTGCTTTTACATCTTCTAACCAACGTCCTTCGACGAGATAGTGAGGAAGCCAACCGGTTTCAATAGATAAACGGTTACCTTTGTCGTACCACATACAAGCCATGCCAAGCAGAGGGAAGTTAATAAAAGTTCGGATGCCTATCCTATCTGGTCCTAATTCTCTAAGATGATATTTCTCTTGAAACTTTAGGTTTTTAACGAGCACTTCCTCAAAATCATAACCAATGTTAGTAGTGAGCGCTGCGAAGGTTTCTAGGATCCCCATCGCAATTTCCAACGCCCAGTTATTCCCTTGAGCTACCGCTGCGTCCATCGCGGCCACCAGTTTATCAGGATAGTCCGATGTGCGATTATGAAACGACTGGATGACATCTACTAACATGTAAGACATCTCACCCGCTTTAGTAGAGCTCTGTCTCATCAAAGAAATCGGAAAGTTCGCCAATGCGTCTAAACTTGGCCTGTCACGCACAATTGCCGATATGAAATACATATCAATCCATCTATTAGGATTTATGCACCCCGTTTTTAAAATACCTTCCCCGTCCCACTTTACTTCAGGATAGTCGAGAATCTTTATAGTTAATTCATCATTAGGATTCCTAGCAAGTCGATGATAACAAGCGCCCATTAGAGAAGTTTCGTAAAGACGTAATGTACAAATTTGTTCGTCTTCATGCGAGGTTTGAAACCAGGTATACCAGCGAACCTGGTCAATGGCGAAATCACCAAGACTGACCAGGTTTTCCCGCCGGATTTTAAGGCCTTCTTTTCTTTTATCTAATATTTTATTGATAAATTCTTTCTCAGAAGAAACCCCACTTTGACTCAACTCAGGGTTTGCTTTGCGTTCTACAACTTTACTTTGCATTTTAAATTAGTCCTTTAGAATTAATTTTAAACTCTGCCACTTTTAGTTTTACACCCTATGCATCCCCGTTCTCTGGAATGCATGCTTGAGTATGTATATCGAAGAGGTACGCCGGATAAAGCTGCATCTTAGCTTTGCTTGCTGTTATTTTTCAGTCCTTCTTTTTTCAGACATTAGGTTGGTGATTTCTGCAATGTATTCCGTTGTCCCTTACTGATATACCATATTTCCAATCTTACGGCTGCCCAGCGGGCCGCTATCCCCTTTGGCCTCAACAATTATAATTTCACCTGGTGGCGGCTCTTCCACCTCGTAAACCATATCAAACTCGCCCGGCTTCGAAATTGAGGTTCCAATATCTTTGGGATAAAGCAGCTTAGCATTAGGACGCTTACTCCGGACAAAGTCATCTGCGGCCAACTCACCAATTTCTGCAGATTGCCGATTAATCTTGGCGATTTGAGCGTTATATCCCGCTTCGCCAGTTCGAGCGTCCATAGCCTTTTGACGCTCTTTCAAACATTCATCAATTTTGGCTTTGTTTCTTTCTGTTAGCTCATAACCACTCGTATTGAGTTCAGAGTTTTCTTTATACTCTGCTTTATTCAACACAAGATCTTCAGTGAAGATCGTGCAACCTTCTTCCCCGCCAACTTTCTCTGAGTCAAAAACATGCGCATTGACAAATTCCTCAATCCCAACAACATACTGCACTTCGTGTCTACTGCCATCTGAGTGATTAATATGACGATAAAAAGTAATCTCGTTTCTCTCGCAATCAATATGGTCTAAATCGTATTCATATCGGATATGATTTTTACCTTTTGGGGAACGTTATTTGGCGCCTGATACTCTGCCAGCATTTGCTGTAAGCATTTTAACCCTTCTTCACAGAGGAAACCTGTTGGGTCAATCCACTAGATGGGGTTGATTGAATATCGGTAAACATATAAGCCACCTCATGAGAGGTGGCTTTTATACTGAATTGCTAACTAAAGGAGTTTATCGAGTGATCTTCCCTGCTTTTACATCCTCTAACCAGCGCCCCTCGACGAGATAAGGAGGAAGCCAACCGGTTTCAATAGATAAACGGTTGCCTTTGTCGTACCACATACAAGCCATACCAAGCAAAGAGAAAGAGATGAAAGTTTCTATAGAAATCAAGTCCTCTGGCTTATCGAGCCTCATTTGGTATTTCTCTTGGAACTGAAGGTTCTTAATGAGTACTTCTTCAAAGTCATAACCGATGTCAGTTGTCAGGGCAGCAAAAGTTTCCAAAATACCCATGGCGATTTCTAACGCCCAATCATCACCCTGAGCAACTGCCGCGTCCATCGCGGCCACCAGTTTATCAGGGTAATCCGATGTGCGGTTATGGAACGACTGTATGACGTCTACTAACATATAAGACAGCTCACCCGCTTTGGTAGAGCTCTGTCTCATCAAAGAAATCGGAAAGTTCGCCAACACATCCATGCTAGCTTTGTCACGGACGATGACAGAGGTAAAATAGGCATCTAGCCACATTGAAGGACAAATGAAGCCTGTTTTTAAAATACCTTCGCCTTTCCAGGTCACTTCTGGGTATCTAGGTAATTGAATACTTTGAGGTTCGTCAGGCCTCATCGCTAACTGATGATAAAACGCGCGCATTAATGACGCTTCATACAGGCAAAGTGTTCCGATTTGTTCATTTTCTATGGAGTGTGGGAACCACGAGTACCATCTCACTAGATAAAACGATTCATCACTTAAAGCAACTAAGTTTTCTCTACGAATACTGATTACCTCTTTGCGCGTATCAAGGTCTTCATCAATATCAGAACTATAGCCTTTGATTAACTCCGAGGTCAGCTTTGGATCAGCATTTCTTTCTATTTTAATTTTGTCAGACATTTTAAAACTTCCCTAAATCTACATTAAATTCTTTTACTTTAACCTTTGAAACTTTCCCTGATTCAGAGATTGGGGTTTTAGTATGTATATATCTGATTGGGCGTCCACTCCTCGAAGCGTTTCTTATTGATTTAGCTGCTTCCCACTCTGTTGTATTTCGCCGATTCCTAGACATCTTACCAACTATTGCCGCTGCATATTTAGCCGTTCCTTGCTGACATGCTTCGTTTCCTATTTTTCTACTACCCAAAGGACTGCTCCCCCCTTTGGCCTCAACAATGATAATTTCACCTGGTGGTGGCTCTTCCACCTCGTAGACCATATCAAAGTCGCCCGGCTTCGAAATTGAGGTTCCAATATCTTTGGGATGAAGCAGCTTAGCATTAGGACGTTTACTCCGGACAAAGTCATCCGCGGCTAACTCACCAATTTTTGCAGACTGTTGGTTAATATTGCCAATTTGAGCGTTATATCCCTCTTCGCCAGTTCGAGCGTCCATTGCCTCTTGACGCTCTTTCAAGCATTCATCAATTTTTGCTTTGTTTTTTTCTGTTAGCTCATAATCACTCATATTGAGTTCTGAGTTTTCTTTATACTCTGCTTTATTCAGCACAAGATCTTCAGTGAAGATCGTGCAACCTTTCTCCCCACCAACTTTCTCAGAGTCAAAAACATGCGCATTGACAAACTCCTCAATCCCAACAACATACTGCACTTCGTGTCTGGTGCCATCTGAATGATTAATATGACGATAAAAAGTAATCTCGTTTCTCTCGCAATCGATATGGTCTAAATCGTATTCATATCGGATATGATTTTTACCTTTTGGGGAACGTTATTTGCGCCTGATACTCTGCCAGCATTTGCTGTAAGCATTTTAACCCTTCTTCACAGAGAAAACCTGTTGGGTCAATCCACTAGATGGGGTTGATTGAATATCGGTAAACATATAAGCCACCTCGTGAAAGGTGGCTTATATACTGAATTTCTAACTAAATGATAATTTATCGAGTGATCTTCCCTGCTTTTACTTCTTCTAGCCAACGCCCCTCGACGAGATAAGGAGGAAGCCAACCGGTTTCAATAGATAAACGGTTGCCTTTGTCGTACCACATACAAGCCATGCCAAGCAGAGGGAAGTTAATAAAAGTTCGGATGCCTATCCTATCTGGTCCTAATTCTCTAAGATGATATTTCTCTTGAAACTGTAGGTTTTTAACGAGCACTTCCTCAAAATCATAACCAATATTAGTAGTGAGCGCTGCGAAGGTTTCTAGGATCCCCATCGCAATTTCCAACGCCCAGCTATCTCCTTGAGCTACCGCTGCGTCCATTGCTGCAACCAGCTTATCAGGATAGTCCGATGTGCGGTTGTGGAACGACTGAATGACGTCTACTAGCATATAAGACAGCTCACCCGCTTTGGTAGAGCTCTGTCTCATCAAAGAAATCGGAAAGTTCGCCAATATGTCCATACTAGGTTTATCACGCACAATCACCGAAGTAAAATAAGCATCCAACCATCGATTAGGGTGTAAACATCCAGTTTTCAAAATACCTTCGCCTTTCCATGTCACTTCTGGATAATCAGGTAATTTAACGCTTTGAGGTTCTCTTGGTTTAATGGCAAGTTGATGGTAAAAAGCACGCATCAATGACGCCTCATAAAGGCAAAGTGTTCCGATTTGTTCAGTTTCTATTGAAGATGGAAAGCAAGTATACCACCTCACTTGTTCTGAAACGTCGTCGCTAAGAGCGACTAAGTTCTCTCTACGGATTGCTATTAGCTCTTTGCGCTCATCTAAATCCTCATTGATATACATTTGGTAGTCAGCGACATCATTTAGTGTTAGATGAGGTTCCGCCTTTCTCTCTACGTGATTTTTCTTATTTTTTTCAGGCATTTATTTCACTCCTAATCCTACGTTAAATTCTTTTACATTAACTGAAGAAACCTCTCCAGCATCAGAAATAGCTGCTGTGGTGTGAATATATCTAACAGGAATTTTTTTTCTCAATGCTTTATTTATACTTCTGGCCGCTTTCCATTCGGTTGTACCTTTGTCCTTTTGAGCCATTAAATCAGTAATTGCAGTTGCATATTCAGTTGTCCCTTGCTGATATGCCATATTTCCGAGCTTACGACTGCCTAGCGGGCTGCTCCCCCCTTTGGCCTCAACAATGATAATTTCACCAGGTGGTGGCTCTTCCACCTCGTAAACCATATCAAAGTCGCCCGGCTTCGAAATTGAGGTTCCAATATCTTTAGGATGAAGCAACTTAGCATTAGGACGTTTACTTCGAACAAAGTCATCCGCAGCCAACTCACCGATTTTTGCAGATTGCTGATTAATCTTGGCGATTTGCGCGTTATATCCTTCTTCGTCAGTTCGAGCCTCCATAGCCTCTTGACGCTCTTTCAAACATTCATCAATTTTTGCTTTGTTTCTTTCTGTTAGCTCATAACCACTCGTATTGAGTTCAGAGTTTTCTTTATACTTTGCTTTGTTCAGCACAAGATCTTCAGTGAAGATCGTGCAACCTTCTTCCCCGCCAACTTTCTCTGAGTCAAAAACATGCGCATTTACAAATTCCTCAATCCCAACAACATACTGCACTTCGTGTCTGCTGCCATCTGAATGATTGATATGACGATAAAAAGTAATCTCGTTTCTCTCACAATCAATATGGTCTAAATCGTATTCATATCGAATATTGTTTTTACCTTTGGGTTTTCGGATTTTGACTTGCGAACGAACGCCATCTTCTCCGACAGATGACTCTTTTGCAGCTTCTAAAATCTGATCGCAAACCTCTTGGGGGACATCGCTTTGCGCCTGATACTCAGTCAGCATTTGCTGTAAGCGTTTTAGCCCTTCTTCACAAAGGAAACCTGTTGGGTCAATCCACTGGATAGGATTGACTGCATATTGGTAATGGTTAATGCCACCAGCAATAGATATCGGGTCTTGTTGGATAAAACGTCCTAGCTTAGGGTCGTAATACCGAGCGAGGTTGTAATGTAAGTTGGTTTCTCGATCGAAGTACTGCCCTTGAAAACGCAATGGATTTGCTACATTTTCAATATGTACATGAGCAAAACCGTGAGCATCGTAACTTGCACTCCATACAACATTCCCTTCGCAATCGATTAGTCGCTCTGGTTTACCAACTTGATCGCACTGGTACCAATAAATAACGTCATTTTCTAGCAGTGCCACTGGCGTGTAGGTTTCAGGTTGATATAGGTACCAGCGGAAAGCACCTGAAGAGCGTTCACCAATTAAACGTTCACCTTCCCACAAGAACTCTGTAACGCCTTTTTGTGTAATTTTCTTCGTTCTGCGCCCTAGAGCATCATATTCATATTGACTGATGACATCGTCGGTGTGAACTTCAATGAGCTGATTTAACGCATCAAACACTCGAGTCTGAACTTGTCCTTGCCCCTCACGTTTTGTCTGGTTTCCTTGCGCGTCATATTTGAACCGGACACGATCGTGTACTTCAATACGATCAGCGAATACCTCTGAAGTTGGCAAAGTAGGATTGCCAAAACTATCGTATTCAAACTTAGTCACTTCTCCGGAAACATTGACTCGTTTCAGTTGCCCTAAGGCATCGTACTGATAATGCGTTGCTCCTGCCGTATTATCAATGATTGATGAAATGCGGTTTTGTGCGTTGTAAACGTACTTTTTCTCTCTATCTGGCCAATGTTGTTCAACCAAACGACCAACACCATCATAAATGATGCGCTCATTAAAATGTGCCGTTTTAATTTGGGAAACTCGTCCCATTTCATCGTAATGAAATTTGATTTGAGGTAAATCTAGGTTTCCAAATCGAATCGCTGAAAAACGCCCATATCGATCATAAGAGAAGTTCAGCTCCGTATTATCTGGCAGTACCTGAGATACGCGTTGGCCAACTCTGTTAAACTCCTGCGCTATCTCAAACTGACCTTGAATGCGCTTTGTTAAATGCCCGAATGAAGAGTATTGGTATTGCAATGTTTGATGGCGATTGGATGCGAAAGTAAGTCGCCCACCAAGTGTATAATTGAAGTGGTTCTCTACAATACTGCGACCATTTCCTGCTTTGACGTGCTTGAGATAACCCGCAGCGTCATAGCGGTACAGCACGGTCCTATCGGCGACTTGCTTACGATGGATCCGCCCCATATCGTCATAATTAAATTGGCTTTGTAGATTATCAAACCCAACAGTTCCTGATAGCTGGCCTTCATCGTCATACAGGAATTCGAATTCTAAGCCGTCACTCCGAACTAATTTAGTCAGGTTACGTTGTTGATTGTATTCATAAGAAATATGGCTGCCATCGGGGAAGATGACTGCTTCTTGTTGCGCGAGTGCTCCCCACTGATACGAGGTAATGCCTGCTGGCGTTCGAATCTGAGCAACACGGCTGTGCTCATCGTAAGAATATTCTTCGCTATAACCGACTTTGTCTTCGTCGTTAAAATAACGAACTGATGTACGCCTGCCAAATTGATCATAAGCGAGTTGAGCAATACACCCATCGGGATAAGCGACGCCATTCACCAGATCTTCTTCGTTGTAGCTGTAACGAAGTAATGTACCGTCTATTTCATTCGCGATAAGTCTTTGTTGTTCATCCCACCACCACTGACTTTTCTTACCATCTTCAGACTCTTTTTTGACGACTTGACCGTGTTTATCGTAATCATATTCCGTGACACAGCCGAACTGATCGGTATCCCAAACTCTTTGACCGAGGCTATTGTAGTAAGCCTTCTCGATATCCCCGTCAGGTGAAACCGTTTTAACTAACTTACCTAAGCCGTCATAACCATATTGAATTTCTTTGCCAGAGGAATGAAGCTTAGAAACTAATTGACCATGCTGATTATATTGATAATTGACCGTTGACTGATCAGGATAGATAGCTTGTGCTTTTCGTCCTAATTCATCATATTGCCATCGCCAAGTTTTACCTGTGGGGCTTATTTTCTCGAGTATGTTACCCTGCTCGTCATGCAAGAAAGACCATTGATGATCTAACGAGTCAGAATAAGAAGAATGATTTCCCTGATAATGGAAGCGATAGTCATAAATTCCTGCGTCCCCAACGTTCCTGATGCATTTCGCGTTAGCACCTTCGCCATCCCATTCAAAATAATGAGTAAAGCCAGTTGGTCGTACACGCTTAACAATTAAATGACCGCTATATTGATATTGTTCCTTTAAGCCCAAATGATTAGTTGCACTGACCAAATCATCGTGCTCATCATAGGTATAAGTTGTCAGAACTTTTTGGGACTTTGCATTAAGCAGTTCTACAAGGCGTCCTTGCTTATCATATTGACATTCAAGAACCGGACGCTTGTTATATGCGATCTCGATCAATCGATGGTTTCGAGAATACTGCAATTGAAACGTTGAAAACGTGCCATTTCTAACTTGTTTAACAAGCCAACGATCATCTTTCTGTTCAAATCGATATTGATGCCCATTAGCGAGCGTCACGATCCGAGTTGCTGAATTTAGGAAATAACAGCTCGCACCAGCGTATATCTGGTAACTTGTTGCTCCAATATCTACTGGCTCAAATGCTGTGATATCGGCCTTATCGTCAACAAACTCCCAAGCGATAACATTGTCTTTCTCGTCCGTCTTCTCGCGTAATTCAAACTGAAATGCATGTCGCCAACCAAAGCCCATTCCATGATTTACATCCGACTGCGAAGAGCGATAAGTACGCTGCCAAGTAGTGCCTTGTTGTGGCTCGATATCATAGAGTTCGAGAATTTCTTCACCCGTCACAAGTGATACAGGATCACCGGCTTTCTCATGTTTTTCGCTGCTTTGTTGCTGAGGCTTGGCGGATGCGGCACTTCTGCCACTCTTTTTATTCGACTTCCCCTTTCCCTTCGATGGTTTTGCATTGACGGTATTTTGAGTCGGTGGAGGCGTAACCGCTGACGAGAGTGCGTAGTTTTCTCCGGTCGGTACAATTCGAGCGACATGCAAGTCACCGTTCACCAAAGCATTGGCAAACGTTGAATTATAGTGTTGGGAAGTAAGCTCACCGTCAGGTATGTTTGGCTTGAATTGACCAATCAAATAGAACAAGTCTTCGACAGAGCGAAGGTCAAGCTCACCAAAGCTCTCAAGAAACTCTATTGCCTCTTGTTTGGTCACGAATGTTTTAGGTTCGCCGCTAGTAAGTAACTGACCAGAGAAGTGATAACTTTCGCCAAAGCGATTCGTGATAGGAATGACGAATTGAGGGATCATAGCCGTAACGTGTTTGTCCTTTTCTTACCTTGCCGCATCATTTAATGCTCGTTTCGCTCTTTTTATTTGTGAGAGCAAGATGCCTTAATCAAACATCCTCCGATAGAGATTCATCTGTATGCGTAGACTGAATGTATTGATGGCAATTTTCACGTATGCAACTCTTTGAATTTCTGAGCGCAGCGTACTTTAACGGGACGATGAATCCTGAGTAAATGAACAATAGCGTGAGTGAGACTAATGTCTCATCGCGACGCGATTTTTTTACATGTTTCTTACTTAACTATGATTTTCTGCCCAGTTACGTAAATTCACTCAATAAGTTGCATCAAGTATCACCTGTAGGACTCAGCGCTTCATATTTGAGACATGACAGCAAAAAAAAACCGCCTGTTAAGGCGGTTTTGCTTAAAGAGTGTTGATTAAAGGTTTGGACCTGTCGATGGTCTATGTGGTTGGTTATTCCGCAGTTGCTGCATCCCTTGAAACATTCGCATAAACCACACCAAGATGGCTAATGCAGCAAACACCATCCCTACCCAAGGAATAAAGTAAGCGATGGTTTCAAGCAAAGTACTATGCAACCAATAATCACTCACGCCAACGAGTACACCATTAGAAGTCGCGACGGTGACGATCAACACAACAAAAAACGTCAGGTAGAGGAAGAAGGTGCGAATTAAACCGTAGTAATGAGAAATCACTACGTCGCCGTCTTCTCCCTTATCTAATCGATAACCCGCATAGATAATTGCGATAACGCCTGAGATCAGAAACGTAAACGGGGTCAGACAGCTCAGGATGTACGCAACCCAAATCCCGTTATGAGGTTTGTTCATTCGCTTTCGCTCCTTTTGCTTCCGTTTGTGCCGTATCTGTTTCGCCCATCGCTTCTTTGGATTTCACTTCTTCATACCAAAGATCGTGATGCTCTTTCGCCCATGTTTCATCAACTTCACCTGTCACCATGCCTTCTAGCGCACCTTCCATACCGAATAGACCAATATAGATGTGGAAGATAAAGCCACAGATTAGAATCAGTGCCGAAATCGCGTGAACTAAGTTAGAAAGCTCCATGTCACGGCGAGTTTGGCCAAAGATAGGAAAATCTAGAACTAAGCCACTCACTGCCGCGATAGCACCAAAGAAGATCAACAACCAATAGATTGCCTTCTCACCACCGTTTGAGAAACCAGCTGACGGATGTGTGCCTTTGTGTTTACCAACCATGCCGCCCATTTTCATAAACCAACGAACATCTGTCATGTTTGGAATCGACTTGCGCCACCATTTAAAGAGCACGAGCATCAGCAAAATGAAGAACAATGGCCCCATGTAATTGTGGTACTGCTTCGCCAACATGACGATAAAGCCCCAAAACTCGGTAGGAACATACGGTTTTAAAAAGTGCTTACCGTAAACCAGCATCAAACCACTGAATGCAAGCGTTAAGAATGTAAACGCCATACTCCAGTGGAGAGCGCGATCCAAGCGAGACCAGCGCTTCATCTTTTTGCCTGTACGAGGCTTACTTAGCATCAAAGGGCCAACAAATACGTAAGCCATGATAACCATCGCGATACTGCCGAAAATCGCGACAGCACCAGCAGGAGACATCCATTTCTCTTTTAGAATGTACCAAGTCTCACCAGGTTTACTGATTAATACGCCATGTTCTGGCGATTTAGACGTGGTATAACCTTCTTGCCCCTCTCTGACTTCACGCCAATAATCTGCACCTGCAAGTTGCGTTATCTCCTGTTGAATAACTTTAGAAGATTGTTCCTCTGCTGAAGCAGGCATTGCGAAAGTCAGCAGCAATGCCGTCATCATTGACAGCATTGCTAGAGACGCACGTTTAAGCGTGTTTAACATGTGCCTCTCCTTACTTAGCTTTTCGTCGCATCGTAAGAAAGATCGTTTCCGTCTGTCCAACCTGCGTTTTTCGCGCCGCGTTCTACCACACGTTGACGGAAAATGTCAGAGACTTTCTCTGCGTCACCCGCAAGCAGCGCTTTTGTTGAACAAAGCGATGCACACATTGGTAACTTGCCTTCTGCGATACGGTTCGCACCGTATTTTTGACGTTCTTCCTCAGAGCCAGGCTCTGTTTCTGGGCCGCCCGCACAGAAAGTACATTTATCCATTTTGCCACGTTCGCCAAACGCTTCTTGTTTAGGGAACTGAGGTGCGCCAAACGGACAAGCAAACAAACAGTAACCACAACCGATACACAGATCTTTATTGTGAAGTACGATGCCGTCTTCTGTATGTTCGAAACAATCAGCTGGACAAACTGCCATACAAGGCGCATCGGTACAGTGCATACAAGCAACAGAGATAGAGTTTTCACCAGCTTCACCGTCGTTTAGTGTTACCACGCGGCGACGTTGAATGCCCCATTCAAGCGCATCGTCGTTTTCGTTCTTACAAGCAGTAACACAGCCGTTACACTCGATACAGCGTTTGGTGTCACATAGAAATTTCATTCGTGCCATTGTCAGACTCCTTACGCTTTACGAATGTTACATAGGGTTACTTTGGTTTCCTGCATCAAGGTAACCGGGTCGTAACCGTAAGTGGTTGCTGTGTTAGCCGATTCGCCAACAACGTAAGGTTGTGTACCTTCTGGGTATTTAGGACGTAGGTCTTCACCTTCGAACTTACCGCCAAAGTGGAACGGAATGAACGCCAAACCAGGTTTCACACGACGTGTTACCATCGCTTTCACCTTGATTCGTCCTTTCTCTGCACCTTCAACCCAAACATCATCACCATCTCTAAAGCCAAGATCGTTCGCGTCTTTCGGGTTCACTTCAACAAACATTTCTTGTTGAAGCTCGGCAAGCCAAGGGTTTGAACGCGTCTCTTCACCACCACCTTCGTATTCAACCAGACGGCCAGAAGTCAGAACGATTGGGTACTCGCCCGATTTGTCCTGCTCTTGAATGGATTTATACAACGTAGGTACACGGAAGATTGCATCTTTGTCTTCCCAAGTTGGGTAATCCGTTACAAGGTCACGACGTGGTGTGTAAAGTGGTTCGCGATGCAGTGGCACACGGTCTGGGAACGTCCAAACAATCGCACGCGCTTTCGCGTTACCAAATGGAATACAACCGTGCTTGATCGCGACACGCTGAATACCGCCAGACAGATCTGTTTTCCAGTTTTTACCCTCTGCTGCCACTTTCTCTTCAGCCGTTAGATCGTCCCACCAACCAAGTTGTTTCAATAACTTGTCAGTGAACTCTGGGTAACCATCTTTGATTTCACAGCCTTTCGAGTAGCTGTCTTCTGCAAGAAGGCTCTTGCCTTCGAATTCCACCCCAAAGCGCGTACGGAAGTTGCCGCCACCCTCTGCAACCGTCTTAGACGTATCGTAAAGAATGTGTGTGCCTGGGTGTTTCATTTCTGGTGTACCCCAACATGGCCAAGGTAGACCGTAGGTTTCACCGTTGACAGGGCCACCTTCCGCTTCCAATGTGGTTTTGTGGAACGTATGCCAGTTTTGTTGGTGCGCTTTCAAACGCTCTGGGCTTTGACCTGTGTAACCAATCGTCCACATGCCTTTGTTGAATTCACGCGTTAGGTCTTCAATCACCGGCTGGTTGTTTTCAACACGGATATTTTTGAACAGAAGATCTGAATAGCCCAGTTTCTTCGAAAGCAGGTACATGATTTCATGGTCAGGTTTTGATTCGAACAAAGGTTCAATCACCTGATCACGCCATTGTAGAGAGCGGTTAGAAGCGGTAACACTGCCGTATGTTTCAAACTGTGTTGTTGCAGGAAGCAAGTAAACGCCGTCGGTACGGTCGTTCATTACCGCAGCAACAGTTGGGTATGGGTCCACGATCACCATCATGTCCAGCTTCTGCATCGCTTTTTTCATCTCAACACCACGTGTTTGAGAGTTCACTGCGTGTCCCCAGTAGAACATTGCACGGATGTTTTCGCGTTGACGAATGTTGTCTTTGTTTTCCAGTACACCATCAACCCAACGGGATACAGGAATACCTGCACTGTGCATTGGTTTCTGACCGCTATAAGCGTTGTCATCGAAACGACCTTTAATCCATTCGTAATCGATTTCCCACACTTTTGACCAATGACGCCAAGCCCCTTCAGAAAGGCCGTAGTAGCCCGGTAGCGTGTCAGAAAGTACGCCAAGGTCGGTTGCGCCTTGTACGTTATCGTGACCACGGAAGATGTTTGCGCCGCCGCCTGATTTACCAATGTTACCAAGTGCTAGCTCAAGCACACAGTAAGCACGTGTGTTGTTGTTACCGGTAGTATGCTGAGTACCACCCATACACCAAACGATACAGCCTGGGCGATTTTCAGAAAGCAGTTTTGCTGTTTGGTAAACGTCTTCTTCGCTTACGCCTGTTACACGCTCAACTTCTGCTGGCGTCCACTTCGCTACTTCAGCACGGATTTCATCCATACCGAATACACGTTGACGGATGAACTCTTTATCTTCCCATTGGTTTTCGAAGATGTGCCACAACACACCCCAAATGAATGCTACGTCAGAACCAGGACGAAGTGATACATAGTGATCCGATTTTGCTGCCGTACGTGTACGACGAGGATCCGCTACGACGATCTTACAGTTGTTCTTCTCTTTTGCGATCAGAATGTGCTGCATCGCTACTGGGTGTGCTTCAGCTGGGTTTGAACCAATGAACAGCATCGACTTACAGTTGTGCATGTCATTGAAAGAGTTGGTCATCGCACCGTAACCCCAAGTGTTTGCTACACCCGCCACGGTTGTTGAGTGACAAATACGCGCTTGGTGGTCAACGTTGTTAGTGCCCCAAAGTGATGCCATTTTGCGGAACAAGTACGCTTGTTCGTTGCTGTGCTTTGCGCTTCCCAAGAAGTAAACCGAATCAGGGCCAGACTCTTTGCGGATGTCCATCACCTTGTTACCGATTTCTTCGATCGCTTGATCCCAAGAAAGCTTTTTCCACTTACCGTTTTCAAGCTTCATTGGGTATTTAAGACGGCGCTCACCGTGGCCATGTTCACGTAGTGCTGCGCCTTTTGCACAGTGACCACCGGCGTTAAATGGATGGTCGAATGCAGGCTCTTGACCCGTCCAAACACCATTTTGAACTTCTGCGTAAATACCACAACCCACTGAACAGTGAGAACAGATAGTACGTTTCACTTCTGTTTTCGCTTCTGGATCGACGGATTTTGCTTGCGCTTTTTTCATCATTCCCGGTGCGAATAGACTAGCACCAACCACTGCGCCACCAGCGGCAAGCGAAGTGTTTTTCATGAATGCACGACGAGATACGCCAAGCTGGTTCGTTTCTTTGCTCACACTGTCGGAGCGTTTGACAAGTTTCATCCGTTATCTCCTAAAGTGTGTCGTAGTAATCGCGAATGTGTTGAGTTTCACGATACCCTTTCTTCTTCACGTCTTTTTCAGAAGGCTCAACCGTTTCTGAAGCAACGGCCACTTTCGTGGTTCCCGCAACAACAGCACCAGCAACGGCAGCGGTTGTGAAGCCTTTTAGGAGATCCCTACGGCTTGTGTTTATTTCTTTATTATCTTTCATCATTGCTTCCTTACCTTACGGTAGATCTTTGGAGACTCATGCCTCTCTATCGATATGACCAAGTACTGCTCGATTACTCGTAATCAGTGACGTTTTTCACATCAATTTTTAATTTGCTCTTACTGCTTTTGGTGTTCACGCTAAAGCGCACTTGCTCTAACGTTAAAAACGCATCGCAAAGCTGCGCAGCTGGCTTGTAGAAGTTCACGCTTTCGGCGTTCTCTAGTTGGCGCGTAAAAGATTGGAACCAAGGAGCGATGTGTTTGTTAAACACTGCTTGTTGAAGTTCTTCCTCTTCACCCGTCAGCATTGCCATCACTTCGCATAGTGCAGAAATATGGTCTTCAGGCTCTTTCACGTTCTCTTCTCGTTCGATGCCTAAAAGTTCCAAATCGCGACGAATTTCCGCTAACGGTTTTTCCATCATCGAGCCCGTACGATGCCAAGACCCGAATGGCACAACTTCACCACGTCCAATGCCAATAAACAGATCTTGATATTCTTCTTCTAACGCTTCTCGCTGCGCTTCGTTGGCGGCTTGTTGCAGTGCGAGCCAAGCTTTTTGCATCGCGCTCTCAGACGGTTCAATTTCTAGCGATTTCAGGAACGCCAGCATTTCATCACTTGGCGCACTACGAAAAAGTGCGGATAGAACGAGATAAATGTCTGTTCTCAGTGTTTGTTCTTGTTGTGTATCCACTGCGAGCTCCTAGTATTTCAATTGATTCATTGGATCTGCAGCCATCGATTCAAACATGTCGATCACACGACAGTCTTCACACATGGCGATGCGATTAATGGCGGCTTCATCAGAGAAATGAGAATGACCACGAAGCTTGTTTTGCAGCATGTCGATCATCGATTGCGGAGCAAAAGGCTTGTGACAGCGAATGCACTCGGCTGCCTTTTCTTCATGAATCACAACCGCTTTCTGGCGTTCTTCTTTCACCCAGTTCATACGAGGAGTAAGCGTCAGCACTTTCTCTGGACACGCTTTCTCGCACAGCCCACATTGAATGCAGTCTTGCTCGACGAATTTAAGCGACGGAGATTGACCGTCCGTATGCAATGCACGTGTTGGACACACCGCTACACAGCTCATGCACAACGTACAATCTTTGCTTTCACAAGAGACCGTGCCGTAAGGTGCGTTTGCTGGCAGTTCAACAATGTTCTCAACTGGAATACGCGATGCTGACAACGCATCCAACGCCGTAAATAGACGCTGACGTTTGTTACCTTGCAAATCACCTAATGCCAAATCAAAAGACTCGGTACAAAGTGTCGGAGCACCTTCACGTAGTGATTCTAGATACAGAATGTCGATAGTTTCTTTGGCTATACCAAGCTGGTCGAGCAGCTCTTGAGCAATACCTACTTCGCTATTCAGCACACGAATAATGGTTTGAGGCATAAAACGCGAAGCCGCAAACAGCACCTGAGTGGCACCGTTCACAAGCGCGGCAAACCAAGTATCTATACCAACCGAAGGCAGTTCTTCCACCACAATGGGAATCACATTATCTGGAAGTGCTTTTAGTGCCATCACGTTGTAGCTCTCGTGGCGAGAACTACAAATCAATACGATAGGGTCTAAACCACCCGCTTGCTCATAGTTGGCTAGCGTACGTTCAATAAACTTTTGTGTATCTTCGGGGTTTGGCAATGCGTAATGAATAGCTTCTGTCGGACACGCCGTAGCACAAGTACCTACGCCTTGACATAGGTATGGGTTGATCTCGATGCGATGGCCCGTTTTGTCGCTGCCTTCACTCGATAATGCACCTGCCGGACAGGCATCCACACAACGTTCGCAACCTTTTACGCCACGAGAGCTATGTGCACATAAATCGGTATCTAAACGGAAGAATTTCGGTTTATCGAACGTCCCCATCAAGGTTGGAATTTCTTCCAACGCCTCAGCCAGTTTCGGATAGCCACGACCAACTGGGTAGTAGCCCGGTACTGGTACTTCTTCCGACATGCAGCTGTTTAGGCAAAGATCGAGTACGATATCGAAACAATCGCTATTGATCGCGACCTTGGCGAGATTGCTGGTCGAACCATGATTTTCAATCAGAACTTCAAACGTACCTAAAAACCCTGAAACCTGAACCGAATTGGCGTAGTAAAGCTCGGGATTTGTTCCCTTTTCGCCATCGGTAGAAAGCAGCGTTAGGCTGTTCATTTGCGACAATTGCGCTGCCGCACTTTCGATGATTGCCGTTGGGCCCACAATCAAAGTATTACCGCCGCTTTCATAGCTTACGGTTGGTGGAATAAGATTGGTCAACTCTACGGTATTTTCGAAAGCGTACAGCCTCGCTTTACCGTTATTGGAAGTTGCTTGTTCTAATAATTGTTTCAGCATTGCTCAATTCCATTTATGAACATGGATAGTCTTTTCCATCTCTTAGTGTAGTTAGCGCCGGAGATTCTGCTGATTAACTTATCAATGAGCATTCTTATTCCGCCATCTATAGGCGATGAATACTACGCAGTGCGTCCGTACTAACTTCAACCAGATTGGTATTGAGCAACAAATAGCAAATTTCATGCCAATAAAATATCAATTAAAATTCAATCACTTATATATTTTACCGACAAATAGTAGGGATAAGAAAACCGGTTGAGACATTTTGTCCCAGCCGGTTCATTGAGTATTTAGTCAAAATGTACCTATTCTTTGTGTGGTATATTTTGTCTCACCTCGTTAGGCGGTGATTCCTCAGCAAAAGTATCACTTTCACCAGATGCTGTATTTATATACAGTCCACTTTCATCTTGGGTAATTTCGGCGTTTGGTTCTGAGTCTTCAACCACTTCAGATGCGATATCGTCAGCGTTAAGTTCAGATCCTTGCGCCGTTTCAACGTTTGGTTCTTCTTCCACTTTTTCTTTAACCCAATCACGCAGCGTCTCTGCGACGTCTTTAGAAAGTGACTTTAAGTTACTGTAATCATCATCGTAATCGTCTAGGCCATCACGCACGTTAAATTCTTCGGACAAGAACATTTTGCGCAGCGCGGCTTTCTTAACGCTTTCTGAAGCTTCAGAAACCAGCAGTTGCGCCACAGACATTTCTTCGGGCTTTTCAGTCTCTACACTCGCGGTAATGTCTGGAGCCTGACTAACCTCATTGACGTTCAAAGCGTCTGAGCTTTCGTCAGCGTTTGAAAGCGCTGTAACACTATCTTCGGATTGCTCCGTCTCTGCTATCGGCGTTATCTCTTCATCATATTGGGAAGATTCTTCTAATTTACGTTTCGACCAACGGCTTAAAAAACTAGTTGCCATTTGCTCTACCCGCTCCTTTGCGTTTCTTACGTCTTACTTCTAACAACTCACCGTGGCGACCAATAAAGGCTTCCATCCAAGCCTGAACGGCTAACGGCATATCGTTGGATAGTACAAGGTTGTCGCCATCCATATATTGCGCCGCGACAGATTGCGAAGCCGTTAGTAACTGTATCGCTGGTTTTTCACCAGACTCGACGTTATCCATCACTAAAAAAAGTTTAGGTTGCTGAGAGCTTAAGTTAAAGCGGTAGTCTGTACGTTCGTCTTTGTGCAATTGCAACAGACAAACATCGGGAGTCTCTTCCGTCGGATTTAGCGCAAACCCCGTCAACTGCCATTGGGTTGTTACCCAAATCCCTGTACTGATCTCATGCTCAACAAGCTCTACGCCAATTGGCCATGCGTCTTCGGTCTTCTCGTAATTGTTCTCGAAATCTTTCTTATCCGACATAACTCACCCAGTTTTTCTATTTTGGTCTGAAAGCAAGCAGGACACTTTGACCTTACTTTCGACCATTTTATTGACTTATAAGCAATAAACGAGCCACACTGATAAAGCTTAGCCTATTCATGTCCTCTGGCTATAAGTACCAAACTAGCCGAAACTCAAATGTACGGATGTGTCATTACTGCGAACTCGCAGTTTTAATGCATTGTTGACATAAAACCTCGCAATTTTTGTGGGAACAGCTATTTTGGAACGAGATTTGCTTTGCTAACCACTTAGCAAGCTAAATGCGTAGCAACCTAACGCTCTTAATCACTAGGACACGACTGTGCTGAAACCAAATATTATTAAAACCAGTGAAAATCCCCTGCAAACCATTGAAGTCGACGTTTACGACGAGTACGGCGAAAAACTGACAAAGCAAATCGCGTGCGAGCGCCCTCTTACGGTCATGTTGAACTGGAAAGAAGTAGTCACGCTCATGACGCTAGGTTCGCGTCCAGAAGCGTTAGTACTAGGTTATTTGAAAAACCAAAGCTTCCTGTCCGATCCAGCAGCGATTGAATCCGTCATTATTGACTGGGAAACGCATTCCGCAGCAGTTATTACTAAAGAAAATACCGAACATTTAGAAGGCGCTCTGAAAAAGAAAACCGTCACATCTGGCTGTGGTCAAGGCACCATGTATGGCAACGTGATGAAGCAGCTTGAGAACTACCAAGTGCCTCAAGTTCCGCTTAAACAATCAGAAATCTATTCCGCACTAGAAGCGCTGACTCATTACAACGACACCTACAAAAAAGCAGGTGCGGTGCATGGCTGTGCGGTTTGCAAAGGCAATGAGGTATTGTCATTTGTGGAAGATGTCGGCCGCCACAATGCAGTGGATACGCTTGCAGGTGAGATGTGGCTCAAAGAAGAAACAGGTGAAGATAAAATTTTCTACACAACTGGTCGCCTTACTTCAGAGATGGTGATTAAAGTGGCCCAAATGGGCATTCCTGTTCTGCTTTCTCGCTCTGGCGTTACTCAAATGGGGTTAGATCTTGCGAAACAATTTGGTATTACGACCATTGCGCGTGCGAAAGGTTTACGCTTCCAAGTATTTACCGGAGCCGACAAGATTGAGTTTGATGTGAAAGGCGAAAGTGCATCTCGTTAACGAGAAAATAATACAAAACCGTCGATTCGTGTAAACTTATAACAATTGGGATAAGTAAATCATCACGTTATGAAGGCTTAATTAAACGATATAAGTCAGAAACAGCAACGTGTGTCGTAGTAATAACAACGCTTGCTTTAATTGATGCTAACTACAGCTCATTCACAAAGGATGTGAACTATGGACAATGACCAACTGTGGAATTTTTTGCTCACGCCCAGTGGCACCATGCTCTCAATGATCATTACATTTGGTGTCGTCGGCATATATGCGTATATAACCGGTCAGTTTAAGGATTAAGACCAATTAAAAAAGCCTCGCTAAATAGCGAGGCTTTTGCTTTTTAAACGCTTTGCGAGTAATTACGCGTCAACGCCACGAGATTTTAGGAACTCAGAGTACGTGCCTTTGAAGTCCGTGATCTTGCCATCGCGGATTTCGATAATACGCGTTGCTAGCGAGTCTACGAATACACGGTCGTGAGAGACGAAGAACAACGTGCCTTTGTATTGCTCAAGCGCGGTGTTCAAAGATTCAATCGATTCCATGTCCATGTGGTTGGTTGGTTCGTCCATTAGCAGCATGTTTGGCTTGTGCATCATCAGTTTACCAAGCAGCATACGACCTTGCTCACCACCAGACAGTACTTTTACTGACTTCTTAATGTCGTCTTGACCAAACAGCATACGACCAAGGAAACCACGAACGACTTGCTCGTCATCACCTTCTTGACGCCATTGACCCATCCAATCCGTTAGGTTCATGTCTTCTGCAAAGTCATGCGCGTGGTCTTGCGCGTAGTAACCGATATTTGAGTTTTCAGACCATTTGTATTCACCCGCACGCGGTTCAAGCACACCAGCAAGCGTGTTTAGAAGTGTTGTTTTACCCACACCGTTCTCACCGATGATCGCAACGCGCTCACCCACTTCAAAAATTGCATTGAAGTCTGAGAACAAGTCCTCTTCGAAACCTTGGCTTAGGTTTTCAACAATCAGAGCGTTACGGAACAGCTCTTTCGACTGTTCGAAACGAATGAATGGGTTTTGACGGCTAGACGCTTTAACTTCATCCAGTTTGATCTTGTCGATTTGCTTCGCACGAGATGTCGCTTGTTTTGCTTTCGATGCGTTTGCTGAGAAACGTGCAACGAACGTTTGTAGCTCTGCAATTTGTGCTTTCTTCTTCGCATTGTCGTTTAATAGACGTTCACGCGCTTGAGAAGCTGCTGTCATGTACTCATCGTAGTTACCTGGGTAAATGCGCAGTTCACCGTAATCCAAGTCCGCCATGTGCGTACATACTGAGTTTAGGAAATGGCGGTCGTGCGAGATGATGATCATCGTGCAGTTACGCGCGTTTAGCGTGTCTTCCAACCAACGGATCGTATCCATGTCCAAGTTGTTGGTAGGTTCGTCAAGCAGCATAACGTCTGGGTCTGCGAATAGAACTTGCGCTAGAAGCACACGAAGTTTCCAGCCCGGCGCCACTTCGCTCATTAGGCCGAAGTGCTGCTCCATTGGAATACCCACCGCAAGAAGAAGCTCGCCCGCTTTGGCTTCTGCCATGTAGCCGTCCATTTCCGCAAACTGAACTTCTAGGTCAGCCACTTTCATGCCGTCTTCTTCACTCATTTCAGCAAGTGAGTAGATACGGTCACGCTCTTTCTTCACTTCCCATAGCTCTTTATGACCCATGATAACGGTATCGATTACCGTAAATTCTTCGTAAGCGAACTGGTCCTGGTTTAGTTTTGCAACGCGCTCGTTTGGATCGTAACTCACGTTACCGCTGGTTTGCTCAAGCTCGCCGCTGAGGATCTTCATAAAGGTTGATTTACCACAACCGTTAGCTCCAATTAAGCCGTAGCGATTACCTTCGCCGAACTTAACTGAAATGTTTTCGAATAGCGGCTTAGCGCCGAATTGTTGAGTAATATTCGCTGTGGAGATCAAAACCTTTACCTTAGCAATTGGGGTGTATTTAGAAAAACCGGGCAACGGTACTTGTTCATGCTACATACTGCAAGTGTTGTTTTTATTAATTCATCGCTAGTGAAACCATCGCAGTGCTTCTTCAAAGCAAAAAGCTCAAGCACAAATGCGTCATTGAATACAAAAAAGAGCCAGCATCATCACTGGCTCTTTTTTCATTAATACTTCCAAAAAGTGACTAAGCGATATTCGTCACCTCTAGGATCAGTTCGGCTTTTTTAGGTAGATAAATACTGAATTTACTGCCCTTTCCCCATTCCGACTCGGCTTTTAGCTCACCACCTGTTTGGCTGAGGATACTTTGGGAGACCGACAGCCCTAACCCTGTACCCTCTCGCTTCGTCGTGTAAAATGGTGAGAAGATTCGATTCAAGTTTTCAGGCTTAATACCGCAACCCTCGTCAATAACATGAATCGCGGCTCCTTTCACTTCGCCCTCTTCAATCCAGTCTTCACTGACTACTGTTAACGTGCCTTTGCCGTTCATTGCGTGAATGGCATTCATTTGCAAATTAACTAAGATTTGTAGCAAGTGGTGACGGTTTATCTCAACGGACGTATGCGCTTGTAGATCAGTCACAAACTCGACGTCGCGTTTCTTGGTGCCCGTTTTAACCAAGGTGATGCTTTCATCAATGATAGGATTGACATGTTGCCAAGTGATTTCATCTTGAACACCACCTTGGCGACTGTATTGCAATAAACTACGCGTGATATTGCGAATACGATCGATTTGCGCGTGAATCGCATCAATCTCCTCTTGTACTCGACTTGCATCGTCACCCAACTCAAAGTGGATCAACTCCACGTTGCCAAGGATCACGGCGGTTGGGTTATTGATTTCGTGAGCAATCCCCGCGGTGAGTTCTCCCAGTGCTGCCAGTTTTTCATGAACAACGAGTTTGTCGCGGGTTTGGTTAAGCAATTGAATATGCAGCTCTAGATCTTGGGTTTTTTCTCTAAGGCTCGCTGTACGCTCTTGAACTTTGCATTCAAGTTGCGCTGCGGAGTTCTTCAGTTCAATTTTGCGCTCTTCTAGCGCGTCTAACATATCATCAAACTGTCTGGCTAATTGTGCGAGTTCATGATCGGCATCCAATCCCAACGGACCAATCCGTTTTTCTTTTCCTTGTTGGACCTGCTTCACCACTTTATGGATGCGTTCGATCGGTCGAAACAGATCATAAGAACCGCGATATACCATCACGCCGGAAACCAGCAATAACATAACCGTAATCAAGCTAATTTCTGCAATGTTGGTCATGTAGGCTTTAACGAATGGCCACATTAGGTAACCGGTATAAAGCATACCAATGACGTTGTCGTATTGGTCTTTGATCGGTTGATACGCCGTAATATACCAAGCGTCATACACATAGGCTCGGTCAACCCACTGCTCACCTTTTGAAAGTACTTGGTTATACACTTCTGCGCTCACGCGAGTGCCTATGGCGCGCCCTAGCCTATGCTCGCTGTCTAGAGGAACGTTGGTGCTTACACGCAAATCATCAAGAAATACGGTCAATGTGCCAACCGGACGAAGGCGATCATTATCGCTGAGATAGATTAAGTCGCGAATTTGATCTACCAATACAGTGCTGTTATTGAGAAGCAAACCACCATCAAGAAAGCCGATCAAATCATTCGTTTGGCTATGTACAGGAATCACGGTTCGACTGACTAACCCACGCGCTTCCATGCCACCATCGGCAAGAATAGGCACTTCCGCTCGTTTAGCGAGTTCAGGATCGAGGCGTTCGAGTTCTTCTTTATTGAGTACATCAAAAAACGATTCTCGCTTAGTGAGATCCATAAAGCGGAATTTGTTTTCCATCGAGTTGACGCGTTGGAAAGAGAGAAAATCTAAAGCATATCTTTTCTTCTGCTCAGTGACCCACTTTTGCAGCTCATCTTGCGGTATCCCTTGATTGATGCGAATACGAAAATCGTATGAGTCAGCAAACGCACGTACGTAATTCGATTGCTTTTGCTGTAACAACGTTACGCTGTTATTCGCAACACCAAGACGCTCAGAAACATCAAGCAGTGCATTTTGCCACGTATAATGGATGGACCAATAAATGGTAATCCCTATCAGGGCTATCAAAGTCAGAAAGATAGGTGCGGAGGTTAAAAATAATAAGCGATAACGCACCATGGTTTTAAAACGGTGCGTCCATTTCGACAATCCTTTGTGCTGTGGGCCGTTAGTCGGCATATTCCTCATCCTCAGAATCCCATTCTTTATACTTACGTTCTAAGGTCTTACGCGCCACGCCTAAGTCACGAGCAGCGGCTGATTTGTTGCCTTCGTACAAGTTAACGACCTGTTTTATATGCGCTTTTTCGACTTCTTTAAGTGTCCAGTTGTTTGGATACCCCTCACCAGTGAACTCTCTACCTTCTTTAAACGTCGGTAGTTCAGCAGAATGAGAAACGGTAATCGACACATTAGGCAATGAGTGTCCACCATTCAGCTCCCGCCAATAATGCGCTGGCGGCTTACCGAGCAAAATGCATCGCTCAATCAAGTTTTTCAGTTCACGAATATTGCCTGGCCAATCGTATTCGCTCATGGCTTCCATGTCCTCGTGCGCCCATTTTGGCGCAGGCATACCAAGCTCCCGCGTCAGCATGTTGCTGAAAAATGGCACGAGCTCAAACAAATCGGTTTTGCGCTCACGCAGGGGACACACTTCGATTTTGAGCACATTCAAACGGTAATACAGGTCACTGCGGAAGTTGCCTTGGTTGACCTCTTCTTGCAGGTTTCGATTGGTGGCGGCAACAATACGGACATCAATACTGATTTCTTTTTCTGAACCAACAGGACGGATAGTACGCTGCTCTAACACACGCAATAATGATGCCTGCATTGCAAGTGGCATTTCCCCAATTTCATCGAGGAACAAGGTGCCGCCATTTGCTACGCGGAACAAACCTTCACGAGATTTTTTCGCACCGGTAAACGCGCCCGATGTATGACCAAATAACTCACTTTCAAGTAGCTCTGGCGCAATGGCGCCACAGTTGATTGGCACAAATGGGCCCGTTCGCCCACTCGCTTGGTGAATACCTCGCGCAACCAGCTCTTTACCCGTACCCGACTCACCTTCGACCAAAACAGAAGCACGCGACGGTGCATACTGGTTAATAAGCTGCTTAAGCTGACGCGTTTTCTCTGAACCACCGATGATCTCGGAGGTATTGTGACGTTGGTAATCGCGCTTCATGGCGTACTGCATGCGCTCGTTTAGACGTCGGTCCATGCAGCGACTGACCGCTTTTAGCATTTGTTCTAGGTTGAAGGGCTTTAGGATAAAGTCAGAAGCACCAAGTTGAAGTGCGCGAATAGCAATCTCTAAATCCGCATAGCCCGTCATGAAGATCACATCGGCACGTTTGTCGTCATCTTCAAACGCTTCTTCCCACTCAATCCCAGAGCGCCCCGGCAGATTAATATCCAGTAAAATCAGATCATAATGTCGAGAATTACGCAGTTGCTCTGCTTCTTCGATGCTGCCAGCAGTGTCGACATGTGAGAAAAGCTTCCCCAATGCCTTTTTCAAAATGGCTTGCATGCCCAATTCATCATCAACGACCAGTACGGAAAAGGCGTTATATTGTTGGTTTGTACTAATATGGGATTGAGTAGACATATTTACCCCAGATGGCTTCGGATGGGACAGAGTGTACCAAGTTTAAACAGAGATACCCTACAAAAAGTGCGACATTTTGTACCAACGCAAACTTTTGTGCAAATAACCCCATGATTTAGTGCATAAATCGAGCAATTTTAGCTTGTAAAAGGTTGGCATCTTGTTTGCTATAAGGTGGCTACAGGGCGTATTTAAGTGATCTCAGGATGTTGGTGTTTGTTATTCCAACACCCTAAGACAACTTGCACTTTGAACTAATCGCTCTCGTCCAAGAGGCCTCTCCCAATACATCGGGAGAAAAGCCAAAGAATCATTGGAAAGGAACACATAAAAATGAAAAAAATTGCGCTAACTCTGGCTGCGACGTCAATCACGCTTGTAAGTTACTCTGCGTTTTCCGCTCAAGATGGCGAGCACGTTCGCCTAGCAACCACTACCAGTACTTACCATTCAGGGTTACTTGATTACCTGCTTCCACAATTTGAGAAAGATACGGGCTACAAAGTCGATGTTATCGCTGCGGGTACTGGCAAGGCCTTAAAAATGGGCGAAAACGGTGACGTAGATTTGGTGATGACACACGCACCAAAAGCCGAAGGCACATTCGTTGAGAAAGGCTACGGCGTTCTACCTCGTAAACTGATGTATAACGACTTTGTAATTGTTGGCCCGAAAGCTGACCCAGCAAAAATCAAAAATGACGAAGGCGTGTTAGATGTATTCAAAGAGATCGCAAACAAAAACGCAACGTTCATCTCTCGCGGCGATGATTCTGGTACGCACAAAAAAGAAATGGGCTTCTGGGCTCAAACTAAAATCGAACCAAACTTTGGCGGTTACCGCAGCGTAGGTCAAGGTATGGGCCCAACTCTGAACATGGCGTCTGAAATGCAAGGCTACACCATGACAGACCGCGGCACATGGTTGGCTTATCAAAACAAATTGGATCTAGAAATTCTGTTCCAAGGCGATGAAAAACTGTTTAACCCGTACCAAGTTATTCTTGTTAATCCTGAGCGTTACCCAACAATCAACTACCAAGGCGCGAAAGCATTCAGTGATTGGTTGGTGAACCCTCGCGGACAGGAACTTATCAATGGTTTCCGCCTAAACGGTAAACAACTGTTTGTTGCGAATGCTGAGAGCAAATAACGCAATATGAATCTTGCTGATACAACACTGGAAGCGCTTCGCTTACTGGTGAATTTTGATGCAGACCTATGGGAGATCGTTGCGGTCTCCTTTAGTGTTTCTATCACGGCAATATCTTTAGTGGTATTGCCGGCTATTTTGATGTCCTTTGTACTGGCGTATACCGATTTTCGCGGCAAATGGTTTTTGCTGTCGATAGTGAATACGCTGCAAGCGGTTCCTACCGTCGTGATTGGCCTTTTGCTGTATATGTTGCTATCACGCGCTGGCCCTTGGGGAGATTGGCAAATGCTGTTCACTCAGAAGGCGATGATTTTCGGCCAAATGGTGATCTGTTTCCCTGTTTTGGTATCGATGATGCATGGTGCATTGCAATCTAGCGACCGTCGCGCTGTGGAAACTGCCATCACGCTAGGCGTCTCCATTCCGCGCGTGGCAGCTACGATGATTTGGGAAACCCGCTTTCCTCTACTCGCAGCTATCATTGCAGGGTTCTCACGTATCGTAACCGAGGTGGGCTGCTCAATGATGGTGGGCGGAAACATTATGGGCGTGACGCGAAATATTCCCACTGCTATCGCAATGGAAAGCAGCAAAGGTGCTTTTGCGCAAGGAGTTGCATTAGGAATTGTATTACTATCTTTAGCGTTGGCACTAAACTTCTTCTTATCAAGCATGAGAGGCAAAGGCTACCTCAGAACATAGAACATGAAGCAAACAAACGACTCACCATTAACCCCATGTCGAGGCGCATTATGACTATAAAAATCACCGCCGAGCAGTTATCCATGCGCTTTAAAGAGCGTGTGCTTTTCCACATCCCTGAGTTAGCCATCGGCCCAAATGATGCCATTTATCTCAAGGGTGACAATGGTGTGGGCAAAACTACCCTACTCAAAATCCTTGCTGGCTTGCTCAAACCCTCTACTGGCGACGTTGTTGCGCCAAAAGATACGTGGCTGAAAAGACTGACGCGTCGCAATGGTCGTGTCGATGTGATTTATCTCCATCAGTCTCCTTACCTTTTTGACGGCACTGTTTATGAGAACGTGGTCTATGGTGTGAAATATCAACAAGACACACCAAAAGATAAGCGAGCTCAAGTTATTCACGCGCTGCGCATGGTAGGTTTAGAAACCTTAGCGGACGAACATATTTCCGTGTTGTCCGGCGGTGAAAAACAGCGCGTTGCCATGGCAAGAGCTTGGATCTTAAAACCGTCGATTTTATTGATGGATGAGCCAAGTGCGTCTTTAGACCAAGAATCCATTGAACGATTGGTGGTGATGGCGAAAGATCTTTTGGATCGTGGTTCCAGTATCGTGGTGACAAGCCATCAGGCCAACGCACTGACCGACTTGTGTAAAAAACAGTGGTGGATTAAAGACAAGACTTTGATAGAGTCTCCTCTGTTGTATGTCATACCAAAAGAAATATCCCAAGAGAATGCATATGCTTCAACCAACACAAACTAGTTGGGTCATTTTAGCTGGTGGCCAAGCCAGCCGTATGGGTGGAAAAGATAAAGGTCTGATTGAATTAAATCAGAAGCCACTCATCGAACACGTTATTGAACGTTTATCTCCACAAACACCACGCATTTTAATTAATGCCAACCGAAACCAAGATGTGTACAGCAAATTTGGTTTCGTCTTTAGTGATCAATTCAAAGATTTCCCTGGGCCTATGGGCGGTATTCACGCGGGTTTGATGCATGCTGAAACTGACTGGGTTGGATTTGTACCTTGCGATAGCCCACAAATTAACACCGACCTTGTCGAGCGTTTCTGCCAAGCCGCCAAAGAAGACAGCGATATTTTGGTCGCTCATGATGGTGACCATCAGCAACCTGTTTTCACGCTCTACCACAAACGCGTACTGCCAAAACTCACCGCATTTTTAGAACGTGGCGACCGCAAAATCATTCTGCTCTACAAAGAGTGCAACACCAGTTACGTTGACTTTAGCGACTCACCAAACTGTTTCGTCAACTTGAACACTCCGGAAGAACTGGCGCAATTTGGACAATTAGAATCATGAAACACACGCTAAACATTCCTATTCTTGGTTTTGCAGCTTATTCAGGCACAGGCAAAACCACGCTACTTGAAGCCCTATTGCCAAAGCTGACTGAAGCAGGTTTACGCATTGGCATGCTAAAACATGCGCACCACAACTTCGATGTCGATAAGCCGGGTAAAGACAGCTACCGTTTACGCAAAGCTGGCGCGTCTCAAATGCTGATTGCTTCTCGCAACCGTTTTGCGTTAATGACAGAAACGCCAGAAGCCGAAGCAGAGTTTGAATACCTATTAACACGTTTTGATGAAGACAAGCTCGATGTAGTTTTGGTCGAAGGCTGTAAAAACATCGCGTTTCCTAAAATTGAATTGCACCGTGAAGAAGTGGGTAAACCTTGGCTTTACCCTCACGATGAAAACATCATCGCTATCGCGTCAGACAGCGGCGAGTTGGACTCTGAACTGCCTCAAATGAACATCAATGATTTGGATGCCATCGCTCAATTTGTTCTTCAATACGTTCAAGATGCAAAAGCACCAAAATCTAAAGAGAAAGACGCCGCATGTTGCGACACACTTTCTCCGGCGTTCCTTTCTGTGATTCAAGGCCAAGAAAAAATCCTTTCTTTGGTGAACACGGTCTCGGAAATAGAAGCATGCAAGATTGAAAACGCCTATGGCCGCGTTCTCGCGGAAGATATCATTTCACCAGTAAACGTGCCGCAATACACCAACTCCGCGATGGACGGTTACGCTATCCGCAGTGATGATGTTGACCGCGATAGCTACCAAGTGGTTGCTGAAGTGATGGCGGGCCATGCTTACGATCAGCCTCTGGAAGTTGGTCAAGCGGTGAAAATCATGACCGGCGCACCAACACCACTTAACGGCGACACAGTGGTCATGCGTGAGCAAGCCTCTCAAGAAGGTGACAAGGTCACCTTTAACGGTGCGAATATCAAAGCAGGCCAAAACGTTCGTCAAGCAGGTGAAGATCTCGCTATCGGAAGTGACGTCTTTACCGCAGGCAATCGCCTAGCCTCTCCAGAAATGGGCATGATCGCTTCGCTTGGTTTTGGTGAAGCGAATGTGTTCCGCAAATTGAAAGTTGCCGTGTTCTCCACCGGTGACGAAGTACAAGCGCCGGGAACAGAGCAAAAAGCGAATTCTATCTACGATTCCAACCGTTTTACCATCATGGGCATGCTTGAAAAGCTCGGCTGCGAGATCTTGGATTTCGGTATTCTGGAAGACAACGAACAGTTAATGATTGAAGCGTTGGAAAACGCATCGGCGCAAGCGGACGTGGTTATGACTTCTGGTGGCGTATCCGTTGGTGATGCGGATTACATCAAACTTGCCTTGGATAAACTTGGTCAAATCGATTTTTGGCGAATCAACACGCGTCCGGGACGTCCACTCGCGTTTGGTCAAATCAACAACAAGCCGTTCTTTGGTCTGCCGGGCAACCCTGTTGCCGTGATGGTCTCTTTCATTAACTTTGTCGAGCCTGCACTGCGTAAGATGCAAGGCGAACAAGGCTGGAAGCCTCTGAAAGTGAATGCCATCGCGACTGAGAATCTTCGCTCTCGCCAAGGTCGTACCGAGTTTAGTCGAGGAATCTATGAACTGGATGACACTGGCCGTTTAACCGTTCGTACAACAGGCAAGCAAGGCTCTGGTATTTTGCGCTCAATGAGTGAAGCAAACTGTTTAATCGAAATCTCCCCAGCTATTGATACAGTAAAAGCGGGAGAAAGCGTGACAATTATCCCACTTCAAGGCAGAATCTAGCCCAAACTAGAAATTCAAAGGTCAGCGAGTCTGGCCTTTTTGTTTAATACAGAAACCTTTTCAGAGAGACAGCTATGGCTCGCACCATTCTTTACACTTACAAAGACCAAGACAAAGAACTGACGTTCTCATACCAGCAGCACCGCAACATTCAAGAAGCGGTTGCAGAAGCAGAAGGTATCGATATCACTGAGTTCCTAAAGATGGAGCAACAAATTGAAGCAGTGTCTGACACTAAAGCGGTGCGCAACTACCGCGATAACTACTTCAGAAAATTAGGCTTTAGTAAAATCACCCTAGCTCAAAAAGAAAACCTAGGCGTAGGCAAAAAGAACAAATAAGCTTAGCTGCAAACAGAAAACTCGCGATTCGTCGCGAGTTTTTTATACATGCTATTTTTGTTCGTGCTCTATACCCGAGCATACCGAAATTACTTAGGTATATGAGTTACTTGGGTATATGAGTTACTTCGATATATAAGTAAAAAGCCCCGTTTTACCTTGATGGTCTAAACGGGGCTTTAAATTTCTTCTTACTTTATATCGAGTAAGGTTTCAGTCACGACTTGATGTTTAGGAACGCAGCGCCACGTACACCACCTGAATCACCGTGTTTTGCTTTGATGATCTTCGGACACTTAGCAACAGAAAGCAGGTACTTAGGAATACGTTTTGGCATCTCTTCGTAAATCAATTCGAAGTTGGAAAGACCACCACCCAGCACAACAACATGTGGGTCAGTCGCTGTAAAGATGTTTGCAAAACAGATAGCCAGCAACTCCATAAAACGCTCAACGTGCTCAACAGCTTTCGCCTCACCTTCTGCGTGCGCTTTAATGATGTCGATCGCTTTCTTCTCTTCACCGTAGTAATGGGCATAAAGAAGTTCGAAGCCTCGACCAGAAAGGTAACTGTCTAAACAACCTTTCTTGTCACAACCACAGCCCAACAGAGGTGCGTTTTCGCCTAGGTGGAACCAAGCATCGATAGGTAAACGAGTATGACCCACCTCACCTGCTACGTGGTTACGACCAGAGAAAACTTTACCATCGTAGATAAAACCACCACCAAAACCAGTACCTAGGATCAAACCAAGTACAGAAGGTTCATCTTGAAGCTCTTCGTCCCATGCTTCTGATAGCGCAAAACAGTTCGCATCGTTTTCAATCTTTACGCTGCGACCGATTTTCGCTTCAAGATCCGCGCGCAGTGGTTTGCCTTTCGCCGCAGGAACGTTAACTGTTAATACCGTTGCATCGTCCGCATCTTCCATGCCAGGTAGACCAAGACCAATGGTGCCTTCGCAACCAAACTTTGCATCGTATTTGTTAACCAATTCCGCAATGGTATCAACCAGCAGCTCGTAGTTGTCTGTTGGTGTAGGTACACGTTCCGTCGCTACACGCTCAAGCTTCTCGTTAAATGCACCAAATTCAATTTTAGTGCCACCGACATCAAAGCCGTAATACATGTATTTCTCTCCTAAAAAATGCTTAAACGACTCCAAAAATGGCTGGAGTCAAAAGTATAAACTAGTGGCATTATCCATATCTGTACGCCTGCAAACCGTGACCGAATGCAGATTTATCCCCTCACCGCAGCCAGTTGAACAACATGCCATCAACAAAAGTTCATTCCTTAGAGTCAGCTCTCGGTTTTCACCCAATCTTTGAAACGTTTTAAATGCGGTCGGTTGGGATCGTTTTTGACTCGGGTCTTGGTCAACATGTAGGTTTCTCTAAAGGCTTCAAACCACAACTGAAGGCATTTCGATGCTTTATTCTCACCGGCTTGTTTCAAAACTAACGTCGCGACTTCGGCGGTTGAAAGATGCTGCTCATTCTCAGAACGGCGCATGATGTATTCAGATAAACACTCCGGCTCGATAGATAAAACTGGTAGAGACTGCAAAAACTCAGAGCGACGGAAAATTTTTCGTGCCTCACGCCAGCTACCATCAATAAAGATCAGCAACCATTTTTTGTTCTGAGCCTCTTCGTTTATTAATCGCGCAGGCTCCAGATCTTCAATTAAACGAGATGGGTCATCCACATAGTCTGCAGGAAATACAATCACTGGTTGGTAGTTGTCATCCTGTAGTAGCTCCAGCATCTCCTCAGACGGTTCTGTTCGGTTCCATTGATAAACGTAAGTCTCTTGAATCGTATCCGCAATTAGACGACCGGTATTACTTGGCTTAAATACTTCGTTTTCAGAAACAATCAACATACATGCAATATTAGCCTTGATGTTTGGCTGAAGATCGCACAAACAGTGTTGCTCAGAAACCTGGCAATATTGGCAACGAACCACTTTACATCCACGCGCGTTGAAAGGCTTGGTTGAGATAGATTGTCGGTACTGATATAAACGGTGGAAAGCGTGAATTCTCATGGTAAGTAATGCCAAGTAAAAAGTAGAGCGCGATTCTACTGACATTATGGTTTCGCCTCAAGATAAGCCCTTCAACGCACCTTACTGTTTGTTGAAATAATTTCACCCTTATCTCGGTCATAGATAAAGTAATAAATAAGGAAATGACAGTGACAGAAACGACGTTTCAAGATCCCTCGTGGATAAGATTAGGCTTTTTTCTCGGCGTATTATTACTTTGTGCCCTTTGGGAAAACAAACTGCCGAGAAAAACACTTACCTCTTCACGCGGGTTTCGCTGGGTCAATAACTTATCACTGGTTGCTATGAATAGCTTGATTGTTGCGTTAGTCATGCCTATCGCCGCCTTTCAAGCTGCAATTATCGCTCAGGAGCAACAATGGGGACTATTTAATTTGCTCTCCCTACCCGCTTGGTTAAACGTGCTTCTAGCGGTTATTCTGCTTGATTTCGTCATTTACGTTCAGCATGTGGTCTTTCACTATGTAAAGCCACTGTGGAAGCTTCATCGAATGCACCATGCCGATCTCGACATTGATGTCACCACTGGCGCACGTTTTCATCCTATCGAAATCATCATCTCGATGGGTGTCAAAATTGCCACCGTATTTATCTTAGGCGTTTCTCCTATCGCTATCGTGGTATTCGAAATAGTGCTCAATGCCAGTGCGATGTTTAATCACAGTAATGCAAAACTGGCTTTATCAGCGGATCAGAAACTGCGAAACGTCATAGTGACGCCAGACATGCATCGCGTTCATCATTCCGTGATAGCAAAAGAAACCAACTCGAATTTCGGTTTCTTCCTTTCTGTTTGGGATCGACTTTTTGGGACATATCGAGCTCAGCCTGAGCTTGGCCATGATGATGTCGTAATTGGTATACCGGAAATTAGGAATGAAGCAGAACAACGATTAGACAAGCTGTTAACGCAACCTTTTCGCTATAACCGAAGAAGACGCAACAGTTGAAGAAAAGTTTTTGTGGATGAAGTGCGTAAACAAAGCGAATAGACTAAACCTAAACACCAACCAGTTAAACACCACTTCATCCTTACGATGCTAGCTAATGGATTCACTCTCCGTTAGTTGACGTTTTTTGTTTAACTGAGTAATACCAACAAATAAACCAACCACACCAAGCACCGTGCACACCAAAGCATTAGTATTCATTGCTTGTTGTACTTCTATTGAGCTGTATAGAAAAGCCAGACTGAAGAAAGTGGTACCAAAGCTTAAACCTGTCAGTACGCTGAAACCAGCGAAACTGGCCAAGTCTTTAAAATCGTTCATAACGAATCCCTGTTTACTATCCTTAATTGAGTGATGAAAAGTGAAAGTTAACGAAATATCTGGCGTGATTGTCGATGTTTACGCGCGTTCCATAACCAGATAGATACGCCGAATGAAAAACCTAAAAAGAGTGTTTTCATTTGAAGTGCGGCATTGTTGTCCAATATTTCTAATGCATAGTGAGCGTGCGAGCTAAAAATAACATTGGTCGTCAGAATCAATAGCATAAGTACTAATCCGGAACGACGGTGCTTCACCAACAGATACACCGCTAGTAAGTCTAACAGCCCCAACGAGCTCCAATAAATATTCAACCAGCGTGGCGCAAAATCATAAGGCAAAAAACCGTTAGCAATGTTGTCATAAAGATGAACCACACCGCCAACTGTCATAAAAAGGCATAAGAGAAACACGACGAATTTATCCATTATCGTTTCCTTATCTGAATGAATGCGCAAAGCATATAGAAGTCAGTTAAACATTTGTAATCTCATAGCCATTTTTGAGATCGACAGTGCCTTTAAACAGTACGTGAGGCGTGCGAAAGAAATTTATTCGCTCCTGATAGAAGCATAGTGTTAGCTTTGGCATTTCGCTCAAATACACCAATGTTAGAACAGAAGTCTCATTCAAACCGCTCCTTGGTCTATCAGTTTTCGAACTTTTTCCAGTGCGTTCTGAAAAACGGTATGCGCTTGTGAGGAAATATCGCTCCCTATATCGTGCCAAAAGAACGCAAAATCATGTCCGCCATCGTCTTGTGTATGAAACGTCCATGAATCCTCTAGGTCAGCACACTCGCACACAACAAAATGCCATACTTGATTTTGAAAGCCACTGTCCCATGAGCATAAATACCGAGCGGAGATAACGTGCGTAATTCCAGATTCTTCAGCGAGCTCCCGCTTCGCGGCTGTAATGTAACTTTCATCAAACGTCTCAACAGTACCCTTGACGAGCTGAATACCCGCCAACGGATGTTTAAAAAGTAGGAGCTCTTGGTTTTGCTTACGCAGAACGACGGGACAAACTTTATCGATCACAAAACCACTCCTCGTTGTTTAAGCAGAAAGCTTTGGCTTGTTCTGGATATAAAGGAATCGCATGAAGTTGCATTATCCATTCCTTTGAATTCGGACAACATTCTAGCCATCTTGTTTCACCGAGATAGCATTAACACCACGTAGTGATAACTCAGCCCTTAAGAAATGAGCAAGATGCGATATAACTCACTTTTGCGATTTGAATAGCAATGAGAGGATGAGTAGAAGCAACAAAAAAGCAGAACCGAAGTTCTGCTTTTAGAAGATGAAAACATGTCACTTATGCGGACTGATGTAGCTCGTATTTATGCAACATCGCTTGTTGACGCCCTGCAATTTCCGCCACTTGCTCAGAACTCTCAACCATAGACTCAAGCTGCAGCTGAGTACGTTCGCCAAGGTCAGAAATATGGGTAATGGATTGAGATACATCTGCCGTCGCACGTTCTTGCTCTTCCGTGGCAACAGAGATTTGCTCAACACGCTCTTGAATGTGCTTAACCGCGAGGTTGATATCCGAGAATGTTGATTTCACTTCATTGCTGGACTGCAGCGCGTGGGCCATTTCTTCTCTTGAATCACTTACCGCTTGGCGAGAACGCTCTGCTGCGGTAATAAGCTCGCTCATCATTGCTCGGATGTTCGTTGTTTGTTGAGAAGTATCACTTGCTAGTTTGCGGACTTCATCCGCGACAACTGCAAACCCACGCCCTTGTTCACCAGCTCGAGCGGCTTCTATTGCTGCGTTGAGAGCAAGCAAGTTTGTGTTGTCAGCAATACCACTGATCATGTCGACCATTTCACGAATCTGCTTAACACGCTGGTCTAGTTCTAACATAGATTGCTCATTCATATCCAAAGAGCGTTCAAGTGATTCCAAACGTTCACGGTTTTGTTCCACAACTTGAACGCCTTTTTCAGTGTGCTGGGTAGCAAGCATCGAGTCCTGTGACGAGGCATTTGTCACTGTTGCTATTTCACGAATGGAGGCTTCAAGTTGCGTAATGGTCGTGATCATGCTCGCCAACGCTTCATTTTGTGTCGTCAACCCATCGCTCGTTTGTTCAGCTGCACTGTGGCTTACTTCGGCCGTCTGATAAAGCGTCTCACAGTTACGTGTAACTGTTTGGATAGAGTTGTTTGTTGAATCAATCACTTGGTTTAGTTTTCTTGCTACTTCTTTCAGCTCATAAGGACCAACCTCTTGTGCATTGTAACGGAAGTCATGTTCGGTAAGTGCGGAAAGACGCATTAGTACATTTCTTAACCCTCGGTTTGTCCATGACTTCAGACTGAACCAAGTGATCAGAATAATGAAAGAAATCACACACGCTGCAAAAACGATCATAACACTCACTGACTGAATAGTGTCATTGACCACACTCTCTTTATCCGCAATCAACTCACCAGCAGCTTGTGATATTTGATCAAGCAACCGCATGGTTTCATCCGCAAGAATCGAAGCCTGTTTAAACTCTGAACGTTGCAGTTCCCCTTGTTCTAGTTTGGCGAGGATCAAACGCAGCACGCCCTTTTCACTAAAGCCTTGCTTCACCATCTCGTACGGTGCCGTTAGGCTTGCGTATTCGCTTACTTCTGGATGTAAAGACTGGAAATCTTCATAGGCGAGATTAATACCTGCAATACGGTTACGCATTTCTCGGTATTCTTTTTCGGCTTTGCTCAGCTCAGAATGCATCATCATTACTAAGAACGTGCTTTCCATTGAGCTCGCTGAGGCAATAAATCGGTTGGCGGCATCACTCGATTCAGGATTTTCGGCACTAAGAAACGAGCTAATTCGATTCATTTCCGAGCCGATAGAGCTGAGTCCATAGCGGAACCCACCAACTCCTGCATCAATATCCATTTGAATTTTTATCACTGAAGATTGCTTCAGTAAAATGGACTGCGTGATGTTATGTAAACGCGCTAAATTTGTATCTAACTCCTCAGAGAGTTGCTCAGCAACACCAGAAGCTTCTCCAACCAAACTTTTACTTTGAGTCGCAAGTGAATCGATTTGCTCTTTTATTAGAGGCAACTCTTTTGGCTCAGTAATTTGCATACCATGGTTGAGTAGCTTAACCATCTCCAATACATTCCTGGTTAACTTTGCGTTCGCCATCGCGATTGGTAACGCTTTTTGCGACAAGTCTTCAAATTGCTCTCCTACCTGTTCCATTCCTTTGAAACTTGAGACAGAAAGGGCTATAACAAGAGCTATGATAGTTAAAAATGTTGCACTAACAGCCTGAATCAGTGAAAGTGATGTGCGTGAGCGTTTTCGCTTTGCCATAATCAATTTTTATTCTTTCTTAAGGTTGAATCGGTTTTGCAGTGATTCCGTCACATTTGTGAGACAAAACCGTGATTTGCAGCCCATACTATGGATTGGTTATGACACTAATATTTCAGTTGTGAGTCGTAGAGATGACAGGTGGTGATTTGCGTCGAGTATATTTTCCTTTGATAATCAGTGTGCTACTAAGCGCCTGCTCTTCTGGGCCTGAACCTAGCGAGCAAGTGCAAGTGACAACACCTACAAATCAGTTATTGGACAATAACCCTGACTTGTTCCAGTTTTATACAGAATGGCATGGCACACCTTATCGCTTAGGCGGCACACAAAAATCTGGTATTGATTGCTCGGCATTTGTGCAAAAAGCCTTTGTCGAGGCTTATCAGCTATCGTTACCCAGGACAACGAGACAACAATCGAAACAAGGTGTGGAATTAAATTGGACGGACGCCAAACAAGGAGATTTGGTGTTTTTTAAGACAAGACGGACGACCTATCATGTAGGTATTTACTTGGGTAACAAGCAGTTCATGCATGCGTCAACGTCTAAAGGTGTGATCATTTCAAGAATCGACAACCCATACTGGGCATCTAAGTTTTGGCAAGTAAGAAGAGTTACAATGTAACTCTTCTTACTTTTAGAATTGGAGATGACTGGTATCAAATAATATCAATCGTAAGTAGCAACGGCAGTATCGAATAGGTTTTTAACCAAAGCGATGTATTCATCAAGGAACGTGATCTGTTCATTAGTCGCTTTTTTATGCCATACACCAGCCAATATCTCACCAAGATCTTCAACAACCGCATCCGCTTCTTTTAGTAATTTGAAGCGTACGCTTGAGTGAAGCTCTGGGTTTTGCTCAAAGATCGCCATGATGTTTGAAGCCACCATATCGGTGACGACATCTTCGATGCTTTCGGATCCAGTGTCGCCAATTTCAGTCGTGAAAATATCTAGATTTAGCGACAAGTGCTCGATAAGAGCGAGATATCCATCGGTTTCTAAAACCACTGTTTTTCTCCGTTTATTGCAAGCCTTCGAAGCTGAAAGCGGAATAGTTTCAATAGTAAGACATGCCGAGAAAATTTCATTAACTTATTTCATATTAACAAACATTCACGAACCAACTGGATGTTTTTCAAACAATTGCGCTTTGCCTCACTGCGTTCGGATACAGGGTTTCTTCAAACCTTTTTGTATTTCAGTCATTTTCATGCAAACAAGTTTGGTTACGACCGTTTTCTTTTGCACGATACAACGCAGCATCGGCACTCTTTAACCATTGAGTGTGAGTTTCAAAATAAGGTTTATACTCGCAAACACCAATACTTATCGTGTAATTAATCAAAAAATCTTCCACTTTCACGATCTCTTGCTCAATTCTTTTACGTAAACGCTCCGCGAAATAGCAAGCTTGTTCTTGATTCGTATGAGGAAGCAATACCGTAAACTCTTCTCCGCCAAAACGACCGCACACATCACTGCTTCTTGCTGTCTTTCTTAATAACGAAGAAGTACGACGAATGACTTCATCTCCCGTCGGGTGACCATAGGTATCATTCACTTTTTTAAAGTGGTCGATATCAAATATTACTAATGAGCATGGTCCGTCGATAACTTTTAGGTGAGCAAACTCTTCTTTCAGCGATTGCTCCCAATAAGCGCGATTAAATAAACCTGTTAAACCATCTTTGCGACTGATTTCAGACAAATGTTGATTTGTTTCTTTCAAATGAATGCGATTTCTTGCCGTTTCAGAGACATCATTCACTTGAATAGCAATGTGGCTGACCTCTCCTGAGAGCCCGATTAACGGGGTGATTACGATGTCTTGATACATGAAATCACTGCTGTTTGAAACCGGAGAAAAATTGTTGAATTTAAAAAGGTACGGTCGGTTTTCCCAGCTAGAGAAGGAACGAGTTTCCAGATCGGCGGCGGTTTTTATCTTGGTTTCTAGCCAAGTTTTTGGCAGCTCTTCAAAATGATCAAATAAACATTGGCCAAGGATTTCTTGTGACAGAACGCCACTGTATGACTGCATAAAACTGTTCCACACACAGACCTTATACTCTTGATCCAACACGATAAGCCCTGAATCCATCGTATCGAGAATTTGTGTGACCCAATGAAAGTCTGCTATGTCCAGCGTAATATCGGACATTAGATTAGCTCCATGATTTCATAAATAATTTCTACGGATGGTTTATCAATTAAAAACAATACCTCACACTCAAAATCGAGCGCTTCTGCCATGTAAGTGTATTCGATAGTAAACAGCTCACCTAATTCACCCTGCTCTTCACAATAAGGCGTCAACGTATCCACAATGCCTGGCTGACGAAGTGAGAATTGCTTGTCGAGCTGATCCCCTAACGATGTGAGAAATGACGAAACCAGTAAGTTCGAGATATTCAAAATGATTTCATTATGAGGTGTAAACTCAAGCAGATAGCCTAACTTCTCGCCAATTTGATTGATGTCTCTACCACGTAAACACACCAGAGCTTCACCATGAATACCGCCACCAACAAACCTCTGCGCAACCGCGACGGAGCCATCACGCCCAACAACGTCGACAAGCGTCATATGAAGTTCGCCATAGGATAACGGACCAACATGTGGAACAGGAAGTTGGATGAACTCGTGTAAGTGGTCTGCCATAATCGCAGCCCCTTTACCAAGTGCAATGTTTGCAATCTCGCGGAATTTGGCTAATGAGGAGAACTCCTCGCAAATCTGGCTTTTAGGATCAATCGAATGGCTAGGCTTGAACGCATAGTGCAGCCCCAATTGTTCATAGAGCGGTATCACCTGCTCTTCTGTCAGAGGCTTAGCGATAAAAGCTTGAGCACCTAGCTCTATGCAGCGCTGTTTTGCCTCTTGTTGAACATCTCCAGAAATAATGACGATTTTAGTCTGGTAGTGACTAACAGGTAATGACTCGAGGACTTCAAAACCGTCCATGATCGGCATCGTTAAATCGAGAAACAAAATATCGATATTTTGCTCCGCAAGAATATTTAGCGCCTCATACCCATCTTGAGCTTCGATCAGGTGCAATGATGTATCTTGTACGATGGAGCGCGCAATGAGCTTTCTTGCAACCGCTGAGTCATCACATATCAGTATTTTCATGCCACCAATGGAACTAACGTCAAAAAAATAATAATACCTGTTGTATACGTTCATCTCCATATGCTATGCCGACAAATCAGAGGCTTATAAGCGATTTGATTCACATTTATACAAATTGACTACACTGAGAGGAAGGTTTCTTTACGAAGTATGCTCAACGTAGCGCCAACACCTTGCTTTTTATCCTAAACTGTTGGTGGTCAAATAGATTCGCGAGGTTTTGTATGTGGCAAGCAATATCGCAACAGCTTTCTGATACTTTATTATTCGAGTACCAGATCACGGAAAAAGTAAGACTGTCTGGTGGGGATATCAGTGAAAGCTACATGATCAATGACGGCGAACAGCGCTATTTCGTGAAAATTAACGATCGCGAGTTTTTGTCTAAGTTTGAAGTTGAGGCAGAAAGTCTGCATCTTTTGCGTGAGACATCTACCCTATTTGTTCCAGAGGTTGTGTTGGTTGGTAAAACCAAAAACGCCTCATTCCTAATTCTTAACTACCTTCCAACAAAGCCATTAGAAGATGGCCCAAACAGCTTTAAATTAGGACAGCAATTAGCTCACCTTCATCAATGGGGCGAGCAAAAGGAATTTGGTTTTGATACGGATAACTATCTCGGTTCTACTCTACAACCCAATAAGTGGCACAAGAAGTGGTGTGTCTTCTTTGCTGAGCAACGCATAGGATGGCAATTACAACTCCTTAAAGAAAAAGGCGTCACTTTAGTTGATATCGACGACTTTATAGATGTCGTAAAACAACTGCTAGCAAACCATGCTCCAGAGCCTTCCTTGCTGCATGGCGATTTATGGAATGGGAATGCGGCTCTCACGGCATGTGGCCCTATCTGTTACGACCCCGCCTGCTACTGGGGTGACAGGGAGTGTGATATTGCGATGACTGAGCTTTTTGGTGGATTTCAACCGGAATTTTATCAAGGTTATGAATCTGTTATGCCACTTTCTGCTGGTTATCAAGAGCGTAAAGATATCTATAACCTTTACCATGTTCTCAACCATTGCAATTTATTTGGCGGCCATTACTTGGAGCAGGCTCAACAAGTTATTAATAAAATTATTTCTTATTAATTTGGAAGCCACTGCATATTTCAAGATGTAAAACCTCGAGGCACATCACTACAGAAAATAACCCTAAGCTCAAGGTTGAGTTTGGGGTCAAGTTTTATACTTATTTCGACTCAATTAGCAACAACTCCACCTAATATCAAAGGAGACTTAACTTTGGATTGTGCCTATTTTCCTTGTAGGCAAAGTAAGTGAAGGGCTGTACTTCCTTAAAGAATAGAGTGTTTAAAAGCCCTGCGATATTAGGAGTTGTTGTATGAAAAATTATACCGAAAGGCATGTCAAATGCCCCCATTGTGGACATTCAATCGGCATTACACTAGATGCAAGTAATGGTGACCAAGAGTTTTATGATGATTGCCCAGCTTGTTGCCATGCCATTCACTTAAATATGCGAGTAGATGAGCTGCAAGATAAAGTCGAACTGTTTATCGATGACAATTACGAATAACAACTCGAGCATGTAAGCGTTGGAAACACAAAGTCACTTGAATTAAAAAGGAGCGCTTGGCTCCTTTTTATCATTCTAAAGCTGTTTTGCTGCGAGAACTCGCTCAACAGTATCAACTATGGCTTGAGTCTGAGGGTCAAACTCGATATTAACGCGGTCCCCTACTTGTCTTACTCCAAAGAGTGTTCGTTGCAAGGTTTCTGGAATTAGATGTACTGAAAAACGACACGCTTCAACCTCACCAATCGTCAAAGAACAACCATCCAAGCCGATATAGCCTTTCGCTAACACATATTTCATTGATTCTTGCGGCAGTTGGAACCAAATAGTGCGGTTATTAGGCGTATCGATGATCTCGACAATGTCAGCCATCAAACTAATATGGCCAGACATGCTATGTCCGCCAATTTCATCACCAAACTTGGCAGCTCGCTCAATGTTTACGCTGTCACCTTCAACTAGCTCGCCTAAGTTGGTGAGAGCCAATGTCGCTTGCATTAAATCAAAGCTGATAAGGTTGCCATTTATATTGGTCACGGTCAGGCAGCAGCCATTGTGAGCGACAGATGCCCCTATTTCTAATCCTTTACAAAGCTCATCGCTTAACTCGACAACATGCGTTTGAAAGCGTTCTTTTTTATCAATTTTAACGACCTTAGCCGTACCCTGAACTATTCCTGTAAACATTCTTTTTACCTATTGATTTCATACAAGCTGCAATCGATGACAGAGCCTGAAGCACAGCACTGTGTATCGAGATAAAACCTGTAGATTATAGAGCAACGACCTATTGAAAAATGGAGCCTTGTTCTCATACATGCTTCTTACATTAACATGATTTATTACAGCTCTCAGTATTAGCGTATCCTGAGCTTAGCGAGCATTAAGTTAGTGTTATCCACTATTCGCAACCTAACTATGGAATATAAACATACAATTGTTTATCATTTGCGCGGAGTTTCTCCGAGGCATTTTTTCACCTTATCGTGACTAAAATCAACCATCAGATCAGTTCACCACATCTTTTGTCCTCGAGCGCTCTCATTCTTTCAACTTATTGTTCCGCTCTGGAGTATTTTTCGTGCATCGCTATAAAGAAGAAGCATCAAGTCTCATCAAATTGGCGACCCCGGTATTGATCGCATCTGTTGCTCAAACTGGTATGGGGTTTGTTGATACCGTTATGGCCGGAGGCGTTAGTGCCACCGACATGGCTGCGGTTTCTGTCGCTTCAAGTATTTGGCTTCCATCCATTTTATTTGGTGTGGGTTTGTTAATGGCGTTAGTCCCTGTTGTCGCACAGTTAAATGGCTCTGGTCGTCGAGTAAAAATCCCGTTTGAAATTCAACAAGGCGTCGTTTTGGCATTGTTGATCAGTGTGCCGATTATTGCAGTGCTGCTTCAAACCCAATTTATTCTCGGATTTATGGATGTTGAAACGTTGATGGCAGAAAAAACAGTGGGATACATTCATGCTGTTATCTTAGCAGTGCCTGCTTTCTTGCTTTTTCAAACGCTTAGAAGCTTTACGGATGGTATGTCATTGACGAAACCAGCAATGGTCATTGGCTTTATCGGTTTACTGCTCAACATTCCACTAAACTGGATTTTCGTGTATGGCAAGTTTGGCGCACCTGAATTAGGCGGTGTTGGCTGTGGTGTTGCAACCACGATAGTTTACTGGGTTATGTTTGCCCTACTATTGCTTTATGTAATGACATCAGATCGACTTAAAAGCATCAACTTATTTGGTGAATGGCATCGACCACAATGGAAAGCGCAAGTTCGTCTGTTCAGGCTCGGCTTTCCTGTTGCAGCAGCGCTGTTTTTTGAAGTGACACTATTTGCTGTCGTTGCACTATTGGTTTCACCACTAGGACCAATCATCGTTGCTGCGCATCAGGTTGCGATTAACTTCTCGTCGCTAGTATTTATGCTTCCAATGAGTATCGGTGCGGCAGTGAGTATTCGTGTCGGCCATCGACTTGGCGAAGAAAACGTAGATGGCGCTCGCGTTGCTTCACGAGTGGGCATAATGGTTGGTCTAGGTTTATCTGTTCTTACAGCGATATTAACCGTATTGTCTCGTGAATGGATCGCCGAACTTTACACTAGCAACCCAGAAGTCATCACTCTAGCGATGCAACTGCTCGTATTTGCTGCTGTTTATCAATGTACGGACGCAGTTCAGGTAATCGCAGCAGGTGCACTGCGTGGCTATAAAGATATGCGAGCCATCTTCAATCGTACTTTTATCGCCTACTGGATTCTTGGTTTACCAATGGGTTACGTCCTTGGCCGCACAGACTGGATCGTCGAACCAATGGGAGCGCAAGGTTTCTGGCTAGGCTTTATCATCGGCCTTTCTTCTGCCGCACTTATGTTAGGGGTAAGAATGCGCTGGATGCACCGCCAAGAACCAGAGGTGCAATTGAACTTTTCAGTTCAGTGATAATAAGAAAAAAGCCAGCACACGCTGGCTTTTTTGATCGAATAATAATGCTGTTGAGTATACTTATAGCAAGCTTGTGAGCCAGTAGAGTCTGCTCTCTGGGTGACGAATACGAAGTTATAAAAAGGATATTTGTGCGGTCTATTTTATTGTTATTAGTCTTGTTTCTTAACGGTTGCGATAGCTGGTTCAACCCAGAAAACGCCATGTTTGACAAGTATCACCAACGTGTCGCCAATGTGTTGGACGCTCCTACTCTTCCAATCGAATCGCAACCTACTGTGACCATACCTGCAAAACGTGACTTATTCGAGCCACTTCCAAGGCTATCGATTGGTTTACTAGAAAGCTACCAATTACGCCAGTGTGGACTATTCAATCTACTTGCCGAGAAAAACTCGCAACTTGGTAAGGTGCAGGATGCATTTCATGATTTTGATTACCAAACTTCACTGTTACGAGTCATGAATCGATGTCTATCCGAATTTCAGCTCAGCGATGAAGAACGTACTACATTAACAGAGCTTTATTCGACTAAGTGGCAACATTTAGGTACTCATCTTGACAACTTGCTACTCGCGAGTGATGCAATGCAAAAGCAGCTAACAGCGTCGGATTGGCTATCTCAAGAAACACCAAATGATGTTGCACGTATTAACGACGTCTATCGTCTTTTCAGTGAAATGTACGGCTTGCCTCATCGCGCCATTTCACGTCTGCCCGATATTGAGATTGTGCAATATCAAGAAGAGCTAGAGAAATCTCGTTTAATCGGACGGCTTTACTATTCGATGATAAACGCTTCTCACTGGCTAAAAGCTACGACTCAGTTACTTGAACAACTTCAGAATAATGTATTGTGCGGGCCAAACCGAGACACCACCCAGTTCCGCTACCTAAGAAATGTCTTCCAATCTATTTACGTTGAAGAAGTGCAACCTTACTTAGCCTATTTAGACAGTACCTATCAGCAACTTCATGATGGCGCCACCTTGATAGAAAAGCGTATGCAACTTCATGGTCATCAATATGGTATAAAAGAGGCACACAAAACCTTTAGACAAGAAACCCTAAACCACGTTCAGTTTTGGCAGGGTCTCTTCAAGCGGTGCGGCGTAACCGTTGGTAACTAGTAAGTGCAGAGCGTTCTATTCCTTCAGCCTCTCACGCAAGAATCGGGCAAAACGTGGCTTACCGTTATGAGTAAAACCGTTGTACCTGAACGTGATGGTTGAACCTATTTTCGGAGGCTGACGACGCACTTCATCGGTAAACCCACTACCAATGTAAAACTCTGTACCATCTGGTAAGCGAACTAACATCGCCCCCATCATACCCAATAAACGCCCCGTGCCTGGCTTATAGCCCACGACTAGCGCTTCATCATCCGCGTATCGTTTCAGTTTAAGTAAATCACTACCACGTCCAGCTTGATAACGGCTTGATACCTTACGTAGCATCACCCCTTCACCATCGGATATTGAAATCTTATCCAATTGCGCAAACAGGTGAGCTTCATTTTGGATCGCTCGGTGTTCGACATATTTGATATGAGGTTGGTCTACTTCGAGCACTAAGTCTTTGATGTTGTAATAACGCTTCCGGTAATCACCAGCAGAATACGGCATATCAAAGATCATAAAATCAATGTTTCGCCAAGCTGACTCCACAGGCGTTTTATCCAAAACCGTTTGTTGTACGAGATGAAAATTGCCTCGTCCCGCCCATAGCTCACCATCTAACGGATAGTCAGGTAGTGAATCTATAAACCAATCTGGAGCGTAGATTCGGTTACCATTTCTCGTCACGAGATGTTGTCCTGTCCAATAGGCGCGAATGCCGTCGAGTTTTTCGCTATACCAGTATTCAGATACATCGATACCATCTTGATAGCTTTGCGCAAGAGAAACTGGAGGCGTGAGAGAAGTATCAGCTTGAAGCTGTGAAGACGCTGTCATAACAGCCAGCGCGATTAATGTCATTTTTAATGGCATAAGAAGACCTTGTACAAAAAAGCGCCTTTATTGAACCGTAACTCCTCTCGATGACCTATTTGTTACTAGTCATTCTTCGACTCAGAACAATCAACTTAAGTAATGATTTGCAAGGACAATCATAAACTTTAGACAGATTTTGCATTTAATATTTACACATTGTTCACAATAAGATGGGTGAGTCTCAAATCAAGTCGCAATCTAATCTCGATGAGACTCTTGCTTTAGCACTCGATATTAATTCGACCTCTCTCCTGAACAAGCCGTTTGTCTATGCGTTTTTGATTCTCAAATTGAGAACCTATTCCTTCTCAATTTGAATGACATTACCAAATACTCATAACTATCTGATTTTGTTTGCATTTAAATTTGGCACGTTACCTGCTCTATATCCAAGTAGAGAAAACAAACGGAGATAGAGTCATGGAATTACGCAAACTAGAAATTAATCAAGACAAATTAGCCATTGAGTTTTTTGGTGACTTAGACGCAAGTGGCTGTCGACAAGCACAACATCACATTGATGAAGTAATTCACGACAATCATCACAAAGAAGTCGAAATTAACCTGCAGCACGTCCAATTTCTTGATTCTTCAGGGATTGGTGCCATTGTTTACTTATATAAGCGTCTAGTTGAACGTGAAAGAAGCATGAGTATTGAAAACGTATCAGGCCAACCTTTAGAAATCATGAGCTTGCTTCGTATTAACCATGCTATTCCCGTTAACTCAAAAGGACACTAAAAATACCGGTTTAAACGGAGGTTGGCATGGTAAATCTTATACGACGATATGTAGTAAGCGGTCTTGTTGTCGGCATGTTTGGTTGTTCGTCGTTTGACTACCCAGACCACGGAAAAGGTGGCTTGGCGGAAAACTATCAAGATATTTCAATTGAAAATTATCAGTTTTCCCCAGTCATGCCCGATGAGCCGTTAGGTCCAGAGCATGGGTTGAGGTTTGATTGGCAACTCACCAAGCTACACCTAGACGCGTTGATTCAAGAAGGCGCACGCTGGTGCTTTCCTGCAGCAGTAGTGCAAGCGCTTGAGAAGCAAAACAGAATCGCACGTGAGCTAGAAGGCGGACTTCTACTCGATGCAGCTAACGATCTGGTGATTCAACGTCGACGTTTAAACCAACTTGAACAGCAACTCGACTATGTATTAAGCCAAACCACTTGTACGCCACCCGATGATATTGAAGCATTGCGTAGCGATTTGAACGTCGTCGCTGAAATTTATGCACTCCTCAATATTGATAATCAATTTGCTGTCGATTCAGCAGAAATTAATCCAAAATACATGGGACATTTGGCAGAAGCTGCCTACATTTTACGTGACCACCCTAACCTAACTCTTGTGGTGACTGGGCATGCCGATGTCACTGGCTCACCAGATTACAACCAGAAACTCGCTCAAGCGCGTGCAGAACAAGTGAAGCGTTACCTGACTGTATTTGGCATCACTTCAGAACGCGTAACCACCAAATCTGTGGGAGATAGCCTACCGCTTTATGAAGGTGAAACACCTGCCGTGCGTTTAACCAACCGCCGCGTAAGCATCGAGGTTATTAGCCCTAATTCAGATAGCAATACCTCAGTAAATCGCAATCTATCTGCAGGAGGTACGCTATGAACACGATGAAACCATTTATCACCTTCGTTCTTTTGTGCTTGGTCGCTTGGGTACCTACTTCGTCAGCTGATGAAAACAATACTGTTAAGGTCGGCGATTTAATTCAGATTAACCTACCTGGAGAAGCGTCTTTAAACAAAGGGTTTCAAGTCGATCGCCGTGGGCGTATTAACTTACCGGAAGTCGGCCCTGTATTTGTTGCTGGATATAATGAACAACAGCTCCAAGACGTGATTATCGAAACGCTAAAAACCGTGTATCGTGACGTAAACAACGCTCGAGTCTTTATCAAACAACAACAGTTATTAGTGTCAGTCCAAGGCTACGTGGTCAAACCCGGGGAATATACCTTACCTTCAGGTTCCAACATTCAAATGTTTGTATACGAAGCTGGCGGCCTTCGCGCTGGTGCTCAGCTCGATAAAATGATCGTTAAACGCGGCGAAAAAAACATCGAGTTTGACTACAAACGTTTCCTTGATACTGGTGACAATAGCCAGCTCCCGAAATTGGAATCACTGGACGTACTGTTTGTTCCAGCATCTCCACTCGTTGGAAATATTGAGCAAGAATTTGATGCAGCAAAACTCGCGAATTCAGGCGACAGCGCAGACTCCGCTCGTGCCATCAAAGTCTTTGGTGAAGTGAATGCACCCGGCTCATTCTCTTACAAACCGAACACCACGCTCGTTGATGTCGTGATGAGAGCTGGCGGCGTAACACGATATGCTAGTGTTGAGCAAATTCGCGTGATCACAAATAACAACCCAACCATGTTTAATCTAAAAAAGTATCTGGATACGGGTGATCAAAGCTTACTACCAGAAATCCTACCGGGTGCCACCATCTTTGTTCCAAAACAGGAAGAAGAAATCAAAGCGGGTGCAAATGTGGTTTATGTCATGGGTGAAGTTGCCCACCCTGGCGCGTATGAAGGAAAGCAAGACGCTAGCTTCATGGATATTCTCGCCAATGCAGGCGGGCCTACTCGCTATGCAGAATCTCGCCAAATTCGTGTCATAAAAGCCGATGGTAAGGTCATCAAATTCGACCTAACCGCGCATACCGAGGGGCTGTCTTCGGTTAGACCACCGAATGTCGGACCTGGAGACGCGATTTTCGTCCCTGAGAAAACCGATTTCAACGAGAAGTCATGGCTAAAAGTGGCGCCAAGTCGAGCGGTCGCTGTGATGGGAGAAGTCGTGCGCCCGGGACGTATTGAATGGTCAGACGAAATGGATTTAATTGATCTGCTTGCGCATGTTGGCGGCCCAACACGTAGAGCTGACACCACCAAAATTGAAGTCGCCAATAATGGTCAAATGACACAGTTCGATTTAGATCAATACATTTTAGATGGCTCACCAACATCGAATCTGCCCCGAGTTTCAGCTGGTACGGTAGTAAGAGTCCATGCATTACCTGACGATCCATCAGACAACAAATCGCAATGGGTAAGCCAAAGCTCTGATGCCTCGATATATGTTTTCGGTCAAATCAATGCACCAGGCCGCTATCGCTTTACCGAAGAGATGCACTTTCTGGATATTTTATCTGCCGCCGATGGACCAACAATGGATGCCGATATTCACAATATTCGTGTGACGCACCGAGGCCTAGGCTATGCCAAAGTGAGTAAATTGAATTTGTCGATGTACTTTGAAACGGGCGATGAGTCTATTCTTCCCCACGTTCGTCCCGGCGATACCATTTACATTCCGGAAAAAAACAAAAACTGGTTGGATCGCTCCAAAGAATCCACCGTGCGTGTATTAGGTGAAGTAAGAGACCCTGGGCGCTATGTATTTAATGACAACATGACGGTACTTGACTTGCTGGCCGAAGCAGGAGGCCCGACAAACAATGCGTATCTTGAAAAAATCAGTGTGGTCAACATGTCTTGCTGTCAGGGCCAAGCTCGAACATTTGATTTGGTGAACTTTAGCAAAACCGCCAACATTTATGATTTACCAGTCATCCGTGCAGGCGACACTATTTACATTCCACATAAAGACGAAAGCTTTGCTGAAAAAGCAAGAGCCGGATTAAGAGATATTTTACAAATCACCACAACCATCGTGTTAATAGGAGCGTTGTAATGACTATTCCTGCCACTCACGCTGAGATTGAGCAAATTTATCTTCAGAGTGAACAGAAAGGCTACAAAACGATTTGTGTTGTGGGTTGTAAGTCTGAAGACGGCGTCACTTCCGTTGCTTCATCTCTAGCAGAGCGTCTGGTTTTAGCTGGACACAATACTTTGTATGTGGATCTTAACCTGTTCAAGCCCGCGTATCGCACCATTCACGAGTTTGATGATGCCGAAAAAGTTGGCCACCTGATCACAAGAGAAAATACGCATCAAACCTTAGTCGGTCTCCCTGCTCCATCTCTCGCCAGCACTCAATTGGCGTACCGAGACCCGACGATGCTGAAGCGCAATATTGCAGAGTGGTTAACGCAGTACGAGCGAGTCGTGATAGACACATCTCCACTTCTGAGTGTCAACCGAAGCAATATTGCCCCTCAAGTGATTGCGGGCGTATGTGATGCCACCTTATTAGTCGCACATTATGGCTCTACGACGGCAACCCAACTCGAACAAGCCAAAAAACTACTTGATGCTAGCGATGCGAATTTGATTGGTTCTGTGCTGAATATGAAGCATACACCTAGCCTGAAAGATGAGTTGATCCGCCAAGTTTCCAAGCTACGCTTTTTACCCAAAAAGTGGAAAGAAAAGATATCTCAACAAATTAAGAAAAGTGAACTGTTTATGTTATAGGGAGCGCCAATATGACTGCAAATAACACACCGACTATCGAACAAGAATTGGTGGATGAACACATTCTCCAGCAAATGATCAAAGATACGTGCGCCGAAATCATCCCTACGCTGATTGAACACTATATTGAAGAGTCACGAGAGCGCATGGAGAAAATAGAGCAAGCATTAAGCGCGAAAGACCTCCAAACATTAGAGTTCGAAGTTCATACACTCGGCAGCTCTGCCCTTGCTTTAGGTAACCGAACGCTTTCCAGACAAGCAAGAATGATTGAGAAATATTGTGTGGAAGGAAAAACACTAGAAGCATTGGCTCTCTGTGAGTCTCTTTCCCAGCTGGCAAATGAATCGTTTGACGCGCTAGAAAAGCGAAAAGATCAAGGATTCGAGTAACAGTTTCATTGATAAATCACCTTATGAATCATCGCACTTATTAAAGTGCGATGCCGATATCATCTAAGACATTTACAATTTAACTTAATCAATTAAAAAATATGGATTTTTCGCAAATTTCCCACCTTGTGCTAATACTTAGATAACGCTTTTCTCAAATTGAGAATATTCAGCACTAGAGAGCACTAAGCCATATAACTCACTCATCACGCTAAATACAAATAATAGTGCTGACAAAAATCATAAAAATGAAACGAACTACGTTGGGATAGGACTATGAGACCAAGGGTGTTACTGGTAGAAGACTCTACTTCACTAGCCATACTTTATAAGCAGTATGTCAAAGACGAACCTTATGACATTTTTCATGTCGAAACAGGTCGCGAAGCAATTCAATTTATTGAAAGAAGCAAACCTCAGCTCATCATTCTCGATTTGAAACTGCCCGATATGTCTGGTGAAGACGTATTGGATTGGATCAACCAGAATGACATTCCTACCTCCGTTATTATTGCTACAGCGCACGGCAGCGTAGACTTAGCCGTTAACCTAATTCAAAAAGGTGCGGAAGATTTCTTAGAAAAACCTATTAACGCCGATCGCCTAAAAACTTCTGTTGCATTACACCTCAAACGCGCCAAATTGGAAGATTTAGTAGAAAACATTCAGTCCAAGTTTGATCGCCATAACTATCACGGATTTATCGGTTCAAGTCTCCCAATGCAGGCGGTATATAAAACTATTGATGCCGTTGCTCCAACATCTGCCAGTGTCTTTATTGTGGGTGAAAGCGGCACAGGTAAAGAAGTCTGTGCTGAAGCCGTGCACCGTCAGAGCGACCGTAGAGACAAGCCTTTTATTGCTATTAACTGCGGGGCCATCCCCCGAGATTTAATGGAAAGTGAGATTTTTGGCCACGTTAAAGGCGCATTTACCGGGGCCACAACAGACCGAAAAGGTGCTGCGACGCTGGCTCACGGTGGAACGCTTTTTCTCGATGAACTGTGTGAAATGGAACTTGAGATGCAAAAGAAGTTGCTCCGTTTTCTTCAAACAGGAACCTACACACCGCTTGGTGGCACTCGAGAGATGAAGGTGGATGTTCGAATCATTTGTGCCACCAACCGAGATCCATTAACAGAAGTGGAAGAAGGTCGTTTTCGTGAAGATTTGTATTACCGCGTACACGTAATACCTATCGATATGCCCCCCCTACGTGAGCGAGGAAGTGACATCGTCACGTTGGCCAAGCACTTTTTGACCACTTATGCTAAACAGGACAAAAAGAAATTCTCAACAATCGACAGCGAAGCTCAACATATCATCAAGCACTACGAATGGCCGGGTAATGTAAGGCAATTGCAAAACATCATACGTAACATTGTGGTGCTTAATAATGACGAAAAAGTCACGCTGAATCACCTACCCGCTCAACTGACTAGAAAGTCTAAAACAGCGAGAACATCCACTCCCGCACATGTAACTCAAGAGCCAGCAAACCCTACAACAATAACATCCCAACCTGTGTATGTTGAGGAACAGTTGGCCCCCGCTAGAGAACCGTCAATACCGACACCGGAACCTAACATACAATCCTCAGCGGCTGCCTCTCCGTACTTTAACTCTGATGGAACCATTCGCCCTATGTGGCAAGTGGAACGCGAGGCGATTCAAAACGCAATCGCATACTGTGATGGCAACGTTCTCAATGCCGCCGTAATGCTGGAGTTAAGCCCATCTACGGTTTACCGAAAAAAACAAGCGTGGGAAGCGGATGAAATTAATCTCGAACAATCTTGAGAAACCTGACGTTGGTGAAATTTGGATTTTTCTTGATAGCCGCCTGTTTGGCGGTATCGAAAGTCACGTCATAGAGCTTGCTCGTGGATTAATGACATTTGGGCACAAAGCACGTGTTGTCTTAACGACTGAGTACTCGCCACCAGCACAGATTGTAGAAAAAGCAGAAGAATCCACCATCCCTGTGAGTTACTTGAACCATTTGTCTGGTGAGCCACATAAGGCATTAAAGATCAAACACCTAACAAGCGCAGTCGCCAATCACCAACCATCGGTCATTCACTCCCACGGTTACAAAGCGTCAATCTTAGCGCGCTGTGCCAAGCTACTCACGCGCACATTTCCTCGCTTGATTTCAACTTATCATGCAGGTGAATCATCCTCGGGCAAACTGTGGATCTATGATTGGCTTGATAGAAGTTCAGGCTACCTCTCTAACCACTGCTTTTCCGTCAGCCCAAGCATTCAGCGCAAAGTCATTTTCCCTTCGGAACTGCTGAATAACTTTGTTTCGATTCCCGATCGTAATCTCAACTATCAAGAAATCGCTTTCGTCGGCCGATTGAGCCAAGAAAAAGGTGCCGACCAATTTATCGAAGTAGCTAAGCTCTGCCCAACACTGCATTTTAGTGTTTTCGGTGATGGACCAGAAAGAGAATCACTCGCCCAAATTGCCCCTTCAAATGTGACATTTTTCGGTCATCAAACTGAAATGGAGACCGTTTGGAAAAACATTGGCGTGCTGGTAATTTCTTCTCGCTATGAAGGCCTGCCTATGTCGGCGCTTGAAGCAATGGCTAGAGGAATAGTAGTGATGAGCCTGCGCGTGGGTCGCTTGCCCGATATTATCCAAACTGGCGATAATGGCTTTATTGTCGATGACGTCCCATCTCTCGCTCAATGCCTTAAACATTGGATGTCTCTTGATGAAGCGCAGCAATCTCACATTCGTCAAAATGCTCGGCAGACCATTATTGATGATTTCTCGGCGCAAAGCGTTATTCCTGTATTGCTACGAAAATATCAAATTGAAACGGAGCAATAAGCCATATTGGTTCTCAATATGAGAATATTGCTTCTCCCCTTAAGTCCAAGCACAAATATCTAATAATATTCAAACACATAAACTAATGGCATATTTTGGCATCTCTGTTGCAACTCAGCAGTTAACACAAGTTAATGATGAGACAGAGGTGACTTATGACTACTCCAAAACGCATTCTATATGTTCATTATGGTGATAACTGGATTCGCGGCAGTGAAGTGGTACTTCTGGATCTCATCTCAGGGATTGACCGTGATAAGTTTGAGCCATTCGTGTGGTCAAACTGCCAGCCACTAATCGATAAGTGTCAATCGCTCGGAATTGAAGCGGAACATTCTGTTTTCAATCTCGTTGGTGGCTGGAGTGCGCCTCGCTGGGATATTAGCGGATGGAATAGCCTTATCAAACAGGGCTCAGCACTGATTGAAAAACACAATATCGACTTGATACACGTTAATAGCGGTGGTCCTTGTCAATGGATGTGCTTGGCTGCACGCATGAATCACATCCCACTTGTCACTCAACTTCATTGTCACTATACATTGCGAGATCGCTTCTCTCTTGGGTTACACCTCTCCCCAAAATTGATTTGCGTTAGTAAAGATGTCGGTCGTGAAATTATTCAGGACGGTTACCCAGAAGACCAGCTTTATGTTGTGCACAACGGTGTATCGCTTCTGGACTCTGATACGCCCATTGATATCAAGGCTCACCTCGGAATACCTCCACAAGCGTTTACCTTTCTCTCAGTAGGTTCGTTGATTAAAAGAAAAGGATTCGACCGCCTTATTCGCGCTATGCGCATGCACAATTACCATCACGATAATCCTCATCTTGTTATCGTTGGCGATGGCGAGGAAAGAGAAACATTGCAACAACTTGCTTCGGATCTCGGTATCCAAGACAGAGTCCACTTTGTCGGGGAAAAAAGCAATGCTGGTGCATGGATGTCTGGGAATGCAGACGCTTTTATTAGCGGCGCCTATGAAGAGGCCTTTGGTCTCGTGCTCGGAGAAGCGGCTTTAGCTCAGCTGCCTATCGTGGCTCCTAAAACAGGAGGCATCCCTGAGTTGTTCGAGCATAATCACTCTGCGCTACTGTACCAGAATCGCGGAATGGCAGGCTTATTAAACGCTATCCAACAAGTCATGCAAGATGTAGCTCTAAGAAACAAGCTAGCTGAAAACGCCTATCTTCATGCTAGCCAAAACCTCACGACTGCAGCATCCATAAGCGCCATTGAACGTATTTATGAAGGTGAGCTTGAGAACAACAGTATTACACCAATGCCAATGACTCACTGCATGAAGCCTCTTTCACGCTGGTTGAGTATCAATTGAGGAGCCCAGTCATGAAACGTGTATTAATGTTCGACGCCATCCCAATGCAAGGTGGTTCTAAGATTGCGAATGCAGAGCTCCTCAAGCAGTGCGATAAACTGAACGTAATTGGTTATCTGCTGACCACGAATCCAGAGCATTGGGAGTCACTGCTTAGCGATACGCCTCGTGTGCAGATTATCAAAATCAAACCATCACCACTGAGCTCCACTCATGGCATCACTTACTGGCTAATGAACGCGTATTACTTTATCCAACTGATTTTTGCGTGCATGAAACTACCAAAGATAGATAGCTTTTTAGGTCTATCTTGCCCGAGTAATGATATGCCTTTGTACCTACTGAGATTAATCAGCAAAAAGCCTGTGGTACAAATGGTTCATGGTCCAATTGGTCGTTCAAGATCTTCCGGCTACTGCTTGGTAAAAGCATCCGCAATTTATTACTTGGCAAACACCCGAGAATCGATGCTAGAGGCCTTACAGGTCTACCTCAAAACAGAGAAGCCAGCTACTGAACGCTATTGGTGTGGTTTGAATGCGTCTACGTTTGTTAACGGACTATCGAGAGACCGCTGGCCAAAACAAGCAAATCCGATTTCAAACCGCGTCTTCTGGGCGGCCAGCTTACTAAAATGGAAGAACATCGATCTTTTTCTTGATGCTTTAACACTTGATAAGACAAAAGAGATCAAATCTACCGTGTGTTACATCAAACCAAATGTGGCAGGTGTGGAATATTCAACACCAGACTTCACCACAAAAGGTGTTGAATGGCATGAGTGCCCAGATAACCTAGATGACCTACGCTCTCAGTGTGGTGTGTTTGTTTCCACCAGTGTTAACGAACCTTTTGGATTATCCATTTTAGAAGCTCTCGCAGCAGGCATGTGCATCGTCATCCCACATGATGATAGCTACTGGGATCGCGTATTGACGCATGGCCGCAATTGCATCAAGTACACACCAAACAATGTGGCGTCGTTACATAACGCAATTCGCCTTTTGAATGAGTCTCCATGGATGAAAGTGACAATGGGTATCGAAGCACTCAACGTTTCTCAACTTTATACGGCCGAACGTTGTTATCTGCCAATCGCTCAGCACCTTGCAGCAGAATCCGCACCGAATGGCGATTGTAAACTCAAAACACCGCGATACATCAAAGGATATGACCATGTCTAAAGCAATGACCAATATGTCGCTGTTCGCTATCGCGTTAGTGATAAACAAAAGCATCAGCCTAATCATGCTGCCTGTATTGCCCCACTTTCTCTCACCAGAACAAATGGGCAAGCTTGAACTGCTTACCACCTTTGGCGTTGTCACAACCTTATTCGTCAGTTTCGCTTTACATGAAGCGCTGTATCGATTCGTCGGGGTTGAAAAGGATCAAAATACGCGCACAAGCCTTCTAAACCAGCTGTACTCACTTGCTTTATTCATCGCTGGCATCGTGGCTTTATGCCTACTCGCTATCATTATGCTCGCGCCTATTCCTGCACCTTTTACGCGAGTCGAGTTTGCTATTGTTATGTTTGCTATCGTTCTAGAAGGCAGTATCGCAATCGGCACAGCTTGGTTGAGAACACAGGACGACAAAGCAAGAACCCTACTTAACGTCATGGTGACTACCACTGTTTTTCAGGTCATTTTCATCATCACGGCGCTGTCTGTTCACCCACATGTTATTTCTGTTTTATGGGGTGGCTTGTTGGCTGCTATTACTCAGTTTGTCTGGCTGCACATCATTAACCGCTACAGCATGACTCTGCCAAGTATGACAGTGGCGAAACAATACCTAAATTACTGTCTGCCAATGATGATGGCTGGATTGGTTGCGTTTTGTCTCAATGGCGCTGAACGCTGGTTCATCGGCGCGAACGCCTCACTTGCGACATTAGGGATTTACGCAATAGCCGTAAAATTTGCGGTTGGCATGTGTATTTTAGTTCAGCCATTTGGCATGTGGTGGATGCCACGTCGATTTAATTACCTAGAAGGTCGTAAGAGTACAGAAGCTGTGCGCATCACTCATCTAGGCATGATTTACATTACCGGTTTAAGTGTTGCAGTCGGCACATTAGCAATGGTGATGATCACTTACCTGTTACCAGAAACCTATCATGAGGCGGTACTATTCAGCTTATTCTTGCTACCTATCGCCATGTTAAAAGAATGGAGCGAGCTGATTAACATCTCCATTTTGTACAAGCGTCGTACTCGCTGGCTACTGGGTATAAATGTCGTCTCTGCGTGCGTTGCGATTGCTTTGCTGTTTGGCCTATCGTCCCTGGGTATCTATGGAGTTTTCATTGCTCTTTATTACGCACAACTGTGTAAGTTGGGCCTGACTTATGTAGTAGGCCAACAATGTATGACGTTGTCTTTTCACCTAAGTTTGATGGTTTTATTACAGATTATATCCGGTGTGGCACTGTTCCTGCTTCACTCTTCACAATCAATAGGCATCGCTATCGCAATTTGCATTTTGACATGCAGTTTGCTGGCATGGATAGCCACTCGCTACATGAGTAAAGAGACGCTAAATGCTCTCACTCGATACATAGTGAAAAGGCGTGGACAGGTGAAGAGATACTCGTTATGAATGAAACCAAGGTGAGAACAAAACAGTCCATCGCAGCACTGACGATCACTGTCGGTATCGGCCTGCTTTGGATTGTTATGCCTCATCCCATTTTGATTGTTGCGTTGTGTTTCGCACCACTCGCGTTACTGTTTGTTCTCAATCAAACGTTTTGGCTTGTCACACTGTTCGTTATTTTTTCATTCTTTCGTATTCACGAAGCCTTTCCTGTTATCTATAACTTCAAGATCCCATTACTCTTATCACTGGGGGCACTCGCCGCACTCGCTTTTCACCTTCTTATAAGCCGCCAGATTACAGCTTTTTGGCACCCTTCATTAAAGTGGCTGTGTATATTTTGGGGTCTGGTGATCATCGGAATCATATTCGCTTCCAGTCGTGATATCGCAATAACGGTGTTCAAAAATACCTATTGGAAAATCATCATTATGACGTTGGCCATCACCTGGCTTATTACTAAACCTTCACAGCTCGCTCAGATGTCAAAAGCAATTATTTTCGCCGGATTATTGATTGGCTTAGTGGCATTACAAAACGCTGCGAATGGCATTGATTTAGTCGAAGGAACGCGCGTGTCAATAGGACGATCCATAGGTTCAGTACTTGGCGATCCTAACGATTTGGCACTAGTGCTGATGTTTCCCCTTGCCTTTACCGTTAGTCAATTGATGGAGAAGCATTCCCCCAAGCATCTCAGGCTCTTTGCCCTTATCACCTGTTTGGTTTTGTTCTTTGCGATAATTGAGACTCAGAGCCGCGGTGGGTTACTCGGTTCACTGTCTGTATTTGCCTACTTTGCTTTTAAACACATCAAAAGCAAAACATTAGTCTTGGTACTAGGCGCCATCGCAGCGATCGTACTCTACGCATTCGCTGGTATTTCAGGACGAGAATCGGGGGGAGCCGCTGAGGATGGTATAGATGCCTCTGCGATGGGGCGACTTTACGCGTGGGAAGCCGCATTTAAAATGGCTCTCCACCATCCGTTAACTGGGGTTGGGCTTGATAATTTCTACTTTAATTACTATTTCTATAGCCCTCACTGGGATGGCATCAATCACGCCGTACACAGTACTTGGTTTGGCGTATTAGCGGAAACGGGGTTTGTTGGACTCGCCGTGTTCATTACATTGATTGTGTCATTGATTCGAACCTCTTTGCATTCTATTTCACTACTGACGCCAACATCGGATTACACCCTCTCTGTTGGAGCAAACGCAGTCTTAAGTGGGCTTATCGGGACCATCGTATCAGGTACTTTCCTCACTCAAGGTTTCACTTGGCCAATTTACATTCTGGCAGCATTAACAGTTGTCGTTAGCCGAATCGTTCAAAGTGATTGTCAAAATGAGAAACCCTAGTTTCAAATACCAACAGAAAGTCCAATTAGCTGTTTTATAAGAAATAAATCCTTGGCACGTATTGTGATTACTCTCTTGATTAGTAATCAAATAACGAAGACTCAAGGAGAGCCACATGACAGACATCGTAGTATTTGGAGAAGATTTTGGTGGGTTACCCTCCTCCACTCAACACATTGTCAAACGACTAGCAACGAGCCACCGCATCCTTTGGGTTAACTCAATCGGTCTGCGTCAACCTAGGCTGACCGCTAAAGACATGCAACGTGCGTTAAACAAGCTCACTCGTGTATTTAATAACGCTGGATCGCATAAGCCAACGTTAGAGTCTGAAATAAACCCAAATATTCACACCATTAACCTACTCACTATTCCTGCTCCAAGTTCTGCGCTGGCAAGAAAAGTAGCGGCTAAGATGATGAAATACCAGCTCAATAAACAGTTACACGCTCTTGGTTTTGATAAGCCTATATTTTGGACATCGCTCCCGACGGCCGCAGATGTTTGTGCGGAAATGAATTCACGTGGGCTAATTTACTATTGTGGCGATGACTTTAGCGCTTTAGCTGGTGTTGACCACGACACGGTTGCCAAGCATGAACGTACACTGGTTAACGCGGCTGATGTGATTTTTACAGCAAGTGACAAACTCGCCACTCAATTTCCATCTGGTAAAACCGTCACTTTACTTCACGGTGTCGACTTTAGCCTGTTTTCTGAGCCAGCACCTAAGGCTGAAGATTTACCTAATAATGGTCGCAAAGTGCTGGGCTTTTATGGCAGTTTGTCTGAATGGTTAGACTACGACTTAATTGCCCAAGTCGCAGACCAAGCGCCTGACTGGGATCTCGTGTTCATCGGCCCCAACGAGTTCAGTGATAATCCACTTCCACAAAGAAGCAACATATACTACCTGGGCCCGAGAGCGCATCACACTCTGCCACGTTACTCTCAACACTGGGATGCCAGTTGGTTGCCCTTTGTTGATAACGCTCAAATCAAGGCATGTAATCCGCTTAAACTTCTTGAGTACTTGGCAACAGGAACCCCTGTTATCAGCACACCCTTTCCCGCATTAATGCCCTACAAACATATGCTCCATGTGGTTCAAGATGTCGAAGACGTGCGTGCCAGTCTCGATCACCTCCTACCGCCACCGACAGATTCAAAGTCATTTGTTCAACAGCAAAGCTGGGAAGCAAGAGCCAACCAAGTTGATAAATTAGTGAGGGCGCTATGAACGATTTAAGAGAAAACCTCAGTGTACTGTTACATGGAGCTTGGAGACGTCGCTACATGATCGTTATTCCTATGCTTGTATTGCCTGTGCTGGGTTTCATCGTAAGTAAACTGGTTCCGACGACTTATGTCGCTCATACGAGTATGCTTATCCAAGAGACAGCGAAAATGAACCCATTCCTTCAAGATCTTGCCGTCTCAACCATGCTGAAAGATCGATTGAGCGCACTCAGTACCTTGCTAAAAAGCCGACATGTTTTGTACTCAGTTGCCAAAGAAGAAGCGCTGATTAGTGACGAAATGAGTGCCAAAGAGCAAGAGTTCATCATTAAAGATCTCGCGTCGCGTTTGTCTGTTCAGCAGCTTGGTAAGGACTTCATTCAAATCCAACTACGAAGTGGCAAACCGAATGGCATGGAGTCGATGTTACTCTCCGTCAGCGAACATTTTGTCGAACAGCTTTTAGCTCCTGAACGATCTTCAATTAAAGATTCAAGTCACTTTTTAACCATCCATATTAATAAACGCAGAGAAGAGCTGGATAAAGCAGAGCAAGCGTTCGCGGAATACAAGAATACTTACTCTCACGCGACGCCTGAAATGCAAGCACAAAGCCTGACTCGTCTGGCAAGCCTTAAACAAACCTTGGCAGAAAAAGAAGCGGAGCTTGCTGGTGTTACCCGAAGCCTAGGTAGTTTGGACCAACAGCTTTCTAAAACCAACCCGGTTATCGGTAAGCTTGAAGAACAAATCATCGACATTCGTAGTGAGCTCACTTTGCTTCGCGCCAAGTACACTGAGGCGCATAGCATGGTTCAAGGCAAGCTACGAGAGTTAAACCGCTTGGAGCAAGAGCGCTCAGTACTATTGAACTCTAAACAACCGGAATTAAACAGCGCCCAACTTTGGGATATCGCAAGCAATACCACCGTAAACAGTCTTGGAGAAGCTCAGCCTCTTCTGGTCTCTCAGCTTCACCAACTGCAAATTATGCGCGGACGCTTTGAAGCCCTCACAGAAGAAACCAATAGCTTACGAACAATGATTCAAGAGTTAGAAAGTAATGCGCATCGATTTGGTAGCACAGCAACAGAAATCAACCGCCTAGCTCGTGATGTCGCGGTAAAAAGAGAAATGTATGATGACCTTGTAGAGCGTTATGAAATGGCCCAATTAACTGGTTCACTTGGCGTATTTGAAGAGAATAAACGCGTGAAAATCATTGATGAACCTTTCACACCAACCATTCCGTCTAACTTACCTAGTTTTGTGTTTGTCATTTTAGGGTTTATCGGTGGCGCGGGTTTGGGCATTGGATTAGCGACGATACTTGAGTTAGCAGATAACTCTATCCGCTCTAAAAGAGCATTAGAAAAGCATCTTGGCGTTCCTGTGATCACCACTCTACCTAAAGTGGTATACGGAAGCTAACAGCCGTTAACACTCCATTACAAGCACTCGTTCAGCGAGTGCTTTTCTTTTTGTGCTTATTCTAACTCCGCATAAGGTTTCCACTAATATGAATCTCAAATTGAGAATAAACATCGCTCTTCATATGTATCGCCATTAGATCATTGTTTTTAAAGGCTTAATTTATTGGCACACAGTCTGCTATTCCTAAATAAACAAAGAACTCAACGAGGGTTTGAGAATGGAATTCAGACAAAAACAAAATAGCAGTCAACGCAATAAAAAAGTGATATTACACGTCGTGCAGCACTTAGCTCCTGGCGGTTTGGAAACGCTCGTATTAGAGATGCTTCGTTTTGCGCAACCGAATCATTCCGTGTTTGTCGTAAGTTTAGAGGGAAGCAAAGAGCAAACACTGCAATGCTGGTCAAAACTCTCGGCCTACCAAGGCCAGCTGCACTTTCTCAATAAGAAACCTGGATTCAGCGGAAAAACCATCAGTACGCTGACTTCCATGCTCAAAGGACTTAAGCCTGATGTGGTCCACACTCACCATATCGGTCCACTATTATATGGTGGGATTGCGGCACGCTTAGCGCAGGTGCCAGTAATTATCCATACTGAGCACGACGCCTGGCATCTGAATAACAGAAAGTCAGCTCGACTGCAGTCCCTACTGCTAAAAATGATTCGTCCACATGTGGTTGCCGATGCGAACTTTGTCGCCGAACAAATCCAGACAAAACTGAATTACCGCAAAGTCTGCACCATTCACAATGGAATCGATTGCCAGAAATTTCAAAGCGGTAATCAAGCAACCAATAGAAACTTGTTTGGGCTTCCAGCCAACAAAACCGTGATTGGAGTGGCTGGACGTTTAGAAGCAGTTAAAGGCCATAAAGTGCTTATCGAAGCCTTCTCTCATCTTACGCCAAACACACACCTAGCCATTGCTGGAGATGGTTCTCAGAGAGCTCAATTGGAAGCACAAGTTAGAACGTTAAAACTTGAGGATCGCGTTACCTTTTTAGGCTTGGTCGATGATATGCCCAGCTTTTACCAAAGCCTCGATTTATTTTGTTTACCGTCGCTTCAAGAGGGCTTCCCTCTCTCAACACTAGAAGCTCAAGCATGTGACGTTCCTTGTGTCGCAACCGATGTTGGTGGCGTGAAAGAGACGCTCTGCCCGATTAACAGCACATTGGTTGAAGCCAACCGAGTGTTCTCTTTGGCGGAAGCTTTGTCGCTGCAATTGAAATCAACCCATGGTTCTCCTCGAACTTTTATTCTCAAACATTTTGATATCAGAGACATGGTGGGTCGCTACTCACGTTTGGCCAAGGAGGCTAGCTATGAATGATTTACTTTGGATTACAGGTTTTGGTTTATCCGCATTTTTGATTGTCTATCATCATGTTGGTTATCCATTGCTACTTAAATGGCTTCCTTTAAAACAGCAAAAAACCACAGCACCATTTGTAGAGCGAGCTTACAAAGCCTCTCAAACAGACAGTCAGTTACCATCTATTACTGTCATCGTGCCCGCCTACAATGAAGAACAATGGATAGCAGAAAAGATCCGCAACCTTGCGAGCTTAGATTACCCAAGAGATAAATTGAAAGTGGTGATCGCATGTGATGGCTGCACAGATAACACAGCCGAGATTGCTCAAGCGACGATTCAAGAAGCAATCTGCTCCGATACACTGTTCATCATTAATGACCACCAAGTCAATCGCGGTAAAGTTGCCCTACTCAACGAAGAAATGCGTCATGTTAGCTCGGACATTACCGCACTGAGTGATACATCGGCATTGATTTCTTGCGATTCTCTGTTGCTAGCTAGTCAGCATTATCAAAATGAGAAGGTTGGAGTGGTTAACGCGACATATCAAATAATGAGTACCGATAACCAAGGTGAAGCAGCGTACTGGCAATACCAGTCTCGAGTGAAGCACCAAGAATCCTTGCTAGGTTCAACGATTGGCTCTCACGGTGCGTTTTATACATTCAGAACCCACCTATTTGAACCACTTGAAGTCAGCACCATCAATGACGATTTTATTCTCCCTATGAGAATCGTTTTGCGAGGCTATAACGCTATCTACGAACCGAACATGCTGGCTCTTGAACTCGAACAAAGCTCAGACGACGCAGACTTCAAGCGACGCCTAAGAATTTCAGCGGGTAACATGCAGCAGCTCATGCAATTAAAGAAATTACTGCTACCTCGCTATCGTGGCACTGCCTTTGCATTTCTATCGGGAAAGGTTCTGCGCTTAGCAACACCCTATTTGATGATTGTTTGCTTGGTTTGTTCACTACTACTGGCACACAACCCGCTGTTTCAAATAATGCTGCTCGCTCAAGCCTGTGTTTATGGTATCGCACTTGTCACTTACTTGGTGCCTGCACTTAACACAGTCAAGCCTTTTAAACTGATTAGCTACATCGTCATTGGTCATCTCGCCAATTTCATCGGCGGTATGAAGTATTTGCTAGGAATGGAAAATGGGCGTTGGAAACGCGTCAACCAATAAGGAAAGCATCATGAAAAACTCACGCTACGATTCAAATGTATGCCACGCGAAAAGAACGTTTGATGTACTGGTTGCAATGTTTATTTTGCTCGTCACTGCACCACTATTCCCATTTATCGCGCTAGCTATAAAAATCACATCCAAAGGCCCAGTGATCTATCGTCAACTGCGTGTTGGGCGCTGTACACCAGAAAAAATGGATCTTTTTCAGATCATGAAGTTTCGCACCATGTATATTGATGCGGAGCAACGCTCCGGTGCAGTTTGGGCAACCGAAAATGATCCTCGAATCACACCAGTAGGACGTTTTTTACGTAAGACGCGTTTAGATGAGTTACCACAGCTGTTTAATGTGTTGAGAGGTGAAATGTCGATGATCGGGCCACGTCCAGAGCGCCCTGCTTTCTACCAAAAGTTGGAAGATGAAATCCCTTATTTTGTAGAACGCACATATGGCGTATTACCGGGAATTACGGGCCTAGCGCAAGTTAACCAAGGCTATGATGCTTGCATTGAAGATGTACGACGTAAAGTTGGTTTTGATCACAGTTACGCACTAAGCTTAGGTTCGTTCTACTCTTGGATTTCAATGGACCTTTCAATCATGAGCAAAACATTCGTTGTGATGATTGACGGACGAGGTCAGTAACCCCTGGTTCTGGTAACGGTCACTCTTGCCACTGGCGTCGCATCTTTTCGATGGTCGCTGGTGGCACATCATGAATGCTTTGATACGCGCCGCGACACACTTTAACTTCCACCTCAATGCGCTTCTTCACGCAGTAGTCCAAGTAACGCTTCATCTCCCAGTGCCGAACAAACGTATTACTCACAATCACGACTTTCCCTTTGTTCAACCACTTTCGAGTTTGCTGAAAACACCATTCGTGCGCTTGGGGCAATTGAGTCGGGTTAAAGTGATAATCACCTTCATCATTTTCAAAATACATGTCAGCTTCAAAATGCTTAGCACCAAGCTCTATCGCCAATTGCTTTGCTAAGGTTGTTTTACCTGAACCTGGAAGTCCACGAATAAGAATGAGTTTAGCCAGTGACATAATGCTGTTAAATGAGGTGGGAATAAGCCCAAACTGTAACGGAATTATTGAAAAAGAAAAGTAGAAATAAAAATGCCGAGCGCATTAAGCTCGGCATTTAAATCCAATAGTGGATAGTGTTTATTTGTAAGCTGACAGTTCGGTTCTTAACCCTTTAACCAAGCTTACACACATCAACAACAGAACAAAGGTAAACGGTAATCCCGTTGCAACCACGCCTGACTGCAATGCTTGCAAGGCTTCTTTGCCACCAACCCAAAGCATAACGGCTGCAATTGCACCTTCAATACAAGCCCAGAAAATACGCTGTGGAATTGGTGCATCAATCTTACCGCCCGCAGTGATACTATCGATAACCAGTGAGCCAGAGTCTGATGATGTAATAAAGAACACCAGAATCAGCACGATAGAAAGCATTGAAATCACTGAGCTATACGGAAGCGCATCGTAAACATGGAACAGAGTCAGTGAAATATCAGTTAGACCATTTGCACCTAGCTCACCGACTTTATTCACCACTTGGTCAAGCGCGATACCACCGAATACAGACATCCAAATCAAGGTAACGACAGTAGGAATAACGATCACTGCGAACAGGAATTCTCGAACCGTACGACCTTTAGACACACGCGCGATAAACATACCAACAAACGGTGACCAAGATACCCACCAAGCCCAGTAGAATACCGTCCAGCCGTGCATCCAAGTTTCATCTTCACGACCGTGGGGGTTGCTCAACGGAATAATATTTTCAATGTAAGCCATTGTTGTGTCGCGTAGCGAACCCCACGCCGTATCAAACGTGATAAAGGTAATGAAAATAAGCAGGGCAAACGCAACCACCATATTGACGTTACTCAGTAGCTTAACACCACCATCAATACCACGAATTACTGATAGCACCGCGATAAAGGTAACAAAGGTGATCACAATCATTTGTGTACCAATGCCGCCTTCTAGACCAAAGACATGGTTAATACCACTGGTCGCCTGCTGAGCACCGAGACCCAGCGACGTTGCAAGACCAAACAGCGTGGATAAAACGGCAAGAATGTCGATAACATGTCCTAACCAACCCCATGCTCGGTCACCAAAAATTGGATAAAACGCCGCGCGCAATGAAAGCGGTAAACCCTTGTTAAAAGCAAAAAACGCAAGTGCTAGTGCAACGAGTGCGTAAATACTCCAACCATGCACACCCCAGTGGAACATGGTGGCACCCATCGCTAGAGATTTCGCTTCTTCTGTGTATGGCACTGCGTTCAGTGGCATTCCCCACCAATCAGTGAAGTACGCGGTCGGCTCCGCCACACTCCAGAACAGAAGGCCAATACCCATACCAGCAGCAAAGAGCATCGACAACCAAGAAACGGTTGAGTGATCCGGCGTTGCTTCTTTGCCACCTAAGCGGATTTTACCCAGCGGAGAAAAAAGAAGAGCAACAGCGAATAATAAGAAGAAGTTTGTCGACCACATAAAGAACGCATCAAACTGTTCGATAATTCCGTTTTTCAGACCGTTTAATACATCACGAGCAGTGGTTGGCTCAACAAGAAGAAGTGAAATTAGACAGAAAACAACGAGACCCGCACTGATGCCAAAAACGGGGTTATGTATGTCGAATCCCCACTTTTGAACGTTGTCCTGTCCAACCTGATAGTCTGTTGTGTCGATACTATATTTTTTAAATGCATTATCCATAAATACAAATTTAACGTGAATTTGAAACGCCCCTCAGGTGAGAAGAACTCCAATACCGCCCTCCATTAATTTGAACTCTAAAGTTTTAAAGCGGGGCGAAGTTTAGCAGCAATCACATATTTTTGCAAAAAATCGCCATTTATTGCATTTTTGGCTCAGTTAAAGGCAGATAAGAACAAAGTAATATCAACACAAAAATTACGAGGTCTAACGATTGATTTTATCGTAATTTGATCGTTGGAAAAGCACTGGAAATACTTGCGCTCTGTGGCTTTATCATTGATGGACGCGTAAATTGAGATAAGTCACACTGACTTGGTTTCAAAGCTAGCGATGAAACCAAGTCAGTAACGTTTTCATAGAGACTGAGTATTATAGGAAATGGAAGGTAATATTCCCTGTCACACTGCTCACGGTGTCACTATCGCTGTCAATATCCACGCCAAACGCTTGATAGCTTGCCCCAATAGAAACATTATCGAGCAAGAAGTATTCGGCACCGACACCATACATGTAGGAGACACCATCATCTTTATCTAGATTTCTCAGTCCGCCGTCATAATCAACATTGAATGCATTGATGCCACCTTTGGCATAGACATGAAGCGGCCCAAAGTCGATGCTTGGTTTCGCTGCTAAATAGAATGAATCAAAATCAGCACTCCCCCTGCTGCCACTCAGTGATAAATTCACTTTGCCGTGATTAAAGTAACCTGCTTCAATGCCAATGAATGGCAAAATACCAGTACCTACATGAATACCGTAGGTTGTATCGTTTTCGCTATCGATATCAGATTGACCGATTTGACCGCCAGCGTAAATCCATGAGTCAGCCATTGCTGATGTTGAGCACAACGTTAGAGCTAATAACGAGAGTGTTTTTTTCATACTATCCCTTCCTGAGCGATTCCTAAGCGAAACATTACGCAAATATGCGCATTTAATCGCCACTATATATTGGAAAGCATGAGCATTTTAAGATCCAAAAGTGAATAATTTATGTTCAACTTTTGTTTTGTGACTTCCAGACAAAAAAACACCGACATAAAGTCGGTGTTTTTCATATGGGTGTTAGAAAGCTAGACGCTTATAGGAAATGCAGTGTTGCGTTAACAGAGAACGTGCCGATATCGTCTTTACCCGCCGTGTAGTTCATGTAGCTAGCACCAACAGACATCGGACCAAAAATGAAGTACTCAGCACCTACACCGTACATTAGATCCAAATCGTCATCGTCTTTGCCGCCTTTCACTTCTTTGTCCCACTGGTGGAAGCCACCTTTTGCATACACATGCAGTGGACCAAAGTCGATGCTTGGCTTAAGTGCTGCGTAGTAAGACGTTAGCTTAGTGTCTTGACCATTTACGTTAAATTCACCGTGTTGCGTCACACCGGCTTCAATACCAATGATAGGTAGGATGCCTGTACCAACGTGAACAGAGTATGATGTATCCGTCTCACCTTTGTAGTCAGACTGACCTACTGTTGCGCCACCGTAAATCCAAGAATCTGCCATTGCCGCAGAAGATGCGCCAAGTAGCGCCACTGCTAATAGAGTTTTTTTCATCATCTACCTTTACTCTTTATTATTCCCACGTCTGCATAACTCAGTCGTTGGTACTACAAATAAAGGGAGGCGAATCATTGCCTCCCAGAACTAAAAAATAACGCTTATTAAGTTACAAGCAATTAGTGTACCAGTAACCTTATAAGCGATAATTACAAATCTGACGCTATTTTACTGGTTGATTAGCAAGCATCAATCGCGTTTTTGACTCGTTTATCAGAAACAGGATAAGGAGTGCCTAATTGTTGAGCAAAGTAACTCACGCGAAGCTCTTCAATCATCCAACGCACTTCCTTTACGTTTTCAGGAATGGCCACACCTTTCGGGATCTTGTTCAGCAACTCTTTATAGTCTTGAGTCACAGATTCAATCTTCAGCATGTGTAAACGATCTTTGTTTGGATCGATTGGCAACTTCTCCATACGACGCTCTATCGCACGCATGTAGCGAAGAATATCCGGCAAGCGTTTCCAGCCACATTCCGTCGCAAAGCCTTTGAAGATCAAGCCTTCAATTTGTGCTTTGATATCCGACAGAGCAAACGCCATAGTGAAGTCGATTTTGCCTTTTAGCTTCTTATTGATGCTGAACGCCGTTGTCAGAATAGTCTCAACCTGTTTCGCGATCTCTACGACGGTATCACCCAGTTCAGCACGAACGTGTTCTTTCAACGCTTCGAACTTCTCTGGCTCCCAAACTAAGCCACCCTGCTCTTCAATAAGCTTATCGACACCACAGGCGATACAGTCATCGATCAGATCAAGCACTTTGCCGTAAGGGTTAAAATACAAACCCAACTTCGATTTGTTCGGTAAGTTAGCGTGCAAGTATTTAATTGGCGACGGTACGTTCAATAAAATTAGGCGACGCTGGCCAGCACGCATTGCGGTGATCTGCTCAAATTCGGTTTCGTAGAGTTTGATTTCAACGCTGTCTTTGCTATCAACAAGTGCTGGATACGCTTTTACATCGTAGCCACCACGTTTTTGTTGATACACTTTCGGCAATTCACCGAAGCTCCACGTATGCAGACCTTGCTGTTCAATATCGTCATCCGCCACTTTAGAAAGCGTTTCTTGAACTTTGTCTTTCAAGCTCTCTTTCAATTCGTGAAGGTCTTTATGTTCCTTCAGTTTGCGATTTCGATGATCAACCGCGCGGAACGTCACTTTCAAGTGCTCAGGCACCTGTTCCAAGTTCCAGTCTTCACGCAATACTTCTACACCCGTCATGCGGCGCAGTTCTTTCTCTAGCGAGTCTAGCAGCGGCGCTTCCATTGGCTTGACGCGTGCCAAGAATGCATCGGCATAGTTTGGCGCAGGCACAAAGTTCTTACGAATCGTCTTCGGCAGCGATTTAATCAAGCTAACCACAAGCTCATGACGTAAACCTGGGATCTGCCAGTCAAAGCCCGCTGGTTCAACTTGGTTTAAAATCGGCAACGGCAAATGCACTGTGACACCGTCACTATCGTCGCCCGGTTCAAATTGGTAACTCAACTTGAGCTTCAAACCATTTTGATGCCAGAAGTTCGGGTAATCCAAGTCGGTGACATGACTAGCATCGCCCTTGAACAGCATCTCTTTTTCAAAGTTCAGCAGTTCAGGATCTTCTTTCGATGCTTTTTTCCACCACGTATCGAAATGTTTACCAGACACCACTTCGGTACCAACACGTTGGTCATAGAAATCAAACAGCTCATCATCATCCACCAAGATGTCACGACGACGAGATTTGTGTTCAAGCTCTTCCACTTCTTGCAGAAGCTTACGGTTTTGCTTAAAGAACGCGTGTTTGGTTTCCCACTCGCCTTCCACCAGCGCACTACGAATAAAGATTTCTCGGCTAACGGTCGAATCGATACTGCCGTAGTTCACCAAACGTTTCGGTACGATTGGCACGCCGTAAAGCATGACTTTTTCGTGCGCCATCACCGCCGCACGTTTCTTCGACCAATGCGGTTCGCTGTAACTGCGCTTGATAAGGTGCTTGGCTAATGGCTCAATCCATTCCGGCTGAATCTTGGCAATGATACGGCCCCAAAGTTTCGAGGTTTCCACCAACTCGGCTGACATTATCCACTTAGGTTGTTTCTTAAATAGACCCGATGCAGGGAAGATGTGGAAACGAGCGTTGCGCGCGCCTTGATATTCATTCTTTTCTTGGTCTTTCATACCGATGTGCGACAGCAAACCAACCAAGATCGCACTGTGTACACCATGGTACGACGCAGGCTCATCGTTAAGTTTGAATTCCATTTCACGCATCGACTGATGAATTTGGAAGTACACGTCTTGCCACTCGCGAACGCGCAAGTAGTTCAAATAATCTTGCTTACACTGCTTGCGGAACTGGTTGCTAGACAACGCTTTTTGCTGCTTTTGGATGTATTCCCAAAAATTCACAAACGTCAGGAAGTCCGACTCTTCATGGAAGAAACGACGGTGCTTATCATCTGATGATTGTTGTTTGTCTGAAGGACGCTCACGTGGATCTTGAATCGACAAGGCTGCTGCAATGATCATCACTTCTTTAAGCGCACCATATTTTGGCGCTTCCAAAACCATACGCGCCAAGCGTGGGTCGATTGGCAAACGAGCTAATTGGCGACCGATGGAAGTCAGGCGTTTTTTCGGGTCTTTTACCTCAGAATTAATCGCGCCAAGCTCTTCCAGCAAACGAACACCATCTTGGATGTTACGTTTGTCCGGCGCTTCCACAAATGGGAAGGCTTGAATGTCGCCCAAGCCAAGTGCGGTCATCTGTAAGATAACCGATGCTAGGTTGGTACGCAGGATCTCGGGATCGGTAAACTCTGGGCGCGACTCAAAATCTTCCTCTGAGTACAGACGGATACAGATACCCTCTTCCACACGACCACAACGACCTTTACGTTGGTTCGCACTCGCCTGAGAAACCGGCTCAATTGGAAGACGCTGAACCTTAGTTCGGTAACTGTAGCGGCTAATGCGCGCCGTGCCCGGGTCGATAACATACTTGATGCCCGGAACGGTTAGCGAGGTTTCTGCCACGTTGGTTGCCAGTACAATTCGGCGACCAGCATGAGGTTGGAAAATCTTGTTCTGCTCGCCCGCCGACAAACGCGCGTAAAGCGGCACAATTTCCGTGCTCTTCAGATTACGTTTGGACAATGCATCTGCGGTATCACGAATTTCACGCTCACCGTTCATGAAAATCAGGATGTCACCTAAACCTTCATCGCACAATTCGTCTACCGCTTCGAAGATGCCTTCAAGTTGGTCACGATCATTGTCGTCATCACCGCTTAGTGGGCGGTAACGGGTTTCTACTGGGTAAGTACGACCTGACACTTCAATAATTGGTGCATTGTTGAAGTGTTTTGAAAAACGCTCTGGGTCGATGGTTGCCGACGTGATAATTACTTTCAAATCAGGACGGCGTGGTAGCAACTCTTTCAAGTAACCCAAGATGAAATCGATGTTAAGGCTGCGCTCGTGCGCTTCATCGATAATAATGGTGTCGTATTGATTCAAGAAACGGTCATGCTGAATTTCAGCCAACAAGATACCGTCCGTCATCAATTTGATTTGGGTATTTTCAGAGATCTGATCGTTGAATCGAACCTTGTAACCAACAAACTCACCAAGCTTGGTTTCCATCTCTTCGGCAATACGGTTAGCAACCGAACGCGCTGCAAGACGACGAGGCTGAGTATGACCAATCAGACCGAACTTACCGCGACCAAGCTCAGCGCAGATTTTTGGCAGCTGAGTGGTTTTACCAGAACCGGTTTCACCCGCGACGATAACCACTTGGTTTTCTTCAATAGCTTTAGCGATGTCGTCACGCTTTTGGCTGACGGGCAGAATTTCTGGGTATTCAATCGTTGGTTTGTAGTTGCTGCGTTGTTCCGCAACCATCATCGATTTAGCAATGTCGAGTGCAATTTCATCAAACACAGCATTACGTGCTGCATCTTTCTTAATTTTGCTCGCACCAGAAATGCGTTTACTTAAACGGAAGCGGTCACGCATCATGCACTGGCTTAACGCTTTGCGTAGAGACGCCGCGCTATTCACTTGAGCCTGAGGTGCTTTATCTTGTTTCGCTGTCGCCTTTTGCACACCATTTGACGGTGTCGCTTGCTCTTCAGCGGGATTCTTTTTTGGGGGCTGTGACGAAGTCAAAGCGTTTCCTATTCTTTTCATTACAAAAACTGCGCGGATTGTATCACACAAGATCTGCAACAAGATAACCGAAACCACATTCAAATTTTTCGAACATGTTCAGCGAATCCCTATACTTTTTAACCAACGTGCCTCGCTTATAATGGCTCCCATAGTCAAAAGCACTTATTTAAGGAATAACCATTATGTCTCGTGTACTAGCTCTAAAATCAAGCATCCTTGGCGATTACTCTCAATCAAACAAACTGGTTGAAGACTTCATCAAAAATGTAGACCAAGACAAGCTAACTGTTCGTGATTTGGCTGCAAACCCATTACCAGTTTTGGACTTCGCCGTTGCCACTGCACTTCGCGCAACGGAAGATCTTTCACAAGAACAACAAGCGGTTGTCGAACTGTCGGATACCCTTATTGAAGAAGTAAAAGCCGCAGACACTTTGGTTATTGCCGCACCAATGTATAACTTTACAATTCCAACTCAGCTTAAAAACTGGATTGATTTGATTGCTCGTGCTGGCGTGACATTCAAATACACTGAAAACGGCGTTCAAGGCCTGATCGAAGGTAAGAAAGCGATTGTCATCACGACTCGCGGTGGTATCCATAAAGATTCACCAACTGACAACGTCACACCATACCTGCGTACCGTGCTAGGTTTCGTTGGTATAACTGATGTGGAATTTGTTTATGCGGAAGCGCTAAACATGGGTGAAGATTTCGCTGCGAAAGGCATTTCTGAAGCGCAGAGCCAACTTGCAGCGATAGCGTAAATTGGCCTAAGTTCAAGAACAAGTAGAATACAAATAACAAGGGATTGGTTCGCGCCAATCCCTTGTCGATCAAAATACCCTAATCGTGTTTAGAAGTTATCTTATTTCTCCCAGAGCGATTCACTTTCTCTAAGTTGTGTAGCGCTTCGTGATAGAGCTTTTCCAAAGACTGCTCAGCTTCGTTTATCATATTCTCAATCATCGCATCAAACGCGACATCACTCGGAATTTCGAGATCGTCTCCAACGTCAACCTCAAGAGAATTGACGTACAACACTAACCATTCGTCACCCTCTAAATGTCCTTCCCCGTGGACGACAAAAAAGCGCTTGGCAAATTCATCGTTGGTACAGTTTATCGCCTCAATTTGAATATTGAATGAGGAGTCGATACTCATGGTGCTCATGCCATCCGATTCATCAGATGCATCACAAACAGCCTTAACTTTGGCACGATACACGAAGGTTCGCGTTGAAAGCAGCATTGTATTATTCATCATTACTCATAATGGGCGATAAAGAAGTCAGTTGCAAATCCGACCTATATGCATCTTACGATACTCTAAAACTCGAACTGGAAGTAAATGGTATTGTAGTTGCTCCCGCCTTTAATGCGCCCAAACTGGGACGCACTTTCGAAAATTGCTGAGCGGTGATGCAATGAATAACCCACCCACATATTTTCCCAGTTTTTTTGGTTGAATAAGTCACCTATATTTACATCAAACGAGAAGTCTAAGTAGTTCAGTAGCTTACTTGGTGTATAACCCTTGTCTTCCATTTCGGTTCCTTCGATGTAGGTAATGTTGTCGACGTATGACATACCTTCCGCAACACCAAATCGCCAAGTCGTTGGCCAATTAACTGTATAATAAGCCTTAATCGCCATCACGTATTCTGTGCTCGCGGACTGAACACTGGACGACCAGTGATGAACCAAACCTGGCGTTAAATAAATATCAAGAGGAAAGCCAAACAACTCGTCCGTTAGCGGGTGCCCATAAAACAATGAAGTAAGTTGATTGTCGTATGGGTCTTTTTCTCTCTCAAAGCTAAATATTTCACCAATATTTGAAGGCGTCGCCCAACCATGCGCGATACGTAGGTATGGTTTATTGCTCAGTGCTGATTTCGGAGCTTTGCCTTTATCGTTGAAAAAGCCAAAACCGACAAACAATTCACCTTGATATCGGTCTTCTACAAGCTGGCTGTTGTAGGCATTATCATCTAAGCGAGTGACACTCGTTTCCCCCAATAAGTACAAGTTGGAAGTCACATGATAACGCGCTTTGATGCCGATGTTGGCGTCAAGTCCTGCTCCAGTTCTTTCCCCAGTAACATCTTTAAACGCATAATATTCACTGTTGAAGTCGGCGTCTTTGTATCGAATCGTGATAGATGGCTCTAACTCCCAATCACCAAACGCATAATTAGCGGCAAGGCGATAATTAGAGTGAAACTGGAGTTCATCGTCCGTCATTAATTCTAACTCTGCGCGCCAGTTGTCGTTAATGCTATAACGAACTTGACCACCAAAGTCGACTCTGTCCCCTTCATTGGCATTTTGTAGCGACATGGGAATATCAACAAATCTCAATCGCATGATCGCACTCGCGCGCCAGTCAGAATCACTCTCGTCATACAGAAAAACGCCGCCTTCAATGCCATTGATATACAAATGCTCGTTTTCAAAGAACATCATTGGTACAAATGTACTCACCGTCGAGTCATTATCGGCGGTATAAAACGGGATCGATGCGGTGCGATACATCGCTGCAATTCCCCACGTTTGCTCTTCTACACCATACGCAGAAGAAGCCATCGCAGCTAAAGGTAAAGTGAGTGTTGTTAGAATTAATCTCTTCATGAGTTCGAAAAATGTTGGTTGAGAAGCAGGCAAACATCAATGATTTGCCATTTAAAGCTTATGTTCTTCTGATGATAGCCGTTACAATGACAAATGTTGTCATCCTCGTGACAGTTTGAGTCCCAAGATTATATTAATATTGCACGACTAGATGAGCTTATTTGTGAATATTTTTACTATCGTAACAAGCTCTTAAAACTCTAGCTTAGTTCTAAATCAAACATAATGAAGTAAAAAGTGAAAGCATCAGAACTTATCTCTACCTTGAATCATTTACCCGCAGACACGGACCCAGACATTGTGATGGGAGAAGCATGGCTGCCTGAAAGGTTGATAGGGACTCAACTTGATGGTGACATGTTATTTTTGCACTTTGATAATGCTCCAGAAGATGGTCAGGGAGACGAAGAGGGACGCGGCTTCGTCGAGCACGAAATAGATCTAATCAGAACGCGACTTCAGCAGATTTTGGATGAAGACAGTGATAACGCGTCAAAAGCCGATGCCATGCTAGGTTTATTCCTTATGGGACATGAACTTAGCAGTTCACAAGTTATCGAAATATTAGAAGAAGAAGCTGACACATAAGGAGCCGTTTTGCCAGCATTGATGAACACGACTGAAACATCTTCACTTCCTCTTATCGTTGCAGGTCCGATTTTGCGCAAAGTGACCGCAACTGAAATCAATATTTGGCTAGTCACCACCCAACGCTTGGAGGGTATGGTGCAAATTACGGATGAAAACGCCTCCGTCCTTCATCAAGCCCCCTTAAGTGAGCAAAAAGAACAGCTTCAAATCGGTCTCAATGCGTGGTGCTGTTTGTTGCAATTAAAGGGCGAGTTTCCGACCCATCAAACGTTACGCTATCAAATACAAACGCAACACGGCTCAGTAACGGAACTGCTTCCTCATCTGACTTATGAACGAGATAACTGTCCAAATTTGGGCATTGAGTTCCTAATCAGCGAAAAAGCAGATTATGTCCTGCATGGCTCGTGCCGGAATCCCCACCACTTCAGTAAAGATACATTGGTCGCTGCGGATCATAAAATCGCATCTCAAACCATCGAAGAAAGACCAGATATGCTCATCATGAGTGGTGACCAAATCTACGCAGACCATGTTGCAGGCCCTACTCTGGACGCCATCGAACAAGTCATTGCCCTACTCGGTTTACCGGGCGAAGAATTCGAGCAAGCGCCGATAAAAAATACCAATGCCCTCTACCAGCACTCAGCTTGTTATTATGGTCGGGACAAATTGTTGCCTCATTATGTGAATGATGGCAGTTTACTGAGTACGTTTTTCCCGCACAGAGGGACGCCAATATTCAGCGCCAAAGAGTGTGAAAACCATCTAATAAGCTTTGCCGAATGCTTTGCAATGTACTTATTGGTTTGGTCTCCGACCTTATGGAAGCTTATTCGGACAGATCGCTTATTAGAAAATGAGTTTACTGTCGGCGGAGCAACTCTCGAACCCAAATGGCAACAGCAATGGCGCGAAGAAAAAACTCAAATAGATAAATTCGTCTCAGGTCTAGATAATGTTCAACGCCTACTTGCTCACATTCCAACCTACATGATCTTTGATGATCACGATGTCACCGACGATTGGAACCTTACCATAGGCTGGGAACAAGCCGCGTACAGCAACGCCTTTGCAAAACGCATTATCGGTAACAGCCTGATTGCCTACTGGCTCTGCCAAGGGTGGGGAAACGCGCCAGAAAAATTCAATGATGAGTTTATGAGTATCGCTCAACGCTTTTTCAACGAGCGTTCCTCACAAACTCAAGATGCATTTATTCAATATTTGTATCGCTTTGAGAATTGGCATTACACCATTCCGACGACGCCAAAAGTTGTCGTGCTAGATACGCGAACCAGACGCTGGCGTTCTGAGTCGAAAATGAACAAGCCCTCTGGGTTAATGGACTGGGAAGCAATGATTGAATTCCACCAAGAACTTGTTCATCAAGACAAAGTTATCATTGTTTCTGCCGCGCCAATGTTCGGAGTGAAGTTTATCGAAGCACTGCAGCGAGTAGTGACGATGCTTGGTAAACCATTAATGGTCGATGCTGAAAACTGGATGGCGCACCCCGGAAGTGCGAATACGCTTATTAGTATTTTTACACATACTAAGACGCCGACCAATTTCGTTATTCTCTCTGGCGACGTGCACTACTCTTTTGCATACGACATTAAACTTCGCTACCGAAAAAATAGTCCGAATATCTATCAAATCACCTGTAGCGGGATTAAAAATCAGTTCCCAACCCAATTGCTCAATATTTGTGATGGTCTAGATAGGCTTCTATATAGCCCTCGTTCGCCTTTAAACTGGTTTACAAAACGTAAGCGTCTAAAGATCTACAAACGCGCACCAAGTACGCACAATTTTTATCGCTTAGTTAACCACAGCGCCATTGGTGAGCTGCGTCTTGATGACGAAGGAAAGCCGAGCCAAATTAGCATTCTAACGAGCGATGGTGAAGAGGTACATTTTCCACCAACTCGTGCCGAAGGCTAACTCTCGCTCCCAAAATGACTTGCCCTTTATTGAAGGCAAATCATTTTGACTGAACTTAAAAGTACGAGGGATTTGGGTAGATGAGCAAAGCTCTTGACTGTCAACGGCGTGCTAAATTTGATACCACACCTTGAGATCTACCGTATTTATAACCATGTTAACCAAATAAACAATAGCTCGGTGTTCAATATGTTTAACTCTCTTACCTCATTATTTAAACAGCTCATTGAAGGCTCTGATTTAAGTCAAACCAACACACTCTCTCCGAATATGGCTATCGCGTGCTTGCTCTGTGAAGTATCTGGCGCAGACCATAACGTCGATGATAAAGAGCAAGAAACAAAGCGTTCATTATTGATGAAGCTTCTGTCATTAAATGAAGAAGAATCAAATGCTTTGTTAGAGCAAGCGCAACAGAAAATAAAAGACTCCGCGTCTCTGTACGATTTTACTTCTCAACTGAGAGAGTTGACTCAAGAAACACGCTACAACTTAATCAAAAGCATGTGGGAAGTGGCGTATGCCGATGGCGAAATTGATCCACTAGAAGATGCAGTGATCCGCAAAACAGCAGAACTACTTTACGTTGATCACAGTGAGTTCATTCGAGCAAAGTTGCAATCTCAGTAAGGAAACAAGGTAAACATGTAAGTCGCGCAAGCTATTTCAAGTCTGCCGTGAAATGATGGCGAAGATTGAATTCTATAGCCATAAAAAAACGCGCATTACGCGCGTTTTTTCGATAAGCCAACGACATTGTTATTAAAATACTGGTCAAGATATGAATATGTTTGACGAGCTCTACACTAAACAGATTCCATGACAAAACAACAATGGTTGAATGACGATTTGATTACAAGTTTGCCTATCTATATCGGACCATTAAAGCATAGTCAGAGCAAGCTTCGCTAAATTGTAGGCATCCACATAACCAGAATGTTGGCGCCCTTCCCAATCAATGCCTTTTGCTTCTTGAGCTGCTCGGTGACCAATACGCTTATCCTTAAGACGATTTTGAATGCGATAAAGCGTCGCTAAGTTGATGAACTCCGTAAATGGCGCTTCAATACCTTTTTGCTTACACTCTTCAAGCAGGATGAGGTCATCTCGGCCCCATGATGCATAAATCTTGTTTCGACCACCAAAGTTCTTAACCATGGATTTAAGCACTTCTTCTAATGGGCGTCCTTGTTTTTCAATTTTACGCGGCGTAATACCTGTTAGCTCGGCACAAAACAGCGAAACTTCATCATGTTCAGGTTTTACGTAGTATTGAGCTCGCTTGACTATCTCGCCTCTAGACAAATCTATTTCAGCCAACCCAACTTCGATAATTTCACCCGTGCTGCCGACACCATTTTCGTTCCAGCAACACATTTCTAAATCGAAGCATACAATACGGTTATGGTTCATAGTTTGTCTTGATTCCTAACATAAAATTTTAAAGCGTGGGATTCTACCGTAACACGGTGTAAAACTCGAATTTGCGCGCCCATTTAATCGCCAATCGACACATTATTACGACCGTTTTTTTTACTCAAATAAAGTTGATTATCCATTTTGTGATACAAACTTTCAGGATCTTCATCTTTATGGACAGCCGCGCCGATACTTAACGTGCAAATGATTGAAGCATCGCCATAATCAAAAGCCGTACTTGCCACGATGCTCCGCAACTTTTCCAGATAAGCTTCCAGTACTTCTTTATCAATGACTTTAGAAATAATACAGAACTCATCACCACCAGCACGATAAAATCGGTCTCCAGGCTTTAGATTCGCACTAACTAGCTTAGTCACATGCTGCAATGCTTCATCTCCCCCTAAATGACCGTGCTTGTCATTGATAACTTTAAAGTGATCGATATCAAAACCAACCAATGCGAAGCTAACACCTTTGTTTATCTGGCTAAGCAAATGATCGTTAAACGCTCGGCGATTAAGTAACTGAGTTAGAGGGTCACGCTCAGCCATCCTTTTTAATTCGACGGTTTTAAGCTCTAACATGACCGCCAAGCGCTCTTTTTCTCGTGACTGTAAATTCACAATCCAACTAATCAAAAAGGCGATTACCAACCCGGCTAATGTCGTGCCCGCTAAAATAGAACGCTCCCAAGCAGAGACGGCATCAGAAAGTTTAAAATCAATCCGCCACTCACGATTAGGCAGTTGAATGGTACGGCTTATAACCGTTCCTCGAATGTTGTCCCAGTTTGAACTTTGGAAGAGAACGGGATCATCTGCTGCGTCAAAGCCTAGGTCTTCTACGCGCACCGACATATCTAGCTCAGTCGCGGTTTTCGTGATCAAATCCTCAAAGTAAACCGTACTTCGAATCACCCCTGTCACTACACCTAATAAATGTTTGTTCTCGAAGTCAAACACTGGATGGAACACTAGCAGCCCAGTTTTAGGAATGGACTTGTCATACCCATCTTGCAGTAAGCGAACTTTATCCGAGACATTTGCTCGCCCATTTGTGGATATATCATCCAAGATGAGATCGAAGCGTTTACGTGAAAAATAGAAACCTAATAGAGAAAGGTTTTCTGGTGTTCTTGGATAAATATCCGATGCGATAAAAATTGGCTCTTTGTGTTCAAAAATGTACCCGTAGGTTTTGGGGCCATCTTTAGGAACGGTAAACGGTTGGAAATTAGGAAATGTTTGACGGGTCTTTAAAATATGCTCATCAAGGTCTTCGAATTCGACCTTTTGCATCCATTGAAGTCCGATTAGACTTCGCGAGCTATTGATTACTTGTTCCGCATACATTGGGAACGAAGACCAATAGGTGCGTTCAATCGAATGAAAAAAGTTTGCACCTGCACCAATAAACTTTAAATCATTTTCGACGTTCGCTTTCAGTGATTCTGCTTGTCGGTCAGCTAAAGTATCAAACGTCGTCTGCGTATACCGTTGCTGCATCGTATAAGCAGCACCGACCACACCAGCAGTGACACACAACGTCGCTGCAAAAGCTAGAATAGAGTCTGAATGTCGTTTGATAACGCTCTTGTGAGCGGTGCTTTGTGTCATATCGTAATTTTGATACTTCCGTAAGTTAAACTTCGGGATCTATTGAAATACTGCGTTAGCAACGCACAAACATCAAGCAACAACCTATGCTGGGCAGTCCGATCGTCGATTTTTCACGCTGTTCGTACGGTATAGTCACGAATTATTACAGCCTTAAGCCTTGAATATGCTACCATCCGTCATCATTTTAATGTCTAAACTTGGTGCAAGATCGCAAAGACGATCGTTTTAGTGAACACATATGAGCCAATACTGAGCACCAATAATCAATAGAAAGAGAAAAAACGTCATGAACATTGATTTGAACCTAATTCCTCAAACGTTCGATATGCTTCACGCTGGCCTAACCGCATCGAGCGTTTTGCTTCTTTTAGTCGCGGTCTCTCGCAAATCAAAAGTGGTTGAGAAAGTCGTAGAAAAACCGGTCGAGAAAATCGTCGAAGTTGAGAAGCCAGTTGAGAAGATCGTCGAAGTAGAAAAAGTCGTTGAAGTTGAGAAAGTCGTTGAAAAAGTGGTTGAAGTTGAATCGAAACTTGCAACAGCATCAACGGACTCTGCAATGCAGCTACTTTCTATCATGCAACAAGAAGCTCGTCTGATCGACTTCCTACAAGAAGACCTAACGTCATTCTCTGACGAAGAAGTAGGCGCAGCAGCTCGCGTAATTCATACTGGTGGCCAGAAAGTATTGAACGATTACGTAACACTTGCGCACGTTCGCAACGAAGACGAAGAAACTCGTATTACGGTTGAAGAAGGCTTCAACCCACAAGAAATCCGCCTTACTGGCAACGTGACAGGCAGCGCGCCATTCCAAGGCACGTTAGTGCACAAAGGCTGGAAGGCAACATCGATGAACCTTCCTAAGCTGGCAGAAAACTACGATGCCTCTGTGATTGCTCCAGCCGAGGTTGAGCTGTAATGGAACACATGAACCAAGAAAATCATTCTCAAGAAGCGTCTGTTGAAACTCAACAGACGCCTAAATTCAGTGTCGGTATCGACTTAGGTACAACACACTGTGTAATGTCTTTTGTTGATACACATGACGAAGATGCTCGCGTTGAAGTTATGCCTATCCCGCAGCTTACTGCGCCGGGTACGGTAGAGACTCGTAGCCAATTAGGCTCTTTCCTATACCAACCGCACGAGCACGAAATGAACCCGCAATCACGCGTTCTTCCGTGGTCGAGTGAGCCAAAAGCTCTGGTTGGTGCGATTGCACGTAACCTAGGTTCAAAAACACCAATTCGTCTTGTTGCAAGTGCGAAATCTTGGCTTTGCCACGGTGGTGTAAACCGTCGTGACGCATTCCTACCAGCGGGTAGCCCAGAAGAAGTGGAGAAAGTATCCCCTCTTCGCGCAACCGAGCTATACCTTGAGCACTTAAAAGATGCTTGGAATCACGCGAACCCAAATCACAACCTTGCCGATCAAGACGTAACTATTACGGTTCCTGCTTCTTTCGATCCTGCTGCTCGTGATCTAACAGCCGAAGCAGCACGCAACGTTGGTTTTGTGCACCTAACGCTTCTAGAAGAGCCTCAAGCTGCGCTTTACAACTGGATTGATAACAGCAACGACAAATGGCGCGACGAAGTTGAAGTTGGCGACATTGTGCTTGTGGTCGATATCGGTGGTGGTACAACTGACCTTTCTTTGGTTGAAGTAACTGAAGACGACGGCAACCTAACTTTGAACCGTATCGCGGTAGGTGAACACATCCTACTTGGCGGTGACAACATGGACCTTGCACTTGCGTACCGCTTGAAGATGAAGCTAGCGCAAGAAGGCAAAGAGCTACAGCCGTGGCAAGTTCAGGCGATGACGCACGCATGTCGTGACGCGAAAGAAGCGCTATTGAACGACAGCGAACTTCAGTCAGTACCAATCGTGGTACCAAGCCGCGGTTCTAAACTGCTTGGCGCAACGTTGAAGACAGAACTGACTCAAGAAGAAGTACAACAAACATTGGTTGACGGCTTCTTCCCTCAAGTTGCGATTACGGACCACCCTGTTCAACGTAACCGTGGCGCACTAACACAAATGGGTCTGCCTTACGCACAAGATGCGGGTATTACTCGTCACATTGCAGCGTTCTTGTCTAAGCAAGCACACGCGCAAAGCGGTGGTGAATCAGCGCAAGCTCAAGATTTCAACCCATTTGCAAACATGCCAGGTATGCCAGGGGCGGATGCAGCGCAATCGGCTGACTTCATCAAACCAACGGCAATCCTATTCAACGGTGGTGTGCTGAAATCGAAACTTCTAGCCAGTCGTCTAGAAGACACGATCAACGAATGGCTAATTGAAGCAGACGCAGAAATGGCGAAACGCCTAACAGGTGTGGATCTAGACCTTGCGGTTGCTAGCGGTGCGGCTTACTACGGCTCTGTGCGTCGTGGTCAAGGCGTTCGTATCCGCGGCGGTATTGCTTCGGCGTACTACGTGGGTATCGAAAGTGCGATGCCTGCGATTCCGGGCATGGCGCCTCCAATGGAAGCACTGTGTGTAGCACCATTTGGTATGGAAGAAGGCTCAAGCGTTGACGTACCAAGCCAAGAGTTTGGTTTGATCATCGGTCAGCCGGTTAACTTCCAATTCTTCGGCTCAACCGTTCGTCGTGACGACCTAGCAGGTACTCACCTTGACTACTGGGCACCAGAAGAGCTTGAAGAGCTACCAGAAATCCAAGTAACGCTGCCTGTATCAGAAGGTCGTCGTGAAGGTGAAGTGGTTCCAGTTACCCTAGCTTCTCGCGTCACAGAGCTTGGTACGCTTTACTTAGAAGCCATTGCCGCTGATAACGGGCAAAAATGGCATGTTGAGTTCGATGTGCGCGAAGACGCGAAAAGTGACTCAAACGAAGAACAATAATTAGAAGTCAAACGGCATCCAATCGGGTGCCGTTTTTAAATACACGAAGGTTTGGTTTTGTATGGCATCTCCTCGTTTCCTTGTTGGTATTGACCTCGGCACCACAAACACTGTGGTGGCCTACTGTGAAATCACCGACAACCTTGAACAATCCGAAGTATCCCTATTTGACATCGACCAACTGATTGGTCCGGGCGAAGTCGTTCGTAAACCACTTCTGCCCTCTTTCCGCTACCACCCTGCGGTTGGTCAAATATCCCCTTCTGACCTGACACTTCCTTGGGAAAGCGAACCTGTATCTGGCGACATTAGTAATGTGATCGTGGGTGAATGGGCTCGTGAATTAGGCGCAAAGGTAGAAGGACGTCAGGTATCCAGTGCAAAAAGCTGGCTATCGCACCAAGCAGTGGATCGTAGCTCAGACATTCTTCCTTGGGCTGGCGCGCAAGACGTGGATAAAGTATCACCCGTCATTGCCAGCGCAAGCTACCTCAACCACATTCGTCAAGCATGGAACTACCGTCATCCTAGCAATAAGCTAGAAGACCAAGATGTGGTTGTGACCGTTCCAGCGTCGTTCGATGAAACCGCTCGTAAACTCACGCTTGAAGCTGCACAGCTGGCTGGTTTAAAGAAAATCGTCCTGCTCGAAGAACCACAAGCCGTATGTTACGACTGGTACGCACGCCATCAGAAAACCGCAGCTGATGAGCTCAAAGAGTTACCGCTGATTCTGGTGTGCGATGTGGGTGGTGGTACCACCGACTTAAGCTTGATTGAAGCCAGTTTCTCTTCTCAAGATGAGCTAGCCCTTGATCGTATTGGCGTTGGCGAACACTTGATGCTGGGTGGTGATAACCTCGACTTAGCATTAGCGCACCTTGCGGAAAGCCGCCTTTCTCAGAATAAAGGGGAACAAAGTAAGAAACTCACTGCAGCAAGCCTAACAAAGCTAATTCAGCAAACACGTAAAGCGAAAGAGAACCTGCTTTCAGCGAGCGCACCTGACGAAGTGAAGATCACCATGTTAGGTAGCGGCTCTAAGCTACTTGGGGGCACAAAGAGTATTGCTCTAAGCAAACAAGAAGTGCACCAAATCGCATTAGATGGCTTCTTCCCGCTTTCTGATTTCAGTGAAGTACCAGACAAACGCCGCAGCGCGGTTGTCGAGTTTGGCCTTCCATACGTTGCTGACCCAGCGGTGAGTAAGCACGTTGCCGAGTTCTTAACTCAGCACCAGCAAGTCGCTCGTGCCGCTCTTGGCATTGAAGACGAGAAACAAAACGCGATTCCAGTTGGCGTGTTGTTGAACGGAGGCGTGTTTAACAGTGATCTGGTGACTGAACGTGTCACCGCCCTACTTTCTGACTGGCGCGGCGCACCAGTTACGGTATTAGATAACCCACATCCAGATTGGTCTGTTGCATTAGGTGCTGTAGCATTTGGTAAAGCACGTCGTGGCGCACAACTGAAAATTGGTGGTGGTGCAGCGCGTTCTTACTTCTTGCATCTTCAAGAAAAAAACAAAATGGGTAAAGCCCTCTGTTTACTTGCAAAAGGAACAGAAGAAGGCCATGAGATCCGTTTAAGCGGTCGTCGTTTCTCGCTCACTCTTGGAGAGCCCGTTCGCTTTAATCTGCTGACTTCTACCCACGACACCTTAACCAATAACACCGCCATTCAAAATGGCGTGATGGTTGATGTTGACCCAGACTTGTTTGCTCCTCTGCCGCCTTATATCACCACCCTTGAAGGTGAAGGCGCCGAACTGCAAGCCAACCAGAAAGAGCGCGTAGAAGTACAACTGGCGTGTCAGTTGACTGAAGTCGGCACACTTAAGATGGAATGTGTCAGCGCAGAAGACGACAACAAACGTTGGGAGCTGGAATTCGAAGTCCGTAACAAGCAAACCGACGACAGTGAACAAGTTAAGCTTCACCCTAAACTGGACGAATGTAAGGAGCTAATCGCTCGCCTATACAGCGGTAACAAAAAAAGCGCAGAAGGCAAAGAGATCAAAACCTTAGCCAAAGATCTTGAGAAAAAGCTCGGTAAACGTGACGAGTGGGATTTCACTACCCTACGTCAACTGTTTGATACCTTTGCACAAGGTCGTAAACGTCGCCGTCGCTCTGAACAACACGAGAAAAACTGGCTTCGTTTGGCGGGCTTTGCACTGCGTCCGGGCTTTGGCGATCCAACAGACTCTTGGCGCATTGAGCAAGTTTGGGGCCTCTACCAACAAAACATTCAGTTTAAAAACCATCAAGGTTGGACTGACTGGTGGGTATTCTGGCGTCGTATTGCCGGTGGTTTAAGCCAAGAGCAGCAAGAGACCATCTTGGCGGACATCGCGAAATACCTACACCCTGGCGCGATGAAAAACCCACAGTCAGCTAAAGCGGCACAAGACATGGGTTATGAATCCATGGTTCGATTGGCGGCGTCGCTTGAACACCTAGAAGTCGAAGACAAAGTTCTATTGGCAACGTGGTTCTTGAGCAAAGCCATCAACCAAAACCAGTTTGAACAAGCGCACTGGTGGGCATTGGGACGCTTGGCATCGCGAACGCCACTTTATGGCAGCCAGCACAACGTCATTCCTCGTGAACAAGCGGAACAGTGGCTACCTAAATTACTGGAACAAAACTGGCAGAAAGAACCAATGATCGCTTTCGCAGCCGTAATGATTTGTCGTAAGACGGGCGACCGACTATTCGATATCTCTGACGACTACCGAGAGCAAGTTCTAACAAAGCTGAAACAAAGTAAAGTGCCCGAATCTTGGGTATCACTAGTTAAAGAAGTGAAAGAGCTTTCAGAAAGCGAATCAAAACGCGTCTTCGGTGATGCTTTACCAAGCGGTTTAACGCTAGTTCATCATTAAATCCACTCTACACAAGAAGACGAGTTAGACGTACAAAGCCCTTCCGACGAAGGGCTTTGTTGTATCGCATTCTTTTGGTTTTGGTCGTGTACAACGCGCTAATTCATTTCTGTCGTAATCACTACATCGCGCGTTTCGTTATCCATATCGCTAATACCGACCACCGACACTTCTCTGTCCGATAGAGTTTCAATTAAGCTGTCTTCTAATCCGCCATCAGCCAGCCAAGTATAAAATTTATCCGCGATACGCTCCGAACCTTCCCCGACAAACGTTAATGTGACCTTCTTCATTTGTGACACTCCATCAATTTACGATTCAGCCACTTAAGCGTAGTATGTTTCGCAAATATCGACATAAACTAGGACTAACTTCTTTTATGAGTATCGAAAAATTTGACGCGATTTATCAACGTGCTGCTGAGCGAAAAGGCGGAGAAGATCAGCTTGAAGCGCTATTGTCTCACCCATTAAGTAAAGAGGAATTAGCAGCGATTCCCGATGACCGTTGGCTCGCCGCTTTTTCGATGAAGGTGTTCCAAAGTGGGATTTCGTGGAGCGTGGTTCGCAACAAGTGGCCGAACTTCGAAGAAGTGTTCTTCGGATTTAAGATTGAGCCGTTGTTGATGCTGTCAGACGAGCAATGGGAAACCAAAGCGACCGACAAACGCATCATTCGCCACCTCACTAAAGTCATGTCGATTCCGGCCAACGCTCGCATGATCCACGAAGCAAGAATCGAATATGGCTCGTTCAGTAACATGATTGCTGAATGGCCTCGGGAAAAGATCACGGATCTATGGGGCTACTTGAAGAAGCATGGTAGTCGTTTGGGTGGAAATACAGGCCCTTACACTTTACGCCAAATGGGCGTGGACACTTTTATTCTGTCTAACGATGTCGAAGCTTATTTACGCAACTGCAAGATCATTGAAGGCGGCAAAGACACGAAAAAGTCCTTGGACTCTGCTAATAAAGCCTTTATTCAGTGGCAGCAAGAAAGTGGAAGAAGCTTGACCGAAATCAGTCAAATTATCGCGTTTAGTACTGGTGACAACCGAATTTAAACAAGCACTTTGTAGCTCTGGGGGCGAAATTCCGGCCCCCTATAACGCATGATATTTGCGCGAATCACTCTACTTTAGCTCTTACTGATATTACTACTTTCTCGATTCCTCCAAAAAATCCCTCCTTAAAGTGGCAAAATCCCCCTTCAAATCACAAAAAGTTATCATATCGACAAATTATTTTTCTTGTTCAATATTTTTATTTATCAAATATTTAATTACAAGTGCCCAGTTTTTAGGCACTAAATATTGATGACGCTCAATTGCATTGCGCTGACAAACTGACTAGGATACACGCCCTTCCTGAGTGAACTATCAGAAACTTGATCGAGGAATTTATTCAAATTTCTCAACACTTCGTGAGCACTCACAACAATTGCACTCACTTTATAGATTTAAGGATCAACAGATCCGTTAATACAAATTCGACAGCGCAATAGAGTGCTGACTAGAACAACCATGACGCGATGTCACATGAGTGACTATTTTCGTGGTTTTGTGCTGGAAGTTATTTATTACATCAAGGCTGGTTAAAAGGATGAGCCCCTTGAACGCATTTACTGGAGGACAAGAAATGCCAAAAGGTCTAATGCTGACTGACTTAGCCATCGCTGGCTTACTATTAATTGCAGCAAAAGTAATTCGTGTACATATGCCTTTACTACAACGCATGTACATTCCATCAGCTGTATTGGCTGGGTTATTTGGTCTTATTTTTGGCCCAGCTCTGCTTAACGTATTACCTTGGACAGATACTTTTACCGCAAACGCAAGCCTCTTAACTGCTGCACTTTTTTCTGCGTTGGGTTTAGCAACAGATGTCCCGTCACCAAAAGTGGTTGCTCAACGAGCAGGCTCATTGTGGGCGTTTAACCAAATTGCATCCGTGTCGCAATGGCTGTTTGCAGCAATGTTTGGTTTAGTACTTACCACCTTCTTTTGGCCTGACATTAATCCTGGGTTTGGCGTAACCATGTCCGCGGGATTCATGGGCGGTCATGGTTCAGCATCTGTAGTCGGTGAAATCTTCACAGGCCTTGGCTGGGAAGATGGTTTTACACTTGGTTTAACGTTCGCCACGGTTGGGATCTTTATTTCAATCTCGGTGGGCATGTTAATGCTTCAGTTTGCGTTGAAAATGGGCTGGATTCGTAGCTTTACGACATTCGACAGCATGGACGAACACGAACGCAAAGGCTTAGTGAAACCTGACGATCAAGAACCTGTGATGAAAGATACGATGTCATCATTGTCAGTCGATTCTTTCGCGATTCACGCGGCGCTGGTTGTAGTGGTAACCGCTTTCTCTTATATAGCAGCCAACTACTTATCTTCTTTCCACGATAAGGTACAAATTCCGACTTTCGTTACTGGCTTTCTGGGCGGTATGTTAGTTCGAATTATCGCTAAGCAAACCAAGGCATCTCATTACCTATGTGACGGCGCATTCAAACACGCAGCGGGTATTAGTACGGATTACCTGATCATCTTTGGAATTTCAGCGATTAAGATCACGGTTCTAGCGCAGTATTTAATGCCAATGGTAGTGCTCGCAATTGGTGGTATCGCGTTCACGCTATGGCTTATCTTTTGGGTTGCACCTCGCATCATGGGAGATGACTGGTTTGAGAAAGGCATTTTCTCTTGGGGATGGTTAACAGGTACAGTCGCTATGGGTATCGCGTTATTACGCATTGTCGACCCCAAAATGCGCAGTAAAGTGTTAGACGACTATGCTATCGCTTATGTTCCAGGCTCAATTACGGACATTTTCATCATCTCGCTTATGCCAATCGCAATGTATAACGGCATGCACTGGCAAGCGTTAGGTGTTGGTCTAACCTATATTGCCGTTGTCTTATTCATTTGGCGATTTGTATTTAAGCGCAGCGGTCAAGCCGTCGCAAACGAGTCTTAATTGATCATTTCGGGAGGTATTTTATCCTCCCGAATTTAACTCTCTTCCCTTATTCGATAGCCGCCTCCCACCAGCATGTAACAAATAAGCAACTTGTTTTACATTTAAGATCTGCAAGCTTGGTCACCCCTTCCCATCCTTTTTTAATACTTGACCTACGCATTTTTATATCAAAATAGCCGCCAAACTATTCATGACTCATGGAGAAAAGGCAGTGCATCGCTCTCAAGGATTTACCCTCATTGAACTCATTGTGTGCATCATTATCCTTGGTGTCGTTAGTGTTATTGCCCTTCCTAAATTTCTTGGTCTGCAAAAAGATGCCCGAGTGGCAGTACTATATGGCGCGAGGGAAGCGCTCATGACTGCAAACAACTTTGTGTACACTAAAGCCGTTATTCAATCTCAAGAGACGGTAGATGGCGGCAAACAATATAACATTGATCTAGATAATGACGGCAATAACGACCTAATTGGTTACTTTGGATTTATTAAGAATGTCATTCCCGCAAAAGAGCTGGCAGGTTTCGACCCTCAACTCACTATCAATACTTGGTACGGGGTAGACAGCCCGAACGAACCCTATTTCCTTATCGGCTTTGCAAACAAACCTGTTGGTCCAGACCATATGTGTTATGTCGAAGTTTACTACCCAGAAACTCCAGGTGGCCAAGTCAGCTACAAAATACAAACTGACGACTGCTAGTTCCCCTAGTGAGTGACAGTAACAGTTGCACTTTTGGTGCTTTCATCGCTTTTAGCAGAATACTGGCCCCAAAACCCATCATTAACAACTATTTCACATAATGTTGTTTCATAGTTAGCTTGCAGCGAGAAAACAAGTAATTCGCGACCGCACGCGCCCGTAATCGAAACAATCTATCGTTTTTCCGACCGCCAATAATTTGTGCTTGTAAACTCATCATTTCGCTCAATAATAGTTCTATAACAAATTCAATAATTTAAAGCGGGAGGCGTGATGAGAATATTCTGGCAGTTACGTTGGTATTTCCAACAAAAGTGGAAGCATTATGTCGGATCGATTTTGCTTTTCGCTGTGATATCAACTCTACAACTTGTTCCTCCTAAAGCGGTCGGTATCATCGTTGATGGGGTCGTAGATAACACGTTAGATACAAATACGCTGATTCTGTGGCTCTTGGGACTCACTGCACTGATCTTTGCCATTTATGGATGCCGTATCTTATGGCGAATTTGGCTTTTCGGCGCAAGCTGGGAACTCGGAACCATTCTACGTAATCGTCTCTATAGGCACTTATCGACACAACCACCCCGATTTTTCGAACGTTATAAGACCGGTGATCTGATGGCGCGTGGTACTAATGATGTACGTAACATCGTAATGACAGCCGGCGAAGGGGTTTTAACGGCAGCCGATTCCTTGATCACGGGTATTGCAGTTTTAATCATCATGGTAACGCAAGTTAGCTGGAAGCTCACCGTTATGGCACTTCTTCCAATGCCGTTTCTTGCAATCATCATCTTTTTTATTGTCCGTATACTGCATCAACGTTTCCGCATTGCTCAGGAAGCCTTTTCTACCATGTCAGACATGACGCAAGAGTCACTTAACGGCGTGCGAATGTTGCGAGCTTTTGGGTTAGAGAATCAAGAACAACAGCGTTTTGAAAATGTAGTCGATGATACCGGTCAGAAAAATATCGCCGTCGCTAGAGTCGACGCGAGATTTGATCCAGCTATCCAACTCACCATCGGCCTCTCTTTCCTTCTCAGTGTCGCTGCTGGTGCTTACCTTGTCGATAAGGGAGAGATCACGCTTGGTGATCTAACAGCCTTTACGATGTATTTAGGGTTAATGATATGGCCTATGCTGGCCTTCGCTTTCTTATTTAATATTTTAGAGCGAGGCTCCGCAGCATGGAATCGCCTACAAGAGATCTTTGATGAAACACCAGAGATTGTCAGTGGAAATAAACCATTAGAAGATAAACCACTGCCATTAAAAATTGATATCGATGCTTTCCACTGGTCCAGTGATTTACCACCAGCTCTGGCCGAAATAAAAATCGAACTTGAACCCGGTAAAATGTTGGGAGTAGCTGGCCCTGTCGGAAGCGGAAAATCAACCCTGCTAACGCTGCTTTTGCGTCAGCACGACCTAACAAACGGTTCAATTACATTCGGGGATGTTGAGATTAAAGATGCCCTACTTCCTCAGTGGCGCAACCGCTTTGCCGTGGTTAATCAAAGCCCGTTTCTATTCTCCAAATCTATCTTCGATAATATTGCCTTAGGTAACCCTAATGCAGAGAAAGAAGAAGTCTATAGAGCTGCAAAGTTAGCCTGTATACATGACGATATTGAGAAGTTTCCTGAAGGCTATCAAACTGAAGTTGGCGAGAAAGGCATTACTCTCTCTGGAGGACAAAAACAACGAATTGCGATAGCACGCGCTATGTTACTAAATGCACAAGTCTTGGTATTGGATGATGCGCTTTCGGCTGTTGATGGCCGGACCGAACATCAAATCCTTAAGAATTTGGAAACACACTACCGTAATCAAGCCCTAATCGTTATTGCACACCGCCTCACCGCATTGGAAGCAGCAGACGAGATCATTGTCTTGAATCACGGCCACATTACTGAACGTGGGCAACATAGCGCTTTATTAGCGCATCAGGGATGGTACGCCGAAATGTTCGAGTACCAAAAACTAGAACAGGCGATGGAGGAATAATGAATGAACCAGACCAGTACGTTTAAACGGTTGATGTCTTACCCATTATCTCAACCAAAGCCAATGATTAAAGGACTTGCTTTGCTGTTTATCGCAGCGTTAGCCAGCGCTGGCGGCCCTTGGTTGATTCAATATTTCATTGATGAGCACATCGCTAAAGGTGACTATTCACAAAATATTCTGATTTCGCTAGCAGTAGGTTATATCGCTCTTCAGATCGTATCGGCAACATTCCAGTATTTTCAGTCATTGCAATTTAGCATTGTCGCGGCTAACACGATCAAAGCGATTCGTAAGCAAGTATTTTCTGGCGTGATTAAGCAGCCGTTATCTGCGTTTGATTACACTCCTGCTGGAAAATTGGTATCGCGAATCACCAACGATACGGAATCTCTACAGCAATTTTATGAGCTCTTGATCGCGACCGTGGTGAAAAACGTGGTCATGATTGTGGTGATGCTTGGCGTTATGTTTTTCATGAGCTGGAAACTCACACTTGTTGTGCTTGTATTGCTACCGATCGTCATCGGCTTTATGTACTTGTTTAAGCAACTAAGTACAGAAAGCTACCGAAAGATGCGTGACCTATTGACCGATATAAATGCGAATCTGAGTGAATCCATTCAAGGGATGAGTGTCATCCAATTAATGCAACAAGAAGAGCGTTTTAATAAACAGTTCAACGAGCTAACCGCAGAGCATCTGGTGGCATCTAAACGAGTGATTCGGCTAAACGGCTATCTGCTAAGACCATTAATGGACTTACTCGCTGGTCTTGCGTTGCTTTGCTTGGTTGCGATCTTTGGTTTTAATGGTATTGAGTTGATTGGTGTGGGGGTACTGTATGCATTTATCAGTTATCTTGCGCGAGTTACTGAACCACTAATTGAGATGACTCAGCAACTTGCTCTACTTCAGCAGGCGTTAGTATCAAGCGAACGTGTTTTTGAATTGATTGATGCGAAAGAACAAACTTACGGGGGCGATCATCAACCATTAAGGTCAGGTGCTATCGAACTTAAAGACCTCACATTTAGCTACGATGGTAAACAGGACGTCCTAAAAGACATTTCGTTGAAGGCCAACCACCAAGACTTTATCGCGCTTGTCGGGCATACAGGAAGCGGTAAAAGCACATTAGCGTCACTGTTAATGGGCTTTTATCCAACGCAATGTGGTGAACTGCTCATAGATGGTCGTCCACTTAAAACATTAGGGAAAGACGTACTTCGCAAAGATGTGGCAATGGTTCAACAAGATCCACATATTCTCCCTGCTTCAGTCAGAGAAAACATCTCTCTCAGTCGGGCGGTTGATGACAATCAAATATGGGATGCGTTAGACAAGGTAGGTTTGGCAGAACAAATTCATCGTTACCCTAACGGGCTAGACACGCAGTTAGGTCAAGGCGAAACTAATTTATCTGCAGGTCAGAAACAGCTTTTGGCGTTAGCACGTGTGCTTGTGGTAAAACCTAAGGTATTGATATTAGATGAAGCAACCGCAAATATTGACTCAGGAACAGAGGCTTTAATCCAAAAGAGCTTGGCGGTACTCAGACAAGACATGACGCTCGTTGTTATTGCTCATCGGCTGTCAACTATCCTAGATGCAGACCAAATCATTGTTCTTCATCATGGGGAGTTAGTCGAGAAAGGTACACACAAAGCACTCTTAACGCAAAATGGTCGTTATGCTCAAATGTATCAGTTACAGCAAGCAAACCGACACCTACAACAGATTGAAGAAGACACCAAGCAACTCGAAGAAGCGGTGTGATTTTATGCCCGTGCCTTCTTTTATTTAGTCGGCATGGGCATAATTGGTGTAACTTCAAAATTTAGCCTTGTAAGCTTCCAATTTCTTCATAATGTGAACTAATTTTCTATTTCTTACCTATTATTGACATAACCCCTCGCTATATCACGCAAGGTCGTTGTAAAATCGTACGGTACTTAAGTCTACTGCCTGTGGCATTGGGCTGAATTCCGCTTTCTAATTATGCACATTAATCTCATGACACAAGTCCATGGACAAAGATAAGTTTACTAACATCTATCGCTTGCCTGGTTCGATTCAAATTCGTATCGGTAAATGGCAAAAGACGTTCCGCGGCACCTCTGATTTAGTTTTACATCAGGCGCTAATGGAGCGTAATAAGCAATTTAAGAAGCCAGACTTTTTACCTAAAGGCTGGTGTGTCACTCCTATTGATGAAAACGACATTACCATTACGCATCACGGTAAATATATCCAAACCGTTATGCGCACAATGCTGGACAGAAAGGTCTCATACAAGCGACTGTTCCTATCTCGAATGAGTCTCGAAGATGGTGAAAAAGTGCTCCACAATTACAAGCTGGAGTGGGTAAGAAAACATAACCAGATCGCCAAAAAGTACAATCAAATTAAAAAGAAACAATATATGAACTTTGCAAGAGAAGAAGAGGAAACCCTCTACCCTTCGATTCCAAAGGGTGAGTTTGACAAAACATTATGGAACAAACTTGTCGTATCATCGTTTGGTCCGCAGAAAAAGTACAAAAACCCACATTTTGTCCGCAAAGCCGATTTCTAAATAAACACCCCTACACTAGGGGTGTTTATTTATCCGTTAAATCACCAATCGTAAGTTAAACTTGCAATAACATTTTGTCGATCACCATACCAACAAAAACCATCACATGTCGCTATGTACTCTTTATCAGTGATATTTTTAGCTGCGACTTGTAGCTTGTAATCTCCAATACGATAGCTGACCGTCGCATCCATTAAGAAATAACTTGGTACTTTTAGTCTCTCTTCATTATCTCCGTATGACTCACCTGTATAGCGCGCACCTAAGCCAACCGAAAAGCCATCAAGAGGTCCATCAAAGAAACGATAATGTGCCCAAGCTGATGATACGGTATTCGCGACTTGAGAAGGTGTTTTGCCAACCCATGTCTTATTGACGTCTTCTTTTATCTCTGCATCAACATAGGCTATGTTTCCGATTAATGTTAAAGAAGGTGTCACATTGGCTACAGCTTCAAACTCAACGCCGTTATTTTCTATTTTTCCTATTTGCGTCAATTCACTCAAGTAGATACGAGCCAAATTTTCTTTTGTTGCCCGATACGTTGCGATATTGAAATAGCCATCGAATGAATCCGGTTGGTACTTCATACCGATTTCAAATTGATCACCGCTTTCAGGCTTCGCTGGCTTACCATTGCTGTCTTCTTGAATAATTGGATCAAAGTACTGAGAGTAACTAAAATATGGCGTGAAGCCAGAATCAGAAATATAAGCCGTTCCCACGCTAAACGTCCACTCTCCATTATCGACTTTCGTGCGAGCACCCGTGGTAACATTATGTACTTCATTACTTGTATCGTCGTAACGTGCCCCCAATAACATCTCCCATTTATCGTTGATCAGCATATGATCTTGAAAGTAGACGCCGAGTTGCTGATTATCGATTTTCGTTCTTTGCTTATCGGTTTCGCTCAATGGTTGTAGCGTATTCGGATCGAGTAACATTATGTTATCCGAATAAGTAGGATTAAATACATTAAACCTAGGATCGGGCAAAGCTCCCATTGGTGTGTTTAAGAGTGCATTACCATCAGCAACGATAGGATCATTAGCAAAGTCCTTACCATCGATACTGATCATTTGAAAATCTAAGCCCAACATCAAGTTATGCTCAACGCTTCCCCAATTTACTTGGTGCATCAAACGATTATCAATATTAAAAGCATCGGATGACCCATCTTCTGTTGAAGCGCCCCGAAGTATGGTCTTGCGTTCATTTAATGGATCTAAAATCGGCCCCAAACCAGACACATCAGCCGAGTAAACGTACGAATACATTTGTCTCAACTTAACATCCATTTCACTGTAACGAGCTGCTTGAACAAATGAAGTGGTATCATTAAACGCATGAGAAAACTCATAGCCTAAAGACACCTGCTCACGCTCAAAGGTCTCCCAGTTAGGATTACCTATCGCTAAACTATCACTGATCTTTCCATTTTTGTTTGGCGTTAATGTTCCTTCAACTGGCAAAAATTGCAGATAAGGATCTGAGTCGTCTTTTTGATAGCTCGTTAGAAAGGTAATTTCAGACGTCTCAGTAAATTTGTACGTCATTGATGGAGAGAGAAGAATGCGCTCCGCTTCTACCCCACTAATTCTCGTCCCATTTTTTCTCGCTAACCCTTGAAAGCGGAAAGCTAACTGCTCACTCACCTCAGAGTTTACGTCAAGAGAAAGTTGTTTACGGTCTTCAGAACCGTACTCCAAAGATACAAGCCCTGAGCCCCCATCAAATTGAGGTCGCTTACTGACGACATTGATGACCCCACCTGGAGGGTTTTGCCCATAAAGAACAGAAGCGGCACCACGTAACACTTCAACCCTTTCCAAAGCAAACGGATCTATTTGCCAACTATAAAAACCAGAAGAATATAAACGGGTACCATCTTGATACAGCCCGCTGTTCGCCTGTTTAAAACCACGAATAATAAACCAATCTTGCTTGTTATCTTCGCCAAAATAATTAGTTTGAATACTTGGTGTGTACTGTAGTGCGTCAGAAATGCTAATAGAGGCACGATCATCCATTTGTTCTCGCGTAACAACAGACACCGCTCTTGGAGTCTCATTGATGGCAATATCAGTTTTCGTCGCTGCCCGACTCTTCGCTCCAAGATAACTAAAATCAGGACCAACTGCACTGTCTTGCTGCTGTCCAATCACGACTATATTTTGATCTTCCTGAGCCAAGACATTTGGTGTTGATAACGCTAATACAACCGCCATTGACGTTGGTGTCAGCATAAACTGCCGAGTCATATTATTCTCCTTTTTTGTCGGCAGCCAAACTAACCCTTCATGACTTCAGCGAACGCTGAAAGAAAAGCGAGTTACGGCATCGCCAGTTGTTTCCATAAAGACAAACCAGAGGTTTTTGCATAAGGCACTCGCAGTGGCATAGGTTACCAATGCCATTGCGAGTGCTTGTTTGTTGTATAAGTACTTTCTTCGTTGAGGCTTAGCTGGTATCTATAAACGGCGTAATCCCCACATCAGATACAAACCGCCAATGAGAGACGCCATCAGCCCTGTTGGTATTTCTTGCGGGTAAAGAACTTGTCGTCCCAACCAATCGGTCAACAACATCACGCCGGAACCCAATATCGCGGCGCATAACATGTGTTGTGACGCTTTGTTAAAGCCAAATAAACGAGCTAAATGCGGAGCCAGTAACCCAACAAAGCTAATAGGACCAACAACCAATGTCGCACTGACCGTGAGACAAGCAACTAAAAGCAGCAGTATCGCGCGCGAACGATCAACGCAAATCCCAAGTGCTTTAGAGGAAGCGGCGCCAACAGGAAGAATATCTAGCCATCTTACGCAGAGAAAACTCAACCCTATAAAGACAAGCGCAGATAAAGACAATGGGAGTAACGTTTCAACCGAAACATAGTAGGTAGACCCAGACAACCAAGCCAATGCTTGATAACTTCTTGGGTCACCAGTGGCTAGAATAAAGCTCTGTATTGCATTCATCAGTGCGGTAATAGCAATACCAGTCAACAAAATGCGCTCCGGCTGAAAACCTGATTTACGGTTTAGCAGCACAATGACCAATACCGTCGCTAACGCACCTACAAGCCCGCCTAAAGAAAGAGTGAAAATTGACGAACTTAACCCAGTAAACATCGCGATGATCAACCCCATCGCTGTCCCTGAACTGATGCCGATCACTTCTGGACTGGCCATTGGGTTTCCACTTAGGCGTTGAATCATGGTGCCAGCAATCGCTAACATTGCCCCCGCAATTGCTGCTGCAAATAATCTAGGTGCGCGCCATTCCAAAAAAATCCAATTTTGGCTAGCAAACAAGTTTGTCCACCCTTCATTTTGCACAGCAACTGTGGCAAAAAGAACAACGGAAATTAGCGTGCCGATCAATGACAATAAGATCGCTTTAGGGTTTAGCCTGTAAACATGTTGACGATGCCGAGTTAACACCGTCTGAGTATGACCCTGCGTCTTTTGTGATAAGCGAGGTAGCAGCCATAACAGTAGCGGAGCGCCCAGTGCAGCCGTTGCTGCTCCCGTTGGTATAAAACTCGCCATTAGCCCCGGCAGTTGCTGAATAACCAAATCGGTTAAAGTCAATAACATGGCACCAATCAGCATTGATACCCAAAGCTTATGCTGGATTTTATTGATACCTATCAATCGAGTAATCGCTGGCGCTGCTAATCCGATGAAACCGATGATTCCTACTGCAGAAACGACCCAAGAAGTGATTAGTACCGCAAGCCCAAGACAGACAAAGCGCAGTTTGGCTAGCGAGACACCTAAACTCTTGGCACCTTGCTCGGAGAGTTCTAACAGACTTAACGGCTTTGCAAACACAAATGCGATAACCGTAGCAAGTGCGATTCGAGGTGCAAGATACGAGAAATCACCCCATCCGCTCTGAACAAGCGAGCCCGCTCCCCATATCATTAATCCATTCAGCTTTTCGGTATTCATCATCAGAATAACCGTACTTAATGATGCAAAGTACAGGTTTATCACTAACCCAGAAACGACGACAACCGTTGGAGATAACGCTCGTCGCCATGACAACAGCATCACCAACCCCATCGATGTCACACCGCCGATGAGAGCAACCAAATTAGGTGCTATATCCAACATCCAAGGGGCAAATAGCGTAGCTAACATCAAAGCAAAACTTGAACCGCTCGCCACACCTAATGTTGTTGGCGAAGCAAGAGGATTGCGCAGAACTTGTTGCATTAATACCCCAGCAACCGCTAATCCGGCACCAGAAATAATCGTGGTGAAGACTCGAGGCCACCAGCTAAAGTGAAGTAAGACGGAATCGATAGATTGAAAGTTAGGTTTCCATAAACTGCTAAGAGCCAGTGAGAATGAACTTGCTTGATACAATTGGAAAGCACCAATAGAAAAGGTAAATGCCGAAAGTAACACCACAAGGCTTAAAGGCATGGCTTTCATTGTTCTAACTCCTCGACCTTACTCGCCGTAACTAACTCCGCGAACCGAAGCGCTGAAGGCATAGAACCAAAACTCCAAACAGGTGCGACTTGCATGACCTTCTCACCAGACTGTTGAACAACGTATTGCCAAAACGGATCTTGAGAGAGCTGCTTTTCGCCACCGTGAGGCAATGGCTCAACGATAACAATTTGGGCTCTTATACCTGCTAACTTATCGATGCCGACTAAGCTGAAGCCCCAGCTATTTGTCTCTTCGTTCCACGCATTACTCAGCCCAATCTTTTCGATAGCCTGAGAGTAAAGGCTATTCTGACCAAAAACACGAACGTGCTTCGTATCCATAAACTGAATCATTAAAAGCGGCGGCTGGCCTTTGTTTATGCGCTGTTTTAATAAAGAGAAACGTTCTTCATATTTTTGTATAAGTGCCTCAGCTTCCGCTTCTCTTCCTAGCTCTTCACCAAACCTCCGAGTGAAACGAGTAAGTACCGACCAATCTGTAATCCCGCTTTCATATAAGTCAATCGTGGTAACGGGGGCAATATCGACTAAGCGATGCTTCATTGAGGAGAAGTACGGGGCAATAAAAATACGGTCAGGTCTGAGCTCGTAAATACGCTCTATATTGGGTTGAGTTCTTAACCCTACATCCTTAGTTTGAGGTGGTAACGGTGGCGATTTTACCCAAGCATCGTAATCTTGCCCTTGAGCGACGCCTACGGGCACAACCCCTAACGCCAACATCGTTTCAGTTTGTGTCCAATCAACCGACATCACCCGAGGTGACGCCTCTGCTACTGCTTGAAAGGAACTGACCAAAAGCGCACTAAGTGAGAGAGCGAAAGAGAAATGCTTAAGTCGAGTGTTTGTACTGCTCATTATTCAACCTCTAGCTTGGCATCGCCACCGGATAACCCGCAGGGTGGTCAGAGATCTTCATCTCTATCCCGTATATGTCCCTTAGCTTAGGTTCAGTAAACACCTGTTCAACATTGCCTTGTGCAATCAAATCACCTTGATGTAATGCAACGATATGATCGCAAAAGCGCGCCGCTAAGTTGATGTCGTGCAATACGATAATAACGCCCAAACCCAACTCTTTACTGAGTTTAGAGATGAGCTTCAACATATCGACTTGATGGCTAATATCTAACGCAGACAAAGGCTCATCAAGAAGCAAATACTCGGTTTTTTGCGCTAATAGCATGGCTAGCCACACTCGTTGGCGCTCCCCTCCAGATAGCGTATCAACTAAGCGATCTGCGTATTTTAGTGTTCCTGTCATCGCCATTGATTCTTCAACAATGTCATGATCTTTCTTGCTCAAACGACCAAGTAAACCATGCCATGGGTAACGACCAAAACCGACTAAATCTCGACCTAAAATACTGTCGGTCACCGGAAGATGCTGAGGCAAGTAGCCAATGTGTTGGGCGAATTTTTTCGCTGAAAGATCGTTAATGCTCGTTCCATGCAGAACCACGTCACCAGCGGTGTATGGCTGTTGCTGTGCCAGCAACTTTAACAATGTGGATTTTCCTGAACCATTGTGCCCAACAAGAGCGTATGTTTTTCCAGGTTCAAATGTCACATCAAACGCTTTTAGCAATGACTTGCCTTCAATCTCAAACTGGAGTGCTTTAGCTTCCAACATCCCTACTTCACCTAATAGCCATTCACAAATGAAAGCTAATCAATCGCTTTCATTCGTTGATCACGTTTGCCGTTCTTATTCAACAGAACGATTAATAAGGGAGGTTTTATATAACAACAAAGATACAAATGCAAACCGTTGTCATTATCATTACACCAGCAAGATCATTGAGAGAATTACTAAGCGTTAATGATTATTTGTTGCGGATGACTTCATTAGTGGATTGTCGGCAGGTCAACGAGAGCAGCGGTCTACCACTGCCCTCGCATAAATTTAAATGAATACTGCGGCGCATGAAGAAATGAGAAATGCCGCAGTGAATAAATTAATGACGAGCGTCAGCGCCAAACTCTACTTCTTTATAGATATCGGCCAGCGACTTTTTACCTTGTTTGTCTTTGGCTGAACGCTTTTTCTTCGTTTGATAATGGTATTCTTGCTCCTGAAGTGCTTGCTCGTGCTCTTTTGCTGACTCAACAAACTCAGGATTTGCAAGTGCTTGTTGGCGTAAGCGGTTTACTCTTTCAAGGGTTTCCCACAACATACTTCACCTCCAAACTTATTACTGTATATAAAAACAGTATTGTTTAAATATTCCTCCTCGTCAACATTTCAACTTCGTTACTGCTCTTCACATTAACCCCAAGCCTGTATAGTGCTCCGGATATTTGTGGATGATTTTCTTTATATAACCTTGATGCTCTCGCAGAGCATTAACACATTCTCGAGATAACCATCCCTGATATACCCATTTTTCAAGTTCTAACAATGCGTATGGGATGGACCACGCTTGTCTGTACGGATGGTGCGTCGTCATAAAATCAAAGGCATTCGCGACAGCCGTAATTTGCGCGGCGATTGGTATATCGTCACTGGTTAAACCATACGGATAACCAGTACCATTTAAGTTTTCGTATTGATAAGTAACCATCTGCAAAAACAAAGTCACACTCGGGTGAACCGGATTTCCGATACGAGCCACTATGTCATCGGCCGAGTCGATGCAACGCTCAATATGTTGCATCAATATCGCCTCTTGTTCTTGAGTATAATTTGTTCGGCGACTAGCAATTTCAACTGGCAGCTGAACATCACTGAGCGCATGGAATTGAGCAAAAATACCAATATCTTCGACCATTTCATCATTCAGGTGATAACGATCCGCTAACTGCGTTGCGATGACTTGGCTGTAGTACTTCATTCGTTTGGTATGCGCGTAAAACTCAGGGGAGTAGCCTGGCATCATACATTGCATTCGGTTCGCCAACGTTTCTATCGCGCTAACGACGTGGTCTTCTGATTCAACCGCAAATTGAATCATTTCGAAATAAGGTTTGAGACTATTCAACGCTTCTAAGCTAAACGCATTGGGCTGAGTGGAATTTAAAAACACAAAGCCTGTAAATGCTTTATTGTCGTAACAAGGAATCGCAACCGACGACTGGTATCCGTGTTTGAGTAAGGTTTGAACCCGAGGACAGTGATTAATATAGTGAAGGTCTTCGACGATCCGAGGAATCGCGTTTTTGGAGGCAATATTGAGGTGGTGGAGTTTACGGAATGCTGACTCATGGTGGGCTAAACACCAAGTGTCGAACTCACTTTCTGCAAATGATTTGAGCACATCTTGGTTTGGGTGATATTTAGCAAATGACACCCTATCAATACACGGCAAGTGCGCCTGCATCCTGCCCTTTAGCGTTTGCAGTTGCTCATTAAGCGGTTTTGCAAACGGGTAAAAACTCCGGTGCGCCATACTTCACCTCCACACCCAAGCAGAGAAACAAGAGAAGCTCATTGTGTTGCAAATTCAATGGTATTTTGAGCGGTTTTCTCCACTTAAATTATCGATATACCACAACTTAAGTGTACGAAATAAAAGCACATTTCTACCAATTCTTTCACCGAATATCTTACGGTAATTTGATCCAGATTAAAAAAGCCAACGAGCGAAACTCGTTGGCTTAACAATACTGATTGATTACGATGGATTCAGTAACTAGAGGTTATTCAGAGAACGTTCTAAACAACTAGCCTAAAGCAGGAAGCACACCCAAAGTAATTAACACCTGAGCTAATACGATACCTGTGCCAGCGATACCCGTTATCACTAATGCGCCTTGGCCACCAGCTACTCGGTACTCTCCTGTAAAATCATCCGATTTACGAACCTTGATCACCATAACCAGAGGTAAAAAGATGGCTAAAATCGCTAATGCAATCGCTGCATAACCCAAAGCCATAATAAAGCCTTGAGGGTAAAAAAGTGCGAAGCCCAGCGGTGGGGTAAACGTCACGAGTGCCGCAACCAAGCGATTAGGCTTATCGTTGCTCCCTTTGATGGTATCACCCAAAAATTCGAATAGACCCAAACTCACACCAAGAAATGACGTTAACAGTGCCAAATCAGCAAATACACCGACAATGTTGCCTAAGTTTGATTGGTGCACCGTCTGCGATAGTTGACCAATAAGGGCGCTCAACCCGCCGTTTTCAATAAGCGTACTTTGGCTAACCACACCCAATGTCACGATCTGCCAAAAGATGTAAATCACGAGCGGGATCGTCGAGCCAATAATAACGGCTTTGCGCAAAGAAGAAGTATCGCCATCTAAGTAATTCACAATTGCCGGAATACTTCCGTGAAAACCAAACGAAGTAAAGATAACAGGAATCGCCGCTACAATAAGACCTTGCTCAATCGGCATACTCAATAAGTAAGATTCCGTAACGTTTGGAGCAAGAAAAGAAAGCACAGCAACCATCGCAACAAGTTTCATCGCGAACAACACGCGGTTAACTTTATCGACCGTACCTGTACCAACTGTCACAACTAAAGTCACAATCAAGGTAAAGATTATCGTTGATGTAGGCCCTGAAATATCAAGGTCAAACCATTGTGCAAGGCGGTCTCCGAACTGAGCACCACCGCCAGCGATGTATGCTGCACACAATGAGTAGAACAGAAACAACATCGCAAAACTTGCCACCCACTTGCCTTTTTGGCCTAGGATCTGTTTCGCTAAAGTATGAAGAGTTGCACTACTTTCTGCATGCTGATGAAGCTCTAGCATGAGTAAGGCAGTGAAAGCCATCAGAGCCCATAAACTGAGCATGATGATGATTGAAGTTGAAAAACCAATGCCGGCAGAGGCAAGTGGAAGGGCTAGCATGCCAGCACCTATTGTAGTTCCCGCGATAATTAGAGTACTACCGAATACTTTAGAACGACTCATTGTATATTTATCTTTACACTTTATTAGGAATTATCGGTATTAAATCGGGTAACGGCGTACCGAAACCAATACCATATTTGTAATGCTGTCGATATTGTAGGATCTTCAGCAGAAGATCAAGCAAAGCGTAAGGATAAAAAACCACAAGTGTAAATAAAAACTTACACACCACTAATATCCAACAATAGCTGAGTACATTCTTCCCTGCTCATGAACTTAGGGACAGGGTAATTCCAGTGCGCCTCTTTCAGAATTAAATCTACAAGCGCATCAGCATCTTCGCGCTGAATGAGTGCACTTGTCTGCTTAATATCAATGCTTGCAAACAAAGACTCCACATGCGTCAAAAAGTGTTGAGCACTCGCCTCACCTGACAGCCCTTCGGCCGTCAACGCATCGAGTTTTCTTAGTTGAGGCTCTATCTCTGATAATGAAAAGCGCAGCACAGGTAACAAGGCTAATCCGTTTGCCATGCCATGAGGTATTCCATATTTCGCACCGAATGTGTGAGCAAACGCATGAACATAACCCAAACTCGCTTTCGTAAATGCTAAACCTGCGTAGTAGGATGCCATGGCCATTTTATGTCGAGCTTCAACATCATCCCCTTGTGCTACGACCCGAGGAAGATACTTAAAAATTAACTTAATGGCGGCAACAGAGTAAGCCCTAGTTTCTTGAGTAGCATTTCTCGACACATACGCCTCAATAGCGTGAGTTAATGCATCAACGCCAGTATCAGCCGTGATCTTAGGAGGTAAACCAATCATTAAGTTCGCATCTAAAGCTGCCATTAGTGGCACCAACTTTGGATCCATCAAAGGGGTTTTAATGTGTGAGGAGGGATCTGATACGACCGCGGCGATGGTGACCTCACTTCCTGTTCCTGCGGTCGTTGGAATAGCAAACAGAGGAGCTGGCATTCGCCATACTTTCAATAGTCCAGCTAACTTTTTTATTGGCCGTTTATTGGTAACTTTCGCAGCAATGACCTTTGCGCAGTCCATTGCCGAGCCACCACCCAAAGCTAATATGCCCTCACAATGAAAACGATGGTAAGCCTCTAGACCGCTTTCTACCTGATCATAGGTAGGATCGGGCTGCACTTTCGAGAAAACATCTAACTGTAAATCGAGTTGTGCTGCCGCCTTGAGCACCTTATCGACAATACCGACTTGGACTAACCCTTCGTCGGTAACTAATAAGACGCGTTTAAATCCCAGTTCGGTCATCGATTCTAATAGCTCATTCATCGAACCAGGGCCGGAAAACAAGGTTGGTCTCGGCATAGGAAGGATAAGAGCTGCTATTTTTAGCCCTGCAGTGTAAGTCCGATATAAGCGATGCTTCAACATACGAAATCCTTTTCATTTAGAGCTATCATTCTAGCTACTTTTATCACCTATGCTTACTTTGCAATCACACATTTTTTAATTAAGTCATTCCATCAACACATAAATGCTGCTGAGGGAGTAATACCGTTATCTTGATCTCCCCACACCACATGAGCTGTAGAGAAAATTATTTTTTATGATTTTCCATTAGCGTTACCTTAATAACTCCCCCCCTTCGGCTTTGCCGATCATAAAGAGGTTATTGAAGGTGCCTTATCATTCATACAAACTCAAAAATATGGATTCTGCTTAATCACATAACGGTACGGTATATCAGTAATCTAATCCGAACATCACTTATAAAAATACAAATAAGAATGCGTTACATCATGATTTATTGTCGTTTTCAAATAAGTCAATAAAAGCAACAACAATCTTTCAAAACTAATACTTAGTTCAAATAACTGACTCTTAATCATGAGCTTCAGGTGATATTGTTATGCAACTAGGATTATTATCCGCCCCATAATTAAAACTACGTCTAAACGCCCACCTTTTTGGGGTCTATTCGCTGTCGTACCCAATTTTCCTATCACCTTCTGATTTGGGTTTCGCGTGGGCTAATTAGCAATGTCGGTATAAACCATGAATCATTCTTGCCATTCCCATACGGACACGGGCTTTGAAGTCGATCTAAAACAAGCACTTATCTGGGTTGCTCGAGCACTCGATTATGTCGGTGTTGACGATACTCACCACAGCCATCGTGTCGCTTATATCGCTTACCAATGTGCTCGCGTCATGGGTTGGGAGCCAGAAAAAGCGGAGTTTTGTTACTTCGCAGGTATGATCCACGACTGTGGAGTCTCCGAAACACAAGAACATAAAATGTTACTTGGAGAGCTGGTGCCACAAGACGTGAAAACACACTGCTTAAGAGGGTACCGAAGCCTCAAGCAGTGTCGTTTGTTGCGCCAATTTGCGACACCAGTTCTTTACCACCATACACATTGGAGCGAACTAAAAGAGCTCGATTTACCGCCTTTTGAAAAAGAGGTGGCCGCCCTGCTCTACTTATCGGATCGCCTTGATTTTATGCGCTCAAAATACGTCATGAACTGCCACTGTGACATTGTCACGCTTCATGAGGAATTGATTGCTGAGTGTATCATGGCAAACGTTGGAACCTTGTTTAATCCAAGTATGGCCGAAGCAATGGTTAAACTCGTCATGACCGACGCGTTTTGGTTCGCGATGGAGTCGGAAAATATTGAAACCATAGGCCTAAATTTTAAAAGCATTGATTGGCTTCAAAAGCAATTAACCATCCAAGATATGAACAGTTTGGGAATGTTTATCGCTCAAATTGTTGATGCAAAGAGCCCATTCACTTATCAACATTCACAAAAAGTGGCGGAGTTATCTCGGTATCTCGCGATTAAGCTTGGGCTAAACGAGCACGATCAAGAAATGTTATATATTGCAGGGCTGGTGCATGATATTGGAAAGTTAAAAACACCAGATGAAATCCTTCACAAAGAAGGCTCTCTAAACAAACAAGAGTACACACGCATTAAACGCCATACCATTGATACTCAGCTCGCATTGCATAAGGTCTTCCCTAACGCGAAAATAGCGGAGTGGGCTTCCAATCATCATGAACGTTTAGACGGCTCGGGCTATCCCTATCACAAAACAGGCGACGAGCTCGATGTTCCATCGCGTATCATTGCTGTCGCGGATGTCTTCCAAGCCCTGTCTCAAGATCGCCCCTATCGAGGACGAATGACTCAAACACAGATCGCCGACATTATGGGTGAGCAAATAGCCAAAGAGGAGCTCTGCTCTAACGTTTATACGGTATTAGAACGAAACATGACAGAGTGTTACGAACTCTCAACCGACGTTTAATCAAAACAGGGGCGAACACACGCCCCCTTTTTTAGGATGATAAGACTAGGCCGACAAACAGCTACCTAGCAATATCAAGTAAATTATCTCGCACACCATTGATTCTGAACCAACCAGCGATACTAAAACGCTCGGCATTGGTTGGTAACACCTCATGTGGGAACTGCTCAGATAAGAATACGAACAAACGCCCAGATCGTGGGGGAATGGTTGCAATTTTATTGTCATTCAAATCGTATACTACTAATTCACCCGCGTCTTCTTCCGTCCAGGATTCGTTCATATAAAAAACGGTCGTCAATCGACGGTTTTCGTTACCTTTGAAGCAATCTAAATGTTTTTGGTAGAAGTCCCCTTTCTCGTACTTGGCAAAATGAGCTTCGTACTCAAAAAGTCCAAGAAACAAGTGACGGTTCACTTCTTGGCGGATCTCTTCCATTTTATCCAAGTAAGAAGTAACAGCATGCCCCATATTTGGCGATAACCATTGAATCTTGTCACTACGAATAGATTCAATACGAGTAACATCATCGTTACGACCAATACGTGCTTTTTTCCAATTGCTTGGAATGCAATCTCGCAGTTGAGCCACCTCTTGTTCAGAAAGAAAGTCATCCCAGATATAGTAGCCATTGGTTGCTAACGCATCGATCATTTTATTCATTATTTTCGTTCACTCGTGTTAGTTGGGCGCTCTATATAAAAAATCTGCGACACAACAACAAATGCGATTTTTTATCGAGACGACAACGAAGCAAAACGAGAATTAAAATAGATGATACAAGATATAAAAATGCCGCTCATGTGAGCGGCAATGTCGTTTATTATTGACGAGCTTCTAATCTCGTTGCTCGAATTCGCAACGGACGAAGACGCTTAATGCTAGGACGCTGTTTGTTTTTTAGCTGGATATGACAAAGTTCCAGAATCAAACCAAATGCCATCGCAAAGTACACATAACCTTTATTGATATGAATTGCGAAGCCTTCTGCCATCAATAAGCCACCCAATAAAACGAGGAACAGCAGTGCCAACGTTTTAAAGCCGGGATAGCGCGTCACCAGATTATTGATTTTTTCAGCAGTCATTACCATCACGATTGCAGACGAGACAATCGCCGCGACCATAAGCGGGACATCACTTGTCAAACCCACGGCGGTTATCACCGAGTCCATTGAGAATACCGCATCCACAGCAACAATCTGCAGCAGCACTACCGCTAATCCAGTACGAGCATGAGTCGAGTGGCCAGATTCATTGTGATTTAACCAGCTCCACAACTCTTTCAGGCTTTTTGCCAATAGGAATGCACCACCCGCGATCATGATCACGTCTCTTCCGGTAAACGCTTGGTTTACGACGGAAAACAGTGGTTGAGTCAACTGCATAATCCAAGAGATAGAAAAAACCAATGCAATACGAGCAATAACAGCAAGGCCGATACCAAGGTTTCTTGCCAGTTTACGTTGATGCAGTGGCAATCTTTCACATAGGACGGAGATAAAAACGACGTTATCAACGCCTAAGACAACTTCAAGCGCAAACAAAGTGGCGAAAATCGCCCAAGCCTCTGGTTGCATGAAAAGTTCTAACATGAGTACGCCTCCAGTGATGGGAAGACATACGGTGAAGGGTTCTGTCGACTAAAGGGGTCGTCCATTAATTATTTATACCTCTGTTACTTAAGTAATCTTGAGTAAATCACCAAACAATTAACAACACAATGGCTATTTTTAATAGGTAATGACGCCTTTTCATTCGTACACAAACTATTCAGCCCTCGCACTAGAAAGATAAATGAAATAGAAATTCTTAAATTGAAGAAAGGAAAACGACAAAGACCTAACAAACCCAAGAGAATTCTTTGATCTTACAAAACTCAAGTTATTTTTACGCAACACGTTAAATACATTGAGCTCAAAGCGAAAGATGCTCATTTACGAAATAAACAATAGTAAAAATTTGTTTCATCCTGATATACTGCCAAAAATCATAAGAAACCATGCTATTTATGGACTACATTGCTCTTTCACGCATTAGCCTAAAACATCTCACCGTATTGCATATGTTGTTAACCACTCATAGTGTTACGCTTGCCGCAGAGCGCCTGTGTGTAACACCTTCGAGCGTCAGTAAAACACTTGGGCAATTACGTGAAACGCTGAAAGATGACCTTTTTTATCGCGATGGTACTCGCTTGGTACCAACAGCATTTGCGCTGCACATTGGCCCCTCGATCCATGGCATACTCTCTAGCATGAATGGATTATTACATCAGGGCTCATTTAATCCAGCTTACTATCAGGGCAGTTTCTCATTAGCTATGCGTGAAAGTTCGTTTGAGCTTTTTGCGCCAGTTCTACAACATTTATCTCAGCAACTCGGTAATCACGCACATTTGAATGTGCATGCAAAAGAGGAAATGAGTTTCGATGCGTTGGTAAGAGGCCAAGTGGACTTTTTGCTGCTTCCACACGATCTTAGTCAGCCGCCCACGCAAAACAAAGACTTGGTATGGCAAACCATTCTGAAAGACGAAATGGTTTGTTTAATGGGACCATCAAATCCACTCTCTAAACAGCCTTTGTCTGTTGAAAGCTACCTCTGTGCAAGACACATTGGCATTCATGATAAAGATCTCTCACAACCTTATTTCGAGCAGAACCTCACACAAAGGCACTCGAAGCGAAATATGGCTATGCGTGTAGCGGATTTTGGCTCAGCTGCGGTGATGTGTCAGCACTCAGATTACTTGTTCACCTGTTCCAAACTTTGGGCAAGGGCGGCCATGCAAGCAAAAGGCTTGGTTGAACAATCCCTTCCATTCGATTATGGACAGGTAGCCTACAGCCTCGTTTGGAACAAAGCGAGCTTGAACGATCCGGCTTTAAAATGGCTACAAAAACAATTGCTCGATGCCTGTGCCATGCTAGACGCGTGAGTAAGATAACGAATCAAAACTGCATTACGTGAGTACAGCCGGCACTGCGATGGGGTTACTCACGTAACGTAAAAGTTCTGATTTTAAGCGTTCGATATCATGGCGAGAGCACGCATCCCAAGTTAGCGCCTCCCCCATGACTCCGTGATGTTGAAATGTATTTAAACGGATAAGCACCGATTCAGGCAAAGTACTCAAATAGCGCCCAATCGCTACGATTTCTATATCTAAATCACTTTTCCCTGGAATATGCAGTAACCGAACTTCATACAATTTTTCATGCTTTGCGAGGTACTGAAGCGTTTTGAATACACGGTGATTATCACGCCCAGTTAGCCACTGGTGCGTCTCTGTCTGCCACGATTTCAAATCGATCATCGCACCGTCCAGAAAAGGAAGCACACGCTGCCAACCTGTCACTGATAAAGAGCCATTGCTGTCGATGAAACAAGAAAGGTGCTGTAGCTCAGGATCTTGCTTCATCCCTTTAAACAGCTCAATAATGAAAGGAAGTTGTAAGGTAGATTCCCCACCGGATACTGTAACACCACTGATGAAAAAGCGATGTTTGCGTATCAAATCGAGCATTGTTACCACAGAGTAGTCAGTAATTTTTGGATTAGATTGGTTCTGACATATCTCTATACAATGATCGCAGTGGGTGCACTCCTCTTTAAGCCAAACAACGTTGTTGTTTTCGTCGAACTTCAGTGCGTCTGCCGGGCACTCACTCACACAATCACCACAGTGATTACAATGGTTTATTGTATGAGGGTTATGACAGTTCAAACACTGATAGTTACAACCCTGTAGAAAGATGACTAGACGATTTCCTGGCCCATCAACACAAGAGAAAGGAAGGATACGAGTGACTTTTGCCAAAAGGCTTCCACTTCGTCTAGACATCTTGTTCTTTCCTAAACCGACCTTTACGCCTGCGTGTAGGTCGGTGTCATTTCATGACTCACCACACGTGGTGAGCGTTCTAAAATCCCAGTATTTTTTGCCGCCTCTGCTCCCAGAAACGTCGTATTGGTTCTCGAACCTTCTTCATCATATTTTGCGATATCAGAAAGTTTGACCATGTATCCCGTAACGCGAATCAAATCATTTGAGGCCACATTCGCGGTAAACTCACGATAGCCAGCATTTAATGCCCCTTTGCACAAATTGAACATCGCTTCTGGGTTTGATTTCACCGTTTCATCAATCGTCAAAATATCGCTGATACCTGCACGATAATACTGGTGATGCTCAGCTGTTGCTTGTACATAAGTGACAGGGTCTGGCTCCGTTCCATAAGGAAGGCGCACACCTGGCGTAACGCCAAGATCTAAGCTAATACCACCTTGAGCATGTAAGAGCGCTTTGCCATCCAAACCGTATTTCACTGGGGTTGACTCCACTAGTTTCGCCAGTGTGGCTGAAACATCATGAGCAAAGGCATTCGCACGTTCATCTTTTCCGTACTGCCCCGTTTGGCCTTCTTTTTCGAACAGAAGATTCACCGCTTCTGCCATACCATAAATGCCATACATTGGTGCGAAACGGGACTCTTCAATCAACCCTTCTTGCGTCAAAAATCCTTGAAAGAAATTGGACTTTTCATGCAAGTGCGTACTTCTAGCATCCATCAACTCAACCATTAATTGATGGTATAGAGGTAAAACACTGTTTAAGAAGTCGTTACAATCCGATGCTCGTTCTGCGACTTCTTTTAGGTTCATTCGCACCAGCGTGTTTGAACCACCAGCCAGTGGCAGTGAATTGTAGCAACTTACAATACCAAAACGTGAACCGCTGTAGGCTTTAGAGTGCGCAGGGTAATTGGCAATATGAGGCTTACTACACTCGCAAATATTCTGCGTCGCTCGACGAAGTAAATCATCAGGCGTGACCGACTCGTCGTACATGAAAGTAAGATTTGGCGCAATCTGCTTGAGCTCGGCGTCCACTTTTAAAATAGTGCGACAAATAATATTGTCTGTCGGTCCGACATTCACGTGCATAAACGCATCTGGCAATGTGCGATCCAACATGATCCAAAAATGTTTTAACTTTTTGTAAATTTGATTCTCTGTCAGGTCGCCTATGTAAGGCAGTAAGACATCATCCAACTGACCTAAATACACCGGAATATTCGTTACCGATGGAACATGATGGTAAATGATGGTGAGCATATTCAGCGCATCATCGAAATCGTCAGCTGGAAGCAACTCTAGATACTCAGAGCCTTGCGATAGGAACTTAGCGTAATCAGGCAGCACATAGCGTGGTTTGAAAGGTGCATGGCCTTCAAACATATCACAGATGATTCCTTCATCCATTGCTTGTCTTAGCGATGGGGAAATCGACATGTAAGGAATACATGCTTCCGCCTCCAAGGCCAAAAAGTTCGACTTTTGTTTTGGAGAAAGACGAACATCAGTCGCAATGTCTAGAAAACGTTGTTGTAGTTCAGAAAGGCTTTTCATCTGAGATGTCCCTGAAAAAGTAACCACAAACCCACAAGATAAAACATGGATTCTACCCCTAAAGAGTAACGTGATTTTACTCCGGCTTACCTGTTGCCACTAATGAAAATAAACAAAACGTCTATTTCCATAATGGAAATAAGCTAACGCTAAATTAGGTTATTGCAACTTACGCTATTGAAATAATCCAACCATGCACCGAACACGCGCTTTCTCATCGGTTTGCCGTCGACAACATGACGCCCGCGCTAATAAATACTCCGCCAGTCAGGCGATTGAACAACTTGGCTCTTCCAGCGACAAACAGCCAGTCTGAAGCTTTTACACCTAATAATGCATAAAATGTTAGCCAACTTAGCTCAAACACCACAAATGTAGATGCAAAAATCGCGTATTGAGCCAGCAAAGTCGCAGAGGGATCAATGAACTGAGGAAACAAAGCGGTAAAAAAGACAATCGCTTTCGGGTTACTAGCGCCAACAATAAAACCACTGGTGAACGCGCTGATCCCATTCGAGGAGCTTTGGACGGCTGCCGTTTTGTCAAAATCCGTTTGAGAAGAGCGCAGCGCTTGAATGCCTAACCAGATTAAATAAGCGGCACCACACCATTTGATGATATTGAAGACCAGCTCAGATGAGGCAATCACAACCCCTAACCCGGTAAAAGAAAGCGTTAGTATAATAGTGATCGCTGATAAACTGCCTAGCGCAGTCATGAGGGCAATACGAAACCCACTACTCACACCTTTACTTAAACACAGCAATGAGCTTGGCCCAGGCGATGCAGTGAGCACCAAAATGGCCAGGGTGTAAAAAATCCATGTATCAATTTGCATTGGCATCCCTTCCCGCAAAAAGTAGAGGGTTATATCTCAATCTTTATTGAGATATTCCTAGCTCAGTTTCCATCCATGAAACTCGATTCTTTAATAACCACCTAATCCCTACATAATTTAGAAACCATTAATAGATAGTTATGCAATCAAAATACGCTCTGCATGCAAGGTTGTAAAGCATGTTTATTTTTCTTAATCATAAAAAGGCTTGGGATCGATTTCTAACGATGACGGAGCGACTGCTCTTTCTATTTTGTGTAGGCTATTTTTCAAATCAACCATCGCCACATCGATATAACGCTGATATTTGCGTGAGTAAAAACACTTCACTTCTGGCTTTAAAGCTTGAGAGTCATTTGAGGACCAAACAATACCAACACGCCCATCACTCAACTCAACAATAGAGCCCACTGGGTACATCCCAACGCAATTAATGAACTTGTAGACTAGGTCTGCATCTAAATGAAATGGCGTTAAACTCAACAAGATTTTAAACGCTTCTGCTGAGCTCATGCCTTTTTTGTAGCAGCGATCGGCCGTCAACGCATCGTAAATATCAACAATACAACTCATGCGGCCGTGAATCGGAATCTCATCGCCCTTCAAACCTCTAGGGTAGCCATTGCCATCTAACTTCTCATGATGCATCAAACAGACATCGCGACTCACATCACTAAGGCCCTTTACATGGAGAATAATCTCACCAGCGAACACTTGATGTAGCTTCATGTGTTCAAACTCTTCAGGTGTTAGCTTTGCTGGTTTATGCAAAATCTTGTCATCAACTTTAATTTTACCTACATCATGAATGATGCCACCAATAGCGAGCTGCTTTAATGTCTGCTTATCTAACCCCAAGTACTTACCAAATGACACTAAAAGGCAAGCCACATTGACGGAGTGTTCCAACAAGTAGGAGTCTTTTTTTCGGAGTGCAGAAACACATTGCAACGCATCTGAGTCGATAAAAACGCTTTCAATGACATCATCGGCCCAAGCTTCTACCTCATCAACTTCAATGATTTTGCCTTCAAAAGTTTGATTCAATAGTTTCTGCGCCAGATCTTTTGCTTCCGCAATTAGCTTTTTGGCTCGTTTATGTTGAACATCTCTCGAGCGATAAGCGCGTTGAACCTTCGAAAAGTCAGAGGACTTGGGCTCTCGCTCCTCTTCTACGGCAACAATGGATTCATCCACAGGCTTAAAGACACACTTCTGAGAAGATAATGTTTGATCTACCCAAACATACTTCACGCCGCTCGCGGTAAGCTTCTTAATGCCCTCTGGGCTAGATATCCGCCCTGCATTGGCTAAATTTACGCGCTTGTTGTGCTCTATCGCGGTAACAAACATACCAACGCCGACATCAGCGAGCGCAATTTTGATTGAATTTTTTGGATCGTACTGCATAAAAAGAAAGCTTACTCGATATTAACGGCAGTATTATAAGAGATTTGATTAATTGGCGTGATAATAAATTAGAATTGATTACTATTAATGAGCATCCTGTCAATTAATAACCCATCGCTATCACTAAGCCCTTTTTGTTAATATGGTCTTTAGCCTAGCAAATATACAGATATGACACTCAAGAGCAGAACCTCTAACCGACACGTCTTAAAATAACTTGAGGATAATTATTCATAAATATTTATAGATTGCGGACAGCATCAATAACTGTATTTTATAAATGATTTTTACTGTTGACTATTTTTTATAAATGTCGATGATTAGCCGCCTAATCTTAGTATGTTATTAACCTAGTAGCGCATAAAATGATAGCCAAACAATTTGAACTGATACTTTTGTGATTGTAATGTACGCCAACAGATCAACTCTATGTTATCAAACCCCCACACTCATCTCTGATGCTAACACGCTCGAGGAGGAAATATCTTGACCACCATATTTGACCAACAAGCCTCAGATAGTGACCGAGAGTTCCTGAAAATCGTTGAAGAACGATTCATTCATATCTTCGACGTATTTAACGAAGGCCTCTTCTACATGGATGAGTTTGGTACCATGGTATTTTACAACAAAGGCTTCTATGAACAGCTCGGTATTAACGCTGGCCGAATCAGTTTAGAGCAGTGGTTAGAACTTGTTCATCCTCTTGACCGAGAAAGGCTGTCCACAAGGGTCGATGCGCACATCACGACCAACAATACGAGGGTTACAACCACTTACCGAGTTCGTAAACCCAATGGACAATACGTCTGGATAGAAGGCGTAGCCATGACCAAAGAAACAGAACATGGCCATTACATGGTTGGCAGCCATCGCGATATTTCTGAGCGTAAGCTGATGGAAAGTTACATCCATCAAGTTGCATTTCATGACAACGCGTCAGGCATGGCTAACCGCGCCCATCTCTTGCTGGATATCGAGGACAGTGTACGTACCACCGATTCTTGCGCGTCTATTTGTTATATTCAGATCGAAGACATCAAATCTTACTTGAATCAATATGGCAGTGAACTGGTCGATGGGTTAGTAGAGAAGTTGCTACAAACTCTCAGTCACTTGCCCTCTCCAAACAGCTCGGTGTATCGCGTGCATGATGATGACTTTGCGATTTTGATTCACGATGAGTGCTCAATAGAAGCGCTACAGAGTTACGCTGAAAGTTTAAAACAAACCTACCATGAAGCGGTGATTGAAGAAGGCCAATACCTAGGTAGCAACATTAGCATTGGTTTGTATCCTTGTATTGACCCTAGTCACTCCGCAGAGGAAATTTTACGTAAAGCGGCAAGAACTTGTCAGTACGCGAGCGAACAAAATAGAGACCGCGTCGCGGTCTACAGTGAGAAGACGCAGCATGCCGTTGATCGCTACTTCTTTATTGAGCAAGGTCTTAAAAGTGCGCTAGAAAAACAGACATTAAGTGTTAAGTTCCAGCCAATTATTGACGCCAAAAGCTCAAAAGTGGTGAGCTTCGAATCACTAGTGCGCTGGCGTAGCAAAGAGTTTGGCGAAATTTATCCCGACGAGTTTATCCCTGTAGCGGAGAACAAAGGATTGATCGTCGAACTGGGATATCAAGTATTTGCCAAAGCGTGTGAATTCATTAAAAACTACCGTGAACGTTACCAAAACCAAGTTCGTGTTAACGTGAACGTTTCTGTACTTCAGTTGATGAACAGCGAATTCCCTACGCGAATTAAAGCCATGGCGGATGAAGCAGGCGTTGACCCCGAGTCTATTGTTTTGGAACTGACAGAAACGTTTATTTTGGATAATAACCAGACGGCTATTGCCCCCCTAAGCACGCTCAGGGAGTTAGGTTTTGCACTCTCGCTCGATGACTTTGGCTCTGGTTACAGTTCATTAAATAGCTTCTTCGACTTGCCGATGACACAAATCAAAATTGATAAGTCGATGGCATGGAAGACACTGACCAATCGCTCTTCTCAAGAGTATTTGAAGTTTCTTATCACTATGTGTCAGGAAAACAATATTGAAGTGGTGATAGAAGGCATCGAAGACGCAAAAATGTGTGACTTCTTTTCCGAGATGGGCGTCGATTATTTGCAAGGTTATTGGTTCTCTAAACCACTCTCTGTTGCCAGTGCCAGTCGCTATTCATTGAGCTAAACCGTTCTTCGGCGAAATAATCCCAGAATTAACGCTATTCCGCACGGCCACGTTAAGCATGCTGAACTACTCACAGTAAACTTCAGACACTAACTGGCCGTGACGAAAACAACCTTAGAGAGCCTTGATTAACGTAGGCGCTCAAAAACAACTCTCTGATCTAAGTGTTCGTGATATTGAGTGTAATCTAAGCCCATATCAAAGATATATTGAGTCACCAAGTTTCTAACGCACTCAATCAATTGGCTCGCTTGCCATGGCTTCTCAAAGTAGCGGTCAATACCTGCGGAGTTAATCGCATTAATGGTATCCGCGTGCGTCGCCTGCCCCGTCAGAAGCACTTTACGTGTGCGAACAAAACGACTGTCTTGTGATACCTCTGTCAGTAGTTCCACTCCTGTTTTACCTGGCATGACATGATCAGAAATTATTAATGCGATCATCTCGCCTTCTGCATCAAGCTCATCCATCAGTTCTAGAACCTCACCTGCGGATTCGCAGTCTTCGATATTCAACCACTGATGTAACGGCTCTAAATCTTGTAGAACCGCGCTTAATACCTCTCGTTGGTCATCAACGCAAATTACATTAAGCTTCTCCATGTTCACCCTCTACTGGTAACTTGATTCTAAAAATTGTTTTTTCACTGTCGCTCTTTACCACAATAGAGCCGTTATATCCGGCGATAATGCGTTTCACAATCGACAGCCCTAATCCTAAACCAAACGACAACCCACCCTTTTTAGTGGTGAAGTTTGGCCGGAAAATTTTTCTGCGTGTCGCTTCATCGATTTCTGGTCCGTTGTTAGCAATCGTGACCAAAATTTTCCCCTTACTCTCTCGAGTATGTATTTCGATCCCCGGATCTTCGGTTTGACCAAGTGCATCACACGCATTCTTTAAAATATTGACCCAAACTTGGACGAGTTCGGTTTGAGAGCCGACAAAGTCCGGCAAGTCCGCTGGGCTAAAACGTACGCTCACGCGTCTTAAGTCACTTTGCAATAGGGCCAGCGCTCGATTGATTGAGTCATTAATATTAAACGCTTCATCCAAGTCGATATCCGTACGCCCCAATTGTTTCACTGAACGTACAATGCCAACAGTATGTTTAGAGGCAATACGCAAATCATGAAGGTCTCGCCCCATTTGCCAGAAACGTATCGCTTCTTCGGGTCTTTTTAACCAATGCTCCGACAGGAAATTATTTGGAACGGCACGAGCGAGATCACGCGCGAGATCCTTGGGTAAGCCGTAATATTTTTCGAAGTGACGCCCCCGCTTTCTCGCTTCGCTGGAAGAGACTTTCTGTCCTTGCATCAAACCAAAATCAAAAAACTGACTCGCTTCCGGATGAACTTCTTCAAGCAATTCCATGATGACCGACTCGAGTCGCTCAGATTTACTGCTTACCACACCAATAGCATTGTTCAACTCATGAGCAATACCCGCGGCAAGCTGTCCTAACGTTGTCATTTGCTCTGCGGTATGCAGCTTTTGTAACGCTTTTTCTTTAGCCAAGGCCTCTTGCATTGCACGCCGTTGACGCCGAGATAACTCGTTCACCATCACAGGCATAAATTGTGTCGTCAATGGTCCGTATGTCGCCTCTTCCACCGCGGGCGTATCACGCTGTATCCAAGCCAGTTCAACGTCGGTTTGAGCAATAACTGTCGAAGAGGCCGTCCATGTACCAGAAAAGAAACTATGTACGCCAATAAACGCACCTTGAGACGCAGAAAATACCTGAATTGGCTTCTTGTCATCTTCCGCATAATAGCCAGCCAACTCTCCTGACAGCACGTAGTACAACCGATCGTTGTAGCCAGCTTGCTCAATAAGCACCGATCCGGATAGGACCGTTAATCGGCGTTCAAGATGGTTAAAATAGCGTTGTACTAACGCATCTAGTTTCGTTTCGTACATGGGTTACCCAATATGCCCAACGGTATGTAAAATCCAAACCATAACAAAACTAAGTAATACACCAATCACGCCCAGCACTGCACCGATACGAGCCATTTGGCTGCTTTCGACATGCCCAGTAGCATGAGCTAACGCGTTTGGTGGCGTACTGATTGGTAACGACATACCGAGTGACGCGGCAAATGTCACGACTAAGATCAGCGTCACTTCTCCACCCAATGGCGTTAACGAAGTCATAGAAGTACCCAGCGCAGCCATAATCGGCATAAGCAAGTTTGCAGTGGCCGTATGCGACATAAAGTTTGCCATTAGCAAGCACATGAAAGCCGCACCAAACAAGACCACATATGGCGAGAACTGATCAAACGGAATACTGTGTACCACCAGCTTCGCAAGCCCTGTTTTATCCAGAGCAAGACCCAGAGCGATACCACCTGACACCAACCAAAGCACGTCCCAAGAAATTTTCTTCAAATCTTCCTTGTTGATAATGCCCGTCAATGAGAATACCGCGACCGGAATTAATGCCACTGTGTAAGAGTTCATCCCATGTGCAGAACCCATCAACCAAAGAATAATCGTACCTGCGAAGGTGACATAGACAATCATCGCTTTTGGTGTTTTCAAAAACTTGCTCTTAATGTTCAGATCGATGGTGGTTTGCTCGGCTTTATACAAAAAGCCAATCAGAAACCACGCTAGCGCCATCATCACAATGACGAATGGCACGCCAAAGACCATCCATTCACCAAACGTAATTAAGTTGTCACCAACCAAATATTTCAGCGCGATAGCATTCGGGGGCGTGCCGATTGGTGTACCAATACCACCAATGTTGGCAGCAACAGGAATACACAAGGCAAATGCAATTCGACCGGGATCTTTAGGTCCAAATACCGCAATCACAGGGGTTAGAATCGACAACATCATCGCTGTTGTTGCGGTGTTTGACATAAACATGGAAAAGACAGCGGTGATCAACATCAAACCCAACATAACGAACTTTGGGTTTTGCCCAAATGGTTTTAGCAACACGCGTGCTAAGTTGACATCCAGCCTGTACTTTGTCGCCGCCATAGCTAAGAAGAACCCGCCGAGGAATAGCATAATAATCGGGCTAGCGAAAGTCGCCATTATCTCGTTATATTGCAACAGATCACCAAAATGTGGCTGCCCTTCTTGCAAACGAAAAAGTACGATGCTTTTATTCGAAACAAGCAATAGTTCGAGCACAATGATAACGACCGAAGTGGCGTAGATTGGAATGGGTTCAAACACCCAACAGAGTGCAGCAAGCAAGAAGATTGCGATCACTCTCTGCTGGACGATAGTAATGCCATCAAATGGGAATGCAGAGAGGGGCATTAACCAAATAAGCAATGGTATCAATGTTGGAATAATGTATTTGAGATAAGGGCGCATAGTACTACTTCTCTTCCTGAGATGGTTAGCCAGACACGATTGGCGTTTGGAACGCCATTACCCACCGCAATACCGAAGCTGTTAGGCTCTGACTAAGCCTTCAGAGACGAAAAATGCAGTAATGGCTTGTTCCAGAGAAGATTATGCACACTGTTTTCAAACAAAACTTTGGTGCGAGATCAATGAACTTGTTTTCACATTGGAAAACATTTTATATCTGTGTTCAAGCTCACTAAATGCTCACGATATCAATGAAATATACTTTTCCATCATAAAGTTAGTTAAGGTTTCTCCCCTAACTTCAGCAAGTTGCTGAACCTTAACTGTGAACCCCATTTTCTCGTAGAAAGGTCGGGCAGTGATACTCACTTCAGAGTACAGTCGCTCTATCCCCTTTACTTTCGCCTGTGAAAATAGAAAAGACATCAAATCACGACCAATACCTTGGCCTTGATATTCATGGTGACAAAAGAAATGGTCAATCAAGCCGTCACTTTGCAAATCACAATAGCCAACGACCTGCCCTTCTATTTCCGCAATATAGGGTTGAATAGCATCCATTGTGCGTTGCCATGAGTTGAGATCAAAATCTGATGGGGCCCAAGCTGAAACTTGTGATTCGGTATAATCGCGACGATTAATGACTCGTACAGTGTGGTAAAAAAGTGTCCACAATATTGGAGCATCCTCTGTGCGATAGCGGCGTATTGAGAGCATCGGTTTAATCATTCCTATTCGATAAATACCAAGTATTAACGCAAAGTAATACTGGTGAATTCATCATTTTCAATACCAACTACTAAAGGCTTTTCAAGCTGATCGCTGCTCATCAATACGGTGGTATTTAGCTCTCGACTTGATCTGCGTATTTTGCTTTTTCTGATGATATGTATATTAACAATGTAATCGGAATATTCCTTCGTGACTCCTCCAGAAAACTCCACATGTTCACTTTCATTATCTTGAACCACATGAAATTTTCGATTTGCTTGAATATCAGCGCTGAGTGAAGAGTCACCATAGTTCAGTACAACGGCCGTTGGTTCACTATCTTGATTGGCAAAACAGCCAAATGCGAACGTGCATAATGCAAGTATACTTTTTGATTTAAACATTGGTTATTCAATTTCTAGTTATTTTTCTGCCATTTGCATTACCAAACAGCACTCTCAATAATCGCCCATTGTGCCACAGATGTACGCAAGTCTCTAAATACAGTAAAAGGATGTACGATGAAATTTCGCTAAAAATGGGGAAATCACAATGCAGCTGAGGATAAAACAGCCTATTTAACCGCCCCCAATAACACCCAAGCAATTGTTTTTATTGAATTTAAAAGTAATAAATAGTGTAAGCAATATACGTACAAGCTCTTACTTTTTCATACGCAACTAAGCAAGTTAATAGAGAGAGACAATATTTTCTATGCCACATGTTACAAATCTGCTTACCTCATTATTACGTATGATCCGATATTGTAGTGCTAGCCTTCCCTTCTTTTTAACGAAGGGAAGATTTAACAATAAGGCTTGCACCTATTTTATAGCTAAGATCAATAAAGCATTTCCAACATCGGTTGGTCTAGGAGCGATCAATGAAAAACTCTCTCAGTTTTACTCATCTATTAAAAGTTGGCTTGATATCAATCGCAGCTTTGATGGGTGGATGCACTCAAGGAGATTGGCGTACCGCAAGCAGAGAACCTGCCGGTATCGCGCCTGACCCTTCCAATGTGAAACATGCCGTAATTGAGTTTTATGCCGCAGATGCATTTGGTTGGCGAGGCTGGTTTGCGGTGCACACTTGGTTTGCGATAAAGCCTGAAAATGCGAACGAATATACCGTGTATGAAGTGGTCGGGTGGCGCGTGAATCGTGGACAACCCGCTCTGTATCAATACCAAACGGGCACACCAGATCGCTACTGGTATGGTGCGAAGCCAGAAAAAATACTCTCAATACAAGGTGAAAAAGCCGATAAACTTATCCCAAAAATACAAAGCGTTATCAACCAATACCCTTGGGCTGAAGAATACACGTTGTTTCCAGGACCAAATAGCAATACATTCCCGGCTTGGGTAGGCAAGCAAATTCCGGAGTTAGAACTCGACTTGCCATTTAGAGCAATTGGTAGCGGCTACGCCAACGAGTAAAACAAAAACTTGGTAACTGGCGCGTTTTACGTTCAGCGCATAGCACTATACCTATTGTGCGTCTTCACCCAACTCGGTTCTGTTTCTTCCGTTGCGCTTTGCTTTATACAGAGCGTTGTCAGCGTCTTTCATTACCGCTTCAATTGGCATATCGTTGCCTTTCCAGTGAGAAACTCCAAGTGATACCGTTACCTTACCAACGACCAGGAAATCGTGTTTTTCTACGTTATGCCTAATCCGCTCTGCGACATCAACCGCGTGATGAACATCCGTCGCTTCAAGGAACATCATGAACTCTTCCCCACCGGAACGGCAAAGATGATCATTCGCTCGGGCTTGCTCTTTCATCAACTGAGCGAATTCTTTGAGTAGATTGTCACCCACATCATGACCATAGTTATCATTGACGCTCTTAAAATGATCAATATCCAAAGCTAAAATAGAAAAAGCGGTGTTTTCTTGCTTAAACAAGCCTAGAACTTTGTCTAAGCCGCGTCGATTTAACAACCCAGTCATCGCGTCTGTTAGCGTATCCAGTTGCAGCTTATCAATGGTTTTTGAAACGATACCAAACGCTTTGAGGAAACTGAGCTTCAAATGTGAAGCCTCAAAATACCAAGACTTAACCAGCTTCAAATCATCGATGGATGAAGAGTGTTCTTCCACTCCTCGAACAGCGCCAGCCAGTTGCCATAATGGTCTTGAAATAAGTAGAGAGAAGAACCAGATCAACAGCAGAGTTAATAAACCAATTGGAATCGATTTGAAAAATACACTCCACATCTGCTCATCTAGCACCATTAACGTCATTGATTTCGGGCGCTGAGCGACAATTCCCCACCCTGATGATTCAACTGGTGCATACCCTGCTAGCATTTCAACACCGCGAGAGTTCACAATTTCTTTGTTACCACGCTGACCCATTGTCACGGCGTTAATTGCCATATTATCGTTGATCACTTCACCAACCCGCGATTTATCTGGGTGGTAGATCAGCGTATTGCTTTCGTCCACAACGTAAAGGAAAGAGCCATCTTTGTAAGCATGCTGGCTAAGTAATTCCGCAAGAATATTGTCCTTCTCTAAATAGATAGTACCGCCGATATAGCCTAAATATTCATTGGACTGAGAAAATATAGGGTATGAGATCGTTAACAGATAATTTCCTGCGGGTGAGATGAATGGCTCAGTGACAACGGGCGCTTGAGCATTTAAAGATTGACGTTTTCTTTCACCAACGAGCTTTACACCTTTAACCTGAAGTGTCTCTGGTGATACAGAAATAATGACGCCTTTCGCATTAACGACAACCACAGAGTTGAATGATTTGGTTTGCTTTCTCAACCTCTCCGCCTCTTCGTCAAGAAACTGAGCATCGTGCATCTTATCTTTTAGCAAGTTCGCACTGTATTTTAGCTGCGACATTGAGCTTTCTATGAAAGAGTCCGTCATTTCTGACATTTTTTGCGCATAAACGCGGTTGGACTCTAACGTGTTATTGATGATGAGATCTCGTTGCACTCGATAGATCGAATAAAACGCATTGATCAAAGTGACAAGCACACTGAAAACACACAGGATTACAATAAGGTTTCTAAGATTAAGTTTTTCTTTTCTTCTAAAGGACATTTGCCAACTGCCAGCTTCGATGGCTTTTTGTATGAATGAGCGTATAGGTTATATGAAATCGATTTAATTTTCAGGTAGGAAGTTGGGAGCAATATTAAATATTTTCTCACATAATAGGACGCAAAATGAGCTAATAAGAGAATTCAGTGACACAAAATAAATGCCGTGCCACTGTAATATCGCACAACTTTAAGCAAGCTCTGTGCTGGTCATTACCATTGCCTTTAATACATCGACAACAAGCTGATGATCATCTAACTGCGGTAAACCCGATACCGTCACAACCCCAACTAAACCAGAACCCAAGATTCGAATTGGGAACGCGCCGCCATGAGCACAATACTCACGCGCATCGAGATGTGGCTGATTTTCAAAATCACGCTGCTTTTGCTTATTGTACAGCGAGAGGTAGTAAGAGCTGTGACCATATCTCAATACTGAATTTCGCTTTCTACGAACCCAATCCAAATGGTCAGTGCACGTTCCTGTCATCGCGTATTGAAATAGCGTTTGTCCAAAACCGTAGACCTCAATAGCCACAGCCGCGTCACAGGCTTCCGCCGCTTCTTTTAAAGCTAAACCAATAGACCACGCAACTTGATGGTTAAACTCTTTCAATTGAAGCTCATGCTCTTGTTGAGCGACGAGCTCAAGCGTTAAGCTCATGATTTCACCTGAATCGTTTTACCCGTTTTACTGCTTTCCAATGCCATCTCAATCAGAGCGATATTCTGTACTGCTTGAACGGCAGGAACCGGGTTATCAGCACCCAGGCGAATTGCGTCCGCCACACCAACAAAATAAGCTTGATACGCACCTCTCTCCGTTTTGATAGTTTGCGCACCGTCTTCGTCGTAGCGGACACCGTATAACGCCTCGTCCTCTTCCGACCAAGCATCGTTCTCCGGTAATCGGCCTTCTTTTAAGTAACCTTCTTGAGGATCTAATCCGAACTTTTCATATTTAGCCTCAGTACCCAATACTTTATAACGCAGGTTTGGTTCTGGGCTGTATAAGTTTGAATGTAAATGCACAATATGGTCTGGGTAATGAAGCACTAAGTTGTAGTAATCAATCGTCGTCGCGCCCGGACGCATCATTCGACACTGTGCGTCTATCGCATCTGGCAAACCAAATAACACCAAGGCCTGATCGAGAAGATGGGGAGCAAGATCGAATAAAATACCACCGCCATCTTGAGCCTGCTCTCGCCAGCGTTGACGAACTTCAGGACGGTAGCGATCAAAGTGCGACTCAAACAGCCTCACATCACCTAACTTACCTTGTTCGATAAGCGATTTAACGGTGAGAAAATCACCATCCCAACGCCTATTATGAAAAACGCTCAGAACCAATCCTTTTTCTTCTGCTAAGGCGATCAACTCATTCCCATCTTCTATGCGCGTTACAAACGGTTTTTCGACAATGACATGTTTGCCATTGCTCAACGCGCGCTTTGCAAGCTCGTAGTGCACATCATTTGGCGCAGTGATGATCACAAGCTCAGCGTCACTGTCATCAAGTAAAGTATTAGCATCAGCAAACCACTGAGCATCTGGCCAATCATTTTGGACCGTTTCCTGTTGACGAGAACTTATTGCGCTCAACGTCAAGTTTGGCAGTGCTTTAATGAAGGGTAAGTGGAAAGTTTTTGCTGAATATCCGTAACCAATCACGGCGGTCTTTACGGGATCGTAAGCCATACTAAGATTCCTTATTTCGGTGAAACAACAATACATTCAATATCATTGTGGTCGAGAAGTTGTTGAAAATCTGATTGAGGAGCATGATCGGTAATAACGATGTCGATCTTTGACAAATCACATACATGGTGAAAATTGTCGCTTCCAATTTTGCGGGATTCACAAACGACAATGACTTGTTGAGCTTGCTCTATCATGGTTTGTTTCATGGTTGCTTCTAGCTCATTATTTGTCGTCAACCCTCGGGATGACAACGCGCACACACCAATAAACGCCTTATTCACATGATATTGCTTCATTTGCTGTTCTGCTGGTGCACCCAAGATCGCTCTGGCGTAGGGGTCAAAGTGTCCACCTAAGAAATGGACGTCCATTGATTCACTTTTTTCAGCAGCGATTAGTACGTCAATACTGTTGGTGACCACGTTGAGCCTATCTTCTTCACAGCGTGCTTTTTCTACGTAAAGTGGGAGCAGAGATAAGATAGTACTGGTATCAATAACAAGGTGGTCACGCTCATCCACAAGCTTAGCGGACGCTTGAGCAAGGCGATGTTTAGTGTCGCTAATTGCTCGACTGGAGTACGCCTCTGTAGAGGAAGATATCGGGGCAAGCATGACGCCACCTCGGATTCTTTGTAATCCCGGTAGTTGGCTCAACTTAACTAAGTCTCGACGCGCTGAATCTCGCGAGATGCCAAAATACTCGCAAACTTCCGATAACGTTATTTTGTTTTGTAGCTCTAGCTTGGCTCTGAGCTCTATCAATCGCTCTTCTTGCGTCATTACTTAAATTCACTTAAGTGGTTTTAAGCAATAATGCCACACAGCAATCAAATAACCAATACGGACGCACGCAATATTTGCTTATGCTGATACCAAACAGAATTGTTAAGTTGAGGAGATGAAGAACGTTTTGCTCATCACCCCCCTATCAAAAAATTTTTGGTGTAATGTTTACGTTGGCTGGGTCGCTACTTTTTCATCGCTTCTTTAAAAACTTGATTCCAATCTTGTTTCATATCGACAAACAACCAACCTTGCTCTTCACCCACTTTAAATGATTTGTCTAATTTCCCCACGTGAGAGTCTTTATCATACGCCCATTCACGCTTGTCATCCGTGTGATGGATAACCGCTGAAAATCGTGGACCAGACCCCGCTTTAGTCCACTCTAACATTTGTAAGTCACCGTCAGAATTACCAAATGCCATCACCGGGCGCTTACCAATGAAGTTCTGGATCGTGACAGGCTTCACCGCTTTATCATTCACAAAATCAATTTCTGGCAAGCGTTGAATCGTTGGCTTTCCATCAACGACCTGATACTCCGCTTTTAATGTCGTCCCAACGATATTTTGCGTTGGGATCCCGTATACTTCTGGTGCCCAAACACGCATGAAATCAATGCCACCTCCAGAAATTATATAGGTCTGGTAGTCATTTGCTCTCAAATAGTCGAGTAACTCAAGCATCGGTTGATAAACCATTTCAGTGTATGGCTTTCCCGTCGTAGGATGCACGGCCGTTTTCATCCACTCCTTCACTTCTTGATGGAACTGATCAGTCGACATTCCGGAGTGAGTCGCCATAACAAGCTTCATCACACCTTCAAGGCCTTGCTTACCAACCCCCTCCAAGTCACCTTTTATTGCCGAAGCAAAAGGTTCTGTTGTTTTCCAATCAGGATGCTCAGAGGCCATCTCTTTCACTTTATCGATCGCAAAAAACAGCTGTAGATAAACGGGTTTTTCTGCCCACAGCGTCCCGTCATTATCAAACGTAGCGATCCTTTGGCTTTCAGGAATATAAGCGTCCGAGCCTTGAGTCGTCGTTTTAGTAACAAACGCCATAATAGCTTGCTTCGCACCGGTGTTGTTCCATGACGGCAGAGGATCTTGCCCATCAGCAGCAATGCTATAGCTAGACAGAGCAAAACTTGTCGCAAGGACAATCACCTTTAACTTTATAGCCATTTTAATTCCTTATATTGAGGTACGGGATGCAAATCCAAATGAAAGTATAGTTCACGATTAACAAGCGCAATTCAGAGCAACATATGCAACGACACCCGAAAGTGACCTTGTAACTAGAAACACGCTTTAATTAAAGAAGCTTACTGATAAAGTGTTGAGTTAGCTGGCGTCAACCTGCTCTGAAGTACTTTGACGTCCCTTTTTCTGATTAAGCTCATCAATCACGTAATCCGGAGCCACTTTCTTAAGTTCCGCTAAACACTGTTCAGACTTGGGGTTGTCGTAACGAATGTAGATATCACACACTGCATAAAGCTGCTCCGGCGCGCCAGAGATCAAATAAGCTTTTTCAAAAGCGTCCACAGATTTTTTAAGATCTAACTCTTCTTGCAGAACACCATTTAAGTACCAAAAATAACTGTTGTTCTTCGCCATATTAGCGGCCTTTTCAATTTCGTTAGCGGCATCATGCTTCTCACTAAGTCTTACTAGCGCCAACGACTTCGAGTAATGCAAAGCAGCGTTATCAGGAAAAAGTGTGATTGCTTCATCAAGTACTTGGATAGCTTGTCGATCTTTTTGTTGCGCTCGAAAATTGTCCGCATAGCTTAACCAGACTTGCGGGTTACTTGGCATCAGCTTGGTTAGCTCTGGATAAATCAATGCCGCTTTGTCCCACTCTCGATGCCAACGATATACATCGGCAAGGAGTAATCTAGAAACGTTGTCAGCTTTCTGCGACAAGTAGGATGTTAAATCAGTCACCGCGCCTTCGAGTGACTGTTGCTGCTCCGAACTTAAACTGGCGTAATCTCGAACCAAGTTTATCGCTGCGGTAATTCGAACCATTGCATCGTCATCACTTAGCAACGGGGAAACCAGACGCCAGCGATGCTCTATCATATAGGGTTGAGCTCCTACAATTGCCGCTTCACGAATTCCAGCATCTGCATCTTTCAAACCACGAGCGACGGCAACCAAAGCGTTTTGGCTGGGGTAGTTGGCCAGTTCACGTAAAGCATCAATACGCTTTTCTGAAGACAACTTTTTGTTTTGTGCATCATAAGACAACTTTTCGACTTGCTGTGCTGGCGTCATAGGTTCTTCTTGAGATGCTATCTCAACGGGTGAAACTCTATCTGAATTGAGCGGAGGTTTATCTTGAGCCCAAGCGCATTGGCTTAACGCTACACTCAGCGTGAAAGTTAAAAGTGACTTCGTAAAACGCGTTATCTTTTGCATTGATGAGACCTTACTTTTATAAAACTGGACCAGTTGAATCTTAGAACTTAGTGTCAAAAACAGGTCGATTAGACGCTTTCAGGTGCAAAACCTTATCGCTGTATTTACCGTGTACCACAGGGTTGCCCATCGCTCGTAAAATGTACGCCATTGATTTGTCGACATGCGCAAAAAACTTCTTCCAACCTGCACATAGATAGTTAAGGCCAGGCTCACCTTCTCTGGTGCGAATAAAGCGGTTTTTAGGGCATTCTCCAAAACATGCAAACTGATAATCGCAATGAACACACTGCTGAGGCAGTGTACGACTTTTAGCAAACCCGAATTTCTGCTGGTCAGGGCTATAAGCGAGAGTATCGAGTTTTTCGTGGTGAATATTTCCGATCTTGTATTCCGGGTAAACATAGTGGTCACACGCAAAGACATCACCGTTTGGTTCCATTGCTAAACCTTTGCCACAGATTTCACCTAGCGTGCATAGTGGGTTTCTTCTTCCCATCCATGTTTCCAAACTCGCTTCAAAATACTGTACAAAAACGTTACCAATATCATGCACGACCCACTCATTGAATATCGCGATAAGGAAGTTACCCCATGCTTCATCCGCCACACAAAATGGCTCGACAACTGAATCCTTGTGGCCGGGAATCAGACGTTTATCACCTTGCATTAATTGCTCATTGGGCTTCCAAGTTTGGGGCGCTGTTGCTCTGAAAGTTTTCTGCTCAACAATCGGAATAAACTGCATTTGAGGGGAACGTACTTCATCTCGTAAGAAGCGATACACTTCCAATGGGTTACGGCTGGTCAAGTTGTTCACACACGTGAGCGTTGCGAACTTCACTTCATGCTTATGTAATAGCTCAACGGCGTTCATCACTTGTTTAAATGTGCCTCTTCCCGCTCGATTTGTTCGGTAAGCGTTGTGCATCATCTCAGGACCATCGATGCTTAAACCGACAAGAAAGTGGTTCGCTTTTAGAAACTCGCACCACTCATCATTAAGAAGCGTGCCATTAGTCTGAAGATCGTTAGAGAGCGTAATACCATGAGGGCGGTATTTATCTTGTAATTCAACAATTCTTTTGAAGTAATCCAACCCCAGCATGGTTGGCTCTCCACCTTGCCAAGAGAAGATAATTTCAGGTGTGTTCTGCCCTTCGATGTATTGGCGGATATAGCTCTCTAAGGTTTCGTCATCCATTATTGGCGAGCACCCTTGCTTATATTCCAACAAATCTTGTTTGCTTAAGTAATAACAATAAGTGCAATCGATGTTGCAAGCAGCACCAATGGGCTTTGCCATCACATGTAAACGCTTAGATGCTTTTCCGTTGAACTGAGGCCCTTGAGTTATGTGCATTCATCACCTTCTTAGTTGCTAACCTGTCCCCAATGATGTCAAACCTAATCATCGAGTTAATCGCCTAGGGTGATGATAATGTTCAATTATTCTCGGCGCTTGTTATAGTGTGTATAACCGTTTGTTATGGTTTTGCTTGCTAGACTTTCTGACCAAAGTCGTTGACGGAGTCGCCGAATGAAACATCCCAAAAGTAAGATTATTTCCCTTGTCTCAGCTATATCGGTCACGCTGATAATTAATGGGTGTGCAACAACCCCACCACACTCTCTCGCTCAGAAAATCGATCGAGATATGGTTCTTGTCGAAGGTGGGCAGTTTACGATGGGCGCAGATAATCCATCAGCCAAAAAGTCAGAACGCCCAGCTCGCACTGTTAACGTTGATGGATTCTATTTGTCAAAATTTGAGGTAACTCAATCGCTCTTTGAAGCTGTCACTGGCTCCTCTCTGAGCTACTTTCGAGATCCAAATACACCCGTCAATAATATTAGTTGGCAACAAGCCAATTATTTCATTAAGAAATTGAATGAAAAAACGGGAGAGCATTACCGTCTACCAACAGAAGCTGAATGGGAGTTTGCCGCTAAAGGCGGAATTTTAACTAAAGGCTTCACTTTTTCTGGATCAAACAATATTGACGATGTGGCTTGGTATGCGAATAACTCGCACAATAAGGCTCATAAGGTAGGTCAAAAGCAACCAAACGAGCTCGGGTTGTACGATATGACAGGTAACGTAGGCGAGTTTGTGATTGATGCTTTTGACGAAGGTTATTACAAAACAGCGCCCAGTGATAATCCGGTAAACGCAAAAGAGGAAAAAGAAAGCCTTGCACACAAGTCTGTACGTGGCGGCAGCTTTGCTTATGACGCAGACGAATCTGAAAACTATCGCCGCGATTTTGCCAGCCAATCCGTCATTATGTCTGACATGGGCCTTAGACTAGCGAAAGACGTAGACTAAACTAAGTAGAGAAAGTGGCGCGATAAAGGCTCCACTTTTTACTATTGGTGTTTAATCTCTACAAATTCGTAATAGGTGCTTTCAGCTGATCAATAGCCTGCTTAGGAGCATAATTACTCAGCTCTTTTAGACACCTATCGAAAGCAAAAGCGACAGCGCCTTTTTCATGATTTCTCGCTAGAACTTCGCATTGAGCATATAAATGTTGAGGGTTCCCACCAACTTTAAACGCAGTCTGCAATGCCTTACTGGCTTCCAGAACGTCACTTTTTTCCAAAGCTAGACCATAAACATACCAGTAGTGAGCGTTAGTCTTTCCTAGTTCTGCGGCATGTTTAAGTAGAGCTTTGGCCTCATCTTCCTTGCCTTGGCGTAACAAAGAAAGACCGGCACTGTAAGGTAATGAGCTGGATTTAGGCTGAGCTTTCATCCCTTGTTGTAACACCCAGAGCGCAGCTTTTTCTTTCCCAAGGCGTCGATACAGGTCCGATAAATTCACGTAACTATTTTCGAAATAAGGCTCGATACTTATCGCTTCTTGGTATAACGCAATTGCCTTATCGATTTCGCCTAAGCTGCGGTATACATTTGCCAAATTGGTTCTGCCGAAACCACGATCGGCGTTAAACTTTTGAATGTCCATGTACTCTTCAAGCGGTGGTTGAATCCTATCTTTTTGTAACGGCGTCATTTGTGCATAGCTGGTCACTAATACCGAAGCCGCCTCCGCCCTCACTGAAAGTACGGGATCATCCAGCAGTGGTTCTAAAATTCGCCATCGATCATGAAACTCATAACCAGACGAGCCCGCGACTGCGCCGAGCCGAATCATTTCATTCTCATTTTTAACGGCCCTTGCGAGCGAAACAGTCGTATTTTGGTCAGTATTGCCGCCCATTCGCTCTAATGCAGAAGCTCGTATGATGTCTTTTAATGATGAATCCTGAGCAGAGTAAGCCAGAGCATTCGCCGCCCCTTTGTGCCCAATTGCATCGGCATAAAACGCGACAGCAAAGTGTTGTTGATTGCGGTATTGAGAGTGAGGAAACCATTCGGCTATCTGCGCATCCGCCCACTGATTATTCTTATCCTCATGACAAGACGTACATACATTAGGCGTGTCGATGTGTTTACTCAAGTCAGGTCTAGGTACGTGCCAACTGTGGTCTCTACGAGGATCGACTTGCATATATGTCGTTTCTGGCATGTGACAAGTCGTACATTGTGACGCTTTGGATCCCGCTTCATGGAAGGTGTGGTTTTCTGGGGTATATTCTGACGCAATATGACATTGTGAACATACCGCCTCTTCTGGGATGTTTAGTTTTGCCGAATGAGGATCGTGGCAATTGGTGCATGTTACGCCTTTTTCAGCCATTTCAGACTGAAGAAATGAACCGTAAACATAGTCTTCATCGTAAATTTGGCCATCGTGGTAGTAGAGTTCTGGAGTGATCAGGCTTAACCGATATTTATCGAAAAATGAGCCTTGAATGTGATCACCAGTCTCATTTAACTGCGTTCGACGGCTGTGACATTGTGCGCACGTCTGAACTTGATTTGTTTCTGCGATTGCTTTTGGTTGTAACGTTCTGTGGCCCTTCTCAAATACCCACTCGGTTACCGCTTTAGATAAATTTCGGTCAAAACCATAGTGACTATCTATATCGAAAGAGCCTCCTGTAGATGCGGACTTTTTCGCCAACTCGATGTGTCCACTTGCAGGGCCATGACACGCTTCACAACCAACATTGATCTCGGACCAAGACGTGTTGTAGGTATTTTTGATTGCGTCATAGTTCTTCTTTACATTGGTCGAATGACAGTCTGCACACATGAAATTCCAATTTTGCCCAGTGTTAGTCCAGTAAAACTCATCTGTCGTTGTTGTCTCTGGATAAAGGTGAAACCAGCGCTGACCACCTTCCGATTTCGTCCTTGAATCCCACGCAAAAGGAATGAGCTGTACACGACCGTCTTCAAACTCCACCATATATTGCTGTAACGGTTTCCAGCCAAATGTGTAGCTAATTTTATAATCATGCCATTGACCATCAGGGCCTTGAATATTGACCCAATACTCCTCGCCTTGTCTAAAAAAACGGTTGGGTTGCCCATCATGCGTCACTGTGCGGTTATCAAAATCACCTTGAACAGATTCTGAGTTTGCATGTTTCATTGCCATATCGTGATGAGAGCCCTTCCAAGCCTCCACCTCTTGTTGGTGACATTCCGCGCACGTTTGCGTGCCAACATATTCCAACCCAAGCTTCGTGGTATTTTGGGGGCTCTCTATCACTGATGCCTGGGAAAAAAACGAACCACTCACCATGACGATACCCAGAAATAGACACCGAAACCGACCTGACCACTGACTCATAACTATCCTTAGTATTTAGATGGTGCAACTTGAATCAATATAGTCGCTAACCCCTTGGTTATACAAATAATTAGAAGTGAAAGGCCTTCAAAATGAGTGCTCCATTCTTCGTCCCCCGATTAGGGAGTAGCTCGGTGTTTTTGCTGAAACTTTATTCGTCTCACCAGCAATCGGCAATGGTGTTCATTAGTGACCCATCTCTATTTTTAAAACCTCCCCAAATCATCACAATGACAAGTATTTTTATTTAGAAACAAATAGTTAAATACCCTCGATAACTTATGGTTATAAAGAGTATAAGAGGATTTTTCTATACACATCATTAACTTATGCAGCACTTAAGCACAAGGTTTACTTGTGATTCTCGTTACTCTCAACCTCCTGGAGTTTTTTATGGCAAACCAATTGAGAAAAATCGCAGTAGGCGTCGGGCTGTTAGCAACGTCCAGCGCAGCGATGGCGGCAGACAAACCCAACATACTTGCAATTTTCGGTGACGATGTCGGTTACTGGAACATCAGCGCATATAACCAAGGTATGATGCGTTACAAAACCCCGAACATCGATCGTATCGCGAACGAAGGGGCTTTGTTTACAGACCATTACGGCCAACAATCTTGTACTGCCGGTCGAGCAGCATTCATTACTGGCGAAGAACCATTTCGCACTGGCTTGCTGACGATTGGTATGCCGGGTTCCGACCATGGGATTCCAGATTGGGCACCAACTATTGCTGACTTACTAAAAGACCAAGGTTATATGACAGCTCAGTTCGGTAAAAACCACTTGGGCGATCAAGATAAGCACCTACCTACCAATCATGGTTTTGATGAATTCTTTGGTAACTTGTACCACCTTAATGCAGAAGAAGAGCCCGAAACCTACTATTACCCTAAAGACCCAGAGTTCCGTAAAAGCTATGGTCCTCGTGGTGTAATTAAATCTTATGCCGACGGTAAGATTGAAGATACTGGCCCAATGACGCGTAAGCGCATGGAACACGCGGACGAAGAGTTCCTCGAAAGCACTTTATCGTTTATGGAGAAAGCTGTTAAAGCAGATAAGCCTTTCTTCATCTGGCATAACTCTACGCGCATGCACGTGTGGACCCGATTACAAGAGAAGTACCGAGGTAAATCCGGTGTTAGCATTTACGCTGATGGCATGTTAGAGCATGACGATCAAGTCGGCGTATTGCTCGACAAGCTCGATGAGTTAGGCGTTGCTGACAACACCATCGTTATTTATACAACAGATAACGGCGCAGAGACCATGACTTGGCCTGATGGGGGCGCAACCCCATTCCACGGTGAGAAAGGCACGACTTGGGAAGGCGGTATGCGTGTGCCTCAACTTGTGCGTTGGCCTGGTGTCATTAAGCCAGGAACGAAAATCAACGAAATGATGGCTCATCAAGACTGGTTGCCAACATTGTTGGCGGCAGCTGGCGTTCCTGACGTGAAAGAAAAGCTTGCTGAAGGTTACAAAGCAAATGGTAAAGACTGGCGTGTCAATATAGACGGCTACAACTTCATGCCATACTTCGAGGGAAAAGAAGAGAAAGGACCACGTGAGTCTCTGCTCTACTTCACCTCAAATGGTGAACTAAACGCAGTACGCTGGAATGACTGGAAACTTCACTTTGCAACTCTGGAAGGAAACCTAAGCGACGCCGTGCGATCTGTACCAAACTGGCCTAAGATCATTCACTTACGTGCTGACCCATTTGAAAAAGGTCCTAGCGAGTCACAAATGTACCTACGTTGGATGGCAGACAACATGTGGTTGTTTGTACCAATTCAAGACGTTGTTGGCGACTTCTTTAAAACGTTACCTGAATACCCAATGCAACGCGGTACAACTATGAACCCTGCTTCTTTAAATTACGACTCTTTGCAGATGCAAGAAAAGATGCAGCAGTTAGAAATGCTTAAACAGGAAGTGAATAAAGTTAAGTAATTTAATTAATCACTCTAGATTGCGTTACTGAGCCAGCAGAGCTCTGCTGGCTTATATTTGCTGAAGTAAGAACTATTCGTTCAGTTTACTATCGCAAAGAACAAGCATTCTGCCGTAGAGTCCTTTCTTACGAAACCACCTTTATCAAAGACCTGAGCACTTACCACCAGCTTCATCTGAAGTTCATTTAGACTCATAACTTTCATATTTCAAATAGTTCGTAATCCCTATAGAAATCCTTTTCTCTAGGTGGAATAACCAAATAACCCTATGCGCTCGATAACAAATAGTTGATTTTTTGGAAGCATTGTTTATGTCACATGTTGTAACATTGTTTATCTAACGTATTGTAACCAGAGAGAATTGGATGTCTAGAGCGGAATCATCTTCCAGAAAGTTAAGCTTTATTATTATTGGCCTCGTTTTTGTGGTTTGGCTATATAGCTTGTGGGCTGATCGAGTAACACCAATCACTGGCACCGCTCGGATTCATTCTTATCTTGTCCGTATTACTCCAGAGGTTTCGGGGAACCTAACTGAAATCCATGTTCGTAATAATCAAGTCGTCAATGCTGGTGATGTGCTTTTCGAAATTGATCCAAGAGATTATCAAATTAATCTGCGTTCAGCCGAAGCAAACTTAGCCATTGCTGGCCAAAACATTGGAGCCAACACCGCGGCTGTTGAAGTCGCACAAGCTAAGGTCATTGAATCACTCGCAGCTCGTGACAACGCAAAAGAACAAGCAGCTCGCGTAACCGAGCTCGCCGCAAAAGGGGTATTGAGTAAATCTGAGCTAGACAACGCCATGGAAGCTAAAGCACGAGCTCAAGCCACATTAGAGGCAGCAGAAGCGTCCTTAGCTCAAGCCAAGCATAATCTTGGCCCCGAAGGGCAAGATAATCCCCAGATTCTCGCAGCTATAGCAAATCTAGAAAAAGCGCAACTCGATTTACAACGAACGAAAGTGATTGCTCCATCAAAGGGGATCGTTTCTAACTTACAACTTACTGTTGGGCAAAAAGCGACGACTGGCTCACCTCTTGTCACTTTCATTGATCCGAGAGGCGTGTGGGTATCAGCTCTTGTTCGCGAAAACTCACTCGAGCATGTTCGTGCGGGACAAAAAGCAAAGATTGTGTTGGATGCTTTACCTGGCAGAGTGTTTGAAGGGCGAGTAGAAAGCATTGGTTGGGGTACTGGTGGCAGTAACGACGTCGATCCGACAACTGGCTTTTTGGTTGCAGACAATAATTCCTTAAATGCACAGCGCTATCCTGTAAATATTGTTTTTGAAGGCGGAGATATTCCCGAAAACGTACGTTATGGTTCGAAAGCAACGGTCGCTTTTTTAACTGAGCAAAGCACCTTTGGAGAGTGGCTGGCCTCTTTCTGGATGAGAGTGTTGAGTATCTGGACTTATGTTTCATAGTTCAGCAAATCCAATCATTAGATTGGTTTTCACTCCGATTCTTTTACTGTTTTACTTACAGTATTCAGGTGCGCCTACTCCCTTTATCGCGCCAATATTCGTTGTGATTTTTCTAACTCTGATGCCATCTAAGCCCCCGTTCAACATGATGGTGAAATTGCTGGTAATACTCTCACTTCTCAGCTTTGGCATCGTAACTTTAGCAGGAGCGCTCATGAGCTCCCCTAGTGGCTTCTTACTGTTTACTTGGTCACTTCTCTGTTGGAGTTATTACCGAAGTCATCGCGATCCCAAAGACATCGTTTCGACACTCACTTTGATTGTTGTATTGATTATCGTGGTCACAAGCCAACAAATGGGGTTGTCGCTTGAGGGGTTGCCATGGGTCTTATTTACTAGCTTCATTGTTGCGTTGGTTGCCACATATATTAGCTTTTGGTTATTCCCTGGGGACGAAAAAGATATACAACCAGACCAAACCACTCTTGATGGTGCAGACGAACATATCGGGCTTATCGTCTTTAAAGCAACCGCATTGTGTGTTGTTTTGTACGCGCTAATATCATCTGGAAGCTCTCAAACGCTATTGATCGCAATAACATTTGGCAGCATGATTAAGCACCCAATTAATCAAGACAGTCATTCCTTTGGGCGGTATCGAATTATCACTACAAGCCTAGGGATCTTGTTTACTATTCCATGCATGCTTACAGTAGCCACAGGTGCACCTACTTACGTTGTACTTGGCGTTACCATCTTTTGTGGCCTGCAACTAGCGTGTTTTGCAATACGTCGACAGACACACTTAACCATCTATCAATTGCTTTTTACTAACTTCACTGTGCTGACTTACCAGATTATTAACAATACGGGCATCGAATCATTTTCTGCTCAAATGACTCGATTCGTCTCTATTTCTATCGCTATAGTTCTAGGGGTACTGGTTCTCAATTTATTTAGATCAGAGCAAGAGGTGAAATAACTGCAGCCTCTCTTTCTTAAACTAAAGCGGCTGAGCGATATGAGCTTTCTCATTGAACGAAGCTTGAATAAGTAAAAAAGCATCGATTTTATAATCACATACAGAAGATTACTCCCTCCCGATAAACATTAACGTCCAATCAGAAGAGAAGAATTTTTCAAGTAAAAAACAAGACTCGAATTGAGTCTTGTTTATAAATGTGGTCTGGATGAATACGGTTATGGCGTCGCTTTAAAATCGCGGATTAGCTTCTCCCGATACTCCGTAATAACCCTCATGATAGAGTCTTTTACATCCCCTATTTGCTTAGAGGGTTGACACCAAAGGCCAAAACCAAACTTAAAGCCTTCTAGTAATTCACAGACTTCAACGGGCTCTATATCATTATTAGAAAATTCCGAATGAGCCAGCGTTCTAGGAAGAACCGCCCACCCTAGCCCTGCTTCAACCATTTTTACAACAAGAGCCAACTGATCGACTTCTTCATGATTCGAACTGACGATAACTTTTTCACCCATTCCTTCTTCAATGAAAGATCGCAACACAAATTGCTTGCTATTCCTCAACGCAGTTAACACTCGGTCGGGTGCCATAGAAGCCAGTTCACCACCTTTCTGGACAAAGGGAACAAATTCAAAGTGACCTAAAAACGTCGAGTCTAGACTGTGTATTGCACGGCTATCATGCACATTGACAATACCGAACTGGTACTCACCAGTCGCTAAACCTTCTTTGATCTCGTTACGGTTACGAACAAAAAAGTTAACTCGCATCATCGGAAAATCTGCCGCTAATTGAACACGAAGTAACACCAGCAAACGATGTGGGATGGCACTAGAATAGGCAATGCTGACACTCTCTAAGCCACCATGAGCAAGGCTCAATGCGACTTTGTCAAACGTACGGGCTTGTTCAATTGTTTGCTTTGCATAGTGGTAAAGAAGGCGAGCATCTTCAGTGGGTTCTACGGAACGACCAACCCGATTAAACAAGCTCACAGCAAGTAAATCTTCTAAATTCGTAATAACCTGCCCGATGGTTGTTCTGTGCTTATTCAATTTTACAGCAGCCTTGCTAAACGAAAGCTCCTCGTAAACAGCAACGAATGCCAATAGTTGTTCAAGACTAAAATTCATAGGTTTTCTTATATCTTAGGGCTACATGGCTAAACTATCACAAGTTATTGAGAATGCTAGCTCGGAAGAGCGACGGTTAACCCGAGGCTTTTATCCTCATCACTAGATACGTAGTTATTCCGCACGTAAATGCGAAAACTTATCGCACTCACACTCCCCTTAAAGCACGTTCGACATCAGACGTAACTCATTACGAACTCTCTAAAAAAATACATTGATGGATTTGATCCTACAAAAGCGATTATTACATTTGTAGGATTTCTCTTATCTTTGCATTCATCAAATAAATAGAGAAAAGCACTATGAACTCAATGCCACATGAGCTTGTGTGGGGTGAAGTTTACTTCCCACCCTTGTTGCTGGTTATTGCATTGGCTTACATTCTCACCATTTTGGTTGGAACCGTTGCAACAAAATTAGGGGTACACAAATACGTTGCGTTTCCAGCACTTGCTGAGCTGAGCCTAATTGTGATTTTTACTGGCGTTATTGGTCGATTCATAACCATCTTTTGAGGCAAATTCCGTGATAAAACGTTATCTAATCACATTTTTATTACTGTGTTCCGCTGGCACTGTGATTTTTAGTTACTACCAATCATACTCAAACAATCCTTGGACTAGAGATGGTCATGTCAGCGCGTACATTGTGTCTATAACGCCCCGTGTAACCGGGCAAGTCATCAAGGTATATGTTGAAGACAACTCCCAAGTTAATGCGGGCGACTTACTGTTTGAGATTGACCCAAGCATTTATAAAGCGTCTTACCACAAAGCCCAGGCGGCTCAAAAGCAAGCCATTGCGTTGTTAGCGAAAGCCAAAAATGAAGAACAACGTGCACTGGAACTAGAAAAGCGTACACCTGGCGCGGTATCTGTGCTGACGTTGAACAATTTGAACAACGCCGTAGAGACAGCAATCGCAAACGTGGAGCTGGCGAAAGCAAACGTCGAAGAAGCAAAACTGAACCTTGATTACACCAAGGTGTACGCTCCAACAAATGGTTACATCACTAATTTTAATCTGCGCACCGGCTCCCAAGTTGTCGCAAACTCACCAGTTGTAGCATTAATTGATGAAGACAGCTTTTGGATCGAAGGCTATTTCAAAGAAACGGATTTAGTTGGTGTTGATCCACAAGATAAAGCATACGTAACCTTAATGATGCACGACGAAATGGTGCTAGAAGGCAAAATCAAGAGCATTGGTTACGGCATCGCGAAGCAAGACGGTAGTACAGGTAACGACCTTCTGCCTAATGTGAACCCTAACTTTCAGTGGATACGCTTAGCTCAACGCATTCCAATTAAAGTGAAATTAGACAACTTACCAAAAGATTTTCAACTACGCGTCGGTATGACGGCATCCATCAAAATCATCAAACAATAAATGCGGTGAAATGTATGTTCAATGCCTCAACCAAAGAAGCCATTAAAGCTGCGCTGTCTATCGTTATCGCAATCTGCCTCGCCTTATGTTTTCAATGGGAGAAACCTTATTGGGCAGCGATCGCCGTCGCGGTAATGGCATTAAATGAAAGCTTCGCTCACTCGATAAACAAAGGTCATAATCGCCTAGTGGGAACCCTACTGGGCATCGGCTATGCCTTTTTCCTCATCACAGCATTTTCTCAAGATCGCTTTTTGTTCCTGACTTTTTTTACCCTATTTTTAGGTGTATGCATTTTCATGTCGAGCGACGAAAAGTACGGTTATGTGTTCTCCATAGGCTTTGCTGTGTGCTCTATCATCGCTTGTATGGGAGGATTTGATAGTCAAGTGACGTTCCATTTCGCAGTACTTCGAATGCAGGAAACTATCCTTGGCATCATTACCTTCTCCGTTGTTTATCGTTTGGTTTGGCCAGTGAATACTGAAGAGAATTTCATTCAACGCTTTGAGAGCAGCCGTGAGGTGTTGCTTAAAGCTATGGACAAACCAAATGACATTGATATTGATGCGCTTGAAACCAACACAGCAAACATTGAGAAGATGTGCCAACTACTGGGATTACCGCTCACGGGCAGTTACCACCTCAAAGAACATCGAAAACTGTGGCATCAGCGCCTCGAAGAGATGAAACGTATTCAAGAACGATTACTTGAACAAGTGGAAAAGCCCCACTGTGATGATATTGACTGGAAACCTGTGGCTCAAAACCTGACACTATTTGATATCGCTCAGCCAACCACGCATCTAATTGGTCGTACCTTATTGACAGAACAAGTGAAACAGAAAACATCTTGGCATCGTGAACACCGGACTTTCATACAGCACTTGAAAGAAGACCGCAGAAAGGTTTTACAAGGCCTATCGATGTTTATCACCTCGTTATTGGTTTGGATTTATCTCCCTGTACCAGGTGGGTTTATCTTCCCTATGTTGGCCGGTGTCTTTTCATCAATAGTACCTACAATGCCTCCTAGCGTTGTTAAAGATGCCTTCTTTGGCGTTTTGGGAACAGGTTCAGTGATACTGCTGCAATACATCTTCTTGATGCCCATAATGACTGAGCTCTGGCAACTAGGGTTATTTTATTTCATCAATATTATTTTGATTTGGGAGGTATTTTCTACACCACAGCTGATGATCCATAGGGTCTTAGGCGTCAATTTATTAGTGGTATTAACCTCAGGCGCACTTAACTTGACCCCGGAGTATCGTATCGAAACACCTTTACTCATGCTGGTAAACATCATGCTCATTTTGATGATCGCCAAGTTATTTAATGACCTGTTTCATCCCCGCGTAACCGCTTAAACAAGCAATTAAACTTAATAAGGAAATGCTTTGAACAGTGGGTTAGATCAAATTACGTAATGGCAAATAACACTGCCCGAAAAGGTAAAAATTAAAGACCAAACCAACACACTTTGAACAGGAAACATATGAAATATCAGCAGTGGGAATACTTTAATATCACGAAGTGAGAATAATATTTGAGGTTGAAGATCCCAACATGTAGCTAAAGATGCGCCTCTTTTGAGCCGAGGATGCTTGATCAAATATTCAGCATAGGATGAATAAACCGTCCACAACCCTAACAGCCCAAATAACTCGATGATAGAAATAACTTCCAGACTAAATGGCAATAGTGAAGGCCCACCAATGAGCAAGATAATTGCGAAGATCCACATCTTATTTTTCATTACACATCCTTGTTGCTGATTTACGCTTATGTATTACCAATAACAACACCAAGTAAAAACTGTTGGCCATAAAAACGCAACCCAACGTTGAATTGCCCATTTCAAGCGTTGAGGTTTTCTCTTATACAAATATTTCCACCCACTAGCGCTCACTGAATGCCACTTTACTCGCTAGACTGATAAGCAGAATACCTGAAACACCTTCAAGAGTTCTTGAATATCGTTGAGAGTGTGGACGACTAAATACCCAATTACCCACAGATGCGTACAAAACGTTACATGTCGTCGCAAGTACGCTGAACAGCAAGCCAAGTACTAATAATTGCATTGATGTTGAGCTTGCAGACGTATCAATAAATTGAGGCAGAAACGATAGGAAGAAAAGCGCTACTTTTGGATTCAAGACGCTGACGATAACCCCCTGAACAAACACATTTTTATTATTATCAACATTTTTGTTTTCAACGATTTTACTTTCTCCACGCCACATTGACAGTAATGACTGAACACCTAAATAAACTAGGTAAGCGGCCCCTAACCATTTAACAACGCTAAAAGCCAAAGATGAACTCAGAATTATTGCTGACAAACCTAAACATGCCGCTAGTGTATGAAAAAAGTAACCAACACCAAGCCCCAGAGCCGCTTTCAGCCCAGTAGATAATTTACCTTTCATTGTATTGGAAACAATATAAATTACATCAGGTCCAGGAATCATGTTGATAGCGAGACAAGCGACAACAAATAATAATAGTGAGTTTGAATCCATTCTTTTCTCCAGATTAACGTCTTGCGGGATAACATTTCATCGAACTACAAGTAATGCAACGTTTAGGTTTCCGTTAGTTATCAAAGCGTTGACCGTAGTTCATTAACGTACCTGCCATCGCAGGCCCGGGGCTAGCGATGGCAGCGATAGCTGATACGATAATCAGTGAATAATTTACCATTCCATTTTTACTCTAAGCCTCCACATGGAGTTTTATCAACGCTTATCGCGGAATAATGTACATCAGAAGCGTAACCCTGATTAACGCGCCAAGTGTCACGAATCAAGCTGGGGCTCTCTGGTATTTTACTGCTCCAAAATAACATCAAATCCACCATAAATGAGACGCTTTCCATCAAAGGGCATTGGGTTATTCTCAGGACTCATTCGAGGATCACCCATGATCCGCTGCCACCCTGAGTCTCGAACTACTTTTGAAGGCCAGACTACCCATGAAAACACAACGGTTTCGTTGCTTTCAGCTTTAACTGCCATGGGAAATGATGTGATCTCACCATCTGGTACTTCACTTCCCCACGTCTCAATAACCTTTAAGGCCCCAAACTCCCTGAACATTTCTGCTGCTATTTTTGCGTGTGCGATATACTTTTCTTTATTCGCTGTCGGTACTGCAGCGACAAACCCATCAATGTATGACATAAGTAAACTCCTTTCATTGGAGTTATAACCATAGCTCAATAAAAAGTATGCACATGATGCCAAATCATAGAAGCAGGTACGTAATACAGCTTGAGAGCTACATTCCTAGCTTGGACTTTATATGCATATTTGAAAGGTATGTGTTTGGATCTAGCTTAGTTAGCGTATTTATAATTTCCAAAACGCTCGAATACTCAATACGTTCCTCTTCTGCATGTCCGATCCCACCTATTGTCAAGTGAGTAAAGCGGTAATCACGATAAACGTTTTGAAGCTGGCTAGAAATATCTTTGAGTAATCTTTTACTGAGGCTAAATGCAGGGTATTCACTATTTTCTGAAAGCTCTGCTGTAGATCCAATAGATACAATATTGCATTTATCGTTAAGTGAACCTAAAGCGTTAAGTTCATTGACTAAATTAAGATACCCAATCGGGCCAACATTCATAAACTCAACCAGTTCGTTTGTTGTCAATTTTGAAGACTCTCCCCACATCGACGCCAAATAAACTATGATGTCAAACTTTACACCTTTGAAGCACGTGTAATCTGGTTTTTTCTCCGGACTAACATCAATACGAACAGAAGCTACTCCATCCTCAACTAGCTTTGATCTAGAAATAGTATAAGTTTCTATACCCTGTAAGTTCGTAGCCAAGAACCTTCCTAGACCCTTACTACCTCCAACAATTAAAATCTGCATAACCCTGTTCCTTGGTTAAGATTGTCTTTCATATTATCCGCCAAACTGTGCATTAGGCATCACTTTAACGTTTCTATTGCCCTACTTAGTTCTATCTTCAATTTCATCGAATGGTTCGACTGAAATACGCTCTGCAATTTCACTCATCTTCTTCATTTTTTCTGGGTTACTAGTTCCCCAAAACCGCTCCCAGTCTTCACGTGTTCGCCACTTGGCAATAGTTAAACCTTTTGGTACCACTATAAGAATGGAGCATAAAATAAACCTTTTGAGGCTCAGGTTTAAAAAATTTATTATTTACGCGCTTACACTATACACCGTGATATCTACCAGCTTAACTCAGTAACTTCCTCACAAAACTCTGGGTCGCCCCAAAGCTCACTGGGATTGTAGTTTAGGTGGACGTGGGCCAAAGTATCTAAGCAGGTTGTAAGAAAACGCTTTCACCTAACCTATGCACTGAAAACGCTAAGCGTTGGGAATCGCTCTTAAATGCTTTGTTGACTTAAAGGCTTAGGATTACTTTTTACTTTCCAAGATTTTTAGCCTTGATCTGTACGCAGAATGAAAACCAACGAAGAAGAATGCATTCGTAGCCACTAGAGCCAGTCCAGCAATCTCGGGCAAATTGTAGCCAGTTATCATTGAAAGAATATAGTACTGAGCACATGCAGCCATAACACACAGATAATGGACGAAGAAAAGTAACGCTCGGCGATAACTTTTCTTCAGATAACCTATAGAGCATCAATAATACATGTGAAAAACAAACCGTCTATAATGATAATATTATTAGCATTAAAACTAGCATCACAAACCTTCCGCTTGAAGTAGACATCTGCGAAGAAATTCCTTCTACGCACCTTTTGCATTTAAAAGAGACTGTTTGTTATAACTCTGATTTTGCCTTTGAGTATAGCTTATGCACAACTTCCAAATTAGAGAAATCTATACAATAAGCTATCTCTATCACGCAACCATTCTTGGACTTCGGACTCCTAATATTTGGTTGCAATACGAGAAGAAAGAGCAAAATTTTTGAACAATTGCTCATCACTTTGGAAGACTAAAGGGCTTGCGCTGAGCCCAAAACTAAAAACAGCAACAGAAATAACGCTGACTAGTTTTCATAGGTTCGTCCCCCTTTGCTTCTAAGAAATCATGATTCAACTGACAAAAAAGTTATAACACCCGCTAGAGTGGTGAGTAACACTACCACACAACTTAATTCGACCACAGCAAACACAAAAGCAGAAGAAACCCAAAAACGCTAAGTATTGCGAATCACTCTTAAATGCTTTGTTATGTGCGTTCTAATTTACTGTATTTAAAGCTAATGTAGATTAAACTCCGTTCAGTAACTATTATGAGGCGCAGACTATGGAAAGTTTTCACAGCGATTACAGAAAAGAGTTATGACTTAGGGCAAGACGCATGACTACTGTACGATTTGTCGAGAGCACGGAAAACTGACCAGAGAAAATATTGTACCTCAAGGTTGCGGTAATGTTGAAGACAAAGTAATCGTTAAAGTTACCAGAGTACCTAGGAACTTCTGAGAAACCCAAAGGAAACCCCTCTCAAGGCGGTATTCACTTTAGAACTGTTTGTGGAAAATGTAATAGCCTACTTGGAAGCAAATACGGCGGAGAGCTAATTGATTTCCGCAATGACATTGCTGAGCATCTTAGCAACCTAACTTTTGAGTACTCATTTAATAGAACGACCTACCGTCCGTATAAAACCTTAAAGTTAGCCAAAGCTTTCGTTGATCATTTGTTGGCAGCCACTAGCGTATTCAGACAGGCCACACGATCTTCTGTACACTGAGTTAGCCGAGTTTTTACTTAATGAAGCAGCCCCACTACCTGAAGATGTTGATATTTATTATTGGCTGTATCCATACAAACCGATAAAGATGCTTCGCTCTATTAGATCAATGAACATTCACAACCTGAGCTTTCGAGTTGCAGGAGATATATTAAAATTCTATCCGATAGCTTTTGGTATCTTTCGACTCTAAACCAACCTCAGACTATGGTTCAACAAAACTCAATTTCAGCTCAATTGATCGATGATGCTGTTGGTGTTGAAGTATCATATATAAATGCATAAGTGCGCTTAGACTAGATTTCTCAGAAAAACCTGGAGAAAATGAGGTACTACTAATGAATAATGAAATTTGCACCGTGGCTATTTAGCTGCAATAGTACATAACGCCGCGTTAAGGGGTGAGCAACGCTACCACCTAACCAAAACTATTGCACCGTAAACACAAAACCTAACCTTGAACTGAAAATGCCAAGCGTTGGGAATCACTCTTAAATGCTTTGTTAGCTGACTGCTAGCACTAGCTCAATCTATCACTCTCACTCTCACTCTTATGACTTCCAACCTTTCAATGAGTGCGTCAGCCATCGACTTCAATTTATCTGGCTTTTTCTAGAGTAAGATTTCATTGTTGCTAATACATCAACTCTTAACTTTTCTAACTGATTGCTCTCATCACCTGTATGGTCTGTGAACACCATCCCTTCTAACTCATTTAATCATTTGTTAAAGGACTCAGGGTTTTCAGATAGTAAAAGTAAAGTATTCTGGGGCTCAATTTTTAACGCAACCAGCAATAAGGGCGAAACTTCTCCAGAAATAGCTCCGTCTCTACGCTTCCAAATTTCTACCAAAGAAAAAAGTGCAGGAACCATTTCCAAAGCTTCTTTTTTTCAAGGTTTGATTCTATAGATTGGTAGTTTTCTATCATCCAGTTATGTAAGAGATTCACCTCTTGGTTTTTAGCATACATTGGCAGTGAGAAAAAACAGACATCATAAGCATTATTATATTCCTTATCATTGTTGCTGCTCCAACTGGTTAGATATATCTATGGTGATTTTTTATAGTTCGCAATTTCAGAAATATTTCTTTCAAAGCCAATTTGCTACTACCTACATAGTAATGTGACTTGGCTACTTTCCCCCATGTTTTACCAGGCATCAAACAGCCGAGAGTGTCTTGATGATAATTTCCGGCATGGATTAGAATGAATGACTTACCCGGAACATTTTGTAGTTCATATACATTAGGATACCTAGATGAACTATAAGGCAATAATTTGTATGTGCCTGCTTTGATTCTTTTGTCAGAGCCCTCCGTCATAGAGTCTGGTCCTGCGGACTCAAGCACAAACCAACTTTTACTTACTCCTTCGATAGTCAACTTACCTAAAGTTGTCTCTCGCATTTGCTTTGTACAGTTTAGATTTAATTTAGCTTCATCTAACTTTTTCATTGTTCTGTACCTTACTATCACATCAATGAAATTAACAGAACAGTGTTATTACAACAGGTGTGTTTCATTATTAATGGAGGAATCGCTAACTTACATGAAATTGAGTGTTACGTTTTTTACACCAACTTTAGTGTAGACAGATAACACCCGCTTAAGTGGTGAGCAACGTTACCACAGCACTCAACCATTACACCGTAAACACTAAAACCAACGCATAGTAAAAATGCCACGCGTGCCGAACCACTATTGAACAATTTGTTATGTTTATTATCACCCGCCAGTACATTACCGTAAATGAGCCGAACCATTTTGCGGGCCACAAATTTAGCTTTTACCTGCTGCAAAAAAAGCAGAAAACCCCATAAATACAAAGGATATGAAGAGTGAAAACATAGAATATCGAATGACAGTAAACAACCAAGAACTACTTTTAGGATACTTCGAGATATTTTCGCTACTTCTTACGTAATTAAAGAGAAGCACACTAGGAAAAGAAACAAACAAACGTAGATCGTTTTATATCTACTCGGGTCTAGTATTTCCATCTGTAACCCGAGGAAAATACTACTCCCAAGGAGCATTATCATTGAAGATATGAGCACTAGAAAAGCCGCAAATGCTAGTAACTAATACACATCCATGAACCCTCCTTTTCCACAATAATCATTTAAATATTAACTATAGTTTTCTATACTCGACTAAGAAACATAACGCCGCGGTAAGGGGTGAGCAACGCAATACAAAAGCTTCCGTATACCACCTTAAACACTAAAACAAACGCATTGTAAAAATGCCACGCGTTGCGAATCACTCTTAAACAGTTTGTTATGTGACTTGCCCAAAAGCCTAATCACCAAAAAATAGTGGGGAAACAGCCAAGAGAACAGCACAGCTTAACTTAAAATAGAATACCGCTAGGAATACAAAATTCATCTTATTATTTTTAGGAACCGGAGTACCTAACAACACATCTGTTCTAGAGTAATACTTAGCGGAAAATATGTCTAATATAAACACTAAATCGACACTCAACGTTAATAATACCAAATCACCATTAATACGCATGAGAATTGGTACCAATAAAGGCATCAAAAAAAGCAAAGCAGACACATATAAACCAAAGCTTCAGTATGGAAGAAGTAGCAGCCCATTTAAATTTATTAGCTAATAGTTTGGGTATATACTCAATATTACTCCTTCTTTGTTCACTGGTGAACCCCACAAAAAGTAGATAGTACATAACTACATACTTTCGTACTCAACTGAGCTAACCTGCCCCAACGCTGAGTGTCTTCTTCTGCGATTGTAAAATACCTCGATGTATTCGAAGATGCCCATTCGGGCTTCTTCGAGTGTTTGATAGTCGTCTGCGTATATCTGTTCGACTTTTAGTCGACTGTAGAACGACTCCATCACCGCATTATCCCAACAGTTACCCTGCCGGTTCATGCTCGGTACACCTCTATGCTTACGCATGAAGTCTTGATATTTATATGCTCTGTATTGTAAGCGGGTAATGACGCCCTTAGGCGGCTTACGTGAATCAAATGCCATTTTTAGGGCATTGGTGATGAGCTCGACGGTCATCGTTGTCCCTAGCGACCAACCCACAATGCGCCTTGAATGCAGGTCCATCACTGTCGCCAAGAAGAGCCAACGGCTCTTCACCCAGATATACGTGATGGCCGTAACCCACTTCTAATTTGGCTTCTCAGACTCAAAGTCTCTACGCAGTAAATTGTCGGCAACATTCATCATAGCAGCCACATCCTTGCTGTATTTAAACCCTTTAACATTACGTGCCCTGATACCTTTTTCCTTCATGATATCAGCCACATAATTTACGCAGTAGGCATAGCTTTCAATGAACTCGTACTTCACTCTTGCGGCTTCGCGAAGTAGGCCGAGACCTTTTTTAGAAATTCCATTTCATCTTTGAGTCGCTTGCTCTCGCGCCTTAGCGCTCGAAGCACTTCGGACTCTTTCTTCAAGTAATCAACACCGTCTAAGGTGTTAAACTGTTTATCAGATAGGCGTGTGAACTGCTTCTTTGCGGAACTCTTCGGTGTACGCTGGATTACGATGTTTAGCCAGAAATCACCTCTTAATTAGCCCCTAGATCTAACTTAGTAAAGTGTCTATTAAACGTGGGGTACTCGGGAACATAACGCCGCGTTAAGTAGTGAGCAACGCTACTACGAACCTAAACCATTGCGCCAAAAACACGAAAACCAACCTTGAACTGAAAATTCCAAGCGTTGGGAATCACTCTTAAATACTTTGTTATGTATAGCGGCTAGAGAGACCAATTGTAGCTTTTGAAAAACACATGATCTATAGGAAGATCCGGGCACAACAATGCCCCTTCAAGCGGCTTACTGACCGCGATTACTTTTGAAACCTCATCAATCATTACACCAACAGATTCAAGAGAACAGTTCTGTTCGACACTTACCCCCCATTTTTCAGCTTGATTAGAAGATATAGGTTGACCTAGAAGAATGGCTACTTTGTTACCTTTTACACTGAGTGTCTGTAAATCACCTTGAGCATTAACTGCCCAATTACATGGAGAAGTTAGTTTTGTTTCAAAAATGGTAGACTCTTCAAACAAAGTACAAGATGATCCATTGTTAACTGACAGATTAAATGCTAACGAAGAAAAACTAACAAACGATAAAAGTAGCGCAGTTATTTGTTTCACTGTTTTATCTCCCAAAACCAAACTTAATCACCAAGATTAATCCAATCAGGGGCGCCTCCCTTCATATGCTCGCCATCCCAAACGTCAATGTGATCGGTACTACCCCACCCATTCCTGATAAAGATAATCCCTCTCCGACCAATTAATGATTTTTCTCTTTGATCTTTAATAAGCTCTTTATTTCCAAATATATTAGGGTTAACAGAGATCCAATTTGCTAACTCTTGGGCTGCTAAAATGTGTCTAGGACTATGTTTAAAGCCAGGGTAGCAGCGCCTATTAGGATATTTTTGGTCAAAACTTGAAGTGTCGATACCTGTTTCCTCCAAAGCAACCCCCATACGAATAGCACGCTGATTAGGAAAATGAGCCCTATCACAAGGAGATTTTGGGTATGGATGGTTCTTCCATAACTTGGCAAATTGAATTACTGACACTGTACGTACCTCACTGAAACAAAAAAAGTACTCTAACACGCTCAAAGAAATCAAACCTGTTTCATATTAAATAGTGCGATCATTCTTTCGAAACTCGGATACATAACGCCCTGTTAAGGTGTGAGCAACGCAATACACAAGCTTACGCAAACCACATGAAACACTAAACGCAACGCATAGCCAAAATGCTACGCGTTGCGAATCACTCTTAAACAGTTTGTTATAAACTCGACTTACAGCTTATTTTCGTATAGATGTTCAACGGGAAAGATCATTGTATAGTCGTCCCAGTTTAAGTTTCCATCAAGCAAATCAAACTGCAAAAAGCGAGAGATGTCTTTATATACATCGTAATCAGGATGGCCAACGCTAAAGATGAATGGAGCAAAATCAACGATTGAAACGTGATTATCACTAAACTCTATTTCTAAAATATGACCCGTAACATGTGTAACTTTAACCACTGATAGTTCTGACATTTTTTACCTTCTTCGTAATTGTAGTTGGACTTACATGCTTTTTCTTAACAAAATAGTCAATCCACTTTTCTACAATATCATCGGCATAACAGCTTACAAACTCTTCAAACTCACGCTTCTTTTTGCTCTCTAATCCTGCACCTTTATCCTTAACGACAATTTTTATAATGCGGCCATTTTTCAAGTGAATTTCCGCTTTAGACTCTTTACCTTGAAACTTACCACGAATATGAATTGGCTCATGTTCGTTACTATAAAAGAACAATATAATCCCTAAGTACTCATAAATTTTCGGCATGTACACCTCCTTGAAATGAAAGTGTAATTTCATGCGTGCTGTTGATTATTGAGTGTGATTTAAGTGTGAACGTATCTAAACTTCGAGCCGTGCCAGTGTTTATAACGCCGCATTAAGGTGTGAGCAACGCTGCCACCTTACCTAAACCATGCACCTTAAACACGAAACCCAACGCAGAGACGAAAATGCCAAGCGTTGGAAATCACTCTTAGATGCTTTGTTAGCAGACTATTCAGTCTTGCGCACGTTCATACATATCTAGCAAGTCAAATGGAGCAAGGCTTTTACCTAATTCCGTTAGAGTTAATTGTTTTTCATTGGGTAAATTTTGAAACTTTAATTCAAAGCGTAAATCGACTTTAGTAAAAAGTAACTTTTTGATCTCATTTACTCTTAACTTTGTTAATGGATATTCTTCTTTTTCAGAATTTTCAACCAATAAGAATAACTTCATCAAAGTACTTAACTCATGAAGTGAACACTGATACAAAGAGTTTTTATATAAGTACCCAATACTTATCGATAGATCAGTCTCAACTTGCTTAACCTTTTGGATTAAGTCATCACTTACAGATTGCATTTTTGATGATGCAATACATTGACTATTCTTACTTTCATACTCGATTAATGATTTGTTTACCGCATTGAGCATAAGCTCATCGGTAGCAGATGCTAAACGAGGTAATAAAAGAAAAAGTACTAGTATTATAATTTTTTTTCATTCAGACACCTTACATCCGTAATGCACAGCTTTCCAAAACTGGCGTTCTTTATGACTAATCTTACCTCGTATCATTTGTAAACCTGCAATTGTACTGATTTGGTTTTTAGCATGGCGTTCTAATGCCCCAAAAGATCTAAAAAAGTACTCCCAGTTCGTTTGATATATACTCCAAGAAGTGGTGGCGACATCGTTAGACACTAGTTGAAATCCCAATGTTTTCTCTATAGGTCCGGCAGACGCTGGAGCGTTTACGGTTAAGCCACCAAAAATCACAGCCAAATGTCCCAAAGCTATAGCAACCCAACCATCATCAATCTTGGCATTCATTTCGTTTATAGCATTTAGCGCTTCTTGGCTTTCCTCATCAAATGTCAATCAAATTAATACTGGACACGGTTTGTTTTGCATTTCAAATACTCCTAGTAAAATCTAACTATAATTTTTTGGAGCGAGTTTTTTAAAAAAAATCAGAATATTTGCGTATCAGTTTTACTTATCCTGAAAATGATAGATTTCATTGTTACTTGTTTTGGCTGCTAACGCCCAATTAAGGTGTGAAGCACGTAATGACCAAGCCGCTGCATGGCACTTCAACACCAAAAACCAACGTATGCCAAAAGTGCCACGCGTGCTGAATCACTCTTAAATTGTTTGTTATACTTGATTGCCATTCCATGGCTATGGTGCCTAAATCGACATCAAAATCATATTAAAGAACAGCGGCAAACAAATCGCTAAATTAGCGATATCAGTGCTTGATATACTTTTCAATTTTGTTACGACCAAGACCATAACCCAAACCGTAACAGCAGCAAGAAATAAATCATTATCTAAATCACTGTAATAATAAAACTTATCAAGTGAAGATAAAAGATCAGCCTCTTTCGTTTCCACCGCGTTTCTAAGCACATCATTCGCAATTGAACGATAATATTTCGAGAAACTCAGGAGAGTAAATTGAACCAGTGTGGCTACTATTAAAAATATCTTCATACTCTCATTACGTATAACGCCCTGTTAAGGTGTGAGCAACGTAATACTAAAGCCTCCGCACACCACCTAAATCACTAAAATCAACGCATGGTAAAAATGCCACGCGCAGGAATCACTCTTAAACAGTTTGTTAGCATGTTGTTTCCGCTACAAACTCATTCACTTGAGAGCGTGTTGTGAAACGTACTTTAGAACCGTGAAAACCTCTGAACAATTGCTGATGGAACTGTCGCGAACTTTTGGATTCGCGAACCGAGTATTCAGAAGCCCATTTTAATAATTCACGAAAATTCTTCTCCGCCTGTTCCTCATTAAGTTGCTTCGAGCTCTCCGAACCACGAGCATAAAGAGAACTTTCACATTCAGACCATTCCAAATCCAAAAACAACAGCATGTCAGCAGAAAAAATAAGCTGTTCGGCTAAAGCACCAAATACTCCCTCAACTACCCAGTTGCATTGAGACTTTATACTAGCAATTTCATTTTCGATTGCTCCGGTGGAGCGTTTTTGATTATAGCCACCTGGCTCCCATACAATCGAGTCCAAGTTAACTTCTTGCAACTGAAGTTTTCGGGATAACTGTTTCGACAACCAACTCTTGCCTGAGCCAGAATTACCGATGATGAGAATTTTCTTCATATTACTCCCGCATGCTAACACCCGCTTAAGTGGTGAGCGACGCCATACGATGCTTCCGCATACCACCTAAATCACTAAATTTACCGCAAACCACAAATGCCACGCGTTGCGAATCCGTCTTGAAGCGTTTGTTATGTGAACAAGCTAAAGTCAGTAGCCGATGTCAAAAATCAAAAACAACGTAAGTAAGAAAGTAGACCAGTACCATATACTCGCACGCCATTGACGAACTATTAACACTTGATATAAGAAAGAAAAAAATAAAACCAACTCTAAGAGAAACTGAAAAGGTAATATCAGAAATCCGTAAGCTAATCCGTATAGCGAAGCCTCTCCTGCTCCTCCACCACTACTCACCACATTTTCGATAGAATGCTCAAAATATAAGTAAATAAAATGGTTTACCGTTAATAAAACTAAAATAATATTCACTATGCTCATGCTCCAAAAACTCCAGTTTGAAACATAATTAAGATTTAATCAGACGATATCTAGCATTAAATATCAAAAAACTCGACGTTAGCCTCAGTTTTGTTCACATAACGCCGCGTTAAGTGGTGAGCAACGCTACCACCTGACCTAAACCACTGTGCCGTAAACACTAAAGCTGAATCAAACCGAAAATGCCAAGCGTTGGGAATCCGCCTTGAACGCTTTGTTATGTGTTTGAACTTAAAGAGATCTCCATTTCAACCAACCCTTTTACTTCAGATGTTCTAACGAAGCCCTTGGACTCATACAGGCTGATTGCTGGATTTTCACAAAACGAGCTTAATAGACTTTCTTTTAAGCGCATGTCTAATAACTAGTTCGAGACACTTAGCCCCAATTCCTCTGCCCTGAAACTCAGGCAAAATTTGAGAGTCTTTCAAGAAGGTAGTATCGCCACTATAACTAAAACGGAGAACACCAACACGATCTTGGTTTAGATGGACTTCGTAATTAACTAACTCTTCCCAACTACTTAGAAACTGATTTTGATCCCAGATGATCCCACGAGTTTGATAATAGCTTGCCATATTTGACTTGGTTAAAGATTCTGCGAATAAGGAGTCACTACCTACTTTTAGCTGTACTTCCATATATTTTTCCCTGGCTACACATAACGCCCTGTTTAGGGGTGAAGCACGCAATACCTATGCCGCCGCATGCCGCCTTAACCACTAAAATCAACGCATACCAATAATGCCACGCGTGCTGAATCCCTCTTGAACAATTTGTTATGTTGAGATGTTAAGTAACGCGTTCATAACTATCTAGCATCTTCACAGGCAACTGGTTTTCAACTAGAAAATTGTAAAAACGTAGATCTTCAATTAAGTTAGGAGAAGCTAATTCAAAGTCTTGATAGGTCTGATTTTTGAAACGAAACCTTACCGTATGTTCAAACCTTTTGGTTTGCGCATACAAAATTTCATGAATATCAGCAGTATTTATACTTGTACCTAAAAGAGATAAACTATTACCATCAAGCACAACTTCTAGCGACTGTTTCGGTTTGGATGCTAAATACTCAGCGGCTAAAGATACAGCACAAAAAAATGCGATGTACCCTAGTTGTGTTAAAAATGGAGCCTTAGATATCTCGACTAAGTAGTAAGCAAACATGCCACAAATCAATACTCTAGTGACAAAGCTATACATTAATTTAAAACTGACCAATTTACTTTGTTTCAATAAAGTTTTCATAACTTCCTTCTCAACATAACGCCGCGTTAAGTAGTGAGCAACACTACCACTGAACCTAAATTATTGCGCCGTAAACACTAAAGCTGAATAAACCAAAAATGCCACGCGTTGCGAATCTGCCTTAAACGCTTTGTTATACGATTTCTCACAACGAGCGCTGAAACTGACCATTTTGAGCTTTGAAACCTAATTTTTCAAACAGAGCTTTAGACCGAAAGTTACCTTCATCAATGTCTGCATACAATTTTTCAATGCCCACAGATTTTGCATGAGAAAATAATAAACTGAGAGCTTCAAACATATAACCTTGTCGCTAATATGATGAATTAAGTAAGCATCCAATTTCGCATGAATGACCGCAATCACTAAAACTATGTAAACCGCAAGTTCCGATAACTTTGTTGGTTGATTGTTCTAAGATTGCCCATTCCAACGATTCACCCGACTTTTCTAATTGGACGACGCTTTCTAGCATCTGAACTATCAGATCTTTCGATGTAAAAACTGGGTCTGAGGCAAATTCCATTGTTTGAATATCACCATAAATTTCAAACAAATCATCAGAATCATTCGTTTGAATTGACCTCAAAACGATTCTACTTCCGTGTAAATCAGGCTTCATTTCTCTCCTTAATCGTATAACGCCCTGTTAAGGGGTGAGCAACTCAATGTCGAAGCTCCCGCATACCACCTTAAACACTAAACCTAACGCATAGCAAAAATGCCCCACGCGTTGCGAATCACTCTTAAACAGTTTGTTAGGCAAATTTTACCTTCGCTACTTTCAATATGTACACAATAATAGTGACCAATAGTGCCCAAGGCATTGCAAACCACCAATAGTATGGTTCCTGGCTATCAGCAAGGTAGTAATTAAAAACTATAATTACACTCACAATTGTCGAAATGACATATGCTCCACCTAAAGCCATACAGATATCTGAGTGATGTTTAGAAAGTTCAAATTCACGCAGTTGAAATACTACAATGAAAAACACAAAAGGACTAAAAAGACAAACTGCGATGTGTAGAAATGAAAGAAGAATTAACCACACAAGTGTCATATGTTTTCCTTTTATTTGTCTAACGCCGCGTTAAGGGGTGCCGGCACGCAATACAAAAGCTACCGCATTGCGCCATAAACACTGAACTCAACGCATACTAAAAATGCCACGCGTGCCAAATCCCTCTTGAACGCTTTGTTATGTGAATTTTTTCAGAGTGTTCAATACACACAACCATTAAATTCAATGACTTGATCGCTTAAAGCATGACTGTCATTATAAGACTTAACCATACCTCCACGGTAGACAAACTGATTCCAATTTTTCTGCTGCACGTCGAAGTAATGGATAGGCAAAACTAACTCCGAATACCCTGAGCTTCGATAAACATCTGGCTCATAAGCGAAGAGAAAAGAATGAGTTACCCCAAAAGACACTAAGCATCGATCGAGTTCTTTCACGATGACTTTAGCTAAGCCCAAACCTCGCTTACTTGGTGTAATGGCAATACCACCAATTATGCCCCCTTTGAAGCTTATTGAGCCCTGCTTCATTAAACGACTATAAGCAAAACCAGTAGCGATAATCTGATTATCGTCTTCAATGAGAATTGCACAGACGAGCTCACGATTGAAAATGAACATGGAATCTTGGCCAAAAACGGAGTTTAGATGAGCATTAAGTTCAGCTTCGTAAGCCCCAATCTGACCACTTTTGACAACTGATATTTTCAAGGTTGACTCCATTCACATAACGCCGCATTAAGGGGTGAACAACGCATTCCACCCAAACTAAACCATTGCGCCGTAAACACTAAAGTTAATTCAAACCAAAACTGCCAAGCGTTGTGAATCCCTCTTGAATGCTTTGTTAGTTGCCAAACCTAAAGCTTTGATTTGAAGTCGATTGCCGTTTTGCCAACACTAGCTATACGTGTTTTAGTAAACTCAAATCAGGCGCAGTTTCAAAGCGCCTGTCACTGAAACCACTTGGAACTTACAACGCCGTAGAAAACGGACTTTGAACACCAAACAAACCTTTTGGAACGACAATGCAACAGAGAGGGCTTTCAACAAACCAATCGGGTTCTGAAATAGAGAACCCGAAACGCACAAGGAACCAAAGCACGATTTTAACAACGCCTAATAACTAGAAATTGAAATACGAAAACCTAGCCAAAAACACACGGACATTAGCCCTAAATATTCTGCTTTAGGTATGTTTTTCCTCGTGGGCAACTAACGCCCAATTAAGGTGTGAGGCACGCAATACCGATGCTGCCGCATACCACCTTAATCCCTAAAACTGACGCGTAGTAAAAATGCCATGCGTGCCGAATCACTCTTAAATTGTTTGTTAGGTGACTTGACTCCAAATATTACACCAACCATTGCATATAGCCGCCCCACCAGAGTTAAGATATGCAACCTAACCCACAAAAAGGAATTATTATGGGAAAACCTGCTGCAACATTAACATCAATGCATATCTGCCCCAAAGTCACCGCTAAAGTTCCGCATGTGGGTGGACCTGTAGTCGTTGGTTCACCCAATGTAAAAATTGGTGGCTTACCTGCGGCTCGAAAAGGGGACCGCCTCATCTGTGTTGGCCCTCCTGATTCCATAAGCAAAGGTTCTGGCTCGGTATTTATAAACGGGAAGCCAGCAGCAAGAATGGGAGACTCAACGAGCCACGGAGGCAAGATTGTCATTGGCAACCCCTCAGTCTTAATTGGTGATAAATATCGCGCCGATAAGCAACCACCACCCAAGACTTTCCATGAAGCAAAATAGCGTTTGGCAGAAGCCAAACCTTATGTCGATGCAGATCGTGAAGGTGGTGCGGCGTTACCGGGTTCTGCGTACTCTACTGCTGACAAAAGAGAGATTGTCCAGAAAGGAAAAAATGAGCCCCTGCTATTTCGTATTATCGAGTCCGAATACAATGAGGATGATGGCTATATTGGCTACAAGCCCGAAGGCGTTACCAAACTAAAATACTGGACAACCACATTTACTCAAGCTGAGCATGGCGATACAGACTCAGAAGCTATCTGCAATGCGGTAGGAATTGAATATAAACCCGACTGCGAATACACCATATTGCTCATCGACCACCAAAAAGCCAATGAAATCGGCGATATGCATAGCTTTATTCCCACCTACGAGAGAATGAGTGAGTTTACGGAGTCTGAATTGTCCACTGAATTTGAAGATAGCCGAGATTTAATTGCACCATGCATGACACCTGAGTTCAGTCGATACTATGAACAAGTCAAAGTATCAGCCGAAGAAGAAGGTATAAAGCTAAAAAAGCAGGAAGACTTTATCGAATATTACCAAGTACTTGGCTTTACCCCGAGCCAGACCGACACCCTCGATGTCCGGCACCAAATAGAACAAGGTTTAGGTGCAAACGAACATTTTCTTGGCAACGGCCTCACCAAAGACATTAACGTAGAATATGAAGCAACCCCATTTGGTTGTATTGATGATAACGAGGAATATGGTCCTCCAGAAACCTTTACGTGGGATAAAAATCCGCAAACACTGGGCACGTTAGAAAAAGCGGGAGCCATAAAGCGAATTAACATCGGGAAAGGAGAAAAAAATGAAGCAATTTAAAGATATAGATCCACTAACGGTATCTCTAGACCCAAACTTGATTGCAACAGTACCGGATGATGAAGAAGCAACAAAAAACTTCTACTTTCTATTGATTGATAACTACATCATCCTCGCAACCGCAAAATACTTTACCAACAAGCGAACCGGAAAAAGTAAATGGTTGCACTACCAAATCGAGTTTCCCAAAAACGGCTTGCGGTGGTTCTTAGACACACTAGAAGATAAGTTTTTTAAAACCGCAGCGGAAGGCGGGTTGCCTAAAGGCAAATTCAACGATGAAGGTATTGTAGATGGTGAGCGGTTAAAGCTAAGGCGTGCTTTTAATGCCGATGGCGAAGGCGGTGGTGGATATGCTTTTATAACATTAGATAGATTCCCTGAGGGAAGAAAAGTTTGTAAATCATACACATTTACAGATTCTCTATTATTTGAACATAGAATGATTGACACGATGAAGGAAATTGCAAAAAAAATCGACTTAGGACAACTGTAACTCCCTTTACCTCCGAATCTTAGCTTCATGGTTCGGAGGCTAAATTTTGATTAGTCACCTAACGCCGCGTTAAGTGGTGAGCAACGTTACCACCCTACCTAAACTATTGTGCCGTAAACACTAATTTCAAAGCAAACCGAAAATGCCAAGCGTTGGGAATCCGACTTAAACGCTTTGTTAGTAGGTCAACTCCAAGGGAGCACCTGTACTTTCTGCCACCTAGCCTTATAGCCATCGGTCATTTTGTTGTAGTTAGTTTCTGTCATTGCCTTTTTGTTAGGTTTAATCAACATATTAAATGCATCATCTAAGCCATAGGGGGTGAACAATTTAATGTTTCCTGCACTATCTAGAGTGAAACCAATAGCAAAGGCAGAAAGCCAAGACTCGATGCCTTGTTCAACTCGCTCATATGCCTGAATGGAACAACCAAACTTCTTAGAATAGCGCTCATGTATTAATGCTTGGTTTTTCACATCAACGTCAACACTATGACTTAACCGCGAGCCAATGCGATTTTTGAACTCGTCTTCAGTTTCAAGGTTAGATCTATCGAAGTAGACAACATCAAAGTCTTTAACTTGAGCAAGAAGCGGTTTCCTGTCGATACTATTCCAGATGATTTGGGTAATAGCACCGCCTGCAATATAGAAGTTTGGCAGCCCTACTTCTTGGCACATCTCAGCTGTTTCGATCAATTCTGGAACTTGCTGAATTAGATGCTTTAGTTTTTGTTTATTCATCCTGACCTACTAACGCCGCATTAAGGGGTGAACAACGCCACCACCCAACCTAAGCTATTGTGCCGTAAACGCTAAAGTTGATTCAAACCAAAACTGCCAAGCGTTGTGAATCCCTCTTGCATGCTTTGTTAGTTGCCAAACTTAAAGATTTGATTTGATGTTAATTGCCGCTTTGCCAACACTAGCTTTACGTGTTTTAAGAAACTCAAATCAGGCGCAGTTTCAAAGCGCCTGTCACTGAAACCACTTGGAACATACAACGCCGTAGAAAACGGGCTAACAACACCAAAAAGCGCCTTGGGACAGACAATGTTACACAGCTAACTTTCAACATATAAATCGGTTTCTGAAACAGAAAAACCAAGCCGTACAAGAAACCAAAGCACGATTTTCACAAACCCAATTAGCTAGAAATTGAAATACGAAAACCTAGCCAAAAACACACGGACATTAGCCCTAAACATTCTGCTTTAGGTACGTTTTCCTCGTTGGCAACTAACGCTCTGTTAAGGGGTGAGCAACGCGATACAAAAGCCGCCGCATATCACCTTAAACGCTAAACTCAACGCATAGTAAAAATGCCACGCGTTGCGAATCCCTCTTAAACAGTTTGTTAGGTTAATGTCTCCAAGTTAGCCCCATAGACATATCTACAACAATTGCCCAAAAAAATAATGCTCCGAAAAGTAGGCAAATCGCGCAGACTAACGGTATGAGCCAGCTATAAAGGAAAGCACTGAAATACGGTATAGATTTAAAAAACTGTTCCGATGCAATAAAGAGTAGTATTCCAACGAACCAAAAAAACGTTAGCCCTAATCCAATTGGTAAGTATCTCCCATCATCAATCGGAGTCCATGTTCCCTCAGTGATCCCTTCGGGTATACCTTTAACTCTTCCCTTTGCTTCAATTACAGGCTTCATATCCGCGTCTTTTGATAAATAAAGTACTGAAATAAAGAACCCTTCTTTTGCTTCGAGTGCATCATCTCCTACAAAATCAAGAGTTATTTGGTTACCATCTCGGATTAACTTTACATCCAGACTTTCACGTGACTTGTTTTGAATCGATGAGTCAATAACTTCTATATCATCATCTTGAAAATGGAAACTAATGGGATTGGATTTCGATACCTGATTAAAGTCTATGTATTGATCACCACTGTTCCATATAGGGATATCAAGCTGAACAATTGAGCTATCAATTGAACCACCCTTCCAACTGATCTCTAACTTAGAATCTGAAGTTGTAGAGTTATAGATAACTGTGGGCTTGATTAAGGAGTAACTTAGCTCCATTGTTTTAGTACCAATAGCATAAAACACATATGCAATCGCGATAGCGAGAAACAAACCAACAACAGGGTTACTAAGCATCGCTTTGATTTTTCGATATAATTCCAAGTTAACTCCTTTAACCTAACGCCCTGCTAAGGGGTGAACAACGCAATACCGATGCCGCCGCAAACCACTTTAATCAACGCATAGTAAAAATGCCACGCGTTGTGAATCCCTCTTAAGCAGTTTGTTAGTACGCTGCCCTTAAAGCCTTTGGCACACGCCAAGATACTGAAATATAGCACGATACTTGTGGCTAAAAACACCGAAGCGAAACGGACAACTGGCAGACTAAAAACCAACGTCAGAACCCGAGTTGGTTAGAAGAAAAACATGCCAAACCACCCTTTTTCATCGTTTTCAAATTAGCAAAGGATTCGGTCTTCAAACTTTAACAGCAGCACCAAAGAAACGCAGCTTTTTCCAAATATTTCCCAATATCAAAGAAGCCACACCAGAGAAATAGCCCAAAAGTTAGAAACCGTAAACACTAAAAGCAAAGCGAAAATTTCACATCTAGTACCACCGGAGCGAACGTGAAAGGCACATTTGAACAGGTGTAAAGAGAGGAAAAGAAACCAATAAACACAGACACTTTTAACCTTTGATGCCAACCCAGTGCTAACGCCCAATTAAGGTGTGAAGCACGCTACCACTACACTTAATTTGACCACCGTAAACACTGAACTAGACCCAAACCCAAAATGCCAAGCGTGCTGAATCACTCTTAAATTGTTTGTTAGCACTCTTTCCCAAACAATGTAGTACTGACTATTTTCAATAAAATTTGACTACAAGGCTCGACAACTGGTACGTACCAACCAGACACAGGGCTGAGGCCAACCTTTTCAGGCTTAAGAACTGCAATGCCAAAACAAAGACGTATTTAGGTGTTCGCCTGATTTTGCTTGCTAGCAGCATCCTCTTCAACTGCCACCATGATTGCTCGACCAGTGTTGAGGAACTCGCTAATTAATTGAGCAAGACTGCTACTTTGAGCCGAACTAGTACCGATCCAGCCACGATTTACCATTCCAGAAAACTCAGTATTTGTTAGATATCTTGGTGAGTTCTTAAACGTAATAAGTCTCCCGCCTCGCTCACCTTTGGGACCACCGGAACCAAGTAAAAATTTCATATAACTGTTAGTTATATACATTCCTGAAATTAATTTTTCGGTCGCAGCATGCAACCCCTTGTTAGGGACCAATTTATAGAGAAAGCCGTCATGATTAAGCCTAAACTCTTCATGACTGGATATAACTGAATTCATTTCCACTTTATTTTGAAACTCGTCTATTCGAGCAATTTCTATATCTAGCTGCTTATCAGGTCTATAATAAAAACCATCAACATTATTTTTTTCTTTCATTAATTTGTACTGAACTAGAACAAAAGAGTGAAAACTCTTATTATAATAGATTAGGTCAACCCCTAAGGTATGCTCTAAGGGATTTTTATTTGCATAGATAACTTCTAAGACTCTACTTCCCTGTTCGAATCTAGAGACTCCCATGTTATGTAAAGAAGCTTTCTCATTTTCCCAATTAAATAGATCATGTTGGATTGCAGACTCTTCTTGGATATAGCGTTCCGGAATACCAGAGAGGAAGGAAACAGCCCCACCTTTAGACAGGTTTAAATCAGCTTCCATAACTTCGTCATCGTAGTTTTCTACATTATCAAGGTTAGGCGCCCAAGACTGAAGAACATCTTTCCTAAGCTCGTTATGACCACTAAAGATATCAAGCGCTGCGCCTAAAGCCTCACGCTCTTGAGTTAGGGTTTCTGCAGCTTCACCTATCAACCTGTACTTTGAAACTGTGGTTATTGATATTAGCCTTTCTATCTCATTAACCAATTCTGGGCGGATTTCTTTTATAGCCGCAATAGTTTCAAACCACGTTTTTTCTGGTAGTCGCCCTCCTCGCCCAGTTGAACTTTTCATAAAGTGCAGCTTTGTATTCGGAGATAGCAACCCTTCTATTTCTCGAATTGGGATAGAGTTCAAGTCAACTAAATCAGAAAACTCAACCCGTGATTTTCCAGTAACTACCCGACTTCCTTTTGTAGCTAAAGCTACAAAATCAATAGTGCGCCCAGTAAAGGATAACAGTACAACTTGAAGCTGTTTAATTTCCCAGTCATTGACACTTAATGCATCAGAAAATCGATGCTCTCTTCGCACTTCACTAAGTAAATAATTTCTTTGGTCTTCATCGAAATGAATTATTAGTCCTACTGATTTAGACATATCAATCCTTATTAGGTACTCTGAGTGCTAACGCCGCATTAAGGTGTGAGCAACGCTACCACGAAACTTAACCAGACCACCATAAACACAAAACCCAACGATGGAATGAAAAATGCCATGCGTTGGGAATCACTCTTAAATGCTTTGTTATTTGAATTTATTATGGGCTACTCTACTTCGATGAAATCATCATCATCAAACTTACCGCCATGTTGTTTCCTGTATTTTTCAAACTCTATATCTGTTTCTAAGTCACCAGTAGGCCAACCAGCATCTAGTTGTGCCAGTATGTCAGATACTGGCGACCAGCCGACAATATCAGAAGTCGTTTTATTCAACCAACATTTACCATCCCAGTATAAGTAGTCATACGAGCCAAAACCACTAAGATGTCTTAATGCAACTAAGTAGACACCAATTTCGCTAGGCTCTGTACCCTCAAACCATGTAGCTTTGATCTTAACTTTACTCATTATTTCTGATTCCTAAATGCTTCCGCCTTATCAATTAACCAACTCATATACTCGGGCCTTCTCGCCTGCGCATGAGCACCATCCACCAAGAAATCGATTATAAAGTAAGTATTGATGCTTGTAGCACCCTCAGTATAAATTAAGACACTATCACTTGTATTACTATGGCCAAGTTTTAGCGTTTTAACTTTATCTAGTATATGAATATGCATTAACCCAGCATCTTCTGCTGCAGGAGCTGGTCTATGATATGGGACTTCTTTACCAAAATATGATACCCGATGACCTTGCTTGTGACGCTTAAAGTCATGAATTAATAAATCTAGGTCTTTGTTAAGTTTTCTTTCCTCACTGAGAGCCCTAGTTACGTATACTTTGACGTCCATGTTTAAACCGTTCCTCTTTTATTTGACTTCTACAAATTCAGTGGAACTTTCACTTTGCCTATTTTTAGCACGCTCAAAGCTCCTTTTTACTCTATTTATTGCAACATAATGAGGGGTGAAACCTTCCTATTTTTTCGCCTTAGGCATTGATTTTTCTTTCATTTTTACTCCATTAAAGTTAAATATCTAAATCTAAATTCCAATAACGCCGCGTTAAGGCGTGACGTAATGCGTGCCACACTGTGAGCGAAGCGAAACTGGCACGCGTTGCGGAATCGCTCTTAAACGCTTTGTTATGTGAATTTACCAACATTTCCACCATATTTTCTTTTTAACTTCCTCACCATCAGACCCATCAGGATATACAACTACTTCTGCTTGTGGGTTAAAAAGGGCAAGTTCATGTTTAACAGCGAGTGATTGAACAAACTCATACACATAATCAGACTTGGGCCAAACTGAGCTTATGATTATATGGCCCGCAGATCTATCGAACTCACAACTCCATGGACAAAAATCAATGTCATCAACTTTGTCGTCCGGAATATCATCAATTTCAGGATGTTTGGCTGTTAAATCACGATAAAGGTCTTCTATTGCTGTATTTTTAGCAACATTACTGCAATTTCCTTGAAGTATCTCAGCGTAAATTTCACTAGCTTCCGAATTAGATACTCGTTTTTCAAGACTTAAAATAGCGATATCAAAACTCATAGTTTCCCTTATTCACATAACGCCCTGTTAAGGGGTGAGCAACGCAATACCGAAGTCGCCGCATGCCACCCTAAACACTAAAACCAACGCATAGTGAAAATGCCACGTGTTGCAAATCCCTCTTAAACAGTTTGTTAGCTGCGTTGTTGAATAAGATCTAAGAAATTAATATCAACATGCCCTTCTTCATCTCTAACTCGGACTCTTTCGTTGAAAAGAGCATCGTCAATATTTGAATTTTCGGCAAAGATTTCCAAAAACAACGGTTTTATCGTTCTGCTCTGAATTGCAACAGCTAGAGCTTCATGAGCAAGGTTAATAAAAAACTCAGTTTTGTCATCGTCATCACTTTCATCAAGAGACCCCAGCACTTCCCAACCTTCAAAGATATCTCGTAACCTTGAGATATTTGAATTACCCACTTCAAAATCGGAGAGAATTATAAAGGGATTAGGAGAACAATTTGGATGACGCTCAAAATCCATGCCTTCTTTACTCCATACATTACAATGTAAATCATAGTGCCAAAAAGCTACCGATAATGTCATATGAGAAAAGGACTTTTGATGAGCGTAAAATTTCAGCTCATCCTTACGACTGGTAAGCAATGTCTTTAACGCACTCTTATAGTACTTGATCAATCTTTTTTTATTGGTGAAAAAGCGCCAAGCAAAAGGAACATGAGCCTTGAGTTCAAGTTCAGAACAAATATTGGTAGTAAGAACCACTGCACGCACGATCAAATCAAATACTCCTTAATAGTTTTTATAGAGAAATTACCTCATAGTGTGAGCAGCTAACGCCTTGTTAAGGTGTGAGGCACGCAATACCTAAGCTTCTGCATACCACCTTAACCACTAAACCTGACGCACAGTAAAAATGCCACGCGTGCCGAATCACTCTTGAACAATTTGTTATGAGGTGCGCTCTCACTGATGTTCAAGTAGTCCCATTTTTTCAGCCGTAGCTAAAGCATTAAAAGGACTACTGATTTCACGAGACATGACTTCAACTTGCCGCTGGTCTAAATGCTCAATTTTTGAATCACTTGGCTTGTCAAAATGGATAAAGCCTTTTAAAACTCCATTTAAAGTAGTGATGTCTGCTTCATCTAATACAGCCTTGAGATTACTAGCCTCAGCTTGAGTGCACTCATAGTCTTTAAGAAAGTGAATGTATAAGAATACTTCTTTTTTATCGTCCAGGCGCAAGCTTTCAAACCATTCAGATTTGGGGAAATCTAATATCGTTTGTTTACCAATTTTGTCGCACTCTTTCCATTTGTCATCCCATACTTTCAAGTAACTCAGCTTATCAACTTGCGCTGAGCAGCCAAAGAGAAGCAGAGGTAATAGATAAGTTAGTCCTTTTTTCATCATAAATCTCTAAGCTAAATAGCGACGCCTCATAACGCTGCATTAAGGGGTGAATAACGCATTCCACCCAACCGAAAACATTGTGCCGTAAACACTAAAGTTAATTCAAACCAAAACTGCCAAGCGTTGTGAATCACTCTTGAATGCTTTGTTAGTTGCCAGACATAAAGCTTTTGATATGAAGTTAATTAACGCTTTGCCAACACCACTTTTATGTGCTTTGAAATACTCAAATCAGGCGCAGTTTCAAAGCGCCTGTCACTGAAACCACTTGGAGCATAAAACACCGTAGAAGACGGGCTAACAACACCAAAAAGCTCATTTGAAAATGACAATGTCACAGAGCTGACTCTCAACTAGTGAATCGATTTCTGAAACATAAAATCCAACCACAAAATAAACCTGAGAACAATTTTCACAAACCCGAACGATTAAAAATTGAAGTACGCAAACCCAACCAAAAACACACTGACTTTAACTCTAAACATTCTGCTTTAGCTGCGTTTTTCTCGTTGGCAACTAACGCTTTGTTAAGGGGTGAACAACGCAATACCGAAGCTACCGCATACCACCTTAAACACAAAAACCAACGCATAGTAAAAATGCCACGCGTTGTGAATCCCTCTTAAACAACTTGTTAGGCGAATTTTCAAAGGTTTATGCGCATATCCGCACAGTTGAATAGACCATCGCCCAAAGTTGGAAACCGTGCATGATTTTTGAGCGTACCATGATTTGAGAAACCTGACTTTTCTAAGACTCTTATACTTGCGATATGCTCAAGAAAGGGGTTGGTTCTTACTTCATTTACACCCAAACTTTTCAAGTATTGCAGACCATAGCGGCACAACTCAGTTGCAATGCCCAGATTACTAAATTGATCTGATATACCAAAGTGAATTTCAGCATATTGCTCATTAAATACGAAAACAACTAAACCGAACACAAAATCATCTGGACTCGTTGCAACACCATACACACAAACTTTGGGGGCATTTTCTGAATAGAGTTGTCGCCATTGTTTAATTTTCGAGAGCGTGGTTTCAACTGTATCGTGGGGCAATGTCGATATGTACTTTGCTGAACTGCTTGAGCCTGAATACATATTGAACAAAGAATTTGCATCAGCTTCTCGAAGCTCTCTGACTCTAAAAATTCCACTTTCGTAGTTCATTGCACCTCCATTCGCCTAACGCCACATTAAGGGGTGAACAACGCATTCCACCCAAACTAAACCATTGTGCCGTAAACACTTAAGCCAATTCAAACCAAAACTGCCAAGCGTTGTGAATCCCTCTTGAATGCTTTGTTAGTTGCCAAGCCTAAAGCTTTGATTTGAAGTTAATTGCCGCTTTGCCAACACTGTTTTTACGTACTTTGAAAAACTCAAATCAGGCGTAATTTCAAAGCGTTTGTCACTGAAACCACTTGGAACACGCAATACCGTATAAAACGAACTGACAACACCAAAAAAGGCCTTTTGGAGAAACAATGCTACAAAGCTGACTTTCAACAAGTAAATCAGCTTCTGAAATGGCAAACCAAACTAGGAAAAGATCGAAGCTCAATTCCCACGAGCCAAGATCCCGAAGTTCGAAGTGCAGAATCGAGTAAAGTACACGAACGATTAGACCTAAACACTCTGTTTTAGCTGCGAGTTTCTCGTTGGCAACTAACGCCGCATTAAGGTGTGAGCGACGCTTAGCTATACTTGAGCGAAGCGAAAGCGCCAAGCGTTGCGAATCACTCTTAAATGCTTTGTTAGCCGAGTTTTATACGACATAGCTCATTAATAGGCTTGCCTACAAAATACTCCCAAACGTGCTTGAATGCTGCATGTTGTGTTGGAAAAGGCGATAACTCTAACGCTTCTTCTAAGCTGCACCATTTAAAATCTGTGTGTTCGTGATTAAGAACGACCTCTTGATTCGCTCGGCACTTAACGACAAAGACTGGGATTACTTCAATAACGTTCGAGTAGGACTCATAAAACTGTTCTAAGAATTGACCATTGTACAGTTCTGCCACTTCAATCTGGGTTTCTTCCTGAAACTCTCGAACGATGGTTTGCCAAGACAACTCGCCTTCTTCCATTGAACCTGCAACATGGCACCAAAAGCCACCTTTCACTCGCTTCATTAGAAGCATCTTTGTTTCACCATTAATTTCCGACAACGCCACACCGGAAACAATTGAATTATTTATTGGAATCATTTTTATACCTAGAAACTACGATAGTCGGCTAACGCCCAATTAAGGTGTGAAGCACGCAATGACCAAGCCGCCGCATGGCACTTCAACACCCAAAACCGCCGCATACCAAAAATGCCACGCGTGCTGAATCACTCTTAAATTGTTTGTTAGGCGACTCAGTACGTTTCAAACTTTATAACACCAATTTCTATTGCTTCTTCATTTACGAGTTTGAACCAAATGTTGTTGGTAATATCAGCAACAGTCATTTCTTCAGATAAATTCAACTTCTGTTTTTCCTCTTCAGTCAATTCCCTTGTCAACCAGAAGCTTTTCACGTAACTATTACTGCCATCATTTGTAAGATCTAAAACTCCTCCTAAAAGGCTTTCAGATTTATTTTTTGAAACACCTAAACAAAATTCACCAATGCAAGTAGGTAACTCTAGCTTGCTTGGGCTACATTTCAATCCTGGATTGTCCAAATGAATACTCATTCTGGTAATAATGGATTGGGCTCCCATTGGACCTGAACTAAAAACTGCATAAATACCATTATCAGAAACATAACAATAACCATTTTCATGGTCACCATATGGGATACTTTGAAGTTGAGATTTACCGAGTTTTTTAGACACGTCATCAATTGTAGATTGATATATTTCAATTCCAACATAATCAGATGGTAAATTTACAGCTGCAACTGACCATAATGGCAATAATAAAAAGAGGAATAATATTCTATACATGACTTCCCTCGCCTAACGCCGCATTAAGGGGTGAACAACACAGCCACCCAACCTAACCCATTGTGCCGTAAACACTAAAGCCGATTCAAACCCAAACTGCCAAGCGTTGTGAATCCCTCTTGAATGCTTTGTTAGTTGCCTAAGCTAAAGCTTTGATTTGAAGTGCATTACCGCTTTGCCAACACTTGCTTTACGTATTTTGGAAAACTCAAATCAGGCGCAGTTTCAAAGCGTTTGTCACTGAAACCACTTGGAACACGCAACGCCGTAGAAAACGAACTAACAACACCAAAAAGACCTTTTGGAGAAACAATGCCACAAAGCTGACTTTCAACAAGTAAATCGGCTTCTGAAACGGCAAACCAAACTAGGAAAAGATCGAAGCTCAATTTCCACGAGCCAAGATCCCGAAGTTCGAAGTGCAGAATCGAGCAAAGCACACGAACGATTATACCTAAACACTCTGTTTTAGCTGCGATTTTCTCGTTGGCAACTAACGCCGCGTTAAGGGGCAGCAACGCGCTGCCACCAAACTTCAATTTACCGCCGTAAACACAAATGCCAAGATTTGAAACAAACTCGCCACGCGTTGACTGTCCCTCTTGAACGCTTTGTTAGCTCCGTGTGCTAAGACTATGTATGGTTCTATTACTATTGGAATTCATCGCCCTGATTTTCTAAGGTTTTATGGCCACACTTTTGACAAACCATATATCTGTCAATTAGGTCTAAAGATGCCCCTACAGGACTAGCTACACCACCAAAGAAACCCTCGAGAAAAGCCTTAAACTGTTCTTTCTTACTTTTACCGTATTTCGAAGGCTTTTGCTTTATTAGTTCCTTATGCTCGGTTTCCTTACCACACTTTTCACAAAATCTAGTACTCACTCAGATACCTCTGACCGATTTATAACATAGGGTTAGATAATCATATAAAGGAATAGCAAAGATTGAGCAGCTTCTAATAATAAGAAACTCTGTATTCAATGATTGGTCAGTGTAAGAGAGCTAACGCCGCATTAAGGTGTGAGCAACGCTACCACGAAACTAAACCTTACCACCGTAAACAAAAAAACCAACGATGGAATGAAAAATGCCATGCGTTGGGAATCACTCTTAAATGCTTTGTTAGCTTAATATAGACTCAGGAGTGCTTTTTACTTTCCAGGCTTTTTACTCTTGCCTTATACGCAAAATAAAAACCAACGAAGAAGAATGCATTCGTAGCCACGAGAGCCAATCCCGCAACCTCGGGTAAATTGTAGCCTGTTATCATTGAAAGAATATAGTACTGAGCACATGCAGCCATAACACACAAAGATAATGGACGAAGAAAAGTAGTACTCGGCGATAACTTTTCTTCAGAGAACATATACTGCATCAATAGCACATGCGAGAAATGAATTGTTGCCAATGACAATATCACTATTAGTATTAAAACTAGCATTACAAATCTTCCGGTTGAAGTAGACCTCTGCGAAGAAGCTCCTTCCGCGCATCTTTTGCATTTAAGTGTGTTTGATAAGCAATTACACTAACCATTACGACCAAGATTGCCGATGCTTTGCCTGCAACTTGTTTGGTCACTCCCAGTCTATTTGCAATCTGCGCAACTGGTGAGCTTGTAACTTGCTTTTTCAACTGAGTCGCAACCTCTTTGGAAGCACTTTTTACCCCTTGTTGCGCTGATGAAAGCAAAAATGCTGATATACCTGCTGCTGTGAGAGGGAGCGAGAAGTCTATGCCAAGACCTTTCAATATATTAGTCACATCCTTGTTGGTATCAAAAAATTCTCTGAGCTCCCGATCAGAAAGTGACCATGAGAACCAGTATGGATTTGCAACCACTTGAGAAACTAAACCATATAGTGAAGCTTTCAATTGGCCATCGTTCAAAGCCAATATTAGCTTCAAAACTTCGGACTGTTTGTTCTTAGGTAACTCTCTATAAAGTACAATTCCTGTAATAATTGTAATTGCATTAGGCTCCTGCCTCATACGAGCTTCGTACTTTTCCATACCAATCAAATACGTGTAGTACTTAACTGGATCTGCGGCAATTTTTGATTTGTGTACTCTCATAAACCCTCCAATATAGATTTTGATAATGCTTAATACAATTATTGGAACTTGAAGACAAATATGCTTACTACTTTTTTGTTTAGTTTCACACAACATTGCAATTTATAAATAGCATAATTGCCTGACTACCTTGTTCAAGAACTTAAATGTTAAGCTAACGCCCTGTTAAGGTGTGAGCAACGCAATACCTAAGCCACCGCATACCACCTTAAACACTAAAACCAACGCATAGTAAAAATGCCACGCGTTGCGAATCACTCTTAAACAGTTTGTTAGCAGCCAAATACGCATTGCTTAAAGAAACATACATGTAGCCATAAAAGCAATGCGAGCTAATTGATAAACAAGAAAGAGTGACTGATTACTAATACTTAAACTAACTGATACCTTAATGTTCATACTTTAAATCCTGTTGTGAAAGTCACAACAGGATAAGTAATCCCCTTCGCTACCTGACATGACACTAAAATCGAAAATTTAAAGAATAGTGTCAGGGGGCCATTCTAATTACTTGCCTCTCGGTTAGATTGGGGATGTCAAAGACTGTAGCTGTAGTAATCGTAACAATATCTCGCAAAGGTTGACCGGTTTGCTCTCTAAGTTGTTGAGTCAGCTTTCGAACGAAATAACTACGTTTGGCATTAGGGTGTTTCGGTTTATCCAACTTAACTGACGTTGAAGATTTAGCACCAGCAGTACCAATATCATCATCTGATTCCATCTTAGCTATATCAGATAAAGCCTCACTCAACAATTTAGGCGAGAGATCTGGCCATGACTTGTAAGATGGTTCAGTTTTCTTATGTTGTTCTGGGTCTATAGTTGGATCGAGTATTTTAAAAGAATGCGCCATGATACTGCTCATCACATGTTTCTGCCTCTTTACTAAATATTGCTCCTGATAGATACGGTCATAAGCACTATGCTGAATTAATTGTTTCAGTTTTAACGCAGTTTCCCTAACCTCAATCAACCAATTGGAATATTCCTTGGGCGTGAGATTGTAAGGTTTCATATCTAAAAACAACAAGGAACACTGCACCATTGAACAAAACAGTGTGGGCTTAATATTGTATTTTGGTAATCGCTCCCACACACTTTTCATATCTTCATAAGTTAGAAGACGCTCTAAGACATCAGCATCATCCGTTTCCGGTTCAAGCATAGGAAATTTACGATACCAGTATTCTACTTCTTCGGCTTTTTCTATCCATTCAGCTATGACTGATTTAGGCGCCCACTTCGGAAAACTGGGTCTTTTCATACTAAAACTTGACATAGATTCTCTACAACTTACCCCGAGTCAATGGTTGGCTGCTAACGCCCTGTTAAGGGGTGAAGCACGCAATACCTATGCCGCCGCATGCCGCCTTAACCACTAAAATCAACGCATACCAATAATGCCACGCGTGCTGAATCCCTCTTGAACAGTTTGTTATGAGCGTACTTACGTTGCCCACTTACCAGACAAAAAGTTTGAAACAAACGAGGATAAGTGCAACTGTGACAAGACCAATCCAACCGATTGTTCGTGTTACTGTTTCCGGTGATTGTGTATTGAAATGCGGAAATAAAATGGCCCCAAAAGATAACAGTGGCACAAAACCGTATAATTGCCCCATTTGTGATGACGTGCCCGAAGGGAAAGGCGGAACAAACAAATACAAAATCGTATACGCAATATAGGCAAGCATTGCAATACACGCTTCCTTTACCGACGTATCACTTTCTCCATACCAAAAGTAGAAAACCACAATGACACAAAAAACAGCCACACTGATCAACAGAACTATCTCCTAATTACCCTTTAGCTCATAACGCCGTGTTAAGTAGTGAGCAACGCTACCACCTAACCTAAACCATTACACCTTAAACACAAAACTCAATTTAAGCTGAGAATGCCACGCGTTGTGAATCTGCCTTAAACGCTTTGTTATGCCTTTGCTTTTGGCTTGCTACAATTTTGAACTTTCTTTGTTTTGAAAAAAGCTCAGATTCTTCGGAATGTAAAACTGGCAAGCTTGTCTATCTGCTGTGGTTGGCTGTTCCCAAGCACCACACAAATCCTTATTATTCTCTTTCGTCCGCGTAAATTGCTTACACTTTCCACAACGTTCCATTTGATACCTATCCAAGTCACTTCAAACTAAGATCAACAATAACGTGATTGGAAACTTCGGAATTTGATTCAACCCAAATCTAGCGAAAATTGTCGATTATTACTTGAATAGTGATAAAAGGCATAACGCCGCGTTAAGTGGTGAACAACGCTAACAACCTAACCTAAACCATTGCACCGTAAACACAAAACTCAATTTGAACTGAGAATACCACGCGTTGTGAATCCGCCTTAAACGCCTTGTTATAACTTCAGATACGTGTGGATTGCTGTATGTAAGTTTTTAAACCCTGTTAGCTCAAATTCCAGTACCCATGATGATTCAAGTGTCATAGGTAACTTTCCATTTGTCGATTCGCCAAATTTAATTTCAGTTATATCAACAGGACTATGAGCAGCAAAGAAGTAAACTGACCCATCAATATACCCGTCATCTGGGTTTACAGGGAAAGTAAATGTTCTACCAGTAAGTTCATTAAGCTCTGTAGGTAAATTAATACCGTTTAGGCTAATTACAGTTTCTATTTTCTCAGAATAACCGTCTAGACTAAGTTCAAACGGCTCTATTCCTATTTCAAGTGAAACGTCGCCATCGACACCAGAAATCTTTGCACTTGTAAATTTGAGCTTTTCTATCGGGAAATTTTCCACTCTTCCTCCTGAGTTATAACGCCCAATTAAGGGGTGAGCAACGCTACCACCCAACCTAAAGCATTGTACCGTAACCACTAAAATTGAAGTAGAAACAAAAAATGCCAAGCGTTGGGAATCCCTCTTAAATTGTTTGTTATGCAGATTTTCCACCCACTTCTCGATAGCAAATATCCCAAATGTTACTGACGTTTTCTAGTGTTGGGAAACGCTTTGGACAAGCTCTAGTAATATTACCATCTCGAATAATATGCTTATTTTGGACTACGTTATGATAGTTGTCCCAATGACTGTCTTTGTTTGGCACAGGGTAACGTCCACTCCATATTATGATTTCCGAAAGCAACTCTAATGTGTCGAGCTGTTCAATTGAAAAAGGAAGATCGAGATTACGAGCTAGATCTTGCAGTTTGTGAGTTTTAGGGATGCCTTTACCTTTGAACAAAGCTACTGCTTTTAAAATAAGTTCTAATGAGATCGCAGCATTGTAAAAATATGGATACTGAACTTCTGAAATATCACTCTGACTAAGAACTGTTGCAGCTGCTTTGAATGACTGAGCACGAGTAACCCAACTTTCTATCGATTGCTTCTCGTCTTCAAATGTATAGCCCGTAATTTCGCGAATTTTCTTTCGACTAGAACTCAATGTTACCTCCATCTGCATAACGCCCTGTTAAGGTGTGAGCAACGCAATACCAAAGCCGCCGCATACCACCTTAAACGATAAACGCAACGCATAGTAAAAATGCCACGCGTTGCGAATCACTCTTAAACAGTTTGTTAGCTTTATTTTAGAGAAGGTCTCTTGAAAAATTGACCACATTATCTCCAAATACACTTATAGCATCGTTTCGTAGTGATTTAATGAGCAACCTCAGTTCAATCAGATCGTTACCGTAGTCTGATATTTCATCCTCATCGTCAGAGTTCTCACAAACATGTGCCCATTGCTTTTCCAATGACTCCAAACCTTCTAGGACTAATTTCATATCCGAAGATGCTAAATCTAAAGTTATCCGTCTCAAACTACTTTACCCTCTTTTTTAAACACCCTTGTTGCTTTCAAAGCCATCTCTTCCAGTAACCCCTTATACTTATCTAAAGGCATATTTGTGACAGGTGCGATACCGTAATGATGTGGCTTATCGTTTACAAGCTTTAGCCCCTGAGGAGGGCGCGTGTTGGGTGGAAACCTCCAAACCCAACCCGTCATATTAGATTGGTTAATCCCAGTCTTGTCAAACACACTGATCCCCTTTCCATTAGCAATAATTACCGTTATACCGTTTAACTGCATCGTGTCCACATCCCTAGCTCTCACATGCGATAGCTTGGGAGTTTCCTTATTACCAATCCTAAATAGTTCTTCGGGTAAGATGTAAAAATCTTTCGGAAACATAATTAACTCCAGATGAAACAAAACCTGAACATTAATTACGAACTAACAAGTGACCTAATTGTCGATATTAAATATACGATGGAGTTAAAACTCGTGTGTAATAGCCATGAAAGCTAACGCCCTGTTAAGGTGTGAGCAACGCAATACCGAAGCTACCGCATACCACCTTAAGCACTAAACGCAACGCATAGCAAAAATGCCAAGCGTTGCGAATCACTCTTAAACAGATTGTTATATGTCTAAGCTCCCACTAGACCAATACTACCAATGTGCTTATCGATTTTGGCTCCACTTTCAATAAGAATACGGTAACCACTATCATAGAACGGAGGCGGGAATAGAGAATGGGTTCCAACCATTTTGCCGTCGCCCAACCAATCAAGAGCGTCGGACAACTTAACCCTAACAATCCCTCTAATTTGTTTAGAGTAATCATTTGGACGCTCGTTGTTGACACCTTTACATCTGAAAAGCAAACCGTGCTGTGCGTGCGGACGTAAGAAAACAGATGGTGCAGCCATACGTAAATCAACCATCTCAGTGTTAGGACCGTGGAAATAACCCGGCTTAAATTTATCTCGCCTCTGAATATCCACACCGACTAACACAACATAAGCATATTTATCTTCTTCTGAGGGTATACGCCTCTCAAAATGCAGATATTGCCCACACTCACCAGCACCTTTAGCTCGATGGTACGCAAACCATAACGCTATCCAAAAATTATCTACAAGATCAACCCATGTAGTATGAACGCCGTAATGTTGAATCAATGGCTCATGAGCATACTCTCCAAAGCCTTGGAAAATGTGACACTTATCATTAAATTCCTTGAGAGCATTACGAACAGAAACGATCCGATTCTCTTTTGATTTTGATTGATGGACATTTCTAAATATTGTTGGAGATAGAGAACCGTAAATTTTCCTTTCTCCTCTGAAGTAAATGCCTTCACTTTTGTCAGTTAAAGCATGACTAAACTTCAAATATCCAGCAACCTTTACTAATGCATGAGGGTCATTCACATGAATAACTTCTCTATTGCTACCTTTTTCAATTACCCTTTCGGTATCGGGAATCGTTAATTTACTTAGAGGCATAATACTCCAATATTTTTGATTAACTACAATGACATATAACGCCCTGCTAAGGGGTGAGCAACGCAACACCGATGCTTCCGCACACCATCTTAATCACTAAAGCCAATGCATAGTAAAAATGCCACGCGTTGCGAATCCCTCTTAAGCAGTTTGTTAGCCATTACTACTTTCAGCTTGCGCAATACCCCGTGCGACCTTACTAGGCAGCACGTATAAGATTTCAGCTAAAGCCATAGAAAAATCCAATACCCTTTGTGCATCGATTGTTGTAGGTAGGGAAGCGTTTTGATCTGCGTGCCGTTGATCATTAGCGTCAAGACGTACGTCATGTGCCCAAGTTGCCATGTCTTCTGTAATTATGTGCTGTTCAGCAGCAGTATTAATTCGGGTATATAGACTACCGTTAGTGAGACCTTTACTTTTTAACATCGCATCTACAGCGCTTGCAGAAAGCATTACTGCACCCGCTGGCGCATGTAGACTCTCGGATGCCTGCTGTAAATATGCTTTCGCAGTTTCGGGGATATCGTCGGAAATTGAGCGCATTTTAGGAAAACTATCCCTAACAGTGTGACTCCCACGCGTAGCCCAAGCAGTTACAACACCACCACAACTTGAGCATATATATGTCCCCCAAGTACGGGCGTTTCGATTCGCTTGATCTGTCGTTTCAAAAATTTCTCTTAACTTTAGTAAAGGCGATGCAACCGAGCAATGCGGACAACGACTTAATGTAAGGTTTCCTGTTAACTCCATTAGGGTTCTCCAATATTAACTGTTTGTACTGTATGGCTAACGCCCTGTTAAGGGGTGAGCAACGCAATACCTAAGCCGCAGCATAACACCTTAAACACTTAAACCAACGCATAGTGAAAATGCCACGCGTTGCGAATCCCTCTTAAACAGTTTGTTAGGCAGACTTATGGCGTAACCTATTTAGCCTGGATAGGAAAATAAGTGCCCCCCATATACTGTATAAAGTAATTAAAATACCAACTTGAATTAACGTATATCCATGTGCAGCTACTTTTACACCAGAGAAATACTGCAGAGGGGCTTGAATTCCAAGCCAAGCTACCCACGTGCCCATTACCGCTAAAATAGCTGTAAAAACTAAGGAACCAATTAGCTGAAAAGCATTTTGTGTTTGGTGAGACTCCCTATCTTTGTATGTTTTACTAAAAGGAAATTTATAATATTTCATTAGATATACTAGCGAACATGTTATAGGTAGTATCACAACATCAAGTATTGTTATAGGCACCCCAGTGTAAATCCTAATCCCTTCTGATACGAGGATGACTAAAACTATAATAATGATCGTTTTTATTTTCGCCCAACCCATAAATCTGACCTATAAGTTAAAGGTAACATTGCATGCCTAACGCCGCATTAAGGTGTGAGCAACGCTACCACGAAATTCAACCATACCACCGTAAACACAAAACCCAACGATGGAATGAAAAATGCCAAGCGTTGGGAATCACTCTTAAATGCTTTGTTAGGCGATATTTATTTTTGCATACTCTTCGTCAACTGACGCTCTTATTGCCAACATATACTCATAAGTTCTATTTTCTGGCTGATTAGCTTTCCTCATAGGGTTATTAAAAAGGTTTCTCTCCAGTAGAGAAACCTTTTTAATAACCCTCTGCCGTTACCAAACTTTTTCCCCCACATAGATGCAAAACTTTGCTCAAGCCTGTTCAAGTAATCATCATCAGTTTCTGTTGACCTTAACAGCATAAGGTTTGCTGTTTTTGCAATGGCTTTGTCCATGCTTGCCAATAACCAGACTTGTTCGCTGTCTCTGTTTGATAGAGTTATCCAATGTTGTAACAAAGCCAAATCCCAAGCTGCATTTCTAACACTTTTCATTGACTGAGACTTAAGCATTTTAGGGACTCTATGACCACTAAAATATATAGCCATAAAGTAGAACGCAGGTACACAGAACACATACTCTTCAAATATCCATTCCAGTAATAACTTCATTGCTTCGTAATCACTATTGCACTGAGAACGGACACTTAGTCCTTTTTTAATGACAACTATATTAAACTCAAAAGCCTTTATGCGATACTTTGGATCAAAGCCTAGTAGTTCACCGGAGTCAAATTTTGGCACTGACTCCAGAGGAATAGAGTTAATATGACCCAACGCTATATCAAGATAAAGATTTGCATCTAAATTGTCCGCTGAACGAAAATAGCTCAGTTCCTTGTCGGCATGTTCGATTGAAGAGCTTTCAATATACTCGTGATATGAAAGACCGGGTTCAGACTTAATATTTGCAGCATTAAGAAATGCCTGTAAAGCAGCTGATAATCTGTGACATCTGCTCCTCTCGGCGTCAGGCAACAACTCAGCCCCTTTTACTAGGTCGATCAGATAAGAAACAATATTTCTATCAAGTAAGCAACTAACCTGTTGTTCGCTATTTAGTAGATAGTTTTCTAATTTATATGCAGCATCTGATTCAATCGCATATGGATCCAACAATATATTAGACTCAATTAATTGCTTCTCAATTTGTTTAAAGTCACTAAATCTCTCGTGAAATATAATAGCTTCCATAATACTCTCTATCGCCTAACGCCTTGCTAAGGTGTGAGTAACGCAATACAAAAGCTACCGCACGGTGCCTTAATCACCATAAGCCACCGCATAGTAAGAATGCCACGCGTTACGAATCACTCTTAAGCAATTTGTTAGTACATACGCTACTTCTATTTATGCACTCCAAGATATTGAAAAGTAGCATGATATGAAAGGTTTTGAACACTGAAGTGAGACGGGCAGCTACAAAACTTTACCCCGAATGAAAGACGAAAGTTGGCTAGAAGAAAAACGCACTGAACTGCCCTACTTTCACTTGCTTCAAATTAAAAAAGGATTCGATCCTCGCACTTCGACGGCAACACCAAAGAAAGGCAATTCTGACTCAGTAAAAACTACGAAAGAGAAGAAGCGCTAAAGAAATAGGCCAAGAGTTAGAAACCGTAAACGTTGAAATCAAAGCAAACACTCCGCATATAGTGCCACCGGAAAGAACGTGAAAGGTACAAACTGAAAAGTGTAAAGACGAACGCCAAAACAGATAAACACCAAAACTTATGACCTTTGATGCTAAACCCGTACTAACGCCGCATTAAGGTGTGAGCAACGCTACCACGAAACTCAACCAAACCACCGTAAACACAAAACCCAACGATGGAATGAACAATGCCAAGCCTTGGGAATCACTCTTAAATGCTTTGTTACATGCGCACCAACGATGCCCCTATGGCTCACCTCCAACACCAACATATAGACTAATCATTTCATGTAACACCGAATTTTTACTATATTCCCGTGTTCCAGATACCTCTATACTCGAGAATTTTGAATCAACCACAAGTTCAAGTTTTTCACTATCATAGAACCATATTGAAAAAAAGTCTGGGCTAACTGTTAATTGATGTTTATCTTTAATACCATCTAGTATTAAACCAACTCGTGACTTTAGCTTATCTAAATTTAACTTTTCTGATTGATAATTAACCACATAGTTATTCATTAGACAATATTTATTTTCAAATATTAACTGGTCTCCATCACTAAAAGTGTAATAGTGCCTTATTACTTTCTCATCACTATCTGTATCAATCCCTTCATAGACATAAAATGCAGAAGAGCCTTTGATCAATGGCATGAAAGAGATTTCATCACTGGCACTTGAATAAAATGGACTTAAAGCCAAGCAAAAGATCAGTATGCAACTGGACACCCTCATCAATCAAACCTCGTAATTTTTTTTGCATTAGGGACAACTTCTATATGCCAACATTTATTTGACTTTCCTGTTTCATCAATGAACTTATTGATATATCCGTCTTCTGTTAATGCTTTCAAAACAGCAGTAAACTTTTTAACAGAAAAAAACTCACTATTAGCTGCTCTTGTAGAATTAACACCAATATCAATAACATTGTATTTCTTATAGTCCTCAACAGTTGTACAATGCTTTGAAACCTTTTTACCATCTCTAGCTAATAGTTCTATTTTTTCTTTCATTAATCTTATAACTTCATGTTTATCTTTTTTTGAATTACTACTATAAACATCAAGAACATCATCGCCATTTTTACCATACAGCTGTTTTTGTTTTTTAAAATCAATTCTAGCGTTTCTATACATTATTGACGCTTGCTCTTCAGGAAACCTTAATGTACTAGTTATTACCGCACACTTCATTCCAGCTTGTGCTAACGCCAACCTAATAACATTAATAGAATAACTACTTACTAATCTTTTATCGCTAGAGAGTGATGACTTATAGCTAACAGAATAGTCTGTAGTTGACAACTTGTTCCTTGACTCTATTTCAACATTTTTATTGCGTACAATTAATGAACTACTAAGTTTTTCCTTTTCTTTTTTAGGCACATACATTAATAACTCGCGAAAAGTTCTTCCATTCGGATCAACTCTACCATCAGGCTTCCAACCTGGCATTATAGTTCTTTGATAAGAAAATATTGCTCCGATTGTCTTTGAACCACACAAACCATCGGTTATTAGCTTTCCTGCCTTAGCTTGACTGTTTAGCAAAATCTGAACAATTTTTACATCTTTTTTCTTATTAACTCCACCAGCACCAACTGAACTCTCGATAGCTACCATCAACAAATACCCATAAACTTAAAATAGTAACATTCTATGTTATTCAGGCATTCCCAATCTTCAACAGGAGTCAATCAACATTCGACAGACTTCTAGAAATATCTATAGTAAATGTAATTAACAAACTAGCCACTATTATCAAGCATGTAACGCCCTGTAAAGGTGTGAGTAACGCAATACCGAAACTCCCGCATACCACCTTAAACACTAAACACAACGCATAGTAAAAATGCCACGCGTTGCGAATCACTCTTAAACAGTTTGTTATAACTCTGATTTCGCCTTAATGTACAGCTTATGAACACCGTCTGAATTAGAAAAGTCTACACAGTAAGCCAACTCGATCACGTTACCATTTTTTGATTTGTACCTAGACATATCGTCTGTGTCTAATAGCTCGCTTACCTCAAAGAACGACTCTAAAGGAAGCTCGGAGAACTCTCGATAGCCTTGCATTGCAGTTATCGCATCTTTCGCAACATCTGAGTTTTTGTAATAGGTAGCAATACAAGATGAGAGAGCGAAGTTTTTAAACAGCTGCTCATCACTTTGAGTACTGAGTGGGCTTGCGGTAACTCCGAGACTACAAAGAGCAATGCTTATACTGCTTACTAATCTTCTAATTTCCATAAATAAGCCTTTTTTGCGTCCGGAAAGTAACAGCTATCTGTACATCTTGAACCAGTCCAAATACTTGCATGACCTGATGCGTCTAACCAAGTATCTACATCAACAACTAAAATGCCCTTGTATTCAGAGAGTTTATTAGCATTGGGGTTTTGAACCACCAACTCTGGCTCACCAAATTTTTGATACAAAAAGTTGATCAAATCTTTCACACGATAAATGTACCAATTCCCCTGCCCACCGGAGACAGTTTTGTTTTTTATGTAGGGTACTTTGAAACCAGCATAGTTAAGTGCATATGACATACGTATCGCACAAGCATTCTCAAACCGCCCCTGCTCTGGTGTTAGAACATTAATATTGTGATTTACTTTACCGCCGATAATGGTACCTACTTCAGACACATCTCTGTTTACCTTAGCAAAGGCAACTTTCATTTTTAGTAGGCTAGGACGTGCTGCCATGAAAATATCTCCCTATCAGTTATTTGTGCGATAAGGTCTCACAAAAGCAGCAGTGGCAGTAACAACAAGTAAACCGTTCTCGAAGGGCTTCAAGCTTAGTTGTGTAACAATGAAACTGACAAAAGAGTTATAACGCCCTGTTAAGGGGTGAGCAACGCTATACCGAAGCCGCCGCAGACCACCTTAATCACTTAAGCCAACGCATAGTGAAAATGCCACGCGTTGCGAATCCCTCTTGAACAGTTTGTTAGATTGTTGAAACACCCATAATTACGAGGAAAGAGCATAGATAAATCGAACGAACAGTTTTGCATTTTCACTTTCTAAATCGGCAAATTCATGACTCAACTCCTGTAGCGTTCCAAGATCTCTGCCTGTTAGCCCTTGTAGCTGATCACGCCTAACATCCTCATTCATACTTGGATTTGCATTTGGAAATATGAGTAGTGTTTTCATAACTATTTCCTTTGCTGCCCATAATCCAATTACTTCGAATACTTCAATTGCGTAGAAAATATTGTCACCATCACAGTTGTCAAAGTATTGATAAAAACCACCATTCAAAACCTGACCTTCAAGTGCTAGTGTATAGAAAAGGTGCTTTTCACTTGCTGACAAGCAACTAACTCCCATATCTCTTATTATTCTTGAGAATAGAATCTCATAAACACAGTATATAAGGTCGCTATCACTCAGCTCTCCTTGCCTGTGTTTTTCAATTAACTCTTTCATTACTGCAAATCTCAAATTCAATCTAACGCCCTGTTAAGGGGTGAGCAACGCAATACGAAAGCTGCCGCATACCACCTTAAACACCAAAGCCAACGCATAGTGAAAATGCCACGCGTTGCGAATCCCTCTTGAACAGTTTGTTAGCTGACAATTTCACCGAGTGCTTCTATCCATTGCTCTGGGTTCGCTACAATAAACTCGTAACACGTTTTGTTGGCTAGTTTTATGCGAAATGCATCCGTAGTGATTGGATTACACCACCACCTTTGCCCAAGCACTTAGCTACGGTAGCAATGTCTTGGCTCTTTAATTCATATGGACCAAAGCCCAACTTTTCGTTGTACGGAATAAAAATTAAATCCGACTCCGTTAGTTCTAATTTCCCATCTGCTTTAGTCGCACCGACTTGAACTGTAGCTGTTGAAGACTTAATTACTCTATCAGACATAACGTACCCTCTTCCTTGACTTACTTTTGTCTGCTAACGCCGCATTAAGGTGTGAGCGACGATTGGCTATACTAGAGCGAAGCGAAACTGCCAAGCGTTGCGAATCACTCTTAAATGCTTTGTTAGCCCTGTGGTTGACTAGTACATATAACCTAGCCAATCAAAATGTCCAACACCCCACTGCTTATCTCTGAGTGGTTTCACATACAGTTCATCAAGATGCTCTACAGCAACTCCAAAGTTGGTGTGCTCGTGAAGACGTAACCAAGACTGCATACACTGAACTTTGTTAAAGCCATTTGATGAGTAGAAATCATGTAACTCAGATATGAGGATTATGAAATCAACGTCTTTAGTTTCGGCAAATGACGATACTTCTGACAACATGAAAGAGCCAATACCTTGCCCTCGATAACGTTCATCAACACAGAAGTCGATTACGCCCAGAACCTTATGTATTTCCCCACCGACACTAACAACGCGATAATCCAGTCCAAGATAGCCAACCAGCTGTTCACCTTGAAAATGAAGGGCACGCATATGAGGTAACTGCTTAAAGTAAGAACGACTTACTTGGTTGTCTGGAAAAGCTTGATTTCTTAATGCTTCGATTGACTTATGATGCAATTCTGAAACATCTATTTCTTGTACGATTTCCATATCGTTTCCTCGAAAAGGGCTAACGCCCTGCTAAGGGGTGAGCAACGCAATGCCGAACTCGCCGCAAACCACCTTAATCACTAAAATCAACGCAGAGTGAAAATGCCACGCGTTGCGAATCCCTCTTGAGCAGTTTGTTAGCCGTCAATCCAACTTGATAGTTACACTTCGCTTTTTCACCAAAGACTCATATAATAAACCGTCAACGCCCAGGCTTTGCAACTGACTATTAATAATTGCTTCGTCTGAATCTTCTAAGCATTCATCACTAACAAACTCAATCATTGTCGCTCGTAAGCAACAAGCTGTGTAAATGAAGTTTTTGCATAACTGGATTTGTTCTGCCATACGTTCTTGGGAAACTTCAATTTCGCTAATTTCTTTCAAAGAATTGTTAATTCCTGATATCTGCATAGGCATTGATTTCAAGGCTTTTCTTTGGTGACTTTTTAAATACTTGTAATTATTTTTGAAGACGTCATCAATGAACATAACTGTTATATCTCTCGGTATGTACTTTATTGCTCCCCCAGATTCGCGCGCTCCTTTTTCGTCTCCGTTTAGAAAAGCTTCCAAAAAAGTATACAAGATGACATTTTAGGTATGGCACTCTCTAAATTTATAATTTCATCGTTTAGCTCTTCTACCATATTTTCATAGAGTGCTTTTCTTTTTGTTCTGTCTTTCAAGCTTTCAACCAAAGGCACACAAGCCAGACCAATTAAAAAAGTGATAAATGGCAAAATAAGCCTAATAATCTCAATACTCATTCTCAACTACCTATTTTGACGGCTAACGCCCTGTTAAGGGGTGAGCAACGCTACCACCCAACCTAAACCATTGTGCCATAAACACAAAAGCTAAACTTTGAACCAAAACTGCCAAGCGTTGAGAATCCCTCTTAAACGCTTTGTTATGTGTATAATCCTAAATGCTTTTCGATGAAGGCTAAGTCAGCGTCAAAGAAGTCTCCACGAGGAATATCGGTAGGAATAAACCAGTAGAAAGTTTGCTTCCGTTCTAGGTCTACAGCTGCTGGCTCTTGGTTCGGTAGAGCCTCTAAAACTACATAACTTATTTCACCACCATAGCTATTTTGAGCAGTGTGATTACCTAGAACCTTAAGACCATTTAAACCTGTTTCTTCCCATAGTTCCCGTATAGCGGCTTGCTCACCACTTTCACCAGAATCAACCGAACCGCCTGGAAATTCAAAAACCATACCTTTACCACGTCGATAGCGGTTCTGAACAAGGACTTTACCTTGTTTTACCACTACAGCCATTGATAGATCTTTCAAACTGAACTCCTTTCCAAGCGGATACACATAACGCTCTGTTAAGGGGTGAACAACGCAATACTAAAGCTACTGCATATCACCGTAAACACTAAAACCAACGCATAGTAAAAATGCCACACGTTGTGAATCCCTCTTGAACAGTTTGTTATTGCGCTGAGCTAACGGCGCCACTATCAGCGTCCATTTGATAGCCAAAATTCATACCGTTCTTTTGCTCTTTCAGATACACGCAACACTTTGCCTTCAATCCACTTAGGAGCATGTTTTCGATTCAAAATGGAAATATTTAGCTTATCCCCAGATTCTGATGTGCAATCATCGCAACCTAATCCATATTGATTGCGTAACCATCTTTTACCTTGAAAATAATAAGAGCGACCGTTTCGAGTCAGTTTGACGATATCAATCAAAACTGTACCACTTTCCAACTCAATATATGCTAACAGCTCTCTTTGTTTATGCTTCATTTTTGCCTCTGCGCAATAACGCCCAATTAAGGTGTGAGCCACGCTACCACGACACTCAACTTGGACGCCGTAAACACTAAACTTGACCCAAACCAAAAATGCCAAGCGTGGAGAATCACTCTTAAATTGTTTGTTATAAAACTTTTGCCACAATACTTCCTGCTATAGTAGAACCTCTCGGCTCATAACGAGATGTAAATTGTTCAAGCAATATTTTAAACTGCTCCGTTGATACTGCTTTTATTTTTTTGTCTAGAAAATCGTTAAGCGCTTGATGTAATTCAACAATATTTATCATTTTTATCGTTTCTGAAATACTTACACAGTTAAATTGTTGATCATGCATACCTGTCGTCAAGTGGAGAACTTCGTGATCAGACACCTCAAGCCACGTAATACACCTATAGTTTCCTTTGTTATCTAGACCAACCCAATCTGATGGAACTCGTTGTTTTATATGACCTCGCTTATAAAGCTTTTCTATTGCTAGTTGTGCCTCCAACGATATCCAATACGGAAATTTAGAATTCGTATCTGAGGAGGTAGATATAAGAAAACAAGGGTCAAAATCTTCCTCATAAGGAATGTTACCCATAAGCTGAGCTTGTTGAAAATCTTCGCACAGAAACCAACATTCAATAAAATAAGTCAGTAAATCAAGACCTTTAAACTCTTTCGATACATAATTAAAGTTTGCTCGTAGAATCGGGAGTTCAAACCTCTTACAAAGACTATTTTTAAGGAGATCATTTTTTATTTGACGTGATTCAGTCCTATGTTGACGACCATCATACTCAACTGCAAATATTGGGTGATAGTCATCGTTTACAATAACAAAATCAAAATGAGACTTTAAACAATAGCTAAACTCATCTTTTGATATCCCGCTGTTGTTTATAGGGAATACATCAGCCAACCTTACTTTAGTAAAAACTTTGGCTCGTTCCTTACAAACATGAGCTAACTTATCGTAAGTTACCTCTTCATATTTATTTAGTAATCGTAAATTCATATAGTTTTATAACGCCCAATTAAGGTGTGAGGCACGCAATACCGATGCTTCCGCATACCACCTTAACCACTAAAACCAACGCATACCCAAAATGCCACGCGTGCCGAATCACTCTTAAATTGTTTGTTATAAAGCGGACTCTACGTTAAACGCCTTTTCGAACCACACTGAGCTTATGTACTGCCCATGTTTCTTCGCATATTCATTGAAAACTCCGACTTCTCTGAAACCAAACCGTTTATGTAATGCCACTGATGCGTCGTTTGGTAATGCAACACCCGACAATACACGATGGACACCATAGGCACGAATTGATGAGAACAACTGAGTATATAGTTTAGAACCTAAACCTTTCCCCTTTGCTTCTTGTGCCAGATAAACGGTCACTTCTACGGTGTCGTCAAAAGCTGAAATTGCTCTGTACTGTTGGGAACATGCAAAACCTAGCAACACGCCGTTTTCTGTGGCTACATATAGTTGATATTTGGTAGTGCTAGAAAACTGAGAAAACCATTTCTGACGATTTTCCAGAGTAAATGGAACTTCCTCAAAACATGAATTGGTGTGTTCAATATAAAAATTAAAGATGTCGGTGATACCAGCAACATCTTCAAGTTTACCTGTTCGAATTTCCACGAAATTTCCTTTTTCTTCGAGCTTTATAACGCCCTGTTAAGGGGTGAGCAACGCAATACAAAAGCCGCCGCATACCACCTTAAACACTAAAACCAACGCATAGTGAAAATGCCACGCGTTGCGAATCCCTCTTGAACAGTTTGTTAGAGCGCAACTCACAGCTAGCTATCAAACCTAACATTTAATTCATCGATAACTGTATTACCTTGAATGAGTTGAACTTGAATTTTGCTCACATCAGGTAAGTTTTGAAATGGTCCCGATGGGTCATATGACTTGTAATACAAACGAACTCGACTACCATCAGATTCAACTTTCTGAACGTCCATTCTCATATAATTGAATTCACCACTAACTTGCCAATCTAGTTCCTTAAACGTGTTAACAAGAGTATCTGTATCTAAGTCTAACTCTGCTTTTCGAACTAAAGATTTAACGAACTGTTTCTGAAGCTTCCATTTTTCGTTTTTCTCCTGCGCTCTAACGCCCTGTTAAGGGGTGAGCAACGCAATACTGAAGCCGCCGCATACCACCTTAAACACTGAAACCAACGCATAATGAAAATGCCACGCGTTGCGAATCCCTCTTAAACAGTTTGTTAGGTGTTTTTATACCGTTGATTCTCTTACATAAACATCTGAGCGCTCATTAACTTTACCTAAACGGACTAACCTAGAAGCAATAGAGCCTTTTGTCCTTTTATGAGAATTTGATAATTCATCAATACTTAAACCTGAGTCAAATCCTTTAGACAGCATTTCATCTTCGTCTGACTTCCACGGTTTACCTGCATTCTCGGGTAAATCGGATTTGCGCTTCTCTGCAGCAATTGATGCTTCGAGTTTTTGCTTTGCCACACACAAAGCGCGAATTATTTGTGGTTGGTTGAAACAACTTTCATCCGATAAATCTTCACCAGTTTCAGGGTTAACTCCGTCTGATAACGCTGAAATAATTTCTAATGCTTTAATCATTTCCATAATTTTTCCTCTAGCACTAACGTCCTGTAACACCTAACGCCCTGTTAAGGGGTGAGCAACGCAATACCTAAGCCGCCGCATACCACCTTAATCACTAAAATCAACGCATATTGAAAATGCCACGCGTTGCGAATCACTCTTGAACAGTTTGTTATGTATATTATTCAACCGCACTAAGTTTCTTTAACTTCTCACGAAAACGTTGCGGTGACTTCGCGCAATAGTCACTAAGTTCTTTAAAGTCATCATCATAAGCCGGAAGGTTTTTTGCTAATTTGATTGTCTCAGGCAAAACATTCCATTTATCGTGGATACGTTTAAGTTCAATGACATGCTTTCGTTCGTCTGCACGCACTAACTGAAACTCAGCAACAGTTTCCATTTTCCCACCTTTCAATTGCTTTAGAAAGAAAGGTCGATCGAAGATAAATGAACTCAAGCCAGGCTCCGGGCTGTCCATGGAGATTATCCACGTAAGGGGTAAAGCATCACATACTCTTTTGCTTAGCAACTCACCACTGACTTCACCAAATTCATTGACATCAAGGCTCATCGTTATTTTTGGTTGCTCAAAGCCCAAACCAAGTTCTTCACCTGTGAGAACGTACTCCGCATTTGTAGACCAATTGCCTGAAAACAGCTCCGCATCGTACAAGTAGACCTTTTTAAACTCTTTGTACGAGTTCGGTATATTCGTTACATTGTCCAAAAAGCCGCTGAAGTTTGTCAGGAAACCTAAACAAAAGACTGCAAAATACTTCAGAATTGAAATAATTTTATTATTCATTAATCTCTCGAAATTCAACAATATACATAACGCCCTGTTAAGGGGTGAGCAACGCATTACCGAAGCCACCGCAAACCACCTTAAACACTAAAATCAACGCATAGCAAAAAATGCCACGCGTTGCGAATCCCTCTTGAACAGTTTGTTAACTGAGCGCCTTTCAGTTTTCGCCGTTCTTTCAGCCACTTTCGCCACTTTCGCCACTTTCGCCACTTTCGCCACTTTCGCCACTTTCGCCAAAGCTCATTTTGCTAATTAATGATTAGCAAAGCTAACCCAAATATGTATTTAACCAAAAAATTACCGTTTATCTTTAGTTTGAAATGCGTCTCACAACACCATACTTCGGCGATGTAAGTATGCCGGACTAATCGCGAATGCCTTATATTATTAGAAGGCTTTGTGCCGCCTTTCACATCAGTAAACTTAAGTATCAAACTGAAATTAGTCACATTAGCTCAGCTAAGGAAACCGACCGAACACGCTAAATCTCTGAACCTAGAAACTGTATCATTGTGCTTTCATATTTTCTGCGCCAGTTAACGCCCTGTTAAGGTGTGAGCAACGCAATACCAATGCTTCCGCATGCCACCTTAATCATCAAACGCAACGCATAGTAAAAATGCCACGCGTTGCGAATCACTCTTAAACAGATTGTTAGGCATATTTTTCCAACGCATTATGTATTGTCTGATAGTTCTCTACTTTAAACTTTCCTGAATACTCCAACCCACACTGATCAGCTATATATTTTAGAGTTTCATAATGTTTAGGAATTGCTCTGTAGTACCCATCTCTCACCTTTGGCAAGTGAGTATGCTTAAAAGACTCATGTGCAAGAATGCCTGATAAAACAGCAGAAGCTGCATTATTAAGAGCTTGGAAGTAAGTCACACCAGCGCTTTCTACTTCAAGAAACTCACTTAATGTCCGCCTCTCGGCATCAATGAATTTACCCAGTGCTTTTTGGTACTCCTGAAATGCGGCAGTAATATCAGAGTCCAGTTGATTTGAAATTTCTAATGTTTTTGTTTGTTTATCAAAACGCTCTTTTTTGGACATAGTTAACCGAGAAGCAGCAAAGCCCAAAATGAATGTGATGACCGGTACAATTATCTTTAGAGTGGTATCATCCATTGTTTTTTGTCTCTTCATCCACTTTGGCTTTTGCCATAGCTAACAGTGCTTCGATTGTATCTGTTTGAGACTTACGGATAATACGAGGGTCAACGTCAAAAGCCTCCAAAGCAGCTTTACAAGATGCTGCTTCCAATGACTCACCATCAGACATGTAGGCTTCAGTTCGTTTAACCCAATTCTGAATGTCACTTATTTGAGGGTGAGTAACTAGCGAGTACTTGATATAAAGTTGATGTTCGAGGCTATTTGCCCTATCAAATAGTTCCTGAATATTCACTATTTTTCTCCTTATGCCTAACGCCCTGCTAAGGGGTGAGCAACGCAATACCCAAGCCGCCGCATACCACCTTAATCACTTAAACCAACGCATAGTAAAAATGCCACGCGTTGCGAATCCCTCTTGAGCAGTTTGTTAGTCGCGAGGCACCGAGCGACAATTTTAAGCCAAACTAAACTTTGCGAACAACAAACTTTATGTGCTTTGATGCATTTAAGTCAGGCGTAGTCTCAAAGCGGCTATTCAATGAAACCACTTGGAACAAACAACGCCGCAGAAAGCGGACTGACAACGCCCAGAAGCGCTTTTGGAAAACGAATCTCACAGTGCGGACTTTCAACAAAGTCACTGAAACCACGTGGAATTTACAACACCAGAGAAAACGTCCTTTCAGCAAGTAAATAAGCTTTTAAACCAACAAACTCACCGAGCAGAGTTGCAACCAAAAACAGACTCTCGACTGCCCTGCACTGCCAGCACCAAAGAACAAAACAAACACTGGGACAGTTACAAAACCTTGGACTTGTAGCAGCTGAAAATGAGTTTGGATCAACGACGATGAATCTGTGAACCGAGCAATCAGCAGTCAAATCTTGAGCTCATAAGCATGATTTTGACTGCTAGCTTTTTCTGGCGACTAACGCCCGCTTAAGTGGTGAGCAACGCACCACAATGCTCAACCATTACACCGTAAACACAAAAGCCAAATCAAACTAAAACCGCCGAGCGTTGCGAATCCGTCTTGAAGCGTTTGTTATGTGCGTGCTAAACGAGGTACTTTTGCCAATGATTCAAGTCTTTTTGTTCAACTTGATAATCCTGGAAACCACAAGATTGATATAACTTTTTAGCCACTGCATTGTTACTGTTTACTTCCAAGGTAATTTTAAAATACTCATTAGCGGTACAATATTGCTCAATACCATTAAGTAGGATCTTACCCAATCCTTTGCCTCGATAGCGTTCTGAAACCATAAAATCATGAACGTTGAGTAATTTCATGGAACGGTATGTCGAAAACGATTCGTAGCATACAGCGCACGCTGCTGGTTGATCATCCACAAAACAAATAAATCCATGAAAATACGGTAACTCGAATAGCTGTCCTACGACTTTCGACCGAACCTCCTGGGGCAAATCTGATGCGTATTCTTCGAATAATTCGTTAAATTCTAGATAGTGCTTATCTCTTTCAACGTATATTACTTTGGTGTCCAACCTAATTCTCCCTTTAAGCACATAACGCCTTGCTAAGGTGTGAGTAACGCAATACAAAAGCTACCGCACAGCGCCTTAATCATCATAAGCCACCGCATAGTAAAAATGCCACGCGTTACGAATCACTCTTAAGCAATTTGTTAGTACATGCGCTACTTCTATTTATGCACTCCAAGATATTGAAAAGTGGCATAATATGAAAGGCTTTGAACACTGAAGTGAGACGGGCAGCTACAAAACTTTACCCCGATTGAAAGACGAAAGTTGGCTAGAAGAAAAACGCACTGAACTGCCCTACTTTCACTGGCTTCAAATTAGAAAAGGATTCTTTCCTCGTACTTCAACAGCCACACCAAAAGTAATAAAGGTTCTCTCAAAAACCACGACGAAAATGAAGAAGCGCCAAAGAAATAGGCTAAGAGTTAGAATCCGTAAACGATGAAATCAAAGCGGACACTCCACATATAGTGCCACCGGAAAGAACGTGAAAGGTACAAACTGAAAGGTGTAAAGACGAACGCCAAAGCAGATAAACACCGAAGCTTATGACCTTTGATGCTAAACCCGTACTAACGCCCTGTTAAGGTGTGAGCAACGCAATACAGATGCTCCCGCATGCCACCTTAAACACTAAAAACAACGCATAGTAAAAATGCCACGCGTTGCGAATCACTCTTAAACAGTTTGTTAGTTTGCAAACCCAAAGCGTTGATTTTAAGTCATTTTAAACTTTGCAAACAATAAACTTTATGTGTTTTGATGCACTTAAGTCAGGCGTAGTCTAAAAGCGGCTAGTCAATGAAACCACGTGGAACAAACAACGCCGAAGAAAACGAACTGACAACACCAAAAGGCACTTTTGGAAAGCTAATCTCACAGTGCGGACTTTCAACGAAATCACTGAAACCACGTGGAATTTACAACACCAGAGAAAACGTCATTTCAGCGAGTAAATCGGCTTTTGTGCCGACAAACTCACCGAGCGGAGTTGCAACCAAAAACAGACTCTCGATCGCCCTACTCTGTAAGCACCAAAGAACAAAACAACCGCTAGGACAGGTACAAAACTTTGGACTTAAAACAGCTAGAACTAAGCTCTGATGATCGACGATTAATCGATGTACCAAGCAAACAACTGCTAAATTTTAAGCTCAGAAACATGATTTTGATTGCTAGCTTTTTCTGGCGACTAACGCCGCATTAAGGTGTGAGCAACGCAATACCGAAGCTACCGCATACCACCTTAAACACTAAAGGCAACGCATAGTAAAAATGCCACGCGTTGCGAATCACTCTTAAACAGTTTGTTATGTGAATTTTTCCAGCGCGCTCAATACACACAACCGTTAAACTCAATGACTTGATTACTTAGAACGTGACTACCTTTGTAAGTCTTAACCATGCCTCCGCGGTAGACAAACTCATTCCAATTTTTCTGCCGTATGTCGAAGTAATGAATAGGTATAAGTAACTCTAAGTACCCTGAACTTCGATATACCTCTGGATTATAAGCGAAGAGAAAAGAATGAGTTACACCAAAAGACACCAAGTACTTATCCAGTTCTTTCACGATGGTTTTGGCTAAGCCCAGACCACGCTTATTTGGTACAACAGCAATGCCGCCAACTATGCCCGCTTTGAAGCTTGTTGAGCCTTGTGACATTAAACGACTGTAAGCAAAACCAGTAGCAACAACCTGACTTTCGTCTTCAATTAGAACTGCACAAACGAACTCGTGATTAAAATTGACCGTAGAACCTTGGCCAAAAATCGAGTTTAGATGTGTATTAAGTACAGCTTCATACGCTTCAATTTCACCATTTTCGACGACTGATATTTTCAATATGAACTCCATTCACATAACGCCCAATTAAGGTGTGAAGCGCGCGACCACGACACTTAACTTGACCACCGTAAACACTAAACTTAACCCAAACCAAAAATGCCAAGCGTGCTGAATCACTCTTAAATTGTTTGTTAAGAGTCAATTTCCGATAATATTTCAAGATTACCTATATAATCATAAATTTTGTCAAGATTTTGAATTCGATATAATAATTCATCATTTGATAAATGCCTGTCAGATTCATGAACAATCATATTTCTGATGTGATTTGCTTCTCTCAATTCATGATAAATAGCTTTATCTATTAATCCTTTGTTTATCAGATCTTTCAGTTGCATCATTATTGGTCTATGCCGACGGACATCTACCTCAGGAGATGTCGCTTTTACTAACTCGAAAAGAGCCTTTTCAACATACTTCCATTTTTGAATATACTCCCCGTAAAATGCGCTAGTTTTACTTGCAACAACTTCAGCTAACTCATCACGCTCTTCTTCAGGAACTTCTACTTTATCAAGATTCTTAATTGCATCTTCTATTTTAGGCTTCACCTCTTGAACGAGAGTCATCACCTGATCAAAGTCGTCTTTAGTGAAAAAATTATTGTGAGCAATTTTACATCGTAGTTTATAAAGTCGCTCCCAGCGAACCTCAAGGTATGAACTCTCGCAATCTACATGCTCTCTAAAATATCTTTCCCAGTTAGATTTTGGCAGGAAGCCTTTAAACTCACTCAAAGAAACTTCGTCACCCTTACCTTCTAGTAATCGTATTTTTTCATTTAACGCTTTTATATCTAAAGTACGATATTCATCAAATAGAAATGTTGACAAGTCTTTAAAGTCTGTTTCATAGAGGTAATTATTATTGTTCGCAGGCTCTGTTCTCGTTGACTTTTTTAGTTCCTCTGGCACTGCATCTTTAGTCCAACCAAGCCCAACATTTGTCAACATAAATTTAGTGATTAGCTTACGCATCAAATTTTCTATTTCATGAATAGTTGGGTACGCTCTTTCGGAATAATAAAAACTCATGTCATCCCACAACACTTGTGGTTTTTTATCAGATGCCATATGAAGAAGCTTTCTCGTTGCTTTTAGCAAATCTTGAAATTCATCTATTCTTGAATCATCTTTAGAGTTCAACTTTATATGAAAGAACCTATTTTTGTCAGCTTCTGTCTCACCACCTTGTAGTTCATATTCAACTTCTAGGGATTTGTGCTTAAATATATTACCCCTAATTGAAATATCAGCATTCGACTGCAAGAAATTGTCAAATGACTTCTTATCTCTACAAAAAGGGTTACCTGAATCGATAATTATTAAATATTCAACTTTCAACTAAACTCTCCTTGACTCTTAACGCCTTGCTAAGGTGTGAGCAACGCAATACCTTAGCCTCCGCATAATACCTTAAACACATAAACCGACGCATAGTAAAAAATGCTACGCGTTGCGAATCACTCTTAAGCAACTTGTTATACCGCTTTGTTGAGGCTAAAATGACCAACATAAAGACCACTTAAGAGACCGATTATATGACCACTAGAATATTAGCCGATGTTGCTGCAAGCATTACCGAGTTGAAAGCTAACCCTATGAAAGTTGCAACTAGTGCTTATGGCGAACCTGTTGCTGTATTGAACCGAAATGAGCCAGCATTTTATTGCGTACCTGCCGAAGCGTACGAAATGATGATGGACAGACTCGAAGATCTTGAACTACTAGCTATCGCTAAAGAGCGTGAATCTGAAGAGAGCATTTCGGTAAATATTGATGACCTATAAACTCGACTTTAAAAAGAGCGCACTCAAAGAGTGGAAAAAGCTTGGTTCTACTCTGCAACAACAATTTAAGAAAAAGCTAATCGAGCGCTTAGATAACCCACATGTTCCAGCTTCAAAACTTTCTGGAGCTGACAACATGTATAAAATTAAGTTGCGTCAATCGGGCTACCGTCTCGTCTACAAAGTTGAAGACGATGTCATCATTGTAACCGTCTTAGCAGTCGGAAAACGAGAACGTAGCGATGTTTACCGTAAAGCCATGAAAAGGTTAGATGATTGATTGCGGTATAACGCCGCGTTAAGGGGTGCCGGCACGCAATACAAAAGCTACCGCAAAGCGCCATAAACACTGAACTCAACGCATACTAAAAATGCCACGCGTGCCAAATCCCTCTTAAACGCTTTGTTATACGCATGAACGTTTAAGCCAAGATTTTATGCCAAGCCCCACTTTGAAACCATGATCTTTATGTGCTTTGATGCACTCAAATCAGGCTTAGACTTGCAGCAACTTGCCACTGAAACCACTTGGAACAAACCGCGCCGCAGAAAACGGACTGGTAACACCAAAAAGCGCTTTTGGAAAGACAATTTCACAATGAGGACTTTCCACAAACTCACTGAAACCACGTGAACTCACCACACCAGAGAAAGCGGCCTTTCAGCAAGCAAATCCGCTTTTAAAAAGATAAAACCACAGAGCTGAATTGCTGCGAAAACTATCGCCTCGTTTTGCCCCGCGCAGTCCGCACCAAAGAAGAAAACCGTCGACAAATGACAGACCAGAACTGAACCAAGAATCAGAAAAACGAAACTACAATTTGTGATGAGAACTACCTGAATTCAGCGCCGAAAATCAGGAATATTACCCTAAAATTTTAGACTTTCTTCATCTAGCGTATAACGCCCAATTAAGTAGTGAGCAACGCAATACAAAAGCTACCGCATTGCGCCATAAACACAAAACTCACCGCAAACCAAAACTGCCACGCGTTGCGAATCTGCTTGAATTGTTTGTTATGCGAAATTTCGGCAACGCCTAATTGACTAAAGAAAACATTACCTTAAACACGAAAAACTACAAACGCGCAGATAACTTTTTGTGATTCAAGAACCAACGGATTCAACATTTAATAAAAAGGCCGCCACGAGCGCGGAACGTTGATTTACAGCGAAGAATAAGCTTTTACTTACCCGAAACTTAACGAGCCGAAATTTCAGCAATTACCGACTTTACGTAAACTTGCCCTTTCCACACTTTGCGACCGAAAAACCGTCCGCTACCAAATGCAATTTTTAATGAGGCAACTTCACGAACTTTGACATGTTTTACGGTTTAAGTGATTCAAGAATTTGAGCCGACAATGCTGATTTGCCGACACCGAAAAACGAATTGCTAAAGAGAGCTAATTTGAAGAAACCTAAAAATTTTACCTTGTCGCATAACGCCGCGTTAAGTAGTGAGCAACGCCTCCACCTAACCTAAACCATTACATCGTAAACACAAAACTCAACTTGAACTGAGATTGCCACGCGTTGCGAATCTGCCTTAAACGCTTTGTTAGCCTTTTACTCGTTTAATGAGAAGACTTGTCCATGAACAGACTTATAATTGATACGTAGTTCCAGTGAGTTGATGCTTTCTTCAAGACCACTGACTTCAGCCCAGTCTTTTGCCGGAAAATTCACGGATAGTAAACGTATCCTCTGATTATGAGCGATAGCATAGCCTTTAGATAACTCGGTGTAGTTAAATGCGTCTGACCTGTCGCCGAATAATGCCGTAAGAGCATCTCTAGCGCTATAGTTTTTATCACCAAGCGCTATATCAAACGTTTCAATAAACGCAGGTCCTAACCCATTATTTATTAGATAAATTTCAATGCGCCCTACACCATTATTAAAAAAACGTTCCGTGAATAGATCTAAGTGGGGTTTTAGAGATATACGATTCTGGCGACGCTGACTGCTGGCTTGGTAAACTGTTAAAAACAATGCACATAAAGCAATAATTTCAGATGCGTATTTGCTTAGTATTTCCATAACTTCCCATATTAAACTTAAAGGCTAACGCCCTGTTAAGGGGTGAGCAACGCAATACCGAAGCTGCTGCATACCACCTTAATCACTTAAACTAACGCATAGTGAAAATGCCACGCGTTGCGAATCCCTCTTGAACAGTTTGTTATACGATGCCTCACAGCAAGCGCTGAAACTGACCGTTTTTAGCTTTGAAGCCCAGTTTGTTAAACAAAGCTTGAGACCTAAAGTTACCCTCATCAATATCGGCAGACAATTTTTCAATGCCCAAAGATTTAGCATGAGAGAATAATAAACTAAGAGCTTCCGACATATACCCTTGTCGCCAGTACGATGAATTTAGTAAGCACCCGACCTCACAGGAATCACCGCTATCACTAAAGCTATGTAAGCCGCAGGTTCCAATAACTTTGCTTGTCGCTTGCTCCATAACAGCCCATTCAAACGATTCACCTGATTTCTCTAGTCGGACGACGCTTTCTAGCATCTGAACTACCATATCTTCCGATGTGAAAACTGGGTCTGAAGCAAATTCCATTGTTTGAATGTCACCATAAATTTCAAACAAATCATCAGAATCATTCGTTTGAATTGACCTCAAAACAATTCTACTTCCGTGTAAATCAGGCTTCATTTTTCTCCTTAATCGTATAACGCCCTGCTAAGGGGTGAGCAACGCAATACCGAAGCCACCGCACACCGCCTTAATCACTAAAATTAACGCATAGTAAAAATGCCACGCGTTGTGAATCCCTCTTGAGCAGTTTGTTAGTTTGCAAACCCAAGGAGTTGATTTTACGTTATTTTAAATTTTGAAAACAACAAACCATATGTGCTTTGATGCAATTAAGTCAGGCGTTGTCTCAAAGCGGCTACTTAATGAAACCACTTGGAACAAACAACGTCGCAGAAAACGAGCTCACAACACCAAAAAGTGTTTTTGGAAAACCAATCTCACAATGCGGACTTTCAACAAAGTCACTGAAACCACGTGAACTTTCCACACCAGAGAAAACGCCATTTCAGCGAGTAAAGCGGCTTTTGTACCAACAAACTCAACGAGCAGAGTTTCAGCAAACAAATTCAACTCAGTTAACCCAAAAGTCACCGCACCAAAGAACACACCAACCGTTGAAACGATGCCAATTTTGGATTTTCACCACGCTAGTTAACCCTGAAATTGAAAGCCAATACGACAACTTAGACTTTGAGCTTTTACCACTAGATCTTGCGATATAGCTGCGTTTTTCCTCTTGCAAACTAACGCCCTGTTAAGGGGTGAGCAACGCTAACCACCCAACCTAAACATTTGCACCGTAAACACTTTTACCAAATTTAGCATTAAACCGCCAAGCGTTGGGAATCCCTCTTGAACAGTTTGTTAGTTACCAGACCCAAGGCTTTGATTTGAAGTTTATGAGCACTTTGCCAACACGACCTTTACGTATTTTGGAAAACTCAAATCAGGCGCAGTTTCAAAGCGACTGTCACTGAAACCACTTGGAACTCAAAACGCCGTAGAAAACGGACTAACAACACCGAAAAGCTCATTTGAAAAATGACAATATCACAGAGCTGACTCTCAACAAGTGAATCGGCTTCTGAAACAGAAAAACCAAACCACACAAGAAACCAATGATCGATTTTCACAAACCCAAATAACTAGAAATTGAAATACGAAAATCTAGCCCAAAACACATAGATGTTACCCTAAATATTCTGCTGTAAGTGGTATTTTTCCCGTTGGCAACTAACGCCCTGCTAAGGGGTGAGCAACGCAATACCGAAGCCGCCGCATACCACCTTAATTACTTAAACCAACGCATAGTGAAAATGCTACGCGTTGCGAATCCCTCTTGAGCAGTTTGTTAGTTTGCAAACCCAAAGCGTTGATTTTACGTTGCTTTAAACTTTGCAAACCATAAACTCTATGTATTTTGATGCAATTAAGTCAGGCGCAGTCTCAAAGCGGCTATTCAATGAAACCACGTGGAACAAACAACGCCGCAGAAAACGAACTCACAACACCAAAAAGTGCTTTTGGAAAACCAATCTCACAATGCGGACTTTCAACAAAGTTACTGAAACCAAGTGAACTTTCCACACCAGAGAAGACGCCATTTCAGCGAGTAAATCGGCTTTTGTACCAACAAACTCAACGAGCAGAGTTTCAGCAAAAAAGTTCAACTCAGTTAACCCAAAAGTCGCCGCACCAAAGAACAAATCAACCGTTGAAACAATGCCAATTTTGGGTTTTCACCACGCTAGTTAACACTGAAATTGAATGCCGATATGACAATTTGGACTTTGAGCTTTTACCACTAGATCTTGCGATATAGCTGCGTTTTTCTCTTGCAAACTAACGCCCTGTTAAGGGGTGAACAACGCAATACCGATGCCGCCGCATACCACCTTAATCACTTAAATCAACGCATAGTGAAAATGCCACGCGTTGTGAATCCCTCTTGAACAGTTTGTTATATGCGTGCTGGCCCCCATCACCACACATACAACTTAAAGTAAACCAAGAAAGATGCTATGAGAATAAGACCACACCAAGCGAAAAATACGAAGGCTTTCGCCTCAGTTTCTGCTTCTTCCATATCGGGAAGTAACGCCATGAAATAGCATCCGATTGGAACTAATTCGTACATTTTGCCTGCATATTGGTTATTCATGCCTAAGAAAGGTGGAACATACAAATACAGAGCTGAATGGCTGACAAAAAAGATAGTAACTAAAATTCTATTCCAACCTATCTCTTCGCCTTCTTGGTACAGCTTAAATAACAAGTAGATAGCACCCAATATTGCTAGTATCAAAAACATCCTGTTCAGAAACCCCTAAAGCATATAACGCCGCATTAAGGAGTGAACAACGCCACCACCTAACCTAAAGCATTGTGCCGTAAACACTTAACCTAATTCAAACCAAAACTGCCAAGCGTTGTGAATCCCTCTTGAATGCCTTGTTAGTTGCCAAACCTAAAGCTTTAATTTGAAGTCGATTGCCGTTTTGCCAACACTAGTTTTATGTGCTTTGAAAAACTCAGTTCAGGCTCAGTTTCAAAGCGCCTGTGACTGAAACCACTTGGAACAAACAGCGCCGTAGAATATAGCCTAACAACACCAAAAAGCTCATTTGAAAAGACAATGCCACAAAGCTGACTTTCAACAAGTAAATCGGCTTCTGAAACGACAAAACCAAAACCACACTAATAAACATCCAACGCAACTTCAGCAAACTTACACCTAAACACAGAATCAGGCAAAAACAGCACAGACCATTAGCCCTAAATGCTCTGCTTTAGCTGCGTTTTTCGCCTTGGCAACTAACGCCCAATTAAGGTGTGAGGCACGCAATACCGAAGCTTCTGCATAACACCTTAATCACTAAAGCCAACGCATAGTAAAAATGCCACGCGTGCCGAATCACTCTTAAATTGTTTGTTAAGCAGCTTTGGCCAATTGCTCTTTGAACGGTATTAATAAGTTAGCTGCATTTTCAATAGCAAAATCTGCCGCATCTCTGTCTACTGTTACCCCATGAGCAGCTTGATTACCCAACTTTATAAAATCCTGTATACCGCCAGCAGTACGCTTTGATATTACACCGTCAGCAACAAGTTGACTCATTGCCTTTGATAGTGGAATTGGTCTAGTTGAATCTCCAAGAGTAGCGCGGACTGCTTTTTCTATTTCAATTCGAATCGCAACTAATGCTAGGTTTGGGTCATGAGAAGAAACCACTTGTAAATACTCGTACGCATCGCTACCTGAGGACGATGTTTCTGTTCCACTCGATACTTGTTCTACAGCACTTTTAACATCTTTCAGTTCGATTTTAACACCACCGGGTAATTCTAACGTTTTTAAGTAAGGAAATACCCATGGTAAAGAGGCTAAGACAATTAATACGATTGCAATCGCATCAATTGTAACGGCATCCCAGAATATGTGCATGCCCGCTAACGCTACAAACAACAAGCTAATCAAGACTGCGTAAATTTTCATATTTCTCCTTGCTGCTTAACGCCCAGTTAAGGGGTGAAGCACGCAATGACCAAGCATCTGCATGGCACTTCAACACCGAAATAAACGCATACCGAAAATGCCACGCGTGCTGAATCCCTCTTGAACTGTTTGTTAGGTTTCTGTTTTTGGCGAACTTTGAACTTGTAGAAAGCTACTGAATACGTTTTTTCGGGTGACACCCTTCGGGTTAGATATAAAAGGGATTATCATTTTTGCCTTAGATAATACTTTTACATTCCAAAGTGTATCCCCTATAAACAAAAATGATATTGAACCGTCTTTCTGAAGGGTTAGCTCTTGTAAATACCCCGTTGAATAAGCACTACCTATATACAAGTAGTCAACTAACCTTGCATTAAGATCAAATAAATATATTCTAAGTGTCTCTTCATTAAGGATGTCATCAGTGATGAAGATAACGTAATTGTTATCAAATTTTATGCCGTATTCTACTTGCGCGCCTTTGACAAAGGAATTCGCAAGTTTGCCTTCAATAGCCAGTAATATCTTCTCAGAGATGTATTCGCTACCTTCCTCAACGTCACGTATTTCTATTTTCTCTTTTGATAACAATTCCATATCAACTACCACGCGATACTAACTCCAAATGCGGCCAATGTGCCACCTATAAAAGCCCCCACGCTTACACATACTGGGGCTCCCGGACCGCACGCTAAACCTGCAATAGCCCCTCCAGCAATACCTCCTCCGACACCTGCACCTGCAACCACAGCCTCACGGCCAGCTGTCTCAAGTTTATTTTCAGAGGTAGCGATGGTGTATACAGAAAGGCCAAGAGATAAAACAAGCAAACCACGCCCTGCATTTGAAATATTTTTCATTAGCCTATTTACATCTGGATTAGACTTACCAGATGACTTTACGACTTCCGAATACACTCTGTTCTTTTGTTCGGCAGTAAGATCGTTGAAGTGCTTATTAAGGTAAATCTGGTTTGTTTTTTTCGCGACCAGTTCATTTAGCGTCCTACCTTTACTTTTCAATTGCTGAGCATATGCGTTTCCGACGGGAGTACTTTTACCTCTTACAATCTCCATAATTACATTTCGGGTTTCATTCGCCTTTTTTGCAGCTTCCTTCCAACTAATTTTCCCTTGCTTTACTTCTAACTTTAATTCTTCAGAGAAGCTCTTTATTTGTCTCGAGTAAAGCTGTCTAGCTTCAGCATCTACCACCATGTGTAGACCAACATTCACTGCTTGCGCTTCTAAAGCTTGAATCGCAGCCTCAAACTCTCTTTTGTCCTGAATATTTTGCATATTGAAGTCCCTATCATAGTAACCCCAACAATATGCAACTACACATCAAAGATTGTAAAGAGACGAACATGAGACTTCTTACGTTTTTTTGATGTTGGCTTGAAACCTAACGCCGCGTTAAGGGGTGCAGGCACGCAATACATAAGTTTCCGCAAAGCACCTTAAACACCAAACCAAACGCAAACTAAAAATGCCACGCGTGCCAAATCCCTCTTAAACGCTTTGTTATGTTTGGGGCTCAAACTGAGCATATATCCCGATTTTTTACTGAGTTTTCATAAGACTATAGTTAAGCCCACTTATTACATAGATTACCTATTCGTCGTTTTCTTATACCCGAGTATTACATCGTAAATCTTAAAAACTATACAATAGCTAAAATATTGTACTGGCCATAATTCTAGCCCTAAAATGCTTGTTGGATAATTCGCTAAATCCCTAAGCTTCAAATATAAAACGGCAGGCCACCAGATAATTCCCGCAACTATCATTTCAAACCTGTAATACCACTTGAGCTCTATAGCTCCATCACTAGCCATCCCTGCATGAAGGAAAAGAAAATACCCCAGAACCGAAAGAAAAGTAATCAAAGCCACTCGCTTTATCCAAATCACGCATTTCCTCCGAAAACATAACGCCTTGTTAAGGGGTGAGCAACGCAATACCGAAGCCGCCGCATACCACCTTAAACACATAAACCAACGCATAGTAAAAATGCCACGCGTTGCGAATCCCTCTTGAACAATTTGTTATGTGCGTGCTTCACCATTAACTGAACTAAAGTATTCTGCTAATGCTTTGGCTCTAGACTTTGCTATATACAATCCTATTGGCTGGCATAACACAATAGCCAAAATGAAAAAGCTTAGAGCGACATTTCCGTAGACAAAACCTATTACCACATTAATAGAAAGACCTACCATCACTACGATATATCGCCAGTATTCCATTTTTAGTTCGTAAGTATTTAGCTCAGTATCGTGAGTTATTGATACTGGAAAAGAGAATAGAGAAAGATAAACAAAAATGTTCTTGTTACGCATTTTTGCTTTAAAACCGCGTTTTAGTAACTCTTCTAATAACTTACTCATTCGAAATCCTTTTAGAACCTTTTAGCACATAACGCCGCATTAAGGTGTGAACAACGCGACCACCTAACTTAAAGCATTGTGCCATAAACACAAAATTAGAAGTAGAACCAAAAGTACCAAGCGTTGAGGATCACTCTTAAATGCTTTGTTATGGCGCTGAACTTGAAGTTAATTGCTGAACGTCAATTAGGTCAACTTCCCTGCACAATATTCGCTTATATGCTACTAACGTGTGAATAGGAATAACCTGTAATTCAATGCCTTGGTAGGTCTTGGTTACTGACTTTGAGAAGTCGATTTCAAGCTGATGCCACGAACCATCCACTGAAGATTGGATCTTGGTATGCTGAGCCAAGCCTATTTCAATTTTTTGGTCTCGGTAAATTAGCTGAAAATACTCTAAGTCCCAGCCATATTCCGAATAATGAGTTAGTGGTTTAGACACGTACTGCGAAGCTAGAGCTAATATTTTGGCTGCATCAGAATTTTCGATATAGAGATCGATGTCTGCAACTTCACGATTGCCACCATGAATTGTAGCCGCCAAGCCACCGACTATTTGATACTCGATATTCTCCGATTCCAAAAGATCTTTGAGCCAATTTAAGGCTACTTTTACTTTCTTGCTCATATTGCTCCTTCAGCCGATTCTGTCCCTGCGCCATAACGCCGCATTAAGGTGTGAGCAACGCTTTCACAAAACTTGACCATACCACCTTAAACACGAAACCTAACGATGGAATGAAAAATGCCAAGCGTTGGGAATCACTCTTAAATGCTTTGTTAGCTTTTGTACGCTACGATGTCAGCATTTTCTAGTTGATATCTTTGTAACAACACCATCGCCCTTCCAGAAACTAAGAGTAGCCCATCATTTGTTACGCTAAAATCGTCTTTACCGATGGTTCCGGATACTTGGAGCCACGAAAAACGAGGTAAAGTACACTCTGGATACAATTCTTCAAATACGTCAGAAATAGATATTTCAGCCACTTCCAGATTGTATCCTGACAACTGCGATGAACTTAAGGCCGTTGCTAAACGTTCAGTGACTAAAAAGCATGGAAATGAAGTCAATAAATCATCACCTAACCACCCATCAAACTGAAAATGCAGCTTTTCTATTATCGGTGGATGCAAATCGAAATTTGCCAAAGTATTTTCACCCAAGCTCCCAGGAACTTCTGGTTCGATCAAATATTGACTCACTTTATTCTCCTAAAGAAAGCTAACGCCGCGTTAAGTAGTGAGCAACGCAAACCACCAGACTTAAGGCATTGTTCCGTAAACACTAAATTCAAAGCAAACCGAAAATGCCGAGCGTTGGGAATCTGCCTTAAACGCTTTGTTAGCACACATTTGTAAGGGGATAATTATTTCAATTTCTCAAATCTGCTATTTGCTAGTGCTGACAATTGAACGCTGTCGATTCTCAATGAGAACTTTTCTAACTTTGATGTGTCTAGTAATTGGCATCCCATACTAACTCTCAGCTTGCTATCCTTTGACAACAGCCCATCATCTACTTCCATGAGCTTGCCAAACACTTTCTCTTCTCTTGTTTGAGCAACAAAATTGTACTTTTCAGTTAACGCTTGAGAATAACCTCGATAAAGAGCGAGACACTTTTCACGTGTCAGGCTTGTTCTGTCTGCTAGTACCGAATAAACCAATTGTTCTTCCAGCAAGATCTGCAATCGAACTGTATCAAAGTGCGATTCTTCGTCTGTCGACTGATCGTATTTAATAACTCGAGTGGGATAAGAAAAATCAAGTTTTAGTTCGTTACTATCAACCGTAGATTCGACTAAGGCAAGTAAAGGAATACTATTGACTACATCTGCTTCCATTATCTCGCTTTCATCGCTACAGGATGCACAAAAGAGAACTAGAGAGGCTATTCCTGCATTTCGAAATTTCATCTAATGTCCTTGATTCCACCGAGTGTGTGCTAACGCCGCGTTAAGGGGCTGACAACGCTACCGCCGAAGCGGATATTACCGCCCTAAACACTTAAACCAATTATGAACTGAGAGCGCCTCGCGTTGGAAGTCCCTCTTGAACGCCTTGTTAGGTTTGTGATGTCCACTTCATTAGATGATAACTTTCCGCACCATTGTCCAGAGTTTCGGCAATTGTAAAACCCTGAGATAAATAGAACTCAATGGCATTGTCATTTTGACTAAGACACTTGAGGCTTAATCTTCGATACCTTTGTTTGGCGAGATCTAGCAGTTTTAACCCAACACCGCCACGTAAGTTACGAGGACTCACAAACAGATGGTGAATGAAGTTTTCAGGTACCCAAATTGAGACAAAACCGATGACTTTGTTTGACTCAATTGCTACCCAAATACTTTCACCCTCTGTATCCCGCTCAAAGTCTGACAAGTCAAATTCAACTGTATCCAACCATGTAAAAGTTGCTAGTCGTGATTCTAGATATAGTTTCTTTACAGCATTTATATGATGAGATTGAAGTCTTATTATTTCCATGAAGTTACCAACAAACCTAACGCCGCATTAAGGTGTGAGCAGCGCTTGGCTATACTTGAGCGAAGCGAAACTGCCAAGCGTTGCGAATCACTCTTAAATGCTTTGTTAACCCTATTTTACGCCACTGACTTTATGCGTTTTTTACATTGCGCAACTGCGTCTAAGCACTGATCTTTTTGTTTGTTTAATGCACTAACTCTACTAGCGTAGCTAGATAACAAGTTTTCCAAATGTTGCTTTCCATCAGCCTTTGAAATATTGAGTTCAGCTATGTAGATCTCTTTACGCAATTGAATAGCATCACTTCTATAAATATCAATTAACGAAGAGGTATCTAGCTCACCCAAAGCTCTTAAAATAAAGGCAGCTTTATGAGCATGTTTAAAGCTTGCGAAAACACCATCTGTTGCTTCATCTACTTTAATTTTGAAGCTACCATCAATAGCCTCGTCTTGTTTCAATCTTAACAAGCTTTTTTCTTTCATCGAAAGGTAAAGGTCTACCGAATTGCAAAATTCAAACAGACAATCAACTGCCTCGTATAACTTTTCAACTTCTTTTTCTATGACTTTTTCATTAGTTACTTGGTTAGAATGATTTTTGAAGAAGAAGTAACTCATACCAACTGCAAGTAAAGTAACAGCACTTGAAACGACCAAAGTTACATAGTCAAAAATACTTTTTTCCGTTGCCGCTTCAACTAGCTTAAGAAGCTGATCATATGTTAAATGTTCCATATTCCTCCAATAGGGTTAACGCCCTGCTAAGGGGTGAGCAACGCAATACTGAAGCCGCTGCATACCACCTTAATCACTAAAATCAACGCATAGTAAAAATGCCACGCGTTGTGAATCCCTCTTGAGCAGCTTGTTAGTACGCTGCCATTAAAGCCTGTGGAACTTGCCAAAGTACTGAAATGTCGCACGAAAACCAGATTATAACGCGAAAGCCACATGGACAACTGCCAATCTTAAACCACATCTTAAGACGCGAGTTGGCAAGAAGAAAAACATGTAAAACATACTGGTTTTCAACGCCTTTGAATTTGCAAAGAATACTGACTTCAGATTTACGCAGCGATACCAAAGAAATGCTCGTTTGACCAAAATCTCACAACAACAAAGAAGCAACACCCATGAAATTGCTGATAACGTTAGAAACCGTAAACGACGTTGCCGACGCGATCACTGAACATCTAGTGCCACCGGAGCGAACGTGAAAGGCACATTTGGACCGCTGTAAAGCAGAGCAAAGAAACCAATAAACACCAAAATTTACAAGCTACTTTGCCTATCTCGTACTAACGCCCTGTTAAGGTGTGAGCAACGCAATACCGATGCCTCCGCATACCACCTTAAACACTAAACGCAACGCATAGTGAAAATGCCACGCGTTGCGAATCACTCTTAAACAGTTTGTTATATTCTGGTGATAATTAAAGAGGTTACTCCTCTATTTTAAACAGTAGTTTGTCCCCTTGGTACAAACGATATTCTCGAATGTTTGGAACCAATCTTTTGTCTCCCATTACGACATTTGAATGCCATATTGGATTTTCAACACCAAGTTCCTCAGCTAATTTAAAGCCTTTAGACTTGAGTACTTCAGCACTATCTGAGACACATAAAGGTTGAGTACGTCCCACTTGAGTCAACTTCATCACGCTTCCTTATCTGCATACATACGATCATCAAAATCACTATCGATTTAAACATGTATAGATAAACAGTACAATGACAATGACTGTATGTATTGACAGTACCACAATGATAGGAATATAACGCCCTGTTAAGGTGTGAGCAACGCAATACCGAAGCCGCCGCATACCGCCTTAACCACTAAAACCAACGCATAGTAAAAATGCCACGCGTTGCGAATCACTCTTAAACAGTTTGTTATGTGCTCGTTTTCGAACAATAAAGACACCTGCTTTAGTATACAGTGCTGATTTTACACCCAGCTAAGCCACTAGTATAATACGCCAAGCAATTTTGCTAACAATCAGCTTATAGAGGTGACATATATGAGCATTAAACGTGGACCAAAACCTAAAGCGATATCTACTGGAAAAACAGACCAGAGACGTCGTGTTACTCCAGAAAACAAGTCCAAACATCCAAGTTTGAAAACACACAACCATAAGTAACCTAATGAGAAAGCCCTTATTAAGGGCTTTAAGATTCTAGTTTTGATAACTGATTTTCGAGATCTGCGATTTCAGACTGTAGAGAGCTCACAAAGACTTTTGAGACTTCCGCGATAGAGCTTTTGTTATACTTACCTCTGTTCCAAACAGTACTTTCAGACTGCGCTTTGAGAAGTTGCGCCTCTTTACTTTCAATCTTTTCCAACAACTCTTCTTTAGTCATTTAAATGTCTCAATGCGATTAAGTTTGTAATTGTAGATATGGAGATAATTTACTTAAAATCAATAGGTAACAGGACAGAAGAGCACATAACGCCCAATTAAGGGGTGAACAACGCTACCACCTAACCTTAAAGCATTGTGCCATAAACACTAAATTTGAAGTAGAAGCAAAAATGCCGAGCGTTGTGAATCCCTCTTAAATTGCTTGTTATGTGACTAGCGCCTTTGATAGGCAAATTGACCGTTTTACACCAACGTATTTTCCATATGCACCTGACTCTGAATAAGAGTTACGTTTGTAGAAATCCACCGCTTTTAAGTTAATTCTACGTGTAGAAAGTACGGCTTTTTTATAACCTTTTCAACTGCATAACATTCTAGTTGTTTGAGTAAATAACCACCTGCGCCAGGTTTGTTTGAGTACATTCGCTTTAATTCACAGACTTCATTTTGATGGTGCCTAAAAACCCCACACGCTACAGCAACTTTGTTTAGGTAGACCACAATACATCCATCTTTCGACGAATCGAAAGCATCAGCTGAAAACGAGCTTTCACCAGAATCATTAGTGACCTGGCTAAGTGATGAGTTCAATTCAGCCACAAGTGACTGAAAATCAATATTGTTTGGTTCTACTTTCTTGTGTTCGAATCTCATACCTGTCACATAACGCCGCGTTAAGGTGTGAGTAACGCAATGCCGGAGTTCCTGCATTGCACCTTAAGCACCAAAACCAACGCAAACTAAAAATGCCAAGCGTTACGAATCACTCTTAAACGCTTTGTTATGCGAATTTTTCGACTCTGCTGACTGAATAGTTGTGTTAATGAGCTCTTCAAAAAGTTCTAACTGCCCAGCTGGAATTAATTGATTCTGAATAGTTTTTCGTTTACCTGAGTCAAAAAGCCGCTCTGCCACCCAACCAATGAGATAAATCAGCGAAAGACAACCTCCGGCAGTGGCTATGTTACCTTCTACTACTAGAGGCAGATCCTGAACGTCTCCTCCCATCTTTTGTAGAACACTTTTAGCATCTGGATTGGTTGTCAATGGCTTACCTTTTAGTAAACCGAGCTCATGAAGGATGAATGAACCAGCACAAATCGAGCCAATTAGCTGTTTGTTTGGGTCAAGGCTAAACGCTGACATAAATTCAGCATCTTTCATCGCTGCTGGAATACCACGTTTACCACTAGTGATAAGAACGACATCTTGGTTCGCCACCTCTGAAATATGTCCGTCAGTTCTAACTTTCATGCCAAGGTGTGAAAGATGCTCAGGTTTAGTTCCCAGTATGCTGACCGTCCAACTATCGGTTGTCCTCCCAAGCAAATCATACATAAGGAAAAAGTCTACATCTGTGAAATCATCAAATATAACAACGCCAACTTTGTACATAAATTTCTATTCCTTTCACTGACCTCATGAATCGCATAACGCCGCGTTAAGTAGTGAGCAACGCCTGCCACCTAACCAAAACCATTGCACCGTAAACACCAAGGCTGCCTTAAACTGGAAATGCCAAGCGTTGGGAATCTGTCTTAAACGCTTTGTTAGCACACAATTCTAATGGATGCCGTAAATCTTATTGATAACGCCTGCTAGCTTTAGCTCTTGAGCAACCTTTTTTTGGAGAGATGTAACTGATTTCGTGATATCTCGACCCAACAGCAAACGATCATAACCGTGTGTATGCAGTAATATCGAATCACTCGAATGAGAAGGGCCCGCTTGATTAACCATATGTGTTATTAACTCAGGTGCTGTTGCCGATGGTGGTGCTGGCCAAAGGTCATCTTCTCGCCTTTTTGCTAAAACCCAAAGCGCCACGATTACGCTTTGTTCCTTTGTATACTTATTCATTTATCTCTTCCTTGTTTGTATGGTGTGCTAACGCCAAATTAAGGTGTGAACAACGCTGACACCTTAGCCAAACCATTGTGCCATAAACACTAAACTCACTTGAAGTGACAGCGCCACGCGTTGTGAATCACTCTTAAATTTATTGTTATGTGCGTGGTTGAAGTCTTACTACAAACTTGGTTCCGGTAAAACTGGTGGCGTGCTGTCCATATAAGTTAAGAAGTTTTCCCACAATTCATGCGTTCTTTGCTTCGTTAGCTTAGTTTTGCAAGATATACCCATAACACCACGAATAGTTCCATCACGCCATTGCGTATATACCGAATCACAATGTGAGGACATATAGGTTTGCCAGTCCGTTTGAGCTAGCTTCATCGCTTCGACTAACTTTGGGTCAAACGAGTTATGGTCAAAGCTAGCTTTTAGGTAGTTTTCTAGCTCAGTTTTCGCTGCATCAAGCTCAATAGCTGCACACTGATTTACCTCAACTGTTGTAAACGCGGTATCGCAATTAATGACTTCCTCATCAGCAAGAGCGCCAAACGAAAGACCAGTTAAGGCTAGGATTAGACTCTTTTTCATTGTTTTCTCCGAAAGCACATAACGCCTTGTTAAGGTGTGAGGCACGCAATACCGATGCTTCCGCATAACACCTTAACCACCAAAACCAACGCATAGTAAAAATGCCACGCGTGCCGAATCACTCTTGAACAATTTGTTAGCATACTTTTTCAATGCTCATAGATCTTTAAGTGATTCTCTTAGTTTATCCATAGTTTGAATTCCAAGTTCACTACTAACCCAACCGTACTGGTCTCCATGAAACCTAGGGAAAATATGCAAATGGTAGTGATCGAGCTCGTTGAAATGAGGTGCCTCTCCATTGTTTTGCATAAAGCCGATACCATCGGGATTGAACTTAGCTTCTATACGTTTATATAAATCTCTTGCAACGTCGGTGATCTCAAAAAACACAGACTCAGGCAGGTCAATGAATGTACGGTATTGAGTCTTAGGACAAATTAAAATATGCCCAAAGTTGATTGGATCATGGTCTGCAAAAGCTATAACTTGATCAGATTCGTACACGATGACCGAGTCAATTTCACGATTAACAATTTGTTCGACTATCGTAGCCATCTGAACTCCTATCAAAGTATGCTAACGCCCTGTTAAGGGGTGAGCAACGCAATACCGAAGCCGCCGCAGACCACCTTAATCACTTAAACCAACGCATAGTAAAAATGCTACGCGTTGCGAATCCCTCTTAAACAGTTTGTTAGTTGCGTGCTCAACTCGTCCACCAAACCCTTTATTTGAGATTGTGTATACCCATTTATAGCTAGACGCTCACTTTCATTGACTAAGAAACCAACTAGATCAACAGAGATACGGATTAACTCTACTAATTCATTAAATGTAAAGACATAGAGTGATGGGTGTTGGTGGATAAATGTATTCCTAACTGTCTGCAAACGGCTAACTTTTTCTTTTTCAAATCGCTGACTATCAATTACTTGGCTACCCATGTAAGGAAGAAAGTCTTCTTTCCGCAATTTTTCGTAAAGCCATTCGATATTATCCAAATCACCATACTCTGAGTGATAACTATCTTTTTTCCGAACTAGGCGTGAGTCCGATGTAATGAGAGCTAAACACATTGCCGATTGAACAGAATTATGCCCGTAGATCACTGCCCATTTGAAATACGTGTTTTGCCCTCTTTCAATTTGAGACAAAGCGTCAAGTAAGCACCGCAATGACATGACTAGATCTGTTTCGAGATCAAATGATACCAACTTCTCTTTCATGTACTTACCTATTATTTATGAAAGCAACTAACGCCGCGTTAAGTAGTGAGCAACGCCACCACGAAACCTAACCATACCACCTTAAACACAAAACCCAACGATGGAATGAAAAATGCCATGCGTTGGGAATCTGTCTTAAACGCTTTGTTATGCTATGCTGTCACTCAATTGCCATATTGATCGAACTTTAGTTATCTAAATGAATATTATTTTTGATTAGTATTGTTGCAACTTGCTTCTTTACAAACAAATCTTCACAGCTTTCCAAATCAAACTTCCAACCTTTACGTAGATACGACTTGAATCTCCATAAGTTAACCTTATTAGCTAAGTAAACCCAACTTATCAGCACTACACCACCATAGATTGACAAATGTAAATAACTGTCACCTATAGATAAGTCCTGATATTCAATGTTTGCTAATAATAAAGCCATTAGAGGTGCATTTACAAAATCCATTACAACTTCTACAGATGAAGCCCCTATTGCAGCACCAATCCTCATATCCAATAAATGATCTGATAAACCAAAAATGCCGACACCTAGCCAAGTGATGATAATTCCGTAAATCAAATAACTCAGCGCCCCATATATATCCATTCGAAATAACGAAACTGTTCCTCCGAAAAAAAGGTGCTTAATTGAAAACCCAATTTTCAGGTCTTTTTCGATTGAATAACCATTCGCTGTTTTTGTAAGTACAATTTTAAATGCCATGCTTTACCATTTCGGCTCATTACAAGCTCTATCGCTAAAAACGACGACATGCTAACAATTGAATCAAAGAGTCTCAGCAAAGAAAATTAATCGAAACGACAAACATCAACCAAGCATGTGCTTTTTTGCATTGCATAACGCCTTGTTAAGGGGTGAGCAACGCAATACCGATGCCACCGCATACCGCCTTAAACACTAAAACCAACGCATAGTAAAAATGCCACGCGTTGCGAATCCCTCTTGAACAATTTGTTATGTGTAATGTTCGAAAAACTCTTTAGACAACTTTCGCCATATATTTGATAAGTTGTCCCAGCCCAGCACGTCGTTTGCGACCTGAAACTGAAGCACACTTGAACTAGACACTTTATCAAACAACAAGTCACTACCCTGCTTCCAGTGTTGCTCCAAATACTCTTTTTGCTTCGGCACCGGATATCTTCCGCTCCATACCACGCACTCTGTTAGATACTTAAAGATCTCGATTTCACTTTCAGACAATTTAACTTCAGCTGTATTTGCAAGGTTGTTTAGATTGTGACTTGCTGGTGCAGGCTTTTTCTTAGCAACGCATATTGCTTTCAGCAAAGCTTCAAATGACATACCAAAAAGCATTTCATAAACGGGATTACATGCCACCGACATGCAAAAGCCTGAAGGAAAACCTAGATCTGTAGCTACATTTTGCTCGGCATCCATAGTCGAGTGTAATGCGCCTGCTGAGGCAAACAGATCGGAAGCTTTGTTGTGCCACCATAATGGGGACTGCTTTCTTGTTTCAAATTCTATCGCATATAAGTCATTCAATTTCAAATACTCAAAATTACACATAACGCCCAGTTAAGGGGTGAAGCACGCAGCACCGATGTTACCGCATAGCACTTCAACACCGAAACCACCGCATACTAAAAATGCCACGCGTGCTGAATCCCTCTTGAACTGTTTGTTATATGCCTGTTCCCAACAGTCTGAAAGTACCTTAGTAAGAACCCAAAGTAAGGACTACAAGCTATACAGCCTTTTGCGATCTTTACGGTAACATTTAAAAGCCAAGACCCAGAACGAAACTAAAGCAAACAATGCTACCTTGTCGTATTTATTTAATAGCTTTCCAACCATGGCGTCTTGTAAAGGTTTCATTGCCCCTTGGAACTCAATTTCAGCGATATAGTATTGACCGACCAATAAAATTACGAAGTGAAAAACGACGCCAAGAATCAGTGCTAATTGAGTTCGTTTGGATAGTGAAAGCACATATAGAAATTCATATACAAAGCTCATTTTTACTTCCTATCTGTGTTGGCATATAACGCCCTGTTAAGGGGTGAGCAACGCAATACCGATGTTGCCGCATACCACCTTAAACACCAAAACCAACGCATAGTAAAAATGCCACGCGTTGCGAATCCCTCTTAAACAGCTTGTTAGTTGCGTAGCTTGCCACTGGCAGAGTAATAGAGATACTGAGCCTCAATCTAAATTATCTGGTGTATGAAGATTGGTACCACATACTGTACATTTGTAATCACCAGTTGCTTCACCTTCCATTAATGCACCAACTATTGCAGCAAATAGACCCGATAAGAAACCTTTAGCTTTTTTCTCAGTTACTTCCTTTGGCTTAGAAAAACTTTCATACCTATGCAGCGTAACTTCTTTACAATTACAACAAAACGCCCTTGTCTCTTCAGAACCGTACATTTTTACCAATCTGATTACTCCCTGTAAGCTAATTTTTCCCAAGCAACTAACGCCGCATTAAGGGGTGAACAACGCATTCCACCCAAGCTAAACCATTGTGCCGTAAACACTTAAGCTAATTCAAACCAAAACTGCCAAGCGTTGTGAATCCCTCTTAAATGCTTTGTTAGTTGCCAAGCCTAACACTTTGATTTGAAGTTAATTGCCGCTTTGCCAACACTAGCTTTACGTGTTGTAAAAACTTAAATCAGGCGCAGTTTCAAAGCGTCTGTCACTGAAACCACTTGGAATATACAGCGTCGTAGAAAACGGACTAACAACGCCAAAAAGCTCATTTGAGAATGACAATATTACAAAGCTGACTTTCAACAAGTGAATCGGTTTCTGAAACAGAAAATCCAACTACAAAAGAAACCTAAGAACGATTTTCACAAACCCGAACGATTCAAAATTGAAGTACGAAACCCCACCCAAAACACACTGACTTTAACTCTAAACACTCTGTTTAAGCTGCGTTTTCCTCGTTGGCAACTAACGCCCAATTAAGGTGTGAGGCACGCAATACCGATGCTTCCGCATACCACCTTAACCACTAAAACCAACGCATACCAAAAATGCCACGCGTGCCGAATCACTCTTAAATTGTTTGTTAGTACGCTGCTCAAAAACCTTTTGGCTTGCACCAAGATATTGAAATATAGCACGAAACTATTGGTTTAAAATGCCGAAGCCGAACGGACAACTGTCAAACTAGGGCCCAATCTCAAAACGCTAGTTGGCTTGAAGAAAAATACGCCAAAATTACCAGTTTTGAGCAATTTCAAATTAGCAAAGGATTCAGTCGCCAGACTTAAACAACCACACCAAAGTACCGAATTGAAGGCTAAAAAGCCTACAACACAAAAGAAACTGCGCCAACGAAATAGCCCAAAAGTTAGAAACCGTAAACGGTGAAATCGACGCGAACACTCCGCACATAGTGCCACCGGAAAGAACGTGAAAGGCACTCCCGTTCAGGTGTAAAGCTTGGAAAATAAACCAATAAACACTGAAACTTTTAACCTTTGATGCCAACCCCGTACTAACGCCCTGCTAAGGGGTGAGCAACGCAATACCGATGCCGCCGCATACTGCCTTAATCACTTAAACCAACGCATAGTAAAAATGCCACGCGTTGCGAATCCCTCTTGAGCAGTTTGTTAGGCATCTTGTCACCACAAACTACTTACCTCTTTTGCACCTAATTAACTTCCAAAATGAAAGCATGAAAATAGCCAACGAGAAAACAATATGAAGCGTTGGTATGCTTCTAGACCAGACATCAGACTCTACCAAATGAGAATCAAATTCTTTGCCACACAAATGATGACCTTCAATGGTTGTTTCAATTACAAAAGGAGCCCAGAAATAAGTTACCGGCATAGCAGCTAACAAAGCAATTAAGGGCGTAATCCATATAGATTTTGAACCTCTATTTTCACGAAGAAGTCTGACTATGATGAGAATGAACAGTACTGAGCCATACATTATCGAAGCATAAAAACGTCCATCATCTCCCTGTGTGCAAGTACCCGAAACTGCACCAAGTGAAACCAAAAGACCATACAATAGTATCAATATCGAGCTGTACATTTGTAACCTTTGATGCCTAACGCCCTGTTAAGGTGTGAGCAACGCAATACCGATGCTACCGCATACCACCTTAAACACTAAACGCAACGCATAGTAAAAATGCCACGCGTTGCGAATCACTCTTAAACAGTTTGTTAGGGCGAAACTACTTTTGATTCAGAGAACTGACAACCAGAGCACTTATAAACTCTTTTTACCGCACCTAAGTCCCCAAAAACTTCATCCGGAGCAGATGAGATTAATTCGTATGTGCGCTTATTACATTTTGGGCAAAGTTCACCTGTAGCACTCGTTAACTCGGAAATTTGCTCCCTTAACTCTGCATTTTCGGATGTTAGGTCAGCGATTTTCAATTTCGCATCAGCTAACTCTAAGCTCAAATCAGCCAATAAGTTTTTAAACTCTGCATCTTCTATGCTTTTACTTATTTCGCGAAGCCTTGATGTCAAAGACAACGCTGTACTAATTGATGACAGAATATCAGTCATATTTATTTCTCACTCTACTGCTAATAGTTCCGATAAGCCCTAACGCCCTGTTAAGGTGTGAGCAGCGCAATACCAATGCCGCCGCATACCACCTTAATCACTTAAACCAACGCATGATGAAAATGCCACGCGTTGCGAATCACTCTTAAACAGTTTGTTAGGGCAATTTGAACCCCTTGCGCTTTTGAGATATTTTTTTCGAAAGCTCTAAGATGCCTATTTTGTCTCGCAAAGCATCAATTACAATACGAGCTGTAATTGCTCCTAAATAAACTCCAGAAACGATGCCTGTGATTAAAGGTGATAAGTTGAATATTGCTTCAGAACCCAATGCTTTAACATATGCCAAGTAGATCATGATGATAGCTGGAACAATACCAAGTTTATCAACAATTCCAACAAGGAAACCTACCCTTGATTCTAAATACCTAATGCGATCCTCAAATAGAACCTTAACGCAGTCTATGCTGTCACCGCCGAAGGTTGAAATTTCTTCCGCGACTATATAGTCCGACCGATATCTTTCATTTATATTTTTTAAAGTTTCTTTTGTTGCACCCACGAAGAAGCGAACTGTAGAAATGAATGAGGACAATGAATACAGTACAAGAAATGCAAAAAAAGCAAACAACGATATGTAAGAAGTGGTAGCGTCACCTAACAGAGCTGCAATCAAAGCAATAACTAAAGATACAACTCCCGCCAGAAATGAGAGTGATTCCATTTTATTGGCAATAAAAAAGTTCTTAACATCGTTTAGTGCACTCTCTTTCGATATAAAACACTCAATGATCGAGCCAATATCATCACTGTTCAAAATATACTCCTATTGCCCTAACGCCCTGTTAAGGGGTGAACAACGCTACCACCCCAGCCTAAACCATTGTGCTGTAAACACTAAAGCCAATTCAAACCAAAACCGCCAAGCGTTGTGAATCCCTCTTGAACAGTTTGTTAGTTGCCAAGACTAAGGCTTTAACTTGAAGTTGAAGTTGATTGCAGCTTTGCCAACACCCATATTTCGTATTTTGAGGGACTTAAATCAGGCGCAGTTTCAAAGCGCCTGTCACTGAAACCACTTGGAATTTACAACGCCGTAGAAAACGGACTTTGAACACCAAACAAACCTTTTTGAACGACAATGCAGCAGAACAGACTTTCAACATATAAATCGGTTTCTGAAATAGAAAATCCAACCACAAAAGAAACCAAAGTTCGATTTTCACAAGCCCAAATAGCTAGAAATTGAAATACCAAAACCTAGCCAAACACACACGAACATTAGCCCTAAACATTCTGCTTTAGGTACGTTTTTCCTCGTTGGCAACTAACGCCCTGTTAAGGTGTGAGCAACGCAATACCGATGCCGCCGCATACCACCTTAAACACTAAAAGCAACGCATAGTAAAAATGCCACGCGTTGCGAATCACTCTTAAACAGTTTGTTATGTTTGTATTCTCAGCTTTCCATCGAAATATCAAAAACTTGACCATTTTCATCAAATGAAACGCTTATTAAGTAATTTGTGACATCATTGGGCAAAGTAAAATCACAGACGTCGTCTTCCACGTAAGCGACTACCAGTGCAGACAAAATGTCATCAAAGCTTGGATTTTCTTTACCTAAAATTTCTAGCCATACTGCTGCTGGGAGTTCATCTAAATGATGAGATACAAACAAATCGATCCCATATTCCCCCGACTCCGTACCGCGAGAGGCTTTTATAGCTTCTAGAGCTAACTCTACTTTTTTATCCATTCCAATACTCGGCTCATATCGAGAAAAACATAACGCCGCGTTAAGGGGCAGCGACGCGCTACCACCAAACTTCAATTTACCACCGAAAACACACAGACCAAGACTTGAACCAAATTCGCCACGCGTTGACTGTCCCTCTTGAACGCCTTGTTAGCTTATTTCATGCAAACCATTGTATACCAAAAGCCATGCCCTACTTTGCTTTACATGCTGAACTTGAGACTTGACATCAAAGCCGAGAACTTCAGGCTGTGAACTTTGAATGACCTTGAACCAAGCTAAAACCGCCGAGCGTGGAGACTCACGAAACTTCACACACTGAGGCTGACATTTGAATTGCTGCTTTCACATACAAGACTTTACAAATGGTACTAGCCAAGGCGTGGTTAAAATGAGCACCAATTTGTTACGTTTGGCTGCTGAGCCAAGAGCCAAGAGCCAAGAGCCAAGAGCCAAGAGCCAAGAGCCAAGAAAAGCTTGTTCATTGAGATATCTAGAACAAGAGAGTGTGTAGTCAAAGCACTAACTTTCGATGATGTTCCTAGCCTCACACTAGCTATAAGATCCTGATTTTTTTGTTGTAAGCTAACGCCCTGTTAAGGGGTGAGCAACGCAATGCCGAAGCCGCCGCATACCACCTTAAACACTGAAACCAACGCATAGTGAAAATGCCACGCGTTGCGAATCCCTCTTGAACAGTTTGTTAGGGCTTGACCTACAGCAAGAACCATATTAGCTTATAGTTTCAACGTGTTGATGATCTGCTACCAGCTGGTGATTCTAGTTAGTTGTGCCCATACATGGTCGAAAAGAAGACCAATCATAGAACCAATATCTATAGGCATAGACGGAGATATCACCATGATGTTACCTATAACACGTATCACCACGCTCTTCATTTCCACTACGCTGATCATTTTTAGTGGCATTTTAACTCTTTCCGACAACGAAAACGCCACTGCCTACCTAAATTCAGGCGTTGATCTACTAAAGTCTTTGAACCAGAGCTAGATTTCCTACAGGACTCCCAAATGGTACTGTACAAAAGTTGTTAAGTACCATTTGGTGAAAAGAGCCCTAACGCCCAATTAAGGTGTGAGGCACGCAATACGATGCTCCCGCATACCACCTTAATCACTAAAACCAACGCATAGTAAAAATGCCACGCGTGCCGAATCACTCTTAAATTGTTTGTTAGTTGCCCATCTCAAAGCCTAGTGCTAACATTTGTACACACACCAACAAAGGAATACATCATGGACACTAGAATTCAATTTCGTGTTGATGAAGAAACAAAACGCCTAGCTCAACAAATGGCTGAGAGCCAAGGTCGCACTCTGAGTGACGCATGCCGTGAACTTACTGAGCAACTCGCTGAACAACAAAGAAAAACATTATCTCACGATGCATGGCTAACTGAACAAGTAAACCTAGCATTTGAGAAGTTTGACTCAGGAAAATCCGTTTTCGTTGAGCACCAAACGGCTAAGTCTCGAATGGAAGAGCGCAAAGCCAGAATCCGTAATCGAGGTAAGCAATGATTTTATGGGAAGAAGAGTCACTTAATGATCGTGAAAAGATCTTTGAGTTTCTCTATGACTTCAACCCTGATGCTGCAGAAAAGACTGACAACCTCATTGAAGCAAAAGTAGAAAACTTACTTGAACAACCTTTAATGGGTGTGCAACGAGATGGCATCCGCGGACGATTACTCATCATTCCTGAGATTTCGATGATTGTATCTTACTGGGTTGAGGTCGATATCATCCGAGTTATGCGTGTACTACACCAGAAACAAAAATTCCCTACGGATTGATTGCTTTCTCTGGGGAACTAACGCCCTGCTAAGGGGTGAGCAACGCAATACCGATGTTGCCGCAAACCACCTTAATCACTAAATTCAACGCATAGTAAAAATGCCACGCGTTGTGAATCCCTCTTGAGCAGCTTGTTAGTACGCTGCCCTTAAAGCATATTGCACTCGCCAAGATATTGAAATATAGCACGAAACTTATGGTGTAATACGCGAAAGATAAACGGACAACTGCCAATCTTAAACCAATACTCAAAACGCGAGTTGGCTAGAAGAAAAACGCACAAAACTCGATGATTTTCAGCACCTTTAAATTTGCAAAGGAGACTGACTTCGAACCTTCCCGACGACACCAAAGAAACGATTTTTCGTAGCAAGACCATCCGAGACAAAGAAGCCGCGCCAATGAAATTACCCGAAAGTTAGAAACCGTAAACGACTTTTCACAACGCGCTCACTGCGCATCTAGTGCCACCGGAGAGAACGTGAAAGGCACTAACTGAAAGGTGTAAATTCGAGCGCCAAAACAGATAAACACCAGAACTTGTGACCTTTGATGTCAAACCCGTACTAACGCCGCGTTAAGTAGTGAGCAACGCAACCACTGAACCTAAACTATTGTGCCATAAACACTTAAGCTGAATAAAACCAAAAATGCCACGCGTTGCGAATCTGCCTTAAACGCTTTGTTAAGTGCAATTTTTACCCACTTCAGCTGAACAAGTGATATCGATCGTAGGGCTCAACATAAGACAAACATGACAATGCTTTTCCACCGCTTCTTGAGCTACTCGCAAAATGTCAGACTCCTTAAAACCACGACCATTTACTGTAAAGTGTAAGTTTGCCGATTTATATAAACGAGGTTCTGATTCCGTTAGGGCGAAAGTAACCGTATTTTCTAGGCCTTTAACTTCAAAACCTTGATCTTGCAGTAACAAGACGACATCCGTAGCACTGCATGAACCTAAAGCCGACAATAGAATTTCCGTTGGGCAAGGGGCTTTCTCAGTTGTAGCGTCAACATTAAACGTAAAGCCGTCTTCAGTTGACACTTTAAAACGACAATCACCATCCCACTTTATATTGATACTCATACTTCCCTACTTTTTGATGTCACTATTGTTGATTGCACTTAACGCCGCATTAAGGTGTGAGCGGCGCTTGGCTATACTTGAGCGAAGCGAAACTGCCAAGCGTTGCGAATCACTCTTAAATGCTTTGTTAGAGTTCTCTTGCCAGTCCTGCACTAGTCCAGCCCAAATTTTCATTATTACTTGGATCTGTAGAAATGGAGTACTTTGTTTCCGAGGTAACAGAAAATGAAAATTTTTCTCCGGAAGCCACTTCAAACATAACAGTTTGCACACCAATCAAGCGAAAGAATGCGTGCCCTGATACGTTTTTAGTTTTAGCTATTGCTACCTCACCAACTTTTAAAGTTTTTGGGATTGGGGTGTGCAATCGTTTTTCAAGCGTGAAAGCATCATGATTAAAAAACGCATCGGTTTTGTACGTATTCCCGGTTTTCAAATCAGCTGCCAATACCATCAAACGTGGTGCTATTGTTATGGTTTCTTTCCCTATATTTGTAATTGATATCTCAACATCACCCACAGGTGTATTATCCTTACTCCTCCCGATTGTTTTTGCACTAACACTTACATGTAACTTTGGAGTTTTATCTAATTGCCCTTGGATAAATACCCAGCTACTAAGTAAAGCCCCCCATAGTGCAATGCATATAGTTACTATTTCTAACTTCTTTGATGTTTTTGGGAGTTCGTCCCGCTTTTGTTTGTTATTTTTTCTTCTCTTTTTCATAAATCCTAGCTATCCAAGAACTCTAACGCTCTGTTAAGGTGTGAGCAATGCAATACCGAAGTTCCCGCATACCACCTTAAACACTAAACGCAACGCATAGTAAAAATGCCACGAGTTGCGAATCACTCTTAAACAGTTTGTTAGCTGTTTTGCCACTCATTACTTCTAATTTTTCTACGAATTTCTCTTTCGACAGTGCCAAGAGCATACCTTTTATCTCCTTTCAGTGAACACCTTGTTGTATCACAGCGTTCACACAAGAAATCTGTTTTTGGCTCCAAACCGTCATGTCTATAGTCATACCTGTTTGGTACGAATTCAGAATATACTAATTCATTTTTACAAGACGGACACAAACACCATAGGTTTTCAATTTCACCATTTAAGTAGTACCAATTCCAATCAGCTCCGAAGAGGTAATCTGACTTATATAGCTCTTCCACTCCTGGTTCTTTTTTCTTGTCATCAAAGAAACCAACTTAATTAACGTTGGCAGTGACAACACAATTAATAGTGCTAATACCCATCCGTAGGCTTCGTGTGTAGATGAGAACCACATCCAAATCGAAGTCAGTAGCTCCCAGCACCATAGTGCAGCCTTGACCAAGAGATCTCGAAACGGAGACCAAAAAGATAGAATGATTCCACCAACTACTGACGTAATTACACCATTACGGATTGGATGGGATTCCTTATTATTGCTCAATATTAACTCCTATCTAATATGGACAGCTAACGCCTTGTTAAGGTGTGAGGCACGCAATACCGAAGTCGCCGCATACCACCTTAAACACTAAAACCAACGCATGTTGAAAATGCCACGCGTGCCGAATCACTCTTGAACAATTTGTTAGGAGTTTTATTCATAGCGTTCACAATCTTTCGGTATGTCTATATATGTTTCATTTGCCCTCCAGTCCTGAGTCCGAGGGTCAAAGTAAAGCTCATGCGTTGAGACGCTGTTATATGTACCCGATGTTATCTGATTTCCAATAGAAACTATATTTGGCTCTGAAATAGTGAAAACCCAGACGTTGTCACCTGAAACTAACTCAAGGCGACTATCAGAAACAAACGAAGCCTCTTCTGTAGAAAAAACTCTCTAGGATAACTTTCACAATACCACTTTAAATTCTGACCATAAGACCTATAGACAGTTCTCATGTTGAATTTCTCGTACAAGTCTTTTGTAGTTACTTGCTCTGCTCCGTTAGAGCTGAATGCAAGAAATGTTAAGGCGAAACTAAAAATCAATTTCATGTTCAAACTCCTAACGCCCTGCTAAGGGGTGAGCAACGCAATACCGAAGCCGCTGCAAACCACCTTAATCACTAAATTCAACGCATAGTGAAAATGCCACGCGTTGCGAATCCCTCTTGAGCAGTTTGTTAGTTTGTAGACCCAAAGGGTTGATTTTACGTTATTTTAAACTTTGCGAACAACAAACCTTATGTGCCTTGATGCACTTGAGTCAGGCGTAGTGTCAAAGCGGCTACTCAATGAAACCACGTGGAACAAACAACGCCGCAGAAAACGAACTCACAACACCAAAAAGCACTTTTGGAAAACCAATCTCACAATGCGGACTTTCAACAAAGTCACTGAAACCACGTGAACTTACCACACCAGAGAAAACGTCATTTCAGCGGGTAAATCGGCTTTTGTACCAACAAACTCAACGAGCAGAGTTTCAGCAAAAAAGTTTGACTCAGTTAACCCCAAAGTCACCGCACCAAAGAACAAATCAACCGTTGAAACGATGCCAATTTTGGATTTTTACCATGCTAATTGACACTGAAATTGAACGCCGATACGACAATTTCAAGTTTGAGCTTTTACCACTAGATCTTGCGATATAGTTGCGTGTTTCCTCTTGCAAACTAACGCCCAATTAAGGTGTGAAGCACGCGACCACGACACTTAATTTGACCACCGTAAACACTGAACTTAACCCAAACCCAAAATGCCAAGCGTGCTGAATCACGCTTAAATTGTTTGTTAGCACTCTGGTTTTTCAAGGCGATACATTAAGTGATTGAACTCGTGATATAAGTCCGACTCAAGAGTGTCAGTATACTCGTCAAAATCATAGGACACGCCTTTAAACATTGTTTCTAAGTCTTGGACTAACTGAACAACAGGTAGCTCAACTTCTGTTGCCACATGAAGAGCCTTGTTAGATTTATGATATCGTGACCAAGTGGGTGCAACTTCATAGCGTTCAATCGACTCAACCACAGGGTCAAACAAGAAGCTCGGCATAGAAATATCGAGCTTTTTACAATTAACCTTTAAATCATCATATAACTTACTAATCTCATGGCTACCTTCAAAGCGTTTTATTTGCTTATTCGAAGGCAATTCAGATTTCTCGCTTTCGTCTAGCTCGTGTCGCATTTTTAACGCATCGTAAGCCAAGCCAAGTAGATCTTTTAGTTTAAGTTCGGTTGCATGACGAACCATATAGAAAATAGGCAGACCAAACTCATCAAGCTGATTAGTTGAAATAGCGTTATTTAGCAGGACTTTTGCGGAATTTAGGTATGCTCGTGAATAACAGGGCTCTCGAAAACTGCCACCAAACCTAGATACTCCATTTTCAAGATCTTGTGTAACCTGATCTTCAGGCTTACCAAAAACTATAACGTCAGTATCTTGTTTGGAACCTTTAGAGTAAATCATTCTGCCTCCCGTTTTCTAGGATACTTGCTGGTCTGCGATTAAGGGTGCTAACGCCGCATTAAGGTGTGAGTAACGCAACCATGAAACCCAACCGTACCACCGTAAACACTGAACCTAAAGATTAAGTGAAAAATGCCAAGCGCTAGGAATCACTCTTAAATGCTTTGTTAGGCAACATTTTACGGATATCACAATTGCAAATGTTATGCCTTGGGTTTCATTTTCCAATTAGATAAGCTAGCACAAACTCATAGAAACATGCTGCATATGGATTATAAAAACACACTTGCCACTTTAAAGAAGCAGATTAAAGACGAAAATACAGTATATATAACTCTACCTGATGGCTTCAGTTTCAAAACCCAAGGGGTCTTTGATTTTGACAGGTTTGTTAAGTTCTTTGATTGGTCGCTTGAAAACAAGCGAGTTTATATTGATATGACCGAATGCAATGGTGCCAATTACCAAGCGTTGTCTCTTATTGTGCTGTATGCATGGCGACTTAAATCACAACGTTGTACTGTGACTTTCAAAGAGTCAGATGCAGCACAGGGGGCCAGCAGTATGTTTCGATCTCTTGGGGCCAGAGGGACATTTAATGTAATGATGCACGAAAACCTCAACTTTAATGGCAGTCAATACAAACCGTTATTTGCTTTGAGAAATACGAAAGATTTCAAGCAAGTAATCGAAACTGCTGAATCGTACACTGACGACTTTAATGTTGAGTTTACGAAAACCCTCAGGTATGTACTTAGTGAACTACTATACAACACTTTAGAGCATGGACAAGATCATTATGAGTATGGTCAACGAATGCATCGATTACCTTCTTTGTGTCAGTTTTCTTGGTACAAAAGTAAGAATGAAGTTTCATTTATCATTGCAGATACAGGGATCGGTATTAAGGAGCACCTAGAGCAAGCTTATCCTGGGCAGGACAGCCATGCAGATGCAATTCTAAAAGCAATGAAACCTCAGGTTTCAGGGACATTCGGAAGAAATGATCCTTACAAAGACAAAAACAACGCTGGTATTGGATTATTCCTGTCAACTAACATTATACGGCGACTAAATGCAGACATGCATATTGTCTCCGGAAATGGCGTTGTACATATATCTCCACGAGACATTACGACTAGAAATATTGAGTCTTATTGGCCAGGGACATTCGTGCTAGTAACAATCAAAGTAGACCTAGAGCCATCCGAGCAAACTTTAGAACAGATGCTGAGAGGTTTTAGGGAAGAGGCATTATCAGAGCAAAATCGAGCAGATGGACAAGAACAAGACTCTCAACTGTACGTCAACATCTCAAATTACTTCGGTTTTTTCGCCGAGGATAAAGAATCAGCGATCCGCTTCAAAAACGAACGTATATTCCCCGCATTAGAAGCTGGTAAGAAGATACTACTTGATTTCAAGGGAGTTGAAAGTTCACCACACAGTTTCTTGAGTGCTCTACTTGCTTCTCCAGTGAAATCTACAGGTATGAAAGCTTATAAAATATTTAAAGTTGTTAATGCAACCGCTGATATACGAGAGACTCTGGACTTTATTATGGATGAAAACACCGATTAATAACTGGCAAACCGGCTGCATAACGGCCGGTTTGTTGCCTAACGCCCTGCTAAGGGGTGAGCAACGCAATACCGAAGCCGCCGCATACCACCTTAATCACTAAATTCAACGCATAGTGAAAATGCCACGCGTTGCGAATCCCTCTTGAGCAGTTTGTTAGTCGCGAGGCACCGAGCGACAATTTTAAGCCAAACTAAACTTTGCGAACAACAAACTTTATGTGCTTTGATGCACTTAAGTCAGGCGTAGTCTCAAAGCGTCTATTCAATGAAACCACTTAGAAAAACAGCGCCGCAGAAAACGGACTGACAACACCAAAAAACGCTTTTGGAAAATCAATCTCACAGTGCGGACTTTCAACAAAGTCACTGAAACCACGTGGAACTTACCACACCAGAGAAAACGTCCTTTCAGCGAGTAAATCGGCTTTTGAACCAACAAACTCACCGAGCGGAGTTGCAACCAAAAACAGATTTTCGATTGCCCCCCGCTATCACCACCAAAGAACGAAACAGCAGCTTGGAAATAGCAATGCATTGATTTAGAACCGATGAAACAGAGCTTTGACCGTCGAAGATGGAACTATGAATCAAACAACCAGTAGCCAAGTTTTGAGCTTACAAACATGATTTTGACTGCTAGCTTTTTCTGGCGACTAACGCCCTGTTAAGGGGTGAGCAACGCAATACCGATGCCGCCGCATACCACCTTAAACACAAAAACCAACGCATAGTGAAAATGCCACGCGTTGCGAATCCCTCTTGAGAATCTCCAAACACGACTCACTAGGTCTCAACAACTCTCATACAACAACTTAACCACTTGATTTAAAATAGAATAACACTCTTTCATAATCATTATTTCTCACTACATCTCACAGCTCTAGTACCCCCTTGCGTACCCCTAAATCGATTGATAAGTTCAGGGGACATACACAAGAAAAGGAGGGTAACAGCATGGCTGCTATCTATAAATTATCAGACACACAAATTAAAAAAGCAGAACCAAATGATAAAGAATACACACTATCGGATGGAGGAAACCTCTACTTAAGAGTACGTAATAATGGCTCAAAGAACTGGTTATTTATCTATACAGAATCTAACACCAAAAAACGCAAGAAAATCGGGCTTGGTTCATACCCTAGCCTAGCACTCTCCGAAGTCCGAAAAATAGCAGAAGAGCTTCGTGAACAGATGGCAAATAACATTGACCCGAAAATCTATCGTGATAAGCAAAAACTTGACGGTGCCATTGTCAGTGAGCTTACCTTTGAGTCGGTTGCCGAGCTTATGCTTGAACGAGACGAAGGAAAAGAGACGACTACTCGTAAAAAGTTACTTGAAGAAGCTCAAAAGGAAGCCGAAATGAATGGTACAGATTTTGGTGAAGAAGAAATCAAGCGCATTATGAATAAGGTAAGAACGAGTCATCGAAAGCGCTTGTTCTTGAAGCGTCATTTATACCCAAAGCTAGGCCACATACCGCTGAGCTTTATTACCACAACTGCCGTAATTGAAGTCATCAAACCACTTCAAGCAAAAGGACAACTAGAAAACGTAAAACGCGCTTGTACTTTTGTTAATCAAGTCATGTATTTTGCTCTTAATAGAAACTACATCAAGAGTAACTGCTTAGCATATATCAAACATGAGTTTGTTAAACCAAAAGTAACGCATATGCCTGCTGTCCCTCCCAATGAGTTAGCAGAGGTAATGGCTACCATGTCAAACCACAATATGAAATTAGTCACTCGCTGCGCGTTTGAAATGCAACTGCACACGATGACACGTGCGTTTGAACTCGCCGCGATGCGATGGTGTGACATTGACTTTAAGTTGAAGCTTTGGACGGTGCCTAAGTTTTACACTAAAGGTGGGCGTGAGCATCTCGTTCCCCTGAACGAATACACGCTTGGCTTATTGGCGTTTATGAGGCCTATTTCAGGGGACCAGGCGCATGTATTTCCGTCTGATAAACAGAACACTAAATTTCCACACATTAGTCCATATGCAGTGAATTCATCATTAAATCTCACCACGTTAAAAGGACGCTTAGTCAGCCATGGGTTCCGAGGCATCGCAAGCACCTACCTCAACGAGAGCACTAACTTCAAAGTAGATGCCATCGAAATGTGTCTTGCTCATTTGGATGCAAATTCTACTCGTGCCTCATACAACAGTGCGTTGTATCTCAATGAGCGATATGAGATTCATCAGTACTGGAGTGAATATATCGTCGAATCGACAGGTAAATACTATTCCATTGCAGGACAGTACCGTACCGAGTGTAGACGGAGCGCGTGATACCCCACCTCTACCTGAGGTATTACTGCTGAGCCTAAAGGGCTTAGCTCCAACTAATTAACTCACCGTCACTTATGACACCCTCAACCAGTTTAGGGTGCAGCTTTCTGCACCCTAAATTCAGCTAAGAAGGATAGTCTTCATGTCGCATTCACACTTACATCAAACTCACTTAAGCCAATTAGAAGTGAAACCCATCAGCGAACATCCACGCTTTGGTGAAATGCAAACACTGCACCGTTTACGTCGAAAGGGACGCCAAACCGTGACTCATCAAAATGAAAACATCGGAATAAAACAACACCACCAGCTTCGCGCCCATCATATCTCCACCAATCAGCATGGCATTTATCAAGTCAAAATCACTCCGCCATTATCCTTAAGAATCTCAGGCCACACTAGGTCTCATTATTTTGTGGCACTGAAAACAGATGAACCGCAACATGCAATAAGCAGAGCGAAAGCAGTGTTCTTACAAGCTAAATGCTTTTTCCAAAACATCCCCCATGACCTTCCCGACTCTCTGTCATTGAGTCAGCAATTATTAGTGCAAATCCATTTAATGGCTAAACATTTTCCTGTGATTCGTGCTTACAAACACAAACCGTCAACAGACGATTTCCCAACTTTGCCCCCTCTCGACTTGAGCATTGCAGAAGAGGACATTCGTTTTCCATACTTCAACTGGTTAAATGAATTGATGGAAGAGCGCGAGCATTCAGGGATGTCTCGATTCAGGCTCAATCAGATTGCAGACTACCTTCATCAGTTTTTACGCTTCGTTGATGGCAACCACTCCAACAGCAATGGAAGGTTATACATACAGACGCGAGACATTCGCCAATATCGCAAGGCACTCTGCCAATCGATCATATGCTACAAAGAGCAAAAACAGCGTATCGACGCCATTCGTTTTTACTTCCGCTGGCTGACCTATCGAGGCTATTACACTACCCCAATACTGACACGTCCCCTTTTCTCTTAATTAGGAGTTTAACCATGATGATGACTAACCCAATACGCCTCAGCGTCATTTCTGCACTCGATGACGGTCTGGCTTACTCCCACTCAGACTACTTTGCACCGCTTCTGATGCAAGGCATCAGTGCCGTGGACATCGGTCTAATTGAACTGGTCACCACGATATTACGCACTGAACCGTATCTCAATGAAACTGACCTGCTCGAACGTGGGGTGAGCCAAATACAAATCCAACAGACGTTGGGTGGTTTTGACAACTTCAAGCAACTGTTGAAGATTGATGATTATTGTTTTAGCGATTTACTGCGAGATAACAAATGGGATATTAACCACAGCATTACGCTCTCGTACTTCCAATACCAGAAATTTTATCAAGATATACGCAGAGACTACATTCAAGGCCATATTGCTGACATGCATCCAAACTTATCGGTGTTGCTCAATGAGGATTTCTCGATTCGCTCCGTGCCTATCACCCGAAGCCATTACGCCACCGTTCCCGCTACAGACGTCGAAGCAGCGGCGGTGAGTTTTGCTTTACTGTTCCGCGACTACGAGTTTATTGAATATGACGAATCGAAATCGCTCCTGACTTTACAAGCGCACCGTCGCGATAAAGCCGCCGTCATAGAGGTGCGCTGCCTCGCTTCGAAATTTTGTCAAAACACCGCCGCTGGGATTTGTGTGGTGGATGACGCTCAAGCCATGACTAAGCTCAGAAATCAGAGAAAAATTCTTGATTTTAAAACCCTGATTGAGAGAAACACACGTAACACCACAATACCAAATTAGGTTCCTTGAACGCCTCAAACATCGCATTAAAACTAGAGATACAGCTTTCGTGCAAGAAAGCTGTTTAAACTCTCTTTGGACAAAATGTATGGTACGCCCCGTTTTGCAAGTTGATAATTAAAAATAACGGAGCTGGTTTGCGTCAATGTATTCAGAGTTTATAAGACGTTCACTTCATCAACCGTCCCGCTCTACGATGAGATCCGCGCCAGATTGTCCTCAAAAGTTTGTAAGCACTGTAGATGCTGTTTTGTCCATAAGGTCTTCAATCTGGTGGTCTAACCGTTTTGTCATCTTTCTTTATCATCTGCAAACCTTGATTAAGTTCTGATCTCAAATACCTTACCAGTGACCATAACAGACCATGAGATTCTTGCTAGTTTGTTGGCCAAAGCGACGAGTGCCACATTGAATGGTTTCCGTTGTTTTAATTCAATAAGCCAAGTGCCGAAATATTTTTCTGCCGAGGTATCCCGCCACATTACTGCACGCGCAGCATGAATAAATAGTTCTCGAAGTTCCTTATTTCCACGCTTAGATATTCCAAGCATCCGAGGTTTGCCTCCAGTGGAATACTGATATGGAACCAAACCTAACCACGCGGCAAAGTTACGGCCATTCTTAAAATCTTTAGGATCTGCCACAACTGATAGGCAACAGGAAGCTGTCATTGGCCCAATCCCAGGTACGCTTTGTAAAATGGTCATTAACTCATTGTCTTTGTTTAACGCTTCTAGTTTTTCTTCCTGCTCTTTGATCCATTTGTTTAGCAGGTTGTAGTAATCAAGCTGGCTCCTTAATTCGAGAATTAGTAAAGGGGGCACTACTTCTTTACTATCTGCCAACCACTGAAAAAGATTCTTCATCTGATGATGACCCCTTGGAAAGCTGATCCCGAACTCCAAAAGCATGGAGCCAATCCTATTCATACAGGCAGTTCGTTCTTTTATGTAACCAGAACGAATTTTACGAACAACGATACTAAGTTGAGCTTGTTCACTTTTGGGAGAAACAAATCTCATCTTTGGCCTAATGGCTGCTTCAGCAATAGCATCTGCATCAATGAAGTCGTTCTTGTGAGTTTTGACGTAAGGCTTAACGTATTGCGCGGGAATCAGCTTTACGTGATGACCATACTCTTGGCATTTTCGAGCAAACCAGTGGCTGCCACCACAAGCCTCCATTGCAATAATGACAGGCTCATGGGCTGAAAGTAACTGAAGGGTTTTCTGTCTGGTTAACTTCTTTCGAAAAGTCTCTCTGCCACAACAATCATGGCCAACGAGATGAAAGACATGTTTCGCTAAATCTATACCAATAATATGTGTGCTGTTCATGATGGTTACCTTTCCTTTCCCCGACACTATCGAGTTTAGTGGAATGGAGGGGCGTACCATCTAATTAGTTTGCCAGCGACTTTTCTAAATTAGCGATTCATGAATAACTACAGGTATGGGAAGTCGCTTAATTCGGTGCCCAGTTTTAATGGTACAGATCATCACAACGATTCATTTACCACTGTCGATTCAAGCTCTTCGAGCCGCACTTGTTATGACCGGTGTCGTTTGGCAACCAACGTAAATTTGTAGTCGGTCGATTTGAAGTAATTGCGACTGTATTCAAACACCACGTCACCTTGTAAGAAACCACGAGTGCGTTTTTCGATGATCGGTTGAGCAGGGTCGATGTCCAGAAGCTCAGCAATTTCTTGCGGAGGCAAAATTGGAATAATTTCCTGCTCACTGCGGTCAATCACCATCCCCTTTTCTTTCTCGATAAAGTGGTATTTAGAGCCTTGCATCACTTGATAGGTCAGATCAGGGAACATGTCCGTCGGTAACCACGTTTCTTCAACAGTGATTGGCTTGTCATCCAAATAACGAACACGTTTCACGTAAAAGATTTTATCGCCTTCACCAATATCCAACAAGTCCGCCATGGCAAGTGAAGCTTTTGTGATTTCAAACGCTAAAACATCACTGTGCGTCATCACATTTAAATGCGCCCACTTTTCCGCAAAACTGCTCTGCTGATAAATATCGTAGTTAATCTTGTTTTCTTTTACATAGGTTCCACTGCCCTGCACACTTTCCAATTCACCATTCTCTATCAGTAACTTTAATGCTTGGCGAACCGTTACTCGACTGCAAGAAAAAGATTCTCGCAGTTGGGCTTCGGTAGGAAGTGCCGTTCCTACTTTGTATTCGCCCTTAATGATCTTCTCACGAATTGCATTCACTATCTGACGATACATTGGCAGTCTGGCCATATTTACCTCTTTAAAAACAATACAAATAACGGTTCGAATAAGCTTGTTTGAGATAACTCTAAACCAGTTACATTAGGATGAACTATCATTGCAAAAAGATTTGGTTTACGACCCATATAATACGAAATCAGGTCAATATGACAAGTATTTGTTCGCATAACAGAACAACAAACAATACAACAATAATACATATAATAACTTAAACGCGATCATGATCACGGATCATTTGTACTTAAGATGTATTATTATAGCTATTGTTGAATGTTCAACAATGTCGAATGTGACAATGGGACAAACGTTATGAAATTAACCTCTCTTACAAACCCATCGCTGATAAACTTACAAACGACGTTCGAAAGTCGTGACGCAGCGATTCGTGCACTTGCCGAGCAGTTAAACCAGCAAGGCAAACTGCATAACAAGGAAGAATACCTACAAGCGGTGTTTGCTCGTGAGGAGCAAGGACCGACGGCACTAGGTGAAGGTTTAGCAGTGCCACACGGTAAGACGGATGCAGTAAAAGAAGCAGCATTTGCCGTAGCCACACTAAAAGAAGACTTAAAGTGGCAAGGTCTAGATGAAGACGAAGACGTAAATCTGATCTTTCTGATTGCTATTCCAAATGCAGAAGCAGGTTCAACGCACATGCACTTGCTGACCGAACTGACCACAACCCTAGTTGATGATGACGTGCGTGAAGCTGTGCTAAATGCTACAAATGTAGAACAAATTATTTCATTACTTGACGGACAAGGCGAACCAGAAGATAAGGACAGCGAATTAGATACAAATGCGCCAACAATCGTTTGTGTCACAGCTTGCCCAGCGGGTATAGCTCACACCTACATGGCAGCAGAGTACCTTGAAAAGACAGGTAAGAAGCTCGGTTATAACGTTCACGTTGAAAAACAAGGCGCAAACGGCATCGAAGATCGTCTGACTGCCGAACAGCTCAACAGTGCAACAGCGGTCGTTTTCGCGGCAGAAGTAGCGATCAAAGAGTTAGAGCGCTTTGAAGGCATTCCTCGCGTTGAAGTACCTGTAGCAGAGCCAATCAAACACTCTGAACGCATTCTTAACGAAGCAGTAGAAGCGGGTAAAGCAGGTCGAAGTGCCGGCGCAGCGGTCGCAACAAACGACAAACCGAAAAAACTACCACTCAAAACGGAACTTAAACAAGCGTTGCTATCAGGTATCTCTTACGCGGTTCCTCTGATCGTTGCAGGCGGCACCGTGCTTGCTGTTGCCGTGCTATTGGCGCAAATGTTCAACCTCCAAGATCTGTATGCAGAAGAAGGCTCTTGGTTGTGGATGTACCGCAAGCTAGGTGGCGGTCTACTAGGCACATTGATGGTGCCTGTACTGGCAGCTTACACGGCTTACTCATTGGCAGATAAACCAGCACTTGGACCTGGCTTTGCAGCAGGTATCGCAGCCAACCTTATCGGCTCTGGCTTCCTTGGTGGCGTTGTCGGTGGTTTGATTGCAGGTTACGTCATGCGTTGGGTGAAAGAAAACGTACGTCTAAACCCTGCGTTCAATGGTTTCCTAACTTTCTACTTATACCCTGTTATCGGTACTTTGGTTGCCGGCTCACTCATGCTGTTCGTTATCGGTAAACCCGTAGCTTGGTTAAACCAAGGTTTGACGGACTGGCTAAACGGCATGTCTGGCACGAACGCCCTACTTCTGGGTGCGGTGATTGGCTTGTTCGTATCGTTCGACCTTGGTGGTCCCGTAAACAAGGCGGCTTACGCTTTCTGTCTGGGTGCAATGGCGAACGGTGTTTACGGTCCGTATGCCATCTTTGGTTCGGTCAAAATGGTGTCAGCGTTCACAGTAACTGCATCAACTCTGCTTGCGCCTCGATTATTCAAGGACTTTGAAATCGAAACGGGTAAATCAACGTGGTTGCTTGGTCTTGCTGGCATCACAGAAGGTGCTATCCCAATGGCGATTGAAGATCCAATTCGTGTAATTGGCTCATTCCTTCTTGGCTCTGTTGTAACAGGGGCAATGGTAGGTGCAGCTGGTATCGGTCTATCAACTCCAGGCGCAGGTATTTTCTCAATCTTCCTACTGCATGATGCTGGTCTGGGCGCATTCACCGCCGCAGCAATCTGGTTTAGCGCTGCGCTGGTTGGTGCAACCATCTCGACCATCACCCTCATTATGTGGCGAGCACATGCTGTAAAAAAGGGCAAATTTGCCACTGAGGCTACTGCACAAAATTAATTCGAATCACTCATAGATTCGCTCAACTCGAGCTTTGGGCGCGGGATTACTGCGCCCAAAATATTCGTCGGCAAACTTAAACGCCGCAAAAGCGAATAGAAAACAATCAATTTTAAAACAAATTAACGGCAATTATTGCCTAAGACGGTAAAAGTTATGACTACATCTCGCGTTCATATTACTCCTCACATGCACTGGGATCGTGAATGGTATTTCACTACAGAAGAGTCTCGTATTCTGCTAGTGAACAACATGGAAGAAATCATGACTCGTCTGGAAAACGATCCAGACTACAAATACTACGTGCTGGACGGTCAAACCGCCGTACTGGAAGATTACTTCGCTATCAAACCAGAAAATAAAGAACGCGTACGTGAACTCGTACAAGCTGGTAAACTGATTGTTGGTCCTTGGTACTCTCAAACGGATACGATGCAAGTATCTGGTGAATCTATCGTGCGTAACATGCTTTACGGATTGCGCGATTGTCTAGCACTAGGCGAGCCAATGAAGATTGGCTACCTACCAGATTCATTCTCTATGAGTTCGCAGCTCCCCGCTATCTACAACGGTTTCGGAATCAATCGCGCCATGTTCTGGCGTGGTTGTTCAGAGCGACACGGCACAAATAAAACCGAGTTCTTATGGCAATCAAACGACGGCAGCGAAGTTTCAGCGCAAATATTGCCATTGGGTTACGCGATTGGTAAATATCTGCCGCAAGACGAGGAAGGCCTACGCGCCCGTCTAGATAAATACTTCCCTGTGCTAGAAAAACCGTCAGTCACCAAAGACATTCTACTACCAAACGGTCACGACCAAATGCCTATCCAAAAAGACATCTTCGAGGTGATGGATAAGCTGCGTGAAATCTACCCAGATAAAGAATTCAAAATGAGCCGTTTTGAAGAAGCGTTCGAGCGTATTGAAGCCGAGCGCGAGCAACTTGACACCATCAAAGGCGAGTTCAACGACGGTAAATACATGCGCGTACATCGCACTATCTCTTCAACTCGTATGGACATCAAACTCATCCACGCAGAAGTCGAGAATAAGATCGTCAACATCCTGGAGCCGTTAGCGTCTATCGCTTGGACACTCGGATTTGAATACCACCACGGCTTGATCGAGAAAATGTGGAAGGAGAGCATGAAGAATCATGCTCACGATTCAATTGGCTGCTGCTGCTCAGACAAAGTGCACGCCGAGATATTAAATCGCTACATCCTTGCTGACGACATGGCAACCAACCTGATCAACTTCTACAAACGCAAGATTGTTGACCACATGCCAACACGCGAAGGCTGCGACAAGTTAGCGCTATTCAACCTATCTCCATACGCTCGTGAAGAGGTGGTCAACACCACCATCACAATCCGAGCAGAAGAATTCAATATCTTTGATGAAAATGGCACACCAGTTGAGTACTTCATTCAAGACCAGCGCATCATTGACCCAGGTAAGATTGACCGTCAGATCGTACATTACGGTAACTACGACCCGTTTATCGAGTACGACATTCAAATCAAGCATTCAGTGCCAGCTATGGGCTTCACAACCCTACACATTAAAGCCAACGAGAAAGGCACGCAAAAAGTGGCTGAGCAAAAAGAGTTCCTTCTTGAGAATGAATTCTATCGCATCAACGTAAATGCAAACGGTACTCTGAACATCTTCGACAAAGAGACTGAGCATCTTTACGAGCAAGCGCTGCGCATTGAAGACGGCTCTGATGATGGCGACGAATACGACTACTCGCCTTCTCGTAAAGAGTGGCTACTGTACTCTGACGAGTTCGATGTAGAAGTGAATGTGAAGCACGAAGGCTTCCAGTCTGTCGCAACCATCAAGCTACGCATGAACTTGCCTGAGAACCTACAACAACGTGAAGAGCGCACAGGCCAAAACGGGTACCTAGATGTGAACTGCCAAGTGGTTCTGAAACAAGGTACACGCCGTATTGAAGTTCGTATGGAGCTGGACAACCAAGCTGACGACCACCGCGTACGCGTACTAGTACCAACACCGTTTGTATCAGAAACCGTGGTAGCGGATAACCAGTTCGGCTTGATCACTCGCCCAACGAACGATCCAGAAATGGCGAACTGGGAAGCAGACGGCTGGAAAGAAGCGCCTGTACCAGTTTACCAGCTAATGAACTTTGCCGCGGTTGAAAACGCACAAGGTGGTATGGCGTTAATGAGCAACGGTTTGCGTGAGTTTGAAGTGATTTCAAGCCAAGGTAATGAAGAGCGAGACACATTCGCCCTAACCCTTCTGCGTGGTGTCGGCGTGTTGGGTAAAGAAGAGTTGTTACTTCGTCCGGGTCGTCCATCTGGTATCAAGATACCAACGCCAGATTCACAAGTACGCGGCAAGATTGTTTGTGAATTCGCATTGTTCGGTTTCGCAGGAAACCACATCGAAGCAAACGTCATGGCAGCGGCGCGTGACAACGTGACTCCAATCCAGTGCTACAACAAAATTCCTTACAACGCAATGAAGCTCAACGTTGGCGAGCAAAACCTGCCACTAACACACAGCTTGTTGAACAAATCGCAAGACGGCGCAGTATTGAGCGTATTGAAGAAAGCAGAAGACGAAGATGCGCTCATCCTACGCGTTTACAACCCATCAGAAAGCGACGTGATTAACGACACAGTGACGTTCACCTCAAAAGTGGCCTCATGGAAAGAAACACAGCTAGACGAAAAAGTGTTACCAAATGAGGTAGACACAGCATCGTTCGGCATGCTGAAACCGTGTCAGGTTAAGTCTTTCCAAGTGAAATTTTAAGTTAACCATAGCTCCGCGACATGCGGAGCTTAAGGAATCTTCATGAAAATTGTAATCGCCCCAGATTCTTTTAAAGAATCACTCAGCGCTAAGATGGTTTGCTCTGCAATTGAACGGGGTTTTCGCGACTCATTTCCAAATGCCGAATACGTGCATCTTCCTCTCGCGGATGGCGGTGAAGGAACTGTGGATGTGCTACTGGAAAGCTTAGGTGGCTCATTGCAGAAAACGCAAGTTGAAGGACCAACGGGTGAATGGATCAACGCACACTGGGCTTTGTTAGATGACGGCAACACCGCACTCATAGAAGTTGCTGCGGCCTCAGGGCTAGACTTACTCACGAAAGAAAAACGCGCCCCTCTCTTTACATCTACCTACGGTACGGGTCAGTTAATTAAAAGCGCTCTGGACCATGGTGTGAGTAAAATTCTCATTGGTTTGGGGGGAAGCGCTACCAATGACGGAGGCGCAGGTATCATTCAAGCACTTGGAGGCCACCTATATGACTCTCAAGGTAATGAATTGATTAGAGGGGGAGGAGATTTATCTCGGCTTAGCAAAGTCGATCTAAAAGGTCTCGACTCTCGTTGTCAAAATATTGAGATGATAGTGGCCTGCGATGTCACGAACCCGTTGTGTGGTCCACACGGAGCGAGTCATGTGTTCGGCCCTCAAAAAGGTGCTTCGGTGGCTGATATAGATAAGCTAGATACGGGTCTCATGACTTTTTCCTCTTTCGTTTCACCTAACAAGCAATTCGACCCACTATTCACTCCCGGATATGGGGCTGCTGGAGGGACGCCACTAGGTTTATCGCTAGCTTTCGACGTTCAATTAAAGCCTGGTATTGATATGGTTTTGGAAGCTATAGATGCCAGGAGCATCATCAAAAGTGCGGACCTCGTTATAACCGGTGAAGGGCAAATGGACAACCAAACTATACAAGGTAAAGCACCTTGGGGGGTTGCAAGGTATGCCAAAGAAAAAGATGTCCCTGTGATCGCGATAGCAGGCTCTTTGGGGACAGATATTCAGAAGCTTTACTCACATATTGATAGCGTATTTGGTTCAGTGCGCAGCCCTCAGTGTCTCTCACAAGTCCTGGTAGAAGCCGAAGAAAATTTGATAAGAACAGCAAGAAATATTGCTGCAACTCTCAAACTAGGTAAAACGTTAATCTAAAGAGGATTGCACTATGAAAAATTTATTTTTTAAGCTTGAGAATACCATTCAAAACTATTCTTGGGGCAGTCGTGATGCGATTAAAGAACTTTTTGGTATAGAAAACCCTGACAACTCACCCCAAGCTGAAATTTGGATGGGCGCACACCCAAACGGATGTTCGCGCAAAGCCGAAACCCATGAATTGCTATCCGATGTAATAAACCAAAACAAAGTTCAATCGTTGGGAAACTATACAAAGGAAAGATTTGGCGAGCTGCCTTTCTTGTTTAAAGTGTTGGCCGCAGAAATGCCACTCTCGATCCAGGTTCACCCAAGCAAAAGCAAAGCTGAAATGGGTTTCGCTCGTGAAAATGAACAAGGTATTCCGCTTAACGCGGCAAACCGTAATTACAAAGATCCAAACCATAAGCCAGAGCTAGTTTATGCGCTGACCTTTTACAAAGCGATGAATGGTTTCAGGCCAATAGAACAAATTTTAACTTTGTTTGAGCACGCGAATATTACAACGCTTAGAGCAGAAATCAGTGCATTAAGAGCGTCTCCAAACAGTGACGGTCTCAAAGGCTTTTTTTCTGCAATTATGTCTCTGGAAGGTGAACGCAAGCAACAAGCACTGGAAGAGCTTTACACGAGTCTTGAGCGCCCAGCAAAAACAGCGATGGCTCGTGAGGCTTATGGTTATATTAAAGATTTTCGTCAGTACTATGCCGATGATATCGGTTTGTTTTCACCATTGATGCTAAACACTATTGAGCTTGAACCAGGTGAAGCTATGTTTTTGCATGCGGAAACACCACACGCCTATGTTCAAGGCACCGGCTTAGAGATTATGGCGAACTCAGATAACGTGCTACGCGCAGGCTTAACCACAAAGTACATAGATGTGCCAGAGCTGATTGAAAATACGACGTTTATACCCATTGATCCAGCACATATAAAACTTGATCCCATCCATAAAAACGGGAAATTAAGCTACCCAATTCCTGTTGACGATTTTGGATTTGAAGTTGTACCTGTCGCAAATCAAAACATCATACAATTCGTTCGCAGTCCAGAGATTCTATTTTGTATTGAAGGAAAAGTGACCATTTCCAACCAGCAGGATCAAATAAATCTAAAAGCAGGAGAATCCGTCTTTGTTAGCAGTCATTCCGTTAAGTATTTATGCGAAGGGAACGGCACATTAGCTCGTGCATTTAATTAATTAAAAGCAAGAGCGAAACGCAAAGACTAACCAACTAACATTATCTTCATTTTTCGTGACTGTTAATTTGAAAAAAAAACAGTGCTTGTTATCAAATATAAACACGTTACATATGGCCGACGTTACTCCCTCCTTGGGCCATTCCCACCAATGCTCACGTTCATTGGTGGGTAATTTTTCTTCATAATAAATATTCCTGAATGTAAATCTCCTCGTTAGGGCAATAGGCGACGAATGTTTTCCAGATAATTAAGCACTGACTGCTTATCATACAAAGCATTCGATTTTTCACCTGAACTTTGCCTCACCACCAAACTAACGGGCAATACTTCAGAGATAATTCCCGCCCCCTTCTCCACCTGGCTTAGGACCAATTTGACCGCCTTACGCCCGAGTTCGTTAAAGTCTTGTTTAACCGTCGTCAAAGGAGGTGAGAAAAATTGACTGTCCTGAATACCATCAAACCCGACTACGGACACGGTTTTAGGAACATTAATGCTCACTTCGGAAAGCGCACATAATACGCCCAGCGCCATCTGGTCATTGGCGACTAAGACCGCATCAAAAGATATACCTTTTAGCACTGCATCTTTAATTGCATTGTAGCCACTGGCGGCTTGCCAATCACCTTCGTAGAATGCAGCTAGTGTAAGCCCATGTTGCTGAATTTGTGACTCCCATTCTTTGTATCGTAGCATCGAGGCCGTCGATGCTTCTGGCCCTGAAATACACACAAAAGCTTCGCGCTTTTGATTAATCAGATGAGACACGGCGAGGTACGCTCCCGTTTTGTGGTCACAACTTACGTGATTAACCAACGTCCCCTCAGGAACATCAATAAATACCATTGTGAGTTGACTGAACTGCTCGACAAGGCTCTCCGCCGTATCTCGTGCTACGGGCGCATTGATAATAATGACATCAACTTGTTGGGCGATCAGTTCTCGAATTGCTCCTCGAAATTCATCAATGGAATTTTCACTTAATACTGTCAGCGCAGTCGCATAACCCATCTCGTGAGCTTGGTTGCGAATGCCGTTGGCGATTAATGCCACACCATGCAGCGATATATCCAAAGAGACAATGCCGATAATGCGTGATTTGGCTCGGCTAAGCATTTGTGCACCTTTATTCGGCACGTAGCCAAGCTTTTTGATCGCATTATTCACTCGTTTACGAGTTTCTTCCGCCACGTTATCTGCACCATTGGTTACACGTGATACAGTTTGTGTTGAAACCCCCGCTAAACGTGCGACATCTTTAAAAGTAACAGCCATGGTGTTCTCCAATTTTTATTTATCATCTACGATAACAAATTCAAGCGTCCCCCCTCGTGAACAGTGTCACACAAACACCATTTAATGTTTCCGAAAACAATCGATCTAGGCCACAAATTTAAACTCAAAATCCTCCTCTAGATCACACTTAAATGGCAGTTATGTCGAAATACAACTTAATAAGCGCATTATTATTTTTAAATTGAATGTTTTCGTAAACAGGAAAATAAAATGCAAAGAATCGTTCACCTAAAATCCAAGAATCACAGCATGATTATTAAAGTTGATCGTGTTCCTGAAATCCTTCATTGGGGAGCAAAAATCGCGCAAATCGATCCGGACTTAATGTTATCAACAGAGCGCCCTATTTCTCAGGCTCGTCTCGATGTTGATGTCCCACTTTCACTGTGTCCAGAACTAGGTAGTGGTCACTTCAATGCGCCGGGAATTGATGGACATAGAAATGGCAATGACTGGGCGCCAGTATTCAAAACCAAATCCATTGAACACGACGATAACAGTGCAACATTTACGCTTCAAGACGACGTTGCGGGACTTGAGTTATTAATAGAGCTGCAAATGGATTTTAGAAGTGACGTGGTACAAAAACGCATCACCGTTAAGAACACGGCTGCTGGCGAATATTGCTTGGGCAAGCTCTCCTCTACTCTACCACTTCCAAACCATGCCAACGAGCTGATGACTTTCCACGGACGTTGGTGCCATGAGTTTCAGACTCAACGCTTGAACTTTGAGCATGGGGGTTTTATGCAAGAAAACCGCCGCGGTCGCACCTCTCATGAAAACTTCCCTGGACTATTTGCTGGCACCAATGGTTTCAGTGAGCAATTAGGGCAAGTTTGGGGCTTCCATCTAGGCTGGAGTGGTAACCATCAATTGCGTGCTGACGTTCGTAGTGATGGTCGTCGTTTTGTTCAAGCAGGTGAACTGTTACTGTCTGGAGAAAAGCGCCTGAAGAGTGGTGAACTGTACCAATCACCTTGGCTATACGCAACCTACAGCACCTCAGGCTTGAACGGTATTTCAGAGCGATTCCACGAGTTTGTTCGCGCCAACATTGTTAAGTTTCCTAGCAATAAACCACGCCCTGTTCACCTAAACACATGGGAAGGTATCTATTTCAACCATAAGCCTGACTACATTATGGAGATGGCTACCGAAGCCGCTGAAATGGGCGTTGAGCGCTTCATTATTGATGACGGTTGGTTCATTGGCCGAGATGGCGAACGTGCGGGACTTGGAGACTGGTATTTAGATGAAACCAAATACCCTAATGGTCTCGAACCTGTTATCGAACACGTGAACAATCAAGGCATGGAGTTTGGTCTTTGGGTTGAGCCAGAGATGGTCAGCCAAGACTCTAACCTGTATCGCCAACATCCAGATTGGGTGTTAAGTCTGCAAGGCTATGACCAACCTTCGGGCCGTTGGCAATACGTACTGGATTTACAAAATCAAGATTGCTTCAACTACCTGTTCGACCGTCTGAATGACTTATTGACTCGCTACAACATTGGTTACCTGAAATGGGACATGAACCGCGAGTTGGTACAACCAGGGCATCAAAGCAAACCAGCAGTGCATGATCAAACTAAAGCCCTTTACCGTTTATTAGATGAACTTCAAGCCGCCCATCCTGCCGTTGAGATTGAGTCTTGTTCTTCTGGTGGTGGCCGTATTGATTTCGAAATATTGAAGCGCACTCACCGCTTCTGGGCTTCTGATTGTAATGACGCGCTGGAGCGTCAAGCGATTCAACGTGGCATGAGCTACTTCTTCCCACCGGAAGTGATGGGCGCTCATATTGGTCCAGCCGAGTGTCACTCAACCAATCGTCGTCATGCGATCAACATGCGTGGCGTGACAGCATTAAGTGGCCACATGGGCGTGGAACTAGACCCTGTAAGAGAATGTAAAGAAGAAAAGCAAGCTTTCGCCCATTACATTCAGCTGCATAAACAGTATCGCGATTTGCTGCATTCTGGACGTACCTTCCGCATCGACCCTGCTGATCAAAACCAGAACATCTATGGCGTAGAGAACGGGCAAGAAATGCTGATTACGGTGTGCCAGTTGGCAATGCCAAACTACGCGTTGCCATCCCCACTTCGAATCAATTGTGCGGATGAAAACACGCGTTACGAAATCAAGATCGTTGAAATGCCAAAAACCAGCTTCCAGTTGATGAAACAACGTCCAAAATGGCTAGATAAAACCCTGATACTCAGTGGTGACAACTTAAAAGAAATTGGGGTAACACTCCCTATTCTCGACCCTGAGTCGGCGCTTATTGTTCACCTGAAAAAACTTTAAACCTCTTTATGTCCCTCTAGCAACGGGTTTCAACTTAACGTTGTTCCTGATAAAACACTCTTACTAGATGCTAGAGGGACACCCTACGACCAACAAGCAAAAACTTATTGCTTAACTTGTTAAGGAAACAAAATGTCTATTACAGTATTACTTTCGTTCTTGCTGTTTACAGGCTTTGTTGTGGTGTTCACTTACAGCAAAGTCAGAAACGATAAACACAACTCTCAAGATGGTTTCTTCCTTGGTGGACGAAGCTTAACGGGAGGATTAATTGCCAGTTCCTTGATTTTAACCAACCTCAGTGCGACCAGCTTTGTGGGCATGAGTGCGCAATCCTACACCCACAATATGAGTGTCATGGGTTGGGAGGTTGCTTCTGGTGTCACGCTGGTGATAATCGCATTACTGCTTGTTCCACGCTACCTCAAGCAAGGCATCACCACCATCCCTGACTTCTTGGAAAGCCGTTATGATATGTCGGTGAAAAAGTTTGTAACGCTACTGTTCTTATGCCAATACGTCATTAATATTCTGCCTACAACACTTTACGCTGGCGCAGTAGTGTTGGGTGAAATCTTCGATGTACAAAGTTTACTGGGAATATCTGAGTTCAGTTCCATCGCACTTATCTCCGCAACCATTGGTTTACTGGGTTTCTTCTATGCGATTTACGGTGGCCTAAAAGCCGTGGTTATCGCAGACACCATTAATGGCGTAGGTTTAATTACAGGTGGCTTGATGATCCCTGTGTTTGGTCTGATGGCACTGGGTGGTGGCAACTTTATGGAAGGCTTAGATATGCTGCTGACCGCGGCACCAGAAAAGCTTCAATCAGTAGGACAAGAGACCGACCCACTACCGTTCTCAACGTTGTTCACAGGCTTACTGTTGGTAAATTTGTACTACTGGGGTACCGACCAATCTATCATCCAACGTGCACTTGGTGCGAAGAACCTAAAAGAAGGTCAAAAGGGTGTAATTTTGGCAGGCGCAATCAAGGTTATCTCCCCATTATTCCTTATTATTCCGGGTATTATCGCATTCCATATGTTTGGTGCAGATGCGGGCAACCCAGATACGATGTACACTCGCTTAGTCAACGAAGTACTACCTAAACCTCTGGTTGGCTTCTTTGTTGCGGTGATGTTTGGTGCCATATTAAGTACGTTTAATGGTGTATTAAACAGCTCAACAACCCTGTTTGCTTTGAACGTTTACAAACCTCTTTTTGGCAACGACAAATCCGATGAAGAGCTAGTAGGTAAAGGTCGCATTTTCGGTGTCATTATCGCGGTCATTTCAGTGTGTATTGCACCATTCATCCTTTATGCACCAGAAGGGTTATTTCAATATTTGCAAATGGTTGCAGGATTCTTTAGTGTGCCGATCTTTACTATCGTATTTGTTGGCTATATTTCAAAACGTGTCCCTGCCATTGCTGCCAAAGTAGCGCTCACGGTATTTGTAAGCTCCTACGCTGCAATGCAACTGATATTTGATACACCGATTCACTTCCTACACCAATTAGCAATCTTGTTTGTGGTGTGTACAGTACTAATGTTTGTGATTGGTCACTTTATGCCACGTGATACGGATTATGTAATGCCAGTCAATGAGAGTATTGACGTAACGCCTTGGTCATTCCGTTTTGAGGCCTCAGCAGTAATAATCTACATGGTACTAGGCGCGTACGTAATGTTCTCGGATGCTGGCTTTGTATCGAACGATCCAACCATCATGCATGTATACGGCTTCTGTGGCGTAATCCTGTTCTTTGGCGTGCTATCAAGCTACCTGCTTAAACGAAGAAGCAATGACAAAATAACCAAATTAAAAGACATGTATATACCCTAAAGTTTTTAACTGCGTGATAGTTCACAGTGACACAATAGTCTATATACCTAACTCTCTCATGTTTTAGATAATCGTAGACTATCACACCGAAATTGAGACAACCTCAAGTTTGGATCGTTCAGCGTAGGCATGTTACGTCTGTGTCATTTCTTTATTACATACAACTGAAATGACACAGACTTATAAAAATTACTGTCAAGAGTTACAAATTACTTCATTTGTTAATAGATCCGAATCGTCGATTGTATAAATTACGGTTGATCTCTTTGGCAGACTTTACCAAGGGCTCGTATGGTGTATCCGTTACTGTCACAAAACCCACGTTATAGTTTTCACCATCCCATGCACGCCCTGTTACGGGTGAATCCATATACTGGAACCAATGTGCACCAACAAAGTACGGGTTATCAATCACGCTTTCCATATACTTAGCGTAAGATTGCGCACGACCTTGTTGATTGTCACTACTGATAATACCAGGGTGGAATAAACCTGAATCAGTAGAACCAAAGTGGAACTCACCAATAATGCTAGGTTTATCCAACTCCGGTAAACGGCTCCAGTCCCCTTTTGCATTTAGATCAGTGGCGTAAAGATTGTAACTCATCACATCAACATAACGTGCGGCTGCTGTCGCAGCTTCAGGTGTTATTCCCCAATCAGAGAATCGCACTCCCATGTATAGATGGTTAGGTAACGCTTTCTCCATCTCTTCACTAACAACCGCAAAATACTTATCAGCAAATGCATCTAACAATACTGAAAGGTCGGCTTTCACTGTTTCAGTGTATTCACCTTGATAATTGAAGCCTTTAGCGAAAGCATCCCATGAGGCAACATCAACGCCCCATGCAGCGTTGAACTTCTTGATCGAGCCATATTTTGCTTTAAGTAATGCATCAAACGCCGCTTTGGCCGAGCTTTCTTTTGTGCTAGCACGTAAACCAGAAATCGCCAGTGCGTAGTGGTTTGTATTGTTGACGGTATTGCCCCAGCTCAACTCATTGTCAACGAAATAACCGATACACCAAGGGTCATTGTCAACCTCTTCACCCAACTCCTTCGCCATTATGGCCACAGAGACCCGAAAATTTGTGTCAAATGGGTCATGCATAGCCCCCCAGTAGTCGTTACCTGTACTAACTCGTTGGTGGTCTCCCGTAATCCAACCATGTGCTGTATACGGCACTTTACCGTTTTTTCGGTACATAGGATCGGACCAGTTCCCTAAGGAAGTGAAACCCCAATCCTGCATTCGTGCAAGTGTCACGTCCTTCCAAATCTCAATCGCTTCTTGTGCAGAGTCGGTATCATACTTACGCTGCAAGTTCGCCGAATAGAAGCTGAACACTTCACCATGCTTGAGAGGTCCTTTATGCACCATTTGCGTATAGCTATAGTTGTCTGCCAGTGGATCATTGAAATCAGGTAACCAATCAAACATACCACGGCGGAGTGTTGAGGCTTCTACACGCTCACGCTTGTCATCAATGTAACGCTCAGCGGCAACCTGACTTGGACGCATCCCCTTAGTGTCTGCCTCTACCGCATCAGCAAAGTCCATCCCTGTCACTGTGTAGCTGTCATCCATACGAATATTGTCTACCCCTGTAGCGAAGTAGAGGTATCCTTCAGGGTCCACCAGCGCCCACTTATCATTGACTTTCTCTGTGCGGAAATAACCTGTTGCCTCTAGTTTCGGACCTTTAGCCCAGCCACCGAACTTTGAACGATCACTCATCAACGAGGCATTCTTCAACAGTTTTTTGTCGACTTTGGCTTGAGCCTTTAGCTGATCCAAATCGGTGATTTTTTCTGGCCACGTTTCTTCCTGATATTGACCAAACTCATCCAACAGATTGGCGTATCGCGTAGTGTCCGTACTTAGGTTAGGAATCAACGATAGGTTATCGATAACCAATGTCGCCTCTTCTTGAGGGTTCATCATGTAAAGTTGCACGCTGACAATGTTCGATAGATCAAGCTCAGATTCGCCCCAACCAAACACCACTTGGCTTGCTGAGAAGGATTTCTTTGGCGGCTCGCCACGCATACCTGAATCCAAGCCTTCAGCCAAGTCTTTAAATGTGAAGTAATATTTGTCTTCTGAGTTTGCTGGAATCTGTACATAACCCGTACGGCTGTTTACTGCTCCCGTAGCCGTACCACCCAGCTTTTCATCTAGTGCATCATCGACACGCACAAATAGCTGCATGCCTGAATCACCAATGTTTTTCGCATCAAATGCTAGGGCAACATCGCCATACTTTGACCAATCCCAAGCCTGACCGTCTTTTCCAGCCGAGAATTTGATTGTCGGATAGTCATCGTCGGTTGTGTAATGAACCTTAATTGCAGAGCCTGTGTCAGACTTGACGATATCAACATTAGAGCCAGAGTGGTGTTCAACAATACCTTCAACACCACTTTCAAAGTCAGTTACTGTTAAAATAGTGGGAATTTGCGCCTCAATCACTTGACCTTGACGCGCTTCTGATAGAACAAAATCTCCAGTACGTTCAATAAAATCAATGTCATGTACTACTACTTTTTGCTCACCTATCGGGCCAACCGCGTAGAATTGGAACTCAGCGATATTGCGCAAATCAAGCTCACTACCACCTCGGTAACCTTCAATATTCATCTCTGCGCCATTAAAAAGGAAATCGACTGTCGTGGTTTTTCCAGCAGGTAAATATATTGGCAGATCGAGCTGGTGCGTCGTCGCCCCCATAATGCCAATGTTGTCCGCCACTTTCATTTCAATTCGAACTTCTCTGTCGCCGGGGTTTTCGAGTGTCAGCTGTAAGCCACCTTTGGTATTCCAATCATAAGAACCAGACTCCGGGCGAAACTTCATGTTTGGCCATTTAGAGTTTGCTTCTGACTCAGAAATCGCATCGAACACGATTTCCAGGTTTTCGCCAGCCACATTATATGAAGTGTGTGTGTTGGCGGTTTTTGATAGAAACCCATCATCTGTCATGACAACAGGTTGAACGCTACTACTCATATCTTGTTGAGTTGTTTCGTTATTGGATGTGTCTGGTGTTTTTGTAGCGGCAATGCTGCCTGCTGCAAGAGTGCTGGCAATGATAGCGAGCGCGATAGTATTTTTGTTGAAACGCACTGAGATTCTCCTTTCCTTCACGTAGTTATTGGATAACCAATCTACAAATAGTACATACCAAAAAAAATTTTGGAGTGATCCAATACTGATTATTGGTCAATATGTGCACCGATTGCTTATTCTGTGCGCTAGACGACAAAAAGCCGCGATAGTCACTATCGCGGCTTTGTTTTTTTTCATGCAGTTATGACTATGATACGTATTTTCTACGTACCCATCCTAAAACGGCAATGATTGACACAAAGAAGGCACCTAATGAACCACCAGTACGCAGTTGTGGCTCATCAGGGTCAGTTGGTGGATCAACCGGCTCATCAGGGTCAGTTGGTGGATCAACCGGCTCTTCAGGGTCAATGCCTTCTATGGTTTCTAATCCATTTAACTGACCAGAAGTGATTCCGATATTTCGACCATTATATAACGAGCCAACATCACGTGCAGAGCGCGTTTCTGTATTGGCCTCTAACGCAGAACAGTCATCACCATATAACTCACAATTAATGAGTCGTGCTGCATCCGTTAAGTGGCTGTATGGTGTATCCGTTACATTAACGAAACCAACGTTGTAGTTTTCACCATCCCATGCACGGCCTGTTACAGGTGAATCAAGGTATTGGAACCAGTGCGCACCGACAAAGTTATCATTCGCTAATACCGACTCCATGTACGTAATGTACTTGTCGCCACGATCTTTTTGCGAGTTTGCTGAAACAATTCCGGTTGCGAAGTTACCGCTATCCAGCGCACCGAAGTGGAACTCACCGATGATAGCTGGGAAATCTAAATCCTCGATTTGTTCTAGTACATCTGATTGCCAGTCTTCGGACGTGATGCTGTCTTTGTAGATGTTGAAGCTGACAACATCAGCATGAACTTTAGCGGCATCAACCGTTTCCGGTGTTCTTCCCCAGTCAGCAAAACGAGCACCTAAATAAAGGTTATTAGGAAACTCTGCTTTGATTGCTTGCTTCACAACCTCAAAGTATTTGTTTGCAAACTGCCAGTTCAAAGACTTCAAGTCAGCCAACATACTGGCAGAATACACAAAGTTCTGTGCGCTACTTAAATTAGACCATGATGCGAACGATGTTCCCCAAGCGGTATTGAATGCCTCAATTGTTTTCGATTGCCCAAAGCCATTTTCAAGGAACCAGATAAACGCAGCTTTCGCTGGGCTTGTGCTGGCATCTGTGTTCATCGCCGCTAGCGTTTGCTCATAACACGCCGCATCATCACCATTCAGACAGTTACCCCAGCTTATTTCATTATCAACGAAAATACCCATCAAGGTCGCTTCATGACCTGTCACTTCTTCTTTGATTTTCGCCGCCATTTTCTTAGCAGCTAAGGCAAAGTTAGGATCAAACGGGTCAGCTATCGGCCCCCAATATCCTGTGCCAATACGGTTAACAGGATTCTCTGAGGTTTCATGGTGAAGTACCCACCCATTTGCAACATAAGGCATGTTCGCAGCTGCGGCTTTTGCGTAGAATGTAGAGTCAGTCCAGTTACCTAAGGAAGTAAAGCCCCAGTCTTGCATACGCTTGATAGTGATGTCTTGCCAAGCTTCTTCACCACCATGACGCGCATCTATGTTACTAGCGTAGAAACTCACACCCTCACCTTGTTTGACAGGTCCACTATGAACAGGGCCCATCTCTTTACGGTGATTTGTCGGGATCTCAGTGAACATTGACTTACGCACATCGGAAGGCATTGTGCTCGATTCACCAGTAAAGGTATACGTGTCTGTCATTCGAATGTTAGCAAGACCCGTTGAAATAAAGGCGTTACCGTCAGGATCAACCAGATACCATTTACCGTCTGCTGTTTTACACACATTAAAAGTGGCTGGGTTAGCCAGTTTACAGTCTTGGTCAGCAACAATGCTACTGCCAGCAGGTGCACCGCCATATTGACTACGGTTAAGTAGTTTACCAAGCAGTTGTGTCTCTCGTGCACCCAAACCATCAAGTTTCTCGCGACTCTCTAGCTTAGCGTAGAAATCATGTTGATTGTTTTGACCCAGTGAATCCACCAACTCTTCGTAGGCTGATACATCATTAAGATCTTTGATCACACGAGCGTTATCAAAGATAAACTCGTGATCAGTAGTTCCCTCTGCTAGATCAGGAATAAAGAAGGTCACAGATTGAATTGCCGCTAGATTCAAGTCTTGCCAATCTCCCCACCCTTCATTTAAAGCTTTTGCTGGAAGTTCACGCATACCTAGTGTGTTGACGATATCACTGATAGCTCGCGTATCTTTAACGCTAACATAAACAGTCTGTGTGCTGTTAGCAGGGATGTACTTTCCTCGAGCTATCCCAGAAGCATCATTGCCGCTGTTGTCTTCAATTCGTGAGTATAAGAATAAACCCGTATTGGTTGGGTTTGTCACATCGACTGCTATTGCTAGGTGCTCTCCCAATGCTGATAAATCCCAGTTCCCATTTAGTTTGACCGAGCTCCAAGCATTGTTGAACGTGGCTTTCAGCGCGGTTTCACCAATGCTTACCCCCTCATCAATCAGTTTTATATCCGCGCCTGTCGCTTCGATAGAATCTGCCAGCTCTTCAAACGTTTCGAGCTGAAGTAGGGTTTTCACTGGTGCCGATGAAACGCGTCCACTGACATCTTCAGGGTCGGTTGGTGGAGGTGTTGGCTCTGTTGTGCCATCAGAGACCCGAATGTTGTCAATATATACGGTTGTGTTCGGAGACTCTGCAGCAAAGAAATTAATCTCCATCGCCATTGCTTTATTATATGATGCGCCAATCGAACCATATTCTGTTGTGTCCAAAGAAAGTACAACATCTTTTAAAGTAGTGTTTGCTGGAACATTAAAATATTCAGATAGTGCGTTTGCATCATCCCAAACATAGTTAGTCAGAATTTTCACACCATAATTAATATCTTCATTTGTGTTGTTTACAACATCAAAGACAAGCTCTTTTTGATCAGACCAATTCCAACTATTTGGTGCGTATATTTTAACGCCACCTTCATAGCTGGCCCCCATGTTGGCTTGCATGGATTTATCACCATCAGTTTGCACATCAGCTGTAATGGCGTGCGTTGAGCTACCAAAATGGCCATACTCGTAACCATGGGTTTCATTATCTTCAAAAGATGTTATTAGAGTTGAAGCAAGCGTAGGTGCAGCCATTCCTGCAATAAGCAAGGCTGTTAGAGTTTTATTCACGTTCATAAAATGGATCTCATTTTCCTTAATGAAATTATCAGGCACGGAACGAACATCCGTGCCTATTTTCGACATTATTTGAAGCGGTTATTATTGAAAGCGATTGTTATAGAGGTTTGCGTTGAATTGCTTTGCCGCCTCAATCAGTTCAACATAAGGTTCGTCAGCAATGGTGACAAAACCGATGTTGTAGTTTTCACCATCCCAAGCTCGACCTGTTGCCGGTGAGTCAAGGTACTGGAACCAATGCGCACCAACAAAGTAAGGGTTGTCTACCACACTTTGCATGTAATTGGTGTACATCTTCGCGCGCTCTGTTTGATTGGCAACATTCACGATACCACCATGGAACAGACCTGTATCTGTCGAGCCAAAATGGAACTCACCGATGATGCTTGGCTTGTCTAACTCTGCTAGCCACTTTCTAAAGTGTGCTTTTTTAGAATCATTCAAATCATTGGCGTACAGGTTGTAGCTCATGACATCCACATACTTCGCTGCGCCCTTTGCAATTTCTGGTGTCACACCCCAGTCGGCAAATCGCGCACCTAGATACATGTGATTTGGCAACACGCGCTCTAGCTCAGCATCTACTGTAGAGAAATACTTATCTGCCAGCATGGTTAACATATCTGAGTAGTCTCGCTTCATACCTGGCTTTAGGCTGCTGCGATAATCGAACGACTTATCAAACTCTTCCCAAGAGTTGACTTGGGTCGTTCCCCACGCCTGATTCAGGGCATTGATCGTAGTGTATTTCTCTTTTAAATATGTTGAGAATGCAGCCTTCGCAGGGCTCTCTTTCGCGTCATAGCTTAGTGCGTTAACAATCAGGCCATAATGGTTGGCCTCATTCATCACATTACCCCAGCTGATCTCATTGTCGACAAAGATACCCAACAACCATGGGTCATCTTTCTTCACTTGTTTCGCGAGATCTTCTGCCATCGCTCTAGTGCTCTGCTTGAACTCAGGATCAAACGGGTCATGAATAGGGCCCCAGTAGTCATTACCTGTGCTGATTCGCTTGTGTTCACCCATGATCCAACCGTGCGCTTCATAAGCAACACGTTCTGTTCCGAAGAACATCGGGTCAATCCAGTTACCCAACGTGGTAAAACCCCAATCTTGCATACGATCAAGCGTCACATCACGCCAAATCTCCATCGCTTCTTTCTGCGAAGTGTCGTATTTACGCATCAGGTTTGCACGATAGAAGCTGAACACCTCGCCTTTCTTCAGTGCACCGGAGTGGACATAACCGGCATAGTCATAGTTCACCGCAAGTTCATCGTCATATTCAGGAAGCCAAGTGAACATCGATTCACGCAATGGTGATGCGATTTGACGCCCTTGCTTTGTCTCTGGATTGTCAAAATCTGCACCGGTAATAGTGACAGTGTCATCCATTCGAATATTAGCAAGACCTGTCATGAAGAACGGGTAGCCTTCTGGGTCAACTAACGTCCACTTGCCATCCAGCTTCTCGGTGCGAAAAAACCCTGTGGCTTCCATACGAGGACCTGCATTCCAGCCACCGAATTTACTGCGGTCAGACATCAGCTCGGCTTTGCCAAGATGCTCAAGCGCCGCTTTGCCAGAAGCGCGTAGTTCTTCATCGTTGTGTACTTTCTCAGCCCAGTCACTACCGGTAAACTGGCCATACTGATCGACTAAACCTTCGTAACGCGTCGTGTCAGCGTCAAGGTTTGGTACTAAGCGAATTGAGTCAACCACAATCGTGGCGTCTTTGGTTGGGTTTTGCAGATAAAGCTGAATTGAAACGATGTTAGACAAATCTAAGCTGGTTTCACCCCAGCCGTAGCTAATAGCTTGTGCGCTATACGCTTTCTTGGGCGGCTCACTGCGCATGCCGGAAACAATATGACCTTCTAGCTGACTCAAACTCATGTAGTAAGTGCTTGTCTCATTAGGCAGCAGCGTCACATAGTTTGACATACTGTCTTTCACACCGTCGGCCGTACCACCCCAATTTTTGTTCTCCGCTTGGTCAACGCGAACAAACATCTGGATAGGATCATTGGTTGGGTTTTCAATATCAAAGGCGAGGTTAAAGTTACCCTCTTGAGACCAATCCCAAGGACGGCTTGGCATAAAGGTGATATTTGGATAGGCGTTGTCTGCTTTGAATTTCACTTGAAGACCAAGTCCACCATCTGATTTCACTTTTTCGATGGTCGTCGATACGCTGCGGTCTGACACAAAGTGCTTTTCACCAGATTCAAAGCTGGTGATTGATTTTAATGTCGGTATTGGCCCTGCTTCGACGACTTGTTCCTCAGCAGAGATAAAATCACCGGTTGCATCAACCAACTGTAAGTTATCGAGAATGATGGTTTGCTCATCCATTGGCCCTTGAACAAACACCTGTAACTCGGCCAGTTTACGCAAGTTAATGTTCTGACCATCCCAATAACCATCAAGACCACGCTTACCGCCATTAAATAGCATCTCAACATTCTCGGTGCTGTTCGCTGGAATCGTAACTGCGTAATTAAGCTGGTTGGTCGCCGCCCCCATCTGGCCGACGTTATCAACGATCTTGAAGATAAACGTTTCAGGCGTATCACTTGGGTTGGTGACATCCACTTTTAAGCTGCCCTTATTATTCCAGTTCCACATTCCACCCTCGGGGAAGAACTTCACATTAGGCCAGTATTTAAATTTGTCTGCTTCAGAGACAGAATCAAACGTCACCTTCAAAGCAGAGTTACCCGAGGTAACACCAACGCCTGTCACTTTTTCAGATTTCGCGTGTGATGCTTGTACGTTATTAAAGAAACTATCCGATTCAAAATCAGGGATAGCAATGCTCGCTTGTTCCTCACTCTCTCCAGAAGTTTCCGGTTGAGATCCTGTCGTCGATTGACAACCATACGCGCCAAACAGCAAGCTCGATAGGATAAGTGCAATTTTTGTCTTGTTCATACTCGTTATTATCTTTATAGGTGTATATATAAGTACTCCACGACCTAAGCCGTGGAGACACTGTTTAAATGATATTTATATTGGGATTACCACCATGCTTCGAACATTACGCCCGCCGTAAGTGCATCCGATTTGCCCATTTTAAAACCACCAATTGCCCATGTATCAAAAACATCCGTCTCTACATCTTGGTCAGCATAAGTAACGTAGAAGTTAAGTACCGGACGGTCCCACTCTCCATTACCAATATGAAGGTTTTGAGCAAGTGTAATTTTGTAACCTGAGTTAGTGCCATCTTCGCTTGGGTTTACAGCTTCATACTTGATCTGTTCGTAGCCAGCTTCTAGCTGAGTCGAAGTACGTTTGTTCCAGTTATAAGTATTACGAATGATGAAGGAGTCCCAATCACTTTGCATTGCTGCTATTGGCATACGGTTTGGATGCCCAGTCTCACGTGCACGTTGGTCATATTTTTCAGTTTCGTGAGCATACGTGTATTCGAAGCGGAAACGATCTGTTAGCTGGTATTTACCATAAAAGAACCCACCAATCAGATCACTTGGTACTGGCTGCCACCATTCGCGTGTCGCAACTTGTCGAGCTTCACTGCTATAACGCAAGAATAGTTGGTGGTGCAGGTTGTCTAAATTGTGATTAAATTTTAAACCTACTTGATAGGAATCTGGCGCAGCTTCTTTGTACTTATCCCCTGTGGACTCGTTAATTACATCACTATTTGGACCAATGTAAGTGCCGTAGTTCAGATATAATTCACTATTAATCGTATCTGTTATATCCATACCTCGAAGTGCAGATGAGAATAAGACGGTATCGCCTTGGTTCATATCACCATTTGTATATGAGTTGTAAAGGTTACGAGTCACTGACAAGTCAAGGGCGGCAAAATCTAAGTCTATTTTCTCAATACCAAAACCACGACCATCACTCGCAAGCGCTTCATTGACCACCAATGGCGTCGACACGCGGTTCACATACTTTTGGCCTGCCCATACCGTAGCGTCAGGCATTGCTGGGAACACACCAGCCGCATCAACATAAATCCACTCAGGTACGAAATTGTCAGAGTAACCATTGGATGAGAACATAACATGAACACCCCAGTTCATATCATTCATATTTAAACCATAATCAGATTGCAGCTGTAACCAGTTACCGTCGTTACCTAGACGACCAGCTGACGAGTCTGCATGATATTGACCAGGTAACCGGAAAATATTACCACCTGTTCCAGCCCAGTCATAAGCTGCCTCATTCAACACTTCATCATTAGTAAAGCCTGCGCCATACATTAGATAGCCGTGGAAAGCTAAACCCTCAGGTGTGTTAGCATGTGCGGAAAGTGCAACTAATAAACTGGAACACACTGCAGAGTACTTTAGGATTTTATGTTTCATCTTTTGTCCTTAAAGATTAAGTAGATAGTAAGTTAATTAATGAAGTTGGTTTACCAATGCGACTTCAATGTCAGTATTATTACAAAATGGCAAACCAATAATCAGTGACAGGTATAACAATTAACAAAAAAAGACTAACCTAAGATAACACTTCAATTACCAACCTCAGTAACCCACACTATTCATTCCTTTATTTTCAATCACTTACAGCTACGAAGTTAGTTTAAAATAAACTGTGGTTAACAGGAATATTGATCGTATCAATGATTAAAACTGTGTATTCCATCACCTTATTGCCAAAGAGTCGTTATTTTAAAGAGCAGCAAATAGACATAAACCCAAAATTGGTTTACCTTTATTCGAGATTTGTATTTGTTTAGAGAGATACCTAATGAATTCACCTAAGAAAAAACTTAGCCTGGCAAGTTTACGTGCTATTGAACGCGGTTATGATAGTCGCGGGCCCGAATGGTTGATTGAATTTGATGTACAAAAACTGAAAGGCGACTTTGCCTATGAAGAGGGAGTGATTCGCCGCGATCCTACCGCTGTCATCAAAGTTCATGACTTATACCACTGTTGGTACACCAAAGGTGAGGGGGAAACCAAAGGTTTTACAGGCAACCCAGACGACAAAGTTTTTCCTTGGGACAAAACTGAAGTGTGGCATGCGACCTCCACTGACGGCATAACATGGAAAGAGCAAGGTCCTGCGATTCAAGCTGGTAAATCAGGCTCATATGATGACCGAGCAGTGTTCACACCCGAGGTCTTAGCGCACGAGGGTTGTTACTATCTTGTTTACCAAACTGTCCAATTTCCGTACACCAACCGCCAATTTGAAGAGATAGCACTGGCTTGGTCAGATAGTCCATTCGGTCCATGGACCAAATCAGATGCTCCTATCCTTAGCCCGGAAAAAGATGGCGAATGGGAAGGTGATGAAGACAACCGTTTCAATGTAAAATCAAAAGGCAGCTTTGACAGTCACAAAGTGCACGATCCTTGCCTGATGTTCTTCAATAACAAGTTTTACCTATACTATAAAGGCGAAACTATGGGTGAGAGCATGAATATGGGCGGTCGTGAAATTAAGCATGGTGTAGCCATAGCTGATAAAGTTATTGGCCCTTACGTCAAATCAGAATACAACCCTATCTCAAACTCTGGGCATGAAGTTGCTGTATGGCATCACAATGGTGGTATTGCATCATTGATTACCACCGATGGTCCTGAGAAAAACACAATTCAATGGGCTAAAGACGGTATTAACTTCGAGATTATGTCTCATATCAAAGGAGCACCAGAGGCGCTAGGTATATTTCGTGATCCACAAGAAGATAGCTTTGATGCGCCAGGCTTAAACTGGGGGCTATGCCATAAGTATGACTCTAGCTGGAACTGGAATTATATCTGCCGATACCGCGTAAAACGTCAAGTTTTAGATGTGGGTACGTTCCAAAATAGTAATTAAGTTCACTCTAAACCAGTGGCTCATAAAGGAGCCACATTTTCGCCAATGACTAGCCCTTTCCCTGTATACCTACCCAGCCGTTAACTATTTTTCAGGATATGTTGATATGCACAATTCGCCGAGAAGTACCACATTATTTAACGACAGCTGGCTTTTTCAGTTGGCAAAAGATAAACCGAATACCAAACAATGGTCGACGGTTACGCTTCCCCACGATTGGAGTGTAGCTTCGGCCTTTTCTCCACAGTATGATGGAGCCACAGGTTACCTACCTGGGGGGACTGGTTGGTACAAAAAGCAGTTTAAAAACCCTCTAAATAAACACTATTCGCGCTGTATCCTCGTTTTTGACGGGATTTACAACAATGCAACCATTAATATCAATGGCTGTGATATACATTTTCAAGCGTATGGTTATGCGCCATTCAATATAGAAATTACTGATTACTTGAAATCAGACAATGTAATTACTATCCATGTCGATAGACGCAGGTATATCGACAGTAGGTGGTATACAGGTTCAGGTATTTACCGTGATATAGAAATGGTTCTAACTAAGGATGTGTTTGTTCCTATTTGGGAAAATCATATAAAAGCTTCCGTTAGCTCTAACCAGATTGGCCATATCCACCAGCAACTGATGATTGAAGCAAAAACGAAAACGCATTACCTGACAATTGTTAGTCGTTTGCTCGAGCCCAATTCCGATAATTGCGTAGCTACAGCTCGAACGCATCGTTCAGTGAACAATCGAGAAGTATGTGAATTAGAACTAACGTGTGATCAACTGAGCCTTTGGAGCCCAGATTCACCAATTCTTTATAAGTTGGAAACTCAAATCTACGAAAATGGCCGCGTCATTGATAGGGTATCTGAAAACATTGGTTTCCGTAGCATAGAGTTTTCGCCAGAACAGGGGTTTTTCCTCAATGGGATGCCAACTAAAGTCCGTGGGGTCTGCCTTCATCATGATGGAGGACTCGTTGGCGCTGCCGTACCTGATGAAATATGGATACGTAGGTTGTCAAAGCTCAAACAATGTGGTGTAAATGCAATAAGAATCGCACACAACCCAGCCTCCAAGCGTCTATTGCACCTCTGTGACACGATGGGATTTCTCGTGCAGGATGAGTTTTTTGACGAGTGGGACTATCCTAAAGATAAACGCCTCAACATGGGCAACCAACACGATGACTTTTTCAGCCAAGGTTACACCGAGCACTTTCAAACCCGATCAAAAACCGACCTTTGTAATACGTTGAAGTGCCATATTAACCATCCATCGATATTCATGTGGAGCATTGGCAACGAAATTGAGTGGACCTATCCACGCAACGTCGAAGCAACGGGTTTTTTTGATGCAAGTTGGGATGGGAATTATTTCTGGAGCTTACCACCTAACTCTCCCGATGAAATAAAAGATAAACTCAACAATTTGCCACATCACACTTATGATATTGGGAAAACTGCGAACAAGCTTGCTAGTTGGGTCAAAGCTATCGATGAAACTCGACCGATTACTGCCAACTGTATCCTTCCATCATCCAGCTACCATTCAGGTTACGCCGACGCGCTCGATGTAATTGGATTTAGTTATAGACGTGTTGTATATGATTATGGGCATGAAATCAGGCCTAACCTGCCGATAATCGGTAATGAAAATTTACCTCAATGGCATGAATGGAAAGCAGTGCTTGAACGCAACCATGTATCCGGATTGTTTCTTTGGACTGGAATCAATTATATGGGCGAATCTCATGGTAAATGGCCTGTAAGAACGACTGACAGCGGCCTGCTAGACACCGCTGGGTTTGAAAAGCCAAGTTTTGCGCTTTTTAAATCGCTGTGGACAGACGAACCTTATGTCAAAGCATTTACTCAACGAGCTGACCTAACACAACTGAAGTTTGACGAACAAACTTTTGTTGCCTTTGAACATGATGAAAATGCTTGGCAAAAAAAATTATGGGTCTGGGACGAAAGAAACTCGCACTGGAATTATGAAAATGAGCAATGGGTCACTATCGAAGCCTATAGCAACTGTCCGCAGGTACAACTCTACCTCAACGATGAGTTGGTTGGAACCCAACAGTTAGAAAAGCAAATCGACAGAGTCTTTCGTTGGGCCTTACCATATAAAGCAGGAAAAATCTCTCTGGTTGGTTTAAAGAACGACGTAGAGGTAACTAGAGATGAAATTGTCACGTCTGGTGTGCCGAGGAAGATCTCGATTGTAGATGAAACCCATGAAGGTTCAAGCTCATACCGGCAACTTATAGTCCAGATGCTTGATAAAGATAACCATCCGGTGAGTCATGAAGAAGCATTGTTAGAGTTTCGTGTTCGCGGTTGTGAATGGATTGGAGCCGATAATGGCAGTATATCTTCTATCGACGCATATAATAGCCCAACGATTGCTACACGTCATGGCAGAGTTTTAGCAGTTGTAAAATCATCGCAGGGTCAAAATGGTGATATCGAAATTTACTCAAATTCAGGAGTGAAAGCCTCTTTTTCACTACTTTAAACTGTACTAATACATTAACTCTGAGTTGGCTCTTGTATTCACAAGAGCCAAAATACCTAAAGCTTAGCTATACGTGCAGTAGCAACAGGCGTCGCAGCTTACACAGCAAGCAAACATTAGTGTAATGTCTGCTTATGTAATTTCAAACAATACCGTGTCATACAATACAAAATCCACCTTTAATATTTTTACAACATGCCAAAAGATATTATCTCTTAGCACGTTGTTGAGTCCAAGCCATGGCTTTGTTTCCTAATTCGATTTCAGTTAAAAACACGCCTAACATGACTAATTGTTAGGCGATCACCATCGTTTCGGGCATACCTAGTCCTGTGAGCTTGTTTAACGCTTTTATCATGGCATAAGCCTCGCCAACCTGAGCATTGTAATTTCTTAAGCTTAATGTCCCACCAAGCAGTTTCTTAACTCGGAACATCGCTGTCTCTGAGAGCGAACGCTTATGGTAGCCGTACTTCTTTTTCCAATGCTTATTTGAACCATAGAGTTTCTGGCACCCGATCGCTAGATTGCGAGGATGACCTCGCTCCCAGAAGGCCGCACCTTCCCTCGGCGGAATGATTGGAGCGGCTCGTTTGATGCGAATGGCTTCGTAGCACAACCTTGTGTCATAAGCCTCATCGCCAGATATCTCTGCGATTTTTCGTCAAGTCTGCCTGAGCAAGTTAGGCAGCACTTCACTGTCACTCACATTCGATAGACTTAACTCAGCAGCAATGATTTCATGCGTTTCGGTATCAACCGCTAAATGCAACTTTCTCCAGACACGGCGCTTTCCGTCAGTGCCATGCTTTTTGACTTTCCACTCGCCCTCACCGTAGACCTTTAGTCCTGTCGCTTCAATGGCTAAATGCTGGATGGTTCCTTTGGTTTTTGTCTTGAACGCAACGTTCACTGTTTTAGCTCGCTTGCTAATGCATGAATAATGAGGGCATGACAATGGCAGTTGAGCGAGCTTAAAAATAGAGTTAATGAACCCTTGAAGACCTCTCAACGGCATTGAAAATACGCGTTTAACCATAAGAGTTATCGTAATGGCTAAGTCGCTAAACAAACGAGGTCTCCCGCGGTTTCCCTGTTTGATTTGCTTCCATAGCTGGATGGCTTCTTCATCTATCCAAAATGTCAGTGAGCCGCGATTAATTAAAGCTTGGTTATAGTACTTCCAATTGGTTGTCTTGTAGCGAGGCTTGGCCATTGGTCTAAGTGTTTGAGTGAACTTAGCTGATCAGATCGTGGGTTACTGATTTAGTTCCCTGATTTAGGAAACAAAGCCCCAAGCCATCAAAATAACCTTGACTGTGTGACGCCAATATCTCGTCGTTTGTGAAGCTACTCAACTTGTAACTTACGTTCACCGTCAAGCTATGATTCTGTACCAAAATTGCTGCCAGCTCTCTACATCATTGTTGGTGTGTCAGAGAAATACACATTGTATTGCAACAAATAAGTTTAATATTTTATACTTTTATCCTCAGTTGTTTGGTAATGAGTACTCGCTGTACTCTTACCTACCTCACTTATATTCGAAAAGCTCAGAGGAATACATTCGACGAAACCGTCGCATCTTCAAAAATACGTCTTTAAAAAACAATTAATCACCAATGAACGTAATGCTGACCAATAAAATGGCAACTATAGCTTTTGAATTTTATCAACCAAATCAAGAGCTTTCTGAGTATTTCCTTGTTTTATAGTATGGCGAAGTTCGTCAAAAAGGTTTTCAAACTTGTTAGTGTTGTATTCCAATATCTTAACTTCTAAACCATTTTCATTTGCCAATATCACGGTATCGGATTTGCCCAAGGCATCAAATTCAATAGCAACCCTTCCTGTATAACTATGTGGAATCACAACTTCTTCTTCTTCCATAGTTCTGTCTTTCTTTACCCAAATTCGGCTACTGCTGCTAGCATCTTGCGCGGTTGTATACACAATGACATATATCGGAATATCAGCGACTTGAGGAATTACACGCACGTTAGATTCTTGACGATAAGTTTGAAATAGGTCTCCAGATTTATATTGGAACTGTTCATTAGGGATGCGAGATAAAATATTACCTTTTTTATCAATAACTAAAACTGAAGGAGCAAAGATTTTTGAATCATAATAAGCTTGGATCTTTAGATCTAATATTTCATAATTTGAAGGCAACTCATACAAAGCAACAGGACTATCTACACCATAAGCCTTTAAGCGCTGCGTTTGCTGCTGGATACTAACTTCAGATAAATCTCCTTTTTCGACATACAAAGCATTGAGTTCCTCCAAAGAGTTAGATGTTTTGTTACTTAATTGCTCCACTTTTTCATTTCCCATAAAAACTTGATTAACAGTCTGACACCCACTTAACCCCCCTAAAATCAGCCCTGTCATTAGTAAATTTCTCAGCATTGGTATACACCTCTATTACTTATTGTTCTACTCTATTCTACACATACAGGACCAATTAAACAGGATTGGACTGTCAATTTAAAGAATATTGCCAATATCAAGCAACATTTCTAACAGATTATACTTAGTATTGAGGAAGACAATTGCTTTTCTCTCTAATCTTAAGTTCCTATCTAGTGTATGGAGGTAGATGCTAAATTTTGTGGGAGGGTCCAAACTCCACTAGACAACCGAGAAAGGGCTAATGACTGATTAAACCAAAGTAGGAACATAATCAGTACAAATGAGTTCGCTCTGATGTCATTCATACAGGCACCCTTCGTTTAGAATGACTGACCAAGCTACGGAAGTAAGCTTCATTACGCTGTCGATTTGACGGTAAATCTACCGAATTCTTGTTTTAATCGAGCTTAGGAAATCTGAACATTCCTCTTGTCGGTTATTTATTCTAGACGCCCCGCTTTTTGCAATTGCTGATGAATGTGCGGTTCGCTGCCATATATACGACGTCAATATGCGTGTTTCTTCAAGCGAGCCATAGTCAACTTCAGGTTTTGACAGGTACGGGTGACCGTTTGTTCAGCAGTGTTTGCAAACTTATATGTTGGTTATATTTAGTACTTAATTCAACCTATACAACCCAAACGTAAGGAATAAGTTGAAATCATCTTTACCCGTGAGAATTCGCCAATGCCACAATGGTTTTCACTTTACCTCTCCGTTTGACAAAAGAGTTAAACCAGGAACAGATAGCAACGCTTTATAACGAGGTTGTGGCTTACACAGACTGTTAATCTCAGCTGTTAAAAAGTTAATGTCTTTATCAAGAAGCATAATATCGTCATACTGTTCCTATTGTAATCGGAGCAAGACAAACGACAAGCAATTATCAGCATCTTCCAAACACACGGGAAGTTGCTGTTTCAAATAGCTTATCTTTACAAGGAAAATTACACCAGACAGAAAATCCGCTATCATAGATAGCAATAACATCATTTTTTGATAATCCGCAAGCGGCTTTATATGCTGTTCGGGAATTAATACCACTTGGTGCCCCAACGTTATAAATTGCCTAGCCCAGTGATGAGCGAAACCACACGCTACCAAGGCAATTAACGCTTTATCAGGAAACTGTCTGATTGTATGAAACAATTTGCTTCGAGTAACTTTGCGGTTCCAGGTGATGCTACCGTCTTGTTGCCAAACACAAACCTGGAAAACACTTTTGGCCAAATCGATACCAACAACTTTAATATTCATAATGGACGTACCTTTTCTTAAATTAAGCGGTAACAACTTAATTCTGGCGCATTGACGCCGTTGGATGGGAGTCCATCACATCACTACAGATGCGGCAAACTAAACGTTAGTTACAACCGAACAAGAAGGCACGGTGCTCTTGGGTATCTCAGATCCATCGTATTTGAACCCAAGTTGAACTGCTCAATCTTGTTGTAGTAGCTCACCAGACAGCGTTCCGTTCGACCGAACACTGACACCATGATTAAAGGAAAAATGCACTAGTGATCCCGAAAATGGTGTTCAGACAACCCGTAAAACAAAGGGTGGATTGCTCCGGAATATGCCACCGGTCAGCAGAAGTCATATAAGGAACAACATCAAACTACTATTTGTGATCAAAAACACGGAATTTGATTCACCAAAAGGTAAAATTGGACAACCAATTTCAATTAAACAAGATATTTATATGGATTTACATACCAAAAATGCCATTCGATATGCTCTGATAGTCGCGCTGGGCGGCTTTGTCTTCGGTTTAGATGCCGCTATTATTTCGGGAACAATACGCTACATTACTTTAGAGTTCGGCCTGTCAAACCTAGAAGTCGGTACAGTCGTAAGTGCACCAAGCCTAGGGGCAATCATTGCATTATTTTTTGCGGGTAAGATAGCCGATGCCTGGGGTCGAAAGAACACACTTATTCTGATCGCGGGCCTATACCTATTATCTGCGCTTGGCTCAGCACTAGCCACTAGCTATGAGATGCTGGTTGCATCTCGCCTTATCGGGGGCTTGGCGTTCAGTTCACTGTCATTGGCGTCGATGTACATTGGCGAAGTGGCACCCTCAAGACTACGCGGCAAGCTGGTTTCAGGCAATCAACTCAATATAGTTATTGGTCTGTCAGCAGCTTACTTTATCAACTACTATCTTGTTATTAACACAAGCGAGAGTTTTTATTTGCTCTCACCAGAAGGGATCTGGCGTACTATGCTTGGTTCCGAGCTTATCCCAGCACTTGTTTGGTTTGGTCTGTTGTTTACTGTCCCTGAGTCACCACGCTGGCTTATCCTAAAGGGACGTTCACAAGAAGCAAAAATGGTATTGGGCAAACTGTATTCACCAAAAGAAATCATCGATACGGTCCAGAACATCAACGCCAATATGGTTGACGACAAACAAACTCCTTTTGTTGACCAATTAAAAAACTTGGTTACACCAAAATACAAAACCACCCTAATTATTGGTATAATCATCGCTGTTGTACAAGGTATTACTGGTATGAACGCGATCTTGTTCTATGCCCCAACCGTGTTTGAACAAATTGGCTTCGGTGGTGATGCAGCATTCCAGCAATCTATCTATATCGGTTTAACTAGTGTAGTGTTTACTCTGTTGGCTATTTTGTTTATTGATAGATTTGGTCGCCGTCCTTTGCTGCTTATTGGTCTCGTTACCGCAATGTTAAGCCACGTGACTTGTTGGTACGGATTCAACAGCGCAACGTTCTCTATAAACGAAGAAAAAATAGTTACGCTCAGCGAAAATATTAACGCTAAGCCATTGGAAATACTACAAGGTAAATCCTTCAATAACGACGTTGAGTTTAAAGAAGCTCTATCAGCGGTTTACAACGATCAAGACCTTCATCGCTATGAAAGTCAAATTATCGAAACTGCTATTAGCGTTAACCCATATATAGTTCTTTTTGGTATTCTGGGCTTTATCGCTGCATTCCACATCTCCATTGGACCTATTATGTGGGTGCTATTCTCGGAAATTTTTCCGAATTCGGTACGAAGCGCAGCAATCCCGGTATCCGCCATAGTCACCAGTATCGCAAGTTATCTTATCCAGCAGTTCTTTCCTTGGCAACTTGCCAACTTCGGTGCCGGCAACACCTTCCTTATGTACGCGGTGTTCAGCGCCATTGGTCTTGCACTGATTGCTAAAATGCTGCCTGAAACGAAAGATAAATCCATTGAAGAGATTGAACTGCTGCTCGCACCTGATAACCTCGAGCATCATACAAGTTCTGTCAACGTGCCTCGTTAATTCCGGTTGAAATATCGAGTAGGATGAGGCAATACCGCCTCATCTCTCACAGACCCGTAGGAGCTCGCGTACGACTCAAACACACTTCCATTTAGCATTATTGCTGAACTGTAGTGATGTGATGGACGCCTCAGCTCTCAAGTTTCTCGGTATCTGCCAGACTTGATGCTGATAGTAAACCTAAAGGGCTGCCATTATGGATATAAAAGTTGTTGGAATTGATTTAACCAAAAATGTATTCCAGGTCTGTGTTTGTCTTGTAGATCATTCAATTAAGAGTAATCAAAAAGTTAGACGCAATAAGCTACTCAAGGAATTTTCATTGCTATTCAGGATGAATAACCACCGAGTCAGTAGACACTAGTTAGCCTTTTCTCATATTGCTTCTCATACTCTACAGGCGACAAGTGATTATTGGAACCGTGCCTTCGTTTTACGTTGTAGAACATCTCAATATATTCAAAGGTATCCATGCGAGCATCTTCCCGTGTAGAGTAGATTTTTCGTTTCACTTTTCTCTTTTCAGTAACTGGAAAAACTTTCTGCCGCAGCATTATCGTGACAATTGCATCGACGGCTCATACTGGCTTCCAGTCCATGTTGATTTAAGAACTTGTTCCAGTCGTGACTCGTATATTGACTGCCTTGATCTGATGTACAAGCACCTTTTGGCTTGGAGAACGGCGCCATATAGCCATTAAAAGTGCATCCAAAACCAACTCTTTAGTTATTCGACTTTTCATCGACCAACCAATCACTCTTCTAGAAAAAAGATCGACAACAACGGCAAGATACAACCAACCTTCATGTGTTTTTATATAAGTAATATCGGTCACCCACGATTGGTTTGGAGCCGTTGGATTGAACTCTCTGGCTAATTTGTTAGCCGAAATGACATGTTCAGTACGCGCTTTAGCTCGGGTTCTACGGTATCCGCGTTGTGACTGTATGCCTTCTCGTTTCATCAAGCGATGTACTTGGTTAATTCCACAGAATTCCCCTTCATCTCGTAGATCACTGTATATCTTTCGATAGCCGTAAATCCCACCAGATTCCAGCCAAAACTGATTAATAAGACCGATAAGATACTTACGCCGTTTCTCTTGTTTGCTGTCAGGGTGTTTTAGCTAGGTATAAAAACCACTGGGATGAACCACAAGGATTTTGCACATCCGTCGAACAGGCCAAACTGATTGGTTGGCTTTGATAAAGGCGTACCTCAGTCGGACTGGCTTGCGAAGTACACGCGGCTTTTAGTATATCCCGCTCTTCGGTAACTCTTTGCATTTCTTTCCTAAGCCTACGAATTTCGGCAACTTCCTCAGATTGAGCTTGGTGTTGGGAGGAGTCGGGACCGTAGCGCTTAATCCAAGCGTAAAGACTGTGTGTAGTCGTCCCTAAGTCCCTAGGCGCTTGGCAACATCAGCCACACTATGACCTTTTTCCGTGACCTGTTTTACCGCTTCAATTTTAAATTCTTCTGGATATCTTTTGCTGCTCATAAGCACCTATCTATCAGTCATTTCGTCTAACTAAAAGGTGTCCAAGTCAGACGCAAGAAACATAAATTGACTTTCTCGATGAATAACTGCTATGACAGCTATCAGAATGCATTAGCTGAACGTGTAAATGGAATACTCAAAATGAGGTTCTTACTTAGGTAACCGAAAAATCTGGAAGAGGCAGGAAAATGGTTGCAGAATCTGCAGAGATCTATGTTCAAATGAGGCTTCATGCGGTTTTAAAATATAAAACGCTCGATGAAGCACATCGAGCGTTTTAGTTAGAGAGTTTCAACTCATATTAGGACGGGGCCACTTACTATCTCGACTATTTTAGTCGAAATTCACATAGAATGTCTTCTTCTCTAAATATTGTTCGAAGCCATATTTTCCATCTTCACCACCAGTTCCGCTCAGTTTATAGCCATTATGGAAACCTTGATGCTGTTCTCCATGACCACGGTTCACATAAATCTCACCACATTCAAGTTCGTGAGTTAAGCGATGTACATACTTCATATTTCGCGTACAAATCATAGCTGCCAAGCCATACTCACTATCATTTGCGTAATCAATGACTTCTTCAAAAGTGTCGAATTTTATAACAGGAAGAATTGGACCAAATGCCTCTTCATGAACAATCGTCATTGATTGTTGAACATTACCTAAAATTGTGGGTTCAAACCAGAAGCCCTTTCCAAACTCACCCTCCGTAAGGCGCTTTCCACCATACAAAAGTTGCGCGCCTTCTTTCAATGCCTGCACGACTAATGCTTCCATGTGCTCAAGCTCTCGTTTGTTTACTTTAGGACCCATATCAGATTCTGGATCCATAGGATTACCCACTTTGATATTTTGGACTTTCTCCATAAAGATCGCCATGAATTCATCGTAGACACTAGAGTGTACATACATACGTTCATTACATGTACATACCTGACCACAGTTGTCGAAGCGTGAATGTAGAGCAGCGGCGGCGGCTTGCTCCAGATCAGCATCTTCCATTACGATGAATGGTGCTTTACCACCCAGCTCTAGTTGAACGTGAGCCATGTTATTCGCAGACGCTTTGATGATCTGCTGACCAACGGGTGTTGAACCTGTCATAGTGACCATATTAGTATAACGGTGACTAGTTAAAGCGCCACCTAAGCTTGCTCCACCACCGGTAACTATATTGAGTACACCTGCAGGAATACCCACTTTTTCAGCAATATAGCCTAACTCTAACGTTGCGAGCGGAGTTTCAGAGGTTGGTTTAACAACAATAGTGTTCCCCGCAACCAGTGCTGGTCCTATCTTGCGACCTGCTAATGCAAATGGGAAATTCCATGCAGTGATCGCTACCACGACACCACGAGGAATTTTTTGAATCCAGATATGTTCGTTCACATTATCAGATTGAACAATATCGCCATCCATCTGACGAGCCCAGTCACACGCGTATTCGATAAAAGATGCAGCTACATCGACTTCACCCAACGCAACTCGGTGTAGTTTGCCTTGTTCGCTCACGAGTAACTCTGCAAGATGCTCACGGTTATTGCGGATTTCTTGAGCAAACTTTCTCAATAGTTCAGCACGTTGACGCGCGGGTACTCGTTTCCAGTCAGATTGAGCACGTTTAGCCACACTCAAAACGCGCTCAGCATCATCTTGATCACCATCCTGAATCTCAGCAAGCACTTCTTCGGTTGACGGGTTAATAACCTGATCAACTTTGCCGTTCTCAGCGTCAATCCACTGGCCGTCAACGTACATTTGGTAACGTTTCATAATTGTTCCTACTTTAAACTAGTGATAGCCGCCTTCAAAAAACAGACAGCCAAAATATTGGTTTACCACACCATACCAATAGCTCAACCAATTTAGTGTGCGCAAAATCAAAATTTTGTATTTTAGAGTAGAGAGTTCTCTGTCAAACACAATAAATGTTGTAATTCTAGGTAGTGACTAAATATCTTGCGCAAAAAACAGATCATCAAACTCAGCAGAAGATTCTTCGTTATTGACCAGCTTCATCAACTCCTGCCGACTGTTTTCTATATGACGCCAAACAGCAATTTTAGCCTCTTCTGCAGAACGTTTTTGCAACGCGATGAGAATCTGCTTATGGTCATCAACCCATGCGGTTTTCAGCGCTGTTTCATGAAGGTATTTATGGTTTAGTTCTCGCCAAAGTGGGTTATGAATGCGTACAGTGCTCCACATTTGGTTCGCTTGATTGATTAGAACTCGGTTTTGAGTCGATTCCGCGATCATATGATGAAACTTTTGGTCAAGTTCTTCAAACCTTGTACTATCACCGTTAAGCTCATTTTCTTGTTGTGCAACGACTTTCTTTAAAGCTTGTAGTTCATTGAATTTGATCTGTGTGGCAGCAAACCCAGCTATATTACTTTCTATAACTTGTCTGGCTTGCAAAAGCTCAAATGGCCCTATGTCACTTATTGGAGTTAATAGAGTATTGCAAGTCTTGTCAGGAGAATCTATAAAGTAGATTCCAGCCCCCTGTTTTACGGCGATTAATCCCTTAAGTTCTAACATGATGATTGCTTCACGAATAGTCGCGCGGCTGGTATCAAAACGCTCACTCAGTTCCCTTTCAGAAGGTAACCTTTCCCCGGCCTTAAACTCACCAGAGTACAAAAGCTCTTCTATCTGTTTACCTACATCAAAATATCTTCGTCTATTTGCGTGTTTAGCCATAGTCATTTCTGTCCTAAACCATTACCATTGGTCAACAACTAGTAAGGATGTTAACTTCTAACTTTCTCATTTTCGTTTGATATACGGTCAAAGTGACATATTTATACCCTGATAACCAGTATAACCCTCGAGATTTCTCTAATAATAAGACAGGCCTCAAATAAATCCAAACCAATTTCGGATTAAAACCCAAAAATGGTTTACCAAAATAGAAGAGTGATTTAAATTAAGAATCAGCCGCGAAGTATCTTCCAAATGCCATTGATCTGGAACGCTATAGCAGGTAAGAACATGGAGGCACAATCTGTGATTTGGCCCTATGCGCCATACTCAGGAATTTCTTATATCCCTCACAATCATTTATTCTCTTTTAGTTGTAAGCAACTCCTTACAACTTACTGTTGCGATGAATTAAACTCAGTTGGAAAAAGATCGGTGGGGTATACCAGAATGCGGCTAGAGATTTGCTTTCCCCAGCCACCTTTTATAATCATCGTATCAATAATTAGTTGCTAATACAGACCCCGCTCTCATCAAACACATGACAATCCGATGTAGCAAAGTAAAGATCGATGTTGTCAAATGCGCTCACCTCTTTGTCGCCTGGATGGTGAACGATGAACCCCTCTTGCTTTGCATACTGGCCAAATAGATAAGTACTGTTACCCAATCGCTCAACCACTTCACTTGCAAAACGAATCGTCACATTCCCCTTCTCTTCCTCAACATGAATATGTTCAGGTCGAATGCCAACTTTCACGAGCTCACCTACTTTTGAACCACTCTGCTGCTTCATCGGTATAGAGATAACCTGTTCGTCGGCAAGACGAACATTCAAAAACTCTTTATCAACTTCTGTGATTTCGCCATCGATAAAGTTCATTTTTGGTGAACCAATAAAACCAGCAACAAACATATTGGTTGGTTTATTATACAGTTCTAAAGGTGAGCCAACTTGCTCAATACTCCCATCACGTAAAACAACAATCTTGTCAGCCAGCGTCATCGCTTCCACTTGATCGTGCGTTACATAGATCATAGTTGTATCTATTTCTTGGTGTAAACGAGCTATTTGTAAGCGCATTTCAACACGCAGCTCTGCATCAAGATTCGATAAAGGCTCATCAAATAGGAAAGCACTTGGGTTACGGACAATAGCACGACCAATCGCTACACGCTGACGCTGACCACCTGACAGCTCTTTTGGTCGACGCTTTAAGAGTGGCTCGAGCTGAAGTGTTTTAGCCGCAAGTAATACCTGCTTATTCACTTGATCTTTAGATACCCCATTCATCTTAAGGCCGAACCCCATATTCTCTTCAACCGTCATATGAGGGTATAGCGCATATGATTGGAATACCATTGAGATACCACGTTCAGCAGGTTCAACGTCGTTCACCATATTACCGCCAATGAATATTTCACCATCGGATATAGTTTCAAGACCTGCGATTAAACGTAGGAGAGTTGATTTACCACAGCCCGATGGGCCAACAAAAACGACGAACTCTCCGTGATCTATTTCTAAATCAACGCCGTGAATTGTTTGTACTTTTCCAAAACGCTTTTTAACGTTTGATAGTTTGATATCTGCCATTTTTTGAGCCTTTAATTCTTAAACACTTCAACTTATCAACCAAAATAACTTAAACACACCGCGTTGGTTAATATGTTTTTGGTAATTTAGTCCGTTATTGTGATTGAATTCATAATTGTTGCTACAGACAAACCATACTAGCGGCTTAATCCAGCTAATTTGAAGCCAATCACACATTAATCATCAACCAATTGGTAATCTTGGCTCTAAATTTGGTATTCCAATTAAACTTTAATGGCAAATAACAAAGATCCTTGGTGAGTAAGCCTATTTATTCATCGAGTACCATAAAGGAAGGTAACAATGAAACTAACAAAACTTGCAGCTATAACAGCTCTTACTCTCTCAGCATCTAGCTTTGGCGCAAATGAAGTCGAACTAGAAGTCGCTAGTTGGAAGGGCGCAGGAGCAGAAGTTGCAAACTTTCCAGTTCTAATCGAAAAGTTTGAGCAGCAGTATCCTACAATTAAAGTCCGTCTTAATTACATGGCGCGTAATGACATGGTAACCAGCATTCCAGCGCGTTTCCAAGCTGGTAGTCCACCGGATGTCATCATGGTTGACCGCGAGTTTATCACACACTGGGGTGGAGCCGGTCAGCTAATGGAAATTGGTGATCAAGCTTTCGTTGAACGTATTCAACCTGGTCTACAATCACATCTTGGCTTAGACAACAATGTATACTACGCAATGCTTCAAGTTTCCGGCATGGGTATCTATGTTAATGATGACTTAATGGCCAAAGCGGGAGTTACAAAGTATCCAGAAACCATTGCTGAGTTTACTGCTACGTGTAAGCAGCTAAATAATGAAGGCATCACACCAACTTTACTTGCAGGTAATAACGGCGCGTGGACACCTTACATTTTCTTCTTAGCACTAGGTCTTGCTGATGGTGACGTACCTAGCCAAGACCGTTTAGCTCAGTTTAACAATGGCAAAATCAAATTCGCTGAAGACCAATCAATGAAGAACGCATTTGAGGCGTTCCGTCAAATGATTGATGCTAAGTGTTTCGATCCAAAAATTAGTGCGGGTACAGACCCATGGTCGGTGGCACTGACAACATTTCAATCTGGCCGTATCGCTATGCTGCCTCAGGGTTTATGGAACATCAACCCATTTGTTAAAGATTCTTTGCCAGAAAACTTCTCTCTAAAACCGTTCCCATCGGTTAATGGCGATAAAGGTATCACTCTAGATTACCTTGGCCCTGGTTGGGCAATTCCAAAAGATGCTAAGCACGTTGACGCAGCTAAAAAGTGGATCGACTTCTGGACTCTAGACGAGAACCTAAAACTGTTCTTGGAAGCAGATACAGCAATGACCACACTAACTGGTGGTACTTCAGGTCTGCCAATGAATATTGCCAAAGATTATGTCGAAGCGCGTGACGCTATGCAATATGTAACGTTTCCTGTCGGTGCGCTGCCTGTTGAAGTAACACGTGATATGACGAATGACATCATGTCATTTATGTTAAACCCAAGCCAAGACTATAACGTGATTCTTGAGCGTTGGGACGCACTTGTCGCTCGCGATATCGCGAAACGTTAATTGCTTGTTTGGCAGCTATATCTTTTTAGCTGCCGTCTTTGCCCATAGGCTAATTGAGGGTTGTAGTTATGAAAGTCGATAAAAGGTTGTATTTCCTTATTCCGGCTCTATTTTTGTATCTCATGTTCACTATCTATCCAGTGTTCAAGGGGATTTCATTGTCGATGACAGAGTATGCTGGTGTTGGTGAAGCAACATGGGTTGGTTTAGATAATTATCGTGAGATATTCTCCGATCAGCGCTATGTTCAAGTGCTGAAAAATACCATGATCTACGGTATTGTCGTCGTCGTGTTCCAAAACGGGTTGGGGCTGATTTTTGCTTCCATCTTAAACAGTATTCCCGCAGTACGCGATGCATTACGTACTGCCCTACTTGTACCTTCAATGCTGTCGCTAGTGATTGCAGGTTATGTATGGCAATACCTTTATGCACCAATGGGTGGAGGCTTAAACGAGCTTCTGGCTTCATTTGGCATGGGTAGCATGCAGCAAATTTGGCTTGGAGACTCTTCCATTGCCCTATTCTCTGTTGCCGCTGTTCACGTATGGATGTTTGTCGGTTACTCGACCGCTATTTTCTTAGCAGGTTACGCCGGTATTTCAACCGAAGTGAAAGACGCAGCGCGTGTGGATGGTGTATCACCAATCAAGTCGTTCTTCCATATTGATATTCCACTGCTTGCCCCAGCGATTACCGTCAATATTACGCTTGCTACGATCGGTACTCTTAAATCATTCGAGTTCCCATTCATCATGACAGGTGGTGGTCCAGATTACGCAACGATGACGCTAGGTCTTAAGATCTTCCAGCTCATCTTCCAAGACTTTAAGTATGGCTCTGCAGCAGCTCTGTCAGTGGTCATGATTGTACTGGTAGCTATGATTACTATTATTCAAAACAGTTACCTACGAGCTCGTGAGGACCGTATCTAATGAGTAGTATTACATCCAATAAACTGCCAACAAAGACCGAAGACCAGTCAACAGCAACACGTAAAAAAAAGTTTCTTTCGCCGCGCAACGTAAAACAGGGGCTTTTGATTTCACTGATGTTTGCGATCACGTTCATCATTCTCTCTCCTGTTTTCTATATGGTGTTTATGTCATTCAGAAGCCGTAGAGAGATTATGCTTGATCCTCTCGCATTGCCTACAGAATTGCATTTCTCAAACTACGTGAATGTTATTGCTGACATGAACTACTTTGGTACTGTATTTAATACTATCGGAATAACTGTTGTTACTATCTTCTCTGTGGCTATTCTCTCTTCGCTTGCTGCTTACCCGCTAGCAAGAATTCGTAGCCGAGTAAGCAATATCGCTTACATTTTCTTCATGCTAGGCATGGTGATCCCACCATTTGCGGCCCTAACACCGCTATACCTATTCATTCGTGATTTAGGCCTACTAGATACTTACTTCGGTCTGATTTTGGTGTATACCGTTGGTCACTTGCCGTTAGGTGTCTTCTTCTACACTAGTTTTATGAAAGCCATACCGAAAGAGCTTGAAGAAGCTGCGACACTTGATGGGGCGACATTCTTAAAGACTTACTGGTACATCATCTTCCCTATGCTTAAGCCAATTACAGGTACACTAGCGATCTTTATCACTTTAGGTGTTTGGAATGATGTGGTTAACCCACTGCTCTTCATCACAACGGAAAGCAAGTTAACCATTATGCCAGCCGTACTGCGCTTCTTAGGAACCTACTCTGTTGATCCAACACAGTTGTTCCCTGCAGCAGTGCTTGCATCACTTCCACTTCTTGTTGTGTTCTTTACATTATCTAAGCAGATTGTAAATGGTATGACAGCAGGTGCTGTGAAATAACCCAACAGAGCAAGGCATTCGTGCCTTGCTCACTTTCTAGGAGAAAACACTCTCATAGAGCTCTATTAAGCTACACCGCTACATCCAATAATAATTATGTTTTTAGTAGTACATTGCGCCCAGCGCTATTTGAATATTTTGTATAGACTATCAAGTATTTATCCAATAACGATTCAAGGAAAACTAATAACATGGAACTAAAACTACTCTCTCTTGCCACTGCAATTACTGCTTGTTTACTTGCCACCAGCAACGTGTCAGCAAAACAAATCGAACTTGAAGTCTCTAGCTGGAAAGGCGCTGGCGCAGAAGTCGCTAACTTCCCGTTAATCATCGAGCGATTCGAAAAAGCAAACCCTAATATCAAAGTAAAACTCAATTACATGGCTCGTAATGACATGGTGACGAGTATCCCTGCTCGAATGCAGGCAGGTTCACCGCCCGATGTCGTGATGGTTGACCGTGAGTTTATCCAACACTGGGGTGGCAATGGTCAGTTAATGCCACTCAATGACCTCCCGTTTGTCGAACGTGTACAACCTAAACTTCAACCTTACCTTGGCCTTGATGAGACAGTTTATTACTCAATGCTCCAAGTTTCAGGTATGGGTGTGTTTGTGAATAACGACTTGTTTGAAGACGCCGGTATCAAACGCTACCCACAAACCGTTGATGAGTTAGTTCAAGCTTGTACAGCGCTGAATGACAAAGGGATTCAGCCAATGCTACTTGCAGCAAACAATGGTGGCTGGACCCCTTATGTCTACTTTTTGACCATGGCGCTGGCCGATGGTAATAACCCAGATCTGTCTCGTATGGACAAGTTTGTGAGTGGTGAAGCGAAGTTTGCCGACGATGCATCGATGAAAAATGCCTTTGAAGGCTTTAGAAAGATGATTGATGCCAAGTGCTTTAACCCAATGGTTTCAGCGGGTACCGACCCATGGTCAGTAGCGCTAACGACATTCCAATCTGGCCGTGTTGCTATGCTGCCACAGGGTATGTGGAACATTACTCCGTTCTCAAACGATTCACTTCCTGAGCATTTCTCTTTACACCCGTTCCCAGCAGTGAACGGCGATAAAGGTATTGTTATGGACTATAACGGCCCAGGTTGGGCGATTCCAAAAGATTCGGGTGAAGTGGAAGCCGCGAAGAAATGGATCGATTTCTGGATGAATGATGACAACTTAAAAGTCTATCTAGAAGCCGATACCGCGATCACGACTCTCGCGGGCGGTACTTCTGGGGTGCCTGAGTTAGCCAAACCTTATGAAGATGCTCGCTCTGCCGGACAACTGGTTACGTTTCCTGTTGGAAACATCCCTGCTGATTTGGGGGCTGATATGCCAAATGATATAACAGCATTTATGCTAAAACCTGATCAAGATTACACCAAGATCTTAGAACGTTGGGACCGTACGGTGGCTAAAAATCTTAAGTAGTTGAGTAATCGAGTAATTAAGTAAGGCGCTGCTGGTCATAAACTTCAGCGCCAACATTAAATCAGGGCGAATGTCTTAACATTCGCCCTGATTTCTTATCGTTACTTCACTGGTTTGGCTGTGACAAACCGATACGCATTAAATGGCTGCCCTTGATATACCCCAACCACTTGAACCGATGTCATCGTAATCACATTCGCCAGAGCCTTGCCAGTGACTGTCAGCTGTGTCTGATCTTCAAACACACCAAAAGAGGCTTCATTGGGTATCACACCAGGTCCGGGGGTTACCTTTACGGCCAACTCCTCGATAGGATACTCTGCTTCGATCATAACATCATAAGAAAACTGCTTGTCTCTCAATTCCAATACACGTGGCGTTGATATTTTCATTCCCCCGGGTAAAGGAATTGGTCTACTAAATTTCATTTCACCACTTGCATGAAAGCGACCATCACTACAAGCGATCACTGGCACACTGAATGCCAGAGAAATTAACAACAGTCCTCTAGTAGTTTTGTTTGTTTTCATAAATAAGTTACACCTCTGTTTGGCATTTATAAACAGCCTATTTTCCACCTCATTAACATGGCAAAAATTCACAAGAATCGCGAGTTATGCGCAGAAAAACTTAGACTTACACCACAATAAAGGTTGACCAATATCGATCAAAATCGCACAAACAACAAACCAATATTGAGCATTGTTTATCCAAAGTGTTAAATCAATAGTGAGCAAACGTTCACTTCTTATATTCATAACAAGGAAAATATATGCCCTACACAATGAAAGGCCTTACTAGGTACTTCCAGTTAACATTGGTCGCGAGTACTATCTCCATACTCGTAGGATGTGGCAGTGATAACACTGAAGAGATCCCTCCTCCACCTGATGGTTCATTTACAGTCGGTATTTTCGACCCAGTTACCGTACAAAGGGATGTTGCAGGATCACTGATACAAAGAGTTAATTTAGAACTGGATATCGAGAGTGAGTTTGCGAATTTGTCACTCTATATTGATGATAAGTTGGCCATAGATAACATCGACGTTCCTTCACCGGGTATCAACCACATCAATGCGCTTGTGGACGTTGGCTCTACGGGTGTAAAGAACATTAAGGTTATGGCACGCGGTAGTGATATCACAGTAAATAAGCTGGAATTCGCAGAGCGTCCAGATATTCTCCTACCTCAATTCAAAGACATTGCCGAAGAATCTGGTATTGCGAACCAAGACGCTCTCCCAAAATATGGCGGCCCTACGGTTGCTGATATCAACAACAACGGCTATTACGATATTATTCTTAACAACCATAACTGGCGCCCAACAAACCAACTCTACTGGAACAATCAAGATGGTACCTTCACGGTGGAAAACGGAGGTTGGGATGGCTCACTCTCTTGGGGTGATATGCATGGTACGGCAGCAGCAGACTATGACCACTCAGGTGATTTAGGCATTATTGTTACACGAGGTGGCGGAAATGGAACCACTCCATCTTACCCTGACTTTTTTGTGAATGAAGAAAGTAAGCTAACCGAGTCTTATCAAGAGGTTGGAATAACTGAGAGCGCGAGAGGACGTGGGGCTCGTTTCTTAGATATGAATGGAAACGGGTATCTTGACCTCGTATTTATTAATGCTGAAGGGATCAACGGCGGTAGTGGTGCACAGCACCTTTTCTACAAAAACAATCAAGATGGTACCTTTAGCCGCATTGATGTTCCCGGTATTGAAAAAGCCAATACTGAGCGTGTTCTTGTGCTCGATTTTGATGGGGATGGCATAGATGACCTACTCTTTTTGACACCTATGACACTATGGAAAGGCAATGGTGACTTCACATTTACAGATGTCACTGAAAGCGTACTTCCAGAAAATGTTCGTCAAACTTGGCAGGTTCAAGCTGCTGCAGATGTCGATGTGACAGGAAATGGCTTACCCGACATATACCTCTCAAAAGGCTTACCACATTATCAATTATCTAATCGCTCATTAGACTTTAACCCTATCGCTCAAACACTCAACCTTAACGATGATGGCAATAAAGGGCGAAGAACCATGCAATTGACCGTGGAGGATGGATTCACTCTTAAAGATCTTCACCTTACTTATCGACAGTATGATGGTGGCTTCCCTATCATGCTTGGTGAGCAGAAGACCGCTCATGAAGTTGTGAAAGTAGAAGACTATTACACTCTTCCTGATGACTTAGAAATCACCCCGGACAGTGCAATTGGCTGGCCATCAGAACGCGATGAAAATGGTATCTATATTGGGTATATTGGCGACAATACGTGGAACGTGGAATGGGTTAAGAATGCGGATGTGTTCTGGCAGATTGCATTTACCATGGAAGATATCAAAGATGTGAATGTTGATTGGCAACCACAAAACCGCAATCAGCAAGATGTTCTTTTAGTCAACCGTGATGGCAGGTTTGTCGATGAGTCCGCTGAATGGAACCTACCTAAAGGGGGCAATCACTGGGGCGTAACATACGGCGATTTCAATAATAGTGGACACAATGATATCTTTATTCATCGCTATGGGTACTTAAAAGAACGTGTGACCGATTACCTCCTTATCAATGATGGAAACGGACAATTTGAAATTACCCAAATGCATGGTGCACATGATGTTAACGACTCAGGTCATGGAGACATGGGGCAAGCCTTTGCTCTTACTCGCGATGGTAAAGTAGATCTACTCAACGGCAGCGAAGACGGTATCTGGTATCTATATAAAAACCAGACACAAAACGTTGGCAACCACTCTCTTGTCCACGTAGGTTACAGCCCATTACATAACATCGACCCGATGTCAGCCGTTGTTACTGTGACGACAGAAAGCAAGTCATACACTCGAAGAGTCGGGTCTGCGGGTGAAAACTTCTCACAGAGTTTGCTCAATACCGTTCATTTTGGCCTAGGTAAGAATCAGACCATTGAAGAAATCAAAGTGACTTGGCGTAATGGTGAGGTCGTTTATCTCAACGATGTCATGATAAACGAGCGAGTGTCTAGCGACGATGCAGATATGCCAGTTCCTGAGAGTATTAGCTTGGGTGCTGACGAACGTAAACTGCGCCCAGGAGCCACCTATCAAATTACGCCTTCATTCACGCCACTCAATGCCAATCCAGTGGTCACTTTCAAGTCAAGCGATCCATCCGTTGCAAGCGTTTCTGATAGCGGACTTGTTACTGCTCTCGCCATTGGTGATGCAGAAATTTTGGTTCAATCAAGCGTTGCGGAACAAGTGTCATCATCACTTCTTATTCGCTCAGGGGAGTTTGACCCTATCTACGCAACTGATATTTCAGTCGTCAACGAGACAGATCCAATTTACGTAGGTCAAAGCGCTGCACTGTCTGTAGAACTAACTTCAAGTGAGCCTGGTAAATCACCTGATGATATTTCCGTGACATGGTCTTCTTCAGATAACACAACGGCCACTGTCTCTGTTGATGGCGTTGTCAACGCGATCAAGGCAGGCTCAGTCCAAATCACAGCCAGCGCAAATGGCGCTCACCAACCGGGCGCGGTGACAGACACTCTAAGTATAGATATAGAAGATTGGTTTGAAGCGAGCGTGACATTTGATGACAACAATAAATACATGGGGTCTCCGCTATGTACCAACCAGCCTTTGAGCGTTATTGCAAACTATCATGCAGGCTCTGGTTCGACCGTAAATGAAAATGGACTTACATTCCGCTTAAGACAGATGGATGCAAGCTGGGGATTAGTAAATGACTACATCATTTACCATGCAGACTCGGCAGAAACTGTTTCTGGCTCTGTCGATGTGGTCTTCGACCTTACCAACCCTTTAGTTATCCCAACAGCAGATTTACCTGATGGAAACTTCCACTTCTTATTTGTTGAGTTCGTGACCAATGAAGGTAAAAAGCACGAAAAAGGGATTGGGTGGGCCCACGGTGATATCAACATAGTAGAATGTAGCTAAATCAGCGAAAATGAGTAACACCTCGTTCAACATTTTAGCAATGAGCTAACCTTTTAGGTTGGCTCTTTTCTATGGACCTTTCATAAAATACCACATTCTTTATTAACTCAAATGTCATAACTCATACTAGATTTTACATATCCGTAGGCAACTTACGACTAGCTCACACAAAGAGACTTGTTAGTATTTTACCTTACAATCGAACAGAATGTATCGTAAGCCCCCTATTGTAAGAAAAGTTCAAAAAATGGGAACAAACTTCAGTGATCTGCACCAGCCAGACTGGACACTTCATTAAGCGACATTTTGCTGCTCAAAGTTAACTGGGCTTAGATACCCAAGAGCACTGTGCCTTCTTGTCCGATTATAATCAACTTCAATGTACTCGAAGACCGTTTGGCGCATCTCATCTCTGCTCATGATCGGTTCGTATTGGATCGCCTCAACTTTCATAGAATGGAAGAAGCTCTCAACACACGCATTATCCCAACAGTTTCCTTTTCTACTCGTACTTTGTTCTAGATTATAAGCACTTATTATGTCCCTATAGTCTTTTGAGCAATACTGGCTACCTCGATCACTATGAACAATAACATGCTCAGGGAACCCTCGACGGAACAGAGCCATTGATAATGCATCGCAGACCAGAGTTGCCGTCATCCTCGTATCCATTGACCAACCTATTACTTGTCGTGAGTAAAGGTCGATGATGACAGCCAGATACAACCAGCCTTCGCTCGTGGCAATATACGTGATATCTCCTGCCCATTTTTGATTCGGAGCCGTTGCGTTAAAGTCCTGAGCTAGCAAGTTCGGTGCTACAGACATCTTATGCTTGCTATCCGTCGTGCATTTAAACTTGCGTGCCGCTTTCGGAGTTAAATCCTGACGCTTCATACTGGCTGCAATGGTTTTAACATTACGGCTATCACCATTCTCCGCCAGTTCTTTCTGGATGCGCCTTGAGCCATCACGACCTTTACTATTGTCAAAAGCCTCTTTGACCTTTGTATCGAGCTTTTGGCGTAATGCCTCGCGCTGGATGGCCTTGTGGCGATGCTTAATCCAGTAATAAAACCCACTTCGTGAAACTTCGAACACCTTAGTCATGCGGACAACATTGAAGCACAGAAGGTGTTCGAGCATAAATTCATAGCAATCTACTTTAGATTTCTCGCGAAGTAGGTGGCGGCCTTTTTTACGATATCTAGCTCTTCAGCTTGCTCAGCCAATTGCCTTTTGAGCTTGGCGACTTCAGCAGCCAGATCTTTTTCACGCTGACTGGTACTGGTGTCTTTCTTAAGTGCCTTACGCCAACCGTAGATCTGGGATTCGTGCAACCCGAGCTGTCTCGTTGCCTCAGCAACGCCTACTTTCTCTGCTAGCTTCAGGGCTTCTGTCTTAAATTCAGGGGAATGTTTAATTCTAGTTTTGTTATTTGTCATTGTTCACCTCATTAGTGATTGTACTCACTTAACTCGGTGTCCAAAACTGCTGGGGCGGATCATTAACGTGCTATCGCTAATAGTGTCAACGCTACCGTCAGATTAGGAAAAGTGTGTTGATACTTTGATCGTTTATTATGTTCATTTTAGTGTAATGAACTCACTTTCTTTCAATATGTGCGTTGTTTAACCATACCATTCCATTGTTTACATACGTTAAACATTCATGAAAGTTTACCACGGATGTTGATCACACTTTTGCTTTACTATATAGTTTTACAGATGAATCTTGTAATTTAATTACATAAGGAACCCAATATGCTATCAGTAATTAAGAATATCTTCGTACCAACTAAAGACTATGCTGGCCGCAATATCGATACTGTAATCCAGCGACTAGCTGCTCAGACTAAAACTAATGTGCATGCTTGGTCATACCTAAATGAGTTGGCTGTATATGAGAATACTCAGACTGGCATGCGCGTCTACCGACACGAAACTTCAAAATTTGTAGCTTAACTGGTTTTAGCTGCTCTTGTAGGTCGGCACTCATCAAAGCACATACGCCATATTAAGGGTATGAGCAACGTAATGTTGTAGTAGGTGTCATTCCATTTATGACTAAACTCATCACCTTTTCCGATGTAGTTAAACTAATCGGAATATGCTTCTTGTAGTTCCCATGATTGCCCTTCATCTAGCGGGGCTGGTAATGGAATATCTCGCCAGTCATCTACCATTAAAGAAGTGCTCACCAAGAAAATAGGCAGCAGTGCTAGGGGTTTAGTCGTCGATTTCATTCTCATTGCTTTGTTTATTTTTGAAAAGTAAGTGGTTACTCGCAAACAAAGATAGTTTAAAGATAAATCATTATTCCATAATTAGATTACTAAAATGAGATCTTTGGTTAACAAATGGATTTAATTACCTATTTCACACGTAAAAAAGCCAGCGATAATCTATCGCTAGCTATCATATTCTGAATATTAATTGTCGTTAGGCGGGTTCTAGTTGTATCAATTGTTGAAAGATTGAGCCACCAATAAACTCACTGTGCCCTGATAACGCACGTTCAATACGAATCACTTCATTCCATTTCACCATTCGTTCACTACGAGTAAACGAGCCCACCTTTAGCTGGCCTGCATTGGTCGCTACGGCCAAATGACTGATAAATGAGTCTTCAGTCTCACCAGAGCGAGCTGATACCACAGGCAACCAACCCGCATTCTGCGTCACTTCGATCGCTTTTAGCGTCTCTGAGACAGTGCCAATCTGATTTGGTTTGATAAGCACACTGTTGGCTAACTTCTCTGTGATTCCTTGTTCAATCCTAGAGATATTTGTGGTAAATAAATCATCTCCGATAATTTGTATTCTATCACCCACCTCACGCGTGAAAGCCTTCCAAGCTGCAAAATCCGTATCGGCAAACGGATCTTCAATTGAAAGCACTGGATAACGTTCACACCAATCCAGCATCAACGCCAAAAACTCTTCAGAAGAGTAACTCTTCCCATCGAGTGGTAAGTGATATCGACCATCAGAGTAAAGGTCGCTAGCGGCGATATCGAGGGAAATAGAGACATCACGTCCTGGCTGATAACCAGCCTGCTTAATCGCTTCAACAACAAACTCAAAAATGGCTTCATGACTATCAAACGTCGGCCAAAAGCCCCCCTCATCCGCAGCACCCGCTAACAACCCTCGCTGTTTGAGCAAACCTTCTGCAGTACGATAGATATTTGAAGTAACCTCAAGGGTCTCATTGTAACTCTTTGCACCATTGACGATGATCAAAAAGTCTTGGATATCTGTCCGCCATTGTGCATGCGCACCGCCACCCACTAACTGTATTTCTGGTAAAGGAAGTAGGTTAGCTGAACAAGTCGGAGCAAGAGTCTTAAACAGGGGCAAGCCTTGAGCTTTGGCATTGGCATCGGCTATAGCCAGTGACACTGCCAGAATGGCATTCGCTCCCAGCCGTGACTTATTTGCTGTGCCATCGACTTCACACATAATTTGGTCAAGCGTGGCTTGTTGACTAACCTCCTTTCCAACAAGTGCTGGGGCAAGTTCAGTCTTGATGTTCGCAATCGCTTGATACACTGACTTTCCCTGAAAACGAGCATTATCACCATCTCTTAGCTCAAGTGCCTCGAACTGCCCTGTTGAAGCGCCAGAGGGGACGAGCCCAACACCGCATATGCCTGAATCAAGCTCTACCACGGCCTCAACTGTTGGAAGGCCTCGCGAGTCAAAAATTTGGTAGGCATCAACGTTTAAAATTTTCATCGCTTATCACTCCTTAAATCTAGCGTTTCGATAAGACGTTCAATGGTTGTAAATTGATGTTTAAGCATAGGTTTTAGTACGGTTCTAACTTCTGATTTTTCTTGCGAAGAGAGATACTCTACTGGGGATTTACCATCCACTCTTGCCAGCATCATCGCCGCTGTCAGTTTTGCAACTTTAGACTCATCAACGGTTGTATAACGCTCAGCTCCTATTGCTTGCTGATAGGCGTTCAAAAAGATTTGAGCAGCATGCACATACCGAACCTGATCAAAATGAAACGCTTTAAGCAACAGATGGTGAAGCATAAAGGCAACATCAAAGGCTGGGTCGCCATACCAGGCCACCTCGCAATCAACGATTTTTATCTCATCTTCTGCCACCAAAATATTCTTAGGGCTAAAATCACCATGTACTAAGCAGTGTTTAGTGGTGCTCACTTGCAAGCACAAAGACTGCAGCTGCGTTTTCAGATCATTATGCTGTTCTACCATCGATTCAAAATACGGTTCTAATCTAAGTTGATAGAAGTTTCTATCCGAATCAAATAGCGCCTCTGCTTGTTTATCATGCCAACTCACAGCATGAATGTAACCTAGTGCTTCGCCGATACTTTGCGCGACACGTTCACGCACTTCCCCCTGCATGAGTTCTTTCTTCCAGTCTTTGAAACGCTCAGGAAAATACTCCATCGTAAACAAGCGCTCGCGTTCAAAAGAGTGGAGTAATTTGGGCACGTATTGAGGGAAACGCTCTCCTACATATTTTAGATAACGCTGCTCATATAAGTTTCGGCTTGTATCAGCAAACCACTCTTTTTCTACTTTAAGCTTTTCCAGTGCACGCTTAACGACTAAGCAGCTGTTATCGTCTTCAACCAAATAGATCTCACAGCTCACCCCACCAGTAAGCGGGGTGGCTGTGGCATGATCTTTTGAGACTACATTGTGCTTTTTCAATATGTCTAAAATCATGCCTTACCTCTATCGAATTGAAGCGACCGACTGATGTCGCAAGTAGCCTTCGAATGTTGCTCGGCTATTTACACCACCGCCACAACCACTCTGGTTACACGCACCATAATGCAAGCCATACTCAAATACATTGTGCGCATTGATCCAACTGTTTCCGGAAACTAAACGAACGGCTATCTCTTTAGCTCTTGGCAAGTCTGTTGTCCAAACGCTATTTGCCAACCCATATGGATTGCGATTTGCTCGTTCAATCACTTCATCTTCATCGGTAAACTTGAGTAAGAATGCGACCGGGCCAAATATCTCCTCTTGCGCCCAAGGATTATCGTCCTTTCCTGCAAGCAATGTCGGCTGAATGAAGTACCCTTTGAGTAACCCACCACCAGTTACCCTGTCACCACCCGTGACAATTTCTGCACCAGCCGACTGCGCTTCAGCGATGCACTGCAGAACTTTACTCATCTGCTTGTGAGTGCACATCGGCCCCATAACAGAGTCCGAATCCAATCCGTTGCCGATTGGGATCGCTTCAAACGCGGTTTTTGCTTTCGATACAAATTCATCATAGACAGATTCATGGATATACCAGCGAGATGCTGTGCAACAAACTTGCCCAGCATTCAAAGTTAACGCACCAGTAAGCCCTTGCACTGCACCATCAATATCGGCATCTTTACACACTACAGCAGCGCCTTTTCCGCCGAGTTCTAACTTAGCTGGAACAAGGTTACGTCCGCACACCTCGCCCACATGTTTGCCCACCTCTGTCGAACCCGTAAACGACATAAGCTTAATCTTAGGATGATTGATTAACGCCTCACCCGCGACACTCCCTTGCCCTGTAACGATATTCACGACACCTTTAGGAAAGCCAGCCTCTTCACATAGCTTGGCAAGATACAAGGTAGAAAGTGGGGTTTCGGACGCTGGCTTAATTACCACGGTATTTCCAGCCGCAAGAGCTGGTGCAATGCCCCATGCACATAGCGTTAAAGGGAAATTCCAAGGGAAAACGAATGCCGCCACGCCATATGGGCGTTTAATGGTTTGGCTGTCTGTAACTTCAAGACCAAGTTCGATTTCATACTCTGTCTCTTGTGCTACCAGAGCAAAATAATCAAAGCACTGTGCAGCAAACGGTACATCAAACCCCAGTGCTGCTGACACTGGTTTACCGACATCAATACACTCAAGGTCCGCGAGCACCTGAGTATCTCGATTGATCAGCTCTGCTAACTTGGTTAGCCTTAAAGCGCGTTCAGCAGGTGATAGCGCAGCCCAAGCTGGAAAGGCACTATCTGCCACCATTACTGCAGCATCGACATCTTGTGCATCGGCTAAACACACTTGTGCTATTTGAGCTCCTGTTGCTGGGTTTTCGACTCCTAGCGTATGCTTGGTCGCTTTCCACTCACCATTGATGAGCATTGGCAGTGGTTTCGTTTCTAAAAACGCTAACGTTGTAGGGTGTAGCGATTGGATTGTCATAACAAACACTCCTTGTGTTATTGGATTAAGCTTGGCGGCATGCCTTAAGTCCTTGAAACGATAGGTCTAACGTTTCTATGTAACTCTCAATGAGCAAGGTCAGCTCAGTTTCAGTTAATGAGATAGCGACCTCTGCGGGTAGCTTCATCAGCGAATTGATACAAAGAAAGGCAGCCGACGAAAAAGCAGGAAGGTGATGCATTGTCGGCTTGCCCAAAACAGTCGGATTTTCTAGGCTCCAGTCATACCCTTTGCATGATCCGCCAATAGAGCACTCCATGCCCAGAGCGTAATTACGGTCACAACCTCCGGTATAATCTGCCCAAGGCTGCGCGCCTCTACCACCCGCATGAATCCAGTAGTTCATAAAAGAAGGTGTAACCTGGTTCGCTATTTGGTTAAAGGGGATAACCGTGATGTAAATCAGCTGCATAAACGGGTTATAGCAAGCTGCCCACATTTGCCGCGTAGACGGAGTCGTGGCAGTAATAAAATCTGAGTGGCCCGAGTAGCCTGTCATTGTTGAGCAGTCCACGCTGTTACCAACCCGACCGGTAGCTTGATTGAGACTAGCAAACCGACTGCCCGGTTTTAACTGTGTGGTGTCGTCAAATTCAGTCCTGTGAGGCGCAACCAAATAATCACTACAGTTATCCAGAATTCGGCATCCGCGCTCAAGAAATGGCGCACCCAATGTAGTATGCCAAGCAAGGTTAATCGGTATACTCTCTGAACTTGAATTTGTCACCTCCAAGACCATGTAGTGGCTATTGTCATTGTTTCTCAAGTAGTCAGTTTTACTATACTCAAGTCCTTTATAGCCCCCTTCTAACGACCACTGAGCAAGGCTGCATTCAAATACTCCGTCATCAATGCATCGAGCAGACGTTAGTTGCCAATCTTGATTCGCCGTATCACCGTGTGTTGGGATGTCCTCATTACCTGCTCCAAATGCCGGCGCACAGCAAAACGTGCCTGCGGCCTGACGCAGGAGCTCTACTGACCAGTAATCCCGTTGTTCTTGTGACTGAGGATCTAATTTTCCAGAGAACGGTGACTTAAAGTGCGGAAGCCAATGTGTGTTCACTCTGCTAGATGACAAACTATTGTCCAACTGAATTGAAAACTCGGGGGTCATTCCGCCAAATTTTTGTACAAACAGGGTCACTTCATCGTTTTTTAACCAAACGCCACCCTGCCCTAAATAACGGCCAATTTCTGCGTACATACTTCATCCTTAACGCTATGACTGATGCGAGAATAAAGGGCTGACAGCGCATCACACTATGTAAGCCGGCCCTAACCTATCTACTGAGCAATACCCAGTGGTGAGAAAATCACATAGAGCGCCACAACACCGATACAGATCACACCAGCAAACTGTTTTGCGTGCTTCCAAGGTGTCAGTTCCACTTCGTCTTTCTCTACCGGCTCATACACCACTTTTTGTGGGAAGAAGTGTCCAATGATGAGCATCAGAATTGACGTTGCTACAAACAAAATGCCGGTTAAGTGCAAGAAGTGAATATCCGGTTGGAAAACAAAGCTGGTCAATGCATAAGCCAGCATAAAGACCACAATACCGATATTAGCAGCCATAGCTGGAACACGCTTAGTGACTAACCCAACCACAATCACGGTAAACATTGGAGCCATGTAGAAACTATTGATGGTTTGGAAATACTGGAAAAATCCTTCGGGTGCATAATATATAAACGGGGCGACAAAGATAGCGAACAGGCCTACAACCGCACCAAACATTTTACCAGTACGCACGAGATCTCTATCATTGGCGTTCTTATTAATTAGAGGTTTATAAACGTTAAGGGTAAACAAGGTTGATGTACTGTGAAGCACACTATTGAATGAGCTCAAAATGGCACCAAATAGGACAGCAGCAAAGAACCCAATCATTGGCGTAGGCAACACTTCACGAACCAGCATCGGATAGGCCACTTCACCATTGGGTAAATCTGGGCCAAACATCGCGTAGGCAATAATACCCGGAATCAACAAGAAGAAGGGACCAAGCAGCTTTAACATACCTGCCCAAAGAACCCCTTTCTGACCTTCGGCCAAGTTCTCTGCGCCCAATGCTCGCTGAATAATAGATTGGTTTGTACCCCAGTAGAAAAGATTAAGGATCAACATTCCGGTAAAAAAGGTCGTGAAAGGAACCGGGTCATCTTTACCACCTATTGCGTTGAGCTTTTCTGGGTGCTCTGTCATCAAGTGTTGGAAACCTGCTATGACGCTACCATCACCCAATGCAGATAGCCCAAACAGAGGTATCAATACCACGCCACCAATCAGCAAGCCGATACCATTGAATGTGTCTGAGTAAGCAATAGCTTTCAAGCCACCAAACACCGCATAGCAAGCACCCACGAGACCGATAGACACCACCATGATCCAGATACCGCCCCAGTAAGAGACATCAAAAATGTCGGATATATCAAAAATACCGCCGAGTGCAACCGAGCCAGTGTAGAGAATTGGGGGTAATAAATTCAGCACGTAACCAAATAAGAATAGAAAGGTACAGAAATACATCGTACTTTTACCAAATCGCCCTTCAATAAATTCGGGAATGGTTGTGACACCACCACTGAGATACTTTGGCAAAAGGTAGAGTGCGACTACAACTAGGGTCAATGCAGCACACACTTCCCACGCCATCGGCGTCATATTTGCGGTATACCCTTGTGCGTTAAGACCAACAAGTTGCTCTGTTGATAGATTCGTTAGCATCAATGACGATGCAATCAAGACGCCTGTTAAGCCCCTTCCAGCTAAGAAATAGGACGTAGCCGACTCTTGCTGACGTTTTTTACTTCGAACTTTATACCACGACCCGAGCGCAACAGCCCCAGTCACTAAAGCAAATGAGATTGGAATAATCATAGTAATTCCTTTGTTTTCACGTTATTGGATTCCACTGCGTTTCTTATGAGCACTAGTGGTTGAAAATCATCTCTTCACTGGTTCTAGTTATATTTAGCGCCACCTTAAGCGGCGCTTCTGTTGTTATTATTTAGTCCACCATCTCAAGATAGTTAGTCACTTCTTTTTCTACTTTCGGCAATATCTTTTTAATCGTAAATGGCGGATACGCATCTAAACCATCAAGTTGTATCTGTTGACCAAGGTTTTGCATATAAGCGGTATGGATTGCCGTCCCTACATTGATTTTGCTGATACCCATGGTGAGAGAACGGCGAATATCTTGTTCTGGAATTCCCGTTCCACCATGTAGAACCAACGGCACATCAACCGCTTTATGGATCTCAAGCAAACGGTCAAAGTTGATCTCTGGCTTACCTTCATAATGACCGTGAGCCGTACCAATCCCGACGGCAATCATATCCACGCCGGTTTGCTCAGCCAGTTGCACAACATCAGAGACCGCAGCTAAGTAGTCATCACCATCCACGCCTCGACCACGAATTTTGCCAATCTCAGCCTCAACAACCACACCCTTAGCATGCGCATAATCAACCACTTGCTTGGTTAGCTTGATGTTATCTTCTAGCGGCATGTGTGAGCCGTCAAACATCACTGAATCAAAACCAACATCGACAGCTTGTAAGCACAAGGTGATGTCATCACAATGATCAAGATGCAGGTAGACTGGCACTGAATAGCGCTTTTTCATACAGGCTACGATGGCATGCAACACATCCAACCCAAGAGCATCCACCACCTTGGTGTACGCCATCAACATGACCGGAACATTTTTGCGCTCCGCCGCTTCACATATAGCCTGTACATCCCAGACATCATTGAAGTTATACCCAACCAAACACTCATCTGTTTTATGGTATTCAGCCAGCAGTTCAGATAACTTCTTCATAATATTCCCTTGTTATATCTACTTGTTCAAAATGAGTAATGGCGCCGCTACTGCCATATTGCTGCACAACGGCTGCACCTGCTCGATTAGCAACTTTTACCGCTTGATAGACGTCATAACCACGAGAGATTGCGGCTAAAAAGCCACTGACGAAACCGTCACCAGCTCCGGTTGTGTCCACGACTTTACTGACGGGCTCACTTTCAACCCAGTAACTCTGACTACCATCGTTCACGTAAGCGCCCTTAGCGCCTGCTTTGATGACGACAACGCTGACACCTTTTTCGATGAAAAAGTCGGCACACTCCTCAATAGTCTCTTTTTCGGCGATCTGCTGCGCTTCATTTAACGTGGGCAGGAAGTACGTCAGTGAAGGCAATAAAGACGCTATTTTTGTCAACCAAAGCCCTTGTGAATCCCAACCGACGTCCAGCGAGGTAATTTTTCCCTGCTGTTTTGCTGTGTAAAAAAGCTCAGTTAATCCACTGTTTTCAAGCCCAGGTAGCAGATAGAAACCACTGGTGTGCAACATGTCTCGCGACATGACTTGAGCTACGTCGATATCATCCATGGACAGTGCATCAACTGCACCACCTTGATATAGAAACACCCGCTCACCATCTTGCTGTACTAGAGCGATCGCGACTGCCGTTGGATGTTTCTTAGATACCGCTAATGTTTGAGTATCGATACCGCGCCCTTGATACACATCACGCAGATGATGACCAAACAAATCATCGCCCAACTTAGAGTGCAAACTCACATCTACTCCCATCGCGGCAAGGTTGAGAGCTACATTTGCAGCATCGCCCCCCGGTTTAATATTGACGTTATCAACCAAGGTCACATCGTGATGAAATTCGAAGGAGTCTAGTGGGCCAACGATCAAGTCAGCCACGGCCATCCCGACACAAGCCACTGTTTTCATTATTGACCTCCAAACCCTGCGCTTTCTCCTGCATTACTCACGGGAATATCTTCGACACCTAACCAGTAGTTGAGTACTTTCAAGTCTTCAGCGAAGTGCCCGCGACCCACAATCCAGTGATGGTCAAGCCCCTTATCTAAAATGGTTCCGACGACTTGTGCTGCACTAACGCCTGCTGGAACAACTTCACCATATGTACCTCGAAACTTCATGTCTGACTCGACAATCTCACCCTCAAATGCCAACACCGTATCAATCGAAGGTGCTTGGTATTTCGCGATAGTGACTGGGCCTGGTTCAACCAAGAACTCAAACAACATGCCCCAAGCGGTCTCTTCATCGTAGTTTTCCAAAATGCCATGTTTACGACATTCAAAGCCCGCCCCTTGTTTGCGTAGACACGTCGCCGCAGAGCCATTGTGCCAAACCCCTAAGCGCTCACCATCAGACGAGAGATAGGAGATGTCAGACAGCATCGGCTGAGATAAGCCATGACGAAGCTCTTTAAACAGCAACATAGTGATCATTGCTCCTGTATCCGCTTCATCCGCGACAATAATGCCTTGGTCATTCATTAATGCCATCGCACCGTCACCAGCAACGTTGAGGTGATCAAATAGTTCAGGCCAGTTTTTGAAGCTCACACCAAGGTAATCCCCTTCTCGAGCGACAACCATAAGAGCCAATGCCAAACGTATTGTGTCTTCTACTTGCTTGTCTGGAACGTTATTCAGCTTGCAGTCTGGGTGACTCAAGATTAAACGCTTCACCTCTTGCACATCATCGTCTTGAAACTCTGACATGCGAGAGGTGATATCGATTAGGTTCACTCGATCAAAGCCCAGTTCAAGCTTTTTCATGATCTCAAGTTCATTCACTTCGCAATCATAAAATCCAGGTACTCGGCTTGCGCCTGCAATCAGAGCTTTACGACCTTTGAGCTGCGATAATGTACGGCTAACTCGTGCAAAACGCTGTACTTCCGCTTCAACGCGCTCATCTTGCGGTGCGCAGAACAGCCACTGATATTTCACATCGAGTGAATTCAAAATTCCTAATACAAAGTTCTGAGAACACAAACGATTGGCTTGAAGGTTGAGCCCATTGCCCATTGGCTCTGGCATCGCCAGACTGAAAATTGGGGTTTTGTGTTTTGACAGCCATGTACCTAATTGTGAAGCGACCTCACCTGTTGTATAAGCTGAATGACACAATACCAAGCCGTCGATGCCACCATGAGCTGCGTCATCAAGAAACTGTTGTAGTTCGGTGTGGTCTTGAAAAGGCTCTTGAGCAGCAATGAAGTCGTACTGCTCTTCTGGCAACATCTGACGAATTGACTCAGCGACCGACAATGTTGTCTCTCGCGCTAAATCCCAATTAAAGTGGATCTCAATTGCTACAGATACAAAGGCAATGCGTGTTTTTTTGCGAGGTTTCTCAGCAGGAATCAGTGAAGCAATAAAATCAGTTGCAACACCCTCTAACGATATTTCAGATTTAATCATCTATCTGTCTCCATTTCGATTATGGTGACTAGCATAGAGGGTTATGGTGAACCAATCTGCGCAGATATTTGCGCATAATGTTCAGAAATTAGCATCACTTAAATTCGTGAAATGGATCACTTACCCTATTGATTTTTAGCCTTTATTCTATACCCACCTTAAGAGCAACAAAACGAGAGAGCCTCAAGTGAAAGCCACTGCAGAAACCATTACACGAAGAGAGCGCTCGTTTACTGCTTACCAATTTGAATCGGCTGAATTTGAGCACCCCTACCACTTTCATCACGAAACAGAATTGGTGTTTATCACCAAAGGACACGGTAAAGTCTTAGTTGGAAACAGTACTGCAAACTTTTGTGAGGGCGATATTTTCTTGATTGGTGCGGATGTACCTCACCGGTTTACCTCATACAGTGCGAATTCTAGACACCCTCTTTGTTCTTACGTTTTGCAGTTTACCCCTGATTGTTTCGGCAGCTTGTTTGTGGATACTCCTGAACTGTCGCGTATCGCTCAAATGATCTCAGATTCGCGTCACGGATTAGTCATACGCTCTGCGCCGACTTACCTATTCGAGAGTATAAAAAGCCTAATAGAAAGTCAGGGCGTCTCCTCTGTTATTCAGTTTCTCTCTTTGCTCTCTGAAATCAGTAAGCTAGGGCAATGTGAATACCTCGCAAACCATACCGATACGCAAATCGAAGTCCAACCCAGCACGAAAATTTCAGCATCAATTGACTGGATGCAGAACAACTACCACCGTGAGTTTGACCTTGAAGCGATTGCAACGCGAACCAGTATGAACAAAAACGCTTTCTGTCGCGCCTTTAAAAACCACACTGGCCAATCACCAATGAGCTACATCACGCAAATCCGCTCCGAAGCCGCGGCAAAACTCTTACTTGAAACAAAATTAGGTATTGCTGATATCGGTTTTCGAGTCGGTTTTTCTACCGTGTCCAGTTTCAACCGAAACTTTAGGCAATATCACGGCACCTCGCCGAGTGCATATCGAAAGATGACCGCTATTTTTGCTGATTAGTCATGATTTAAACTTCAAACTTTTGTGGATTAGCGCAAAGATTTTGCTCATTATTTAAACCACAATAGAGCATAATTGGTTAACCACCAAGTCTTGTATTCATTTCTCGGTTGACCTAATTCTATCTCGCAGGAAGCTAAACATGTCCTTAAAGTCTCAATCTCTTGATGGGAGAATGAATATTGTCGCCCTTACTTGGCCGATATTCATAGAAACACTGCTACGAAGCGCTCTTGGTATCACAGATGTATTCATGCTATCTGGCTATTCGGATTTAGCCGTATCTGCCGTCGGTGTGGTGTCACAAATCGTCTTCTTTCTTATCGTAATTTCCCTTATGGTCAGCAGTGGTACGGGGATTTTGATAGCACAATATAACGGCGCTCAACAGCATGAGAAATCGTCACAAGTTGGCCTTGCGAGTATGATTTTAGGTTTGAGTGTTGGGGTCGCTTTAAGCCTGATGATGTTCTTGGGAGCTGAAACGATAGTGGGTGTTTTCGGTCTAGAACCTGCAGTAGAGCAGATGGGGCTCGACTATTTTATTATCAGTGGCGTCTTTACCTTCAATTTAACGTTTAGTGTGGTATTAACCACCATTTTACGCAGCCATGGCTATTCCCGCTCTCCAATGGTGATCAACTTGATTGCCGGTATTATCAATATAATTGGTAACTATATTGCCCTTTACCAGCCTTTTGGACTTCCGGTCTACGGTATCACCGGTGTCGCTATCGCTACGGTGTTTAGTCAGATCGTAACAACACTGCTTCTAATAGTGATTCTAAAACGTAGTGATATTCACCTCCCATACAAGAATTGGTTGCAAATTCCAAAGTTGATTTATCGTCAAATATTGCGCATTGGCGTGATGAATGGTGGCGAGATCCTCTCTTATAACTTATCGCAGATCGCCTTAGTCTACATCGTTGTGCAACTCGGTACGTCTTCACTTGCGGCTTATACCTATGCACAAAATATAACGCGTGTGACGTTCACGTTTGCCCTAGCGTTAGGTCAAGCGACACAGATTCAAACCAGCTATTTTGTGGGCAAACAATGGCTCGATGATATTTTATCTCGCGTACACAAATACTATTTTGTCGGACTCTCAACCTCTCTGGTAGCAATCAGTATAGTCATACTACTAAAAGAGCCGATTATTCGACTCTTCACCGAAGATCCTGAGATTACCGCTTTGCTGGCTACCTTACTCATGGCTTCACTACTGGTAGAAGCCGGGCGTGTTGGTAATCTCATTTTCATTTCTGCACTGAAAGGCGCTGGTGATATTAACTTTACAGTAAAAATAGCCATACTTATCATGTGGGGGGTGTCTGTATCACTAGGTTACTTGTTAGGGTTGCATTGGGGCATGGGTGTGCTGGGAGTATGGCTTGCCATCGCTGCAGACGAATGGGTTCGTAGCAGTATCATGTTTGTTCGCTGGCGTTCGATGCACTGGAAACGTTTCTCATTAGTATCGAATACTTAAATCACTCGAACATGTGTAATAAGTGAGACGATAAGGCTTGATCAAGTTCACGATAATGCTCCCTCTAAATATGTACTTCATTACGGAGCAAAATCATCATATCTAACATCGCCTATATCGCCACGAGCCCAGACGGTTATATTGCAGATAGAGAGAACAGTATTAATGACATATCAACCCCAGAAGGATCTGAATCCGAAAGGCAGATCTTGTTAGTTTAAATTCAGTCTGCAATCAATACACAACGTTGTCTTATCCCAATCATAATAAATATAAATAAGTGTTCAGACATAACGCTGGGAAAACGCTTGACAACAAGGTATAAAATTGCGTTAGACAGTTATTGCAGTATCAAAAAACGTTAACCACGCTATCTAGAGTTTTAGCAAGCTCAGGTGAACAATTACTAAGATTAGTATTATATTGGGACTAGAAACAAAACGTAGCCGTGTGTATACGGGGAGAGAAAGTCAGATCACCAAATAAAAATACTGACTCTTCATAAGTGCTGTAAGATTAAGGGGATATTTCAGGTTTTGAAATTTCGTTAGCCGCTCAAAAAACGTGGAATGAGCCTCATACTTGATAGAGCTCTGAAGACAGATCATTCGTCCTTTAACAGATGATGGATTTTTCTAGTATATTCATCCACACCAGTGACTTCTCTCTCAGGCAATCAGCGTATTGTTCGACTAAATTGACACGAAAAACCAAATGACGCGCCCCGGCCGGTTAGGCGTTTAGTCGGTTAGGAAAAGAAAACAGCTCGATCTACGAACCGTCTGGTAGCAATTATAAGACTCACGTTTCGCACGGTAGATTTCAGCCTGTCACTTAAGTCTGAACGAGTCACAATACCGCCAATCTGGCATAACCAGTACCGATAATCGCCGTGTGATGGATGCCTAGTAATTTCATGGTTTCAATTTCAAATAATTGTTAGCCTTAATTAAAACACAAAACTCCTCAGAAGAAGGGTTTCAGATTGATGACGAACCCCACTTTTTTAAGGTGGGGTTCTTTTTTATGAGCGACCGTAGGTCTCGATCGCAATATTTTTTTGGATAAACTCTAGAGCACTAGTATTCTTAAATTGGCATATATAAGCGAAGATTTGTTCTATTTCACCTCGATTTAGGCTGAGTTTACGTAAATAACTCACTACCAATGCTATCTTCTTGATGTTTGACCCGCCGCTGCCAACCAACACGGCATCTGCACCTTGGCCAACCCTAGAAGCGAGTTTATCGATGACCGTGACGTTGTTTGCATCCGCGAAGCCTCTCTATCGTTTCGCTTCTGCGCTTTCCATAAGCAGAGAGCCGCATCTGATTGGATCTATCAATGGCCTCCGTATAGATATACCTTATGGTGACCTTCTTCATGTTTTTACTTTGAGTAATAGTCATCTCGCATTGAGCAGAACACACATTCTTTAGGGTCCGAGTGATACTCTCGATAAGCGTCACGTGACGTCGTATTGTAGATAAGTTCCTGATATTCGTCGATAGCCGAACATACCAAATATCTCTGAGCACTCAGGGATTCAGCAACAGAGGCCATGAAATAACCGACATCAAGGTTAACGACAAAAGTATTTCTTTCCCTCTTTTACTCGGCCTAGGGCAACTTCTTCATCTCACGTAAATTTGCACTCGCTCGGAGCGCCGTTTGTTTATTGGTGTGCTTGTTTTTGTTCGCGTTCGCTTTGAGGTGAGTGCTGTCGGTAAAGAGCTCCTCTCCAGCGACTTAGCGTTTCGTCATCGCTTGTAGAACGATGTTAATAAATATACGATCGAAAACATCCGTACCATTGAATCGACGGATACAGTTTTGACTGAGTGTCGAGGCATGGATGACCTTTTCAGTGAGGGGAATGCGAAGGAACCAACGATATACCACATTCACTTCGATTTCTTTGAAAAAGCTGACGCTCGCTTTTTCCACCGAAGATGTACCCCTGTAGGATGTTTTGAATAAGCAGACAGGGTCTACAGGTGGTCAACCATTGTCTTTGCATTAGAGGTGGGCGACTTCATCACGAATCAATTCAAAATCGATAGCAGAGTCAATTTTACTAACAAGATGGTCTTTGGGAACAAGTTGTTCCGTCGTCACCATTTCAAGTTCATTCTGCTGTGGAGAAGGTTCTTGAAGCATGTCGAGGTATCTAGTTTTCTATACCTCTATTAGATCAAAGGTCTAGCTTGAAAGCTAGACCTTTGGCAACAGCCTAAAGCCCCCACAAGAGGGGGTTTAGATTGTTGTTGCCTACACTTCGTACTGCGCAATCTTATCCCAATCAAACTCTACCCCAATACCCGGCTCATCAGAGGCAACTGCGCGGAAGTTTTCCACCACCAATGGACGCTTGGTGTATTCATCAATAGGGAAGCTATGCACCTCAAGCCAACCTGTATCAAATGCAGAGACTAGACTCACATGTAGCTCTTGCATACCGTGAGTGCATACAGGAATGTTATGTTCTGTAACTAAATTAGCTGCGTTGAGCCACCCGGTAATACCACCACAGTTTGAAGCATCTGGTTGGCAGTAACCCAATTTCGCTTGGTCCATCGCATAACCAAACTCATGAATCGTGTGAAGGTTCTCACCCATAGCTAGCGGAATCGATGTATTATCGGCGATTTCTGCGAATCCTTTGTAGTCATCCGGCAATGTTGGCTCTTCAAACCATGTGATATCGTATTGCTCTACCGCTTTTGACAGTTTGATCGCCTGTTCTACTGTCAACGAATAGTTGGCATCGATCATAAAGGTGATATCTGGCCCAATCAGCTCGCGAACCGCCTTAATGCGGTCAATATCTTCTTGCATATTCTCGCGACCAATCTTGATCTTAACGGCATTAAAGCCACTTTCTAAATAACCACGAATATTGTTAAGCAATTTCTCAAGTGGGAACTGAAGGTCAATGCCACCACAGTACGCTTTACAGGTATTGTTTTTTCCACCAGCCATTTTCCATAACGGCAAGCCTTCTCGTTTACCTTTTAGATCCCAAAGCGCAATGTCTACCGCAGACATCGCAAATGTAGAGATACCGCCACGACCGACATAGTGAATATGCCACTCCATAAAGTCATAGATCTCTTCAATTTGCGTCGCGTCTTTACCAATCAGAGCAGGATGAATGTCATGCTCAAGCATCGCTTTAATCGAATAACCGCCTTTACCGCCTGTATACGTATACCCTGTACCTTGAGAGCCGTCTTCCAGTGTGACTGTCGTGGTAATCAATTCAAAGTGGTCATGATCACCGTGTTTAGCGTCAGACAAAATTTCTTTTAACGGGATCTTAAACAATCTTGTTTTAATGTCTTTAATTGTTGTTTTCATTTTAAATACCTACTCTATACTGCCGCGACAATTTCTCTGACCAAACGGCCAATTTCATCCCAAGCTGCGTCATTGACTAATGATTTATCGACCATCCAAGTCCCCCCACACGCCAGTACAGCTGGGAGTGCAAGGTAGTCATGAATGTTGTTTTGATTGATACCGCCAGTTGGCATCACCTTGATTTGCTGATAAGGGCCAAGCAGAGACTTAAGCATCGCTAGACCACCCGATGCCTCTGCTGGGAAGAATTTCACTGTATCAACACCAAGCTCCAAAGCCTGCTCAACCAACGATGGGCTATTAACGCCTGGGACAATGGTTATTTTATGTTTTTGACACGCTTTTACTGTGCTCGGGTTCAAACCAGGAGAAACAATGAAGTCTGCCCCAGCTTGTTTAGCTTCAATAACTTGAGCTTCGTTCAATACCGTGCCCGCACCGATTAAAATATCTGGATATGCATCGCGTAGTAGGCGTATCGCTTCTGCCGCAGCGTCTGAGCGAAAAGTAATTTCTGCTACTGGTAAACCATTTTCAACCAGAGCCTTTCCTAATGGTAAAATATCTTGCGCGTTATCTATCGCAATAACTGGCACAACTTTCAGTTCTGCTAGGCGTTGATTAAGATCCATTTCTTTGTTTCCTATTTTGATTCGTTAATTCTCGCGAGCACTTGCTCGAATGTCGGTAGAGGAGCAACGGCACCATAACCTGTGATCGTGATAGAAGCGGTAGCATTCGCATAGGCAAGGCACAGCTCTAATGACTCTCCATTGACATAGTGCGTACAGAAAGAGCCCGCAAAGGAATCGCCCGCAGCGGTTGCATCAACAGGTGTCACTTTGTGTGGACGAATGGAATGACGAATATGCTCATTAGCCACTGTTGCACCGTCACCACCCTGTTTAAGTACGACAACTTTCGCGCCTGCTTTTAGGTAGAAATCGATGATATCGTCAACATGTTCAAGGCCTGTCACCAAGCGTGCTTCGTCAATACTTGGGAAGCAGACATCGACTAGTGACGCGGTTTCATTAATGATGGCGCGAGCGCGTTGCAGTGACCATAGCTTTAAGCGCAAGTTGGTGTCATAGGACACTTGAGTGCCGTGCGCTTTCGCTGTTTCAATTGCTGCAAACACTGAGTCACAACTTGAATCACTAATCGCCTGAGTAATAGCGGTGATATGAAGAAGCTTAGCGTTGGCAATCGCCTCTAATGGCAAGTCTTGCGGAGTCATTAAACTGGCCGCAGAGTTCTTACGCAAGAAAGAAAAATGGTGTCCGTCATCGTCGTGCGTAATAAAATAAACGCCCGTTGCTTTGTTTGGTAGTGTGCACACCGCTGAACTGCTAACACCCTGCTGTTCCCACAGCTCAACAAAACGCTTACCGAATTCATCGTCGCCAAGTTGTGTCAACATTCCAACTGATGCGCCTTGTCTTGCTGCTGCGATAGCAAAGTTCGAAGCGTCGCCACCAAAACCACTCAAGAAATCGGGTTGGCCTGAACCTGCTTGACCAACTTGACTAAACTCAAACATTGGCTCACCAAAGCTAAGAATATCGCTATAGCTAGACTCCGTATCTTGTTTTATTTCCACACTCATTGTCATTCAACCTTAATCTTAATATTGAAACCAAATATATTTGCTGAAATACGCTCCAGCAAAGGAATATAAACGATATTAAGTTAGAGATGCCACATGGTCAACCAATCACAATTTTGATTTACCAACTAAGATCACAGTTCTTGTTTTAACCCTTATAAGGGCCAAAAATAAGGTCCAATGACATTATGAAACCACTCAGAAACATCACATATAACGTTCGTCAAATCACAAAAACAGTTACAGCTCCATAATGGTTGACCAATGAAAATAATTTGGTATGCTATTTGTGACTTTTATCACTGAAATAACAACTTCCCCACAGTATAAATAACGCATTGGTTAATCAATTAACTCCAAAGGTTGAACATGAACGGTTTAGATATTGAGAAAGCGAGATACACGACGAAAACTACGTATGCTCGTGAAGAACTAGAAACAAACATTGTGCATATTGGTTTCGGTGCTTTTCACCGCGGACATCAAGCTGTTTATAACGACCTAACAAATGACATCACAGGCTCACGTTGGGGTATCTGTGAAATTAACATGTTTGGACCTTCTGCACTGATCGACGATTTAAAAGCGCAAAATGGTCTATTTACTGTGGTTGAAAAGTCTGCTACTGAAACAGAAACGCGTTTAGTACGCACAGTTACAGAACAAATCCATACACCGGATACAGGTATCAATGCAGCAATCAACAAACTGATTGAGCCCCAAGTTAAGATCGTTTCTTTGACTATTACTGAGAAGGGCTACTGTGTAGACCCACAATCACGTGTTCTTGATACCGCAAATCCTTTGATTGCTCATGATCTTGAGAATCCAACACAACCACAATCTGCGATTGGCCTAATCACTGAGGCACTCAAGCAACGTAAAGCGCTAGGTCTACCTGCATTTAGTGTTATGTCCTGTGACAACATTCCTGAAAATGGGCATCTCACTCGTAACGCAGTACTGGACTTCGCAAAACTTTGTAATCCAGAACTTTGTGCATGGATTGAAGAGAATGCATCGTTCCCAAGCACAATGGTCGACCGCATTGTCCCCGCTATGACTCCTGACCAATTTGATGTAATTGAACAAGAAACAGGGTATCGCGACCCTTGCGGCGTAGTGTGTGAAGACTTTCGTCAATGGGTTGTTGAAGACAACTTTGTCGCAGGTCGACCTGGCTGGACAGCAGCAGGAGCAATGTTGGTAGAAGACGTGCTTCCGTATGAGGAGATGAAGCTTCGCATGCTCAATGGTAGCCACTCATTCCTTGCATATAACGGCACGTTAGCGGGCTATGAATACATCTATCAATGTATGAAAGACGAAAAGTTGCGCCAAGTGACTCTGTCTCTAATGAGAGAAGAGCAAGCCAAATCACTTAACCCTAGCCTAAGTGTCGACCTAGAACAGTATGCCGAACTGCTTATAGCACGATTTAGTAACCAGAACATCAAGCATAAGACCGGACAGATCGCGATGGACGGTTCGCAAAAACTTCCACAACGAGCGGTTGATCCTTTCCTAACGTTGTACGATCGCGGAATCGCAACACGCTGCTTGCCTGTTCTCATCGCCGGATGGATGCACTACGTCATCAACACGATTAAGTCAGGTGAACCTCTAGCTGACCCATTGGCAGAAGAGTTCACCGACATTGTCTATCGAGCTAATGACAAACTACAAATCGCTGAAACGCTGCTGAAAGTACAAAAAGTTTTCGGTAATAACGCAGAGCAACATAAGTTGTTCAAACAACAAATTCTAAGCGCTTTCGAATTCATCGAAAAGAACGGCATCAAAGCGATGTTCGCTGAGCTTACTCACTAATTCAAAAAATTAAGGTATTAACATGAAAACGCTAATCTGTAACGAACCTCACTCAATCGAGTACATTGAACGCGATATTCCAGAAATACAAGACAACGAGGTACTTCTTAAAATCAATGCGGTTGGTATCTGTGGCACTGACATTCACGCTTATGCAGGTCGTCAGCCGTTCTTCTCTTACCCTCGTGTATTGGGTCATGAAATCTGTGGTACTGCCGAAAAAGTCGGTGCGGCTTGTAAGAGTGCAAAAGCTGGTGAACGCTTCTCTGTTATTCCGTGTATTCCATGTGGCACTTGTGCAGCTTGTGAAGAAGGCAAAACGAACTGTTGCGAAAACGTTTCGCTGTACGGTGTACACCAAGATGGAGGCTTCTCTGAGTTCTTAGCGGTATACGAAGATAACCTGGTTAAGCTACCTGAAAATGTATCCGCTTCTGAAGGTTCGTTGGTTGAGTGCTTTGCTATCAGTGCTCATGCAGTGCGCCGTGCTGAAGTACGTCAAGGTAACAATGTTCTTGTTGTTGGCTCAGGTCCAATTGGTCTTGCTGCCGCAGCAATTGCAAAAGCCGAAGGCGCAACGGTTGCGGTTGCTGATGTCGATGCAGGTCGCCGTGAACACGTTGAGGTAAACCTAGGTGTGCTAGCACTAAACCCTCTTGAAGATAACTACGAAGCAGTGCTCAAAGACGCGTTTAACGGTCGCTTACCCTGCACCGTCCTTGATGCTACAGGCAACAAAGGTTCGATGAGTCGAAGCGTAGAGCTGATTCGCCACGGCGGTAAGATCGTTTTTATCGGTCTCTATATAGGTGATTTGGTTCTAGATGATCCAACGTTCCACAAAAAAGAAACCACATTGCTGAGCAGCCGTAATGCGACTCGTCAAGATTTCGAAAAAGTGATTGAGCTCATGGCCGCTGGCAAAATTTCTCAAAACATTATGAAAAACAAAGAGTACGACTTTCAAACATTTGGTGAACGCTACAACGAAGATGTAGTAGAAAACCGCGAATTGGTTAAAGGCGTTATCAACTTTTAAGTGACTAAGGATTAGATTATGACAACTGTACGTGTTAATGAAGGACAGCTTCGTGAACTGGCTCTTAGCAAGCTGACTGCGGCTGGACTAGATGCTGCAACTGCACAAGAAGTTACTGATGTGTTGGTGCACGCTGACAAAACGGGTGTTCACTCTCATGGTGTAATGCGTGTAGAACATTACTGCACTCGCCTAGCGGCTGGTGGTTTGAACAAACAAGCGAAATTCAGCATCGAGCAAGTGTCTCCATCAGTAGCGATACTGGACTCTGATGATGGCATGGGTCACTCTGCACTCATTGCAGCAACTGAGCACGGTATTGAAATGGCATCCGAGACAGGCCTAGGTTTTGTGACCGTGAAAAACACGTCTCACTGCGGTGCGCTTTCTTACTTTATGGAACAAGCAACATCACAAGGCATGATTGCGATTGCAATGACTCAAACCGATACTTGTGTTGCACCTCATGGCGGCGCAGAGCGCTTCTTGGGTACTAACCCTATCGCCTTTGGCTTCCCGGTTGAGGGATCTCATCCAATGATCGTTGATATGGCTACCAGCGCAACGGCATTTGGTAAGCTGCTGCATGCCAAAGAAACTGGACAAAAGATTGGTAAAGGTTTGGCTATCGACAAAGAAGGTAACGAAACAACCAATCCTCACGAGGTAGAAAACCTACTCCCATTTGGAGGCCACAAAGGTTCAGGTATCGCATTGGCAATTGACGCACTAACAGGTGTTTTGATGGGTGCAAACTTCGGTAACCATATCACTCGCATGTACGGCGAATACGACAAGATGCGTAAACTAGCTAGCCTAGTCATCATTATCGACCCAACTCGCCTGGGCACACCGCTGTTCTCCGCCACTATGGCAGTAATGATGCGAGAATTACGTGAGGTTCGCCCAGTTCCTGGAGTAGATAAAGTTCGCGCCCCCAATGACCCTCAGGTCGAGTACAAAGCACAGTGTGAAGAGCTCGGTATTCCAGTGGCACAAGGTGTGTATGACTACCTTGTCAGCTAATGATGCATTTAGGTTTGGGGCCTCCTATTTAACTAACCTCTCCATTGTTAGTTAACGTTTGGCTGTATGTCCGTCGATAGTCACGGGCTGCAGCCTTTTTTATTTGCACAACCCTACATAAGTGCCAAACACAACAGACTCCAATATGGCGCTGATTATTCTTTTTAACGCGTGAAACTTCTAAGGAAAAGATATGAAACGTTTATCTTTCAAAACAACCATATTTACCGTTATTCTCTCACTGTTACTTGCCTCTATTGCCGTCTCTTTTATGAGCTCTCGATACTTTATTCAAGATGAGTTTGTTGAATCAGACACTCGAGCGGTTGAAACTCAAATATCGCTGATAAGCCAACAACTAGAGAATCAATTTTCATCCTACATACAATTGGCAGATAGCATTCCTGTTAACCTTTCCAATGTCGCACAAGTGCTAGAGTCATCTGGTTTCCACCGCATCACAAAAGTGATGTATGGTTCAGTTTTCAGCCCAGACCCGTCCATTCCGTTTGTAGAGAACAATCCTCCAACCTTTTTGGAGTTAGACGCAACTCAAGAGGCGCGATACCGCCAAATAGCGAAGTTTGCTGAGACAGGCAACTACATTGGCTCTATCGAGCACGTAGATGGTTTACCTATCATTGCTATTGCCCACCCATCTATAGACACTAGCGGTGGCGTTGATATCTTCGAAATCAACTTGCAACCATCACTAGATAACCTTTCGGTGCTGAATCACGAAGGCAGTTTCATTGAACTCATCGATAACAATGGTCAAATGCTGTTCACGAACAAAGACTCGTCAAACACTCATAGCATTACCCTACCGATTCAATTCGATCAACAGCAATGGCAGGTGATCGGGCACGTAAACAGTGATTACATTGACGCACACACCTCAGCGCTCAACCAAAAGATCCTCTTGACCACATTGTTCGCAGCTGTACTCCTAGTCGCCATTGGCATGACAATCATTCACTTTGCCTACAAACCAATTGTAGAGTTAAGAACGTTAGTTGGTGAACTAGCCAATGGTGAAGGTGATTTAACCCAACAACTCATCGTTAAAAGCGATGACGATTTAGGCAATATCGCGAAAAGCATCAATGACTTTACTCAACAACTCAATATCATGCTTCGTGAAGTACAAGGACTCAGCACCCTTTCTACAACCGAGATCAATCAACTACACACACAAACACTCTCCAACAAAGAGATGGCACAAAAGCACAACGTAGAAATGGAAAGAGCCGCAACGGCGGTCACTGAGATGAGTGCTACCGCAGAGCAGGTTTCACAGAGCGCCTTCCACTCAGCCCAACTGACACAACAAGCGATTTCTCACGCACAGAAAAGTGATAATGTAGCTAGCACCGCAATCGCAAGCGTTGACGCGCTCAATCAAGAGTTTGAGGCAATGTCGAACTCAATTAGCTCAATGGTGACGGATGTCGAGCAAATTCATTCAGTGCTTAGCGTCATTGGTGGCATTGCAGAACAAACCAACTTACTCGCACTTAATGCCGCGATTGAAGCTGCAAGAGCGGGTGAACAAGGCCGCGGCTTTGCTGTTGTCGCTGATGAAGTACGCGCTTTGGCAGCAAGAACTCAAGACAGTACTGGCCAGATCAATGAGATGTTGAACTCTTTGCATTCCAGTAGCGAAACGGTCGTCACCTCACTGAATGACACTCAACAGCGTTGTAGCGAAACCTCCGCATCAACCACACAGCTCACTCAATCACTAAACGAAGTGATCAACGCCATCAAAGCCATTGATACAACAAGCGCCCAAATTGCTCAAGCAGCAGCCGAACAAACTAAAGTCAGTAGTGAGATTGATTCAAATATGACTTCGATGAACCAAATGGTTCAGGTTTTGGATACGAACTCTCAGCAAGCAACCGTTAGCATGGAGCAGTTAGCCGCGACCAATCAATCACTGGAAAACATAGTTAGGCGATTCAAACTCCATTAATGATAATGACTTAGTAAGTGTCTATAAACATCATAAAACCGAGCAATTAAAGACATTGATTTATAGCCAAATATTTGCGGCGTGAAGAGTTTTGTAATACGAGGTTTAAGCGGTACTAACCAGGTCCCCTTATTCTAGTCCAGTCTATACTTAGTAATGTTCATCCAACTAAGGAGATGGTGAACTTAAAAAAACGATTCAATGAACAATATATCATTGCCATTTTAAAGAAAGCGGAAGTAGGTATCCCCGCCAGAAAGCTTTGCCGCCAACATGGGATAACGGATGCGACTTTCTATACATGGCGTAAAAATACGCAGGACTGGATATCTCTGAAACCCGTAGCCTTAAGGCGCTGGAAGACGAGAATGCTCGGCTCAAAAAGCTGCTGGCTGAAACGCTGCTGGACACAGAAGCACTGAAAATCGCTCTCAGCCAAAAGTACTGACCGTTTAGGACAAGCGCAAGGCTGTCAAAGTCATTCAGAAAGGCACCCAGCTTTCAGAACGAAGAGCCTGTCTGCTCGTCGGTATTCAACGCGCGTCAATGCGATATCAACCTCAAGCTAACCGCGAGGATGATAAGCTTCAGGCTCGTATAAAGGAACTGGCATTGGAACGACGTCGATTTGGTTATAGTCGAATCCATCGCCTTCTTAGGCGAGAAGGTTTTGATGTTAACCATAAGCGAGTTTATCGCTTGTACTGCGAATTAGGATTAACGATCAGTAGAAAATCACAGAGCGTTGAGCGAGAGCCTCTCTTGCTTCCTTCAGTACCAAATCACACTTGGTCTATGGACTTTGTGATGGATGCGCTCAGTAACGGCAGACGGATTAAACGCCTGACGATTGTGGATGACTATACAAGGACTGCCTAGATATTCCTGGTGCTACAGGGAGCTCGGGGATGAAGTTATGACTACACTGGAGTCTATCCCTACTTTTCCAGGTTATCCAGAAGTGATTCGAACGGATCAAGGCCCAGAATTTACAGGGAAAGCGCTCGACCAATGGCTTATCAGCATGGTGTGATTTTGAAATTAATCCAAGCAGGAAAACCGACACAACTTATATTGAAAGTTTAATGGTAAGTTCAGAGATGAATGTTTAAACCAGCATTGGTTTAGACGGTTGAGTCATGCTCATGACCTAATCAGCCTCTGGCGAATGAATCACAATGAAAATCTCCCCCACTCAGCGCTGGATTATCTGACTCGTTCTGAGTTTGCAGCGATCATAAGAACGGCACGAAACAGCGGTAATTTAACAAGAACCGCTAACGAAGTTTTGGAATAGTTCTTGGGAGCAGGTCACTGCCATATTACAGTTCTTACACAGGTTATTGGTTACGAGATGTCATCGATGGGGTCGACTTTGATTGGCTATCACTACTATCCAAGTAGAGCTTAGTTATCCCAATATTGCTCATCGTCACTGACGCCACTTTTTACGTAATGTTTGTTAACCTAGCAGCTCGTGATACCAAAGTGCTAAAAAGATAAAGCTAAACCGGCAACGTATACGGTATCTTGATGATAGCTTTCGTAACCTTACAAGGCTCTTCAACGGCACATAAGGGGCGATGGACTTGGTTCGGATAAAACACCGCAAAGTCACCCGCTCGCAACGAAACAAACTGCTCTTGCTCTACGTCCCGCAGAAAGTCCACATCATTGTTCAAACGTACGAGAGCCAGTTTATCCGCCGATAGATGGTTCGAATAGCCAAGTTTTTCTTCCCCCGATTTTACGATTTGGACATCAATATATTCTTTGTGATACTCAGCCTTACGAGATTCTAACGGCTCTGTATTCGCAGACACTAACACAACGAAAGCGCCCTGATGTGAAAGCTCATACTTACCGTCTTCTATAGATTCATCGTTCGCGAGAACCCAGGCTTCTCGAATCAACGCTTTCATTGTTGGGTGGATATAACCGACTAGTTCTAATCTGTGTATATTTCCAAATAACATTTTTTGTCCTCTAAATATTTCAATGTGTCGCTAAACTGCCAACAACTCTTACCTCATGGTCTCTGGCTTCGATGATTTCTATGAACTCAATGTCGGTATTGTAATTGATGTTGAAGCAGCAACCTAAACTAAGAATACCCGTTGCAATACAATTAGAGTCAGTCAAAATTGTTGTTCATCACTTACACTAAAACAAAAGCTCAACAGACCAAAGCGGAAAACCAATATAAACACTGGTTAACCAAAAAGACATGGAGATTATGTGTTTTCTAATTTATTTATTGATTTTCGTGAGATTGTTCACACTAATAGATAGAAAGGCTGAAGAGAACAAAGGCTTTGCTGCGCAAAGCCTAAAAAATTAAAAGATCAATTATATTTCTAAGTCCATTGTAAAGAAGTAATCATCCAGATCCGCTTCTACGTTTTCAGCACTCGCGATTTTCAATAGCTCTTGCTTACTATTTTCGATGTGATTCCATACAGCTTGCTTTGCGTCCTCAGGGTTACGTTTTTGTAAAGCCATAAAGATTTTCTTATGGTCTTCCAGCCAAACTTCTTTAAGTACTTCTTCATGCAAGTACTTGTCATTTAGAGCTTTCCACAAAGGGTTTTGAGTACGAACACTGCGCCACATCTCGCTTGCTTGATTAATAAGAACACGGTTCTGTGTCGAGTCAGCAATTAGAATGTGGAATTTACGGTCAAGCTCTTCAAAACGCTCACTGTCCCCGTTCAGTTCCTTCTCTTGCTCTAAGAGCACTCGTTTAAGTTCTCGTAACTCATTAATTTTAATCTGAGTAGCAGCAAACCCCGCTATATTACTCTCGATAATTTGTCGTGCTTGAAGGAGTTCAAATGGGCCAATATCATTGTGTGGAACAATGGTGCAAGAAGTAACTTTCTCTGGAGAATCAATAAAGTAGATACCTGCACCTTGACGAACCACAACCAAACCTTTCAACTCCAACATGATTATAGCTTCTCGTATAGTAGCACGACTGGTTTCAAAACGTTCACTCAGGTCACGCTCAGAAGGCAGTCTCTCTCCTGCTTTGAACACACCTGAGTAGAGCAACTCTTCAATCTGTAGACCAATGTCGTAATAACGACGTTTTGTTGTTTTCATCATTTATATCCTAACCTGAATGCCAGCCCCAACGGTCTACCTGGCGTTATTGTTTATTCTATTGTACCAGTCTACCAATAGTGCACAAGGAACGGTAGGTCGCATTTTGGTTCCTTATCTGTAAGACAAGATAGGGAACATATAGTTATAGAGTAAAGTAATAGCTCAAAGAGTAGTAATCGGGAACGGTCCTGTAAATAGTGCGATTACGATCAACTATTGGTCTTACCAAAAGAAAAATTGGTTAACAAATGAAAGTTTAAAACTTAAAATTTAAAAAGAGCCTTTACAGGAGAATACAACAATGACACCAACTATAAATGACGTGGTCAGACACTCAGAGCACGATAGTTCCATCGCTTTATTTGATTTTTCCACACAAGATATACCTGCTGAATTCCGCTTTAACAACATAGATGCATCGATGACATTAGAAAGCAAATTGAAAATTCATTGCCAAAGCGCTGAAAACATGTATACATCAGTTTTAATAGAACCTGTAGATGGTGACAAATGGGACTGGAGCCAAATGCCAAATTTTTGCTTTGCATTTGAAGCTAAAAACCTTGGTTCGCGATCGACACAAGTTTTTATCAACATCTTTGATTCAAAAGGACAAATGCACAGCCGCTGCGTTAATGTCACAGGTAACACAAGTAACTCTTATTTAATTGAACTAAAAGGAGATTACTTAAAGGGCAATACAAATCACTATTCTGGTTTTCGTTCACCCCCTGCTCCATGGGACAGTCCGTTTGTCTATGCGACATGGATGTGGGGAGTAATGAATATTGATTTGTCGGACATAGTACAAATAGAGCTGAGTATTCATGGTACACTCATTGATCATAAGCTAGAACTATCTAAATTCCGATTAATGCTCAGCCCTGAGTACAATCCAAATTATTTATCTCAAATTATTGATTGCTACGGGCAAAACGCTAACTGCGAATATCCAGAAAAAGTGCACAATGATGAAGAACTCAAACTATTTACTAAGCGCGAACTTCAGGATTTAAAACAAGGAGCAATGGCTGACCGTTCACGCTTTGGTGGTTATATCCACGGTAAACGTTATGAAGCCACGGGTTTCTTTCGTACTGAAAAAATTGATGGGAAATGGTCACTTATTGATCCAGAAGGCTACCTCTACTTTGCAACAGGTATCGATGTAATCCGCCTAGCCAACTCATATACTCAAACCGGTATCGACTATGATCATTCAAAAGTGGAACAGCGGTCCCCAGATGACATGACCCCTGAAGACTCTATCGAGAAATTTGAAGTATCAATGGAAGCCAAGAAGACCGCCTTCGTTGGCAGTACTGTACGTCGTAATTGCTTCCAATGGCTACCGAGTTATCAAGAAGAATTAGGCGAGCACTATGCATACATGCGTGAAAACTTTGAAGGAGCACTTGAACAAGGTGAAACCTTTAGTTTCTACGCTGCAAACTTACAACGCAAATATGGTAAAGACTACATGCGGAAATGGCGTGAAGTCACACTGGATCGTATGCTCAACTGGGGCTTTACATCACTTGGTAACTGGACGGCTCCTGAGTTTTATTCAAATGAAAAAGTGCCTTTTTTCGCCAATGGGTGGATCATTGGTGAGTTTAAAACGGTTAGCAGCGGCGATGATTTCTGGTCTCCACTGCCTGATCCATTCGATCCAATATTTAAAGAGCGCGCTATTGCGACAGTGAAACAAGTCAGAGCCGAAATTAAAGACACGCCTTGGTGTGTAGGTATCTTTATCGACAATGAAAAGAGCTGGGGTCGTATGGGAACAATCCAAGGCCAACACGGAATTGCTATCCATACCTTAAGTCGTGATGCACAAGAATCACCATCAAAAGCTGAGTTCATGAAAGTACTGAAAAAAAAGTATTTGAGTATTGAAGCTCTAAACGCCTGTTGGAATACAGATATCGCCTCTTGGGATACGTTAAGTTCCGGAGTTAAGGGGTTAAAGCATAACAAAGCTCAACTTGAAGATTACTGTTTACTGCTCGAAACATATGCCTCTCAGTACTTCAAAGTCGTTCGTGAAGCACTAAAAAGCGAACTTCCAAATCACCTTTACCTCGGATGTCGATTTGCTGACTGGGGTATGACGCCAAATGTTGTTCGTGCTGCTGCTAAATACTGTGATGTGATAAGTTACAATTACTATAAAGAAGGTTTACATCCACAGGCTTGGCAGTTCTTAAGCGAAGTAGATATGCCGAGTATCATTGGTGAATTTCATATTGGTTCTAAAGACACGGGTCTTTACCACCCAGGCCTAGTCACGGCAGGTAACCAACAAGAACGTGGAGAAATGTTCGAGGCGTACTTGCATTCCGTTATCGACAACCCGTACTTCGTTGGTGCTCATTGGTTCCAATATGTCGACTCACCTATCACTGGTCGCTCCTACGATGGAGAAAATTACAACGTAGGCTTTGTATCCATAGCAGATATACCATACAAACCTATGATTAAAGCCGCCAAGCGTCTCCATAGCTCTATGTATAAACGGCGTTATAAGTAATCATTTATTCATCAGGCCCATACTAACCATTCTCGTGGGCCTTTAAACGAACTGAAGTTTAGAACCATGTATAATGCTCGGTACGAAAATCTTAAAACTAACTATAATTTAATTTATCGCCATATTTTATTTGACAGGGCCCATATTATGGGAAGTAGAGACTGTATTTGCTTGAGGAACTGAAAAATATAGAGACACTTTTCTCGACAAAATGACAGGCTACAGTTTTGAAATGTCAAATGGACGGTCACACAACCAAATACTTGGACAAGACAGTAATGAAACAGGCGTCAGGTCTTTCTTGAGTCACAAATATTTGCGAGGCAACCCTCACCAAACAGTGATAATAAGCAATCGAAAGAGCTTTGCCTGTTAGCTTAAAATCAGGTGATAGAGTCATCGACCAACCAATCAATTTGCGAGCAAAAGATCGATTACAACCGCTAAGTACATCCACCGATTACCCGTCCAAATATACATAACATCACCAGCCCATACCTCATTTTGGGCGGTAACCGCTAACTGACGACCTAAGTGATTTGGAGCTTCAATATGCTCTTGTGAAGCCTTTCTTTAGTGGTGCTTTGGCTCTTGGCAACTCACTAAACCAAGAGTTCTCATAAGCTTTGTTGCTCAGATATCTCTGCACTACCACAGTTTGTGCAAACACATTTTGCTTCACCAACCACAGCTTCGCTATCCAATGACTCTAATAACTCACAACGAAGTATTTGTATCGCTTTCTCGATATCACTTTCAGACACCATCAGGCGAACACCACCCATGGTGATAGTGTAAAGCCACTGAGTATTTTCCGCGTCTTCGTCAGGGATATGACTTTCTATCCCTGCACTTTGTAGACTCGCTTTCGCAATATGAGCTTCATGAGCAAAAGAAAACTTCGCTACTACAATCATATATTTCTCCTTGTGGTTGAGACGAGTGGTATACCCTCTCCCGTAAATCGACAACACTAGTATGGTAATTATTTAAACTGTAGACACCATGTTCGATGGTCCTATTCATCCAGTTTCTACTTAGTCAACAACTTTTGCATCTATACTTTTGATTCAAAAAATTATTATCCTAGATAAGTCCACCACTCATACTAATAATCTATAGCCTTCCTTAGCAATTGTAAGACCTAAGAGTATAAATTCTAGTATGGATTAATACTAATGACAGGGCAAACTCGCGAGCAATTTATGGAGATTAAAGACATCGTTTCCGTAAATCCCCCTCTGGGAGGATAGTTGTCACTGTTAAAATTTAACAAGTTTGGGGCGGTAGCAGTGTAAAGAATGTCTCGTTATTCGCAGGAAAGAAAAGAAGCAGTACTAAAGAAGTTGTTACCACCATACTCTCGCTCAGTAGCGGAGGTGGCAAAAGAAGAAGGAATCCATGAAGCAACCCTGTACAATTGGCGAAAAGCGCTAAGAGAATCAGGAGCCGTTGTGCCAGACAATAATACTTCTTCCGAGCAGTGGTCAGCTCAAACCACACTGGCAGTTGTCGCAGAAACTTATTCCATGACCGAGAATGAACTGAGCCAGTACTGCCGTGAGAAAGGGTTGTATACAGAGCAGTTGGCAAAAGGCATCTAAACCAACAAGTTATACGGCAAAAGGTCCGAACCAAGTCTTCACTTGGGATATTACCTATCTGCCGTCAGGAGTGCGAGGTCAGCACTGTTATCTGTACGTGATAGAAGATATCTACCGCAGGAAAATCGTGGTTTATGAGGTGCATGACCGAGAGTGTGGCGAACTGGCTGCGCAGTTACTGCAACGCCCACTGATGCGTGAGCAGTGCTTCAATCAGCCTCTGGTTCTGCACTCAGATAACGGCGGACCAATGAAGTCGTTGACGCTTAAAGCCAAAACGGAAGAGCTGGGTATCACGCCTTCCTATAGCCGTCCAAGAGTTAGTGATGATAACTCAATAGTCTTGAAGCAAGCCGCAAATGGGTGAGACCTTCGTTGCTTGGTATAACACTGAGCATAAGCACTGCCGTTTGAACTACGTTACCCCATCAGAACGTCACAGTGATCAAGATGCAGCGATTTTAAGTCATCGAGCAGAAGTGCCGATGGAGCTTGAAAGACAAAAACCAGAGAGCTGGTCGCGGAATATCAGGAACTGCGAGCCGATCGGAGAGGTTTACCTAAATCCAGAAAAAGAAGCTGCTTAATAATTGAGCACGTAGTGACAACTGTCTTGAAAAACGCCGAAATCTCCCCAGCAAAAGATCATACTATTGTCAATTTACCGTATGATACAACTCATAAGGTTTAGAGGATGAACCACTTTTTAACAAATAGTATCCGAATTCGGTATCATCATTCGAATTGGACGCATCTCTTTAATGAACTTTAACGAGTACTAGGATGCGTTCCGCGAGTTTATTCACATATAAAGGTAGTTTCATCTGGGACTGGGTCATTAGGATGAAATGGTAGGTATTTCTGGGTATACGGCGGCAACTTCGACTATGAAATTAATGACCGTTAGTTGTGCAACCTCTGCTCAGGACATTAAGGCACCAGCTAAAGTATCAATGGTAGGATTTGATGATGGCTTAATTGCACACTTTGTTCATCCTCACTTAACTGCAGTGCGCTATACAATAGATATAATAATTGAACGTGCCACTCGATTGGCTTTGACACTGTCTCGTAACGAACAAGATGAAGATGAAACTACCATTTTCAGCCCAACATTAGTACGCAGAAATTTTGTTGAGCGTTGTTGATTATCTGTATCCGATTGACTAGGAATCAAAAAAAGGTAGGCATGTAGCCCCCCAAAAAAATGCTACCTAAAATTCAAACTGATAAACAGTCTGATGCTGATAGCAGTCCCCTGAGCTCAACACCCCACTGTTGAAACCCCATTCTGGTTTGTTTGGTCCATCAGGAAAGTATTGAGTTTCCAATGCAAGGCCGTCATAAAGCGCGTAGGTTTTGCTTGCGCCCGGAACACCAGCTAAAAAGTTTCCTGAATAGAACTGAATGGCTGGTTTAGTGGTTTTGACCTTCATCACCACATCTTCTTTCGGTGCAGTCAGAACTGCGGCGACAGACACACCATCAGTCACTTCAGGCTTCAACACGAAGGCGTGATCGTAGCCACCAGCGGTTTTCTGATCCAGTTCGGTAAGAAATGCCTGGCCAATAGGTTTCGGCTCGGTGAAATCAAAACTGGTACCTGACACAGACTTTTGTTCACCCGTAGGAATTAACCCCGTATCTGTTGGCAAGTAATGCTCTGCACTAAGCTGCAGCGTGTGATCCAAACCTTTTGCGTTGCTTGCCTCCCCCGCCAAGTTAAAGTAAGCGTGATTAATTAAATTCACCGGAGAGGTTTTATCCGTATTCGCTTCATAAGCAATAACGAGTTCATTCTCGTCAGTTAGCAAGTATATGACTTTGACATCGAGATTACCTGGATAACCTTGGTCACCATCAGTCGATCGAAGCGTAAAAATAACTTGTCGTTCACTCTGTTCGGCAATCTTCCAACGGCGTTTATCAAACCCATCCAAGCCTCCGTGGAGCGAGTTTTCACCGTTATTAATACCAAGTTGATAATGCTCTCCATCGATCTCAAATTGACCATTTGCAATACGGTTAGCAAAACGACCGACGATGGCACCAAAATAGGCGTCTTGCTTCATGTGTTCTGCCATATTTGGCGAGCGCAATAGCACTTCACGGTGTTCACCACCTAACGGCAGCGTGCAACTCAACCAAGTCGCGCCAATATCCATAAACGTTGCCGTCATACCATTCGCATTAGTAAGATGGAGCAGATTCGCCGCTTGACCATCAAACGATGGCGTTTGCGCCATCGCTTGTTCTAGTTGTTCAAAATATGCTTTCATCACTTGCCTTTACAATACTTCGACCAGACCTGCGCCATCTTGGGCTTTGCACACATAAATCGACGCTTTTAAACCTGTTGCTGCTTGATATTTAGCTTCTACCGTCGTTTTCACCTTATCCACTAATGAAGGGGGAACGAGAGCGACAATACAGCCACCGAAGCCACCGCCGGTCATGCGTACGCCACCTTCTTCGCCAATCACTTCTTTCACCAACTCAACCAGGACGTCGATTTCTTTGACGGTAATTTCGAAATCATCACGCATTGATGCGTGCGACTGGGCCATCAGTTCACTCATACGTTTGATATCATGCGAACGCAGCGCTTTTGCCGCTTCGACTGTGCGGTCGTTTTCCGTGATCACGTGGCGCGCGCGTTTTGCTACCATTTCATCCAACTCAGAGACTTTGTCATTGAATTGCTCAATGTTGACATCACGCAATGCTTTAACACCAAAAATACGTGCCGCTTCTTCACACTGTTCACGGCGAGTGTTGTATTCACTGTCTACCAAGCCACGTTTTTTATTCGAGTTGATGATCACGACCGCCATGTCCTCAGGCATAGAAACCGCTTCTGTTTCCAGACTACGGCAGTCCAATAACATGGCGTGATTTTCACGACCTTCTGCCGAAATCATTTGATCCATGATACCGCAGTTACAACCAACAAATTCGTTCTCGGCTTGCTGACCATTTAGTGCGACTTCCGACTGGCTGATTTCTAAGTTGAATAACACTTTAAACGTCTGACCAATCACGACTTCCAGTGCTGCTGATGAGCTCAACCCTGCACCTTGAGGAACATTACCGCTCACCGAGATATCAGCACCAGTAAACTCATAACCGCGAGCAAGAAGACACTTCACGACGCCACGAATGTAATTTGCCCACATTTTGTCTTCTTGGAATGTGATTTCTTGAGAGATATCGAATTCATCTACCGCGTTACCATAGTCAACCGATACCACCCGTACTAGGTTGTCTTCACGCTTTGCTGCTGCAACAACCGTTTGGTAGTTGATCGCACATGGCAGTACAAAACCATCGTTGTAGTCGGTATGTTCACCAATCAGGTTGACGCGACCAGGCGCTTGGATAATGTGGCTTGGTGCATAGTCCAGCACGCTCTCAAAAGACGCTTTCACATTTTGAATTAAATCAGACATAGTTAAATCTCAGTTTCAAATTGTATTTCGACCCCCGACCCCTTTGTTCATTCGCGATCGTGAACCACTTATTTGATTTTTGTTTTTTGAGGTTCTAGGAGCTAGGATCCTAGAACCGCCCAAACCACTGTTCTTTGTAGTGCAAATCACTGACATCACGCAGACGCTGTGCCGCTTGCTCTGCGGTTAAGTCGCGTTGGCTTTCGGCCAGCATTTCGTAACCCACCATAAACTTACGTACTGTCGCGCTACGTAATAGTGGCGGGTAGAACAGTGCATGAAGCTGCCAGTGGTCGATATCTGTGCCTGGTTCAAAGAACGGCGCGTAGTGCCAACCCATTGAATATGGGAAAGAACATTGGAACAGGTTGTCATAGCGGCTGGTCAGCTTTTTGATAGCAACAGCAAGATCGTCACGCTGCTCATTGCTTAACTCGCTCATACGGCGGATGTGTGTTTTCGGCAGCAGCATGGTTTCGAATGGCCACGCCGCCCAATAAGGAACAACCGCGACCCAATGTTCGGTTTCTACCACGACACGAGAGCCATCTTTTAGCTCTGCCTGCACATAGTCCACCAGCAGGTTACTACCGTGTTCCTGGTAGTACGCGTTTAGGTTTTGCTCTTTGCGTTCAATCTCATTGGGTAAGAAGCTGTTCGCCCAGATTTGACCATGTGGGTGAGGCTGCGAACAGCCCATCGTTTCGCCCTTGTTCTCAAACGCCTGAACCCAAACGTACTCTTTGCCTAACTCTTCAATTTGCTCGTTCCACGTATCAATCACGCCACGGATTTTGTCTACCGGTAATTCAGGTAAGGTTTTACTGTGGTCAGGTGAGAAACAAATCACTCGGCTCAAACCTCGTACACCTTGGGTTTTGAAGAGTGGATTGTCTGATTCTGGCGCATCTGGAGAATCCACCATCAGTGCGGCAAAATCGTTATTAAACACATACGTGCCCTGATAATCTGGATTAACATCTCCAGAGATACGCTCATTTGTCGGACACAGGAAACACTTCTCATCGTAGCTTGGTAGCCCATCAATCGCAGCTTTCTCATCCGCCCCACTCCAAGGACGTTTTGCACGGTGTGGTGACACTAAAATCCATTGACCCGTTAGTGGGTTGTAACGACGGTGTGGGTGATCCACTGGGTTAAATTCAACGTTCGACATTTTACTTACTCAACTTAATATTCTGCGACTCCGGCGCACTGCACCAGATTAAAATTAGTAACCTTGTGGGTTGTCAGATTGCCATTTCCAGGTATCGGCCGTCATTTCAGCAACGCTGCGTGTTGCTTTCCAGCCAAGATCACGCTCTGCCTTGTCTGTGCTCGCCCAACATTCAGCGATATCACCCGGACGACGTGGGCACAGCTCGTAAGGCACAGGTTTACCGCAGGCGGCACCGAAAGCACCGACCATTTCAAGTACGCTAGAACCTTTACCTGTACCCAGGTTGTAAATGTGCAATCCCGCTTTCTGCCCCACGGCTTTCAGTGCCGCAATGTGGCCATCAGCCAGGTCCATTACGTGGACGTAATCACGCACGCCGGTACCGTCTGGCGTTGGGTAGTCGTTACCAAACACCGAGAGCTTGTCACGACGACCCACCGCGACTTGTGCAATGAACGGCATCAAGTTGTTTGGAATGCCTTGTGGGTCTTCTCCCATTGTGCCTGATGGATGCGCACCAACAGGATTAAAGTAGCGCAGCAAAGTGATGCTCCAATCGCTTTCAGCATTGAACAAATCACTCAAACACGCTTCCACCATGTATTTACTGCGACCGTATGGGTTAGTGGTTGCACCTGTTGGTGAATCTTCTGTGATCGGAACGATTTCTGGATCGCCATAGACGGTTGCAGATGAACTGAATACGATGCTCTTGACACCCGCTTTACGCATACTGCGCGCCAGCACCAATGAGCCATTGACATTGTTATCGTAATATTCCAACGGCTTGACGACTGACTCACCGACCGCTTTCAGACCTGCAAAGTGAATGACCGCTTGGATGTCATGTTTAGCGAATACCGAGTCCAAAAACACTTCATCACGAATATCGCCTTGATAAAACGTTGGCTGTTTGCCAGTTAGCGCTTCAATACGGCTCAATACTTCTGTTTTGGCGTTACACAAGTTATCGACAATGATGGGCTCCATGCCCGCCTCAATCATCTGAACGCATGTGTGACTGCCGATGTAACCCATACCACCTGTGACAAGTACTCTCACTTTTTCTTCTCCGCTGTTGCTGCTTCCTGCTTCCTGCTCGGTACCAGACCTTATGCTCACTGAGCCAGCGTTATTCACACCAAGTCGATACGCCCAATTCTTCAATGGTTAAAAGTCTATCAACCAACACCGATTCAGTTCCGTGATCAAACTCAAATTAGTGTAAACGTTTCCATTAAATAAAAAGAAACATTTTTAGTTTTTTGTAGAAAAAACGGGCGTAACCTGGCTAGTTCACGAGAATTTAACAGTATTCACACGCAAATGACAAAATATAACTTACATAGCATCCAAAAGTCGCCACGAATATTGTAATCGTTACCAACAAGATTAACTGTCTGAAACTGCCAAGTGTCGTTTGAAGCAACTACTCGGAGCACCGCTGACTCTTCGTAGTTACAACGCACAAGTTGTGGGGACGTCACGATTAACGTGTTAAAAAGCTTACAAGGCTAGGTATGCTCGAAACTCAGTATATTGCTTAGAAACAGGCTATTTAGATAACATTACTCTTAAACTAAATTCGGCAACGAAGTCAGTAGCCTATGAGGCAGCTGTAATCGGCGGCCTCTTTCCACTTCTTGCGAGATCCATATTGTTTCTGGTGATCCAAGGCAATTTCTACCACTTCCATTCAGGAACAGACCAACAACGTTTGTCGGAGGACAATAAACTTTGATCGGAAACGTGCCTTTTCAAGCGATTCGTAGGCTATAAAAAGCTAAAGTTTGATCATTTTTAAGGAGCATTGCTACCAGAATCACTGTGGAAATGACAATAAAGTCTGATCAATCTCTAGCAAGCTTCATGGACAATACCTTGATGGAGGCTTTGCTAATTTAGCATTTAACGGATTAACAGCGGTATTGCAAATACTCTAATCTGATGGCCAAATTCACTCTTCCTCTGAACTAAGCTCTATCTAACTTTGAAAATCAAAATGTTGGACTGCCCTGAAGGGCTAGACAGCAGCTCTGTCTCCAAACAGGTCAAACTGGTTTCTCTTTGTGATGCGGTTTGATACGATGACCAGCCAACGCCCCTATCGCGATCCTATGAGTAAAGAGAACATTAGACATCATTAAAGCACATTTGGGGACACAATTTGATTCTGCTTTCATCCACTTAGGAAGAGGCGGTAAATTTGATCACATTATATTGATCCCGTTGCAACATTGTCCAATGTACGGCCACACCATTGAAATAATGCGACATCGAAACAACGGCGATCTCACTCGGTGCCGAGTGTGCGGCACTCAATATACCGTAAACTATGCCGCAATGCCCATAGACTGCCAGAAGAAAAACAAGCACATGATTGATAACTTCATCGACATCACCATCGACATCTTACCGTTAGCGAACTAAGCGGGTCGCGTATTGCCAGGCCCTCTGATCTAAAGTAACCTCTCAATTTGATGGCGGTTGCTTGCTTTGTAGCTATTTAACTGAAACGTTAATAGATATTTAATGCAATATCTTCCCAATAGTTCAATTGTTCATCTGAGCCAAATTCATTTGGGGAGATATGACGGTCAATCTCCTGCCCATTCTGGAAAACTAGGAAACCACAATCGCAGCCAAAAGCATGCTGGTCAGCAAACCTTACCTTAAATCTGATTTTATGGTACATCTTTGATAATGCAATAAATATTGGGTACGGAGTAGTATTCGCAGTAAAAAATGTAATTCTTCCGTAAATATATTCACCTCTGTCTTCGAGGCAACATTGGCTATCCCATGCATTCCACTTTGTTCCCCAATTCTGAAGATTCCAATCCACATTACCATGAATAACACTGCTCTCTCCTTCAAAAGAATTTGATTTCAAAGAGTTGGAAAGTAGCTTATTAAAATCCATATCACTACTTTCATTCCTGATCGAATCGCGAATAGAACTAGCATAGCATTTATCTTTAGTACGAAACTCGATGATATTATAAATATGGTTAGGCATGATCTTACTCCTGTTTTCTTTAAAAAATAACAAATATTCATTTACATTAATTTAACTGATATTTTACCTTTCAGCTTATCTAATCGACAAAACCCTTTGAAGATATAAATACACAACACGGACTTCTTTATTCAATCGTCTTACATTGGTGCAAAACCATTTACTGGACAGCTGAAACAAATGCCTCAAAACTAGGATATTGTTTGAGAGGTGCTTTTAACGTGCTTTCTACTACTTCGAAATGTGGACTGACTCGACAGACAAACTTTAACGCATGCCTAACCAGCTCTTTATTATTGAAGTTATTCAGTCGATAAACACCATCTTGATGATGTGTGAACTGAGATGAGGTTAACAAGTTCTCATGGGATACACCTATCAATCGAGTACTGGATGACTGCATTAAAAAGTATTCAACCCCTGATAACAACGTGACATTCTGAGGGACGAAAAGTGCATCAATACTTTCCACTAGGAATAGTAAGGTTTGTTTTGATAGAGAGATTAATTGAAAGGCGTCAAATAGCCCCAGGTCCAAAGCGTTATTCAATTTGCTGTCAATTAATAGTGCTTTTAAACTCTCTCGTCGATGCGTGGACTGCGCTGCCAAAAACTGCTCTACGATACACTTGTTTCTCTCAAACCTTTGCCAAACTACATCACAAAAACTTGGTACGTCCCCCTCGTCAATCGAGGGTAAACGAACAAGGGTAACCCCTAACGTTGCCGCATATTGTTATATGTCACACAAGACAAATGCGGTTGCGGCATTCCATGGGGTGTTTGGCAACAAACCAACGTTATTATAAAGAATAGCAATGTTGAGTATGGCTTCAGTGTCATCAAGATGCGGTGGAAACCATTTCATATCACTTACCTTCAGATAGCTTTAAAGTGGTAATGAGGCTCTTTCTCAGCAAAATGGGTGAGCACTTTCTCCGCTACCTCAATGCGAAACACTGTCCCAGATTTGGCTTGAGTCACCCAATTTTTCTTACTACCACAGCTTGTGAAGCCGCCCGCTACGACACCTACCCCCTCTTCGACTCTTGCTCCTGAATCACGCCCAAATGCGCGTGCGATTGGGTAGCCAAGGCAACAAAGTGTCCCCTTTTCTTCGTACACATCATAGTCATCATTAATCGTAACTTCGACAGGCACTAGATGAGAATTGAAAACACAAGCCAGCTCATCAACCTTTTCTTCGATAAGGCCACTAAACACCCAACACTCACTGGACTTATCCCATTGCCCACCAAGAGCTCGGCATTTATCAACGAGATAGGTATTGTAAGTACTGGTTAAAGTAATAAAACCAGACTCATTTTGTTCCTCAACCGAGGATTTAAGTTTGAATATTAGGTCGGTTCCATACTTTGAACGAACGGAGATGTCTTCGACATCCAGCAGTTGCGTACCGATTGAGAGATTCTGAGATAGTTCATCGATTAAGATTCTGCACTTGTAGCCGTCAAGCGATGCAGCAAAATACTTTCGATTTTTCTTTAAGACGTTAAACTCTTTCATGTTTCCTCCGAAGTAATAATGAGTGACAACGTAATAACTTTTATTGATGGCTTTCAGCCACTTATCTTGTTTTTATCGTTATTATTTTTGCTGTTATATTATTATTCAGAGCTTTCAAAGAGCAGAGCGATTTGGAAGCCTTATCAACCTAACTTAGCCTGTACTTTAATGTCAAGAGTTTTTATCCTCCTCAGCTTGATCGCAAAAGTCGTTGCGAATCTTGCAATTACCACTGAAGTTGAGCAAGCTCTGTGCAACGTATACACAGAACTAAAAGATAAATTAGTGAAAGTTCATGTACTGCAATAAAGGATTCGCTTGCTTAAGCGCTTGTCGCTGCGCAAGAAGCTCAGCGACCACACGCTTTTTATCTTCTCCCAAAGCGCATGCAATAAGAAACGCATCGACTTCATGCGACATGAATCCCACAGCCTTGGGACCCAGTTGTACTGCGGGCGGAAATGTGCCATCGTTTATACGTCTGTGAAGCGTGGCTTGGGATAAACCAACGCGTTTTAATACATCGACTTTCTTTTCTATTTTCAGTTGATTAATTGGGTGTATAAGCGCCATTGGACGCCTCCGTTTATTCTTATTCTTATGACTACAAGAGCCGTTGCAAATATAATATTCGTATTTAGAAGTCAAAAGCAATCACTTTTTTCGAATTTATTTTACGAAATGGAAATATACAAACTCTATATATTTAACAACGAACAAAATATACATATACCGTATATTAAACATCACACAACATAATCGTTCAAAGTGATAAAAATAAAGACATGATAAGTACATCCTTTATTTATATTTGACTCAGCCATCACGAACACACTTCCTACTTCTATTGCTTCTTAACTATATAACATTCGTCCCAACAACTACTTACTGACTATCAGTGATACGAAGTGAAAGCAGATGAAAGCGGCTGAGACATAGTGAGAGTGCAGCGCAAATTCCTTGTCGCAAACGGCATTTTCGATGTTGTAACGCGCACTTTCCCTGTCGAATGCAACAAGTTCCTTATCGTATTCCTCTGTTGAACTCCGTATTATACAATAATATATTTCGTTTATTTTAAATAAGCACATTTAATATCATAAATTATATTGTTATAATAAAAACAGTAAGAACAAAAACAGTAACAAGCGGATACTGCTCTTCCCTATTTGTTCCAAATAGCGAAGCTTGTAGCTTTAGCCTCCTTTCAGTCGGTTGCGATAACATGCTTCGCAGTTATCGCTAAGTTGCACGCTGTTGTTTCATAGACAATAAAAATAAAATAATAAAAAAAGAGAAATAACAAAATGAACTTATCAGTAAAAGAATACTTAAATGAAATAATAAGAGAAATAGTAGTCAACACAAAAAGAGAAAATAAAGATAAGCTAAGAGCACTTATCGAGAAAACAGATTACAGTTTAGAAGAATTACAAGTTGTTGTACCTTCTCTTCTTCCTCAATTTTCAAACACATCAAAAATTACATTTAGCTCACATGCGCATTTTTGCAATCTCATAGTAAAAAGCATTTACGCTAAAAATAATGCAGATAACTTTGACGAAAATGTTGCTGCTGACTCGCATCACATCCTGGATGCAGTCGAGAGCGGTTTTAAAGAAGAGCGCAAAGAGACTAAAGACTTATACAATATTGCATTAAAAACACACATAACAGCAGAACAGTACAAGCGTTTCATCGCCAGCAAGAAAAGTCACAACTATCGCTCTAACGCTGCTTTTCTTAGAGACATAGCTTTAAATCAAGTTGAACCTCGCCCAAGCAATGACGAAGAGCACTTAAAGTACTTTAAAGAAACCAAGGAGCTATCAAAAGCCCTACAAGTGCTTGCAGAAGACATTGAAGATGCTGACAGCGCTAAGATAGTTAAACTAAGCAAATGCATTAAAGAACTTAAGGAAAGCATTGATACTACGCGCAAGCTAGCAATAGACTCTCATTCATCAGCAACAGCTAAAGTACTAGCTTTAAAATACTTATCTTCGCGTCAATTGGATGAGCTATGCAAACAAAAGATACTAGAAGAAGCTGAATTATAAAGCCTGAATTCCCTCCTTAAATATAAGGAGGGCTTATCTACATTACTTATTACTTTCTCACTCACAATAATAATAAAGAGACAATAAAATGATATTTACAGAATTAGAATGCACAAGAAGTCAACAGACAGCCAAAGACGCACAGAACCTCATCGAGTACGGCGCTAAACAAAAAGACGCAGATAACCTGATTAAATACGGTGCAGGTAAAACAAAACATGCTCCTGCATCGGAGGGTCACTCATTCTTCATCTGTGCTAACGAAATCGAATCCATTCCAGTTAGTATGGGTGAGCTGGCTACAGGTGCGGACTGGCACGATGCTATCACTGAACTGCAAAGCAGCTATAAGCACAACCCGACAGTCAAGCACCCTTTCCGCCACTTTGTCATCTCTATAGACGAAGGAGAGTACCTCACAGACAAGCAGTGGCGTAAAACAGTAAGAAAGACTATGAATCACCTAGGTTACGAAAACGCACGCTACATCGCGTTTAGACACGCAGATACTGATTCACAGCACGTACACATAACAGCATCAACACAAGACCTAGAAACAAACAAAGTCATCAGCAATTGGATTGCTGTTGAAGCTGCACAAGAAATCATGCGTGAACAAGAAAAGGAATTCGGTTTAAGACAACTAGAAAACTCATCAGAGATACTAGCAAGGGGCGAAGCGGTCGTTTCTGACAAGTACTCTCACTCAGTCAAGCTGATGGTAAGACGCTTAGTTGAATCAAGCATCAAAGAGCTACCAGCGCTAGTGCAAGCTAGGGCAAACATGCTAAAGAAACTGGACGTAAACGATGAGCACACCACTCAAGCGAGCTTAGCTCTTTATCAAATTGCGCTACTAAGAAATGGCGTCGAAATAATACTTAAAGAAGACAGAAGCAACGAAAAGTTCGTTGGGATTGTGTACAGATACAATGACTTCATCATACCCGCTTCTAAGCTCAGAAGCGGTAACAAGTTCACCCTCGGCGGCTTGATAAAATCTGGTGTTCTGAAAAGTGATGCAAACATTATAAGTAGCTATGACGAATCACAAGTCGAAAATTATGACCTTAGAGAAATGTTTGAATCGCAGAAAGATTTTGCAGAGCAAAGATTTGAAACAGTAAGAAGAGATGCTGAAACACATGCTGACAAAGTAAAGAAGCAAGCCGAGGAATGGGATAAGCACATGCTTAACTGCTTCATTATCTCATGTAGAAAGCAATATCAAAAAGAGGTAGAGGATGCTATCGACTTTTGGCTTTATCATGGAAAACGCATCAACAAACGCGACAAAGCTTTCGTTCACGCAATTTACGAACAAGAGAAAGGCATATACTCAGCATCTAAAACGCTAAGTAAATTCTTCTATCATCTGCTTCTAATCTTGTTTGAACTAAGCAAGCAGAACCACTGGGAATTGAAAGCAACCCCTGTTGCGACACATGAAGATCAGGAGCTAGTAATTAACCAAGCCATTGAACAAATAGAAAAAGCTTATGAAAACGAAGGTATTTTTACTGACAACAAAAAGCGGAATAGAAGACGTAACATCAAGAAGAAATCAAAAGATATCGCTGAAAATACATATTAATTAACTGATAACGTTACAGTTCCTACAAAAGCAGAAAAAATCCCCTCTACCGCGATTTCAAAAAACAAAAGTGACAAGATGCTTTACATTATTGTCCGAGGCCCTGAGTTAATAAATGATAGCAACAACGCGACACATGTAACATTAATAAAGCTACCGAGCACTGTCCTCTCCGCGATCTATAAAACACCTCATTGCCAAATATGGCACTGAAGAAGCGCAAGAGCTACATCAAGTGTTATACAGAATAAAGACGAGACTAGATGCCGCCAAGTTCCCAGCGGTCTTGTTCAATGACTATGTGTTCAGCCCTGACGATAGCAACAAATTACAAGCTATAAAAGGAAAAAGAAAAGCAATTTCATCAGTCTCTGATGCATCGAGCATAAAAAGATTTACACCACACGCAAGTACTTTAACGCCTTTCGATTACAAGCCCAAACCGAAAAAAGCAGGAGAAGATGCCCAAAAGCTAATTGCATACTTAGCGAAAGCAGAAGCAAACATAAACTAGAACCAACAGCCCAATCGGGGCTGTTTTCTTATTCTCACACGCTAAAGTTGCCTTTTACCCTTGACCGAGGGTAAAACCGTATTTACCCTCCATAAAGGGTAAATACGAGGAATTGTTATGTTGATAACATCACCAAGGCAGTTAGCAATACATCTGCGTGACGAAAGAAAACACAAGAATCTGTCGCAAGCAAAAGTTGCCGACCCCGTTGGTCTTAAACAGGACACCATTTCTAAGTTTGAGGTTAATCCTGAAACTACAAGGATTCAGACGCTATTTCGCATCTTATCTTCGCTAAACCTTGAAATGCATATTGTTCAGAAAGGCGAAAGCATCTACTCGAAAGTTGATGATGGCGAAGAGAAATGGTGAGTCAAGTCATTCCCACGCATGGGAATCCACCGAAGTCACATGCTTAACGAAATCGAGTGCTGCTGGTTTGCCGAGATCGGCGCTGGCACACCTCTGGACAAAAGCAGGTTAGTATTATTGCTCTAAAATGTTTCGATCAGATTAGGAAAAGTATGCTAAAGCTAAAGGTTTCATCGTTTGATATAACAAAATCACTTCTGTCTATATAATTTAGTTAGGGGTAATAGCTACCCCTAGCACATATATGCAACAATGAACAAAATGCCAATGTAACTACCAATTAACCCTCTGTTGGATGGCGCTAGTTATAGGGTCATATGTACCTCGACCATAACTACGTATAACTGTGTTTACTTTTGTCGCTTCGCCAATAACTTCCCGAATTTTTTCAGTTGCCGAGTGTGAGGCGATGACAAGCCATCCATTTGAACAGATATCATCCATTTTAGGTGGTTGTCTAGAAATAGGACCATCTTTCCAATAGATGCTTTCAACCATTACATCGCCTTTCTCATTAATCCAGCGAAACAATCCTTCATCAGAAACAGACCAACCTAGATAAAAGCCAATAGCTGGATTTAACGCTAACCATTCAAGGCCACCATGATCAATGTAAGCACCTGTACCATAAATCACCAACGATGGTTCATCAGCAAAAGTTATTTTGGGGTAATCGCTTGCAGACCAATGCTTCATACTTGGGAAGAAAGCATAAGGTGAGGTAACTTCTACATCGTCATTCCATTCAGGATGACAGACTGTAGACATACGAACCTCCGTCGGCAAATCCCAATCTAACCAGCTCCAGGTTGTAAGCTCACCAATAATTTGTTTTCCAGTGTCTATACGATCAACAAATTGTGTAATACCTTGTTCAATACTTCCCAACCATTCATCGTGATTATGAGATACATCTCGATCTTTTGCTTTCGGAACAACAATGCACTCTGGTCTAATAGCGGGCTCAAGCCCCAATAACAATTCATCACTACGTTTGAAAATAGCTCGCAGAAGATCAACTCCTTGAGGAGGTATTCGCCCTGCATCCAATAACTCGCATACCGCATATGAGAGAGCTAGCTTAGCCACTTTTGGTCTCAGTCGATGATAGGTCAGCTTTAGTCCAACGCCTTCCAACCAGTTTCTATAAATTTCCTCAGCCTGCTTATTCCATTCACTCTCTGGAATCAAAGTTTTCATAAATTCACAAACTTTGTAGGCTAAATTCTCAAACGGTACGTTTGACATATCAGCCACAAGCCTCGCTTCAGTCATCAAAGGCCTAAGCAACTCAATCGGGTCATCAACATCAGGAAGTGTTTCTCCAGGACGGATAGCTGAAAAAGGAATAGCTTCCTTTTTATTACTTATTTCTGGTAACTCCAATCCGTATATCAAAGGTAACTTTGAGCGTTCATATGGAGGTAGCCGACCTTTTATTTCTAGCCTACTAGACAAATCCAAGGCAATCATCCTCACACTAAAGTCTTCCGACGCACAGAGTGAAGATATTTCCTGCTCAAATTGAAGAACAAACCCTTTGAAATCCTTTGCTAAGCTACTTAACAAAGATACTACTTTTACCTGTGCCAACCCAATTTTGTCTATTCTATGAGCTACTTGCCTAAGAATTTCTGGCCAATTTGCTTCAATTTTAGCCAAGTCAACGATTGCCTGATGAGCCATAACCCCTAATTCAGGAATAGCCACATCAAGCATATCGAATGCAAACTCAATGAGTAAACTAGCATCCTTCTTCTCGCCAATGTCATCTAACAGTGCCGGTGGTTTCTCAGCCCCTTGTTCAAAAGCGTCTAGCTGGTATGCATGTTCTTTGATTTCCTTCCAAATGGGCAGGATATCTTTATCCTCAAAGAGGATATCGACAATTTCTGGTAAGTTCCAAATTAAACTGCTTGGATACCTATATTCACCAATGTAATCATCAACTAAACAAGCGAGCGCTTTAGGGCGCCACTGTTTAGCATCAATTTCAACAAGGGTTCTAAATATCGACTGTCTAGAACCCCCATCCCAATGTAAATCCCAACCTTTAGCATCTGAGTTATCGAATAAACCTTCTAATAAACTGTTCGCTTTATCCACTTCACCATGTGAAGACAATGCGCCAGCAATACAAGAAACAACATTATTATCAGGCTTAAATGGCTTTAAGAGCTTATAGAGTTCCTCTAATTGAGGGGCATTCATACCTTTTAAAAAAGGTTGAATTAAGTTCATCCAGCGGAAATATTCAACGGATTTCACAGTTCGAAGAAGCTGAAAAAGGTTTTCAGGAGAATTTATTTTCAGTTGAGTCTCTTCTTCTGTAAGTTTTTCCCCTGTATTTAGTGTCAGAGAAGGTTCATGAGTAACATGCTTTTCCTGGGGAGTAGAAATCGCCATTGAGGCATAAAAACTATTGTCCAACCCCGCTTCCCTGACGCCAAGCGCTACCCCTTCTAACCACGAGTAACGATTTGAAGGCAATAAGTGTATATTGATAGATGCAATAAGCTTTTCTATCTCATCCGTCACCCTATCATCAGAGGATTGACAGGTCCGAGACACTAATTTTTTAGGCAGATCAGAAGGATTGTACTCTTCGAAAGGGAGCAGCAGCTTTCTCGTCATCACTGATATTTCTTTCAATGGCGGACTAGAGCCATCAAGCATTCCAGACATCAACCCTGTTAGGCCCGGAGCATAATCAAGCCCTTTATGATCGAATAACCACCTCAAGAGCTTTAAACCATATCCCGGATTCCAACGTGTGGTCATAGTGATGAGATCAAGTCCTGCTTCCTGCGTACCACGACCATTTCCCGACTGTTCCAAATCTACTAACGCCAAAGAAAATCGACATATTTCACCGTAGGCTAAATCAGGGTATTGACTGATCAACTTACCTAACCACAATACCCAGTGGGAAAATTGCCTGTCTTTTCTATGATATATTCCAAAAGAACCCTTGAAGATTTTTGGTAACAGGCTAGCCGCTCGATCTGGTTTACCAATCTTTGACCACATTATAGAAAGTTCGTAGTACTCAGACATTTTAGAGTGAATGTCGTCAAAATCGGGGATCTCTTTTTCGATTTGATCCAGTACGTCAACTAAACCATCCCTGCTATATCCTTCCTTATACAAAGTGAAAGCAATCTCTCTGCGCCAGCCAGTCGGCCAATACCGTTTATCCCAATCTTTTCTATACGCATCGGCTAAAGCCAAAATACAATCATGTCCATGCTGAGCAGCAGCCCTTATTGCGAAGTTAAAGTAATCAACAGCGGCTGATTCGAACTCATACCACCCAATCCAATCCCTTGTTTGATCATAAGGCTTTCGTAACAATTCAAATGATGGCTTTATCTCCTGAACAATAAAACTTGGTAGCAGCTTCTCTCCAGCCCAACCCCGTCCCCAAATGCTTGAAAACCTCACTAAAGCACGTTCAAATAAGACGTTTCCTGTATACTTTTTTTCGCTTTCATTTGGAACCACCTTAACAGGATCAACATCTTGCCCTAGGGCTGCTCGTAGTCTGTTAAGACGAATTCTATCTGCGAATGGACTTAGGTTCTTCCATTGGCCATGAACACCATATTTATAAAGTTTTGGCTGTTCAAAATTTTCAAACCATTCTTTAGCTTTTTCTATATTTCCATTGGATCTGTAATCCAGTTCAGCAACCAACAACTTTTCTGAAAAATCCAAGTCATTATTTTCAGACCAATCAATGACAGCCTCGAATGCGGTGTCTATCAAAGCCAATGGATATTGGTTAATGCATATGGAGACACATAAATCTATAAGACTATCAAAGTGCTTCCTTTTTTCTGACAAGAAATAGAAAATCTCAGTTATTTTTTCTTCGTCTTTTGTTTCATAGATACCATTGACCAACCGTCTCATTAAGCGAGCATGTAGGTCTTCATCATTTCCACTCCATGATCCCACACCATCAACTTCACACTTCGTTTGGTGTATAGTTGAGACAAGGTCGCCTAGCGGCATGAAATAATGAGCTACATCAGCCCATCGTTTCAAATCTTCAGCTCCCCCATGATGCGGATCAATAGCGTCTCCACCTGACAAGTAACTTAGCGGCTCAGCAGATTCAAAGACCCTTTTAGCTTCATTAAAGAATTTGTTCTCCGCTAGAACTTTAGAAAATTTGAGTGCTTCTGAATCACTTACCCTTAGCAGCTCACCATCGAATATGTAACTAAGCGCTGAACTTACTCCCTCCGATGAAAATAAGAGAGCAAGTATATCAACCTCATTAAGGGCGTCTCTTCGCTCTCTAAGCTCACTTTCAATTAAGAGACATCTAACTACGGCAAGCGGATCATTCAGCTCCTTAGCCGACAATAGAACAGCGTCAATATCATCTGTTAAACTCGAAGTATTCCGAAGATTAAAGAACTGGTCTCTAAAGTAACTTTGAGTCCCTGTATCAATTACAGCTTGCATCTGCCGAGCATTAAAAAGGTGGTAAACCGCCTCCCATCGCATTGGATCATTATCCTCAGACGATTGAATACAGTGTTTAGCTAATACCTTGTGATATTCAATATTTTTTGAATCATCAAAATTACCAAATAGGTTTCGGCACGTTTTATCTAAAATAAACTGTCGAAAACTGTTATGAAAAAAGCGCCAACTTACATCACTATCCTTCTTGAAATAGTGGGCTGCACTTGAAATAAAAGCGCGAATAGTTGAATGATCAGACCATTTCTCAAGCACGTGAGTATTTATTGGCACTCTCAATCTTGACAATAACGCAAGCAAGTCAACAAGCTTCTGATTACTCTCTATTTGTCGCCAATAAACTGAATAGCTTTGCTCAATATGCCCTTGGTAAAGAGGAAATTCATCAATAGCTTCATCATAACTCCTACCCGATCCGCCAGTAATAAACTGCAGCAAATAAACCAAAGATAGTGGGTGCCCTAATGACTTTTCAATAATTTTCTTCTTATTATCATCTGTTAGGTCGGAACAGCCTGGCCATTCGTTTATGGCTGCATAGACATTTGTCCGAGTAAGAGGAGAGATAACAATGGTTCGACTTCCATGGCTGACATGCTCCTTTATCGTATCAGAAAGATCGTTCAACTCTAGCGTTTGACTACCTAGAACAAATATCACTCCATCAGGCACGGTGTTCGGGAGAGGCAAATCTGACAACAAACTCTGTAATGGGTTTTGTTCTCGCTGAATATGATCTAACCCATCAACCATTATGATGGTGGTTACGCCATCATTTTTCCATTTGTCATGGGCTTGTTGAAGCTGCTCTCCTAACAATGATAGGTACTCTTCTCTTGAGCCTGGCTGCCCGGAACTTTCACCACGAAAGCCGTGATTTCTTAGCGATAATGTGATGTCATGAAGAAAAGTAGTCGCTTCACCACGCCCTTGGTAGGTGCTATCGGGTACATATGCGTAATATCTAACTAGTTTATATCCTGCTTTATACTTTAAAGTATGAGTAAGCGTTGTTGACTTTCCTGAGCCAGGGCTTCCAAGCAATGCGACATAGCCCTGCTTGGTTTGTGATAACACATCAGATATAGAACCAACAGTTTCTTCAATTTCTTGATAAGTTCGATCGATAGGAAATTCATGAACAAACTTATGCTTAAACCTATGACTCCACGCCAACCTATCTAACATATCATCTTTGGACAGCTCAATAATTCGACGTTCACCTCCCGCCATTTTCGTCAAAAGGTTATATATCTTTTCAATATCTTTTTGCTTTCTTGCTTGTCCTTGATTAGTTATAGGGATATCTGCTGGTCGCTTATAGTTGAATTCAAGCTCACAGTTGCGAATGAAATTCAAAAATTGGTCATCATTAAATTTTGACCGTTTCTGTAGATCCAACAGTGCCTTTTGCCAGCACACGGATACTGTATCTAAGCCTGTTTCACACCATCGTCTATCGAACCAGCATTCTTTTAAGAAAGATTGAAAGTGAGCATGTCGAGGAGCCGTGTCGCCTAAAGGAATTTGAGCTTTAGAGCTTGAACTAGGTACTGATTTATGAAGCAAATGAACTTTTACAATTCTATCTTTATTATTTGTACTTAAGTGCTTCCACCCCTCTGAAAGTTGCCTGAAAAGGCTCAGCTTCTCATCTCCCTGCTTTGTCGAACTATCCCTTACAAAATCTGCATAGCTAATTGTTCCAGTGTATTCCGCCCACTTCACCTGATACGCATCAAGCTTACCAGTAGTCGCAATCAGTATATCATCTAAGCTTCCAGCATCAGGATCGGCGACTCGAAACCATTCAAGACTTCCATCAAGCAAAGCTTCATATATTAAGCCTGCTGCTATTTCATACTGCGGAACATACCCCAGCATTGCAGTACGTTCACCATCACCTGAATTAATACTAGACACGATAAAAATGATTCCTTAAAAACAGTGTTACACATTGAGAGAAACGCCTTAAGCAGCCTGAGGGGTAGAACTCTTTAGCTTAGAGGCTAGCAATTTGAGCCGTCATACTTCTGATCAAATATCATAAATACTCTATTGTTAACTCTTTCAATCCAGTCGAGAATATTAGTCATATTCTCGTCTTCACAATCGATCCGTCTCAACCATAGCCTGTATGACTCATTGCAAAACTTGAGTGTGGGACAGATATATCTTATATCGGCAGGATGATAAAAAGGGTATACAGAGAATGTTTTGTCCTCATTCTTTTGAAGACACCAGTCCATAGACTCGTTCCAAGAACCGTGAATAGACTCAGACATCATCCCGTAAGTGTATTTATAAAGATCCTCGTATGAAATTTCCTTAAATATGTCGAAAAAGTTCTTACCTTGAAGCTTCCATCGATTTGTCTTCTGTACCTTGAAGTCCTCTTCCGTGAAACCTTCCAAGTCCATTTTTTCTTGAACTGACTTAAGAAGGCGTTTTCCCGCCTTGGTCTCAAAAAATCGAGAGCCTTCTTTTAACTCACGAAGTATTCTCAACCTGTCTTTGTAAGAGCACTTTCTGTAGTCCTCAATTACTTCCGGTTCACTTAATAATAAGTATTCGGCAGTTACTGCTGCTTCGATTAACGGCCTTTCTAAAATACTTATAATTTCTGCATTATCCTGTTCGTAGTAGAATACAACTTCCTTGAGTAGCTTCCAGATCCTCGTTAGTAATCCCAAAATAGGAGCATCTTCTAAGTTGAAGCCAGTAGGATTACGTTCAATGTTTCGAACCCTAGTAATGCAATCATAAATCTCGGCCACATCCTTTACGAAAGTACCCGTAAATCTATTTATGTCTTCTAATGTTCTAAAACTTTCTCCAACATACACTTCGTCGTATCGACTGATGATTTTTTCTATTTCGTCCAAGCGAAGTTGCTCCTGTTTGGTTATGTTCTCTCAATGCAGCGGTTAATTAGATGCGTCAGTAAAAGTTGGTCAAATAGCGGGTTAGCCAAATGAGAGTGAGCAACAAGGTAAGAAGGAATGGCGCAAAGGAATGCTTACCGTGTTCGGCTCTAACGCAGTTCTTATCGATGAAGCGTTAACTTCAATGACACCCTGACAGATTAACTCCTGTGAATCGCAACCTACCATCTAGACAGATGCAGGCTTACATTATTATTCAATCATAACCATATTGAATCATTAGAAAAAGTAGGTCAATTAATGACAAAAAAATTAGTCCTGAGTCATAGGCTAGAACGTTTTGGGGCATAATCGTGCCAGATTGAAGATGCTGTCACCAAGTGGGACATTTCAAATTACTGTATACCCCTTTCAGTAAAATCTATAAGGCGCTCTACAAGACATCAGCAAATTTGGGGAGAACACTGGAAGACGATAACTCTTCTCCTTCTAACTTTCCTTCTCTTGCTAGGCGCTGTTTGTTCATCGCTTGTGTTTCGTAATAGTCCTGTGCAATCGCTGTTTCAATGAACTCCACAGACTGATCGGTAAAGTCACTTACCGCATGTTTGATCTCTTCCAGCGAGACACTGAAAAACTCTTTACGGCGATTAATCATATTCAATCGGTGAGTATCAAACTTATCGTGAAGCTTCTTCTCTAGAGTTGGAGCATCATCAGTATGAATCATTGCATGTACATCAAAGGTAAACGGTACTGAAGCATCTCCAAGCTCTTTCACTCTATCCATTGGTTCTAATCGACGGGTCATGCCTATCTTGTAGACATTTTCCCCAAACGATCCAATGTTAGAAATAACATAAACATGACCTTGCTTAGTTTGCTCCGCCATTGATTGAGCGCGTTGGTGCTTGCGCTCTGCTTCCTCTAAGTTTGCCTGTAACTGTGCAATCTGTTTTTCTAGTTCTGATTTCATTTCGTCGCTAGCTTTTTCAAGCTCTTTTCTCGCAGCATCCAAAGCTTTGTGATAACGTTTTTCTTCTTTTATAGCCTCCGCTTCTGCTTTTTTTATCTCTGCCTCTATTCTTGCTTCTTCACGCATTTGTGCTTTGATTTCCGCCTGTTCTTCTTTCTCGCGTTGTTTCTTTTCACGATATTCGTAAGTCAATTGGAGTTCTTTTAACTTTTCTTTGAGATAACGCTCTGTAATAGATATAGCATTCGGTTCATTTAGCTGATTGATTGCGGCGAACGCTTTCTTTATACGTTCTTCCATCTTTGTAACGTTTTTCCACGTACAGTTGGCAATAGCGGCCTCACATTCGTTATTGAAGGCTCTTGCGGTGAGACGAATACTCTTGTTGGTCATTCTCTTGCCTTCGCTTCGAGAACCGTCGACAGTCCATTCACGGTAGCAGTGTATCGCTCCACTGGAAGACTTCTCTCTCAACAAGGTTTTCTGGCACTCTTTGCATTTCTTGATCTCTTCTTTGAATGTTTCAGATGCATCAAAATCGAATTTTGGCTCATAGAATCCGAGTTCGATAAGTTCAATATCTTCGCTGAATATGGCGATTTGCTTAGTTAAAGAGTCATAAGTTATTTTCTTACTTTTGTAGTCGACCTGAAGTTCACTGATCTGCTCTTCAACAGATTGACGTTTCGTAATTGCCTCGTCTCTCTTGGATTCGATTTCGCGTAAGGCTTGACGCGCTTTTTCTTCTATCTCATTCTTGTCAATTTTCAGCTGATCCTTGATTTGTTCGCACTCAGCTTCAATATCAAATATCTGAGAGTATTTTTCTTTATACTCATCGATTGTTGTTGCTGCCTCTGATAATTGAGTTTCTGTAACTGCCAGTTTCTGACTCAGCTTTGAAGACTTTCTTACCCAAAAAAGCCCGACAACAAGCAAGATTACTATAGCTCCTATTAGCATGTAAGTTAGTGAAATTTGTTCCATTTACCGCCCCTACCGTCTCATTAAATATGAAACTGATAAGATAACTAATATCTACTCTCGTGTAACCAAGCAAATGTCACAATAGAAATATTTGTGTGCGGAAAATGTGAGTCAATCATCCTGACTTCATGTGCCAACATGCTTCTAGGCTTTCTATTAATATTTGTATGGAAAAGCCAGATGAGCAGGAGTTGAATGAATTCCTACTCTAACTGAAACTGGGGCATTTTCGTGTTTCATGCCCCATCAGAAAGCCTCTAGACAAACCTGAGTTTAGCCATTTTTCTAATTTAGTAACTCATGAATTACTAGTTTTCTGTCTATTAAAAATTCAATTAGTTTTTCCATGTTTTAAATTCTCTTTTTATTATAGCTTTAAGTTTGAGTGCTTTCTCACTTCTTATTTTTATTAGCGCATGAATTTTTCATTGTGCTTCTTTGCCAAGTACTCATCAGTTTTGTTGAGCAGGTACTTTTTAAAAGCTATGTTCATATTTTTCTCTTTCATGTACTCATTAAAATCATGCATGATTTTTGGTGCGTGTCTGCTTAAACCACCCATCAGTAATCTGTCAGTATTTTTAGGACAGCTAAATGGCTCTCTATAGTCATCTCTCACTGCATTCACAGAAGCAACAGCTAATATTTCACCCGTCTTTAATGACCTCACTTTTATATCTATATTTCTGTTCGAACCGCCCCATACATGAACTTTTCCAACGTCCATCTCTACTTTAAACTTGTCGTCAAAAGTATTAGTTAATACTTCAATTCTATCTAGCTGAGCTTGCTGTTGCGCTTGTAATTCAACTTGTTGTTTGTAAAGTAAATCTATTGCTTCGTAAACCATAACCTAAACCTTTTTGTTATTATTTTATTTCTTCATTTTATATTATAAGAGTTTATTTTGTAATCTTAAATATAAGTAACCAAATAAAATATATTATTTTAATTTAATTTTTGCTTTTATTTTAACTTATACATAAAATAAAGATTTTGTCAGATTGCCTGCTTTGATTATTATAAAATTCGAGAAAACGAAAAAGCCCCGATGGGGATTTTGGCTTAAGTTTTGTGTTACTGGTTTTTTCTTGCTATATCTCGAAGCTCTCTAATTTTTTTCTGGTCATCAGTAACGATGATTTCAAGAAGTTCGAGAACTTTAACTTGTGGTTTACTGCATTTCTTACCCGCAAATGCTTGCTGAACAGTGTTCCTAGACAGCCCAGTCAGTTTCACCATACTGCTGACAGGGTTGATGACTGAGTTGTTGTATCCATGTCTTTCTTTGAACAGATACTTGTCCGAAAATTCAATTGCTTCGTGAGTGTGTTGCACGTTGTGCCTTATTATTATTCTTTTATTAAAGCCCCTGTGAGGGGCTTATTGGAGGGTTATGATCAGTAGCACTCGACCAGTTCATTAATCAAATCATGCTGCATGTCTCTTGCTTTGTCGATGAAGCTGCAATCAGTTAGTTCAAACTTCTCGTCCAACTCGTGAATATCGATGAACTCGTTTAGAACTAGCTCACATACATCTTCGTCACCAAACACTAACTGTTCGAAGAATTTTCTGACGGAACCGCTTTCTTCTTCCATGAAATCGACATCCCACTCGCTTGGCAGAAGCTTTTCTCTTTGAGCAGCAACAGCTTTAGACATAAGAGATAGAAGTAGTTCTTTTTCGCTTTCAACTTTGATTTCTGTTTCTTTGAAATTTTTCATTTTTATTTCCCATTTTAATTATTAATTATTAATTTTTGGTGTTTAAGCATTCCCCTCACTATATGATTATATTATAACTTCAAATAGAATTATAATATATCGCATTTTTAATGATTGTTTTTATTTCACTTAAATAATGCACTAAGAAGATAAAAAAAGGGGGGGGATGGCGATTTGATGTCAATTATCATTTTTTAATTCATTTAAACTCATGTAACTAAAATAGACAATTTATTTAAGATAAAAAGTGCCCCGACGAGTAGTGAGAAGGTCAGAGCAGAAAAAGACCCCAGTTGTTACTGGGGTTGATAAGATAACTATAAACAAGAAAACTTAATTGCTTGTCTATGATTATATAGTAAAACCAAGACATTGTAAGGTTATTTTGAGAATTATTTATCCGAACATGCTATTTTCATTTGCAGATAGAATAAAGCTTGAGTTCCGCTGTCTTTAAAACCATGTTTAATTATTTTCTGCGCGTTGCGCGGAGTACAATAGAGCAACTTACTGAGCATTGTTGTAGATGCTCTGTCACGATAAACCATGCCCTCATCGATCATTAGTTTTGATACGTCCTCCCCCGTCAACAGGGGAGTTTTCATTAGTTCTTTTACTTTTCTCATTTTATTAATTCCTATTTTTATTATTATTTTATTTATATAGATCTACTAGTACTTCTTCGTATTGCTCAAGACTTCTGAACTCGCTTGACTGTTCTTTCTCAAGCAAACCCAGCGCTTTCAGAGAAGGTACTGCAAGTGGATGTAAACAGTGCTTGTAACGCTTATTGTTAGTACTTCCAAAGCGAGGGCTGTCTATACCGAGCGCTTTAAGCAAAGCTCTCAAGCGCTTCTCAGCCGTGGCTTTATCATTTGCTTTTGACTCAGTGATTCGCATCTTGTCTTTCTGAGAAAATGCTTTATTGAACTTAGCTTTGTTAGCATGAAGATAGCTGTACACTTCAACTGCATCAGCGATTACAAACTCTGTCGTTAAATCTAGTTCGATTTCATTACCTTCAAGATCAATGATATTGCCCTTCAATGCATCTATAAAGATTTGCATTGCTTCTGCGATATTCTTTTGCTTTATAGTTTGTTTAACATCATGCTTCGCTTTGACAGTAACCTTGTCAGCAATGATTTCGGCAACTTTAACTGCATGGTCTTTCTTGAATTTCTCAGCGAACTTAACTGCTTTGATATCTACATTTTTAACATCAATAGCTAACTTATCAGCAACCTTCTTCTTTTCTACTGACATTGTAGTTTCTTCAGATTTGCAGGTGCTTTGTTCTAATCTCTTAGCAGCTTCACTGTCAATGCAATCAGCACTAGCAATTGCTTCTTGACGAAATTTCTTTCTGCCTTTTTTGACAGAGTCCTGCTCTTTCTTGATCGATGCCTTTTTATCCTCACTGTAACGAACAGGAGCTTGATGATTAAAACCAAGGTTTTCTAGAGTCAGCGTTAGAGATAAAGCTAAATCACTTAGCAATACATCTCTTCTTTTCGCAAACTCAGCCTCTAGCCTTTCTTCAAGTGTTACTGCATCTTCTAAATAATTCGAAAATCCGAACGACGGTTTTCTGCCTGTATCAAGAGCAAAAATGATGTTGGTTGCTGTGCGTAGTCTTCTGCTTATTTGTACTAAGGGCATCGGAAGCAAGATGCCATGACATAGAACGATAACAGTGTTGCAGTAGTTAGCAGTTATGTTGAATCCTTCGCGCACACACGGGGTTACGATCACTGTTTTGTATTTCACAATTTCAGCGCTTGGATTTTTAAGAAATGCCTTCTGCTCAGGCTGCCCCTTGTTGTCAGCATGAACTAAAAGAATTCTCGCTTTTAGCGCCGCCTTTTCATCAACGAAACCAGATTTCTTTACGTACCCAGAATCTTTCAACATGTTGATGGCTTCCCTTTTATTATCTGAAGCAATAAACATGTTTTCGTTATCATCAATTAGCTTTTTCTCAATTAGACGTGCTTCCATCATGTCGATGTCATCGATTTGTGTTGTGATTGATGAATATGGATTTTGCTGACAAGTGCCTGCTGACTTAATGAACGGTCTTGCCAGTTCTACAAGTTGTAATGCAGATTCAGAACCTTTGCTTGTTTTTGCATGCGAAGGAGGAGTCGGCTCACTGTAGTTTAAATCGTAAGCGTTGACCTTTTTACCAAATGATCTGAGAAAACGCAGTGAAATGGCATCGCTAGCATCTGCGTCCATCGCAACGACTCTGGCTTGCTTCTTTTCGAAAAGTTCAGTTAAGCGCGCACGAATAGTTTCTTTTTGCTTCTGGTTCAAAAACTCAACTTCAGCACTATTACTTTCTTCAAATAGCGCTTGAATGTTTTTCTCACACTCGTCAAAGATGAAGTAGCCGCAATTTTTAACGAATTCGAAAACATGGTCTTTTAGAAGAGAGTGCATAGTACAGCTAAAGTGATCAGCTTGTTCGAATGCAGAGATGCTCTTTTCGCTGTGAGCGACTACTGTCTTAGCTTTTTTAGGTGCGTACTGTTCAGCAACACTTCTTAGTGTTGTTATAGAACAGCTCTTCACTTGTTTGTTGTACGCGAGCCGACACAGCTTTTGTGCGTAAGTGGTTTTGTTAGCACCAGTCTGGGCTTTGATTAACTCGATAGTATCAACGCTTTCATTCGTACGATTGAACACCTTCACGTACATCTCTTCTTTTGAAGAAAGCTTGGTTGAGTAGTTAAGATTTGTTGTTGAGTTAACCACGTTACGAATCGTAGAAATTGATGCATTAAGTTTTTTTTCTGCGATTTGTGATGGAACATCAGCAATGGAAGAAAGCATAGATATTGCTTCATCCACTGAAGCATGGACAGGAACTAGAGAACGAACAGCATTAGCAAGAATGCTAAGGTTTTTGTCAGTTGAGAATTCATCGTAGAAATCTGCCAGAAGATGAACATCAGATAAATTACCATCTTCTTTTCTTTTTATAATCCTGTTGCTGTTTACATCTTTGATCTCAACTTTATTATACATACATGTTTCAACAACACTATGCACATTCATCATTGAAAAATCAAAAGCAACTAAAGCAACCTTTAACTTGGCTGATTTCATCGTAGCTACTGTTGATGATAAGCACTCTGAGCTTGTACTGACCAGCTTGTGATTTGTGTTTTTTATAATGCTGTCTATAGCATCTTGATTTGCATTATCTGTCACTATAATAGTAACGATAGTATCATCATTATTTTTTAATGGAATGTACATATTAAGCTTTTGTATATTTATAATTATCTTTATTTTTATAATTTAGCACGAACAAAGTTCGCATTACAACAAGGTTATAATACTATTTTATTTTTTATATTTAGTGAAAACCATGTGGGTAATATTATTTTCCTCAAAGCTTTTAATATATTTATATCTAGCATTAGTTTTTTATATTAAGTGCAAAATGCTTTGCATGTTTGCTTGCCATTATCTGTGTTTTTTCTTTTGTTTTTATTCACGTAAAGACATGAGCTATGTTGCGTAATTCACTTTTGAAGCTGAATCGCCCTATTTCAGGTGAGCATCAACCAACACGGCAAGTTTTAGGCATATCAAGCCCAGTAAGCTTATTCAACACTTTGACCATTGCGTAGGTTTCACCAACTTGTGCGTTGTAATTTCGTAGGCTTAATCGTCCTCCAAGTAACTGCTTCACACGATACATCGCTGTTTCTGATAGCAAGCGTTTGTGATAGCCATATCGCTCTTTCCAATGCTTGTTCGAACCGTATAACTTTTGACAGCCAACCGCTAAGTTTCTTGGATGGCCTCGTTCCCAGAATGCCGCTTCCTCTCTTGGAGGGATAAGAGCAACGACTCGCTTAATACGGATTGCCGCGTGGCAATACTTCTGCATCAGTGACTGTTGATAAACTCAGTTCGGCGGCAATAATTTCGTGACTACTTGTATCCACTCTCCACTGCGATATGTAACTTGCGCCACACTCTGCGTTTGCCATCGGTGTCATGTTTTTTGACCTCCTACTCGCCCTCACCATAAACCTTGAGACCTTTAGCATCGATAGCGAGGTGCTGAATCGGTCCTTTGGTTTTCGTTTTAAAACCCACATCAACCTCTTTGGCTCGGCGGCTGATACAGCTGTAGTATGGGGAACACAGTGGAACCAGAGCAAGTCGAAAAACGGAATCAATAAATCCTTGTGAAGCGTGAAGTGGCATTGAAAAAAATACGTTTTACCATGAAAGCGGTTGCGATGGCTAAATCACTGACTTGTTCTGTTTCTCTTGCTTCCTCGAACTTATCGCTTCTTCGTCAATCCACAACGTCAGAAGGTCACGGTTGATCAGAGATTGGTTGTATTGTTTCCAGTTGCTTATTTTGTAACGTTGTTTTGGCATGAAACTACAGACTTGAATGAATGTAGCCGATCAGGTCGTAAGCTGTTGGTTTAGTTCCATCGATTTACGCATCAAAGCCCCTCAGTCATTACATTACAAGGCTTAAAGGCAAATTAGTGCTTAAAAATGGATAAAAGCCATTTCCTAAACTCATTAAAACTAAATATGAACTATTTATGATTTGTTACTCAATACAAAGAGAACAAACAGAATAGGAAAAGTTAACTGCTTTACAGTTAACACTTCTATTCACTCCTCTTTTGGGTGCGACAACTTTTTCTCTTTTTTCTATATGAAATAATATTTTTCCTGTCGCACCTGAAGCCTTACAGCACAAGGACTGAGAGCACTTCCACACTTACACTTTTTAGAACAGCTTAAAAACACAAAAGACACCAGAAGGGATCAGCACAAGTAGAATTGAACTATGATGTTGGATAAAAACTATAACCACAGCAAATCGGACTAGCCCCCTGTGTCGTATATGGAATTCACGTTCGACACAAGGAAAAATTCTAAGAGTTAAGATGCGGGCATATATTCGGTCTCTCATTGAGGGAGCAACCCTCTAACCTATGATGGTTGCGCACCTACTTTCCTTCTCAGGATAACAGCTTTCTTAAAGAAGTATTTTCCACAGGGCCAAGTTCTCAGCAGGTTGGTCTTGCCCTTTTTATGCATCATCATTGTATAAAATTGTTGCAGTTAATTAGTTTGCGATCAGTACTGGCGCATATTTTATTTTGATGACGGAGCATCGCCCATGCAGTTCTGACGGTCTTGTTCACTACTGCTATGCAGGCCTTTTTAAGGCCTAGTCTTTTCAACACTTTGAGCAACCACACATCTTTTTTCGTAACTGGCACCTCTGACAGCCGACTGATGTAAGCCATAGCGTAAAGGTATAATAGTAAGCGTAAATCTTTTGCATCACCATATTTGTCTATTCCCATCATGACAACTTTCCTACCAGTGCTGTTTAGGAGTGAGGCCTATGAATGCGGAAGCTTGCCTTCCATATAATTTTAATTGGCATACTTTGGTAACCTTAATTAATCTAGCAGCCCATTCATCCGATCCAAACTAAAAATATAATCATTATAAAACAAACACTTAAATATTATTTAATTAGCATTTCCGGTGGTTACCAAAAGTTAACTAATTGAACTAGAAATGTAGGTAACCATAATAAACCGCAAGAGAACGAAATCATTCGTCGCTCTGTAAAACAGTCTAATCATTGAAGGGTTAATTATCATGAGTAACGTTCTAATCATTAACGCGCACGAGCCATCTCCATTTTCTGAAGGCAAGCTCAATGCGGCTTTGGTCGAGAAAGCTCGCGCCCAGTTAGAGTCAAAGGGTCACGAAGTTCGAGTGGTGGCGATGCAAGATAACATCGTAGTTGATGAACAATTGGCACATTTTGAGTGGGCGGACCGAGTCATTCTTCAGTCGCCTGTTAACTGGATGACGATCCCATGGTCTTTCAAGAAATACATGGATGATGTATTTACCGCTGGTATGGGTGGTGCCCTGTGTGCATTTGATGGTCGGACACCAGAGGAACCCAAGAAAAATTACGGCACTGGCGGCACCCGCACTCAAACTAAATACATGCTGTCTTTCACATTCAACGCGCCTGAAGAGTCCTTTAATGACGATAGTGAGTACCTATTCCATGGTCGTAGTGTTGATGATTTGATGTTCCACATGCATGCCAACTTCCGCTTCTTTGGCATGTCTGCATTGCCTACTTTCGCTTGCTATGACGTCATGAAAAACGCGGACATTGAGAGCGACTTTGCTCGCTTTGAAGCCCACCTAGACGCCAACTTCTAAGGAGATTGTTATGAGCACTGAATTTACTTACTACAATGCAGAAACGGCCCCGGAAGAGTCTAAAGCTCTGGTAGAACAGTCTTTAAAAGGCTTCGGTATGCTGCCAAACCTGCACGCCGTTCTCGCTGAGGCACCGGCAACCTACGAAGCATACAACACCGTCTTCGACCTATTTATGAAGAACACGACATTAAGCCCACTAGAGCAGCAAGTGGTCTTTATGACCGCAAACTTTGAAAATAACTGTCACTACTGCGTTCCTGGTCATACTTGGATGATGAAAGCGGGCAAAATGCCAGATGAAGTGATTGAAGCGTTGCGTGAAGGTACAGCTATTCCTGATACAAAACTGCAAGCACTGCATGATTTTACCAAGGCGCTGCTTGATAACCGTGGTCATATTGGTGATCAGAGACTGCAAGCATTTCTGGGTGCTGGCTTTACAAAACGACAAGCACTGGAAGTTCTGACGGGGTTGTCTGCAAAGCTTATCTCAAACTTCACCAACGCATTGGCACACACTGAACCAGATGCGCCGTTCCAAAAGTTTTCGTGGACGCACCCTAGCGAGCGTTAATCTGAACAAGTAGTACTCAAAAGCCAGTCAAAGCACTGTTACCATATGGTTACAGTGTTTTGCGTAAGGAGCCATTATGAACAACACAATTAAAATCGACATCATTAGTGATGTCGTCTGCCCTTGGTGCATCATTGGCTATAACCATTTAAAAGCTGCGATTAACGAGCTTGGAATTGAAGATCGCATCGATATCGAGTGGCAGCCGTTTGAATTGAATCCTGACATGCCTGCTGAAGGTGAAAATCTTCGTGAACACCTTGCACGCAAATATGGCAGCACAGTAGAAGAAAGTAAAAATGCGCGTATTCGCATCGCTGGCATCGGTGCTGAACATGGCTTCGAGTTTAACTACTTTGATGACATGAAGATGGTGAACACGTTTGACGCACACATTCTACTTGATTACGCCAAAGGCTTTGGTAAGCAAACTGAACTAAAGATACGTTTGTTTACGGCTTTTTTCAGTGAACAGAAAGACATCTCTGACCGTGAAGTTCTAAAGCAAGAACTTATCTCTGTGGGTCTTGATGCTGAAGAAGGCATGCGGTGGTTAGATGATGTTCAGCGACGCGGTGCGATACGTACTACAGAGAAGCAATGGCAGACAATGGGGATTTCAAGCGTACCAACGGTGATTTTTAACCGTGAATCTGGCGTTTCTGGTGCGCATCCCGTTGAAGATTATAAACAGATCTTGTCTGAGCTGATAGCTAAAGCAGATGCAGAATAGTTCATTTCACTTTTTTCTTAGAATGCATTCTTTCTCGTACTACTGTTCCCGAAAAATTGAATGGGCAGTGTGATTGCAAGACCGACAGCAAATTCAAAGCAGCGGAACGGTCGTTACCAGTTGTAACTTATCAGGTGCTGAGTTTCTTAACTAGGTTACTAAAAGTATACTAATTGCAACTCGCCTCATCCTGTCTTACTTTTTAACGACTTAGTCGTGAGATCAATCCAAGGAGCTGAGATGGCAAACTCACAAAAACTCAAAGCGGGTGACACTTTCCCTACATTAGAGGTAACAACACTGGATGGGACCAAAGTCAGGCTAGGCCAACCTCAAGGCGATGCAACATGGCAAGCGGTGTTTGTCTATCGTGGTCAGCATTGCCCACTTTGCACCAAATATCTCAATGAAATCGAGACTTATAAACGGGCCTTTAGTGATGCAGGCGTGGATATTCTGGCTGTCTCTGGGGATTCGAAACAACAGTTGGAACAACACCTGGAAAAGCTCGATATCAGTTTTCCAATTGCCTATGGCCTAAATGAGCAACAAATGAAGACGCTGGGGCTTTATATTTCTCTTCCACGCTCTGAAGCCGAAACCGACCATAACTTTGCGGAGCCAGGACTATTTGTCGTCAATGAACACCGTAATTTGCACGTGGTTGACCTATCAAACAACCCATTTGTAAGACCAGAGTTAGAGGCACTTATGCGTGGTCTAGCATGGATTCGTAATCCAGAGAACCACTACCCTATCCGTGGGACACTAGACTACTGAGTCCCCAGACCAAAATATGATCAAGGCAACCACGTATGGTTGCCCTATCACACAGTTCGAGAAGAGATTGTTGCTCAAACTATTTAAGCTGAACATTGTTGCTTTCAGACCATTTTCTCAATTCTTCAAGAATTGTTAAAGCACTTTTGCCAAACTCAGTCAGTTCGTAACTTACTGCTAGTGGCTTATCATTAAGCACGCGGCGTATCACCATATTTTCACTTTCTAGCTCTTTTAAGCGCTGGTCTACCATCTTCTTACTTGCACCGCCCAACATTCTTGAAAGATCATTAAATCTCACAGGCCCATCTTTCAAATGGTAGATAATTGAGCCTTTCCATTTTGACCCCAAGATCCGCATACCTTTTTCTATCGCACAAGGCTCCGTACAGGCATCAACAACGCTTTTACGCCCTTTAACGTCAACTTCAACTTTTGCTTTCATACAGCCTCGCCAATCCAGAAACTAGATAGCTGCGGTTTCGCTCAATGATACGAAACCACAGTGCTTTGGTTTAAGTATTACACCATAGTAACACTGCACATTAATTGAATTAAGTTCGCCGTAAAGATCGATCTTGCATGGTCATTACGCTAACTGAATGACATTCTTGTTCTAAAGCCGTCACCACTTTATCTACCAAAGACGCATTTAGTTTTCTTTCTGAGAATGACGATGGCCCATGAGGCATTGATGATAAGAAAGTTACTCATTGTTAGTTGCTCCGCAAATAGATCGGCACACAGGTGAACGCTACGCCACTGGTGCCTCACGGTATATATTAGTTACCTATAGGTTGAATGCAATTAGTATACTTTTAGTAACCTAGTTCAAGCATGGGCTGGCGTAACTAAAAAAATATGCCTACATAAATAGGCTTTATTGTTAGTTTTTTTGTGACCAATTCGGCTTACTTTTCGGCTCTTCTCCGCTTTGTTGAGTCTAAGTCAGATATTCACCGTCTCTACCATACTGATTAGTAACTTCTTTTTGATCACTATGGACGATTTGTACTTTGACTCAATTCCTTTCCCAACTTCTCAGTATTCAAGGACAGAAAATTCACTCCGTTAAAGTGGATGAATCGACACAGATTATCGATGTGTATTGCCGAAGAGATCGTCGATTTAAAGTGGTTGATCCTGAGTCGCAAGAGGCTTGTACCGTTAATACTTATGTTTCCCGAACCGTTTATGACTTACCGATAAGTGGAAAATGTTGTCGCATCCACATACAGCTTGCTCAAGTGAGAATAACACAGGGAGAGCGACGTATTGAGTCATGTGAATTTGTAGAAAAAGGTGTTCGTTACTCCAAGCGATTTTGCTAGCAGATTAGTGGCTTGTGTCGACGTATGCCAATTTTGGTATCCCAAAGTGCGGAAATTCATCGTTTGATCAAGTACCTTTCGCGATAAGAGTTGGGAAATTTCTAGCTGGTGGAAAGAAAAGTAACGATGCTTGTTTTTAGCACGTGGCCTTTTAAAATCCATTAATATTGATTTTTTACTCACATGGTGAGTAAAATCCACCCATTAAGGATTGTATCAGCATGATATTGATGCTATCTTTGATCTTAAGTTGATTATCTCAGTCACTCCGCGTCTAAGAAAGGTGGTTTTATGTCTAACCCAATATCTTTTAGTCAATTTTTTTCTGATGCTAGAAAGAAAGGGAATTTGAGTCAGGAAGCAGCCGCAGAGCGCTGTAGAAAGGTTACCAGCCAAAAGATGGCCTCAAGAATTGAGTCTAATCCTTTGGAATTCCCTATAGAAGTTGTGCTTGATTACGTTGCTGGTGTCGGAGCAAATCAGGCTGATTTCATGAAGTTATTAACTACTCCAAAAACTCTAATCAATAGGAACAATATTATGTTGGATACTGAACTGCAGAAAGAGACTGATGCATTCATTAAATCATTGAACTCAGCTATGTCTCAGTTAGATTCGCTACCAGAGCAAATCCGCCCTACGTCGTTGGTGGAAAAAATGGAAACTGCCAAAAACGAGTTATCTTCTCAGTCGACTCTACCTACGCTGGGTATCTTCGGTCCAAGCGACTCAGGTAAGTCTCATCTGATCAACATGCTATTAGGTAGCACTATCGCACCTGAAGGCTTTTCTCCGGTCACTGCTGCAAATACCATTTACATGCATTCAAAAAAAAAACCGGAAGCTCTAAGCGCTAATGAAGATGTAATTGTATTCAAGTATATGGATGGTGAAGACACCTTCACTCTAAACATGCTTCATGGAGATTTTGAGCGCTTTGCATTGGCTAAAGGCTCTTATGAGATCTTGGAAGAATACGGCGCTCGTGACGAGGAAGACAACATTGTATACCCAGATGCGTATCTGGCTGTTGTATTCGTCGACACACCAATTCTTGAGAAGGTGAACCTACTTGATACTCCGGGACAACTAATCGACCCAGACTACTCACGAAAGCAAGGTGCTGTACTTGATAGCATCGATGTACGTAAAGCTTATGAAGCAATGGGGCTTGCGGATGCAATTCTGTTTACCTCATCTATCATGAAGTTCCTAAGAGACAACGAACCAGAATTTTTCTCAAACATCCTACGTGCACCAGGTAATGTGCCACTGGACCCAGAGAGCCCACTGAAGCACATCACTATTTTGGCCACTCATGCATTCGGTGTTAAGAGCATCGAAGAATTTAAGACCAAGACCGCACCTCGTGCTTCTATAGCTTTCCATAAGTCTATGGGCTTCCTGTTGTACGAAGATTGGAACAATCAATGTGAAGGCATTCGTAAGATCACCAAGGAAGATTGGGCCGACCGTATGCTGCCGTTCTGGGACGACAACGAAGAGTTTATGACTGCATTCACTAAGCAGTTCGAGCAAATTCTGCAGGACGTTCAAGATACCCTTATTCAGCGTCGTCTCAATCGTCTCAAGGTAATGAAAAAGCAAATTGCTGCACATATAGATATTGAGTTACTAGGCCTTGATGACAAACGTCGTAGCAACGATGAGCGCATGGAAGAGGTAAAAGCTCAAGATGCTCGATTTCGCCAAGATGTTGTTAGCGTCCTAGAGAGCTTCAAAAAGCAAAGAGCTGCTATCACCAACTTCGAGAAGGAAACTGCAACTCAGCTCGATGATGTTTGTAACTCACTGCTGAATGAAGATTACATGACTCAGTTCATTACTGACCGTTTCGAAGACAAAGATACTGCTAAAAAAGGCATCTCTGACGCTTTAGGCCAGCACATTGAAACCAAATGTAAGAACATCATCAACAATGCCAGTAAGCGTTTTGCTGCGGAAGTTGAGATCTTGGTGAATGAGTTCTCTAGTAAGGTGCCGGGGAATAACGTTGATGTTGAGAGTGGTGATCTATCTGGGTTCGAAAAATCTAAGCTGAACGTTAGTGCTTTCGATGGCCACTCTGCATTTATCGGTGGTCTTTCTAGTGCAACTGCCTTCGGTGCTATGGGAGCGTATGTTGCAACAATTTCATCAAACCTGGGGGCTTACATCCTTGTAGGTAAAGCTGCAGGCGTTTTGACTTCTCTTGGAGTCACTGGTTCGGTAACTACACTTCCGTGGTTAGTGAGTGCAACCGGTGGTCCTATTGTATGGGGTCTGATGCTTGCTGGCCTTATTGGTTATGCTGCGTTCCGTCTTCTTTCTGACTGGCGCAAGTCTCTTGCTAAATCGGTGATTAAGGCCATCAAGAAAAGTGACACTCTTGATAGTATTGAGTCATGGAACAAGGGCTACTGGAACGACACCCGTAAAGCCTTCGATCTAGCTGTTGAAGCTCTACGTGAAGCCGCTGACGAGCATATTAAACAGATGTTCAAAGATGCTGAAACGCAGTTCTCAGATGATGACCTGAACGAAGCATCAGACGCACTATCTACCGCTAAAGCGATCTTCGAGTAATCGTATAACCGCAAACGGCAGGTATCGGCATTCCGATGCCTGTCTTTTATTGGGGGATGCTAAATGGGATTTTTTCGAGACTTATTCGACGATATTACTGGTGAAACTGAACGTCGGAGCAAGCGTGTAGCGCTGTGGGAGAGAGAAACTCAGCAGCACGTATTAGATACCCGTAGAAAGGTTATCCATAAGGCATACAATCTGTGGGTTAAGCGCAATGACTCAGCTTACTCAAAACTGCAGACACAGCAAAACAAACTTGAGAATGCCGCGTATCTACTTAATGCCATCAAACAGGATATTTTGGTTAATCAAGCCGTCGCTCCGGCTGAGAAAATGAAACGGATAAGACGCACAAAGGACATGAAACCCAAGCAGATTGACGGTTTATTGAAGTCTGCAAGGACGCGCTACCCTTACCCTAAATCTGTTACTTACAGCGTCAAGAGTGATGAGTTTATCCAACATGTTGATACCTTTATGAGAAAGCAACTTTCTGGGAGGAAGAAGCTATTCGCCGAATGGGAAAGCTTCCATCTTGGAGTGACTGACATTTATCTGTAATCAGAGGTGAGCTAAGGCTCACCTTTTTGACTCATAAAAAAACACTGAGTACTAGAGTTTGTCTAACAGACTGAAACGAAGATGTCGGATAGGCGACACCTGTTACCAGATGCCGCCCTCCTAAGAACCGTACGTGCAACTTTCACTGCATACGGCTCAAGCCTCCACTAAGGCGTTATTGTTACCCAGCAACTCACAAAGCAGTGGCGACAGGATCAAACCATGAGTTACGACCTGTATTTTTCACCTTACGTTCATTGAGAAAACCTTCCCAAAAAGGATCGAACAGGGTCGCTTGACTCATGATTTTTACATGTCGCTTGATTGGCACTTGACCAATTTGAAACAGTCGGATCACGCCATACAGTCCATCCTTTTTAAACCAGCCATGGAAAATCCATTGCCCTTGATAGTTTAGAAAGTACTTGTGTGCGATCCATTTACGTCCCTTGTTTGGGTGACGCCTGACTGACCATCGCCATAACGCTAGAAACATCTGATGACCAACATAGCCGAAGGTTTGTTTAGCAACACAGTGGCGATAGTAATTCGCCCATCCTCGTAGCTTTGGATTCATCATCTTAATGAGATCGGCTACTGGGATTGTTGCGTGTTTTCTAATGAGGTCACGCATGTTTCGTAAGAATGATAATACGTTGGATTTGCTCGGTTTAATGAGCAGTTTCCCTTTGTACTTTCTGGCGTTGAAACCAAGAAAGTCAAAACCATCATTGATATGAGTAACGTGCGTTTTCTCTTCAGAAAGCGCTAAACCTCTTTCTTGTAAGAAAGCCATCAGTTGCGGCTTAATGTCATTCACTAGGACTTCCTTTGAAGACCCCGTGATAACAAAGTCGTCAGCATAACCTATAAAGTTTACTCTGCTGCCTGTCTTGCGAGCGATAGACTTAATTAACTTTTCTAGTCCGACAAGAGTGAGCAACATCAGGGTGGGTGAAATTATCCCTCCTTGTGGTGTTCCCTCTGCCGTTTTGTAGAATAGCCCTTTGTCTATATAACCACATTCCAGCCATTGCTTGAGCATCCTTTTGTCTGTCGGTACATTATCAAGTAGCCACTGGTGACCTATCTTGTCGAAACAAGCTTTGATATCCCCCTCAAGAACCCATTGTGCTGCTCCCTTTTTGCACAGGCATTTGAAGCACTGCTGTATTGCATCGGCTGCGCTTCGGTTAGGTCTAAAGCCATAGCTGTTAGGGTCGGCAATTGTTTCCGATATAGGTTCTAGTGCTAGAAGATGTAACGCTTGTTGCGCTCGGTCTATCATACACGGGATACCTAATGGTCTAAGTTTGCCGTTTTTCTTCGGGATATAGATTCTTCTGAGCGGTTTAGCTCGATAGCCTTTTCTGATCAGTAAGCTGACTGCCGCCATTCGACGTGCATCGGTGTTCCAGATGTCGCCGTCAATTCCTGGCGTTTTACTGCCTTTGTTTTGTGATACTCGACGAACAGCGAGAAGTTTTGCTGCTTTCGAGTGAGTCAGTATCCACTGTAGTGCTTTCGCCTTACCGTGTTTACCTTCTCGGATTGCTTTTGCAATGCGCATCTGGAGCCTTAACACATGGCGCTCAACCGCTTTCCAGTCGATGGATTGCCATTGGGCGCTGCCAGAAGGGGCACTCACTTCATGAGAAGAGATCATCTGCGTTCCTTCTTAAATAAAGTTTTCCAAATCATCTTGCAATGGGAGACCAGTTGGAAGTGGGCACACTTTCGTGTCAAACATCCGTTTGTATCTGCATCATTACAATGCAGCATTCGCTTTTTCCAACCTCCTTTACCAGCACCGCTATCGGCTCTCTTCACAGACAGCTTTCCCGAAGGAACGATACTGGCTTACCGTGTTCCGCATGTCGCGCAATATCAGGGTAGATGCCCACTATAGTGCGAGGAGCCTATCGATCACGAAAGAGTATTGTCCAACCTCTTTCCTACTCCCATCGCCGTTTGGCCACAGCGTATTAACCACTTCCGCTGCTTCACGTATAACGCACCTTACATGGATTCACTTTCGTTCATCATACTGATTCCCTAGCACTCACCCAATTCGTGGTTATCAGGAGGAGCATTCCCTCACGGTTCTGCTCCCGTTTGGCACAGTGCCAAACTTCGTTACATTGTCAGGCTCGCTGCTTTATTCAGAGCCTTAGGGTCGTCTGGTGATACAAACGGTTCACTCTTATCGCGGTGAACAGCGCTTCATGCGACTTCACGTCGCACGGACAAAACCTTGTCAGTGTTTTTTCTAAATTAGCATTCAACGGATTATTTTTGGTATTGAGCAATCTCTAACCTAGCAGCATCATTCACTCATCCACTGTTCGTTAACTAAACAAAAAGCATGGGTCATCCAGATTACTGTTGGTCAGTTCATTACTAGGAAAATGATGAGATATCTGTTTCCATTGACTTAACTTCTCGGTTAATAATATTCCAAAAAGCGGTAGCTATTTCATGATCTGTCAGCTTTAACTTGTGCGTAGGAATCCCTTTATCATAAGACACTACCTCTTTCATGCTTTTGTAATCATATGAATCAAAGTTTGGAAAGTAGTTGTTATTCCATTTATTGTGTTTGATTTCATGTATAGCCCGAGTGAGTTTTTTAACCATCTTGTATTCAATACGATGTCTTTCACATAACTTTTTAATCATATTGTCCAGTTCAAAAAGCATTCTCATATCGTCAATTTCCGAGAAAAAAAACAGCCAACCTTTACACTTATTATTAGCTATACAACCCGTAATTCTTAAATTTAACTTCCAAAAAAGTAAAGCTTTTGAACGTTTTCTTCCAGCATTCGCATATGAGGTGAACAAAGCCGCAACAGAATCCTGAAACCTTCTTCGGCTAGATTCTCTGATAGAGGTTGTTACATCACCTTTGTATCTAATAGGGTTGTATATATAACCAAGATATGAAAATTCATCATCGATAGGCTTTATTGTGGTTTTATCTGAATCAGGTTCAGCTTTATGCACCTCAAGACCAAGCCTCTCTACCTCATTTATATAATTGTTGTAAAGCTCGTTGGCTTCGTCTTCTTTACAAAAAATGAGTACATCATCAACATATCTTTTATAAAAAACATTCTTACTCTGAAAAAGTTCATCAATCTTCATCATGTATATTTCTGCAAGAATATTGGATATTGATAATCCTTGAGGAACGCCAACTACGTTTGATTGATCTTTGTAAAATCCAGTGGAAAGAGCACCTAGAATAAGAGTCATTGCCTCCTTTTCTACACCCAATTCTTTCAGTGATTTTTCTAAATGATGATGGACGATTGTTGGATAAAAATTTTTTATATCGACCTTTATTACAGTATCATAGAGGCCAGATTCAATCGCTAATTTAACGTCTCTTGTAGCTTGCTGTGGAACTTGTATTTTTAGATTACTAGAAAAGTTTTTCTGCAAGTAGTTATTTACTGCTTTTAATACAATCCTATCTCTAAGGGTTGGAATAGCAATCTGCCTAGGGTACTTATTTGCTCCTTTAGAAATTAGTTTCTCTTTATATCTTGTAAACTTGTACTCTTCGAAAAACACTTTGACAACAATAGTGTCTATTTCTTGACTCTGCCTCTTCGAAAAGTGTTTAGGCAGGATACTATCAACTCCAGTAACTTTAGATAAAGCGAAGTTAGAAAGGTAAATTTCTCTTAAATTATCAGAGGTAAATGTTTCAGCTATTGTTGGATTCATCAGCCTGTTACTTATATAGATAAATAAATGATAATTACAGGGACGGCAAGTACGGAGGTTATTACTAAAAAATAAAAAATCCTTACAAAATAATACAAGCAGATATCTCTCTTCCCAACTTTTAAAGTCAAGGATGAACGATCCTTGGTATTGTTGTGAGCTTCAACTTTTGCGTTGAGAAAATCAAGCCAAGAGCAATTTTCGCAAGAATCAAGTATTTTGCTATATTTAGTCGCATCTTCATCGCTTAATTTGGTTTTATCTTTGACTTCTAAGTAGAGTTTTTGTAGTTCTATGTAACCACGTTTGAATTTTCGGGCCCTATCTGTATATCGCCCTAGGGAAGTAAATAACGATGCACAGAAAACAAAAACTGAGAAACAAATAAAGACTTTAGATATGACATCAACTTGCTTTTCTCCTAATAGTAATACAGAAGCAAAAACACCACATAGAGAATACCAAAATAGAGAAACATTAGACCAAGTAGCGTATCGGAGAAGTCTACACTCGGCGTTTATCCAAGACTTTCTAGTCCACCAAATACTGTCTTTATCCATGTCATCTCCGAAATTAAAGCCCTGCGGGAAAACATTAAGACCGTTAACGCCCCGATGAAAGGGCTACTTCACAAAGGAAGTAAGTGAATTAACACTTCATGATTAGAATCACCTCAATGAGGCTTGCAACATAACACACCGCAGGGCATTGTGACTATAACAATTAACCTAGTTGCACACAACCATTTGAATCTACATTTGAGCAAGTAACTAGTTCTTTTTTAGAGGGTTATCTATTACAGAAGCATAAAGAATGATGTCTCACACTTCTAGTATTTATTAGGTAGCCAGAACAAAACTAACGGATGACTAATCCCTATCAAAGTTATCTAACCCGACCAACTTTTGGCTTTGTGCTCGCTAACCTGTTAGCACCTAGTTGACATAAGATAAAGTAGGCTAAATCACATTTGGCCAAACGAGCGCTCAACCTATCGTAGCTCATTATGGGGCAAAGAGTCGTTTCAAATTCTCAGGCCCTAATTCTCAGGCCCTAGTGTGCCCGCAGTGAAGGTAATAAGATGGTACGCTCCTCCATTCCACTAAACTCGATAGATCGAGCAAGGGAAAGGTGGCAGTCCAACTTACTTAACTCGGAGTCCAATACTGATGGTTCGGATCACTTGTTAGTACATTCGCCTCTTCTATTTACGCGCTCCAAGATATTGAAAACTGGCATGATATGAAAGGCTTTGAGCATTAAAGTAAGGCGGGCGGCTACAAAACGTGCCCCCGATTGAGAGACAAAAGCTGGCTAGATAAAAACGCATGAAATTGCCCCACTTTCGCAAGCTTCAAATTAGAAGAGGATTCGCTCCTCGGAGTTCGACTACCACACCAAACGAAATAAATTCTGGCTTTGTAAATAACCGATAAAATGAAGAAACACCAAAGAAATAGCCTAAGAGCTAGAGCCGTAAACAGAGAAATCAGAGCGAACACTCCCGCATATGTTGAAACCAGAAAGAAACTAAAAGACATATACTTGCAGTGCGTTATGACACAGAGCAAGATATGACTAGCGAAAGGCTGTATACTCAAAACCGACTATCGAGCTTACCACTGAGCTGGTAATCATTTTTTGAGGATTTTTAGGATGAGCAGAGCTGTTCTTATATTTGAAGAAGATTCAGATTTCTTTAAATTGTTGGATACAAACATTAAACGTGGAAACATAGTTACTATTCGCTTTGAGAATCATAAGCCAGACCACAACTCAAAGCTATGGAAACGGCTTCGAAATACCAAGAGCTGGGATCTTGTTGAGGCAGAGCTTGAGAAAGTTGAGAATAATCAGCCAACACCTATCGCATCTATCATCTCCAGCAATATGAAATCAATGCTAACTGGAGGAGAATTAATGCTTATTGCGTGGATTGCTACCTTATTAACTGGGTTGTTTGCCTATGCAATTTACAAGGGTCGCAAAGTTCGATTTAAAGCGAGCGGAGACGGCCAAGGTGGTAGTGGAGAGATAATCATTGAGTGAGTTAAATTATAGATGCCAAAGCAGATTACCTTTGATTCCAAGCCCGTACTAACGCTCTATACGGCTTTTAGCCGTCTTTTATCGTTCTATAATGCGTTCGTCTTTCTTATCGTAGTTCAATTGATAATCAGTATGTTAGCTAGAAGTATGGGAGATTAGACTGCAAAAGGGCGCATAATTTTAGAAAGTCTAACATTCAGACTTCGTCGTATAAATTTTAGTAAGCCAAACGCACATTGGCAAAATGTATACTGGATTCGGAGATACAACAGAAAGGGGCATAAATGAGCTAGCTCGTTGGAATGTCTTCTGTGGAATGTCTTCGCCTTGCCTGCTTCGGATAACCTGAGTTTAGTTCAATCAAAGCTGGCGACTTTAATAAAATGCGATTTTAGAGTGTGGGCCAAACCACGTCAGTCATGATTGTTGTAGCTATTATCAATTCAAATAATCAACTTGACCAGCTCCCAACTTTCACATCCAACAAGAGGCTAGTGAGTCCTTACAATACTAAGATGACTTTGCAGACATCGGAAAATGTAAGTCAAATTACGTTCGAGCACGATTAGACTGCACCGTAATTACCAGCAATCCTCTTTAGCGGAAAATTCCAAGACTTCGTAGGTTGATATGCAGACTGCCGTTCAGTTAATTAGAATCAGTTTAATTAATCGACAAGGATAAACTAAACAACAGAAATGGAGGCCATATAGAAATTGCTACTCCGTACCACTACAGGCCTTGATATTTGCTAATTCATTCCATTTTAACAAATGGGTCATTACAACAAAGGCATAACGCATCTAAAGAAACGGAAGGCTAAATAGCCTCCCGTTATAACTATAAACTTTTCGTCAACAGTACTTTGAAAAGACTAAGCTTCTACTGAAACACTTTCAACGCGTCCATTTGAGTGAGGCTCTTCTTTAATAAAGCCTTCGTGTAAGCGGTAGTAACGTCGATAAATAATACCGCTGATGATCATCATGATTGCAGGCAAACCAATCATCATAAATTCAAGCCCCATAATCGTGCTTTCTGATTGTTCAACGTTTGGTACATAGCCAACAATCGATAGACCGACACCAACAATGAAACCACCAGCTGCACCCGCGAATTTCACCAGCATGGTTTGTACTGAGAAAATAACACTTTCACTACGACGGCCTGTTTTGTGCTCACCATAGTCAACGACGTCAGCCAGCATTACCGTTTGCAGTGCGTTTGCAATGCCCACACCAAACTTAATCGCAGCACCAGCCATACCAATCATGAGCGCATTCGCTGGAGCAACAAAACCCATAACGAGCAGTAGTACACAAGAAACAACAGGAAAACCACATGCGATGAGCCATAAGTTTTTACGTGGAAGAGCCGCTGCAATACGAGGAAATAAGAATACACCAGCAACTTCAGCCACACCTGCTACCATCATGTACACGGGGAACAATTCAGCATCACCCAACGCGTAAGAGAAGTAGTAAATTGCAAAGCCACCAACCAAAAGGTTTGCGATTTGGAATGAAAGAACCGTACCGATCAGAGCTTTTAACTGGTCGTTTTTACCAATAATGGCCAGCACATCTTTGAAGTTAAATTTTTCTGCAGTTTTTGAGCTTGTAGGTGCAGCCTTTTCTTTTACGTTACGCGCAATCAGGAATGCACTCATAACAAACAGTACCGCAATCAGCATTGCCACGTTAAAGAAACCATCACCTTGGTTGCCGTTACCTAACTTACCCACAATGTGTAAGCCATAAGTACCAGTGATGAACCAAGCAAGACTAGCGAATAAACGCGGCCAAACGACTAACTTTTCTCGTTCCTCGCGAGAGCTAGATAGCGCTGGAATCATTGACCAATAAGGGATGTCCATGATGGTGTAGGTTAGACCCCACAAGATATAAGCCGCCGCGGCATAGATATACAGTGCCGTACCTTCAAACATGTGAGTACTGAAAAGACCAACCAACACAACCGCGTTTAATAACGTGCCGATCACAATCCATGGGCGGAATTTACCGAATCGAGAGCGGGTGTTATCAACAATCACGCCCATCATCGGGTCGGTGATTGCATCTACGATACGAGCGGCCAGAAAGATAGTACCAACAAATGCTGCAGACAAACCTGCCACATCAGTAAAGTAAAACATTAAGAAGATATAGATAGGAGCACAGGCAAAGTCTTTACCAAGTGCACCAAGACCGTATGAAGCCTTGGTCTGTAGCGTTATTTTATCAGACATAATCGTTCCTTAGTGCCGTACTGCCATGTATTCCCCTAACTAGAATCCATAACGTCGGCGTATTGTATTTATATTTCGATGATAATGTTACTCACACACATAATGCCTTACTGTGATCCATAACAACTTAATGGAAACGTTTACAGTCAAGTTTTCAAAATGAGACATAGAGCAATAATTTTGTCTTTTCATTTAAGTGACCAGTTAATTTATCAGATATTAATCAATAACTTATAAATAAAAACAATAAAGAAACCTCATGGATACGTTTTTAAGATAACGCAAAAAGCCGCACAAACTTTACGTCTGTACGGCATGAATTAATAAAATTTAAAATAAATTAAGATCTGGCGATGCGGTGTTATGCGTTTACGCGTTCAAACTTCACCAACATCGCCGTTTCAGCATCTAAAATAGGCATGGTTAATCCCACTTCGGCACACCAAGAACCGGAGAGTTCGCAATCGGACTCTGTCCATGGGGGCTGATAATTAACGATATCATCGTAATTCGAAGGCTTATCTAACACAGAAACGCGATATATCCCCTCAGGATCCAACCCAGGAACTCGTAAATGACCACTGAGTGAATTGGTCGGCATAGCAAGCTGAGCGATCATTACCACGGCCTCGGATTGATCCTCGGAAACAACTGCATGGATTTGATGTGCTTTATCATCCGTTGGTACTCGCCATGTTCTGCCACTGTGTAGCAACGGACGCAATACTTTGTGTAGCCTGATGTAACGCTCAAACCCCTGCTTTTCTTGTTGTTCTTCTTTCACTGGATCGAGCTCGATACCCATGTGACCAAACAGAGCGGTTAGCCCGCGAAATTCAATACTGTGACGACGACGCGTACTGTGACAATGACTGGCTCCGATATGGCTTCCCATCACTTCAGGTGGGAAGAAGTAGCTCATACCGCGTTGAATGGTTTGACGTTCAAGCGCGTCATTGTTGTCTGAAGCCCAGAAACGATGGGTACGCTTTAGTACTTCATAATCAATACGGCCGCCACCAGCCGCACAAGATTCGATCTCAACTTGTGGATGTTTTTCACGTACTTTATCCACTAACTCATAGTAGCGTCGAGTTTGATTGTGCGCTGCCGCTCGACCAAGGTGACCAGGCTGAACAACTTCACGGTTCATGTCCCACTTGATATAAGCAATGTTGTAAGTTGACAGGAAGTGATCCAATCTTTCGAACAAGAAGTTAAAGGCATCACCATTTTGCAGGTTAATCACATACTGGTTGCGACCTGTCGGCTGATCGTATCCATCGACTGCAAGTAACCAATCTGGATGCATGCGGTACAAGTCAGAATCTTTGTTGATCATTTCTGGTTCGAACCACAAACCAAACTCCATACCTAGTACATTTACGTGGTCAACAATCGGTTGCAAACCATTTGGATACTTGGATTCACATAAGAACCAATCCCCTAACCCTGCTTTGTCGCCATTGCGACCTTTGAACCAGCCGTCATCAATAATGAATCGCTCTACCCCCATTTCTGCCGATTGAGTGGCCATCGACATGATGTATTGCGGATCATGGTCGAAGTAAATACCTTCCCATGTATTCAAGTGAATCGGACGAGGCTTGTCGCTAAAGTTGCTTGGCAAAATCGCATCGCGAACGTGAGAATGGAAGTGATGGCTCATGCCATTCAAACCTGCACTGCTGTGGCTTGCGTACAGCCAAGGCGTAATCACGCTTTCACCTTCTTCCAGCGCTACTTCACCCGGTAGATAAATCACCTCTGCCTGCATGTAGCGGCGTCCATCAGCTTTCACATCCGCGCGCAATCTGTGGTTTCCACTCCAGGCAAAGTGGAATCCCCATACGTCACCATTCATTTCATCAAAGTGAGCCGTACCAGCAACAAGTGCAGGGTAATGCTCATGAGAGGTACGACCGCGGCGGTTTTCTTGTTGGTATCCCCCCTGAGTTAAAGGTTGACGGACAGTCTGGAACTCATGTACCCAGCGTCCGTAATACGTCATCAACTCATTTGCTCTCGCTGGCAACGGAAGTGTATTAGCAAGACGATTGACATGATACGTCCCCGCTTTGATGTTGGTTAGCGTGTGACGGGTCTTGACCACATCATGCTCATCCATCTGCAAAATGGTCTTTAAGCGCAGGCCAGCAATAGAGTCTTCACTCTCGATAGCAATGCAATTTGTACTCGGTTCGATTCGGGTAATGACAAATACGGGCGCCCAATCCTGCCCATCGCGATGACCTTCCACCCCTGGGCTACTGAACACTCCGCGACCAAGCTCAGGATTCAGAGTCATGGATACGTCTTTATCTAAACGTCCATAAGGTACCGGGCGTTGCAGAGTGACACGATAACCTTCCAGATCACCGCTTACCTTCTGTCCCCAATGCAGGATCTCCGCATACTCACCCAACTCTACGATCAGTTGAGTCTGTGTACCTGCTAGCTCAATCAGCGTTTTGTCCGTCATCTTGTCTTACCTTGAAACTGAAATTTACGTCGCATCATAATGAAAAGAACAAAATAATCTGTGAGCCAGTCCCAAATCATGGAAACGTTTACAAATAAATTTTTCATACTGAGGCGAGCGTCATTTGGCCTAATACCCTCTTACATTTAACTCAAATCAGAAAGAGAATGTAAGATTTTATTGTTGTGAAATTGGACAAAAAAAATACAATAACCAATTGTAATTAAAGCAAAAAAAATCCATATAACTTACAAACAAATATGCAAATAAGCCTAAAGACCACGCAGTTAAACCTTCAAACTCTTGCAGTGATCAAGCGACACTCGTATTCTTAATGCTTCGAGATTCATAATGAAGTGTCTCTCTTGGGTCCTAACTTTATATCCCAGCTTGACAATTCAGCGCGCCGCCGTGTGCATTACGCCGCGAACGACTTGTTGTTTATACTTCCTTGTCTCATATGCCCAATTGAGTTCAGTTGGGCTCTCTTTCATCCTATTGCACTCGCCCCCCCCTGATAACTTGTCTTCCTAACAACCCAAGCAACATACGCCTCAACCCGTAAACGATTCCACATAAAATACGTCGAAACCCCATTAAAATAAGCCAATAAAGTGATATAAATCACACAAAATAACAAGCAAGCCCTGTTCAGAACAAAAATGCCAACCTCATCATGAAAACGTTTCCAGAGTTTCTTTATACTGCTCGCGAGTTAGGACTCAAATAAAAAATAAATCCATAAATAAAAATAGAATGGAGACACTTCATGAAACAAAAGACGCTTGTGAGAGCGCTTGGGTTAACCCTTGCCTTAGCACCGCTTGCTAGTATGGCTGCAGTGGAAAACGTGACTTACTTTGGCTACGCCAAATGGGGCAATATCTACACCGATAACGACGAACACAACGATGGTAAAGGCGAACGTAACGACGTGATTCGTGCTGGCCAAGGTTATGGTAACTACCGCTTGGGTAATGAGCTGAACTGGTGGGAAGCGGGTGTAAAAGCTGACGTATGGCAGCAAGGCGATGCGCACTTTGATACCACCCTTTACCTGGGCAGTGGCGAAAGCTGGGGTGACGTGAGTGTGATCCAAATGTGGTCAGCCGGTTACGGACTGTTTGACGGCCAAGCTGACGCTTCCATCTGGGCGGGTGAACGTTTCTACCGCCGTCATGAAGTGCACATGATCGACATTAAATACTGGGATACCTCAAGCACTGGTATCGGTATTGAAAACTGGGATCTCGGTTTTGCTAAAGGCCATTTTGCGTGGATGGCGCCAAATTCGAGTGCAGATGGACGCAGCTTACACAACCTGGATGCTCGCTTGAGCGGAATCGAATTAAGCGACAGCGCGGATCTTACCTTTGGTCTGAATTATGTCTTCACCCAAAACTCAAGCTACGACGAAAGTGACATCACCACCTCTGGCGCCATGTTTTCTGCCCTTTATCGTCAAGCCTGGAACTATGGTTCAAACACGTTTGCGTTCCAATACGGCACTGACGCGCTTGCGGGTGGTTTAATGAGTGCGGAAGGTGGTTCTAATCGTAAATACAGCACTGGTGTCGAACACGATGGTTACAGCTGGCGAATTTTTAACTCTGGTGATCTGAACGTCAACGAAGATTTCCAAGTGATGTACTCCATCGCCTACCAAGACAATAACCTGGATAACAACGAAGGCGAAAAGTGGTTCAGCGTAGGTGCCCGACCTCAATACAGTTGGACAGAATATATGGCGACTGCACTGGAAGTGGGTTACGAGTCAGTAGAAGCACAAAACGGTGCCGGCACAAACGATATGTACAAAGTCACGCTGGCGCAGATGTTCCAGGCTGGCAAAGGGGTTTGGGCTCGTCCATCTCTACGTTTATTCGCAACATACTCAGAAAAAACCGATGAATGGAACCGCGGCGGTGACGTTTATGGCGACTCACAAAGCATAAGCAAGAGCGACGTAGATGAAGTGACATTCGGCTTTAACGTCGAAACATGGTGGTAATGCACCAAAGCTACTATTTTTGAACGCAATGGGGTGAGAGATATGCTCACCCCGTAAAAGGACAAAACCGATGAAACTAAAACCGTTGGCAACTCTACTCATGGCACTGTCTCTTGGCGCATGCAGTAGCTTACCAGAACAAGCTTTTAATACTGATTTGAACACGCAGGCGTGCTGCTCAGCATTAGATGCGTTACCTCTGACGGCATTGTCGACGCCTTTCCACCAGCAAGTCGTTATGGACGCCAATTTGCCAACATTGAGTAGCGCGGTTTTATCGGGTTCAGAAACCGCTTCTTCACAAGCACTTCCTGTAACGAGCTACCGAATTACAGCGGATACGCCTTTCTCGCTATTAGTTCGTTCTTATATCGATAACAATGCACTATTTGCTGCGAACATTCACATTTATGACGGAAATTGGCAGCTAATTTCCAGCTACTCAGCTGAAACTTTCGACTACCAAACGACAGGGATACGTGGATTAGAACGTATTGAGAGAGTCGTCACTATTAATCCACAACTTAATGGCGCGAAATACATTGTTATTGCTTCAGATAATGCCCTGCTTGGTACGGAATTAACACGCATTCATCCTGAACAAGTCTATGCAGATTCACAAAATATTATTGGCAACAAGCAATTACCTCTCACGGCGGAATACCAACCTTTTGGCGTAATTGACGTTACCACCAGTGCGTCGGACAACAATGCGGTACTGACACTCTTGGCAGAGCTCGGCAAGAATCCTGATGCTCAACAACAAGTGGAAGTTTCACACGGGTCAGTATCAGAATCACCACAAGCTTGGTCGCACTACCGTGAACAAATTGATGCAGCTCTGGAAGAGAACAACGTAAAACAAGCAGCAGAAACCGCAAATAAAGCCGAAGAGCAAGGCATTACCCAAGCAAAAGACTATCTCGTGCAGCAGCTAGCTAAATAGCGAGACAAATACAGAGATTTATCATTACGCGCGTGATGGACGTAGTGAAACAAGATTAGTTATAAAAAATTAAGTAGGAAACATGATGGCATTTTCAGATATTATTCAACGACGCGATTGGGAAAACCCACAATCAGTGAACATTCACTGCATGAAAGCACATAGTCCGCTTTCTAGCTATCGCAATATTGACCATGCCCGTGACGATATTCAAGCTCAGCGACAATCTCTCAATGGTCAGTGGAAGTTTAAGCTGTTCGAAGCGCCAGAGCAGGTCGACGGTGAGTTCATCGAAACACACTTCAATGATACCCATTGGGATGACATTACTGTTCCTTCAAACTGGCAGATGCAAGGTTACGACAAGCCTATTTACGCCAACGTCAAATATCCATTTGAGGTGAAACCTCCGTTTGTACCAGCAGACAACCCAACTGGATGTTACCGCACAACGATTTCTGTTACTGAAGAAGAACTTACAAATACACAACGCATCATTTTTGACGGCGTTAACTCAGCTTTCCATTTATGGTGTAACGGTAAATGGGTTGGCTACAGCCAAGATAGCCGCCTTCCAGCTGAATTCGACCTCACACCTCATTTGGTCGCAGGAGAGAATAGTCTCGCAGTCATGGTGATCCGCTGGTGTGATGGTAGCTACTTAGAAGATCAGGATATGTGGTGGTTAAGCGGCATTTTCCGCGATGTGACTTTGTTATCTAAACCACAACACTGTATTGAAGATGTGTTCATCACTCCGGATCTGGACGCCTGCTATCGCGATGGTTCTTTATCTGTCGTGACCCATATTTCAGCGCCAGACACATACCAAGTTCAGGTTCAGTTATTTGATGGCGAGCAAGCCGTCACGAAACCTCGTATCGACACGCCAAATAATCGCCGGATTGACGAGCGCGGTTCATGGAATGACGTTGTGTTTCAAACCCTGCACGTTAATGATCCGCAAAAGTGGACAGCAGAAACACCAAACCTATATCGCCTTGTTGTCTCTCTACTGGACGAAAACGGCACACATCTGGAAAGCGAAGCCTATCAGGTAGGTTTCCGTAAAGTTGAGATCACCGATGGGCAACTGAAGTTAAATGGTCAACCACTGTTGATTCGCGGCGTGAACCGCCATGAACATCACCCCGAGCTCGGACATGTGATGACCGAGGAAGACATGGTTCGCGACATCTGCTTAATGAAACAGCATAACTTTAATGCGGTACGTACTTCCCACTACCCGAACCACCCTCGTTGGTACGAGTTGTGTGACCAATACGGCTTATATGTATGTGATGAAGCAAACATTGAGACTCATGGCATGCAGCCGATGAACCGTCTGTCGAGCGATCCTCAGTGGGCAAACGCCTACATGAGCCGCTACACGCAAATGGTCATGCGCGATAAGAACCACGCATCTATCATTATCTGGTCTTTGGGTAATGAATCTGGTCATGGCAGCAACCATAACGCCATGTACGCTTGGTCTAAGCACTACGACCCATCACGTCCTATCCAGTACGAAGGTGGCGGCTCAAATACTACGGCTACCGACATCATTGCGCCAATGTATGCACGTGTTAATACAGTAATCGAAGACGAAGCGGTACCTAAGTGGCCGATCAAAAAATGGATTTCATTACCAAATGAAACACGTCCTCTTATCTTATGTGAATACGCTCATGCGATGGGCAACAGTTTAGGTAGCTTTAACGAATACTGGGATGCTTTCCGCGAGTTTCCTCGCCTACAAGGCGGCTTCATCTGGGATTGGGTAGACCAAGGCTTGAGTCAGTGGGATGAAAATGGCAAGCACTTCTGGGCATACGGCGGTGACTTCGGCGATGAAATTAATGACCGCCAGTTTTGTATTAACGGGCTGATATTCCCTGATCGCACCGTGCATCCAGCATTAGAAGAAGCAAAATATTGCCAGCGCATGATCACAGTATCTCTCCAAGAGCAAACAAAAGAGCGTTGTAATCTGCTAGTCAACAATGAAAACCTTTTCCGCTCCACAGATAATGAACAGCTGAACTGGTCACTATTGGAAGACGGCAAAGTGATTAAGTCTGGCTCAGCACAGCTTAATATCGAAGCCAATAGCCAAGCCCTGTTGGAAATCGAACTAAGCTTCGAACCAAAAGCAGGCGCTGTGTATCACTTAAACACGGACATTACCTTAATCAAAGAGACACCATGGGCTCCTGCGGGTCATGTTTGCGCGACAGAACAATTTTCTGTGCGTAACTACGCGGGTCTGGTGATACCTAAACTGGAACCCAAACTAATTCCGTCTTTGATTCAACAAGATAACGCAATTTTGGTGGTTAGCTCAGACGAGAAGTATCAATGGCGCTGGGATCGCCATACTGGCTTACTGGTTGATTGGCAAGTAGAAGGCAAAGCGCAGATGCTGGCAGCGCCGCAAGACAACTTCTTCCGTGCTCCGCTGGATAACGACATTGGCGTCAGTGAAGTTGACAACGTCGATCCTAACGCTTGGATATGCCGATGGGACATGGCTGGTATTGGTCAGTGGGAACGTGAATGTGTCTCCTGCCAAAGCGAGACACTTGAGCAGGCCGTACAAGTGACCTCTATCTATGCCTACCACTTCAATGGAGACGTGCAGGCTATCACAACCTGGGTTCATACCCTAAACAATGATGGCAAAATGCAACTGGACGTGGAGGTTAAACTAGCGGATAACTTACCGCCTATGCCACGTATTGGTTTGGAAATGCAATTGCCACTACAAGAGCAAAATACCACGGTAACGTGGCAAGGTTTAGGTCCGTTTGAGAACTATCCGGATCGTTTAGCTGCTGCGCGATTCGGTCTTCATACTCAAACATTGGACCAAATGCACACACCTTATATTTTTCCTACCGACAGTGGCTTGCGCTGTGGTACCCGGAATTTAGAAATTAACGAGCTGATCATTTCTGGTGATTTTCAGTTTAGCGTTAGCCAATATGCACAGCACGCTTTGGCAGAAGCGAAGCACACCAATGAAATAGACAAAGAAGAACAGGTTTATCTGCGCCTGGATCACAAACATATGGGTGTAGGTGGTGATGACTCTTGGAGCCCGAGTGTACATAAGAAGTTCCAGCTTACAGACAATCACTATGCATACCGAGTATCGTTTCAGCCCGCTTAATAAGCCGATCTAGACCCTTTATCGTGTCAATCCCCAAACTCTGGTTTGGGGGTTTTTTATTCAAATCACCCAGTAATCAGTACAAAACCTTTAAACACCGTCACTATTCTTATCTCACTAATTGAGTTCCTACTGCCTTCATAGTTAAATAGCTGAAATTAAAGATTCTGAGTTCCCTATGGCTACCATTAAAGACGTCGCAAAAGAAGCCGGTGTTTCGATTGCTACCGCATCACGCGTTATAAATAACGCCCCTCACACCAGTGAAGCTGCCATTGTTGCAGTGAAAGAAGCGATGGAAAAACTGGGTTATCGTCCGAATGCCAATGCTCGAGCTTTGGTCAGTAAATCTTCGAATGCGATTGGGGTGTTAGTCAACGACGTTTCCGCCCCTTTCTTTGGCACGATGGTTAAAGCCATCGATACCATCGCTAGTGAACAAGAAAAACAACTTCTCATCGGCAGTGGCTATCACGATGCGACCAAAGAGCGGAACGCAATAAACTTACTGATTAACAGCCAATGTGAGTCTTTAGTCGTTCACAGTAAAGGGATGAGCGACCCAGAGCTCTGCAAGTTAGCAAAGGAAATTCCGGGTATGGTGTTAATCAACCGTATTGTTCCGGAGATTGCCTCTCGCTGTATTGCATTAGATAACCGTAAAGGCTCTTACATCGCTACCGAGCATTTGATTCGTAATGGTCACAGGCATATCGGCTACATTTGCTCCAGTCACGATATTGAAGATGCTCGCGACAGACGAGAAGGTTATCTGGACGCTCTGCGTGACAATGGCCTCGAAATCCGTGAAGAATATATTGAATATGGCGAACCCGATGAAACCGGTGGTGAGCAAGCCATGGTGAATCTAGTGGCGAAGAACCTTCCAATCACTGCCGTCGCTACCTACAACGATTACATGGCTGCAGGCTGTATGACTCTGCTACAAGAGAATGGCATTCGCATCCCCGAAGATATGTCTGTAATTGGTTTCGATGATGGTCACATCGCGCGTTACATATACCCTCGCCTTACGACTATCCGTTACCCGATTCAGGTTATGGCAAACGAAGCTGTAAAGCTTTCGCTGAAGTTAATCAACAAGGAATCCATAGAAAGTACAGAATTTAAACTGTTTATACCAATATTAGTGAAGCGCTCTTCTGTAAGCTGCATAGAGAGCTAATATCACCGAGCAATTTCATCAATGTTGATCACTCTTTTTCGTACTTATCTCTACTTAACATGACCTCATATACCTGAAAAGTGATCAAGATTTACTTTTCACCGACACTATAATGTAAACGCTACCACAACATTAGCTATTTAAAATATAAGTGATAAAATCCAAAGCTTACAACCCAAACCTACTGGTTAATTTAAGTTGTTACATAACGGGGTTTCATACTTCCAGTTAAAATTTTTAACCACTAAAGGTTCTATATGGCAACGATTAAGGATGTGGCGAAAGAAGCACGAGTTTCGGTCGCAACCGTTTCACGTGTGTTAAACAAGTCACCTAAAGCAAGTCAATCATCAATCGATGCTGTGACCAAAGCGATGGGCAAGTTAGGCTACCGACCCAATGCAGCAGCCCGTGCACTGGTAAGCCAAAGCACTGATACGATGGGTGTGTTAGTCAGTGATGTGTCCGACCCATTCTTCGGTACACTGGTCAAATCAGTCGATAACGTCGCGCGTGAAAATGGCAAACATATCCTTATTGGTAACGGTTACCACAATCCTGAAGATGAGCGCCAAGCCCTGGAATTGCTAATCAATAGTCGTTGTGATGCAATCGTCATCCACTCCAAAGGACTGTCTGATAAAGAACTGATTGGTTACGCCAAAGAGGTAAAAAGCATGGTGCTGATCAATCGGAATATTCCCGAGTTAGCCAATCGTTGTATTTCCCTTGATAACCGCAAAGGCGCATTCTTAGCAACGGAATATTTGATTCGTCACGGGCATCGAAAAATAGCTTGTATCGCCTCAACTCAGGATATTGAAGATACAGATGAACGCCTGCAAGGTTATCTGGATGCACTAAAAGAACATGGCATTGAGCTATCAAAAAATTATATCGAGTACGGTGAGCCAAACAGTGATGGCGGTGAAGTTGCGATGACGAATCTGTTAACCAAATCTTTGGAGATGACTGGCGTTGTCGCCTACAACGACTATATGGCAGCGGGTGCGTTGTCAGCATTAGATCAAAACGGCATTGAAGTACCCAGTAAGATATCGATGGTGGGGTTTGATGATGGCTTAATTGCACGCTTTGTTCATCCTCGCCTCACCACAGTTCGCTATCCAATCGAGATGATGGCTGAACGTGCTGCTCGCTTAGCTTTAGCACTGTCACGTGATGAACAGGTTGAAGATGAAACTATTATTTTCAGCCCAACATTAGTGCGCAGAAATTCTGTTGAGCGTTGTTGATTGTCTATATCTAATTAGCTACGAATCAAAAAAGGTGGGCATAGAGCCCACCAAAAATGCTATCTAAAATTCAAACTGATACACGGTTCGATGCTGATAGCAATCCCCTGAGCTCAACGTCCCCATGTTGAGTCCCCATTCTGGTTTATTTGGTCCATCAGGAAAGTATTGCGTTTCCAATGCAAGGCCGTCATAAAGCGCGTAAGTTTTGCTTGCGCCCGGCGCACCTGCTAAAAAGTTTCCTGAATAGAACTGGATGGCTGGTTTAGTGGTTTTGACCTTCATCACCACATCTTCTTTCGGTGCAATAAGAACCGCGGCAACAGACACACAATCGGTCACTTCAGGCTTGAACACAAAGGCGTGATCGTAGCCACCCGCGTTTTTCTGATCCTGCTCGCTAAGAAATGCCTGGCCAATAAGTTTTGGCTCAGTGAAATCAAAACTGGTACCAGAGACAGGTTTTTGTTCACCCGTAGGAATTAAACCCGCATCCGTTGGCAAGTAATGCTCTGCACTAAGCTGCAACGTATGGTCCAAACTTTTCGCGTTGCTCGCCTCGCCCGCCAAGTTAAAGTAAGCGTGGTTAGTTAAATTCACCGGAGAGGTTTTATCGGTATTCGCTTCATAGGCAATAACGAGTTCATTTTCATCGGTTAACGTGTATGTGACTTTGACATCGAGATTGCCAGGATAACCTTGGTCACCATCAGGCGATCGAAGCGTAAAAACAACTTGTCGATCACTTTGTTCCGCAATCTTCCAGCGGCGTTTATCGAACCCATCTAAGCCACCGTGGAGCGAGTTTTCACCATTATTAACACCAAGTTGATAATGCTCTCCATCGATCGCAAATTGACCGTTTGCAATACGGTTGGCAAAACGACCGACGATAGCACCAAAATAGGCGTCTTGCTTCATGTGTTCTGCCATACTTGGCGAGCGCAATAGCACTTCACGGTGTTCACCATCTAACGGCAACGTGCAACTCAACCAAGTCGCACCAATATCCATAAACGATGCCGTCATACCATTCGCATTAGTAAGGTGGAGCAGATTCGCCGCTTGACCGTCAAACGATGGCGTTTGCATCATCGCTTGTTCTAATTGTTCAAAATATGCTTTCATCGCCTGCCCTTACAACGCTTCAACCAGACCAGCTCCATCTTTGGCTTTGCACACATAAATCGACGCTTTTAAACCTGTCGCAGCTTGATATTTAGCTTCTACCGTCGATTTCACCTTATCCACCAATGCAGGTGGAACGAGAGAGACGATACAGCCACCGAAGCCACCGCCGGTCATGCGCACGCCTCCTTCTTCGCCAATTACCTCTTTCACTATCTCAACCAGGACGTCGATTTCTTTGACGGTAATTTCGAAATCATCACGCATTGATGCATGCGACTGAGCCATCAGTTCACTCATGCGTTTAATATCATGCGAACGGAGCGCTTTTGCCGCTTCGACTGTGCGGTCGTTTTCGGTGATCACATGACGCGCACGTTTTGCCACCATTTCATCCAACTCAGAGACTTTCTCGTTGAACAGCTCAATGGTGACATCACGCAGAGCTTTAACACCAAAGATGCGCGCCGCTTCTTCACACTGTTCACGACGAGTGTTGTATTCGCTGTCTACCAAGCCACGTTTTTTATTCGAGTTAATGATCACGACTGCCATGTCCTCAGGCATAGAAACGGCTTCTGTTTCCAGACTGCGGCAGTCCAATAACATGGCGTGGTTTTCACGGCCTTCTGCCGAAATCATTTGATCCATGATGCCGCAGTTACAACCAACAAATTCGTTCTCGGCTTGCTGACCATTTAATGCGATTTCCGCCTGGCTTATTTCCAGGTTGAAGAGCACTTTGAACGTCTGACCAATCACGACTTCCAGTGCCGCTGATGAGCTCAACCCCGCACCTTGAGGAACATTGCCGCTGACAGAGATATCAGCACCGGTAAACTGGTAGCCACGAGCCAACAGACACTTCACGACACCGCGAATGTAGTTCGCCCACATTTTGTCTTCCTGGAATGTGATTTCTTGAGTGATATCGAATTCATCAATCGCGTTGGCGTAATCAACCGATATTACGCGTACTAAGTTGTCTTCACGCTTTGCTGCCGCAACAACTGTTTGATAGTTGATTGCACATGGCAGTACAAAACCATCGTTGTAGTCGGTGTGTTCACCAATCAAGTTTACACGACCAGGCGCTTGGATAATGTGGCTTGGCGCATAGCCCAACACGTTCTCAAAAGACGCTTTCACATTTTGGATTAAATCAGACATAGGGACGTACTCTTAAAACTTAAAGTTAATGTTGGGATAACGCGCTGAACCTAACTTTTTATCTATATCGTCGCGCTATCCCGTTGTTCGTTATCAGCCTAAATTTGAGGGCTTATTGTTCTTTGTAGTGCAAGTCACTAAGATCACGTAGACGCTGCGCAGCTTGCTCTGCGGTTAAGTCGCGTTGGCTTTCGGCCAGCATTTCGTAACCCACCATAAACTTACGAACTGTCGCGCTACGTAAAAGAGGCGGGTAGAACAGTGCGTGAAGCTGCCAATGGTCGATGTCTGTGCCCTCTTCAAAGAAAGGGGCGTAGTGCCAACCCATTGAGTAAGGGAAAGAACATTGGAATAAATTGTCATAACGACTGGTCAGCTTTTTAATTGCTACCGCCAAGTCGTCACGCTGCTCATTGTTTAACTCACTCATACGGCGGATGTGTGTTTTCGGTAACAGCATGGTTTCGAATGGCCACGCCGCCCAGTAAGGGACAACCGCCAACCAATACTCGGTTTCAACGACGACACGGGAGCCATCTTTTAGCTCAGCTTGTACGTAATCCACCAGCAGATTGCTACCGTGTTCCTGGTAGTAAGCCTTTAGGTTTTGCTCTTTGCGTTCAATCTCATTTGGTAAGAAACTGTTCGCCCAGATTTGACCGTGTGGGTGAGGCTGAGAACAGCCCATGGTTTCACCCTTATTCTCAAACGCTTGGACCCAAACATACTCTTTACCTAGCTCTTCAATTTGCTCGTTCCACGTATCAATCACGCCACGGATTTTGTCTACCGGTAGTTCAGGTAAGGTTTTACTGTGGTCAGGTGAGAAACAAATCACTCGGCTCAAACCGCGTACACCTTGGGTTTTAAATAGTGGGTTGTCTGATTCTGGCGCATCTGGAGAATCCACCATCAGTGCGGCAAAATCGTTATTAAACACATACGTGCCCTGATAATCTGGATTAACATCTCCAGAGATACGCTCATTTGTCGGACACAGGAAACACTTCTCATCGTAGCTTGGTAGCTCATCAATCGCAGCTTTCTCATCCGCCCCACTCCAAGGACGTTTTGCACGGTGTGGTGACACTAAAATCCATTGACCCGTTAGTGGGTTGTAACGGCGGTGTGGGTGATCCACTGGGTTAAATTCAACGTTCGACATTTTACTTACTCAACTTATTCTTCTTACTAGTCCGACGCACTGCACCGGATGAAAATTAGTAACCTTGTGGGTTGTTAGATTGCCAATTCCAAGTATCGGCCGTCATTTCAGCAACGCTGCGTGTTGCTTTCCAACCAAGCTCACGCTCTGCCTTGTCTGTGCTCGCCCAACATTCGGCGATATCACCTGGACGACGCGGGCACAATTCGTAAGGCACAGGTTTACCGCAGGCGGCACCGAAAGCTTCCACCATTTCAAGTACGCTAGAACCTTTACCAGTCCCTAGATTGTATGTGTGCAAGCCCGCTTTCTGCCCCACAGCTTTCAGTGCCGCAATGTGGCCATCAGCCAGGTCCATTACATGGACGTAATCACGCACACCTGTACCGTCCGGCGTTGGGTAGTCGTTACCAAATACGGAGAGCTTTTCACGACGACCAACCGCGACTTGTGCAATAAACGGCATCAAGTTGTTTGGAATGCCTTGCGGGTCTTCGCCCATGGTGCCTGATGGATGCGCGCCAACAGGATTAAAGTAGCGCAGTAAAGTGATGCTCCAATCGCTTTCAGCATTGAACAAATCACTCAAACACGCTTCCACCATGTATTTACTGCGACCGTATGGGTTAGTGGTTGCACCTGTTGGTGAGTCTTCTGTGATCGGAACGATTTCTGGATCGCCGTAGACGGTTGCAGAGGAACTGAATACGATGCTCTTCACACCCGCTTTACGCATACTACGCGCCAACACCAATGAGCCATTGACATTGTTATCGTAATATTCCAATGGCTTGACGACTGACTCACCTACCGCTTTCAGACCTGCAAAGTGAATGACCGCTTGGATATCATGCTCAGCGAATACCGAATTCAAAAACGCTTCATCACGAATATCGCCTTGATAAAACGTTGGCTGTTTGCCAGTTAGCGCTTCAATACGGCTCAATACTTCTGTTTTGGCGTTACACAAGTTATCGACAATGATGGGCTCCATGCCCGCCTCAATCATCTGAACGCATGTGTGACTGCCGATGTAACCCATACCACCTGTGACAAGTACTCTCACTTTTGCTTCTCCGTTGTTGCTGCTTCCTGCTCGGTACCGGACCTGATGCTCACTGAGCCTGCGTTATTCACACCAAGTCGATACGCCCAATTCTTCAATGGTTAAAAGTCTATCAACCAACACCGATTCAGGTCCGTGATCAAACTCAAATTAGTGTAAACGTTACCATAAAATAAAAAGAAAAATTTTAAGTTTTTTGTAAAAAAAATGGGCACAACCAGGCTAATTCACGAGAATTTAACAGTAATCACACGCAAATGACAAAATATAACTTACATAGCATCCAAAAATCGCCTCGAATATTGTAATCGTTACCACTAGGGTTAACTGTCTGAAACTGCCAAGTGTCGTTTGAAGCAACTACTCGGAGCACCGCTGACTCTTCGTAGTTACAACGCACAAGTTGTGGGGACGTCACGATTAACGTGTTAAAAAACTTACAAGGCTAGGTATGCTCGAAACTCAGTATATTGTTTAAAAACAGGCTATTTAGATACCATTACTCTTAAACTAAATTCGGCAACGAAGTCAGTAGCCTATGAGGCAGCTATAATCGGCGGCCTCTTTCCACTTCTTGCGAGATCCATATTGTTTCTGGTGATCCAAGGCAATTCCTACCAGTTCCATTCAGGAACAGACCAACAACGTTTGTCGGAGGACAATAAGTTCGATCGGAAACGTGCCTTTTCAAGCGATTCGTAGGCTATAAAAAGCTAAAGTTTGATCATTTTTAAGGAGCATTGCTACCAGAATCACTGTGGAAATGACAATAAAGTCTGATCAATCTCTAGCAAGCTTCTGGACAAAAGTAAGTCTCAATAATGAAAATATTAGCAAATTACGAATTAGCGCAAGCATGGAAAGCCGCTAGATTGAGAGACTTGATTTGGATTAGATAGAGTAACGATTCACCCATTCGCTATATGACTACGTTACTTCCGATAACATGTAAGTCTAAACTTGTCGCAGTACATTGAAAGTAAAAATAACCTCGCATATCATGCTACACACATAATAATAGCGTTGCTTATTTGCATTGGGAGCACAAGTTGCAAGTTGTTGGTAGCAGATGGTTTAAAGTTGATTTTCATTGTCATTCTCCTGCCTCGGATGACTTTCCTAGGTCTGACAAGTCACTTACCTGTACTAGCCGTGAATGGCTCCTTAGTCAAATGTCCAATGAAGTGGATTGCGTCGTATTGAGTGACCACAATACGGGTGCTGGTCTAGATACCATTCGAGCTGAACTAGATGCGCTCAAAGCTGAGTCCGATTCTGGTGTGAGTAATGGGTATCGGGACATTGTTATTATGCCTGCAGTGGAGCTCACAGCAGCGGGGAACGTGCATGTTCTTGCTATCTTGCATGACGATGCTACGTCCTCAACCATTAGTGAACTGGTGGGTAGTTGCGGTCTTCCTTCCACCCAAGGCAAGAATCATTCATTGGAACTGACATATGGTACACGCGGGATTGTTGAGGCTATCCATGGCTTTTCTACACCTGCTTTGGCCATTCTCGCGCACGTAGACATGCATAAAGGAATTTTCAAGAATTCCAATCAGGGGTCAGTAAGCAGTGTTTTTGATGCAAATCCTGACGCTATAGAGCTAATTGGAGAGGTTGATGATCTCGAAACCTATCAGAAGAAGCTCATCGAGGATCTTGCTTGGGTAAAAGGGTCTGACGCGCATTCTATTGATGAGATGGGTCAGGGCTACACTTGGGTTAAGATGATAAAACCTTCTTTTGAAGGGTTAAAAGTCGCACTGTCGGATCCCAAGCACTGTATAAAACGCGGACCTAAACAGCCACCAGTGATCCCATCGCAGCAAATCACCAAGTTAACGTTAAAGACCAAGATGTGCCAAGATGTCGGTGGTAACCCCATTAACATTGACCTAAGCCCATGGTATACCTCAATTGTAGGGAGCCGTGGTTCAGGTAAGTCAACGTTGATAGAAGCGATGCGCTTGAGTCTCCGTCGTGATGAAAACCTTCCTCAGATACAACAAAGCAATATAGATGCATTCAAAAAAGCGGGCCCGGATGGAGCTATGTCAACTGACTCCTTCATCGAGCTTGAGTACCGTAAAGGCCAAGAGAAATACAAGCTGACATGGTCACCGACAAATACTTATTTTCATCACTTTAATAAGGGAAGTGGGCAGTGGGAGGAAGAAGAAACCTTTAATACATCGCGCTTTCCAGTCTCAATTTACTCGCAAAAAATGTTGTATGAAATGGCGACTAAACCGAACTCATTTCTACGTGTAATCGATGAGAGTGAAACGGTAAATTATGCTAAGTGGGAACAAGAAAAAATCAATCTTGAAACTAAATACAAACAATACTGTTCTGACGAGCGTGAAGCCCTGCGATCTATCGAAAACCTAACAATCACTAAAGGCCAACTACAAGACGTTGATCGTAAGCTTCAAACCTTGAAGGAGGCCGGATTAGAGTCACTTCAACAGACGCTTGCTAACGATAAGGAAGAGTTAAGCAAAGCTGAAGGCAGTAAGCAGAAAGTGGATGACTTAATCGAGAAGCTTGAAAGTGCCTGCGCGGAGAGTACCAAAGCAGATATTGACGCTCCTGAGTCTGATTTAGGTAAGTGGCAACTAGAGGTGAATGAAATTCACGACACCTTGAGTGCTGCAGTGCTCGCATTAATTGAAGAGTCAAAGGCAAAACTGGCTAGTTCACTTGAACAAAGTTATGTTCAGACGCTCAAGCTTAGAATTTCTGAGAATACTGATGAGTTAAACACTAAGGTATCTGAATTAAACAACGCGAGCATTGACCATAAAGAGCTGAGTGTTCTTATGGACTCGCAAGCGGAGTTGCAGCTGGTTCTAAATAACGAGCAAGGTTTGAAGGACGAACTTGCTTTGGTTCAAGCAAACAAAGCTGAGGTATACGAGAAACTTGTCACTCATAGGAAGAATCTTACCACAGCTCGTAATCAGTTCATTGCTGATCTCGGTTTAGGGGAACTGAAAATCAAAGTGCTTCCTCTGGCATGTTCGAGTGACCGGTTAGTCAAGAGTTACCAGGCAGCCTCGGGGATAGAAAGATTCGAAAGTCACATTTTTGATGAAGGTACTCCGAATAGCTTGTTGTACGATCTAAACAAAGTAAACAAATTCAACCCTAAAAGTGCGGAGCAGCGATATTCTGAGCTGACTAAACTTAAGAATTTTCATATCGCTTGCGTCAAAAAGGAAGCGAATAGTGACTATGCAGCGATACACGGCTCACTAAGAACTCGATTGGGACAGCTGCAGGATGAAAGGTTGGATGATTTACATTGTTGGTTTCCTGACGACGGTCTGCAAATTCAGTTCCAAGACTCGATTGGTGAATTTCGTCAATTAGAAAGGGCGTCACCGGGCCAAAAATCTGCGTCTATGTTGTCGTTTTTGATGTCATATGGCGAAGACCCGCTTATCCTCGATCAACCTGAAGATGACTTGGATTGCGCTATGCTTGCCAGCTCTGTAATCCCTGCGATCTCAAATAATAAGAAACGTAGACAATTAGTAGTCGTAACTCACTCTGCGCCAATAGTTGTGAACGGGGATGCTGAGCTAGTAGTAGGGATGAAGCAGCAAGCTCAAAGGTTAGAGCCTCATATATCTGGAGGGCTTCAGGAAGAGGCGGTCAAAGCGTTTATATGTTTCCAAATGGAAGGTGGTGAAAAAGCCTTTAGAACTAGATTCAAACGCATCATCGGTTAGATAAAGCAAACTACAAAGCTCAGCTAAATGTTGAGCTTTTTAGTTCCAATCGTTTAGCTCTAACAGCGAATGAATATGAAATGCAGTTCTGCGGCTATTGAGCCGCATTAGTTTTAGTACGAAAAACGCACGCACCTAAATTTTGTGGAGTATTTGTTCTAACAAGCTTTGGGGCGTGCGACGTGAGGTCGTATGAAGCGCTGTTCACCGCTCAACGAGTGAACCATTTGTATCACCAAATGAACCTAGGAGCCTGAATAAAGTAGCGGCTCTGACAATGTAACGAAGGTTGGTATTTGCCAATCGGGATTGAAATCGTGAGAGGATGATCCTCCTGATAACCACATAAATCGGGTTAGTGCTAGGTAGTCAGCATGATGAACATACGTGAATCCGTCCAAGGTGCGTTATGTTATGAAACAGCGGAAGTGGTTAATACGCTGTAGCCAAAAGGCATGAGAGTCGGAAAGAGATTGCCCCATGCTCTTTCGTGATCATTGAACTCTCCGCACCATAGCGGGCATCTAAACTGACATTGCGCGACATACGGAACACGGTAAGCCTGTATCACTCCCTCTGGGAAAGCCTTTGTGGCCGATAGTGATGCAGGTAGAGGATGTTGGAGAAAGCGAACGCTGCATTGTAACGATGCAGATACAGATCCCTATCTGGCACGAAAGTGAGCTGACTTCCGACAGGTCTTCCGTTGCAAGAGAATTTGAAGAACTTTATTCAAGGAGAAATGCAAATGATGATTTCAAAAGAGATTAGTGCCTCTCCTGACAGTGCTCAGTGGCAATCCATAAACTGGAAAGCCGTTGAATCCCATGTTTTAAAGCTTCAGATGCGTATTGCAAAGGCAACGAGAGATTGTAAACACGGCAAAGCGAAAGCGTTGCAGTGGATACTAACTCACTCGCGTTCGGCAAAACTTCTTGCTGTTAAGCGGGTATCACAAAACAAAGGCAGTAAAACGCCTGGAATAGACGGCGTCATCTGGAACACGGATACGCGCCGCATGAAAGCAGTCAATCAACTGAGTAGAAAAGCTTATCAAGCCAAACCGCTCAAGCGTATCTACATCCCCAAGAAAAACGGTAAGCTCAGACCACTTGGTATCCCCTGCATGGTCGATAGAGCGCAGCAAGCACTTCATCTTCTTGCACTAGAGCCAGTATCAGAAACACTTGCCGATCCTAACAGCTATGGATTTAGACCAAACCGCAGCACTGCCGATGCAGTCGCGCAGTGCTTCAAGTGTTTAGCTCTAAAACGATCCGCTGAATGGGTTCTTGAGGGAGACATCAAATCTTGTTTCGATAAGATCGGACATCAATGGCTTATTAATAACATTGCCATAGATAAACGTATGTTGGAACAATGGTTAAAGTCTGGTTTTATGGACAAAGGGCTGTTCTATCGCACTGATGAGGGAACACCACAAGGTGGGGTCATATCTCCGACCTTGATGCTAATGACGCTTGCAGGACTTGAGCAACGCATAAAGTCTACCGCACTCAAAAAGGGTGCTAGAGCCAACTTTATTGGATACGCCGACGATTTCGTCGTCACTTGCGCTTCAAAGGAAGTGCTGGAGAACGATATCAAACCGTTGATTGCTGACTTCTTAGCAGAAAGAGGCTTAACACTCTCCGAAGAGAAAACGCACATTACCCATATCAGCCGTGGTTTTGATTTCTTAGGTTTTAATCATAGGAAGTACAAAGGGAAATTGCTCATTAAACCGAGCAAATCCAACACACTGCTGTTCTTGAGTAACTTGCGCGAACTCATCAAAAAGCACGCAACTATCCCCGTTAACGATTTAATCAAGTTGATAAATCCGAAACTCAGGGGCTGGTCGAATTACTATCGACACTGCGTGGCTAAACAGATATTCGGATATATAGGTCACAAGCTATTCCATGCGTTATGGCTCTGGGCTAAAAGGCGTCATCCGACTAAGTCTAGAACTTGGATCGCCCTTAAATACTTCATCAACCGTCAAGGTCAATGGCAGTTTCACGGTTGGCAGAAGATCATGAATATGGATTGCCAGTTCAATCTGTTTCAAATAGCCAAAGTGCCGATAGAGAGACATGTGAAAATCAGGAGTGCCGCAACGCCTTTTGACCCTCAATACCAAGAATACTTGGCAAAGAGAAAATCAAAGAAGCAATGCCGTAACTCTTGGCATGAGCCAGCTCTCACTGCTTTATAAGTTGCTGGGTGCCAATCGGTGCCTTCGTGAAGGCTTGAGCCTAGTGCGGTGAAAGTTGCACGCTGGGTTCTTAGAGGGGCGACACTTGGTAACAGGTGTCGTCTACTCGACATAGGCTTGTTACAGCGGCCGAGGACGCAATTACTAAGTATTTCTTATGCGCTGGAAAGCAACCGAGAAGGATATCTTCCTAGTTGCCTGCACGGAATGGGGTATTTTTGAGTTAGAAGTATTTTGGTTAAGTAATAACGAGGTGTTCAAGGTAAAGTGTGTAACTGGCGACCCGCTCCCACCAATACTTAGCTTAGCGAAGAGCATTGGTGGGATTCATTTATAGTATTTTCAACACTTCCATCGCTAGCAGTTCATCGTCTTGTTCGGCTAGGCCACTTATGCCAATAGCTCCAATGACCTTACCCTCAAACTCTATTGGAACACCACCCATGAAACCGGTGATCTTAGGATCCGTCCAGTAACTTAATTGCTTACCTGTTTCGCGAGCCCAAGCACCTAGATTGCCACTTGGTTGACGGTCTCTAGACGAAGTATAAGCTTTATTCTGAGCCAATAATCCAGCTTGTACACTCACATCATCCATTCGCGCGAAACCTAATAATTCACCATGCGTATCTACGACGGCGACAGCAATGTTTTGCTTGCGCTGAGTTGCTATTTCAAGCGCGGTCTGAATCAGTGCCTGAACTTGTATGTATTTCATTCTTCTCTCCTACGGGATCTCATGACCAAGACTTTTCTCTAATAGTCCATACCAGTGGTTGCGCGATAATGTGACATTCTCCACTTGTGCACACGCTCGAATGCGCGGTGCATTTGCTGTACCAATAACTGGTTGAATTTGACTTGGGTGACGCGTAAGAAATGCTAAGACAATCGCCTCAGATGACACACCATATTCCGCAGCCAGTGACATGACCACCTCAGCCGTTTGTCTCGTGTTGTGATCATCAGAGTGCAAACCACGCTCAGAAAAGCGACCTTGCGCCATGCTACCCCATGCTTGCAGTTGGATATCGTGTTTTCGCGCTTGCTCTAACGTACCCGATACATAATCTGACGCCGTCGAAGAAAGACCAATGCCCTGTTTAATGAAATCAGATTTGGCGAGACTCATTTCCAATTGATTAGCAACGATGGATTCCCCCGTCGCTTGTTGAAGCAGCTCAATTTGCGCACCATTCATGTTCGACACACCAAAGTGGTTTACTTTGCCCGATTCCTTAAGTGCTCTAAGTGCTGTGCCAAGTTCTTCAAACTCAACCAAAGGATCAGGGCGATGCAGCATTAATACATCAAGATGCTCAACGCCAAGTCTTTCAAGAATGCCATTGACAGAAGTCCTTACCCATTGAGCAGAAAAATCATATTGCTTAACACCTTGCTCATCACCAAGACGAATACCGCACTTGGATTGCAGATAGATTCGATCGCGCAGCGTTGGCTCTTTCGCCAATATGCGCCCAAAGACTTGCTCTGCCTTACCAAATTTATAAATATCCGCATGGTCAAATAAATTGATACCAACCTCTAATGCGGCTTCCACAGCGGCATGAGACTGTTGTTCATCTTGCATCGTTAATGGATTGCGACTCCATTCTCCCCCTAACCCCATGCAACCAAAAACTAATCGACTAACGTTAGGTAAGGTTTTTGTGAGTGGTAGTGTTTGATTGTTCATTATTTTTCTCACGGCAGATTTCAATGCAAGACATATTACCGTTCGTAATAAATAGTTTAATACCGTAAAATAGAATTCATTATCTTAAATAACGAACAATCAAAATGTCGGATTACAAAAGAATAGAGAAGTTAATGCTGTTTGCCGAAGTGGCTCAAACACTGAATTTTTCAAGGTCGGCTGAGCAGCTTGGTATTTCCAAAAGTTACCTCTCTGAGCAAATCAAACGATTGGAATCTGAACTTGCAACCACATTAATGGTTCGTACCACTCGCAGCGTTAGGCTAACGCCAGAAGGTGAATCGATCTTTGCTCAAGCAGAAGACCTAAAACGTCGCGTAATAGAAATGGAAAAGCGCCTAAGTCGACAGTCGGAGCAGGTTGACGGTTTGATTCGCGTGACCGCCCCTAAGATGTTTGCCGAAGCGGTGTTGCACGATTTATGTGTAAAGTTTCGAGCTTTGCATCCAAACGTGAACTTCGAAATCCTATCAAGTTACCAAGCTTTTAACCTGACAGAAACAAGCGTTGATTTTGCGTTTCGAGCCACAAGAATGCCCCCTGAGAACATGATTGCTTATCATCTATTGGACTACCATCACTGGCTTGTCGCCTCACCGCAATATTTGACTGAGAACGGTACACCTAAAACTCTAGACGATTTGAAACAACATCAATGCTTGACCACTTTACACCAAAGAGAATGGCCTTTAAAAACGGGGACAGTTCAAGCGAAAGGTTGGCTCTCAAGCAATGAAAACGGATTATTAAAAGAGTCTGCTTTAGCTGGCAAGGGCATAACGAGATTAGCAAGCTATTTTGTTCAGCAAGAAGTTGAACAAGGCCACTTGAAACAAGTACTGGCCTCAGAGACTGACCACCAACACAATGCGGTGTACCTGGTCTACCCGCAACTTATCTATCAGTCCGCCAAAACCAAAGCGTTTATTAAGTTCGTTAAACAATACTTCGGTTACTACAATGTAGAGAACGAAGGAAAAAACCGTTGATATTTTTATTGTTTTGCTTCGTGGATGTAAAGGCGGGAAAATTTTTAGGTTTAGCCGAACATCGTTTGAGGCAGCTGTTATAAACCGACATCCAAAAAACGTTTCAAGACGAAATATTGCAAATATGAAAAAAGCCTGCAAATAATGCAGGCTTTTTAATGTGATGTTTGTAACAACTTGCATAAAAAAGGCAAGCAATCAAAGACTTGAAAGTCATTTTGCAACAGTCCTTTGCATAAAATTGCAACATAAAGCTGCATAATCTACGGCAAAAAAAACCTCTGGTGTTGTAATAGTGGATTCCATATACATTTCGGGGCAGAGCTTGTCACAGTTACTTCGGACGCAACAACTAAAGAGTTGCTTTGAGTTGAAAACAACTGGTAAGGGTTTCTTACTTGTTGCCAGCAGGAAATGGAGCATATAACGTGTTTGAACTACCACTTTAAAAAGCTTCGGCGCTATCTTAAAAAGTATATCGAAGCCTGATGTTAGTTCCACAAGCTTGAATTGCTCCTCTTGAGCACATTTTGCTCTGACAGGCTATTCGGTGAAGAGCCGAAACAAAAACAAGCACAAAATAGTGATTTAAATCACAATTAAGAGTTATTTTCTGCAGTTCCCCTCAATGTTCCCCCAAGAGGTAGCGTCAAGAAAAAAGAACTTATAAAACAGTATCTTATAGTAAAACCGAGAATCCCTCTTGAACAGTTTGTTAGGTTTTGGGCTTATTCTCCCAATGAACCCCAATCTGTTAGATTTAATTGCTTGCGCCTAATGTAGTAGAAGGTTGCCATAACTAAGCCAAACAATGCGCCCGTAAGTAACGAGATATAAACTGCTTCTAAGACTGGTTTGCCTAGCTCGTTCCACACAAGAAACCATTGGAAGATTCCCCAAACAGGAGCAAAGAAAGCCACACAAAGCATAACGTTTGCAAAAAAGCTCTGATAATAAGGCGGCGGAAAACACATTCCAAGTTTACGTAACAACTTTACAAGTGGAGGATTGTAGTTCGACTTCCAAACACCTTTGTCACTTAATTCTTTGTGCGCAAGTTGTAGCTTCGTTTCATAATCCATGATCCAAAATCCTCGAATTCGATGTCTCCCGCGGAGAAACCTAACGCCCAATTAAGGTGTGAAGCGCGCAACCACGATACTTAACCTAACCACCGTAAACTCTGAACTCAACCCAAACCAAAAATGCCAAGCGTGCTGAATCACTCTTAAATTGTTTGTTATACGATTGCTACCTCGTAAGCCAAAAATTCTCACTTACGGGGTTACCTTGAGCATCTTCCCATGTCAATTTAGCTTCATACTTCAAGGGGCTTTGCATGTGAAACGCAGCATTGAGTTTTACACGTGAATTTGGCTTCATTTCTGGGTGAGGTAGTTTATGCTCAACATCGTACAAGGGGTTTTCTGAGCAGTTTACTAACTCCAGATTCAGGTTATATGCAGTACCTTGACCTGTATTTGTGATATAGAAAAAACTGTTTTTTCCTAACCTTTGTATTGTCACATTAAACTTAGGAAGATTTTTAGCTTTGTTTTCTTCTTCTAAGTTTTTGAGCTGAACTTTCGATAGTTCAGCTGTGACTCGTTCAAGCTCCAACTGTTCTTGGGCTATTTTTCGAGTACGAACCAAAGAGACTAGCGACACAACAATAGCCAATAGCGAAGTCAGTAAAGTAAGTAATTCGTATTGACTCATTTGAAACGACCTTTAAACGTTTTTTTTAGCATCTTATCTAATTCAGCTTTAATTTCAGGAATAACAACTTCTTTTGCTTGCTCAATTCCAATTTCTTTCAGATCACCAAGCATGATCTCGAAATTACAATTAGCACATTTCACGAAATCATCATCTTTGACATCTTCAGGCTGTTCAAACTCAGTATGTCCACATTCAGGACATTTGATACTAATATGATCTGTTTTCAGCATGCTTGCCTCCTAAATCGTATAACGCCCTGTTAAGGTGTGAGCAACGCAATACCCAAGCTCCCGCATACCACCTTAACCACTAAAACCAACGCATTGTAAAAATGCCATGCGTTGTGAATCACTCTTAAACAGTTTGTTATGTACCGCCTCAAAACAAGGCACTTTCAATTTGGAACCATTGCTCCATAAAAGGGATAAAGTCCCTTTGAGGTATGAACTTCTGTGCTGCTGTATTATTTTTTAAAAATACTTCCTCCAAAGCCCACACATGGTGGTCGGCGTAAACAGCCCACGCCTTTGCTCCATCGTTAAGCTCTAATCGGGATAGAGGCTTGACAGACAGATAGCCTTTTAACAAAGCTAATGACCTATGAAGCTCCAAATCGAACATAAACATGCATGCTCTCGCCAACTCATAACCAGGAGGCATGTTTTGCACTAAATCCCAGTCGATCACGTCGCTTACTGTGCAATTAGAATCAAAAGAGACATTGAAATGATGAAAGTCGCCGTGGATTAATTGCCTGCTTGTTAACGGGGTATATGAGTGCGCAGCTTCTGAGCTAGCTAGATAATCACGCTGTTGCTTTACTCTTCGTAGCACCGAGCTATTCGTATCAAACTCACTATTGGCTTCAATAGTGGCGACTATGTTTTGTAGTCTATCGACCCAAGCACTTTTACCCCAAGATAGCTCAATTGTTGGAAAGTCGTTTCCAACCACAGAAGCGAGTTGAACATGCAGGTCAGCAAGGGCTTTTCCCAGCTGAAAAGCATGAGACTCAGACAGAGCACTTTTTTCGATTAACGTTCCTTTTGCTTCAGGAAATAGAGCATAAAACTCATCACCTATTTTACAAAAGGAGTGGTGATCGCGCGTCAAAACAGGGGCAATTATAGTATTCAAATTTTTCGATAGCTTTCTCAGTAGCTCATGTTCTAACTTGATCTTAGCAACATTGCGAACACTATATTTTCTAAGATAATAAGTCTCTGAGGATTGGATACGAAAAACATGATTCGTCGCACCAGCTGATTGACGTTTTATACTAGCGCCAGAACCAATCTGACTCCAGTTTTCACCAACCTCACGAACAAAACCACTCATAATTCCAGTTACCTCTTAGGTACATAACGCCCTGTTAAGGGGTGAGCAACGCAATACCGAAGCCGCCGCATACCACCTTAATCACTAAAACCAACGCATAGTAAAAATGCCACGCGTTGCGAATCCCTCTTGAACAGTTTGTTAGGGCGCAGAGCCTATTGATACACGCTGACTTCTATTAAGTTTTTATCAAGATCCAAAAAATAGACCGATTGGATTGCACCAACGGCTCCTGATTTTTCGACTGGACCCTCTATGATTTTGACATTTTCTTTAACTAAATGGTTTACCACTGATGTCAACGACCAATCTGAAATTAAGCAAACATCACCCGAACCAACATTAGCTACATTTCGCGGTTCTTGGCCAAGAAGCTGAAAGTTAATCTTTTGATTTCCGAACGTTACAGCCTTACGGCCATTGGCAAAAGTTACCTCTTCCATGCACAAAACCCGTTTATAAAAGTCCACTGATTTTTCTATGTCGGAGACTGTGAGAACAATATGATCTATGTGATGAATCATCATTTTACTCCTTGTGCCCTAACGCCCAATTAAGGTGTGAGGCATGCAATACCAATGTTTCCGCATGCCACCTTAACCACTAAAACTAACGCATAGTAAAAATGCCACGCGTGCCGAATCACTCTTAAATTGTTTGTTATATTTTTATTACAACGCTACTAAAGTTTTCTAATTAAATCTTGGATTTTGTCAGGGTCTAAGTAGTTTGGATTTACTTTATCACCAACAATAAAACCGTCCGAAAAAATCTTACCTAACTCTTCCACTGATTTTTCATTTAAAGTGCTCGGGTATATCCGCTTATATGCATTCAATGTTGCCCTGAGCTTGAAGTTAGTAGATTTAGCCAATTCAATACTTATGTTCTCACCTGAATTAAATGTTGGTATAAATATCTCAAGTAAGTTGTTTTTTAACTCTATTTTAAGTTTCCTACGACTTGACCACTTTTCAAAGAGAAACCCTAAGAAAAATGTAAAAATCCCCGGCAACCAGCTATTCATGAAGTTCAATAGCGAAACTGTTCCCCAATTAATATCATTAACTATCGTAATCACCTTGCATCTCTCATTTCGTACACCATTTAGCTAAGATAGTGAGGAATCAAATAAAATATAACGCCTTGCTAAGGTGTGAGTAACGCAATACAAAAGCTACCGCACAGAGCCTTAATCACGATAAGCCACCGCATAGTAAAAATGCCACGCGTTACGAATCACTCTTAAGCAATTTGTTAGTACATGCGCCACTTCTATTTATGCGCTCCAAGATATTGAAAAGTGACATAATATGAAAGGCTTTGAACACTGAAGTGAGACGGGCAGCTACAAAACTTTATCCCGATTGAAAGACGAAAGTTGGCTAGAAGAAAAACGCACTAAACTGCCCTGCTTTCACTGGCTTCAAATTAGAAAAGGATTCTTTCCTCGTACTTCAACAGCCACACCAAAAGTAATCAAGGTTTTCTCAAAAGCCAGCACGAAAATGAAGAAGCGCCAAAGAAATAGGCTGAGAGTTAGAAACCGTAAACGGTGAAATCAAAGCGAACACTCCGCATATAGTGCCACCGGAAAGATCGTGAAAGGCACTAACTGAAAGGTGTAAAGATGAGCGCCAAAAAAGATAAACACCAAAACTTATGACCTTTGATGTCAAACCCGTACTAACGCCCAATTAAGGGGTGAGTAACGCAACACCGATGCCACCGCAAACCACCTTAATCACTAAAATCAACGCATAGTAAAAATGCCACGCGTTGCGAATCCCTCTTGAATTGTTTGTTAGTGCGCTGCCCTTTAACCTTTTTGGACACACCAAGATATTGAAATATAGCACGAACTTGTTGGCTTAATGCACAGAAGCGAAACGCACAACTGCCAAACTCGAGCCCACTCTCAAAACGCAAGTTGGCACGAAGAAAAACACTCAAAAACGCCCTATTTTCACCGTTTTAAATTAGCAAAGAAGACGAGCTTAGAACTCCGACAACCGCGCCAGAAATACGCAAATTTTGACCAAAAATTTTCAACGCAAAAGAAACCACACCAAAGAAATAGCCCGCGAGTGAGAAACCGTAAACGGTGAAACCACAGCAAGCACTCCGCATATAGTGCCACCGGAAAGAACGTGAAAGGTACAAACTGAAAGGTGTAAAAACGAGCGCAAAAAAAGATAAACACCAAAACTGATGACCTTTGATGTCAAACCCGTACTAACGCCCTGTTAAGGTGTGAGCAACGCAATACCAAAGCCGCCGCATACCACCTTAAACGATAAACGCAACGCATAGTAAAAATGCCACGCGTTGCGAATCACTCTTAAACAGTTTGTTAGCTTTATTTTAGAGAAGGTCTCTTGAAAAATTGACCACATTATCTCCAAATACACTTATAGCATCGTTTCGTAGTGATTTAATGAGCAACCTCAGTTCAATCAGATCGTTACCGTAGTCTGATATTTCATCCTCATCGTCAGAGTTCTCACAAACATGTGCCCATTGCTTTTCCAATGACTCCAAACCTTCTAGGACTAATTTCATATCCGAAGATGCTAAATCTAAAGTTATCCGTCTCAAACTACTTTACCCTCTTTTTTAAACACCCTTGTTGCTTTCAAAGCCATCTCTTCCAGTAACCCCTTATACTTATCTAAAGGCATATTTGTGACAGGTGCGATACCGTAATGATGTGGCTTATCGTTTACAAGCTTTAGCCCCTGAGGAGGGCGCGTGTTGGGTGGAAACCTCCAAACCCAACCCGTCATATTAGATTGGTTAATCCCAGTCTTGTCAAACACACTGATCCCCTTTCCATTAGCAATAATTACCGTTATACCGTTTAACTGCATCGTGTCCACATCCCTAGCTCTCACATGCGATAGCTTGGGAGTTTCCTTATTACCAATCCTAAATAGTTCTTCGGGTAAGATGTAAAAATCTTTCGGAAACATAATTAACTCCAGATGAAACAAAACCTGAACATTAATTACGAACTAACAAGTGACCTAATTGTCGATATTAAATATACGATGGAGTTAAAACTCGTGTGTAATAGCCATGAAAGCTAACGCCCTGTTAAGGTGTGAGCAACGCAATACCGAAGCTCCCGCATACCACCTTAACCACTAAAACCCACGCATAGTAAAAATGCCACGCGTTGCGAATCACTCTTAAACAGTTTGTTAGTCGCGAAGCACCGAGCGACAATTTTAAGCCGAACTAAACTTTGCGAACAACAAACTTTATGTGCTTTGATGCATTTAAGTCAGGCGTAGTCTCAAAGCGGCTACTCAATGAAACCACTTGGAACAAACAACGCCGCAGAAAACGAACTGACAACACCAAAAGGCGCTTTTGAAAAGCTAATCTCACAGTGCGGACTTTCAACGAAGTCACTGAAACCACGTGGAATTTACAACACCAGAGAAAACGTCATTTCAGCGATTAAATCGGCTATTGTACCGACAAACTCACCGAGCGGAGTTACAACCAAAAATAGACTCTCGATTGCCCTACTCTATAAGCACCAAAGAACAAAACAACCGCTAGGACAGGTACAAACTTTGGACTTAAAACAGCTAGAACTAAGCTCTGATGATCTACGATTAATCGGTGTACCAAGCAAACAGCTGCAAAATTTTAAGCTCATAAACATGATTTTGATTGCTAGCTTTTTCTGGCGACTAACGCCCTGCTAAGGGGTGAACAACGCAATACCGAAGCCGCTGCATACCACCTTAATCACTAAAATCAACGCATAGTAAAAATGCCACGCGTTGTGAATCCCTCTTGAGCAGTTTGTTAGTTTGCAGACCCAAAGGGTTGATTTTACGTTATTTTAAACTTTGCGAACAACAAACTTTATGTACTTTGATGCACTTAAGTCAGGCGTAGTCTCAAAGCGGCGAGTCAATGAAACCACTTGGAACAAACAACGCCGCAGAAAACGAACTCACAACACCAAAAAGCACTTTTGGAAAACCAATCTAACAATGCGGACTTTCAACAAAGTCACTGAAACCACGTGAACTTACCACACCAGAGAAAACGTCCTTGCAGCGAGTAAATCGGCTTTTGCACCAACAAACTCAACGAGCAGAGTTTCAGCAAAAAAGTTCGACTCAGTTACCAAAAAAGTCACAGCACCAAAGAACAAATCAACCGCTGAAACGATGCCAATTTAGGATTTTTACCACGCTGATTAACACTGAAATTAAATGCCGATACGACATGAGCTTTTACCGCTAGATCTTGCAATATAGCTACGTTTTTCCTCTTGCAAACTAACGCCGCGTTAAGTGGTGAGCAACGCTACCACCTGACCTAAACCACTGTGCCGTAAACACTAAAGCTGAATCAAACCGAAAATGCCAAGCGTTGGGAATCCGCCTTGAACGCTTTGTTATGTGTTTGAACTTAAAGAGATCTCCATTTCAACCAACCCTTTTACTTCAGATGTTCTAACGAAGCCCTTGGACTCATACAGGCTGATTGCTGGATTTTCACAAAACGAGCTTAATAGACTTTCTTTTAAGCGCATGTCTAATAACTAGTTCGAGACACTTAGCCCCAATTCCTCTGCCCTGAAACTCAGGCAAAATTTGAGAGTCTTTCAAGAAGGTAGTATCGCCACTATAACTAAAACGGAGAACACCAACACGATCTTGGTTTAGATGGACTTCGTAATTAACTAACTCTTCCCAACTACTTAGAAACTGATTTTGATCCCAGATGATCCCACGAGTTTGATAATAGCTTGCCATATTTGACTTGGTTAAAGATTCTGCGAATAAGGAGTCACTACCTACTTTTAGCTGTACTTCCATATATTTTTCCCTGGCTACACATAACGCCAAATTAAGGTGTGAACAACGCCACCACCTTACCTAACGCATTGTGCCATAAACACTAAACCGGCTTGAAGTGAAAGCGCCGAGCGTTGTGAATCACTCTTAAATTTATTGTTATGCATATCGTGCCACATCAGAGGAATGTACAATTAAACTGTTGACCCGTCTATAAGACTAGGGTTCAAGATGCACATTCGGTCAAACAACGGAGCAAATATGCTAACTGTCACTCAAATCGCAAAACAGTTCGGAGTTTCTCGTACCACTATTTTGTACTACGAAAAAGAAGAACTACTGATACCGGCTTGTCGTTCTGAGAATGGATACCGCTGGTATGGTGAGAAAGAGATTGAACGATTAGAAGCGATTACCTCCTATCGTTCGTACGGGCTGTCAGTTTCTAGTATTCGCACGTTATTAGACCGTAATGGAGAGTCTCAAGCCCAAATATTGAAAGACCACTTCAATGAACTGGAAAGAGAAGTCCAAACCCTACGAGCACAGCAAAAGGCTGTGGTTGTATTGCTTCAAGAACCAAGTCTATTTGAGGAAAATATTGTGAATAAAGAACGCTGGGTCGAAATCATGGTTGCCGCTGGATTCACTGAAACCGATATGGTCAAGTGGCATCAAAAGTTTGAAGAACTAGAGCCTAATGAACACCAGAAATTCCTTGAATCTCTCGGCATTTCTCGTGACGAAATCACTAAGATTCGAGCTCTATAGAGTGAAAATAGCCTCAAGGAAGAGGCTAATATGCATAACGCCTTGTTAAGGTGTGAGGCACGCAATACCGAAGCTGCCGCATACCACCTTAATCACTAAAACCAACGCATAGTAAAAATGCCACGCGTGCCGAATCACTCTTGAACAATTTGTTATACGATTTCTCACAGCGAGCGTTGAAACAGACCTTTTTGGGCTTTGAAACCTAATTTTTCAAACAGAGCTTTAGACCGAAAGTTACCTTCATCAATGTCTGCATACAATTTTTCAATGCCCACAGATTTTGCGTGAGAAAATAATAAACTGAGAGCTTCCAACATATAGCCTTGTCGCCAATATGCTGAATTAAGTAAGCATCCAACCTCACATGAACGACCACAATCACTAAAACTATGTAAACCGCAAGTTCCAATAACTTTGTTGGTCGATTGCTCTAAAACTGCCCATTCCAGTGATTCACCCGACTTTTCTAATTGGACGACGCTTTCTAGCATCTGAAATATCAAATCTTTCGATGGAAAAACCGGATCTGAGGCAAATTCCATTGTTTGAACATCACCATAAATCTCAAACAAGTCTTCAGAATCTTCCATTTGAATTGACCTCAATACAACCCTACTTCCGTGTAAATCAGGCTTCATTTTTCTCCTTAATCGTATAACGCCGCGTTAAGTGGTGAACAACGCGACCACCAAACCTAAATCATTGTGCCGTAAACACTAAAGCTGATTCAAACTAAAAATGCCAAGCGTTGTGAATCCGTCTTAAACGCTTTGTTATGCGTATTCTCCCACACGTACAAGATTGAGATTTTCACTCGCTGCTGGAGCTTCAAAATACTGGGTCACATGATGAAATACAGCCTCTGTGTCAAACTTAGCTCTTTCTGGTTGTTCAACTCGGCGTTTAGCAGCTTGGGATAAACATTGCTCATCTGTTAAGTCTAAATACCAAAGCTCATGCTCACTACCTACTTCGACGCACAATGCTACGAACCAAGCTCTTTGCTTAATAGTATTCGCTGGAAAATCCATGACAACGTTAACCCCAACATTTAGCAAGTTTTGAACATGACTTTTAATGAAAGGCTTTATGAGGTTTGAGTACTTAATGTAATCGTCAAACGTTTGAATTTGTGAGGGATAATGAGCTGACAACCAATCATCTTCTGAAATTAGGACTGCACTATTTTCAGCAGCAATAACCTTAGATTTAGTTGATTTACCTGCTCCCATCTTGCCACAGAAGAAGAACAGTTTTCCCTGATTTTCCATGTTTCCTCCATTTACGCATAACGCCCTGCTAAGGGGTGAGCAACGCAATACCGAAGCCGCCGCATACCACCTTAATTACTTAAACCAACGCATAGTGAAAATGCTACGCGTTGCGAATCCCTCTTGAGCAGTTTGTTAGTTTGCAAACCCAAAGCGTTGATTTTACGTTGCTTTAAACTTTGCAAACCATAAACTCTATGTATTTTGATGCAATTAAGTCAGGCGCAGTCTCAAAGCGGCTATTCAATGAAACCACGTGGAACAAACAACGCCGCAGAAAACGAACTCACAACACCAAAAAGTGCTTTTGGAAAACCAATCTCACAATGCGGACTTTCAACAAAGTTACTGAAACCAAGTGAACTTTCCACACCAGAGAAGACGCCATTTCAGCGAGTAAATCGGCTTTTGTACCAACAAACTCAACGAGCAGAGTTTCAGCAAAAAAGTTCAACTCAGTTAACCCAAAAGTCGCCGCACCAAAGAACAAATCAACCGTTGAAACAATGCCAATTTTGGGTTTTCACCACGCTAGTTAACACTGAAATTGAATGCCGATATGACAATTTGGACTTTGAGCTTTTACCACTAGATCTTGCGATATAGCTGCGTTTTTCTCTTGCAAACTAACGCCCTGTTAAGGGGTGAGCAACGCAATACCGAAGCTGCTGCATACCACCTTAATCACTTAAACTAACGCATAGTGAAAATGCCACGCGTTGCGAATCCCTCTTGAACAGTTTGTTATACGATGCCTCACAGCAAGCGCTGAAACTGACCGTTTTTAGCTTTGAAGCCCAGTTTGTTAAACAAAGCTTGAGACCTAAAGTTACCCTCATCAATATCGGCAGACAATTTTTCAATGCCCAAAGATTTAGCATGAGAGAATAATAAACTAAGAGCTTCCGACATATACCCTTGTCGCCAGTACGATGAATTTAGTAAGCACCCGACCTCACAGGAATCACCGCTATCACTAAAGCTATGTAAGCCGCAGGTTCCAATAACTTTGCTTGTCGCTTGCTCCATAACAGCCCATTCAAACGATTCACCTGATTTCTCTAGTCGGACGACGCTTTCTAGCATCTGAACTACCATATCTTCCGATGTGAAAACTGGGTCTGAAGCAAATTCCATTGTTTGAATGTCACCATAAATTTCAAACAAATCATCAGAATCATTCGTTTGAATTGACCTCAAAACAATTCTACTTCCGTGTAAATCAGGCTTCATTTTTCTCCTTAATCGTATAACGCCGCGTTAAGTAGTGAGCAACGCCTCCACCTAACCTAAACCATTACATCGTAAACACAAAACTCAACTTGAACTGAGATTGCCACGCGTTGCGAATCTGCCTTAAACGCTTTGTTAGCCTTTTACTCGTTTAATGAGAAGACTTGTCCATGAACAGACTTATAATTGATACGTAGTTCCAGTGAGTTGATGCTTTCTTCAAGACCACTGACTTCAGCCCAGTCTTTTGCCGGAAAATTCACGGATAGTAAACGTATCCTCTGATTATGAGCGATAGCATAGCCTTTAGATAACTCGGTGTAGTTAAATGCGTCTGACCTGTCGCCGAATAATGCCGTAAGAGCATCTCTAGCGCTATAGTTTTTATCACCAAGCGCTATATCAAACGTTTCAATAAACGCAGGTCCTAACCCATTATTTATTAGATAAATTTCAATGCGCCCTACACCATTATTAAAAAAACGTTCCGTGAATAGATCTAAGTGGGGTTTTAGAGATATACGATTCTGGCGACGCTGACTGCTGGCTTGGTAAACTGTTAAAAACAATGCACATAAAGCAATAATTTCAGATGCGTATTTGCTTAGTATTTCCATAACTTCCCATATTAAACTTAAAGGCTAACGCCCAATTAAGGGGTGAGCAACGCTACCACCCAACCTAAAGCATTGTACCGTAACCACTAAAGTTGAAGTAGAAACAAAAGTGCCAAGCGTTGGGAATCCCTCTTAAATTGTTTGTTATGTTTTACCACAAATCACTGATTTACTTGGCAAAGAACTGCTTTGTTGAACGCATTTCAAGAAGTGAATCACAAGCTCGTTCTCACTTGGCCGCTAAATGCACGAAACACCAAGCGCGTAAGTCCACTTCCCTGCCCAATGAGGCAACCCGAGTTAGCTTCAACAAGCGCCCTCTCTTTCCAACCAAAGCGCAGAACAATGGCAAATTGCCGAGGCAACTGCCAAATTGAAATGCTGCTTGGCAAAAAAAATAAAAGCGACTTTGAGCCAGTGAAATTTGTAACCAGCCGCCACGACCTGCAAATGAAGCAACCCGCGAACTTTGACATGTTTTACGGCCTGAGAAATTCACGAATTTAGGCCGATAATGCGGATTTGCTGAGACAACTCGGACGAACTGCCAAAGGGGCAAAGAACTGAGATCGAAGAATTTTTAAGCCTTTGAAATACAAGTAAACATAACGCCCTGCTAAGGGGTGAGCAATGCACTACAAAAGCTACCGCAAACCGCCTTAATCACAAAACCCACCGCATGCTGAAAATGCCACGCATTGCGAATCCCGCTTAAGCAGTTTGTTAGCTTAAATTTCAGCACCTTAGATTTGCCAAAACTGAGATTAACCCGATTTGGGAAACCAACAAACCGCTTGAGTTTTAAAACCCGAATTGACTCAAACTTTGTGGCCGTTCATGCGCTTTGAAAACCAGTAAATTTTGAGAACTCATTTTCGGCAAACTCAAAGCAAATGCAAAGCTTCCAAAGCGACTTTGCGCCAAACTGGCTAACCTCGCGCAACCCTAAAACTCAATTGAGGCAACCGCTCAAAACTCGCATTGGCAAACAATGTTGATTTGCCGAAAAGCCTGAACGAATTGTCGATGGAAGAAAGAAAAAACCACAAACAACTGATTTTATTTGTTTTAAGCTAACGCCTTGCTAAGGTGTGAGTAACGCAATACAAAAGCTACCGCATAGCGCCCTAATCACCCTAAGCCACCGCATAGTAAAAATGCCACGCGTTACGAATCACTCTTAAGCAATTTGTTAGTACATGCGCTACTTCTATTTGTGCGCTCCAAGATATTGAAAAGTAGCATGATATGAAAGGCTTTGAGCACTGAAGTGAGACGGGCAGCTACAAAAGTTAAACTCGATTGAAAAACGAAAGTTGGCTAGAAGAAAAACGCACTGAACTGCCCTACTTTCACTGGCTTCAAATTAGAAAAGGATTCGGTCCTAGTACTCCGACGACAGCATCAATTACAACCAAGGTTCTCTCAAAAGCCACCACGAAAACGAAGAAGCGCCAAAGAAATAGGCTAAAAGTTAGAAGCCGTAAACGGTGAAATCAAAGCGAACACTCCGCATATAGTGCCACCGGATAGATCGTGAAAGGCACTAACTGAAAGGTGTAAATTCGAGCGCCCAAACAGATAAACACCAGAACTTGTGACCTTTGATGTCAACCCCGTACTAACGCCCTGTTAAGGTGTGAGCAACGTAATACCGATGCCACCGCATACCACCTGAATCACTAAAACCAACGCATAGTGAAAATGCCACGCGTTGCGAATCACTCTTAAACAGTTTGTTAGGCAAATTGTAACTTTAAGACCTATATTCACCTACGAACGAAAAATTCTGTCTATGATCAGAACTTTTGTTTGAGCACAACAACTTAACGCCAACCTTCAGGTCAAACCGACACTCATCTCCAAATTCTTCCATAATAGGCGTGGATGCCCCATCACCTTCCGGGGTTTTATACTTAATCACAAATTGACCTGACTCCCGTTGATATGCATAGGCTGGAACGGACCACTCTTCTTCCTGACCATTCATTTTTGTGAAAATGCCAACATATGAATCAGTCATTTTGCTACTACACCCTGCTACTGCAAGACTTATTAATAATAAGATTAGTTTTTCGTTCATAGCATCCTCCGTTTAGGTTCGTCGGAGCATATATTAAAGCGAAGAACATAATTAACTGCTTAGGTAACATAAGGTTGCGCTTTTTGCCTAACGCCCTGCTAAGGGGTGAACAACGCAATACCGAAGCTGCTGCAACCACCTTAATCCCTAAATTCAACGCATAGTAGAAATGCCACGTGTTGTGAATCCCTCTTGAGCAGTTTGTTAGTCGCGAGGCACCGAGCGACAATTTTAAGCCGAACTAAACTTTGCGAACAACAAACTTTATGTGCTTTGATGCATTTAAGTCAGGCGTAGTCTCAAAGCGGCTACTCAATGAAACCACTTAGAACAAACAACGCCGTAGAAAACGGACTGACAACACCAAAAAGCGCTTTTGGAAAGCCAATCTCACAGTGCGGACTTTCAACAAAGTCACTGAAACCACGTGAACTTACCACACCAGAGAAAACGTCATTTCAGCGAGTAAATTGGCTTTTGTACCAACAAACTCACCGAGCGGAGTTGCAAGCAAAAATAGACTCTCGATTGCCCTATTCTGTCAGCACCAAAGAACAAAACAACCGCTAGGACACTTGCCAAACTTTAGGCTAAAAACAGCAGAAACTGAGTTTTGACCATCGACGATGAACTTGTGCGCTAAACAAGCAACTGCCAGATTTTGAGCTTAGAAACATGATTTTGATTACTAGCTTTTTCTGGCGACTAACGCCGCATTAAGGGGTGAACAACGCCACCACCCAACCTAAACCATTGTGCCGAAAACACTACGGCCAATTCAAACCAAAACTGCCAAGCGTTGTGAATCCCCCTTAAATGCTTTGTTATACGCGGGCTTCCGACCAAACTGCGAACTCATTACCACTTGGTTCTAGAAAATGAAAACGGCAACCGCCAGGAAATTCGAATATAGGACGAATGATTTCACCACCACTTTGAGCGACTTTCTTTAGAGTGCCTTCAATGTCAGAGCTGTAGAATACTAAAAGTGCTCCACCGGTATTAGTTTGGTTGCAGCAATCAGCTTTGAAGAAACCACCGTCTAATCCCTGATTTGAAAAAGCTGTATATTCAGGTCCGTAGTCGACAAACTCCCAACCGAAAACTGAAGAGAAGAATGATTTTGTCGACTCTAAGTCTTTTGCGCCAAACTCAACATAATTAAGTTTTTCATGCTGATTCATTTCCTTGCTCCTTGTTGATTGTCCTGATAAGCGTATAACGCCGCATTAAGGTGTGAGCAACGCTACCACGAAACTTAACCAAACCACCGTAAACACAAAACCCAACGATAGAATGAAAAATGCCATGCGTTGGGAATCACTCTTAAATGCTTTGTTAACCCTATGTTTACTGCCAAGCCACAAAATCAGATATGTTGTCTAGACGTTCTACTGCTACAGCTCGACCTAAGCAGCGAGCCCAATAAGTTTCTCGTTCAACTTGCTCCCCTGCACCAGACCACTCAACAACACGCAAAGGGATACCCTTTAAGTATGGCTTCAACAACATGTTCAAGTGTGTATCGAACCCTGAATACCCAAACAGAATAATTTCCTCTGCCTCGGATAAAGCAAATTGTAAATAGTCCCAATATGTTGAAAGAGCGTGCGAAGTAGCTATAACTGAAGGCTTATGTTTTACATGAGTTAGTACGATATGCTTGCTTGGGATATCTCGATCTAAATTAAGCCTATCTCTAGACAATTTAACAATATTACCTTCATGTTCCATAAACAGAGGTGACCCATGAAGGTGTAAATAATACCCAAAATCATTGTCATACCTACGCTCTAATGCATCAGCTGAGAAGCCTCGGTTAAGCATCCCATCGATAAGGCTGCCGTTATAACCATCTACTAAATCGTTATCGATAAATGAATTGTACAAAAGTTTATCGTAATTTAGTGTTGCGACGTGGGATTTAGTTTCACGAATAAAATCAACTAGAGCGTCTTCAAAGGCTTGAGGCAAAGTACCATTATAATTATGAAGCTTAGTCGCTACTTTATGAATATAAGTCGCCGTTATTTCTGGAAACGATTGACCATCTTCAGTAAGCCAGTGAATATCGCCATCACCGATTAAGTTTAGAGACTTACAGTGTGTTACTGCTTGATGAAGTAAATCAAGCTCATCTTCTCCTTGTGGTGCTCCCGGTCGCCCAAGGCAACGTTCTATCAATTGTTGCTGTTCTAAAGTTAAAAAATCTTCACATTCCCATATGTCTTCTAATGCAGCAGTCAAAGAGAAATGAGCAGGATCCAATGACATTCCTAACCCGTTACCAAAAATCACCAATTTCCTAGCCAATATTTACTCCTAATTTCAATAATAGGGTTAACGCCGCGTTAAGGGGCGCAGGCACGCAATACAAAAGTGACCGCATAACACCGTAACCACTAAACACAACGCAAATTGAAAATGCCACGCGTGCCAAGTCCCTCTTGAACGCTTTGTTAGGCAAATTTCCAGTTGAGAGCCTTAGCCTCATGCTCTTTAATAAAGCTGTCTTTATGGCGGCAATATACATCTATGTCATTGTTGCAGATTGCTGCTCCAGTTTTCTTTAACACGCCATACTCATCGGCCACTTCAGGAAAAGCGATAAGATACTCTTTAAAAGCGATGTGTCTTTGTGCTTCATGTGAATCGGTTAGAAAGGCGTGGACTTGATGAGTTCGTTGAACCCCACCTTTTTGAAAGTAGCGCCTACCCGGGATACCAAACTCACCTTTAGCAAGATAACCTAGCGATTCCATCAAGCAACTTTGCTCATCCAGATCACTGAGACATTTAACTTCAAGTAGAATATCTATAATTGGTTTCGCACATAGACCTTCAATTGAAGTGCTACCGATATGGTGAACTCCCACCACATTTTCTTGGTTTAACGCATTACAGATTAGCGCTTTCTCTCGGTTAAAATCATCAGCCCACGACGACTGAAAATCTACGACTTCAATTATCCTTAAACTCACGCCTATCTCCATTTTCCTAACGCCGCATTAAGGGGTGAGCAACGCCACCACCTAACCTAAACCATTGTGCCGTAAACACTAAAGCCAACTCAAACCAAAACTGCCAAGCGTTGTGAATCCCTCTTGAATGCTTTGTTAGTTGCCAAACCTAAAGCTTTGATGTGAAGTTAATTACCGCTTTGCTAACACTTGCTTTACGTATTTTGGAAAACTCAAATCAGGCGCAGTTTCAAAGCGTTTGTCACTGAAACCACTTGGAACATACAACGCTGTAGAAAACGAGCTAACAACACCAAAAAGCGCCTTTGGACAAACAATGTTACAGAGCTAACGTTCAACATATAAATCGGTTTCTGAAATAGAGAATACAACCACAAAAGAAACCAACGCACGATTTTACAAACCCAAATAACTAGAAATTGAAATACGAAAACCGAGCCAAAAACACACGAACCTTAGCCCTAAATATTTTGTTTTAGCTGCGTTTTTCTCGTTGGCAACTAACGCTTTCTATACGGCAATTTGCCTCCTTTCTGGCAAGCTACCGCCCTCTTTCTGATCAAAAGCGCTATGAATCGTAGCACCTATATGCATGAAACAAATAGAAAAACAGTATGAAAATGTGTGGTCGCGCGCGCAATTAGACGGCGCAATACACGCTAATTACAAAAGAGGTGATAGATTAAGAATGCTGTATAAATAAACAGGTCATTTTTATCATGAAAAGTCAGTTTTTACTTAGTGTAAAAGAGCACATGCTTACTCGTCATTATGCGAATAAAACCATCGAAAGTTATCTATTTTGGATCAAACGCTTTATCACTTTCCACCAGCTTGCCCACCCTTCGACACTAGCAGAAGATGATGTCGTTCAGTTCCTGAGTTACTTAGCGGTAAAAGAAAAAGTTGCGGTAAAAACGCAAGCTTTGGCACTGAACTCAATATCATTTTTATATCGTGATTATTTCAAAACTCCACTATCACTTGATATGAGATTTCAGAAATCTCTGACCGAAAAGAAACTTCCCGTTGTGTTAACCAGGGAGGAGATCCGACGATTCGTTCAACATATCGACCCGAGGTATAAACTCCATATTCAGTTGCTTTATGGCTCAGGGCTTCGAGTCATGGAGTGTTTGCGCTTAAGAGTTCAGGACATCGATTATGATTATGGAGCTGTTCGTGTTTGGCAAGGAAAAGGAGGTAAAAATCGTACCGTAACGTTAGCAAAAGAGCTACATGAGCCGCTTAAAGCTCAGGTTAATTTAGCAAAAGATTACTATTTTAAAGATAGACACATGCCTGGTTATGCGGGCGTATACATCTCTGAAGGTTTACGACGTAAATACCCAAAAGCGGAGCTAGATTTTAACTGGCACTTTTTATTCCCATCAACAAAGTTAAGTACAGATCGGGACACCGGAGAGCTCAGAAGGCATCATATCAATGAAAGTGCAATACAAAGAGCGGTAAAACGCGCTGCAACGGATGCGTGTATCGAGAAAATAGTAACATGCCATACACTCAGGCACAGCTTTGCCACGCATTTATTGGAGTCTGGTGCAGACATTAGAACCGTACAGGAGCAATTAGGACACACTGATGTAAAAACCACACAGATTTATACTCACGTTATCGAGCGCGGGGCTGGCGGCGTGTTGAGTCCATTATCCAGCCTTTAGAAAAACAAAGCCACCTCGAAAAGGTGGCTTTGCAGTATAACTCGTTATTGACGAACACCGAGTTTCACATTGCCCTTTGAGTCAAACCAAAGCGCTTGTGAACGGCGACGTCCAATCAATATTGGACCATCATCATAAAAGAGAAAGTTCTTCCAATGCTTTTTAAAAATCGACCATTTAGTTTCGATGACATTGTACTTCTCGTAGCAAAAGTAAACGGTCACATCGTCTTGCCAATCGATATGTGCTTCTACTTCCGCTGGCATGTCCGGATCATCCAACTCCCACGCAGCCATCCAATCAACGACTTCAGACCAGTTCGCCTCATTCATTGGCCAATCTTGGGAGCTAAGTCGATCCATATCGGGGCTTTGAGCACTAATATTTTCTTTCCAAAATTGTGCTGAACGAGCTTGGCTCATCGGCTTAATAAAAGCCAAATCTTCTTCTGGCACAGGCATCGACTGATGCGTAAAAATCCATTTTCTTTGGTATTCATCCAAAGGCAAATAAGACATTCAGTCTCCTTTATTACGATTTCAGCCAACCTTTCTCTGTGGCTTCTTCTATCAACTCTTTCGCTTTGTCCCATAAGGTAACAGAGCCAAATTCAATTCGTTTATTAATGGTAAGTGCTTGTTCACGAGAGACGCCATGCTCCTTCCAACTCTGACCATTATTATGGTAGTTCAAGAGCATTGGAATTAACCGATCGAGTGCTCTTGCATACTTAGCATCATCGGTCTGCACGGCTTCAAATTCATGCCAAAGCGCCAATAGCTCTTGCTCCTGATCGCTGGGTAACATACCAAACAAGCGCTCTGTGGCTCTAATTTCTTTTTCTGCTTGCTCTTGAGACGCAGCAGTATCATAAACAAAGGTATCGCCCGCGTCGATCTCTACTACGTCATGTATCAATAACATTTTCATCACTCGGCAAATATCAACTGGTGCATTCGCATGCTCTTCCATCAATATTGCCATCAGTGCGACATGCCAACTATGCTCACCACTATTTTCGAGACGCCCTTCAGCACTTTTAACTCGAGTTCGGCGCAAAATGCTTTTGAGTTTATCGAGCTCGATTACAAGTGCTAATTGCTTTTCCAATCGCTCCATACTATCGCCATTCTGGTTGCCAGTTCGGATTAATAAGTGACGTTAGAACGTGGTCTTGCCATTCACCATTAATCAAAAGGTAATCTTTTGCATACCCTTCTCGATTGAACCCTACATGCTCTAGCACAGATTCACTGCGTTTGTTGTGAGGCATGTACCCGGCTTGAATACGATGCAGTTTCTGAACGTTAAACATGTAGTCGCAAGCCATAGTTAATCCACGACGCATATAACCATGCCCTTGCGCTTTTTCAGCGAGAGAATATCCGACGTTACAAGAATAAAAAGGGAAACGACTCAAATTACTAAAGGATATCGTACCTAGCATTTCACCCGAAGAGGCTCTGACCAAGAGGCAATAATACCCCAACCCCATTCGATGCAGCTCATTGAGCTTGATAAGCTTTTGCAACCAACCGTTCACTGAGAAAAAAGCTTCTTCACGTTTCGGTTCAAATGGTTTCAGATATTCTCGGTTCGCTTGAAAATACTCGGCAATCATATCTGCGTCACCGATTTCAGCAGTACGCAGAAGCAAGTCACCGTCCAACTTATGAACGGCGATAGATGAGCTGTTATCTTCCATTACAAATGATTAATTCCGTCTTTTCGTTCAATTCGATTAATTCTTGCGGATACCGTAATCACGCAGTTTATTAGCGATTGAGGTATGCGATACATTTAAGCGCTTAGCAAGCTTGCGGCTTGATGGGAATGACTGATACAAACGCTCCAGAACCTGAGATTCATAGTCACGCATGATCTCATCCAATGAACCGTCGATGTTAAGCGTCGCACTACCAGCGCCGACTGATTGAGGCTGAGGTAAATTGAAGTGCTCCGCATTTAGTATACCACCATCCATTTCAGTGAGTGCTCGAAGAACCATGTTATCCAGCTGGCGCATGTTTCCTGGCCACTGATAATTTGCAAGGGCATCAACTAGGCCATCATCAAACTCTGGCTTATCAATACCAAGCTGTTGAGCATGTTTCGCCACAAACAACTCAAGCAATGGCGCAACGTCATTTGAGCGCTTACGTAACGGAGGAATGCTGAGCGTAAGTACGTTGAGACGATAATACAAATCTTCACGGAACATTCCTGCCTCAGAAAGTTCGGCAAGGTTATGTTTTGTTGAAGCGATGATACGAACATCGACATGCATCTCATCTTCTGCACCGACACGACGGAAATTACCATCTTGTAGAAAACGTAACAGCTTGATTTGAAGATGCGAACTCATTTCACCGATTTCATCAAGAAATACTGTCCCGCCATTTGCTTGCTCAAAGATGCCTTTGTGACCTTGTTCATGATTAAATGAACCCGGCGCATGACCAAAAAGTTCGGTTTCTGCTACATCGTCAGGCATCGAAGCACAACTCAAAACTAAGAATGGCTTGCTCGCACGACTAGAACGGCTGTGGCAAGCTTTAGCAAGCATTTCTTTACCGGTCCCTGTTTCGCCCTCAATTAACAGTGGCTGGTCAAGCACAGACAGCTTCTTAGCTTGGTTCATTAGCGCTTTATGACGGTTCGATATACCAACAAAGTGCTCAAAACCCAGAGGATTATGCAGTGGTAGCGCTTCTTCAATTCTTGCGACTTGCTGACTAGAGCGAATCGTCATTAGAGTACTCGCTAGAGTCGAGTTTTGCGCTTCGTCTCGGATATAAACGGGCATCAACTCAAGAACATAGTCCAAGCCATCAATCACAAGGTTTTCCCGCGTTCTGCCATTCACACCTTCAGGCCAGCGAGAAAAACGAACACTTGGCAGCAAAGCTCCGATCTGCGTACCAATTACTTCTTGCTTGTGAAGACCAAGCAGTGAAAGTGCAGACATGTTTGCCATGTCTACGGCACCTTTAAGGTCGATGGCAAAAACCGGATCGGGCAAGTTATCAACTAGCGAGAGCAACTCCGTATTGTGGCGCTCCATCGGCATAAACTGGATTTTACGTACGTCTTTCACCCCCGGAATACGGCGGATTTCAGCCATCAGCTCACTAAACGTATCAAAATCAATATCTGGGCAATTCAAATAGATAATACCGCTAATATCGATTTCGATACCACGCAAGTCGATGCTTTTAGACGCTAAAATATCGAGCAGTTCTCGGGTCAAGCCGAGTCGATCTTCACATAAGACTTCAAGACGCACTGAAAATATCCCAATTCACGACTGTCAGGAAAAGTTGACAGTAGTTTCTATCATGCTTGGAATGGCGTCAAGCAATCCTATCCATCAAAGTTGATATTCGTTACGGTTTCATCGTAATTGATGCAACTTTCGCCGCCACAGCCTTGCGTATGGTGCCCAATTTAACCTGACGGTCAGGATACCATGGTAGTGGACGCAATAAGGTCATCGCTTTCAAGCCCAAACGTGCCGTTAGAATACCAACACCTAGCCCCTGCCCCGCACGAGCGGAGACTTTGCCCGCAAGGTCCATCGACATCAAGTCCATACTGGCATCAATAGCTAGCTCACTGGCACCAGCCGCCGCCATATTGACAAATACCGCTTTTAGTAGCTTGATGCGAGAGGCGTAACCTAGCTCTACCCCATATACTTTGGAGAGGTTGTCGATCATTTTGAAATTTCGCCACGCCACCAGCAACATATCAGCGGCAGCCAGAGGGCTCACCGCGACTAGGGCCGCACACTCGGTTGCGTGCTGCGATACGATTTTCGTTGCCAACTTGTCTTGTTGGCTCACAACCATCGAGTCATACATATCAAGGATTTCAGCATCACTATGAGCTGGGTTAATGCTGTTCTGCCAACGATCAAAGCCCGGGTTCTCTGCCATCACGCCACTTTGTTCTGCCACTGTTTCGCAAAAGGCTTTCCCTTTCCCCACACTCTCACTATTAACAAGTGCTTCGGCTTCTTCTTGAACACTAAAATGATTTCGTAGTTTGCGCAGTTTCCAAAGCTCTTTACCCATCGCCCCTAAACCAAGCGAAGCGATCGCAGCAATAAACCCCGTCCAGCTTAAAGCCAGCCAATCAGAAGTTTGAATTGCGGTTATAACCGAGTCCACCGCTTGCCAGCCAACCAAACCAGCAAAGGTGGCAAATGCGCCAGTCGCAAGCCATTTTCTGCCCGGTTTTGGACGAATGACATGCTCGAGTTGCAATTCCTGTTCGGTCTCCTGGCGCTCTTCTTTAACTTCAACAGGTACGAATGTTTCTTTTTCGCCGAATGTTTGCTGCGCCGTCAACTCCGGTTGATTCGATTGCTGCTCTTTTTCCATCGCCTTTTCAGAGAAAACTTGTTTTTGCTTCAACTCACTCATTTCAATTTATCTCCAATCAGGTAATCCAGTGCTTTGTCTAAGCGTATGTGCTTCACTGGCTCATCATTCGGTGAGGGCATTGGACGGAATGACGTAAAATCAAACCCGTTGTTTTGCCAATAAGCCGCATTTGGTAGTTTTTTCGGCACTTCTCCCGGGAACATCGTCATCGGCTCACCATCCAACGTCGTACCCTGTAACGCCGGAATCGTCTTATCTCCAGAAGAAATAAATCCCGTCGTGGTTGATTGGATAGAAGCGATACTCATGCAACTCATCTCGATATTCTCGTAGGCTGCGGTTTGCCACGCTGGATGCACCATTTGTTGTAGCAAAGACACTAAATTGGGATGCTGATCGGGCGTGATATGATCCGCTTTTGTGGCAGCAAACAGCACTTTGTCGATTTTTGGTGAGAATAAACGGCGCAAAAAGCTACTACGACCATAACGGAAGCTATGCATGATCTGCTCTAGCGCTTGGCGCATGTCGTAAAACGCTTCATCGCCGGCATTGAGAGGCTGCAAGCAATCCACAAGTACAATCTGGCGATCGAAGGTCGTAAAGTGATGCTTATAAAACGCTTTCACTACTTTCTGTTGGTATTCCTGAAAACGCGCTTCGAGCATCGCCAAGTTGCTGCCCTTAAGCGCCTTGCTTTCCGAATCAGCACGACACGGGAAAAACTGTAGCACTGGCGCGCCTGCGAGCTCACCAGGTAATACGAAGCGGCCAGGCTGTACCCAATGAAGACCTGCGTCTTTACAGGCATGAAGGTACTCGGTGTATGTATGCGCAACTTTCTCGAGTAGTTTCTCGTTCACTTCAGCAGAAAGATCCACCTTTTCTAATTCAGACAGCCAAGCTTTGGCTAAATCGCCACGCTGGCCTTTAAGTGCATCAAACTGAGTTTGCGACCACGTCGCAAAGTCCATGTCCAATAACGGCAGGTCGAGCAGCCACTCTCCTGGATAGTCGATAATATCAACATTTAAAATTGCGGTTTTACTCAACAGCTTTTTCGTGGTTTTATTTGGTTTGTACTTGAGCGCTAAGCGAATCTCACTCACATCCCGTGTTGGTACTGGCCATTGAGGTGGGGTCGCATGGATCTGGCTCATCGCTTCGTCGTAAGCAAAACGTGGCACCATCATATTCGCTTGAGGTTCACGCTTCGCTCCAATAAGACGCTTATCTCTGGCTGCAGTCAAAAGAGGCAAATTATCATGGGTAGCGGTATGGAGGAGCTGATTCACTAATGACGTGATGAATGCCGTCTTACCGGCACGAGAAAGTCCGGTGACGGCAATTCGAACATTGGAATCCATACCTCTGTTGATAAAGTCATTGACTTCTTTCTTTATTCTTTTCATTGCGCTTCTTTATCTTGCTCCGCTCTAAAACAACGTTATCAGCAACTTCGGGTATTAATCTATGAATACTTACCTTTCAATACTGAACTCTATGAGTCTAACTTTATATACCTTAATAAAAGATGAACAAAACATTCGCTTAAAGCAGGATGAAAAAAGAAAAGCCCCTGAGTGGTTCAGAGGCTTACTTAATCAACACTAAAGCATTAGTGACCCTATTTATGCTGATTACTGTGTTGAACAGAAACCTGCTTTCTTTGAGTCTAGTCGTCTTCGATTAATTTATAGATAACAAATAGAGCGATTTCTAAAATCAGCCACAACACACACGTGATGGTCACGTACTTCTCATCAAAGATGCTGATGCCGTGAAGGATCAAGTCGTAGCCAACAAAGCCACCTACCACTACAGCAAGAATAATTTGTAGAATCTGAATAAAACGAGGCATGCCGTCTCCTAATTATTGTTCGCATAACGTTTGATTGCTATGCCCTGAGGTTTATATCTACATTATATAGACAAAAAGTGCAGTTTTCGCTGCACTTTTGTCAAATGTTTGCTAGGTAAATCAGCACCTTGTCACATTCTCTCTACTGAGACAATGTAAGATTACCGTTTGCCTTACGCTTCCATCTCTTGGATTTTCACTTTCCAAGTGTCAGGACCGATTTGGTGCGCGTTAACGCCATTTGAGTCTACAGCCACTGTTACTGGCATATCTTCAACTTCAAATTCGTAAATCGCTTCCATACCTAAATCTTCAAATGCGACAACGCGAGCTTTCTTGATCGCTTTCGCAACCAAGTACGCAGCACCGCCGACAGCCATTAGGTAAACCGCTTTGTGATTCTTGATAGATTCAACCGTTGCAGGGCCACGCTCAGCTTTACCGATCATGCCCATGATGCCTGTTTTTTCTAGCATCATATCGGTGAATTTATCCATACGCGTTGATGTTGTTGGACCAGCAGGACCAACGACTTCATCACCAACTGCATCGACAGGACCTACGTAGTAAATGAACTTACCGTTTAGATCTACACCTTCTGGTAGACCTTCGCCATTATCTAGCATGCCTTGAATACGTTTATGCGCTGCATCACGGCCAGTCAGAATTTTACCTGATAGAAGAACGGTTTCGCCTGTCTTCCACTCTTGTACTTCTTCTTTAGTAATCGTGTCTAAGTTTACGCGACGCGTGTTTTCTCCCGCTTCCCAAGTAATGTCTGGCCAATCTTCTAGTTTAGGTGGCGTGAGCTCTGCTGGGCCGCTGCCATCAAGCGTGAAGTGTACGTGACGAGTCGCCGCACAGTTCGGGATCAAACAAACAGGCTTAGAAGCGGCATGCGTTGGCGCCGTTTTGATCTTAACGTCGACAACAGTCGTCAAACCGCCAAGGCCTTGCGCGCCGATACCAAGTTTGTTCACGCGATTGAAGATATCAAGACGAAGCTCTTCTTCTGCGTTTTGCGGGCCACGGTCAATAAGCTCTTGAATATCGATGTGTTCCATTAGAGATTCTTTTGCCAATACCGCTGCTTTTTCAGCCGTACCGCCAATACCAATGCCAAGCATGCCAGGAGGACACCAGCCCGCGCCCATTGTTGGTAGCGTTTTCTCTACCCACTCTGCAATATCGTCAGATGGGTTTAGCATCACCATCTTAGTTTTGTTTTCACTACCGCCGCCCTTCGCTGCGATCTGAATTTCAACTTTATCGCCCGGAACCATGTTGATGTGTACGACAGCAGGCGTGTTGTCTTTGGTATTAATACGTTTACCGGCAGGATCCATAAGTACTGACGCACGCAACGGGTTGTCTGGGTTCGTATACGCTTGTCGAACACCTTCATCTACCATCTGCTGAACCGTCATGTCGGTTGAGTCCCATTGCACGCCCATACCGATGTTGACGAAACACGTCACGATGCCAGTATCCTGACAAATTGGTCGGTGACCTTCTGCTGACATTCGGGAGTTAATTAGGATCTGAGCAATCGCGTCTTTAGCGGCTTGGCTCTCTTCGCGATGGTAGGCTTTTTCAAGAGCTTGAACAAAGTCTAGCGGGTGGTAGTAAGAAATATACTGTAGCGCATCAGCGACACTGCTGATTACATCCTGCTTGCGTATTACCGTCATTACATGCCTCGTTATAGTTATGCTTCCATTATTGGCTTGGCTTCAATCGTGTTTGTTGAGCTTATTGCTCTTTTGAGCTTCGTTTTTTTATAAACAATTGTCGAACGGCTGATATCGACACACGAAACGCTGAAGTCGCCTACTTGTAAACCATCTCAAAACCCTATGAATAGAGGGAGTTTGGCTATACAGAGGAATATGATACTCTTGCTGCCCATGACATGCCATGCAGTGAACGATCTCTTTGTCACAAATTACACAAATGAACAACATGGACAATCAATTCATTGATTTTAAAGCGCTGGAATACGCACCAGAGTTTGCTCTTCACCTCTTTTCTCACATTCAACACCTGCCTTGGGCGATGTTGCTGCGTTCTGCATCAGAAACGCATATCGATAGCCGCTTCGATGTGTTGGTTGCCAACCCAATTGCAACGTTAGAAACCACTGCCGACAACACACAAGTTGAAACGCCATCGAATGGCTATTCAACTCAAGATGACCCATTTGCGCTGCTTCATCAGTTGCAAGAACAGTGGCTTCCTCACGTTGAGTTAAATAAAGAATTGGATTTGCCTTTTGTCGGCGGAGCGCTCGGTTACTTCAGTTACGATTTAGGTCGCCGCGTAGAAACGATGCCAGAACTGGCCGAAAAGGATCTCAACACGCCCGATATGGCGGTAGGTCTGTATGAATGGGCCGTCGTTGTTGACCACAAGCTTAAAAAAGCCTGCCTAGTCGGTCAGAATATCGAGCAAGCTTGGCAATGGTTAGACGAGCAAGAAGCAGAGCAAAGCGTAGACTTCGCTCTGTCTGGTGATTGGCAGTCAAACATGACGAAAGAGAGCTACGCTACTCGCTTTGACAAGGTGCAAGAATACTTGTTGAGCGGTGACTGCTATCAGATCAATTTGGCGCAACGCTTTAACGCACCGTATCAAGGCAGTGAGTGGCAAGCGTATCTGAAATTAGAGTCCGCCAACCAAGCGCCATTTTCCGCTTTTATCCGTATACCAGAGTCTTCGATTTTGAGTATCTCTCCAGAGCGCTTTTTAGAACTCAAAGATCGCGTCATTGAAACGAAACCAATCAAAGGTACTCGACCACGCAGCGAAGATCCAAGGCAAGATAACGCTAATGCCCATGACTTGCAGACAGCGGAAAAAGATCAGGCAGAAAACCTAATGATTGTCGATTTGCTGCGTAATGACATTGGTCGAGTTGCGTCACCGGGTAGCGTTCACGTGCCAAAGCTGTTTGAGATTGAAAGCTTCCCCGCAGTGCATCATTTGGTGAGCACCATTCGTGCGAATTTGGATGAGCAATACGCTCCTGCGGATTTGCTGCGAGCGTGTTTTCCAGGCGGTTCAATTACGGGCGCACCTAAAGTTCGCGCAATGCAGATCATTGAAGAACTGGAGCCGCACCGACGCAGCGCGTATTGCGGCAGTATTGGCTACATTTCTCGCCATGGTCGTATGGATACCAGCATCACCATCCGCACTCTCGTAGCGGAGAATCACAAACTGTACGCTTGGGCAGGCGGCGGCGTCGTTGCGGATAGCGATTGCGCTTCTGAATATCAAGAAACGTTGGATAAGCTCTCAAAGATTTTGCCAGCGCTGCAATAGTAGGTTTCGCCAAATGGCAACGGTCTATGAATCCTGCTAACGAAAACAAGCAAAAACGCCTCCATTACGGATAATGCCGCTCGTTTAACAGCGAGTGGCATATTTCTGTATCTCGTCATCCTGTACCGCGACGAAGGAGCGTGATACAGGCTCTTCTATCCGAGCACTTTATGGTCAAATTTGTTTCATTAGCCGCTCAGCATGCTGCTATTAGATTCCTAGTCTCGCCAAGGCTCGCTAGAATGACCTAAAAAACATCGTTAAATGATCGGCATTATCCAGTGTGGAGCGTTTTTTGTGTGTTTTATTTACAGGTACTTTGGCTTTTAGCCGTTGGCTAACAAGAATCCGTTTTTTAAGAGGCAGCGTCTACTGCTCAAGCCACTTACACATGATCTGTTCAATATCGGTTGCGGTGTACGGTTTAGTGAGGATGTCGTCCATGCCTGAATCAATGCACTTTTGACGCTCTTCGATGGTAGTGCCAGCGGTTAAGGCAATAATAGGATGGGTGAAACCACGCTCTCTTAGGTACATCGTCGCCTCATAACCATCCATTTCTGGCATTCGGCAATCCATAAATATCAGTTCGTAATCTTTGTTTTTCACCGCTTCTAAAGCTTCTTTCCCATTGGCTTTTAAATCAGGCGTAATGTCGAGTTTTTTCAGCATTTGAGTAACTATCACTTGGTTCATTCTGATGTCATCAACCACCAATATTGAGCGTCCTGCCAAATCACTTCGCTCTATGGTAGCTAATTCCCCCTCTGCTGCGCCTTGGGCTTGCCCCTCCTTTAGAGGAATAGATACTTTAAAGGTGGTACCTTTGCGTTCTTCACTTTCAAAGCTAATCTCGCCCTGCATCAAATCCACTAGATTTTTACAAATCGCAAGGCCCAAACCTGAGCCTTCAAAACTTCGCTTCGCCGAGCGATCTACTTGCACAAATGGGTCAAATAATGAGGGCTGCGCTTCTATCGGGATGCCAATACCCGTGTCTTCAACCTCAAAATGCGCAATACCGTTTATCCACTCCACTCGCAGCACCACCCCACCCAAATGAGTAAACTTAATAGCATTTCCCACCAAGTTGACCAAGATCTGTGTAATTCGCTCTAAGTCACCAACTAAAAACTCGGGAATACCGAGCTTTTTATCGATGGAGAAATGAATTCGCTTTTCTGCTGCTTTAGCTGAAAATACGCCCATGATGGCTTTTTCAAGCTCTTCCCAAGCAAAGACCTTATCGATGATTTCCATCATACCGGCATTCATCTTGCTGAAGTCGAGAAGATCGTTAATGATGACCCTCAACAAGTCTCCCGATTGAGTCAAGTTGTTTAGGTAATGGCGTTGCTCTTCACCTAACTGTGTTCGACTTAGTAGTTCAGCACTACCTAATACGCCATTAAGAGGTGTACGCAACTCGTGGTTAATCATGGCGACAAACTCTTTCGTCGCTTTTTCCGATTCCTCTGCCCGCTTTCGCAGCTCCACTTCTCGCTCTAAACTCAAATGACGGCCAATGACCCCATGAACCAAATCCGATACCAGCTCCATCTGTTTGGAAATAAACGACTGATCGATTTGATCCAACTGAACAGAGAAGATCAACTCCCCTACTGTTTGCTTGTCAATGATGATAGGCAAATGCAAGTTTTCCCCCTGCCAATTGGGGACAGTCTTAATCGTATTCTCATGGCGAAGCTGTAAATGACCAAAATGATGTCGGCGCAAAGAAGAGAGTTTTGTGGAATCAAGATGTAAGTAAGCCGCAGAAATGATTGAGTTCGAAGTGAGCTGTTCAATAAAACTGGCAATCATGGCTTCATCAAACGTGCTCGACAGAAAAGTTCGACCAAACTTAATCAGCGTCGCGTCAACTTTCTCTTCGAACTCAAACTTGCGTAAATCCTTTTTTGATTTCAACTCAAGCTTTTTCAAAGCAACACTTAGTTGTTGAGTAGATTCATAAAGTTCGAAGCTCTTCTGCTCCAATAACCGCTCAGCTGCTTTTCTTGATTCGATTTCTCGTTTGAGTTTCCTTTCTAGCGAGGAACTTCCTGTCATATCGTTCTTATTGTGCCTCTAACCAAAAGCGAACCTGGCTACCATCTTCTGACTGGTTTTGGTGTTTGATATGAATAACTTCACCAAAGTGCGCTGCGCAACCTTTTATTAGACCTAAACATACGTGAGACATGCACCGCGCACTTCGATAATCAAACACCATGTTTGATTGAGTCTCGCTGATAAAATCAAACTGAGGAGGATTAGCATCTGGGTAAAGCTTTTTGACCTCGACATGAATAAAATCTTCAACATGGCGAACAAATTGAAATGTCGTTTCACACTGCTGCAAACTCGCGTGACTAGGAATCGAGCGAAGTAAATTCAAAAAAACGCACTCTCCAAATACTTCTTGCAGTTGTTCAGGTGGAATGCCAGATACTTTACTGAGATTCACAATCAATTTAACCAAGTCTTTATGATCGTAACTACCAACCGCAGTATAAATCCCTTCGTCATTAGAAAGGTCGAGCACTTGGTCTAACACATCGAGACCAAACTTCTCTTCCACTAACTCCATGAACTCGGTGAAAATAATCCCTTTCATTAGTCAATACTTGCCCCATAGTGACGTCTTAAAATAAAGAATGGTTTATAACCTTATAAGTTTCAAATTATTATACCCAAGCAGAGTGAGACCCACGACACAAAGCAGGGAAAGAACCAATGGACGTGCTTTGGTATTGCCGTACTAATACTTTAATACCGTACCAACGGCGATAGCACCGCGCCTCTTGCGGCCATTGAGTATAATAAATAGTGGTTAGGCACAATAAATAAGGATTTGGTTTGGTTATCGACAAAACTCAATTACTGCAAAACTTTCAATTTCGGCTTCCAACGGGTTACCACAAAGAGTCCCTCGCGCGACTGAAATGGATGAAAGGAAAATCACTGCGAGACGCAGCGGTCTTAATTGGTTTTGTAGAACGCCCGGAGGGGCTACAGGTCATTTTGACAAAGCGAGCAGCACACTTGCGTCATCATCCGGGACAAATCAGTTTCCCCGGCGGTAAGTTTGAGCAGGAAGATCATCATCTAATCAATACGGCATTAAGAGAAACCAAAGAAGAGATCGGCATAGAAGATGAACATATTCATGTATTTGGCCAGCTTCCAACATTGCCAACGATTAGTCAGTTTAATGTGACACCGTTTTTGGCCTTTATTTCTCCTGAGTATAAAACGCATATTGACCCAAATCCAAATGAGGTGGAGTCCGTTTTTGAAGTTCCTGCCAACCACATTCTGAATCCGAAAAAGTTGTACAGCACCAAGTTTGACCTAAAAAACAGCAGTCATCGTGTATTTGCTATCCCATATAGACAGCATTTCATCTGGGGCATGACCGCACAAATCATCGAATCAATGCAAAAACATATCATTTCACATTAAAAACTTCTGATATCGGTATTTTTATGGATGCGATCATCATGCGCATCAATATTAATAAAACGTTGCTTCATAAACATTCATTCACATTAGATTAATTTGCCATTTTCACCGCAAACGCTTGCGGTGAAATAAATTTATACAAACAGCCCTATCGATAAGTTTTTCTAATTTTACTCATTAGCAGAAATCACGAGTAGCACATCATTTTCGTGATAAAAAGCAGGTTTTTGACATATCATTCAATAAGCGTAAGCAATAAATGATTTAGATCTAATTTTCCTAGTGTAAAATCTTGCAAAATTACTCCCGACTTATTTCCTGTTCCCAAAATGAGTAACTAAAAAATGAATACAACTACTTCTGCAGTTTCTACCGCACAATCGTCTAGTAAGTTTTCTTACAAAGACTTTACCTGGTGTCTGTCCCTTTTTGGTACGGCAGTAGGTGCCGGTGTACTATTCCTTCCTATTAAAGCAGGTGCAGGTGGCTTTTGGCCATTAGTAATCCTAGCCCTAATCGCAGCACCAATGACTTGGTTCGCACACAAATCTTTAGCTCGCTTCGTTCTTTCTGCGAAAAACCCAGAAGCGGACATCACTGACACAGTAGAAGAGCACTTTGGTAAGACTGGCGCAAACCTTATTACGTTCGCTTACTTCTTCGCTATCTACCCAATCGTACTTATCTACGGTGTTGGTATCACAAACACGGTTGACTCTTTCCTAGTTAACCAAATGGGTATGGAATCTATTCCTCGCTGGCTACTTTCCGGTGCACTTATCGCTGCAATGACAGCGGGCGTAGTGTTCGGTAAAGAGCTTATGCTGAAAGCAACTTCAGCGATGGTTTACCCTCTAGTGTTCATCCTACTAGCGCTGTCTGTGTACCTAATTCCTGGTTGGAACACTTCAATGATGGAAGTATCACCTGACTGGGGTGCAATGCCAGCTATCGTATGGCTAGCAATCCCTGTTATCGTGTTCTCTTTCAACCACAGCCCAATCATTTCTCAGTTCTCTAAAGAACAACGTCGTGTATACGGTGATGACGCAGTTAAGAAAACTGACGCTATCACTGGTGGCGCAGCGATGATGCTAATGGGCTTTGTAATGTTCTTCGTTTTCTCTGTTGTACTTTCTCTGTCTCCAGAGCAACTAGCAACAGCACAAGAGCAAAACATCTCTGTTCTTTCTTACCTAGCAAACGTTCATGAGTCTCCACTGATCTCTTACTTAGGTCCACTGGTTGCTTTCGCGGCTATCACTTCTAGCTACTTCGGCCACTTCCTAGGTGCGCATGAAGGTCTAGTTGGTCTAGTGAAATCTCGTTCAAAATCGCCAGTAAGCAAGATCGAGAAGATGTCTCTTATCTTCATCGTAATCACAACTTGGATCGTTGCTATCGTTAACCCAAGCATCCTAGGTATGATTGAAACAATGGGCGCACCGATGATTGCGGCAATCCTATTCTTGATGCCTATCTTCGCAATGCAAAAAGTTCCAGCGATGGCTAAGTACAAAACTTCAGCACCTGTGCAAATTTTCACAGCAATCTGTGGTCTTGCTGCCATTAGTTCTGTAATCTACGGCGCTCTTTAATCATCCCTGCCCTAGCACGGTATGATTAATCCAAAAATATAACGATAAAATTAAGCCTCCCAACTCCCCTTGGGAGGCTTTCTTCTGAGGTAATCGATATGATTAGTGTTTTTGATATCTATAAAATCGGTGTTGGACCTTCAAGCTCACACACTGTAGGCCCAATGAAAGCGGGTAAAGAGTTTATTGATGATCTTCGTGCAATGGGAAAACTGCGCGACATCACTAAAATCACCGTTGACGTTTATGGATCACTATCACTGACAGGGAAAGGTCACCACACAGATATTGCTATCATCATGGGTCTTGCAGGCAACACTCCTGAGAAAGTTGATATCGATTCTATCCCGGGCTTTATCGCTCGCGTAGAAGAAACTGAACGCCTTCCTGTTGGCATGCACTGTCACACAGTATCGTTCCCACGTGAAGGTGGAATGAACTTCCACAAAACAAACCTTGAGTTACACGAAAACGGCATGCAAATCCACGCTTGGATTGATGACGAAAAAGCGTACTCAAAAACTTACTACTCTATCGGCGGTGGTTTCATCGTTGATGAAGAAAACTTCGGTAAAGAAGTTGAGAATCCAGTAAAAGTTCCTTACCCGTTTACAACGGCAGAAGAGCTTGTAAAGCAATGTCATGAAAGCGGCCTGTCTATCAGTGCGCTAACCATGAAAAATGAACATGCGCTTCATTCTGACGAAGAAACTCGTACTTACTTCGCAAACATCTGGCGCACAATGCGCGAATGTATGGATCGCGGTATGAACGAAGAAGGCATTCTGCCTGGTCCACTACGCGTGCCTCGTCGTGCAGCAGCACTTCGTCAGCAACTGCTTACTTCTGAAAAAACAACGAACGATCCAATGTCTGTTGTTGACTGGGTAAACATGTTTGCTTTTGCAGTAAACGAAGAGAACGCAGCAGGTGGTCGTGTTGTAACTGCGCCGACTAACGGTGCATGCGGCATCATCCCTGCAGTACTAGCTTACTATGACAAGTTTATCCAAACCGTAACTGAGAAAGACTACATCCGTTACTTCGCAGCTTCTGGTGCTATTGGCGGCCTTTACAAGCGTAACGCGTCTATCTCTGGTGCAGAAGTTGGCTGTCAGGGCGAAGTTGGCGTGGCATGTTCTATGGCGGCAGCTGGCCTTGCTGAGCTTATGGGTGGTAGCCCAGAGCAAGTATGTATGGCGGCAGAAATCGCGATGGAGCACAACCTAGGTCTAACTTGTGACCCGGTTGCAGGTCAGGTTCAGGTTCCATGTATCGAGCGTAATGGTATTGCAGCTGTAAAAGCAATCAACTCAACTCGTATGGCACTGCGTCGTTCTTCTGCTCCTACTGTTTCTCTAGATAAAGTTATCGAAACCATGCTAGAGACAGGTAAAGACATGAACGCGAAATACCGTGAGACTTCTCAAGGCGGCTTAGCAGTAAAAGTTATCTGTTAATATCGACGAAACCCGAGCCTCTGCTCGGGTTTTTTATACCTCATTAACTATGAATAATGGGTTGCTACGCCCAGCATAAAAAAACCTAAAACCTTGAATATATCCAAATATTATGGATATCCCCGTAAAAAATCACATCCCTCTCCTAGCTTTATTGATAACGTAGCCAAAAATTAAACTTGGAGCACACCAACACATGATTAGGTTTGAAATTGGAAACCAAATCTGCGTTTGCTTGTCCGAAAACGAAATATCTTTAGAGCTCAATCAATCACTCCACCACTCCATTCCTGTCAACCCAAATGAGTACGCCATTCTGTCAACCATCGCCAAATACGGCAGCTTAAATACGCCAATTAGCCAGCGATTGATAGAAAGCAAAATCACTCAACAATACAAAATGACACTGCCTGAAAATGGCTTTAAAAACGCGGTGGCCGCTCTAAGAAAGAAATTTCGCAAGCTCACGGAAGAACACGTAACCACAAAAAAAAATATTATCGAAAATATTCACCGGACCGGATACTTCATCCCTTTTACTATGCAAAACAACCATCAGAATGGCATCGACCATCAACACAAGATCAATCAATACACAACAAACAGCCTTGGCAAAGCCCTTCGTATTTGTCTGCGTAATAAAAAGATCTATTCAGATACGCTGTGGGTCGTCTTGAGCACAGCGATCATTTTCTTTGCCATCTGTTATTACGCGATAAACAGCATTGTGAAACATAATTATCTTGATAACGCCTTCGAAATTGCAGAAAACCTTTCCCAAAAGAGCTGCTTTGCTGATGAAAGAGAATTGAAGTCGCTCTTTGATAATGTAAAGCTGGTGGAATCGAGCATGATGCTGGACCGTTTCAATATCCGGTGTTTAGTCACCCCCCGAAACCGTTGTCCCTGTCAGCAAAAAAGCATTTGAAGAGTGGAGTTATAATAGCAATTATACGACCCAATCATTTGACTTGAATAACGCAACCGTTTTGGTTCGTGTCAAAAACATTAACTTATCCGACAACGTTGAAAATCATATTTCGCGTTTTTTTCTTTCCGGCATGAAGCTATCAACCAATACAGGGACCTCTTTAGAAATTGGTAACACCAATGAACGCTTTTTCAACTATCACGTTAAGAACAGCGGCTATAAAGAGGTGTATTACATCTCTGGACCGTTTCAAAGCATCATTTTATTAAGCTTGCTGTTTCTAATAATACTGCGTCATCGCTCCCTACAAACCTTTATGGCTTATTTGTGCGCAATTCGACAATTTAAAATCAAACTGGAGCCGATTTATGACACTTCAGCGCAAAAGATTGTGCATTACGAAGCGCTCTCGCGGTTTAAGGTAAAAAATACGCAACGATTTATTGAGACACTGATCCGCAATGGGCTGCTCCTAACTCATACCTTACTGGTGATAGAGTCCATCTATACTAAGCACAAAGCCTTGCCTATTCCTATCAGCATTAATGTTTGTCCTTCTTTGCTGCGAGGACGCAACTTTTCAATCCTACACAGAGAACTATCTAACCGAGATTGTCGTTTGCTGACGATTGAAATCACGGAAAATGCATCGATGTACTATACCTCCGAGATTTATGGCAATGTCGCGAAACTAAAAGCACTGGATTGTAAAATCAGTATCGATGATTTTGGCACTGGCAACAACAACGTGTCGCTCATCAGTAAAATCAATCCAGATTATTTGAAAATAGATCGGGAATTTGTGATTGGTTTAAAGTCGGACGATAAGAAAGTGGAAACGTTGCGTCAGTTAATCGCCATGGGAAATACGTATCGCTGTACAGTCATTGTTGAAGGCGTAGAAACCGCCGATAGCGCTCACTTACTCACAACATTAGGTGCCTATATTCACCAAGGTTATTATTATCCTCTGCATTTCTAGCTTTTCTTAACCTCGTGAGTTACTTAAACTAGAGGGAATACTCTATTAAAGTTCGTGGCGGCATGAGGATATGCCGCCAATTTGTGGTTGAACGATGATTGCTATTAAACCCACCAAACTGAAAGATTTTTCGAGTTTGATGCAATTGGATGTGCAGGAAGAGCAGAAAGGATTTTCTACGCCGTTTGAAGTGGCTTATCAAAAACGCAATAAGTCTGAAGCGTTCTTTACGATTTATTCTGACGATCTATTAGTTGGCTATCTTGTTATAGATAAAGGCTTCTCCCAACATGCGCCCTTTGCCAAAAGGCACGAACTGGGGCTCAAGTACTTGATGGTTGATCAACGTTTCCAACGCCAAGGGGTTGGGAGTGAAGCGTTACGCAAACTGTTCGTTTACGCGTATACCATTGACCCTGAAAGCACCTCTCTTTGCGTCACTGTGCCACAGAGTCAGCAATACGCTATCAGTTTTCTTGATGCATGTGGATTCATCAATACAGAGAAAACAACGTTTGGTGAGAACGAAAAAGAGTGGATTTTACGTCATCCACTGAGCTAGCAAGAAAAGTATAAAAAATAGGGAATATCCAGATACAACAAAGGCAAGCTCATGGCTTGCCTTTGTCTTCAATGCTCAATAAAAAGTGACTTATTCACCTTTGTAAATACAACCGGCTGTGCACGTTTCTTTGATTTCTACTTTGCTTAGCAACGGTAAACTTGGCTTAAGCTGTTGCCAAATCCATTTTGCTAGCACTTCGCTCGTCGGATTCTCCAACCCTTCAATGTCGTTCAGGTAATAATGGTCTAAACGATTATAAATTGGTTTGAATGCCGCTTTGATTTCAGCGAAATCCACTACCCAACCAGTTTGTGGGTCTACCTCACCTTCTACATAAAGACGAACTAAGAAAGAGTGTCCATGCAAACGACCACACTTATGGCCTTCAGGTACATGTGGCAAGTGATGTGCCGCTTCGAACATAAACTCTTTGTACAATTCTGTTTTCATCTTGATTCTCAGGCTTTAAAAAGACACGCAATACTAAGGAATTCACTGCCAACAGACAAGTGCTACTCAATACAAGCGTAGCAAAACGCCGTTTGTTCTCAGCGAAAATAATTAAACCTTTGTCCTGAACGTCGTATTTCTGTCATGCGCCAAACATTTGATTACACAGCACTCACATCACAATTACATATCCCCAACATGAGTGGGGTCACAATCATTCATTTCGTTGTTCGCAGTGCGCATTTGTGCACATTAAGATTGTGCAGTTCGTTCCAATTACACTTATAAATTTATGCGCTCAACTATCACTTTTAAGCTCTTGCTCGCGTTAATTGCCGTCTTCAGCTGTGTTCTGGCTGCCTCTACGGCTTATCAATACCATCAACAAAAAACCTTAATCAATGATGTTCTCAGTGAACAACTTCATGATAAGGCTAGTAATTACTTCGATAGCCTAAACATGATGATGCTAACAGGCACCATGTCGCAAAAAGAAACTTTGCGAAAAAAAGCACTCGCTCAAGAAGGGATTGAAGAAGTTCGCGTGTTACGGGCCGATACCGTCACCAAGCTTTACGGACCAGGTCAAGCAAACCAACAACCGGTCGATGATATTGACCAACGAGCTTTAAATGGCGAACTGGTCATTGAGCCAATTTCAGCCGATTGGGGGAACGGACTGGTTGTCGCGCTACCAATGAAATCAAGCGAAAATTATCGTGGCACCAACTGCGTTTCTTGCCATGTAGCACCAGAAGGCGAAGTATTGGGCGCGATTCGTTTGGAATACAACATGAACCACGTCAATTCAATGATCAATAAACAGGCAATGTTTGCGATGGGAATAATGGCCGTTATTGCGTTTGTTGGTTTTATTATAACGATGAGTTTGATTCGCAAGATCATTGTTCGCCCAATACAAAAAACGTCGCAATTCATGGCGAATGTGAGCCATAGTAAAGATCTATCTCAACGACTTGTTCATCACCAAAAAGATGAGGTAGGCCAACTTTCTACCGCGATTAATTCGTTTATGGACACGGTATCTGAGAGTTTAGAGCGTGTACAAGACACCTCCCACTCTCTTGCCAATTCAGCCAGTCAGTTAACGGATGTTGCACAATCAACAGACAAAGCGGCCAATAATCAACAATTGGAAACCAGTGACGTACAAAGCAACATCACCGACATGTTGCAACAACAAACCGCCGTTGAAGACTCGACCAATAACGCCACAGCTCTAGTCAACCATACCGTTGATGTTGCCACTCACAGCGCAAGCCAAGCACACACCGTGAGCGAAGACATCAAACACTTGGTGAGCAATATTGACGGCGTGCGGGAGAAAATCAGTTCGTTAAACCAAAGAACCGAAGAAGTGTCGTCCATTCTTGGGGTCATTAAAGGCATTGCAGAACAAACCAACCTACTCGCGTTGAATGCTGCAATTGAAGCCGCCCGAGCCGGAGAGCAAGGACGCGGTTTTGCCGTCGTCGCGGAGGAAGTGCGTAACCTAGCTTCTCGGACCGCCGAAGCCACGGGCAACATTGAGCATATCATTTCTCAATTCCAGCAAGGGAGTGAAGAGTCCTTAGCCTCTGTGGATACTGTCTGCCAGTTTGCTCACCAACGTTCAGTCGATGTCGAGACACTTTCAGTCACGATGCATAACGTTGTCGATGAAATGCATCAAGTTCTGAAACATGCGGAAAACATTCAAAGCCAGACGCAAACTACATCCGACGTCAGTCAGCGTATTCAATCCAAAATTGATGTGATCACACTGCATGCTGACGACACATCGCAATCAGCATCGCACACGCGTGATATTAGTGTTGATTTAGAGCATCTATCCGAACGTTTAGAGCAATTACTTAACCAATTCACACTTTCAGAGCATCAAAGAGTGAATAAATAGAGAGATTCTCCCCATCAAAATGAATATAAAGGTTGATGCGAGCGAATTGACAGGTAATATGTCTCGTTGAATCTGTAAAATGCTACCCAACTCAGCACTTAGCTTGTTTTTTGAACAAAAATGTTATTAGACAAGCACTTTAATAAGTGTTGGGTTGAATTTTTACCTCAATGGAGAATATTGAAAACATGACTTACGCGCCTGTATCAGACGTATTGAAAGGTCAGCTAGCAGTAGACAGCGAAGTGACTGTTCGTGGCTGGATCCGTTCACGTCGTGATTCCAAAGCTGGAATCTCTTTCCTTGCCATATATGACGGCTCTTGTTTCGACCCGATTCAGGCCGTGGTCCCAAATAATCTTAATAATTACGAAGACGAAGTACTAAAGCTAACGACTGGCTGCTCTGTTGAAGTAACTGGTAAGATTGTTGAATCTCCTGCAAAGGGCCAAGACTTCGAACTTGCTGCCACTGGCGTTAAAGTGGTTGGCTGGGTTGAAGACGCTGAAACTTACCCGATGGCAAAAACTCGTCACTCTATCGAGTACCTACGTGAAGTTGCGCACCTACGTCCGCGAACAAACGTAATCGGTGCGGTAGCTCGTGTACGTAACTGCCTATCTCAAGCGATCCACCGCTTCTACCACGAGCAAGGTTACTTCTGGGTATCTGCACCACTAATTACAGCTTCAGATGCTGAAGGTGCAGGTGAAATGTTCCGTGTATCTACGCTAGATATGGAAAACCTACCTCGTACAGACGCTGGCAAAGTAGACTACAACGAAGACTTCTTCGGTAAAGAAACTTTCCTTACGGTATCTGGTCAGTTAAACGCGGAAGCTTACGCTTGTGCACTAAGCAAGGTTTACACTTTCGGCCCAACTTTCCGTGCTGAAAACTCAAACACAAGCCGCCACCTAGCAGAGTTCTGGATGGTTGAGCCTGAAGTTGCGTTTGCAGAACTGGACGACGTTGCGAAACTGGCTGAAGACATGCTTAAGTACGTATTCAAAGCAGTACTTGAAGAGCGTCGCGATGACCTTGAGTTCTTTGCTCAGCGCATCGACAAAGAAGCCGTTAGCCGTCTAGAGAACTTTGTTTCTTCTGACTTCGCACAAGTTGACTACACTGACGCGATCCAAATCCTGCTGGATTCTGGCCGTGAGTTCGAATTCCCAGTTGAGTGGGGTATCGATATGTCATCTGAGCACGAGCGTTTCCTAGCGGAAGAGCACTTCAAAGCGCCGGTAATCGTTAAGAACTACCCGAAAGACATCAAAGCATTCTACATGCGTATGAACGATGATGGTAAGACGGTAGCGGCAATGGACGTTCTAGCACCTGGCATCGGTGAAATCATCGGTGGTTCTCAGCGTGAAGAGCGTCTAGACGTACTGGATGCACGTATGCGCGAAATGGGTATCGACCCTGAGCACATGAGCTGGTACCGCGACTTACGTCGTTACGGCACAGTGCCACACGCAGGCTTTGGTCTAGGCTTTGAGCGTCTAGTATCTTACGTAACAGGCATGGGCAACGTTCGTGACGTGATCCCATTCCCACGTACGCCTCGCTCTGCGAACTTCTAATCACTTTTTAGTGAGACAGAATTAGAAAAGACCTCCCTAGTGGAGGTCTTTTATTTTGTGCTCAACCGTCAATACTATCTGCCAAGCAACTCAAGCTTGAGTTAGTCTTCTTCCTTATCTCTGTCCGCTTTTTCAGCGTACTTTACGCCCACAATACATAAGCCAAACATTACGAAAGGGATCACGGCCGCGGTGTACTCTGTCCATGCCATATGAGAGAAAGACTTCGCCAAAATGAGATGCGCAAATACCAGTAAAAACGCACTAAAAATAGCAACGGCGATTAACCTTAACTCATGTTTAACCAACTGCTTTTTCATCTTAAATCCTGCTTAATCGTCCAAAGTCTGTCGACCTGAATAATGATTGAAGCACAATTTGCAAAAATGGCGCTGATACAGTTGGAGCAAAAAAACACTAAGCAGTTTAATGAGTTTCAATTCTGAGTAATTCGCGAAGCAAATCACCTAACCTTTTGATAGCACGTTCTAAACTCGTTTCTAAAGGAAGCGATGTATTCAGTCTTAAATAGTTTTCGTATTGATCACTTATCGAAAAGAGTTTGCCATAAGCGACGGTAACATGCTCAGACAATAGTGCTTGATATACCGCTTTACTTGATATTCCATCTGGCAATTTCAGCCAAAGAAAGTAACCACCATCAGGACGTTGATAGGTAACCTCTTTAGGTATGTGCTTTGCGAGTAAATCCACGAAGTCAGCTTGACGGTGTTGCAGTGTCTTACGCAGCTTTCTCAGGTGGTTGTCGTAACTGTCGTTTTGTAAGTAATGTGCAACCCCCTGCTGAATAGGGGCACTCCCAGATAATGTCGATATTAACTGGAGCTTTTGAATAGTCTCGTTAAAACGCTTATTCACCACCCAACCCAAGCGATATCCAGGGCATAAACTCTTAGAAAAAGAACCACAATGAAGGACACGCTCTTGCTCATCAAAGGTCTTCAATGAGTTCGGCCTTTTGTCAGAAAAATACAGCTCAGAGTACACATCGTCTTCGATGAGATACACATCATATCGATTGGCTAACTCAACAATGTATCGTTTGTGTTCATCAGACAAAGAAGCTCCGGTTGGATTATGAAAGTTCGTCATTAACCAACAAGCCCGAACGTCTTCATTGGCAAAGGCTGCTTCGATTTGCTCAAGCGAATGCCCACTCTCATCATCGACACTGATTTCTATAGCCTTGAGCCCCAACCGTTCTACTGCTTGAAGTGCGCCATAAAACGTTGGGGATTCGACAACGACGGTATCACCTGGTCGGGTGACCGCTTGCAAACTCAAGTTCAATGCTTCTAGCGCACCGGAAGTAATAACCACATCATCATGGGTTAGTGATATCCCATGATGAATATACCTCTGAGCGACGAGTCGCCTTAACGACTCAGCACCAGGAGGTAGGTTGTCTAGCAACTTATCCGGCCCCATTTTTCGTCCCGAGCTGGCCAAATTACGGTTAAGCGACTCCAAAGGAAACAAACACGGATCCGGAAACGCCGAGCCTAAATGAACAACATCCGATGTTGCTTGGTGCTTCAAAAACGAATACAACTCATCATTCAACTTGGTGCATGGTGTATTGTTGCTTTTAATTCCATTCGTATTGGTGAGACGTTCAAGATCGGCAGTCACATAGTAACCAGATTGAGGCTTTGCTATCACCCAGCCTTGCGCCTCTAGCAATTGATAGGCTTGTAATACCGTACCTGCACTTACGGAATGATTGCGGCTGGTGACGCGTATTGAAGGCAGCTTCTCCCCTGCTCTCCAAGTATCTTGCTGAATTTGTGCCTTAAACAATTCGGCCAATTGACGGTATCGATTCATGTATCCCTCATTTCACTTGCAGCCGCACCATAGCATACTTCGCGCCAGCATTCTGATATGGCAGTAGTCAATTTAGCAACGTAATTTATCAAGCTTGTTAATAGCAATTTCGACGACGAAGTGAGAATTTATGTTCCATACTTTTACTGATACGTCCGAGTGGTCTTAAATCTTTGCCTTGTCCGAAAAGCAAGGCATTCCAAGGAGCTGAGAGTGTTAAATCCACTTAGACATCTATCTTTTAAGCCGGGAGGAAGCGATGAAAGTATTTACAATGGACGATCTCTCTTATCGCGGGAAACATAAAGGTGTACATAGCTGGGACCATCCTGGCGGCACAACCCCTTATTACTGGCATCCTGATTGGTTGCATATCGCTGAAGATGCTTTGGGTGAACACAAAAAGGCTGACCTTGAAGTCCCTGACGGAGAAGCAGCGACAGAAGAGCATGCAAAAGCGGCGATTCTCAAACACTTGAATGACGAGTAGTTTAGGCTCTATCACCGTTCAAGAATAGCGTTAGGCAGGCGAATCCATCGTCGTATGCTTTAAACGCAGATAAAGCCAAAACCTGCCAAATAGTAAATTCTTCTGAATGAGAAGTACGCATCGTCTGTAGCTATCGAATGACAAAATAAGTCGATAGTTATCACATTAATTTTCATTACATCTGTTACATTTAGATAGTAATGGTGATGCACACCTCAACTCATGGATTATGAGAGAAAACAATAATGGCGAAATACAACGAAGAAGACATTAAATACAAAGGTGAATCCAACGGCGTACATTCTTGGAGTTCACCTTCCGGCCAACCTTATTATTGGCACCCAGATTGGCTACACGTAGCGGAAGATGCGACGGGCACACACCCGAAACAAAAGCTTGAAGTCGAAAAAGCGGAAGTCCCAACAGAGAAGCACGCGTTAAAAGCAATCTTAAAGCATATGAACGACTGGGCGACTGAGAAGCTTTCTTCTAACCCAGACATCGAAACCAATGCGGTTGAGTCTGAAATCGATCTGAAGAAATAACATCAGCCGACATCTATACTTCTTACAAGCAAACGCTCCACCTTTAGTGGGGCGTTTTTGTCTCAACGAGTAACCGCCACTCCACGTAAATCACTAATGCAAAGCACTAACGCAAAGCACTAAAGTCAAACGATTGGTACGTGAACAAAACTTCATCAACCATGGTATAAATCCCCTTCAAACTCTGTGCCTACCAAACGTTTTCATGGCAAAAACTTTAGTTATGTTAGAATTCTGTTTCAAATCGCAACTTTTTTAGGTTTTCTTTTCAGTAACGGTTGTAACCAATATTGCTGAAAGGTATAAATGTTAGCACACCCCTTCGATTAACATGGATGAAGATTATGTTTGAAAAAGTAGTTGCCGCTCCGGCTGACCCTATTCTTGGCCTTACTGAAGAGTTTAAAAAAGATACTCGCGCAGACAAAATTAACCTTGGCGTAGGTATTTACAAAAACGAGCAAGGCGAAACCCCCGTTCTTGCAACAGTAAAGAAAGCTGAAGCAGCGCTTGTTGAAACTGAAAAAACCAAATCTTACCTAACTATCGAAGGCACAGCTGAGTACGGCATTGCAGTACAAAAACTGCTTTTCGGCTCTGATGCAGAAATTGTAAACGAAAAACGCGCTAAAACAGCTCAAGCTCCAGGTGGTACTGGTGCATTACGTGTTGCTGGTGAGTTCATTAAACGCCAACTTGGCGATGTAAAAATCTGGATCAGCAATCCTACTTGGGCAAACCACAACGGCGTATTTACTGCCGCTGGTATCGAAACGGCACAATACAGCTACTACAACGCAGAAACAAAAGACAAAGACTTCGATGCAATGCTAAACGATCTGCAATCTGCGTCTGAAGGTGACATCGTGCTTCTACACGGCTGCTGCCACAACCCTACAGGTATCGACCCAACTGCTGAAGAATGGGAAACATTGGCGAAACTAGTCGCAGAGAAGAAATTGCTTCCTCTATTTGACTTCGCATACCAAGGCTTTGCTAAAGGCGTGGAAGAGGATGCAGCGGGTCTTCGTACTTTTGCTAAGTACAACAAAGAAATCCTAGTCGCGAGCTCGTTCTCGAAAAACTTTGGCCTATACAACGAACGCGTTGGTGCCTTCACGTTAGTAGCGGAATCAGAAGAAGTCGCAACAACCGCATTTTCGCAAGTTAAAGCCATTATTCGCTCTATCTACTCTAACCCACCTGCGCACGGCAGCGCGGTCGTGACTCACATTCTTGGCAACGCCGAAATGCGTGCGGAATGGGAAGCTGAAGTAGCAGAAATGCGTGACCGTATCCAAGAGATGCGTGAACTATTTGTAGCGACACTAAAATCAGAAGGTGTGGACGCAGACTTTAGCTTCATCGAACGTCAAAATGGTATGTTCTCTTTCTCTGGCCTATCTAAAGAGCAAGTAAACCGTCTGAAAGAAGAGTTCGGTATTTACATCGTCGGTTCAGGCCGAATCAGTGTTGCTGGTATGACGAAGTCAAATATGGGTCCTCTATGTAAAGGCATTGCAGCGGTTTTATAATCGATAGTCGCATACTTTATTAAAAGGAAAGGTCAGCATAAGCTGACCTTTTTTATTTATTGCCAATAAATGAACCTGTCCGCTAGTAGACAAACTTCAAACTCAGCCCCACTTCATTGACATAATCAGAACTCTCACCGCTGTAATCGGTATCTCTAAACTGATAAAAAAGACCAGTACCAATAACATCATGCCATTGGTAGTTAAAACCTATCTTAAAATTGTTCTCATCGACGATATCACTGCGGTTAACTTCCACCTCGGCCGTCGCAATAAGTTTTTCACTGAATAAGTAATTCACCCCAATGGTGACGGCTTGAAGCAGTTCACTATCTGAAGATAACGTATTATCCGTTTTGTCGTCCGTCGCTTTCGCTTTGATTGCACCTATTCCATATTTACCGTAGATATCGAATTGATCCGTAATCCCATAACGATAACCACCACCAAACAACAAACGGTCAATGCGAAGAGTAAAGTCGTCCGGATGGAAAAACTGCGCCGAGTAATCGACATTAAACAACCAGTTCTCAGTAAATAAGTAATTACCACCGAGCCCAATTGTGGTCGCGTTCGAATTATCTAACCACTCTTCATTTGTGGTTCCGGCACCCACATCCAGGTGAATGTGTTCATACCCAAATTTTTCTGCTTGGTCCATGACCGCCGCGCTAGTTGCTGCTGGCAAAGCAGCTAAAGACGCAAGCAATAAACTTCTCACCATTCGACTTCCTTTCATGAGAATTATTTAAACACCGCCCCAAAATCACCTTGAGTGGCTTAGTTCAACAAGAATAACTTAGTTTACAGACGCGGTAACGATTTGAAATCTGCTATGCCTCTAAATCAAGCATTGGCCCAAAATATGTCGACCACGTCCGCTCACCTTTTAAGTGACTATATAGTAGTAGAAATGCCGATTCCTTATCGTGCGATATGTCAGAATCTTATGACTGAGTACGAAAATCACGGTTCAGATAAGACTCTGTTTTAAAACTAAGTTAAGATTACTTTATTATTTGCGAACTAAAAGGCACCTTCGATGGATGCAGAACTTCTCGAGATTTATAACTTTCTCGCCAAGTACCCCCCGTTCAATGAACTCCCTGAAGAAACACTAAACAAGGTGACAGAGAGTGTCGAGATCTCGTACTACCGAGAAGATACCCCAATCATCCATTTTGGAGACTATATCCAAGATCTCTACGTGGTGCGAAGCGGGGTCGTAGAAGTTTATCGACGCAAAGGAGAGCTTTATAACCGTCTTGATGAAGGTGACCTATTTGGCCAGATGGGAATGCTAACCAACAACAAAGTACGCTTTCCGGTAAAAGCCATTGAAGATACTCTGCTCTACTGTATTCCTGGTGACGTTTTCCAAGAGATATACGACAACTTTGATTCCTTTGCAGACTTTGTCGAAGTGGAAAATAGTGCTCGTTTACGCCAAGCTATTTCAGAAAACAAAGATGCCAATGACCTGACGACATCGAAAGTGAAAACCTTGCTGACTGGCGATGCTCATACGATTGATCGTGGACAGACAATCCAGCAAGCCGCGCAGCAGATGGCGAATGACAACGTATCTGCTCTACTTATCGTCGATCCAGATTTCGTTCGTGACGAAGATGACCCACAGTCTCCGGTACTTGGTATTATTACTGACCGTGACTTGTGTACCCGTGTGTTAGCCGAAGGCTTGTCTCCACAGGACGATGTATCAAGTGTGATGACCACTGAAGTCATGTCTCTTGATCACAATGCCTACATCTATGAAGCAATGTTAACCATGCTGCGTTACAACGTGCATCATCTACCTGTGGTTAAAAATCAATTGCCTATTGGTATTATCGAAACAACCGACATTGTTCGTTATGAATCACAAAACTCGCTCTTATTGGTGAGCAGCATTTTCCAACAGCAGACCATCGAAGATTTGGCAGTTGTTGCTGAAGAAGTAAAAAGCAGCTTTGTACGCCTGGTCAACGAAGATGCCAACTCACACATGGTGGGCAGTGCGATGTCCGTAATTGGTCGAAGCTTCAAACAACGTCTGTTAGAAATGGCTGAAGAAGAGCTTGGCCCACCACCAATTCCTTATTGTTTCCTTGCACTTGGCTCAATGGGACGTGATGAGCAACTGTTGGTGACTGACCAAGATAACGCCATCATTCTAGATGAGACCTACCAAGAAGAGAAACATGGTAAGTACTTCGAAGCTTTAGCAAAGTACGTCAGTGATGGATTAGATGCCTGTGGCTACAAGTATTGTACGGGCGATATTATGGCAACCAACCCATTATGGCGCATGACTCGTTCAGAGTGGGAAGAGTGCTTCGCTGACTGGATTGATAACCCGAACCCGAAAGCGCTACTCAACGCGTCCATCTTTTTCGATTTGGATGGCGTTTACGGTCGCTTAAAATGGGCAGAACAATTAACCAGCTTTATTGTTCGTCGTGCGCGTAAAAACAATCGCTTCTTAGCCTGTCTGGCTCGCAACGCACTTAACCGAACGCCGCCACTTGGCTTCTTTAAAGACTTTGTGATGGAGAAAGATGGCAGACACAACAACTCCATCAACCTCAAACGTCGTGGTACGGCTCCTCTGGTCGACTTAATTCGCGTTCACTCTCTGGCGGTTGGTTCACGTGCACAGAACTCGTTTGAGCGTCTCGACGACATCATTGATGCTGGCATTTTGCCAAAAGGTCGAGCACAAGACTTAAAAGACGCGTTAGAGTTTATTTCCATGGTGCGTATTCGTCACCAAGCGACGGATGTGGAACTAGGCATTGATCCTGATAACAATATCGAACCGGAAAACCTCTCTGAGTTTGAACGTCGCAACCTAAAAGATGCTTTCCAAATCCTAAGCAATGGTCAGAACTTCCTTAAGTTCCGCTACCAAGCGAATAAGAGCTTTAAGTGAGGTTGAACATGATCAAAAAGCTCTTTCAGAAGCCAACCATTCAGTGGCCAGCGAAATTTGAACACAAGTTGGAGATGGCTAAAGATGAAAATTTAATTGCGTTCTATAGCAATAAACCACCTGCACCAGAGACCCCCCTGTCTGAGGTGGAGTTCGTCGCGCTAGATTTCGAAACGACGGGGTTGAATCCCGAGAAACATGACATCATTACCATTGGTTTAGTGCCGTTTAACTTGAAGCGGATTTTTTTACGCAATTCGCGTCATTGGAAAGTTCGCCCGCAGCGAGCACTCGATGAAGACTCGGTAATCATACATGGTATTACTCACAGTGAATTGATCGATGCACCTGACTTGGGTGACATCTTAAGCGAGCTACTACCATGCTTAAGCGGAAAAATCATTGTTGTGCATTATCGTCGTATCGAGAGAGAATTTCTGGATAAAGCACTCAAAAGCCGATTAGGGGAAGGAATTGAGTTTCCAGTGATAGATACGCTGCATCTTGAAGAAACCATTCAACAGAAACGCTCTGGCTCACTCTGGGAGCGTTTAAAAGGGAAAAAGCCAGAATCGGTTCGGCTAGCGCAATCTCGACGCCGTTATGGTCTGCCAGACTATACCCCTCACCATGCATTAACCGATGCAATTGCTACGGCAGAACTGCTACAAGCGCAAATCGCCCATCATTATAGCGAAGAGCAACCGATCAGTGAGTTCTGGCTATAACGTCTTGCTAGATTAATAAGCGATCAAAAAAGGAGCCAAATGGCTCCTTTTTATTTAGGTCGGTATCCGATTACAGCTTAAAGCGTTGAATCTCTTGCTCTAATTCGTGTGAAAGCTCAGATAGGTGGGCAGCTTGTTCTGCTGCTTGATGAGCTTCTACCGACAGCTCGTTAGAAACGTCACGAATGCCTTCAGTATTACGCGTGATCTCGGTTGTTACCGATGCTTGCTCTTCTGCCGCCGATGCAATCTGCGTTGCCATGTCACTGATGCGCTCAACAGCAGTATGGATTTGCGTCAGGCTCGCTGCTGCCGCGTTTGCATCATCAACACTGGTGTCAGCCAGACGACGGCTATCACCCATGATGCCAACCGCTTTCGCTGTTGTGCCCTGTAGCATCTCGATAGTTTCTTGAATCTCTTGCGTTGAAGCATGAGTGCGTTGGCTCAATACGCGAACTTCATCCGCAACCACAGCAAAGCCACGGCCTTGTTCACCTGCACGTGCCGCTTCAATTGCCGCGTTAAGTGCAAGTAGGTTAGTTTGCTCAGCAATACCTTGAATCGTTGATAGAATCGTATTGATGCTATTTCCGTGTGCTTCTAGCTCTTGAATCACATCAGTGGCAACTTGAACTTCTTGCGCTAAGTTCTGGATAGAACCTTGCGTCTGAGTCACTTGGCTAGAACCGTGTGAACAAGCTTGAACCGCTTCCTCTGAGTTACTTGCCGTGCTATCTGCATTACCTGCAATTTCTTGTGTCGCTGCTGCCATTTCGTTCACAGCCGTCGCAACCATGTTGATCTCATCTTGCTGGTAAGAGATACGCTGACTGCGCTCTTCAGCTTGCTGTGCCGTCGTGCGTGCTTGCTCTGAAAGCGCAGATGATACGTGGCTAAGCTTGGTCACCATCGTGTGCATGTTGCCAACAAAGCGGTTGAAGTTTTCAGCCAGTTTACCGACTTCATCATCACTGCGTGGTTCTAGTCGTTGCGTTAAGTCACCTTCACCAGATGCAATTTCCTCAAGTGCATTTGATACGCGGCTCAAGTCACGGAACAAGAAACCAACCAACCAAGATACCGCAAGAATAACCACAATGGTGATCATCACTGCAGTGATCAATAGGTCACGTAGCAATACCGCATGCCCTGCTTCTTCCGTTGCGCGATCCATTTCAATCGCGAACATCCAATGCGTGCCAGGTACTTTATTAAAGTAGTAAAGCTTCTCTTTGCCTTTGATTACCGTATCTTCGATACGACCTTCATCTGCAGCGCGCTCGATTGCCTCTTCTGAAAAGTCTTTTAGAACACTGGTGATAGGCTTAAGCGTTAAGCTTTTATCTGGATGCGCTAGGAACGTACCTTCGTTCATATCGATTAACATCGCATGCGCATTTTCACCTGCATCTAGGTTAATCACATCGCTGATGAGCTGATCGATCAGTACATCTGCACCAACAACACCAACAAACTGACCATTTTTCATTACTGGCTCAGCAATGGTTACAAGCAGCGCGTTAGTGATTGCATCTTGATATGCTGCTGTGATGATCTGCTTACCTGCAGCGTTAGCATCTTTGTACCAAGGGCGAGTACGAGGGTCGTAATCAGCACGGTTACGCTCAGGGTGAGAGCGATACATATCACCGTTTGGTGTACCAAGGAAGATGTCATCAAAGCCACCAGCCTTGCGAGCTTGTTGTAGGAAAGGGACAACGTCTTGCTCTGTCGAGTAGTCGTTGAATGCGGTAGCAATATCTTTACGGATATTGACCCAATCAGAAATTCCTTCTGACGCAGTAGTACTTAGACTTTGCGCACGTGAATAGACACCTGAACGAGTCTGATCAAATAATTGACCAGCCGACAACCAAGTAAGTGCTGTTGCCATCACAACAACAGCAGAAAGGCTTGCGCCAATAAGCTTTTGTTTTAATGATAATTTCATATTTATAGTTTTTGAGTTGGGAGAACAGTTAAGGTGTGTGAATATTACACACTTTTTCACGACTATTCACTAATTTTTAAAAAACAAAATAGCACATTAACTCTTTGTAAAATATGAACTTTCATGTGTCATTTTTTTGTCTCACCGTCATAAAAACCGCACAAAAAAAGCCAGCAAAAATGCTGGCCTTTTGATTACTTGTTACTCAGACAGATTTATAAAATGCCTGAGTTATTGACGTTCTGTTCTCATACCCATCAATAAGCTCACACACATTGCAAGCAGAATGAAGGTAAACGGTAGTGCCGTAGAAATTGCACCTGCCTGAAGCGCTTGAACCGCTTCTGAGCCACCAATCCACAGTAGAGCAACCGCAATTGCACCTTCCATAAATGCCCAGAAAACACGTTGAAGTACAGGAGCGTCGACTTTACCGCCCGCTGTGATGCTGTCGATAACAAGTGAACCAGAGTCAGAAGACGTGATGAAGAACACAAGTACCAACACAACAGCAATGATTGAAAGCATGCTACCAAATGGAAGAACATCGAACATTTGGAACATAGCAAGTGAAACGTCAGTCAAACCATTCGTGCCCAACTCACCTACTTTATCAACAACTTGCTCGATCGCTAGACCACCAAATACTGACATCCAAACAACCGTAACAGCGGTTGGAACCAATAGAACGGCTGTAATGAATTCGCGAACGGTACGACCGCGAGAAACACGCGCAATGAACATACCTACGAATGGTGACCATGAAATCCACCAAGCCCAGTAGAATACTGTCCAGCCTTGGAACCATGCTTCATCTGTACGACCAAACGGGTTACTTAGCGGAATAATATTCTCTACGTATGCCATAAGTGTGGTTGGAATCGAACCTAGACTCGCCGCCCAACCGATAAGACCAACAAGAATCAGTAGCAAGAACGCCACAACCATGTTGATGTTACTAATGACCTTAACGCCACCATCAATACCACGTACGACTGAAACAACAGCAAGCAAAGTTACAACGGTAATGACAACGATTTGTAGGCCCAGGCCTGGCTCAACACCAAATACGTGATGAATACCACTTGCCGCTTGTTGTGCACCTAAGCCCAGTGACGTTGCAAGACCAAACAAGGTCGCAAGAACGGCCAAGATATCCACGATATGACCAGCCCAGCCCCACGCGCGATCACCCAGAAGTGGGTAGAAGATCGAGCGCATAGACAGCGGTAATCCTTTGTTGTAGGCAAAGAATGCTAAAGAAAGTGCTACAACACCGTAAATTGCCCATGGGTGAAGACCCCAGTGGAACATCGTCGCACCCAGTGCCAATCTCGCTGCTTCTGGTGTATTTGCTTCAACACCGAGTGGCGTTTCATACCAACCAGTGAAGTAAGCGACAGGTTCTGCGACACTCCAGAACATTAAACCGATACCCATACCAGCCGCAAATAGCATTGCAAGCCATGACATGAACGAGTAATCGGCAACAGCGTCTTTACCACCTAGGCGGATTTTACCCATTGGCGAAACGATAAGTGCCAAACAGAAAATAACGAAAATATTACCTGCAATAATGAACAACCAATCGAATGAACCAATGATCTTCCATTTCAGCCCATCAAGTGCCGTCTTTGCGGTATGTGCATCTAGAACTAATGCAGCGACAAGAAACAGCGCAATTAAACCTGCACTAATACCAAAAACTGGGTTATGAACATCAAAACCCCATTTTTGAACGTTGTCTTGACCTACCGTATAGTCGGTACTATCGATACTGTACTTATCTATACCCTTTGTCATCGTTCCTCTCTATTTTTGTACTGTTTTTACGTACCAAACAAAAAAATCTTTCGAACACGATACGTTTTACATTCCGTGAAGGCGCAAGATCCTATCATTTGACACGTTTTTGTCTATCTTTTTGCTATGAAAAAATCCAATAACTTACTTTTCACTCAGCAATTTCCGCCTTTAAAAGGATAAACCACTAGCGCAATAGTTAGACCACAAACATTTATTGCTATAATAATTTTAGGTCTTCTTATTTTGTCTACACGACGCGACAAAATGAAATTGGAGACACTACTTAAAATTGTAGTGGTAATTTTTGATTCCACCCCTTTAAATAAGGGCGCATTTAAGTTAGTGTCGCCTCGATAAATGTTCCCTACAGACTGGATGAATAAATTGGAAAAGTACGAAGAAGTATTGGTCTCGATTCGTCAGATCATCCGCGCTATTGATTTACATTCTAAAAAGCTGAGCAAAGAGTCTGGATTGACCGCTCCACAGTTGATTTTGATGCGTGCTATCAATGAGTTAGATAACGTAACGATTAAACAGTTGTCTAGCCACACTAACATGAGCCAAGCGACCGCAACGACCATTCTAGATAGACTAGAACGAGGCCAGTTTGTTGAGCGTCAACGCAGTGTTCAAGACAAGCGTAAAGTGCATGCTGTACTTACGAGCAAAGGCCAAGAAGCCTTAAAGCAAGCACCAACGCCATTGCAGGAACACTTCATTAATCGATTCCAAAAATTGGAAGAATGGGAGCAGTCTCTGCTGCTATCTTCCGTTCAACGCATCTCAACAATGATGAATGCAGAGGATATCGATGTCGCTCCAATGCTAGAGCTTGGCAGCATTACAAAAGTCGATTAATTTCGCTCTCACGTGCTCGCTTTTTGCGGGCACTACTCTCCTACTCAGTTAACCCTGTTTCAAACGCATATTTCGCTAGCTCTGCCGTCGAATGTAAATCCAACTTGTGCTTAATGTTATGGCGATGCGTTTCTACCGTTCGGTAGCTAATGTTAAGTAGTGTGGCGATTTTCTTACTGCTGTTTCCTTGAGCGACTAATTTAAGCACCGCCTCTTCCCTTCGGCTGAGTGGATTCGTTTTTTGAGTGGCTGGCACCACCTCTTGGGTAAAAAGCGTTTGTGTGACAGACTCACAGAAATACGTTGAACCTTGATTCACCGTTTTTATTGCTTGCACCATTTTCTCGGCCGAGATTTCCTTGAGCATGTACCCTACCGCGCCAGCTTGCATGACCTTCATGATGTATTCACGGTTATCGTGCATGGTCAGCATAAGTATTTTGCTCTCCGGTCGCTCTTCTTTAATTACCCCAGTCGCTTCAATACCGTTCATTATCGGCATGCTAATGTCCATCAAGATGACATCAGGCTGAAGGTGCTTTGCGACTTCAATCGCTTCCAACCCATTGCTTGCCGTACCGACCACTTCAATGTCAGGCTCTAACTCCAAGCGAGCCATGAAGCCATCTAAGACCACTTGATGATCATCCACAATCACCACACTAATCGGTTTATCCATAAACTAATTCATCCAAATTAAGCAGCACGGTAATCTCTGTTCCTAAACCAAGCTCACTCATCAGTTCAAACTCACCACCAATGAACTCTACACGCTCTTGCATGTTCCTTAACCCAATCCCTTGTTGGTGCACTGCTTGGTTAACCACAAAGCCAACACCGTCGTCACGTATGAGTAATTGCAGCATATTGCCCATTTTTTGCAAAGTAACCGTCACTTTTTTCGCTCTTGCGTGTTTTTCGATATTGTTCAAAGACTCTTGAGCAACACGATACAAGGTCGTCGCGACTTCCGACGTCAGTTTGTACTGCTGAGTATCAAAATTACTTTCTATATCAATCCCAGAGTGAGAGTGAAAGTCTTGCAGTAAAGTGGTCAGTGCCGCCTCTAAGCCGATATCATCAAGGGCGCTAGGGCGAAGTTGATGAGAAATATGCCTTACTTCATTTATCGCGGTGACCAATGAGCGTTGCGATTTATCTAAGTGGGATTTGAGTTTTTCGTCTTCCAGTCTATGACTCATTAAATCCAAATGACATTTACTAGAAACTAACAACTGGTTGATTCCATCATGCAACTCTCTCGCTAGATGCTTTTTCTCATCCTCTTGAAACATGACGGTTTTATGTGCCAACTCTTTAAGGTTTTTATCGGCAAGACGGTGTTCATGCAGATTGATCGCTAAAGTGAGAACGATAATTACAGCAACGGTCACCGCTAAGATCACGACGACCGAGAAAAAAGTCGTTTCGATATTTTTGTTCACCGCAGCACGCATATTGGCGACTTCTTGACTGACGTCCTCAATATAGAGCCCTGTCCCTATCATCCATTCCCACTTATCGAGCCATGCGGCGTAGCTAAGCTTTGGGACGACCTCACCCGTAGATGGCTTTTGCCACAGGTACTGATGAAATCCACCACCTGATTGAGCTTGATACAACAAAGCTTCGATTAGACGATCGCCATTCTCGTCTTCAAGATAGAGTAAGTTCTCCCCGACTAGCTCTGGAAGAACAGGATGTACAAGGTTGGTGCCGTATTTATCGTAAGCAAAAAAGTAACCGTCTGCTCCGTAGCTTAAACGGTTTAAAATCGCTTTCACGCGTGTTTTAGCAACGCCCTCTTCTAAGGTTGGATCGTTGTAAATATAAGAAATGGAGTCAAAGGCGACGTCGACCGTGTCTTTGAGCGCCGCCTCTTTTGATTGGATCAGGTTTTGATGAAAGATCTCTACCTCCCTTTTGCCAAGAGTCTTGGTTTGATAGATAGAAATCCAACTGATACTCGCTGACACCAATACCACGGGTATCAATGTCAGCAGAATTAACTTTGCTTTGAGAGGCATCCCTTTCCTCCATGAAACGCTGCTTTACAGCTCACTATCTTAGCAGCACAAATAACTCGACTTCGTCCGCCTAGACATAAATAGCAGCTTAACAACTTGTCTCAAAAGGTAAAAACTCTCAGTTCACAAAATCTCTTTTATTATCGAGTGATCAACTCATGCCATAAAAGCCTGGGAAAAACAGCAAAGAAGCCAACACGACAATTTGAATCGCGATAAACGGCATCACACCTTTGTAAATATCTCGCGTAGTGACACCTGCTGGTGCGACGCCTTTTAGATAGAACAAACTAAAACCAAATGGCGGTGTTAGAAATGACGTCTGTAAGTTCATTGCGATAAGAATCGCAAACCACGTCATATTAATGCCCATCAACTCAGCGACCGGCGCAATAATTGGCACGATGATAAAACAGATTTCAACGAAGTCGATAAAGAAACCTAAAATCAGAATCACCACCATGGTAATGATGAGGAAGCCCCACTTTTCTCCAGGCAATTCTAACATCCACTCTTCGACTAGATAATCACCGCCAGTGTAGGTAAATGCCATTGAGAAGGCGGTTGCCCCTAGCAAAATAGCAAAGACCATTGCGGTTACTTTAACGGTTTCTTTCGATGCATCATAAATCATCGACCAACTAAACTGCTTATACAGTAACGACAGAACTATCGCACCAGCACCGCCCAGAGCCGCTGACTCTGTTGGCGTTGCAATCCCTGCAAAGATGGAGCCCAATACCACAATGATCAGTGCTAGCGGCGGTAAAACGGCTTTCAGTGCGGTGAACACTTCTTGCTTTCGACTGATCGACTCATCGCGCTCTATCGCCTGTGCGGCTTGAGGATTCAACTTCGCGTAAATAAGAATGTAGATAACATAGGCGCCGACGAGCGTGATACCGGGCCAGATTGCAGCTTGGAATAAGTCCCCGACCGGAACGCCGAGTACATCCCCTAACAAGATCAACACGATAGAAGGCGGGATAATTTGTCCCAAGGTACCAGACGCACAAATAGTCCCGCACGCCAAGCCTTTGTCGTAATTGTATTTAAGCATCACAGGCAATGAGATCAACCCCATCGCAACAACCGATGCGCCGACTACGCCCGTTGACGCGGCAAGTAATGCACCAACTAATACTGTCGAAATAGCAATACCACCACGGACACCGCCGAACAGACGTCCCATTGACTCAAGCAGTTGCTCTGCAAGCTTCGTCTTCTGAAGTACTAGTCCCATGAAGACAAACAATGGTACGGCCATTAGCACCGTATTTTCCATAATGGATTGAATACGATATGGCATGAAAGCAAACATCTCGATGCCTTCAGCCCAAACACCAAAAATCAGTGCAATACCGCCAAAAGTAAAGGCAACGGGGAATCCCAACAAAAGTGCAAAGAGCGCGACAAAAAACATCACTATACCGATCATAATGACTTCCTTTTACGACTTACCGTTATTACCGGCATAGATAAGATGAGGGTTAACAATCTTGTTGATCGAATGCAGCAGCAGTCCAATGCCACTGACTGCCATAAAGAAAAATGACAGCGGAATCATCGCCTTGATGATCCAACGATATGGCAATCCGCCTGGGTCACCAGACGTCTCGCCTAGCGCGTAACTTTCTTTGGCGAAATCGACACCAAACCAAGCCACCAGTAGGCAAAAAGGGAATAAGAAAAATAGCGTGCCTATGATGTCGATGATGGATTGTGCTTTGTAAGATAAGCGTTCATAAAAAATGTCGACGCGAACATGGCCACCAGACTTAATCGCGTAAGGCACACCAAGCAGAAATACGGCGGAGAATAGATGCCATTCCATTTCTTGGAATGCAATGGATACATCGTTGAATACATATCGCATCACAACGTCGTAAACCACATTCACCAACAATAAAATAAACAGGATGCTGGACAACCATCCGAGAAAATCGCTAAAGCGGTTAAATAATCGCTCAATATAAATAAGACTTCTCATTCCGAACTCCGTGGAACGTTTGGATACGCTCCGCTATGGTGCGGAGCATTCATTATGAAGTTTTCTTGGGCTTCGTTCGCAGGCTAAACCTCTCGGCGTCGCCTGCGTCATAACGTTATTGTTGAGCTTGACTGTTTAAGTAAGCTCGGTGTGAAATGTCTGACCAAGGTCGAACTTGATTCATGTAGTTCGCTTGCGACTCTTGAATCTCTTTCGCCAAAGCATCTTTTTCTGCGTGCTCTTTCAACAAACGATCGTTTGCTTCTCGCAACGCAGCCACTACTTCAGGCGGGAAGTCTTTGACTTCAACATTTGGGTATTCAGATTTGATAGATGCCCAGTTTTTGCCACTTTCGTGTTTCGATTGCGTGTACATATCGTAAGCGGCGGTTTTCATTGCTACTTGTAAAATCGCTTTTAGATCATCAGGTAGACGGTTCCAAGTACGCTTATTAACAAGGAACTGAAGCTCAGTTGCTGGCTCATGCCAACCTGTGTAGTAGTATGGCGCGATTTTGTGGAAGCCCATGCGCAAGTCCAATGATGGACCAACCCACTCCAAGGCATCAATTGTGCGACGCTCTAGAGAGGTATATAGTTCACCAGGGGCGATATTCGTTGGTTTTGCACCTAACTCTGCCAAAATCTCACCAGCAAAACCTGGGATACGCATTTTCAAACCCTGCAAATCCTCGACGGACTTGATCTCTTTCTGGAACCACCCGCCCATCTGAGTATCGGTATTACCGCCAGGGAAAGACATCAAATTATGTGGAGAGTACACCTTCTCCATCAGCTCCATACCACCGCCGTAGTAAAACCACGCATACTGCTCAGTTGGTAACATACCGAAAGGCATAGAAGTGAAGTAAAGTGTGTTTGGAACCTTGCCCTTCCAGTAGTAAGACGCCGAGTGGCCCATGTCGTATTGGCCAGACTTAACCATATCAAACACCCCAAAAGGCGCTTTGTGCTTGTTTGCAGAATCAATACGGATTTGCAGACGCCCGTTGGACATCTCCTCTGCCATTTTTGCCATGTTTTTTGTCGCATCACCAAAAATAGGGAAGTTAGGTCCCCAAGTTTCAGCAAGCTTTAAACGATAGACTTTTTCAGCAGCATTTGCAGAAGTCACAACGAATGTCATCGCGGCAACGACAGCGGTTGTTTTGAGCACTCGTTTTAAAGATTTTTGGATTAGACTCATCGTTCACGTCCTTTATCACCAAGGTTATTGTTGTCATCCATTTCATTAGGATTGGCTGTATTCGGTATAAAAGATGTAACAATGTTGTCGAATGCGAAATGGGCATGAACACGGAAGCGAGTAATTCATCAATAAGACATTAGCCTTAGGTATTACGTATAACTACGTAGGACAGCCGTTATGCAATAAGTTTAATCATCATAAAATTAATGAGTTACTTTTCCTGTAACGAGGCAAAAAGAAAAATGATACGTACGTACTTCTCTGCCAAAAAATTTACATAGTATTTAAGAAAATGTGACAAAGCACTTATTGGCAGCGTTAAAATCAATTCCTAATAGATTATTTTCAATACGAAGATAAAAAAATACCCCGGCATTGGCCGAGGTATTCAAGCTAGAACGGTAGCGGTAATTAAACTGCTTTGTAGATAACTTTGTTACCTGCTAACTGCTCTTTTTGAACTAGGTTTTCTTCAAGAAGCTTCTTCAGTGCGCCAGTAGCCCATGATGCCGCTTTAGTATCTTCTTGACCTGCAGCTAGACCAATGCCTTTAGGGTTGATACCTTCAGCATTTGCTACAACGATGTCTAATACTTGTTGTTGCTTAGGAGTAAGGGCAACATCAACTGTTTTCACTGCAGCTACTTTTTTCTCAGCTACTACTTTCTCCGCAACAGCTTTTTCAGCAACAGAAGGTGCTACTGCTTTTTCGGCAACAGGCTTCACTGCTTTAGGTGCTGCAGCTAAGTTTGCTACTGTCGCTTTAATGCGTTTTTGCAGTTTCATCTGCACTTTACGCTTATGAGCAAGTCTCATTGAATATTTCTCCAGTTCACTGCATCTCAGCAGGGATGAAAATTTGAAGCGCGTTTTATACCAAAATTCACAAGCAATTTGTAGGTTTTAGCGGCGAAACGCGATGAAAAATGCGCTCAAAGCATAGAACGTCTACTATTTAATCAGATATTTTATGAACGGATTTATTGAATACTGGGTATAAAAACAGAGGTTTCTTTTATTTCAAATGCAAGTCAATGCACATTTAGTCATCCACGCATTTTTGATCAAGTATTCGATGAGGTTATAAGCATGGAAACGCTGCACCTAACAAATTCACATTTCAAACCCGACTCCCCTATCAACAGAATACTTTTGTTGCTCGTTGCACTGATAACCCTGTTTTTGGTTGTCATTTCTCCGGGATGGAAGCAAGCCATGTTGTCGGTCATTTTGATGTCTGCAATTGTTGGTTTCGCCATCTTGATGATCAAAAAAAGCCAAGTCACTTTTACGCTGACAGCTTCTCACTTCCAACAACATCTTTTTAAAGGCGGATGGGTCGTCCGATGGCGAAATATTGAGTCAATAGGGATTTGTAGCTACCAGCAGGAAGGGTGGCATCAGCCGCTACCTTGGATTGGTATTCGTCTAAAACACTACTCACCTTATTTGGATTCGATCTGCCCTCGTATAGCGACAGAAATTCTCCTTAGCCAACGCGCACTACTTTATTTAGGTGCGAAGCAGAATCAGTGTGAAGAAAAGTTTGAAGATATGGTGCTTGATCCTAAGCCATACATAAACAGCAATGGGATTGAGTATAAAGGCTTACTGGCGATGCTCGCCAACCGTATGAAATATCAAAGAGGATTTTACGGCTACGATCTGTTTATATCAGCCAGTGACCTAGATCGTGAAGCAGAGGATTTTGTGGGACTGACTCGGCGATACTTAGCTGCCGCCGAGCCAGAATAATACTTAGTACACGCGCTTTTAGTAAAGCGGCATCTCGTCAGCAACGAACGGGTTAGTTTTACGCTCGTGACCGAAAGTCGATTGAGGGCCGTGACCTGGGACAAACGTGACATCATTGCCTAAAGGCCACAATTTCTCTTTGATAGAGCTAATCAAGGTATTGAAATCACCTTGTGGGAAGTCAGTTCGGCCAATGCTACCGTTAAACAATACGTCGCCCACAAACGCCAATCGCGCTTCTTCACTATAAAGAACAACGTGACCAGGGGTATGACCTGGTGTGTGGAATACCTTTAATACTTGATTACCAAACGTGACAGTGTCACCCTCATTTAACCATTGATGCGGTTCAAAGGCTTCAGTCAATGGGAAACCAAACATTTGGCTTTGCCCTTCTAGACCTTGTAGCCAAAAATTATCCGCTTTATGAGGACCAATGATCTCAGTACCACCAAGCATTGCAGCCAGCGGCTCTGTTCCGCCAACATGATCTAGGTGACCATGGGTTAGCACCAAGTTGACGATCTCGATGCCAAGCTCTTTAATGAGCATAGCAAGTTGCTTTTCGTCACCGCCTGGGTCAATAACGATGCCTTTCATCGTTTCATCACACCACACGATAGAACAGTTTTGAGAAAAAGATGTCACTGGGACAACTTGGTATTTCAGAGCCATAGAAAACCTATTACCAAACAAATTTGCGTTAAAACTGGCGCAACTATGACACTAACCCCATGCGACTTCAAGGCTTGCTATTGACTTACCAAGAACGCACAGCACCTGTATCGATATGGACAAAGTTACTACTTGGATAATACCCAACACCACCAGCTTTCAAGCTAATTGCTGCATCGCGTACAGTAGACAATTTCACTCCATCAAGACGGAAGTCTATGGCCTTACCTTCCATATGAAGACTTTTCTTTGCCACTCCGCTAGCCCCTTTGCGCAGGGACGCATTGGTCAAAGGCGAACGGTAACCAGAAATTACAATGACTTCTGCATCTGTACCGATCAGCTTTTGAATCTGGCTGATTTGATCGAACAAGCGTCGATCCATAGGATGAACTTCGTTTCGACGGTGATCACGACAAAACTCATTCAGCTTTTCTAGTTCATCATCAAGATAGCGTTTACCATCGAAATAGCATGTTTCGAGGAGCTCTCCAGTATTAAGGTTGTTCATCGCCAACTCACGTGGCTCGTCAGGGAATGAAGCCCATGAAATCGATGGCAAGGCAGATGCCAAAACCACGCCACCAGCGGTCATTTTAAGGAAATCTCGGCGGGAAAAATTACGACTTACCATTTCAAAAAACAATGCTCAACAACTAAACAAGTCGCGGACATTACCCAAACACCTTTGTCACGTCAAATGCATACATCGCTCCACCCTAATTTTAAGATGTGGCGATTAACGCTTAATTATTGAACAAACAGAAGATTCTTAGTTTTGTAAATTTTATTTAAAGATTTCAACTACGGTGATCGTATTTATAGATATCATCTCGGTAATAAAGTGTTCCCTCTTCTAGCCATGCGGTTTGATAAATAATGTGCACTTGGATGCGTTCTCCTAAAGGAACCGACGTGTTAGAGCGACGCGTACTTTCCCGTTTTTTCGCTAGGCGTTCTTCTAATCCCTGAGTTTTGAATAAGAGCTCCGCCAGTTGGTCGGCATGTTCAACGCGGACACACCCGGAACTGAATGCGCGTCTATCTCGTTCGAACAAGTTTTTACTTGGCGTATCATGCAAATAGATAGCTTGGGGGTTTGGCATATTAAACTTATACAATCCCAATGCATTGTGTAAGCCCGATGCCTGTCGCATACGATAAGGAAATGTTCTCGGATTCACCGTCGCCCAATTGATGGTTGTAGGGTCAATAATTTCGTTTGACGTCCAAGACCGGATGATTTGAATGTTATGGTTAATCAAATACATCGGATTACGTTTCACTTTAGGAATGATGTCTTTCACCATTATGGTCCATGGCACATTCCATGTGGGGTTGAGAATGACGGAGTCAAGAGTTCCCGACATGATTGGTGTTTTTCTTGAGGCTCTACCAACCACAACTTTAGACTCGAACAACGGTTGACCATCGTGCCAATACGTTACTTCGTATCCAGGTACATTTACAAAGACAACATTATCTCTGTCTTTGGACCAAATCCTTGAACGTTCTGAGTTCAGCGCCAATAGATGCAATCGTTCTTGAGGAGAAAAGTTGATCCATCGAATGGTATTCGGGCCAATCACCCCATCTTCTTTCAATCCATGAATACGCTGAAACTCTTTCACCGCTAACTCTAATTCTTCATCATACTGTTGGGTCGTGATATCTAAATACGATACATCCACACCGACCACTTCCATACGCTCAATCAGAAGCGGTTTATTTTCTAATTGGTCACCGACACGGGCAAGGCCCGCTTGTTCATAGATTGGATATTGATACTGAGCGTGCTCGGATAAAGAGGAGTAAGCGGAATAAAAAGCTTCGTCCGTTTGTAAAGGAGAGCGAAGGCTTGCTAAGAATTGACCAAGTTTGCCAACCGTAATTTCGTTACTCAGTACGGACAAAGTATCGATACTAGGAGCAGGTAAAATCACGTGGGTTTTGTTAGCAAATAACCAGTTGATGCCTTCTTCAGGGAGCTGCTCGAGATAACTGAGATACATCAACAGTGAATCTGTCATAACCAAATCAAAGTCGAGGTTATCTCCCTGCCATCGAACTTGGTTTATACGATGGAGTTGATTCTCGAATTCGTTCGTGACGCCTGCAAGAGCAACCAGGTTTACTTGAAAAAGAAACTGCTCAATATCGCTTTCATTTTCCCAGTTCAAACGGTAATTGGTACTTTGATAAAGCTGGTCAATCACCTCTGGATAATGGATCATTTTTTCGACAGACAGCTTTTGTACCGCTCCCTCTTGCTCTGTTTGTGCAGAAGCTTCGAGAGAAACGACGGTAGAAAAGCTGAAAAACGGCACCATAAGTGCCGTCATGATTAAAACCCTAGCAAACACTGAAACGATCCTTGCGCTACTTGCCATAATGAAAAGTATGGCAAATATCTCACAGCTTGCAGGTTTAAAATTAAGAATCTGATGTTGAAATTAACATCAAGTTTCTTTATCTATTTGGGTTCAAACAATCTTTGACCAATGGTTATCCCATTGAACACCACTAAAAGAAGCGCTTTTATGTGTTGTTGGCCTTTGCTCAACCACTTTGCCAGCACCAGAGCTGACCCTGAATTCCTTTCCATATGTCACCACTCCCGATGCATCTGGCAAAGCACTTAACTCAACCAACTTACCTGTAGCTTTGGACCATATCCCATAACAACTGCCCGGAGGAGAAGTCGCAAGGATCCATTCATCCGTCGCCGCGATACTCGCGACATAGTGATTAAATCTCGCCCACTCTTCGGGTTCCGCATGTAAAGATTGCATCACGCCTCCACGAGTGTGCATCGCAAGTAAAGCTGGGTATTCATCCGGCTCTCCACGATATTGCTGACCACACAGTACCGTCTCTGCACCATCATGCGCTAAATGACGGATGCTCAACTTATGATCTGGTAAAGAGACTTGATCCAACAGCTCACCTTCTTGTGAAAGGTAACTCAGGCTTGGTCTCATGCTATCAAGATTGAGCGGTTCACGGCCGTTGGTGTGTACGCCACCGACGCCAATCGCTAATGCGCCATCAGGCATCATGATCACTTCATGAGGGCCAAGGCCAAAACCTGTTAACTCATCGATCTTTTGATATTGCTTTTGCACATCATAAACACCGATGATCCCACGGCTTGTGCCCCTTTCTCCTTCTGTCGCAAATAGCAACGTGCCGTCACGGGAGTAAACACCATGACCATAAAAATGGCGATTTGGCTTTGCTAGCCGCAGTTTGATCATCTGCTCTGAGCGATAATCAAACACCATGAAGAAAGTACCTGGTCGACGACCAAAAACTACGGCGTGGCCTTGTGGGTTTGTTGCCACACCGTGACCACGTTCAGGAATCGGCAATGAAGATAGCGGCATACCATGCTCATCCGCCACCACCGCTGCATATTTATCTCGGCCAATGATAGAGCAGCCGATCAACGCAGGCTCACGTGAGCTTGTTGAAGCACAACCAAATGGCAACATAGGTGTAGCCGCCCCGAATAGAGCGGCTTTCAGTAAGGTTCGGCGGGTTTGATCAGTCACCATCGGTTGCATTAAATCCTATAACCACGCCAAGCTCGATCGCCACCTCTTCATGGATCAAGTACTTCAATTGCTCTAGCTTATTGTATTGAGCGAGTACCATGCGGTAGCCTTCTTTACTTTGTAAAGCCGTGAACAAACTCTTATCTTCCGGCCATGTTTCCAACGCCATTTCAAACTGGTGAACAACACGGTCTGCGAGACCTGCATGGCCTTGCTCTCTTAGTAGAGTATCTAGACCATTACCGTTGGCAAGATACAGCGCTTCCATTGCTTCAAGGTTTGCTTTTAAGTTTGAAAGCGACGTCTCTGAACGCCAAGATTCAGAAAAGTAAGGACGAGGCTGACCAATTTTAGCTAACGGTCTGCTCAGCTTTTTCATGCTGTAGTCAAGCTGATTAGAGAGCAGCGAAATGTACTCGGATTTCCATTCCGTCATCTCTAACGACTTCCAAGGATTTTGTGCCCAAGAATCTGCGATGATCTGCGCTTTGTTCTCTAGGTTTTCAGCAATTGCAACACCTGTCGCACAGGTATTGCTGTTGCTAGATAAGGTCGACGCTTTATCGTAAAGCAGCCATTCTAGTGCACCTAGGCCTTGCACAGTAACACTTTGCGTGGAGATCTTTTCCGCACTCCAAACTTGGTCAGATTTCGTCAGCACAGACATTTTTCGGCCGGTGGTGTTCTTTTTATCTGGCCAAAACTGGACATTCCAACTTTGCTCCAACGCCGTAGCAGGGCCACGCTCTTGACCTTGTAATGCCATCCACGTCAGCATAGTTTGGTGCCATTGCTGTTTTACTTGCGCATCATCTTTCGTCTCTGATGTGCAGTAATCCGCGAAGCTTTGTTCAAGTTCTGTGGTTTGCGCTAAAAACGTCTGCGCAGATTGAAACTCAACTTCGTAGACCGCTTGAGAAATATGACTTGTACTCTCAGGCTTGGCAGAGCTTGAACCGACTGTCGATTGGCAACCAACCAAACTTAACGTTGCGGCAATCGCACTCACTAACAGTGTTTTTTTCATGGTTGCTTCCTTATAGAGAATTCAGAAACGCAATCAATGCATCACGTTCTTTTTTGTTCAGTGCTAGCACGTTTTGTTTGGCCGTTTCCGCTTCACCGCCGTGCCACAATACCGCTTCCATCAGATTACGGGCGCGGCCATCATGTAAGAAGTAACTATGCCCGTTTACTTCTTCGGTATAACCAATGCCCCATAGGGGTGCCGTTCGCCATTCACGGCCGTTTGCTAAGTACTCAGGACGGTTATCGGCTAAACCTTCCCCCATGTCATGCAGAAGCATGTCTGTATATGGATGGATAAGCTGCTCAGAAAGCGCTGGTAACTCTGGTCGCTTCGCCGTTTTGACACTGGTCTTATGGCAGCTTTCACAGCCAGAAACCGCAAAGATTTTCTGACCGAGTTTCACGCTAGGATCGTTCATATTTCGGCGAATAGGTACGGCTAAGTGCTGGCTGTAAAACTCAACGAAGTCGAGAATATTTTCACTCACTTCGGGTTTGCCGCCATTTGGCATGTCGTCACAAATACTTTGTTTCGAGGTACAGTTTTCATTGGGGAATAAATGGCTCGTCAGACCCACATCACCATTGAATGCTGCTGCATTTTGCTGCATTAACGTCGGTTGTCCGGCTTTCCAGCCAAAACGACCAATCGAGAAGTCGTCCTTCTCAATATCCCAAACCTTGTTTACTTTACCTGAGATACCGTCTTTATTTGCATCTTGTGCATCAGCCCATGCAAGTAGCGTTTCGTCAGGAATACTCTCTAACAAACCAAGGCCGATCATTGGCGGTGCAACACGCGCTGAAAATTCCGTATCAGGGTGCATATCGCCGTAACCTAGATCGGTAATATTCAAATGAGGTTTTCTTAGTGTCACCGTCGTGCCGTCTTTAAACTTCACTGGCACATCGGTGTACGTGATTTCGATTTTTCCTTCTGGCGTTTGATCTTGCAGGGCAAAGTCTTGGAGCTGGCCGCCATAAGTCGGCTCAGGTATAACGCCGTCTCTGATGTACGCTGTTTTTTGCTCTGACGTCATCGCAGGGATGCTCAAACGCACTAACATGGACACCGCATGCAAATCATTTTGCTCTGGAGGATGACCACGACCATCTTTGATGTGGCAGTTTTGACAACCATTTGTATTGAAAAGAGGTCCCAAACCATCTCTGGCATCGGTAGACGCTGGCGCTTGTACCCAAGGGTTGCGGAAAAAACTATTGCCCACGCTAAAATCAAGACGTTTACTCATAGGAAGGTTCGCGGCAGGAAGAGAATACGCGTTGGCGCCTTCTTTTTTGACGCTCGTTTGTCCACCAGATTTCACATCATACGCGATAGCAGTAGAAGAAAAGATCACGGCCAAGGCCGAAATTAAGTAAGGCTTCATATCATTGCTCTAAAACACAACAAGAGGAGTGGGATAACAGCGAGTTAAAACGGTAAAGGGCTCAAACGAGCCCTTTCAATTATTTTTTGTACTTTGATTAAAACTCGTGGTCAGCAGTATCAGGGCTTAGGCTATCAATGCCAATGATACCCGCAGCACGCTCAATTGAACCGGTTTGAGCAACCAATGACATGATGGTGTCATTCACTAACGTGTTGCCTTGTGCATTACCCGCTGCAATTAACTGGTCGAAGTGTTGGTTGTTCTTCTCCGCAGACGTAACCAATTTACCAACTTGGTTACGCGTAACATCAAACTGCTTCTGGATCTCTTTAGCTGCTTGTTTGTCTTTTTGAGCCACTAGGTCAGCAATACTCGGACCAGAAAGCAATGTGCCGTCTTCACGCTTGTAAAGACCTGTGTAAACGTTATAGATGCCCTGCTCGTTGTAGTAATGAGAGTTGTGCGTATTGTCTGAGAAACAATCGTGCTCATCTTCTGTCGAGTTTGCTTCCAACGCCACCTTCATGCGCTCACCAGCAAGCTCACCCAAAGACAATGAACCCATACCGAACAACATTTTACGTAGACCATTATCCGCAGAATCATTAAGAAGCGTTTCACGGTAGTTGCCTTTCACTTCCGCAGACCACTGTTTTTCCATCCATTCAAGGTCTTGAACCAGTAGATCGGCTGCCGCTTTTAGGTACTCACCACGACGGTCACAGTGACCATTCGTACACTCAGAACCGACAACGAAGTCTGTGTAAGCGCGCTGACCTGCGCCTGCGTTTGTGCCGTTTAGGTCTTGACCCCAAAGTAAGAATTCAATCGCGTGGTAACCTGACGCAACGTTTGCCTCAGAACCACCTACTTCGTTGAGATCCGCTAGCAATTCTGGAGTAATGTTTGAAACGTCTAGTTTAGAAGCACCAATCTGTAAACTGGTGTTTGCGATGATGTTTGCAGCAGCGCCTTCGTTACCGAGTTCATATTGGTAATCTGTCGCTACGTAGTCAATTAGGCCTTCATCAAGTGGCCATGCATTTAACTGCCCTTCCCAGTCATCAACAATCGCGTTACCAAAACGGAATACTTCAGATTGTTGGTACGGAACGCGAGAGTCTAGCCACGCTTGTTTTACTTCTTCAAGCTTATCCGCTGATGGCGATTTTAGGAATTCGTCGATTTTTACGTCGAGCGTTTTCGCCGTTGTCACTGAGTCAGCAAAGACTGCATGTGCAACGTCTGCATAATGTTCAACGACTTGTTGTTTCGTTACTTGGGCAGCAACGGTAGAACCACTGGCAATGAGGAGTGATGCAGCAATAGATTGGACTAAAACTGTTTTTGCATTCATCTGAAGCATCCTTGTTGAGCAATTTATTTGTTTTATTCTTAGTGCTAATTATTCTTATTTGCACTATTAGTCACGAGATAATACAAATTTACAATTTATTTTCAACTCTAGATACAAAAAAAGCCTCATCATTGTGAGGCTTTTAACATGCAAAACTGATAATTTAATAAATAAAATCAGAATTTTAGATTGTGCTTACCATGAGAAACTTTTGCTTTTAGGTAGCTTTCATTACCATCTTTAATATGTGCAGAGGTATTGACAACCTCAACAATCTCGATGCCGTATTCTGCTAATTCACGGATTTTCTTAGGGTTGTTGGTCACAAGGCGAATTTTACTTACACCTAATGCTTCGAGCATTTGCGCTGCTTCAGTGAAATCACGCAGGTCATCATCAAAACCCAAATGGTTGTTTGCTTCATAGGTGTTCATACCTTGGCTTTGCAAACGGTACGCATCAATCTTGTTGTATAGACCAATACCACGACCTTCCTGACGTAGGTATAAAATAATACCGCCAGATTCGCCCATGCGTTGAATGGTTTCTTCTAATTGCTCACCGCAATCACAACGGGATGAGTGAAAAACATCACCAGTAAGACATTCTGAATGCATACGCACCAAAGGCGTTTCTTGCGTTTGATCCGCTTGCCTAAAGATAACTGCCACATGCTCTTTATCTGTCTTCAGGCCACGAAAAGACAAGATTTCAGCATCGATATTACTTTTAGCCCCGACTTTAAAATCTACTCTGGCACGTACTTCCGCCATATCTATACTCACTCGATTTATTGCTTGATGCGCTTGATGCGTTTTCGTTATTGCATTCATGGGATTCACTCATTGCTCTTCAACTATGGGGATTGATACCGCATTTTTCAATATAGAGATCACAATTGAGAGCAGTTATCCCCTAAAGACAGCCAAAGAGAACAACTCCCCGCGCTGACGAATTGTTATAGTATAACAATTTTGAAAAACTACAATAAAAAACCCCAGACAAATTTTGTCTGGGGTTGATAATGAGTTGCATGTAGGGGTGATGATTTAATGTGTTTGGCTACGTTTCCAAACCGTAAGCTCTATCCATACCGCTTCGAGTTCTTGAATTTCTTCTTCGGTTAATACGGCAAGAGACGATGTAACTTGAGGCAGTTTCGAGGTTTGCAATGCACGAATCTGCGAATAAAAGTCTTTTTTTAACTGTAATATAACTGAATCCACTGCGTGCACCTACTTAGTTCTTTTATTACTTCTCCAGCTCAAATCGTTGATTTTCTTTATACTGGAATCTTCATAAATTCGGAAAAATGATAACATTCTGTTTGTTATCTGCACGATTTATTTCCCATAGTGGAATAGTGGTCACATTATTGACGCTTTATCATTTTGATCGAAAATAGGATAAAAAAGATCAAAAGTAATAGAGGAAAGATCCACAACGCCGCTGTCGAATAATTAAATGGTGGCTGATACAAAACGATATTCCCATATCTCTGAACCAAATAATCTTTTACCTCTTGATCCGTGCTTCCTTCGTTTACCATCGAGTACACTTTCAATCTTAAATCTTTAGCGGCTTGTGCATTAGATTCAACAAGGTTTTGGTTTTGACATTGCGGGCATCGTAAAGCCTTGGCTAATGCATTTGCTCTTTGTTGCAGTTCAACGGAATGAAATTCAAACAGATCAACATGCTGCGTAATTTGCTCTGCTTTGACCCAAGAAGAACACAAACAAAACAAAACAATAATGAAGTAAGCATATTTAAAGTGAGACATTAAAATACCCTGAAAATAATGAGTTCCATTTGTCTATTGTTAACTTACCTCTATATTTGATCAAAACATTGCCATTTTGATCAATCAAGTAAGTTTCAGGTGTTCCTATTACACCAAGTTCAACCGCCAGTTGCCCATTAGGATCGGATATAACTTCGGTATATGGATTGTGTGAAGAGCTCAAATAGCGTTTAGCCGCGCTCTCTTTATCTCGATAGTTAAGACCAACGATGGGCACACCTTGTCGAGCTAAGTTGAGCAAATCATCATGTTCTTGTTTACAAACCCCACACCAAGACGCCCAAACATTCAATAGCACATAACCTTGATTTTCTAGTACTGCATCGGTGATTCGATTGCCTGAAATGAGTGAGTAAGCGGTAAAATCCGGGATAGATAACACACGATTTTGTTGTATTTCTACGTTTGGTCTATCGGATAATGCCAATGTCGCGGTGACAAAAAAAATCGCAACTAGCAATATGAGAACGATCAGTTTAAGCGTATTTTTCGATCTCATTACCTTTTCCCCTTAGATTCATCATACTCCCCAAAGCACTTATTACGATTAAAGCGCCACCAAACCATATCCACCATATGCCCGCGCGATATTGCACTTTAATTGCGTAGGCGCTGTTGTCGAGCTTGTCACCCAAAGTGATGTAGTAGTCTCCATGCCATAGTGATCGAATAGCGGGCTCGGTCATATTCATCACGCGTACAGGGTAATGCCGTTTCTCGGGTTGAAAGTTCAACGCCTTACCGCTCTCCAAATAAAGATCAACACTTCCCTGTTCTGCGGTGTAGTTCGGCCCAACTAACCATTCAATTCCATGATAATCAACGGTGATACCCGCTTTTTGATACGAGCTACCAGGCTCTGCCCGTAAGTTGTATTCATACGAATAGTCACTATTAAATACTGCCCCGCTTGCACCCAACGCAAAGCCAACATGAGCAAGAAACATAGGCATTAATTTGCTCTTGTTTTCTGCACAAAACAGCAATAGCACATGAGAAACCACTACCCACGTCGCTAATACCAGAGTAATCAAAGTCGTTATATGAAGCTCTTTAGTAGCAAAAACGAAAATAGCGCTAACCGCAATAACATGAATACCGACAAACCCAATGGTTTTAACGGCATGAGGACTGGCTCCTTTCGTCCACTTCAACACGGGCATAAAGGCGAGAAAGGTCAGAGCAAGTAATGTAAGAGGAAAAACGAGGCTGTTAAAGTAAGGTGCCCCAACGGATATATTACCCAAGCCAAGCAGTTGATAAAGCATTGGGTAAAAGGTACCGAGGAAAACAATCGCCATACAAACAACGAGAAGTCCAATAGCGATGTATACCATGTAGGCACGACTTATTAACGAATCGAGCGTAAAACGAGGAATATGTAGCCCTCGCATAATGAGCACACCAAAGGTGACAATCACCAAAATGCTGAGAACAGCAAGAAGTACTACACCTTTGGTTGGATCAACCGCAAACGCGTGTACTGAGGTTAATACACCCGATCTCACCACAAATGTGCCGAGAATACTCAAACTGAACGTCGCAAAAGCCAATGCGTAGGTGCTCCAAATTGCTCCTTTATTACGCTTCGACAACACACCACTATGCAGTAGTGCGGTACCCATTAACCAAGGCAGCAAAGACGCGTTTTCTACCGGGTCCCAAAACCACCACCCGCCCCAACCTAATTCATTGTATGCCCACCAAGCACCGATCAAAATTCCAATTGTTAGCGTACCCCAAGCAAAGAAAGCGGCACTACGGGCAACACCATACCATTCATTTATAGGTCGCTTCGCTAATAACGCAGCTAAAGCGAACGCCAGTATCGCGGCATAACCAACGTAACCCAAATACAACAGCGGTGGATGAATAATAAGCCCGATATCTTGCAACATCGGATTGAGATCTCGTCCCTCCAACGCTAGTGTCTGAGCATACTCAAAAGGATTGGACGTGGTGAGGGTAAACCAAGCGAAAATAGCAATAAGTAAGTTCATGATACCCAAGCAATCGCCTGTATATTGAGTGCAAACTGGCGACTTGATAGCAATAAAAGACGCCCATAAGCTCAACGTAACCACCCAAAACAACATAGACCCTTGATGGCCGCCCCAAGCAGCTGCAATCTTAAACGCGATAGGTAACTGGCTGTTCGAGTGTGTAACCACATACTCAAGCGCAAAATTATCCTGAATAAAACAGACTATCAAAAGCGCCAAACAAACTAAGGAGGCTAAGCTGATAATATGAGACGTTGCGGTTTGGTGTGGCAACACTCCCTTCTTACTCAGCGTAAAGCAAACCCAATGCAGCAGCGTCGCACATGTCGATGCGACAGCCACCAATATCAACAAAAAGAAACCGAGCTCAGCCTCCATTTTGCCTCCTTACACGATGGTCATTTGACCGGCATAGAGAATGAAAGTACGTAGCATGAGTACACCAACCAAGCTCAACGTTGTGACCACAAAAACGTAGCTGCCTTTGTGACGCACTTCTGAAGGCGTCAACCAATTAAGAATCAAAGGCGTTATCATGCCGATGAGCACCACCCCAACCCAGAACCACTGAGCCCAGAACCCACTCGAAATTGCGTTCCAAGCCGCGACTTCGTTCTGACCACCGCTGAAGATCAGTCCAGTAAAGAAGGTCACTAAGACAAACAACTCAAACAATACTACTGGGCGTTCAAATCCGTGCACCCAAGACACACTTGGGCTGCTGGTCGACTCTTTAAACACCAAGATGCCGAACATCAAGCATGCTGCTGCGCCAGATGACAGACTAGAGAACAGGAACAAGATTGGCAGTACTGGATTGTTTAGCATTGGGTAAGTCTTCAACGCAGACAATAGAAAGCCAGTGTATGCCGCAAGCACGATGGCTAAGAATCCCAAAAACAATTCAATTGCGTTGTTGGCTTTCCCCGCCTTAATCAAAATGCCATCAGCAAAATCCAGCAGTTTGCTTGGTAACTTCCCTTCACAGAAGCTGATGATTTGATGGCGGAAGATAACGCCGATCCAAACAAATAGCACTAGCATGTACACTTGGAACAAGATCACGCCCATCGACATCACGGAAGTCGGGTTGTAGTAAATCATGATCTTCCAAAACTCAAGCGGTTTAGTTAAGTGGAAAATCAAAATCACTAAGCCTGAAATAATGCCAAATGGCGCTAGCCAAGCCATTGCTTTTATAATGCCATTGTTTGCGGGATCACCTTCAATCACTTTGCGTTTTAAATAGATAGAAATCATCACCGCACCTGCTGACATCCCAGCGAGGAATAAGTAAATCGCAATAATCCAATCCCAGACTAACGAGTCAAAGTGGAATGCACTTTCGAAGCCGTTCATGATGACACCTCCCCTTTGCTATGCGGAATTTTGTACAGTTTAGGCTGCGTACCTAAATGCGATTTATCGCGATAGACAACATGGCTTTCAATGGCTTTGCTCACCTCACTAGTTGGGTCATTCAAATCACCAAAAATGAGAGCTTTTGTTGGGCAAGATTCCACGCAAGCTGGCTGCTTACCTTGCGCTAGGTTGGTATCACGGCAGAAGTTACATTTATCCGCAGAGTGATCGACTGGATTAAAGAAACGCACTTGGTAAGGGCAAGCGGCAAGGCAATAACTACATCCGACACATTTCTCTTTGTGCACATCCACGATGCCTGTCGCTTCATCTTTGTATGCAGCACCTGTTGGACAAACGTACACACATGGTGGGTTGTCACAATGCTGACAGGATTCGCGAGTAAACTGGTATTCCACATCTGGGAATTCGCCAATCGGTTCACTGCGATGAATTTTAAGTCGCGTCACGCCTTCAGGGACTTTATTTACTTCGCGACAAGCATCAGTACAGGCGGTACAGCCAATACAGGCATTTTCATCATGAACCATACCCATGCGTTTCGCTTGTTCACTGTTGCTGGCATAAAGAGAGGAGCTAACAACGGAAGTGCCCGCAACGCCTGTAGTTAAAATCAACGCACCGCTGCTAGCTAAAAAGTTTCTTCTCGAACATTTCATGCTATCTCTCCTCTTCTTTGGCAAGTTCAGGTTCGACGGCAAATTCAGAGTGACAATCCACACACTGCTTAATCAGCTGTTTTCTGTCATAAGACAAAGCTTTGGTTTTTGCGGCATGAACATCATGACAGTTTGAACAAGTGAGATTCTTGGCGTGCACATCGTGCGTCCAATGCTTTTCTCTTAACTTAAGTGGCGCGTGACAATCCACACACTGGCTATTAGCTTTGAGAATCAAGCTTGGGTCAAGGGACACTTTGTCGTGCACCGCTTTCGATTGCGCAGCAGAAAACTTAATCACATCGGGTGCACCTTCACGGTGATCAGGGCCGATGTTGCTGTGACAGTTAGTGCAATTGAGCTGCTTACCTTGACTCAATAACGCTTGCGAATCATGCGATAGATTCAGAGTATCTTTAGCATCCTTATGACATTGAAGACATTTATAGTCTCGGTCACGGATCAACTCGACTTGATGACGCTCAGCTTGAGCACCTTCAACTGGCTCTGAAGAAGTCGCATGGGCGGCGGTGAAAAAACCATAGATGGCAAAGATGAAGAGAAATTTCAGCATTGTCTCTATGGTCAATTTTATATTGCCCATATTTTTCTTTCCTTAGCTCGAGAATAATTGATAACTCTTATCAACTATTATTTGAGCAACAATTAATTTCCTCTGAAGATATTTTTACACCTTCAAATGACATCAATTCTTATTTTGGAAAGCCACAACGCTAAACCTGTATTTATAATACCTCTATAATTCCTAAGAGGTAGAATCACATGTTCAAAAAGCGACCTTAATCACCTTATTTTTAGAATGGTTATACCCATAACACGCTGTGATTAAAGGGGATTACAACATACCACTTTAGGGGTATATGAACTTAAACATGATTAAGATCACTAGCATAAATTGATCTAAAACAAGGCCAATTTCGGTCACTATTTCATCTGTTCAATTCACTATTAATATTAACGATAGATCTCCGATTCTTATTTGGAATAGCTCCTCACAACGCTGCTAATAAAAACGAATATGGAGATAACACCGTGAGCATAAAACACTGGATGAGCGCACCTATCGCGGTTGCGACCTTATTCGCCAGCCAATTATTTTTGGTTGGTGCTCCTTTGGCGGCAGAGGATACTGGTCTCATAGAGCCTCGCAATGATACCTTTGAACAAAACCATCCTGACCAATATCACTCTTGGAAAGCCACATCGGAAAGCGAGCATATTGAAGATGCCTTAAGTGAAGACCCAAACATGGTGATCTTGTGGGCTGGTTATGGTTTTGCTAAAGACTACAACAAAGCGCGCGGTCACTTTTACGCGCTTGATGATGTGAGGCAAACCCTCAGAACTGGCGCACCAGCAGACGAAAACTCCGGGCCAATGCCGATGGCTTGTTGGAGTTGTAAAAGCCCAGATGTCGCCCGCGTAATTGAAGAGCGCGGTGAAGACGGCTATTTTGAAGGTAAATGGGCGCGCTTGGGCTCAGAAATCGTCAACCCTATCGGTTGTTCCGACTGTCACAATACGGGTTCTGAAGCCTTCAAGAAAGGCGAACCCGCACTGGCACTGACTCGCCCATACGTCGAGCGTGCTTTTGACACCATCGGCAAAAATTTTGACCAACAATCTCGCTTAGATAAACAAGCGTCAGTCTGCGCTCAATGTCATGTCGAGTACTACTTCACAGGTCCGACTAAAGCAGTCAAATTCCCATGGGACATGGGGACCAACGTCGCTGATATGGAGAAATACTACGACGCGTTGAACTTTAAAGATTGGACGCACGCCGTTTCTAAAGCACCAATGCTTAAGGCGCAACATCCAGGTTTCGAAACTTGGAGAGCGGGTATTCATGGCAAAAACAAAGTGGTGTGTGTGGACTGTCACATGCCTAAAGTAACCAAAGAAGACGGTACGGTATACACCGACCACAAAGTGGGTAACCCGTTTGATCGTTTTGAAGACACCTGTGCGCAATGCCATACTCAAACCAAAGAGCAGCTACAAGGCATCGTTTCGACTCGCAAAGCGCAAGTACTAAACATGAAGCTAACCGCCGAGAAGCAAATTGTGGCAGCGCACTTTGAAGCTGGTGCAGCATGGGAAGCAGGGGCAACAGAAGAAGAGATGCAACCTATCCTACAAGATATTCGCCATGCACAATGGCGTTGGGACTACGCGATTGCTTCTCACGGTGTTCACATGCATGCTCCTGAGGTAGCACTTGAAGTACTCGGTACCGCAGTTGATCGCGCTGCTGACGCTCGTACTAAGTTAGTTCGTTTACTGGCAACAAAAGGTATTACTGACCCAGTTCAAATTCCAGATATCTCGACCAAAGCAAAAGCGCAACAAGCACTAGGTATGGATATGGAAAAGATGAACGCAGACAAGAAACACTTCCTAGAAACGGTGGCACCAGAATGGGATAAAGCAGCTGCTGAGCGCGAAGCAACGTACTGATCAGTATCGATTACACTAGGTTAAATGGATAAAACGAAGGGCGCACGTTGCGCCCTTTTTGTTTGATAGAAGGCAGAGGAAAACAGATTAGCGACGAGGAAGTCTCGGCCTAGGCTGAATATGTGGACGTGTTTTAGGCACCTGCACATTTGGGCGTGTAACTGGGCGCTGGATCTTCGTTTCCGGCAATGCTTTTCTTTGTTGAAGCTTTTCTGCCACGGCTTTGTCTTGTAAAGCCGTAGACTCGATGCGCTCGGGGCGGTTCTCCCACTTGGTTTGAATCTCCTGCTTTTGCTCGTCAGGCAGCGATTGCCAATGATCGTCAAGCTGTCGCTTCATGCTATCGATATTGGCGGACATATCATCGTTTTTCCAATCTTCGACTCTGTCTTTGATGGATTGCTGTTGCTCTTCATCCAAGCCATTCCACCACTCTTCTAGTTTCTCTTTGTATTCATCGTCGTTGTCGCAACAACCCGGATAGTAATAAATCCAGTAGTCATCATGATCGTACCACCAAGGGTCGTAATAACCGGAAGAGTAATAAACCGTAGATGAGGTGCCAGAATGTTCGGAAGAGCTACAACCCACTAACACGGAGCCGCACAGCACCATCAATATTCCGAACGCTTTATTCTTCATTCGTCCCCCACCTTTCTTCTATTACTTATTAGAGTCTACGCCTACAACAGCTCTTTCGCTTTATTGATCGAGTTAATAATTTGTACTCGATCCAAGCTTGGATCGTTCGAGTCGAGTAATAGCACCCAAGTATCAATGGCTTCCTGAAAGCGGAATGACAGAAAATGATCATTGGCGATCAACGACAAAGCCGCTTCATTATACGGTTCTATCTGCAAAGCTTGTTCTAGAAGCAAACTGACTTCTTGCGTCATTGATTGCTGGTGAATGTAGTATAAGGTCGTCGCTTTCGCAGCAAGTTGCGTGGCACCGACTGGCTCAGTCAGTTGGATGGCGTAATCAAAACAAATCAGCGCGCCATCCAGTTCTCCCTCTAGCAGGTAGCCCTGCCCTAGCTGAAACCACAATTCGGCATTGTTTGGGTCTTCACGCAATTGGTCTTGAATTTCCTGCATGATATCGCGAGCAGTCATCATTCGAGAGACTTCAGCTTGAATAGGTTGTGGAGGAGATTGACGCAACAATAAGAAGCTAGCGCTGGTTAACACTAGTACCAAAGCACAAAAACCGAACCATTGTGCCGCTCTTACTCTTGAAGCGCTGAGCGATAATACGACGACGAATAATCCCATCAAAGTGATGGCAATGAAAAACCAAACAGACATAACGCGCTCCCTAGACAAACTGAGTATTAGTGTACTGGTTTAATGCTTGTATTGCGTTGATACAGGTACAAAAAAGCCGAGCAACTGAGGCTCGGCTTTTTACATTAGAATAGTAACGAAAGATTACTCTTCGTTACCTTCCTCTGCATCATCAGCGGCTGGCGCTTCTGGAGTATCTTGCTGCGTATTTTCGTCTGTTGACTCTAACGCTTCTGCTTCTTCACCAGCAGGCAGCTCTTCGTCATCAACTTCTTCAATACGTTGCAAACCAACAACAGATTCGTCTTCCGCAGTACGGATAAGCGTTACACCTTGCGTGTTACGACCAACCTGGCTAACTTCACCCACACGAGTACGTACTAGTGTACCAGCGTCGGTGATCATCATCATTTCATCACCTTCAACAACCTGGATAGCACCAACTACCGGGCCGTTTCGCTCAGAAACTTTGATAGAAACGACACCTTGAGTGCCACGACCTTTTGTCGGGTACTCACTCAGCGCTGTACGTTTACCGTAACCGTTTTCTGTAACTGTTAGGATGTCGCCTTCGTGCGAAGGAACGATAAGTGATACAACTTGGTCATTTTCAGCCAGTTTCATACCACGAACACCAGAGGCGGTACGACCCATAGGACGAACACCTTTAAACTTGATCTCTGGCTGACCATTCTCATCAAGAACTGGCTTACCATTTTCGTCAAGTACTGGAATTTCTTCTGCTTCTTTAAAGCGAACCACTTTACCCGCTTTAGAGAACAGCATGATTTCGTTTTCGCCGTTAGTGATATCCACACCGATTAACGAATCGTCTTCACGTAGGTTTACCGCAATCAGACCATTTGAACGAACATTTGCAAATTGGTTCAACGGCGTTTTCTTAACCGTACCGTCACCTGTTGCCATGAAGATGAATTTGTCTTCAGAGAATTCATCAACACGCAGAATCGCGGTAATGCGCTCACCTTCTTCTAGTGGAAGGATGTTCACAATTGGCTTACCACGAGCAGTGCGGCTCGCTAGAGGCAATTGGTAAACTTTCAGACGGTATGTTTTACCGCGAGTAGAGAAACACAAGATATTATCGTGGGTATTCGCCACTAGAAGACGCTCAATGTGGTCTTCATCTTTCATCTTGGTCGCACTCTTACCTTTACCACCACGGCGCTGTGACTCGTAGTCGCTCAGTACTTGGTACTTAACGTAACCACCGTGCGATAGAGTAACCACAACGTCTTCACGTGCGATCAGCTCTTCCATGTCGATATCATGGCTCGCAGCTGTGATTTCTGTACGACGAGCATCACCAAAGCCGTCACGAACCGCTTCAAGTTCTTCGCGGATCACTTCCATCAAACGCTCAGTGCTTGCAAGGATATGCATGAGTTCAGCGATTTCTTCTAGAAGTGTTTTGTATTCGCCAAGAATCTTCTCGTGTTCTAGACCTGTTAGTTTATGTAAACGTAGATCTAGAATTGCTTGTGCTTGTTGCTCAGTCAGGAAGTACTGACCATCGCGGATACCATATTGAGGCTCTAGCCACTCAGGGCGTGCTGCATCAGTACCTGCACGCTCTAGCATTGCTGAAACGTTGCCTAAATCCCAACCACGAGCAATAAGACCCGCTTTTGCTTCAGCCGGTGTTGGCGCCTTACGGATAAGCTCAATGATTTCATCAATGTTGGCAAGCGCTAGCGCTAAACCTTCAAGGATGTGGGCACGTTCACGCGCTTTACGTAGTTCGAAAATAGTACGACGAGTCACAACTTCACGACGGTGATCAACGAAGCACTTCAACATATCTTTCAGGTTGAATAGCTGTGGTTGGCCATTGTTTAGGGCCACCATGTTGATACCGAAAGTGGTTTGCAACTGAGTCTGAGCGTATAGGTTGTTTAGAACCACTTCGCCCACAGCGTCGCGCTTACATTCAATAACAATACGCATACCATCTTTATCTGACTCGTCGCGCAGTGCACTGATGCCTTCAACTTTCTTATCTTTAACTAGCTCAGCGATCTTTTCGATCAAGCGAGCTTTGTTTACCTGGTATGGGATCTCAGTGACGATGATGGTTTCTTTACCATTCTTCTCCACTTCGATGTCCGCTTTCGAACGCATGTAGATTTTGCCGCGACCTGTTTTGTACGCGTCTACAATGCCTTTACGACCGCTGATCAGCGCCGCCGTTGGGAAATCAGGACCAGGAATGTAATCCATTAGTTCATCAATAGTGATTTCTTCATTATTGATGTATGCAAGACAGCCATCGATCACTTCGCCAAGGTTATGAGGCGGGATGTTGGTTGCCATACCTACTGCGATACCAGAAGCACCGTTAACCAATAGGTTTGGAATTTTAGTTGGAAGAACCGCTGGGATCTGCTCAGTACCGTCGTAGTTTGGTACGTAGTCTACGGTTTCTTTGTCTAGGTCAGCCAATAGTTCATGGGCAATTTTTGCCATTCGAACTTCGGTGTAACGCATTGCCGCAGCAGAGTCGCCATCGATCGAGCCAAAGTTACCTTGACCATCGACCAGCATGTAACGAAGCGAGAACGGCTGAGCCATACGTACGATTGTGTCGTACACAGCACTATCACCGTGTGGGTGATATTTACCGATTACGTCGCCGACAACACGGGCTGATTTTTTATATGGTTTGTTCCAATCGTTGCCTAGTACGTTCATCGCGAATAAAACGCGGCGGTGTACTGGTTTTAGGCCATCACGCACATCTGGAAGAGCACGACCCACGATGACTGACATCGCATAGTCTAGATATGAACCTCTAAGCTCATCTTCAATGTTTACGGGCGTGATCTCTTTAGCTAAATCGCTCATAGAGCCATTATCCCTCTATTATCTGATCGTAATTACGATACGTGTAAGGTGCAAAAATATAACACACAATTCATCACTTCGGCATCACTTTCCCTCTCCTTTTATCAGGTTGTGAGCTTGGTTATGAATCAAATGTCGAGAATTTGCACACTCATCCCATATCTTTCTGATTAGTGGTTATATTTCGGTCAATATTGAGCAAAATCGGACTCTTTACGCGGAAAAGCGAGGTAAATTCCTTTAACCACACAACGCGAAAATGCAGGTTTTAGAGTATTGTCACTGGCACTAGTTCAAGGATGAACCAAAAACATGCAAGCCCTTTCAAAGTTACAGGAGCCTGTTGTTGCCGCACCAGTGAACTCTGTCATTGTCCCTTCACTAAGCACGTCGAGGTTGTTTGGTTATAAAACGTTGGAGTATACTGACGCCCTCTAAAGGACTCAGATTGAATGCAATAAAACCAATTATGACTAAAGCACAAAACGTCGACCCAAGTGAAATTAAGAAATTCGAGGACATGGCTTCTCGATGGTGGGATTTAGAAGGCGAGTTTAAGCCACTTCATCAAATTAACCCCCTTCGTTTGAACTATGTACTTGAAAAAGCAAATGGCTTGTTTGGCAAGCGCACACTTGATGTCGGCTGTGGTGGTGGCATTCTTGCTGAAAGCATGGCGAAAGAAGGCGCTATTGTGACTGGACTTGATATGGGCAAAGAACCTTTAGAAGTCGCGCGACTCCACGCACTAGAAACCGGTACTCAACTGACCTACATTCAGAGCACAATAGAAGACCACGCTATAGAAAACGCAGGAACTTACGATGTTGTGACTTGTATGGAGATGCTTGAACACGTTCCAGATCCTCTCTCCGTTATCCGCTCTTGTGCTGCGCTAGTCAAACCCGGTGGTCACGTGTTTTTCTCAACCTTGAACCGAAACATCAAGTCATACTTGTTTGCTATTGTCGGTGCAGAGAAGCTTCTTAAGATTGTTCCTGAGGGGACTCACGAGCACGAGAAGTTTATCAAGCCTGCCGAAATGATGAAGATGATAGACCAAACAGACCTAACGGAAATGGGCATTACGGGCCTGCATTACAACCCTCTTAATGACAGTTACAAACTCGGCCGTAATGTAGATGTAAACTACATCGTTCATACTAAAAAATACTGAACGCCGTTATGTTAAAAAATGCGTTTTGTGATTGACATTTTTTGTAGAAAATGAATCGAAAGCGGTAGCACAAAGTTGCCGCTTTTTTTGTCTTTTTATGCCTAAAATTCGTGCTCTAGATTCCATTTTAACCAACCTATTTTTCGTAGATAAAAACGGCCAAAGATCAAGGAAAATATTTTTGCATGCGGTTATTTCTAAACCGATCTCAAAACCGTGCTTTTAACCATTCAAGTCTGCCCTTTTCTCATCGGTTAGTGTTCACTTACTGATTTTTTTCATTTTGTCAGTTATCCACAAGTCATCCCCGATCTGTACCTTGATAAATCAGTGTAATAGCACTATCTTGTAACCCGCAAACAAATGAACCCCTATATGTTGTGTTTAAGCGACAATATATAGATAGACTTTGATCACAAAGCCGCCGCAAGCTTTACTCATATTGCACATAAACAAACAAAAATACGGCTTTTATCAGTTTTCTTAGGGAAATAAAGCAGAATGAACCAACAACTTACCGTCACCAAGCGTGATGGCCGTAAAGAAAGTATCGATCTGGATAAAATCCACCGCGTTATCACTTGGGCTGCAGAAGGTCTAGATAATGTTTCGGTTTCTCAAGTAGAACTTCGCGCTCACATCCAGTTTTACGACGGCATCACAACGACAGATATTCACGAGACAATCATCAAGTCTGCGGCAGACCTGATCTCTGAAGAGACTCCGGATTACCAATACCTAGCTGCTCGCCTAGCGGTATTCCATCTGCGTAAAAAAGCGTATGGCCAATACGAGCCACCAACGCTTTATGATCACGTGTCTCGCCTCGTCGATATGGGTAAGTACGATCAACATATTCTAGAAGACTACACAAAAGCAGAACTCGACGAACTTGATGCGTACATCGACCATAAACGCGACCTAAACTTCTCATACGCGGCAGTTAAGCAGCTAGAGGGCAAGTACTTCGTACAAAACCGTGTAACGGGCCAAATTTACGAAAGTGCTCAGTTCTTATATATCCTTGTAGCAGCGTGCCTATTTGCGAAATATCCAAAAGCAACGCGTCTTGATTACATCAAGCGTTTCTACGATGCGACATCGACATTTAAGATTTCTCTACCTACGCCAATTATGTCTGGCGTACGTACCCCTACTCGCCAGTTCAGCTCATGTGTTCTGATCGAGTGTGGCGACAGTCTTGATTCTATCAACGCAACAGCAAGCTCGATTGTTCGTTACGTATCTCAGCGCGCTGGTATTGGTATCAACGCTGGTCGTATCCGTGCATTAGGCTCAGAGATTCGCGGTGGTGAAGCGTTCCACACTGGCTGTATCCCGTTCTACAAATACTTCCAAACCGCAGTCAAATGTTGTTCGCAAGGTGGTGTTCGTGGTGGCGCAGCGACTGTATTCTACCCAATGTGGCACGGCGAAGCTCGCTCCCTAATGGTGCTTAAAAACAACCGTGGTGTTGAAGAGAACCGTGTTCGTCACATGGACTACGGTGTACAGCTGAACAAACTGATGTACCAACGTTTGGTTGAGGGTGGCAACATCACACTATTCTCACCTTCAGACGTACCAGGTCTATACGACGCATTCTTCGAAAACCAAGAAGAGTTTGAGCGTCTATACGTGAAGTACGAGAACGATCCTTCAATCAAGAAAGAAACGGTTAAAGCGATTGAAATGTTCACTCTGCTAATGCAAGAGCGTGCATCAACAGGCCGTATCTACATTCAGAACGTGGACCACTGTAATACTCACAGCCCATTCGATTCTGAAGTAGCGCCAGTTCGTCAATCGAACCTATGTCTAGAAATCGCACTACCAACGAAGCCATTAACTAACGTTGAAGATGACTCGGGAGAGATCGCACTATGTACGCTTTCTGCCTTCAACCTTGGTGCTATCAAGTCTCTAGATGATTTCGAAGAGCTATCTGATCTTGTTGTTCGTGCGCTAGATGCACTACTTGATTACCAAGATTACCCTCTACCAGCGGCATACAAATCGACGATGAACCGTCGTACGCTAGGTGTTGGTGTGATCAACTTCGCTTATTACTTAGCGAAACATGGCGTGAAATACTCTGACGGTAGCGCAAATGGCCTGACTCACCGTACGTTCGAAGCAATGCAGTACTACCTACTAAAAGCATCGGTAGAACTGGCAAAAGAGCAAGGCAAGTGTCCTTCATTCGACGAAACGAACTACGCGAAAGGCTTACTGCCGATTGATACATACAAGAAAGATATCGACCTAATTTGTGACGAAGCGCTGCACTACGACTGGGACAGCCTACGTAAAGAAATTATGGAGCACGGCCTACGTAACTCAACACTGACTGCGCTAATGCCATCTGAGACTTCTTCTCAGATTTCAAACGCTACTAACGGTATTGAGCCACCACGTGGTTATGTTTCAGTAAAAGCTTCGAAAGACGGTATTCTGAAGCAAGTTGTACCTGAGTTCACTGAACTTAAAGACAACTATGAACTGCTTTGGAACATCGGTTCGAACGACGGTTACCTACATCTTGTGGGTATTATGCAGAAGTTTGTTGACCAAGCTATCTCTGCTAATACTAACTACGATCCGTCACGTTACGAGACTGGCAAGGTACCAATGAAGAAACTACTTCAAGACCTGCTAACAGCGTACAAGTTTGGTGTGAAAACGCTTTACTACCATAACACTCGTGATGGCGCAAAAGATGAACAGAAAGACGCTGTTCAACCACAAGATGACGATTGTGCTGGCGGCGGTTGTAAGATTTAATCTACCCGCACCTAACACTCCGTAAAGACAGACTATCGATAACCTCCCCTTATGGGGAGGTTTAAAAGGAATTGAGGCATTATGGCTTACAGTACTTTTAACCAAAAAAAGAATGACCAATTGAAGGAACCAATGTTCCTAGGTCAATCAGTAAACGTTGCACGCTACGACCAACAAAAGTTTGAGATTTTCGAAAAGCTTATCGAGAAACAACTTTCTTTCTTCTGGCGTCCAGAAGAAGTAGACGTATCTAGCGACCGTATCGATTACAACAAACTGCCAGATCACGAGAAGCACATCTTCATCTCTAACTTGAAGTACCAAACGCTTCTAGACTCTATCCAAGGTCGTAGCCCTAACGTGGCACTGCTGCCGCTTGTATCTCTGCCGGAACTAGAGACTTGGATTGAGACTTGGTCTTTCTCTGAAACGATTCACTCTCGTTCTTACACGCACATTATTCGTAACATCGTGAACGACCCTGCTGTGGTATTTGATGATATCGTTGAGAACGAGCACATCCTGAAGCGTGCAAAAGACATCGCGCACTACTACGACGATTTGATTCAAGCGACAAATGATTACCATCGCTACGGTGAAGGTGAGCATGTCCTTAACGGTGAAACGGTTAAGGTTAGTCTGTACGATCTGAAGAAGAAACTGTACATCTGTCTGATGTCTGTTAACGCACTAGAAGCCATCCGTTTCTACGTTAGTTTCGCATGTTCATTCGCTTTCGCTGAGCGTGAGCTAATGGAAGGTAACGCGAAAATCATTAAGCTGATTGCACGTGATGAAGCGCTTCACCTGAACGGTACGCAACACATGATCAACTTGCTACGTAACGGTCAGGATGATTTCACTTTCATGCAAATCGCAGAAGAAGCAAAACAAGACTGTTTTGACCTATTCAAAGAAGCGGCTGAGCAAGAAAAAGAGTGGGCAGAGTATCTATTCAAAGATGGCTCTATGATCGGTCTAAACAAAGACATCCTAAGCCAATATGTTGAATACATCACCAACATCCGTATGCAAGCAGTAGGTCTACCTGCAGCTTATCCAGAAGCAACAACCAACCCAATCCCATGGATTAACGCTTGGTTGTCTTCAGATAACGTTCAAGTTGCACCTCAAGAAGCGGAGATTTCTTCTTACCTTGTGGGTCAAATTGACAATGAAGTTCGCGCAGACGACTTCGAAGGATTCGAGCTGTAATGGCAACACTCAAAATCAACAAACTCATCAGTATTGAATCCAACCCTTCCAATACAATTTTGGAAACAATGGAGCAAGCTGGCTTACTACCAGAATACAACTGTCGTGATGGGCACTGTGGCGCTTGTCGCTGCAAGTTGGAATCTGGTGAAGTGGAGTATGTTGGTTTTGCCATGGCTTACACGCAAAGTGATGAGATATTACCTTGTATTTGTAAAGCAAAATCGGATTTGTCACTCAGTGGCGTTAACTACGCGATGAAAGAAAAGCAGCGCGCATAACGTGACTCGACGGTATAAAACGCAAAAGCCAAGGTGATTACCTTGGCTTTTTTGTATCTACGTGTTTTATCTCTCAGGCTGTTATAGGTCTCTGGTTATAAAGCACTACCTGGGAGATGCATCTCTTTAACTTTCTCTAAAAATGCATAATGTGCAAACATCGGTTTACGTTCTAGGTAACGACGCAACAAGTCTAGTGCTGCCGTGCTGATCACTTTAACTTGATCATTGCGCTGATACTTTTTCGAGAGTTTATATAACGCTCCCCACTCGCCTGACGGTGTCGATAAAGCGACGGAAAAAACACCCTCTTCAATATCGCCAGTGACGAGTGATAAATCCGTCCCACACTTCTCTCGCGTCGCTCCTGCCAGAGCAAACGTTTCTGCTAATGGGTCTCCGCTGTTGCTCATCGCTTGAGTCTGGCTTGGTAGTACCCAACCATGTCCAAGTTGCCTTTCAGCTTTTTCATCACTATTTAACCAATAAGTTAAGTATCCACCACTGCTTTTTTCGGAAACCGACACGGTTAACTCTTTATCCACCAACAGCTGGCCGACATTTTCAACCATAGGTAAATCAATACTAACGGTATTGCTTTCAAGATGCTTATTGATCATCTGTACCAACTTCAAACGCTGTTCAAGCTGGTCAGAAGGGCCAAAGAGTTTCACTTCAATAAAAGGTAAGTAAGAGCGATAACCAAGCTCATACCCTTGAGGAAGTTTTAGCTGATCAAGCTTGTCCGAGATGCCGGATTCGGAAAGGCCGAACGTATAGATTCGACTACAACATGAACCTTGCACCTCTGGAAAAGCTCTTCTCAGATCAGGCAAAATTTGCGTCTCTGCCATAAGCTTAAATTCACTTGGCACACCCGGCGTAAAATAAAAAATGGCATCATTAATCAGCATCTTGAAACCACAGGCCGTGCCTATCGGGTTATCCAGAATCTCAGCCGTTTCTGGTAGCATGGCTTGTTTTAAGTTACTGTCTGGCATTGGGATGCCACGTCGAGCATACAAACTTTCTAGATGCTGCAACCACTCTTTGAAAAGCACGAGTTTACACTCAGCAGCTCTCGCTGCGGCGGCCGCACTCATATCATCGGTCGTTGGCCCTAAACCACCATTCACGATCACCACGTCATTGTTGAAGCTCAACATTAAAAACTCTTCAACCAAGCTCGACAGGCTATCACCAACCGTTGAGCGCTTTGTTAAGCCAAATCCATGTTGATAAAACAGGCTAGATAACCATGCCGCATTAGTATCAACAATATCACCGTGGAGCACTTCCTCACCGGTACTAAGCATTGCTATTTTCACAACTGACTCCTGAACATAAGCACAATCCTATTATTCGTTATAGTGCTTATTTTTCTTTTTATTTGGACGAATCTCGACGAGATATATTGGGACTAAATAAGGATCAAGTATTTAAATGGTTGATGTTTTGAGGGATAATTGCGAGCCCGATCATCACACCATCAACTCGGAGACCTTTGTGTCAAAATCATCCATGTTCAAGAAAACTCTAACTGGCCTTTGCTTGACTTCGTCAGCGCTTGCGCACGCAAGTCAGTACGATATGACCAGTCATACGGAGTTTTCTTACACACCTGATTGCTTGTCAGGTTACTGCGAAACGACGACTCTGTACACCTTCGAGTCTCAAAATCGCGGTCTTATGTTTGAACAGAATAATGATGATTCATTAAATCTTGATGCAGGGCTTCAGCCTAAACATCTCATTATCCCTCAAGATAAAGACTGGGATTACCTCATGGGTCAAACCTACACCATTCTTGGCCTGAGTATCGCAACCGTTGGTATGATGACTTTCCTTCCAGAAAGCATCACTAAGTGGGACGAAGAAGACCGAGACATGAGTAAGCTGGGTCAAAAATGGAAAGATAATGTCTCTGACGGGCCTGTTTGGGATCGTGATGAACATGTCCTCAACTACATCATGCATCCTTATTTTGGCGGCGTTTACTACACAGCCGCACGCCACGCTGGCTATAACGAGTTTCAGTCATTCTTGTACTCCGCAACCATGTCAACGTTCTTTTGGGAGTACGGAGTAGAAGCATTTGCAGAAGTGCCATCTTGGCAGGATATTTTTATCACTCCATTCTTTGGTGCTGTGGTTGGCGAAATGATGCTCACTGCTGAGCAAGATATTGTAGCAAACGGCGGCGAAGTCATGGGCTCTGAAACCGTCGGTGATGTATCACTCTTCTTCCTAAACCCTGTTGGGCATATCCATTATTGGGTAACCGATGCATGGGGCGGTAGTGCAGAACTACAATTTAATTCATCACCTTGGTTTGGTAACCAAGACGTCGCAAAATTCGCAATGGACGCAGGCGCCAACTACGATAGCCAATTTTACGGTGTCGAACTAAAAGTAACATTTTAGCCTTGACTTGAGTTGATACTCAGTAGAAAAGCAGCCTTATGATGGCTGCTTTTTTGTGCCCTAAACATCGTTTTAATTATTTGCTTCACGAATTAGTGTCAAAAATTGACTTTCATCAAACATAACCCTCTCCTAGCACCTAAACTAAATAAAAAGATTTATTCCAATAACTTAAGTAGCACGTTTATTCGTACTGCGTCCAAACCTTATTCCAGGAGGGGACATTATGAACACCGTATTTATTGTTAATTTTGTCGGACAAGCGTCACCCGCAACCATCAAAGAGCTCGCAGCAATTACTCATGAAAATGGCGGTAAATGGCTGATAAGCAAAGTAAACTTTATCGAAGATCAAGTTGCAGGTGTCATCAAAGTAGAGCTTCCAAGAGAAAATGCCGACATCGTTAAAGAGGCGTTCTCTTCATGTCAAACTCTTGTGGTTAGGTTCGTTGACTCGGATCCTCACTCGCATCGTGAAGACACTATCTTTCAGCTTCGCTTAGATGCCAACGATAGAGCAGGTATTGTGAATGAAATTACTCACGTTCTCGATAATCAAGGCATTTCAATTCTAGATATGGATTGCCAACGCGTATTCATTGCAGGCGGCGGTGGGGTAAGCTCCAGCTTATTCAGCGCAAAAATGGCGATTAAATTGCCTAGCGAGCTAGAGATTGAGGACGTGGCTAATGAGTTAGAATCTCTGAGTGAAGACACTCGTGTAATTGTAGAAAGCTAACTGCATACCTTTCACGCTTCCCCAATAAAAAAGAGCAGCAATTCAGCTGCTCTTTGTCGTTCTAATACTCGATACGTTTTATTTCACTGACCACTGAGATAGTGAACGTTTGAAATCAGAGTAGTCAAATTCATTCAGTTTTTGAATGTCACCATTCGAGCGTTCACAGTAAACCGAAGGCATACGTAGACCGTTGAACCAGTTCAGTTTCACCATGGTGTAACCTGCACTATCTAGAATGTGCAGACGCTGTCCGATCTCGAGAGGCTGTTCGAAGTTCGCCACGCAAAACTGGTCACCAGCTAAACAAGAGCACGATCCAATCACGTATTCATGTTCACCGTTTTCAGATGCTTCAAGAATGGACGCTGGCTCGTTGTAGATAAGCGTATCCAAACGGTGAGCTTCTGTTGCTGAATCGACAATCGCCGTCTTCTTCACGTTCTCCACAATATCAACCACTGTTACAACAAGATCGGTTGTCTTAGTGATGATCGCTTCACCCGGCTCTAGATACATTTGTACGCCGTGTTTCTCTGAGAATGCTTTAAGCGCTAAACCCAACTTCTCGATGTCGTACCCCGGCCATGTGAAGAACACGCCGCCACCCATGCTTACCCAGTCCAGCTTATCTAGGTACTCGCCAAACTGCTCTGAAATAGCATCGAGTAAGCCGATAAACGCATCCACGTCTTTGTTCTCACAGTTCATGTGGAACATTACGCCATCAATACCATCAAAAATTTCCGGTTTGATGTGATCAGCCTGAACACCAAGACGAGAGAATTGACGAGCTGGGTTTGCTAAGTCTTGCCCTGCGTAGCTCACACCTGGGTTTAGTCGCAAGCCAATCGATGCTTTACCTTCGACAATATGACGATAAGCCGCTAGCTGTGACTGAGAGTTAAAGATCATCTTGTCACAGATGTCCGCCACGTCGCGAACGTCATCTTCGCTGTAACCCACACTGTATGCGTGTGTCTCACCACCGAACGTTTCGTAGCCAAGCTTCACTTCAAACGGGCCAGAGCTGGTTGTTCCGTCTAGGTAAGGCTTGATGATGTCGAATACACCCCATGTTGAGAAGCACTTCAGTGCTAATACAAGCTTCACACCAGAGATGTCTTTTAGCTGTTTTGCTTTCTCTAGGTTCTCAATCAGCTTGTCTTCATTGATCATGAAGTATGGCGTTTTTAGTTCGTTTTGTTGCATTTTGATACCTTACGTCCCTTCGCCTTAGCAAAGGCACTATAAAATCGAACAAAGCCGACGCAAGTGCATCGGCTTAAACGTACAAATAAGAGTCGCTAAATTCTTACTTCAATTTATGGATAACAGGTTGTCCTGGCTCCAGTTCTTGAACATGCCAATCTAGACCAATCGATGGCATGGTTTCTAGGAATGGGTCTGGATCTAGCTGCTCCATGTTGAACACGCCTTTGTCTGCCCACTTACCACGGAAAAACTGCAAAGCCGCGGTGATCGCAGGTACGCCAGTGGTGTATGAGATAGCTTGGTGTTCAACATCTTCGTATGCAACTTCGTGATCTGCGTTGTTGTAGATAAATACGCTGCGATCTTTACCGTCTTTCTTACCTTGTACCCAAGTACCGATACACGTTAAGCCTGTGTAACCTGGTGCGAGAGATGTTGGGTCCGGCAGTAGCGCTTTCAATACGTGTAGAGGTTGGACTACCGTGCCGTCGTGCAGCGTCAGTGGGTCTGGGCTGAGTAGACCAATATCGCGCATTACGTTGAAATAGTTCAGGTAACGGTCACCGAACCCCATCCAAAACTCAATGCGTTTCGCCGGGATGAACTCTTGCATAGATCGAACTTCGTCGTGCGCCATTGAGTACACTTTATGTGAACCACAGTTCGGGAATTCAAACTCAAGCATACGTGAGTGACAAGGTACTTGTTTCCACTCGCCGTTTTCCCAGTAGAAGGAATCACCTTGAATCTCAAGCATGTTCGTTTCTGGGTCAAAGTTAGTTGCGAACTTCTTACCGTGGTCACCTGCGTTTACATCCATTACGTCGATAGTATCGATTTCATCGAACAGATGTTTCACCGCGTATGCAGCAAACACCGATACTACGCCCGGATCGAAACCGGCACCAAGAATACCTGTGATACCCGCCTCTTCAAACTTCTCACGGTAGCCCCACTGCCAATCGTAAGCTTGAGGTACTTGTTGGCCTTCAGAGCACAAATCAACCGCAACAGATGTATCAAGGTATGACACTTTAGCTTGGTAACATGCTTCCATAATAGACATGTTCACCCAAGGAGGACCCGCGTTGATCACTAAGTCAGGCTGCACTTCTTTAATTAAAGCAACTAAAGAATCTACGTCGTCCGCGTTTACCGCACGAGCTTCTAGTTTCTTAGTTGAATCTTTCAGATTGTTTTTCTTCTGAATCGATTCGATGATTTTCTCACACTTACCTACGGTACGTGATGCGATTGTGATATCACCCAGAACGTCGTTGTTTTGTGCTGCTTTATGTGCAACTACCCAGCCAACGCCGCCTGCACCAATCTGTAGAATTGCCATAGTTTTCCGTTACCTTTGTTAAACTAGCTCTGCCGCTAGCGTATTGATTTTTGAGAGCAAAGATTCAAAGTCCGCCGTCGTCAGACACGGGTTCAAAATCGTAAATTTAAGCGCAGTTTTATCGTCGACAATGGTTTCACCCAATACCGCGATACCGCGTGTTAACGCTTCTAAGCGCAACGTTTTGTTCAGTTCGTCAAGATCCGCTGATTCATGTGTCGCGCGGAACAGAACCGTAGATAGCGATGGTTCAGCCAACAACTCAAAGTGTTTGTTATCTCGAATCATGTCCGCAACTTCAAGCGTCTGATCAAGCAAATGATCGTACATATCGCCTAGGGCTTTTGGCCCCACGCTTTGCATCGTCATAAACACTTTGAGCGCATCAAAACGCTTAGTTGTAGCAATAGACTTATCCACCAAGTTCGGTAGTTCGTCGTGTTCGCGGTTCAAGTAGTCTGCGTGATGAAGCAGGAATTTAAAGTTAGACTTGTCATTCACCAACAGCGCGCCACAACTGATGGTTTGGTAAAACAACTTGTGGAAGTCTACGCTGATGGAGTGTGCACGCTCACAACCTTTCAGACGGGCTTTTTGGCTACTTAGAATCAGAGCTCCACCGTATGCACCGTCGACGTGCATCCACATGTCATGTTTCGCTGCCATATCGGCGATAAAGTCTAGGTCATCAATAGCACCGTGATCCGTTGTGCCCGCTGTGCCGACAATTGCAAATGGGATCAAACCTTCTGCTTTTGCCTGATTTAGAACTTCGTCTAACTTAGTGACATCCATCGTTCCATCGGCATTAGCATCGACGGTCATAACCGCTTTTTCACCCAACCCCATCCAAGACGCTGATTTTTGAACCGTGAAGTGGGATTTTTTCGAACATACAATACGCAGCTTGTCTGCGTATTCAGGAAGGCCAAGCTTTTGAATTGAGTGCGCACTGAGTTTGTCAGCAATCCAATCACGCGCAAGCATCAAACCCATTTGATTACTTTGCGTGCCGCCGCTCGTGAAGATACCGTCTGCTTTTTCACCTAACTCGTATTTATCGCATAGCCAGTTCACAACTTTCTGTTCAACATAAGTCGCTGATGAAGCTTGATCCCATGAGTCCATTGATTGGTTCAAAGCCGCAATCATTGCCTCTGCGGCAATAGCAGGCATCAACGGTGGAGTATGAAGGTGAGCGATACAATCTGGATGTTGAGTAAAAATCGCGTTTTTCGCGACCAACTCGGCTGCATCATCAATAACCGTTTTGAGAGGCGCATTTTTATTGTCAAGATCAACAGCATGGATCGCTGCTTCCAATGCTTTTGGATCCATACCTGAGTATGGTGCAGCAACCTGTTCAAACACTGATTTCATTGCTGTCGTAGTGTGATTCATCACCGAAGCAAACTCATTGCTGCCCAACTCTCCAGTGTGGATGAAATGCTTCTTCCATTCATCTTGTGGCTGAGTTTCGATGTGACTACCGCCTGCTGCTAAAATCGCGTCTTCAAATACACGTAAAGCAAAGTCGATTTGCTCAAACGAGATGATAAGAGGAGGAAGGAAGCGAATTACTGCACCTTCACGTCCGCCTTTCTCAACGATCAAGCCACGCTCAAGTGCTGCGCGTTGAATGGAAAGAGTGAGTTCACTATCCGCTTGAGGTTCGCCAAATTTATTGAGCTCACCGTTTGGATTTTTAATCTCCACACCAAGCATCAAACCTTTGCCACGTACTTCTGCGATACAGTTCACGCGCTTTTGAATGCTTTCAAGACCATAGCGCAAATACTGGCCCGCAATATTGGCATGCTCAGCCAGATTGTCACGCTGGATGATTTCTAATGCTTTCGCACCAGAGACCATGGCTAACTGATTGCCACGAAACGTACCTGTGTGTTCGCCCGGCTTCCAAGTATCATGCTGCTTGTTGATAACCAATAGCGACATTGGTAAGCCACCGCCAATAGCTTTTGATAAACACAGGATATCTGGAACAATGCCCGACTCTTCAAATGCGAAATTGTAGCCAGTTTTACCAACACCACACTGGATCTCATCGAAGATCAGTAAGATACCGTGTTCATCACAAATACGACGTAACTCTCGCAGCCAGAATGCTGGCGCAGGAACAACACCACCCTCACCTTGCACTGGCTCAACGATGATCGCAGCAGGCTTCATAATGCCCGATTCATCATCGTTTAAAAGACGATCGATATAGCGAATACTTGCTTTCGCACCTTCATCACCGCCAAGCCCAAATGGACAACGCAGATTGTATGGGAAAGGCATAAAGTGCACGTCTGACATTAAACCAGTTCGACGCGCTTTCGTACCTAGGTTGCCCATCATTCCCATTGTGCCGTTAGTCATACCATGATATGCGCCACGAAAAGCAAACATGGTGTTGCGACCAGTAGTCTGCTTCGCGAGCTTGATCGCGGCTTCAACTGCATCGGCTCCAGACGGACCACAAAATTGGATAACGCTGTTCTCACTTAACTCTTGAGGAAGAAAAGATTTAACAGATTGAATAAACGTCGTTTTTGCTGATGTTGCAATATCTAGCGTCTGATATGGCAGACCCGAATCTAATTGCTCTTTCAGAGCTTGGTTGATTTCAGGATGGTTATACCCCAAAGCTAGAGTGCCCGCCCCCGCAAGGCAGTCTAAAAAGATCTGTCCACGTGTATCTTCAACCAAGCAACCAAAAGCTTGTTTGATTGCGATTGGCAAGCGACGTGGATAAGAACGTACTTCAGATTCATGCTCAGCCTGATCAATCAATACTTGATCTGGCGTTAAGTCATACGTTCCCTCGACGATAGGAACCTGAGACGAAAAAATGTTTGCGATATTGCTATCGACTTCAAAGGCAGTGCTCATACTACATAATCCCTTGAATTATAATAATTCTATATCCTGTATTAATAATCATTGGAATGAAGTTACAGGAGGTGTGTATACCCCTCCGCATTTGTCAGTGCAAAATGACAAATACAGATCATTTGCCACGATACTCGTGACTTTATATGTAAAAGGGATTAATCAAGGTTCCGTAATGCACCCGTTTTGTAAAACAGGACATTTCGGCAGTATGAAGCTGATTAGTGTGTGTTTATTCAAAGGTTTCAATGTTGGGTTTCCCATTAATATGCCGCTTTTACAGCATTAGTATCCCGTCTATCGACAAAAGGCTTTGCCGATACCTACCCTACGCAGTGTCACAATCAGCTTGAATGGTCACTACGCGTATCCCCCAGAGATCAAACGTTGTTAATTACGCTCCGAGATTGCGCGCGAATTTATCACAAAATAAAATCTTCTGGCAACGATTTTTCATATTAGTAACAGTGACGCAAATCACAACAAAGTTCCCCCTAGTGATATTTGTACATTCATACTCATCTACAACGCTTTTCTTCTTTTCTCAAATACCTGTTATTTAAACAAATATCCTTACAATATCAGCGCCATGAACCAAAACGGTTTATGAACATACCACTCTTTAATCGTAGAACATTATTTTCAGTATCCAAGGCATTTAACAGAGCTAGTATTTACGTTACTGCTCAGCCTAAATCGATGAGTCTTTATTCACAGAACTTTGATTGACTAAACTTAAACTAGTCGGATAGGTATGGCCATGAAGTGACGTTGCTATGGCTAAAATTAACAAGGAGTTAAGTTAGTAAGCTGAAGGAGCTCAGTGCTTAAAGAAATACATCGCGAAGAAGAAATTTAAGATTTTAAGAAATACAAAAAAGGCCCAGCATTTTTATGCTGGGCCTTAAACCTGGAGCGACACACGAGGTTCGAACTCGTGACCTCAACCTTGGCAAGGTTGCGCTCTACCAACTGAGCTAGTGTCGCATTTAATATGAGATGGTGCCCCGGGCCGGACTTGAACCGGCACAACGCGAACGTCGAGGGATTTTAAATCCCTTGTGTCTACCAATTCCACCACCAGGGCACACAAATATTCTTTGTGATGCCTTTACAGAAAAGTAAAACACCATCTGATACCGCTAACGCCATATCAATAAAATTTGGAGCGACACACGAGGTTCGAACTCGTGACCTCAACCTTGGCAAGGTTGCGCTCTACCAACTGAGCTAGTGTCGCATTTATTCTCGAAAGCTATTCACTCTCAAAAGAATAATGGAGGCGCCTCCCGGAGTCGAACCGAGGTCCACGGATTTGCAATCCGCTGCATAGCCACTCTGCCAAGGCGCCTAATCTGTGAATAAAGCTAAGCTTTTTTCACCACCCTACTGAGCTGTGCTCTCTTGGGTACGGGATGCATTCTACGGATTCGAGCGATCGAGTCAATACTATTTTTATTTTTTTAAATCGTTTGACTAGAATTTGTGCGAAAGACGGTGGATTGCTTAGTTTTAATACTAAAAATCGCTTAAATACACTTGTTTATCATAAAGCTTTGGCTACGCCTTACACTGATGGCCGTGCGTTACGTGTATTGAAGCGTTAATAATCAGGAGGCTCGCTTCTCTGAGACTCTCCAAGGGCGAAAACAAGACTTAGATCACATATGGAACTCTATCGAAGCAAAAGCCCCAGATACAAATTTCAAGCATGACTGTTAGCAAGCATTGAAAAACGTGAGAAGCAAAGAAATGCTGTAGATTATCTTAGATACAAAAAAGCAGGCTATTAAGCCTGCTTTCTAATATCAGAATTTAATGATGCTCTTCATTCAACAGATCGTCTTTCGCAGCTGCTAAATATTGAATCATTGACCAGTACGTCAAGAAAGTTGCCACATACAATGCTGCAAAGCCTAGCCAAACCATCCATTCATCGTAACGCCATATCAACACCCATAAGGCGAACATTTGCGAAACAGTTTTTACTTTGCCAACCCAAGATACCGCAACACTGGCTCGCTTACCGATTTCAGCCATCCATTCTCGCAATGCTGAGATAATGATTTCTCGCGCGATCATCGTTACCGCAGGAATGGTCACCCAAATTGAATGGTAATGTTCCGTGATTAAAATCAATGCCGTTGCCACTAGCACTTTATCAGCAACAGGATCAATAAACGCACCAAAACGAGAAGTTTGGCCAAGTTTACGGGCCAACATACCGTCAAGCCAGTCAGTAAAACCCGCTACCCAAAACACCATTGCTGCTGCAAACGGTGCCCATGAATAAGGTAGATAAAAGACAACCACAAAAACAGGGATTAGGAACAGTCTAAGAAGAGACAGAATGTTCGGGATATTCAAACGCATTTTATTATTCTCTTACACATTGCGGCTTAATGTTGCGCGATTTTCCTTATTGTTTCAATGCTTGGAAAATAATTTCTGCTAAAGAGTGACTTATTCCCGGTACTTTGGCGATTTCTTCGACACTTGCACGTTTAAGTTCTTGTAACCCACCCATGTACTTGAGTAACGCCTGACGTCGTTTAGGGCCAATTCCCTCAATCCCTTCAAGTGCACTCGTACGTCTGGTTTTACCTCGCTTAGCACGATGCCCCGCTATAGCATGGTTATGGCTTTCATCACGAATATGTTGAATAAGGTGCAGCGCTGGAGCATCGCTTGGTAAATGAAACTCGTCCCCATCGACTGTAATCAGCGTTTCTAAGCCTGGTTTGCGAGTGACCCCTTTCGCAATACCAATCATGATGGGACGCTTTGGCCAATCACCCCAATATTGCGAAATAATATCATGCGCACGATTTAACTGACCTTTACCACCATCGATAAAGATGATGTCGGGAATTTTCTCTACGTCCAATTGCTTCGAATAACGGCGCTCCAACGCTTGTCCCATTGCAGCGTAATCGTCACCACCGGTAATCCCAGTGATGTTATAGCGACGATACTCCTGCTTAACGGGGCCTTCATTGTTGAACACCACACACGATGCAATCGTACTTTCCCCCATGGTATGGGAGATATCAAAACACTCCATTCGAGCAATAGACTCCAACTTCAATGTTTCGCGAAGCGCATGAAAACGCTGATTAATCGTCATCTTGTGATTGATTTTGGTGGTAATCGCCGTTAGTGCATTCGTGTTCGAAAGCTTGAGATACCTTGCTCGAGAGCCAGTTGGCGAGGTATGGAAATGAACCTTACGACCTGCCACTTCACTTAACGCTTTCTGTATTGGCGCAATATCTTCTGCCAACTCTTGATTCAAAATAATACGAGAAGGAATTGTACGTGCTTCGTTATGGCTCAAATAGTATTGAGTCAGAAAACTATCGAACACTTCCTGCTGGCTTGTATTTTGTGGGATTTTCGGAAAATGGCTACGGCTACCAAGCACTTTGCCTTGGCGTATCATCAGGATATGGATACACGCGATACCATTCTCCTGAGCAAACCCGAGTACATCCATATCATCCATGCTGTCTTCTGAGACGTACTGCTGCTCTTGAACACGTCTAATCGCTTGAATTTGATCGCGGAATTTAGCGGCATCTTCAAAGCGCAATTGCTGACTGGCAACTTCCATTTTCTCGATCAGTTGTTTGAGTACTTGCTGGTCTTTGCCTTGCAAAAACATGCGCACAAAGCCAACCAACTCTGCGTATTCTTCATCAGAAATGATGGTATCAACGCATGGCCCTGCACAACGGCCAATTTGGTACATCAAACATGGGCGCGTTCGGTTGGAATAGACAGTGTCTTCACACTGGCGCACAGGTAATATCTTTTGCAGCAAATGCAATGTTTCTCTTACTGCACCAGAATCTGGGTAGGGGCCAAAATATTCACCTTTGCGCTTCTTGGCGCCACGGTGGATAGAAAGCCGTGGGTGCTTATGACCGCTAATAAAGATATAAGGGTAAGACTTATCATCTCGCAGCAAAACATTGTATTTCGGTAAATACTGCTTGATGTAGTTATGCTCTAAGATGAGCGCTTCTGTCTCAGTGTGAGTCACTGTGACGTCTATTTTTGCGATATTACTGACAAGCGCGCGAGTTTTCTCACTGTCTACTTTTTTTCGAAAGTAGCTTGAAAGGCGCTTTTTTAGATCTTTGGCTTTACCTACGTAGATTACAACAGCTTCGGCGTTGTACATTCTGTAAACGCCGGGCTGATGAGTTACTGTCTTGAGAAAGGAAGCCGAATCGAAGGGAGGATTCACGCTAAAGGGTCTCGGTGTCCAGCATTCCGTGGCGAATCGCTAAGTGAGTTAACTCAACGTCACCATTAATGTCCAATTTACTAAAGAGTCGGTAGCGATAGCTGTTGACTGTCTTTGGACTTAAATTAAGTTGCTCAGAAATATCCGTTACCTTTTGGCCTTTGGTGATCATAAGCATGATCTGCAATTCACGTTCGGATAAGTCTTTAAAAGGGTTCTCAGAGGCTGGAGAAAATTGACTCAATGCCATCTGCTGCGCAATCTCTGGTGAGATGTAACGCTGCCCACTATTAACTACACGAATCGCATTCACCATTTCATCAGGGCCAGCACCTTTGGTTAAATAACCAGACGCACCTGCCTGCATCACCTTGGTTGGAAACGGGTTTTCTGTATGAACGGTAAGTACGATGATTTTCACATCAGGATTCACGCGAAGAATTTTTTTAGTGGCTTCCAAGCCACCAATTCCTGGCATGTTCATGTCCATTAAAACGACGTCAGCATGATTACTGCGACACCATTTTACTGCATCTTCACCGCTGTCAGCTTCTCCTGCTACGTTCATTCCACGGACGTCTTCAATAATACGTCGTATCCCTGTGCGAACCAGCTCGTGATCATCTACAAGGAAAACATTTATCAAACTTGTATCTCCACACTTTGTATTGGTTCTGCACCCACATAACCATTATTTGTTAAATGTGGATATCAGTATGACTGCCTATATACTAACGTAATCGACAAAAAATTGCTTTCTATGAATATGTGCTGAAACGCAAACTTTAGCAAGAACTTATTCATAAACCACTCTATTATTTCAGAGCGTGATGAGCAGAACCGAAATCTAAGAAAAGACAATTAACAACATTAAGTACAATAAATCAAGTAACTAGGTTTCATATTGCCCAGAGAAACACGCTATAACTTAAAATGACACTGTCCCTCTTGCACCAGAGGCTAACTGGTAATCACTAATTCCAGCAAAAATTTGAACCGTTTTCTTTACTGGTTATTTTTACAGTTCTTAATGTTAAACTAGCGTTCTTCAAGTTTTCTAAGGTTTCTCACATTTGAATATCCAACAAGGCTTTCTGCTTACTCGACAGGCACGAGACATCAAAGGTCAAACTCAAATCGAGCTGTGGCTTTCGACAGAAGCAGGTCCTACTCTGTTAATTATTAATGGTGAGAAGCCAGTATTTTTCATCGCTCAGAAACATTCAGAGCAAGCAAAAACACTCGCGCGAGAAAAAAACATACCCGTCGACATCCGCCTTTTGGATCTCAAAACGTTTGAACATACGCCTCTTTCTGCATGCTATACCAACGTAACCAGAGACGCTCTCACACTTAAAGACACGTTCGCTCAAAATGATATCACTACGTACGAAAGTGATATTCGCCTCGCCGATCGCTACCTCATGGAGCGTTTTATTAAAGGCAGTATTGAGTTTACAGGCAATGTGACTCGTACCAATGGCTACCAACGCGTCCAGAACGCAAAATGCCGTACGGGGCAATATGAGCCGAAGTTAAACGTTGTCTCGTTAGATCTAGAATGCTCTGAGAAAGGCATTCTTTACTCCATCGGATTAGACAGCGTCATGGATTCCCGCGTTATCATGATCGGAGAACCAGAACCTTCGGATACACCGATACAATGGGTCCAGGATGAAAAGGCGCTTCTAGAAGCACTCATCGATTGGTTTAAACAATTCGACCCCGATGTCATTGTCGGTTGGAACGTCATTGATTTTGACTTTCGCCTGCTACACAAACGAGCAGAATGGCACAACATGAAGCTAATGCTTGGCAGAGCAGAGCAAGCCAGCTTTTTTAGAAGTTCATCTCAAAGCCAACAAGGGTTTATCTCCATTCCCGGGCGAGTTGTGATGGATGGTATCGATACGTTAAAAACGGCTACTTATCACTTTCGGTCTTGGTCATTAGAGTCTGTATCTCAAGAACTCTTGGGGGAAGGTAAAGAAATCCACAACGTTCATGACCGTATGGATGAGATCAATCGTATGTACCGCTCCGACAAACCATCGCTGGCTAAATATAACTTACAAGACTGCGTGTTGGTGAACAAGATTTTCAATCACACTCACCTGCTCGACTTTGCAATTGAACGCTCTCGCCTCACTGGTGTAGAACTGGATCGTGTCGGTGGCTCGGTAGCGGCATTCACTAATTTATACATGCCGCAAATACACCGCGCAGGCTATGTTGCCCCGAACCTACACCCAGAAAATTGGATTGCGAGCCCCGGCGGTTACGTGATGGACTCCATCCCTAACCTATATGATTCCGTTTTAGTGTTGGACTTTAAGAGTCTATACCCATCGATTATTCGCTCTTTCTTGATTGATCCTATGGGTTTGGTTGAGGGGTTATTACTCGATATTGGTAAAGAAGATGAGCAGGCAGTACCTGGCTTTCGCGGTGGTCAGTTCCATCGTACGAAACACTTTTTACCAGAAATGATTGAAAAGCTTTGGGCGGCACGTGATGTCGCGAAAAAGAACAATGAAAAAGCTTTTTCTCAGGCAATCAAAATCATCATGAACTCCTTTTATGGCGTACTGGGCTCATCGGGATGTCGTTTCTTTGATACTCGGTTAGCTTCTAGTATTACCATGCGCGGACATGAGATCATGAAGCAAACTAAAGTGCTGATTGAGGAACAAGGCTATCAAGTGATTTACGGCGATACGGATTCCACATTTGTGTCGTTGAATCGACCATACAGTCAAGTAGAAGCCGACGCTGTTGGAAATCAATTAGTTGATTACATCAACTCTTGGTGGCAAGAACATCTGCGCTCTGAGTACAACCTAACATCTATGTTGGAAATTGAATATGAAACCCACTATCGCAGATTCCTTATGCCAACAATTCGTGGCGCAGAAACTGGCTCGAAAAAGCGCTATGCGGGTTTAATCGGTGAAGGAGAGCAAGAGCGGATTGTATTTAAAGGGTTAGAAAGTGCCCGTACTGACTGGACCTCGTTAGCACAGAAATTTCAAAATACGCTCTATAGAATGATTTTTCATGGTGAAGACCCAAGCGACTATGTCCGAGAGATGGTTGAGAAAACTAACAACGGTGAATTTGATGAACAGTTAGTGTATCAAAAGCGACTGCGCAGAAAACTGCATGAGTATCAGAAGAACGTCCCGCCACAAGTGCGTGCAGCTCGTTTAGCGGATGAGATAAATGCCAAGCTTGGACGCCCATTACAGTATCAAAACAAAGGACGAATTGAATACATTATAACCGTGAACGGTCCTGAACCTTATGAGTACCTCAATAGCCCGATTGATTATCAACATTACATTGATAAACAACTCAAACCCGTTGCAGATGCAATTCTCCCTTTCATTGGGACGGATTTTGACAGGCTTTCAGCACCTCAAATGGGGTTGTTTTAACCGATACGAAACTCTGTTTTCTGGTACTGTTTGACTAACCAATCACCAAACGCATCAATTAGCCCGATAACAGAACGCTTGGGAATACCCCGGCCAGAAAGTAAAATTTCTAGCCGCTCGATCTCAAGCTGCTTTTCAGGATGATAAGTTAAGAATACCTTGCCACATTGTATAGGGTCATCAAACCAACGTTTATCTCGATACATCACCAAAGAGTATGACGCCCTTAGTAGCTTTTTAGCAATCACGCGTTGAGCGACCACCTGCTCTTCTATCGTCTTCGCTTGGACGATTTTTTTGCGATACACCGTAATCCAATCTTCCACATCCATATTCCAGTGCTTAGCAATTTCCCAACTTGGAACGTAATCACCAAAACAGTCTGCCAGATCATCACCATAGACACAGACACAGCAATGCTTAAGCATAAAGCCCCAAGTGAAAATGCTATCTAAGTTAGCCACTTCACTCACTAACGCTGTGCGGACCGATACGCCACTAACTTGAGGATGACTTTGCTGCGCGCGCCACTTAATCGTGTTGAGTAAAGTCGCGCGATTGTGCTCAAAGGATGATTGAGTAACGACAACCAGGTCTAAGTTCGACCTTCCTGCGACCGCTGTTTTGCGAGCGACGCTACCATACACATACACGCTGTGTAAGTTTTGCCCCAGTCCACCTTTGAGACAAGCGGTAACTTCCCTAATTAAAGGCGCAAACTCTGGTTGAAATGGTTGTTTAGGATCGATAACAGGCAGAGACATGACTTAAAACGTGTTCTCAGATGGTTCAAGAAGTTGGACTATATGTTCTCTTAGCCGACTCACTGAATCAAGTCCATTCAGGTGTTTACTCATGGGAGTAACAACAAATTTCTGCAATGAATTTTAATGCTAGGTGGCTAACTTAGCGCTATAATCACCGAGTTTTGCTTAATAAGTATGAATAGGAATATACAATGCCAAAGGCAAGTGAAATCAAAAAAGGCTTCGCAATCGAGTCTAATGGTAAAACTCTTCTAGTTAAAGACATCGAAGTAACGACTCCTGGCGGTCGTGGCGGCGCTAAAATCTACAAAATGCGTTGTACAGATCTAAACACGGGCGCACGTGTAGATGAGCGTTACAAGTCTGATGACGTTGTTGAAACGGTAGAAATGAACAAACGTGCAGTTGTGTACTCATACGCTGACGGCGATGAGCACATCTTCATGGATAACGAAGACTACTCACAATACACATTCAAGCACAATGAAGTTGAAGACGACATGCTGTTCATCAACGAAGATACACAAGGTATCCACATTATCCTTGTTAACGGTGCTGCTGTGGGTATTGAACTACCATCTTCTGTTGAGCTAGTGATTGAAGAAACAGACCCCTCAATCAAAGGTGCTTCTGCATCTGCTCGTACTAAACCAGCACGCTTCGCTTCAGGTCTTGTCATCCAGGTTCCTGAGTACATAGCAACTGGTGACCGTGTTATCATTAACACAGCTGAACGTAAATACATGAGCCGAGCATAAGCATGTCTGATTTGATTTCTTACGACGACGTCATCGACGCAGCGTACGACATTTTCCTTGAGATGGCTCCAGATAACCTAGAGCCTGCTGACGTGATTCTGTTTACTGCGCAATTTGAAGATCGTGGTGCCGCAGAACTTGTTGAAACTAGTGATGACTGGGTTGAACATGTTGGCTTCGAGATCGACAAAGAAGTATATGCAGAGGTTCGTATCGGCCTAGTAAATGAGGAAAATGACGTTCTTGATGACGTATTTGCTCGTATGCTAATCAGCCGAGACCCTGAACATAAGTTCTGCCATATGCTTTGGAAACGCGATTAACGTTTCTTCATCATGATAAAAAATACCAGCCTAGCGCTGGTATTTTTTTATCTGCTGTTTTTGTTTAGCTGCGATATTTGTTTATCCAAACACCCTTCTCTATATCGGCTTTAGATCCTTTCGCTATGTAACAGATAAGAAAAAGGCTTGCCAAGTTGGCAAGCCTTTCTGATGTTTTGCTATCGATTAACGATGCTTGTTACGTGCACCTTGATCACCAGCGGTCTTCTTCGGCTTACGACGAGAAGGGTTGTTGCTGCGACCTTTTGGCGTGTTAACACGCTCTTCATGGCGCTTAACTGCGCGACGAATTTTTTGGCTGCGTGCACGCTCACGTTTGCGTGACGTGTTGTCTTTGTTCAGATCAAGCATGGTTTCTTTCTCTGGACGAAGCTCTACAAGCTCACGCAAGTAGTTTACTTCTTTCAGGTCAAGCTCCATCCAACCGCCACGAGGCAGTTTCTTGTCTAAGAAAATGTCGCCGTAACGAACACGTTTCAGACGACTAACGGTACACTCTTGCGATTCCCATAGTCGACGAACTTCGCGGTTACGACCTTCGTTGATAACAACGTAAAACGTGTGGTTCATGCCTTCACCACCCGCGTAAACAACATCTTCAAAGCGAGCTAAACCGTCTTCCAGTTCAACACCTTTTACTAGATTACGAACTTTCTGTTCAGTTACTTCACCGAACACACGTACTAGGTATTCACGTTCAACTTGGCGGCTTGGGTGCATTAAGCGGTTCGCCAGTTCACCATCCGTTGTGAAAAGCAGAAGACCAGAAGTGTTCGCATCCAGACGACCAACTGAAATCCAACGAGAGCCACGAATTTTTGGCAGACGATCAAAAACAGTACGACGACCTTCTGGATCGTGACGAGTACACAGTTCACCCTCGGGTTTGTAGTACGCAAGTACACGACAAATCACTTCTTCTTGAATCTTTGCAGAGACAATGTGACCATCGATACGAACTACGCTGCTCTCGTCTTCAAGTCTTTCACCAAGCTTAGCGACTACACCGTTCACGCTAACGCGACCAGATTTAATTAACGATTCAATCTCACGACGAGAACCGTGACCAGCACGTGCTAATACTTTTTGTAACTTTTCGCTCATTTATCTACCTATGTGTCGTCTTCACAGACGTCTAGACCAGGATTGGTCTGTATTTTGCTAATTACCCATTTCAGTGGGATTTTTCGGTCCGACATTATACGTAACTTTCTCAGTTAATGTAAGCTAAATCGGCGCTATTCTCCACACCAAAAATTCACTTTAAAACGTCGAAAATATTTATTCTATTCTGCAACTTTTTTCCTACTTAATGCTGATATCGCCCAGCGAGAATCCCACTAATATCGGTCTTCCCGAGCCACTTTAACCGTGCAGTACCTGATAAAATTGTCAGGGTTACAACGATAACCATTTGGGGTGTGTTTACTGTTCGTATTGCTTTAAAAGCAACGAAGAATAAGCCGTCCCTGTTTGCTGCTAAGTAATACCAATCATCGTGAATAAATGAGCGCTCATAGCAAGACAAGAAGCATCGGTAAGTCACTATTTACTATTAAAAATGACACTAACGTTATCGTGTATTTTAACTAGCTAGATTGGCTCTGCATTCTCGACGATTGGCATAAATCAGACAAAAAGGAATAGAACAATGTCTATGCTAAACCTAGACCTAAATTGGATTTTTGGGACATCTCAAGATGACGATATGACCGGTACAAAAGGGGCTGAAACAACCGATATTTTCTTCGGCTTCTGTGGTGATGATAAGTTCGTAGGATACGGAGGCAATGATGTTGTCTTCGGGGGCTGGGGAGACGATACCTTGCTCGGTGGCCGAGGAAACGACTTTGTTTCTGGCGGCTTTGGCAACGACTTCCTATCGGGCGGATTAGGAAATGACAAGCTTTTTGGTGGCTGTGGCGATGATACAATTTTTGATTACTCAGGCAACAACTACTTGAGTGGTGGTTGGGGTAACGACACGCTCGTCGTTGGCGATGGTGAATCAGTACTGAGCGGCGGCTGTGGAGACGACACTTTTGTGCTTACAAACCGCCTGGCTATTGGCGTACCCGATCAACCTGTATCTTCCAACGATATTGATATTAAAGCCGATATTGTCGATTTTAATATTTTTCATGACAAACTTGTCTTCGATATGGGCAGAGACACCGACAATGATGGCATTCGAGATACGTTCTTGGATTCAGCGGATGATCTGACTTTATCTTATAATGAGTGTGGCTGGGCAGTATTCTCTAGTGATGAATACAATGTCGAAGTAACATTAAACGGCGTGAGCTCTGCATACATCAACTATGCTGAACAAAATGGTATCGACATTTTCGATTTCGCTTAATCTCAAACAGTTAAGTTCAATGAGATATTCGATATGACAACTAAAATAGGAGGCGCGATGCCTCCTATTTTGTTTGACGGTGGTGTACGTCTATTAATCGAATTATTCGAATGGTGCCGGGTCACCTGATCCCAAACGCACCACAACAGGTTCACCTTCGCTAAAGTCAATGACGGTCGTAGGCTGTTCACCTAAGTAACCGCCATTAAGAATCACATCAACCGCATGTTCTAGTTTATCGCGAATATCTTCCGGATCAGACTCTGTTACGTCACTGCCAGGTAGGATCAACGACGTAGACATCATCGGTTCACCTAATGCTTCCAACAAATCCAAGGCAATTTGATTGTCTGGAACACGGATACCGATGGTCTTACGTTTTGCATTCATCAAACGACGCGGCACTTCTTTCGTGCCTTTGAAGATGAAGGTGTAAGGACCTGGTGTGTTGTTTTTCAGTAGTCGGAATGCAGAGTTATCTACTCGCGCATATAGAGAAAGCTCCGACAAATCACGACACAATAAAGTAAAGTTATGCTTATCATCCAGACGACGGATCTGACAGATTCGTTCCAGTGCCTGTTTGTTCTCCAACTGACAGCCAAGTGCGTACCCTGAATCGGTAGGGTACACCACAACGCCGCCGTTACGAATGATTGCTACTGCTTGATTAATCAAGCGAGCCTGTGGGTTTTCTGGGTGAACGTAAAAAAACTGGCTCATTGTAATTCCTCATTATCGAGCCTCTCGGCTCTATATTCTTATGTGGAGCTTGAATGCCGCCTTGTTGTGTTTTATCAAGTGACTTCAAGATTCAACGTGTTGTTCAGTTCCAACGACAAGGAAAGCCACATTAATACCCAATATACACTTTCCAGTTATTTGATGCTGAAACCCACGCTTTGAGGTTACTTTGATATATCCAACGAAGGATCAATACCCCAATCTTTCCAAACTGGTTCGACGCCTGCGGGCAACCAAAGGTTCCTTCCTAGCTCCATCCAAGGGGATGGGTAGTGAAAATCACTGCCTTGAGACGCTAATAGTTTGTACTGTATAGCATAATCAGCCAAGTTGCGCCTTTCTTGTTGCGCTTGCTGCGGCTGTGCAACTTCCATCGCATCGCCGTTTGCTTCTACAAACGCTGCTAGAAGACGCTTAATCCACTTCGCTGTCAACTTATATCTTCCAGGATGCGCTAATACCGCCAAACCACCAGCAGCATGGATAGCATCAACCGCATCTTTCATCGAGCACCAATTCGGTGGTACATAACCTGGGTTATTACGTGTTAGGTATTTTTTAAACACCATTTGCATGGTTTTTGCGTAACCATTATCCACCAACCATTTCGCGAAGTGCGCTCTCGTAACAGGCGCATCACCGGCGATCTGCCTTACCTCTTCGAGCACACCTTCCCGAGTTGCTTTTTGTAGTCGCTCTGCAATTAACTCAGATCGTGTTATGCGATGCTGCTTCTGCTGTTCTATAAGGGCAGATAATTGTTCATTTTCCGGATCGATATTCAGGCCGACAATATGAATGTCTTTGTTTTGCCAGACAGTCGATATCTCAATGCCGTTGATGATTTTGATCGGTAAATTATTGTCTTGAACGTGTTGCTTGGCTAACGCCAAACCGTCAACCGTATCGTGATCAGTGATCGCCAAAACCTCTATATCAAAACTCAGCGCCCTTTCCACTAAATCTTTAGGCTCTAACCGACCGTCCGATGCAGTGGTGTGACTATGTAAATCAATTCTCATATTTTTATCGTTTTAATGCTGTTTTGGGGTTGACTTTTTACTCTCGCACTAGTTAACTAGTACACAAATACAAAGTGCGTAATTTAAGGTTCACCATGTTACAAGAATTTAACCAAAACCAAAAAGCGAAAGTTGCGGTTTGTCTTAATAAGACAAACTCATCAGATCTTGCTTGGTGGCGCACTTGGACTAGTTCTTGGTGGGCAAACGTATACTTCTAGTTTATAGAACCAAACGTTGTAAAGCCCGCTACTTAAGCGGGCTTTTTTGTTTTGTTGCTCATTTCACATTCAACTGCCTAAACATTAATCGAATATGGCTAACTCTAGATTGGGAGAACGTTTGCTTTATGCGACTATGTACGGCAGGAAGATTTAGACAGCTACAAGGAGGTCTTGTGAATAAGGCCATAGAAATCAAGAAACTTGGATGCCTAGAAGTATTAAAGACTTCGGTTCCTTACACTCAAGACCCAACACGTTTGTTCCATACCATTTGTGAGAACAAAAGAGATAGCTTGCTTCTCGAATCCGCTGAAATTGATTCGAAACAGAATCTAAAATCACTTTTAATCGTAGATTCAGCGGTGCGCATCGTTTGTTACGGCCACACTGTTAGCATGCACGCCTTGACCAACAACGGTAAAAACCTACTGTCTCACCTAAACCAGAACATCCGTGGTGACGTTGAAAGTAAGTTCGATGGCGAAACGCTGACTTTGGAGTTTAGCCAGCCATGCGACACGTTAGATGAGGACTCTCGACTACGTGAAGCTTCTTCTTTTGACGCACTACGTTTAGTGCAACACAGCTTCGATATTTCACAGCAAGACAAACACGCTATTTTCCTTGGCGGTCTGTTTGCCTACGACTTAGTCGCAAACTTCGAGCCGCTTGGTAATGCAGAAGCAACCAATCAATGTCCAGATTACGTTTTCTACGTCGCCGAAACACTGCTGGTTGTCGACCATCAAACGGAATCTTGCCAGCTTCAAGCGACGTTGTTTGTTGACGGTTCAGAGAAAACAGCGTTAGAGACTCGTATTGCAGAAATCTGTGCTCAATGTGCAGCACCAAAACTGTTGCCAAGCGCTGAGCAAATAGCTGACGTGACGGTTGAACCAAGCGTATCTGATGATGACTTCTGCCAAATCGTTCGCGACTTGAAAGAGTTCGTAGTGAAAGGCGATGTATTCCAAGTTGTACCATCTCGCCGATTCACTCTACCTTGCCCCTCTCCACTCGCTGCTTACAAAGAACTGAAACAAAGTAACCCAAGCCCTTACATGTTCTACATGCAAGATGAGCTGTTCACTTTGTTTGGCGCATCACCAGAAAGCGCGCTTAAGTACGAAACCGACACCAACCAAATTGAAATCTACCCAATTGCAGGCACACGTCGCCGTGGTAAACGCCCTAATGGAGAGATCGATTTCGACCTAGATAGCCGCATCGAACTTGAACTGCGCACCGACATGAAAGAAAACGCAGAACACATGATGTTGGTTGACTTAGCACGTAACGACGTCGCTCGTATTGCTCGAGCTGGCACTCGCCACGTAGCAGACCTACTAAAAGTCGACCGCTACAGCCACGTAATGCACTTAGTATCTCGTGTGGTTGGTCAACTGCGTGAAGACCTAGACGCCCTGCACGCATACCAAGCTTGTATGAACATGGGCACGCTCACTGGCGCACCAAAGATTCGTGCGATGCAGTTGATTCGCGATGTAGAAGGCGCACGACGCGGCAGCTACGGCGGTGCTGTGGGCTACCTAACTGGTGAAGGTACACTCGACACATGTATCGTAATTCGCTCAGCTTACGTTGAGAACGGTATTGCTCAAGTTCAAGCAGGCGCAGGCGTGGTGTTCGACTCTGATCCACAAGCGGAAGCAGACGAAACGCGCGGCAAAGCACAAGCGGTAATCTCTGCTATTCAAGCAGCGCATTCTCAACCTACGAACAAGGAGTAGCAGACATGGCGAACATCGTATTCATCGATAACTTTGACTCGTTCACCTACAACCTTGTGGATCAGTTCCGCTCGCTAGGCCACTCAGTCAAGATTTACCGAAACAACATCCCAGCAGAAACCATCGAACAAGCGGTAAACGAGCTTGAAAACCCAGTGGTTCTGCTATCGCCGGGCCCTGGTGCACCGTCAGAGGCAGGCTCAATGCCAGAACTTATCCTACGCATGAAAGGCAAAGTTCCGATGATCGGTATTTGTCTTGGTCACCAAGCGATTGTTGAAGCATACGGCGGCACCGTCGCTGGCGCGGGTGAAATCATTCACGGTAAGGTGTCTATGATGGAGCACCAAAACCATGCGATTTACCAAAACCTACCATCACCACTTGCGATTGCACGTTACCACTCGCTGGTTGCGACCAAAGTTCCTGAGAGTCTAACCATCACGGCAGAAGTGGATGACTTGGTGATGTCTGTTGTACATGAAGAAGATAAAGTTTGCGGGTTCCAGTTCCACCCGGAATCTATTATGACGACCTACGGAGCAACACTGTTGGCCAATGCCATTGAATGGGCACTTGAAGAACAAACTTCAGTGAACCCACTCACTGCTTAAAAAGCACTGGCACATAAGAAATTTAGGAGAGGAAATATGGAAGCAATCATCAACCCTATTATTACCAAACTGTACGAGCAAGAATCTCTTACTCAAGAAGAGAGCCAACAGCTGTTCGACGTCATCATCCGTGGTGAACTAGACCCAATTTTAATGGCATCAGCACTGACTGCACTAAAAATCAAAGGCGAAACACCGGATGAAATTGCGGGTGCGGCAAAAGCACTGCTGGCAAACGCAAACCCATTTCCTCGCCCAGATTACGATTTCGCAGATATCGTAGGTACTGGTGGAGACGGTCACAACACCATCAATATTTCAACCACCGCGGCATTTGTTGCTGCAGCATGTGGTCTAAAAGTAGCAAAACACGGCAACCGCAGCGTTTCAAGCAAATCGGGTTCTTCTGACCTTCTTGATTCATTTGGTATCAACCTAGCCATGAGCGCAGAAGATACGCGCAAAGCGGTCGACGATATCGGTGTTGCTTTCCTATTTGCACCTCAATACCACGGTGGTGTGCGCCATGCGATGCCTGTGCGTCAAACTATGAAAACACGCACCATCTTTAACATTCTTGGTCCGCTGATTAACCCAGCTCGTCCAAACATCGAATTGATGGGTGTTTACAGTGAAGAACTGGTTCGTCCTATCGCGGAAACCATGCTACAAATGGGTATGAAGCGCGCCGCAGTGGTACACGGAAGTGGTTTGGACGAAGTCGCGATTCATGGCGAAACAACGGTTGCAGAAATCAAAGACGGCAAGATCACTGAGTACACGCTAACACCAGCAGACTTCGGTCTAGAAGCGCACCCGTTAGAAGCAATCAAAGGTGGCGATCCTGAAGAAAACAAAGCGATCATTACCAATATTCTGACAGGTAAAGGTACAGACGCACAATTGGGCGCAGTGGCGGTGAACGTTGCGCTGCTAATGCGTCTATTCGGCCACGAAGATTTAAAAGCCAACACGCAACAAGCGATTGAGGCAATGAATTCAGGCAAGGCGTACCAATTGGTACAACAACTTGCCGCACACGCTTAAGGAATTGAAGAAGATGACTGACTTCAACACTCAGCAAGCTGACAACCTGTCTGAACACGTTTCTAAGAAAGAAGCAGAAATGGCAGAAGTACTGGCAAAAATTGTCCGCGACAAATATCAGTGGGTAGCAGACCGTAAGGTGTCTCAACCGCTAAGCACATTTCAGTCTGATTTGCTGCCATCGGACCGCAGCTTCTACGATGCACTGAGTTGCGAAAAGACAGCATTCATCACCGAATGTAAGAAGGCGTCTCCTTCCAAAGGTTTGATTCGTGATCACTTCGACTTGGATTACATTGCATCGGTTTACAACAACCATGCTGATGCAATTTCAGTATTAACAGACGAGAAATACTTCCAAGGTAACTTTGACTTTCTTCCTCAAGTGCGTGGTCAAGTCAAACAGCCAGTTCTGTGCAAAGACTTCATGGTAGATACCTACCAAGTTTACCTAGCGCGTCATTACAGTGCTGATGCTGTCTTGCTAATGCTGTCTGTCCTCAATGATGAAGAGTACAAAGCCCTAGAAGAAGCAGCACACAGCCTGAACATGGGCATTCTGACCGAAGTCAGCAACGAAGAAGAGCTTCACCGTGCCGTTAAGCTGGGCGCTCGCGTTATCGGCATCAATAACCGTAACCTTCGCGACCTAAGTACCGATTTGAATCGTACTAAAGAACTGGCGCCGACAATTCGCGAATTAGCACCAAACGCGACGGTAATTTCAGAATCTGGCATTTATACGCATCAACAAGTTCGTGATTTAGCGAAATACGCAGACGGATTCTTGATTGGTAGCTCGCTGATGGCAGAAGACAACCTAGAGCTTGCAGTACGCAAAGTCACGTTGGGTGAAAACAAAGTCTGTGGTCTCACTCATCCAGATGACGCAGCAAAAGCATACCAAGCTGGCGCCGTGTTCGGTGGCCTGATTTTTGTCGAAAAGTCGAAACGCGCCGTTGATCTTGAAGGTGCGCGCTTAACCATGAGCGGTGCTCCACTGAACTATGTAGGCGTGTTCCAAAATCACGATATCGATTTTGTTGCTTCTGTCGTGACCTCTTTGGGTTTGAAAGCGGTGCAACTGCACGGTCAAGAAGACCAAGCTTACGTAAACCAACTCAAAGCCGAACTGCCAGCAGCGGTAGAAATTTGGAAAGCTTATGGCGTGACTGATGCGAAGCCAGAACTACTTGCAGACCACATTGACCGCCATCTATTAGATACTCAAGTTGGCACCCAAACTGGCGGAACTGGTCAAGTGTTCGACTGGTCACTGATCGGTGACCCAAGTCAAATTATGCTAGCAGGCGGACTGTCGCCAGAAAATGCTCAACAAGCAGCGACACTAGGTTGCTTGGGATTAGATTTAAACTCTGGTGTAGAAAGCGCGCCAGGCAAAAAAGATTCACAGAAGTTGCTCGCGGCCTTCACCGCCATTCGCAACTACTAAAGCTGGACATCAGCTAAAAAATTTAAAGCTATTCGTAGCGAAAAATACGAGAAGGAATATAACGATGGCAAAACTGAATGCCTACTTTGGCGAATACGGCGGTCAGTACGTTCCGCAAATTCTAGTTCCAGCATTGGAACAACTAGAGCAAGCGTTTATCGACGCGCAAGAAGATCCAGAATTCCGCAGTGAATTCATGACGCTTCTTCAAGAGTATGCGGGCCGTCCAACGGCTTTGACTCTAACTCGTAACCTAACTAAAGGTACGAAAACCAAACTGTACCTAAAACGTGAAGACCTGCTTCACGGTGGCGCACACAAGACCAACCAAGTGTTAGGTCAAGCTCTGCTTGCGAAACGCATGGGTAAAAACGAAATCATCGCAGAAACCGGCGCAGGTCAACACGGAGTAGCAACCGCACTAGCGTGTGCACTACTTGGCCTTAAGTGTCGCGTTTACATGGGAGCAAAAGACGTTGAGCGTCAGAGCCCAAACGTATTCCGTATGAAGCTAATGGGCGCGGAAGTCATTCCGGTTCACTCAGGTTCAGCGACACTTAAAGACGCATGTAACGAAGCGCTGCGCGACTGGTCTGCAACTTATGAAGATGCGCACTACCTACTAGGTACAGCAGCTGGTCCTCACCCATTCCCAACCATCGTGCGTGATTTCCAACGAATGATCGGTGAAGAAACTAAGAATCAGATTTTGGCACGTGAAGGTCGTCTTCCTGACGCCGTTATCGCATGTGTGGGCGGTGGTTCAAACGCGATTGGTATGTTTGCTGACTTCATCGAAGAAGAAAGCGTTCGCCTCATTGGTGTTGAGCCAGCAGGTAAAGGTATCGATACTGACCAACACGGTGCACCACTTAAACATGGCAAAACGGGCATCTTCTTTGGTATGAAAGCGCCATTGATGCAAGATCCAAACGGCCAAGTTGAGGAGTCTTACTCTGTATCTGCGGGTCTTGATTTCCCTTCAGTTGGTCCACAGCACGCACACCTAAACGCAATTGGCCGTGCAGAATACGACAACGTAACTGACGACGAAGCGCTCGAGGCATTCCAAGAACTGGCTCGCAGCGAAGGGATCATCCCAGCTCTAGAGTCTTCTCACGCTCTAGCTCATGCATTGCGCATGGCTCGTGAGAATCCTGAGAAAGAACAACTATTGGTCGTAAACCTATCTGGTCGTGGTGACAAAGACATCTTCACCGTACACGCCATCCTAGAAGAAAAAGGAGTGATTTAATGAGCCGTTATGAGAAGATGTTTGCGCGTCTAAACGAAAAAAACCAAGGCGCATTTGTACCGTTCGTAACGGTTTGCGATCCAAACGCAGAACAATCTTACAAGATCATGGAAAACCTCGTTGAGTCTGGCGCAGACGCCCTTGAACTTGGTATTCCATTTTCAGATCCGCTTGCAGATGGCCCAACCATCCAAGGCGCTAACATTCGTGCGCTAGATTCAGGCGCTACACCAGATATCTGCTTTGAACAAATTGGTAAGATTCGTGCTAAATACCCAGATCTGCCTATTGGCCTTCTGATGTACGCGAACCTAGTTTACTCACGCGGTGTCGAAAACTTCTACGAGCGCTGTGCAAAAGCAGGCATCGATTCTGTTTTGATTGCAGACGTACCAACCAATGAAAGTGCAGAGTTTGTTGCAGCAGCAGAGAAGTTTGGTATTCACCCAATCTTCATCGCACCGCCAACGGCAAGTGACGAAACACTGAAGCAAGTATCAGAACTGGGTGGTGGCTACACTTACTTGCTTTCTCGTGCTGGCGTGACAGGCGCAGAGACAAAAGCAAATATGCCAGTTGGTCACATGTTAGATAGATTAAACCAGTTCGATGCACCACCAGCGCTGCTTGGCTTCGGTATTTCTGAACCAGCACAGGTGAAACAAGCAATAGAGTCTGGCGCAGCAGGGGCCATCTCCGGCTCAGCTGTGGTGAAAATCATTGAAGCGAATGTCGAGCAGCCACAAATTATGCTCGATAAACTTGGTGATTTTGTGTCAGCGATGAAAGCCGCCACTCAGAAATAATTTGCATTTGATGTAACGCTATAGCGCCCGCTTAACATTCTGTTTAGCGGGCGTTTTCTTGTATGGCGTTTATACCATATCATTTTTTATTCAACGCCCGCACTTTCCAAACCAATCTAAAGCATAGCAATCAAAGAGTGATAAACTTTGCCACTTAACCAGCACACATAATAGCTAGAGCAGGATGCAGTAAGGTTGCACATGGAAGAAGTCAAAGCATTATTAGCCAAATGTCCTGTATTATCAGGGCTGCCCGAGAAAGGACTTAGTGAAGCAGCACAAATAGCTAAAATTCGCTGTTTCGACGAAAAAGCACTGATTTGCAATAAAGGGGAACCTCAATCTTCTCTTATGGTCATTGCACAGGGTGCCGTACGAATTAATTCGATGAGTTCAAAAGGCAAAGAAGTCACATTAATGATTTTCGAGGCAGGAGGCTGGTTTGGAGACAATGTTTTTTCTCCCGGCATGCCCCGTATTTTTGGCGCAACCGCGCATTCGGGCGTGACCTTACTGGAACTACCTGGTGATAAGTTTCGCCAATTACTCGCCAAATATCCTCAAAGTTATCCTACGATTCTCGACTTACTTAGCCGCCGCTTATGGTCTGCCATTTCTGTTATCGAAGATGATGCGATTAGAGGAATCGAAGAGCGGATTGCAAGAAGGTTGCTGTTGCTTGCTGAATACCAACACAACCAAGCTATCAATACTCAGCCGTGTGTCGTGAGAGTGACTAGAGAACATATCGCCAACATGATGGGGCTAACTCGTCAAAGTGTTCATAAAGTACTAAAAAACTTAGAGAGTATTGGGATGCTAGAACTGAAATATGGTTCAGTGACCATTACTAATCCAAAACGCTTAGAAGCGCACATAAAACAACTCGAACAATAGAGTAAATAGATAGTTCATGTGTACACGCTAGCGAGAGATTGCCATTTTCTATTCTTGAGTAACGTGCACAACACCACTCGCTCCAGACAAGTGGCGCTGTGACCCGAAGTTCATTGAATTGACTAAGCCACATTCAATTCAGATTTCAATTCACGCTTTAAAATCTTTCCTGTTGCACTCATCGGGAGATGCTCACGAATTTCAACATAACGAGGATATTTAAAAGAGGCTAACTGCTCTTTGCCCCACTTTTGTAATGTTTCCGCGTCAATGTACTCTCCCGGTTTAAGCACAACGTAAGCCTTTATCTCTTCGCCATACTCTTCATTTGGAATCCCTATCACCGCTACCATTGAGATTGCAGGATGAGTCATAAACACTTCTTCAATTTCTCTAGGGTAAACGTTAAATCCACCTCGAATGATCAGATCTTTCATTCTATCGACGATAAATAGATTACCTGAACTGTCAAAACGGCCAACATCACCAGTATGGAACCAGCCATTTTGTAGCGCGGATTCAGTGACTTCCGGGCGGTCAAGGTATCCCTTCATAACATTATGCCCACGCACAACAATCTCACCTTCTTCACCGATCGGTAGCGCATTGCCTTCAATGTCGACAACTTTTACTTCAACGCCTTGAATCGCTTGACCTACCGATCCTGGTATACGTTCCTGATCTAAATGATTAAAACATGCAATAGGACTTGTTTCTGATAACCCGTATCCTTCAAGAATTGGGACATTAAATTGTTCCTCAAAGGATCTAAAGATTTCGGTTGGCAACGGGGCTCCACCGCTGATAGCAACACGTAGTGAGAATGTATCAAATTGGTGCTGGACATGAAGCAAGCCGATATACATCGTTGGCACTCCAGCAAACAACGTCACTTTGTGTTTTTCCATCAGCTCAAGAACATGTTTAGGCTCAAACCTAGGTACTAACACCAAGGTTGCCCCGCCCAAAACACTAGCATTTAAGTGGACGGTTTGACCAAAGGTATGAAATAAAGGCAAAGTTACTAAGTGAATATCATCGGCCTGGCTACCCATAATGTTTTGTGCCACCAGAGCATTCATTATGATGTTCTGCTGCGTCAGTTCAGCTCCTTTTGGTAAGCCCGTCGTCCCTGATGTATACAAAATAACACAAGTATCATCCGCATTACGCGGTACATAATCTGACAATGGTTCTGCATCCGCTATAAACGCATTGAGAGTTGGCACACCATTCCATTCGTTTTCAACTTGAGATTGAGTCATCACGACCATATTTTCACATATCTCGGCCTGCTCAAACGCTTTAACCCCCTCTTTTGCCATTGGCAGTTCTGCTGTCCCTTCAAAACAGAAGTAAAACTTCGCTTTTGAATCTTCTAAGTGATACTTAATTTCTCGCGCTTTCAAAAGCACATTTAATGGGACAGCAACCGCGCCAGCTTTTTGTATCGCATAATAAACAAACGCGAAAAAAGGAATGTTTGGGCATGAGAGCGCAATACGATCGCCCGGAACGACCCCTTTGTTGATTAAAGATGCCGCGATCTTTCCGGTAATCGCATCAAACTGCGCATAAGTTATCTCGACATCACCACATATCAACGCCGTCTTATCTGGTTTACTCGCAGCATTTCTTTGTAATGCAGCAGCAAGATTCATCATAATCGCTTCACCTCTTACTTGTTGATTTTCGTTTTATCGGCTCGGGAGCATTAACAGAGAGAGCACTCCCCTACACTAAAATGTTGGTACTTAATATTTGTCTCGCCCATTTCTGATTAACATTATGTTTACAATGCAATAAAAACTAAGAATGTAAAACAATTAACATTTCACAAAGCTAATTGGTAAAAGTGTGAGCTTGAAAGAACTTAATTGTTATAAATATCAATCCAAGTCACGCAAGACGCAGACTACGCTCGCAAACACAAAACTCATCTCAGTTAACAAAAAACAAACAAGAAAAAGAAATAAACAAAAACAATTACACAGCTAATAGGCATAACAAAAATCAATAGCAAACGTTTGCCATTGAACAAAACTTTATCGTTCGTCAATAAAATATCGATTAATCCATCAATAATACCTTGCTGCATATTGCCAATTGTAAACGATAAGTGTAAAAAGCAAGGCGAGATAATTATCCATAAAACCATTCATGGTTAGTGGGTAATTTTAGGATTTTACATTTTATTAGCACAGAGGTTATGGAAGTGTTAAAAGAAAAGAGTTTGCTAAACAACATTGGCGTACAAGTCGTAATCGCCATGATCGTGGGCACAGCCGTTGGTGCCATGATGGGTCATGATGCGACAGTGTTCGCTCCTTTAGGTGCTATCTTTATCAACTTAATCAAAATGTTGGTTATTCCTTTGGTCGCTGTAGCCTTGATTTCTGGCGCAGCTGGTCTTGGGAACAGCCAGTCAGCAGGCAAAGTTGGCATCGTCACTCTAGGTTATTTCGGTTTAACATCCGCCCTAGCCGTTGCGCTTGCACTATTTATGGGTGAAGTATTCCAACCAGGCATGGGGATCGACGTCTCTGGCGTTGAAGGCATGTTCTCAGCAGAATACGCTTCAAAAGGTGAATTACCTACTTTCTGGGCAACCATCACTGGTATGATCCCAACCAACGTTTTCCAATCACTAAATGAAGCAAACATCCTACAGATCCTCGTTTTCTGTATGTTCTTTGGTATTGCAATTTCTAAGCAAGCAAAAGAGCGTCGTGAGCCAATCATTAATGGTGTTAACTGCATCGTTGACGCAATGGTTTGGATGATCAACAAAGTGATGATCATTGCCCCTATCGGCGTGTTCGGTCTGATGGCAGAAGCAGTCGGTACATTCGGTTTTGGCGCACTAATGGTGGTATTCAAACTGTTCGTTGTTTACGTTGCCGCAATCCTAATCTTCGGTTTCGTTGTTTACCCAGCAATGGTGCATATTTTCACCAAGACATCAGCGAAGAAGTTCCTATCTTCAATGAAAAAACCACAAGCTGTTGCGCTTTCAACGGCCTCTTCTATGGCAACACTGCCTGTCACAATGGACACCTGTGAAAAAGAACTGGGCGTAAAAAATTCAACCGCGTCATTTGTTCTGCCTCTAGGCGCAACGATCAACATGTCAGGTAATGCGATTTACTATGGCTTGGTTGCTATCTTCTTTGCTCAACTGTTCAATATCGATCTAGGTATGGGCGCTTACATTGCAATTATCGTAACGTCTACATTGGGTGCGGTTGGTCAAGCGGGTGTTCCTGGTCCTTCTTTCCTAGTGGTTGCCGTGCTTCTTGCCGCTGGCATTCCAATCGAAGGTTTACCACTGCTATTCGCTCTTGACCGTATTTTCGATATGATTCGTACAGCACTAAACATCACTGGTGATGCAGCATGTGCAGTTATCGTTGATGCGCTAATAGAAGAGGAAGCGGCAGAAGCTGAGCTTAAAAAGCAAGAAGCTTAGTCCTTTCTCGAATGAACTAAAAACCGCTCACTATGAGCGGTTTTTTTGTCTTTTCTTGCATTACGTAACTATATAAATAGAAACCAATAGCATAAATTTATCAAAATGATATAAACCATTACAAAATATAAAAAACGTCAGAACTAGGTTATATCATGAGTCTTAAGCTGTCTTTGGAGCCCCTCGCCAGTACAGATTTGCCGATCGAGTCAAAACAACAGGCGCTGGTTGACACGGTTCTTCTTACTCTTACACCGCAAGAAAGGTCTTCTCTTTTTCAACAAGTTGCTTTGTATAGAATAAAGCTTCTTAAATCCCTCTTTCCTAAATACGCATCTAAGAGTCTGTCCGTACTGTTTGAATTAATAGATTATCGAGATTTAGTACAGCAGTATCCAACGCCTTTCTCCGAAGAGGCGCTCTTAATTGAACAAATTGCCGCAGATTGTTACCCGCATTGGATGGTTTTCTGGTGTGAATGTGAGATTGCTGCGATCAAGCAAAAATCTCTGTTAAACGATCAATCAAAAAACCAACTAGAACTTCCGCTCAAAGACGAAGTCTACTACGGAGTGGTAATTGATAAGATCGAAGAATCCCAGCTTATGGTGTGCACACCAAACCATCCGCACATTATGACTATCAGCGATGCTGTGGCGTTAACTAACCTTGAACTTTTTATCAAAGGTAATAAATGGTTTGAGATGCTACCTCTCCTATCCATGTCACAAACTGGAAAACACTTTCTTTTACTCAAACGATCAGGCTTTGAAAAAACCAAAGTGCTTGTTTCTTCGATGCTCATTCAGGATTGGGAGACTCGGGACTCTTGGCTAAGCTATACACCACAATTTAGCAATTCAAAGTGGAACTATTGCTTCCCTAACTCAGCCTTTTCGAACCTAAAACGCTTGGGAATTATAGAATCAACCAGCTCTTCAAAGATTCAGTCTATCGAAGAGTTTGACAACATAGTGAAAACAGCACTAATAAATAAGCATAAGGTTTGTGAAATCCTTAGATTAGCAGTCACTGGAAATACACGGCAGAAACTTTATTATATATATCTTACTCAAAAAAAACTCACTCAATTATTGCATGAACTTGGATATAAAATTAGTTTTACAGTTATAGACCAACCATTTATCCTCGATTTTTACTCTAACATCAAAGAGGAAGGATACTACAACTTAGGATTTTGTGATTTAAATAATGATCATATTTTAACTTATCGTGGTTTATGGAATATAAACATATTGAAAGACGAGTTTAATAAAATATCTTTTTTTGATTATATTAGATTAGTTAAGAAGGTAAAAGGATAAAAAGAGATGCAAATTTCCAAATTACCAACAATTCTAATATTGTACCCAAAAGCAACCGCACTCCTTTTAATAGTTTTACTGGTATTTATTTGGTTGATTTATTATTGCATCCAGTTGACAAACAAAGAAGAAAAGATATTAGGCACCTACCATTTCTCGTACATTGCTTATTCTGCCTGCATTATTGGGTGGATTATCAGTAATGCTTATTTTCATACCAACTTTCTCCTAAAACTAGGGGCTGATTTCGGTATCGTTATGGCACGAGTAGCCAACATTACCTCTTCATTAGCCTTCTGTTTCGCCTATTACTTTTCATGCCAACTGTCTGCCGAGCAGAGGAAAAGCAATATATACCTATGGCAAAGGTGGCTCATAACCATTGTTGTTTTTTATTCCATATCAGTGAACATAACGCCTGGGCTAACCGTAGAGAACATTAGCATAATCAACACCAGCCAATTCATAATTGAGTTTGGAAACCAAACGCCATACTTTTTTTTCACTATGTTTTGTTTGATGATTCTTTGTTTAGGTAATCTTATTACCATGCGTAAATATAGCAATCGTCTAGCTCTAGCAAAAACAAGTTACATGATCGCTGGGATATTAGTGTACATGTTATCCACAGTCGTCATACAAATAGGCATTACTTACTTCCTAAAGGATTTCTCGTTAACTTGGCTTCCTCCGGCATTATCAGTGAGCGAAATGTTATTTGTTGGCTATGCATTGTTAACATCACGATTTTATAGTATAAAATACCTTGCCTATTTGATATTAAGCGCTCTTTTCGCCTGTATGCTTCTGACTATTCCTCTTGGGATAATATTTATTCCACTCTCTGATAATGTACAGTGGTTAGTTGCAATACCTATATGTGCTTTAATTGGGATGACTTGGAGAGTCTTATATGAAAAAGTAGGTTATTGTACAGCACTTTTAATTTATGGTACCAAAAAAACGCCTGTACAAAAAATATTGGAATTAGAAAAGGATTTTAAAATATCTATCGACGATGCAATGCGTCGCCTTGGTACACTACTACAAATCCCAGATGACAAATTACGCTTGGTCACAAGTAACTATAACGAGGCGTTTTACGAGAGATATCTGTCATCGAACAGAACAGTATTAATTTTGGATGAACTATCACAGGAATTAGAACACAAAATATCGGTCAAAAACTCTATAAAAGTGCTCTACGATAGAATGAGTTCTAATGATACCGCTCTTGTTATGCCATTATTTGGTCATTGCAAATCCGTTAGCCACTTTTTAGTCTCGCCTCACAAACTTAACAATCAAATGTTCTGTAATGAAGAAATCTCAGCACTGCAGACCTTATTGACCCGTATACAAAGCTCAATAGAAGCAGATCGGCGTATAAGACAGAGTCATGCGTTGGCGAATTCAATTGCCCATGAAATGCGTAACCCTCTCGCTCAAGTGCAATTACAACTTGAAACCTTAAAACAGCATATTGAATCAAACGCTTCACTTGATACGTTAAAGAGAGAGATTGATAAAGGAGAAGCAGCGATTCAACGCGGTCGCCAATTGATCGACATCATTTTGCGAGAAGTCAGCGACAGCTCACCTGAGCATGAGCATTTAGACATTACTTCAATACATAAGGCCGTCGATCAAGCGGTCAGCCGTTATGGCTTTGAAAACGATCAAATAATCGAAAGAATCAACCTGCCCCAAGAGCACGATTTTGTCGTGAAATTAAACGAGACTCTGTTTAACTTTGTCATTTTCAATTTAATTCGCAATGCTATCTACTATTTTGATTCTTATCCCGATAGTCAAATTGAGATTCGTACTCAAACAGGGGCCTATGAAAACGTTCTGATCTTCCGAGATAGTGGTCCTGGCATTGATAGCAGTATTTTACACAAGATATTTGACGAATTTTTCTCGTACCAGAAAAGTGGCGGCAGCGGCCTTGGCTTAGGCTACTGTCAACGCGTTATGCGCTCTTTTGGCGGACGAATTGAGTGCCAGTCTGAATTAGGCGAATTTACAGAGTTCTACTTGTATTTCCCGGTCGTCCCAAACGCCCCCAAGCCAGAGACGTTGGGAGCACCGGACTTCAATGGCTGGAAAGTAAATGCACCACATTCTGAACCTCGCACAACCCAACACGTACAAGTAACCAACGATGCACCAACAGTGCTCATTGTTGATGACAAAGAGGTGCAGCGTACTTTGGTTCAAATGTACTTAAAGAGGCTGGGAGTCAACAGCTTACAAGCAAATAATGGCGCTTCTGCGGTGGAGCTATTTCAGTCGCACAAGATTGATTTGGTGCTTATGGATGTACAGATGCCAGTGATGAATGGATTTGACGCAAGCCAACGAATTAAACAAATTGCGTCTTCCGTTCCGATCATCGCACTATCTGGAGAGTCTGGAGCCAAAGAGCTGGAGCTCATTGCGAAACTCATGGATGACAGACTTGAAAAGCCAACCACATTAAATGCGCTCCAAACCGTCATCAAGCGCTGGTTGCAACATGAGAGTTTTGCTACTTCCAACACTTTCTAATTTGCGAAGATAAAACTGGCACTAGATGTGCATTACTGAAGTAAATCGAATTATCCAGAGGGTCAAGCAAGCTGCAAATGGTTAGCGGATGAGCTTGATAAGGAGATCGCCATGTTACTTCATCGACACACATACTACGGCTTGATTCATCATGGAATCAAAGCGCTACTACTCGATCGCTTAGGCCACTATACAGAAGAAGAATACCATCAGTATCTGAGCCTAATGACCGGCAAATCCACTTGCTTTACGATGTCTCTCGAAGAGCTTGAAGCAACCGTTGATAATCTGTTACGTGAAGGCTATTTAGAAGATGTCAAAACACTTATTTCTCAATATCAACGTGTTGCTTAAATCTTAAATTCTATCAACTCAATTGCCGCTCTATCGCGGCAATTTTTATGCCTTCGATTTACTACTTCATCTTTGCGAAATGTTGCTTGTTGTATCATTCAGTCAGGGGATTACTTCTCTTACCTCTAACCTTGACGGTATTCACATCTTGTCAGATTCCGTTAGACTGTCTTCAATTCACTAATTAGGTAGATTTTGCCACCATGAAGCAAATCCTAGATTTTATCCCACTCATCGTCTTCTTCGCTTTGTACAAGATGTACGACATCTACGCAGCAACAGGAGCGCTGATCGTTGCAACGGCAATTCAGCTTGTCGTCACCTATGCTCTGTATAAAAAAGTCGAGAAAATGCAGCTAATTACGTTCGTTATCGTGACGATATTCGGCAGCATGACCCTTTTCTTCCACGACGACAATTTCATAAAATGGAAAGTCACCATCATTTATGTGATTCTAGCTATCGGTTTAGCAGCGAGTCACGCAATGGGGAAATCAGCCATCAAAGGCATGTTGGGCAAAGAAATTTCGCTACCTGATGCTATTTGGGCGAAGATCAACTGGGCTTGGGTCGGCTTCTTCTCATTCTTTGCTGGTCTGAACATTTATATCGCTTACGAGCTACCACTGGATGTTTGGGTCAACTTCAAAGTATTCGGAATGTTGATTGCGACATTTGCCTACATGATTGCGACTGGCTTCTACATTTACAAACACATGCCAAAAGAACAAAAAAATAACTCATCCGATGTGTCGACTGATGATTAAAAACTCAGTTTTGCTATAATCCGCGCACTTTGCAGCGACCTTCGGGTCGCTGTTTTGCTCCATGTATCACTAAACCGATCAAACGACATACCGGATTCAGACCATTCTTGCTGCTGTAAACCAACTTTCTCTGGTCCGGTGTCTGCGTTTTTTTTAAGGACCTTTGGTTCTAGGTATTTACTATGTTGGCGCTTAGTTTGAGCGCCTTTAAGATTTAGGATGTCACAATGAGTCAAGAAATTAGCTCTCCGAGAGGTCAACTGCTGCTTCGTACCCTTGCAATGCCTGCCGATACTAATGCCAATGGCGATATTTTTGGTGGTTGGATTATGTCTCAGCTCGACCTAGCAGGTGCGATTCTGGCCAAAGAGATCTCTTCTGGTCGCGTTGTTACCGTTTCAGTGTCAAGCATTACCTTCAAGAAGCCTGTAGGTGTTGGCGATGTCGTTTGCTGCTATGGCGAATGCACTAAGATTGGTCGCACCTCAATGAGTGTCGATCTGGAAGTATGGGTCAAGCCGGTAAAAGCACACGGTGTCGGCGAGCGCTTCATGGTTTGTGATGCGACTTTCAACTACGTAGCCATTGACAGTGAAGGCAAACCACGCCCGGTTCAGAATTAGTCAACCTACAGCGCTAACTGTTAGAAAGGATCTCACATTTTCTGTTGTTCACTTGTGAGAGACACAAAAAAGGCGTTAAATTAACACTTTACCCTACCAATTAAGGAACTATGCTATGTGGTATGTCATCTTTTCTCAGGACGTCGAGAACTCTCTGGAAAAACGCATGAGCGTTCGCCCGCAACACTTGGAGCGCTTACAAAAGCTTCAAGACGAAGGTCGCCTTCTTACTGCTGGCCCTATGCCTGCGATAGACTCTGACAACCCAGGAGAAGCTGGATTTACGGGCTCGACTGTCATCGCTGAGTTCGCCTCTCTAGAAGACGCTAAAGCGTGGGCAGAAGCCGATCCTTACGTAGCGGCTGGTGTTTACGATAATGTAATCGTGAAACCGTTCAAAAAAGTGTTTTAATTTATGAAAAAATTACTGTGTCTTTTCTTGGCATTTGGTGCGTTAGCGGGCTGTTCATCTACCGATGATAATCAACGCCAGCTTGAGCTATTGGCATCAAACCGAGCGGGAGTCTTGTCCGCAGGTCTCCCTTTGGAATACGGTCCACTGCAGATAATGCGTGTCTCATCCAACAAAAATGTTGTTGAAATGATGATGATTTATAACGATGACGCACTCGGTGCAAAGCCGTTAAATCAAGTACTGAATACCAGTATCTACACCTATTGCAGTAACCCGGAAGTTCGTAAGCAAATTGATATGGGCTTAATGTACCGTATTAAAGTGCGTAACTCTCGCGGTCAGTTGATGGCAGATGAGTTGGTTTCCGCGCAAACTTGTACTCAAATGAAATAGTCACAGTGAGTGCGTTGTTTTCGATACGAGCAATTCATCCACTATTGCGGGATAGTATAACGACGAAAATGAACGGCTAAGAATAGAAAAACGGAGACAACGGTCTCCGTTTTTATTTGCTAAAAAGGTGCCTTACGCCAGCTCAGCACGAAGTTTCTTCGCCGCTGACACGAGGTTCGCCAATGCCGCTTCTGTCTCTGCCCAGTTACGTGTTTTCAGACCACAGTCTGGGTTCACCCACAAACGTTGTACCGGAATCTTTTCTGCCGCTTTCTTGATTAAGCCTTCAATCCACTCTTCCGTCGGAATGTTTGGTGAGTGAATGTCATAAACACCTGGACCGATTTCATTCGGGTAATTGAACTCTTCAAACGCTTTAAGCAGTTCCATATTTGAGCGTGATGTTTCAATGGTAATCACATCTGCATCGAGCGCCGCGACTGAATCAATGATTTCATTGAACTCGCTGTAACACATGTGAGTGTGAATCTGAGTCTCTGGTTTTGCACTCGCTGCCGAGATCTTAAATGCATCCACCGCCCATTCTAAATACGCTTTGTGATCGCGCTTTTTCAACGGTAGACCTTCACGAATCGCAGGCTCATCGATTTGAATGATATTGATGCCTGCATCTTGCAGATCAGAAACCTCATCACGCAGTGCCAGTGCCAGTTGCTGGGCGATTTCTTGACGAGTAATGTCTTCACGCGGGAATGTCCAACATAAAATCGTTACCGGGCCCGTTAGCATACCTTTCATCTGCTTTCTGGTTAGAGATTGTGCGTACGTCGACCATTCCACCGTAATCGGCTTTTCACGCTCAATGTCGGCAACCACAATGGCTGGTTTCACACAGCGAGAGCCATAACTCTGTACCCAACCAAACTTCGTCGTTTGGAAGCCCGCCAAATTCTCCGCGAAGTATTCCACCATGTCGTTACGTTCTGCTTCACCGTGAACAAGCACATCTAGGTCAAGGGCTTCTTGACGTTTTACGGCATCCGCAATATGTCCTTTTAGTGCTTGGATATAGTCGGACTCAGATAACTGGCCAGTGCGATAAGCGCTGCGCTGAACACGAATTTCACCCGTTTGAGGGAAAGAACCGATTGTCGTGGTTGGCAACAGAGGCAAGCCCAATACTTCAGCTTGATGCGCAGCACGCTCCGCGTAAGGTGCGCTGCGCTCGGCAAGTGACGCAGTAATACTGTTTAAACGTGCTTGAACTTGTGGCTTATTCACATGCGTTGCCGTTTTACGTGCTTTGATTGGCTGGCTGTAGGTATCACAAGCGAGAATCGCATCTTGATCACCATCGAGTGCTCGGCCAAGCAAGGCGACTTCTGTTACTTTTTGTTTTGCAAACGCAAACCAGCTTTTCACTTCCTCACTGAGTTCTGTTTCCAGTTCCAGATCAACCGGGCTATGTAGCAAAGAGCATGAGCTCGCAACCCAAAGGTTGTCGCCCAGTTTTTCTTTTACTGGCTGTAGACGTTCAAGTTGCGCACTCAAATCCGAGCGCCACACGTTACGACCGTTGACCACGCCAGCAGACAGCACCCACCCCTCCGGTAGTTTGGCAACCACGTCGTCAAGCTGCTGAGGCGCGGCAGATAAATCGATATGTAAACCATCCACTGGTAGCTTTACAATTTTGTCTAGCGTATCGCTTATAGAGTCAAAGTACGTCGTTAGCAGCACTTTTACATCGCTTCGAATCACTTGGTACGCTAGCTTGAACGCATCAGCCCACTGACTTTCAAGCTCTAGTGACAAAATTGGCTCATCAATCTGAACCCACTCAACACCTTGACTCGCGAGCTTTGCCAAAATAGCTTGGTAAGCCGTAAGCAATCGTGGCAGTAGCGTCAGGCGATCGAACCCTTCTTCTACCTCTTTACCTAAGTAAAGATAACTGACTGGGCCAAGCAAAACTGGCTTCACTTTATGCCCAGCTTGGGTTGCTTCGTTGACTTCTTCAAACAGTTGAGGCCAACTCACTTCAAATGTATCGTCCTTGCTAAATTCAGGTACGATGTAGTGGTAGTTTGTGTTGAACCATTTAGTCATATCCGATGCTGCAGCGCCCGCACAGCCGCAACCCGCTTGAGATTGACCGCGACCCACTTTGAATAGCGTATCCAAATCAGGGAAACCGTCTGCGTGACGTTTTGGCACGTGACCCAGTAACAACGTGGTCGTCAGTACATGATCGTACCAAGCGAAATCGCCAGCGATGGTAAAACTCAAGCCAGCCTCTGTTTGTGTTTGCCAGTTTTTAGCGCGCAGATCTGCCCCAACCTTTTTAAGCTCTGCTTGATCAATTTCTCCGCGCCAGTATTTTTCCTGAGCGAATTTTAATTCTCGTTTTTCACCGATGCGTGGATAACCTAGTACGTGCGTTGTTGTAGCCATGTCCCTATTCCTTTTTCAATCTTGTTCAATTTGTTTGGGTCAGAGTATCTTTCGTCATAAAAGATGTCTGGATGGCTAAACTATCGCTCTCATCTGCGGTTTGAACAACGTCCATTTATTCAACTTGTTTATTAAAAAAATTCATCATGAGGAGACATGATTCGCAAATAAACACAACAAATAGACGTCTAGACGTTTACATATCCATTTTTTGTCGTTAAGTTATTTATACGATTGCTATTCTGTTCATAGCGAGCAACAAAGGATGAAAGGAATTCATGATAGAGCTAAAACATTTGCGGACACTCACGTCGCTTCGAGACACCGGCTCTCTAACCGCGACCGCGACCGCGTTGCATCTCACTCAATCGGCCTTGTCTCACCAGATCAAAGATTTAGAGGCACGGATTGGGGGACAATTATTCCTTAGAAAAACTCGTCCGGTGAAGTTCACTTCAGAGGGAGAAATCCTATTGCGTCTTGCAGAAGATATTCTTCCCAAACTCGCAAGAGCAGAAAATGATTTGGCAAGCTTGAAAGAAGACGTCAATGGTCGGTTGCATATGGCGATTGAATGTCACTCATGTTTCCAATGGCTCATGCCTGCTCTAAGGGAATATCAATTAGCGTGGCCAAGCGTCACGTTGGATTTTTCATCAGGTTTTGGCTTTGAACCACTTCCTGCACTGTTAGCTGGCGAGTTGGATCTCGTTATCACGTCAGATATTCAACCTCGTTCTGAAGTGCATTATGAACCTTTATTCGACTTTGAAATGCGCTTAATTACCGCGACCAACCACCCACTGGCGGAAAAAGAAGTTATTGATCCGCAAGATCTCGCAGATCAAACCATGCTCTCTTATCCGGTTCAAAAACAAAGGCTAGACGTCGTAAAACACTTCTTGCAGCCAGCGGGTGTAGAGCCCGCCAAATGGAAGCAAGCCGACAATACTCTGATGTTAGTGCAAATGGTCTCCGCAGGATTAGGGGTTGCAGCACTGCCAAATTGGGCGATTTCTGAATTTTCTCGCCAAGGGCTTATTACCAGTAAACCTTTTGGCCAAGGCTTATGGCGTCGCTTATTTGCTGCAACGCGTCACTCAGAGAAAGATAAACGTTACTTACAAGCCTTTTTCGCAACCGCAAGGCTACAATGTAAAAGCCACCTTGACGGAATCAAGATGGCTTAGGGATAAGGATTAAGAAGGTTTAGCGTTGATATGCTTTAAATTGGTTGGTCAATGGATCGTACTGATAACCAAGCATATCAAGCTTGCCTACTACGGACTCTACATCCATTTCATACACCGATACTAACTCGTCAAAACTGTCGCACTCTAAACGTAGCTTTTCATTGACGATACCTAGCAAAATAATGCTATCCAAATTACCTACATTGCTTAAATCCATCGCGACTCTCCTCTTCGACAAGGTATATAAACAAGCGTAGACGTAATCACGTGAATTTAAAGTGAGCGCGATCCAAAACGTGAGTGCCTTATACTCAAGCAACCTAGAAAGGACTTGAGTACAAGCAGTATTGATCTGTTTCTCGACTCGAGATTAAGCCGCCAGAGAGAATAAACCTTGTAGGCTCGTCATTGACGCGAGCGCGAGCAACAGGGCGACGCTCAGTTGAACCTTTTCCGGTTTTTTATGTGTGAAGATATGCCAACACCAAACAATGATTGAAGACATTAGCATGGCTAAAGACAACAAAATTGGTTGTGTTGCGGCGCTCAATGTCGCTTCATTTAACTGGTGAGAAGCAAATAGAGTTGCGATTACCAGCAGCATTCCAGACACAATGCCCGTAACTGGCAAAATGCGGTGAAATGCCTGCAATCTGCTACGAGCGATAGTCAGAAGCAATTGAGAAAATGACGCCCCAAGGAAAAATATCATTATTGCCATCGCAATAGACGCAGGCCAGCTTGGCTGTTCAAATGCTTGAATACTTACATACGCAAAAGCCAAACCATTCGCTAAATGCATCGCCCAAAGAGGGCCTTTTTCACGCGTTTTCTTGGTTTGAACCTGAGAGTAGAAATAGAAAATAGCGAACACGATCATAAATGCTTCAATGCGAAGAGAAGCAACCGCAAGCCACAATAACGCCACTGCTGGCAACATTTTATGAAGACGGCCTCTCTGCCCCGGACAAATATCGCCCTTGATGAGAAGTAAAGTCAGTAGCGCTTGCGCGCCAAATAGCATCGGAGGAAAAGTAACCAGCAATTGTTGAATCATGTTAAATGCACGCTCAAAAGTCATTTTGGGGTGGCGATAATAGCAAATCACCTATCGTCAAACCACCGAAAGTCTATCCCCAAATGTACTAGAACAGCGAGACTTTTTATTCAACAAGAAGCGAGATACTTCAACGCATCTTCTTGAGTTAACACGCCTCTGTATTCTTCTTTTTCATCACATAAAACCCACGGGAAGCGAATGCCTGTTTTGATTAGCTCTCGAATAGCAGCGACGGACAAATGCGCATTGACGAGCACAAACTCCGTGCTCATTATCTGGTTAACCGGGCGTTTCCAAATCCAATTTTCTCGCTCAGTCTCTAATTCTGTCCCCATGGAAGGCGTTAGGTGTAAGTTAACTTGCTCTTTGGTAACTAAGCCAACACAGCGCTTTTCGTTAATGACAACCAACGGCGAACTTGGACTTAAATTCATATATTCCACCGCCAACGATAATGGTTCCCCGGGATCAAGGTGCCTTACCTCTTCATGGCTCAGTGATTGCAATACATCATCTTGTTTTGGTTTGACAGCAACACCCGAAAACAAATGTTCGTAACTTTCCGCTTTCTCCATCAAATCGACAGGCCGAGCACGAGAGAACAAAAAGCCTTGCATGTAATCCACACCTATTTCAGCCAATGTTTGAAGCTCCTGTTCTGACTCCACGCCCTCGGCAACCACTTTTACATTCATTTGCTGAGCAAGATCAGTGACCATTTTGACAATATTATAACTGGTATTGCCATGCTGAATGTTCTTAACGAATTTTCGGTCGATTTTCAGTAAATCAAACTGCCCTTTCTCTAGGTAAGAAAAAGAAGAATACCCTGTACCGAAGTCATCAATCGCAATTTTAATGCCCTCTTTGCGCACTTGCTCTAGCGCTTGCGTATGCTCTTCGTCTTGCTCAAAATACGCTGTTTCCGTCAGCTCAATCGTGACTCGTTTAGGATCGACACCACTGGCTTTAATTAGGTCATGCGAACGCTGAAGAACCTGGAGCGAATCCAATTTAGTATTCAGTGAGCGATTGATGGTTAACCCTATTTCCTCTCCATATATGTCTTGCAAGCGCGGAAAGTGTTTGAGCGCGGCTTGACAAACCTCATCATCCAGAGCCGCAATCAACTCTAAATCTTCAATAACAGTAATCATCTCTTGAGTGCTATAGGCATCACTTTCATGATAAAAGCGGGCTAAGGCCTCGAACTTAACGACTTTACCAGTTCGGCTGTCAATTATTGGTTGAAAATGAACATCCACCAGCCCACTGTCGATTTGCGCTTCCAAAAACGCCTCTAAATGCTGGCGTTTGACTAACTCAGAATGAAGCTCACTATTATAAAAATTAAAATAGCCACCTTCTCCAGAAAGTGAGGACAACATCGCCTGGGCTGCATGCGCTAACGCTTGCTTTGGCCTGTTTGTATCATAGCCGAGGATTGACACACCCGTTTGTCCCTCGACGATAGTGGTATGCATTTTTGTTCCCATTTCATTCCTAAGCTCAGTGAAGAACCCTTTCATCGCAATTTGAATCAAACGTAAAGGACTTAGCCATTGACAGTGAGGAGTTTGTAAACAGACAACAAACACATCCCTAGAAAGTTGACCCGCTATACTGGTGTAGCGGCTTCGCATAATAAAATCGGCGAAGCCTAGTTGCTGTTCAAGTAAGCATTTTTCAGAAAAATTTGGTCTGAGAGTCATGACGATATTGAGTTCTTTACTCCCACTTTCGTTCGCCAAATTAGCTAATTGCAGTTCGAACTCTTCTCTAGAAGGCAAAAAAGCTGACCAATCATGTTGTTGTTCACAGCGATTTTTCATCCACAACAAGGAAGCCGAAATGTCAGTAGAGAAGCCGAGATAAAGAATCCGTCCAGAATGAAATGTTAGCCGATAGATACAAAGATGATGTGCCTGATTACTACCATTTGCAGTTCTACTCAATAAATTACCGCTCCAGTATCCTTCATCATCAATATGTTGCCAGAGTTGGTCGTAAAACGCCTGACTATGGTGAGATGTGCTAAAGATATAGGTTTTAAGTCCAACCAAATCACGGTTTTGATAACCCATTTGCAATTCAAAGGCACGGTTACAACCCAAGATTCGGGTGTCTTCGTCCGCGACTAAAACCCCTACATTCGGTAAATCAAAAATCGTTTCGAGAATTTTCGCTAACTCTTCGCAGCCAGTGATCGTCAATTGAGGGATGATAGAGCCTTGAACAATACGCTCATTGAGCTTTTCAAAGCTAATTGTGACATGTATTAAGCGAGCTTCATTAAGCATCATGCAACAAGAAAAACGACCTTGCCCACCTAGGAGCTCCACTTCTAAAATTCGTTGCCTTAGTGTTTCCTGTTGCCCCATCAGCATGTGCTCAAACAAATCATCTAAGCAGGTGACTGGCGTATTTAACCCAAAAGCATTTGCCATTCCTTGCTGGTCGCATTCGAATTCGCGAGTATCAATCTTGTAAGACCATTCAATCACTGGAGTCGGATTGGATGTCGGTTGCACTTTTTCATGTGCTATTGTTGTTGAGTCACTCATTCCCTAGCCCCCTTTTTAATTAGCCTCATGCTCAGGGTTCGTAGTCAACGTGCCTTATTCTATTTGGGACCTGCTGATCCTCTTGTAAAATAGATTCTGGCAACGTAAGCCAATCGACTTAGAACCTTTTCAGAGCTTGTTCGGCTTTTTGCATTTTCCTATGCATTAATTTGATTATAGGCGTTGTTTTTAATAAGCACATCATTGCTTATTGGTTGTATTAACATTGCGACATTTTTCACGACTCGACCTATAACCATGAGGCTTTCAAGGTGATATTAGACATAAAATCGCCGATATGGCCTTGATATTTTTGCAAACCAAATAAAACTCGATGAACTAAGCTTGAATAGATGAGTTTGGTATAGATACCTGATCCTCAAATCGCTATAATTCGCGCTCCCTGGAACAGAGAGCAAAATATGACCAATAACATCACTCCTATTCATGAGTACAAAAAATACTGGGCAGAGTGTTTTGGTACGGCACCTTTCTTGCCGACCAGTCGCAAAGAAATGGACGCCCTAGGGTGGGATAGCTGTGACATTATCATCGTAACCGGTGACGCTTACGTGGATCACCCAAGCTTTGGTATGGCTATCATTGGCCGTCTGCTAGAAGCACAAGGTTTCCGTGTCGGTATCATTGCTCAACCAGAATGGCAAAACAAAGATGCATTCATGCAGCTTGGTAAGCCAAATCTGTTCTTCGGGATCACTGCGGGTAACATGGACTCCATGATCAACCGTTACACCGCGGATAAAAAACTTCGTCACGATGACGCGTACACCCCCAATAACGAAGGTGGTAAACGCCCAGACCGCGCGACTTTGGTTTACTCTCAGCGTTGTCGTGAAGCCTATAAAGAAGTGCCTATTGTTTTAGGTGGTATCGAAGCCAGCCTACGCCGTGTTGCGCACTACGATTACTGGTCAGACAAAGTTCGCCGTTCGGTACTGTTTGATGCAAAAGCAGATATCTTACTTTTCGGTAACGCAGAGCGTGCACTTGTAGAAGTAGCGCATCGCATCGCAAATGGTGAAGACATCAGCACCATGACTAATATTCGTGGTACAGCCGTGAACCTGCCAACCGCGCCAGAAGGCTACACGGTTATCGATTCTTCTCGCATTGAAAAACCTCGTAAAGAAGCGTTCGTACCAAAGAACCCATACGAAGTAGAAACTCAGTGTGAAACTAAAAAAGATGAGCCAGTTGCACAACCAATCACGATTCGCCCATCACGCCACGATGCTGCGACAACTGCGGTTCGCTTACCTTCTTTTGAAAAACTAAGAAACGATCGCATTCTTTATGCCCACGCAAGTCGTGTATTGCATTTAGAAACAAACCCGTACTCTGGTCGAGCGTTACTTCAAAGCCATGGTGATCGTGAACTTTGGGTAAACCAAGCCCCAATCCCATTGACGACCGAAGAGATGGACTTTGTGTTTGGCCTGCCTTACGCGCGTGTTCCTCATCCTATGTACGGCAAAGCGAAAATTCCAGCGTATGACATGATCAAAACGTCTGTGAACATCATGCGTGGTTGTTTTGGTGGCTGTTCTTTCTGTTCGATTACCGAGCACGAAGGTCGAATCATTCAAAACCGCTCGAAAGAATCGATCATCAATGAGATTGAAGAAATTCGCGACAAAGTTCCGGGCTTTACCGGCACAATTTCCGATCTTGGTGGCCCGACTGCAAACATGTACCGCCTAGGTTGTAAAGATCCAAAAGCAGAAGCGAACTGTCGTCGTCCTTCTTGTGTATTCCCGGGCATCTGTAACAAGCTAAATACAGACCACAAACACACCATCGATCTATACCGCGAAGCGCGTAAAGTTGAAGGCGTGAAGAAAGTGATGGTCGCATCTGGCGTACGTTACGACCTTGCGATTGAATCACCAGAATACGTGAAAGAGCTCGTAACTCACCACGTTGGTGGTTACTTGAAGATTGCACCGGAACATACAGAGAAAGGCCCTCTTGATCTGATGATGAAACCGGGTATGGGCACGTACGATCGCTTTAAAGAGATGTTCGAGAAGTACAGCGCAGAAGCGGGTAAGAAGCAGTACTTAATCCCTTACTTTATCTCTGCGCACCCAGGCACAGAAGACGAAGACATGCTGAACCTTGCTCTGTGGCTGAAGAAAAACAACTTCGAGTGTGACCAAGTACAAAACTTCTACCCATCGCCGATGTGTAATGCAACGTCGATGTACTACTCAGAGACAAACCCTCTGAAACGAGTGAAGTATAAAAAACGTGAAGATGTACCTGTAGCAAAAGGTGAACGTCAACGTCGCCTACATAAAGCGCTGTTGCGTTACCACGATCCAGCAAACTGGCCAATGATCCGTGAAGCCCTAATCAGCATGGGTAAAAAACATTTGATTGGTGACAAACAAGGCTGTCTCGTTCCTGCGGAAGACATTGAAGCACAAACACCTGCACAACGTCGTAAATCTGGTCGTCACGGGGCAAACCGCTTTGCTACGAAACATACCAAAAACCAACCGGGCTTCGGTGGTCATTTGAACAAACGCTCTGAAGGCGGTTCAAAAGATGGTAAACCATCTGGCAACCGTAACGGCTCTGACAAAGCAAAAGGTGGTCAACGTCCTAGCGGCAACGGTGCAAACCGCCCAGCAGGTAGCAAGCCACAAGGTCAAGGTCGCCCACAAGGACAAGGCAAACCAGCTGGTCAACGTAAACCAAAGCGTCGTTAATTCTTCAGCACTTAAATACTAGAAAGGGCTCCAGAGGTAACTCTGGAGCCCTTTTGTTTTGTGAGAAGTAAACGTTTTAAGTTGGGTTAAACTCTCTCACTTACTTGATTAAGACAACTTGAATTTGCTCAACTCACCGTGAAGATCACTGGCTTTTACTGTCAGTTCGTTACTGATCGCTACAGAAGATGACATGGTATCCATCACTTCCATCGCCGTATCATTAATCACAACCACATTACGGTTGATCTCTTCCGACACCGAACTTTGCTCTTCTGCCGCTGAAGCGATCTGATTATTCATATCATTAATCACTTCAATAGCTTGGTTTATTTCGGCCAACGCCAACTGCGCTGCTTGTGTTTCTTCTTTGGTATCCACCGCTTGCTTCTGGCTTTGCTCCATCAACACAACGATTGATTGCGTTTCTTGCTCCAAACGAGCCAACATTGTACGAATTTCTTCTGTCGAGCCTTGTGTGCGCGTTGCAAGGTTGCGGACTTCATCGGCTACCACAGCAAAACCACGACCCGCTTCACCAGCACGCGCAGCTTCAATCGCAGCGTTCAGAGCCAGCAAGTTGGTTTGATCGGCAATGCCACCAATCTCACTCAGAATACCCTGAATCGCCGTGCTTGAAGCCACCAAATTCTGCGTCTGGTGCTGTGCATCATTCACTTGCGAAGCGAGGTTATCCACCGCGCTTGCAGCATTGTCCATACGCGACATGCCATTCGCGCTATTGCTTTGAACTTGGCTTGCAGCCGCTGCTGCTTGTACCGCAGAATTTGCCACTTCTTGTGCGGTTGCACTCATCTCATTAATCGCCGTTGCTAGCGAGTTGACTTCGTTTACTTGAACGTTCAGTTGATCTCTCGAAGCCGCCGCACGAGCTTGGCCTTCACTTGCGTTTTTATCCACTTGGTCTGCCGTCGCCATTACGGTTAAAAGCATTTCCTGAATGCGAGCGAGGAAGGTATTAAACCAGTGCGCCAGTTGGGCGGTTTCGTCCTTACCTTTCACCTCAATGCGGTAAGTTAGGTCGCCCTCGCCTTGTGCTGCGTCTTTAAAACGCTCCACTAAGTTAGTTAACACTTTGCCCAACGAGGTCGCGATCATTGTCATCGCAACAATACCAATCAGAGCCGCAATAATCCCTGCCCACACTCCCTTTTCAAGAGCTTCTGCACTTTGTTCTTCACTCCATCGCTCGTAGTCATCCACGTTCTTTTTAAGGAAGCTACTGGGAACCGACACCATAACGATCCAAGGCGCATCGCTGGTTTCAATTGCAGTAATCGCATACTCATCCCCGCCAAACGTCACAAGGCCTGCGCCTTTTTGTTTCGCAATGGATTGAATACGAGCCCATTGAGACGCCAATTCATGAGAGACTTTCTTGCCCACTTGATCCGCTTGGCTGCTGTTCGCCAGTGTGATGCCTTTCCACGAAGAAATCAGAATACGGCCTTATCCATCAAACAAGTCGCTCGCGTAATCTTCACTTTGGCTTTGTAACTCGTTCAATGACAAATCAAAACCGAGAGAGCCGATGATCTCGCCACGTAACTTGATTGGTTGGCTGATGGTCGTGATCAGTTCTTGTTTGCCGCGAACCGGATACATGTACGGTTCCATCACGAACGTTTTGCCCGTTTCGTAAGGCATCAAGTGCCAATCGTCTTTACGCTCACCGTTGTTGTTTAATTCAGTATTGCTAAAGCTATCCATCGCCACAACATCAAAACTGTTGTGCGAATTTGGCGAAAAGAATGGCGCTAAGTAGCCTTCGCTATTAAAGCCAAGGCTTTTGTCTTGAATCGTTGGCTCAACCCACGATGGCTTTTCCCACACCATGTAACCGGCAAACACAGCTTTGTTCTGAGCTTCTAGCGACGCAATAAACTGTTTAACAATAATGTCTGGCGTTGCGGCCGTCTCTGCGCTTAATTCGATAATTGAACGCGCTTGCTTTAGGTTCGCCAACACTGGTTCTAACTGGTTGGAAATATTCAGCCCTTGCTGAATCGCCGTATTGCTCAGGTCGGTCGTAGTGGCTTCGGTCAGTTGAGATTTTACTTTTGTAGTGATTTGTTCATTCACTTGCGTGAACGCATTGGTTGTCATACCCATTGCAATCAATAGAGTGAAGGCCATTGCCCCACCCGCACTGACAGCAATTCGAGTGCGTATACTGTTAAACATGATCGCCTCACAAATTGATTTTTATCTGGCATTAAGCATTGGAAGGATCATGGATTTTAAACAAGTAAAGTTAATGGAAGGCTTTCATTTATGAACAGAGCAAGAACAGAAAATGTAGTTTTATTAATAAAAATAAAATAATGCAGATTTTCGCTTATACATGAAGCCATTGATTTAATTGAATTATCTCAAAAAGGAGAATCTAAGCGTTTGTATTTAAAAGCAATAGCCATAATTAAAAAAGGGACTTAAGAGAAGTAAGAACTTTTTCTATGAGTGAGTCAGTAAAAATCAGTAATTACTAACAATGTGCTCAAGGTCACATTAATAATTTAGTATCTACATGTTTTATATAGAGTTAACAGAATCAAATAATCCACCCTGCTTATACATCAAGAGAAATTGATAGATATGAACAAAAGATCGTAGATTTACTTGGATAATAAGACGGTATTCAAGCTAGACATTGAAAACCGACACAAAGGTGAGAAAATCATCGTCGACAACTTTTTCACACCTATAGTGAATAATGTTCGTTAAGATCAACATTCGAATTTATCGAGATTGGATAAGAATAAATGAAGCGTGTACTTTTGGTAGAAGATAATCGTGAAATAGCGGGAATGTTGTTTGATTATTTTGAGTGTGCTGGCATGCAGCTGGATTATGCCGACAACGGTGAGCTAGGCTTAAAACTGGCGATGGATAATGCGTTTGACATCATTTTGCTCGACCTCATGCTGCCGCGCATGGATGGCCTAACACTGTGCAACAAGCTACGCGATGCAGGTAATAACACTCCGGTGTTGATGCTGACAGCACTTGATAGCCGAGACGACATGCTCAAAGGCTTCCAACACGGCGCCGACGACTACCTCACCAAACCGTTTGATCTCGATATTCTTGAAGCACGCATGACTGCATTGATTAAACGCTACCGCGGTACGGTTGCATCAACCAAACTCCAGTATGGCGAAGTGTCTATCGATCAAAAAACGCATCAAGCCTACCGTCAAGATAAGCTGTTGGCGTTGAATCCAACCACGTACACGATTCTAGAAATGCTGGTGAAAAACGCGCCAGAAGTGGTCACACGTGAGGAGATTGCTTTCCGATTATGGCAAGAAGACGAGCCGAATAACGATGTGTTGCGTAGCCATATTTATCAATTGCGTGGGCAGCTCGACAAACCATTCAAAGAGCACGTTTTGAAAACCATTCCAAAAGTCGGCTTCCGATTGGAGCCCGGGGCATGATTCGCCGCTTATTTAACAATACACAAAGCTTAACCGGACGCCTTGAACTCTTCTTCCTTCTAGTGTCGGTTGTGATTGGCTTGCTATGCTTCGCATTGGTTAGCGGAGCGCTATTATGGTCGGAAGATCGCGTCGGTGAGCGACGCATTATGATCGATAAAAAAGAGGCGATTGAGCACTTTCGAAACCATCCTGATAGCGGAATCATCAAACTCGATTTACTAACAACGGCATACAACAACATCAATCTCGTTCCTGAGCTCTATCAACCCTTTATTCAAAATAAAAAATATTTTCTCGCTGAAGTTGCTGACGAACCAGACACTCGCATGATTTACATGAGCACCTACACGCAAGATGGAGAGGAGCATCCTATTATTCTGATCTCTCTGATTGATGAGATAGAAATTACATCTAACGAGTTTATGTTTGTTCTCGTTATGGTGCTGGCGGTTGTCATCGGGTTACTTTTGATTTTTGGCAGCCTATTATCGAGACTTTCTCTGCGTCTCATTGAACCTGTTAGTGCCCTAAAAACACAGCTGGACCGCCATCAAGGTGACACTACACAAAAATTTGTTGTCCCTGAAGGCTCTGCAAATGAATTCCAAACGCTCGCAAATCAGCTTAATGAATATCGACATCAAATCAATCAAGTGATTAAACGTGAACAAGCTTTTGCACGATATGCCAGTCATGAACTGAGAACTCCGCTCACAGTGATGAAAGGTTCAAGCAGCTTGCTAGCAAGAAGCCCAAGTACGTCATTTCAAGAACGTCAGATTGGCCGTATTCAAGATGCCACTTTGCAGATGTCGACCATGGTTGATGCTTTGTTGGGTTTGGTTCGATATGAACGCAACACCGACGACAGCCCCGTTCGAACCATCTCAGAGCAAGAGCTCCACAACATCGTGGCTCTTAGCCAAGCGCAAGCCGATGAAAAATCGCTGGAATTTAATGTACAAATATTGGGGCATCCGCAAACCAAAGCGACTACTGCAGTGCTTAACATTACGTTGAGTAACTTAATTCGCAACGGCATTGCAGCCACGTCAGCGGGAACGATTCATATCACCATGACCGATACCACACTGTCGGTGAGAGATGAAGGCGAAGGCTTCTCTTCCGTGCCAGATGCCGAAGGCCATGGTTTGGGGCTCATGATTGTGGACGACTTATGCCGACGCTATGGCTGGCAATTCACTATTGATACACATCCAAATGACGGCTGCGTGGCTACTATCGATCTTTCAACCGAGGTAACTGATGGCGAGTCGCAAGACGAAGAAATGTAGAACACAAGATCTCGATACTTTTGATCTTCATTCAATAACGGGTACACTGTGCCACCTTTTTAAATGGCAAAGGTGACACGGTTTATTCCGTCAGCATCGACATGAAACTCTCAGAAAGTCCTATCACCCAACATAGCTTTAATGGGCGCAAATTTTTCCTTAAACGTGACGACATGCTCCACTCCCACTTTTCTGGGAACAAAGCACGTAAGTTTATGACGTTAATGGAAGAGCAAAATCCCGACATCACCACGTTAATAAGCTTTGGCTCCGCTCAATCTAATGCCATGTACTCGCTAGCGGCTCTCGCCCAGATTAAAGGTTGGGCATTTGAGTTTTATGTTCATCACATTCCATCTTGGCTAAAAAGCTCCCCCATCGGAAACTACCGCGGCGCTCTCGATTTGGGTATGAAAATCACCGCCATGCAAGACATCGGTAGCGAACTCCACCCTAGTGAATACGTCCACCAGGTACGAAGATTAGATGAGTCGACATTGCTTATTCCAGAGGGTGGACGTTCCCACCTCGCTGAAGCTGGCATCCAACAGTTAGCACGAGAAATTCTTGATTGGACGCGATTGAGAGGTAAAGAACAGTTTACCGTCGCCCTGCCATCAGGCACTGGCACGACCGCTTTATATCTTCATAAACATTTAAGCCCACACGGCATAGAAGTGCTAACTTGCCCTTGCGTAGGCGATGCAGATTACTTAACTGAGCAGTTCAACCAGCTTGGTGAAAACAGCCACCCAACCATTTTAACCGTGCGCAACAAACACCATTTTGGTCGCTTGTACGAAGAAGATTACATCACATGGAAAGCGCTCTTTGAGCAAACCGACCTCGAATTTGACCTGTTATACGACCCGTATATGTGGCAATGCCTCACCCCTTGGTTGGAAGAGAACACAGATAAAACGGTGATTTACATTCACCAAGGCGGGTTACTTGGCAACGAGTCGATGTTGCCAAGATATCAACGAGAATTTGAATAGCGTGTTCAGATAAAGTTGTTGTTGATTCCAGTGATTACACTATTTGATGAGCGCCAGAATTTCTTTGAATTCAGGTGCTCGGCAATCTTCGACCATTTCATACAAACACATTTCTAGCCCAGTGAGCACCACACCGTTAGCGGTTAACTTCGCAAGAGCGAGCGCTTTATTGGCAGCGGTTCGGGAAGATACACAATCCGTGACTAATTCAACGCGATAACCGGACTGGCGCAGAGAAACCGCGGTTTGATAGACGCAAATGTGGGATTCAATACCGCAAACCAACCAGGTATCAACTTTCGCGTTCTCCACCGCGACCTTAAACGTCGCCTCTTTGCAACCATCAAACGTGTACTTGGTAATAGGTAAATGCGTGCTTTCAAGCACTTCACGAATCGGCTCCGCGGTTGAGCCCAACCTTTCTGGATTCTGTTCTAGCCACAGAATAGGCAAATCTAGTGCTTTGGCACCCTTTACCAGTTTCGTGATATTTTCAATCAGTGCGTCGCTTTCATGCATTAATGTAGCGAGTTTGCCCTGAACATCCACCACAATCAGGCCCGTGTTTCCTTTCGATAACATTTCCATCTCCTATCTTGTGCGACCACAAATCATACTCAACAAGTTGAGTAACAGTTAATGTATCAGAACCCTTTCATGTTAGAGCAATAAAACCTAGAAAGATGACCTTCGCTCACACATTTGCCCTTAGGTAAGGGTGGTTTGAACTGACTATTTAAATTTCTCTCGAATTAGTTCAATCAAGGCTTTGACTTTATTGGGCAGAAATAAGGCCGAGGGATAAATCAGAGTAAGATGCTGCTTCGGATGCGCGAATTGAGGCAGCACCTCGACCAACAAACCGTCTCTCAGTGCAGGCTTGGAATGAATTTGAGGAATAAACGCGATGCCGTTTCCTGCTATCGCCATCGAGCGCAGCAAGTTGAGGTCGTCCGAGCGCAACGCCACATGCAGATCTGAATCGAGCAAATCGGCATTGTAACGATTAGTTAAAAGGCGATGCTGCTTAAGATCTTCCACCGTTTTTACTGGCGGATGCGATTCTAGATAGGCTTTTGACGCAACAAAGTGACTACGATAAGGCAAAAGACTGAACTGCACATAGCTGTCATCGGTGACTTTGACCACGCTAGGAAGAAGCTGCAAATCAAACGACTGACGCTTGAGATCGACACTCTCTTGATGGTTTTCAATCTCGACCGAAATATCCGGATACCGCATTGTGTACTCGGTAATGATCGCGTTAAACGCGGCAGAACTCATCAATGCAGAAGGAATGGCTAAACGCACCTTGCCCGTCAACTCTTGTTGATATTCGTGCATGGCATTTAAACCTTGCTGAATATGGTCAATAGGCTGCCCCACCAACTCAAACAAGCGTTTCCCGTGCTCCGTCAACTCAATGCTGCGTGTTGTGCGAATCAAAAGCTGTACCCCGAGCGATTTCTCTAACTCTTGCAGGCGACGACTCACTTTTGAGCGTTGTAGTTGATTCGCCTCTGCCGCTGCACTTATACCGCCGTGAATCACCGTCTGAGTGAATAGGTAAATATCATCAAAACTAACGTTCATTGTCCTATTTTTAGGTCATTTATGTTCGTATTATCATTCTACTGAATTGTGAGTGACTTCTCTATAATCCGCTATCCAATATGTTTAACGGAACTTGTAATGACGGCTGACCAAAAATTCAAACACTGGATGCGAACTTTGATTGTCCTGTTCATCGTACTATTTTTGTACATTATCATTGCTGACCGCCACGCCCCCTTAACGACCGAAGGACGAGTGCAAGGATACGTTGTCCAAGTCGCGCCCGAGGTATATGGCAAAGTGACCGACGTTCTCATCGAGAATAACCAGTCCGTTCAAAAAGGCGATGTGTTGTTTACGATTGATGATCGTAAATACAAGATAGCGCTTGAACAGGCGGAGCTGTCTCTGCAATCCGCTTATGAAAAAGAAGCAACGCTGTATTCTCAACGTGAAGCAGCACTAGCGAATATTGCCCGCGCACAAGCGACATTTGATAATGCGCACCGCGAATACGACCGCTTACTGACGCTATCGAAACAGAAAGTCATCTCTCAATCGACACTCGATAATGCCTTTGCCCAAAATCAGGTATCACGTGCAGCGCTTAAAGCTGAAAGACAAAACTTAAAAGTCATTGAGGCGCAATTAGGCGATCAAAAAGGTCAAAGCACTGCCGTTCGAATTGCCAAAAACGGCATCGAAAAGGCGCAACTTGATTTGGCAAATACCGCGGTACTCGCTCCCAGTGATGGTGTCGTGACTAACCTGCAACTAGAAGTTGGCACGATGGCAAACACCAACATGCCATTGCTGACATTTGTACCAACAGGTTCACTCTGGGTAGCCGCTGATTTTCGTGAAAAATCAGTCGCGAACGTAGACAAGACTTTCCACGCCTTGGTCACATTTGATGCCAACCCAGGTTCGGTGTACGACTTTGATTTAGCTAGCCGCGATTACGGTGTAGCAGCCGCACAACAAACGCCTAATGGCGCACTAACCAAAGTGGAAGTCAACAACCGCTGGGTACGTGATGCACAGCGTACACGAGTGAACCTAACCAGCAGCGAAGAGTTACCACCAGCACTGTTTGTCGGCTCTCGCGCTACCATTGTTTTGTACCCAGACAACAACATTTTCTGGCAGTTGATGGCGCAAGCACAGATTCACCTCGCAAGCTGGTTCCACTTCATTTACTAGGCGGCGACAATGAAAACCTTACGAATTTGGTTCGGCTGCTCTTTAGGGCTCACGCTAAGCATGATCTTCGGTTGGTCTTACGGATTTTTTGCCATCATGATGCCGCTGTTTATATTGGGCAGAATGGACAACTTTAATCTTTCGGCTTTATTGATCGTGTTTTTCTCTGCGGTGTGGACAACCATACAAGCCACATTTTTGCTGGAATACTTGCAGTTTCATCCAACATTAATGACCGTTGCCGTCGGAATTATGATGCTGTTCAAGTGCATTGCAATGATGAACCAGAAAACCTATTTGTTTGGTTACATGGGGCTGTTGGTGGGTTCAATTGTGTTGAATTTTGCCAGCTATAACTTCATGGATATTGAAGAGTTCAACGTCAACATGTGGGTGATGGCGTTCAGCAATATTTTTGTTTGCGCATTCGCGTATTGGTTGTTCCCGGAGCCAAAATCCCCCGCCGAGCACATTGAGATGTCGACCCCAGTAAAAAGCGATATTGACTACATCAGCCAAGTTGCTATGGGTTGGATAGTGGCGATGGCTGCGTTTATCGTATTCCAAGTAGCGGACTTATATGACTCGCTATCCGCACAAGCTTCCATTTTGATCATCCTAACCCCAATGACTTTAGCGGGCTCGCTCGCCATGGCAAAAATTCGCATCATCGGCACCGCACTAGGCTGCATCGCAGGGATGGCTGTTCAGCTCATATTGGGCAGTTGGTATGGGCATGGGCTACTCTTTTGGCTCGCCTTTACCATTGCGATGGGGCCATTCTGCTTGTGGCTCACCAAGGGGCAAATTAAAGCGGCTATCGCGTTTTCTGCCATGTCTGCCCTATCGGTTCCGCTGACGACCTCATTGGTGCCAGAACAAAAAGACGCGTTCTTTTCAATCTTGTACCGTTTCAGCTCGATTTTCGTTGCGGTTCTGCTCACCGCGATGGTGATGTGGGTGGTGCACCACTGGATTCGTGTGATGTTGCTAAAGCATCCTGAGATGAGGAATGTGGAGTTGAATTAAGCCTTGGCCGAGGGCTGAAAACGGAAAACAAACTATGCCGCTCACTTTACTGCGAGTTACTGCGAGCGGCATTTTTATTTAAAACGGTCATCCTAAACATCGAGGAATGAGCGTGATTCAGGATCTACCCACCGAGAGCTTTGAAGTTCCTAGCTTATCGCCATCTCCCAGCGAGTTGTTAGCAGATTCCTAGTCTCGTCTAGACTCGCTGGAATGACCCAACTTTGAATACAAGCCAAATAGTTGGGTACGTGAGTAACGTATCTCTTAACAACCGTCATACTGAACAACGAGGGACGAGGTGATTCAGGATCTACCCACCGAGTGCTGTGAAGTTCTAAAGTTATCGCCATTTTCCAGTGAGTTGTAATCAGATTCCTAGTCTCGTTTAGACTCGCTGGAATGACCCAATCTTGGATACAAACCAAATAATTGGGTATGTGAGTAACGTATATCTCAACAACCGTCATCCTAAACAGCGAGGAACGAGCGTGATTCAAGATCTACCCACCGAGAGCTTTGAAGTTCTTAGCTTATCGCCATCTCCCAGCGAGTTGTTAGCAGACTCCTAGTCTCGCTTAGACTCGCTGGAATGACCCTATCTCGGGGCTACTCAAATACCGATTTTGTGGCGAGCGATGTATCTTCCAACATCCGTCATCCTGAACAGCGAGGGACGAGCGTGATTCAGGATCTACTAACCACGTGCTTTGAAGTGCGAAAGTTATCGCCATTTCCTAGCGAGCTGTAATCAGATTCCTAGTCTCGTTTAAACTCGCTGGAATGACCCTAACTTTAGTTTATGGTGTCGAGCCTAAGTCTTAATATCAACCCACCAACTCTTTACGAATGATCTCCGCTCCCGCACTTAGCGCATTGAGCTTAGCGGTTGATACTTCACGAGACAAAGGCGCCATACCGCAGTTGGTACATGGGTAAAGCTTGTCGGCATCAACGTATTTCAATGCCTCTCGCAGTGTGTTCGCCACTTCTTCTGGCGTTTCAATTTCGTTGGTTGCAACGTCAATCGCACCAACCATCACTTTCTTACCGCGAATCAACTCAAGCAACTCAATAGGCACTCGTGAGTTATGACATTCGAGCGAGATAATATCGATATTCGACTGCTGCAACTTAGGGAATACTTCTTCGTATTGTCGCCATTCAGTGCCTAGCGTTTGCTTCCAATCCGTGTTCGCTTTGATGCCGTAGCCATAGCAGATATGCACCGCCGTTTCACATTTCAGCCCTTCAATCGCACGCTCTAAACATGCAATGCCCCACTCGTTCACATCATCGAAGAACACATTGAACGCAGGCTCATCAAACTGAATGATGTCGACACCTGCCGCTTCAAGCTCTTTCGCTTCTTGATTGAGGATCTTCGCAAATTCCCAAGCCAGCTTTTCACGGCTACCGTAATGATCATCATAAAGCGTGTCGATCATCGTCATAGGGCCTGGCAGCGCCCACTTGATCGGTTGCTTAGTTTGCTGACGCAAGAACTTTGCATCTTCAACAAACACGGGCTTTGTGCGGCTTACTGGGCCAACCACCGTCGGAACACTTGCTTCATAACGGTTGCGAATGGTCACCGTTTTACGGTTTTCAAAATCTACGCCGCTTAAATGCTCAATAAAGGTCGTCACAAAATGTTGGCGAGTTTGCTCGCCATCACTGACGATATCAACGCCTGCCAGTTCTTGTTCTTGCAAAGCGACACGTAGCGCATCGCGTTTGCCATCAATCAGTTCTTCACCTTGCAGTTTCCACGGTGACCAAAGTTTTTCTGGTTCGGCCAGCCAAGAAGGTTTCGGTAAGCTGCCAGCCGTTGAAGTCGGCAATAGTGTTTTCATCGTCATTCCTTTCTAGATTCTCGTGGTAGATTACGCGTAGTTTGCAGACCATTGTTCAAGCACAGATTGATAAGGTTTGATGAAATGCTCCTCGGCAAATTTCCCTTGTTCAATCGCCAGTTGGCTGCGCTCTTCTCGGTCGTAAACGATTTGAGTTAGCGAGTGGTCTAGGTTTTTTAGGTTTGGCTGGTAGCAATTACCGGCAACCGCGTTGGCATTGTAAATCTCAGGTCGGTAAATCTTCTGGAATGTCTCCATCGTGCTGATCGTACTGATAAGCTCTAGGTTTGAGTAGTCGTTCAGCAAGTCACCGAAGAAATAGAATGCCAATGGTGCGACACTGTTTGGTGGCATAAAGTAGCGCACCTGTAAGCCCATCTTCTTGAAGTACTGCTCCGTCAACGAAGATTCGTTCGGCTGATATTCAAAGCCCAAAACAGGATGTTGATTTTCGGTGCGTCGGTATACTTTGTTGTCCGATACGCTCAAACAAATCACAGGCAGCTTTTTGAAATGCTGTTTGTAAGACTCAGAATTAACGAAAGCTTTGAACAGTTTGCCATGCAAATCACCAAAGTTCGCTGGGATGCTGAACTGTGGCTGGTTTTTGTTGTGGTCCAACAGCAAAACGCTAAAGTCGTAATCACGCACGTATGAAGAGAAGTTGTTACCCACAATGCCTTCGATGCGCTCGTTAGTGTTGTGGTCAACAATGTTAGTTTTGAGCACTTCAATCGTTGGGAAGGCTTCTCCACTGCCTTGGATACCCATATCAACAGAGATGATTTCAAGCTCTACTGAGTAGCGGTCACCTTGCGCGTTATCCCAATATGCCAACGCATTAAAACGATTGTCGATCATTCGGAGTGCATTGCGCAGATTCTCTCGGCGGTAGTTTCCGCGAGCCAGATTAGCAAAGTTGGTAGTGATTCGCGTGTTGTCTGATGGTTGGTAATTCTCATCAAAGCGAATGCTTTTGATAGCAAATGTGAAATCGTTATTCATCGTGAGTTGGTATCCTATTTCCTTAGATAAAGCAGACTTTTCCTAACTCTGTGCATGGGGACATTTTTGTTTTTTGGTTTTCCCAATCGTTAGGTTCAACAGCACTTACGACGAACAGTTCGTTCTAAAAATGACGGTCGCAGTGCCTAACACCAGAGCAGTCCTTTTTTTATACTTGCTTCACGAGTTGAGTAATATTGGTATTGCTTCACATTGAACATGAAAGAAATTCATAGTGGGAGTTCCAACCCAGAGGGAACTATCGTAGATACTGTTTTTCATTGACACCAATACACGTAACTTGGCGAGCATATTGCCAATATGTGTAATTAAGAAACTGATAAGGGATTAACAGTACGTAAACCAGTTTTAAGCCTAGAAAACGCATTGTATAAACGAGACGCTACCTGGAATATAGGACAGCGTAGCTTAAATAGCACTTTTCACACTCCATAATTTATTCAAGCATTCGTTTAATTAAAAGCACCTTACATTTTATATCCTCGGAAAGATGATTATTTATTTCTTTCCTATATTTACCATCTCAAACGTAAAGTTTAATTTTTCCGTTTTAAAAGAACATATAATCTCATACACGAATATGACAAATTCATTGACGGACTTTGTCACCCAACTATTACATTAAGCTCGAAAAACCAATAACAAAACAAACATAAACCGCTGCTTTAATTTAAAGTCAGGAAGCCGTAATGACCACATAACGACACTTTACTTAGTTTGGCATAACAAAAACCTCAACAATAACATGGTTAACACTTATAAATTTCACTTCTGCCAATAAGGAAATTTAAACATAATATTAGAAAATAAAAATTAAGTAACAACTTAAAAAGGCAAGACTTAATAACCGAATTCTTATTTATTATAGTTGAGTAGTGAATTTAAAAACTATGAGACATTAATCCCACGAATCTATACTTTTCCTTTTTTTATTAAAAAACAAGATGCAATATTTCACCGCTCAATTATTGAGCACCAATTAATAACCAGTCCATAATTATAAAACACCCATAGAGTTATTGTTAAAACCCAATAATAACCTTTATGGGCTGACTAATAGGAAACAACAATGGAAAAACAGCATCTTTCCGCGAGTATTATCGCGCTCGCATTACTTGGTTCTCTAGCTCCAGCACATGCTGAAGATACATTAAAAGCTTACACTTCGACCTTGCTACAGCTCGATGATAGCGATGCACGCTCGAAGAAAATCCGCTTAATTTACTCATTAGAAAATGTCTGGAACCAATCTTTGCTGCCGAATGGAGCTAAGGAAGCCAAGTTGCTTCTAAACGGAGGCTCTGGTTTCGACATGACTAATGTACCGAATAAAGAGCAGATCTATGGTTTTGCCACCGGTGGAGACTACCGTTACACAATCCCAACAGCCTTTAAACTGGCACTGAGTTATTTAAATGGTGCCCCTTTACGTCATATGAGCCATGCTCCAGAAAACACTATTGCAACAGCATCTGTCAGTGAGTCTTTGGACTTTAATCTTGGCTTCAGTGCTTCTGATTCTCCAAATATTAGCGGTGGGATCTCCTGGAGCAACCGCGTAACTTACGATCAACCAGAATTTCAGACGGTGGCTGATTTTGATCAGACCAATGAGAGCATTAATTGGCTTATCGAAAACCAGACTATCCGCCACAATACTCCACCTAAAGACTGGTTATTGTACCGTTGGACCAGCTGTGACATGGGCAACTTAATTGACTATAGCGAATTACCTGTCGTGATGCGCTCTGACTTTAAACCGCAAGTCGGTGTTGTATATCGAAAAAATGATATTCAAGATGGCCTAGATACATCAGAAGTCAAGCTGGTTGCAGGTTGGCGAAAAACCAATTACTACTTTGGTCGTGACTGGTGTAGCTGGTATACCACCCCAGAAAATACCTGGAAGAAAAATCGTGATAGCAGTCAATGGACAGAGACTAGCCGAGCCGTAACTATCTCTTGGAATGACGCGCTCTACCACTAACTTATTAGCCTGCGGCCACGGAGTGAATAAGTGGCCGCCGTATTTACTAATGAAATAAACGGTAAGACATGACAAGTAATAAAAAACTCTTGACTGGATCGGCGCTAGCACTTGGTGCAGTACTCGCCATATTTCTAATTAATTCAAATAACAAGAATTCCCAGAGCGATTCTGTTGCAAGCTTTGACGAGCAAATCAAGACAGAGAAAACTGAGACAAAAAGTGTAACGCCTCCTGAGAGCGATGCTGCTCAAGAGGTGGTTACCGTTCCAACACCACAGAATGACAATGACGCTACTTCCGACGTTATTCCAGCTACACCTTGGATATCTGCCCCATTAAATGAATTGAGCAATGAACTGTACGATTTTATTGAAGCTGAACAGGTAAGTTATATCAGTACAACCGACTATCCATTCGACGAGCAAAAGCAAGAACAATTGCGAACATTAGCTAAGCAAGGGGTTCCTATCTTGTTTGACAACACGGAATCATCCTATTTGGATAGTTACGGTGTCAGCGAAACCAAAGTGGTTTCAGAGTATTTTGGTACGGCGTCTGAAGGTGATGTCATCGTTGCTACCGGAGTACAGAATGAGGATGGCAGCATTCATTATCTGGTTTTGCCTTTGAAGAGCAAAGATCTCAACGATAACAGTAAATTGATTGAGGACACTAAGCTCGCAATCACTCTACTTAAAGAACAAAAGCATGACTTGATAAAAGAGAGACAAAGCGAACATCGCGAATAAAAATAAAGGAAGATAGCTTCTCCTATTCCATGGCTATCTTCCTTAAAGTAACTCCAGTCTCAATCAAGAAGAATTCATTTATCTTCCCTCCGGAGCCCTATCCGAAATCACCTTGCCATCTTTGATGGTGATGATGCGTTTGGTGCGCTCTGCTAGGGCGTTATCGTGCGTCACGATGATCAAGGTTCTGCCTTCAGCGTGAAGTTGGTTGAACAAGGCTTCAATCTCTGCGCCTGATTTTGAATCCAATGCACCGGTTGGCTCGTCAGCTAGGATGATTTGAGGGTCGTTGACCAAGGCTCTTGCAATCGCAACTCTCTGCTTTTGACCACCAGAAAGCTGGTTTGGTTTATGGTCTAAACGATCCCCTAGCCCGACTTGCTCTAGCAATTTAGCTGCGCGCTGGCGACGTTCTTTGGCTTTGATACCAGAGTAAACCAACGGCAGTGCCACGTTATCAAGCGCCGTCGCGTATTCCAATAAGTTAAAGCTTTGGAAGACAAACCCGATCTTTTGGTTACGAATGCCAGCGAGGTCATTCGCACTTAAACTTGCGACGTTTTGGCCGCCAAGTTGGTACTCGCCATCAGTGGGCTTATCTAAACAGCCGAGCATGTTCATCAACGTTGACTTACCCGAACCGGACGGGCCAAGAATCGAAAGAAACTCGCCTTGATTAATGGTTAAGTCAACGCCGTCTAGCGCGCGAACTTCCGCCTCCCCGCTTGAGTAGTATTTACAGATGTTAGTCAGCTCAACAAGCGGCTTGTTCGACATGTTCTCTCCAGAGTTATTGTTGTTATTCACTTTGTAGCGCCTCCAATGGGCTGACTTTTGCGGCTCGGTTTGCAGGTAACCATGCAGATGCCACACCAATGATCACTAAGGTGAGGATGACAATCGCGACAACGACCCACGACAACTCAGGGACAGGTTTACCCAGTTGTTCATAAAAGGCATTGCCCTCTAAAGGAATGGAACTGATGGCAGACACCAGCGCGTATGTCACGGCTAACCCAAACGCCCCCCCCATCATCATTGTCAATAAAGACTGTACTAAATAGTGCATGCGAATAGCCGTTGGGGTTGCACCGACTGCCATGCGCACACCGATATCACGCGTAGATCGCTTTACGGTGGCATACATCACATTGGCGATGCCAACGCCAGCAACAGCTAACGTCACGAAGCCGATAATGCCAAGGAAACTCTGCAAACCTATCAGAAACTGCTGCATACTCTTTTGCTTAAGGAACATATCATCGACTTGGACGACCTGTTCATCACTGACACTTGCCCCGTGTTTACGGGCAATCACTTGCCTTATCGTCTTTGCTAAGGCTTCTCGGTCTGCATCCGCTTGTGGCTGCACATTGATGCCACCAATTTCACCGTTGACATGAAATCGCTTCCACGTCGCTAACGGCACAAAACTGGAATAGTTGATAAGATCCCCCAGTTCTATTTGGGCGCTGTTTTTCTCCAATACGCCCACAACGGTGAACTCCTCATTGCCGATTTTTACCTTTTGCCCCACAGGGTTGACTTGCAATGTGACTGTCGCAAACCAGCTAAAGTCCTCATTCGGGTTGAATAAGTCGGCTGCCAGTTCATAACCCAGTACAACGACTTTGCGCGTCTCTTTTTGATCGAGTGGATTTAACCATCGCCCCCCCGCCATCGGCACCAAATTGGTCATGGATTGAAACTCACTCGTGACCGCTAACGGTTCTTGCCACGAGTTTCTATCACCAACGGTGATGCGCTCTTTCCACTTCGCAGTTGGCGCAACACTTTTTACATCGGGTAACGCTCGAACGACCTCTGAATCGTCCATTTTTAATGTCAGAAACTTACCTTGGTGAAAAGCACCGTGGTCGACGGTGGCCATCCCTCCGGTCAAATAGATCAAGTTGCCGTTACCATTTTGTGCGGTTTTCAATACGCCCTGACGAATACCCTCACCTACCGCCAACATAGCAGCGATACAGAGGGTCGCCCACGCTACAGCCAGAATGGTCAAACCCAATCTCAGCTTTTCTGCGGCCATTTCTTGGAAAATTTGTCTCATCGGTAACAACATGACTACGCCCTCGCACTCAAAGCAATGACTAGCGTGAGACGCGATGCTCGCCTTGCTGGGAAATACGACGCCATCAATGCCAAGATAAGCGTCACAAGTAAAGACCAAGCAATGGAATCTGGCGTGATCACAGGCAAACCCATCCATTCCGGTAATGCCATGCTGCTTAGGACAGACACCACTGCATACGAAAACATCAGACCTAATGCCGTGCCCACAGCTACCAAAATAAGCCCTTCAAGAATAAACTGACTGAGTATGGATTTTTGAGTCGCCCCGATCGCCAAACGCACACCGATTTCACGCGTGCGCTCCGTGACAGATAAAAACATGATGTTGGCAACGCCAAGCGCACCGACCGCCATTGTCATCGCACCGCTCGCTCCGAGAAAAATCTGAATGCCACGCAAAATTCCACTGATGACCGCCGCACCTTCACTAAAGTCGGGTAATTCGACCGCGTCTTTATCACTTGGGTCAAAATGAAGCTGCTTGGAGAAAAAGTTCACGATATTTTGTCGAAACGACGGTGCATCCATCCCGTCTCTCGGCTTCATCAATACCATCCAAGGTTTCGCATCCCACAAATCGCGGTACGTTGTTTGAGGAATGAAAACAGTGCGGCTATCGCCAAATGAAATGCCAGTGTTCTCACCGACGGTGACACCAATCACCAAAAACGGAATGCCGTTGACTTTGAGCCTATCCCCGATTTGAATTCCGCCCATTTGCGCAATTTGATCGCCTAACACTGCCACGCGAGTGTGGTTGTTCATATCACTTGATGACAGGTTTCTCGAACCGGATTGCAGCTTGCGTTGCATTAAAGGAAAGTAAGACGTATCAATACCGCTGACCGTACTCGATAAGTTCTGTCCTTTGAGGTTGGTGATATTCGCATCCCATTTGGCGTAAACGCTCGACGCCTGTTGCACGAAGCCTGACTGTTTGATCATGTCGACTTTTTCTTGTGGAATATCAATTTGTCGTCTTGAAGGTAACCCTTGCCACGGTTTGCTGGTACTCGACGGAAACACCACTTGCACATTGTTGATCATAAATGAAAACGACTGGGTCTGATGGCGATAAAAGCCTTCGCCAAGTGCGATTAACACCACCACAGAGATCACGCCCCAAGCAATCGCGATAATGGCTAGCACGCTCTTCATGCGATGCGCCATCAACGTTTGCCAAGTTTGTTGCAATAGACTGCTCATGAATGAAAAGCTCGAGAGATCAACGCCATGGTATCGTCATTGAGTTTCCCTGCGGTTTGCAGTAAGCCGATTCTCTTACGCCAGTAGCTGTACAAGTTGGTTTGCAGACTGTTTTTCGCCTCAAACAAGCTGTTGTGTGCGCTGATAACTTCCGACACTTCAAGCAGGCCAGCGTCATAAAGTTTCTCTTTGCTTTGCAACACTCTGGCGCGCGACTCAACCAGCTCGTTCGCTATCAAAACTTGGTTCCAGTTGATATCGACCTGCGTAAACTGCTGAATAACTCGTTTCTGAATATCAATTTCCACTCTACGCATATCTTGCTTGGCGCTTAAAATGTTCAACGATGCTTCGTCCACTTTCGCTCGCACTGCACCATTGAGGTCAATCGGCAAACTCAAACTAATCCCAGCGTTAAACTCGCCGTTTGAACGATTGTCACCATCGCTGTAGCCCACACTGCCTTTGACAGTCGGGTAGTATCCACCTTTAGCTGAATCTTTCGCGAACTCGCTCGCTTTCACCATTTGCGCCGCCACCAACAGCTCTGGACTGCTGTCTTTCGCCAGCTTTAGCCATTGCTCCTGAGAGTCCACCAGCATCGGTGGCTGAATCAAAGAATCCGTTCGAATTTGGTCGACACTCTCCGGCATTTGATTGATTAACGCCGCAAGCTCTGCTTTTTTCACTTCGAGATCAGCTTTTGCATTGAGGATACTTGCTTGCTCGGAGACTTGATTCGCTCGCATCTCTTCAACATCAACCGACTTCACTTTGCCTGCTCGATAGCGTTTCTCAATGATGTTGAGAAGTTCCTTCCCCTCCTCCAGCTTGGACTGCGCCAATTTGAGGTCGCCCTGTGCACTTGCCACATCTAGGTAAGCGGTGAGCAACTTCTGCGCAAGCTCGTTATGCGATTGAGATAGCTCTAACTGTGCTTTGAGATAATTGGCATTCGCTTGATCCAGTTCCGACCACAAACTGCTATCCCAAATAGTTTGAGATAAGGTAGCGCCGTAACTATTGGAATGGCTTGAAGACTCATTCCAATCCGCTGACGCACTGGCACTTAAACCCGGCAATAACGCTCTGCGGCTACTCTGTACGCCAACCTCGCCAAGCTGGACGCCGATTTTCGCTTTTTCGTAGTTTGGATCGTTATGCTTTGCTTGTTGCCAAGCTTGTTCAATAGAAATTGCGTAGGTCGGCAAACTGAGCGTGGCAGCCAACAATGCAAAGGCGATTTTTGATCGTTGCGGCTTAACCATGCGCCGCTCCCATCATGCTGTTGTCGATGACCTCTTCATCAAGCTCCACGCCATCAAGCACTTCGACATTGATGCCATCTGACAGACCGAGTTTCACAGGTTGTTTATGAAACCCTTGTTCTGAGCTATCGGGGATCAGAACATTCGGTGCGTCACCATCAAATTGCAGAGCGCGCTCCGGTAGAGTGAGCACGTTTTCAGACTTCTTCAGAATGATTTGAGCCGTCGATGAAAAACCAGAACGAAGCAACACATCTTGTGGGATCTTGAGTTCTCCCACTTCAACCTCAAAACCGTTATCAAAACTTTTTGCCGAAGCATTGCCCTCTGGTGAGTTGAGGTTCTCAGATTGAATCGCCACTTTGGTTAGCACACCAGAAATCGCCACATCAGGATAAGGCGCCACCGTCAACATAACGGGCATTCCCGGAGACAACTGCGCAGCATCATGCTCACTGACGCTACCTTTAAAAATCAGACTGTTCATGTCGGCCAATGACATCATTTCAGTCGCGGCTTGGCTTGATTGAGTCGAGATGATCGGCTCTCCGACCTCAACTTTCTGGTTGAGTACCGTGCCATCAATTGGCGCGTAGATCGTCGACGTTAAACGTGCATCACCGATAGACGCCTCACCACTGCGGATGAGTTCGAGATTCTGGCGCTTTTGCAATACGTCCGCTTGCGCAGATTTGACTGCCGAGCGCGCACTTACGTATTCGTCGTAGTTACTTGGAATAATGTCCTGCTTGACCAAGCTTTCTAGGTTAGACAGTTTTTGTTTGGCGGATTCCAGATCGGCTTCGCTACGCATGAGTTCTGCCGATGCATCCGTTAATGCTTGGGGGGTTGGGTTTGGACGCACTTTGATCAGCGGCTGGCCTTGCTTCACCTTTTCACCAACTTTCGCGTAAATTTCACCGACAATACCGTCGATTTGTGACTTGATAGACACAGAGTGTGCAGGGACAATTTTACCAACAGCCACCGCTTGTTTTTCAATCGTGCCTCTTTCCACAATCAATGTAGGCAGCAATTCTGGTTGAGCAGCAGATTGGAGATAGAAATACGTACCACCGCCGAGCAGCGCGATGCTCACAGCGGAGACAAGCCAACGTTTCGTCATTATTTATTCCAACAATTATTGGGTAGTCTAATGACTACTCCTAAAACACAAAGTTGAAGGAATAATATCCTGCTTTAATAGAGGTTTGGTTGTCACAGTTGGTAAGGCTTTGTCAGTCGCCTCTGACAATCAAAGACTAAAAAATCTCGACGAATCATTCAGCAAGACGCTGTCTACGATGGCGACTAACAAGCTCTGTAACCGCTCGTTTCAACCGCCCCCCATTTCATTCTGAACAATGTGCAAAATGGCGCTGCTCTGTATCCAAGTGAGCAGCTGTTTCTTGAGCGTTTAATATATTCTCTTGATTAGCCCCAAACTCAGCCCCTGTTCCAGGCCAATAATATGTATCTTTATCACGACATAGTGTGAGAATGACAGGATCATTGTGTATATTGGGCTCATCTCCTAGCTCGCCATACATACTGAAAGTAATCTCAGACCCAACGTCTCCACGAAGTTTCTGAATCACTTCTGCTTGAACTTTAAAGAGAACATCTTCCTCGTGTTCAGCAAACTTTTCAAAACCTGTAATTTTCACCACTGCAGAATAGGGCGTTTGAACTATCGCATCTTTGAGTACCTCATTCTGAGAGTACACTCCCTGTGAAGCACAAGCTGATAAGCTTACACAGCCTAGCAAACTTATAAATTTCTTCATATTTAACTTTCCGTTCCTGCTAAGGCAGAGCCTTTTGTATATACAGGTAAAGTACCTTTTGTTTCATCGTAGTTACTCGGTACTACGAACTTGTCCCAGACATCAATAGAGTACTTTGCTATATTGACTTGGTTGCTTTGGTTTCCTCCTAACATGTACAAATGCCTACCATCAGGGCTCTTTCCCACGACAAAAGCAACATGCCCACCACCTTTTCTCGATTTAATCCCTAGAGCTCCATGTATAGGTTCTGAGATGTTTTTACCAAAACCCTTCCACTCCTTTGCTCGATAAGCTTCTTTTACTGGAGTGATTCCGTGTTGTTTAAAAACCCAAGCGGCAAACGAACCACACCAAGCATTTTGACCTCCAGAGTCATCAGTGCCCCAGAACTTAGATGCTGTAAAATACTCTAAAATCCTTGGATTGGCCTTAGTGCCTGAAACTTCTTTTTGTCCAATTTCTCCCAACGCTGTTTTCATCCAAGGTACTTTGGTTACTAGTTTTTGAGCATCATGAGGATCATTTTTCACTGAGCTATAGGTTGGTAATCCATTGAGCTTACGATGAGTTCTACCATTTACATCGATCCGACCATCTGGCTTTACCATATAAAGTAGCTTACGCTGACACACTTTTATTGCCTCTACTGTTTTCGATAAATGAGGGCTTCGCCCTAACGAGCCATCAACAACCAACAGTCGGGTAAACCCTATTCTCTTTTGGTTATCATTTAAAAATTGTTGAACTGCTTTAACATCATTTTTAGAGTTAGTGCCATTTATACCAACAGAACCACGGATTTTTAGTCCCATTCTCATTACCTTTATAGCTAATCATATACTTAAGAAAGTACGCCTTAGCGTGACAAGAATAAAGATGAAATATTTTTTATACGATTAGCCATACGAGGGAAATTAGGTGTTGAAAATATAGATTACAAATAAACTCAGCTCATATCACTAAAAACACCTATCTAACATCTTTTGGTAACGCTTCAAAGCAGAACAGCCGGATGTTTTTAAACTACACGTATTAGTAGACGATAAACTGTATATGAAAGAACACTTAAATTAACATAACAAACCTATCGCTTATAATTTTCCATTTAAATAATGATTATTATTTTTAATATCATTCTATAATTAAAGTGCTCATATTCTCATGTTGTATTAACTTGAGGTTTAATTTATGAAACTAACTCCTTATTTAACTGCTGTTGTTTCGGTCAGCTGCGCTTTTGGCGCATTCGCAGCCGATGATTCAAAAGCACTTTTAGAAGATGCACTGAGTGCTGCACCACCGACTATTCGCGATAAAGTAACAGTGATGGACTGGAACAATAATGTTCTGCAAGAAGGTTCTAGCCAATACACTTGCTTCCCAACGCCACCTAAATTGGAAGGCACAGCGCCAATGTGTATGGATGGTCCTTGGATGGAATGGGCAGACGCTTGGATGAACAAAAAACCTTTCCAAGCCAAAGCATTAGGTATTTCTTACATGTTAGCGGGTGATGGCGGTGCCAGTAACACCGACCCATTTGCAGAAGGGATGACGGACGATAATCAATGGATTGTGGAAGGACCACACTTGATGATTATTACCCCAGACCAAGCGTTGCTGGACTCTCTACCAACCGATCCAAGTTATGGTGGCCCATACGTGATGTGGAAAGGCACGCCATACGCACACATTATGATTCCCGTTGGAGCGAGAAAATAAAAAGAAAAAATCCGATATTCAGTATTTTGAATATCGGATTTTTATTTCGTTATCGAGCCAACCAAATTCTCGCCAATATTCCTATCGGCGTTGTGATGCCTGTCGTAATAGAGGTCACTTCACCATTTCTTAAAATATAAATGGTTGGAGTCACGATAATTTTCCATTCACGCATAATATCGCTTGAAGGATCGTTTATGTTTTCAAAACGATATTCTTTTGCCTGCATAAACTGCGCCACGCGCTCATTCGGTCCCGATGAGCCAGAAACGCCAACTACGGCATAGTCATCACTCAGCCAGCTCACGCTTGGGCTTACAAATTTACAAGCGGGACACCAAGTCGCCCAAAAGTAAACAACGACAGGTTGTTCATGACTTTGCGCGATTGCATCCAAGTATTCACCATCGCTCAATACGGAGCTCAATGGTGGAGCCTCCTGTTTAGGAATATCTTTGGTGCGATACCAATCCATCGCGATAGAAATAGCGGTGATAATGAGCACCATCTGTACGATTTGAATGAGCCAATATCGGAATGTTCTACGCTGCTTTGTCGAACTCATTGAATGGCTCCCCCACTCGCTTGTTTCACCGCGTTTAAAACAACATCATCAGTAAGAATCACAGGTAACGGGATACCTTGTGGCGCCGCCGGGCCATAGACGATGTTAAACGGCACACCGTAACGCCCATGAGCTCGTAAAAAGTCCGTTACCGAGCCGTCCGGATGTGTCCAATCCCCTTTTAGCGTCGCCACATTAGGGCTTTGCAGCAATGAGTAGACAGGAGCTTGCCAGATCACGCCGATCTTGTTCGCTTTACACGTGACACACCAATCCGCAGTCACATCCACGAACACCACTCGCCCATTATTGACGTGATCTTCGATAGCCAAGTTGGAAAGCTTCTGCCATGTTAAGTCCTCAGGAAGCGGTGTCGCCCATTGATTTGCGGTGACACTGCCAAGTAGCAGCCCGCCAGCAATTAAGATAAGCGATGCAGAACCGGATACCACGAGTGCTTCATCGCCATGAACGCGTTTAACGCGAATCATCAGAACAATAAACGCGACTAAACCGACGAGAATGACCCAAAACACTGGTAAGTGATTGGCCATCAAAGACAGTAGCCAAACGCTGGTGGCCAACATCATCACACCAAATACGTCTTTGACCACGTTCATCCACTGACCCGGCTTCGGCAATTTAAGCGCAATGCTTGGGAAAATTGCCACCATAATCCAAGGCAACGCCATCCCCAACGCTAAGGCGGTGAAAATTGCAAACAGCGTAACCATATCGGCACCCAAGGCAAACGCCACGGCCGTTCCTAGGAAAGGCGCAGAACACGGCGTAGCAAGCAAGGTTGCAAACATCCCTTGCACATAGTGTCCAGCTAACGAGTTGTCGCCTTTCGACGCGAGCCATGTACTGGTGCCAGACGAAAGACGGATTTGAAACAGTCCTAGCATGTTGGCACCAAACAAACCTGTGACCAGAACCATCAATCCTAAAAACCAAGGACTTTGGAACTGAACGCCCCAACCAATGGCATTACCTGTTAGCTTGAGCACCAAAATAAAACCAGCGAGAATCCAAAACGACGTTAAGATGCCAAGTGAAGACGCAACAAACTGAGCGCGGATTTGACGACGCTCGATACCTTGAGCGGCAACAATACTACTGAGCTTCATCCCCAAAACCGGAAGAACGCAAGGCATGATGTTGAGAATCAAACCACCGAGCAAAGCGAACAGAAAAATACTCACTACAGACGTGCTCGGCAGTGGGTCTACTATCGCCTCAGCTATTGCTTGAGTGGTTTCTTCTGCCAACAAGTTGGCGTCTTTGATGGTCACAAACAACGACTGATCACTTAACTCCACATCGCCTAACCAAGTATCCACCAAATAGCTCGCGGTAACGGTATTTCCCTCTTGATGTATACCTTCAAGCTTGAAGCTATAGTCTCGCGTTGCCTCATCGACACCGTCCACCAACACTTGTGGTTGGTTCCAACCTTGAGTGTTCGTGAGCTTGATTTGCAACTTCGATTGGTTTGCATCCCAACTTGCTTGAGTGACATCAATAAACGGCGATGGCTGGGGCACATTGCTCACCGCTTGGGCGTAACTGAACATCACCTGCTCGTCGATTTGCAGCTCAGAAGGCAGGAAAGTCAGTTGAATTTGATAGTCCGTCAACACACAGATGGTGGTGCAGGAAGAGAGCGTGAGTACTGCATCAATCGTGACGGGTTTCGACATATCGTCGATATGCAGCGTCATTGGGAACAAAGTGTCGCCTTTGTAACCGAGAGTCTCAATGCCCAATAACTCGAACTTTTGCGGATATGGCCATTGCCAATCAACCTTGCTTAGGTTTTGCGAGTTTTGCCAATCTATCGATGGCGCGACACCACCCTCGCCCGGCGATCGCCAATAAGTTTTCCAGTCTCCGCTCAGCTTAACATCCAAATAACCAGTGAGCGTTTTTGCTTGCGGATCTTGCTGACCAGTCAAAACAAAACGCGTTTGCACAGGCGGATGCTGTGGATTGGTCATCCATCCCGTGTCAGTAGTTTGCGCCGAGAGATTAAGAGAGAACAAACCCAACACCAACGCCATAAAGAATATGGACGCGAGTTGAGTCGCTTTAGTAATGTGATTCATAGTGATTCCTAATTAATAACAAGTGTAGAAAATGGCTGGCGTTTTCGGCCAGAATCACTTGTCATTCTCGGAACACACAAAAGGTAAGATGAATTCGATGCTTGTCGTAGATGGGCTCAGTCCATTGCCTCGCGTTAACAAAGGCACTGCATCGCCAAACTGCGGCTAAAACAATGCCAATGAACAAAACGACAATGAAGGCTTCGAGCTGATGCTGGGTAAACTGAATCAACTTTTCAGACAGTTCACACTTACTCGGCTCTTTGACTTTATCAGCTTTCACAACATGAGCATCATCGCTAGATAAAGCAGAAACCAAGGTTTGGTCATCACTCATCGAGCATGCCGAAACCAAACCAGAATTTTGCATCAGACACACGACGATGACCCAGCCAATCATTGCTAGCAGCCATTTCGCGCGCTTTTGAGGCGTGCCTTGTCGTGAAATCAATAAGCTCATAAAAAGTCAGATAAAGATGGAAACGCAGAAAATAATACGCAAGTTGTCGTAAAGCTCAAGTCGTTCGACCTTGCTTGCCGATATGATTGGTAAATAATTGTGATAACCTTAAACCCATCGCTTTTTGCAACACGCTCATTATGCTCAATAAAGTTAATCTCGCCGACATTCGCTCGTTTGTTTTGATCGCCCAACTTAGCAACTTCACCAAAGCGGCGGAAGCTCTGTCCGTTTTTCGATCTCACGTTTCTCGCCAGATCAGCGGACTTGAAGCGCAAATGGGCGTAACACTACTCAACCGAACCACACGCACGCTGCGTTTGACTCATGCCGGCGAGCGCTTTTATCACGACTGTGAAAAAGCTTTGCGAGACATCGACCAAGCGTTGATTGCCGCCGTCGATGATACTCAAGAGATTCGCGGCGTGATTCGAGTGAACTGTGTGGGTGGCTACATCGGCGAAGACATCATCGCAAAATACGTGTGTGAGTTTATGCAACAGTACCCGAGCGTCAGCATTGACTTGGACTTTTCTTCGCCTCGTATTGATTTGATTGAAGATCAGTTTGATGTCGCATTTCGCATGGGGGAATTGGATGATGCAGGGTTTGTAGCGCGCAAGCTGATGACGGTTGACATGGTCACGCTCGCAAGCCCGAGCTATGTGCAGCAATATGGCATGCCAAAACACCCAAAAGAGCTGGCCGAACATCGAACTCTGACTGGTTCGGTTACGCGTTGGAACTATCGTAAAGCAGAGAACCCAAATGACCACGCCGATGTGGTCGTAAAAGGCAACTTGCGCTGTAAAAATGGACGAGCGTTAGTCATGGGTGCGCTGCACGGCAACGGCATTATTCGTGTTCCACTGAGTTACTGTGCAGAAGAAGTGGAGCTAGGCCAACTGATAAAAGTGATGCCAGATTGGGAAATCCCGTCGGTGCCCTTTTCCGCCATATTCCATCGAGATCGCTATCAACCGAAACGACTGCGAACTTTTATCGATTTCATCAAACAGAAGTTTGAAGGCTCCTAATCTTACAGCTCAGCTCTCGCTAGATGGGATTCTCCAACTTGCCATAAATATAGGCTAATTCTGCGACGGTTTTGGCTGAGAACTTTTTCAGTAAGCTGGCTCGATGAACTTCCACCGTTCTCATTGCAATGCACAGCTCATCCGCAATTCGAATATTGCGCTTACCAGCAATGATCAAACGTAAGATATCTTTTTCGCGCGGCGTTAGTGATTCATACGCCGCTCTTGCCGCCACCATATCGAGGCTCGCCGCGGACTGCATCTGACCATGTAATATTGCTTGAGCCAGTTCATCGCCTTTGACTGGTTTTTGGAAAAAGTTGACCGCCCCAGCTTGCAACGCATCGACCGCCATCGGTACATCACCATGACCGGTCAGATAAATCACCGCTAATGGGCTGTGTGCCTCATTCAAAAATTGATGAACTTGCTGACCACGAAGGTTAGGCATTCGGCTATCAAGGATCACGCATCCGGCCTGATGAATGTTAACTTCGTCGAGAAAAGATTGCCCATCAGCAAAAGTCGTCACGTTAAAGTCATGCTCCTCCAGCATAAAAGCCAGCGAATCACGTACCGATTCATCATCGTCAACCACATAAACAGGCAGCTGCTTTTCACTGCTGATCATTAACTACTCCTAAATACCGATTAGTTTTGATAAGGAAACACAAGCTCAACCAAACAGCCGTGCGGCGTGGTCGAAGCAATGAGAAACTCGCCGCCGTGCTTTTCCATTACGTCACGACAAATCGCCAGCCCTAACCCAAGTCCTTCGGCTTTAGAGCTCACAAAAGCTTGGGTCGGATTATCTTGTTGTAACCCAGTGCCGTTATCCAATATGCGAATAGAAAGCTGGTTAGCTTGGTAATCACAATGCAGGGCAATTTTACCTTGGTAGCCCGAAGAGGGGTATTTCTCCTGAAACAAAGCACACGCATCAATGGCGTTGTTGATCACATTAACTAAAACCTGTTGAACGCCCACAGCGTCGACAAGTACCGGACGGACGTTCCCTTCTATACTGGTCACAATCGAAATATTTTGCTTCTGCATTCGAAAATGGAGCAACTCAATCGTGTCATCAATAAGAACTTGAAGATCGCACGGCGCTTTGTCGACACTGCGCTTGCGAATCAACATTCTTAAGCGCTGAATAATTGCATCGGCTCTTTCAACTTGCCCCTGTATTTTCTCAAGCACAGGAACAATATCTTCATGAGGGCGTTTTTTGGCCAAGCGAAGTAAACCGCCTTCACTGTAATTGCGAATAGCCGCCAGTGGCTGATTGAGTTCATGGGCAAGACTGGTGCCGATTTCACCGACAATCGCGACTCTTTGTGAATGCTCTAACTGTTCACTTTTCTCTTTTAAACGTAACGATGTCTGCTCCAACGCTTGCTTGCTCTTGCTAAATCGATACTCAAGCCAAAAGTGGTACGCGTTCAATACAATCACAAACATGAACAGTGCCCATGCCCATTCTTGATGACTGCGCAACCAGCGCAGCGCCTCACTCCACCAAGGTTGCTGCAATGGATGTAAATCCAACGCCTGATAGAGTTTATCAATGCTCAACAAGCTAACGGGCGATGTCCAGCCTGACGCGCCAGCGGCAATAATGGCGGGGTGCTCTGGTGGCATAGCAAGCAAGACTTGCGCGATTTTTTTCGCCAGAAGAGACGAGCCTCGTTCTGTTTTGGCAAACGACCAGTTTGGATATAACGGCGTAGAAACGGCGCACGAAGAATGTTCATTTGGCTGTTGGTTTAAGACTCGAAAATCATCGTGCTGTAACAGACCTTCATTTTGCATCTGTTCCAGTAGACAAGCAGGCACGACAGCGGCTTCAACATTGCCGTCACGTAATTGGTAGAGATTGGCATCAATTGGGAAACCGAGATAGCGAACATCCGCAAAAAAGTCATTCGGATCGAGTCCCATTTCCACGATTTGATAACGCAGGGTCAGATAACCACCAAACGCTTTTTCGGACACTGCCGCGACAGGAAATCCAGAAACATCTTTTAATGTTTGGTATGGCGAATTTGCCCGAACCACCAACGCAGAACCAATGCTATAGTTCGAGTTTTGCGGTGCGCGCCCCGTCAATGTTGCCATCCATGACAACGCATATTGTCTGCCCAAGCGCACAGCCTGACCTGGGTTGGTTAAGATGAAGTCCATGGTCTGAAACTTCACCGCCTCCCCCATTTCGTCCAAATTGAGCGGGTGCAGTTCAAAGTACACATCCGAGATTTGCTGGTTGAGCCAATCGATGGTCGGTTGCCATCTCTGCTCGGCATAAAGGTGACCACGTATCGCTAACACGCCCACTTCGACTTTCTGCTTGGCCTCTGGCTGCACAGCCTTTTGCTCTTGCATTCCTTGCAGATATTCTTGTTCAGAAACAGCGCCCTGAGCTAAAGATGCAAAGATAACCAAGCAAAGAATCCAAAACTGAAGCAACCGTGGCGTTTTGTTCATGATGAGTCGAATCGTTCCTTCGAAAATAATGGAGCAAGAATAACAGCTACCTTCCGTAAACCACATTTGTTTTAGATCAACTTTGATCTGGGTATGTGGAAATCCACTATATCGACCTCGCAGCGCATTTCTCACAATGGAATCAGTCAGTTCAAATTCAACTAACAGCAGGTGAGTTATGGATTCCACCAAACGTCGCTTTCTTAGCGTCATTACAGCGGGTGCCGCGTTGATCCCCATTGCAGGTATTGGCACCGCAACCGCGGGCAATGTTATTCGCAACAATCAATCCGCCGACCGAAAAGGACAAGTCGGAAAACGTTACGCCATGGTGATCGATTTACGTAAATGCGTCGGCTGCCAAGCGTGCACCGTAGGTTGCAGTATTGAAAACCAAGCGCCAATCGGTCAGTTTCGAACCACAGTGAAACAATACGAAGTCACGCTCAATGACGGTTCCACAACCACACAAGAAGCAAAGGCCTTTATGCTGCCTCGGCTTTGTAATCACTGCGATAACCCGCCGTGCGTAGCCGTTTGTCCCGTTCAAGCAACCTTTCAGCGAGAAGATGGCATCGTTATGGTGGATAACAGTCGCTGCGTAGCGTGTGCGTATTGTGTACAAGCCTGCCCTTATGATGCACGTTTTATCAATGAAGACACGCTCACCGCTGACAAATGCACCTTCTGTGCACACCGCTTAGAACAAGGTTTGTTACCCGCTTGTGTGGAAACTTGCGTGGGCGGCGCTCGCGTGATTGGTGATTTGAATGATCCATCAAGTGAAGTCCGCCGCTTAATTACGAAGCACCAAGACAACATCAAAGTGCTAAAGCCCGATGAAAAGAGCAAGCCACACGTGTTTTACATCGGCATGGATGAACGCTTCACCAGCCACATCGACGGGCAGCCAGCTATTTACGACCCACAAGGAGATCGCGCATGAACATCACCGAAGTGTTAGTCCAACCTCAAGCGATGGCTTGGCTCCCGTGGGCGGTGCAGTACTTTTTTTACATCGGTTCTGCTTACGCTGCCGCTATTTTGTTCCTAATCGCACTGTTATTTGAGCAACACACCAGTCATCGGTTACGCGCCGTGCTGGTGCTAACGATGGCCATCGGCGCTATCGTAGGCCCGTTGGCGTTAACTGGCGACCTTCACCAGCCGGGACGCGCATGGCATTTTTACGCGCACATCACGCCGTGGTCATGGATGTCTTTAGGGTCGCTTTTCTTGCCTGTTTTCTCAGGTTTAGCGGTAGTGACTGCATGGCTGTATCTCCGCCAGGATCTAAGCAACTTACGTAATCAGCCAGGGAAAGTACTGCCTCTAATTTCAAAGCTATCACTGGGTGAGTGGGTGCTCTCTCGTAGAGCCATGCTTATGGTATCTGCCATCACAGTGCTATCAGGCATCACTATTGCAGTTTACACGGGCGCTGAAATTGCGGTCGTTAAATCGCGCTCGTTGTGGCACCAACCAGCGTCACCGATTCTTTGGTTTGTTACTGCTTTTATGGGCGCAGTCGGCTTCGCTCTGCTTATTTGGCTCTTGCTGCCTAGTCAGTCAAAGACGCTGACATCTGGCGATACTAATTTACTGAAAAAATCGGTGGTAACGAGCGGCGTTCTGACGCTGATTCTCCTACCCATTTGGGCATCCAACAATTCCGCATTTTCGCTCTATTCCAGCGAGCAATGGATACAAAATATAGCTCTGCTCACTTTGGTTATTTTAGGCAGCATCATCTTCGCGCTTATGACGATGAGAAACGCCAAATCGTCAACAACGTCTCGTATGCATCGTGTCATGGGCACGTTTTGTCTGTCGTTGATCACGTTGGCAAGTGCATGGCTGATTCGCTGGTTTACCATCATGGAAGTACAAACCATCGCCAAGTTCGATGCAGGGCTGTATCCATACCAACTCACTATAGATGGAAATGGCTGGATAGGCATTATCGGCATGCTCGGATTATGGCTTGCACTGGCATTGCTCGGATCAGAGCTGGTTCAACCAAAACCAAATATAGAAGCAAAAGCATCATCACTCACCTTAACTGAACGCTAATCAAAGAGGATTTCATTATGGATAACAAACGCCGTCAGTTTTTGAAATCAGGCATTGCAGTGGGTGGGCTTGGCGCATTCGCTGCAGGTTACGCCACCACCACCAAACACATGGTCGAGGGTGCGCTCGAAGGCACTGCAGGAGAAAAAACGCGTGATATTCACCACGGTAACTCGCTTGAACCAGAATACACGGTCAACAACAAAGGCAACCTGATCCCGAATCCAAATCAGCGCGTTGCGCCATCCATGTGCTTTGGTTGTTGGTCACTGTGCGGGTTGCGTGTACGCATTGATAATCGCAACGACGAGATTTTGCGTATTACTGGCAACCCATATCACCCACTCTCTCATCAGCAACACATTCCGTTCGAAACGCCAGTCAAAGATGCTTATTTAAGTTTGGCAGGAGAAGCGGGCCTTGAAGGTCGCTCCACCGCCTGCGCACGTGGAAACGGGATGCTAGAAATTCGCAACAGTCCGTACCGCATCACTCAACCGCTGAAACGAGTTGGCAAACGCGGCGAAGGAAAATGGATTCCGATCAGCTACGAGCAATTGATAGAAGAAGTCGTTGAAGGTGGTGATTTATTTGGTGAAGGCCATGTTGATGGCTTGCGCGACATTCGCGATTTAACAACGCCCGTTGATCCTGAAAACCCAGAATATGGCCCAAAAGCCAACCAACTGTTAATGACCAACGCCGGTAACGAAGGCCGAGACGACATCTTCAAGCGCTTCGCGTTCAACAGCTATGGTACACGAAACTTTGGGCATCATGGCTCTTACTGCGGCTACGCATTTCGTGCTGGCAGCGGCGCATTTATGAATGATTTGGATAAATTTGCCCATTTAAAACCAGACTTCGATAATGCCGAATACATCATCTTTATTGGTATGTCGCCTGCTCAAGCTGGCAACCCTTTTAAGCGTCAGGCGCGTCAACTCGCCAATGCGCGAACAGAAGGTAGCTTGGAATACACCATCATCACGCCAAGTTTGCCAGCGGGTTCATCGAGCTTGGCAGCAGGTGACAATAACCGCTGGATACCAATCAAACCGGGCACCGACTCTGCCCTCGTGCTTGGCATGATCCAATGGATCATCGAAAACCAACGCTACAACAAAACCTTCTTGGCGCAGCCGGGAGCAAACGCGATGAAACGAGCCGGCACCGCGCACTGGTGTAATGCTACACATCTCGTGATAAGCGATGAGCAGCACCCGAGAAACGGCACGTTTTTACGCGCATCGGATCTGAATCTGCCATTCGAGGGCGAAGCGTTGTCTGATTCCGACCCGTACGTCATCGTGGAGGATCAAAGCGGCGAATTTGGTGTGCATACCCAGACAGGAGAAGCGGCACTGTTTGTCGATAAAACGGTTTCGCTTGCATCAGGCGAAGTACGAGTAAAATCGTCTCTACAAAGGCTCAAAGAAGAGGCGTTCAAATACCGTCTTGAGTTCTACAGCCAACAATGTGAGATCCCTGTTGAGCAAATCGCAGAACTAGCGAAACGCTTCACCAGCTACGGCACAAAAGCGGTGGTCGATACCCACGGTGGCAACATGCACACCAATGGGTTCTATAACTCGTTTACCATCATGATGCTCAATGCATTGATTGGTAATATCAACATGAAAGGCGGCGCGATGGCCAAAGCGGGTGGCTACCCAACTTCCGCTGCGGGTCCTCGTTACGACTTCACCAAATTTGCTGACAAAGTCGGCCCGAAAGGCGTCTTTTTGTCGCGCAGTAAATTCCCATACCACAAAACCAGCGAATACAAACGTCGCGTTGAGGCAGGAAAATCCCCTTACCCAACTCGCGCACCTTGGTATCCGTTTGCAGCGCCACTGCTGACAGAACACCTATCTGCGGCTATTGATGGTTATCCATATCGCGTTAAAGCGTGGATCAACCACATGGCGAACCCGATGTATGGTGTACCCGGTTTGAAAACACTGCTGGAAGACAAGCTTAAAGATCCAAAGCAGCTCGGTTTGATTGTGTCTGTTGATGCGTTCATTAACGAAACCACCGCGTTGTCGGATTACATTGTGCCGGACACCGTTACTTACGAAAGCTGGGGCATGGCAACGCCTTGGCACGATGTTCCGGTGAAAACCGTCACCGCTCGCTGGCCGATTGTGGAAGCGCGAACAGAGAAAACCGCCGATGGTCGTTCGATTTGCTTAGAAAACTTTTTGATTGATGTCGCCAAGAAAATGCAACTAGGCGGCTTTGGTGACAACGCGATTCAAGATGCGCAAGGGAATTGGCACGCTCTCCACAGCGCTGAAGATTTCTACTTACGTTCCGCGGCAAACTTGGCGTATGTGAAAGGCGGCGTGCCTGAAGTTTCGGCAGAAGACATTGCGTGGTCCGGCCTAGAGCGTTTAATGCCAGCCATGCAGAAGACGCTGACAGCGGATGAGATGAAACGTGTGGCGTTTATTTTTGCTCGCGGTGGACGCTTTGAAAATGCAACCGAAGCGTATCAAGGTGAGCAAATGAAGCACAAATGGACACGACCAGTTGCGATATGGAATGAACGTGTCGGCAGCGCAAGAAACACCATGACCGGTGATTTCTACACCGGTTGCCCAACATGGCATCCACAAAAAATGGCCGACGGCACATCAATGGAAGACCAGTTCCCAAGCTCAGAATGGCCTTTCAGCCTGACTAACTTTAAATCCAACATTCACAGTGCGGTATCCAACCTATCGCCAAGGTTGAACTCGATAAAAGGCGTAAACCCAGTGTACATCCATCCAATCGATGCCGAACGCGCAGGCATTAAAACGGGTGATGAGTTTGTTATCGAGACTCCATCTGCAAGCACCAAAGCACTTGCGATGATAGTCAGCGGGATTCGCCCTGGCACACTCGGATTTGAACATGGGTTTGGTCATACCGAGCTAGGACAACGCTCGCACTGGATCGGCGATAAACAGCAACCCGTAAAAACTCGCAGCCAAGATGGTGTCAACATTAACGACATCGGATTAATTGACCCAACCCGAGAAGGGAAAGGCGTGTTGTTAGACTGGGTGGTAGGAGCCGCGGCTCGTCAATCATTACCAGCCAAAATCCGCAAAGCTTAGTAGACAACCAAACCTGAAGAGCTGCCATTTAGCAGCTCTTCACATCCTCTAAATATGTGGAAATCCACAATACCTTTCCTTATTGACAAGGCCGACAATATCGTCCCAGTGACTACCAAGTAGCACTTGGACATATTAATAAGAATTAAAGTGAGTCAGCATGTCAAAGATTCTTCCAGTGGTGACAGCCTATTTGCTAGCCACCACTATGGGCGCAAGCGCCTCGTCTATTCCGGAAAAAGCCAGCGTGTGTAGTGGTTGTCACGGCCAAGATGGTATGGGACAGCCAAATATCGCTCCGATGATCGCTGGTTTAAACGCGAATTATCTCAACACTCAAATCGAACTATTCCTTAGTGGTGAACGCCAAAACGTAGTCATGCAAGGCATGGCGAAAGAGCTTAGCGATCCTGCCGTTCGTAAAGAAGTCATGGATTACTTTGCTAACCTTCCAAGCTACGAGTTCACTAACCCAGAGCAACGCGGCGACCAAGCCGACATTCGTAACCCGTATCGTAAACTGATCTTTCAAGGCGATTGGGATAGAAACATTCCAGCTTGCGCGACTTGTCATGGAGCCAGCGGAATGGGCGTCGACAAATTTCCTCGCCTCGCAAGCCAACATGCTGATTACTTAAAAACGCAATTGATGGCATGGAAAAACGGCACTCGCAGTGGTGACCCGCTCAATATGATGGGTACTATCGCGAAAAATCTCACTGACGAAGAGATTGAAAACCTTTCCTACTACTTTGCCTCATTACGTTACTAGGAGCAGTCATGAAACGTTTCTATTCTTTGTTCGCATTGCCTCTCATCTCTGCTGCTACTTTGGCCAACGAGCCACTGCCGGATCGTCAAACTGAACTGCCCGCGGTGAAAAAAGAGAATCACGGTGAATACTTAAAACCGCGTGATCTAGGCACCATTCCAAATACCGAATTTGGTGAGCAAGTAAAACGTGGTTATTCCCTATTTGTTAACTCGCAACAAATGCGCGGAAAATACGTTGGCAACGAACAAAACTGTGTGAATTGCCATATGGAAGCAGGACGAAAAGCCAATGCAGCACCTCTATGGGCGGCTTACATGGCCTACCCGGCTTATCGCAAGAAAAACGATCGCGTAAACAGCTACGCAGACCGTATTCAAGGTTGTTTCGAATATTCCATGAACGGTAAAGCGCCCGCTTACGATTCGCCAGAAATTGTTGCCCTTAGTGCTTACGCCTACTGGTTGGCGATGGGCGGCTTGCTCGACAAACATGGTATGACGGATGAACCAATTCCGGAGCTAGACGCAAAAGCGTTGCAAGTTGGTGGAAAAGCAAAAGACTTCCCGCTGCCCGAAGCCATCGCGCAAGCATTACCAATTGAAGAACGAGGTAATCTCTCTGGACGTGGCTACCCAAAAATCGCCGCCCCTGAGCAAGAACCATCAATAGAGCGAGGCGCATTGGTCTACGAAAAGAACTGTGAAACTTGCCATCGCGCCGACGGTTCAGGCATCAAAGACACCAACGACCATTCATACATTCCACCACTTTGGGGCGAATATGCGTATAACTGGGGCGCAGGTATGCACCGGATTAACACAGCGGCCTATTTTATTTACGAAAACATGCCGCTTGGTAAAAGTGTACAGCTGACAGAGCAAGAAGCTTGGGATGTCGCAGCATACGTCAACAGCCATGAGCGTCCACAAGATCCTCGATTCAAAGGCAATGTCACCGCAAACGCGGAGAAATATCACCAGCACCAAGGCTATTACGGCAAAACGCTCAACGGTACGCAAGTCGGCTCCAATGCCTTTAAGAGCGGAACGGTCAAGTAAAGTACAACTAAGCACCTTAAATACCAGTGCTCCCACCTCCCTGCTCAGGCTCTCTGGGCAGGGTTGTTTTACTCTCCTGAAGCAATCACTGCCCCCCTCCAAACCAGCAACGTTAAGTAGTTTTCGGCTTCCAACATACCAATCTTCGCAGTAAAATAATGCGCCAAACGCGACTTTGTTTATATCTTAGAGCTTCCATATACTATGATGCCAAAAGTAAGAAACTCGTAAACTCCTGAATCAAAACAAGCGTGCCTAATGAAAAAAGAGTATTCTTAGGACAAATGAATCCAAAACCTACCCGATGAGTATTCAACCTAATTCCCGTCAGTTAATTTCATGCGAAGAGTGCGGCCTTGTTGTTCGTATTCCCGATATCGATCAAGGGCAAAAAGCTCAATGTCCTCGATGCGCGCATTCTCTGACAAAAGTGAATGCTAAACCCTATCAAAGCGTGATCGCCATTTCATCGGCATGTTTGATCATGTTGGTGTTAAGCATTTCTTTCCCTTTTATGTCGTTCAGTGTGCAAGGGCTATCGCAAGAAATCACCTTATTGCATGCGGCCAAAATGCTGGCTGAATTTCAAAATGTACTTTTAGGTGTGTTGCTTCTCGCAACGGTCGTCGTATTGCCTGCTATCTATGTCGGTCTCATTCTCTTTCTTCATCTCGAAGCATTAAAAGCGCGTAAACATACGCCATCCAAAAAACAGCAACGAATGGCGAAAGTTTTATGTCGCCTTCTGTTTCGAGTCGAACCCTGGCTGATGGTCGATGTATTCTTGATTGGCGTATTAGTCAGCTTAATTAAAATCGCTTCTCTGGCAGACATTGGAATGGGGACTTCATTCTGGGCGTTCTGCGTTTATACCGTGCTGGTAGTCAAATGTATTTCTATGGTTGACAAAAGCTGGCTCTGGGGACACTTCATTCCAGCCATCGTGCTGCCCGATGTAAATGAGGGCGATACGCACCATAACCACAACCATATTGGTTGCCATACGTGTCACCAACTCAACCCAATTGAAGCGAAAAAGCACCAATACTGCATTCGTTGTAAAAGCCCTATTCATAAATACAACCCAGCAGATAATTTACAAAAAGCTTGGGCGCTTTTGTTTGCGTCAGTCATTTTCTATATCCCCGCGAATCTTTATCCAATGATGTATACCGTAAGCCTTGGACATTCAGAAGGCTCGACTATCATGGAAGGGGTAATACTGCTTTGGCATTTAGGTTCTTACCCTATTGCGATGGTAATTTTCTTTGCTAGCGTATTCATTCCAATGGCGAAAATGCTGGCACTCGCGTGGCTGTATTACAATGCGCAAAAAGCGCGATATCTTCCTCCTGAAGAAAGTATTTCACGCTTAAAGATATACCGCTTAACTGAGTTTATTGGTCGTTGGTCTATGATCGATATCTTTGTCGTTGCCATCTTAGTTGCACTGGTTCAGTTGCAAAACTTGATGGCGATTTATCCAGGCCCTGCTGCGCTCTCTTTCGCGGCAGTGGTCATTTTCACTATGCTTTCTGCAATGATATTTGACTCACGTTTGTTGTGGCAGTTGCCACAAAACGAAGTGCAGGAGCCGATTTCTGACAACTTAAACGAGAAAGCCAAATATGAGTGATGAGAACAACGTAACCGCTCAAATAAAACCGCAAAAGCAGATTTCTGCGATCTGGATTGTACCGATCCTTGCGCTAGCCATGGGAGCGTGGATGCTGTTCCAATACATCAACAGTACAGGCCCACAAATTACTCTCCAACTGCCAACCGCAGATGGGATTGAGGTTGGTAAAACCGAGATCCGAGCACTGAATGTTAAAGTCGGTCTGATTACCGAAGTCACTCTCAGTGAAAACTACGATCACATCATCGCTAAGGCTCAGATGAATAAAGACGCGAAGCGCATGCTGCGAGATGACACCATGTTCTGGGTGGTGAAGCCTCGTATTGGCCGTGATGGTGTTTCAGGTTTAGAGACCTTGCTGTCTGGCGCTTATATCCAACTTCAGCCGGGTAAATCTAAAGTAGAAAAGGAGCACTTTACGGTATTAGATGTGCCACCGGTCGCTTCTCCTGATGCAGAAGGCCTGCGTCTTGTATTAACGCACCGCGAAGCTGGCAAACTAGGTGTTGGTGACCCGGTTATTTATAAAGGCTTTACCGTTGGTCGTGTAGAGAAAACCAGCTTTGATGTTGATACTCGCAAGGCGCTGTATCAACTCTTTATTTTCAAACCTTATGACAGCTTAGTGCGCACTCGTACTAAGTTTTGGCTGAATTCTGGTGTTGATTTACAGCTCAATGCCGAAGGGTTTGAAGTTAAGTTTGGCTCGCTAGAGAGCATGCTAACGGGTGGCGTTACCTTCGATACCGTTCCAGGTCTTGAGTCCGGTGAACAACTCACAGAAGACATGGTTAATTTCCGCTTGTACGATGATATTAAGCAGCTGAGAGAGGGTATGTACGATGACTACATTGAGTTCGTCATGTTATTTGATGAATCTGTACGTGGCTTAAAAGCGAATGCGCCTGTTGAGTACCGCGGTCTTCGTATCGGTACCGTGACGAGAGTACCGATGCGTTTACCAACACCAGAAGAAAACTTCTCTGCGAAAAAAATTCCAGTTTTGGTGCGCGTTGAGCTCGGTCGAGTGTACGGAGATTTAGAATCCCAATCTTTATCTATGTTCAAAGAAAAGTTGAAGGAAGAGTTTGCTCGCGGTCTCCGTGGCACCTTAAAGACTGGTAACTTGTTAACTGGTGCGCTTTATATTGATGCAGACTTTTACCCTAATGATGATCAGTACGTTCCAAGTGAATTTGAAGGTTTAGATGTTTTCCCAACCATGCGTGGTGGTTTTGCCCAAGTCCAGCGCCAAGTCAATGACTTCCTAAATAAGATTAATAGCTTACCAATGGAAGAAACGCTTAACTCTCTCAATTCAACGTTAAAAACGTCGGAAAAGACGTTGGCGTCAGCAGAACGTGTCGCGGACAGTATTGATAAACTTTTAAATCAAAAAGAGACGCAAGAGATCCCAACAGATATTCGCCAAAGCTTGCAGCAGTTGCAAAAAACACTCGATAGTTATGGACCAAACTCAACCATGTACAATGAAATGGAAGCCACGCTCAAAGAACTAGAAAGCGTGATGACAGAGTTTAAACCCGTACTTAAACAGCTAAACGAAAAGCCAAACTCTCTCGTGTTTGGAGAAGATGAAATCAGTGACCCAATCCCAGTTAAAGGCCAAAACTAATGAAACGAGTATTCTTTTTGTCTATCGCTCTATTTGTCGGTCTAACGGGTTGCAGTAGCGCTCCAGAAACTAAAGGGGCTTTGTACCTTCTACCTAAGGCGGAACCAGTGACGCTGAGCTCTTCTGATATCTCACAGCGCCCTACTTTAGTTGTTCGTCCAGTAAAACTGGCAAGTTATTTAAACGACAGTGGTATCGTTTACCGAACCTCTGAGACTCAAGTTATCCAGGCAAGAAACAATCAATGGGCGCATAGTATTTCCGAGCAAATCACTCAGAGAGTCGTCACAGAACTACGCCACAAACAGACTCATTACTGGCCGACTGAAATGAACAACCTGTTGGATCAAAATGGTGAAGCCAAACTACAGCTTACGTTAAATAAATTTAATGGTAGCTACAAAGGCAATATCGAAATTGAGGGGGAATGGTTACTCATCAATGCTGAAGGTAAGGTAGAAAACAGTGCACCAATACAAATCTCTCAGCCTCTACAGGACGAAGGCTATGGAGCACTTGTCGACGCACTGTCCGTCGGGTTGGAAGAAATGACTTCGGAGATTGCCAAAAAAATCTAAGATCGATGTTAATTACAGGGAAGCAAGTTGCTTCCCTTTTTTGTGCTGCAAGAAGTTTTTTCGATCGAAATAGATGTAGATAATCAAGCGAGACAAATTGATCTTAGTCAGACTGCAATCCGTTCTTTGGTGCTACTCTACGGCAAAATATAAAGCCCCATCCTATGACCTTATGTAGAGGTCTTGTTGATAAGGTTCTTGAGTAGCAATGTCGATTAACATTTCCGATTTAACCACCGCCCTAAATAAGGTGGAGCATATTCATAAAGTTCAACTTGAAAATGTGCATCAGTTCTTTAAAGCAAACGAAGCTTTCTCGGTAAAAACGTTCAGCCAACTTATATCTAGTGACTCACTTGATGAGCGATTTAAAACCATCGACAAGGCCTTCTCTTTGCTTGGTGATGTGAAAACCTACCTTTTAGAAGCGTCCTACTTAGTTAAGTAAAAATAAAAAAGCCCCTGTAACTTAATTACCGGGGCTTTCATTTTTATCGCCGCTAAGTTGTGGAGTTACAACTTGTAGCGATCATCAATGACCGTTGTCTCTGGGAAGGTTTTACCCTCGTCCATCGCTTCCTCAGTCTCTTCTTTTACTTTGCTATCGATCCAGAAATTACCAATATCCATTGGATGAAGCACCCATTCTGTCGCTTTTGTCATGCCATCTTTAGGAATTTTAACCCAGCGCCAATGCGCAACTCGAGAATAAGGCACCATGTATCCAGGAACGATGATATTCGCTTTGCTGACATAGTTTTGGATTTGATGCGATAAATCGTAACGCTTCTCCTGATCAAACTCAGAGTCATAAGCTTCAATCAACTTGTCCAACTCAGGGCTGCTGTAGTTGGTGTGAGCATTCGTTTGTGGTCGATTAGCATTATCAGAGTGCAGGTATTCCCAATACGCAGGAATCTCACCAGAACCCATATTCAAGAACGCTAACTGATGCTTTTTCTCAAGAATGTATTTAAACGCAGATGAACCATCAACCAAGTTTAACGTGAACTCAAGACCAGCAAGTTTCGCTTGCTCTTTCAAGTACGCAATACGCGGTGTCCAAGAGTTGTATCCATAGGTGATAGCAAAGCTCAGGCGTTGGCCCTTGTCATTGACACGAATACCATCTGCGCCAACTTTGTCAAAGCCCGCTTTTTCGAAATGTTTAACCGCCGCATCGGCATCAAACTTAGGCGGTGTATTGTTAGGATCATCGTATTCGCCATGACCAAAGCCGAGTCCATGTGGTTTACGTGAATAATCTCCACGCATGATATTTTCAATCATGCCGTCATAGTCAGTGGCTGCCATAACGCCTTTGCGCACTTCTAGGTTATCCAACATCGGCATCGCGGTGTTCATCCAAAGGCCACCAGCGCCTTGTGGTGCTTCGTTAAAGCCCCAGTACTTTTGGATATAGCCTTTTTTGTACACATCACTATCGGTTTTGTCATGCCAAAAGCTTGGTAGCACCATCTCAAAGTAATCTAAGTTACCTTTTTCAAAGTGCTTCATGGCAATATCAGGATCGCGAATCACCTTAATGCGGACTTTTTCTACGTTGTAGCGGTTTTTATAGTAGCGGTTGTTATACCCCCACCAATCTTCACCGACGTGTTTGAATGTCACGCTCTTACCTTTCTTCACTTTATCAATGTAGTAAGGCGCTGCAGTTGGCTCAGATTTAAAGTTGAACTTTCTGACAAAGTTATCAGGCATGCCATCGTTATTTGCGTCCTTTTCTCCTTCAAAGAAGTGTTCCGGACGAGGCTGAAAACCATTACTCGGCATGTTAATCATAACCATGAGCGAGTCATGACTTTGAGCTACAGCAAGATTGACTTTGATCGTGTAGTCGTCAATTTTTTCAACACCAACAACGCTGTTCGTGAAGAAGTCGTTGTACCACGGGTCGATAATGTCTTTTGACGTGTAGTACTTCATCATAAAGACGTAATCATCTGCCGTAATTTTTTCACCATCTGACCACTCGGCCGTTTCATCAAGCTTAAAGAATACGGTTTTGTTGTCCTCTCCAAATGCCCATGACTTAGCAAGTTGGGGGATCCATTTACCAGTATTTGGATGACGCTGAGCAAGCTTTGGTGAACCATCCATTAAATATTGGCGCAAGCCGGAGTTCGCATCTGGACCAACACTTCGTAATGTCTGAGGAAAGCTCTGAATGTAAGTACGATAAGTACCACCTCGTACCGCTTCTTCAGAGGCGAACAGAGGTTCATTGTTATTTGAAATCCATTCTATATCAGCAGGTAGCTCTGCCGCACTCAGTTGAAAACTGGCAGCGGTCAATGTTGCAAGTACTGAAAATGGCAGTTTTTTAGTCATGTTTCTTCCTTGTTGTGTTTGCGATTAAGGTCGTAGCAAGGAAGACGGCGTGTGAAAGCTGCAAATAGAAAATACGCAGATAGGAAATAATAGGAGCGTAATATGAAGTGACTTCCTGCCAGCTTCTATATTAATTTCAAAGAGTTTCACTAGGTCATCCTAGACCTTACAACGCAGTGAATGCATCTTCGCCATAGTATTCTTTAGGCTTTTGTAACGCAAGTCATCAATAATACATGGTCGCATTTTCTATGCATCACAGTGAGTTATGTTACAAAAGTGTGATCGATATAGTACCAAGCCCTACTTTCCTCATAATAAACCGTAGAACCTTTATCCGAATAAGATCCCCCCTACACCAATTAAAGCAAGCAAGTAAGCGAGCAGATATAACTGGTAAAAATGAGCAGTTGCTTACTACGGTTGGTATTTTTATTAGATACAAAAAAGGTGAGGCATCACAGCCTCACCTTTCTTTATACAATACAAGACTGTGCTTACATACTAGACAAGCTATCATTGATCGATTTCAACACTGCAGCAGGATCCACAGCTTGAGTAATTGGACGCCCAATAACAAGATAGTCAGAGCCTGACTGAATAGCCTCTACTGGTGTCATGATACGGCGCTGGTCACCTTGCTCAGAGCCAGCAGGTCGGATTCCTGGTGTAACTAACTTAAAGTCTTGACCAAGTTCGCTCTTAAGCAATGAAGACTCTTGAGCTGAACATACGACACCATCTAAACCAGCGTTTTTGGTCAATGTCGCCAGACGAATAACTTGATCCTGAGGCGCAACGTTCAAACCAATACCCGCTAAATCACTTTGTTCCATACTGGTTAGTACCGTTACTCCAATCAGAAGTGGGCGATCTTTACCGTATGGCTCAAGAATTTCACGTGATGCCGTCATCATGCGCTCCCCACCGCTCGCATGCACATTCACCATCCAAACCCCTAATTCTGCGGCTGCGCGGACCGCCTTAGAACACGTATTTGGAATATCGTGAAATTTCAAATCCAGGAAGACTGAAAAACCACGTTTGTGGAGTTCACGTACGAAATCAGGACCAAATAGCGTAAACATTTCCTTGCCAACTTTTAGGCGACATGACGCAGGATCAATTCTATCTACAAACGCAAGTGCGTCTGCTTGGTTATCATAATCCAGTGCGACAATAACTTTTTGGTCGATCATTTCATCTCCTAACTATTTTGGTTCTTATTAAATAAAAAGTTAAAAAAATGCAGCGGACAGAAATTCTGCCAGCTGCATTAAAATTATTCACCATCCAATCCGCGGATTGGCTTGATCGTCCCCCACCCTTTACAGGATGGGCAGTGCCAATAAAGGGAATGAGTAGAAAACCCACACTTCCGGCATCGGTAGTGTGGTTTCACTTTTAACTGTTCACCCACCATCGCTTGTAGCGTCGATAGACTGTCCTTCGCGCGCCCGTCTTCTGCTTCAGCAATATGGTAGTCAATTAATCGATAAAAACCCTTCATGGTTGGATTTTTCAGCAGCTGTTTGGTCAGCAGCTCTTGTGCAGCCCCTACGTTCTCGTGGTGAGCAACCAACTGAGCCAACATTAACTCGGCTGATACGCCTGCTTTCTTATCAATACAAGCTCGCAGAAACTCTACAAGTTCATCTTCCTGGCCCAAATGATGGTAGCACTCTGCAATGGTTGGTAAGACATCGCTGATAAAGTCTTTGTCTTGCTCAAGCACACCCGTTAGGTATTTTATCGTGTGTTTATAATCTTCAGACTCTAGATAAATTCGTCCCAAAGCAATACTCGCTCGAACACACTTTGGGTCTTCTGCTAGGGCTTTTTTAAAGTGCTGTATTGCCTTATTAGTATTACCATCGGCTTGGTCGAGCATGGCAATTTCACACCAAAAATGAGCAATATTCGCACGCATTCTGGAGCGTTTATTACCCAACTTAGCCAATTGATTGGCGTAATAAATTGCTTTTTCCCATTCACGCGTTTGTTGGTAAATGGTTACCAATTGCTGAAGGGCCGCTTCTTTGTAATCTGGCTCTTCGACTAACTGTTCGAAGATTTTCTCTGCACGATCGAGAAAACCAGAGACCATGTAATCTTTCGCCAACTGTTGAAGTGCAAGATTCTTTTGATCCAGTGTTAAGCCAGAGCGAGAAATGAGATTTTGGTGAATTCGGATTGCGCGGTCGACTTCGCCACGAGACCGGAACAAATTACCCAACGCAAGGTGAGTATCGATTGTCTCGTTATCAACTTGGAGCAATTCAATAAAGTGATCAACAGCCTTATCTGATTGGTCAGAGAGCAGCAGATTAAGACCCGTCATATACTGACGAGAGATTTGATGAGATTGCTTCTGCTTGTCTTGCTGAGCGCTGCGATGCCCCATATACCAGCCATACGCAGCAGCTATAGGCAATAACAAGAAGAGTAGTTCAAGCATTAAAGTTAAGCCTTATCCTTATGCCTGTTTTTCGATGGCTGGCTTATCAGCAGGTTTTTTTGCATCTGTAGGTTCGTACTTTTTCAGTTTTTTCTTTAAACGACGAACTTGTAGCTGAGTTTTCAGCTGGATACTACCAAAGATAACCCACGCTAAAGCAAAGCCAACAACAAATACCACACCTAATAGTGTAGATAAGTGGAACTCTCCTTTGGCTAGAAGATAGTTAAAAGTCACGAGCTCTTGGTTTTGGGAACCTAACGCCAATGCAATTAAAAAGAGAGCTAAAACAGCAACGATTTTTATAATTTTCATTTACATCACCCTTCTAGGAGTAAGTCGGTAAGATTATGCAGGAAAATGCTTCTTCAGACTACGTATATTAGCAATAATCTATACCCAAGTAACCTCAAGATGCTTAGTTTGTAGATACGCCTAGAAGTTAAAGTTACTTGGGTGTAGAAAGCTGCAAAGAAAACAGCCAGAATCAACAGCTCGCTTCGTAAACTGCTTGGACACATTACAAAAAAGCGGCATACACAAACGTATGCCGCTTTTTTCAAACTAATAAGAGTGCGTTAGCCAATATTTACACGCTCACGAAGCTCTTTACCAGGTTTGAAATGTGGAACGTATTTACCTTCCAATTCCACTTTATCGCCCGTTTTAGGGTTACGACCTACGCGAGGCTCGCGGTAATGAAGAGAAAAACTACCAAAGCCACGGATCTCGATACGGTCACCGCTCTCTAGCGTAGAGGCCATGTGCTCTAAAATATCTTTTACAGCATCCTCTACCTCTTTCGCTGATAAGTGTGTTTGCTCAGCGCAGAGTCTTTCAATCAGTTCAGACTTAGTCATAGTTGCCCTCTTTGAGTATCTTTATCACTTATTATAGTAAGTAATACTAATTCCAACAAACACTTGCTGACAATTCTAGACAAATTTTATGCAAAATGCGCAATGAAGAAATGCCTTTTATTAAGATAGTTTACCGTCATTAGTATTACTACTTAAATATGCTCAAATATAAAAAAGGAGCCTTGCGGCTCCTTTTTTGCTTAAGCGAGTATATTATTCGCCTTTAGCAGCTTTGAAAGCGTCAGCCATTGCGTTACCGAATGCATTGTCATCTTGCTTGTTGATAGATGCCATTGCTTCTTGCTCGTCAGCTTCGTCTTTAGCTTTGATAGATAGGTTGATTACGCGGTTCTTACGGTCTACACCTGTGAACTTCGCTTCAACAACATCACCAGCGCTTAGGATTAGAGAAGCATCTTCTACGCGATCGCGAGATACTTCAGAAGCACGGATGTAACCTTCAACGCCTTCTGCGATTTCAACAGTAGCGCCTTTAGCGTCAACAGCAGTTACAGTAGCGTTAACTAGAACACCTTTCTTGTTGTCAGCAACGTAAGCATTGAATGGGTCGTTTTCCATTTGCTTGATGCCTAGAGAGATGCGCTCACGCTCAGCGTCTACTGCTAGAACAACTGCAGAGATCTCGTCGCCTTTCTTGTACTCACGTACAGCTTCTTCGCCAGCAACATTCCAAGAAATGTCAGATAGGTGAACTAGACCGTCGATGCCGCCTTCTAGACCGATGAAGATACCGAAGTCAGTGATAGACTTGATCTTACCAGTAACTTTGTCGCCTTTAGCTTGTGCTTCAGCGAATGACTGCCATGGGTTAGCTTTACACTGTTTCAGACCTAGAGAGATACGACGACGTTCTTCGTCGATTTCAAGAACCATAACCTCAACTTCGTCGCCAACATTAACAACTTTAGAAGGGTGGATGTTCTTGTTAGTCCAATCCATTTCTGAAACGTGAACTAGACCTTCAACGCCCTCTTCGATTTCAACGAAGCAGCCGTAGTCAGTTAGGTTAGTTACGCGACCAGTTAGTTTGTGACCTTCTGGGTAACGCTTAGCGATTGCTACCCATGGATCTTCGCCTAGTTGCTTAAGACCTAGTGATACGCGAGTACGCTCACGGTCGAACTTAAGAACTTTAACTTGGATCTCGTCACCAACGTTAACGATTTCAGATGGGTGCTTAACGCGCTTCCAAGCCATATCAGTGATATGTAGAAGACCGTCAACGCCACCTAGGTCAACGAACGCACCGTAGTCAGTAAGGTTCTTAACGATACCTTTAACTTCAGAACCTTCTTGTAGAGTTTCTAGAAGCTCGTCACGCTCAACGCTGTTTTCAGATTCGATAACAGCACGACGTGAAACAACTACGTTGTTACGTTTTTGGTCAAGTTTGATAACTTTGAACTCTAGCTCTTTGTTTTCTAGGTGAGCAGTGTCGCGGATTGGACGTACGTCTACTAGAGAGCCAGGAAGGAAAGCACGGATACCGTTTAGTTCAACAGTGAAACCGCCTTTAACTTTACCGTTGATGATACCAACAACAGTTTCAGCTTCTTCGTAAGCTTTCTCAAGTACGATCCAAGCTTCGTGACGCTTAGCTTTCTCACGAGAAAGTTGAGTTTCACCGAAACCATCTTCAACAGCGTCTAGAGCTACGTCTACTTCAGCGCCAACTTCAACTTCAAGTTCGCCAGCAGCGTTCTTGAACTGTTCAGCAGGGATAGCAGATTCAGACTTAAGACCAGCGTCAACAAGAACGAAACCGTTCTCGATAGCTACTACAGTACCTTTAACGATGCTGCCTTGTTGGAATTCTGTTTCGTTTAGAAACTCTTCAAAGAGTTGAGCAAAAGATTCAGTCATTTAGTTAATCTTCAATAAATTAAACTTCCACGGGTATCCTACCGCATGGGGTTATTAAATTCGCCAGTCATCATCCTTGCGACCAACGCTCTTAGTCTAGCCGAGTATCATTACTCAGCTAGCTTCGATTCGATATATTGTAGTGCCTTTTCTACTACTTCGTCGATAGTCATCGACGTAGAATCTAGCACAAGCGCATCCTCAGCAGGGCGTAATGGCGCCACTGGGCGGTTACGATCTCGGTCGTCACGCTCTTGGATCTCGCTTAAAAGGTCAGCAAATTTAACATCTAACCCTTTCTCTTGCAACTGTTTAAGGCGTCGATTTGCACGCTCTTCTGCGCTCGCATCAAGGAAGATTTTCGCTTGTGCACTTGGGAATACAATTGTGCCCATATCACGACCATCAGCCACTAGGCCCGGAGCGGCCTCAAATGCACGCTGACGACGTAATAATGCTTCACGAACACGTGGCAGAGCCGCAACTTTAGATGCTGCCATACCCGTTTCTTCTTTGCGAAGCTCCCCTGACACATCTTCGCCTTCTAGAACGACCTTAACTAAGTCGCCCTCTGCGATAAATTGAACGTCTAGGTGTGTTGCCAGTGGGACAAGTGCGTCTTCTGACTCTGTGTCGACACCGTGGTGAATCGCAGCGAGTGCAAGTACACGATAAATTGCGCCAGAATCTAAGAGTTGGAAACCCAACTTTTTCGCCAGCAACATACATAAAGTGCCTTTACCTGCACCACTAGGTCCATCTACGGTTACAACCGGAGTTTGAGAGGACATGTTCTTCTCCACCTATAGTTTCTTTTCAGCAATTTGCTCGGTTTTCGAGGCGCGCATTATACGGGTAATCGCCCTTTGGAGCGAGGAAAAATGTCGTGTAAAGCATTACACCTAATGCGCAATTGGATTCATCAATAAACATAAGGTTCAACAAAAACGGCGAGAGCTTCCACCCTCGCCGTTTCAAATGTCATGATCTTAGGTTCGATTAAACAATCGGTTTTTGACCACGCTCAGCTAACTTTAAGATCACACTGTCAGCAACTTTGCCCGCGACACCTGCTAGCTTGTCTGCCAGCTTTTTCTTCTGCACATAATGCACAGAAAGTACGGTTTTATCTTTGCATGCCGCAACAACGATATCATCAGATGTACTAATGTCATCCACCAAACCAAGCTCTTTCGCTTGTGTACCGAACCAGTGCTCACCTGTGGCTACTTTGTCTAGGTCCAAACTAGGACGACGCTCGCGAATGAAGTCTTTAAACAAGACATGTGTTTCTTCAAGCTCTTGCTTAAACTTATCGCGCGCTTTATCGGTATTCTCACCAAACATCGTTAGCGTGCGTTTATATTCACCCGCGGTTAGTTGTTCGTACTCAATGTCATGTTTCTTCAACAGTTTGTTGAAGTTAGGAATTTGCGCGATAACGCCAATAGAGCCCACAATTGCAAACGGTGCAGAAACAATCTTATCTGCGACACATGCCATCATGTAACCGCCACTTGCCGCAACTTTGTCAACAGAGATGGTCAGAGGAAGACCCGCAGCTTTGATTCGGTCCAGTTGAGAAGAGGCAAGGCCGTAACCATGAACCATACCACCGCCAGATTCTAAACGAAGTAATACTTCATCACCTTCACGTGCGACAGCCAAAATAGCAGTGATCTCTTCACGTAGAGACGCGACTTCTTTTGCGTCTATGCTGCCGTTGAAATCAAGAACGAATAGGTGTGGTTCACGCTTGCTATCTAATGAACCGTCTTTGCTCGCTTGTTTGATCTCTTTTTCACGAGATTTGTTTTTCTCTTTCTCTTCTTTCTTGACCGCTTTATCTCGAGCCTTGATGAAAGCATCGTCATGTAAATGATGTTCTAACTGCTCAACAGATTGTTTGTGTTGCTCTGAAAGGTTGGTAATCTCTAACTCCCCTTTCGCCGCACCCGATTTGCCACCAGCCGATTTTGCAATAATGAGCAGAACAATTATCGCAGCAACCACCGTGATAATTTTGGCCAGAAACAGACCATAATCTAATAAAAATTCCAACGAGAGCTCCTTTATCTCATTTCAGATGACGTTAGTATGTTACGCAGAAACATCAGCGAGAAGGCAGCGCGGTTTGTAACCACTTGTTCTGATTGATAGCATACCTAACGAAAGTTCTGGAATTGGTATAACACATGAATTGGTGTATTGTAACCATCTTGTCACGATTACCAAGATTTTCCATTGAGAAACAGGCGTTTTTTAGCGTCAATTAACTATCATGGACCCTCTTACAATAATAAGGATTTATCGCCGTGAACTACTCCGTTTCAGCTGATGCTCTAAAAGGTAAAGTCATTCTTGTTACTGGCGCTGGTAATGGCATCGGCCGTCAAGCCGCGCTTTCTTATGCCGAGCACGGTGCAACTGTTATTCTCTTGGGTAGAAATGTGCAAAACCTTGAATCTATCTATGATGAGATTGAAGCCGCTGGCTACCCACAAGCTGCTATCATTCCTCTGGATCTCAAGGGCGCAACTAAGCAAAATTACATTGATATGGCAGAGACAATCGAAGGACAGTTTGGTCGTTTGGATGGCCTATTACACAACGCAGGTGTCTTGAGTTCGCTGTGTCCATTTGATCAAATCAAAGAGGAAGATTTCGACGATATCATGCAGATCAACGTGAAAGCAGAAGTGTTAATGACTCAAGCACTACTGCCTGTGATGCGTAAATCAGAAGCTGGGCGTATTATCTTTACCTCTTCGACCGTCGGCCACTCTGGTCGCGCTTTCTGGGGGCCATACGCTATCTCTAAATTTGCCGTAGAAGGCATGATGCAAGTTTTGGCTGACGAGCTGAGTGATACGCCGATCCGTGTTAACGCAATTAACCCTGGTGCAACTCGTACTCGCATGCGTGAAAAAGCATACCCGGGTGAAGATGCGAATACTCTCAAAACGCCATTGGATATCATGCCGCTATATTTGCACTTAATGGATCCAGCGGTTACCGATGTGAATGGTCAGTGCATCGACGCTCAACCGAAGCGTAAATAACGAATTCAGGTTACCTCACATAATCGATTGAAAAGGCAGCAAACGCTGCCTTTTTTCATTTCTCTCTTCATAAAAATCTTGCGACTTTCTGTCATAGAAATATACTGTACATATATACAGGTATTTATTATGCACGATATTATTCAGCACTTAAAAAGCCAGCACCTTGTTTGGCAAGCAAATTTAACGAAAACAGATCCTCAGCAGTTGCGGACTAGTTCCGGGTTTTCTGAATTAGATGATTTGCTCGGCGGAGGCTTTCCACCTCATGGCGTAGTGGAGATGGAATCTATTGGTAGTATTGGTGAATTGCGTTTGCTCGCTCCTTATTTAAAAGCCACCCAGACCAATGGTGTGACTGCATTTATTCAACCTCCCGCGTTAGTGAACTCTCTGTTCTTACACTACATCGGTTTGGATATAAACCAAGTGTGGGTCGTTAATCCAGCTCATCCCAAAGATGCTCTTTGGGCTGCAGAGCAATGTCTGAAAAGTGGGGTATGCAGTAATGTTTTGTTATGGCAAGAAGAGCTTGAAATACATCAAGTGAAACGCTTACAGGTAGCGAGTGAGCAAGGCACTTGTCCTCTATTCATGCTCAAGCCTAATATGACAAACCGCTTGTCTTTACCTGTTTCATTAAGCCTAAAGCTGCAAGGTAATGTACAAGGCGTCAAAGTGGAAGTTCTCAAGCGAAAAGGCGGTTGGAGCAAAGGCAGTGTCGATATCAGTTTCCAACACCACTACCCACAACTGGTAATGCCAAGCACGACTCACATTCCATCAACGGTGGTCAATTTCCCATTGGCGAACCAAGGTTAGTGATATGGCTTTATGGATTTACTTGCACTTCCCTCGCCTACAGCTAGACGCACTCTTTGGTGATAACCAAAATCAACCCGTGGTGATTGTCGAAAGCCAACGTTGTCAGATCATTCAATACAACGAGATTGCCGAACAACAAGGTATTAAGCCTGGTATGGGCTTAGGCAGTGCTGCGTCCTTGTGTCGAGATTTACAAGTGCATCCTTATCATCCACAAACCGAATTAAATAAATTACAAGAGGTAGCTCAGTGGTTGTATTTGATCACATCTGACGTTGTGTTGATGCCAAACCAAGGTATTTTGCTACGTGCCACACCGATGCTCACCCTATATGAAGGGTTGGACAATTACTGGAATAAAGTCAGTGCTCACTTAACTAAACTGCAGTTAAGCTTTCAATTTGGTTGTGGTTTTTCACCTCTGTCAGCCAAGTTAATGGCATTGGCAGGAGCAAATGTTCTTAGTGACGACAAATCTCTTATCGAACAAATGTTATTCCCATTACCTCTGCCTCTAACCGATTTATCGAGCTCTATGGTTGAAAAGCTGCACCGCGTAGGCGTTACTTCCTTAAAAGGGTTACTTGAACTGCCGTTGCAAGACATCGCTCGACGCTTTGATATCGATTTGGTGAACTACGTTGGTCGACTGACTGGGCAGTTTAAGCATCCTGTCGACTTTTATCACCCGACCGAATCCTTCCAAGTTTATTTAGAACTGCTGTTTGAGTTCGAAAACGTTCAGTGGATTGAAAAGCCGCTGGCCAAGTTACTTCGTCAACTCGAAACCTTTCTTAAATTAAGAGATAAGGTCGCTTTTGAGCTGTGTTTAACACTCCACCAGCGTGAGAAACAAGAGCAACACCTTCAACTCACTTCTGCGCAAGGTGATTACCTATGTCAGCGTTGGCAGCAGTTAGCGAGTTTAAGCTTAGAGTCACTCTCGCTCAATGGCCCAGTCACAGGGCTAACGTTAAAAGTCGTCCGTCAAGGTGAGCCTCTTAGTGCATCACGCGATCTCTTTGCTGGGCAAAAAGGGAACATGAATGCTTTAGAACTGCTCTCTTTACTGCAAGCTAAATTGGGGAAAAGTGCTGTGTTAAAACCCAACATCGCTTGTGATCCTAGACCAGAAAAGGCCAGTCAATATCGCCCGGCAGATGCTCCAGATGAAAAGGAGCACGCCATACCATCCATACTACGCCCCGCAATGCAATTGCCCACTCCCATTGCATTGCAAGAGCAAGTCTCTTTGGTCCACGGACCTGAGCGAATCGTTTCTGGATGGTGGGATGGTGATGAGATCATGCGTGATTACTACATTGCACACACCAAGCAAGGCCGCTGGTTATGGATATTTCGCGATCAGCACAAGCACTGGTTTCTTCATGGCTATTTTTGTTAAATCGACAGTCATTTTTGTTGGGTCATTATGAGTTACGCGGAACTATTTTGTCAGTCTAACTTCTCTTTTTTGACTGGGGCTTCTCATGCAGAAGAGCTTGTACTCCAAGCTGCTTTCTATCGCTATCAAGCTCTAGCTATAACGGATGAATGTTCGGTCGCGGGCGTTGTCAAAGCCCATGCGACCATCGAACAACATAAACTCGATATCAAACAAATCGTTGGAAGTATGTTTTGGTTAAATGATGAATGCCAAATCGTACTGCTTTGCCCTTGTCGCAAGGCTTATGCCGAGTTGTGTCGTATCATCACAAACGCAAGAAGACGAAGTGAAAAAGGCAACTATCAACTGTTCGAATGGGATTTGATGTCGATTCGACATTGCTTGGTATTGTGGCTGCCCACACATCAAGAGAGTGATCACTATTGGGGACGCTGGCTCAATCAACACCACGCTAATCGTTTGTGGGTAGCGATTCAGCGCCATTTGAGTAACAACGATACTGAGTACATTGCGCACTGCGAGCAGTTAGCACATGAATTTCAATTACCTATAACTGCCTGCGGAGGCGTTCTCATGCATGATGTTGAACGCTTGCCATTACAGCATGTACTTACCGCTATAAAGCATGGGTGTAGCGTCGATAAACTCGGTTTTGATCGTATTTCGAATACAGAACGAGCGCTTCGTCCTTTTAAAAAATTAATTCGGATTTACAAACCAGAATGGCTGGAAGAAAGTACTTACATCGCCGATCTATGCGAGTTTAAGCTTTCCGATTTAAAATACGAATATCCTACCGAGCTGATCCCAGATGGTTATACACCCGACTCTTACTTACGTATGTTAGTCGAGCGTGGTAAAAAGCTGCGTTTTCCTGAAGGCGTGCCAGCAGAAGTCAATCAAACCATCGAGAATGAACTTGCGCTTATTCAAGAGCTGAAATACCACTACTACTTCCTTACCATCCACGACATCGTAATGTTCGCGAAACAACAAGGCATTCTTTACCAAGGTCGAGGTTCCGCCGCAAATTCTGTGGTGTGCTATTGCCTGGAAATTACCGCCGTCGACCCTCGACAAATCGCTGTCTTATTCGAACGATTTATCAGTAAAGAACGTAAGGAACCGCCGGATATTGATGTGGACTTTGAACACGAGCGCCGTGAAGAGGTTATCCAATATATTTACAAAAAATATGGCCGTGAGCGTGCAGCACTTGCTGCAACAGTGATCAGCTATCGCTTTAAAAGTGCCGTGCGTGAAGTCGGTAAAGCGCTAGGGATTGAAGAGACCCAATTAGATTTTTTCATTAAGAACGTTAATCGCCGAGATCGCAGCCAAGGCTGGCAAGCTCAAATTATTGAACTTGGCTTACAACCAGAATCTCTCAAAGGGCAGCAGTTTATCCAATTGGTCAACGAGATAATTGGCTTCCCACGCCACTTATCTCAGCACGTGGGTGGTTTTGTAATTTCATCTGGCCCTTTATATGAGTTAGTACCTGTTGAAAATGCCTCGATGGAAGATCGCACTATCATTCAATGGGACAAAGACGATTTAGAAAGCTTGAAGCTATTAAAAGTCGATGTGCTCGCACTCGGCATGTTAAACGCCATCAGAAAGTGCTTTCAACTGGTCGAGAAACACCACCAGCGCTCCCTCTCTATTTCCGAGATCACTCGCCGACAAGATGATCCACACGTGTACCGCATGATTCAAAAGGCCGACACGATAGGCGTATTCCAAATTGAATCTCGTGCACAAATGAGCATGCTCCCTCGCTTAAAGCCCGCTTGTTATTACGATTTAGTGATTCAAATTGCGATTGTTCGTCCAGGCCCTATTCAGGGTGATATGGTGCATCCTTTTTTAAAACGGCGTGATCACAAAGAGCCTGTCAGTTATCCATCGGAAGAAGTAAAAAGCGTTCTTGAGCGGACTATGGGCGTCCCAATTTTCCAAGAGCAAGTCATCAAGCTAGCCATGGTAGCAGCTGGGTTTAGCGGCGGCGAGGCCGATCAACTCCGTCGAGCAATGGCATCATGGAAAAAGAATGGCGATCTGGCTAAATTCAGGCCAAAACTGATCAATGGTATGCAAGAGAGAGGTTATGACTTAGCGTTTGCTGAGCGCATTTTCGATCAGATTTGCGGCTTTGGTGAGTACGGCTTCCCTGAAAGTCATTCAGCGTCTTTCGCAGTGCTGGCATATTGTTCTGCATGGTTAAAATATTATTACCCAGCAGAATTTTACACTGCACTGTTGAACAGCCAACCAATGGGATTTTATAGCCCATCGCAATTAGTACAAGATGCTCGCCGACATGGAGTCGAAGTATTGCCGGTGTGCGTCAATCATTCAAAATATCAGCATCATCTCGTCTCACGCCCGAATGGCAGGCTCGGCGTGCAACTTGGTTTTAGCTTGGTGAAAGGCTTTAACGCAGAAAGTGCGCAAAGGCTTATTGAGCGCAAACCACTTAATGGTTACCGCTCGATTCAAGAAGTAAAGCAGATATTAAGAAGCCGAAGTGACATTGAATTATTGGCTTCAGCCAATGCATTTCAGATCCTATCGGGGAATCGTTATAACGCACGCTGGGCAGCAATGGATTCCTTATCTGACCTACCATTGTTTCACAAGGTCGAAGAACCCAGTGTTAGCTACCAAACTCAGCCCTCAGAATATGAAAATTTAATTGAGGATTACGCGAGCACGGGACTATCTCTTAGCCGCCACCCGATTAAATTATTAGAAGAAACGGGCAAACTCCCTCACTTTACCCGCATGAGGCAACTGGCAGAGAAACCGCATAAGTCACTGGTCACAGTGGTAGGTGTGGTAACAGGAAGACAATCTCCAGGCACCGCCGCTGGCGTGACATTTTTTACGTTAGAAGATGACACGGGCAACATTAATGTGGTCGTTTGGCAAGCGACAGCACGAGCCCAAAAGCAAGCGTATTTAGGCGCTAAAGTATTAATGGTGAAAGGCATTCTTGAAAGAGAGGGAGAAGTCACGCACGTTATTGCTGGCAAGTTGATTGATTGCACGCACTATTTGAATAATCTACAAAGTAAATCTCGCGACTTTCATTAGTACAGAGATATTAATAAGCGAGGCGTTAAAAAATCAGAGGGAGACCTGCTCCCCCTCTGATTTCACTATATCTAATCATGCACTTTTAGAAAGCATCTGGCGTAACCGGTCTTGAGCAACTTCAACCAACAGATCTGGTTGGAATTTAGAGATAAAACGATCACAACCTACTTTTTGTACCATGGCTTCATTAAAGCTGCCGCTCAGAGAGGTGTTCAACGTAATAAACAACTTAGACATACGTGGATCTTGGCGCACTTCATGAGTCAGTTTATAACCGTCCATTTCAGGCATTTCAGCATCCGTAATCATCATCAACAGCTCTTTTTCTACGTCTTTCCCTTCATCACACCAGCGCCTTAAAACTGTTAGCGCTTCTAGTCCGTCACGACACTCGATGATATTCATACCCAATTGAGAAAGCGTATCGCGAACTTGATTACGAGCTGTAGATGAATCATCCACAATCAGAACATTACGCCCGACCATTGCTTGAGCAAGTTCTTGATCCAGAATGTCCGCTGAAATCGTGACATCGTAATGCACGATCTCTGCTAAAACTTTTTCTACGTCAATTATTTCGACAATTTGAGAGGCATCCCCCTCTTTGATTTGCGTGATCGCCGTGAGGTAATTCGAGCGACCAGACGTGGAAGGAGGCGGCTGAATTTCAGTCCATGCCGTATTAATAATGTTTTTAACCGGACCGACTAAGAAGCCCTGCACCGTACGGTTGTACTCTGTCACGATCAAATTTTCTTCTTCCGCTTCACCACGCAAAGCAGGGAAACCTATTGCGCCACGCAAATCAATCACTGGCACCGCTTCACCTCGTAAAGAAGCGACCCCACGAATGTTGTAGTGTGAGCCAGGAAGCTTGGTTAACGGTGGCAGCTTGATGACCTCTTTCACTTTGAACACATTAATCGCAAACAATTGGCGACTATTTAAAGTGAACAGCAGAAGCTCTAGTCGGTTTTCACCAACCAAGTTCGTACGCTGGTCAACCGTATTTAACACTCCGGACATACTACTACCTAAATTATGGATAATTCTTATTTTTACTCGAAATCAATACAGACACATCAAGGTTCTAAACCCAAATAACCTTAAGATATTTGTTTTTCGAGCATGGCTTGAAAGTACAACGGTTTCAGCGTATTACTTCCCTTCTATTTGCATCAGACACAAAGTCACTCTACACATTGAAAGCCATTTGGGTTTATTTACTTGAGCTTTTTAGGAAATTACATGAATGGCGCAGATATAGCAATGCAGCACAACTCAAATTCACCTTCTAGTAATAGGCGATCAAAAAGGGTGAGCTGTTAAGCCTCACCCTAAATCATCTAAAAATGTATAGGCTCAACACCTAAGCACTTCATCATCTTTGAAGCAATTAGCCTTCCACAACCTTCATCAATAACTGACCATCGTACAACGCTTGCTTGATCAACGCGGCACCAGGCATTGTTGCTTGCTTATAGAAACGAGATTCCACCAGCTCAAGATCTTGGTGATAAACCGGTAAACTCTGCTCTTCGATACAGCGACGCACCGCAGGATAAAGTACATCTTTTGCTTGGTTAATCACACCACCGATCAAGATCTTCTCAGGGTTAAATAAGTTGATCACAATAGCAATTGCGGAACCTAAGTAGCGTCCAAGCTTTTCAATCACATCAACTGCCAACGGATCACCGTTCGCTGCCGCTTCACAAATGCTCTCAATACTCATTTCTTCTTGTTCAGCAAGAATAGAGTCTTCGCCATCAGCAATTCGTCTTACGACTTCTTCACGAATGGCTTGAGAACTGGCAACGGTTTCCAAACAACCAATGTTGCCACAATGACAACGTTTTCCATTTGGATCGATTTGAATATGCCCAAGCTCACCAATGTTGCCGTGACGACCTTGCAAAACGCGCCCATCCAGAATGATGCCGGCACCTAAACCATGGTGAATAGAGATAAGAACGGAGTTGTCATTGTCTTGAGAATGGCCGAAAAGCTTTTCTGCTAATGCCCAAGCTCGCGTGTCATTGGCAATGAAAACTGGCAAGCCCGTTGCTTTGTATATCTCTGGTCCAAGAGCAAGATTTTCGACATTGTAATGAGGCATTTGCAGCACGACACCTTGCTCTGAATTCACAAGGCCAGGCAGCGTAATTGCAATACTGGTAACACGGTCAAGTTGATCCGCGTAAGTTTGGAAGAATTCATCAATTTCGTAGAGCAGACGCTCAAGCACATCGTCTTGGTCACGTTCGTGTATCTCGATTTTAGTATCGATCAACACATCGCCACCTAGCTCATGCAGAGCAATAGTTAAATAACCTCGCCCCAAACGCATTGACAGAAATTGCCACCCTTCGTTGTTGACCTGCAAACCGACGGCAGGTCGACCACGACTCGTCGCTTCTTGTACTGTGGTTTCATGAATCAAGTGCGCTTCAATTAATTCTCGAGTGATTTTGGTGATACTGGCAGGAGCAAGCTCACTCTGCTTGGACAAATCAATTCGAGAAATAGGACCTTTTAGGTCAATTAGTTTATATACACGACCAGCATTGACCTGTTTGATATGATCAATATGGCCCGGTTGAGCCATGTACATCTTGCACTCCGAAATTCTATAACGAGACAATTTTTTTACTTTGCGAACTAATTGTGAAGTGAATTAATAAATCCCCGTGACAAGCATCACGTATAAACCTGTTTGTTTGTGTATTCAATCAAATAACGAAGAATCTACTCCTGTTAAATTGTTTGAAAAATAACTTATTTTTATTCACTAAATTATGAAGTAACTCCTGTTACACCAGCGCATTCTCATCAATAGGGGCTGAAGCCTATGGATTATCTGTCTGTTTTACCGGGATTACTCTTAATGTAAACATTCTGTGCATATACTTATACTCAAGCAGCTTTAAGGTGTGGGCTCAGCAACGAGGCAGACCTTGAGAGCGATTGAGGAAAGTAAGGATAGAGTTCAAGTTACCTTTACACATACATTCATCGGAGAATCTATGACTTCCAAACTAAGACGAACAAAAATTGTCACCACGCTTGGTCCTTCAACGGATAAGGACAATGTACTTGAGGAGATCATCAAAGCCGGTGCAAACGTTGTCCGTATGAATTTCTCACATGGAACCAGTGAAGACCACATTCAACGCGCCAAAAAAGTCCGTACCATTGCGGCAAAGCTTGGGCGTCAAGTTGCTATCCTCGGCGACTTGCAAGGCCCTAAAATCCGCGTATCGACCTTTAAAGACGGCCAAGTCATGTTGAATGTGGGCGACAAATTCACATTAGACAGTGATTTACCAAAAGGTGAAGGCAACCAAGAGTCCGTAGGGCTAGATTATAAAGAACTGCCGCAAGATGTGTCACCAAACGACATTCTGTTACTCGATGATGGACGCGTTCAACTGCAAGTCACCAGCGTCGAAGGCAATAAAGTTCATACCCGTGTGATTGTTGGTGGTCCACTATCTAATAATAAAGGGATCAACAAAAAAGGCGGCGGATTGTCAGCCGATGCGCTCACAGAGAAAGATAAAGCCGACATTCTTACCGCCGCAGAAATTCAAGTGGACTACCTTGCTATTTCGTTCCCACGTAACGGCGAAGACATGCATTACGCTCGACGCCTAGCCAGAGATGCAGGCCTCGAAGCCATGTTGGTGGCTAAAGTCGAACGAGCAGAAACCGTCGCGACAAATGAGTCTATTGACGATATTATTCTCGCATCCGATGTGGTGATGGTTGCGCGTGGCGATCTGGGTGTAGAAATCGGCGATCCTGAACTTATTGGCGTCCAGAAAAAACTGATTCGCCGCGCACGCAGTTTAAACCGCATCGTAATTACTGCGACACAAATGATGGAGTCCATGATTACTAGCCCGATGCCGACGCGTGCTGAAGTGATGGACGTGGCCAATGCGGTTCTAGACGGCACTGACGCGGTGATGCTGTCTGGAGAGACCGCAGCAGGTAAATACCCTGTAGAAACGGTCAAATCCATGGCCGAGGTATGTGTGGGCGCAGAAAAGATGTCTGAGGCAAGCCTATCCACTTATCGTTTAGATCGCACCTTCGAAACCGCTGAAGAAACCATCGCAATGGCAACCATGTACTCTGCGAATCACATGGAAGGAATTAAAGCGATGATCTCGTTAACAGAATCTGGCAGAACAGCGTTGATGATGTCTCGCTTAAGCTCTGGCTTACCAATATTTGCCTTATCACGCAATGAATCCACGCTCAATCGAGCTACACTATACCGAGGCGTGACACCGGTATATTTCGAGTCAAAAAGTGATGCAGGTTTACCGACAGCTCAAGCTGCGATTGCCAGCCTTAAAGAACAAGGGTTCTTGCACAAGGGTGATTTAGTCATGATCACTCAAGGCGATGTAATGGATGTCGTTGGTTCAACCAACTGCATGCGAATTCTGCAAGCATAACCTTTATACCTAACCCTATTAACCACAGAGATTAGGTACGCACACGAATGAGGCTCCGAAAACGGAGCCTCATTTATTTACACTTCACTTTGTATTTAGCTTATGTCGTTAATACAAAAGGTTATGCACTCTCTCTGCCATCAATTTCAATATTCAGTTGGTCATAGAGTTGAACCAGATTAAACCCCGCCTGAAGTCCGAGTTGATAATCATGCTCTAGTGATTCTTGGTCACTTAACAAAGAAGAAGAACGAAGCCCCTCTTTAGGCGCGATTTGTAAAATGAAAGTATCGTCAGGTGGAGCAGATATAAAGGCCTGAGTGAGCTCAAATGTTTGATAGTGAATCATCAGCATGTCGGCTAAACCTGAGTCAAAATTCTCACCGATTAAATGGCTTAGACGATACAAATTATCAGCACCGAACAACCAACGACCTCCATTCAATAGCATTTTTCCGGCAAGCTTCGACTGATGGGCGGCATTAATTTTTTGTTGGAAGAACGAAGCCCAATCCAACTTCCATCGATTCACTTTTTGCTGCCATGATTGCTGCACCGAATTGATAGACTCTCGATACCACTCGACAGGCACATCCCCTACTTCACTTTGCGCTCTCGCTTCAATCTCCGAGAACGGTTCTGTTCGGATGACAATAATGTTGCGAGCATTCTGACGCCACGCTTCTTGAACAGGGATAGAAGCCGACACACCACCATCAACAAACTTATTGCCATTAACGTCGACAGGTCCGTGGTACAACTTAGGAATCGCGCATGTTGCTAACATGGTGTTAAACCACGTGTCACCCAAGATTGGTAAATATTGATCCGATAGCGTCTCTACATTTGTTACCGCTGCAAACGCACCTCGTCCTCCTAGTGCACTGCGGCCTAAATCAAGATCAAGCTTGTAAGGGAAATCTTGAATCCGCTCTAACGCCCACTCTAAACCCAAGTACTGCTGCTTTCGAATATAACGAAACAGATTAAAAAACTCAGGAGACGTTGTCAGTTCGGTAATAAAAGCTTTGCCCATACCGTGTTGACGACATAAGTAGGAGCATAAATTGAGTGCCCCAGCAGAGGTACCGTAGAATTCATCGAAAGGATCAAAGTTGGAAAGTAAAAATGCGTCTAATACGCCAGCGGTAAAAATCCCTCTCTGCCCTCCACCTTGCGTGACTAAAGCAGTTTTTCCGTGCCTGAAATGCTCATAAACTTTGACATCAAGCTCAGTGTGGCTTTCTGTGATTATACCGCTGTTACGTATCATAGGCTCACGCCATTTTGTTAAAACACTTGGTAAAAGTAGTTATCTTAAGCCGTTGTAATCGCAATGATGCCAAACGACAAAAGTACTGCAAAAACAGTCACCACGATGATTAATGCGGATTTTAGATCGTGTTCCATAAACACCTCCTTAATATGTAACAAATTAATAACACCAGTGTGAAATATGTTCAAGATTTGCTTAATTTAGTCGCGCAATTTTGACTAACCCATCACAATTAGCTTAGTCATAATAAGGAGATAGGACATGAACCAAAAACTCAGCTGGCTGGTAGGAAGCATACTGCTCAGCACCGCGGTAAGTGCACAAGCCAATATTATCGTTACTCCATTCATAGGCTATACAGGTGGCGGTCAAGTAGAAGACGAAGGTGGCAATACATACGACCTCGATCCCGCAGTGAACTACGCACTTTCAATCGAGACGCCTTTTGAGAAAGGAAGAATTGGATTATTTTACTCCAACCAATCAACAGAACTTGAAAAGTTATCAAATTCGGCAGATATCCATTACCTGCAATTTCAAAGCAGCATGTACTACCCTGTTGCAGAAAACTGGCAAACCTATATTGGTGTTGGCTTGGGAGCCTCTTACACCGATGTTGATTGGGTAGACAAAAAATACGGATTTTCGGCGAGCGCTTTTGCAGGGCTGGAATATGAGTTTTCAAAGAACTTTGCGTTGACAGCCCAATTAAGATGGTTGGGAACGGTCGTTGATAACGATACCTCTGGAGCCTGCACCCTACCTAATGACGGCTCAAACTGCATCATTAAGTTCGATACCGATTGGATGAACCAATTCCAATCAAATATTGGTTTTAGTTTCCGTTTCTAATTTTTTGTACACTTCACTTCGTAGGGCTCGCCACAAATAGTGCTGGGCGAGTCCTACACAAAGCAGATAGAGAATATCATCTAAACATCATCGCTTAGAAAAGTAACGAAGCATTCTCTAGCGGGGTGCGCAAAAGATAGCCGTACGCCCTAGTTCATCAAAATAGTTTTAAACACCAAGTCGATTATTGGATTCTAGTCATTTGTTCCATACAACCAACCAATCCCCCACACAAAACCATAATCAAACTCAAATTTAACAAGATTAAAACCAGACAACGCACCTGAGTTAACATTTAGATTCTATTGCGCTAAGTATTATTAGAAGTTAGTCTGATTAGTGAAAACAGATAAATATTTCAGTTTTATCAAACACACATCAAAACTTTAAGATTAATAATCTACTTTCTCTCACAGTAACCAGAATATAGCTCTAGAAAATTATAATAAGCTAGAATTAAGGATAGAAAAGCTGATGGATAACAGCGGTCCTTTCTTCCAACGGTTTGCGCAAATATTACTGTGTTACGGAGAGAGCTTCATTCCTCAGGGAGTCGTATAGGAGTCAAATATGAAGCGAGAACAATGGGGATCCCGAGCGGGATTCATCTTAGCAGCAGTCGGGTCTGCTATCGGTTTGGGAAACATTTGGCGTTTTCCATACATGGCCTATGAAAACGGTGGCGGCGCATTTTTTATTCCTTACATTTTCGCCATGATCACGGCCGGTATTCCATTTATGATCCTTGAGTTCAGTATGGGACAAAAGTACCGAGGCTCAGCACCAAAAACGCTAGCGAAAATTCATTCTAAATTTGAATGGCTTGGCTGGTTCCAAGTTGGTGTTGCAGCAGTTATCGCCGTTTACTATGTTGCAGTTATCGGTTGGTCAATTTCTTACTTTGGGTTGTCGTTCACTCAAGGTTGGGGAACCGATACAAACGCATTTTTCTTTAGTGAGTACCTAAAGTTAGGTGATAACTCACCAACAGACTTAGGTAGTATTCAATGGAAGATTGCCTTATCTATGGTGATTGCTTGGGCTATTACTTACACCGCCATTGCCAAAGGCGTGAAATCAGGGATTGAGCGCGCATCTAAAATCATGATGCCAATACTATTTTTGATGGTGATTTTTTTAATCGGACGTATGGTTTTCTTGCCAGGAGCTTTGGATGGCGTTAACTACATGTTTGAACCCGATTTCAGCAAAATTTGGGATGTGAAAGTATGGGCAGCTGCGTACGGTCAGATCTTCTTTACCCTAAGCATCGGCTTCGCGATCATGCTGGCTTACTCTAGTTATCTGCCAGAAAAGTCAGACATCACGAATAACGCGTTTATGACCGTGTTGATCAACTGTGGCTTCTCCATCCTAGCTGGTATTATGATCTTCTCTGTCTTGGGTTACATGGCTCAAGAACAAGGTAAACCGCTAACAGAAGTGGTATCTGCAGGCGTTGGCCTTGCTTTTGTTACTTTACCTGCGGCAATTAACTTATTACCCGCACCATATATTCTTGGTCCTCTGTTCTTCTTTGCACTGGTGGTTGCTGGTCTAAGTTCGCACATTTCTATCATGGAAGCCGTAACATCCGCCATCATAGATAAGCTAAAGTGGAGCCGAAAAAAAGCTGCAAACGTTGTAATCGGAACTGGTTTTGTGGTTTCTATGGCGTTCGCAACAAATGGCGGTCTATTGCTGCTAGACCTAGTAGACCACTTCGCAAACAACGTTGGCATTATGGTAGGCGGCTTGGTTGAGATTGTATTGATGGCGTGGCTATTGAAACGCGTGCCTGAAGTACGTAATTACGTAAATGAGCGCTCTGATTTCTCTATTGGTCAATGGTTTGAGATCTGTTTACGCTTCGTAACACCGATTATGCTCGCCATTATCTTAGCGACTAAGCTTTATGCTTTATTTACTGAAGGCTACGGTGGTTATGATCTAACTGTAGGCTGGGCACTTATCGCCGCACTATTTATCTTTGGTCTAGTGATTAACGCAGTGAATCGCAAGGAGACAGCGAAATGACAATCAGCGCAATTATTATGATGGTTATTGGTTTAGGTATCACTTGGGGCGGCGCGGCCGTTTGTATCAAGCGAGCCATGGATAAACAATAGCAGTATTGCATTCCAAACAAAAAAACGCCGGTATTTACCGGCGTTTTTTTATGTTTCTTTTATTCTAGAAACTGTATTTGATGCCAACGGCACCACCAAGTTGTAAGTCAGCACCTTTGTAAAGATCTAGCTCTGGGTGTATTTGACCATAAAGATCCCAGCCGCGTGATAAATCCCAGTTCAAACCGAGAGGTACACGCACGCCAAACTCATCATCCCATTCATACCAACCACCAACGCCAACATACCAGGTCACAGGCATGTTTTGATCGAATGTTCCACGTTTAGCGATGTAATCAAACGCCATACCATCGTTACCGATAATGCCGCGATACTTATTATCTAACTCAACAACAACACTCAACTGTTGATCGACAGCCATACCAACAGACAAGTTCGTTGGCTCATTTGCCGCCATTGCGGTACTAGAAACTAGTCCTGCTAATAAAATTAATTTGCTCTTCATACACGTTATCAATTATTAAAAAAAACATCATGCGCTATTCAAACATAGTGGTGTTTCAATATGTCAACGATGAGTAAGCGCGATGTATGAAAAGACTGGCAAAAGTAAAGATGAGTTTAGGATCACACTCAGAAAGCACTTTTAGCAATGAGAGAGGAACTAAAAAAGGAGGCCGAAGCCTCCTTTTATTCATTGTTATGAATGACGGTGATTAGCCGTGGTTACGGATCCACTCATCCATTTCAGTTTTTAGGTTGTCAGACTTAGTACCGAAGATAGCCTGTACACCACCTGCAACAACTACAACACCAGCAGCGCCAAGTTGTTTCAGTTTGTCTTGGTCAACAGCTGCTGTATCTGCAACCGCGACACGTAGGCGAGTGATACATGCGTCTAGACCAGTAATGTTAGCTTTACCACCGAACGCTGCAACCAGTTCACCACCCATGTCAGAGCCAGAAGTTGCTGCCGCACTTTCTGTTTCATCTTCACGACCAGGAGTTTTTAGGTCAAGTGCTGTGATTACGCCACGGAACACTACGTAGTAAATCACTGCGTATACTAGACCAACAGCAATCATTAGACCCATCTTCTGAGCGTTACCAGATAGAACTAGGAAGTCGATCAGACCGTGAGAGAAAGAAGTACCGTGTACAAAGCCCAGAGTGTTAGAAACAATGTATGCAGAACCAGCTAGTAGAGCGTGGATACCGTATAGTAGTGGAGCAACGAATAGGAATGAGAATTCGATAGGCTCAGTAATACCAGTTAGGAATGAAGTCAGTGCAGCTGACGCCATGATACCCATTACTTTTGCGCGGTTTTCTGGTTTAGCACAGTGAGCAATTGCGATTGCTGCAGCTGGTAGACCAAACATCTTGAACATGTAACCACCCGCTAGCTGACCGAAGCCATTACCAGCAGCACGAGATGCTTCATCAGCAACTAGGTAACAAGTTAGTACGCCGTTTTGAGCTTCACCAGCAGCGTTAACACAAGAACCAGCTTCGAAGAAGAACGGTACGTTCCATACGTGGTGTAGGCCGAATGGGATTAGAGAACGCTCTACAACACCGTAGATACCGAATGCTAGTTGTGGGTTTTGGTGCGCAGCCCAATCAGAGAATGCAGAGATTGCACCGCCAATTGGTGGCCAAATTACAGAAAGGATAACACCAAGGATGATCGCTGCAAAACCAGTGATGATAGGCACTGCACGCTTACCAGCGAAGAAGCCAAGATACTCTGGAAGTTGAATTTTGAAGAAACGGTTGAATGCCCAAGCAGCCACACCACCGACAAGGATACCACCTAGTACACCTGTATCGATTTTCTCAACACCCATAACACCCGCCATTACACCTAGCGTTGCCGTCATGATGCCGTAACCAACGATTGCTGCAAGACCAGCAACACCGTCGTTATTAGTGAAGCCTAGAGCTACACCTACTGCAAATAGAAGTGCCATTTGGCCGAATACTGAACCACCAGCTTGTTCCATAAGATTAGAAACGATCTCTGGAATAAAGCTTAGATGGGCAGCACCCACACCTAATAAAATACCTGCAACTGGTAAAACTGATACTGGAAGCATCAGCGCCTTACCAACTTTTTGCAGGTTAGCAAAAAGGTTCTTAAACATGTTTATGCTCCTGATAAATTTATAAGTATTATTTGGGCACTAACGGCACACCCCCGTAGCCTAAAGGTTAGCACCCAATGAAAATGTAACCACAACTGCATTATATTTTCCGGCTCTAAATATATATTGATGACCCTCAAACTTTCCACACAGTTACGAAATTTAGTTTCAAAACAAGTCTTGGATCACACCCAAAAACAGCTGATGAAAAGGTTTGCATTGCAGTTATATTACTGTTTTATAAAGAGTTTATTATTTATATAATTAATTTTAAGGCGTAAATAAAATACGCTCCAATGTTATTTTTAGTAACAAAATTACATTTGTGATTTTTGAATGTTATTAAATCAACATTTTTAGTAAACATTAAACTCATGAGTATATCTGTTGTTTTTATCAACAAAAAAGGAGCATGCGCTCCTTTTTTATGCTCTTATTGATTTTTCATCGCAAAAAAAGATTTCGGAAATTTTCGGTGGTTTTTTGTGCCACTTCAGAAAGAGAGCACGATTTGAGTTGCGCAATATAAGAAGCCACCTCGACAACATAAGCAGGTTGATTCTCTTTACCTCGGTGAGGGACTGGAGCCAAGTAAGGAGAATCTGTCTCAATGAGAAGCTTCTCTAGAGGTAGAGTCTTCACCACTTCTTTCAACTCTGTAGCTTGACGGAAAGTGACAATCCCCGAGATAGAAATATAAAACCCCAGCTCAAGTGCAGCTTCAGCAAATGGAAGATCTTCTGTAAAACAGTGGATAACACCACCACATTTCTCCGCCCCACCCTTACGCAAAATATCTAGAGTATCCGCACGTGCGTTTCTAGTATGGATAATTAAAGGTTTGTTAAGCTCCACCGCAAGATCAACGTGTTGCTCAAAACGCTCTTTCTGTAACGCTGCCGTTTCTGGCTTATAATGATAATCCAAGCCTGTTTCACCAATGGCAACGACTTTTTCATTCGATGCGTGGTGACGTAGCACGTCCATCGAAAAGTCGCTTTCAACATCAAGTGGGTGTACACCGCACGAAGCATAAACATTCTCATAAGGCTCAATCATTTCCATCATTTTAGGGAAAGAATCCAGCGTAACTCCCACAGAAAGCAGCTCGGTTACCTTTGCTTGTTTAGCTTTGTTAATAACGTCTTCCACATTGATGTGGAGATCGTCGTAATTCAATTTGTCTAAATGACAATGAGAATCTACGAACATAATACCTCTCGTGATTCAATTAACCAGTTCATTGATAGTAGCTCAAGGTTTAGACCAGGAAAGGCTTGCACCTGAGCTTTGAGGTCCATCAGCGCCTTCGCTGATGAGTACAAACCGTTGTAGTTGTTCGGCTGAAACTTTATAGCGCCAGGAAGCATTTGTGCTTCTGATACACCAAACTGCGCTTTCTGAGCGTCTGTCAGTAAATACCACGCCCAGTCTAGTGATTGCTCCGAGTGTTTAGCCATTAAAGAAGCACACTCAGAAATGTCTGAGGCAGGAGAAGACATCGCCTTAATAAAAGTGCGCTCAAAAGCCAAGTAAGCATCGAGATCGCCATTATTTAACGCATCCAATGTTTTTATCGGAGAGCCCATATTCAGTTTTAAGGCGTAAGCAGGAACTTGCTGCGCCCCTTGTTCGCGCATCCATTGCATCGCTTGTTCCGTTGACGGCGGCGCAACAACCCAGTGTTGGCAACGGCTACGAATCGTTGGAAGCAGGCGCTCCTGATTGTGGGTAACGAGCAAAAACAAGCACTTTGCCCCAGGCTCTTCTAGCGTTTTTAACAATGCATTCGATGCCGATTCATTCATAGAGTCCGCTGGCTCTATAGCAAATAGGCGATAACCATTAAGCTGTGATGATTCCTGAGCAAGACGGTTGCAAGCTCGAACTTGGTCCACCGTTATCGCTTTTCCTTCTTTTTCTGGTTTGATCCAGTGTAAATCTGGGTGGTTGTGTGATTGATTTAATTGACAGCTATGACAAAAACCGCACGCTTCACTGGCGTAATTTTGGCAAAGAAGTGCTTGGCTAAAAAACTCGATAAGTTTTTCGATGCCTAAGCCTTGCTCGCTTTGCAATAAAAGCGCACCTGGTACTCTGTCCGACTCTAGCCCTACTTTGAGGTTATCCCATACTGGCTGCAACCACGGATAATCATTTAACATGAGTCACCTAAATTTAAGTTTCACTTATTATTGACGAGCTAACCACTCGTTAAGAGCGTCCCGAATATCACGCGACACGTCTTCGATCGCCTGCTCAGCGTTAATGATAATGATAGAAGGATCAGCATGAGCAATCTCCAAATAACGCTCTCGTGTACGTTCAAAGAAGCTGATATCCATCTTCTCGATACGATCGAGCTCACCACGCCCACGCGCACGCTCAAGCCCAACGCGAGGGTCGATATCCATATAGAGAGTGAAAGCAGGTTTAAAATCACCAAGCGTTGTGTCTCGAAGGTTTTTCATTAGCGACGCGTCAATCTGACGGCCACCACCTTGATAAGCCTGCGACGACATATCGTGGCGGTCACCCACCACCCACTGACCGTTCGCCAAAGCTGGTTTGATCACGTTCTCAACCAACTGGACACGTGCAGCATATAGAAGAAGCAACTCCGTCATGTCTTTAAGTTCTTCGCCTTCATGCTCTTCTTTCACCAGAGCGCGCATCTTTTCTGCTAGCGGCGTGCCTCCTGGCTCACGAGTATTTACGATATTTTCAATACCTGCCGCTTTTAGCGTATCTAAAACGGTTTTAATCGCAGTGCTTTTACCCGCGCCTTCTAGGCCTTCAACGACAATAAAGTTTGCTTTCATCATTTGTTCTTTCTTAGTTCTCTTAAATAGGCTCGAACAGCACGATTGTGCTCTGCAAGGGATTTCGAAAATACGTGTCCGCCCTTTCCACTTGCTACGAAATATAAATAGTTGCTGCTTTCTGGATTCAAAGCCGCTTCAATAGAGGCTTCACCTGCCATCGCGATTGGGGTTGGAGGTAAGCCATTGATGGTATAGGTGTTATATGGTGTCGGCGTGCGCAAATCTTTCTTACGAATATTTCCGTCGTAAGCATCACCCATACCATAAATAACCGTCGGATCCGTTTGTAAACGCATGCGTTTGTTCAATCGGTTGATAAACACAGAAGCGACGCGCTCACGCTCAGAGTCAATGGCCGTCTCTTTCTCGATGATAGACGCCAGAATCAAGGCTTCATATTTGTCTTGCAATGGCAGCTTTTCTTGACGAGCTTCCCAGTTAGCATCCAGAATCTTATTGAGTTTTCGATGCGCTCGTTTTAATAACTGGCTTTCACTTGCACCCGCCGTGTAATGGTAGGTTTCTGCTAAAAACAGTCCTTCCAGCTTTTCTCGCTCAATACCCAACTTTGCTGCCATGTCTTTTTCTGAGAGATCGGTTAAGTCATGCTCTAAATAAGGAGCACTTTTCAATTGCTCTACCCACTCAGAAAAGCGGCTGCCTTCAACAAAAGTGATCGCAAACTGGTATTCTTTTCCGGCATTCAGGTGCTCCAATGCTTGCGAAAGCGACATACCAGGCTCTAGTTGATAAGTACCCGCTCGCACTTGCAACAGTTCTGGATATAAGTGAGGTATTAAACGGATGTACTCCGACGTTTCAATTACCTCATCTTCAACTAAGGCACGCATGACATGATGAAAGCTTGTACCACTTTCTACAGTAAACAGCTGAGGTTGTTCCAATAGAATAGGCTTTTCAACGTATTGTTTAGCCTGTGAAATTATATAAAAAACAGCTGCTGCGCCTATCACTGCGATCAGCACAACAAAAGCCAACAGTTTTTTAATCACGTAGTTAAATTCCCTTGCAGTCGTTGAGTCAATTTTCCTATCGGAAATATAGTCTTAGAGTTAGATGCCACTATGCTGCGAATTGGTGCGACACCTAATATTGAGTTACACATGAAAGCTTCGTCTGCGCTCAGCAAATCTGGAAGTATAAAACGTCCCTCGATGACTTCAATATGACTTACTTTTAGTAACTCAAGCACCTTACGACGCATTACGCCCGCAACGCCAGATAAGGTCAGTTCCGGTGTAAATACTTTATTACCTTTAACCCAAAAAAGGTTGGCCATTGTAGTTTCAATGACATGGTTTTGCACATTTAACGTTATTGCATCTGCAAACTCGGTATCGTCGATTTCAGCCTTGGCGAGAATCTGCTCTAAACGGTTGTTGTGCTTGTGTCCAGCAAGTAAAGGTTGGATCCCGAGACGAGTCTCACAAACGCCCAAATCCACGCCTTTTTCTTGCCAAGAAGAGTAATGAGAAGGAAACGCAAAATTGGAGATCGTCACGATAGGGCCTTCAATCCCATTAGGACTATACCCTCGCCCACCAATACCACGGCTAACGTGAATTTTCACCCCCGCTTGTGCGTCAGATAAAGCCGCTTTGCTTGCCCAATCATGCACAACTTGCCAGTCAGGGGAAGAGATCTTCAATGCGTCAAGGCAGGACTTCATACGCTCAATGTGTTCTTGCCAGTAAACCAACTCTCCGTTTTGGGTCAGGATGGTGGTAAAACCTCCATCACCGTATTGGAATGAGCGATCACCCAGTTCTACATGCGTTTGTGGAACTCCATTTACCCAAAACATTCGCGTACCTTCAAATTAGCAGACAACAAATAAAACAAAACGGCTCAATGCTAAGCATCGAGCCGTTAGAATACAAGTTTCGCTTATCTAAATAAGGTTAGATAGTGTTACTCAGCGAACTTTTTGAAGATCAAGGAACCGTTTGTACCACCAAAGCCAAACGAGTTACAGATAGCGTATTCCATACCTTCAACTTTGCGCGCAGTGTGCGGCACAAGGTCGATGTCTAGACCTTCTTCTGGATCATCAAGGTTAATCGTTGGTGGAACGATTTGGTCAACCAAAGACATAACCGTGATAATTGCTTCAACAGAGCCTGCTGCACCTAATAGGTGACCAGTCATAGACTTAGTTGATGATACAAGTACTTGCTTCGCTCCTTCTTCACCAAGAGCACGTTTCACGCCCTTGATTTCTGCAACGTCACCAGCAGGAGTAGATGTACCGTGAGCATTCACATAACCTACTTGGGTGCCTGTGATGTTGGCGTCACGCATTGCCGCTTCCATCGCAAGTGCACCACCCGAGCCATCTTCGCTTGGAGAAGTCATGTGGTAAGCATCGCCAGACATACCAAAACCAACCAGTTCTGCGTAAATCTTCGCGCCACGTGCTTTCGCGTGTTCGTACTCTTCAAGCACCATCATGCCAGCACCATCGCCTAGAACAAAGCCATCACGGCCTTTATCCCATGGACGAGACGCTTTTTGAGGTTCTTCATTACGAGTAGATAGCGCTTTAGCTGCACCGAAGCCAGCCATGCCAAGAGGCGTAGACGCTTTTTCTGCGCCACCAGCAACCATCGCATCTGCATCGCCGTACGCAATCATTCGTGCAGCATGACCGATGTTATGTAGGCCAGTAGTACATGCTGTAGAAATCGCGATATTTGGACCACGAAGACCACGCATGATAGATAGGTTACCTGCAACCATATTTACGATGGTCGAAGGAACAAAAAATGGGCTAACTTTGCGAGGGCCTTTTTCTACTAATGCAGTGTGACCTGTTTCGATCAGATCTAGACCGCCAATGCCTGAGCCGATAGCAACACCAACTCGAGCCGCATTTTCTTCGGTAATTTGTAAGCCAGAGTTATCAAGAGCTTGAATACCCGCTGCAATGCCGTACTGGATGAAAAGATCCATCTTACGAGCATCTTTTTTAGACATGTACTCTGTGCAATCGAAATCTTTAACAAGACCTGCAAAACGAGTTGAGAAGTTCGTAGCATCAAAGTGCTCGATATTCACGATACCACTTTGACCTTCTAGCAGGGCTTTCCAAGATGATTCTACTGTGTTGCCTACCGGTGACAACATACCCATGCCAGTGACAACTACACGACGCTTGGACACGATATAATTCTCCGGGAATTGAATATTTCTATGAGAGGATAGAAGAAGTTAGAAAGAACACAGGCGGTCTAGGAGACCGCCTGGGAGAGCTAATTACTGAGCGCTGTTTACGTAGTCGATTGCAGCTTGAACAGTAGTGATCTTCTCAGCTTCTTCGTCAGGAATCTCAGTGTCGAATTCCTCTTCTAGAGCCATAACTAGTTCTACAGTGTCTAGAGAATCAGCACCTAGATCGTCAACGAAAGAAGCTTCGTTTTTAACTTCTGCTTCGTCTACACCTAGCTGTTCAACAATGATTTTCTTTACGCGTTCTTCGATGTTGCTCATTTTTCTTTTCCTTTACAGATTTCGCCTAATGCGATGATTCCGTAGTTTATTCGAACTATTGAAAGTTGCAAGGGGGTCCTTGCTGGTCAAACCACAAAATTAGCGAATTTAACCGAATTTCAATACATTTTTGACTTAAATCATGCACAAATCTTGCGCATAAGCATGACAAGTTCATGACAGTTAACTGCAACTATAGGCTATTTTTCACAATGTAAAATAGCTTATTTTGCACAAACTGTCTCATTAAACCATGTACATGCCACCATTTACATGCAAAGTTTCACCAGTAATGTACGCCGCTTCAGGAGAAGCAAGGAAAACTACTGCTGATGCAATTTCACGTGGGTCACCTAAACGACCAGCTGGTACGTTCGACAACGTTGCCGCACGTTGCTCATCATTTAGTGCCTTTGTCATGTCAGTTTCGATGAAACCAGGGGCAACAGTGTTCACTGTTACACCACGAGACGCAACTTCACGAGCCATTGATTTAGTAAAACCAATCACGCCCGCTTTCGCTGCTGCGTAGTTAGTTTGACCTGCGTTACCCATGGTACCAACAACTGAGCCTACGTTGATGATACGACCCGCACGTTTTTTCATCATGCCGCGTAAAACCGCTTTAGACATGCGGTAGATAGGCGTTAGGTTGGTATCGATGATGTCGTTCCACTCATCATCTTTCATACGCATCAATAGGTTGTCACGAGTAATACCAGCGTTATTCACCAGAATATCGATCACACCAAATTCTTCGTTGATCGTTTTTAGTGTCGCTTCGATAGACTCGACATCAGTCACGTTAAGAGCTAGGCCTTTACCGTTATCACCAAGATACTCGCTGATAGCTGCAGCGCCACTTTCAGAAGTAGCCGTACCGATAACCGTCGCACCGCGCTCTACAAGAAGTTCCGCGATCGCGCGGCCAATACCACGGCTTGCGCCGGTAACTAGCGCGATCTTACCTTCTAGATTCATCATGTTGTGTTTCCTTTTCTTATCGCAAGTTTTATCGCTTGATGGATTACTTCGCCGCGTCTAGCGACGCAACATCATTCACTGCTGCTGCAGTTAGCGTTTTCACGATACGTTTTGTTAGACCTGTTAAAACCTTACCAGGACCAAGCTCAAGAAGCTGTTCTACCCCTTGCTCGTGCATAAGCTCGACTGTTTCAGTCCAGCGAACTGGGCTATGTAGCTGACGAACAAGCGCATCTTTGATTTTTGCAGGATCTGTCTCAGCGACCACATCAACGTTGTTGATAACTGGAAGCTGTGGTGAGTTAAATTCGATAGACTCAAGAGCTACTGCAAGTTTTTCCGCTGCTGGCTTCATAAGCGCACAGTGTGATGGAACTGAAACAGGAAGAGGAAGCGCACGTTTCGCACCAGCTTCTTTACATAGTGCTCCCGCACGCTCTACTGCATCTTTGCTACCCGCGATAACTACCTGACCAGGCGAGTTAAAGTTTACTGGAGAGACCACTTCACCTTGCGCTGCGTCTTCACACGCTTTTGCAATCGCATCATCAGCCAAACCGATAATCGCGTACATAGCGCCAGTACCTGCTGGTACCGCCTCTTGCATTAGCTTACCGCGTAATTCAACCAGCTTGATTGCTTCTTTAAAGTCAATCACACCCGCACATACAAGTGCTGAATACTCACCTAGGCTGTGACCGGCTAGGTTTGCTGGTTGCTCTAAACCAAGCTCCTGCCATACACGCCAGATTGCAACAGATGAAGCTAGCAAAGCTGGTTGAGTGCGGAAAGTCTCGTTTAAATCTTCTGCAGGTCCATTTTGAACAAGCGCCCATAGATCGTAACCTAGTGCGTCAGATGCTTCTGCAAATGTTTGTTTTACTACGTCATATTGTTCGCCAAGTTCTGCAAGCATACCTACAGCTTGAGAACCTTGACCTGGAAATACGATAGCAAACTTGCTCATGTTGTTTTCCTTTAAGCAAAGTAAAAAGAAATAAGATGCACCAAGTGCACCTTAAATTTTGAATTCTCGTGAAACTTAAAACTTCACCAGAGCAGAGCCCCAAGTGAAACCGCCACCAAACGCCTCTAGCAATAAAGTCTGCCCGCGTTTAATGCGACCATCGCGCACAGCTTCATCCAGCGCAGACGGTACTGTCGCCGCAGAAGTATTCCCGTGTCGGTCTAGTGTCACCACGACTTGGTCCAAAGACATTGAAAGCTTTTTCGCTGTTGCCGAAATAATTCGATAGTTCGCTTGATGCGGTACTAGCCAGTCTAGTTCAGACTTATGCATGTTGTTGGCTTCAAGCGTATCTTTTACTAGTTTCGATAACTGAGTGACAGCGACTTTGAATACTTCGTTACCTGCCATATGAAGCCATTTGTCAGCATCTTGACCACGCTCAGGTACAGGTAGGCTTAGTAGCTCACCGAATTGACCATCCGAGTATATGTGGGTAGAAATAATACCTGGCTCTTGGCTAGCGCCAACGACAACGGCTCCAGCACCATCACCAAATAGGATAATGGTTGAACGGTCTGTCGGATCACACGTTTTAGACAAAGCATCTGAACCAATAACAAGTACGTTTTTACACATACCCGATTTAATATGTTGGTCTGCAACAGATAATGCGTACACAAAACCAGAACAAGCAGCGGCTAAGTCAAAAGCTGGACAACCTTTAATGCCAAGCTTTGCCTGCACCTGACACGCAGATGAAGGGAAAGTATGGCTACTGCTCGTTGTGGCTACGATAATCAGGTCGATATCGTTTTTATCAATACCCGCCATATCGATAGCGTTTTCAGCTGCGTAGAATGCCATGTCCGCTACAGTCTCATTTTCTGCAGCAATTCGACGCTCTTTAATACCCGTGCGAGCAACGATCCACTCATCACTTGTATCTACCATTTTCTCTAGATCTGCGTTTGTACGCACCTGAGATGGCAGGTAGCTGCCAGTACCTAAAATTTTGCTATACATGAAGACTAATAATGCCTCTCGAGTAAAACCGCTTCCAAACGATCGCTAATACGGCTTGGTACTTGTCGTTTGACCTCGTGTACTGCCTCGCCAAGTGCATTGACAATCGCAGATACATCCGCACTTCCATGGCTTTTTATGACAATGCCGCGCAATCCTAGCAAACTTGCGCCGTTATACTGGTCGGGGTTCAGTGTTTTTAGTTCATTAAATAGCCGAGAAAACAACTTTCTAGCAATCCAACCCTTTATCGTTGACGCCATCATACTGGTTTTAATTTTTTCGATAAAAAGTTGAGCTGTTCCCTCACTGGCTTTTAAGCATACGTTGCCGACAAACCCATCACATACAATGACGTCTGCAACATCATGCAAAATTTGATTACCTTCAATATAACCAACAAAGTTAATCGCGTCGGTCTGAGAAAGCATTTCTGCGCAACGTTTGACTAAATCGTTACCTTTAATCTCTTCTGCGCCAATATTGAGTACAGCAACGCGAGGAGGACAACCTAAGTGTTCTTCTGCTAGTGCACTGCCCATTACAGCAAATTGGAACAAACTATCAGCATCGCACGATACATTCGCACCTAGATCTAGCATCCAAGTACGCTTTCCAGTAATCGTCGGTAAAGCTGAAACTAAAGCAGGACGTTCAATACCAGGAAGTAACTTAAGAATGAAACGCGATAGTGCCATTAATGCACCGGTGTTGCCACCACTAACACAAGCATCCGCCTTCTGCTCAGAAACCAAATCGATAGCCATACGCATGGAACTATTTTGGCTATTACGTAGTGCCAATGAAGGTTTTTCTGAGTTCGAGATAACTTTCTCACTATGAAGAATAGTCAAGCGGGAACTGGTCGAGGTACCGAGTTGAGATAATTGAGACGTGATCAGAGATTGATCACCTATAAGAATCACTTTTAGCTCTGGGAAATGAGACAGTGCCTGCACGGCGGCAGGCACTGTTACGCGTGGACCGAAATCCCCGCCCATTGCATCAAGTGCAACGGTAATACTTTGCAAAGGTTCAACCTTACTTGTTGATAACCTTTTGACCACGGTAGTAACCTTCAGCAGTTACGTTGTGGCGTAGGTGAGTTTCACCAGAAGTCGCGTCTACAGATAGAGCAGCTGTAGTTAGCGCATCGTGTGAACGACGCATACCGCGCTTAGAACGAGTTTTACGGTTTTTCTGTACGGCCATTGACCCTACTCCTATACTATTGGGTTAAAAACCTGAAGAAGAATCGGTTACCACACCTATTACTTTTTCAGACTTTTCAAAACGTCGAATGGATTCGGTTTTTCTTCCTCAATTTCTTCAGGAATCTCACCAAAAACCATGTTATTTGAATCAACGCTACAATCCGCTTCATCGTGCATCGCAATTTGAGGTAATGCTAAGATGAACTCGTCTTCAACCAGTTGTATAAGGTCTAATTCACCATATTCATTTAGATCTACCAAATCATAAATTTCTGGTGCTTCCTGTTCCGTTTTCTCACCGTAGTAAGGAGTAGAAAGGAATTCAACTTCGCACTCATGTGCGAATACCTCATTACAACGCTGACACTCTAAATCGACTTCGATGTTAGCTTTACCAGAGATAACAACGAGTCGCTGTTCATCCATCCCAAATGACAATGAGACTTCTGCGTCGCGTTTTACGCCTTCAGTTGTTTCCGCTAAGCGCTTGAAAAGACTAGCTTGGATGATTCCATCGTAATCTAATCGTTTCTGTGCAGCTTTCGCTGGGTCAACCGTTCGCGGTATTTTTACCTTTTGCATAGGGCGCGAATATTATCTTCCAAATCAAAATTAGTCAAAGAAAAAGGCAAAAAAGTTGTACTTTTTTACGCTTAACATACAGAGCATTAGCCAGAATCATTTTTGATCGATTATCCTATCGGAAATGCTCCCACGAATTGTAATTCAAAATGAAAAATTACCAACTGGTTTTAGCTTCAACCTCCCCTTTTCGTAAACAACTGCTTGAAAAGCTTTCACTACCGTTCATTTGTTTATCACCTGATTGCGATGAAACACCGTTTGACCAGGAAACGCCTCTTGAACTGGTGCAAAGATTGGCCCAAGAGAAAGCAACATCTTGCCAGACGGATAAAGCAAGTTTAGTTATCGGCAGTGACCAGGTTTGTGTCATTAATGGTGAAATCGTTGGCAAACCTTTAAATAGAGACAACGCAATAAATCAACTTTTGTCTCAAAGTGGAAAAGTCATCACTTTCTATACTGGTCTTGCGGTACATAACACCGTCACAAACCATACAGAAGTCGGCTTTGATTCTTTCGAAGTACACTTTAGAGATTTGACGCTTGAACAAATCGAGCGCTACGTCGACAGGGAAGAACCTTTTTACTGCGCAGGCAGCTTTAAAAGCGAAGGAATGGGAATTTGTTTGTTTAACAAATTAGTGGGGAAAGACCCGAACACACTTGTCGGACTACCATTGATTGATTTGATTGATATGTTGCATGTTCAAGGACTCGATGTCCTTTGATCAAAATATGATATAAGGGAGCCACAGGCTCCCTTCTTGCATCCGCGAGGAAAACATGGTTACGCGTTTCTTAAACCCGCCAACACTTTTTCTAGCTTCGGTTCCATCGGTGCGTTGATTTCCATCCACTCATCATTTGATGGGTGTTGGAACTTGATGTTTGCCGCGTGTAGGAACAAACGATCTAAACCAACTTGACCTGTGTAAGCATCAAAGCGGCGGTCACCGTAGCGATCATCCCAAGCGATTGGGTGGCCCGTATATTGTGTATGAACTCGGATTTGGTGAGTTCGACCAGTAATCGGACTCGCTTGAATCAATGTTGCTTGTTCAAACTTTTCCAAAATCTTAAAACGCGTTTCAGACGGCTTACCGTTAGGGTTAACACGAACAATACTGTTCACTTCGTTTTTAAGCAGTGGCGCGTTCACAACCTTACAACTGCTTTTCCATTGTCCCATGACAAGAGCTAAGTAAAACTTCTTCACTGTCTTTTCACGAAACTGGGCTTGCAAGTGACGAAGTGCAGAACGCTTCTTAGCAACCAGCAAGATACCTGAAGTATCACGGTCAATACGATGCACAAGTTCAAGAAAGCGAGCTTGAGGACGCAGAGCTCTAAGCGCTTCAATCGCGCCAAACTTTAAGCCACTGCCACCATGCACAGCGGTACCAGATGGTTTGTTTAGAATCAACATATGATCATCTTCGAAGATGATCATATCTTCCAACTCTGCGACTTTGTTTAGTTTCGTACTTGGCGCGACATCGTCATCTTTTTTCTCGACAGTCACCGGTGGAATACGAACGAGATCGCCTGCTTTTAACTTGTACTCTGCTTTTATACGCTTTTTATTTACACGTACTTCGCCCTTACGCACGATTCGGTAAATCATGCTTTTAGGGATGTCTTTTAATTGGTTGCGCAAAAAATTATCAATGCGCTGACCCGCCATATCTTCGTCAATGTCGACGAACTGGACTTTTGTTCTTATTTCGCTCATGGGCGGTATTGTAAACTCAATTTCGCGCGACTTCACATTATTCTTGTCGTAAAAGAAACACTTGATAGTACAAACTGGTCTAAATTTCGCCAAGCTTTTGTTTAAATTATTAAAACTCTCAATCGAGTTCTCAATTTGTTTTCTGTCTTGATCAGTTTACACATCTCAATTGCTTATGAAACAGCCAGTTATAAATTAGAAATTTTGAGTTTAGCGGCAAATTTTCTATCGTTTGCGTGAAAGCAGATTGCTGATAGCCACGCGCACTGCTATAGTTCACAGCTGCTAAGGAAGGTTTGGTTACATTTTATTCATTACCAATCATTTATCCTCAAGCAATGTGAGTAGATCGTTGAAGGTCGAGTGCAGCATTGGCGTGAGACACATCGAATTCAACACTCTTGCCACCCTACTCCTCGCATATTCACGTTGAGTACCTACCGCCCAAATAGCGGGTCACAAGTCTACGTTTCCAACAGAAACCACAAGAGGCTTGTGATGACTGAAGTGCCCGAGAGCATCCCCTTCCAGCCGGGAGGCTGCAAAATACAAGCCATGGGATCAGGCACCGTGAAAGAGCGAAAAACAGTGGCAAGTCGACAAGAAAGATATAAAAGAAAAGACAACGAGAATTTTCAATGAAAAGAATGTTAATTAACGCAACTCAAAAAGAAGAGTTGCGTGTCGCTCTGGTTGATGGCCAGCGACTTTTCGATCTTGATATCGAGAGTCCAGGTCATGAATCTAAAAAAGCGAATATCTACAAAGGACGTATCACACGTATCGAACCAAGCTTAGAAGCCGCATTTGTTGATTACGGCGCCGAGCGTCACGGTTTCCTCCCTCTCAAAGAAATTGCCCGCGAATATTTCCCTGAAGGTTACACCTACCAAGGTCGTCCAAGCATTAAAGAAGTGCTAACGGAAGGCCAAGAAGTTATCGTTCAAGTGGAAAAAGAAGAACGTGGAAGCAAGGGCGCAGCTCTTACTACTTTCATTTCTCTTGCTGGTAGTTACCTTGTTCTTATGCCTAACAACCCTCGTGCTGGCGGTATTTCTCGCCGAATCGAAGGTGACGAGCGTACTCAACTAAAGGCCGCATTAAGTACTTTGGAACTGCCTCAGGGCATGGGCCTAATCGTACGTACTGCTGGCGTTGGCAAGAGTGCTGAAGAACTTGAGTGGGATTTGAATGTACTACTTAACCACTGGGGTGCAATCAAAGGTGCAGCGGACTCTAACCCTGCTCCATTCTTAATCCACCAAGAAAGTAACGTTATCGTTCGTGCAATCCGTGACTATTTACGTCGTGATATTGGCGAAATCTTAATTGACAGCAACACCATCTACGAACGTGCAAAAGAGCACATTCAATTGGTGCGCCCTGATTTCCTTAACCGCGTTAAGAAATATGAAGGCGAAGTTCCACTATTCAGCCACTACCAAATCGAAAGCCAAATTGAATCAGCTTTCCAACGTGAAGTGCGTCTGCCATCTGGTGGTTCTATTGTTATTGACCCAACCGAAGCACTAACGTCTATCGATATCAACTCTGCTCGTGCAACCAAGGGCGGCGATATTGAAGAAACAGCTCTAAACACGAACCTAGAAGCAGCCGACGAAATTGCTCGCCAGTTACGTCTACGTGACTTGGGTGGCTTAGTGGTTATCGACTTTATCGATATGACACCTGTTCGCCACCAACGAGAAGTAGAAAACCGTCTACGTGAAGCCGTTCGTCTTGATCGCGCTCGTGTACAAATCGGTCGTATTTCTCGCTTTGGTTTGTTGGAGATGTCACGTCAACGTTTAAGCCCTTCTCTAGCAGAAGCAAGCCACCACATCTGTCCTCGCTGTAGCGGTACTGGAGTCGTTCGCGACAACGAATCTCTAGCACTTTCTGTGCTTCGTTTAATCGAAGAGGAAGCACTGAAAGACAATACAGCGCAAGTTCTCGCAGTTGTACCTGTGCCAATCGCTTCTTACTTGTTGAACGAAAAACGTCGTTCAGTTAACCATATCGAACGCATTCAAGAAGTGAAGATTACGGTTGTTCCAAACTCTGACATGGAAACGCCGCACTTCGAAGTTATCCGTGTTCGTGAAGGTGAAGAGTTCGATCTGATTTCTTATCTACTTCCTAAAAAACTGGAAGCAATGAAAGAAGCGGAAGGTAAAGAGCCAGCGGAAGTTGACGTAAAACCTAAACGAATCGAAGAACCTGTTCTTAAAGGCTTTGCGGCTCCTTCTCAAACGGCACCTGCACCAGCAGCTAAACCTGCCCCTGAGGCGAAGAAGAAAGAACAGAAAGTTGAACAAGAAGAAAAACCTGGACTGTTCAGCCGTTTGTTTAAAGCACTTGGTAGTTTCCTATTCGGCGGTTCTGAAGAAGTAAAAGAAGAACCGAAACCTCAGGAAGAGAAAAAGCCAAATCGCGATAATCGACGTAACAAACGTGATCGCAATGATCGTCGTCGAAATAACAACCAACGCGATAATCGTGAGAACCGCGACAATCGTGATAACCGTGATAACCGACGTCGTCGTAAGCCTCGTGATGAGCAAGCGAATGAGCAAAACGAAGCTCAACAACAAACCAATAAACAGCAAAACCGCAACCAAAAGCGTAAGCCTAAAGCTCAACAAGCAGACAAAGCCCAAGAGCAAAAAGCAAATGCAAAAGTAGCGGAAAAAGGCCTGCAGCTAGCGGCGGAAGCTCGAACTGAAACAAAACCAGAAGAGAGCAAACCAAAGCAACAAAACGCGAAAGCAGAAAAAGTGAAGGAGCGTCGCCAACGTCGCAAACTGAACAAGTCTGTACGCGTTAAAGACCAAGAAGCGGTTGAGAAGAAAGCAGAAGAAACGGCGGTTAAGACTCAAGAAACGGTTGAAACCAAAGTTGAGAAGCCAACAGAAGCAGCGGTAGAAGCACAACAAGACAACAAGCAAGCAGAGTCTAAGCAACGTCGTAACCGTCGTTCGCCACGTCACCTGCGTGCAAGTGGCCAGCGCCGTCGCCGTGGTCGCGATCGCCGTCCTAACCCGTTCCGCCTGCGTAAAGGTGGTGTAGCTTCTCCTGAGATGGCTATGGGTAAAGTAATGCCACACTACATTCCGAAACCAGCACCTAAGAAAGAAGAGCAAGTTAAGGAAGAAACAGTAGCAGCAGTACCTACAATGCAAGGTGGTTTTGCTTGTCCAGAGATGGCTATGGGTAAAGTGATTATTCGCCGCGAGCAACCTGTTGTAACAGAAGCGCCAGTTGTTGAATCAAAGGTTCAAGAAACAGTTGAAGCGAAAGTGGAAGCTCCAGTAGTAGAAGCACCTGTTGTGGAAGCAGTAATCGCAGAAAAAGCTGAATCGGCAGTAGTAGAAACAGCCTCTGTAGAGCCAATCGTTGAAGCACCTACAACTGAACAAGCTGATTCGACCGAAGATGTTGTAGAAACAGTACCTGCTGAAGAGCCAGTGGTTGAAGCGGCAAAAGAGGTTGCAGCCGAAGCGCCAGTAGCTAAACCAGAGCCTAAAGTCGAAGCCATTAAAGTTGCAGCTAAGCTAAACGCTAGCGCACCGATGACGAAAGCACCTGGCCCTCAAGAGCTACGCGAAATCACTGTTGCAGCAGCACCGTTCAAAACCGAACGTTACCAAGCTAAAGGTGCGGGTAGCCAAGTGGCAAAAAACCGCGCATCGGCAGAGATGACAAAGCCTAACTTTAACTAGGCTAAATCATTACGTTCAACTGCTTAACGGCATAAATAAATTAAAGGCTACCATCTGGTAGCCTTTTTTATCTTCATATTTGCCCAATAAATTGTTCATATAAATACCAATTCGTGATCACATTTGTACGCCATTATTCGTATCATTCTTGAACTTAATCACACTTTTCGGTAGCATGCGCCGACTCAAGTTTTCGACACCATTCTGATGCTGCTCTTTTAATACTACGGTTTACACTGCAATGTTTGATTAGAAATCAACCACTCAGTGGCTTGTGCAAATACGAATATGTGTCGGGTTTAACTCATTGCAAAGAGAACTTAAAAACAAACATGTTCGAATTTCCCCAATTTTCTAAGCACTCCGTAAAAAATGATGTGCTATCAGGCTTAACCGTTGCGCTAGCATTGGTTCCTGAAGCTGTCGCATTTGCGTTCGTCGCAGGCGTAGATCCGATGGTCGGTCTTTACGCTGCATTCATCGTTGGTCTTATTACTTCCATTTTCGGTGGTCGTCCCGGCATGATCTCTGGTGCAACAGGTGCCATGGCAGTCGTAATGGTTTCGCTTGTCGCGACTCACGGTGTCCAATACCTATTCGCAGCCATCATGCTCGCTGGTATACTTCAAATTGCCGCTGGTATGTTTAAATTGGGTAAGTTCATCCGTATCGTGCCTCACCCTGTGATGATTGGTTTTGTGAACGGTCTGGCTATTGTTATCTTCCTAGCTCAGTTGGGTCAGTTTAAAGCGCCAGATATCAACGGCATGCTTACTTGGCTACCACAAGACCAAATGCTGCTAATGCTTGGTTTGGTTGCGCTAACTATGGCAATCATTCACTTTCTACCAAAAATCACAACGGCTGTACCCTCTTCACTTGTTGCAATCGTAACGGTGACTGCTTTAGTGGTTGGTTTGGATCTGGAAACTCGCACTGTTGTTGACTTCCTGCGTACAATGTCTGGTGATGAAGCGGCAACACTCGCAGGTTCACTGCCGACCTTCTCTATTCCGGCGGTGCCATTTACGCTAGAAACTCTACAAATCATTCTTCCATACGCGATCATTCTAGCGGCCATTGGTCTAATTGAATCTCTGCTAACGCTGACAGTTTTAGATGAGATGACGAACACTCGTGGTCAATCTAACCGCGAATGTATCGGTCAAGGTATGGCAAACATGACTTGTTCTGTGTTTGGTGCTATGGGTGGTTGTGCAATGATTGGTCAGTCGATGATCAACGTAAACTCAGGTGGTCGCGGTCGTCTATCTGGTATCGTTGCGGCTATCGCTCTATTGATGTTTATCTTATTCGCTTCTTCGTTAATTGAAATGATCCCACTCGCTGCTCTGGTTGGTGTGATGTTCATGGTTGTCATTGGTACATTCGAATGGGCAACATTTAAACTAGCGCGTCGCGTACCGAAACAAGACTTCTTCGTTATTGTTCTTGTGACCGTTGTTACTGTTCTTACTGACCTAGCCGTTGCCGTAGCGGTTGGTGTTATTGTTTCTGCATTAATGTTTGCATGGCAACACGCTAAGCACATCTATGCCGACACATGCTTAAACGAGGAAGGTTCAAAAGAGTACAAGATTCACGGTCCTATTTTCTTTGGTTCTGCCGCTAACTTCTTGGAGTTGTTTAACGCGCCTGAAGATCCAAAAGATGTGATTGTCGATTTTGCAGACTCTCGCGTGACTGATCACTCTGCAATTGAAGCGATTGAAACACTAGCAGAGCGTTACAATGCTCAAGGTAAAACGCTGCACCTTCGTCACCTAAGCCCAGATTGTCGTAAACTTTTGGACAAAGCTGGCAGCTTGGTTGAAATTAACGTGAAGGAAGACCCAAGCTACAAAGTCGCAACCGACATTCTAGCGGGTTAACACGAATAAAAGGGATGAGCTGAGCTCATCCCTTTTTCTATTGTCTTCAAGCCCGGCGATTATAGCTTCTTCAAAATCGCATCTGATGCCTCTTCGATTAAATCAAGCACCAGTTCAAAGCCATCTTCTACACCATAATATGGATCAGGGACTTCGTCGTAACCTGACCCAGAATGACTTAAAAATAACGATACTTTGTGTCGATACTTCAACGGACAAATATCCAATAAATCGGCCAAATTTGCTTTATCCGCGGCTAATATAAGGTCAAACTTTTCAAAGTCATCAATGGTGACTTGGCGCGCTTGCATTCCTTTAAAAGAATAACCTCTCAGCTTTCCTGCGGCCATTGCCCTTGAATCCGGTGGGTTTCCTGCGTGGTAGCCAATCGTACCTGCCGAATCAACCTCCACGGCAATACCCAACTCTTGAGCTTTCGCTCTTAACACTGCTTCTCCGGTTGGTGACCGACAAATGTTTCCCATACAAACAACAAGTATTTTCTTCATTTTATTCCCTGAATTATCGGTGGTTTTTCTTCACGATATGTTGGTCTATCATAGCGAGATAAATCAATGAACCCAAATTAGCTTGGGCACAGCACGAAAAGGAATTGAGGAAGTATTATGTCTATCGAAGAAAATAAAGAAGCACGCCATAAGGCTCGCCAACAAAAAGTCAAAGAACAGGTAGACGCAAAAATTGCTGCTGCTCAAGAGGAAAAAGGTCTGCTACTGATCATTACCGGAAATGGTAAAGGTAAATCGACATCAGGGTTCGGTACGATAGCACGCGCAGTAGGTCATGGTTTGAATTGTGCTGTCGCGCAGTTTATTAAAGGTACTTGGGATAATGGTGAGCGCAACCTACTTGAGAAACTCGGCGTTGAATTCCAAGTAATGGCGACCGGCTTTACATGGGAAACTCAAAACAAAGCCGCTGATACCGAAGCAGCGCAAGGCGTATGGCAAGAATGTAAGCGCATGCTCAAAGATGAATCTATCGATGTGGTTCTTTTTGACGAGCTGACGTACATGGTGAGCTACGGCTACATTGATTTAGACGAGGTCGTTGAAGCGCTGAACAACCGCCCTAAAATGCAGTCGGTTGTCATTACTGGTCGTGGCGCTCATCGCACTCTGATTGAAATGGCTGATACCGTTTCTGAAGTGAAGAATGTAAAGCATGCATTTGAGTCAGGCGTCAAAGCGCTGAAAGGTGTCGACTGGTAAAGCTCACCAGCAGAATTAAAAAAGGGTTGGCTAATGCCAACCCTTTTTGCTTTGGCTCGAATCTAATTGAATAGATTCTTTATCAAACCATCGACTGCTTCTTTGGTTTTTTCGTCTTTGATCTTGTCCGTTAGCTTCTCTACGCCACGATCGATTTCTTTCTGAGCTTTCTGCTTCAGAACATCATCAAATATGAGCTTGAATTTAGGATCCGCCCACTTACCAGACACATTGATCGGAATAGTAATGTCTTTCAACTCATCTATATCTTTGCCGCCTTGGCCTTCTAGGCTACCTACGACTGATGTGCTGATAGTAAAGTTAACAGTTTCATTGATGTAGTTTGCGGTGCCTTTACCACGAACACGTAGCAAAGGAGACTGAGCTTGCATATTATCCGTTGATACGACACCTTTATTGAGCTTCAATGTCGCCGTCATCGCACTAAAATCTGTTTTCTTAACTTCATTGGTGCCTTCGACTTTTTGCCCTTTAAATTTCGCGTAGTTTTCACGAATCAATTGAGCAACGTTGATGCCATTTACCGCACCGTCAGCAAAATTGATAACAACCGTACCAGAAAGATTCTTCTTGATACCGGTAGGCGTTAGACTCTTACCGGTAACATTCACATCAATGTTACCCGTCCCTTCAAGCTTGTCGTTATCAGCGACATCAATAAGTAACGGTTGAACTTTCACGCCTTTGATTGACTTTTTCACACTGTAAGTCGCTGGTGACTTGCGTGCATCTAACTTCGCTGTCGCTGAGATTGTGCCTTGGTACAGCTTCGAACTAAATGAAGTAAGCTCAAATACGCCACGATTTACAGTGAAGCTCGTTTTTACCGCTTCCATCTTCGCATTTGCCGCTTTGAATTTGTCGATGGTAATGTCACCCTTTACATCTAACGTTTTCAACGCAGACAAATCAGGCTCAACCTCAGACCCAGCTGGAGCACTCTCGCCACCAGAAGCAGGCTTATTACCTTCGGAATCTTGCTGATCTAATCCTAAGAATTCATCAAGATCGATATTTGGGCTGTGGAGAGCAAATCGTACTTTAGGAATATCGCCAAGTGTCACATCTGCCTTACCATCTAAGGCGATAGCATTCGCTGTTAACTTCTCTAGGACAAAACTCAGGTGGTTTTTCGTTAGGTCGAAAGACAGATCAGACACCATGTCGACTTTCATCGGTGACTGAGGTAAAGCATCCCCCTCACAAGTCGATTTAAGAGTTAACTTATCCAACTGCACTTTGCTGATAGCCTTGTCCACGCTAAGTTGACCAGCACCCTGCATATCTAACTTCATACCACCAGCGTCGCCTTTCATGGCATAAGTCAGGTTATTTACTTTATCGAATTCAAAAGTATCTAAACCGATCGTTGCCGATTCAATCTTATTGGCAGGGTCAGAGTATGTCGCATCAAAGTTGATGTTCTTTAGCGCGTAGTTTGCCAAACCTTTTTCTAGCTTAAAGTCGGCCTGACCTTTCGCTGTGAACTTTTGGTCATTCATTTCGCCCTTCACGCCAAAATCAGCCGTTGTCCAGTTGTCAAAAGCGAATTCGGAAAGGTTTAATGAGATATCATAAAGTTTGGTGTAACTACCGGCTTGCTTATCCTGCATTTCTAATGAGCCATTAGAAACCGTAACACCAGCAAGATTAATGCTCCAATCAGAGCCAGAAGGCTGCGTTTCACCATTTTGCGTAGGCGCAGTATCGCTCGCTTGCTCTGCTTGTTGTGTTTGGGCTTTCGTCAATGCATCAATATTCTTGCTGCCATCTTTCTTGGTTTCGATATAGAACTCAGCCCCATCAAGCGTGACGTTTCCAATTTCAAGCTGTTGACTAAAAAGTGGCATGACAGAGATATCTACACCAACGGTATCAACTTTGAATAAATTGGGTTTACTAAAGCCTTGTGGGTTTCGCAATTCTGTATGTCCCAACTCAAAGCCGATCGATGGGAAAAATTGCCAACTGATATCTCCTTCAATCACTAGTTCTAAACCGGTTTGCTTTTGCGCTTGCTCAACAATAAGGGGCTTAAACTGGTTAGGATTGACGAAGATGGTTAACGCTAAAATTGCGACCAAAATGACCACAATCGGTATTGCTAGAATTAAGAGCAGTTTCTTCATTTGTTTTTCCTTGCTCGAGTGTTTTTACAATTATAAGCGCAGACTCCATTTACCGCTGACAGTTCCACAAAAGCGTGAAAAATGTCTGGTTTTAACCTGCAACTGACTAATTTAAAAACAAAAAAAGAAGTGGCACTTAAGGTGCCACTTCTTCTCTTAAAAATAAAGCGATATAGCCGTCTAAAGGCTTAAGCTTTCAAAAGTCTTGCAATGTGAGCTTTTAATACATCGATTGCGATACGGTTTTTACCACCGCGAGGAACAATAATGTCCGCATATTGCTTAGAAGGTTCGATAAACTGCATGAACATCGGACGTACTGTTTGTTGATACTGCTTGAGAACAGATTCCATAGTTCGGCCTCGTTCTTCCACGTCACGCTTAACACGACGAAGCAAGCAAATATCTAACGGTGTATCCATAAATACTGTCGCGTGCATCAAATCACGAAGACGAGGGTCAGTAAGAAGAAGGATACCTTCTAGAATGATCACCTTTTTAGGCGTCATTGTGGTCGTGTTACTTGTTCTTGTGTGTTCAGTGTAGCTGTACTCAGGTACTTCTACTGCTTCACCACGTACCAATTTTTCAAGGTGCTCACACAGTAGGTCGTGGTCCAACGCACTCGGGTGATCGTAGTTCGTCTTTACTCGCTCTTCCATGCTTAGGTGGCTTTGGTCGTTGTAGTAGCAATCTTCCGTGATGACACCGATTTGATGATCGCCTACTTTCGCGCGAAGCTCATTATAAATAGTGCTCGCGATCAGACTTTTTCCAGAAGCAGAAGCGCCAGCAATACCTACGATGACGCATTGATTATTATCAGACATTAGTTTGCACCCGATGATGATTTCTAGTCACATAAAAAGATAAACTGCCTGATTATAGGGAGTTCACCCCATAGTTACTAGCTGGAATTAGGGTTTAGTCATAAGTTTCTGCCTGCTCAGAGGATTAACCTCCGAGCAAACGTTAAAATGTGCAATTATCAACCAACAGGCATAGTAAACTTAGTTCACCATTGTAAAGCTAATCGCATCTGGTTTTGCTTTGCCTTGCCAAAACATCGTGCTACATACACGATCGGCAAGCTGCTTGTAATACCCTGCATGCTCACTTTCTGGGCGCCTTGCTACTGTTGGCACGCCAGCGTCAATATCTTCTCGCATAGAGATATGAAGCGGAATTTGTCCTAGCAGTGCTAAGCCAAACTCTTGCGACATTTTTTCTGCACCACCCATGCCAAAAATATGCTCTTTCGCGCCACATTGGCTACAAATGTGATAACTCATGTTTTCCACAACACCAATAACTGGGACATGGACTTTGTTAAACATTGCCGCTCCCTTTCTTGCATCGGCAAGCGCCAAGTCTTGCGGTGTAGTGACTAACACACTACCTGTCACCGGAATCTGTTGTGACAACGTCAACTGTATATCACCCGTGCCTGGCGGCATATCAATCACCAAATAATCTAAATCGGGCCAGTCTGTTTCCGTTAATAACTGCGACAACGCTTTTGAAGCCATTGGACCGCGCCATATTGCCGCTTCTGATTTGTCCACTAAATAGCCGATAGAGTGAGTATAGATGCCGTGAGCGAAAATGGGCTCCATCCACTTACCATCACGAACTTCTGGTTTTGCATCTTCTTGCCCTAACATCATAGGGACGGAAGGTCCGTAGATATCCGCATCCAACAATCCCACTTTCGCCCCAGATTGAGCAATCGCCAACGCTAAGTTAACCGCAGTCGTTGATTTACCGACCCCACCTTTCGCAGAACTAACGGCAATGATGTTCTTAACACCTTTAACCGGATTGGCCACTTGAGTTTCTAATGCTTTAACTCCAAGGCGAATATTGAATGGGAATTCAGCCACTTTACCTGCGGTTTGTTGCTGTTTAATCCAGTCATGCAATATAATTTGAAGCTCATTACTTGCGAATGGCAACGTTATCTCAACAGAACCTTGTGCCGTAATCGAAATTGCGCCATGAATATCTGCCCAATTTTCCACCAACTGTGGATGCTGGAATTGGTTAAACCAGTGACAAAAATCTTGTTTTGAAGTGAACTGATGCATAAGTCCTCCTTTTAGATGTCATGCTAACACCGTCCTGCCTCAACCAGAACCCCAAAAAAACTAAGGCATTCCGCAGTTTGACACCTTGGAGTTAGTGAGTTCATGGGGTAGTATTATCCATCAAAATTTATTTATACCTATCAAGAAAAGCGAATATTAAGTATGGCAAACGATCCAAGAAACTTTCCGTCAAGGAAAATGCTGGTAACTTGTGCCCTTCCGTACGCTAACGGTTCGATCCACCTTGGTCATATGCTTGAGCATATCCAAGCGGACATTTGGGTTCGTTACCAACGCCTACGCGGCAACACTGTAAACTTCATCTGTGCTGACGATGCTCATGGCACGCCAATCATGCTTAAAGCGCAACAGATGGGTATTACTCCTGAAGAAATGATTGCCGCAGTTAGCGAAGAGCACCAGAAAGACTTTGCTGGCTTTGATATCAGCTTTGATAACTACCACAGCACACACTCAGATGAGAACCGTGAGCTAGCGTCACACATTTATCTTGAGCTGAAGAAAAACGGCTTTATCTCTAGCCGCACTATCTCTCAGCTGTTCGACCCAGAAAAAGAGATGTTCTTACCGGACCGTTTCGTAAAAGGTACGTGTCCAAAATGTAAGTCAGAAGACCAGTACGGTGACAACTGTGACAACTGTGGCGAGACTTACAGCCCAACAGAACTGATCAATCCTAAATCTGCGGTTTCTGGTGCGACGCCAGTAATGAAAGATTCTGAGCACTTCTTCTTCGACCTGCCTCAGTTTGAAAGCATGCTAAAAGAGTGGACTCGCTCTGGCTCGCTACAAGCTGAAACAGCGAACAAAATGCAAGAATGGTTCGAATCTGGTTTGCAGCAATGGGATATCTCACGTGATGCGCCATACTTTGGCTTCGAAATCCCAGGAGAGAAGAACAAATTCTTCTACGTATGGCTAGACGCACCTATCGGCTACATGGGCTCTTTCAAAAACCTATGTGACAAGCGCGACGACCTAGATTTCGACGAGTACTGGAAGAAAGACAGCTCAGCAGAACTGTACCACTTCATCGGTAAAGACATCGTTTACTTCCACAGCCTATTCTGGCCAGCAATGCTAGAAGGTTCCGGCTTCCGTAAACCAAACAACGTATTCGTACATGGCTACGTAACGGTAAACGGCGCGAAAATGTCGAAGTCTAAAGGTACTTTCGTAAAAGCAAGCACTTACCTAGAGCACCTAGATCCAGAATGTCTACGTTACTACTACGCGGCGAAGCTAAACAGCCGTATCGACGATCTAGATCTTAACCTTGAAGACTTCACTCAGCGCGTAAACGCTGATGTTGTTAACAAGATCGTTAACCTCGCATCGCGTAATGCAGGCTTCATCGCGAAACGTTTTGAAGGCAAACTGTCTGACAACTTTGCAGAGCCTGAGCTTTACAACGAATTTGTTGCTGCGGCTGACCGTATCGCTGAGCTTTACGAAACACGTGAATTTGGTCGTGCAATCCGTGAAATCACTGCACTGGCAGACAAAGCTAACCAATACGTTGATGAAAAAGCACCGTGGGTTGTAGCAAAAGAAGAAGGCAAAGATCAGGATCTACAAGACATCTGTTCTGTTGGTATAAACCTGTTCCGTGTACTGATGACTTACCTGAAACCAGTAATGCCTGCTCTAGCTGCACGTACTGAAGCATTCCTAAACCAAGAGCTGACTTGGGAAAACATCGCTGCGCCACTAACAGGCCACGAGATCACTAAGTTCAAAGCACTGTTCAACCGTATCGATCCGAAGAATGTTGAAGCGATGATCGAAGCATCTAAAGAAGATGCGGCGGCAGAAATGGCGGCGAAAGAGAAAGCAGAAGCGGAAAAGAACAAGGCTAGCGAAACTGAGCTAGACAAAGAGCCAATCGCTGAAGAGATTGAGTTCGACGCTTTTGCAGCAGTAGATATGCGTATCGCTCGTATCATCTCTTGTGAAGAAGTGCCAAAAGCAAACAAACTGCTTAAGTTCCAACTGGACATCGGTGGTGAAACTCGTCAAGTGTTCTCTGGCATCAAGTCAGCGTACAAACCTGAAGAGTTAGAAGGCAAACTAACGGTAATGGTAGCAAACCTAAAACCTCGTAAGATGAAGTTTGGTATGTCAGAAGGCATGATCCTAGCAGCGGGCCCTGGTGGTAGCGACTTATGGATTCTTGAGCCGCACGAAGGCGCTCAACCAGGGATGCGTGTAATGTAATGCTCTTCGCATAATAGAAAGGCTTAACTATTTCAGTTAAGCCTTTTTTACAACAAGATAAAATTACTTAATGCAACCTATACTCTTCCGGTCCCCAAGTAATGGTCGCGCCACACACAAGGAAAAGTACAAAACTGATGCTTACAACATACGCAAGTATTCTATCAAACGTTGTTGCGTATTTTAGTATTAGTTGGTCATCCACAAGTGATAATTTGACTGGCTTTCCTCGCATCAATACTGATGCGTACATGGGAAATCTAAAACCCCACCCATTTCTGTCCCAACCAATAGGGTCATGACCATCCCGCAACATTTTTTTCTCAATCCGCTTTACCGATACACGAATGAAAAGCAAAGTACTAACTAACCAAGTACATCCGATAATCATATTTGCAATATCAAAATAAGACACGTTGCTCCCTTTATCAGGATTTGGCTTTTCAACTAGGCTTATATTCACCGTTCTACAGAGCCCTGTGCTTAACTGGTTTTCACTCTGTACTCTTCAGGCCCCAACCCCATAACTGCTCCCAAAGCAAGTGCCATCACGAAGCTTATTGTGACAATATACGCAAGCACTCGGTCAAAGACTGTCGCGTACTTTAGAATAAGTTTGTCTTCTACCAGCGATACTTTCGCAGGTTTACCTCGCATCAACACTGAGGCGTACATGGGAAACCTAAAACCCCACCCATTTCTGTCCCAGCCAATTGGATCATGACCATCCTGCAATATTTTTGTCTCAATCCGCTTTGCTGATACACGAATAAAAACCAATGTGCTCAGTAACCATGTCCAACCAACAATCATCACTATAAGATCGAAACAAAACACAATTACTCCTTTAAAACCAATTTACTTTAGAGCTAGTTTCATAGGTTTTTTCTGCTAAACCTTGCCCAAACCAATCACCCATTTTTGCAGCCGCATAACCAGCCCCTAAACCAACACCTATTAATACTACTACTCCAAATGGGCCAGCAGCTAAAGCGATTCCCATTCCAGATGCAATCACTTTGGATGTGGTCCAAACGCCAGCAGCGTTGCTCGCACCAAACCCAGCAACTTCCATTGCCGCTCTTTTTTTCCAATTTTCTCCGTTATTCTTGGCATTTCGAACATTGTTAAAGCGAACACCAGCATCAATCATGATGATCTTTTTACCTACAATACTAGAGCTTTGTTCAAGAACTCGAATTGAGCGGATGTTAGCTATAGATGTTAAATGTAACTAAGTTATATCCCTACCGCTTCGCGCGATATTGACAGCCCTATTCGGGTTGCTCCAAATGTTACCGCGGCTACTTTTAATTCACCCTGCATAATGGGCAAGCTCTTTTGTAAATTTTGCATTCAAAGAACTATGAGCTTCTTTAACTCTATATCCAAGCTTCACAAGCTCCTTTTTCTGCGCACCACTTCGTGACGCTGTCCGTACATCTAGTAAGGCGTTTTGATATTTGAGCAAAGCTTTCCCGAAATTACTCAATCTGACTTACTTTTCATTAACCGCCGTAGCGGCAGCACCTACTGCAGTATACTCATCGATTTTCTCCCCCCCATCGTATGATTAGTAGCATCTAAAAAAGGCTTAATCTCTTTTTCATAGAGGAGGGCTACCGCTTGTAAGTTTTCATCGCCAAACTCACTTGTTAGATTGGCTACATTTCTTTTGGTTTCTTGTGACCAACTTTTTACAGTATCAAGAGCACAAGCTATATCAGGTCTCTCGCTACGCAACTTAGCTATGTTGATCACAGAGCCTTCGTTCAGTATGAAAGGAGTACCTGCGGGAATAAAACTACCAAATATATGTGGGTTGTCCTTACGATACTGAAGGTACCTATCCTCATCATTTGTATCGATAGGGAGCGTTATCTTTGAGTGAGTACTGAAGCATAGGTCGAATTTATTAGACAAATTAATTACCTCGAACAATCAACAAAATAGACGACTTATATCATATGAAGTGTCCGAGTATTTTAATTTCTAAACATTGTGACTTGAATCAGACTACAAAAAGTAAGCAATATGTAACTCACAAAGAATAACGCGTACACCAAGCATCGACACCGAATAATCAACCATATTCACAAATTTGGTGAATCCATGCACCAATAACGACCGCCCCAAAAGAACATTTAACATAACCAGTTGTTTTAATTTAATTTTTGTTTGGCATCAAAACTGCAAACCTTCCTTGCTAGGTCCAAACACTAACAAGGAGTTGGTTATGTTTGTTTTGATTTCCACATTATTATCTATCGCTATTTTAGCCGGAATATATCACTTATCTTCTAAACGAGAGCAGCAACACGCGCGTAAATATCAGCTGTTAACATTATTGCGAGATGTTGTTCATCTGCTGAGACGCCATCGAGCTGCGACACACTACTCACTTCAATTTCAACAAAATAACGAACAAGAATTAGAAGTCCTTCATAACGATCTCACCAACAAACTGCATCTTTTGGTCGAAACCTCACGCTTTGAAAATAAACCCATGTATCGCGTGCTGCAGATCAAAGTAGGAAAACTGCTTGAACAATGGAACGATCACAGTGTTGCAAGGAACCAGATGGAGCATGGTAAGTTAATTCGTCATTGCTTGTTCTTGATGGATGAAGTCACGATTGCTTGGTTAGCGGTAGAACAACGAGATGATCTACATAATGAGTACCACATGAACTGGCAAAACATCATGGATAGCTTAGAAACCCTGACTCAATTGAGAATTAGCATTCAAGACTTGGGAGAGCAAGGGGGGAATGAGCGTTTCAAAAATTACGCATCGGTTATGACACGTAAGCTAAATCAATTAGCAGTTATCGCTCCGCTTAGTATCGTTTCTCCTGCTTCCACACGCTCAATACAGACATTAAATAACTATGTGACAGGAAGTCATGTCGATTTAACAGAAGCTGAGCTTTATGGAGTCACATCAGACTTATCGTTGACCATCTTCAATACTTACGACCACGTCCTTTCAGATGTCGTAGAGTCATTATATCTACCGTTACCCAGACTCTCGCTAGCAGGATAAGCTCTCTATACAGTACCGTGCCAATTGTCACAACAGGAACGTAACTGGTATTTATGGGTAAAAACAAAAAACCGCAGACCTTAGGTTCTGCGGTTTTTCATTCATCTAACTTCTCAGCGCTTAGCTGTCATCTTCTGTGAAGTTCGTTGGTAATTGCTTTTTCATCTCGTTCCAGATTAGCGCGCTTTCCATACCATAGTGACGAATCACAACTGGCAGTTGTTCACGCTGACCACTTTCACAAGTTTCTAGCAACTGATGGTAAAACTTCAGCGCTAGCTCACGAGAAGCTGGGTTTGAGAAATAATAGCTACCAACGCGATCATAGAGCTTCTTCAAGCCATTAAAAATCAAACCGTAAATCTGATTCCCTGAATGGAATGCTAGGCGTTGGAACAACATGTAGTCGTAAAAGTTGAACGTTTTAGCAATCAAGATTTCTTGACGCTTCGCTTCATCTTTCTCGTTGTCTTCTTTCACGTTCTGTAAGACTTTCTCAGCATAAGGTGAAGAAGCGATGAAATCGTCCCAAGAAGCAGCATTCATTAAAGCTTCACAAGATTCAATTACATTCTTGATCGTGCGCTCAGAGTTCTCTTTATTTGCTTTAAATGCATAACGCATAAAGATAGGGCTGATGTTGGTACGTGCTGCAAGCAAATCTTCTACAATGTTTGTTGCGTTATCTACGTCCAACGTCATCAACGTATCCAAAATATGCAGACCAGAGGTCTCCATAAATTGGTTTACCTTCGTTGGTTTACCGTGTTGGATTGTTAACCAACCATCACGGGCTAGTCGTTGAAGAACCTCTCGTAAAGTCGTTCGAGTAACACCAATTAGCTCAGACAGCTCGCGTTCAGCAGGTAAAATAGAGCCAGGAGGAAAACGGCCGTTCCAAATGCTCTCGATAATATATTTTTCTGCGAATCCCGCAGGGCTTTTCGCCTTTATGACCATTCTACTTTTTATCCAATATTGATTTCTGAGGGTCGATACTACTCATCATACCACTACTTAACGGTTTGAGAAAATTTACGATCAATAATTGAAACGATTCCACAATATAGAGTTAATACTCTATATGTTATGTCAATCTAGGACGGTCTGACGTGCGAGTGAAAGCGGTAAAATCTGAATTTTCGTTTAATTAAACAGCTCACAAATTGCGGAGAAATAAAGACTACTGCGTCACAATTTTATATTCAAAATATGAAAAATTACTTTGTATATCACAGTTAATATTCTTTCTTAATTTGCCTTTTCTCGTCACTGACCGTCATTTAAAATCCAAGAGGATTTTTTTGAGCCTTTCATGATATAGTAACGCCGTTTTGATCGCGTTATTACATTTAAAAAGTCATTTTAGTCGGTAGCATCACGTTTTGTTATTGACTAATAAATGCCTGAGTGTAGAGTTTGCGGTCGAAAGTGAGCGGTGCTTGAGTTCAGGGGAAGTAACTTGGCAAGACTGCAATAAACAAAGGATTGTTGTTTTACTAAGTTATTGTTTTAAAAGACTAGTTAATAAGTCTAACAAACAGATACTTAAGCACTATTGTAGTGTCTATTCATAATTTTGTTATAAAGAGAATTATCATGCCGATATCGCTCGGAAACGCTTTTATCAAGAACTTTCTTGGTAAAGCGCCTGATTGGTACAAAGTTGCCATTATAGCCTTCTTAATAATTAACCCGATTGTATTCTTCCTAATAAACCCATTTGTTGCTGGGTGGTTGCTGGTTGCTGAATTTATTTTCACGCTTGCAATGGCATTAAAATGCTACCCATTACAACCTGGTGGTTTACTTGCTATTGAAGCCATCGCTATCGGCATGACTAGCCCTGCGCAAGTTAAGCACGAGTTGGTGGCAAATATTGAAGTATTACTGCTTCTGGTATTTATGGTTGCGGGCATCTACTTCATGAAGCATTTATTGCTGTTCATTTTTACCAAAATTTTACTTGGTATTCGCTCCAAAACCCTTCTATCACTTGCGTTTTGCTTTGCCGCTGCATTTTTATCTGCGTTTTTGGATGCTTTGACGGTTATCGCCGTTGTTATCAGTGTGGCGATCGGTTTCTACTCTATCTACCACAAAGTGGCGTCAGGTAACCCGATTGGTGACCATGACCACACACAAGATGACACGATCACTGAGCTAACGCGTGATGACTTAGAAAATTACCGCGCCTTTTTACGCTCATTGTTGATGCACGCTGGTGTAGGTACTGCGTTAGGTGGCGTAACCACTATGGTGGGTGAACCTCAGAACTTAATTATTGCAGACCAAGCGGGTTGGTTATTTGGTGAATTCCTAATCCGTATGTCTCCAGTGACGCTACCCGTATTTTTCTGCGGTCTCATCACTTGTGCTCTAGTCGAAAAGCTTAAAGTGTTTGGCTACGGTGCAAAACTTCCTAACAACGTTCGTCAAATCCTCGTTGACTTTGACAATGAAGAGCGCAAAACGCGTACCAATCAAGACGTTGCAAAGCTATGGGTTCAAGGGCTTATTGCTGTTTGGTTGATCGTGGCATTAGCCTTGCATTTGGCAGCGGTAGGCTTAATTGGTCTTTCAGTGATCATCTTAGCGACGGCTTTCACTGGCGTCATTGAAGAGCATTCCATGGGTAAAGCGTTTGAAGAGGCTCTGCCTTTCACTGCACTACTTGCGGTATTTTTCTCGATCGTTGCGGTAATCATCGACCAAGAGTTGTTTAAACCAGTTATCGACGCGGTGCTTGCCGTTGAAGATAAAGGCACTCAGTTAGCTTTGTTCTATGTCGCGAATGGCTTACTATCAATGGTGTCGGATAACGTATTCGTCGGTACGGTTTACATCAATGAAGTAAAAACAGCACTCATTGAGGGTCTCATTACTCGCGAGCAGTTCGACTTACTGGCAGTTGCTATCAACACTGGTACTAACCTACCATCTGTTGCTACGCCAAACGGTCAAGCGGCATTCCTATTCCTACTCACCTCGGCTCTCGCTCCATTAATTCGTCTGTCTTACGGTCGAATGGTTATCATGGCGCTGCCTTACACCATCGTTCTTGCGATTGTCGGGCTAATGGGCATTATGTTCTTCCTAGAGCCTGCAACTGCTTCTTTCTACGATGCAGGCTGGATTTTACCTCATAGTGGTGATCTGACTCCCGTAGTCTCCGGCGGTCACTAAAATTTGAGTTGATTAGGAAACTTATCCACGTTAAAAAGCTCTGAGTATTCAGAGCTTTTTCTATTTCAGACAGGAACAAAAACGTGACTATTTTAAATTCACTTAACCAGTTTTCGAAGGGACGCTTATCGTGGCTGCTGCTTCTGCTATTCGTCGTTTTCTTTGAAGCATGTGCCCTCTATTTTCAGCACGTCATGATGCTTGCTCCATGTGTCATGTGTATCTACGAACGAGTCGCGATGATGGGAGTGGGTGTCGCTGCAATCGTTGGTCTTATGGCACCAAATAACCCAGTTTTCCGTTGGCTAGGTTTGATTGGCTGGGGATTAAGCTCTTACAAAGGACTGTTGCTTGCTCAGCAGCACGTTGATTATCAGTTTAACCCATCACCATTCGCGACTTGTGATTTATTCGTAACATTCCCTAGCTGGGCTCCGCTTAATCAGTGGGTTCCTTGGATGTTCGAAGCATACGGCGATTGCTCGAAGATTGTTTGGCAATTCCTCGATTTATCAATGCCACAATGGTTAGTAGTTATTTTCGCGGGCAATTTAATCGCTTTAGCATTAATTGTGATCGCACAATTCTTCCCAGCAAGACGCACTAATCCGATTCGTTAATCCTTCAGAGAAATGATAACGAAAAAAGCCGACCAGATGGTCGGCTTTTTACTGAGTAAACATCGCGGCTATTTAACTTAACCACGTTAACTCAACCACGTGATTGACCACAACACTGCTTGAACTTTTTGCCGCTCTCACAAGGACAAGGATCATTGCGCCCGATGCCTTTGAATGGGTTTAGGCTTTGAGCCTTATTGCCTACCATCAACTCATCCGCGCCTAACGCCACTTCACCAACCATCAAATCAAGCTGGTCGACCAAGTCTGCAAGAGCTGGAGGCGTTTCAATACCGGCGTCGCGCATCTGTTGCTGCGTTGCCGACTCATCGATAGCCAGCATCAAAGTGGTCAGTAATGCTTGTAGCATACGCTGCAATCCATCATTGAGCTCAACGTCTTGCCATTGTTCTTCAATCATTGGCCAAACAGACATAAAGCCTTCGGCAAAATCAGCAAGTTGCTCAGGTTTCTTGCCTGTTAGCTCTAGCACGGAATATTCGTTTCGTTGAATTCGGTTGTGCTGCTTGTGAATTTGCTCTTCTACTGCCGGTTGAATCGCTTTGAATCCTTCACCTAATAGCCGCTCTAACCACTTTTCAGGAGCGAGTGGTTTTGTCGTCAGATTAGCAGCGAGCACTGCGCCTTCGATAAATAGGCAAGATTCATCGATGTGAATTTCGCCTTTCTCAATCAATGTGTATTGCATGACATCTGGTTTCCCATAAATTTGGCGGCATTATACCTCAGAGCATAAAAGCACGTAACTGGGAGTTGCGAGTTTGACCGTATTGAGTGCTTTGAGTCTTTTAATGACAAACTTAGCTTACATCGCTACAATCGCCCTCCTTTTTATCACCAAACTGTATTAGGCAAACTATGCGAGTTGTACTAGGCCCAATGGAAGGCGTTTTAGACCATTTGATGCGCCAAATCCTGACCGAGATAAACGACTATGACCTATGTGTTACGGAATTTGTTCGAGTCATCGACCAGTTATTGCCCGATCATGTATTTCACCGTTTATGCCCGGAGCTGTTGCAAGGTTCTCAAACCGCATCAGGTGTGCCAGTACATGTGCAATTATTAGGACAAGAACCAAACTGGATGGCTGAGAACGCAATTAAAGCGGCGAGCCTAGGCGCCAGAGGCATCGACATAAATTTTGGTTGCCCAGCCAAAATGGTCAATAAAAGTAAGGGCGGTGCTGCTCTACTTCAGCATCCTGAGCTAATTCACCGTGTGGTAAAAGCTTGTCGAGAAGCCGTTCCAGAGGCAATCCCCGTAACTGCAAAAATTCGTCTTGGCTGGGAAAACCCTGAAGATTGCTTTGAAATTGTTGATGCCATTCAATCTGCTGGTACAAATGAACTCACCGTTCACGCTCGGACTAAGCAGGGTGGTTACAAAGCGTCTGAGATAAAATGGGATTACATCAACCAAATTCGCGAACGTTTTGATATTCCGCTTATTGCGAATGGCGAAATTTGGAATTATGAAGATGGTCAACGTTGCATTGAAACGACTGGCGTTGACTCTTTGATGGTGTGCCGCGGCGCTTTCAATATCCCTAACTTGGGCAACATGGTAAAACACAACCACCAGCCAATGTCATGGCCCGAGGTGGTTGAGCTACTGATCTACTACTCCAAGTTTGAGATGAAAGGCGACAAAGGCTTGTACTATCCAAACCGCGTAAAACAATGGTTCTCTTACTTACGTCAGGCCTATCCTGAAGCAAAAGATCTATTCAGAGAAATCCGAACGTTTAACAAAGCCGCGCCGATTGTTGAGCATATTCAACGTTATCGTGATGAATTAAATTCTCAGATTGCATAAAATCTGAGCATTGCAAAGGGCGAACTGCTCGCCCTTTAAGCGCTTAGATCTTCGTAGCAAATCTTATTTTTGCCTGTACTCTTGGCTTGATATAACTTTTCATCCGCCGCTTTAAATAACTCATCAAAGCTTTCCACTCGGTTCTCTTTACTGAACACCACACCGCCAGAGATCGTAAAGCCTTCTTTAGTCACGCGTGTCGAGCGTTCGTCTATGGCTTTTTTTACCCGCTCTAGAATCAGCTTAATGCCTTCCGAGTCTTCGTCGTAAATCGCCAACACGAACTCTTCGCCACCAAATCTTGAGGCGACATCGGTGTGGCGAATATTTTCACGTATACATTTTGCAACTAGCTGAATCGCAGAATCGCCGACATCATGACCATAGGTATCATTGATCTTCTTGAAGTTATCAATATCGAACACTGCTAATGCAACCTGTTTTTTCGTCATCTTATTGCGCCACACGGTTTGCATTCCTCGACGGTTCAACAAGCTCGTCATCGGATCTCTGGCGGCGAGATCTTTAAAATAACGTCGCTCACTATGCATATTCACATAGAACAATACGACTGTGCTCAAAACGTAAATAGAGATCGCAACAATAAGGCTGTATTTTTCGAACACCGCTAGGTTCTTAGCTTCATCCCAAAGGTTGTACTCGTAGTACATGCTGTGATTCGCACTCAATCGATCTAACTCGACTGGTTTGATTCGTGTACTGTTTGAAGGAATGGATTGTAAATTGGAAACCAAATGAAACTTACCAACAAGACCTAACGACGAAGCCATCAACGCATTGACATCAAAATCAATGGACAGCACACCTTGATGCCTCCCTTTTTCGTAAACAGGCACCGTCATACTAATGATTTGACCTTCCATCGAATCCAACATCGGCCCAGGTCCGGCCAAGGTGATGTTCACTTTATCTTGTGCGGTTTTTTGCCAAAATGGGCGCGCCTTTAGCGTTGACCAAAGCTCTCTAGTGAAGTTTTTCGCGTACGTGTCAGGAGACGAAATGACGTAACCACGTTTATCGATGTAATGAATACCAACGATATGGGATTCAATATCGTGCAGAAAAGACAATGACGGTGCAAAACCCGCCTTTTGTTCAGCTAATTGGTTAATCGTTGAACCTTGCTGACATAAGCTTTCATCGCCCACAATCATGTAATCAAGATCAACCGCAGGTAACCCCTCACTGTAGACACTCTCCAGCAACAAGACGTCTATCGGCCAAATATAACAAAGCCCCTTTTTGACTAAAGAATTGTGCTCTTCTGACAATGGGTTAGCGTAATTCGTATAGTTAGTAAAACTATAATCTAAGGCGGTGAGGACTTTAATACCACGGGACATGGCACGATCAATACGTGCATACTCAGAATCAATATAGCGATTGACCGCATCGTAGTAGTTTTTTGTCGTAACAAGCAAAACCACGACAAATAATGCGAGGGGAAAAAAGATGACAAATGAGAGACTAAATCGCCTTTGGTTAACCATTGAGTACCATGTATGTGAAAGGTAGATCGTCTCTTATCAAACAATGGGATTACGCTGTCTTATCAACTGGCAATGCGTAGTGCGCATTGCCAGATAATCAGATAACCAACAAATGTGTACGCATTGTAGGAGACTGTTTATATATTAAAGAAGTTTAATCAATATAGAATGTAGTGTCACTTCAGTTGCCACAATTTGAAGCTCTGTGCAGGTATATTGACAGAAAGATGACCCTTATAATCAATAAGTTCGCGTCCATCCAGAAGTGACGAAAGATGGGTAGCCTCCAAACCAAGTTGCCACAGAGGCAAGTCAATTGAACACTCATCGCCACTTAGATTCATCACAACAACGATCGCTTCACTTCCAAGTACGCGCGCATAAGCCAGCACGTTGGTATCGCAATGCAGCCATTGAATACTACCAGACTGTAAAGACTTGTACTGTTTACGTATCGAAATCCATTGCTTGTAAATCGACAGCCATGCTGAGTTTTCAATTTCATTCCAAGGGAAACAGCGACGATTATCCGGGTCCAGCCCTCCCTCTAGTCCGACTTCACTCCCATAGTAAATACAAGGTGTACCGACGTATGTCATGAGCAGAGCAAGTGCGATGTTCATTTTACGCTTATCACCATCAACCAGTGTGATAAAACGAGCAGTATCATGACTATCGAGTTGATTTAGCTGCGATAGCTGATTCGAAAATGGAATTTTTGCTCTGGCTTCGTCCAACCATGCTTTAAACTCCAAACCATCAATGTTGATTGGTTCATACATAATATCTTGCTGCGCGATAAAAGCTCGAACTGGATGAGCAAAACCGTAGTAGTTCATCGCCCCATCCTCTTGATCACCTTGCAGCCACTGTGTTGCTTCAAAAAAGTGCTCACCTAGCACATAGGCATTCGGATTGACTGACTTCGTCGCATGGCGAAACGCTTCAACATAATGAGCATTGTTTTTCGCTCCCTCTCCTTCGCCAAGCATATGAATAACATCAAATCGCCAACCATCGACTGAGTATGGAGGCTTAAGCCAGTGCTTAATGACAGATGCTTCGCTTTGATAGATATAGTCACGCACTTGTTCATTTTCGAAGTTCAGAACCGGTAAGTTACCAATGCCCTTCCAACCAATATAGTGATTGGTTTCGCCTTCAAAAAAGTAGTAATCGCGGAACTTTGACTGCGGATTGCTATACGCCCCTTCTCCTTTTTGTTGGATATCAAACCAAGGATGATGGACTGACGTGTGGTTAAACACCGCGTCTAAGACAATCTTCATATTCTTACCACGGATTTTCTCACACAGTTCCGCAAACTGATCATTGGTGCCGAACATAGGGTCAACAGTAAAGTAATCAGTAGTGTCGTATTTGTGGTTACTTGGTGAAGAAAAAATCGGATTGAAGTAAAGCGCTGTTACGCCGAGCTGCTCAAGGTAATCCAACCTCTGCTCTACACCTTTGAGGTCGCCGCCAAAGAATTCACGTGCCCCGGTATTTTGGTGAGAGCCTACCGCTTCTCCCCACGATTTAATGATCGCTTCTGAATCATGCTGAGCATAAGCTTTACGAATGTCAGATTCACTTTTACTAGCAGAAAAACGGTCAGGAAAGATTTGATAGAACACTTGCTCCTGGACCCAGCTTGGTGGTTGATGGTTTACATTCAACTTAAAGTGGAACTCTTTGGGTGGAATACGCTTTTGTACGCCTCGTGCATCGAGCCAGTATTGTTGTCCATCTTTGAGAAGCTTAAACACATAATGTGTGACATCTCGATCTCGATTTGGGCGGAACGATGCTTCCCATAGTAACAATTCCCCAGCAGTTCCTACTTGAGTCATGTCGACCAGACATTCTTCATTGTCCGGCTCAAGACGCACATATACGGAATCAAAATCCAATGTCTCGGTTTTCAGTCTGACTGTGACTTGCTCTTGATTAAAAGCTAAACCATCAATAGTTTGACTATGAAAAATAAATGGCAGGTTCATTATGGGCACTCCTCGTCATCGGATATGCCACTATGTTATTGAAGAATTAGAGACAAGAAATCCTCCTTGCGAGTTGACATATCAGCCAATTTTCCCAAGGAGGATCACACTTAGTAGGCGTAGTGACTTGTCGGATACCGCTTAGTTCAACAAGAGACTGTCATCTGCCAGCTCTTCACCACGCACTTTGGAGAACATATCCAACAAGTCTGGTACTTGCATGTTAGCGCGCTGCTCTCCAGCCACATCAAGCACAATTTCACCTTGGTGAAGCATTACGGTCCTATCGCCACATGCTAATGCGTCTTTCATCGAATGCGTCACCATCATCACGGTTAAATCGAACTCATCGACAATACGTTTAGTTAAGTCGATAACAAACGCCGCCATACGAGGATCAAGCGCAGCCGTGTGTTCATCAAGCAGTAACAACTTACTCTCCGATAACGTCGCCATCACAAGGCTAACGGCTTGTCGTTGTCCACCGGACAGTAAGCCAATGCTATCGCCCAGACGATCTTCTAAGCCAAGCCCTAGGATGCTAATTCGCTCTTGGAACAGCTTGCGACGTTTAGCTGAAAGCGCCAAACCCCAACTGCGTTTTTTACCACGCATGTACGCTAAAGCCATGTTCTCTTCTATCGTTAGCTCTCCACAGGTTCCGGCCAATGGATCTTGAAACACTCGTGCGCATTGCGTCGCACGCTGGGCTACCGTCTGCTTGGTGACGTCTTTGCCATCAATGATCACCTGACCACCTATCATCGGCGTCTCACCTGTCACCGCACCAAGCAACGTCGATTTTCCTGCGCCATTAGAACCAATCACGGTAAGAAATTGATGCTCTGGAACCTCTAAAGAGACGCCTTTCAATGCACGATTTTCTAAAATCGTCCCTGGGTTGAACGTGACCTGAATGTTATTAAGTTCAATCATAACGCCTCCCCCTAACCATTTTTTGATGCCGCTTGTTTAGCATCGGTAACACGTTGTTTCGCTCTCATGCTCTGTTTTAATTTTGGAGCAATAAGCGCGACAGCCACCAATACTGCGGTGACAAGGTTGAGGTCTGATGCTTGCAAACCAAACATGCCAGAGCTCAAAGCGAAAGCTACAGCAAGACGATAAAGCACCGAACCGATGATGACAGCAAATACCGCAACCCAAATTTTTCGCCCCGGAATGAGGGTCTGGCCCAAAATCACAGCAGCCAAACCAACCACAATGGTGCCCACGCCAGAGGTCACATCTGCAAAGCTGTTCGTTTGTGCAAACAACGCGCCTGCGAATCCGACAAAACCGTTAGATAAAGCCAACCCAAAGTAGGTATAAAAACCAGTGCTCGCCCCTTGCGCAGAAACCATACGCGCATTAACGCCCGTGGCTCGTAAACCAAGACCAAAGTCGCTGTTCAGCAGGCGAATGACAAAGAAAGAGGACAAAAGAACTAAGACCCCAACAACCAGAGGACGAATGAACATCGGATCGCCCAAGGCTTCAAACGGAGTGAGAATCGTATCCTCTCCAAGCAACGCCATATTAGGTTTGCCCATAATACGAATATTGATTGAAAATGCCGCGATCATGGTAAGAATGGAAGCTAACAGGTGCAAAATACCACATCGAACAGCCAGAAAAGCGGTTACCCAACCCGTCATACTACCGGCTATCATCGCCATTATTGTCGCAAGCCAAGGATTAATACCTGCGACAATTGCCGTTGCAGCCACCGCCGCTCCCATTGGAAAGCTGCCATCCACACTCAAATCGGGGAAATCGAGAACACGAAACGTAAGATACACACCCAAGGCAACTAGACCATAAATTAAGCCAATTTCGAGTGCGCCAAAAAAAGCAAATGCAGACATAACTGCTCCTTTCTGCATGTTCAGGCTGGCGAATACCAACCTGAACTTAAGACTTCTAACGTATACTCCCATTCTTCTCTAGCAGAATGCTCTACACGAGAAGTCCGGCGAGTATCAATTTTGGGGCAAGCCTCTATCAACAGACGTGACGGCCCTAACCCCAAAAAAGAGCGTTACTTATTGCATGCTTGTCGCACGTTCAACCACAGAACTTGGCAGCTTGATACCGAGCTTAGATGCCGCGCTTTCATTAATTACGAGGTCAGAGCCCGTCGCGACTTTTACATCCAATTTGCCTGGTTCTTGACCATCAAGAATCGCCGCCACGTAATCAGCGGTTTGCACACCAACCTGGTAGTAGTCAAAACCTAAGCCTGCAATTGCTCCTTTTTCGACATATGACGTCGCACCACCAAAGACAGGTTTTTTCGCTTGATTCGCTGCCACAATCATCCCTTCAATCGCACTTGCAACTGTATTGTCTGTTGGGGCGTAAAGAATGTCTGATTTCGCTGCAATCGCTTGAGTCGCAGACTGAACATCAGCACTTTTTAGTGCGGTCGCTTCAACCACTTGTATGCCTTTTGCTTCTGCGCTTTCTTTTAGCAGTTCAACCAAAGTCACGGCATTAGCTTCACCGGGATTAAATACAACCCCGATGCTTTTCACCTGAGGGAGAACTTCTTGGATGAGGTCGACATGCTGAGCAACGGGTGAAAGATCAGACAGGCCAGTTACGTTTTTGCCTGGTTGTTCCATCGACTCAACCAATTTCGCACCGACCGGATCTGTTACCGCAGTAAAGACAACAGGAATAGAGCGCGTTGCCGATACCAAAGCTTGTGCCGAAGGTGTCGCGATGCCCACTAACACATCAGGATTTTCACCGACGTACTGACGGGCAATTTGCACCGCAATCGCTGGATTACCCTGTGCGGTCTTATAATCAAATTCTAGATTTTTGCCTTCTTCGTAGCCTTTCGCTTTCAAACCATCAAGCAATCCTTGGCGCGTCGCGTCTAACGCCGGGTGTTCGACAATTTGTGAAACTGCAACGGTTGCAGTGGCGGCCAGTACATTGGCAGAAGAGAAAATAGCAGTAGCAGATAGAACGGCAGTGGCTAATAAACGTTTCGTTTTCATCATAACTCCTTGATGTGACTTCGTCCTTGTTTCGCGAGCATTCAACATGAATATCGACTCGTGAATTCAAATGTTTGAAGGGGGTAATGTTGTGTTCGTATAACTGTGCACTTCTTGCGCATCTTGTTTTTATTATTACTACTAAGTCTTAGTAAAGAAAAGAAAGATTTAACACTAAAGCAACATTTGTGATCGGGGGACTTCTTCATCCGGAAAGAATCTTTGGTAAACAAAGCTTCGCTCGCTTCATCAACGACCGTCAAAGTAGGTAATAGAGGCAGGATCAAAAATGGAGCGGCTAGTGCACACTCCATTTCAAACAATTTAAATTAGAACCAACGCTCTAGTGACGACTTATCGAGCTGGCGAAACGCTCGGTTCAGTATTATCGCAAGCTCTTTATAACGAGGGCGAGCTTTAACAGGCTCTAGTGCAAAACCTGTTTCCACAATTTTTTGATGCAGTTCCCGATACCAAGACGCCAGAGAAGGCGGCAATTTCGTGTTGGATCGAGCACCAAGCCACCAAATCCCTTGGAGTGGCAAGCTAATCGCAAACAAGGCGACAACAATAGACTGAGGTAACGCGTGGTAATTGTTGAATGCCATTTGAGTGAGTACGCTGATCGCAGCAACGGCTGGCATGACTTTAATGCCAAAGCGAGTCGCCTTAATGATACGCTGTTCCGGAAATATGGCGCTTAGCTCTTTACGAACCGGCCAGATCTCCATGTAATTCTGGCCATCTTTCAGGCTATGGATCAATCCGACTTTATTACTCATACCGCTCTCTCACTAAAAAATAGTTGAACATTTCAACTGAAGGTACAAAAAATTGATGAAAGTTAATATTCTTTCAAATTTTTTTTGTTATCATTGCTTATTATCGCTATCCTTTGCAGACCCTCAATCTCATTGTTGCTGTTATTTACAATTTAAGCAACTCCGAGATATCTATCTGCACGGATCGCATCATAGTGATGGATGGGTTCATCACTATTTCTTTATATGGAATTAGAACAATTTTTGACCAGGATTAGTACGCAGCCTTCTGGGTATCGGCTATTCTTGTGATTAATTTTTCATTCTTTAACTGATTTTTTATCAGACGAATAACAGGTAGTCATACATGTCTAAGCTAGTTTTAGTTTTAAACTGCGGTAGTTCTTCTCTTAAATTTGCCGTTGTTGATGCCGAGAACGGCGACGAGCACTTATCAGGTCTTGCTGAGTGTCTTCACCTTCCTGAAGCTCGCATCAAGTGGAAACTTGATGGCAAGCACGAAGCTCAACTAGGCAATGGTGCAGCTCACGAAGAAGCACTAGCGTTTATGGTAGAAACTATTCTTGCTTCTAAGCCAGAGCTTAAAGCTAACCTAGGCGCAATCGGTCACCGTATCGTTCACGGCGGCGAGCAGTTCACTCAATCTGCACTAATCACTGATGAAGTTCTAAAAGGTATTCAAGACGCTGCAACATTTGCACCTCTTCATAACCCTGCTCACATCATCGGTATCGAAGCGGCTAAGAAAAACTTCCCAGAGCTTAAAAACGTTGCTGTATTTGACACTGCGTTCCACCAAACTATGCCTGAAGAGTCTTACCTATACGCTCTTCCATACAACCTATACAAAGAACACGGTATCCGTCGTTACGGTATGCACGGTACTTCTCACTTGTTCATCACTCGTGAAGTTGCTGGCCTACTAAACAAACCAGTTGAAGAAGTAAACATCATCAACTGTCACCTAGGTAACGGCGCGTCTGTATGTGCAATCAAGAACGGTCAATCTGTAGACACTTCTATGGGTCTTACTCCACTTGAAGGTCTAGTAATGGGTACTCGCTGTGGCGACATCGACCCTGCGATCATCTTCCACCTACACGACGCTCTAGGTTACTCTGTTGATCAAATCAACACGATGCTAACTAAAGAGTCTGGTCTTCAAGGTCTAACTGAAGTGACTTCTGACTGTCGTTTCGTTGAAGACAACTACGGTGAGAAAGAAGAAGCAACACGCGCAATGGACGTGTTCTGCCACCGTCTAGCTAAGTACGTAGCTGGCTACACTGCTTCAATGGACGGTCGTCTAGACGCAATCACTTTCACTGGCGGTATCGGCGAGAACTCTGGCCCTATCCGTGAAATGGTTCTAAACCGTCTTGGCATCTTCGGTATCGAAGTAGATAGCGAAGCTAACCTTAAAGCTCGCTTCGGCGGCGAAGGCGTTATCACGACTGAAAACAGCCGTATCCCTGCAATGGTTATCTCTACTAACGAAGAGCTAGTCATCGCTGAAGACACTGCACGCCTGACAGGTCTTTAATTGAATTACTGGCTAGCCACTCGGCTAGCCAGATTTTCATTCAAACGAATTTCTTAGGGGCTCAACTCCTATTCTTCGAGCTTCATGGAATAAGAGTTGAGCTTTTATCCCCCAAATAGCTAAAGGTACTCTACGAATGTCTCGTACTATTATGCTTATCCCTACTAGCGCAGGCGTTGGCCTAACAAGCGTTAGCATGGGTGTTCTTCGCGCTATGGAGCGTAAAGGCGTTAAAGTTTCTTTCTACAAGCCAATCTGTCAGCCACGTTCAGGTGGTGATCAGCCAGATCTGACTTCAACTATCGTTGGCCACAACAGCGATATGAAGATCGGTGAACCAATGGCGATGTCTGTTGCTGAAAGCCTAATCGGTAACGACAACATGGACGAGCTGCTAGAAACCGTTGTTGAACGTTACAACCAAATCAACAAAGACGCAGACGTTACGCTAATCGAAGGTCTTGTACCTACTCGTAAGCACCCATTTGCAAACCAAGTAAACGCGGAAATCGCAGCAACACTTGGTGCAGAAATCGTGCTAGTTGCGACTCCAGGTACTGATAACCCTGCGCAACTGAAAGAGCGTATCGAAGTAGCATGTTCTAACTTCGGCGGCACTAAGAACAAAAACATCTCTGGCGTTATCATCAACAAGCTAAACGCTCCTGTTGACGAAGCTGGCCGTACTCGCCCTGACCTATCTGAAATCTTTGACGATGCAGACAGCGCGAAACAAAACGAATTGAAAGTGATGGAAATTTTCAACACTTCTCCAATTCGTGTACTAGGTTGTGTGCCATGGAGCATTGATCTGATTGCGACTCGTGCAATCGACATGGCTAAGCACCTGAAAGCAGATATCATCAACGAAGGTGACATCAACACTCGTCGCATCAAGAGCATCACTTTCTGTGCACGTTCTCTGCCAAACATGATTGAGCATTTCAAACCTGGCTCTCTACTTGTTACTTCTGCAGACCGTCCTGATGTTATCGTTGCTGCTTCTCTTGCTGCAATGAACGGTGTGGATATTGGTGCTGTACTGCTAACTGGCGGTTACGACATCCCTCGCGAAATCGAAGGTCTATGTAAACCAGCGTTCGACACTGGTCTACCTATCTTCAAAGCACAAGGTAACACTTGGCAGACATCTCTAAACCTACAGAGCTTCAGCATCGAAGTACCTGCAGACGATAAAGAGCGTATCGAGTTCATCAACGAGCACGTTGCTGGTCACATCGACGGTAACTGGATCGAGTCAATGACTGAAGGCACTCAGAAGTCTCGCCGTCTAAGCCCACCAGCGTTCCGTTACCAGCTAACTGAACTTGCTCGTAAAGCAGGCAAGCGTATCGTTCTTCCAGAAGGTGACGAACCACGTACTGTTAAAGCGGCAGCAATCTGTGCTGAACGCGGCATTGCAGACTGTGTGCTTCTAGGTAACCCAGATGAAATCCGTCGCGTAGCAGCTCAACAAGGCGTTGAGCTAGGTACTGGCGTAACCATCATCGATGCCGATGCTGTTCGTGAAAACTACGTTGCTCGTCTAGTTGAGCTGCGCGGTGCGAAAGGCATGACTGAAGTTGTGGCTCGTGAGAAGCTACAAGATTCAGTATTCCTAGGCACAATGATGCTTGAGAACGACGAAGTTGACGGCCTAGTTTCTGGTGCTGTTCATACTACGGCGAACACTATCGTTCCTCCGTTCCAAATCATCAAGACTGCACCAAATGCGTCTATCGTATCTTCAGTATTCTTCATGCTTCTGCCTGATCAAGTACTGGTTTACGGTGACTGTGCGATCAACCCAGATCCAACCGCTGAACAGCTTGCTGAAATCGCTATCCAATCTGCTGACTCTGCAGCAGCATTCGGTATCGACCCTCGCGTTGCTATGATCTCTTACTCTACTGGTGAATCTGGTAAGGGTGCAGACGTTGATAAAGTACGTGAGGCAACTCGCATCGCGAAAGAGAAGCGTCCTGATCTAGTGATCGACGGTCCTCTACAGTACGACGCAGCTATCATGGAAAACGTGGCAGCGTCTAAAGCGCCTAACTCTCCAGTAGCAGGTAAAGCGACAGTATTCGTATTCCCAGACCTAAACACGGGTAACACGACTTACAAAGCGGTACAACGTTCAGCTGACCTAGTTTCTATCGGTCCAATGCTGCAAGGTATGCGCAAGCCTGTAAACGACTTGTCTCGTGGCGCGCTAGTAGACGATATCGTGTACACAATCGCTCTAACAGCAATCCAAGCAGACCAAGAAGCTAAATAATCGCTTCTGACATCTAGTTGGACAACTATCCAAAGCCCTCGATTCGTCGAGGGCTTTTTCTATTGTTGGCCACACAGCAAAGAGGCTATTAGCAATAGCACTAATACGCTCTTACGAATACAGCGCCATAAATACCCCAGCCCCAACCACAACACAACCTGTCATCACTGGTGCGATTCGGCGCCAAAGCTTCTTATCCCCTATCGCGATGACCATCCCCATTTTCACAATGGTATTAACCGAAGCGGCAATCAAAATGCCTAACGCAGCAGTGGTCACGCTCAATGTTTGCGTACTTTGACGCCCGAGGGTTAACGAGATCGCATCAACGTCAGTAATCCCTGATAAAGCAGAAAGGATCAACACACCCGCGTTGCCGAACCAGTCAGACAAAGCATGAGCAAGCAGCATAATCACCGCCAACACGAGGCCAAAGAACAGTGCCGACTGCAAAGCAAGAGGGTTCGTTTGCTTATTTGATTGCTCAATCTGCTCAACTTCACTTCTGCGCCAAATCCACCATGCCGGAATGTACAGCGCAACCATCATCGCCATCACAATTGGCCAAAGCAGTTTCACTAATTGTGGATTGATAACAGACAGTACGATAAGTAAACGAGGGAACATGGTTCCGCAGCTCAAAAGAATACCACTAGCGAGTAACGGGCTGATGCTCGCTTGCTCACGAGAAAGATGGGAAAACTGCAATGTTAATGCTGTCGAAGAGCTAAGCCCCGCAAATACAGACGTAAACAAAATACCTCGCTTCGCCCCGCCGATCTTTATCGCAAAATAACCGACAAAAGAGATACTAGCGATCAACACAACCATCCACCAAATCTCATACGGGTTAAGTGCATTCCAAGGGCCGTAAGATTGATTTGGTAACAGTGGTAACATGACTATCGAGATAAGTAATAAACGCAGTGCTGCGTCTAACTCATACTCTTGCAGTTTTTGTAGTGCTTGATGTAGCTCTCTTTTGTTATCGAGCACCACAGCGGTTATGACGGCCGCTGCTGCAGCTAAAACAGCCTCACCCGACACGGCAAGGTTACCCAGAACAAACACCACCATGATACTAACCACGCCAGTGATGCTCACATCTCCGCTCTTTTTCTGCTGTATAACAAAAGCGATGCAAGTGAGGATGACTAAAGCGATAAGCGCAAAACCAATGAGTAAAGGTGTATAGATGCTGGCGAGAATGCCAACTAAACCACCGAGTAAACCGACTAAAGAAAAAGTACGAATGCCCGCGACACGACTGCCTTCTACGCTATTGCGCATCACCCAGCCACGTTGGGTGCCAACAATTGCCCCTAGTAATAGAGCAATAAGCAGATTCCAAATTAGATGCTCGCCACTGACAAACTCATTGATATCCATGCATCACCCCCGTTAAAAAGCGGTTGTTATATCATTAGTTTATTTGAATATGGGTAAGAAGCTGTGACGATGAGAGGATAATCAGAAAATGGCCCCGGCACCTGGCTTACCATTGCGTCTTATAATTTCATTATTCTTTTACCTACCACCAAAACGTAATAGAACGAAGCGATCCTCCCTGTTCAATTTATCAGCATTATTTACATTTCAACTGAACTTTCTTACTAGAACTACGTAACGAAGATGGACTGCAATTACGCAAACTCACACATAAGTAAGGAATACATATGAACAACTCCATCAACAACTCACTGCTAAAGCTTGGTTTAGCTGCAATTCTGTTCAGTTTTTCTGCATTCAGCTTTTCAGCCCCAAGCATTAAAGGCGTTGATCAAGATATGTCCGGAGGAACGGTAACCGCAAAAATGGCTCATGCTGACGACAACGGATGGATGGTCGTCCACCGAACAGACGAATCAATGAAGCCTGGCCCTGTTATCGGCTATGCCCCACTAAAGATGGGACAGAATGAGAACGTGAATGCAATTTTGATGGAACCGGTTGAGTCTGGCGACATGCTGATGCTAATGGTCCACGGAGAAAAAGGTGGAATGAAGACTGGCGTATTTGAATATACACTAGGAGCCAAAGAAGATGGCCCTGTAAAAGTCGACGGAAAACTAGTGATGGACGTCGTACGCGCTAAGTAAGACGTACGCACACTTAAAAGTCACTCTCCTACTCCTAGTATTTAGTTGGCATAAAAGTACTTAAAGACATTGCTAACCGTTAAGTACTTTTTCATTTCTGATGGAGGCAGCAAACTAGCTAATTATTTCTCTTCCATGAGGAGAGTTTAAGTCTAAATCAGGCCCTTTGGGTACGACTTGCGTCGGGTTAATACCAGTGTGGCTGAAATAATAGTGACGTTTAATATGGTAGAAATCCGTGGTTTCTTCGACGCCTTCGACTTGATACAACTCTTTTAAGTATCCTTGAATATTTTCGTAGTCTGCGATGCGCTGCTTGTTACATTTGAAGTGACCCACATACACGACATCGAAACGGATCAGAGTCGTAAACAAACGCCAATCAGCCTCAGTAATAGTATTCCCCGCTAAATAACGATGCGTCGCTAGGTGCAAATCGATTTTATCTAGCGCAGCAAATAAAGAATCGAATGCTTCTTCATATGCCTCTTGCGTGGTCGCAAAACCACAGCGATACACTCCATTGTTGACGTTTGGATAAACAAAATCGTTCCACTCGTCAATAACATGCTTTAGCTGTTCTGGATAATAGTCATCGTGGTTTCCTGTTAACGCATTGAACTCCGAGTTAAACATACGAATAATTTCTGACGACTCATTCGACACGATCGTATTGGTCTTTTTATCCCAAAGCACAGGCACAGTTACACGGCCTGTGTAATCTGGTTTGGCCTGCGTGTAGATTTGGTGCATACGAGTGTGACCAAATAGTGGCTCAGGAAGCCCCATTTGCCAGCCTTGGCTTAACATATCAGGGCAAACAACCGTGACATCAATATGGGGTTCTAAGCCTTTCAGCTTGCGGAAGATGAGCGTTCGGTGTGCCCAAGGACAAGCAAGAGAGACATACAAATGGTATCGACCAGACTCTGGTTTAAACTCCGCATTAGGTTCGTTTTTAACCCAGTTACGGAATCCGGCATCTTCACGCACAAATTTGCCACCATTTGATTTTGTGTCATACCAGACGTCATGCCAAACACCTTCGACCAACTTACCCATGATTGCGCTCCTCTCATTCTGTTTATGTCTATATTAGCGTTTCCTATCAAACAGAAAATCACTGAACTTAGGACATCATGTTCAAGAAATTCGAATGTATAAATCAGATGCATAAAAAAAGCGCGACCCGATGAAGGTGTCGCGCTTAAGCCCGTCACAGGCTGAATTTATACACTAACGTGCAAACAAGATACCGCGTGAACGTCGTTGCCTTGAATCGTTGGCTTCGTCTTCGCACACTCTTCGGTTGCTTGTGGGCAACGAGTGCGGAACACACAACCCGATGGTGGGCTGATCGGCGAAGGAAGGTCGCCTTCCAGCATTTGGATTTTCTTACTGCGTTCAATGTTCGGGTCCGGAATCGGAACCGCTGACATCAATGCGCGTGTATATGGGTGCTTAGGATCAGCAAACAGCGCCTCCGCCTCACCGAGCTCGACAGCATTACCCAAGTACATGACCAAAACACGATCTGAGATGTGTTTAACCACTGACAAATCATGCGCAATGAATACCAGAGAAAGGCCTAGTTCTTTTTGAATCTCTTTAAGCAGGTTAACAACCTGAGCTTGAATAGATACATCAAGCGCCGATACGGGTTCATCACAGATGATCATCTTAGGCTTAAGGATAAGCGCACGCGCAATACCGATACGCTGACACTGACCACCCGAGAATTCATGCGGATAACGGTTGATAACATTTGGTAGTAGACCCACTTTCGCCATCATTTCTTTAACGCGGTCTTTCACTTCCTGCTTAGACAGTTCTGGGTAGAACGTTTCAAGAGGCTCAGCAATAATGTCGCCAACCGTCATACGTGGGTTAAGGGATGCCAAAGGATCTTGGAAAATCATTTGGATTTCTTTACGCGTTTCACGGCGTTGGACGTCTTTCATCTTAGTTAGATCTTGACCCAACCAAACTACTTCTCCATCCGTCGCTTCAACAAGACCGATGATGGCGCGCGCAAACGTCGATTTACCACAACCTGACTCACCTACTACACCAAGCGTTTCCCCTTCGTATAGTCGAACGTTCACCCCATCAACCGCTTTTAGGCTTGAAGGCTTTGACCAAGGCCATGCCGATTTTGACGCAATACTGAAGTGAACTTTCAGCTCTGAAATGTCCAGAATTAGCTTTTTATCTACTGCATTCATTTGTTCCAAGCCTCCCATTCAGAAAAACATGCGCGCTGACGACCATCACCAAATGGAGTCAGAATTGGCGCTTCACGCTTACAACGATCCATCACTCGGTGACAACGCTCTTGATAAGGGCAGCCCGGTGGTAGACGAAGCAAGTTTGGTGGATTACCAGGAATGGTTGGCAGAATTTCACCTTCCGTATCAAGGCGAGGGATCGCTTTCAACAGACCCTCTGCATAAGGGTGGCTTGGATTATAGAAGATTTCGTTTACGTTGCCGTACTCCATCGTACGACCTGCATACATCACCAGCACTTTGTCACACGAACCTGCAACAACACCAAGGTCGTGCGTGATCATGATGATCGCCGTGTTGAACTCGTCTTTAAGCTCATTAAGCAGGTCCATGATCTGTGCTTGAACCGTCACATCAAGTGCTGTTGTTGGCTCATCGGCAATAAGCAGTTTAGGACGACATAACAACGCCATCGCGATCATTACACGTTGACGCATACCGCCTGAAAACTCATGCGGGTACATCGTGATACGCTTACGCGCTTCAGGGATTTTCACCGCTTCCAGCATGCGTACTGATTCTTCAAATGCTTCCGCTTTGCCCATGCCTTTATGCAGCATAAGCACTTCCATCAACTGGTCACTTACCTTCATGTAAGGGTTCAGCGATGTCATTGGGTCTTGGAAGATCATTGCGATCTGTTCAGCGCGAACTTTGTTCAGTTCTTTTTCTGGTAAGTTTAAGATTTCTTTGCCTTCAAACTTTGCGCTACCAGAAATAATACCGTTCTTAGCCAAAAGGCCCATGATTGCGAATACGGTTTGAGATTTACCTGATCCCGATTCTCCAACGATCCCTAAGGTTTCGCCTTGGTTGAGAGAGAAGTTCAAATCGTTTACTGCGGTTACGATACCATCTTGCGTGGTGAATTCGACGCGCAGATCTTTGACATCTAATAAGCTCATCATTGCTTCCTTAATCTTATCTTTTAATTATCTGTCTTTTGGATCCAGCGCATCGCGCAGGCCGTCACCAACGTAGTTGAAGCAGAATAGCGTCACAACCATGAACACGGCTGGGAATGCCAGCTGCCAGATTGCCACTTCCATTGTCTGTGCACCTTCTTGTAGAAGGGCTCCCCAACTTGTCATCGGTTCCTGAACACCAAGACCAAGGAATGATAGGAATGACTCCGTCAGGATCATGCTCGGGATAAGTAGCGTAGAGTAAACCGCTACGATACCCAGTACATTCGGCACGATATGACGAGTGATAATTTTCCAGTTGCTAACACCACACACATGTGCAGCTTCGATGAACTCTTTGCTACGTAAGCTGAGTGTCTGACCACGTACGATACGCGCCATATCTAGCCATGCGATAGCACCAATCGCGACAAAGATCAGCATGATGTTACGACCGAAGAATGTCACAAGTACGATAACTAGGAACATAAACGGTACCGCGTACAAAATCTCTAGAATACGCATCATCACACGGTCAACTTTACCGCCGATAAAACCAGATGCTGCGCCATAGAGCGTACCAATCAGTACGGCTACAAATGCACCCATGACCCCCACCATCAACGAAATACGACCGCCGATTAGCGTGCGTACGTATAAGTCACGACCTAAGCTGTCGGTACCAAACCAATGGTCAGCATTCGGTGCAACGTGCATCGCGTACCAGTCAGTATCATCAAAGGTGTGCGGTGCGATCATTGGCAGAATAATCACCGCCAACGTCATTAGAACAAGAAGGAATAAGCTCACCATTGCCGCTTTGTTGCGCATAAAACGGATACGAGCATCTTGCCAAAGACTGCGACCTTCAATCTCCAAGTTTTCGGAGAACTTCTCAATCGCTTCTAGGTTTTCTTTTTTCGTTAACATAACCAAACGTCCCTGTTAGTAGCGAATTTTCGGGTCAATCATTGCAAGTAGAATATCTACAATCGCGTTGAATAAAATGAATAGGAAACCAATCAGGATGGTTACACCCATTACTAGCGAGTAGTCACGGTTAAACGCAGCGTTAACGAATAGCTTACCAATACCTGGTAGACCAAAAATGGTTTCGATAACAACAGAACCAGTGATGATACCTACGAAAGCAGGACCCATGTAAGAAACAACAGGGAGAAGTGCCGGCTTAAGAGCATGCTTGATGATGATGTAACGGTAGCTTAGACCTTTAGCACGAGCCGTACGAATAAAGTTACTGTTCAGTGTCTCGATCATCGAACCACGCGTAATACGAGCGAAGGTTGCAACATACAGTAGTGACATACCAATGACAGGAAGCACTAAATACTGCCAGCTACCATCTTGCCAACCGCCCGCAGGGAAGATATTCCAGTGAAGCGAGAACAGATAGATAAGAGCAGGTGCCAATACAAAAGAAGGCATTACCACGCCGAGCATCGCTGTCGACATGATGGTGTAATCAATCCAAGTATTCTGCTTGAGCGCAGCAATGGTACCGACGGTAACCCCCATAATCAGGGTAAAGATAAAGGCGATGAAGCCCACTTTAGCCGAAACCGGTAAGGCTACCGCGATCAGCTCGTTAACCGAGTAATCAAGGTATTTAAATGACGGCCCGAAATCCCCTTGGATAACATTGGTCAAATACGTGGTGTATTGTTCAAATACAGGTTTATCCAAGCCATATTTAGCTTCGATATTTGCCATTACTTCGGGTGGCAATGGACGCTCTGTCGAGAAAGGGTTTCCCGGTGCAAAGCGCATAAGAAAGAAAGATACGGTGATCAAAACCAACATTGTTGGGATCGCCTCAAATATCCTTTTTGCGATGAATTTAAGCATAAACTCACTCTTTCAGTCTGTGACAGTTAAATTAAAGAAGTCGTCCAATTCTTTTGGACTAAAGATAGGCGCTACATGCAATTTCTCACATGTAGAGCCTCATTTTTATAGTTCTATCGAGTTACGAATTACTCTGTGATGTAGAGATCTTTAGAGTAAATCTTGTCTTCCGCGTTATTGACTGGGAAGCCACCAACTTTCGGTGATAGTAGACGTGATTTCACGTACTGGTAGATAGGTGCGATTGGCATATCTTTTGCCATCAACTTCTCTGCTTCTAGGTAAAGCGCTTGACGCTCTTCGTCAGAAGTTGAAGCAAATGCTTTGTTCATGATTGCATCGTACTCTTTGCTGTCGTAGTGAATACCACCAGTAGTGTTATTACTCATCATCAGCGTTAGGAAAGATGAAGCTTCGTTGTAGTCGCCACACCAACCTGCACGAGCAACCTCAAAGTTGCCAGAATCTTTGGTAGATAGGTAAGTTTTCCACTCTTGGTTTTCTAGCGTAACGTCTAGACCAAGCGTCTTCTTCCACATTGAACCCAGTGCAACCGCAAGTTTCTTGTGGTTCTCTGACGTGTTGTATAGAAGGTTAAATTCAAGAGGGTTGTCTGCACCGTAGCCCGCCTCTTCCAGTAGACGCGCCGCTTCAGCATTACGCTCTTCTTGCGTCATTTTGCCGTATGCAGGGATTTCTGGGTTGAAACCCGCCGTGATTTCAGGCGTTAGGAAATAAGCTGGCTTTTGACCTTGTGCTAGGATCGCATCAGTCACGATATTACGGTCAATCGCATAAGAAATCGCTTTACGTACGCGAACATCATCAAACGGCTTTTTCTTCGTGTTGAAGATGTAGTAGTAAGTACACAAGTTACCCGACACAGACACGTCTTCTGGATGCTCTTGCTTCAAACGCTTGAAGTGCTCTGTAGGCAGTTCATTCGTGAAGTCAATTTCACCAGCTAGGAAGCGGTTCATTTCCGCTACTTGGTTTTCGATTGGTAGGAAAGTAACTTGATCAAGCGTCGTGTTTTCGTTGTCCCAGTATTGCTCGTTACGTTTTAGAACTAAACGCTCGTTTACAACCCAGTTGTCAACAACATAAGCACCGTTACCTACAAAGTTCTCAGGCTTCGTCCATTGATCGCCGAACTTTTCAACGGTTGCTTGGTGAACAGGCTTCACTGTTGTGTGGCCCATCATCATCACAAAGTATGGTACAGCAGTGTCTAGCTCAACCACTAACGTGTGGTCGTCAACCGCTTTAACACCCAACTCACTCTTGTCTTTTTTACCCGCAACAATGTCTTTTGCGTTCTTCATCTTGGTGTATTCCATGTACCAAGCGTATGGAGAAGCGGTTGCTGGGTCGACTGCGCGTTGGAAGCTGTATACAAAATCACCTGCAGTAACAGGATCACCGTTAGACCATTTTGCGTCTTCACGTAGGTGGAAAGTGTACGTTTTGTTGTCTTCAGTTTCCCAAGATTTTGCAACACCAGGGATAGTGTTACCGTCCGCATCTTGGTTTACTAGGCCTTCAAGAAGATCGCGAATCACGTGGGATTCTGGAACACCTTGAGATTTATGAGGGTCTATTGTCGCAACTTCTGTACCGTTACCACGCACCAATTCTTGAACAGCAGCAAGTTTTGGCTCTTTAGAATCAGATTTAGCTTCAGGGGCTGGAGCCGGAGCAGGCTCAGCAGCTTGTTTCTCTGCAGGCTTTTCGCCACAACCAGCTAAAGCGAGAGAAAGACCAGCACCAATAAATAAAGCGCGCGTGATTTTATTCTTATACATGCGTAAAACTCCAAATTTTTTCGTTAGCATCCATGACTTCTTTGTAAGGGCCTGGAACGGTCAGAGTTTTAGATTTTTTTAGTGCGTTTTCTGAGCACAAAAGCCTAAAACCTTACAAAGACTGCGGCACACATTAGCAATCATTGAAGTAATTTGCCATAAAAATGTAGCAAAAAAACCAATAATCCTGACTAAACCACACATATCTAGCAGTAAACTCTAATCAAAAAGTATTCACCAGCCAAATGGAGACCAGAAGCGACATTCCACAGACAAAACTTTCGATTAATCTACATTTAAACCATTTGATAGCATCTTATGCTAGATATTTACATATTATTTAACATTTATGACAAATGAAGTCTAACAAATAATTGTTTATATATTGGGCTAAAAACTTTTATTGTGAAGAATATCACCAGAGCGAGTACGGGTTGTGTTGAAGTCAAATGAGCAGAATTATGAAGATAAGTACAAAAAAAGCTAAGTGCCATTGACACTTAGCTTTTTTCACTAGAATGAGGAGTGGGTTCTATTTTTCCCAACGCTGCGCAGCTTGGTGATCAGTATCGCGCGACTCAATCCAACGATCTTCACTCGTCGTGCGTTCTTTCTTCCAAAATGGTGCTTTGGTTTTCAAGTAGTCCATAATGAACTCGCAAGCATCAAATGCTGCTCCACGGTGTGCACTTGAAACACCAACAAAGACGATTTGATCACCGCTATCCATATCACCAACGCGATGAATCACGCGTACGCCCAATAATGGCCAACGTGATTCAGCTTGATCGCAAATGTCGCTCAAGCTCTTCTCAGTCATGCCTGGGTAGTGTTCCAAGTGCAAACCAACAACATTATCGCCAAGGTTCATATCTCGAACTTTACCAATGAATGTTACGACAGCACCAGCAGCCGTACCTTCGGATAAACGTTGATATTCGTGATCAACGGAAAAGTCTTCAACTTGTACAGAGACGCGTGGGTCCATCTTAACCTCCGGTTACCGGTGGGAAAAATGCAACTTCATCCCCCGCTTTTACTTCGGTATCAAGTGGGACAATAGATTGATTAACAGCAGCAAGTAGCTTTCCTGGCTCTAAAGCCAAATCCCACTTACCATTTTTATCAGCGCCCTCTTCCACGAGATGTGCGCGAATCGCTTCAACCGTTTCAAATTGATCATCTAATTCGACACTGTCGATACCAATCAGCTCACGAGTCTGAGCAAAAAAAAGTACTTTAATCATGATTCCGCCTTGAAGTGTCCAGATTTTCCACCCGTCTTTTCTAGGAGACGAACTTGACCGATAACCATGTCTTTTTGCACCGCTTTACACATATCGTAAATCGTCAGTGCAGCAACAGAAGCCGCCGTGAGCGCTTCCATTTCTACGCCCGTTTTACCTGCAAGCTTACAAACAGATTCAATACGAACTTTGTTTTCTGACTCAATAGCCTCCAACTGAACTTCGACTTTAGAAAGCAACAGAGGATGACAAAGTGGAATCAAATCCCACGTTTTCTTTGCAGCTTGGATACCAGCAATTCGAGCCGTCGCGAACACATCACCTTTATGATGCTGACCGGAAACAATCAGTTGCAAGGTTTCTGGGGCCATGTGAACAAATGCTTCTGCACGTGCTTCACGAACCGTTTCAGCTTTTGCAGACACGTCGACCATGTTAGCTTCGCCAGACGCGTTGATATGGGTAAATTGAGTCATTGTTTTTCCTTCGCTTTTAGGAAAGGTTATACAGATAGGTGCGGCATGAAGTTACAAGGGCGATGGCTTGCATCTAACTGCTGCTTGATGATCTTCGTCCAGCCAGTGCGGCACGCGCCTGTTGAACCAGGCATTGCGAAGATAACTGTATGATTAGCAAAGCCTGCAATTGCACGCGATTGGATGGTTGACGTACCAATTTCTTCGTAAGACACCATGCGGAATAACTCACCAAAACCTTCTACTTCTTTATCAAACAGAGGCTTCAGCGCTTCTGGTGTGCTGTCACGTGACGTGAACCCTGTACCACCAGTAATCATGATCGCTTGAACATTGTCGTCCGCAATCCACTGAGAAACAATTGCGCGAATTTTGTACATGTCATCAATAACAATTTGCTTATCGACAACATTGTGACCCGCTTCTTGAGCGTGTTCAACAAGGTAGCGACCAGAGGTATCGTTTTCTTCGGTACGAGTGTCAGATACCGTTAGAACGGCAATATTTGCAGGTTGAAATTTGCTTTCAGCGTGACCCATGTGTTCACCTATTCTCTTTTAACTTTGATACGTTTGGTATCGATTCTAGAAAAGCGAGGGAAAGCTAGCCTATAAATAAGCTTTCCCTACAAAATTTGAGTTGATTTAGCCGCCGATAGACGCTAGATGTGGCGTCATACCCGTATTACCATCGTGCAAGAAGTGGCTCACCGACTTAGTTTGTAACTGCGCTTGGATGCGTTCAATAAGCTCGCTTTCTTGCTCATCACGTTCCAATAGATCACGTAGTTCTACACCGTGGTCTCCAAACAAACACAGATGCAACTTACCCATCGCAGAGACGCGTAGTCGGTTGCAGCTCTCACAAAAGTCTTTTTCATAAGGCATGATCAGGCCAATTTCACCCTTGTAATCTGGATGAACAAACACTTGCGCGGGGCCGTCATTATGAGAGCGCACTTTAAGCAGCCAACCGTTCGCAATCAACTGATTACGAATTGCTACGCCAGACACATGATGCTTATTGAATAAATCATCCATCTCACCCGTTTGCATCAATTCGATGAAGCGCAGTTGGATTGGACGATCTTTTATCCAGTTGAGAAACGCTGGCAGCTCTTGATGGTTAAGATCTTTCATCAAAACCACATTAACTTTGACTTGCTCATAACCAACTTCAAACGCGCGCTCGATACCATTCATCACCTCAGTGAACTTATTTTCACCCGTGATTTGATGGAACATGCGCGGATCAAGGCTGTCCACGCTGACGTTGATGTGAGTTAAGCCCGCTTCACGCCAGTCTGCGACTTGCTTCGCCATGCGGTAACCATTGGTCGTAGTTGCAACTTTTTGGATACCAGGCGTCGTCGCCACTGAGTGGATAATGTCGGTAAAATCTTTGCGTAAACTTGGTTCACCGCCAGTAATGCGCACTTTTGACGTGCCACAATCAGCAAACGCTTTTACGACCCGTTTGATTTCAGGAAGAGATAAAAAAGACGAGTTTTTATTGCCCGAAGGCTTATAGCCATCAGGAAGGCAATAGGTACATTTGAAATTACATACGTCGGTCACAGACAGACGCAAGTAATAGAACTTACGATGAAATTTGTCTTCGAATTGTTGCGCCACGGAACACCTTTCCAAACACGGGAGGCATGGCCATTTCCAATCATGCCCTTGTGACAGTACGCCACTGGCTCAAAACGCTTATCCTCGGACTTAGCAATAGTGAGCTCGGAGTTATGGCAACCAGAGATATGAAACCTCTGATAGCTTTGCGGTGTAAAATACTTAATATTTGTACTGGAATCCAGACTTGAGTGATAAAAAACTCTCTAGAGACACAATTTACCGCTAAGTGAGTACCTTTCAAGCACTCCTTGAGATAAATTGTAGCCGTTTTTTACAAGATTATTAGAAGAACGTAATGAATATCTACACGGATAAAAAAGTGGTCGCTGTTGGCGGTGGTCATGGCTTAGGTCGAATGTTGGCCGCACTACGGGATTTTGGCGGCAATGCAACTGGCATTGTCGCCACAACAGACAATGGTGGCTCAACAGGAAGAATTCGTCACTGCCAAGGTGGAATCGCCTGGGGCGACACACGGAACTGCATTAATCAGCTGATCACAGAGCCGTCGATCAGTTCAATGATGTTTGAATATCGCTTCAAAGGTACTGGCGAGCTTGATGGTCATAACCTCGGTAACTTGATGCTTACGGCGCTCGATAACTTATCGGTCAGACCGTTAGATGCCATCAATCTGATTCGAAACATGTTAAAAGTCGACGTTAACATTCTTCCTATGTCTGAACACCCTTCCGATCTTTCCGCGTTATCCGTGGATGGGAAGTGGGTCACGGGAGAAACGAATGTAGACGAGATGAACACCGATTTACGCCGTCTCGATCTATCACCAGAAGTCCCTGCAACTAAAGAAGCAGTAACTGCACTGGCAGAGGCAGACGCTATTATTCTTGGTCCTGGCAGCTTTTTAACCAGCATCATGCCTCCTTTGCTGTTGCCTGAGCTCGGCAAAGCCATTGCCGCCAATGAGAAAGCAAAAGTCATTTTCGTTGCCAACTTGAGCCCGGAGTACGGCCCAGCCGGACGAATGACCATGGCACAAAAATTAGAATGGTGTGAGCGTGCCTGCCAAGGTAGGAAGATAGACGTGGTTCTAGCAGAGGAAACCGAGCAAGAAGTATTGAGCCAGTGGAATGTAGTGACGGAATCGTTAGCTTCGTCGAACCGAGATTGGCGTCACGACCGAGATAAACTCAAGCTCGCTATTGAAAGCCAGCTAAGGCTTTCAATTTAAAAAAGCCCTCTAAAGCTAGGGGATAGCTTCAAGTTTACTCGCTGTCAGCAATGAAAAAACCCTTCACTTACGTGAAGGGTTTTGTGTAAGAGCCTCATCAGAACAATGCATTACTGCTGCCAATCACGATAAGCGTCGCGTGTTTCGTGCAAAAGATCGAACATCGTTTTTAACTCGTCTGACTCTTCAGCTAACTCACCTGCTTTGGCTTTTTTATCTATCGACATCGCCAATTGACAAAGACGGTCTGCTCCAAAGCTCGCTGCGCTGCTTTTTAACGCGTGACTGATTTCTTTTAGGTAACGTAATCGCTCTGTCCCTTGAAACTGAGATAAATTCTCGATGTAGGTATCCATCTCCCCCAAGAAAATATCGAGTAAAACAGGAACATTGTCACTGCCAATCTCCATCGACAGTTCATCGATTTTTTGCTGATTTAATACATTCACACTCATACTTTTTGCCGCTCTTCCTTGCCATTCCAAGCCTGTAACTTGCGGTAAATCGTCGACGGACTGACATCAAGGTATCCCGCCGCTCGGGGGATATTGCCATCACACGCTTCAATCGCTTGCTCTATCGCCATTTTTTCTGTCATCCACAACGGCATAATCTCAGACGCAGTCATCACTTTCGGCTCAATAAATTTCGCCACAGAAGACGGACGGTCAAGCGGTTGATTCAGCGGTGGCGGTAACATATCCAACGTGATTTCTTTACCGTTGTTTAGAACAACGATATTGCGCAGCACGTTTTGTAACTGACGAACGTTGCCTGGCCACTCATAGCTATTAAATCGGTCGATTACATCAGGCGCAAAACGCACGAAGCTTTTTCCTTCCTCGTGCGACATATAGCCTAACAGTGAGTATGCAATTTCAATGACATCTTCACCTCGTTCACGTAAAGGCGGCAAATGCAAAGGAATGACATACAAACGATAGTACAAATCTTCACGGAATCGACCTTCTTGTACCTCTTTCCATGGGTCACGGTTAGTTGCACAAACAAAGCGAACATCCACGCTCTTCATTTTTGATGAGCCCACTTTTTGGAACGTGCCGGTTTGAATAAATCGTAGCAATTTGGTTTGCAAATCTAAATCCATCTCACACAATTCATCAAGGAAAAGTGTGCCACCATCCGCTAATTCCGCTGCACCCTGACGATCATTTGCTGCACCGGTAAAAGCACCTTTCACGTGACCAAACAGTTCACTCTCAATCAAATCTTTTGGAATTGCAGCACAGTTAATCGCAATAAAAGGCTTGTCACCACGCTTGCTTGCCGCATGGATTGCCTCGGCACATACCTCTTTACCCGTACCACTTTCACCAGTGATGAAGATACTCGCTTTACTGCTCGCTGCTGAATCAATCGTGCGGTAAACCTGTTGCATTGTTTGACTACTGCCAATAAAGCCTTGATAACTTTGATTTCCCGGGTTATCAGCCTCGTTTTTTAACTTAGTCGCTTTACGAATCGCATTGTTAACCGTGACACGTAAACGGTCTGCTTCACACGGTTTGATCAAAAAGTCTTGAGAGCCATGACGCATTGCTTCTACCGCGGTATCGATAGAACCGTGAGCGGTCATAAAAATAATAGGTACGTCTGGATGACTCTTTTTTACAGCGTGTAAAACGTCCATCCCCGTCATATCTGGCAGACGAAGATCGAGCAGAATAAGATCTGGAATTCTATGGTTGAGACTTTCAATGGCATCCCTACCTGTACCGACAATATTGATATCTATACCAAGCGGTGTCAGGTATGAGCGGTACAGTGCCGCAACAGATGCGGTATCCTCAACCATTAAAAGGTAACGAGATTTAGGACCTTCAGATTTTTGTTGCATAACCTAGCTAATATTTTGTTGTGTTTTAAACAATAATCGCATTACGCTTTGCATTTTGCAAATAACATTAGCTAAATTATGGGTAAGAGAAAGGATTCAAAAATAATATCAATTATTTAAAAAATGGCATAAACCATGCTGATAGTTTAGTGACCCCTCGGGTCACCTAGCCAACTGACGTTGTTAGTGAACGAGATGTTCACAAAACAAGCCAATAGACCCGACTGCCTATTGGCTTCTTTTTTTTTGCAAGCAATCTAAAACACTTGGCTAAGCTAGATCATTAAGCTTATTTTTAACTATTTGCGATGAACTGCGCTCTTAGTTTTTCAATCTCGTCACGCTTTTGCGCCGCCAATTCAAACTCTAAATCTTGCGCGTGCTGATACATTGCCGCCTCAAGTCGACTGATTTCTTTTTCCAACTGTTGAGGAGACATGACCTCGTATGTTTGCGAAGGCTCCGCCACTTTCGACAACGGTACCTGTTTAGTATTACGCTGACGTTTAGACTTGGTAATATCGCCCAATTCCATAATATCTTTGATATTTCGTTTGAGCGCTTGCGGCGAAATGCCCATTTCTTCGTTGTACGCTTTCTGCTTCTCGCGGCGGCGGTTGGTTTCATCCATCGCCTTTTTCATGGAGTTGGTGATTCGGTCAGCATACAAAATCGCCTTACCTTCAAGATTTCGCGCAGCACGACCAATGGTCTGAATCAGTGAACGCTCGGAGCGCAAGAAGCCCTCTTTATCTGCATCCAATATTGCAACCAGCGAAACTTCAGGCATGTCCAAGCCTTCTCGTAGCAAGTTAATTCCCACCAGCACGTCAAACTCGCCAAGACGAAGATCGCGGATGATCTCCACACGTTCTACGGTATCAATATCTGAATGTAAGTAACGTACCCTAACATCATGTTCGTGCAAGTACTCGGTGAGATCTTCGGCCATTCGTTTAGTCAATGTTGTCACTAGAACTCGCTCATCTTTAGCAGAACGGAGGCGAATTTCAGACAACAAGTCGTCTACTTGGGTCGCCACTGGGCGAACTTCCAATTCTGGGTCAAGCAAGCCTGTTGGACGAACAACTTGATCCGCTACATCACCAGCCGATTTTTCTAGTTCATAATTTCCTGGCGTCGCAGAGACAAAAATCGTCTGCGGTGCTAACGCTTCAAACTCTTCAAACTTGAGGGGACGATTATCTAACGCAGAAGGTAAGCGAAAACCAAACTCTACCAGCGTTTCTTTACGAGAGCGGTCACCTTTATACATGGCACCAATCTGCGGCACCGTCACGTGGGATTCATCGATGATCAACAAACCGTCATGAGGCAAGTAATCAAACAATGTCGGTGGCGGCTCGCCTTCCGATCGTCCGCTGAGATAACGAGAATAGTTTTCGATACCTGAGCAAAAACCTAACTCATTCATCATCTCGATATCGAATTGAGTCCGCTGGCTAATACGCTGTTCTTCCAGTAGCTTGTTGTTATCTAGAAGCTGTTTTTTGCGTACTTCTAATTCAACCTTAATATTTTCAATCGCTTCAAGAATACGATCTCTTGGTGTCACGTAGTGCGTCTTAGGATAAATGGTGTAGCGTGGTAAATCTCGCTGTTTCACCACACCAGTCAATGGATCAAAAACACTTATGCAGTCAATTTCATCATCAAACATTTCGACACGAACTGCGTCTTGGTCAGATTCCGCTGGAAAGATATCAATCACTTCGCCACGAACCCGAAACTGTCCTCGCTCAAATGCCACGTCATTTCTCGAATATTGTAACTCTGCCAAACGTCGTAGCATGTCCCGTTGATCAATCACGTCACCACGACGTAAATGCAACATCATTTGCAAGTAAGATTCTGGGTCACCCAAACCATAGATAGCAGAAACAGACGCAACGATAATCGCGTCTTTACGTTCCAATAGTGCTTTCGTTGCGGAAAGGCGCATTTGCTCTATGTGAGCGTTAACCGATGCGTCTTTTTCAATGAAAGTATCCGTCGTCGGGACATAAGCTTCAGGCTGGTAGTAATCGTAGTAGGAAACAAAGTACTCCACCGCATTATTGGGAAAGAATGATTTCATCTCGCCATATAATTGCGCTGCGAGCGTTTTGTTTGGAGCAAGTAATATTGCAGGTCGTTGGGCTTGAGCGATAACATTCGCTAGTGTGAACGTTTTACCCGATCCCGTTACCCCCAATAGTGTTTGATGTGCCAGTCCAGCATCGAGCCCCTCAAGCAGCTGCTTGATCGCTCCCGGCTGGTCACCCGATGGCTGATAATCGGAGACCAATTCATAGACTTTACTCATACCCTTCCTCAACTTTACTGCGCTTTGGCTGTATATATATACACCTTAGCCAATGAAATCTACGTCTATTGAAAATTTACCCACCATTGTTAATAAATTTTCTTGTTTGTCTAGAATGCTGTAGCCATACAAAACCTACTCTGATATAGTACTTCGCCCTAGCTGAAGAGCCACACCCATTCTTCACATTGCAGTTTCCACAACTTTTCCCCAAAAATTGGCCTAAACACTCTTTATCCCCAAAAGCTAGATTTTTATCCACCTTGAATACATTTTGCTTAACATCAATAAATCTATGTTTTAATTGCATATTCTCTGTATAACTCTGATTAAAAATTCACTGAATAAAAACCAGGTTGCATATAAAAGATCTTTACTCAGATCTCATCAACATAGTTATCCACAAAATTAGTGGATAAGTAACCTCACCCCTTTGCTGACAAGCAGTACAGAAAAGTAAAGCCCTTCCCTCAATATTTTTTGCTAAAAATGTATTTTTTTACTGTTGACAGTAGTTTGGCTGCTCGGTAAGATTCGTCCCGCTTTCAAGCAAAGCAATTCCTCCTTAGCTCAGTTGGTAGAGCGACGGACTGTTAATCCGCAGGTCGCTGGTTCGAGCCCAGCAGGAGGAGCCAAATTCCAGAAAAGCCGTGTCGCAAGACACGGCTTTTTTCGTTTTGAAATAAAAAACTTCTTTCACCATCAATATCTCAAGTGACGACTTAAAATTACTCGCTAAATGTAATTCCCGCCTTCTGAGCAAAAGATTCTTTGAGGAAAGACAGCACCAGCGTCTTTGTAAAATCCATTCAGCAAGCTGTTCAATTTCTTATTGATTCATCAAAATACCTCACATAGACGACTATTTTTCCATCGTGTATGTAAAACCACATCGTTCACTGGTTGTTATTGGTGTCACAAAACACGATAATATCAAGATCGGATTTTAAGAACGTAATAACTATGACCGAATATGTTTTGTTGTTGGTCGGCACTGTGCTGGTGAACAACTTTGTACTGGTGAAGTTTTTGGGCCTCTGTCCTTTTATGGGTGTGTCCAAAAAACTGGAAACAGCAATAGGTATGGGCTTAGCGACAACTTTTGTGCTAACGCTCGCGTCAGTGTGTGCGTATTTAGTGGAAAGCTACATTCTTCGTCCACTGGGTATTGAGTACCTTCGAACCATGAGTTTTATTTTGGTGATAGCCGTTGTGGTGCAGTTCACCGAAATGGTTGTGCACAAAACAAGTCCAACACTTTATCGCTTGCTTGGTATTTTCTTACCGCTGATCACTACAAACTGCGCGGTATTAGGTGTCGCGCTTCTTAATATTAATGAGAACCATAACTTTATCGAATCGATTATCTACGGCTTCGGCGCCGCTGTTGGTTTCTCATTGGTGTTGATACTTTTTGCATCCATGCGTGAGCGCATAGCTGCCGCCGACGTACCAGTGCCTTTTAAAGGTGCATCGATTGCAATGATTACAGCGGGTTTAATGTCACTAGCCTTTATGGGCTTTACAGGTTTGGTGAAGTAAACAATGAGTACGATTTTAATTGCGATCATCGCGTTAGCGGTTCTTGCTGCGATTTTCGGCGCGATACTTGGTTTTGCTTCTATTCGCTTCAAAGTCGAGGCAGACCCAATTGTGGATCAAATCGACGCAATCTTACCTCAAACTCAATGCGGTCAATGTGGCTATCCTGGTTGCCGCCCTTATGCTGAAGCGATTGCAAATGGCGACCACATCAACAAATGTCCACCTGGCGGTCAGGCAACAATCGAAAAGCTCGCCGACTTAATGGGTGTTGAGCCAGAAGAATCTGCGCACGATCTCGACAGCAAAATTCCAACCGTTGCGTTTATCCATGAAGATATGTGCATTGGCTGTACTAAGTGTATTCAAGCGTGTCCAGTGGATGCAATTGTAGGCGGTACAAAAGCGGTCCATACCGTAATTAAAGACGAATGTACGGGGTGTGACTTATGTGTTGCACCATGTCCAACTGATTGTATTGAAATGATTCCTGTGGCAACCACCACGGAAAGCTGGAAGTGGCAACTTAACTCCATTCCAGTACTCAACATTACGGATGCTGCCGACGATGCAGCGAACGTGAAAGATTCAATTAAGTAAGGTTTCGCATGTTGTCTTTGATTGAACAAATTCGTACAGGCTCGCTTTGGGATTTCCCTGGTGGTGTGCATCCGGCAGAAAACAAAAAGCAGTCCAACAAAACTGAGCTCGTTCACGCGGCTATCCCATCAGAAATTGTATTACCGCTAAAACAGCACATTGGTAAGGCTGGTAACTTATTGGTTGCCGAAGGTGACCACGTATTAAAAGGTCAGCCATTAACGCAATCCGAAACTGGTTTTACCGTTCCAGTGCATGCTCCTACATCGGGTACGATCACCGCAATTGAGCCCAGAACCGTTGCTCACCCTTCAGGTCTGAGTGAACTCTGTGCGGTCATTACACCTGATGGTAACGATACATGGTGTGACAGAAAACCCGTCGCGGATTACAAACAAGAAACACCTGACGCTCTGATCGATATTATTCGTCTCGCAGGCATTTCAGGTATGGGTGGCGCAGGTTTCCCTACCGCAAAAAAAATCCAATCAGGTTTTGCTCGCACAGAGATTCTTATCGTCAACGCAGCTGAGTGTGAGCCATACATCACATCAGATGACAAGCTCATGCAAGAGCATGCCGAAGAGCTCATCCAAGGTATCGAGATTGTCGAACATATCCTGACACCAAAGCTCACGATTATTGGTATTGAAGATAACAAACCAGAGGCAATCAAAGCGTTAGAAGCTGCGGCTCTAAACAAAGATATCGTCATTCGCGTTATCCCGACTAAATACCCTTCTGGTGGTGAAAAACAGCTGATCAAAATTTTGACCAATAAAGAAGTACCAAGCGGCGCAATTCCAGCCGATATTGGTATTTTGGTTCAAAATGTCGGTTCTCTTTACTCAATCAAACGCGCAATCATCGATGGTGAACCGATGATAAAACGCGTCGTGACCCTCACTGGTAAAACATTCAAACAACCACGTAATGTTTGGGCATTATTAGGTACACCAGTACAGGCGTTATTGGATGAGTTTGGCTATAAAGCCGATAAGAAGTTACAACGTTTAATCATGGGTGGACCAATGATGGGCTTCACCCTTCCCCACTCTCAAGTGCCGATTACCAAGACAGCAAACTGTATCCTTGCCCCGACTCGTCGTGAGATCTCTCCACACCAACATGAGATGGAATGCATTCGCTGTAGCCAATGTGCTGAAGCTTGCCCTGCTTCACTGCTGCCTCAACAACTGCAATGGCATGCGAAAGCTGAAGAGTATGACAAACTCGAAGAACTCAACTTAAAGGATTGTATCGAGTGCGGTGCTTGTGCGTTTGTGTGTCCAAGTGAAATTCCTCTCGTACAGTATTACCGCCAAGCAAAAGCGGAAATTCGCACCAGAGCACAAGAAGCGGAAGCTGCGGAGCGAGCGAAGCTGCGTTTTGAAGAGAAGAAAGCGCGTATGGAACGCGAAAAAGCAGAACGTGAAAATCGCTTTAAGAAAGCAGCCGATCAGCGCCGTAAAGACATGAAATCTTCTGGTGGTGATGATGCGATTGCAGCAGCGATCGCACGAGTGAAAGCTCAGAAGACAGAAACAACAGAAAAAGCAGAGCCAGCCGTGAAACCTGCCGTCGCTGCAGCCATTGCCAAAGCGAAGGCAAAACAGGCCGCAGCCGCTAAAGCAGGCTCTAGTGAACCTGATAACTCAGAAATGGCAAAACTGCGCGAAGAACGCAAACGTCTAGCCCGCGAACGTAAAGCACAAAAAGAACAAGGCGAAACGCCAGATAACAACGCTGATGATAAGAAATCGGCAGTTACAGCAGCCATCGCCCGAGCTAAAGCGAAAAAAGCACAACAAGAAGATTCAACTGAATCTGTAGAATCAGAAACGTCTGCACAGCAAGACGGCGATCCGAAAAAAGCCGCGGTTGCTGCTGCGATTGCACGTGCCAAAGCGCGTAAAGCGAAGCAAGCAGACTCAACTGAAGCGGAAGAAGCTGAAGCACCTGCTGAGCAAACCGACGATCCGAAGAAAGCCGCCGTGGCTGCTGCGATTGCACGTGCCAAAGCGCGTAAAGCGCGTAAAGCGAAGCAAGCAGACTCAACTGAAGCGGAAGAAGCTGAAGCACCTGCTGAGCAAACCGACGATCCGAAAAAAGCCGCAGTTGCCGCTGCAATTGCTCGAGCCAAAGCGCGCAAAGCGAAACAAGCAGACTCAACTGAAGCGGAAAAAGCTGAAGCACCTGCCGAGCAAACCGAAGATCCGAAAAAAGCCGCCGTGGCTGCTGCCATTGCACGTGCCAAAGCGCGTAAAGCTAAGCAAGAAACGCAAACAGAGCCTGTTGAAGAAGCAACTTCCGAAGAACTAGAAGTGGATCCGAAGAAAGCCGCGGTTGCCGCAGCAATTGCGCGCGCGAAGGCTCGTAAAGCGCAACAAGCGGACTCAACTGAAGCGAAAGAAGCTGAAGCACCTGCCGAGCAAACCGAAGATCCGAAAAAAGCGGCTGTCGCTGCGGCTATTGCGCGTGCCAAAGCGCGTAAAGCTAAGCAACAAGAACCAGCCGAAACGGTAGAAGCTGAAACGCCTGCTGAACAAACTGAAGATCCGAAAAAAGCGGCTGTCGCTGCTGCTATTGCGCGCGCGAAGGCTCGCAAAGCGCAGCAAGAAGCTAATAAAAATAATACTGAGGAGAACGAGTAGTGTCGTTTTTTATTGCCAGTTCACCGCATACCCACAGCCGTCGTAGTACACCTGACTTAATGAAATGGGTGGCACTTTGTGCTCTCCCAGGTTTAGCGGCTCAGACCTACTTCTTTGGGTGGGGAACGCTTATTCAGCTGATTTTTGCCATCGCAGTCGCTGTATCACTTGAAGCCTTAGTTATGGTCTTCCGTAAACGTTCGCCGATGCGAGCACTACGTGATAACAGTGCGATCGTTACCGCTTGGTTATTAGCCGTGGCTATCCCACCATGGTCTCCGTGGTGGATTATGGTGATCGGACTTATTTTCGCGATCGTAATCGCTAAACACCTATATGGTGGCCTTGGTCAAAACTTATTCAATCCTGCCATGGTCGCTTATGTGGTCTTGTTGATCTCATTCCCAGTGCAAATGACGAGTTGGAGTGCCCCGACGTCACTCATACCTGATCACGTAAATTTTGCAGATACACTCTCTTTAATTTTTACGGGCTATGATTACGACGGCTTATCGCTTCAGCAAGTTCGAACGGGGGTTGACGGTGTGACAATGGCGACGCCACTTGATGCATTTAAGACCGGCATTCATACAGGTGCAACCCCAAGCGAAGTACTGTCGCAGCCAATATTCGATGGATTAGCTGGCATTGGTTGGCAATGGGTAAATCTTGCCTACTTACTTGGTGGTTTAGTGATGATCAAAAAACGCATCATCCAATGGTATATCCCCGTAGGTTTCCTAGCGAGCCTGACGCTATTTAGCGTCGTGTTCAGCTTGCTGACCCCAGGGGAAACTGCGTCGCCAATCTTCCACTTGTTATCAGGTGCAACCATGCTTGGCGCATTCTTTATTGCAACCGATCCCGTGTCGGCGTCTACCACCGTTAAAGGACGTTTGATCTTTGGCGCGCTTATTGGTGCTTTGGTCTTTATCATTCGCAGTTGGGGCGGCTTCCCTGATGGTGTTGCATTCGCAGTGTTACTTGCAAATATGTGTGTGCCACTGATCGATTACTACACCAAACCTAGAACTTACGGTCACTGAGGTAAACATGTTAACCGCTATTAGAAAAAATGGTCTGACACTTGCGATCTTTGCCTGTGCAACAACCGGATTAGTCGCCTTTACTCAGTACCTAACAAAAGACCAAATCAAGATACAAGAACAACAACAATTGCTTTCTGTTTTGAATCAAGTCATTCCAGAAAACATGCATGACAACGCACTCACGCAAGCCTGCACTATGGTCACGTCACCAGAACTGGGGACATTGCGTGCGATGCCAGCCTACCTCGCCACGAAGAATGGTGAACCGACAGCAATCGCAATAGAATCCATCGCGCCAGATGGCTACAATGGTGAGATAAAAGTTATTACTGGGATTGACAATCAGGGCAATATTTTGGGGACACGCGTCTTAAGCCATCAAGAAACACCTGGCCTGGGCGACAAAATTGATCTTCGTGTCACCGACTGGATCCTGAGCTTTACGGGCAAACAAGTCACGGAAAGTAACTGGAACTCATGGAAAGTTCGTAAAGATGGTGGTGATTTCGATCAATTTACTGGTGCAACGATCACGCCTAGAGCCGTCGTAAAAGTGGTGCGAAATACCGTTAACTACGTAAACCAATCTCGTGAAGACATTCTTAGCCAGCCTTTGGGCTGTGAAGGAGAGCAGTAATGAATGAGAATAAATTGCTGATGAAAAACGGTATGTGGAGTAATAACCCTGCTCTCGTACAGCTGCTGGGCTTATGTCCACTGTTAGCGGTTTCTTCCACGATCACCAATGCCTTAGGTCTTGGTATTGCAACCTTATTAGTGCTGGTCGGCTCCAACGTCACGGTTTCTCTTATTCGTAATTACGTACCAAAAGAGATTCGCATTCCTGTGTTCGTGATGATCATTGCCTCTCTCGTTACCTGTGTTCAGTTATTGATGAATGCCTATGCGTATGGTTTATACCTATCTCTTGGTATCTTTATTCCTCTGATTGTAACGAACTGCATCATTATTGGTCGAGCTGAAGCATACGCTTCAAAAAATGATGTTGCGCCTGCAGCATTAGACGGTTTATGGATGGGGCTTGGTATGACAAGCGTTTTGGTCGTGCTAGGTGCCATGCGTGAGTTAATTGGTAATGGCACACTATTCGACGGGGCAGATCTGCTATTAGGAGACTGGGCATCCGCTCTCCGCATTCAAGTTTTCCAATTTGACAACAGCTTTCTACTAGCGCTTCTTCCACCCGGTGCATTTATCGGTGTTGGTCTGTTGATAGCGCTTAAAAATGTCATCGATAATTCAATCCAGGCACGTCAACCTAAAGAAGAAAAACCAACCATTGAGCGTGCTCGCGTCACCAACGCATAACAAAATAAGGCTCTGTCATGGGAGCCTTTTTCATAAACCGCAGAGACGGTATTGGAAGTCAGCAATGAACAAAATAAAAAGAATCGAAATTCTTGAGCGATTACGAGAAAACAATCCGAATCCTCAAACTGAGCTTAACTGGAGCTCCCCTTTTGAGCTGCTAATCGCGGTATTACTATCAGCCCAAGCAACCGATGTAAGTGTCAATAAAGCCACCGACAAGCTTTTCCCTGTCGCTAATACACCGCAAAGTATTCTCGATTTGGGAGTTGATGGCTTAAAAGAATACATAAAGACCATCGGTTTGTTTAACTCAAAAGCAGAAAACACTATCAAGACTTGTAAGATCTTGTTGGAAAAACACAATGGTGAAGTTCCTGAAGATCGTGCAGCGTTAGAAGCGCTACCAGGCGTAGGTCGCAAGACCGCAAACGTCGTGCTCAACACCGCTTTTGGTTGGCCAACCATTGCCGTCGATACGCACATTTATCGCGTGTCGAATCGTACTAAGTTTGCAATGGGCAAAACGGTTGATGATGTCGAGCAAAAGCTATTAAAAGTTGTGCCAAAAGAGTTCAAACTCGATGTGCACCACTGGCTCATTCTTCATGGCCGCTACACGTGCTTGGCGAGAAAGCCTCGCTGCGGTAGCTGCATTATTGAAGATTTGTGCGAATATAAAGAGAAAGTATATCCAGATAGCTAACGCTATTTGAAAATCAAAGCTAGGAGCAAAAAATGTCAAATGGTCGAATTCTCCACACTATGCTTCGCGTAGGTGATCTAGACAAATCCATCAAGTTTTACACTGAAGTTATGGGCATGCAGTTGCTTCGTACGAACGAGAATAAAGAGTACGAATACACACTGGCGTTTCTTGGCTACGGTGACGAATCCCAAGGTGCTGTGATCGAGCTAACTTACAACTGGGGTAAAACTGAATATGACCTAGGTACTGCTTTTGGTCATATCGCCATTGGTGTTGATGATATCTACACAACTTGCGACGCTATCAAAGCGGCGGGCGGTAATGTGACGCGTGAACCAGGTCCAGTAAAAGGCGGAAGCACGCACATTGCATTCGTAAAAGACCCAGATGGTTATATGATTGAGCTTATCCAAAACAAGCAAGCTTCAGCAGGTCTTGAAGGCTAAGCGGCACTTCTAATAATCACTTGTACTGCAAGTTGAACATCGATTACAGGCAGGTCTGCGATCTGCCTGTCCTTTTATAAACAAAATACTTTACTTGATAATAATTATCGTTTAGATTTGTTCGCAACTTCGAGATGCGGGATTACGATAATGATCAGTGAATGGGAAAAACACACACTTCTAGCCGATACGGCACTTCAACTAGATGACCCTGTTCGCAGCATTCTTCATTACCAGCAAGCCCTAAGCCTGAGTGAAGATATTAGCGAATGTGTGGAAATTGAAGCAGATGAGCGATTATTAATTTCTGTGATTTCTTGTCATAACTTAGCTCAGTTCTGGCGTTGGGCCGGAGACACTGACTATGAACTCAAATACCTTCAGCTGGCTTCAGAGAAAGTCTTAACACTCATCCCACAATGCCCAAATAAAGAATGTGCAAGCTTTATCGACTCAATAGGATGTTGCACTAAAGCATTAATAGACTTCATGAAACGTCACCCTAATCCGGCTATTGCCAAACAGGTTGAAAAAATCGATACCGCAACAAATTGCGAAGTCATTGCCAAATTCCGATTAAACTAACATCCAAATTATACAGCCGGAATCACCGAAAGGTACTTGGCAAAATCCCATTAAAATATTATTAACAACGTCAGTAAATCAAAAACGCCGAAGCTTTGAGCTTCGGCGTTTTTATATGCATTAGACTTGGGTTCGCCCTAGAGATATTACGACTCGGCGGTTTTTGTCTTTTCCTATTGGCGAACCGTTATCAGCAATAGGACGACGCTTGCCGTACCCTTGCACTTGAATTCGATCTTCCGGTAGCCCTAGAGACTGAAAATAATCACGAAGTGACTCTGCACGTCGCTCAGATAAACTTTGACTCGCACTTTTGCCATCGGTTGAATCGGTGTACGTCGCCACCAGCACGAGATCGATATCTTGATTATATCGGATATAATCTGCAATTTGTGATAAACGCTTTTTGGAAGCCTTGGTTAACTGATCGCCTTGTCTTTCGTAGTGCAAAATCGTAAAGGCAATGTCTTCAAAACTGTATTTCAATAAATTGGAAATACAGTCGCTAAACGCGTTGTACTTATTTTGAAACAGCACAGATGACAATGCGACCTCAATTCTCTGATCTCGGCTCTGCCAATCCTGATAACTAAAGGTCGGATAACGCCCTTTTTCCAGCTCAGACAAAATGCCCCATGCTGTTTGCCCTCCGACATAACCATCGAACTGTTTAAAAAACTTTAGGTTTGTAATTCGATCGGCGTGTTCACCTGGTCGCCAAGGTGGCGGCATGGAGATGAGACTGACGTTACGTGTTTCTCCCATCGGACGACGCATTTTTAACTCAAAGTCTAAATTGATTTTTTTATTCGCACGAGATGAAAATACCGCATCTCCAAAACTTGGAATAGGGTGAACAAGTTGGCATTCTAACGGTGTGTTGACCACCATTTCCCATTGAGATTGCTGTGGAGTGGCAACATAACGTTTGCCCATCACAGCAAAACTGCTTGTGCTAAACAACGAAAATACAACGCCACTAGTAATCAGCCATTTCTTCATCTAAGTACTGTCTCTTAAACGGCAGTCTGTTGCCGTCAATTTGAATCAATAAAACCACTTCACCTGGCATGCAAAAACCTCGCCAACGTGCGAAATATCGTGATATTACGATTAACGTTAATCATGGTAACTCAATCACCCGAAATGCGATCGAGCGTATTGATGAGATGCAAAATAGAATTCCGTTTTTCTCCTAAATTGCGGTTTTTCTCGTCGGTATAATCTGCAATAATGCAGCCTTCGTCACACAAAAATAAGCCGACATGACAATAGAAAATGAAGCTCTGACCTTGAAAAAACGCTTTCGTGGTTATTTCCCTGTGGTAGTAGACGTTGAGACCGCAGGTTTCAATGCTCAAACTGATGCACTTTTAGAAATTTGCGCCGTTACGTTAAAAATGGACGAAGATGGCGTGTTGCATCCGGCCTCCACCATTCATTTTCATGTTGAGCCATTTGAGGGCGCTAACTTAGAAAAAGAAGCGCTAGAATTCAATGGTATTCGTGACCCATATAGCCCTCTTCGTGGTGCAGTTTCTGAGCAAGAAGCGTTAAAAGAGATTTATAAACTTATTCGCAAAGAACAAAAAGCCGCAGATTGCTCGCGCGCAATTATGGTTGCCCATAACGCAGCATTCGACTTAGGTTTTGTAAATGCAGCCAATGAGCGCTGTAAACTAAAAAGAGTCCCTTTTCATCCCTTTGCTACTTTTGACACGGCAACATTGAGTGGCCTTGCTTATGGTCAAACGGTTCTCGCGAAAGCATGCAAAACGGCCGGGATGGAATTCGATAATCGTGAAGCACACTCAGCGCTTTACGATACACAAAAAACAGCAGAATTATTCTGCGGTATTGTCAACAAATGGAAGGCCCTCGGCGGTTGGCCGCTTGCTGACGAAGAATAATAAGTAAACACAACATATTAGGAAAAGTATGAATCCTGTCGTTATATCAGTGTGCGTCATGCTCGTGTTAGCATTGATGCGCGTAAACGTGGTGGTTGCCCTCACGTTTAGTGCCATCGTTGGTGGCCTTGTCGCAGGCATGAGCCTTGGAGACACAGTTGCCGCGTTCGAAAGTGGTTTAGGTGGCGGTGCGACTATCGCTCTGAGCTACGCAATGTTAGGTACTTTCGCCGTTGCCATCTCTAAATCTGGCATCACGGACCTACTGGCAAAAAGTGTTATCAAGCGCTTAAACGGTAAAGAAAACTCGGCGTCAACTACCGGGTTAAAGTACGCGGTGTTAGTCGCGCTCGTTCTTGTCACTATGTCATCTCAGAACGTAATTCCGGTCCATATCGCCTTTATTCCAATTTTGATTCCACCTCTTTTGGGCGTATTTGCGAAACTTAAGCTCGATCGACGTTTGGTCGCGTGTGTTCTTACCTTCGGTTTGATCACACCTTACATGATCTTACCTGTTGGTTTCGGCGGTATTTTCTTAAACAATATTCTATTAAAGAACCTACATGACAACGGTTTGGAAAACGTGGTTGCAAGCCAAGTTCCAACTGCAATGTTACTGCCAGGTGCTGGTATGTTGTTTGGTCTATTGCTGGCAATCTTTGTTAGCTACCGTAAACCACGCATCTACGAAGAAACGGAGTTGACTGTCGTTCACGAGACAGATCATGCTATCAATAAAAAGCACATCTTGGTGGCCGCTCTTGGTATTGTCGCCGCATTGGGTGTTCAGCTTTACACTGGCTCAATGATTATTGGTGCTCTAGCTGGCTTTATGGTGTTTACTTTTGGCGGTGTGATTGCCTGGAAAGAAACGCACGATGTCTTCACAAAAGGCGTGCATATGATGGCTATGATTGGTTTCATCATGATCGCTGCCGCAGGTTTTGCTGCGGTAATGAAGCAAACAGGTGGCGTTGAGACATTAGTACAGTCTATCTCTACCAGCATTGGTGATAATAAGCCGCTTGCAGCACTACTGATGCTGATCGTTGGCCTGCTAGTAACAATGGGCATTGGTTCATCGTTTTCAACCATTCCAATCTTGGCGACAATCTACGTTCCACTCGCGTTGGCATTTGGTTTTTCGCCAATGGCAACAATCGCGCTAGTTGGTACTGCTGCCGCTTTGGGTGATGCTGGTTCTCCAGCGTCCGACTCGACATTAGGCCCTACATCTGGTCTAAATGCCGACGGTCAGCATGAGCACATTTGGGAAACGGTTGTTCCAACCTTTATCCACTACAACATTCCACTGATCATCTTTGGTTGGATTGCTGCAATGGTGCTTTAGTACCTTTGTTTGATGGATATACTTAGTTACGAAAAAGCCGCTCATTGAGCGGCTTTTTGTTATTTGAAATCGCGATTATTGCGCTGGCATATTGTCAATAATACGTTCACGTATCAGTTTCAAGGTAGGCTCTGTTGACAGATAATCTACGGCAATCGGGAAATAAGCGTCGTTAATTTGAAGAACCAAGCTAGGGTAAGAATCCACGCCTAGGCTCTTTGCAAGACTCAGTTGATCTTGGAACACACCTTCTAAGAAAGAGCCGTCCATATCGTTCTTGAACTGCTGAACATTCAAACCAATTTCTTTAGCTAGCTGCAAGTGAGTCGCTTCTTCATGAGGAGGCATCGCACGTAAGTAATACGCATGTTGAATCGCTTCTAGCATCTGCTCATAAGAATCTTGAAAGCCCGCTGCGATAACTGCGCGACAAGATTGGTAAGTGCTTCTTACTGGCGTACAAAGCTTCCAGAAATCGTAGTTAAACTTGGTGCCCAACTGACGCTCAATCTGCTTCCAAATACCTTCGAGTTTTTGTTGCATCTCTGGTGGCATCGGCAAACTAGTATCTGGCGCAAGACCACCCACCACATACTCAAACTGAATAACGCCTGGCAGTTGCTGTTTCAATTTATCAAGCGTCGGTTTGTAACCCCAACACCAACTGCACATTGGGTCATGCACGTAGTAAAGCTTTATATCCACTTAATTATTTAAACCTATAAATTCAATTAGTTACATCAAACAAAAATAACAAATGGCGATCAAGTGGCGACAGATATTATTTTATTCACTTAGTAATCTCCCGTTTGCTTAAGAGTTTTCCGGTACAGGTTCAGGCCTTGATATGTGCTTATCTAGCACAAAAACCTCTCCCTTATACTTTATCATTGGAAACGGTTTTGTAAGTTCTGTCTCATAGTCGCAGTGTGAGCATTTTTTGTTTCCAGGTCAATCTAGGATGATTACTCCCATCTACGCACAAAACAACTTCATCACACTTCGGACAAATAAATTCCACTAACTCGGCTTGTAAAGGTATGTATCTAGCGCCTTAGGTCGTTTAATTTGGCACCTCACGAAGACAAGAACTTCTTTACCCCTATTTCCAACGTTACCTAATAATTTCAGTCTAATTATACTGACTCATCGAATGAAAACCTATTTTTGTTCCTGTTCGTTTTTCAGTGCAATTTCTGTAGATTGCTAGGAGTACGGATTCCGTCACCTGACCACTAATATATTCGTCATTAAGTGGCAGCGATGCTTAAATTACTTTGTAAGTCTCACCAGTTACTTGTACTTGAGCGCTCTGGGTGCTTTCTTCTACCACAGCGTTTGCAATAGCTTCTGCCATTTCATGCATTTCGAGCGTGAGTTCCACTTGTTAGAAAGCCTGAGATTGCAATTCAGTCACAATCTTTTGTTTTAGTGATGCTCTGCTTAATGTCATTACTTACCTGCATTTAACAGCCTGCGCTCCAACATAACCCAAAAAACATTTTGAATAAAACCCTGTCAGTGGCTTTGCTAATGTTTATTCACACAACAGAGAGTTACGCCAAATTCACTTTAACCGCGCTTTTCTATCTGACTATTCTCATGCTTCAGTAAGCATGGTATTAGCAGTTCGATATAAGACGACCGACTTATATTTGTGATTTAAATCAACTTTGTGCCTACTTGTTCTCGGCAAGGGGATAAAAATCTATTGATTTATATGTAACAAGTTTACCATTCATGCGCCCATGTATGATTTAGTTTGAAAGGTAAAACAATGTTAAAAAGAAGACACGTATTGTCTCTCGTTATAAGTAGTGTCCTAGTTAGTGGCTGTGGCGGTGGCGGTAACAGTAGTGATGGGGGGAGCAATGATGTGACTCCTCCAATCATATTTGACGTATCAGGAGTAGTTCAAAAAGGGCCATTACAACCAGGGTCAGTTGTAACACTGCATGAACTTAATGATAAAATGGAACAAACTGGCAAGTCTTTCGATTCCCAAGTCCAAAACTATGATGGTTCATACGCTATTTCAGAGAATTTGAATTCTGACTTTGTAGAGGTTTTTTCAAAAGGCTACTTTTACAATGAATTATCAGATGACTCATCTAAAGAATTAACACTATCTTCATATTATGAATTAAAGCCAAAATCTACTCTTAGCATTAATATTGTAACTACCTTGATTAAAGGAAAGCTAAAAAAATTAATTTTAGAGCAGAAACTTCCATTCTCCGAAGCTTCAAAGCTTGCAACAAAAGAACTGTTAGAAATTTATGGGTATTCAGAGAGCAAAACTCCAGATTTCTACACTGTAAGCCTACAACAAGACTCCGATGCTGCCGCAATACTTTTAGCTATGTCATCCTTAACGCTATACCTTTCTGATATGAACGGTATTGAACCAACAACGCAAATTGCACTGATAGCAAATTATCTAGAAGAGGATAACTTAGAAAAAATTGAGGAAACAAAAAGCAAACTATTACAAGCTCACAAAGAGATAGACACTTTTACAATTGAAAGTAATGTTACTTCCTATTTTCAGGATCACGGCCTCGACTTTGATGCGCCGTCTCTTTTATATTTCATTGATAATGATGGTGATGGCAAGCTACCTGATAAAACAACCCCTATTCTTCAAGGATACTCTGTAGCGGCAGCAATGCCTAATATTGGTGAAACTGTTGAAATAGAACTGCCAATAAAAGTTTATGATTATCAAGGGCGAAATTGGCAACAATGGCCAATAGACGTATCCTTAAAGCCTATGTTTGGCACGGTAGAAATCATGCCATCAGAGCAAGGCTGGACCGCAACATATACAACCACAATCAAAGAACAAATAGATAGAATAGATGACCACTTTACCACTGAAGTCATCACCCCTGATGGAGTGAGCAACTCTATAACATTGCACGTTGCTATGTTCTAATCACTGATTTTTGAGGATGTTATTTCTCAGAACGAACCCAGATCATAATGCTCTCTAACATTCGTTTGAGAGATTCCATAGCGAAGAAAGGCTTCTGTCTGGAAGCCTTTCTTTATCCCGTGCAACTTTATAACTAATTGAAGCCTAAACAAATCAACGAGGTATGGATTCAGCTTCGGAAAAAAGATCGAAACATAGCAAGTGTAGGAGAAGTGTTCATTTATCATCACCTAACTGCTGGTTAAAACTATTTGGTTTAAGTATATAGTGTGCGCTTGATGATACAGGGAATCCCTAGGTTATTTTGTAGGCTCCTGCAGAACTTCCCCCCGTTACCAGCACTTGTGCGTTCTGGGTGATTTCTTCTACCACAGCGTTTGCAATAGCTTCTGCCATTTCTGCATTTCGTGCGTGAGTTCCACTTGTTACAAAGCCTTGAGCTTGCAATTCAGTCACAATCTTTTGTTTTAATGATGCTTTGCTTAATGTCATTACTTACCTGCCTTAACTGTTGATGAGAGGTCGGAGTGAGGCTTCCCCGTGTAAGCACAAATACAATCGCCCTGGACCACCCCTTTACCACCATTCATCGTGATAAGGCTTGCCGTATAGCGCATGTTCTTGGCGGTCGCTGTTATGTCTTTTTCTACGTTGGTAACTTTATTCCCCAGCACCTTGAGCTTGTCGTCTAAACCAATCACTACGTCCCGCAGTTGGCCAATGATCTGCACCCAGTCACCACCGTTGGTTAAGTGTATATTCGCAAGTGAACCCAGGGTAATGTCATCACCTGCCATCACCTCAAACCTGCCCAGAACTTCAATGAGCTTTTGGCCGCCAATATTCTCTTTGCTATGCTGGTTTACCGTCACTTCATGTGACCCAAACTCTGCCAGATATTTATCTACCTGGTGTAACTCTTCATAGGCTTCGATAAGCCTTGTTTGGTCGGTTGCCTGAGTGTGGTTGCCTGCTGCATCAATGCGTTCAAAAACCTCATACCTTTGCTGAGTCAGCAACTCTTCTGGCTCTAATTCGGGTAGTGACCAGCCATCACCCAGAATGGTTCGAATGAATGGGCGATCGCTTCTGCCATACGCAAAAGCGATTTCAACAATGGTGCCCTCTGTCGGTGTGGCGAACTGACCTTGCTCTGAGCCGCCGATAACCGTGGGTAGTGGCACCGCTTTGTATAGTGGCACTTCTTCATCTGGCAGGCCGTTTTCATCCAACAACTGCACATCTACCGCATAGCGTGGACGAAATGGGTTGTTTTCATGTCCGACCTGGCTTTGGTCGGTGACCGCTTTCACCCTGGCAAGTCTCGGCAAGTGATGCCCGGCAGCCAGCTCGGGGAACAGATAGTTGATTTTGCGCTTTTCTGCATTCATTTCACTTTCCCAATACAGGGTGATGTCAGTATTTTGAAAGTGCACCTGGGTAATGCGCTGACCATTGATAATTGCACCGGGACGAACGGAAGGGATCGCACCTAACTTCATGCTTTTACCCCCCATCTGCTGAGTGGTCAGGTTGGTCGGCAAATCGGTAGGACGGTTAGACCAGCGGCTATCCGCGAAACTGCCAACGAAAATATTGCCATCCGTTTGCTGGTACCAGCAAAAATCCTCTATCTGAAACGCTCGGCCCAGATTCTCCAGTAACTGATAACCGGTGCCCTGACTGGTGAAATTCGGAATGCGCGTGGTCATATAATCTTGCTGGGGCATCACGAAACTTAAGCCGCTATCAAAACTCAACTGCTCGAGTACTTCAGAGGCGGTTGGGTGCTGAATACTCACTGGCCACCTGGCCGCGAGTAACCCCGCACGCTCTCGGGCGATCACTTTGGTGTAACCATTTTGCGCCGGCTGAACCTTGGCGGCGAATCCGTCAAAGTAAGCTTTAAAATCATCCTGATAGCCGATATCAAATGTGATTAGCGATCCTTTTGCGATTTCCCCTTCTATGACGAAGGTGGCGCGGCCACCGGCACTAAGCTCAAGAATGACTTGTTCCTCGGCCAGTTTTTGCTCTTCGCCATTGACTCTGATTCGTTTGTTTAACTTCATGCCAGTTGAGACTCTTTCTGTAACAGTGCGGCTTCAAAGCTGGTTCGTTTCACCTGCTCGGTTTGGTTGGTTGTCGCTGCATGAGCTTTCGGCTCTGCTGTCGTTGTGTTCTCCGTACTTTGTGTGACGGCCTGTTGTGCTTTTGCTTGCTCTTTCTGCTGTTTTGCTTCCGTCACCGACATGTATTCACGCAAACGAAACGTCACTTTCCATGCCATCAGCTTTTCTTGTTCATCTGCGGCAAGCTGTCCCACAAACCTGACCTGGCGCACTGTAAGGGTCTTGGCCGTTTCATTACCAATTCGATAAATCTTGCGTTTGCCTGCTTCTGTTGCCCGGGATAACAACATGAGTCGCTTGAGTACATCTTTTCGTTTAAACGGGATAAGACCAGATACCGCCAGCACGATGCCTTTATCACCTTGTTCACTGCCGTCGGTACCGCTGGCTTGCCCCGTCATATCTTGCTCACGAATTTCTACTGAGGGACTAATTCGTGTGGAGTTCATGTAGATGATTTCGCCGTCTAAAGCTAATTGAGTCATGCGAATAGCTCCGAAACAAAAGTAAGTGGTTTGGCACTGATAAACATGCAAGCAAAGGTATAGCTGTTTTCCCGGCCAGGTGGCGTAGACTGGTTCAGTTTGGTTGCGATCATATCTGCCGTTCCTGATACTGCAAACTTATGTAACCCAACATCACCCTGCTTGAGGGTATTGATCGCCTGAGACCAGTCGTTGAGTTGTGCCGCGCGTTTTTCTGCAAGCGCAGCGAGTTTATCTACCGGAGTCTGTCTATCGGAGGCGAGTGACTCCAGCTGGGCGATTTGGGCGCCTTGCCATTGCTCAACCAAACGCAAAGGGTCTTGGTTCAATGGCGCTACTGGCTTAAACCTTGGCTGTACGATGGCTTCCATCTTCGTCATTTTCTCAGGCTGCAGGTTTTGCTCTTTGCTTACCCTTCGGCTGACCATACCAAGTTCAGATATGTTCACCACCTCATAAAGGGCTTTGGTGGCGGCGGCAAAGTTGGCTAACGTGTTCTCTGCAAGCATCCAGCCCACAACATGTAGATTACCTTTTGGATGATGCCTATCATTGAAGTCTTTCAGCTTGTTAGCCAACACTGTGACCGCTTCATCCGGTGCTAAGTGATGCCCGGCTTGCGTAACCGCCCCGATGCCATGTTGATAAGGATGAACACAAAGTACCTGGACGCTGGTTAAGAGCGTATCAAGCTCTGTCCGCAGGCCAAGCAACGCCTCAGCATTGGTACTTAATGGATGGCGGGCAAATGTCACCTGTCCTTTCAGCGCTTGAATGCGCTCAACTGCCTTATTGGAGTGTCCCTCAACCTGTGTTAAGACTGACTCTGCAGAGGTTTGAACCTTTTGGGCCGAGTCAGACCAGCGGAACGAAGCTGTTTTCCACGTCATACTGCTGCCTTACGAAGCACATCAACCCGGATCGGCGCGACTTTAAACATGAGCTCTGGCAAATCGTGATTCGCCTGCTCATTGGTATAAACAAACTGGCCACTGGTCGGGAAGTTCAACACGACTTCAAACTGACCGTTGACGACTTGCGCCGGGAACAACGTCAAACGCCCATCATCGCGTTTAAGGGGCATTGAAAAGGTTTGGTCTTCGACATCCACTGTGCCCGTCACAATGATGTCTGTGAGTTCCATACAAGTAATGCGTGTGTAGTCGCTACTGGTTTTAACTGCTCCGACTACCTTGTTGATGATTATTTTCATCAACATTGGCTCAACTCGCTCGCGATAAATGAACTCAGCCACATGACCAGACGAGTATATCTGCTTCACTTTGTCGCCCGGTAGCGGCTCCGCTACAATCCATGAGCCATCGCGAAAGACCTCTGTTTTGTCTTCTTTAATTGGATTAGATGGTAGTGCACCACTTGGTGGGAAATACTCATTTTTTTCAGGTTCGTCAGTAGTTACATAAGTCATAATTTTGCCTTCTCTACTCGGCTATAACGCGCTAAAACATGAACACCGTAATTCGCGACCGAAGGGACATATACCTGGCATACGAAAGACGATTTACAAAACTCACGCGCCCCATCCAACAACTGTGGCTTAGCAAGGGATGCACTTGCAGCTCCACTCGCACCAATGACTGGAGTGAGAACCTGAGTATCAATACTCCGTGGAACCATTTCTACGCCATCGATGAACCACTTAACCTTTACATGTTCAGATTGGCTCGCCGTATTTGTTCCGCCTACCGCTAAATTGTCAATAATATAAGAGCCAGTTAACTCGAGTACGGTTGTCCAAGTGTCATATTGAATATGCCCAGATTCTGGTTGAAGCCGAGTGCTGTCAAACCCAATCTGATCAAGCCGTTTTAAATAATTATTACCAGTCAAAAAGTTACTGACTTCCATAACGTCTCCTATTGGGTAACTGAGGAAATATAAAAATTACTTCCGGTGACTCTAAATGTTGCCTTGCATCGCCCTGTTATCGTAACGCTCGCATGTCCGGTATTGTCGGGGGCATAAATTTTTGCTCCTCGTGTTGTCTCTAAAACAACCGTAACTTTTCCGGCGTTTTCTATTTGGTTGCAGATAACAATTTCATCGTCATTCTTAAAACTATCCGCATCAATTCTTATCCTGGTTTCAGAATATTTCCGAACTAGCAAATATGCTTTGCTATAACCATTCCGCGTCAATGTGTGCTCTGTTTGGGAGCTCCATAAATGCAAAAACTGTTCGTGCTTATCCAAGCGAACCCAACCCTCCTCAAAACCATATTGATCTCGTGAGGAACGGTAATAAGCTCCACCGTTTTTATACCTAAAACGAAACTGCGCTGCAGACGTTGAGGTGCTCTTTGCTAGCATGTGAAGAACTAGCTCACCATGAGAGCCAGGCAAGGAGGCTTGATACACACCCGACTTCACATCCCAAGGTACAGCATCTAAACCTTCATATAGACTCGTTTTACCTTGTGCATAGAACGTGTCTTCCCTGATGTCAGCGTTTAGTGTGTCAACTTGGTGCTTTAGATAATAATCATCATTGTGGTTGTGACCTTTACCCGACTTGGTACTTACTAAATCCTGAACATAGTCTTTAGATGCGTAATCGGGCTTTAACGTACGATGATCAACGACCTGACCATCGGCTTCGATAGTCGCCAGTTTACTGACAAAATGTTCAACGCCGTCATCGTCGGTGTAGTGGTTAAGCTCGGTATTACTCACCGTCACAACTACGTGGCTTTGCCAACGGCTGGTTACTTGCCCTTGCCAACTCGTGTCGACATAAACGAACTGTTTACCGGCTGGCACAGACAGCGATTGTGTTTCCGCCAATTCACTACGTAGCCCTTCGACATAAGCAAGTCCCGCGTTAACCTTGTGGCCTTCAGCATCTTTGTAGACCAGGAACCCGTCAGCAAAGAACGATGCCGGGCCATAGTGGTCACGATTTGCCAAACGTTCTGCTTCATCAATACCGAAAAGCCGCGCGGTAAAATCGATTTGCCACGTTGACGCATCCACGGTGATTCCCGTTGCAGATTTGGCGCCCACATAGCTCATTAAAATCGAGCGGGTAATCGCGTTGCCATTCTTCACCCCGGGTATCGACTTATATTTTGTAATGGTCGGCAAATGCGTAATTGCAGCCAGGGTGCCGGTTGCTTTGTTCCGCAGCCCTATCCAGTTGAAATCGAAATCGCCAATACGCGTGTCCAGTGTGATGGAGTAAACCACGGCATTCGGGTTCACAAACCCGTCCTGGTGCACGTCCGTTACATGCACTATATGTTCTGTGGGAATACCTTCTTCACGGTCAATTGGCAAAGTAGGGTCAAGCCCCGGCACATTCGCCAGTACAAACTCATCCAGTATTACCGGTTGTGATACTGCTTCTTGCTGCGCTTTGTATGACTCAAATGCTTTGGTAATTACGGTTTGTGACATTGTTATTCCTCTAACACAGCGACATGGCACTGATGCTCCCAATCTAACGGAGCCGTATTCAGCTCAAGTTCGGTCGGCGTGATAATTTGGTACTCATAGCGGCGGCAGGTACGGCCATAGTGCTGCAGCAAGACTTCCAGTAACTTCGCGTTGTCAGACAACTGGCTGTCACTCAAACGCAAAGTGATGATGTCCCACTCGCGCCCCGGTACGCGTTCATCAATTTCAATCTGACCGATACCCAAGCGCTGGAAAATTCGAATGAACCCGTTTTTTTCTCCGGCATCCCGGGCATTTACAAACGCGTACTTCACCCGCTTACGAAATAGCGCGAGCGGCTCCTCTTTGAAGCGCGTAATGTCTCTATCCCATGCCAGTAACCTGAGCAGTTTTTCATTGCAGGTCAGCGGGTCGAGCTGTAGCAATGGAAACAACAACCAGGCTCTCACCCGCTGCCAAAAACTCATCACGCCATTAGCAAGGAAATATGGCTCTTTCAGTTCTTCAGCGATGGTTTTGCCATCCATCCACCAAGGCGCCTGATGTTGTGGCAGTTCTGGCGCTTGCTTATTGTGATCAACCATATTTCACCACCACATTGGTAAGCCGGGGTACTTCAAGTTGGCTTTCAATATCAGCATTGTCAAAACGCAGGCTCAGTAAGTCTTCACTAAGCAGGTTGTGGATCTCGGTTGCCAGCTGAGAGAAAGAGAACCGGCTGACCGGATAGGTTCGGGTCACCGCTTTGTAGGTGTCAGACTCCCGAAAGGCAGCCCGGATCATATGCTCAATTTCCGCCTGCATTTGCGCTTTGCGCGCCTCTCCGACATTCGGCTTTGCTACGATCGTGGCGGTGACGGTGTGATGGGTATCTGGTACCGAGAGCACCAGCAAATCATCACCATGACCATGGTTCCCTTCGCTCATGACGTAGTTGTTAAGCTGAACCAACAGATGTGACGGGGTTAGACCGACATCCATCAGAATGTAAGCATTTGCGGTTCCCGGACCACGCGGCGCATCATGCTCAAAGTAAATTTGGTCACTTCGAATACCAGCGACACTGGCCAGCATAGAACGGTAAATTGCATCAATGTGGTAGCGGCCGACCACACTAAACTGATTGCGAGTACGTAACGCCAGATCATCATCTTCTTCAACATCGCTGCCATAGGTGGTGATCCAATCCGCCTGGTTCACGGCATGGGTAATACCAGAGACACCAACGGGCAAAATGGAGTAGTACCCCGCGGGCAGGTTGTAACCCTCGCCAGATTCCTCGGCTTCACAAACGACATAGCCGCTTGTTTCGTTCTCCGCGATTAACACGTCACTCTCCACCGTCAGTCGATAGATTTTTCCATCTATCTGTGTGGTCTCAATGACCGTTCCTGATGGGATAAGCACTGGGTTCGCCGGCGCTTCTTTGAAAAACTCGACCACGCCACGTGTCTTGGTGGCTTTTTTACGCTCCAAATCAACCTCCCAGGCTTTGAGGTCAACATAGATACCTTTAGCCGTTGCAGCAAAAACATTCGGCAGGACATGCTTAGCTAAGAGTGAATCAATCAGCCATAAGGTTGGCGTGAACACAATGGCCTTGACCAGGCGCCAGAACGGCGACATGCGGCTGTCGTTAGACACCTTGCTTCCCGCGGCGACCACTTCTTTTTCCAGCTCCACCGCAATGGCTTCTTCGGTGGTCGGTATGCCCTCATCAGCAATGAGCTGCTTAAAGTCAATGCTTGGTCGGTTACTCATATTGCGACTCCATAATTGATTGGGCCGTAGTCTTCGGTTTCAGCGAATATCCAGATTTTCTCTGCCGTTTGTTCGGTGACGTCTGCGGTACCTGGCACTATGCGTTCATCGTCTTCAACCAGCATCTCAATCTGGGTTAATACATCGGCTCTTAATGCCCGGTTGCGCTCTGCCTGCATCTCTCGTAACAACCCGCTTTCTAATATGGCGTGCTTAATATCTTGGGCGATGCTATTGCGGTTATTGGTGTAGATAGGTTGCTGACCGGCATCAAAATCAATTCCGCCCTCAGACACCAACAAATCTATATATCGCTCACTCATGGTGTCGCCAACTCCTGCCATTCAGCCAGTTGTTCCGGAGTAAATGGCTGTTCTTGTTTGATCACAATGTCACCGGTGTGCATGTTTTTGCTGTTATCGGTGTAGCCGTTGCTACCCGATTGGGTGATGTAGTTCGCCACCGATTGACGTTGTTTGATGTCGCCGTTTACGTAGTCGGAGATTGGGCGTGTGATTTGTTCACGGCGCTCTTTGAAGTCAATCACATCCGGGTCAATGCTCGGCATGTTGGCCGCGTAATTGACTGACCCATCCAGTGCTGGCGCTGTTGCCGCTGCAAACTCTGCTTTGTATTGAGCTGCTGACTGGTACTCCGGCAAACTTGAGAGCGTTTGCAGTTGTGCCTTGTACTCAATAGGGCTTGGCTGCCCCACTTCTGGCAATACGGTATTAGGCAGTTGAGCGTTATAATTGATGCTGCCATCTAATGGTGTGACTGCGGGCTGCTCTGCATACGCTTGATACTGCACCGTACTTTGATAAGTCGGTAGCTGCTTAAGTTGCTCTATCTGGGTTTGATACTCGATCGCGCTTTGTTGGCCTGGCTGAGTATTGTAGCTGTACGTTGATAGCGGCTGTCGGTAGTTACCCAACAGGTAATCCGCTTTTTGCGCTGAGACTTCCGGCACAATTGGCTGCTCAACTTCACTGCCAATATTAATACCCGGGATCAGGTTAATTTTATCAATCAACCAATCAATGCCATCACCTACCAGGTTGAACGGGCTTTTCAGGACATCAAGTACGGAGGTGATAAACAGCGCAATGCCGTCATAGACCATACCGAAGCCAGCAGTGACACTTTGCCAGATAGCAGTAAAGTGGTCAGGTATCGTGCCCCATACCTGCATCGCTGCGGCCGGGCCATCTTTTAACAAAGTGAAGAAGCCCTTAAATGCCGTCCATGTTACCGTTAGCGGTGTCAGCAGCCACTGAACGCTGGCACTTAGTATTTTCCATGCTCCTTGGCCAGCTAAGGCAATACCCTGGAATACACTCGAAGCCCGGGCAAACATCCACTCAAACTCAGAAGATAGGTATTGAACAAACGGGTTGCTTAAGATGTTATCTACTGCGCTGTTCCACATGCCAACGATAAAATCAAAACCTTTGCCAATTTGTTCGAACAACCACCAATCACTGAGTGCTGTGACCATCGTATCCCAGTTAGAGATCAGCGCATAGGTAGCCACTCCAACCGCGGCGATCGCCGCTGGTATCCAGAAAATCGGGTTAGCCATCATCAATATGGCACTTTTAAGTGCAGCAAGACCAAAAGCCTTGAACCCTCCAGATGCAGCCATCAGTGCTTTATCAACCAGGAACGTGGATACGGCATAGGCTTTAGAGGCGAGAGAAGCATTTTTCGCGTAAACGCCTTGCTTTAACATTGAATAGTTAAATGCCCACATGGACCATTTTGCTTTGGTGTACGCTCCGTTTAGGCTAAGAACGCTGACTTTGGTGAAGAGCATTGGAGCCCTCAGAGCGTTCATGGCCAGCTTGCTTGCTCCCAGAGTTAGGTTGTACACCCCGATCACACCCGCACCGCCAGCGATGGCTAATGCCAGATAACCCGCGTAACTTGTTAAGGTTGGGTACTCTTGTGTGTATCCAAGTAGCGTTGTCAGGCCGTCAGCCATGGCACCGGCCACGCTATTAATGGCAGGTAAAATAAGGCCAAATGCCCCGGCGCGGATGGCATACCAACTGGACTCCAGTCGTTCCCATTGGTCGGTCATGGCTCCTGCCATGTTTTTGGCCACATCCAGATTCGCTGCGCCAGACAAGTCAGTGATATTTGCTTTCAGGGCATTCGTTTTACCTATAAGGTCTGTCACCACCATAACCGCTTCATCAGAGCCAAATGCCGTTTTTAGCTGACTGATTTCTGTCGAATCCAGATCACCAAACTCTCCCTTGATAGCCGACAGAATGTCATACATCGGGAGCAGCTTGCCGTTGGTATCAGTAAAGCTCAGGCCAAGTTTATCCTGCGCTTTAACCGCTCCGTTGAGGAAAGCTTTGTATTTGGTACCCGCCTCAGAGCCAGACATTGAACCTTGCAGCATTCCCAATATCGCCATTTGGTTTTGCATCTCAATGCCGTGAGTTTTCGCCAGTGAACCGACACCTCTGAAAGCATCCGACATGCCTTGGCCGGTGGTTTTAAACTTCTCAACAGATTTGGCCGTCATGCCAGCAACACGTTCGGCCCAATTATCTTTGCCCATCGCGTCCGCGTTCTCCTGGTATACGGAGTACAAGGTGCCCATGTAGCTGGTGATGGTGGCGGTATCGGCTTTGGTGGCGGCAGCAAGAATGGCCGAGCTTTCGGTTACTCCAGCCAAATCAGCGCCAGACATATCGCCCATGGCGGATTTTATGTCATAAGCGGCGCCGACAACTTCAGTGGCTGATTTGCCGTAAGCAGAAGAGAATGCTAAAGCGGTTTGTTGAAGGGTGTTAAGGTCGGCATCAATCACGCCAAGCGATTTTACTTCACCGAGTACCCGGTCCATTTCGATGGCCGGCATCAAGGCTTGTTTGATAGCAAACCCAGAACCAAGAGCACTGGCCGCACCGCCAGCCATCTGTTCCCATGACTGGCGGCTGACATCTGCCGTTTGAGTCACGGTTTTCTGGATGCCCTTAAGGGGCTTGGTTGCGTAGTCCTGCAACCCGATTTGCATCATCAATTTATCTACGGAAGTCATTAATGATCAATCTCCAGATGAAAAGGCTTTTGCAATGCCGTTTGCCACGGTTTGCGCTTGGTGCTTTGCGAGCCACAAGGCCCGGGCATAGTTCTCTGTGGTATTGGGTTCGTGAGGCAGGTAATGCGCTTTAAGGGCGAATACCTGCTCTAGTTCATTGTCTTCAATCGCTTTGGCGTGACGGATTAGTTTTTTACTTCGATCTCAAGATCACCTTGGAACTCGTTATTCACGGCACCGGCAAGCTGCATGACGGCCCCCGGTTTAGACAGCACTTCATCCAGCGCTGGCTTGTCATCTTTATGCACGATGCGGCGCAGATAGTTAGTTGCCGGAGCAACTTTGTCGAACGGGGTAGTTTCATTGGTAAGTTTGTTGAATGCTTCAAGCGTTGGCGCAAAACGAATTTCTGTGCCATTAGCCACTAAGGTGATAACTTGTTTAGTCATTTTGACTTTCCTTTGGTTGTTCGTGCTTCGCACGCCAATTTAAATAATCGATAGCCTGTTGGGCACACGGTTTAAGTGCCGCTTTCAGCTTGGGTATGTCTTCTGTCACGACCTCTGGCCACGTCCCTTCAACCTTGGGTTTTTCACAAGGAACGATAAGCCCGGGCGGCGGCAGTTTTATGATCAGCTCGGTTCGAACCGGCTCAATAGGGCTCGCGCAAGCTGTCAGTAACATCAGAAGGAATATGACATTCAATGTTTGCCATTTTCTGGGTAAGTTCTGCCACTTGCTCATTGAGTTGCCTTTGTGTTTGTTGCTCTGTTTGAACCCGCTGCACGAGTAGCTGGTTCATGTGTACCTGGTCACTCTGCAGAGTCTGAATGGTTAACTGGCTGGTTTGGTTCGCTTGCTTTACCGCTTCTAACCGAGCTCTCAGCGCAACTTGCTCAGCTTTGCTGGCTTTAAGCATTAACCACATCGACATCATTGCTGCCCCCACAACAGCGACAAGTAACCACTTAATCCACTTCCATGCACCGTTCACGCTCAATCCCCCGACGAGTTACCAAGCCTTCCAACACCACGCCCTGGCTCTTCACCCACTCGGTGATATGTCCACAGGCTTGTGTGTAACGACCTTGTTTTATCGCCCGGTAGATACGCGTATCGGAACCATCTCTGTTTTTGCGAAATTTGCTGCAGCCAAAGTTAAAAACGAACGACGTAAACGCATCAAACTGCCCGGCAGACATGGACTTGCCAGAGATGCTTTCTGCCGCCATAACACATCGCTCGGCTTCCTGGATGTTCTTAACCCAGTCAGTGGCAACTTGCTCAAGCGTGACCGGGGTACCGGGTACGCCATGAGTATTACCAATGCCGTTGGTTAACACGCCTCCGGGGCAGGTATAAGGGTTCTGCCGACAACCTTCCGCATTGCCGATAATTTCTAGCCCTTTGGGGCTGATTCTCAGCTGACCTAATGGCTGGTCGGCGATCACCACCTGACCAACGGGTTGAGTCAGGTTCGAGCCATGCAGCGTCGCTCCGCCAGTCACCAGACCGATCACCGCTGCGACTGAACATATAATTCGCTTACTCAATTTCATTGATGGCGACTCCTTTTGCTTCGGCGATTCGTTGCATCGCCCGTTTGTGCCAGTAGTTCAGGCCCAAAGCCGCCAGGCCAATCAACAGCGACAAGATGAAGTACCACTGCTCAAACGTCAGTTTGCTGATTGTCATTCCAGCTAACGACATGAAGTAAGCAATGCCGCTGGTTATTTTGTCGAACCAGTCTTTCATTCTGCTATTCCTTCTTCGCCTGGCAGTTGACGCATAGCTGACAGCCCTTTATCGCCTGGCGTCTTCCCTCGGGAATAGCCGCGTCACATTCAATGCACTCTTTGGCACTCTCCTGGTCCACCGCTTTGGTCTTTTGTGCCATATGGTTGGCCAGTGCCATTTGGGTCTGTTTGGCTTCGAGCGCACTGGCGCGATCAAACACATCCATCGCGCCTCCCCATTAACCGATTAGATCGCGGGTGTCATCCGCACTGAGGTACGGCACACCATCGATATGGATAAAGTCCGGACTGGTCACAACACCTTTGATTTTGTGCTTAGACTTGTCCGACGAACTTGGATCGATATCCAGCAAGCTATCAATCATCAGCTTGACGCCATGCACTTTGATTTCTAACTCTTCACCACCGGTATTGGCGTAAAACAGGCAATCATGGGGTTCAATACCACGCCAGCTACCCGCCGCTTTTGCCGCTTCGACCAACAACTTGAAGTTTTTGGTATCCAGTTCGTATTCAACGTCTGCACTGACCGCACCATCGGTGAAGTCGTCCGGCACGCCACGTGTTTGCGCAGCCTGGCTATCATCGGTAATTGAGACTGTGGCTTTTTCTACGTGAATTAAGCTGCCGTGAATATCGACATCAAAGCTCATACCTGAAATTCGTTTTCCCATTTACGCGGCCTCCGGACTGCTCAGATCTAACATAAGACCTGCTGTGATGGATTTCGGACAGTCGAGCGGCGTAGCCGTCATATAAATCTCGACTGTGTTTTTCGTTTTCCAGGTGATGGCAATGGCACCTTCTTTCGGGCTTTCGATTTCACCCGGAATAACGACTTGTCCAATCGTTGTACTCTTCGCCATTTCACGCATTGGCCTTGTGTAGCGCATTTTGGCGCGAGCAGTGCTTGCTGGCGTACTATTGAACGAACGGTCACCGATGTCAGCAATTGCGATCAAACGAACCCGGCGGGCAATTTTGTCAATCACTCGACGGTTCTCGACCACCTGGAAGTCACCGCCCTCGACATCGAGCATGCGACCATCAGCCCAATAGATGCCGTCGAAGTCCGGGAACCAGGCTGGAACCGAAAGACGGTTTTGCTCCAGAGTTTGTAGTGTTGCCGTAGAGAGCTCGACACCATTCATGTCAACTGGCTTGGTCACATCACCAACCAATGCACCGGTTTTCACCCGCATTGGGGTATCAGCCACCGATGCTGCCCGGTTACACAGACGACCCGCCAACTTGCCAATCGCTTGTGGTAGCACTTCGGGAACCAGCATGACGCCATCTGCAGCCAAGGTATCTTGAACCGCGACCATTGATGCCTCATAGTCCGACCATGTTTCGGTCTGCTTATCAATACCAGGCAGAGCCAACATCATGAATGTCCAGCGACCATACTTAGCAATCAGTTCATGGTAGAGTTCCTGCGCTGCAGTCACCGCCGCTTTGTCAGTGGTAGGAACGGTATGCACCACAGCTTCAAAGCTTTGTGTTTGTTGCGCATCTTTTACCGCCTGGGTCCAGTCTTCCGGCGCCGTAAGAACGTAAACCCCTGCTGACCAGTTCTGCCCGGCGTTCACCATGGCGGCCTGCAAATTGTCTTTAAGCACACCATCGTCTAACAGTTCGCCAAAGTCAGTTTGCGTATTCACAGACAACAACTTGCCTGCATTCTTGGTGCCCGTACCGAGAAAGAGGAAGTGACGCTCAACTTCAGTCACTGGCCCCTGTAATTGGTTAAGAGCTTTTACGTTGATAATTGGCCATGCCATTGGTTATCTTCCTCTTTTAAGTTCTTTGCGAAGTGCCGCTCGCGCTTTCTTTTTGTCTACCTGAGTAAACGGCCGAGCAGGTAACACGGTTTCCCAGGACTCTTTCGGTGCGCCGCGCATCTGGCGAAGAATTAGCCCGGCTTGTTCTTGGCTGAGGTTATTCTGTATCCACCTCATGCTTGGTTTGCGAAGCTTGCCAATTGGGGCATTCGGGTTGATACGCCTGGCAAAGACACGAAAACCCTCATCTTTTAAAGCCTTGGCTTGAGCCCTGGTTGCGCCACCGTGCCCACCGCCAATTTCCTTTAAAGCCTGTTGCAACCGGCTTTTATTTTTTGCCATGTCGCAGTGCCTTTATTGCTGCGGCTCTGGTATGCCGCTGACGATGGCCATAGTGTTGCTTTGCTGCCACTCTCGCAGTGGCACTTTTGCGCCAGCCGATCACAGCGGTATTGCCATCATTACCAGTGACAGTTAACAGCCTGGCTAAGCGAACTTGCATTTTCTTGCGGCTGGTACCCGATCGCTTTCTCCAGTTTCTGCCCAGGGGTGTTTTTTGGCTCCGCTGGTTTTGTCGCGAAGTCTGCACAGAGCCTTTTGCCGCTGCTTGCAATAATCGCTTTCTGCGCTTTGGCGGCAATGTCATGGCTTTCAACGAATCAAGTACGCCCAGCTCTGACTGCTTATCCACGCTAATTTTGATCATCGACCGTTACCGGACTGGCTGGGTTATTGGCGTTAATCACATCAATATGCTCAGCACACCAAATCTCATAAGGAGCGTTCTTCCAGCGCTTGCCATCCCAGTAAATATCACCGTCTGGGTCTTCGACGAGCATCAGCGGCTCAGTCATATCGACCTCAAGAGTCATAACCACTGTGCTGTCGCTTTCTGGTTCGATGTCAAAGCTTGGATCCGCCAGGTCAAATTTCTCTCTAAATTCGTCGTTGTCATCCAACCACGCCAAAGTGTTTGCCATTACCGCGGCAGGGTTTTGCTTCTTAAATGGAAACCGCTCAAAACTGAATACAGCGGTGTATTCCATCCAGCCGATGTCACGGCCCAACCCTTGGTTTTTGGGAGCAAACTTAAGCTGAATGTCTTCCATCCAACATTCAAAATGCTTGTGCAAACGTTCATCAATAGTGCTACTTAAGTGCTGGTTAAGCCCTTGTAGCATAAAGCCCGCCTGGTACTGGTTGAGTGGTTCTGTCATAACAGTTCTACTCCACAACGCGTATTACCACTGATGGCCCGGATATGCTGCTGGCTCTCTGCAAGTAAGCGCTCTGTGATATCCCGCTCACTTTCTGCCACTCGATCACCGGCTTCTTTGGTCGATACAGTGGCGAACTCTGAAACCATGTCTGCTTTGGCTCTGGCAAATACCGCTTTTTCATACAGTACGATGATGTTGTTTTTGCCCAATACCTTTGGCAATCCCGGTATCTCTTCAGCTTTGGTAATACCTTCGGCCTCGTAGCCTGCTTTCATCGAGGCCAGCTCAATGTTGATTTGACTTACTGCGGCGGCCAGCGCCAATGCCACAGCTTCCGAATCAAAATTTGATGGGATGCCACGACGCTTTTCAAAGTCACCTACGTTGAGGTTTGGCCAAAATCCATCGTTCTCGATCTCGGTGCTTTGGTAACTTTGTGACGATTTGCCATCAAACATTGAACTAGTCCTTAATTGGTGGACTTCTGCCCACTGGGTCGACGGTTAGAAATCGACACTAAGTGTTATTTCAACCTCGCCAGCCGAAGTCCGGTGGGTGTAGGAGCCTTTACAGGTTCTTACCTGTGGTCAAAGCGCTGATGCGTGCTCTAACTCGGTTTATCTTGTCGCCAACGCCAATTTTGTCGTATTGGTTGTTGGCCTCGATCAGTAGTGCCAATGACTGGTTAAGCGTTTCGAGATCACCGACGGCCGCTGGGCGTGGTACGCCATTGCTGTTGCGCAGCAGGTGAAGGCCCGCAAACTTAAACCACTTGGCCGTTGGTTTTTCTTTCAATCGCCACTTGGTGCGCACTTTTTCAAACACCTGGCTGAAATAGGGCTCGATGGAGTGACCATTTGCCGCCATTTTCTCTGCCCAGGCTAAGGTGCTGTCTGCGCAGAAATGGGCGAAGTCTCTTTTAAAGCCCGTTTCTAGCCCTTGCTCAATCGCTTTATCACACCAGGCAATGGCGGTTTCCAGGTCTTCGGTATCGAATAGCCAGATCACCATTTTGCCGAGAAGTGGATTGCGGTAGTTTTCCCCTTTAGCTAAATACTCTTCCACATGGGGTTTGTATTTGGGGATAAGTACCGAACGTTTGTGTTCCACTTTTTCATCAATACGAGCAAGGCCTTTGAGCGCTCGTTCATCGTTCTCTAGTTCAGCAAGCAACACATGTAGACTCTGACTGGCAACCGCCACCACCGAATGGGTAGCCGTTGCGCGTTGTTGCTTGGCTTGCTGGCGTTGTCGTGCAAGGGGACTAAGCATGGTTATCTACTACGCTTGGGGTTCTGTAGTATCGACTGTTTCAGGTGCTGCAGCATCGACAATTTCAACATTCTCAATGGCTGCGAACTTATGAAGATTACCGACCGCGTACCCTTCCATACGCAAGTAGGAGGTTTCAAAGCGTTTACGATCTTCTTCATTGCGAGACTTACGCCATTGCGTACCTTTTTGGGTCAGGATCTGCAGGTTCTTCAGGTTTGTTACCCACACCATGTTTGATGGGAAAAATGGTGGGATATACGCTTTTTTACCGGCAATGGTCTTCGCTAATTGCTGCGCTGCTTTGTGCTCCGTTGGTACCTCTGCCGCTTCCAACAAACGGTGCTGCTCTGCTGCGACAAGGTTACGGCCAACCAATACGACAAGGTCAGGATCATCGACATGAACTTCATGAATGGTGGTGTTCACCAAATCATTAACCAATGAATCCAGATTTTTATATGCGCCCTTAGTGGCTCCGGCGGCATCCAGTTGTGCCGCTGGATTAACTTGATCTGGCGCTTTCTCTTTAACGATTTGTAGCCAGCCCTTGTTGACATCCTGCCCCATGGGTTTCGTACTTGGGTCTGTTGTTACTGCTGATGCGTCAATGCCGTGGAAACCGATGCGAAGCTTATCCAGAGCGAAGCTGCGCGTGATCGCGTTGTTCATTAACTTAACCCATTCCCCTTTTGAGCCAGAGTTCGCCCAAATGGTTAAGGTAATCCAGTTAATGTGTGCACCTGAGTCTGTTTCTACCAGCTCATAGGTGTTGCCGCCTTGGTCCAGCGATGCGCTAAAGCGACCATCTTTAACACGACCAGTCGTTAGGCCACTGTCACCGACATCGATCACCTGGCCTTTAATTTGGTCAACGAGGATATTGGAGATTTTGCCAAGAAATGCATCCGATTCGACGATCGCTTGCTGCAGTTTGGTTTCCATTACCGGTGTAATGCTGAACTGCTTTGAGGCATCGTCGACGCCAGCACTCGATGCAATGGCCGCGTTATATTCTTGTAGGTACTGGGTTGAAATAGCATTCAGCATTTACACAGCCTCCATTAGCGATTCACCCGTGTCACCTTGGCCAAGTTCTTGGTTCGGCGCTTCCTGCTTCAGTGCTTTGAACTGAGCATCTAGCGAATTTTGTTGAGTTACGATGTTGTCAATCTTGCCGATTAGCTGACTAAATTGTTCAGCCGAAAGACCTGACTCTGGTACAACAGTTTGGCTTTGCTGTACTGGCGGTGTTTGCTCTTCGCCACTGCCATCTTGACCTTGGTTAAGCTGTTCAGAGAATTGCTTCTGTTGCTGCTCAAGTTCAGTCTGTTTGGATTCGATGCCATCTAGTTTTGACATCATTTGAGTGAACTGCTCTTGGTTCATGGGTTCATCATCCTCAATGAGAGTTGATTCAATTGGTTGAGAGCCGGTTGTAAGCTCTCCATGCAAGGCGAGGTTTGCCAATGCAGAAAAGAAGTTGCTGAGAGGGTTGGCTTTAGGCTGACACTCTGAAAAATCCAGCTCTTCTAGCTGTGACACTTCACGTTCAACCTCTTTGCCGGATTGGTCTGAGAATTTAAGACGAGTGGTTCCTGTACTAGCCGGTTTATCCGTGACACCAATACCACGTAGGTAGCAACGACCATTACCGCAGTAATCCGGGTCCGGCTCTATAGAGGTGAAAAGCTTCTGACCGTCTTTGTTCGCAGCCAATAGGTAATGATTCGGCGTTAATCGCGCAAATAGGCGCAATTTACCTGCCCGTTTCTCTGCTTTTAGCTCTTCAACCACACCCCAGTTTTTGCCTTCATATGGTCCCCAGGGGGTATCGCCTTTGTAATGCTCTGGCCAAATCAGCGCAGTGGTTAAGTCATGGGAATAGGTTTCCGCCATGTCTTTAATCCATGTAGCAGTAATGGTGCGGCCATCAACGGTTGCTCCCTCAGTTGCTACAATTTTCCAGTCACTGGTTTTCGCCATTTACGTATCTACCTAGTCAAAAATGTCAGTCAATGTCTTGGTTACGGCAAACGATACGCCTTTGACTAAGTCCTTTCAGCCACTTCATTTCCTAACAATTCGGATTTAGCCCATATCCGAATTTATCCGAATTTATGTTAGTCATTTGCAAGTTTTCAGGGCGTATGATTCGCTTATGGCTTATTCCCCTGAAACCCGACATGCTGCCCGGGCGCTTTATCTAAAGGCCTGGACACCTCAAGAAATCGCTGACGAACTTGGCATCAACAGTAATCGAATCATCTATTACTGGGCTGACAAGTATGGTTGGCGGGATATGCTGCGCGAGCAAACTATTGATGAATCGATGGCGCGCAGAATTGAAGTTCTAATGGAAAAGGAGGAACCGACACCTGCCCAACTCAAAATGCTGGACATGCTCATCAACCATCACACCAAACTCAAAAAGCTTCGCGCAGCCGGTAATTCTGGTGAACCTGCGAGTGATACTCAGCCAGCTGACAAAGCAAAACCTAAAGCAGTTGAAAGTTCACGCAAGCCGGGTAAGAAGAAAACCAAGTCTGAAAGTAAGAAAGCAGCAGCGTTTGAAGGCGTAACAGAGAAAAGCTTTAAGCTGTGGCACGAATCGCTGTTTGGCTACCAGCATGTGATGCGCGATAACCTGCATCAGCGAACACGCAACATCCTAAAATCCCGCCAGATTGGCGCTACATATTACTTTAGTGGCGAAGCCCTGGAGAATGCGGTACTGACTGGCGACAACCAGATTTTCCTTTCAGCCTCCCGGGCCCAGTCTGAAGTGTTCCGCCGCTACATCATCGCTATTGCCCGTGAGTTCCTAGACATCGAGCTCAAAGGTAATCCAATGATGTTGCCAAATGGCGCAGAGCTGCATTTCCTGTCTACTAACTCGAATACCGCTCAGAGTTATCATGGCCACGTTTATATTGATGAATATTTCTGGATACGTGATTTTGCCAAGTTAAACAAGCTGGCTTCGGCGATGGCCACGCATAAAAAGTGGCGTAAAACCTACTTCTCAACACCATCATCAAAAACGCATCAAGCTTACCCATTTTGGACGGGGGAACTTTGGAAAGGTAACGACAGCAACCGTTCAAAGATTGAGTTTCCTCGTTTTGACGAATACCGTGACGGTGGGCGGTTATGCCCCGATAAACAATGGCGTTACGTTGTTACGATTGAGGATGCCGCCGCCGGTGGCTGTGACCTTTTCGATATTGATGAACTCCGCGACGAATACAGCAAAGACGACTTCGACAACTTGTTTATGTGCGTGTTTGTTGATGGCGCCAATGCGGTGTTTAAGTTCTCTGATCTTGAAAAAGCGATGGTTGATGCTTCAACCTGGCAAGACTTTACGCGAGACAGCGACTCACCATTTGGTCGCCGTGAAGTATGGGGCGGCTATGACCCATCCCGGACGCGAGACAACGGCTGCTTTGTGGTCGTCGCGCCTCCTATCGTAGCAGTTGAGAAATTCCGTATTTTAGAAAAGCACTATTGGCGCGGTCTCAACTTCCAGTACCAGGTTCAGCAGATAGAGAAAATCGCCAAGCGCTACAACATGACTTATATCGGCATTGATACCACCGGTATTGGTGCCGGTGTGTGGGATTTACTGCACAAGAAATTTCCACGAGAAGCAGTGGCCATCCACTACAGCAACGAGAATAAAACCCGCCTGGTGATGAAAATGATTGATGTCGTGGAGGCCAAACGCATTCAGTTTGATGCAGACGAGAAAGATGTGGCAATGGCGTTCATGGCCATCAAACGAGCTCCGACTAAAAGTGGCGGCAACATGACATTTAAAGCCGAGCGGAGTGAACTAACCGGCCACGCCGATGCTTTCTGGGCGATCAGCCACGCCGTGATTAATGAACCTTTAGATTACAGTGACCCAACCAAATCAACCTGGGATTTAGCAGCATGACCGAAACACTCATTGACAACTCAGAAACAAAAAAAGAATCCTCGTACAGCTTAGACCCGGTTGCTGAACCCGTAGATCCAAACCGATGGCTTACCGATTACACCGCGCTTTTTTACAATGAGTTTGAAGATTATTGGGAGCCCCCTATCTCACGCCGTGGACTCGCCAAAATATCAAGAGCAAATGCTTACCATGGCTCACTACTTCGGGCGCGAGCCAATTATGTGACCGCACGCTTTATTCAGGGTGGCGGCATGCGACGACGTCAGTTCCAAGGTAACTGCCATGACTACTTTACCTTCGGTGACTGTGCCTGGCTCAAGGTTCGCAACTACTTTGGTAGGGTGATTCGCTTAGAGCAGATTCCTACCATGTTTCTTCGCAAGCGAAAGAACGGTAATTTTGCTTTCTTACAACGCGGCAACAATGACCAAATTGAGCAAAAGACATTAAAGAAAGAGGATGTCATCTTCTTACCTCAGTACGACCCAGAGCAACAGATTTATGGCGGGGCAGACTATGTGGGAAGTATTCAAAGCTCGCTACTCAACAAAGAAGCAACCCTGTTTCGCCGTAAGTACTACCTGAATGGTGCACACATGGGCTTCATTTTCTATGCGACCGACCCGAACTTAGGCAAGCAAGACGAGAAGAAACTTAAAGAGGCAATTCGTAGCTCTAAGGGTGTAGGTAATTTCCAGAGTATGTTTGTGAACATTCCTAACGGGGCAGAGAAAGGGATTCAACTTATCCCTGTCGGTGATATTGCCACCAAAGATGAGTTCGAACGAATCAAGAACATTACCGCGCAGGATATTCTGGTAGGCCACCGCTTCCCGGGTGGTAAAGGCGGCATGATGCCAGAACCTGGTGCAACCTTACCTGACCCAATCAAAGTCGGCATTGAATACGCCAAGGATGAGATTATCCCAGTGTGCAAACTGATGATGGATGAGATCAACTCCGACCCGGAGATTCCTAAGCATTTGCACTTTGATTTTGACTTAAGTACTGGTCAAGAGGTGGCTTAAACCTCTGCAATAAATTGAAATTCTGTATGGGGCTGAAATTGGTGTTCAGCCCTTGTCACATAAGAGATCAGAGATCTTTTTTCAGATCATCACCTGATCGTTCAGATCACCTAGAACCGTGACGTAAAATATAAAAAGACTTTAAAATTAGCCACTTAATCATCCTCCATAATTAGTGCGCCATCTCTGCTTTTTCAATTTCTTTCAAAAAATTTCAATCGTTGAAATTTTATCAGACCCAATATAAGCCATTCTCAGCGGTGTTTACGTAGTCTTGAAGCCCTTACCACAAAAGGGTTTAACGCTTGTTTGTGGGCGACTCTACCTCCTGGCTTTTTGCATTCAGAGGAATTTCAAAATTTTCTAGATCGAAAACGTCGCAGGTGGGGAGGAGGAGTGCATTTTACGTCACGCGCTCGCTCCTTTACGTGGCAGGTTTTCACAAGCGAACTGCCCTTTGATAAGAGAATAGTATAGGTAGTCTAAGAGGTTGAACTTGGGTTAGAAGAGCCGTAAAACTGTATAAAAACACAGCCTTTTGACGTATGATTATTAAGTCAGTCAATAAGCTAGGTGTTTTATATGAGAGTGTTGTGCCCGGAGTGTGGAAGCAAAAGCCGTATCCAAAAATCCAACCGCTTAACCAACAGTCATTCAGATTTGTATTGCAGCTGCAGTGACCCAGAATGTGGACATACATTTGTGATGAATTTGTCTTATAGCCATACGTTGAGCCCATCGGCAAAAACGACAAGCCAACTGGCATTCAACTTGTGTAAGGCGTTGCCGCCAGAGGCACGGCAACAGCTCAAACACCAACTATCTATGTTGTAAATTACTTCGACATAAAAGCAGTACTCTCCGTTTCGCAAGCCATCTCGATAATACTCAAGATGGCTTGTTGTTTTTTGGTGTCTAATTGCCCCTTTGCATCCGCAAGTATTAAGCCTGCGATATACGCACCAGCTGCTCGAGTTCTCTCTGTCGCCTCACTATTAGCCACACCATCAATGACGATTTCTAAAGCAGACAACAAGATATCGTTTTGATTTTTGTTCGACATATCAACACCCTTATCAGTCACCAGCAAAATATACTGTATATTTATACAGCTTTCTAGTGTTGATTGGTGCTTATCATCATTCTGCTATGGCGATAAAGCTCTTTACTTTCACTTAGCATAAAGTAAAGAGCTTTATATCTTTCGCCTGAAATCTAACCAAATGGATTCGTCAAACTTGAAGAAAACCTTATGCTATCAAACTGATATTTTTCGCAAAGAGACTTGAACTTATCGGTGCAATAAAGAGTTCCCGCTTCTTCCATCTTAGATTTGAAAATTAACTTATCTTCTAAATCTTGCTCATCAAAGACCAAAACTTCCAAACCTGCGCGATAGCCATATTCAATCTTTTCAATACACTTTTGCTTATCTTCTAAGCCAAACTGAAAAGTCGTGTAGAAATACCATTGAGAGCCATTGCACCGAACAGGTAAAAACTCTCCACCTTTTTTGAGTTCCTGATAAAGAACATCAAAAGCTTTGGGAGATAGAACAAGATATGTTCTAATCCAGAGGCTGACATCCGGTACAAGAGAGTTTTTGTGCAGAACATCAGTAAACTGCACTTCGACATCCTGCCAAATATCTGATAATGAATCGTTTTCTGCTGCCTGTAACAAAATTCGTTCAAACAGATCAAAATCACCTAACTGAACAGCGACATCATCAGGACACGTACTAATCGCCTGATACTCATCCAACTTATCTGCAATTCTATAAACTGTCATACATCATTCTCTGAAGCATTTATGCCTCTTTTATTCATATGAATATTAAGACGAATTCTTCTCATATTATTTAACTAATATTGACCTTTTCCTGGAATAATATGATGGAGCTCATACCTCTAGTTCGGTTTTGGTTCACCTGCTTTAGGTTCGCGAGACCTATTCGATTTATATCCCGAGGTACTTAAATTAGTTTTCGTCATTCACTCCACTTACTACTAGAGTGCTGTTTAGCATTTGACAGTTCGACGAGTAAACACTCAATAGTTCATATGGAATATAAGCAACCGTACTAGCAGCTCTTTTTCGATATAAGTCTCGAATTTAATTTTTTTCAACCCGATGACACACTGGCAAAAGCCGCCCCTCGAGATAATCTGCCGTAATGCTATACCAATAAGAAAGCTCACTTTCATCAACTTCCATGTATGGTGTAGATTCATGTAATAGTGATTGCCAATAGGACTGATTTTCCTTAAATCGCTGATATTCAGATTGATAGAAGTGGCTCGCATTCTGTTTTATATCGCTCAGGTCCAGATCTCTACAATTCAATGACCACCCTCTTGCACCAGCAGCCCAAACCATAAACTTGTCTACTTTATCCTTAGCCAGTTCTCCTTCAAACGTAATACAGAAGCGATTGCTCGTATTCACGTGCACTCCCCTGCTATGTAAGTTCTGACTCAGCTTTTCGGCCTGCTTTTCCAAACGGATGATTCTCTGATAAAGCTTGTTCTGATATTCCTCAGATTTCTGCTGCTTTTTGGCAATCGCTTTGGCCTTGATGGTTTGCTCTTTGGCATTTCGTAGCTTGCGGATTTTCCGCTTAATTGGCTTTTTCCATTGCTCAAGTTTGTAGCCCAACTCCTTAATTATTGCGGTCATATTTCCTGCTTCAAACGAAGCAAGAGTTTCCCAAGCAGGAGCTCTTGAGCACTTCGCGATATTGTATCGATTTCCCTTGATTAGCCCTTGGTCAGCATTTTCACCTTTAGCGGCATAGCCGACTGCTTTGATAATGTAAGAACCGGCGGCTTTTGGCTTTTTGATTCGCTCTAATTTCGCAAACCCGTGCCCCCATATCTTTTCAAGTCGCTTAGCCCAAGGACTAAAGAGATGCTCTGGTACTGTCCATCTCAACAAAATATGAACATGTGGATTTGGCTCACCGTCTTCATTAGCCGGACACTCAGCAACCCAAATATAATGGAAGTCTGCAGGTTGATTCGTTGGGCCAACATCGCTTGGTTGAACGTACTTAGCTACTTTCTCGTGAGTTAAATCGCAGTACTTTTGTCCGCTGTCTGTATCGGTTTGAATTATGTGGTCTGCCACCCAGCCGCGTTGGTACATCTTCTTCGCACCATCGAGAAAACGAGAAACCTCTTTGCCTATCGTCGTTTCCAAAGTCTTCTCCATCGAGAATTCTTGCTTTGGTTTTTGTTTGAGGTCGCAATACGGACCAGCAATGACACCGTTCTGGTTCATAACCTTCACTCGCTTGCTATCTCTGGTCGGAAACAACCAGTATTCACCGCCAATATCAGTGATTGGCTGGTCTACTTTCTTTTCATCGCGCTTTGGATGTACCGTCACCATGTTACGCTTATAGATTATCGGATGATGTGAACCCATGCTGGCACAGTCACTTCCATCCAACATTCCGCCGAATATGGCCAGCCGCTGTGCTTTGGTGAAGGTAAGCGTCAGGAACGTTGAGAACCCACCGTGACAAGCTGCAGTGTAAGCGCCTGCCTCAAAAATTTTAGACACAGAGCGAGAGGTGAGTTTTTCCGAGAACCTTTCACCGCAGTTTTCTGCAGGTGCAGCGCTGGACGGTGTTTCAGTTACCGCCTGAAACTTGTAAGTCTCGTTCCAAGACCGGTGCATTAACTGCATCGAAATCGGAATCTTATTCGGCTCACCTTTTGCTCGCTTACCATTCTGATTAAGAATGCTAGGTTTTGAGCGCTCGTTAGCCTCATACAACGCGTCGTGGCTGAAGTTAGCGTCGGTATTGCTTACGATATGTTTAGGACGCAGAGACTTGCTCAGGCTCATCAATTGCCTAATTTGCTTGTCCTTTCTATGACGAAATTTCTCTGTCGGACTTTTGCGCCCTTTGACTAGCCTATACTCTTCGGCGATTCTCGCCGCCGCTTCGCGGTCGTGTTCCGAGAGGTAATTTACAGATTTATAGAAGTCAGTTCGCTCTTGAAGATCTCGCTCACGCTTAGACTTTCGATTGGGAACGCGGTCATATATCGCTATTTTTTTGACCATTCCGCTATCCAAAAGCGCTTGTTCTTGGTCTGAGTAAATTTTGGAACCTAAAAAACCAGCATTATAGCTGGCGTCATTATTTTTGATTCGGTCTAGGGGCATCACTGCCCCGCCGATATAGAGAAGGTCAGACTGGTTCATACTCTATCCCTAATTTTTCTTTCGAAAACTTAACGAATAGTCTCTGTGTATCAGGAGACTTCAGAAAACCTTCGACCTCTTCGAGTCGAATAGTCATGGTTATGCCCCATCCTTCCGGCCCAGCAAAATATGCAATAGCACACTTTTCATATGTTTTTGTTCGTCCTTCCAAAATTTGAATGACATCATCACCGACACTAACTGAAGTGATCCTTTTATTTTTCATACCGCCTCCAGTTCTTGGGTCGTTACCAACATAAAGCCGCCTTTCCCATTGCCTTTGCTCAAAACGCCTTTGGTTAAATGAGTGCAACTGAGGGATACACACGCTTGTTCGATCGCTTGGTCTAGTGAGTCGAAATCGCCAACCATTACATTGGCGACTTGTTGGGTGTCTTCATGGCGGATGATGCCGCCATCTGGGCAAAGCATTATTGCGGCGTAGTGCATGAAGCTCGCTCCTGTTCTTCTAAGTAGCGACTTGCCTCATCAATAAAAGAGCGCCCTCCTTCCACCGTTAACTCTGCATCAATAGTCGTGTATCCGGCAGAACGCGTAATCTCATAGCCAGCTTCGATGCAGTCACAACACTCTTCCAATCGGTCTTTCAACATTTCAATTAACTGGTTGGCTTCGCTCGAACTAATACTCATGCTGCATCCTCCGATTCCATTTGGTCGCGGCGAACAGCAATGCGTTCAATCAGGTAATCTTCAATATTTAGTAGTTCTTCTAGCGCACGCTCTTTATCAATCAATACAACGTTGTGAGCGTGATTCGTTGTGTTCTCATCAAACACAATCACGTTGAGAAGGCTCATTTTTGACGAGTACTCGATACGAATACTGATGACATCTGAGCTATCTAACGCCAAAGCAAACAGACTATTAATGGTTGTTTGGATAGCGAGTTTGTTTGCAACTTCATTTAGATTCATCTTTTATGCTCCTACGCTAAGACGAAAAAAAGCCCCCTGTTACAGGGGCAAAGGCTTGGAGAATTAATGCGTACTACTGAATTGGTAATGCTTGAGGCGTCGAACGTCACCAAGATTGCGATCGAACAACGTCGCGATTTCTTTAATCTGTTGCATGCCGCTACGGATTTTTTGAAGCTCCAAATCATTAAAACTTTCAAACTCTCGCACATAATCCGAGGCTTTCAGATCACCGGCGACTAAAACCATACCGCGAAAACGTGGTGGCATCGCGTTCCACAACTGCTTCAACTTGCCGCGCGTAGCGGAACCATTAAACAGAGCTTTACAAGCGGCAATGCTCTCGTTGGCGTTGGGTATTTGCTTTTGTTGTTCCTGTTGAATAGCTAACTGACTCATTGGCTCTCCTTAGGCTAAGCCCGGAAGTGGCGCACCGTTGGCGAGGAAATCTGTGCCCATTTGCATGAGTGGCTGAAAGCCGGTGGTGCGGTTTTCTAAATCGTTGACGAACAAAACCAGGTTGCCGATGGCCGCTTGAACCTTGGCGATGGTTTTTCGTTTTTGACTGCGAGGTAAACGGTCTGCACTGCACATGTGCATTGCATCGCTAGACAGCTCACCGGAATATTGGCTATTAAGCAGCGTGCGCTCTAAAAGGTTCTTATCTTCCCCGTCTTGAGGTAACTGAACCGTCACGACACCTAGGTCAGCAAAGAGTGTGTTCACAATGGTGTAATCGCCGGATTCTTTACTCAGCAATGCCAAATCCACTGGATCCAGTTTGTGAGGCTGTTCTGGGTTTAGCTTGTTACGCAGCATTCTCCCAGTAAGCCCAATTCGCGGTGCCAGCTTTTCCATATTGTGATTGATGGCGAAATCGCAACATGCAGCGTTGAAAGATTGCTGTTTGCGTTCGCGGAATCCGTACATAGCGATATTTGCGTCCATGATCCACACTCTTACATGAAAGGCGGTACGAGAATGACAACCAACGAGAACTCATTTAGCCACATTGGACAGTGCGTTTTAGCTGGAATAAGAGAGGAAAAGCCCATTACTTACCCAAGCGCAGCAATGGCTTCACGTGCCGCCATTTCGTGCATAGCAACCATGTTAATCAATGGCTTATCGCGGCGTTTGTCTTTGGGCTTGATGATGACGCGACCTTCAGTCACGTATTGCTTGATGGTGCCCATAGGTAAACCAGTAAGGCGGGAGTATTCTTCGTAAGTCACATATGGACTTAGTGGAGGTATCTTGTACGTTAACATGGTGATATCCTTGTATTTATGTCTATCTTCTTCGGTTGTCTCTTGCTTTGGTCGGCGTGACTTCCGAAACACACAGGAATTATTGATCGTCATTTGCGAACTTTCAACAAAAAACGACAAATTAATTCGAAAATGAGAACTTTGAGTCATGAGCATTCGTAAAATAGAACCTTTCAATTACTTGAAAGGCACTGATTTCACAGAAAATTTGAAGCGTTTGACAGGGTGTAAGAACTTTCAAGAAATGGCGTTCGTATATGACGTACCCAAAAGCACTTTCAGCACTTGGAATACTCATAACCGAACTTCTCATGAACTAATGGTTAGAGCTCATTTAGCTTTGGGAATCCCAATGGAGGAGTTGGCTTTAAAGCCAGAAGACCGATTTAAAGCTCATTCGGCGACAAAACGTACAGCCAAAAAAGCAGCTGCTACACCTTCTCCGCAACACAACTCAGTCCAGATAAAAAGCTACTGCTTAACCAACGGGGAGCTTTTAGACACCGGTGAGTTACCCTACGCTATCCGCAGATTTAATAGCTTTAACCTCAATGCTGAGGTGACGATTGAAGTTGAAACAAATGATGCTTTATACCTCGTTGATAAAGACTCTACGAACCCCGCCTCGGGCAAATATTTAATAGACATTGACGGAACCTTGTCGATAAACCATATCCAACGCTTACCAGGTAAAAAACTTGCCGTGGTGTTTGGTGACAGCACCGTTGAAGTATCAGAAGAAGATATAAAAGTGATTGGCCGCGTGGCGGTGACATTAAGAAAAGAATAATTATTAGTTGGTTGTCTAGGAGATAGGTATGAAACCTTGGCTTAAAATAGGCACTGTAGTGGCGCCGGTTCCTTTTGTGTTCTTTGTTTACAAAGGCGATCATCCAATATGGGTAAAGATTTTATCTACGCTTTGGACTGCCTTTATGTGTTTGTTGTATTTGGGGATTGCAATTTCACCAGATTCAAATGATCTGTCCCATCTACTTACATTTAACATCATGGCTCTATTAGTTTTTTTTGCATGCAACGGCCTACTTACACTATTTAAGAAATCCGTCCAGAAGACTAATATAGAAAATACGATTAGTAGCCAACCAAAAGGTCCAGAGACAAAACTAGAAAGAAAACCTGTATCTAAATCATCTGAACACGCGAATCCAATCCAGCCAACACAGACCAATAGCAGTACCGTTGAACCTAGCGTTCCGCAAGAACTGCTAACACCACGCCGGGAGAAAGCTCTCTACAAACTGGCAAATCAAGTTCTTGAAGACGACGTTGTTGATTTAGACGAATCTAAAAAACTTCGTTCTTGGTTCAAGCGTTATCCTGAATCAAAACAGGATCCAAAAACTAAAGAACTGGCAGTAACAGTTGAACTTTACCTGGAAGACAAAGTACTCGACAACGATGAAGCTCTTCATCTATTTGCTCTTCTAACCGATTTCTGTGATGGGTTCGAGGAACGCGAACAAGCCAACCAAAAACCGAAGAAAAAACCAGCTCCGAAATCCGCAAAGCACATCAATGTAGATGGATCGTCTGGCCTATCATTCCTCAATGAGTTGGAGTTAGGTGCTCAATACCTTATGAACTACAAGGATTCTGCAGGGAAGGTATCTGACCGCGAGATTGTTTTAAGAAAAATTGAGCAGAACGCCAGTGGCGATACATACGTCAAAGCTTTCTGCTTGATGAGAAATTCCGTGCGCACGTTTAGAGCTGACCGCATCACTGGTATTTGCAGTGTCGAGACTGGTGAGGTATTTGTTTAATATGAGTGAGCAACTGTATATTAACCATATTCAACGATTACCAAACAAACTAGCAGTCGTGTTTGGCAACTCAACGGTTGAAGTATCTGGATCTGAAGAAGATATCAAAGTGATTGGCCGCGTTGCGGTGACTTTAAATAAGAGATGATTTAAAAAACGTTTTCATCAGCTGTTGTAAATAGAATCTAGAGAAGCTGTCATGGTACATTCAAAAGACAAATTAAAGGTATTATCTGAGCATTTTGAAACTCTTACTCAATCGTTAGAAACGTTAGAGAACGAATCACTGAAAAGCTCCGACAAGGGAAACCTACCCTTGTTGGCATTCATCGAATCAATTAACGATTTTGTTGCCTTAAGAAATGATATTTTCTATTTTGAAAGTCATGACAAAAATAACGATTCAATGCAAACATTTTGGCTAGTAGACATTATAGACTTTAATAAAATTGAAGCATCTTTAGAAAATCTATCAATCTCTGAAGAGTTCCAAAGATTATCTCCCGATATAAATAAAGAAATAATAAAAATCAGCAAAGTAATCTATGACATCTCTGGCTCAAACTCGCTTAATGTTGGTATATCCAAAATTGAATTACATGGATTAATACGCCAACTCAGATCTCGTCAAGACATTCTAAGTAGAGAAGTAAGTAAATTTCATGATGCACTTAACGAAATTTCTCTTTCCGCCTCAGCCAACCTTAAAAGACAAAGTACTAAACAAAAAAATGAACTTACCAATACAGCTAAAGATATTGAGTCCCGTGTTTTAAGTGAAATTGAATCAACTACCAGTTCTTCAAAAATTGGTATCCAAAAACTTAGTACAAAACTAAAAAGAGAGTTGGAAGAGGAGATTATCGAGTACGTCGATCAATCTTTGGTAGAAAAAGAACAAGAAATCAACGAACGACTAGACAAAAAAGTGGAAAGCACGCTAGAAAAAGTCAACATCAAGGTATCGACTCTTTCAGAAAGAGTAAATGAACAAATTAACGATTTTTGTTTGCTCAATGAATCACTTAGAAAAACATTGTCATTTGTGGCTTCAGATGCTCTTTCAGATTCATCTATCAAACAAGCCGAACAAGAAAAAGCTACCGCCGACTCTCTGCGTCTTTGGGGAGTATTATGGCTTATCGCATCAATTGGTTTGTTCTTGCTAACCTTTGACTACGATAAACTGCTTGATGACAATCATATTCCTCAATACACCTTGATTTTGCTTCGTTCCTTTTTCTTAATTGTTGGCATAACCCCAGGTTTCTACTTATTACGAGAATCCGCTCGTCACAGAACTGATGAACGGCGATATCGCCAAAAAGGAATTCAATTAGCAACCATTGATGGATACTTCGCTGAATTTGAGGGCTGCGACCGAAATGAAGCGAAAAAACAACTTTCCAAGCATTATTTCCACGGAGCAGATCACTTTGTTGATGCATCTTCTGTTGACAATGTTCAAAGCAGATATGACAAAATTTTCGACCAAATAGTATCATCAAAGAAGGCCAAATAATTTGATGCAACCCATAACACTATCGGATTATTATTTATACATAAAAGCCCCTATTTAAAGGGGCTCTTTACTAAAAACATCGAGTATTCTATGTGCGATTTAGTGCAAATCACCCCCTCCACCATCACTGACAACATTCATCTTGCGGAAAGATAAATACTTCGTAAAACCCGTCGAGATAATGACTTTATTGTTGGGTGAAATGCCAACGTGACCAACAATAATTACATCTGAGCCATCTAGGTCACCAACGTCCTTGATTTTAAAGTTCCTAACAACTTGGTCTTTTAGCTCAGGGCGCAGACTGATACTAGGTTCAGTTCTGTAGTCACCGTAGTTCAGCCATAACACACCGTTTTTATCGACGTTCAAGTTGTTGATAGGCCCCCAAAAAATGTAATCACTGCCTATATGCTTTTCACTCGCTTCTGATATAGGAACTAAAAAATCTGAGAGTGGCCCTTTGATCACTTCCCGTCCGCCATCAGTCACAATGTTTATTGACTGTCCCTTTTCTGCATAATTGGGATTTCGGCATAAGTTCGTAAGGAGAGCTCTCAGTGATTTGTTCAGGGGATAACCCGATCCAGAGCCAATTCCGGATGCTGGCCTTGCTGTTACTCGTGTTGATTCTTCTTCGCCATGCTTGCCATTATCTTGAGATACATACAGTGAGTTCCCGCTCGCCTTGTCCAGATCGACTCGAATATCAGATGAAAAATCTCCATCTTCCTCTGCCTCATCCACACCATCAGGTTTTATCAGTACAGTTGAAGCGTCACAGCCTTCAGTGTGTCGCGCTCCAAAACAGGCCATACGGTCAACTTTGGCAGTCTTAAACCCTTTAACAAACCACGCCTTTTTACCACAAACTTTACAGTCAATTAGACCACGGAACTTATCCGGATCGGCCTCATACATTTCTGTTGTACAATCAGAGCCATCTTCTCTGTAGGTGCAAACCAGCATACTCACCTCAACACATAATAATCATCATTAAGTCCGGTCTACCAACAATTCAAATTCGCGTCAAACTCAGGTTTTCTCTTTGTGATACCAGGTGTACTTCATGCGTGTTCGTTCTTCATCAACTTAAACATTGCGAAATTAGATAAATACAAATACTGTATATAAAAACAGTTCAAATTAATTGCTAATGACTATCCGTAACCTTAAAGATGGCAGTAAAAAGCCATGGCTATGCGAATGCTACCCTCAAGGTAGAAATGGCAAGCGCGTTCGCAAACGCTTTGCAACCAAAGGTGAAGCTACTGCTTTTGAGCTTCACTTGATGAAAGAGGTGGACGACAAACCGTGGCTAGGTTCGAAGCCCGATCACCGCCGAATGTCTAACCTCGTTGAACTTTGGTACAAACTCCATGGAAAGAACCTCAAATCGGGTGAACATACTCTTCTGCGTTTGGAAAATATGGTCCAAGACTTAGACAACCCAATCGCAGTTCACCTCAATTCAAAACAACTAGCAGCCTACCGAGCCACTAGAACCAGCAGAGGACGCGGCCAAGAACATAAAGAACTTTCCATAGCGTCGAATAATGTAGACTTTGGCTTGCTAAAAGCAATGTTCAACAAACTGATCAAACTTGGTGAGTGGAAACTGCCAAACCCGGTTAATGGCATTGAGGCCATAAAAAAGCCTCAGTCTGAACTGGCATTTCTAACAGAGCAGGAAATTCGCCACCTATTTAACGTGGTGCAACAAAGCCCCGTTGGTGATGAACTCACGAAAATCTTCAAAGTGTGCCTGGCAACCGGTGCCAGGATCAGGGAAGCGATTTATCTGAAAGGCTCTAACCTGACGAAATGCCGCATTACCTACAACAACACCAAAGGCAAGCGAAACCGGACGGTCCCTATCTCGGAAGAGCTGTACAACCAAATCTATAAGCCAACCAATGATCGCCTTTTCACTTGCGGTTACGGCGTGGCATACAAATGGCTGACTAAAGCCCTACCTCACTTGCCAGAAGGACAAGCAACTCACGTTTTACGGCATACCTTTGCGAGTCACTTCATGACAAATGGCGGCAACATTCTTGTATTGAAGGAAATCCTCGGCCATCAGCATATCGATCACACGATGATTTATGCGCATTTTTCACCAAACCATTTGAGTGATGCAGTGAAGTTTAATCCCTTGACTTCATTGACATTAAACTAGAATCAACATTCACTATCCAAACTTAGCGATTAATGCAGTGGCAATAGTTATGAGTGAAGACGTATGCCCTAGCCATTTGAACAATGTACTGTTTTCAAGCAACTTTATTTTGTTAGACGTACTCTGGTCAGCGTTAGCTTTCAACAACTTCTCTACCTCATCGACATAAGATTGAGGAGTATTTTCTGGTAACCCTAATTTTTCAGCTAACAAGCTGCTAATGTACACGTCCACACCAATATCGTTTTTAACGATATCCGTATCTTTAAACATTACTTTTGCACTTTCTGGTACTCGCACTCCGGTCTTATTCTCCGAAATATTACAACCATCAAATTCAATTGCCATTTTCGCTACCCTCTATACTATATGCATCACGTTTCACTATAGCACTATTTCAGTGGCAGTTCGTGGAGTATCGTATGTTTATATTAACTGATTGCGAAGCCGACCACGCCGGTACAGGCTTCAAGTTTGACAATGGCGTAACTGTATATATGAAAGGAGGAGGAGCGACTCATTGCAGAGTAGGTATAGATTTACATTCAAATCATAATGCAAAATTGATAAATGTGGACCTTAAAAACAATGACATTGGCGTGAACGTTCGAGAACAAAAGCAACCGCATAGCAAGAGAGAGCGGGACAAAGTTGGAAGAAACGAACGTTGCCCATGTGATAGTGGAAAAAAGTTCAAGAAGTGCTGTATCAATAAAAAAAACGCTCACGAGCTTAAATAGTGGCGACAAAAAGGCGGCAAAGGTTAGTTTTTATCGTTCTTGATAGGTCGTAATCAGATTGAAGAGTTTATAAAAACCTTTATAAAACAAGCCACAACAAGGTTTAGCGAAACTTTCACAGGCTATGCTACATAATAAAGCTTTATGTTCATTCCACTAACCTAAAAAGAAAAAGGAGCCAGTACGGCTCCTTCGTATTCTATCGCTAAATGTGAGTATTTACGAATTACTCAGCTTGATCTTCAGCGCGCGCTGCAGCTTCTTTGATTAGAGGCTGAAGTTCACCTTTTTGGAACATTTCTAGAATGATGTCGCAACCGCCGATAAGCTCGCCTTCAACCCATAGTTGAGGGAATGTTGGCCATTGTGCGTACTTTGGTAGCTCAGCACGGATATCTGGGTTTTGCAGAATGTCTACGTAAGCGAACTTCTCACCACATGCCATTAGAGCCTGTGACGCTTGAGAAGAGAAACCACAGCTTGGCAGTTTCGGTGATCCTTTCATGTACAGCAGGATTGAGTTTTCAGAGATCTGCTGTTTGATTTTGTCGATAGTTTCCATCGCTTCCTCATTCATGGGTTTGAACTTTGTTTATTTGCCACATTCTACTCAATAACGACAGAATAAAAACCATATAATTAATAAGGCTTAAATTCAGGTTGCTTGATGGCGAGCAATTCAGCACTTCACAGCCGCTAACCCCTTAAAATATTTTCATATCGGGGTTTTAATAAAGTAAAAACTTGCTAAAATACTTAGCAAGTCAGCCTTAAAGGCTACATAGCTATAAAAAACACTGGAAGCAATCGAAAGGTCATCCTTTCAAATCAATGGAGAATCGAGTAATGGCATTTGAACTACCAGCTCTTCCTTACGCGAAAGACGCACTAGAACCACACATCTCAGCAGAGACTCTAGACTACCACCACGGTAAGCACCACAACACCTACGTTGTTAAGCTTAACGGTCTTATCCCTGGTACTGAGTTCGAAGGCAAAACTCTAGAAGAGATCATCAAGACTTCTACTGGTGGCGTATTCAACAACGCAGCGCAAATCTGGAACCACACGTTCTACTGGCACTGTCTTGCTCCAAACGCGGGCGGCGAACCAACAGGCGCAGTTGCTGACGCAATCAACGCAGCATTCGGTTCTTTCGAAGAATTCAAAGCGAAGTTTACTGATTCAGCAATCAACAACTTCGGTTCTTCATGGACTTGGCTTGTTAAGAAAGCTGACGGCTCTCTAGAGATCGTTAACACTTCTAACGCTGCTACTCCTCTAACAGAAGAAGGCACAACACCACTTCTAACTGTTGACCTATGGGAACACGCATACTACATCGATTACCGCAACGTGCGTCCTGATTACATGAACGGCTTCTGGGCACTTGTAAACTGGGACTTTGTAGCTGAGAACCTAGCGAAGTAATTTTACTTCCCCCCTAAGTTCAATTTAGTCTTATTTTAAAAGCTCGCTGAACCAGCGAGCTTTTTATTTTTCGCTTAAAACTCCAATTTAATCTCTTCTTTTTCCTAAAGTTCTTCTCAGACACGCCGTTAAAATGGCATCGAGCGAGGAACATCATGCAAATTCATACTTTAGACAAAGCGGCAATTATTAACGAGCTTCAGTTCGGCAATGGTATCAACCATGCTGTCCATGAAGGACGTCGTGCCGATTTTGCACTGATTTTGTCGATGTTTTCTAACGATGTACGCGACGTTGTACCTGTGGAGGAAATCAAAGAAGTAGCCACTAGCGAAGATATACTCCGTCAACAACTTGAATTGTCAACGCCTCAAGCTCTTCGTTCTGATAGCAGCAGCTATGAGCTAGCAGCACAGCAAGCAAAACAATTCCACGGTGCAGGTCTATCCTCAGCGAAACTGAGTCACTACTTGAAACCAGACGCCCTGACCTACTTGCCGGAAGATACGTTTAACCTTCCTGAAGACGTTTATCACAACCTATCCGGTCATGAGCGACGCAAATTGGGCGAGCGCAACAAAAACCTCATCCCAGATGCAGGGCTATACAATCAACTAGTGACGGCTCAACGTCAGTATCAAATTCAACTGCAAGTATAGAGATCATTGTTCAACCAACAGCTTGCAGTATCCACAGTCAGAAATGTGACGCCTTACAAATTACCGCACAATAGTCCTCATCCAAAAGCGTTAGTTTGAAGTCTTTCACACTGAGCCTTTCTAATTTCAACCATGCTAATAGCACAAACCACTGGTGTATTTTTTTTCACACAGGGATACAGTGAAGGTGTTATGGATATTAAAGAATCAATTATTCTCGTCACGTCTGCAGGTTCTGTTATAGGAAGGACTTGTGCTAGTCACTTTGCTCACCTTGGAGCGACGTTGATTCTTTGTGACCAAAACTCTAGCGCTCTAAAATCGAGCTATGAGCAGATTAGTGCCTTCACAGATAAAGTCTATGCGATGAATGTGTGCAGTGATAACACAACGTCCATTAACTTACTGTTTGATCAGATAGAATCGCAGCTGCGTGCGACACCAGACGTGATAGTCAATTGCTGGACGAGCTCTCCCATGCCAGGCTTGATGGCTCCCGAACCTATGAGTACTTACATTGATCACTTGTCTTCTGCAGCACGTTTCCTCTACACCTATGGCCAGGTGGGAGCCGAACGATTTCGCGCTAGAAATAAGAAAGGGGTAATTGTTAACGTCATTTCCCATGACAGCCATGAAGATTTAACGGGAGTCGAAAGCATGGCTGCTTTGGTGTCAGGTTTTACTCACAGTTGGGCAAAAGAGCTCACTCCATTTAATATTCGGGTGGGTGGCGTCATTCCTTCGGTAAACCATACAAGAGAAGAACTTAACGAAAGACACTGGGCCGAGATCCAAGATGAATTGGTTCGCAATACCGCATATATCGTATCAAATGAGTATTTTAGTGGCAGAGTGGTTGCTACAGAAGTATGAATGGACAACGTGTTTGTTGCGTAAACGGATCGCTATTACTCAACTCTTTCAACAAAAAAAGCCCCAGTCCAATGACTGGGGCTTTACTTTTTCCCGGTTAAGGTTTCGTGCTAGCGAAAACCTTACTCACACCACTCTTAATTACGCGTCAGCTTTTTCTTTCTTTGCTTTAGGCGCCGCTTTCGCTGCTTCTTGGTCTGCTTTCTTCTTGATAACTGTTGTACCTTCGAAAGTTTCACCTTCAACGAATGCTTTACCGTAGTAAGAAGCCATTAACACATCTTTAAGTTCGCTAATTAGTGGGTAGCGAGGGTTCGCACCAGTACATTGGTCATCGAACGCTTCAACTGCTAGCTCATCAAGTTTCGCGATAAAGTCTGCTTCAGCTACGCCTGCCGCTTGGATAGACATTGGGATGTCTAGGTTCACTTTTAGCTCATCCAACCATGCTAGTAGACGTTCAATTTTCTGAGCAGTACGGTCACCAGCTTGGCTTAGACCTAAGTGGTCGGCAACTTCAGCGTAACGACGACGTGCTTGTGGGCGGTCGTATTGAGAGAACGCTGTTTGTTTAGTTGGGTTATCGTTCGCGTTGTAACGTACAACGTTAGAGATAAGTAGTGCGTTTGCTAGGCCATGTGGAATGTGGAACTCAGCACCTAGTTTGTGCGCCATTGAGTGACAAACACCTAGGAATGCGTTAGCAAATGCCACACCAGCGATAGTTGCTGCGTTGTGTACTTTCTCACGAGCGATTGGGTCGTTAGCGCCGTTCGCGTAACTTGAAGGTAGGTATTCTTTTAGCATCTTAAGTGCTTGTAGAGCCTGACCATCTGAGTATTCATTCGCAAGAACAGATACGTAAGCTTCTAGAGCGTGAGTTACTGCATCGTAACCACCAAATGCTGTTAGAGACTTAGGCATGTTCATCACTAGGTTAGCATCAACGATAGCCATGTTTGGCGTGATTTCGTAGTCAGCTAGTGGGTATTTAGCGCCAGTCTTGTCGTCAGTAACAACCGCAAATGGTGTAACTTCTGAACCAGTACCTGAAGTTGTAGTGATACATACAAGCTCAGCTTTTTGACCCATTTTAGGGAACTTGTAGATACGTTTACGGATATCCATAAAGCGCATTGCTAGTTCTTCGAAGTGAGTTTCTGGGTGCTCGTACATTACCCACATGATCTTCGCAGCGTCCATTGGTGAACCACCGCCTAGCGCTAGGATAACATCTGGTTGGTAGCTAGCCATTTGAGCCGCACCTTTCTCTACAACAGAAAGCGTTGGGTCAGCTTCAACATCGAAGAATGTTTGAACTTCCATGCCTTGAGCTTTAAGTAGGCTTACTACGTCATCTGCGTAACCGTTGTTGAATAGGAAACGGTCAGTTACTAAGAATGCGCGTTTCTTACCTTCTAGGTCGCCTAGAGCAATTGGAAGGCTACCACGACGGAAGTAGATTGACTTAGGTAGTTTATGCCACAACATGTTTTCAGCTCGCTTCGCTACAGTTTTCTTGTTGATTAGGTGTTTAGGACCTACGTTCTCAGAGATAGAGTTACCACCCCATGAACCACAACCTAGAGTTAGAGAAGGCGCAACGTTGAAGTTGTACAAGTCACCGATACCACCGTGAGTAGTCGGGATGTTGATTAGGATACGAGCTGTCTTCATCTTGTCACCGAAGTAACGGATACGGTCAGCGTTAGTATCTTGGTTAGTGTAAAGACCAGATGTGTGGCCGATACCACCGATCTCAACCATAGTTACCGCTTGAGCAACCGCGTCTTCGAAGTTGTCAGCACGGAATAGACCTAGAGTTGGAGATAGTTTCTCGTGAGCGAATGCGTCATCGTGAGACACTTTACCTAGACCTTCACCAACAAGGACTTTCGTGTCTGCTGGAACTTTAACGCCTGCCATTTCAGCGATTGCCGCTGCTGGCTGACCTACGATTTTCGCGTTTAGCGCGCCATCGATAAGAAGAACTTTACGAACTTTTTCAGCTTCTGCTTTGCTTAGTACGTAAGCTTTGTGAGAAGCAAAACGCTCTTTCACTTCATCGTAAACTTCATCAACGACGATTGCAGCCTGCTCAGAAGCACATACTACGCCGTTGTCGAAAGTCTTAGACATCAGGATAGAAGCCACTGCACGTTTGATGTCAGCAGTTTCGTCGATAACAACAGGAACGTTACCTGCACCTACGCCGATTGCTGGTTTACCAGAAGAGTAAGCTGCTTTAACCATGCCTGGGCCACCAGTTGCAAGGATAAGAGCAATGTCATCGTGTTTCATAAGAGCGTTAGAAAGCTCAACAGAAGGTTGGTCGATCCAACCGATGATGTCTTTTGGTGCACCCGCTGCTACTGCTGCGTCTAGAACCAGTTTCGCTGCGTCGTTAGTCGAGTTTTTCGCACGTGGGTGTGGTGAGAAGATGATACCGTTACGAGTCTTCAGAGAGATTAGAGATTTGAAGATCGCTGTAGATGTAGGGTTAGTCGTTGGTACGATACCGCAGATGATACCTACAGGTTCAGCGATAGTCATAGTACCTAGGTTGTCATCCTCTTCTAGGATGCCACACGTTTGTTCGTCTTTGTATTTGTTGTAGATAAACTCAGAAGCGAAGTGGTTCTTGATTACTTTATCTTCAACAATACCCATACCAGATTCTTCAACCGCTTGTTGAGCTAGCGGGATACGGGCTTGGTTAGCTGCAAGCGATGCTGCACGGAAGATTTTGTCTACTTGCTCTTGAGAGTAAGTAGCGAACTCTTCTTGCGCTTTCTTAACGCGAGCAATCATTGCATCTAGTTCAGCCATATTAGTTACAGGCATAGGGAATCTCCTAAAATTAACAAATATTAAAAACTTTTTACTAAGGCTATTACTTATCGTTTTTACTGTTTATCAGTCACTTAGAAAACAAACGTCTTAGTAAATTGCTTTCAGGACTGAGTATAATATTTCAGAGTGTGAAAAAAATTGACTTGGATCAGTTCTCACGACCTAAATACCACCAAAGTGGTGCCCCATCACACCAAAACGACATAACCCACTGATAAACAAATAAATTAACCTTCAATTTTTATTGAACAAAAAAGAAGCAAATAGACAAATAAATAAAAGAAACTACAACAACCTGTAAAAAAGTTTCATTTTTAGCCAACAAAATTACATGTAGGCCCAATTCCTTGTGCTACTGAGAGTATATCGAACCGAATACATCTCTCTACAAACCACCTTAGTTTTTATCAAAAGTGTGCGAATGTTAACGTTTATGTAAAACAGCACGCTTTGACAGCAACTTTATACGCAACAATTCTTTTCCAGATTAGATACAGTTTATTAAAGAATTAGTTTTTCTCACTAAAACAGTAGGAAATGCGTTAGTTTTTTTCATTTCTTCCAACCCAACTTTTGCCTTACATTACGCCCAAATTACCCCTTCTCCTTTTCACTAATGTGAACTTTAATGAGTACGCAACATGCAAACTTTTGAACTTGCTATCTTCTTGCAGTTTTTCCTTGGCTTGGTCGCCGCAGTAAACCCTGTTGGTATCATGCCTGTGTTTGTGTCACTAACCGGCCATATGACACCAGACGAAAAGCGCAATACGGCAACCACAGCGAACGTGGCTGTTGCGATCATCCTGATCATTTCGCTCTTTGCTGGCCAGTTACTATTAGACATGTTCAGCATTTCTCTGGATTCGTTTCGTGTTGCAGGTGGGCTACTGCTGCTTAGCATCGCGTTCTCGATGATGAGCGGTAAACTGGGGGAAGATAAACAAAACAAACAGGAAAAATCAGAATACGTGAGTCGCGAGCAGATCGGTGTTGTTCCTCTTGCGATGCCGCTAATGGCAGGACCAGGCGCAATCAGTTCGACTATTGTTTACGGTGCACGCTACCCAAGCATGTTTGACACGGTAGGCATCAGCATTACAATTGGCTTGTTCTGTCTATGCTCGTGGCTGTTGTTCCGCTCTGCCCCACTGATCGTGCGATTTTTGGGTCAAACTGGTATCAACGTGATTACCCGTATCATGGGTTTGATATTAGGCGCATTGGGTATTGAGTTTATCGCCAATGGTTTACGCAACTTATTTCCAGGATTAGCCTGAGTTTCTATAAAATTGTATGATAGAGCGATTCAACAATGGATCGCTTTGTCATGACGACTGACTCTCTCAAACATACTCTTTATGTCACCATTTTTGGTACTCATACCAAAGCTGGTCGAACCTTCGATATTGCACTCATTATCGCGATTATCAGTTCTCTAATCGTACTGGTCTTAGACTCAATACCATCCGTGCGCACCGAGTGGGCAAAAGAGCTGAAATACTTGGAGTACACTTTTACCGGTTTATTCACTATTGAGTATTTTCTCCGACTTTATTGCTCTCCAAAACCAGCGGCCTATGCGAAGAGCTTTTATGGCGTCGTTGATTTACTCGCGATTTTACCTACTTACTTAGCACTGTTTTTCCCTTCTGCCTCCTTTATGGGCGTAATAAGAGCACTGCGAGTCATGCGAATATTCCGCATACTCAAGTTAGTCCGCTATCTTCAAGAGTCCAACATCCTCTTACGCTCTCTACTGATGGCGCGCAGAAAGATTTTTATCTTCTTTAGCTCTGTCGCCATTATGGTCACGATCTTTGGGTCACTGATTTTTGTCATTGAGGGGCCTGAAAACGGATTTACTAGCATTCCGAAAAGTATTTATTGGGCTATTGTGACCATCACAACGGTTGGATATGGTGACTTGGTACCTCAAACAGATCTCGGAAAAGGGCTTGCCTCACTCACTATGTTGTTGGGTTATTCAATTTTGGCGGTCCCTACTGGTATTTTCACAGCAGAGCTTCACCAAGAAATGCAATCGCACAAAGTATTAGTGAAGTGTCCGAACTGTTCTCACGCCGGGCACGACTCTGATGCGACTTACTGTAAACACTGTGGTAGTGAACTGGCCGATCCTGACAAACGCGTTGTTCGTGGAGAAGACGAAGCATAAAAAAGAGCTCCCTAGGGAGCTCTTTTATTTTGTCATCAAACAAAGATTGATGTGATTATGCTTTCTCAGAAAGAATAATGCGTAACGTACGACGCAATGGTTCTGCTGCGCCCCATAGTAGTTGGTCACCAACAGTGAAAGCATTTAGGAAGTCATCACCCATTGCCATCTTACGTAGACGACCCACTGGTACGGACATAGTGCCCGTTACTTTTGCAGGTGTAAGTTCTTGCGCAGTAATGTCACGATCGTTAGGAATCACTTTAACCCAGTCGTTATGAGTGGCGATGATTTCTTCGATTTCGTCCATTGGGACATTTTGCTTAAGCTTGATAGTGAGTGCTTGAGAGTGACAACGCATTGCACCAATACGGACACAAGTACCATCAATTGGTACAGGCGAGCTTTGTGAGCCCAAAATTTTGTTTGCCTCTGCGCCCGCTTTCCACTCTTCTTTACTCTGACCGTTATCACGTTTCACATCGATCCACGGAATAAGCGAGCCAGCTAGTGGTACACCGAATTTATCGGTAGGGAAAGAACCGCTGCGCATTGTGTCTGCAACTTTTTTATCAATATCTAGGATAGAGCTTGATGGGTTTGCAAGTTCGGAACTTACAGAGTCATTGATAACGCCCATTTGCGAGATCAGTTCACGCATGTTTTGCGCGCCAGCACCAGAAGCGGCTTGGTATGTCATCGCGCTTGTCCACTCAACAAGGCCTTTTTCGAATAAGCCACCTAGACCCATTAGCATTAAACTAACCGTACAGTTACCACCAACAAATGTGTTCGTGCCACCGTGGATGCCTTGTTGGATTTGCTTTAAGTTCACAGGATCAAGCGTGATGATAGAATCTTCCGCCATACGTAACGTAGATGCGGCGTCAATCCAGTAGCCTTTCCAACCGGCTTGTCGAAGTGCTGGGTAAACTTTTTCTGTGTAGCTACCACCTTGACATGTAATTACCGCATCAAGCTGTTTTAAGCTTTCAATATCATACGCGTCGTGCAGTAAGCCTGCGTCTTTTCCTAAGTTAGGAGCAGGAATACCAACTTGAGAAGTACTGTAGAATACTGGTTCGATTAGGTCGAAGTCTTTCTCTTCAACCATACGCTGCATAAGGACTGAACCAACCATACCGCGCCAACCAACTAAACCAACTCTCATCGTATTAACTCTCCATGTATTAAAAAACCTACCCCATAGTTAATTTTTCGCATCAAAATCTCAACCCCTATTTTGTAAATAAGCCTATTTTTTAACCTTTTCCTATGAAAATTCGTGTTAAACGAGATTTTTTAGTGTTTGGTTTGCGATTTCGGCCATTTTTCAAGTAGGGAAAGCCCTGTTACTCCAAATTGGTCTTACCACTCAGTGATAAAATAACACATGAAGCACAATAATTTCACATTACACAACATTTAAAACCAAAAAAGTTAAAACAAACTAACAGTTAATTTCACAAGCAAACGTTTTTGCCGACGAACATCAAGATAAAACACCAAATATTCGAAATATAATTTTTGTTAATGTATGTTATGCGCGATTACAACAAGGAGCGCCTTCCTCTATTGCTCCAAGATTGACAGAGGCACATATGAAGCAAGTTACACCACGCCTACCAAGCTTGATACAGGTATTTATCTCGCTCGGTTTATTTCTACTGCTGGCATTTTCGTTCACTGCCAAGCTAGACCTACCGATCCAGCTAGCGCTGTACATCGGTTGGTTCATTATCATGATATTAGGCATTAAGCTTGGTCATCAGTACAAAGATCTGGAAAAAGCTGCACTAAATGGCATTTCCAATGGACTTGGAGCCGTCTTAATTCTTCTTGCCGTTGGCGCGCTTGTTGGTACGTGGATCTCTGGTGGTATTGTTCCAACCATTATTTACTACGGCCTTAAAGCAATTCACCCTTCTATCTTTTTGCTCGCGACCATGATCATCTGTTCATTGACTGCGCTAGCGACTGGCACCTCTTGGGGCGCTGCAGGTACTGCTGGTATTGCGATGATGGGTATTGGCCAAGGCCTTGGCGTTCCTGCACCAATTACTGCTGGCGCAGTGCTTTCAGGTTGTTACTTCGGTGACAAAATGTCGCCTCTATCGGACTCCGTCATCCTTGCTTCATCGATGTCTAACGTTGAAGTAATGGAACATATTAAAGGCATGCTGCCGATCGCACTCATTAGCTACATTATTACAGGCATTATGTTTACTGCATTTGGTTTCCACTACGCAGGTCAAGTTGACATGAGCCAGGTAGACTCTGTAATTAAAGCGATGGAGCAGCAATTCTACATCACGCCTTACTCATTTGTTCCTGTGATCATCGTATTGTCACTTCTAGCAATGCGTATGCCTTCATTCCCAGTGATCAGTTTTGGTTCTCTGCTCGGTATTATTTGGGCAGTAATGATTCAAGATGTGGACTTCCTAACCGCGTTCAACACCGCTTGGGCTCCGTTTGCGATTTCTTCAGGCGTAGATTTCATTGACTCAATTCTTAACCGTGGCGGCATGTCTTCAATGCTTGGCTCGGTTGCTGTTATCGTATTCGGCCTTGGTTTTGGTGGTCTACTAGATAAAGTGGGTGTGTTAGAAACTATCGCTAAGCTGTTTGAAAAACGCGTTCAAAGTGCAGGTTCACTGGCAACAAGTACAATCGGTACAGCCTTTATGGGGAACGTATTTGGTTCAGCGATGTACGTTTCACTTATCCTGACACCAAAAATCTGTGCGAAGAACTACGATCGCCTAGGCTATAAACGTAAGAACTTATCTCGTAACGCAGAGTTCGGCGGCACATTAACATCTGGTATGGTTCCATGGAGTGACAACGGTATCTACATGGCAAGTATTCTGGGTGTTGCGACACTATCTTATGCACCGTTCATGTGGCTAAGCTTTGTATGTATCATTGTGACTATCATCAGCTCCTACATGGGTTGGTTTGTTGATAAATGCGAACCAACGGCGGAAGCAGTTGAACAAGCAGAAGGCAAACTGAAGCAGCAAACCGCTTAAGTTCGCATAGATAGGAAGAATCTCTCTTCCGAGTGAGAGACAAAGAAAAAGAGCGCATGAGCGCTCTTTTTATATCTCAACCAAACGTTAACTTTGTTTGACTTGCGTTTTCACTGCTGCACGCTTACCAAACCAATAGCCCAAGCCAAGTGGTGCAAAGAATATAACGGCAATGAACAAGATGAAGTAGATAATGGTACTTTTAACGAGCTCAATCAGCTTGGTCATCGCTAAACTGACCACTTCCTGCGAGACTCGGTCCATATCTTGAGCAAACTTCTCACGCTCATGGGTAATGATCTGCGCGATTTCTTGGCGCTCTCTGGCTACCATCAGCTCTAAAGCTTGGCGCTCCTCACCCAATTGAGATAAACGCGCTTGCGTTTTTTGGTCAATATCATCAACTAAAGGTTGTAACTCTACCGCCATTTGCTCTGCTAAATAGCGCATGTACTCTGGATTGTTATCAATAAAGTCCTTCATCGAATCAGCCGTAACTTGTAAGCTATTTAGCGCAGCATTAACTTTTTCGATGCTGGCAGAGCTATTTAATGCTAATAACTGCGCCTTCCAAGTCATAATTTTGGGGGTCTGTTCTGATACAAGGCTTAGACGATCCGAGACATCCCCTAATGCTTCTGGCATTGTACCTAGCGTAGTCACTGCCTCTTCCTCGCTAATTTGATTCGCATCTAACCACCCGCGGTAAGCTGGCGTCCTGATCATACTTAAGTCCGCGAATGGATGTTGCTTAACGAACTCTGCAACAAACGCTTGTGTCTTGATGTACGCTTCTTGTTTCAACAGAGATTGAGCCAGTTTATCCACCTCTTTCGCTAAGTGAGCAGAAACTAACTTTGCCTCATCTGTCGCAAATAGTTCATTACCAGGGCCAGTCGTAAAGAATTGATCCATCTGTAGCGTAAAAGTCCAAGTATCAATCAGTGCTGCCATTGGCGAGACTTGGTATGCTGCGGCTTGAAGACCTTCTTCAGCATTTATCTTCCAAAGCAAAATATAAGATTGATGGACTTTATCATGCGGCTCATATTGATCGTGCAATGCATCAGAAGCTTGCTCTACCTGAGCAAAAAACTGTTGCGCATACTCACGAGTCAGGAGACGCATATTAAGCTCTTGTTTGGTAAGAGGGACGGTTTGACTCTCGATTTTCACTTCTAACAGGGAGCACCCTGAAAGCATCACAACCAACCCTATCAACATCATTGAAGACAATCGACGAACGGACATGAAAGTACCCTTAACAAATTGTATGGAACAGGAATAAAGCGAACTAAGTCATATAGTTCGGGCCTTTAATACCCCAACTCTGATGATTGTAAGTCAGAGCAATATCAATCTGTTAGCGCTTCTTGTATCTTTTCACTATTGAGAACGTGGTTAGCGAAAAGTATGGTTTGCTTTAGGACATCATCTAAACGTGTCAGTTTCTCTTCCGGCACTTTTTGCCCTTGTTTAATCAACAGTTCAATATCGCCCGAAATGCAGTGCAATGGCATTGCCCCTAAACTTCCCGAGACCCCTTTAAGACTATGAGCCGCTCTTTGCGCTTGCTCTTTATCCTCTTCTAATAGCCGATGCATTTTTGAACCATCGCCAGAGTGATCCTGAATAAAGACTTCAAGTAACATTCGCACCGCGCTTTCATCTCCCGATAGCGAGTCCAGCATCTTATTGATATCTATATACGGCTCACGTTCCACGACTTCCACTTGCGATGTGTTCGGCTCATTAGGGCTCTGTTCGTTAACTTGGCTGCTTTGAGAGATTTCGGACTGAGCAGAAAAAACAACGTAAGACCCACCAGCTTGCTCAGACTCTTTATCCTCTGCTCTTGATGGTATTAGCGGCTGAACGGTTCTTTGGGAGAAAAGCCCCCATGAAATAAGAGAAAGAAATAAACCACTGATTACTGACAACCAAGTAACAAAGGTCATCAACTTTTGTTCCAACTGGTCATTTATCGAAATCAACTGGTTCGGGAAATCAGGATTAAGCAGTTGATTAACTAGATAGCTGCCTTGCGCCTTGGCAGATAGCGCGCTTGAAGTATGGGCAAGTTGACGCTGAAAAGCACTTCGCTCTTGAGGAGAAAGCGTGTCCGACTCGATAAAGAGTCGGTCTAAATCACGATAAGTATCGCTATTCGTTGCTGAGTCACTAAAAATAGACTCCAAAACAAGTGCGCCTAAGCGATAGTACATTGATTGAATTTGCTCAGAGTTTTCAGCTCGGGCACGGCTCCTTCGCAACTGCTCGGCTAATGAGACTAGCTCACTGTCACTTCCTACAAAGGCTCGAGCACTTTCTAAAAATCGATCGGTCGCATAAAGCAATTGAGTAATATCTGGTGTGATTTTTCCTTCAGAAAACTCACTTTCAAGCTGTAAGCGAACTGCATAGGCTAACTGAAGTTTTAGTGAAACTTGGTCGACGTGCTTAACACGATAAGGCAGATCGAAGTTAAAAAAATGTCTGACTTCTTCGACTTTGCTTCCTAGCTCATTCACTGTTGAAATGGTTTGAATCGTTTGTTTGGCTTGCAACCAAATCCCTAGCGCTAAAACACACCATAAAACGAACCAGAACCAAACAAACCGCCTCATTCCTTCTTTTAGCTTCAGCAACACTCGCCCCTCGCATATCTCCATTAATTACAAGCATATACTATGGATGTTTCTTATTCACATAAAAAAGAGAGCCATTGGCTCTCTTAATTTGACGATATGGTTTTAGTTGCGACTCAACTGATCTTTTAGATTTGGTGGCGTACCTTTAATCGTTAAGGTATCCGTCTCTGGGTCATAAAAAATACGCTCGCCAAGCAATAGGCTATCAAAGCTAATATTCAAGCCACCGCCAGCGCCAACAAATTTAGTCAGTTTGCGAACCGTCGCACGGTCACCTGGGAAAGATTCTTCAAGTTCGTACCCTTGCTCTTTGGTGAAATCCATAAAGCTTGTGCCATCTTGGCTTGGAGGAAGCTCTCCAGAAAGCTCTGAGATTTGAACCTCATCACCGGATTTAATTTGCTCATTGCAGTAATCGTAAACTTGTTTCTTGTACTCGTTCACTTCTTGCTTTTCTAGCTTCGAGTCAGCACAAAAATCATCCACTGCCTGCATCAACACTAAGTTTTGTTGTTTAGTATCTAAGCCGATGTCCGCTTGCAGGAAATCTAGGAAGAAATCCGCCACTTTACGGCCGACGCGTCCCTTGATGTATTGCAAGTAACGATTAGATTCCTTGTCAGTGTCGTAGCTCGACAAGTCAATGCGGGCCGCAATATCCATTTTGGTGATATCTAGGTAATCCGTCGCACTGATGTCCAAACCTTCGGTCACTTTTAAACTTTGGTTCATTGGTAAGATACCGATGAACAAGTAGTCCGTTGCTAAACTCTGATACTCAGCGAAAACCAAAATACCTTCATCCGCAAATGGGTACTTAATCAACTCTTCTTTCAAGCGATTTGCACTAATTTGTGAGAAGTCGTAAAAATCTCGCTCTCCTTTGCGCATTTCTTGAAGCCAAAATTGAAATTCGCTGTCTGACTGGAAAGAGCCAAAACCTTTACCAGCTTTAGAATGGAATACTCGGTGAAGCTCAGCGACTAAGTTTTCAGTAGATGCATCGTTCTCTAATGATGCTGGACGAAAGTTTACAACTAGCTCGTCCTGATCGTTTTTGCACAGTTGATGCAGAATAACGTTTGAAAGATGAAGGCTCATAGTGATTTTATCTTGCTACAAGGTTTTAGTTGATGGGCATTGTAGGTTATCATAAGCCGCTTTTACTATCATTATTAGAGTCTTTATGCCGATTACATCTAAATATACTGACGAGCAAGTAGAGAAAATTCTTGCTGAAGTAGCAACAGTTCTTGAAAAACACGCTGCTTCTCCTGAGTTGACGCTAATGATTGCCGGAAATATCGCAACCAATGTCTTAAATCAACGTGTTGCTGCTTCACAACGCAAAGCGATTGCTGAAAAATTTGCTCAGGCGCTGATGTCTTCTTTAGAAACACCAAAAACACACTAATAACGGACAATAGAACACATACATGGTAGACAGCGGAAACTCATACGGCGAACGTGTATCTCGACTGGTTGGTTGGGGTCACTGGTTTGCATTCTTCAATATCGTTGCATCGATGTTGATAGGCACACGCTACATTGTTCAGTCTCCTTGGCCCGAGACGTTACTTGGTCAGTTTTATCTGGCGGTTTCTTGGGTTGGCCACTTTGGCTTTCTAGTTTTCGCGCTTTACTTGCTCGTTCTATTCCCGTTAACGTTTATCCTGCCATCGCGGAAATTGTTCCGTTTGGTGGCAGTGATTTTCGCGACCGTTGGGCAAACCATATTATTGATTGATACCCAAGCGTATCAGTCGATCAATTTGCACTTAACTCCTGTCGTTTGGGAGTTACTATTCAGCGAAGATAAAAGTGCACTCAGCACTGATCTACAACATCTGTTTGTTGTAATGCCGCTGATCTTCCTTATTCAGCTCGCTCTATCCGAATGGGTATGGCGAAAACAGCGCAAACTATCTCATAAGCACGTAGGACGTCCTCTAGCAGCTGTATTTTTCCTCAGCTTTATGACCAGCCATTTGGTTTATATTTGGGCAGATGCATACTTCTACAATCCAATTACCAGTCAGCGTTCAAACTTCCCATTGTCTTATCCGATGACGGCGAAGAGCTTTATGGAAAAACATGGTCTACTTGACCGTGAGGAATACCTAAAACGCTTAGCGGAAAATGAAGGCAACGTAGAGTTAGTCAATTACCCTCTAGAAAAGCTAGAGTTTAACCGTCGAGTCAATAAGCTCAACGTGTTGATGATCAGCGTAAATAACCTGCGTGCAGACGCGCTGAATCCAGAAGAGATGCCTAACCTCTATGAGTTTGCCGAAAACAATCAGAACTTCCGTAATCATTACAGTTCAAGTAATGATACTTACGGGGCTTTTGGTTTGTTCTACGGCTTACCAACCAGTTACGCCTCAAGCATCAAGGCGCAAGGTGCTTCGCCAGTGTTACTCGATGTACTGAAAGATCAGGGTTACAACTTCGGCCTATTCAGTGGCAGCGGGTTTGAAGATGATCTCTACTCAGAGATTATTTTCCGCGACTTAAAACTAGCGGAAGACCTCGATGGCACACAAGCTCATACCGATAAGCAATCTATCGCGAACTGGAATACATGGTTAACAGAGAAAGCGAGTCAACCATGGTTTAGTTACATCGAAGTCACCACCGTTGATAATTTTGAATCGATCCCTTCAAATAATGACGAAGAAATGTCCGCAAGTGATCGCTTCAAAAAAGCTTATGAATATGCGGTGAAATCAGCGGATAAAACCGTCGCTAGTATTATTGATGAGCTTGAAAAAAATGGACTATTGACAAACACCATCGTGATTATCACTTCTAATCACGGTAGTGAGTTTAACGAAACCAATACGAACAGCTGGGGCGCAAACAGCAACTACAGCCGTTATCAGTTACAAGTTCCTATGGTAATCCAATGGCCAGGAATGTTGGCTGGTGAATTTAATCACAGCACAAGCCACTTGGACCTTTCGGTCACGTTGTTGCAGGATATGCTCGGTGTATCTTCCAACCCATATGATTACAGTAGTGGTCGTAACCTATTTGACGAAAGTCGTCGCCGTTGGATCCTAGCGGGTGACACTCGTGAGCTTGCCTTAATTACTAGCTCACAAACCACAGTGATCGATAAGTTTGGCAACTACAAGTTGTATGACAAAAATTACAAACGACTTCGAGATGATGCACCGAAGTTGCCAGTTTTGATGCAAGGTTTAACTGAGTTACAGCGTTTTTATTCTAAAAACGATTAATACCTAGCAATCCATATACTATTCAAACTCCCCTTTTTGGGGAGTTTTTGTTTATTTAAACAACACAAACCACAAATTTGCGCAGTAAACATCCAATCAGTTCAACTAGGGGTTTACAACATTTTCAAAGCCTTATATTATGCGCCTCAACAACGGAGAGATGGCTGAGTGGTTGAAAGCACCGGTCTTGAAAACCGGCATACGTTAATAGCGTATCTAGGGTTCAAATCCCTATCTCTCCGCCACATTTAGAAAAAGCCCGCTAAGAAATTAGCGGGCTTTTTCGTATATCCAGATTTGAAAAGATTTTTACAAATCCCTCCTTGAATACAAGCCCAGCAATCGCCACATTCAGAAAGAGTACGCTTAGAAATTAACGACCTTTTCGTTTCAGTGTCCCGTTTTGAATCAGGTTGATACTTACGTCTAGTTGTATTTACTTACCAACAAAGACTTCTTTAGCGGCATTAATGAGCTGCAAATGAATTGGGACAAGGTCTGCATGATTCGTTCGATATCCACCTCCGACGACAGCTGCGACAGGGATACCTCGCGATTTCATTGTTTGCATTAAAAATCTATCACGCTCTAAAATCCCTTGCGTCGACACATCAAAATATCCAAGCTCATCGTCTTGATGTATATCAACACCAGCATCGTAGATAACCAAATCAGGACGATGAAGATTAAGTGCCATTTCAACCACTTCCTTAAACGCCATTAAAAAATCCTCATCACCTGTTCCTCGCACCAAAGGCACATCTAGATCAGACTGAGGCTTCCTCGCTGGGAAATTTTTATCACAGTGGAAGGAAAGCGTGATGATATCTGGCTCATCGTCACATAAAGTTGCTGTTCCATCCCCATGATGAACATCACTATCAATGATCAATACTTTATCGACATGCTCTACTTCGAGCGCTTGCCTGGCCGCGATCACTAAGTCATTAAATAAACAAAAACCACTGCCAAACTCTTTGTGTGCGTGGTGATACCCGCCACTCAAATGAATGGCAACACCATACTCAAGTGCTTTATTTGCGGTCAAAGCCGTGCCCGCTGCTGAAGTTAGCGTTCTGGTAATGAGAGACTCACTCCAAGGAAAACCTATTCGGCGCATTTTCGCAGCTGGCATGTTTCCATTCACTAGCAAGTCGACGTATTCCTGGTCATGAACACGTTTTATTTCCTCAACAGTTAATGCTTCTGGCTGGAAAAACTGCACGTGTTCTTTCCAGTTATCTTTCTCAATATGTACCAATACCGATTCATAGAGGTACTGGTACTTCATAATTGGGTAACGATGCCCCTCTGGCAACTCAAGTTGAGAATAAATCGGGTGGTAGATAAATGGCAGCATGAGAAATTCTTAATAACAATGGTAACGAAATAGTATCAACTTCAAGGGTTGAATAAAATGCAATTTAATTGATAATGATTTTCAATATCAATTAAATTTAATATACATATGAATTCTACTTTCTTTGCTATTCTCGGCGCACTGTTTGGCTCTCTTTGTGCTCTGTCCCTATTTTCATCTTTCGTTGTTGGTGCGTGGTGGCTGGTTGATTTCATTGCGCTTAGCTAACACAATGACTTTCAACTGAAATCAAAAAATATAGGTGTTTGTATGAGTCAAACCGTCTTTATTACCGGAGCAAATCGCGGCATTGGCCTTAGCTTAACTGAGCTGTACCTGAAGCAAGGCCATCAAGTACACGCTACTAGCCGTTCCTTAGAGAACAGTTCTGAACTACAAACTCTAGCCTCACATTACAGCAATCTAGTTTTGCACGAACTGGATGTCACTCACTACGAACAAGTTGCTCTGCTTGCCGATAAACTCCCTGCCATCGACTTACTCATCAATAATGCAGGATATTACGGCCCCAAGGGATATGGCTTTGGAGACACTGACGTAGAAGAATGGCGTAAAGTCTTCGAAGTAAACACCATTGCACCGTTAAAACTGGTTGAGCTCTGTTACCCTCGCTTACAACAAGGCAAGATGAAAAAGATTGCTTGTATCTCATCAAAAGTGGGGAGCATGACGGAAAATACGTCCGGTGGCGGTTATATTTATCGTTCATCGAAAGCGGCGCTAAACTCGGTTGTTAAAAGCTTGAGCAATGATTTAACACCTGAAGGATTTACCGTTTTAGCGCTTCATCCTGGTTGGGTAAAAACGGCAATGGGCGGGCCAAATGCATTGATCGATACGCAAACCTCCGCGCAGGGCTTAGCGAACGTGATAGAGCTGAGTACACCGCAACTTTCAGGTCGATTTATTAACTACGATGGTACTGAGCTACCTTGGTAGCGGCGTTAAGAAACAACCATCAATAAACCAAATAACACCTAAGCTAGGCTTCATAATCGTGAATTGGTTGGCAAACATAATGTTCATCGGCGATATACCAGCATAATTCGCGCAATCTAACTTGAATTTATCTATATCCAATCCAGACTTATGAAAAAGTAGAACAAATAAGGAGAAAGCACGATGGCAGCAGATAGGGATTTGGTTAATTTTAGCGAAGAGCACGAACTAAATTACTGCTTGAGAAGTGCTGGTAAACGCCAAACTCAAGCGAATCGAAATACATTAGTTGACTTGGGCAACCAAGTGAAAGAGGTTCTGGACAAACGCGTGTTAACTCAAGGTGAAGTAAGAGGCGCGATCCAAAACCACGGTGACCTATTCGAGTAATCTATTTTCAAGCATGCGCGGTGTTTAATTACGCCGCGCTTGTCCTATGCCCGCTTACCTTTGGCTGCACCAGATTTAGTTGCGCCACCACTCTTTGAATAACTACGCTTTTTACGTTTAAACGCAGGACGTTCCACTTTGGGTAGATGACGCAATGAATCAGGGATCGGCCCTGCTTTTACTTGTGCCATCAAGCCATCAATGCGTTGCTCTAGTGCTTGCATAAACGGCTGATATGCCTGATTTCTCTCTGCCATACCTTGTAACTGGTGCTCCCAATGAGCCGTCATATCTGGGTACGTTGAATCCTGTGGCAAGGCATGAATGAGACCTCTTCCCGCAGGAGAGCTGAGAATTGATTTACCTTGACGCGTGAGCAGTTGGCGTTTGAACAGCGTGTCCAAAATACCAGCGCGAGTCGCTTCCGTACCTAGCCCATCAGTATCACGAAGGATTTTTTTCAGTTCTTTATCCGCAACGTAACGGGCGATCCCGGTCATCGCTTGCAACAGCGATGCTTCGGTAAAGTGCTTTGGTGGCTCGGTTTTTCGGTCTTTTATTTCCCCTTCACGACAAGTTAACACGGTGCCTTCTGGTAACGGTGGTACGGCATCAATACCTTCATCTTCCTTGTCAGTTTTGCCCATTAGCGCTTTCCAACCCGGCGAAACTAACTGACGACCTTTCGCGATAAACGTACCACCAGCGATATCGAAAACTAATTTCGCTTCTGCGTAAACCGCCGCCGGATAAAACTGCATGAGATACTGGCGCGCAATCAATTGATACACTTTCATCTCATTGCCCGAAAGCGCATTCACATTAGCTTGTTTTGGTGTAGGGATAATCGCATGGTGCGCATCCACTTTTTTATCGTTCCAGGCTTTGGACTTTAATGTTAAGTCTGCTCCCTGAACGGCACCTTGCAGCTCTTTTGCGTTATTCGCAATAGCTGTTGTCACCATCTCTGCTTGTGAGTAGTGTTCCATCGGTAAATAGCGACAATCTGAACGTGGATAAGTGATCAGCTTGTGCTTTTCATACAATGCCTGACAAGTATCTAGTACTTGTTGCGCACTCATACCATAGCGCTTCGCTGCATCGATCTGTAAAGCAGATAATGAATAAGGTAATGGTGCTGATTGCTTGGTTTGCTTTTGTTCCGACTCCGTCACTTTCGCGGGTTGATTTGCAATACGGTTTGCAACGTTTTCCACTAACTTACGGTTTAACACTCGCCCTTCTTCATCCTGCCAAGGCTTGCATGCCTCACTTGGCTTCCAACGAGCACGAATATCAAAAGTACCATTGGCATCTTGATATGGGATCAGAGCATGTAGGGTAAAATAGTCCTTCGGGACAAAGTTTTCGATTTCTTCATCACGACGCACCACTAAGCCAAGAACTGGCGTTTGCACTCGCCCTACCGAGAGAACACCTTGATACCCTGCTTTTTGACCAAGCAAGGTATAAGCACGAGACATGTTCATGCCATACAACCAATCAGCCCGAGAGCGAGCCAATGCAGAAACTGAAAGTGGGATAAACTCGCGATTACTGCGCATAGAACTGAGTGCGCGTTTCACCGCAGGTAAGTTCAAGTCGGAAATCAGCAAACGCTGTGTGGATTCCTTCTTGGTTTTAGATAACTTGCAATAGTCGAGAACTTCATCAACTAACAGCTGACCCTCGCGGTCAGGGTCTCCTGCATGAATGACTTCGTTAGCTTCTTTGAGCAATTTGCGAATCACTGTTAATTGCTTACTTGCGCTTTTCCTCGGTCTGAGCTGCCATTGCTGCGGAACAATTGGTAAATCTGCCATATTCCACTTTTTATAACGCTCATCGTAAGCGTCAGGTTCGACTTGTTCGAGCAAATGGCCGATACACCAAGTAACGATATCCCCGTTCCCACAGCGGATGAATCCTTGATCTTTCTTTTGAGGGTTTGGCAGTGCTGCGGCAATCGCACGGCCTAAGCTTGGTTTTTCAGCAATAAACAGACGAGACATAACGTTTTGGAAATAAATATAATTAGGGCCACATTAACGAATGTAGCCCTAATAAATCAAGAAAAACTGTATAAATAAACAGTCAAGTTTGTTTAAGTTTTCAGTTATAGAAATTCAACAAACTGAGAAAGGTCACGCTCAGGAACTTTCATCGGTGTGCAACCAGGCGTACCTAGGTACAAGAAACCAACAATCTCATCGTCACCTTCTAAACCAAACGCTTGATGAACTTCTGGATGGAACATCCACTTACCTGAGCGCCAAAATCCTTGAAAGCCTTGCGCTACCGCTGCCATCTGCATGGATTGTACGGCACATCCCGCAGATAAGTGTTGCTCTAGTGCAGGCACTTTCTCATGTTCCGTTACTTTAGCAATCACCGTGATCACCATTGGCGCACGAAATGGCGCATTTTTCACCTTTTCGACCACCGCTTCATCACTATTTTCAGCTTCTGCCGCTTTTACCAAGATATCTGACAGTTTTTTCAAACCATCGCCCTGTGCGATAACGAAACGCCAAGGGGTTAATCCCGCATGGTCAGGCGCACGAAGGCCTGCACGAATGATGTTCTCAAGCGCTTTACCTTCTGGTGCAGGCGCAGATAACTTCGCGATAGATCGGCGATTGAGCAAAAGATCGAGAGCGTCCATGAAAGAATCCTTATCGAATATCGTTGTTATTTTGTTTACGCCACTTTAGCACAATCTGTTCCTACGAATAACAACCGGTTTTCTGTGGGCTTGATAACGTGCTTCACTTAACATCAAACTGGATTTAATGTTAATTTATTCGCGAAATGAATAAGTTGAACATAGGCAGGTTGATGAACAAGGACAAACAAAACAGCATTTACGAAAAGATCGTTAATGACGAAGATGCCCGTGCCTGTAAGGCGATTCCTGAATCAGCTTGTCATCAAGTTCCCGGCAACTTTCTTAAAATCATTCTTGCTCAGTTTTTAACGAAGGTCGGCGATGCGTTAATCAATCCCAAAGTCACGTTGCCGTGGATACTACAAAGCCTCGGGGCACCGGTTTACTTAATTGGTTGGCTCGTTCCTATTCGTGAATCAGGTTCCCTTATCCCACAACTTAGCATCGCGCACTACATCCGACGCATTCCAGTAAGAAAATGGGTCTGGGTAATTGGCAGCATCTTGCAGGCTCTTTCCATATTTGCAATCGGAGTGGTCGCATTAACTCTGACAGGAGCTGCTGCGGGTTATGGTGTAATTGCATGTCTTGTGATCTTCAGCCTCTCACGCGGTTTAAATTCCGTCGCATCAAAAGATGTGTTGGGCAAAACCATCCCTAAAAACCAACGAGGTCAAGTCAACGGCTGGTCTTCAAGCGCTGCTGGCCTTGTTACACTACTTTTCGCTAGCCTTCTGGCACTAGCCTGGTTATGGGATGTAGAGCCGACAGAGCGCTTTTACGGTCTGAGTTTAGGCTTAGCGGGCGTCATATGGCTCATCGCGGCATTAGTCTATGCGCGAATTAATGAGTATGCCGGTGAGGTAGACGGTGGTCGAAATGGCGTCCTCGAAGCATTTAAACAACTCGCGTTACTTAAGACAGACGTGACCTTTCGTCGATTCGTTATCACGCGGACACTATTTTTATGTTCTGCGCTGAGTGCACCGTACTACGTTGTGCTGGCACAGCAATCTCTGGGTGGACAGCTCTGGGTGCTAGCTCTCTTTATGTTTGCGAGTGGCTTAGCCTCCTTTGTGTCAGGTCCTTTCTGGGGAAGAATGTCCGATCGATCTAGCCGCAGTGTTATGGTCATCGGCGCAACGATGAGCGCGCTACTTGGCGTTGTTTTATTTGTTTACGATACTTGGATAATCGCCAGCACAAGCTTCCTATTCGTGATTCCTCTGCTCTACTTTTGTGTGTGCATTGCCCACGACGGAATACGAGTCGGACGAAAAACCTACTTAGTTGATATCGCAGAAGGTGACAAACGGACAAGCTATGTAGCCGTGAGTAACACGGTGGTTGGGATAATGCTGCTTCTAATGAGTTCTCTTGGTGTCATGTCGAACTTTTTGAGCCTTTCAGCTGTGGTGTTAGTGTTCTCTTTTATTACTCTTTCTGGCGTGGTAATGGCCAAACAACTGCCAGAAATCAGTGACTAGTTCTATACAAAAAAGCTGCGCTCAAAGCGCAGCTTTCATAGTAAACACACCTTGAAAGACTAGAGTTTTACCGCCAATTTAACGCCTTGACGAATCGCACGCACAGCATCAAGTTCACCCGCATGGTCAGCTCCGCCAATGATATGAATCTTCTCTCCAAGTTCAGACCATTTATCTTCAAATGGACGAACAGACTCTTGCCCCGCACAAATGACGACTTTGTCCGCGTTCAATAATTGTTCTTTTCCATCTACATGAATGTGCAAACCTTGATCATCAATTTTATCGTAAGACACGCCACCGACTAAATGTACGCCCCGTTTTTCAAGTGTACGTTTATGGATCCAACCTGTCGTTTTACCCGGACCTTTACCTACACGACCTTTACGACGCTGAAGCACCCAGACTTCTTTATCGCTGACCGCATCAGGGTAAGGGTATAAACCACCCGGTTGAGACATCTCTTTGTCTATTCCCCATTCATGCAACCAGTCATCCAACGTTTGTCCAACCGGCTCAGTGAGCATGGTCGCGACATCTACGCCAATACCACCAGCACCAACGATAGCCACTTTCTCACCGACTGGCGTTTTGTCTCGAATGAGAGTTTGATAGTCGACGACTTTTTCTGGGTTCTCAATTCCATCAATATTGACTTTGCGTGGCTCGACACCCGACGCCATCACGATCTCATCGTATTCTGTTAGTAAGTCATAATTCGCTTCCGTCGATAAGTGCAGATTCACGCCTGTTTCATCAATACGGTTAGCGAAATATCGTATCGTCTCTCGAAACTCTTCCTTGCCAGGGATCTGCATCGCAAGACGGAACTGACCACCGATGCGGTCGTTCTTTTCGAACAAATCAACCTTATGGCCACGTTCAGCCAGTGTAGTCGCACAAGCCAAGCCCGCAGGGCCTGCACCAACAACTGCAATGTTTTTCTTCTTAAAGGCTGGTTCAACAACAATTTCGGTTTCATAGCACGCTAGAGGGTTCACTAAGCAACTGGCGCGCTTACCTTTAAACACGTTATCTAGACACGCCTGATTACAACCAATACACGTATTGATAAACTGCGCTTTTTCCTGTTCGGCTTTAGCAACAAAGTAAGGATCGGCCAAGAATGGGCGCGCCATCGAAACCATGTCAGCATGACCTGAAGATAGAATACGTTCTGCTTCGTCTGGCGTATTTATTCGGTTACAAGTGATGATAGGAACCGAAACGTGAGGCTTAACTTTTTCCGTAACCCACGTAAACGCACCGCGTGGTACTTGAGTCGCAATGGTAGGAATTCGAGCCTCGTGCCAACCGATACCCGTATTGATAATCGTGACGCCAGCCTCTTCAAGCGCTTTCGCCAATTCGATAACGTCTTCAAATGTGCTGCCCTGCTCGACAAGATCCAGCATAGAGAGACGGAAAATGATGATGAACTTGTCACCCACCGCCTTACGAACCGCTTTGACAATTTCTAGCGGAAAACGCATACGTTTTTTGTAACTGCCACCCCATTCGTCGTAACGCATGTTCGTGCGCTTACATAAGAATTGGTTTATCAGGTAACCTTCCGAGCCCATTAACTCGACGCCATCATAACCAGCAAGCTGGGCCAACTCAGCGCTGTTCGCAAAGGCATCAATGGTTTTCTTAATCTGGCGGTCGCTCATTTCACTCGGAGCAAACTTTGCAATTGGCGCTTTAATGCCAGACGCACTTTGCGAGAATGGATGCATGGCATAACGCCCAGCATGGAGAATTTGTAGGGCAATTTTGCCACCGTGCTTGTGCACCGCTTCTGTCACAACTTTGTGGGCCTTGGCATGCTTTGGCTTGCTGAACTCAGCACTCAATGGGTGCAAACGACCGCGTAAGTTAGGAGAAAAACCTCCGGTTACAATCAGTCCAACACCGCCTTTCACGCGTTCTTCATAGAAAGCCGCGAGCTTCTGTAATCCTTCTTTGTGCTCTTCTAAGCCCGTGTGCATTGATCCCATCAGGACTCGGTTTCGTAATTGTGTAAAACCGAGATCCAGTGGCTTTAATAGGTTTGGGTACATGGCAGACATCACTTAACATCCATTGTTATTATCATGGTCTGACCAGACTAAGCCCGCTCAACCAAAAAATCAAACAAGCGTTTACATTTTTGTAACACCGATCAATCTCACGTGAAAATATGCCAATTGTTGAGTGGTCGTGATAAGCTAAAAAAATGTTATCTTTTGAGATCTTAGAGATAAGAACCCATACTTTGTTAGACTCGGCGTAACTATCTCGTTATGGAGACAAGATGAAAAAACTCTTCAAATTTATTGGTTTGATATTTAAAGGGATATGGAAGAGCATCACCTTTATCAGACTCGCACTGGCAAACCTGATCTTCTTGCTGATGATTGCCGTTTTCTACTTTGCTTTTACTTATACCGGAGACGGTCAACCCGTCGTCGAAAAAGAGTCGGCATTGGTGATGAATCTTTCAGGTCCGATTGTCGAACAAAGACGCTATGTAAATCCAATGGACTCTTTTGCTGGTTCCCTTTTGGGCAATGAGTTACCGAAAGAAAACGTCCTTTTCGATATCGTTGATACTATTCGCTACGCGAAAGACGATCCTAAAGTGTCTGGATTAGTGCTAGCACTGCGAGACATGCCAGAAACAAATCTCACGAAATTACGTTACATCGCGAAAGCGTTGAACGAATTTAAAGCGTCAGGTAAACCCGTTTACGCCGTAGGTGATTTTTACAACCAAAGCCAATATTACTTGGCAAGTTACGCTGATAAAGTTTACCTGGCACCTGATGGCGGCGTATTGATTAAAGGTTACAGTGCCTATTCAATGTACTACAAAACGTTATTGGAAAAGCTTGATGTTTCTACTCATGTTTTTCGCGTAGGTACTTATAAATCCGCTATCGAACCTTTTATTCGTGATGACATGTCCGATGCCGCGAAAGAGTCTGCAACACGCTGGGTTACTCAGTTGTGGAGTGCTTTTGTTGATGACGTAACCACAAACAGAAATATTGATGCGAAAGTGCTTAACCCAACCATGGATGAGCTGATTGACGAAATGAAGTCAGTGGATGGTGATCTTGCTCAGCTCGCGGTTAAAATGGGCTTGGTCGATGAACTCGCGACACGCCAAGACATTCGCACTCTATTTGCCAAACAGTTTGGTAGTGACGGCAAAGACAGCTACAACGCGATTGGTTACTACGACTACCTTGCAACGATTCGTCCTGATTACACACTACCTCAGCACGATATCGCCGTTGTTCTAGCCAGTGGCGCGATTATGGATGGTCAACAACCTCGTGGTACTGTCGGAGGTGACACCGTCGCAAGCTTGTTGCGTCAAGCACGCAATGATGAAAAGGTGAAAGCGGTCGTGTTGCGAGTAGATAGCCCTGGGGGTAGTGCCTTTGCCTCTGAAGTGATTCGCAACGAAGTAGAAGCACTGAAACAAGCAGGCAAGCCAGTTGTTGTATCCATGTCGAGTTTAGCCGCTTCTGGTGGTTATTGGATTTCAATGAGCGCAGACAAGATCGTTGCTCAGCCAACAACACTGACGGGTTCCATTGGTATCTTTAGCGTCATCACCACGTTTGAAAAAGGCTTTAGTAAGTTAGGCATTAATACTGATGGCGTTGGCACATCGCCGTTCTCTGGTGACGGCATTACCACTGGCCTCTCTGACGGCGCGTCTCAAGTATTCCAATTAGGTATCGAGCACGGTTATAAGCGCTTTGTTTCTTTGGTTGGCGAGAATCGCGATATGTCTCTAGAGGAAGTCGACAACGTCGCTCAAGGTCGAGTTTGGACAGGACAAGACGCACTATCCTTTGGTCTTGTCGACCAGATGGGTGACTTTGATGATGCCGTAGAACTAGCGGCAAAACTGGCGAATGTGACTGATTACGGCATTTACTGGGTAGAAGAACCGCTTTCTCCCACTGAACTATTTTTACAAGAGTTCATGAAACAGGTGAAAGTCTCTCTAGGTATTGATGCAACCAGCTTGCTACCAAAAAGTCTTCAACCCGTAGCTCAACAGTTCGAACAAGACGCAAGCTTGCTACAAAGCTTTAACGATCCTAAAGGTCAATACGCATTTTGTTTGAACTGCCAAGTGCAGTAGCTTTTTCATTAAGATTACAAAGGGTATCTCTACTTGAGGTGCCCTTTTTATTACGCTCAACATCTCCTCAGATGACTTTCTGATGCTGTGCGCATAGCCTCGCATCTCAAGGTTATTTAGGTATATAATCCCCGCCTCTGTTCCCCTACATGAAAGAAAAAACGATGACTAGAAAACACATCTACATCGCTTACACCGGTGGCACCATCGGAATGCAAAAATCGGATCACGGCTATGTGCCTGTTGCTGGCTTTATGGAAAAGCAACTAGCAAGCATGCCAGAGTTTCACCGTCCTGAAATGCCGGATTACACTATCCACGAATACGATCCTCTGATTGACTCATCAGATATGACGCCTGCCGACTGGCAGCAGATTGCGGATGATATTCGTGACAACTATGACAAATACGATGGTTTCGTCATCCTACATGGTACTGACACCATGGCATATACAGCATCTGCATTGTCTTTCATGCTTGAAAATCTTGGCAAGCCAGTGATTGTTACAGGTTCACAGATCCCTCTTGCGGAGCTGCGTTCTGACGGTCAAGCAAACCTATTGAATGCTCTGCATATTGCCGCAAACTACCCGATCAACGAAGTTACTTTGTTCTTCAATAATCAGTTGATGCGTGGTACCCGCAGCACAAAATCTCATGCGGACGGTTTTAATGCCTTTACTTCACCAAATCTTCCTCCACTACTGGAAGCTGGGATCAATATTCAAGTAAGCAACAGCGTAACCGTTGGTGCACAACCAGAAGGTGAATTTAAGGTTCACAACATTACACCACAGCCAATCGGCGTGATCACTATGTATCCTGGTATATCACACGAAGTTATCCGAAACACGCTTCGTCAGCCCGTGAATGCGATGATTCTTCTGACTTTTGGTGTCGGCAATGCTCCTCAGAACCCTGAGCTGCTTGGTCACCTGAAAGAAGCCTCTGAGCGCGGCGTTATTGTCGTGAACCTAACTCAATGTTTGGCAGGCAAAGTGAATATGGGCGGCTACGCCACGGGTTGTGCACTGGCAGACTCTGGAGTTATCAGCGGCTTTGACATGACGCCAGAAGCGGCACTAGCAAAACTGCATTACCTTCTAAGCCAAAACCTTTCTTACGAAGAAGTAAAAGAGAGAATGCAACAAGTACTGCGTGGTGAAATGAGCCTGTAAGTTCAAGCTTTCTACGATCTAAAAAGCCCAATAGAGATTGGGCTTTTTTCTTTTAAAGTCAAAGTAGTAGCGGTAAACGACACCCTGTAAAAATCAAAGGTTCACTTAATCAATGTTCGGATTGACACGAACAATGTCGCTCTCTTCTCCGCTAAATTGTTTTTTAAGTTCTTGCTTCGATTTAAAGCTGATTTCACCGCCGGCTGCAACCGTCATATGCTGCGCATCAGTATTATGTTTTGATTGATACAACATCACAGCTTGCATACACGAATCTCGCTGCTCTTTAGAAAGTGTTGTACCCTCAGGCCATCTTCCCGTTTCTACTGCATAGACTAAGCGATCATAAACTTCTGGAGTCATCGCTTGTAATAGTTGTTCTGCGTCCATAATGTACCTTCTTATTACATTCTATTTACAGAACATAACGGGTTAAGAAACTGAGTCAAGAATACGAAAATGAATTGGTGTAACGGATCACAAGCAAAACCATGAAAAGAACACACTGGTTACTTCTCAGCCTCACAAGTCTCGCACTAACGGGCTGTTTCGAAGGTAACGTGACAACCGAAGAGTTGTGCCAAAAAACACCAGAGCTGCGCTGCGAACAGCTCAATATGGATGACGGGCAATGTCGAGTTCCCAGAACAAACTTAGTATGGCATCGGTTTGAGCAACTGAAATATCCATCAGAAGCCAATCAAATTATCGAATACGGTCTGGTCGCTGAATATAGGAAATGCTTAGAACTCGCCTCTCAGATCACACCTATTGATCAAAGTGCTCTCAAGAGACAGCGTTTTAACGCTTTGGTACACAGTATTGATGAGCTAGAACGCATCGTAAACGAGTTAAAAGGCTCAGAAGACCCCGCTACTTTGTATTTTTTGTGGTCTCAAACGGGTGACATCCAAGCTCGTCGCGCATTTTTACAAATGGAAGGCTCACCCAAGTTAAATACTGCTGAGATGCAATATGCATTAGCTACTTTCTATACTAATCGAGATGCTAAGAAAACGTTGATACTGCTGAATAAAGCGTTGTCTTTATCGGATGAAGACAACCTTAATCCGATCATTCTCAAATCAATGGCAAGCATTCATCAAGGGCTTGGAGAAAAAAAGCGCGCGTATCTGTGGGCAATGGTTGCAAAAAGATTCGACGTCCCGCTTGCTGATGAAAAGCAGCTCAAGCGTATGTTTAATTTTAGTCATGCAGAGCAATATCAGCAGCTAGATGAATTAGCTGAATCGGTGGCAAAAGCCATAGAGAGAGGAAACTACTCTCCAGCAATGATACCCAAAGAGATATAAACGAAAAAACTCCCGCAATTGGCGGGAGTTTTTCTTTGGGTCAAACTACACTCTGTTTTCTACTTACAACAAATCGTATTGAAAGGATAAAACACTATCGAGCACAATTTTGTCGTTATTGTTCTGATTTGTTGAAAATTAACGACACTGAATTAACACAAAAACGCTCACCCGTGGTCTGTGGGCCATCTTCAAAAACGTGCCCTAGATGGCTATCACATGTGGCACAACGAATCTCTGTACGTACCATTCCGTGACTCAGATCTTCTAAATAGCGCACCGCTTGATCATTGATGGGCGCATCAAAACTTGGCCAACCACAGCCAGAGTCATACTTGTTATCAGAGACAAAGAGAGGGGCATTGCAACAGGTACAAGCATAAACACCCGTCTCTTTATTATGCAGTAGTTTACCGCTGAAAGGCGGTTCTGTACCTTGCTCTCGGCAGACACGAAACTCTTCTTCAGAAAGTTGCTCACGCCACTGCTCATCTGACTTCGCCACTTTTTTCCCGTTTTGTTCCACGACTTTCTGCTCCTTCTTTACTGTTTTTGGTATTGACTTTTTTAGCAAAAAACTTGCTTCTCTTAACAGTTGTAGCACATACTTTCTCACCAGGACACCATGCGTAATTAATTTGATAAGAGCACTTATCTCACCAGTTATATTACGCCAACTGGACTACAGAAGAATCAGTTAAAAGTTTAAAAAACGAACATTTGCGAAGAATTGTTAAAAAAAGCGTCGCTTTTTTTTGACTTTAAACAAGTTAAGTCCGATTATCACTTGCAGATGTTTACTGGATTCTGTAATTTTACTACCAGTTATCTTTAATCAGAAATTAAGTTGTGGAGCAACTATAATGACTATCAAAGTAGGTATTAACGGTTTTGGCCGTATCGGTCGTTTCGTATTCCGTGCAGCGCAAGAGCGTGCTGACATCGAAGTTGTAGGTATCAACGACCTTATCGACGTAGATTACATGGCATACATGCTTAAGTACGACTCAACTCACGGCCGTTTCAACGGTACTGTTGAAGTTGAAGGCGGTAACCTAATCGTTAACGGTAAAACTGTACGTGTTACTGCAGAGCGCAACCCAGCGGACCTTAAGTGGGACGAAATCGGTGTTGACGTTGTTGCAGAAGCAACTGGTCTTTTCCTAACTGACGAGACTGCACGTAAGCACATCGAAGCTGGCGCGAAGAAAGTTGTTCTAACTGGTCCTTCAAAAGACGCTACTCCAATGTTCGTAATGGGCGTTAACCACGCTACTTACGCTGGTCAAGACATCGTTTCTAACGCTTCTTGTACTACTAACTGTCTAGCGCCTATCGCTAAAGTTCTTAACGACAAGTTCGGTATCGAATCTGGTCTTATGACTACAGTTCACGCTACTACAGCAACTCAAAAAACTGTAGACGGTCCTTCTGCTAAAGACTGGCGCGGTGGTCGTGGTGCTTCTCAAAACATCATCCCATCTTCAACTGGTGCTGCTAAAGCTGTAGGCGTTGTTCTTCCAGAACTAAACGGCAAACTAACTGGTATGGCTTTCCGCGTACCAACAGCTAACGTTTCTGTAGTTGACCTAACAGTTAACCTAAAAGAAGGCGCATCTTACGAAGCTATCTGTGCAGCAATGAAAGAAGCTTCTGAAGGCGAGCTAAAAGGTGTTCTAGGTTACACTGAAGATGCAGTAGTATCTCAAGACTTCATCGGTGAAGTTCAAACTTCTGTATTCGATGCTAAAGCTGGTATCGCTCTAACTGATAACTTCGTTAAAGTTGTATCTTGGTACGACAACGAAATCGGTTACTCAAACAAAGTTCTAGACCTAATCGCTCACATCTCTAAGTAATTAGATAGTTAGCAATTAGCGAATAACTTCGTTAAAGAAAAGGCGGCTCTAGAGTCGCCTTTTTTGTATCTGGAATTTGAGAGAATACCTCGGCGCTGTTGCATTGTATTTGCGACGGATGTCGAAACCCTATTTTCCCCAATGATAGGAAACAGCACATGGATTTAAAAACTCTCCCAGCTCTAACCGTGTTATCTGATAACGTTACTGTCGTTGAAATTGATCAGGTCAAAGTAGTACGTGTTATTCATGAGAAAGCGACAGCAGGCATCTCCTTACATGGTGGTCACGTTGTTTCGTTCACTCCTGCTGGTCATGAAGATTTGATTTGGATGAGCGAGAAGGCGATTTTCGACGGGAAAAAAGCCCTGCGAGGCGGCATTCCCGTTTGCTGGCCATGGTTTGGGCGTATTGCAGCACCGGCTCATGGTTTCGCACGTACTGCTGAATGGGAGCTGGTTGAACATCGCGAGAACGATAACGGCGTGATTGTTGAACTTGCTCTGTTCCCGACAGAAGAAATCCACGATATTTGGCCACATATGTTTGACGCTCGTTTGGTGGTTGAAGTTGGCGATGAGCTAAAAGTGACACTCAAAGTCATGAACATCGATGACGAAGCTTGGACCTTCTCTGGCGCGTTACATACTTACCTAAACGTTGGAGACATTAAGCAAGCACAAACAACAGGCATGGGTGCCGAGTACATTGATAGCTTGAAAGCTGATGCGGTATGCCAAGGTGGTGATGTTCTGCAACTCACAGACACCATTGATCGCGTTTACACGCAACCAGAAGCGAAAATTTTGGTAAAAGATCCGGAACTGAATCGTACATTAAGCGTGGAAAACCATGGTCATAACTCCGCGGTACTTTGGAACCCTTGGGCAGAAGGTGCACAAGGTATGGCTGATATGGCTGACGATGGTTACCAAACCATGCTCTGTGTTGAATCTACTGTTCACGCTCCAAGTATCGAGCAAGGTAAAACGCTCCAGCCAGGTGAGACTCATGAACTTGTCACTGTAATTTCAGTGCAGTAGTTGTAACCAGCTCAAAGGTCGGGAATACCCGACCTTTTTTGTAATAAAAGCCCCACCTAGATGGTCCTCTCTCAACTAACTTATTGGTTATCAGTCACTTTTGACTATTTCATTAACAAATATCAAAAAATTCGATCATATAAACCGATAGCATGCCGATACAAAACTCATAAATAATAAAAATATCAGGAACTGATCTATGTTAGAGAGATACCGAAATCAAAGTGTCGGATTCCAGTTAAAGCTGGTTATCACTTTGTGTCTATTCATTGCTTTCAGCAGTATTGCTGCGCTTGTTTACCGTAACGCTTCCGATGTTCTATTGGAAAGCACCCTTAAAGAGCACCAATCTAAAGTAGAGTCGATGGCTAAAACCATTGCTGGCCAATTCGATGCTTATCTGCATACCGCTAAAGTGCTCGAGTCCACTTTTCGTAATGGCTACCTTGCCGGTGTTTATGTCGAAAACTATACGGTTGATTTCATGGGGCATGAAATACCAAACATCACTCAATACAGTGAAAGCTTAATTAACGACACAAAGCTGGTCGATAGCTTCACACGTGATACCGGTGCTATCGCGACTTTATTCGCGCCTTTGGGAGATGACTTTATCCGTGTATCTACCTCACTAAAAGATCCACAAGGTCAACGAGCAGTGGGAACCACACTAGGTCTCGACCACCCAGGTTATCAGCAACTAAAAGCTGGTCAGCCATATTACGCTCAAATAAAGTTGTACGGCGAACGCTACATTACCTATTACTCTCCAATTAAAGATGCTACAGGAAAAGTTGCAGGGTTATCGTTTATTGGTTTGCCCGTAGATCAAGCAACACAAACGCTATTCGATGCGCTAGAGGAGATTAAATGGGGCGATACTGGCTATACCATCATTGTCGACAACGACGACAACAATCTTGGTAAGTACCTACTCCATCCGACTAAAAGTGCAACCGACCCTTCAATCACAGAAGTTCGTGACTACGAGGGTAATAAGCCTTTCCATAAAATTTTTGAACAAAAGAGCGGATTAATTCTCTACCCTTACAAATTCGGCTCAACAGTCGGCGAAAAGTACTTAGTGTTTACCGAAGTACCAGGCTGGAACTGGAAACTACTGGGTGGTACGTTCATCAAAGAAGTGACCAAAGGCAGTGATACACTACTCAAACTTATCGCCATCATTTCTTCGGTAGCAGCAATCATTACTTTTGTTGTACTGACACTTTTCTTGAATCGCAGCTTAAAACCTCTGACCGTTCTAAACTCCTATATGACTCGCTTGGCGGGCGGCGAGGTCAGCTTGAACGTCCCATCGTCTCGTAAGGCATCAAAAAATGAAATTACGAACCTGAATACGGGTGTCGCCAGTATGGCAAGTCAACTCAATGAACTTGTTGGTAAGATCCGTTCCACAAGCGACTTAGTAGAGAGCAACTCCAACAGCGTTGCCAATGATGCCCATAGCAATTTAACCCAAGCTGACCGCCAACAAGAAGAAGTAGAACAAGTGGTAACAGCAATCGAAGAGATGGCCTCTTCTGCTCAATCGGTTGCCCAACAAGTCGAAAGTATTGCGGAAAACGTACGCTCAGCGAATACCGATAGTCAATCTGGTCTCGCGATTGTGGAAGGCGTATGTATCGATGTTGCTCAACTTAACGATCAGTTGGATCAATCAGCAGCGGCTATCGAGCAAGTCAATCGCGATAGTGAGAGTATTCAAACCGTCACGAAGATGATTGATGAGATTGCAGAGCAAACCAACCTACTTGCGTTGAATGCAGCCATTGAAGCCGCACGAGCAGGTGAGCAAGGTCGTGGCTTCGCAGTTGTAGCAGATGAAGTGCGCACACTTGCGCACCGTACACAAAGCTCAGTTCAGGATGTAGTTGAAATTATTGAGAAGCTAAAAGGCTCTACTCATAATGCAGTTAATATGATGACTGACAGCCAACGCAGTGCCAATCAGGTCTTAGACAAAGCACAAGACGCGGGTACAGCATTAGAAGCTATTGCAGTACAAGTCCAGTCGATAGCGTCTCAAGCCGACGCCATTGCTGCGACCTCAGAAGAGCAAGCGCAAGTATCCCAAGAAATTGCTGCAAATGCCCATTCTATCAGTGAGCTAAACCGAGAAAGCCGCGACACCAGCGCGAAAACCTCGCAAAGTGCCATTGAACTGCAACAACAAGCTCGGAACTTGAAAGAGCAAGTCGACTTCTTCCACTAATACTGAATATGAGCCGATTCCATCGGCTCTTTTTGTTTCACTTGAGACCACGCTTTTTGATAGAATTTGCCGCCCTACTTTCTGTTCGAGATCGTCATGAACTATCAATGCCCTTTATGCCACCAAGCTCTAGCGTTAAATGAAAAAACGTTTAAGTGCGAAAACAATCATCAGTTTGACTTAGCAAAAGAAGGCTACGTTAACTTGATGCCAGCGCACCACAAACGTTCTAAAGATCCTGGTGACAATAAAGAGATGATGCAAGCTCGTCGTCGATTCCTTGAGGGGAATTACTACAACCCAATGCGCCAAGAGGTTGCGCAGCTGTGTGCGAAATACACAGAGGGAACCGATCATCAATTATTAGATATTGGTTGCGGCGAGGGTTACTACACGGATCAAGTGCAGAAAACGATACAAACGCAAACGGACGATGCGACGATATATGGATTGGACATTTCAAAAGTTGCGATTCGTTATGCGGCGAAGCGCTACACACAGTGTCACTTTAGCGTCGCTTCTAGCCATCGGCTTCCTTTCGCGAATGAATCCTTAGATGCTATTTTGCGCATTTATGCCCCTTGCAAGGCAGAAGAGCTTCAGCGCGTTGTAAAAGAGAACGGTGTGGTCATCACGGTGACACCTGCAAGCCGTCACTTATACCAACTACGTGAACGCATTTATCAAGATGTTCGTCTTCACAGTGAAGAGCCAGAACACATTGAAGGATATGAATTAGAGCATCAACAACATCTTAACTATGTTATGAATTTGAAGAACGGGGCCGCATTCGATTTATTGCAAATGACGCCATTCGCATGGAAAGCAACCGATGCACTTCGTGAAGAGTTGAAGTCCGCTACACTCTATCAGTGTGAGGCTGATTTTATGCTGCGCGTATATCGCAAAAAGTCCACTCAGTAATAATAGTGGCAGCCAATAAACGCAAATAGTTATCATTTATATTGATTCATTGCTCAGCCTCCATTAATATCATCCGGACATTTTTGGAGGCTTTTCAATGCGCTTTTCTATTTTAAGCTTGCTCTTTGCTGGCTTACTTACTGGTTGTTCTTCTGTTCCATCAACCAACTCTCACCCTACCTCTGCGGAAGTCACTACTTTTTACGACTACCAACTTTACACCCCTTCTGGCGAGCACATCGCTCTAAGCAAACTACCAAAAGAGCTGCGACAAGCAGATGTTATTCTTATTGGTGAATGGCACACACATGCCGGCGTTCATCGCTTTCAAACCGATATGCTCAAACAACTTTCATCTTATGATCGCCCACTCGCGTTATCAATGGAACAATTTACCCGCGACAAACAACCTGTTGTTGACGCTTACCTGCGTGGGGAAATCGGTGAACAGTACTTGATGAAACAAGCCAATGCTTGGCCCAATTATGAGAGCGACTATCGCCCTCTCGTTGAGTTTGCTAAGCAGAAAAATCTCCCGGTGATTGCAGCGAATGCACCAAAGGGCATTGTCCGATGTATTGGTCGTCAGGGGATAGACTACGTTAACAAGCTCGATGATGAGCAGCGAACGTTTATTGCAGAATCCATCAACACGGCCAGTAGTCCATACAAAGAGAAGTTTATGGCATCCATGCATCATGGGAAGCCAGAACAAACCGAGAAACAGTTTGCAGCTCAAGTAACTTGGGATGAAACCATGGCAGAGTCTATTGTTAACTACCTAAACGCCAAACCAGGTGCTCAGGTTGTTCATGTCGCGGGTAAGTTTCATACCGAGCAAGGGTTAGGTACGGCTACATCCATCTTAAGCCGGAATCCGAGCTTAAAAGTGGTTGTAATTAGCCCAACAGATAATGTGCTTGCTGATCATACTGATTATCAATTAGAGGTTCTTGCACCACCAGTACGGTATGTACAAGATGCTCACCGCATGGCGGCATATCAACACCTCACTAAGCGCAATAGCGATCTTCAATGTAAGTAGCTGGTCTCCAATTTAAGTTACTACCTTGTAGTTGCGCTGCATCATCACACTGCTCCGAGTTCATAGAGTGACAACGGTCTGCTTCCTGCTGGTCTATTTTTTGCTAATGATCACGAATAGAAACCAGAAGCGGCAAAAGCAGACCTGTTTTTATCCAAATAGCTTCAGAAATAGACTTTGCCGCCGATAGTAATATAACTGCTTTTTACCCGCACTCAGTGACCGAGTGTCGATGTTCCAAGGAGTATTCGATGAATCCAGTAGGAAGCACTTCTGTTAATAGCTATGCCAAACAATCTGTCGCCTCTAAGCAAACAAGTATTGCACAAGAGGAAGGCAACGCTTCGCCGCTAAAAGTCGAACACAATAAGGTGACACTGTCCACGGAGGGCAAAGCGCTCCTCGCCGCTCTGCAGCAAATCGAACACGACAGTAAGAGAGTAGAAGCAGAAGATAAATCTGTTGGTGAAAAAGTGGAGTCCTTTACACATGGCGCACTTGGCATGGATCACCCTGACAAAATCGAGGAAGAAGAAGACGGCTCATATTCTGCGGGTCAATACCTTTCTGCGGCCCTCACTGTCGGTGGCATCATATTAGCGTTGGTCTAATAATCGTTACGACAATAAATCCTATTTGAATAAATCACTAACTGCAGCCCATAATTTGATACGTCAAAGAACGATATGTCGTAAACGTAGGTTATATACTCCTCAATTCGACCGCTCTTATGACCTTAAAACGCATACTCGTTTATTGCTCCCTAAACTAGGTTTCTTGTGAAGGCACTGAATGGATAACTTTAGTCCATGCTTTCAACTCCTAAGCGTAATCCAAGCCCACGTTTGTGGGCTTTCTTCTTTCTAAATTCACAAACGTTAGAGGTTGATTCACTTTTTCTACAAACCCAAGCAAAGACGACAATTTAGTTAAACTTTTATTACCGACACAAAATCGTCATAAATCATTGTTTTAATGCCAGCGCTTTCAATAAACAAGGAAAATATAATGAAGCGCTTAGTATCTCCAATCGTTACCGCAGTGGCAGCATCAACCCTCTCTTTTAATGCACTCTCGGCCGAAATCAAAAACGTTATTTTGATGATCGGCGATGGCATGGGGCCTCAACAAGTTGGTCTACTAGAGACTTACGCCAAACACGCACCTAACTCGATTTACAAAGGCGAAACTACCGCTTTGTATAAACTCGCTCAAGAAGGTGTGATTGGATCATCACTGACCAATCCAGAAGACGCGATTGTCGTCGACTCTGCGTGCTCCGCAACGATGCTAGCAACAGGAATACCTACCGCTTCTGAAGTCATTGGCATTGATAGCCAAGGCAACCACGTTGAAACCATTTTGGAAAAAGCCAAAAGCAAAGGTAAGGCTACGGGTCTCGTCTCTGATACACGTATGACTCATGCAACGCCAGCCGCATTTGCCGCTCATCAACCGCACCGTTCTCTAGAAAACAGTATTGCGGCGGACATGCTAGAAACTGGCGTAGACGTGATGATGTCTGGCGGACTTCGTCATTGGATTCCAAAGTCGACAAACGACAAGGGAGAGACATACGAGCAACTTGAAAAGCTCACTGAAGGTAATGTCTACCTAAAGTCGAAACGTAAAGATGAGCGCAACTTGCTCACTGAGGCGCAAGACCAAGGTTACAACCTGGCTTTCAGCCGCGATATGCTCACACAAGCTAAAGGTGACAAATTACTTGGACTTTTTGCTTACTCTGGCATGAACGATGGTATTGCCTACAGTCAAAGCAAAAACGATCCAAAACGTACGCAGCCATCACTGAAAGAAATGACCACCAAAGCGATCGACATCCTTTCAAAAGACAAAGACGGCTTTTTCTTAATGGTTGAAGGCGGTCAAATTGACTGGGCTGGCCACAGTAACGATGCGGGTACGATGCTGCATGAAATGATCAAATTCGACGAAGCGGTAGACTCGGTTTATGAGTGGGCAAAAGGCCGTGATGACACACTGATCATTGTTACCGCTGACCACGAGACCGGTTCTTTCGGCTTTAGTTACTCATCAGCAAACTTGCCTAAACCGCAAAAACGCGACGGCGAAGCATTCAAAAATCAAGATTACGCGCCAAACTTCAACTTTGGTCAGTTCGAGATCCTTGATGGTTTATACAACCAAAAGAAAAGTTACTACGGCATGATCAGCGAATTCCAAGCGCTTGATAAGAAAGCTCAAACACCAGAGAAGTTTGCGGAAATCGTGAACGCAAATAGCGATTTTTCGATTACGCCTGAGCAAGCAGAACGCGTATTAGCAAGTAAACCAAATCCATACCGACTCGCTGGACACAAATACTTAAGCGAAGAGAACGTTCCTACAATCAATGACTTTGATGCGTTCTTTCCTTACAACGACCGTGGCAACTTGCTAGCGCGTGAACATGCAACAAAGCAAAACACAGTATGGGGAACGGGTACTCATACGCATACCCCAGTCAACGTATTTGCTTGGGGACCTGCAGAAACTATCCTTCCGGTATCAAAAATCATGCACCACTCTCAGTTAGGTGAGTACTTAAAGCAACAAATCAAATAATCGGCTTGCACTTACTTCACGACTCGTGATGTTCAAACGCTCTCGTAAGGGAGCGTTTTTTTATACATGAAAATAGTTGACGTTTTAAACAATAAACCTCAATAATTATAGGTCTTTGATTATATGAATGAAGAAAATGTGCGAAATATTTGCTAAGCAGCCCCAAGACAACTATCAGTTCATCACCCGCTCTATCCGTATTGATGGTCACGCCACAAGTGTAAAACTTGAAGCGAGCTTTTGGACGATTCTTGAGGAAATTGCTAACGCTCAAAACATGACTGTTCCTAAGTTTATTAGTACGGTCTATCAAGAAGCGCTCGAATACAATGGTGAAGTAAACAACTTTGCCTCCCTACTCCGCTGCGCCTGTCTCACTTACGCTCGCCAGCCTAAAGAGACGATTCGTCAAGCACTGACACAACTAAACACTTAACAACCTACCAATAACCTTCATAAGCTATGCAACAAGAGTTGTAAGCCATTGAGCATGTTCTAATTTGTCGTACTAGAGTACTACCCAGACTTCTTTTGAACTCGCTAACCTATGCGGACTATCAAGGAGTACCCATGACAAAAATGATTCATACCATGATCCGAGTCAGCGATCTGGACCGTTCTCTACAATTTTACCGCGACGTACTTGAGCTAGAAATCAAAGACCAATACATCTTTGATGGTTTTTCTCTGACCTATCTAGCCAACGAAGAAACTCGCTTTGAATTAGAGTTGACACACAATCACGATCAAACTGAGCCTTACACTCACGGCTCAGGCTACGGTCACCTTGCTGTCAGCTTAGAGGACATCGAACAAACTCACAAACGCATTAAATCTCTCGGTATTGAAGCGGGTGACATCAAAGCTTTTGATCACCAACAAAAGCATTTGGCAACGTTCTTTTTTGTGACTGATCCTGATGGTTACAAAATTGAGTTCTTACAACGCCAAGGGCGTTACCTATAACAAAAAGAGTAAACATCATGATTCACTTGACTGCTACCTTTCACGCACAACCGGGAAAAGAACAAGAACTGAAAGCAGTGCTCACCCGAGCACTTGAACCCACTCGCAATGAAGAAGGTTGTGTTCGTTATCAATTATTCCAAGATAAAGACAATGCGTGCCACTTCGTTTTTCAAGAGCAATTTAAAGACCAACAAGCGTTCGCTCTTCATGGTGAAACAGAACACTTTTCTCTTTTGATTAGCCAAATCGACAACTTGTTAGAATGCGAACCGAAATTGGCGTTCTTTAACGAACTGTAAAAACACCGCTTAATGCAAATAAAAAGGCACTCTTTACTAGAGTGCCTTTTCGTACTGTTGTGGCTGTGATTACGCGTCTTGCTTCTCTACCATGTGCAAATGCACATCTTGTTGTGGGAAAGGAATCGAAATGCCTTCTCGGTCAAAGCGCAGTTTCACTTCTTTTGTCACATCCCAATACACGTCCCAATAATCATCAGTTTTTACCCAAGGACGAACAATAAAGTCTACAGATGATGTGTTTAACGTATGGACTTTGATCATCGGCTCTGGTGTACGAAGTACTGCAGGGTGAGAAGTAATGATATCAGACAGCACTGACTCGGCTTTCAGCAAGTCATCCGCATAACCAATGCCAAACACCATATCCACACGGCGAATGCGCTCGTGTGTGACGTTCTTAATGACATCTCCCCAAATTTTACTGTTAGGTACAATAATAATTTGGTTATCAAACGTACGGATTGTGGTGTTCACCAAACTCATATGGCTTACCTTACCATCCACGCCACCAGCATACACAAAGTCACCAACATCAAATGGGCGGTAAATAAGCAACATCATACCCGCCGCGAAGTTGGACAAGGTGTCTTGTAAGGCGAAGCCGATAATCACACCAGCAATACCAAAACCGGTTAGGATCGGTGCTAGGTTCAATCCGAGCTGAGATAGGCCCACCATGATACCAATCACCCACACGAATTTGCCGGACATTGAGATAAAGAAGTCCTGCATCAAGTGTGAGAGTTTTAAGTTTTTCGATGAAACCGCTTTGCTGACCACTTTGCGCGTTAACTTCGCGAGCCCACGAGCGATCAATAAAATCAGCGCAAATACAAACAGCTGGAAAATGTGCTGCGGCGCATTTTCGGCAAACCAGTCTAGTGCCGAGTTGGACCAATGGCTCAGTATTGACCACACTACTTTAGTATTCAGTAAATCGTGGGTGATATTCCCTGTCACTTCGAAAATTTGGCGTTTATATTCGGACGTTTCTAAACCGACTTTGTCGCCAATCGAAATTAAATTGCGTAGGCTTTCCGTCGCAATATTCAGTCTTTGCTTAGTAATAAGCTGACTTAGCTGCAGTGACGCTTTTTCCGATTCAGGGCTTGACGAAAGTTGAGAGCCGATGATCTCACTTTGCTGACTCAAGTACTCAATTGAGGCAGACAGCAAGCGCATGCGTTTATCAACTTTATCCTTTAGTTCCGCTTCTGCGCGCTCATTTTGAGCCCCTAACTCTTTCAGCCAAGCAAGGTTTTGCCAACTTGAATCGAAGCTGACATCGAGGTAATGCTGTAACTCTCGGTAATCATTAACAAGAGCAAGTTTCTCTTCATCCTTGGCTTTATTTAAATCTTCAACGACTTTCTTTATTTTTTCCGACAGATAGTTTGTGGCGTCCTCAGAGTATTTTTCCTGCTTTTTAACCAAGGAGATCAATTTGTCACGAGGGATAGTTTCACGTTCAATCGCTGATGCTAACTGACTTCTTAACTCTTCATTTTTTTGGAACAGCTGCAGTTGAAGCGCGTCGCGCTCATCACCACTCGCTTGCGAGAGACCTTGGGATAAATCCACAATTTCTCGATTCAAGTAATCAATAGAAGTTTCGGCAGCAGAGGGCTCTGGCGTATCCTGAATATCTTTCGCATTGATGACCATCGGGGCCATCATACCGAGGATGAGCGCGAATAATGCCACCCAAGATGTCAGGCGTATTTTCTGGGGGAAATGAAACGTCATGTTTACCTCTTAGGGAACAGTTCTGATCAAAACGACCAAGAATAGAAGTGTAAAGCCTTGAAATTATATACCTAAGTTTACAACACTAAATAATAAACTGAGCAGCATTTCGTTAGTTGGGCGTCAAAGTTGAGAAACCCAATAACAAACAAGCCTTTCATTATTAGATGAAAGGCTTGTGTACATTTAACTACTGGCGATTGGGGTGATTCAGAATGTGGTCTTCCCAATCCACCACATCAATCTCGTATACCACTTTATTGCGGACACTTTCGCCCGCCGCGTGCATCGCAGATTTCGAGCCCGTAATCAACGGATGCCATTCTGGTAAAGGCTGTTTTTCAGCCAACAGGCGGTAAGCGCACGTATGCGGCAGCCAAGTAAAATCGTCGATGTCTTCGCGCGTCAGCTTGGTGCACTCTTCACCCGAAGTAAAACGATTTGGGTAATCCTTACAAGAACACGTTTTGCTATTTAACCAGCTACAGGCCACATTGGTGTAATAGATTTCGTCGGTATCTTCGTCCATTAGCTTATGCAGGCAACATTTACCACAACCATCACAGAGAGATTCCCATTCCTCTTCTGTCATCTGCTCTAACGATTTACTTTGCCAAAATGGAGTGCTCATACTTCAGGTCTCACCAAGGGAATTTAGGGGGCGATTTATACCCCTCTCAACGCAAAAGTTCAAGTTTTGAGAAGATCTCGAATCATTCACACATAACAGTAGAGATATTCAACTACTTTCGCTTTACTGTTCTATCCTTAAACGAGTTTCCATTACTCAATTGATCAAGAAGGCATTAAGGAGTTTTCATGGGTATTATTTCTTGGATTATTTTGGGCTTAATCGCCGGTGCACTCGCAAAATGGCTCATGCCAGGAAAAGATGGGGGTGGCTGGATTGCGACAATGCTACTCGGTATTGCTGGGGCGTTTGTCGGCGGCTTTCTTGGCGGTATTCTGGGTTTCGGCGGGGCAACTGGCGTAAATATCGGTAGCATCATCACCGCAACGCTAGGCGCATTTATTCTGCTGTTTGTTTACAACCGCTTCTTGAGATGATCACAACGGTTTAGAAGCCAAAAGGAGCACTCTATTGAGTGCTCCTTTTTATTTTTTCTTAGGCGACTCTTCCAATCCACGTCAAAATGACCATAATTGCCCCTCAATTTTTAAGAGGTTTACATTATGGATTGTCGACTAGGATGCGGAGCTTGCTGTATTGCGCCAAGTATCTCTTCACCGATACCTGGAATGCCCAAGGGCAAACCAGCAGGTGTTCGTTGCGTACAACTCAACGATGATAATTTGTGTAAGCTGTTTGGTAAGCCTGAGCGCCCTAACGTTTGTCACGATTTTAAACCGTGTCCGGTTGTGTGTGGCAAAACCAACCAAGAAGCGCTCGACAACATCACTGAGCTAGAGCAACTTACTTAATCTATTCAGAGCCCCCGTTTAATCGTTACCAAGCTCTCGCAAATACAAGTAGATGGTATCGCGCGAAATACCAAGATGGTTTGCAACCATTAAAACAGCATCTTTGTATTTAAAAATGCCTAAGCCGTGCAGTCGCGTCACCAGTTCACGGTTACGTTTAGAAGGCGCAATGGCTTCATTTTCCCACACTTCTGTTTGCACGGTTTCTATCGTGCTGATGATGGTTTCATCAATATTACGCGCAAACGTTTCTGGTGAGCGAGCACCACCAACACAACACTCAGTGTGTTGCTGAGGCAGCATTGCCTTTAAAAACGCCTGCATCGGTGCATCCATATCTACGTTGATACACAGCAGACCAATCGGTTTGTTTTTTGGATTTCTGACAATGGTCGTAATGGAGTGCAAGGTCTTTCCGTTCGACGTTTTCGTCAAGTACGAATCAGAAACGTCCTTGCCCTCTCTTAACTTCATTCTCGCTAAGTTGGTAATTGGGGCACCTTCACTGCGTTCCGTCACGTGCCCGTTTGCGATTTTGATGATTTCCGGCGCTTCGGCATCTAAGCTGTGGAGAACCACTTCAGTGTGTTCACCATACATACGTGCAATGCCATCCACGACGTTTTTCATAGAGTTCAAAATATCGAGATCACTCTTGGTGAGTTTCTTTAGTAGCAATGTTACTTCCCTTAGCAAAAACTGGAGGTTAGGCCGACATAATATCGATAATAGATTTGTCAGTATACGGCATACCGAAACGAACCATTGAGCCAACATTTCTTATCGTTTGCTCAACTTCTTCGCCTACTATACCTTGATTCTTAACACTGTGGTTACCCATCGCCATCAAATATGAGCGCACCGCCGTTGTCGACGAAGTACACACTTTCATCGCACAAGAGGATTTCGCACCATCGCACACCATACCTGAACTATCGCTGATGACGTTTTGAATGGCGTAGCATGATTGCTCAAATGTACCACCAGCTAAATACACCAGCGCCATAGAAGCTGCCGCACTGGTAACAGTGTTGCCACAAAATGCGGATAACGGTGGGTAATAAGATTTGATGTAAATAGCCCCTAAATGACTCATGATCAATGCGCGTGCCAACTGTTCTTCGTCGTTTTGGAATGCTTCAGCCGCAACTACGACTGGCATTGTAGCGGCAATACCTTGGTTCCCACTGCCGAAATTGCTCATGGCTGGCAACGTCGCCCCTCCCATGCGAGCATCAGACGCCGCGGATGTCATCATCTGTATACGACTCATTAAGTCATTGCCCAATAAGCCTTGCTCGATGTTGCCTTTTAGCGTGCGTCCAATTTCTAGGCCGTAACCTCGGTCGATACCTTCTTGAGCCAGCAAGGTATTGAGCTCTGCAGCTTGGAGAATGAATTTGATCTCTTCAAAAGGCGCTTGAGTGGCAAACTCATAGATTTGTTTGATCGAAATATCCACACCTTCACAAACAGAAGCGGTTGCAACGCGTTGCTGCGGTGGAGCATCAAAAATCACGTCGCCATTGCGCGTGATCTGGATAATGTTGGTGTGACCGCCACTGATCGTGACCGAAACAACATCGTCACCAGAAGTGAGCGTTACGCTGCAATATATGAATTCTTGCGTATCCATGCGCGCTACAGTTACCCGCTCTTCATCTATCAATTGTTGCGCAGCAGCGACATCCTGCTCATTAATCCGAGCCAACACTTCCAGTTCTGCTGTTGGGTCACCAGCTAATGCACCAACTGAGGCGGCAATTTTGAGGCCTATCTTGCCCGTTCCGGGTACGAAAACACCCATCGAGTTTTTAAATAGGTTGTCTGAAACACGCACCTCTATCGCATCAATATCGGATGCGCCCAACTCTTTTCTAGCAACTGCTGCCGCGTACGCAGCAGCAATGGGTTCTGTACATCCTAATGCAGGTTTCACGACTTGCTTAATGATTTGGATATATTGTGTCCATTGCTGGTTCATGCTCTGTTCTCCGTATTACTTTTTATGAGCAATCGCTTCGACTTCAATTAACACGCCAAGAGGCAAATCTTTCACTGCGAAGCAACTGCGTGCCGGACAATCTTGTTGGAAAAACTCTGCGTAGACCTTGTTAAACTCGGCAAAGTCATTAATATTCGATAGGTAACACGTTGTTTTTAAAACAGTATCGATACTGCCACCACCAGCCTCTAAAACGTACTTCAAGTTAGTAAGAGATTGATGACTTTGTGCACTGATGCCGCCTTCAACTACTTTTCCTGTTGCCTTATCAACGGGTAATTGGCCAGAAGTAAAAATCAAATCGCCATAGCTAGTGCCATGTGAATAAGGTCCGATAGCAGCAGGCGCGTGTTCAGATGAAATCAATTTTTTCATTTTCAAATCCTCACATAAATTTTATTTTTTATTAAGAAGTTTCTAATTTAACTTCCGTATTAGCGTTATTTTTTCAATTAAATATGAATAAAACAACTAGATCAGATCACAAAATTCGTTAAAGACTCCAATTTATTTGAGTTTATTCGCCAAGATCTCAAATTTATCTGAATTTTCCACAAAAAAATTGTTGATATACATTTTCTCAATTAAATTTGAGAAAAATTCATACTAACAAGAGAAACAATAAAATGAGCGTGACAGCACCTACACAAACCTTACCTATCGGTAAAGAGCCACCGCACGTAAAAGCAGGCATGGCCCTAGACGAGTGGAAAGCCGCGATCAAGTTTGATAGCACAGACTGGGGATGGGTGATCATGAGTATCGGCATGGCAATCGGTGCCGGTATTGTCTTTTTACCAGTAAAAGTAGGCGTATTGGGCCTTTGGGTATTCTTGGCCTCTGCCGTGATCGGCTACCCAGCAATGTACTTATTCCAACGCCTTTTCATCAACACTCTCTCAAGTTCACCAAAGTGCCAAGATTACGCTGGCGTCATTTCCGGCTACCTTGGTAACAAATGGGGGGCGTTATTAGGTGTGCTCTACTTCATCATGTTGGTGATTTGGGTCTTTGTTTACTCAACAGCTATCAACAATGACTCGGCATCTTTCCTACATAGTTTTGGCATCACGGAAGGTTTATTGTCTGAAAACCCGCTATATGGTCTGGCTTTAGTGTGCGCGCTGGTCGCTATTGCATCTCGTGGTGAAAAGATTTTATTTAAGGTCAGTACTGGTCTTGTACTGATTAAACTTTGTACCGTTGCATTACTTGGCGTCATGATGATCGAGAAATGGGATGTAGCGAATGTCGGTGCAATTCCAGAAACAGGCGCTGGTTTGAAAGATGCAATTGAGCTACTGCCGTTTACTCTAACGTCTATTCTCTTCATTCAAAGCTTGAGCCCAATGGTGATCTCATACCGCTCAAAAGAAAAATCGATTGAGGTTGCTCGCTTTAAAGCCATGCGCGCAATGAAAATTGCTTTCGGTATCTTGTTTGTGACCGTCTTCTTCTACGCGATTTCCTTTACGCTTGCGATGTCACATGAACAAGCGGTTAAAGCAGCAGAAGAGAACATCTCTGCTCTTGCGATGGTTGCGCAAGGTATGGACGGCACGACGCTAAAACTAATGAGTTTGATGCTGAATATTTTCTCAGTAATGACTGCGTTTTTTGGCGTGTACTTAGGTTTCCGCGATTCTTGCCAAGGTCTAGCGATGCTGGCTCTAAAAAAGGTCATGCCTGAAGATAAGATCAATAAAGACTTAGTCACCAAGGGAATCATTCTCTTTGCGATTCTCATGGCGTGGGGTGCAATTGTATTGAATCTACCAGTTCTGAGCTTCACATCAGTATGTAGCCCTATCTTTGGTTTGATTGGCTGTTTGATTCCAGCTTACCTTGTCTACCAAGTGCCTTCTTTACACAAGTACAAAGGCGCGTCGCTTTACTTGATTATTGCGACTGGTATTTTGTTGTGCGTATCACCTTTCGTCGCATTTAGCTAAAACCTACTTTGCCTTGGCTGTTACTCAGGTAGTGATGGCCAAGGCAAACTTAAAATTCAACCTCTCCTCTCCTTGCTTTTCTCTCATCCTTGAGAACTCTTGCCGCATACCGTCCTATTTGCAGTCTTTACGAGACCTCCCTCACACTTTATTGACAATTCTCGACTATGTTCAGCGGGTCATTTAAGTAGAAATTAGGAAATAACATGAACAAGTATTTAGCAGAGGCTTTTGGTACGTTCTGGCTAGTATTAGGCGGTTGCGGTAGCGCAGTGTTGGCCGCAGGTTTCCCAGATGTGGGTATTGGTCTGCTGGGTGTCGCTCTGGCCTTTGGTTTAACCGTTTTAACCATGGCATTTGCAATCGGTCATATTTCAGGTTGCCATTTGAACCCTGCAGTGACGGTTGGCCTTTGGGCTGGCGGTCGTTTTGAGACAAAAGACGTTGCGCCTTACATCATCGCACAAGTGCTCGGCGGGCTGATCGCTGGTGGCATTCTTTATGTCATCGCGACAGGACAAGCTGGATTCGATGTTGTGGGTTCTGGCTTTGCCGCCAATGGTTATGGTGAACACTCGCCGGGTCAGTACTCCATGCTTGCTGCGCTAGTTTCTGAAGTTGTAATGACGATGATGTTCCTTATCGTAATCATGGGGGCGACAGACAAACGTGCACCTCAAGGTTTTGCACCTATTGCGATTGGTTTGTGTCTGACTCTTATTCACCTGATAAGCATTCCTGTGACAAATACCTCAGTAAACCCGGCTCGTAGTACAGCAGTCGCGATATATGTGGGCGACTGGGCAGTTTCTCAATTATGGCTGTTCTGGGTTGCGCCTATTTTGGGTGGCGTACTTGGTGCAGTTATCTACAAAAATCTTCTTGGTAAAGAATCGAACGATTAATCGTTCCCAACTCCCAAAATCAAAAAAGCCGCTGAATTCAGCGGCTTTTTATTAAATTCTGTGTCGACCTAACAGCGAGTGTGACAACGTCGTGCCATCGACAAGCTCAAGTTCTCCACCGACAGGCACACCATGCGCGATGCGGCTGGCATCAACTTGGTGTTCTTTACATAGCTCTGCGATGTAATGTGCAGTGGCTTCGCCTTCAACCGTCGGGTTTGTTGCCAAAATCACTTCGGCTATATCACCGCGACGTAAGCGGTAATCCAGCACATCCAATCCAATATCACTTGGACCAATACCGTCTAGTGGTGACAAATGTCCCATAAGAACAAAGTATCGACCAGAATACTGGCCCGTTGCTTCGACTGCAGCAATGTCTGCCGGGCTTTCTACCACACAAATTTGACCATTTTCTTGGCGTTTTGGGTTAGTACAAATATGACAGACTTCTTCTTCGGTGAAGGTTCGACACTCAGTACAATGACCGATTTCTGTCATTGCCTGGCTAAGCGCATCTGCAAGTTGCAAACCGCCTTTTCTATCGCGCTGTAACAAATGAAAGGCCATACGCTGCGCCGACTTGGGGCCAACCCCAGGTAGACAACGTAAGGCCTCCATCAATTGCTCCAGCATATGACTGGTACGCATTAAAAGTCCGCTTAATTAAATATCAGCAGATTAGAATGGCATTTTCATACCTGGTGGTAGTTGCATACCGCCAGTTACAGAAGCCATTTTCTCTTTTTGAGTTTCTTCAACACGACGGGCCGCATCGTTGAACGCCGCAGCGATCAGATCTTCAAGCATTTCTTTGTCGTCTTCCATCAAACTTTCATCGATGTCAACACGACGTACGCTGTGACTACCAGTGATAGTAACTTTTACTAGGCCAGCACCAGACTCGCCAGTTACTTCCATATTCGCGATTTCTTCTTGAAGCTTTTGCATGCGATCTTGCATTTGCTGGGCTTGCTTCATTAGGTTGCCCATACCGCCTTTACCAAACATGTTTATCTCTCTGGTTTAATGAGGTGTTGCATCAATTAATGGGGTTATAACCTTAGGTTTTCAACCCCATTCCATTCGATTATTAGATAGGGCGCACACTATCTTTATCAAGCTCTGCAGCAAAACGACGTTCAATAAATTGAACATTTGGATCGTTTTCTAAACTGTTCAGCGCTTGCTGTAATTTCTCTTGATAGAGCCTATCTCTAAGTTCAAGTGGTGTTTCTCCACTCTCCCCTATTTCGATGCTCATGTGGCACTCTTCACCTAACACGGTATTAAGTGCTTTAAGCAATTCGGCTTGAGCTCTATCAGTATTCAAATGAGCTTGGCTGCTTCTCAATAGTAACGAAACGGTTGTTCCTTCCTTACTATAATGAGAGTTTAGCGCAAGTTGCTCTACCAGCTTAGGGATCTCCATTAAGCTGATTAGCTTCGCCCATTCATTATGTTCTAACGATTCATCGATGAGCTTTTGTGCCATTTCAGGCGTTTTCTCATGCTCAAGTGCCTGCTTGAGCTGCGTAGGTGTCAGTTTTGTATTCACTTTTGTCTCAACAGGCTTGCTTGGACGCCAGCGATACGCTTCCTCAACTTGTGGCTCCGTCGACTTCGGAGCTGAGTTTGGCGACACCTGCGCGGAATTGCCATGCAATTGCGCTACTCGGTCGATAACCGATTCTGGTTGTGCAGATGCCGCTTTAGACTTTTTTGAGCCACCATTTTGAGGAGTGTTCTGTTGTAGGCCTTGACGCTGAGAGCGTAATTGGTGACGTAAACCGCTTAGACCACCGCGCGCCGATGTTGAAACGCTCTCTTGCACTTGTTGAGGTGGCGTTTCATGCTGCGGCGCTGGGTTTTCGCTCATCGGCGGCGCCATATCATACTGTGGCGGAACCGTCTCATATCCACTCGCGTGATACTCAGGTTGCGAATTGGATGAAGGTTGAGGCGCCACTTGTGGTGTGCTTTGCGCTGGACTCGGCTGCTGAGTTCGAGGAGCAGCTACTGTCTGAGCTGGTGCAGTCTTTGGTTGACTGGCACTTTGAACTGGGGCTGAAGCTGGTTCGCAGTTACTAGAAACAATATTTGCCCCACTGTTATTTGATGGGCGGAACGCCATCATACGCAGCACAATCATTTCCAGACCGACTCGCCCGTTTGGCGAGAGAGTCAAATCTTCACGACCTTTCAATGCAATTTGGTAGTAAAGCTGAACGTCTTGCGGACTTAGTGCTTTACTCAACAACTCGATTTTTTCTGCATCTGGCTGCGCTCGGTCTAGCGACGCTGGCAGCGCTTGATACATCGCAATTCGATGAAGCTGTGTTGCGACTTGCTGCAACAAACCATCCCACTCAACACCATTTGCTGCTAATTGCTGGATTTTATCCATGGCTTGTTGAGGTTGCTTGCTGCTGATTGACTCCAGCAAGTGAATCGCTTGGTCGGTATCAATCGTCCCCAACATGTGGCTGACAATATCAGTTTGTACCGCACCGTTACCTAAAGCAATTGCTTGATCGGTCAAGCTGAGAGCATCACGCATACTGCCATCTGCAGCATGTGAAATCATACCCAGTGCTTTTGGTTCTGCCGATACTTGCTCTTGACCCAAAATGTAGTCAAGTTGCTGATGAATATCATCAACGCTGATCGGTTTGAGATGGAACTGTAGACAACGCGACAATATAGTAACAGGCAGCTTTTGTGGATCGGTTGTCGCGAGTAAGAACTTCACATACTCTGGCGGCTCTTCCAGGGTTTTCAACAACGCATTGAAAGAGTGACGCGATAGCATGTGTACCTCATCGATGAGGTACACTTTAAACCGTCCACGAGCAGGTTTGTATTGAACGTTGTCTAACAGTTCGCGAGTGTCTTCAACTTTAGTACGTGATGCCGCGTCGATTTCAAGAAGATCGACAAAGCGACCTTCATCAATTTCACGACAAGTATCGCACTTACCACAAGGTGTCGCGGTAATACCGGTTTCGCAGTTCAAGCCTTTGGCAAACAACCTACCGATACTCGTTTTACCCACACCACGAGTCCCGCTGAACAGATAAGCATGGTGTAAACGGTTTTGCGCCAGTGCGTTTTCCAACGCCGTCAGGACATGTTTTTGTCCGACAACTTGGTCAAACTGATTAGGACGCCATTTTCGCGCTAAAGCTAAATAACTCATTGAATGTATTAATGTCCTTCAAAATCGCAAATGCTGTACACGTTTAGACCTAGTGCTTCTAAACGTTTATCGCCACCGATTTCTGGTAGGTTGATAACGAACGCAGCGTGCTCAACTTCACCGCCCAGTTGGCGAATCAGCTTAGTCGTCGCTTCAATAGTGCCGCCCGTTGCCAATAAATCGTCGACAACCAGTACTTTGTCGCCTTCAACGATGGCATCTGTATGGATTTCTAGTGTATCAACGCCGTATTCAAGCTCGTAAGATTGAGCAACAGTAGGACGTGGTAGCTTGCCTGGTTTACGCACTGGTACAAAACCAACACCTAGCTCAAGCGCTAAAGGCGCACCAAATAAAAAGCCACGAGCTTCCGTACCCACAACCTTGGTAAAGCCCATATCTTTGTAACGTTCAACAAGAAGGTTGATCGTCGCTTGGTATGCTTTTGCGTCTTCAAGAAGGCTCGTCACATCACGAAATAGAATGCCTGGCTTTGGGTAGTCTTGGATGCTTTTGATGCTAGATTTGATCAGTGAAATTGTTTCTGTAGTCATAATACCGATTTACTTAGATTGGCTCATCGCCCTCTCTAATCGCAGTATCACGAGGGCAACGAACAATAGGTTTTCACCACTATGTGCTTATTTTCGTAAGAGTCACAGGCGCTGAAAATACAAACGCCCACTCGAAGAGCGGGCACACTATTCTCTACAATCTTAGTGATTTTCTTCTCTGTCAGCAACCAACTCAATCACAGGCAGACGCATAAACCAGCCGAGTAAAACGATTAGCATCACTAAAAGACCAATTTTCACCCAAACAAGGGGAACAACAACGATTGAAACCATGAAACTAAGTGCAATAAAAATGGCGCCACGCTGTTTTACTTTTGAAGTAACAGCCCGGTGCTTATGCCAATTATCGAGAATCGGTCCAAACGTTTTGTGGTTATGTAGCCAATGATGAAATGCGGGGCTACCACGCATAAAACATGCACTAGCAAGTAGAATGAAAGGAGTGGTGGGTAAAAGCGGAAGGGCTATGCCAGCAATGCCGAGCACAATACAGAGTCCACCAACGGTATTGAAAAAGTAACGCTTAATACGAATGGTGAACTCCGGTACAAAATAGCTAGATTAAAAGCCTGCGTAACCATTCATTACACGAAGCCAGGTTAGCGTTGCAGGTAGTGTTGGAATTAAAAGTACTGCAATGAAACCTAAAAAGTAAAAAATATTATAAGGCTCTTTAAAATCTTTGTCTGCCATGATGTATCTTCTCACTAGTTGACTTTGCTTCTCCCAAGGCACAGCGTTAAATTATCGTTGCACAAATGGGTCATTATTGTTTTAGGCGTTGACTATACCTTAAACAGCCAAATCTAAACACCAGTAAAAAGTAAGGTTATTGTTCGAGCATTTGTTGTTTTTTGTGGTTCTAAAAAGACAATAAGCAGCGCCAAGACGCTGCCTATTGTGTAATGAAGTCAGAATTATACCAGTCGTGATTTCCGGGCAATATTTAAGCTAAAACTTGAAGAGCCTAAACAACCGATGGATAACTGACCAGCAACACCTAGCGGTAAATCTCGGGTTATGAAGTTTTTCATACTTCCTGCCCCTAAACAGTTACCAGCCGCGATATGTTGATTAGTATTTCCGTCAGACCAATGGCTATCTAAACCCGCAGGCAGGATAGAAACAGAGGACGAAGCCAGATCGGCGACACCAAATACAGCATTAACCGCACCAGCGCACTCTGAACACTCGATTCCTTTTTCAATGATCCCTACCATATCCTTCAGATCAGCACTGAAACTCTTCAAATTACGCAGGTAATCGTCAAACAAAGCCCTAACAAGCAATGTCGTCGCGACACCATCATTACTCTGGGAAGCAGAGTCAACGAGATAGAACGCAAATTGCCCGTTCATTAACCAACGATAATCGAACACCAGTGGCATAACGTCCGTCGATTGCAATAAACGGTATGAGCAGCGCCAATCACCTTGAGAAGCATCTTTCTCTGGCAATAGAGCATGCAGTAAATCTCTTGCAGCACTCGGGTTCTGCTGCAAATACTCTAGATGCCAGTGAAGCTCTTGCTCATCTGGGATTTCGCCACCGTCATCGACTCGGAACCACTGACTTGAAAAGTCTCGCTGTTCTGAGAAATGGCTATCGGTATCTTCGAGCGTATTGTCTATCGCCTGAGATAGGTGCTCATAATTACCTATCGGTTTAGGAAGAAAATCTTTAATACCAAATCGCAACGCTTTCGCGACATCGGACATTTCATCCGTGCCGGATACCACGATAAGCGGCAAGTATGGATATTCAAGACTGACTTCTTCGACGAATTCAATGCCATCTAATACCGGCATCGATAAATCACACAAGATAAGATCGGGTTGGCATTCCCTGAGTTGTTGAAGCGCCTCTAGGCCGTTTTCAGCTTCTACTACTTTAAAACCCTGACTTTCTAAATAAGCATTGGTTACTTTACGAAATATTGGATCATCATCCACCAACATAATTAGTTTTTGATTAACCACTTCCTGTGCCGAGACCATTGCCGTTTGACTGTGAGTCTTAAACATACCTTTACACCTCACAAAGCTAAGTCAAAAAACAGATTTATTATTAAGTCATTATTTTTGTTGTGTTTACATCCGGCGAAACGTTGCGCAGCAAGACTTGAGGCCGTTCCGCCTTGTTATAAAACGTAGCTTGAAAACGGCGTTTATACAAATATTACGGGGTATAACAGTATTTACTCAAACAGGGTTGCTGTGTTCAAATGATGCAACATGTTGACTTAAAGCAAGCTTTGATCACAAAGTTAATTATAAATTAGCCGTAATCGGTAATTTAATGTGTCTGGAAATATGAAATTAGATGACTTAAACCTGTTTCGACTGGTTGTCGAAAATGGGAGCTACACCGCAACTTCGCGAAAAACCATGATCCCGGTTGCGACCATCACCCGACGCATTCAAGCGCTAGAAGACTCTGTCAATCTTCGACTGTTGAACCGTCACGCTCGCAAACTCTCGCTTACAGAAGCCGGGGAACGTTTTTACCATGAGTGCTCTCCTTTGCTACAAAGGCTAACCACGGCAGCAGAGGAAATCACTGACGACTGCCGAGGAGCATCAGGCAAGATTAAGATATCGGCGCCTTATAACTTAACTAAGCGCATGATGATGCCGATGTTCAACAGCTTTATGAAGCAGTATCCGGACATCAATATCGAACTAACGACAGAAAATAATGCAGACAAGCTTGACCCTACTGAATGGGATGTCATTTTTCGAGTGGGGCCCCAACGTGATTCTAGCCTGATCGCACGTAAGATTGGCGAAGTGAAGGATATTCTTGTCGCAAGTCCTGACTACCTTGCCTCGAATCCGGCACCAAACCACGCAGAAGAGCTCTCTAACCATTCATTGCTAAAAGGCTACCCTCTTATCAAGTGGACCTTAATTAATAGCAAAGGCGAGTCTGTCGTAAACGTTGATCGTGGTCGCTTTCAGGCGAATGCACTAAATGTAGTACGCAGTGCTTGTTCCGAAGGTTTAGGCATCACGCTAATGCCAGATGTCATGATCAAAGAATACATCGAAAGCGGCGATTTGGTACGCATACTGCCAGATTGGAGTGCAAACCCGCGCGACATTTATATGCTTTACAACCACAAAGATCACCTGCCAGAGAAAGTTCGTCTCTTTATCGACTTTGTGATCGCTTACAACATTCACTAATTCGATAGCGAATACAAAAAACCAGAGCCGGAGCTCTGGTTTTTTTACGCCTCAAGAAAACGCCTATTATGCGCCTTCGTTATGCAGCTCTAGGTTTGCTAAATCCTGTTGGATTTCAAGTTGTGTTTTCGCATCATCGTTACGAAGACCATCTAAGAAGTCTAGGTATTGTTGGTCAATATCACCCGTTACGTATTCGCCGTTAAACACGGATGTATCGAACTGAGTAATATCTTGGTTTCCAAGACCGACTGCCTCAACCAAGTCTTCTAGACGTTGATAAATCAATGCATCAGCACCAATCTGCTTACAAATTGTATCGTTGTCACGGCCATGAGCAATAAGCTCGGTAGCACTTGGCATATCAATGCCGTACACGTTCGGGAATCGAACTTCTGGTGCTGCTGATACCATGTACACTTTCTTCGCACCAGAATCACGTGCCATTTCGATGATTTGTTCTGACGTAGTACCACGAACGATAGAGTCATCCACCAGCAACACATTCTTATCTTTGAACTCCGAACGAATTGCATTCAACTTGCGACGTACAGATTTCTTACGTTGTTGCTGACCAGGCATGATAAACGTACGCCCCACGTAACGGTTTTTCACGAAGCCTTGGCGGTAAGGGATATCGATCGCTTGAGCGATTTGCAGTGCAATGTCACAAGACGTTTCAGGGATAGGAATGACAACATCGATATCAAGGTTTGCGTAATCTTCACGAATACGTTCGCCCAGCTTTTTACCCATTTCAACGCGAGCGCTGTATACCGAAATTTTATCGATGAACGAATCTGGGCGAGCAAAATACACGAACTCAAAAATACAAGGGTTCAGCTTAGGATTGTCTGCACACTGCTTCGTGTACAGTTCACCGTCAAACGTTGCGTAGATCGCCTCACCAGGTGCAACATCACGAACAAAATCAAAACCGACGGCATCCAATGCTACCGATTCAGACGCAACCATGTACTCCGCTCTGCCATTAACTTCACGCTTACCTAAACATAGAGGGCGAATACCGTGTGGGTCACGAAACGCAATCATACCATGACCGATAATCATGGCAGTCACAGCGTAAGCACCACGAATTGTGCGATGCACATTGGTGACTGCGCGGAATACGTCTTCTGTCGTGACATTTCCTTTTACTGAGTCAATTTCGTGTGCCAGTACATTTAGTAATACTTCGGAGTCTGAAGTGGTATTGATATGACGGCGATCTTTTTCAAACAGCTTTTGACGAACTTCGTTAGCGTTGGTCAAGTTGCCATTGTGGGCAAGTGTAATACCGAAAGGAGAGTTTACGTAGAAAGGTTGAGCTTCTGAAGCGCTTGAACTGCCTGCTGTTGGGTAACGAACATGACCAATTCCGACCTCGCCTTGCAGGCGCTGCATATGTCTTGCTTCAAATACATCCTTGACTAAACCGTTCGCCTTGCGCAGACGAAAACGATTGCTTTCTATGGTACAAATACCAGCGGCATCTTGGCCACGATGCTGTAACACCGTTAACGCGTCATAAATAGACTGGTTTACAGGCGTTGTGCCCACGATTCCAACAATACCACACATGTCCTAATCCTCGATTTGCGACAGTAGCTGGCACTACTAGATAGTGCCAGACAGAAAACTTGATGTTGCTTGTAAATGCTCGAAGAATGGGGCGATGATACGGCTGAACTCAGGGATCAACTGTGAATCTTTCCACCAATCCGAGCTTGGGAATGCAGTAAACGCATCCATAAAAAACAGCACCGCAGAAACAATTAAGACTCCGCGTAGACCACCAAATACAATCCCAAGAATTCGGTCCGTACCTGATAGCCCTGTTTTTTGTACCAGTTGACCAATGACGTAATTCACCACTGCACCAACTACCAAGGTCGCGACAAATAAAGCCGCAATCGCCGCTCCGTTACGAAACATGTCATCTTCGATGTTGGTGAAGTACACCGCCAATTTGGCGTAGTAGTTGCTGGAGATAAAAAACGCTCCAAACCAAATCACCAAAGACAAAGCTTCTTTAGCAAAACCGCGAACTAAACTGATCAGAGCTGAAAATCCGATCACACCTAAAATGATAAAATCTATCCAATTCATGTTTTCTTCATCTTAAGTTGGCGCGCATTTTAACAGAAAAAATGCTGACGCAAACGTTTTCTTATGGATTTAATGGCTTAAATTTAAGCAATTGACCTTTTGAGCCTGTAATTTTTTGTAATTCCTTGACTTGTCGTTCAAGTTTACTTTTTGACACATCAGGGCCAACAATCACTCTCGTAAACTCGTTTTCTTTCTTTGTATGGGCTTGATAGCCACGCTTTTGCAAATCAGCGACAAGCGCGACCGCATTTTCGTGATTCTTAAGCGCCATCAACTGAATGATCCAAGCAGAATCTTCATATTGATTTTTTTCTTGCACAGGACGAGTGGCCACCTCAACTTGCTCTGGCTGTTTGATGACCTCTGGTTTAGGCGTCGGCGTTGGGTCAGGCTCAGAAGCAGCCACTTGGGCGCCCTCTTGCTCCTGCACCACCGCTTCAACTGGAGAGTCCGGTAACGCTATATCGTCTTCCACTGGCTCTAATATTTCGAAGTTTTCCACATCACTATCAAGTTCAGGTTTGATAGGAATACTGGCAAATTCTTCTTTGTAGTGCAGTTTCTTACCATCTAGCACATCGGGAAGAACAATCACTCCGACTGCGACTAGAATGATGGTGCCGACTAAACGACTTTGGAATTTACTTGCCATCAAAATACCTTTACTTATTTATTATTTGATTGCCAATGTTCCAATACCTCTCCGACGGTATGGAATGAGCCAACCACCAGAATAACGTCTTCTTGCTTTGCGTGGCTTCTTGCATTCTCAAAGGCGTCAACAGGGTTTTCAAAATGAACTTGCCCATCAGGTAAGTATTGGCACAACTCTCCAGCAGTCGCCGCTCTCGGTCCGGTTAGCGACGCTGGATACCATTGTGTTGCAATTGGAGTTAGCGCTTCAATGGTTGCTTTAATGTCTTTGTCATGCAGCATCGCGACCACAATATGGATATTCTTACCCAAATATTGGTGCTTCACTCTCTCTACCAAATACTCAGCAGAGTGCGGGTTATGAGCGACATCAAGGACTATTTCAGGTTCGTGATGCAGTACCTGCATACGCCCTGCCAGGCGAGCATTATTCAAGCCATTAACAATGTTTATGTCAGTGATTTGCAATTCCGATGCTCCTAACGCCATCAATGCTGTTGCCGCATTTTGTAGCGGTAACGATGGGACAGGTAAATCCTCTAAAGCAAATGCACCACTGCTCCACTTCCAACCATTATTAGTTAGTTGGTAATCATACTGAATACCAACTTGGAAGAACTCAGAGCCAATATCGTCAGCATGAGCCGCCACGGTCGCCGGTGGCGTTGGTTGACCACAAATTGCTGGCTTCCCTGAACGGTAAATGCCTGCCTTTTCAAAACCAATGACATTGATGTCATCACCAAGCCAATCCACATGATCGATCGCTAAGCTCGTAATAACAGAAACATCATGGTCAACAACGTTGGTGGCGTCTAGACGGCCGCCAAGTCCTACTTCAAGCAACACAACGTCGACTTTCTCTACTTGGAAAATACGTAGCGCAGCAAGCGTACCGAATTCAAAGAGGCTAAGGCTGATATCACCACGCTGCTTTTCTACATAGTCGAATGCTTCACAGTGCTTTGCATCTACAACGTCGACGCCATTAATGCGTACACGCTCGTTGTAACGAATCAGGTGCGGAGAGCTGTAAACACCGACTGAATAGCCAGCATCGAGTAAAATGGCTTCCATTAACGCACACGTTGAGCCTTTGCCATTGGTGCCGGCAACAGTGATTACGGTTGGAGCTGGTTTGGTAAGATTGGCTTTGTTTGCTACCGCTTGGACACGGTCTAAGCCTAGATCAATTGCTGAGGAATGAATATTTGCTAAATAATCAAGCCACATCTCTAATGAAGATGTGGCTTGAGGAATTGGGTTTTGGGTCATCTAACTTTAACCATTAAATTCTTTGGTTTTTATGTTAGTTGATACTTTACCCTTTTTCGTCCGCTTCTGGTACAGAATATGGTTCTTCATTTGGAGATTCGTTAACCGAAACCACCAAAGGAGACTTGTGGTTAGTCATCTTAGCGATTAGACCACCCACACGCTGACGCATTTCACGACGGTCAACGATCATATCAATCGCACCGTGATCAAGCAGGAACTCACTACGCTGGAAACCTTCAGGAAGATCTTCACGTACTGTTTGCTCGATAACACGACGACCAGCAAAGCCAATCAGCGCCTTAGGTTCACCGATGTTGATATCACCCAACATAGCCAAACTTGCTGATACACCACCCATTGTAGGGTCAGTTAGAACCGAAATAAACGGCAGACCTTTTTCTGATAGACGCTCAAGCGCAGCACTGGTTTTTGCCATTTGCATAAGAGACATCAATGCCTCTTGCATACGAGCGCCACCACTTGCTGAGAAACAAACAAGTGCACAATTGTTTTCAATTGCTGCATCCACCGCTTTAACGAAGCGAGCACCAACAACTGAACCCATTGAACCGCCCATAAAGGAGAATTCAAACGCACACGCCACAAGGGGGAGACCAAGCAGTTCACCTTGCATCACAACTAGCGCATCTTTCTCTCCGCTGTTTTTTTGTGCTGCAGAGATACGCTCTTTGTATCGCTTAGAATCTTTAAATTTCAGTTTATCCTGTGGCTCAAGTTCGGTACCTAATTCAACTCGATTGCCTTCATCTAAAAACGTTTCCAAACGACGACGCGCTTTCATGCGCATGTGATGGTTACACTTTGGACAAACTTCTAGGTTACGCTCTAGTTCAGCATGGTATAAAACCTGTTCACAAGAGGTACATTTAGTCCACACACCTTCTGGGATAGAAGCTTTGCGTGAACTTACTAGGTTGCTTTTCTCTAAAATCTTTTCAAGCCAACTCATGGAAGACCTTTTCTCTCAACTCTTCCGCTTCATTGCGAAAGATATAAATTCGACATAATACCGACGGATTAAACCATATCTTGCAGCTACTGTAGATAAAAAACTGGTTGTACCTATTTTTGATATCATAAATAGCGTATGTTTTCCGCTCACATTCAATGTAAACACTACCGATATTTTGAAATAAGTTTGTAAAATTAGTTCAAATTATCTGGCAAAAACAGTGGACCGATCGGCACTTCAGGTAACCCAAATTCTTCTGGATAGTCTACATCTACCAGGTACAGACCTTCCGCTTTCGCTGTCGCACCCGCTAGTTTGCGATCTTTAGCCTCTAGCAACCATTTGATCCATTCAGGGCTCTCTTCACCACGTCCAACCTTTATCAAGCTACCCGTGATGTTACGAACCATATGATGCACGAACGCATTGGCTTTAATATCAATAACCACATAGTTCCCATGGCGCGTAACGTTCAGATGCATCAAGTTTCGAAATGGGCTACGAGACTGACAATGCGCCGCACGAAACGACGTAAAATCATTTTCACCAAGCAGATACTGCCCTGCCTCATGCATTTTTTTCTCGTCGAGCTCACCATGATAGTGGCTCACACCAGAGTTTAAGATGCCAGGTCGTAAAGCATGATTGAAAATAATGTAACGATAACGGCGCGCTGTCGCTGAGAATCGTGCATGGAAATCATCTGGGACTTCCTTAGCCCAACGAACCGCTATATCACTCGGCATGTTCGCGTTTGCGCCCATGGTCCAAGCTACCATTTTTCGAGTAACGTTGGTATCAAAGTGCACAACTTGTCCTGTGCCATGCACGCCAGCGTCTGTCCGACCAGCACACTGCACTTCAACTGGGTGATTAGCAATAACGGACAATGCTTTCTCTAGCTCTTCTTGGACACTTTTCACTTCTCTTTGGCGCTGCCAACCAAAGTAGTTTGTACCGTTGTACTCGATACCTAATGCGATTCTCATCTTAACCTTCGAACTCTAAAATGGGGCGGGAAGTATATACTCAAGTCACCTCAAGTTGCCAGTTTCAACAAGGATGACGTAGAGGTAGCATCATACTAGCGAGACACAAAAAGGGTAGCCAACGCTACCCTTTTCGATTTATCGGCCATTAATGGCATCAATCAGGCTCTTTGCTTCGCGGCGAATATCATCTTCACCGTAAACAATCGCCTCTTCTAGTAGCTTTATCGCCCCTTGAGAATCGTTCATCTCGAGATAGATTTTAGCAAGGTCCAGTTTTCCAGCAGCTTCAGCGTTGCTATCTACGTCAACATCGCCGATCTCACCGATAACATCTGGAAACTCGTTCAATCCGACATCAAGCTTCAGATCTTCCTCTTCGAACTCACCACCTTCTTTATCGACCTGAGCCATTAATTCATCAATCGTCATAAATTGATTTTTCTTCGGGTCAAAGTCATCCAAGTCGCTTTGCTCTGCCCAGTTTTCTTGCGCGATCTCTGGCTGACTTAGTGCGTCACTCGAATTCCAAACATCACGCTGGTCCTCAGGCACATCTTCCGTAGAACTTACGCTATCGGCAGCTGGTTTAAAGCCATCCCAATCATCTCCAACATCAAGCATGGTTTCAAAGTCCATACCTGCGCTTGCGATGGTATCACTGTCTAACTGACCTTCAAACACCTCTGAACTTGCGTCTTCAGCAAGAAGGTTAGCCATTGAAGATTCATCATCTAAGTCACTTAGCGGCTCACCCTCTGTCGCCGTTGGCTGCACTTCTGGTTCAGTATCAAAACCGTTTTGCTGCGCAAAGACTTCAAACAAAGCATCATGATCGTTATCGGCTTGAAGAGTTGGTCTCGATGTCTCAGTTTCAACATTAGGAGTCTCTGGCGCACTCTCATTCATTGATGCGAGAACATCTTCCTCATTGAACTCAGGAAGATCTTGGTCGTCAAAACTTAGCTCTTCATCCTCACCGGAGATTGGTTCTATATCTGCGGTTTCAGAACTCGGTAATTCTGGCTCTTCTTCCATAGACGCCAATGCATCTTCTTCACTGAATTCTGGCAGTTCGAGTTCATCAAAATCGAACTCTTCTTCTGCTTCAGTAGCCGACTCAGCTTCAGAGCGCTCAGGCTCGATAGATTCTGGTTCATCTAACGCAGATTCGTCCGCCATGGACGCCAATGCATCCTCTTCACCAAACTCTGGCAGTTCGAGTTCATCGAAATCGAACTCTTCTTCTGCTTCAGTCGCCGACTCAGCTTCAGAACGCTCAGGCTCGATAGACTCTGATTCATCTAACGCAGATTCGTCTGCCATGGACGCCAATGCATCCTCTTCACCAAACTCTGGCAGTTCGAGTTCATCGAAATCGAACTCTTCTTCTGCTTCAGTCGCCGACTCAGCTTCAGAGCGCTCAGGCTCGATAGATTCTGGTTCATCTAACGTAGGTTCGCCTGCCATGGACGCCAATGCGTCCTCTTCGCTGAACTCTGGCAGTTCGAGTTCGTCGAAATCGAACTCTTCTTCTGCTTCAGTCGCCGACTCAGCTTCAGAGCGCTCAGGCTCGATAGATTCTGGTTCATCTAACGTAGGTTCGCCTGCCATGGACGCCAATGCATCCTCTTCACTAAACTCTGGCAGTTCGAGTTCATCGAAATCGAACTCTTCTGCTTCAGTAGCCGACTCAGCTTCAGAGCGCTCAGGCTCGATAGACTCTGATTCATCTAACGTAGGTTCACCTGCCATGGACGCCAGTGCGTCTTCTTCGCTGAACTCTGGTAGATCGAGTTCATCAAAATTGAATTCTTCTTCTGCATTGGTGGCCGAATCAGTTTCTGATGCTAGTTCTGAGCTTTCTGGCTCACTTTTGTTACCCGAGTTTTGTTCTTGTTCTGGTTGAGTGTCACTTTCTAGTTCAGGCTCATCCAGTAGCCAATCTTCTTCTTGTGGAACACCAAATTCATTTTCTACTGTATTTGGTGTCGGAGTGAACGCTGGAGCGTCTTCTTCTGTCTCAACTTGAGGCGGCACTTTAGCATCAGGCTCTACGGATGCATCTTGCGTTGACTTAGAATTGGCATCCTCTTCTTGTTGTGGCGAAGGTTCCTCTATCTCAGCTTGCGGCTCTTCAACTTGTTGTTGCGTTAAATCATCTTCAGTATCAAATAGCGCATCCAGTTCAGCAGAAAAGTCAGCTTTTTCTTGCTCTGTAGGCTGAAGCTCTTCACTGTCTGACTCAAACAAGTCGTCTAGCTCGCTCATTAAAGGATCGTTCTCTGGTGAGAGATCCTCTAAATCACCAAGAAACTCATCGCTGCTAAATGGCTCTGAATCAGTTTCTGGCTCGGTTAATGGTTGCTCTGGCGCTGTTTGTTGCGGATCTGGTTGACTGTCACTTAATAAAGCATCGATGTCCAAACCAGACTCAATTTCCGGCTCTTCATGAGCGGGCTCTGACTCGGCTATTGAAGATGGTTTTTCGTCGCCGTCTGGTTCGCCAAAACCAAGTGAAGCGAGTAACTCTTCCTCTTCCGATTTAGTCTGTGCAGGGCTTTCGTCCTCTCGAATCAGATCATCAAACGGGTCTAACTCAGTCTCAGTTCCTGTCTCTTCATCAAGTTCTGGTGTGACGTCATCAATGATTTCATCCAGTAAATCTGTGCTATCTGCATCTAACTCTTCAATCGAGTCATCACCTTCAAAACCAGAGAGTGCTTCTAGCTCATTCAGTGGGTCAAACTCGTCGTCTGTTTCATCTTCGTCAAAATCGATCAGTTCATCGAGTAAGTCCGTACTGTTTTCATCTAGAACGGCGTCTTCGCTGACGTCACCTTCAACTTCTGTCGACTCAGTAACAGGCTGCTCGTATTGAGCTAATAGCTTATCGATATCGTCATCAGATGCCTCCCCTGCGCTGAAATCATCATCCGATACGGGCTGTTTTAGTTCAGGTTCATCGGTATCTAGGTCGAAGTCGTCATTGCCAAGTTCCGCAAACAAGTCATCAAGCATATCCTGATCGACAGTGTCACTTGGTAACTCTTCTGACGGCTCATCTGCTGCAAGTAGTTCCGCAAATGCGTCGTCTGAAAGCGAGTCTGCTTTCTCGTTCGTATCATCTGAAAGATCGAAGCCAGCCTCATCGTCATCGAGCACTTCTAGTTCTGGAGCAACCTCATCTAAGGCTCGCTCCATCTCTTCTAAACCAAGCGCTTTTTCTTCGCCGTTAACTTGAATACCATTGTTCGATGACTCAAACTCATCCAGACCAACATCCAGATCGCCGTCATCACCGATACCCGCAAATGGGTCATCGTCCCCTTCTAGATTGAAATCCAGTTCTTCATCGTCAAGGTTGGCAAAGACGTCTTCTTCTAAGTCTGGCTTCTCTTCTTGTGTAGCCTGAGTATTTATATCTTCATCTGCGAACAACTCATCATCAAGTGTGAGTTCTTCATCCAGCTCGTCCGTCGCTGCTAAACCAATTGGCGCAGCTAATGGATCGGTTTCCTGCGGCGATTGCGCAGCAGGCTCTTCCTCTTTGTTTTTAGAACGGCGACCAAGCAACATCACAACCAACAGTGCTAGCAATGCACCTGGAATAAGCGCCGCTAAGCCGACAAGCCAACCATTAGACAGAATCTTGTCAATCGTACTTGGCTGCATGCGTTGTTGCTCAGCAAGGCGTTGGCGCTCTTCAGCAAGCAGTTTCTCGACTTCCGAGCGAATGCGTTCTTCGTCATTCAGCTCATTTTTCAAGGTTTCAACTTCGCTTTGCACTTCTGACAACATTAAGCGAAGACGATGGTTCTTCTCTTCCAATGACTCTAATTCACTTTGTGAGCCTTGAAGTTTGTCTTTTAACGCACTGACCTGCTTTTCACCCTGCGGAGAGGTGTTCACAGGTGGCGCAGGAATAACTGGTATTGTTTTTTGAACCGGTTTTGGTTCCGCAGCTACAGTAGTTTCTGGCTTAGGAGCAACAGGCTTGGGTTCTACTTTTATTTGTGGCTTTGGTTGCTCGGTGACGCGTTGCGCTGGCGTGGCTCTATTTGTCGGCTTCGGCTGTTTTAACTTAGCCTCGTGCGCCTTCATAATCGCAACAGCTTGCTCTGTAGTCGCGCTTTGCACTTGCTCTAGAGACGGTACTCGTAGTCGACTCCCTGGGATCAACTCATGAATGTTTTGGTTCTCAAACGCTTGAGGGTTAATTCGATAAATGGCAAGAAGCGTTTGTTGAACGGTAACACCGCGTGAAGGTCGTAATTCTGAAGCGATCGACCATAGTGTTTGATTTTCACCAGTCGGACCAAAGAAACGTGACGGCTGAGTATTTGCAGGAGGAGCAGGTAATGCTCGCTCAATATCTTCAGCATAGCTCGGAGATGATTGCACTTCACCAGACGGTCCAACAAGACGAATTCCTTCGGCTTGAACCACTGATGATGTCTGAGTCGCGCTCATCAACACAAGGGCTGCTAACAAACGCTTATAATTTTGACGCATAGAAGGCTCAGTTTTGTGCTAAATACAATTTGAAATGGTGATCGGTTAAATATATCGGATATCACATGCAAAACTATAGCGTTGAGAATAAAAAATGTGTGGCTCTCGCCATATTCGTACTAATCTCACACTATTTTGTTCCGTTCGTACAAAAAAGCCTCGCATAATGCGAGGCTTTGAAATGAACAGTAAGTGACTTAGTAGTAATCGCGGATCAGGACTTCAGCGATTTGTACCGCGTTAGTTGCTGCGCCTTTACGCACGTTATCCGCCACAACCCACAAGTTTACACCACTGTGGTGGCTGATATCGTTGCGGATACGACCAACCATAACATGATCTTTACCACCCGCATCACGCACTTGCGTCGGGAAGTCATCACCGTGGAAGACTTCGATACCGTCAGTTTGCTCAAGCAAGTTAACGACTTCTTGTGCATCGATTGGAGAGCGAGTCTCAATGTGAAGCGCTTCAGCATGACCATAGAATACCGGCACACGCACACACGTTGGGTTTACTGTGATTGATGGATCGTTAAAGATCTTCTGTGTTTCCCACACCATTTTCATTTCTTCTTTGGTGTAGCCATTTTCCATCATCTGATCGATTTGCGGAATACAGTTAAACGCAATCTGTTGAGAGAATTGCTTCTTATCCGCAGGCAGACCGTTTAGAAGCTTAGCCGTTTGACCTGCTAGTTCGTCAATGCCCGCTTTACCCGCACCAGATACGGATTGGTATGTAGATACGTTAATACGCTCAATACCCACTGCATCGTGAATTGGTTTTAGTGCCACCAGCATTTGAATGGTCGAACAGTTTGGGTTCGCGATGATGTTACGGTTACGAAACTCTGCAATCGCTTCTGGGTTTACTTCTGGCACAACAAGAGGAATGTCGTACTCGTAACGGAAGTGTGAAGTGTTGTCGATAACGATAACACCTTCATCTGCCGCGATTGGGGCCCATTTTTCAGATAGTTCACCACCAGCAGAGAACAACGCAATATGAGCTTGAGACCAATCAAACTCTTCAACGTTCTGTACACGAACCGTTTTGCCATTAAAGCGATAAGTCTTGCCTTCGCTACGCTCACTTGCCAATAAGTGAATGTCACCCACTGGGAATTTACGTTCTTGAAGCACTTCTAAAATTGTTTCACCGACCGCACCGGTCGCACCTAAAATGGCAACATTATATTGCTGGCTCATTGACTTACCTCAATCTGAAAACCTAGTTCTGCTAATGGAGCAAGGTTACATGTTTTGTTACCCACTAGCGTGACAGCGCTGTATTCACGGCGATCCCAGTAGTTTTTACGCATCAGGTCAAAAGCACCTGGCTTACTGATCTCACGACGGAAAAGAGCGTCATCTCTACGCACATCATAGATTAACTGCGTGATGTTATGCAGTGTTGCTTCATCCCAAGCTCTGTCCAATACCATAGTAGGAACAGGCGCGGTTGGCAGTAAATCGCTGGCATGCGCACGTAATTCGTTATTTAAGAACTCACAGTAGCTGTTGAAAATCATCGTCGTACCGCGAGCTTTCCCTTCCAAGCCGTAGCCTGCAACGTGAGGGGTTGCGAATGCTAGCAGAGGCAGAAGCTCCATATCAACCTCTGGTTCAAATTCAAATACGTCAAGCGCTGCGGTAAAACCGTCGTTTTTCAAAAGACGTTGCTTCAATGCCTCGTTATCAACGATTGGACCTCGCGCGGCGTTAATCAAAATCTGATCACCACGAAGCGAGTTTAAAACCGTTTCATCAATTAAATGATGAGTTGGATATAGGCCATCTTTGGTGATTGGCGTGTGCAGCGTAATGATGTCTGAGCTTTCAATCAGTTCTGTCAACGGAGTAAAGCTACGAGGATCACCAGCCTCTTGTTTGAATGGGTCATTGATGAGAACTTTAATCCCCATGCCTTTCAAACATTTCTCTAGGTAACTACCTACTTGGCCTGCACCAATAATACCTACCGTCTTGTCAAATACCGAGAAGCCTTGTTGCTGAGCGAGCACCATCATCACGCTGAACGCGTATTCCGCCACACCCACTTTGTTACAACCCGGCGCAGCGGTGAAGAATATACCTTTCTCTTTTAAAAGCGCTTGGTCGACATGATCCATACCTGCTGTTGCGGTACCAACAAACTTTAGCTTGTTTGCTTTGCTGATCAGGTCAGCATTCACTTTAGTGACTGAGCGAATCATTAGGGCATCAACATCCACTAAATCATCAGCCGTCAGTGTACGACCTGGTTTTAGAATTACGTTACCGAGTTGGCTGAATAGCTCTTCAGCGTACGGCATATTTTCATCAACAATAATTTTCATAGCGCCAGCGTTTTAACATCCATTTGTATGAGTTCGTTTATTCGCAAGATGCGAAACTAAAACGATTGTGCCCTTTTCCCGAAAAATCTCAAGAAATAACCCTAATAAACCTCAAGGAGATTGGCTCCAAAGAAGTCGTTTAACGGGAAGCAACGTAAAAAGCAGAAATTGAGAAAAGAAAAAGCCCGGCTAAATAGCCGGGCAAAGTTCCAGAACAAAAGGATCCTATCCCGCTCTCCATGGGATAGAGTCTGCGTCTGTTCGATCAGTGTGACTGATCAAGCTCTGGAAACTGGATTGTTGACGCTGTTCTCACTCACGTGGCGCGCCAACAAATTCAGTTAACCTTGGTACTTTTTAATAACCAAAGTTGCGTTTGTGCCGCCAAAGCCAAAGCTGTTTGACATTACGGTTGTTAACTCTGCATCACGTGCTTCTGTCACGATGTCCAGACCTTGAGCTGCTTCGTCCAAGTTTTCAATATTGATGCTTGGAGCAATGAAGTTTTTGTCTAGCATAAGTGTTGAGTAAATCGCTTCGTGCACACCAGCGGCGCCTAGTGCGTGACCAGTCATTGCTTTTGTTGCAGAGATTGCTGGACTGTTCTCACCAAACAATTGTTGGATCGCACCAAGCTCTTTCACGTCACCAACTGGTGTCGACGTGCCGTGCGTGTTGATGTAATCCACACCGTCAACGTCTTGCATCGCCATCTTCATACAACGGATCGCGCCTTCACCTGATGGTGCTACCATGTCGTAGCCATCTGAAGTCGCACCGTAACCTACGATCTCACCGTAGATTTTCGCGCCACGTGCTAGAGCGTGCTCAAGCTCTTCGATAACCAGCATGCCGCCACCGCCAGAGATAACGAAACCATCACGGTCCGCATCATACGTACGAGATGCTTTGTCTGGAGTGTCGTTGTATTTCGTTGACAGCGCACCCATGGCGTCAAACATCATGGTTTGAGACCAATCAAGCTCCTCACCGCCACCAGCAAAAACAATGTCTTGTTTACCAAGTTGAATAAGCTCCATCGCGTGACCGATACAGTGTGCAGAAGTAGCACATGCAGAGCTCATTGAGTAGTTCACACCACGAATCTTAAATGGCGTAGCAAGACAAGCAGAAACCGTAGAAGACATAGTACGAGGAACCATGTAAGGGCCAACTCGCTTTACGCCTTTTGCGCGTATCGTGTCTGTCGCTACCGTTTGGTTATATGCAGAAGCACCGCCAGAACCCGCAACGATACCGGTACGATCGTTTGAAACCTGATCCTCTGTAAGACCAGCGTCTGCGATTGCCTGCTCCATTGATAGGTATGCATAAGCAGCCGCATCACCCATAAAGCGCATCTGCTTACGGTCGATGTGTTCCGCCGGGTTGATTTTTAGGTCACCCCATACTTGCGAACGAAGACCGTGTTCTTTGAACTGCTCAGATGCAGTGATGCCAGATTTGCCCGCTTTAAGAGACGCTAGAACTTCTTCGACGTTGTTACCGATACTTGAAACAATACCCATACCGGTGATTACGACTCGTTTCATTATGACATTCCTATAATTCAAAAATCCGCTAGATGATAACTAAGATAGTCAACAAAAGTGGTCAGCTTTCCCATAAATTCGTACAATCGCCCCATTCTTACCGCGCCAAATCACAAATTTGCACCATTATGACTTCAATAAAAAACGCAGAACTTGGTTGGAACGAAGCTGGTACTCCGGTTTCAGACCAATTTGATGATGTTTACTTCTCTAACGTAAACGGTCTTGAAGAGACACGCTACGTTTTCTTAAAACAAAATCATCTCCCAGAAAGATGGCAGGAATTTGACCAAAGACGTTTTGTCATTGGTGAAACAGGATTTGGCACGGGATTAAACTTCTTAGCAGTATGCCAGTGGTTTAGTGAGTTTCGTCGTCAGCATCCAGACGCAGCATTGAAAGAGCTGCATTTTATTAGCTTTGAAAAATACCCGCTAAGCCAAGCGGATTTAAAGAAGGCGCATGAAGCTTGGCCTGAGCTAGCTGAGTACGCGGAAAAGTTACAAAAACACTACCCTTCCGCCGTACCTGAGTGTCACCGCATTGTGCTTGAAGATGGCGCAATTACACTCGACCTTTGGTTTGGCGACATCAAAGACTGCATGCCGCAAGTCCCATACAACGAACAAGGTTTGATTGACGCTTGGTTTTTAGATGGATTCGCGCCAAGTAAAAACCCAGAGATGTGGAACCAAAATCTGTTCAACAACATGGCTAAGTTAGCCAAGCAAGACTGTACAGTTGCCACTTTTACCGCAGCGGGCTTTGTGCGTCGAGGATTGAACGAAGCAGGCTTTGCAATGAAAAAAGTCAAAGGCTTTGGCACCAAGCGTGAAATGATCGCAGGTTCGATGGAACAACACGAAAAGCAGTCGAACCATCTTCCGTGGTTCAATCGCACGGCGTCCAGCAACCTTGATTCGATTGCCATAATCGGAGGCGGTATTGCCAGCGCGGCGTTAGCGAAAACGTTGGTTCGTCGTGGCCAAAACGTCACGCTTTACTGTAAAGACACTCAACCAGCCGAAGGAGCGTCGGGTAATCGTCAAGGGGCCGTGTATCCCTTGTTGAACGGTCCTCATACTGGTGTTTCGCGTGTGTTTGCGCCTGCATTTTTGTTTGCAAGACAATTTATTGAACAAGCTGCGAAGTCGGTTACATTCGATCACGATTGGTGTGGTGTAACTCAGCTAATGTGGGATGAAAAATCTGCTGATAAGCTGGAAAAGATGCTTGCGGGTAATTTTCCTTCTGAATTGATTCAAAAACTGTCCGCCGAGGAAACTGCGAATACTATCGGATTACCTATCGATATATCGTCTGTGCACTACCCTATGGGAGGGTGGTTGTGCCCTGCCGAGCTAACGCGTGGGTTAATCAAACAATTAGAACAGACATCGTTACTCTCAACGAAGTTTGAACATCACGTTGAAGCATTAAATTGGGATGAAGACCATCAGCTTTGGACACTAACGGTCAATGGTCAAACATTTGAGCACTCAACCGTTGTGGTTGCGAATGGCCATGAGTTCCAAACATTGAGCCAAACCGCTTCCCTGCCGATGGGACAGGTGAAAGGGCAAGTCAGTCATGCTCCGGCAACCGAAACGCTGAGTCAATTGAAAACGGTATTGTGTTACGACGGCTACATGACGCCTGTTAACCCAAACAATCAGCACCTGTGCATAGGCGCAAGCTACGATCGCAGTCACCTAGACTACGAATTTGATGAAAACGCTCAGAAGGATAACGCAGAAAAACTAGTTAAGTGCGTATCGAACCAAGAATGGCCAAAAGAGGTAGATATCAGTGGCAATCGATCTCGCCAAGGTATTCGCTGCGTGAGCCGAGATCACTTACCATTTGTCGGAAATGTGGGTGACTTTGAGACGATAAAAACGCAATACGCCAACTTACAAAATCAAAAAGCAGAAGAGGTAGAAACCGTTCATCAGTTCACTAACCTATTCTGCTTCTTAGGTTTAGGATCTCGTGGGCTGAGCTCTGCACCATTGTTAGCTGAAGTGTTGGCCTCGCAAATCTGTGGGGACCCGCTGCCATTACCTGTTGATGTATTGACCGAACTTCATCCAAGTCGAATGTGGGTTCGTAAACTAAGAAAAGGCAAAGCCATTACTGAGCTGTAAGAGTATTCTCTCGTTTACATTCCCGACGCAAATATGTGTCGGGAATCGCTAACTCATTAAGTCACTCGTGTTGAAATTACTTCAGCTGTGCAATTGCCTGTTTCACTTGCTCTGCTACTTCCGGATTTACCGCCTCACCAGACTCCACATCAAAGTTCTCGTAGAAGCTCGGCACAGATAGCGATGCTTTCACATCTGCTCCGAAAAATTGCGCGGAACCTGTTGCTGCTGCAAGAACGCTCTGTGCGCCACCCGGACCAGGAGAAGTTGCTAAGTAAACGACCGGCTTGTTTTGGAATACGTTGCGCTCAATGCGCGTTGCCCAATCAAACAGGTTTTTATACGCTGCTGGGTATGAACCGTTATGCTCTGCAAAGGAAACAACAATAGCGTCAGCCTCAGCCAAATCACGTAAAAATGCGACAGCACCTTCAGCTTGACCAATTTCTTTTTCTTTGTCTTCGCTAAACATCGGTACTTGATAATTGTTTAAGTCTAAAACGTTCACGTGAGCGCCTTCGACTTGGTTTGCTGCGTAGGTAGCAAGTAATTTGTTGATTGAGGTAGAGCTGGTAGATGCACCAAATGCGACAATTTTCATGGTTGTAATCCTTTGTTCACGTTTTATGCTGATCAGAATAAAAGTTGAACAGTTTCGCTACAACCACAAAAATTTTATGGAGAGGTTCGAATTTTTCGAAGTAGTAAATGACTTGGACTAATAAATGGAGAACGACGTTCGGAGATTAAGCCTGAGCCTGCAGTTCTTGCCACAAGTCACTGACGATCGCGCGATCAGCTGGGCTTAACTCGGTACGAGCGTCTTCCAAACTGCTCTCAATGCGTGACTTCAGCTCAGTAATATCGCTAATGCCTTCTTCTTCACAAGATGCCGCAGACAAAGAGATGTGACCACGTAGATAACCACCAGCAAACAATTCATCGTCAGATGCTGTTTCAATTCGAGCATCAATCAGTTCCAGTAGTTTTTCTTCAAATTCAATAATCATGGTGTATCTCTGAGGTTATTTGAGGTTATTTAACGCAAAAGTCTGACGCTTCCAGCGGCTTGGTTTGGTAAAACGCACGCAGAGCATCCGAAAGCATTTTCACTCGCAAAGGCAAGCCAGCTTCCAAAATACCTAACACTTCTTTATGCACTTTCTGCATAAAGCCGAGCCTATCTGGTTCAAAATCGCCGTGTAGATTGTCACAACTCACCGTAAAAGGGAAGCCAGCACTTTGTGCCAGAATCCATTCATAAGCTTGCGGACGCACTTCAACTTTCTCAAACTCCGCTTGAACTTCTGCCGTGCGCCCATCGGGTTCATACCAATAGCCAAAATCTTCCAGCAAACGACGCTCTGGCCCTGCCACACACCAATGCGAGATTTCGTGTAATGCGGAGGCATAAAAACCCCGAGCAAAAATAATCCGATGATGAGGATGTTCATCATCAGCAGGAAGATAAATAGGCTCATCACCACCTAACTCCAATTTCGTATTAAATTGGTCTAAAAAGGTGTCATTGAAAATGGTGATAAGGTCTTGGTATTCGTGGGTCATCGTCGAGTTTGTACTTCAGTTTGACATGCGCTGCGTATTGTCGCTGTTTTTATCTATAAGGTAAAGGTGCTCCCACAGTTTTGGTTATTAGTTGAATTTATCTGAACATCGCTTTCTCCATATAATTTCTCATTCGTCAGCGTACTCATTTGCTACTACACTCTCGCCTTATTTTGATGCTGCTCAAACTGCTGTTTTTTAAGCGGTTTGATTACAGGCATGTTGCTGGTTTTAATCACTTTTTAAGAATGATAAAACCTTTTGTAAGTGTTGTTGCTGCGCCTACGATGATTCACGTAGAACGTAGTGACTTTTTACGTTGAGTGTCTCCCTATGTTGCTAAGTGTGTTGTATATCATTGGTATCACGGCTGAAGCCATGACAGGTGCGTTGAGCGCTGGTAGAAGAAAAATGGACTGGTTTGGTGTTATGTTGGTGGCCAGTGCAACGGCCATTGGTGGTGGCACCGTACGTGACATTTTACTGGGACACTACCCTCTTGGTTGGGTAAAAAACCCAGAGTTCCTAGCAATCACGTGTGTTGCGGGTGTACTTACCACAGGCTTAGCGAAATGGGTGATTAAGTTAAAAGGTCTATTCATCCGCCTTGATGCGTTAGGTCTAATCGTGTTCAGCATCATCGGAACTAAGATTGCGATGGGCATGGGCTTACACCCTGGAATCTGTATGGTTTCAGCGCTAGTAACGGGTGTATTCGGTGGGCTACTCCGCGACTTAATCTGTCGCCAAACACCGTTGGTACTGCATGAAGAACTTTACGCTTCTGTCGCTCTTATCGCATCGGGAATGTACTTAGCGCTATTAGAATTTAATGTTCCCGATGTAACAGCCACTATCATTACACTGATCACCGGTTATATGCTGCGTATGGCCGCGGTACGTTTTAAGTGGCGTCTCCCTTCTTTCAATTTGGAAACGGAAGGCTCACTCCATTAATTTAAATCTAAACGCGTAGTGAAAACACATTAAAAAGGCTGCTCATTGAGCAGCCTTTTGTCTTTCTATCAAGCTTATTTTTAAGCTTAAATCTTCGGTGTTTCAGTTGTTACGCCATGGTTCTGACCACGATGACGCAGCAAATGATCCATCACCACAATCGCGAGCATCGCTTCAGCAATTGGTACGGCACGAATACCCACACAAGGATCATGACGACCTTTGGTGATCAATTGAGTTGGCTCACCTTCTTTTGTGATGGTCTCACCCGGAACGGTGATGCTTGATGTTGGCTTAAGCGCAATGTTAGCCACAATGTCTTGACCAGTTGAGATACCGCCAAGAATACCGCCCGCGTGATTACTGCCAAAACCTTCAGGAGCAAGCGTATCACGGTGTTGACTGCCTTTTTGGTTTACCACATCAAAGCCATCACCGATCTCAACGCCTTTCACCGCATTAATGCTCATTAGCGCGTGCGCGATGTCTGCATCCAGACGGTCAAATACAGGTTCACCAAGACCAACAGGCACGTTAGTTGCCACAACCTGAATTTTCGCGCCAATTGAGTCGCCTTCTTTTTTCAGGTCACGGATAAGTTGGTCAAACGCTTCTACCTTGTCCACATCTGGGCAAAAGAACGCGTTGTTTTCGATTTCGTTCCAATCTACCTTGTCGATAGAAACATCACCCATTTGTGACAAGTACGCGCGAATCTCAACACCAAACTCATCTTTCAAGTATTTCTTCGCGATTGCACCCGCCGCCACACGCATTGCGGTTTCACGAGCAGACGAACGGCCGCCACCTCGATAGTCACGGATGCCATACTTTTGGTGGTAAGTATAATCAGCATGACCCGGACGGAATTTATCTTTGATGTCCGAGTAATCTTTTGAGCGCTGATCGGTGTTTTCAATTAGCAAACCGATCGATGTGCCTGTGGTTTTGCCTTCAAAAACACCAGAAAGAATTTTAACTTCATCCGGTTCACGACGTTGTGTGGTGTAACGTGATGTGCCTGGACGACGGCGGTCAAGATCGATTTGCAGATCTGCTTCTGTAATTTCTAACCCCGGAGGACATCCGTCTACGATACATCCCAGTGCGATACCGTGACTTTCCCCGAATGTCGTCACTCGGAAATGTTGTCCGATACTGTTTCCTGCCATTACTTCCTCAAGTTTTTATCGCTACGCCCTCTCAAACCAGAGCGCAACTGCTTTCCAATTCTTCGTGGATTCATAGTGGCTTTATTACGTTTTGATGTAAAGAGTTAATATCGGCGAGTTATGCATAAAAAAACACCGAGCATAAAGCTCGGTGTTTTGACGTTTAGTGCAAGACCCTATTAGTCTTTGTACAGTTTAAACTCTTCTGCACACTCAACCAGCTGGTCACGTGTTAGCATGAATACGCCGTGACCGCCGTTCTCGAACTCAATCCAAGTGAAAGGAATCTCTGGGTACTGTTCCATCATGTGAATCATTGAGTTGCCAACTTCACAGATAAGAATACCGTTATCTGTTAGGTAGTCTGGTGCATTTGCAAGAATACGACGCACAAGTTTTAGGCCATCCGTACCGGCTGCTAAACCAAGCTCAGGTTCGTGTGTGAACTCGTCTGGCAGGCTGTTCATGTCTTCTTCATCCACATATGGTGGGTTAGACACGATCAAGTTGTACTTCTCTTTTGGTAAGTCGCGGAACAAGTCAGAGCGAATTGGGAACACTTGCTGCTCCATGCCGTGATCTTGTACGTTTTGCTCCGCGACTTGTAGTGCGTCCGTTGAGATATCAATCGCATCCACTTCAGCTTCAGGGAACGCGTGAGCACATGCAATTGCGATACAGCCGCTGCCTGTGCATAGGTCCATGATGCGCGCAGGCTCTTCCACCAACCAAGGTTGGAATTCTGCTTGAATCAACTCACCGATTGGAGAACGTGGCACAAGTACGCGCTCATCAACGAAGAATTCAAGACCGCAGAACCAAGCTTTGTTGGTTAGGTATGCAGTTGGTGTACGTTCATTGATACGTTTTACTACACGCTCAACAATACGCAGACGCTCGCTGGTCGTTAGGCGAGAGTTTAATACGTGCGGAGGCACATCAATCGGCAAGTATAAGGTTGGCAGGATAAGCTGAACCGCTTCATCCCACGCATTATCAGTACCATGACCGTAAAACAGGTTCGCTGCGTTAAAGCGGCTTACCGTCCAACGAATCATATCTTGAAGGGTATGCAGCTCCGATACCGCTTCTTCTACAAAAATCTTATCCAAAATTGCCTCCGAAAAGCGCTACAATACTGCCAATAAAAGTTTATTAATGAAATTGTTTACCTAATGAGCAAAAAAGACACCGAACACGATGACGATTTCGCCTTGTTTCAGGAAGCAGTACAGGGCGTAAAAAAGTTGCGACAGGATACCATAATCCAGCAACCAAAAAAAAATACTAAGCAAAAAGAAATCAAGCGCTCCAACCGGGAAGCGAGTGATTCTGAGTTTTACTTCTCCGACGAGTTTGTCCCTCTCTTAAATGAAGAAGGCCCAACTCGTTATGCACGTGACGACGTCTCCACTTATGAAGTTAAACGTCTACGTCGCGGCGTGTATGTACCGGACGTATTCCTCGATATGCACGGCATGACACAACAAGAAGCTAAACGCGAACTTGGTGCGATGATCGCCTACTGCGTCAAAAACGAGATTCACTGTGCGTGTGTGCAACATGGCATTGGTAAACACATCCTGAAACAGAAAGCGCCACTTTGGTTAGCACAACACCCAGACGTAATGGCTTTCCACCAAGCGCCACTAGAATTCGGCGGTGATGGTGCGTTGTTAGTTTTGCTCTCGATTCCAGAAAAGTAACTAGCTCACTGTAGAAGCAATTAAACAAAAAGGCAGGAAATTTCCTGCCTTTCTTCATTCTATATCTAATGTTTAAATGCTTATTTGGTTTCGACGCTTATGGCGTAATATGCCACAGCACTTCACCGTTTTGCGTTTGTAGATCGTATTCAATACACACTAGACCTGATGTAGGAAACATCGGTGGTGCCATATCTTTTACAAACTCTGAAGTGAGATAACCAACCAAAGGCAAGTGAGAGACAAGCAGAAGCGAGTCTAGTTTTTCCACTTCAATCAATGCACTTGCAAAATCAAATACATGCTCAGATTGACCGTAAGGTGTAATATCTTCACAAGTTTCGATGCTTTTTGCGGCAAAATACTCACTGATCTCTTGCCAAGTTTGTTGAGCTCTAATGTACGGACTCACCAACACTTTATCGAATTGCGCAAAACCTTGTTCTTTACAGGCTCTCGCAACCGCTTCTGATTCGACTCTGCCTCTTGGGGTCAATTGTCGTGCTGCGTCTGAATCTGCAAAATGCTCGGCTTCGCCGTGACGCATGATGAATATTTTCATGTTATTTCCTAGGGATAGCTAACGCTACCAAAAGGTTGACTGCTATCTTTATTAGATAGACGGGGCTAACTTTAATAATGACGAAACAAAAATACTGATATAATTATCTGTTCATTATACCAATTCGCTTGCTAAAGATAGCGACTTTCTTAACAATCTATTAAAAAGAATGTACTCAGTTCATCACAGTATTTAACTGTGCTATGAGTTCAGAGCATTCATTCAAACAGTTCTTCCCCATACGCAAACGCGATGGGCCTGTGCAGAAGTCTACGAATAACAAAAATACGGCAAGCAGTATTTGTCGAAACGCAAACTTTGCGCCCCCTAGCTAGGGGGTCATAATTACTGTAATGCGAAATCTGGAGACGCATCGTGCATCTAAGTCCTAACGATTCAAATCAATACCGCTACATTACCTTGAGCAATGATCTGCGTGTACTGCTGATTCATTCCGAGACAGCTCAACAGTCAGCAGCTGCTCTAGCAGTGAACGTTGGACACTTCGACGATCCAAACGATCGCCAAGGTCTGGCACACTATTTAGAACATATGCTTTTTTTGGGTACGGAAAAATACCCTAAAGTGGGCGAGTTTCAAAGTTATATTAGCCAGCATGGAGGAACAAATAACGCTTGGACGGGTACTGAGCACACTTGTTTCTTTTTTGATGTTACTCCGAATGCCTTTGAAAATGCCTTAGATCGATTTAGCCAATTCTTTACCGCACCATTGTTTAACGAAGAAGCTTTAGACAAAGAACGCCAGGCTGTCGACTCCGAATACAAACTCAAACTTAATGACGATTCTCGCCGCCTGTATCAAGTCAACAAAGAAGTCATCAATCCAGATCACCCTTTCTCTAAGTTCTCAGTCGGCAACCTAGATACATTAGGTGACCGAGATGGTAAATCCATCCGCGACGAAATTGTCGAGTTTCACCACTCTCAATACTCTGCCGATCTCATGACGTTGACGCTCTTTGGGCCGCAGTCGCTCGATGCACAGCAAGCGTGGGTAGAAGCCATGTTTGCCAATATCCCAAATCACCACCTTCGTGGAAAATCGATTGATGTCCCCATTAGCACCAAAGAAAGTACCGGGATTTTAGTTCAAGTTGAACCCATCAAAGAATTTCGAAAACTCATTCTCACCTTCCCAATGCCAGGGATGGATAAGCACTACGGCTTGAAACCACTCTCTTACTTCGCGCATTTACTCGGCTATGAAGGCGAAGGCAGCTTAATGCTCCAGCTAAAAAATGAAGGCTGGATTACGTCGCTTTCTGCGGGAGGCGGCGCTAGTGGTAGCAACTATCGAGATTTTACGGTTAGCTGCACACTCACCCCGCTGGGTCTCAACCACGTTGACGACATCATCCAAGCGGTTTTTCAATACCTCTCGATGATCAAACAAGACGGGCTAGATGAATGGCGTTATCTCGAAAAACAAGCGGTGCTTGAGTCGGCGTTTCGTTTCCAGGAACCATCTCGACCAATGGATTTGGTTAGCCATCTTGTTATCAATATGCAGCATTATCAGCCAGACGATACCATTTATGGCGACTACAAAATGGCGGGCTATGATGAACAACTGCAGCGTTCGTTGCTGCAATACTTAACCATCGATAATGTCCGCGTAACCCTGATTGCAAAAGGACTGGAATACAACCGTACTGCCGAATGGTACTTTACTCCATATTCCGTCACGCCTTTTAGTGATGAGCAACGCCGCTTCTATCAACAAATCGATCCAAGCTGGCAGTTCGTCTTACCAGAAAAGAACCCTTATATTTGCTACGATCTCGATCCCATGCCGTTCGAAAATGGTGGTCCACTACCAGAGTTAATTGAAGATCTCGAAGGCTTCCGACTTTGGCATTTACAAGATGATGAATTTCGCGTGCCAAAAGGCGTTGTATATGTCGCTATCGACAGCTCTCATGCTGTTGCATCACCGAAGAACATTGTCAAAACTCGCCTATGTGTCGAGATGTTCCTCGACTCGCTAGCAAAAGAAACCTATCAAGCTGAAATCGCAGGGATGGGTTACAACATGTATGCTCACCAAGGCGGGGTTACCTTAACCCTCTCAGGGTTCAGCCAAAAACTGCCTCAATTGTTGGAAATGATCCTGCACCGTTTTGCTTCTCGAGATTTCAGCCCTGCACGCTTTGAAACCATCAAGCAGCAACTGTTACGTAACTGGAGAAATGCTTCACAAGATCGTCCTATTTCGCAGCTGTTTAACGCACTTACAGGGCTACTTCAACCTAATAACCCGCCTTTCGCAACCTTAGTCGAAGCGCTAGAAGAAATCGAAGTCGATGAACTCTCGGTATTCGTAGAATCAATTCTTGCAGAGCTGCACGTTGAAATGTTTGTTTACGGAGATTGGCAGCGTCAACAAGCGCATGACATGGCGACGACCTTAAAGGATGCCCTAAGAGTAAAAGAGCAGCGTTATGAAGAGGCGCTCCGCCCACTCATCATGCTGGGAAAAAACGGCAGTTTTCAACGTGAAGTACATTGTAACCAGCAAGATTCGGCGGTCGTTATTTACCACCAGTGTGAGGATATTGAGCCTCGTAGCATTGCTCTATACTCATTGGCGAACCATCTCATGTCGGCAACATTTTTCCACGAGATCCGCACAAAACAGCAATTAGGTTACATGGTGGGCACTGGCAATATGCCACTTAATCGTCATCCAGGTATTGTGCTTTATGTGCAGTCACCCAATGCTGCGCCTGCCGAGCTGGTTACCTCCATCGATGAGTTCTTAAATGCCTTTTATATGGTGCTGTTAGAACTGAACGATTACCAGTGGCATAGCAGTAAGCGCGGCTTGTGGAATCAAATAGCGACGCCGGACACCACACTGCGAGGTCGTGCTCAGCGTCTTTGGGTTGCAATAGGAAACAAAGACACCGAGTTTAACCAACGTGACAAGGTACTTGCTGAACTGAAGAAATTGACCCGAGCAGACATGATTCGCTTTGTCGTTAATGAGTTGAAACCTCGCACGGCAAACCGATTGGTCATGCACTCTCAAGGGCAATCGCATTCGGACGCTCCGCGCATCCACTTAGGGCAAGAAATTGGATCGATTGAAGAGTTCCAACTTAGGCCAAAAGATTGCGGCTTAGGATGATCTAATTGCGCAGTAATAAAATTATCGATTAGTAAGTATATACCTACAAACCAATGAGGTTGTGGGTCTCATAAATAGAATCGACACCATAATTGGCAGAAAATTGAAATTACGCCATTGCGGCTTATGCTCTAATTACCACACTAAAAATAAATTAATGAGGTAATCATGAAAAAAGCACTACTACTTGCGGCTATTTTACTGCCACTGGCATCTGCACACGCTGAAATCTCGGTGAAAGGTGATGGCTTTGAGCTAAGTAACGACTGTGTCCGCCTAAGCGGAGACAATGTTTCTATCAAATCAGATGATTGCTCTTCAAAACAGTGGAAAGATAAAGACCACAAAGGCAACAGCAGCGTTCACGGGGACGACAACCCAGGTAAAGGCCACAATAAAGATAAGAAAGACAAGAAGAAGTAACTATTTCTTATTTATGAAAAAGGCTTGCCACTGGCAAGCCTTTTTCTTTATCGAAGCAACGTTTAATAGAATGTGGTTCCTTCTCCAGCTCGAGTAAGCAAACCATCACACGGTGCGTAACGATCGCCGTACTTCGATGCAAACTCATTCATTTTCTCAACCAGTTCTTTAATGCCAAACTGATCCATATAACGGAATGGACCGCCCAAGAATGGAGGGAAACCAATGCCAAATATTGCACCAATATCACCATCACGTGGCGAGCGAATGATGCCGTCATCCAAACAACGTACCGCTTCATTCAGCATTGGTAGTACACAGCGCAACGCAATATCGTTATCACTCAACTTAGATTCAGGATCGAGCTTAAGCAGCTTGTAGATGGATTTATCGACATCTTTCTTCTTACCTTTGTAAGTGTAGAAACCTTTCCCGCTCTTACGTCCTTTGCGACCGTCATTCAATAAGATATCGAACACGTCAGGTCCTTTGAATCGCTCGCCTAACTCGTTGACCAGAATCGGCATGATCTTCGCGCCAATGTCGACACCGACTTCATCCAGTAAGGTAATCGGGCCGACAGGGAAACCAAAATCAAGCAACGCCGTATCAATCTTTTCGATTGGTTCGTTAGCCAGCAGAATATGCGCCGCTTCGTTCATGTATGGCGCAAGAATGCGGTTCACGTAAAAGCCCGCTTTGTCTTTCACTACGATCGGGGTTTTACCTTGCTTTTTAGCAAGTGCAACGACTGTTGAAATGGTTTCATCTGACGTCGTTTCATGCGGAATCACTTCCACCAACGGCATTTTTTCTACCGGGCTGAAGTAATGCAAACCAACTACGTTTTCTGGACGCTCCGCTTTTTCTGCAATTTTGTGGATTGGTAACGAAGAAGTATTAGTCGCAAAGATGGTTTCCGGCTTAGCATTAGCTTCAATATCCGCCACCATTTTTTGCTTAAGATCTAAGTCTTCAAAAACGGCTTCAATTACGACATCAATATGATTAAAGCTGGTAAAGTCGACACCGCCAGACAGTTGCAACATTTTCGCTTGCAGATCGGCTTTTGATAGAATGCGACGTTTACGCTGTTTCTCGAATAACTTGTAGTTATAGTTGAGTGCGTTTAGAACGCCATCGTTGCTGACGTCTTTGATGCGGACAGGCACCTTCGCTTTTGCAACAGACACATGGCTGATTCCTGCGCCCATCAAGCCACCGCCAAGCACGCCAACTTTATGAACTGGCGCGGGTTTCGCATCCGTACCATTTTCTTTCTTCATTTCCGTTGTCGCAAAGAAGATAGAACGGAGCGCTTTTGATTCAGAGCTCATCACAAGCTCACCGAAGCGTTTCGCTTCAAGCTCTTGTCCTTGGGCGAAACCTTTCTCTAAACCATGCTGAATAACGTCTAAAATCGCGACCGTTGCAGGATAGTTACCACGGGTTTTCTGATTGGTTTTCTTCGCTGCCTGTTCAAACACAAACTTGCGCCCTAACCCACTACCCGACATCACTTTTTCTTTCGTCGATAGCTTTTTCGTACCCTTGTTTTTACCTTTGTCGATAAACTGTTTTGCTACGTCGAGCAAAATGGTGTCAGGGACACAGGCGTCCACAACGCCCAGTTTTTTAGCTTTCTTCGCACGAAGTTGTTTACCCGTCAGGATCAAGTCCAACGACGGTAACAGGCCAATCAAACGCGGCAGACGCTGAGTACCACCAGAACCTGGCAATAAACCAAGTTGTACTTCTGGCAGGCCTAAACGCGTTTTATCTGAATCCGTACAAACACGATAATCACATGCAAGAGCAAGCTCTAAACCACCGCCCAAACATGGACCGTGAATAGCGGCAACCACAGGATATGGTAAGTCCGATAGCTGCTGGAATAGCTCTTGACCTTGCCTCGCTAATGCTTCGGCTTCACTTGCGGTCGTGCACGCTTCTAGCATGCGAACATCGGCCCCCGCGACAAAGTTGTCCGGTTTTAGGGAATGAATGATCATCCCTTTGATGCCACTGGCGTCTTTTAGCTGAGCAAAGATTTCTTTCATTTCATCAGCAAAAGCCGCCTGTAGCGTATTCATTTTTTCATTAGGTACGTCAATCGCTAACCAAGCAATATTCTGCTCATCAACTTTTAGACTAAATGCTTTTTGCTCGCTCATTACTCAACCTCCAGAATCATTGCTGCGCCAAGACCGCCAGCTGCACATGCGGTATTCAATGCAATACCGCCACCACGGCGTTTCAGTTCACGTAGGGTTTGCGTCATCATTCGTGCACCTGTCGCCGCGAATGGGTGACCGTAAGCGATTGAGCCACCAAGCACGTTAAACTTATCCATGTCGATTTCACCGATCGCTTTCGAACGACCTAGATTTTCTTGAGCAAACTTATCTGAAGCAAACATCTTCACATTCGCCAATGCTTGCGCAGCAAACGCTTCGTGCATGTCGATCAACGTCAGATCAGACAGCTCCAAGCCTGTATTTTCTAGCACTTTCGCTGTGGCATAAGTCGGTCCCATCAGCATATCCTTTTCCACACCGATCGCTGAAAATGCGTAACCACGTATGTAGCCAAGAATCTCCATGCCAAGCTCTTTCGCTTTACCTTCGCGCATCAACATCACTGCCGCACCACCATCAGTCAGTGGCGTACTGTTAGCTGCCGTAACACTGCCATACTGGCGATCAAAGGCAGGTCGAAGTTTCGCGTACCCTTCTACGGTTGAGTCGTGACGGACATTGTTGTCTTCCGAAATCCATTTTTTGTATGGTTCGGGAAAAGCCGTCATCACTTCACCTTGGATCTTGCCTTCTTTCCAAGCTTGGGAAGCCAGCGTATGAGAGCGATGTGCTAGCGCATCCTGCTCTGCACGAGAAATACCATGCGTCTTTGCCATTTGCTCCGCAGTTTGTCCCATGGATAAACCCGTAGAGTACTCGGCTACTGCTGGTGGCACTGGCATCAGGTCTTTAAAGCTCAAGTTTTTGAGGATACTAAGCTTCTGACCCATTGTTTTTGTCTTACTAAGAGCAAGCAGATTAGCAGCCAGTTTCTTTGATACGCCAATAGGCAGGACGGAAGAAGAGTCTGCACCACCAGCAATACCGATATCGATGGTTCCCGCCATGATGCTTTCTGCGACATTGACCGCCGCTTGAAAACTCGTTGCACACGCACGAGTCACACTGTAAGCATCAGTATGGATGTTCATACCGGTGCCTAACACGATTTCTCGTGCGATGTTTGGCGCTTCAGGCATTTGTACTACTTGTCCAAATACCACTTGTTCGATTAACTTCGGATCAATATCTGTTCGAGCAAGCATTTCGCTTACTACCATTTTCCCTAAATCGACCGCTGGCACTTGGCTAAATTCCGTGCTTTGACGAGCAAAGGGAGTTCGAAGCCCCGCGACAATAGCGACACGCTCACCATTGCGTGTTTTTACTTCCTGCTTGCCCATTGTTTCTCCTTAAATACAAGAGGTCTGACCTGATGCATTGTAATGAATTTGTTAAATTTATCAAACGTGCGTTTAAATAAACGTGAAGCAAGTAGATCAATTACTCTACTTCTTTGATTCTTATGCAATTAATAATGATTAACTATAGAGAGTTAAAACGGTAAGAGGTATACGGAAGGTAAAATCGAAGCAAAAAAAAACCACACATAACTGTGTGGTCGGAATATCTATAAAACAATTAACTTACGCCAATTGAAAATTAATCAGTTTCCTGATTAGGAGAAAGTAAAGTCAGCCTTCAAAAGGAAGTGTCATCTTGCTCAACATGTTAGTCGCAATGACTAACGAGATGACAAGATGTACTATAACCCCTTTACTGCTTGATATTTTGAAATAGATCAATTTTATAGTGATTTTACGAGCTTTAAGCACATCTAAAAGGCTCAGCGATGCAAACCTATTCAAAAATTCACCGCTAGCAGTCTCTTTTTATGTCCCATCGAATGAACTTATCCAAACCATTGATTACTAATGATGATATTGTTAACAATCTTTACCAATTCATGTTCGATGATATTTGGCATTTGCGTATACACTTTTAAGTAACCACATAGCTTATTGTGTCAGAGGTTATCTACGACACACGCTCAACCGAAACCGCGAGGCTATTGAAAAGTAAAGTCATGCTCAGAACAAATAAGAAACTCACAGAGCGAGGATGGAGGCTCCTGTGGCCATATTAAAAATGTTTGGAAAGAAAAATTCCAACAGTCCGGTCAACTCTGATATGGACAAGCAAAGAAAATACGAAGCGCTCGTCCGAGGGTACCATCGTGACTTATATCGCTACGCATACTGGTTGTGCAAAGATAAAGCGATAGCGGAAGATCTAGTTCAGGAAACCTGTCTTAGAGCTTGGAAGTCACTCGATAGCCTTCAGGACGAAAAAGCTGCCAAGTCTTGGCTCATCACCATATTGAGACGAGAAAATGCGCGCCGCTTCGAACGTAAACAATTTGATTTAGTTGATATCGATGATTACGGCAATGATGCTAAAGTCAGCGATGACCCACATCATCAGCAAGAATGGCTGCAAGCACAGATCATGAAACTCGATGTTGAATACCGCGAGCCTTTATTTCTCCAAGTTGTCGGTGGTTTCAGCGGAGAAGAGATTGGCGACATTCTTGATTTAAATAAAAATACAGTGATGACTCGATTATTTCGCGCTCGTAATCAACTCAAAGAGATGTTGGATTCTCAAGATACTAAGAGAGGACAAAAGAATGGATGATTTAGAATTTCGTCGTCGTATTTTGTCGGATCCAAAACAAAAGGATGAAGAGATTCTGCAAGCTTTAGCTGGTAGCGACGCCAACAATAAGTTTGTTGATGACGTTTTGGATCTCGACGTAAAAATTAAACAAGCCATGAATGTGGATGTACCTGAAGATCTCGCTGATAAGATTTTATTTAGTCAGACGTCGAGTGCACTTGATGAAGAGAAGGTCGTCAGACCAAACTTTGTGCGCAAAGCAATGGCACTTGCCGCTTCTATTGCGTTCACCGCAGGATTATTAGTTGGTCAAGTAAACTGGGGAAATGTTTTGGTGTCTCCAGCACAAGCCAGTTTAGCTGATACCGCGATGAAACACGTTATTCATGAAGAACCTTTTGTTCGTCATCTTGATGAGGATGTACCGAGCTCGCAAATTAATGCGAAAATGTCGCCATTTCATTACCAGTTTAGTGAAAACTTTCCATATCACGTTTACTACCTAAACCACTGCGGTTTTGGCGAATCCAATGCGGTGCATATGGTATTCCAAGGTCCAAAAGGTAAAGTAACGTTATTTATTACTGGTATTCCTAGCGAACAAAGTACCGACTTTAATAAGGATGGCATGACCGGAATCGTTCAGCCCGTCGGGAGTTCAAGCCTGATTTTAGTCGGAGAAGAAGGTGAAAATATTGATGCTATCGCTACGACTCTTGCATCAATGATTAAACCGATGTAATAACTTCGACGATTTCCAGCCTTCAAAAGGTTAAATGCCGCTAAATGATCTTATTTAGCGGCATTTTTGTATAAATAGAACACAAAACATTCACCATCGCTATAGCATTTAGAGCTTAAACTCTAAATTATGCATTTTAAGTGCAATTTCCCGTCTTTTAGACATCATTTCTGCAATTTTTATTCAATTTTATCCAATGGTCGGATTTGTCCAAGCAACTATTGATACTACTATCTGCGCCACTGAGCAAAAGCTCAATTTATCGTCCAAAGAGACGAATCTAATAAGGAAAAACAAATGACTCAGAACACGCGTCTGTTTAAAAAGACTCTCCTAGCAGTAACGGTAGCTTTTGCCTCAGGTCAATCGATGGCAGCGGGTTTCCAAATCAACGCTCAATCAGCAACTGGCATCGGCCGTGCATTTGCTGGTGATGCAGTAATCGCAGATAACGCCGCGGTAATGGCTCGTAACCCAGCAGCAATGGCTCTATTTGATAAAATGGAACTTTCGCTAGGTTTCGAAAGCATTACTTCAATGATTGAAGTGAAAGATGCGAAATATAACGTTAATACTCCTTTGGGTTCCAGTACTGTAAATGTTGCTGACACTGATGATGTGGGTGATACGTCAATAGCTCCAAACATTCACCTAATCGTTCCAGTAAATGACAAGTTTGCATGGGGCGTAAACGCATACTCTAATTTCGGCACTAAAACTGAATTTTCAGATAACTACACCGCAACCGAGTACGGTGGTCTTACGGATGTAAAAAGCCTCAACTTTGGCTTTGCGGGTTCTTACCGTTTAAACGAACAATGGAGCTTTGGTGCTGGTTTAGATTTAATCTACGGCCAAGGCACAATGAAGCGTACAACTAGCTCTTCAGTCCCAGGGGTTGGCGGTCAAAAAATTCTGGACGTAGATAAAGCTGATGGTTGGGCTGTTGGTTTCAACGTTGGTACTGTGTACGAACTAGATGAAAACAACCGTTTTGGTCTAGCGTATCGTTACAGTCCTGAATTTACGGCGAAAGACGACAAAGGTCAGGAAATCACGCTACCTCTACCAGATATGGCAGAGTTTTCTGGTTTCCACAAAATCCAAGACACTAAGTTTGCTGTACACTACAGCATTCAATACATCGGCTGGAAAGATTTCGACCAAATTGATTTTGAGAACCTAAATCAGGGTTTACTTAAAGGTGGTTACTCGAAAGACTATCAATGGCAAGATGGCTGGCACTACGCAATTGGTGGTACTTACTACCTAAACAACAACTGGACACTTCGTGCTGGTTACATGTACGACACAAGCGCTCAAGATAAAGTAACGTCTATCTCGGTACCAGACTCAGATCGCCAGTGGTTCTCCACAGGTTTCTCTTACCATATTGATAATAGCTCAAACATCGATTTTGGCTTCACGTACTTGTTAGGTGAAGATGTAAAAGTTAATGAGAATACTCAATTAGTTCCTGGTCTTTCTACCGGTGTAACAGCAACAACTCATGCTGATGCAATTCTATTCGGCTTACAATACAGCCGTAGCTTCTAAACGCTTCGCTGTTAGTTAGTAGAAAAATACTTTATATAAAAGGCTGGATTTCCAGCCTTTTTTCATATCTGCGATTTATTGCCCACTCAATTTGAGTGAACACGTGTGTCTAAATCTCACAATTAGGACGCACAGCTGTTCGCTGAATTCCATTTACAAGCCCTTCACAGTTAGATTATTAAACCACCCAAACAACACTTGAAAGCATAATACTCCAAATGACTGCTTGTGCTGGATTTTCATTTCTAAAGTAAAAACTCTACCTTTAAACTTTCGTCCCACGTTATAAACAAATCAGCGAACATTCGAATGAAAACCAACAAGACTCTTCTATCAACAGCAGTGGCATTAAGCCTACTTGGCACAACGGGCATGGCTAACGCAGCAGGTTTCCAACTTGCTGAATATTCTGCAACAGGCCTAGGTCGAGCATATGCTGGTGAAGCAGCAATGGCTGACAACGCAAGTGCACAATGGCGTAACCCAGCAATGCTAACTTATTTGGAAGGCACTCAAGTGTCCGTTGGTGCAATCTATGTAAACCCAAATATTGATATTGAAGGTGATGTAAACTTCCACGGTAGCACTTCTTCTGCATCTTCAGATGATTTCGCCCATGATGCAATCATTCCAAACTTCTACCTATCACACCAATACAATGAGAAATTCGCGATTGGTTTGGCATTTGGCACCAACTACGGCATGGAAACCGATTTAGGTAAAGGCTTTGGTGCATCACACTTCGGTAACGAAGCAAGCGTAACGACAATGGAAGCGAACTTAAACGCAGCTTACAAAGTCAATGAATCAATCAGCGTTGGTGGTGGTATCCGTTACATCATCGGCGAAGGCAGCTTTGGCGCAGCAGCTCCTAAGAATAACGTTGTAGGAAAGCACCCTTTAACTGGCGATCCTATCAGTGTTCCTCAAGGTACCGCTCTAAAATACATGGAAGGTGACGATACCGCTTGGGGCTGGCAAGTTGGTACTGCATGGCAGATCAATGAAAATAACCGTATCGGCTTCGCGTACAAATCTGAAGTTGAACTGAAGCTTGAAGGCCATGCTGAAGGTCTAGGTTTTGGCTTCGGTACTTCTGAGCTTCCACAACTACGTGACAACGGCTATATGTACCTAAACCTGCCTGCAACAGCTGAGCTGGCAAGTTTCCACCAAGTAACAGACCAACTTGCGTTACACGCAAGCTTTAACTGGACGGATTGGAGCTCTTTCGAGAAATTGGAAGCACGCCTAGATACCGCTGGCACGCATATGGTTAAAGTAGAAAACTGGGAAGATAACTACCGCTTTGCTGTTGGTGCCACTTACCAGCTTGATCCTAAGCTAGCGCTACGTACTGGTATTGCGTACGATACTTCAGCGGTAAGCGATAAAAACCGTACGATCACTATTCCAGAAACTGACCGTACGTGGCTAAGTATTGGCGCAACGTACGATTGGACGAAAGACTTCAGCCTAGACGCTGGCTTCACCTATATTTTCGCGAAAGACGCACCAATCGTTGAGTCTCGTGGTTATAAGTCAGACGACGCTGCAGAACAAGTCGGCGGCCAATTCGTAGGCGAAACTACGGGTAATGTTTGGCTAATCGGTGTTCAAGCAAACTACCGTTTCTAACCAAACAGCAAAAATACAAAAAAGGCTTAGCATCAGCTAAGCCTTTTTTATTTGTATATTGTAAAGAACAGCGCTTAAAAGTCTTCTAGGTATTCGTCTAAATACTCTTCTTCTTCGATGTTCACTTCTTCGACGGTTTCAACTTCTGCTTTAAAGTTTTGACGCTGAATATAAACATCGCGAGTAAGAATATATGGATCCGGCGACGAGTCTAACTGTGCTTCTTGCGGTACTAACAAAGCACGCTTCTCCATGCCTTCAAACGCCCACTTACCCAAACTTGCCCAGAAGTTGAGGTAAGAGAGGGGTAAATACGTACTATCTACGGTATCTGTCACTTCACGTAAGGTATACGGGCCATAACCTGGAATCATGAAGTAAGGGCCATTTCCAACACCATAGTGGCCTACTGCATCACTGAACGCTTTCTCGTCGTACTTCGTAATACCCGCGGCACTTGCAATATCGAATAAACCGAAAATACCAAACGTCGAGTTAATCCAAAAACGGTTAAAGTGGTCCACGGCTTTCGTGCCGTTACCCATGACTAAGTTATTAACCATGCTGGCTGGCTCATCTAAGTTCGACAAGAAGTTAGCGATACCGGAACGAATAGGGACTGGCGTGTATTCCACATACGCAAGTGATACAGGACGAACCAAATACGGATCTAAATATTCGTAGTTGATTTCCCACATGGTTCGGTTAAAGCCTTCCAACGGGTCATACACATCAGAAGTCGTTTGATTTGTTTCTTGTCCTGTTACTGCTTCATCAGGCGCACTTGAACAGCCAACCAGTCCAACTGCAAGCAGTAACAAGAAGGTAGATTTACCCTTGTTATACATTTTATTTTCCATAACGACTATTAATGTACCTAAGTCACCCAATGAACCGTTGTACGTATGTTGAGCAGTATACGTAGTAAAGATGACTCAGATATGGGAATAAATAAAGGCCAGCAGTCGCTGGCCTTCGGTATTCTACTCGATCGTTTAGAGTCATACCACTAAAGGCAACAGACTCTACCCCGTTGTCATATTTCAGAGACAGACGCTAACGATTAATATTGCTGGTCAATGGTCACTTCAACCGGCGTGCCAAATTCAACGACGTCACTCTCTCCGTGCCAATCTTGGTCACGCGTTGCTACGTTACCGTCAGAGTCCACACGCACACGGACGATTAACTTGTCGAGTGAAGATAGTTTTTGCCCCTGCATCATGGCATTACCATCATCTAATACGACTGTACGAGGGAAAGTACCCAGCGGATAGCGAGCTGCCGCAACAGGCATTGGTGAGCCATCTGCACGATGTACCGATACAATGAGAACTGCGTTTGGATCTAACTGAGCATTTGGTGCCACATTAATTGTCACAGCGACACTCTTATCCGATGAAACCGCTTCGCCCATTTGCTTACGAGCACTCTCAATACTGCGTGACAACATCTCGTAGCGGCTATCTTCTGGACCAATCATTTGCTGCATGATTCCCCAGTACTTGATCGCTGCCGGAAAGTCTTGACGCTCAAACGCATCGAACGCTAACAAAGAAAACACACGCAGATCGACATAGTCTTGCTGCATCAGCTTGCCGAGTAATGAGCGAGCCGTCGCTTGATCCATTTCCTCTTGAGACAGCATCAGAGCTTGTGCATAACCCAACATCACATCAGGATCTTTGGGCTCTAGGCGATATGACTTTTCCATCGCATCGATAGCAGTCGTGACATCACGATTTGCTAACGCAATACGACCTAGCAGTAACCAACCTGTCGAGTCTTCCGGCTGGTAATGTAAGCGAGTTCGAAGGGCAAGGGTCAAATCCGCCATTTCATCGTCACTCAACGGCTCAGAAGAAGCCGACATCAGCTTTTTCGATAACTCAGGTAGATTTGCAGACACTTCTTGCCACTGAACAATATCTTCTGACGCGCCAAATTTGTAATACAAGCCATAGCTCAACGCCACCGTCAGAATTACTGATGGGACTAAAACCGCTATTGGTGAAACCTTGGTTTCTTTTTGCGCTTTATCACCAGGAATATCGTCAAGGAGAGACTGCTTTAGATCAGAAATCAGTTCGTCTTCGCTTTCAACCAGCCCTTCGTCGGTTTCTTCTGCAAGCTCTGATAGACGGTCTTTATAAAATGCCTTGTTGAGCTCATCGCGTAACACATCATCATTGTTCGCTTTCTGTTTAAGCAGCGGCAAAGCCACCAGCGCACAAGCAATCAGCGTAAGAACAACGGTGGAAATCCAAAATAGTGTCATTACTTCTTATCTCCGTTGTTCTCTTCTTCTTCAAGCAATGCTTTCAAACGAGCCTCTTTTTGCTCATCCCATTGCTCGTCACTGCTCGCTTTTGCCTTAACTTTAGATTTACGGCTACGCAGTACAATCAAACCAAAACCACCCAATACCACAGCGAGTGGCCCTAGCCACAAGATCGCAGTAGCAACCGTAAATGGTGGGTTGTAAGTCACGAAGTTACCGTATCGGGCGATCATGTAATCAACAATCTCATCTTTGGACTTACCTTCTTTGGTCATTTCGTACACCTTATGGCGTAAGTCTTGAGCAAGTTCAGCGTTAGAATCCGAGATCGTGTTGTTCTGACATTTAGGGCAACGGAGCGTATGGCTTAGCTCTTTGAACTGCTGTTCTTGTTCCAAGTTATCGAACTCGTACACCTCAATGGCAGCGTGAGCAGCAAGAGATAATGTCATGGCAGCAAAAACTGCAAGGATCAGCTTTCTCATTGCTTCGCCTCCTCAACCAATTTGTTGTAAAGCGGCTCCAGTGTTTCTGACCAATTACGTGGGTTAACATCCCCCACATGACGATAGCGAATCACACCATTTGCATCAATAATGAATGTTTCTGGTGCACCATAAACGCCAAGGTCAAGACCAAGCATACCGCTACCATCAAATAGGCTAATTAAGTAAGGGTTGCCGAGATCATTCAACCAACCTACCGCTTTGTTACGATCATCTTTGTAATTCATACCGATAATCTTAACGCCCTTACCCGCCAATTCGTTTAGGTATTTATGCTCTGCATAACACGTTGGACACCACGTAGCCCAAACGTTCAAGAGCAACGGCTCACCTTTAAAAATTGACTGGTCGTATTGTTTTCCAGGTTCAGCTAAGTCTTCTAAGTGAAACTCAGGAACTGGCTTACCAACCAAAACCGACTCCAATTTCGTTGGATCATCGCCCTCTTGGTTGCGCATTAACTGGGTTGCGAAAATGCCCGCCAAAATCATGAAAGCGACGAGCGGAATAAATAAGATTTTCTTATTCATGTTATGCCTCCTGCTCTTTTGACTTCGCGTTTTTCTTTGAAGATTTACGGAAGCGATAACGCTTATCTGAAATCGCTAATGCACCGCCTAACGCCATAATCAAAGAGCCAGCCCAAATCCAACGAACGAACGGTTTATAGTAAATACGAACAGCCCAAGATCGGTTGTCGTCTAAACGTTCACCCATTGCAATGTATAAATCACGACTAATTCCACGGTCAATGGCAGCTTCGGTCATCATAGACTTAGCCGTACGGTAGAAGCGCTTCTCAGCGTGAAGCGTATTCACGTATTTACCATCATGTGTGATCTCAAAATCCGCGATGTAGCCATCGTAGTTTGGACCATCTTTATCACTCAGGCCTGAGAAGTAGAAATCATAACCTTGAATTTGGAAGTGTTCGCCAGGTGCTAAACGTACATCACGCTCGATGCTGTAGTTCTGTACCATCGCAATACCGATAACAGATACCGCCAGACCAACATGACCCAACATCATCGCCCAATGGCTACGCTGCAGCTTGCGAACGCCTTCACTAAAGCTATGACGGTGCGTTGCACGCTCATATAGTTCAAAGCCATGCATTGCAATAATCCAAATCGCCATTACCCAGCCAATGTAAGCCATAGTTGAGAAGAAGTCGGCAAACAGGTATACGCATACCGCGGCCAAAGCAAAAGCAAGCACACCTGAAACGAGCATTGGTTTCACAAGTTTAGATAAATTGTCTCGCTTCCAACGGATAAGTGGACCAATACCAAGTAGGAAAGCAAATGGCATCATCAACCAAGCAAACAGCATGTCGAAGAATGGCGCACCGATAGAAACCGACCCCAAACCAAGCTGCTTGTGTACGAGCGGCAACAGTGTCCCCACTAACACAACAACAAGTGCTGCGATAAGTAATACGTTGTTGGCTAAGAGCGCGTTTTCACGAGAGACTAAGTCGAAGTTACCTCGTACACGCACTGCCGCCCCTTTCACGGCAAACAGCAATAAAGAGCCGCCGATAACGAAAACGAGGAAGCCTAGAATAAACATACCGCGCGACGGGTCAGACGCGAACGCGTGCACCGATACTAAAATACCGGAACGGACTAAGAATGTGCCCAACAAACTCAACGAAAATGCAGAGATTGCCAATAGTACCGTCCACGCTTTAAATGTGCCGCGTTTTTCTGTCACGGCAAGAGAGTGCATTAATGCGGTACCCGCTAACCAAGGCATGAATGATGCGTTTTCTACTGGGTCCCAGAACCACCAGCCACCCCAGCCAAGTTCGTAGTAAGCCCACCAAGAGCCTAGTGCGATACCGAGTGTTAAAAATACCCATGCAGCGGTTGTCCAAGGACGAGACCAACGAGCCCAAGCCGTATCAAGGCGTCCGGTCATTAGGGATGCGATCGCAAAAGAGAAGGCAACCGAGAAACCAACGTAGCCCATGTAAAGCATTGGCGGGTGAACAATCAAACCGGGGTCTTGAAGCAGAGGGTTCAAGTCACGCCCGTCAACCGGGAAGAAAGGCAACGTACGTAAGAATGGGTTTGACGTTAAGATGATAAACAGTAGAAAACCCACTGAGATCATGCCCATTACGGCAAGTACACGTGCAACCGACTCTTGCGGCATACCACGACTAAACGTCGCTACAGCGACAGTCCAAGCAGCTTGGATTAAAACCCATAGTAACAGTGAACCTTCGTGTGCACCCCATACTGCGGTTAAACGGTAGTACCAAGGAAGCTGACTATTCGAGTTGCTCGCTACATACTGTAACGTGAAGTCGTTGGTATAAAATCCCCAACATAAAATGGCGAAAGAGAACAACAGCATCAGGAACATAGACCAAGATAGCGGTCGCGCTGTGTTCATGAGCATGGTGTTATTATTCGATGCTCCCCACAATGGCAATACGCTCAGCAGCACTGCCATTGCAAGCGAAAGAATGAGAGCAAAGTGACCGATTTCAGCAATCATTGGCCGCTTCCTTGTTTCTGTTCGGTGCTGTATTGAAGCGGTTCATGCGTTTTCTTCATCGCTTCTGCAATTTCTGGTGGCATGTATTCTTCATCGTGCTTCGCTAGGACCTCAAATGCCTCAACCGTCGTGGCATCTTTCAGTACACCTTGAGCCACAATACCCTGCCCTTCACGGAACAAGTCAGGAAGAATACCGTCATAAGTAATCGTCACTTTCGGACCGACATCGTGCAGGTCAAAACTCACTTTCAAAGAATTAGGATCTCGACGAACCGAGCCCACAACCACCATACCACCGATACGTAGACGCTGGCCTACTTCTGGCTTGGTGCCATCTGGCTTACCATTAACCAATTCCGTTGGAGTGTAGAAAAGGTCCATATTTTGGTTAAGCGCATAAAGTATCAAACCAATGGTGGCACTAATACCGATAAAGATCGCTAGTACGATACCTAGCCTCTTTTTACGTCTCGGGTTCATAAGGTGTTCTCCATGTTCTTCGCTGCGTCGATACGAGCTTGACGGTCAATTTTTGCTTTCACTTCTTTCAATAATGCATCACCGCGGCGAAGGCTAGTGATCAGAAGAATCAGCATGGATAAGAAAGTAATACCAAACGCACTCCATACGTATGATGCGTAGCCACCCATGGCAAAAAAGTCGCTCAGAGATTCAAAATGCATAATCAATTACCTCACTGAGTTTGTTCTGTTGCGAGTTTGCGCACCCAAGGGCGGTGACTTTCTTTACTGATGATTTCGTTACGAAAACGTACCATCGTCACTGCACCAAAGAAGAACGCAAAGCCAAAGATGTTTAGCAATAACGGCCAAAGCATGTCGGATGAAATAGAAGGTTGTTCAAATTTCGTGATCGTCGCGCCTTGGTGAAGCGTGTTCCACCATTCTACGGAAAAGTGAATGATAGGTAGGTTCACGACGCCTACGATCGCTAAAATACCCGCCGCTTTTGCGGCTGTTTTCTGATCGTCAAACGCGTGATAAAGCGCAATAACACCAAGGTAGAGAAATAGAAGAATCAATTCTGAAGTAAGACGGGCGTCCCATACCCACCAAGTGCCCCACATTGGCTTACCCCAAACGGCACCAGTAAGTAGAGCAATGAAAGTAAATACCGCACCAATCGGCGCCATCGCAAGCGCCGCCATATCAGATAGACGTACTTGCCATACTAAGCCAATAAATGCCGCAATCGCCATCGACATATAAACGCCCATAGACCAAATAGCTGATGGGACGTGAATATAGATGATTCGGAAACTGTCACCTTGTTGGTAATCTGAAGGCGCAAATGCAAGCCCCCAAACCGTACCAACCGATAAGCATACGAGGGCCAATACAGAAAACCAAGGCAGAAACTTACCACTCAAACGGTAAGCGGTTTCTGGCTTGGCATAAGGATGTAGCCATTTCCACATGTTTTGTTCTCACTCTTACTTCAGGGACACTGTCTAAAGGGCTGAGACCGTAGCAGTGCTTTAATAATAATTCTTTGATCAAGCGCCGCTTCATTGGCACTTTATTGAGTTAGTTAACACTAACTCTCAATGCGGCACTAATGGCAAAAGGTGTTAACGTCATCGCTCCCATTAGCATCGCACCTAAAATTGCTAGTTGACCGTTATACGCCATACCAAGCGCGGCGGCATCAATTGCTGATGTTGCGAAAATCAAAATTGGGATGTAGAGCGGAAGAATAAGCAAACTCAAAAGAACGCCCCCCTTTTGCAACCCAACCGTCAAAGCCACACCAATAGCTCCAATAAAACTTAGTGTCGGTGTACCGATCATCAAGGTTAGTACAACAGATAGCCAAGTATTGAAATCGAGCGAAAGTAAAACCGCCAATAATGGGCTAATTAGGATCAGAGGTAACCCTGTTAACAACCAATGTGCTATGACCTTTGAAACCACTACAAGTTGCAATGGAATCGGCATTAGCATCATTTGTTCCAATGCACCGTCTTGAAAATCATCACGAAATAGACGCTCTAATGATAATAAGGCGGATAGCAATGCGGCAACCCAAACAATGCCCGCTGCAATACGTGCTAACAAATTTGGTTCAGGCCCGATACTAAGAGGAAACAGAGTAATAACAATAATAAAGAACCAAAGCGGGTTCAGAATGTCTGCCTGACGGCGAAATGCTATCAATAGCTCGCGGCGAATGATGGTGGTCATAGATGGAATCATATCAATCACCCAACTTTATTTTTCTAAGTTTCGGGCTGTCCGAAAACATATCTTGATGCGTCGTCAACACGACAATACCGCCATTATCAGCGTGACTTGCGAACAAAGATTCAAGCACTTTGACGCCTTGCTTATCGATGGCGGTCAACGGTTCATCTAAAATCCATAAAATTTGCTTACTGAGCCATAACCTTGCTAGTGCCACTCGTCGTTGCTGACCTGCGGAAAGCTGTGCTACAGGCACATCTTCTCGACCAGCTAAACCTACTTGAGTTAAAGCAGTGAAGATTTCTTCGTCAGAAGAGCGGTTATTTTGAATAGATTGGTAAAAACGTAAGTTTTCTAGTGCGGTAAGCTCTCGTTTCACTCCAGTTTGATGCCCTAAGAACAGCAGATCTTGATGGAAAACATCACGAGATTTTTCAACCTCTTCTCCTTTCCACTTAATGATGCCTTCTTCTCTATCACCTAAACCTGTCACAATACGTAGTAACGTAGTTTTGCCAGTACCATTGCGCCCTTCTATCTGGACCAATTCACCAGGCTTAATTTCAAACTGCAGGTTTTCAAACAGGACCCTCTCATCACGGATCGCTGTCAGGTTAGATACTTCTAACATAGAGCTTCAACTAAAAAATGAACGAAGCGCTATATTAGCACAGCTTAGTTATGACAAAACAGGATAAGAGGGCTGGGATGTATGTAAGTTCATGTATTTTTGTTAATTAATCGTCACACTTTAATAAAATTAACTATAAGTAGTTATAAGCTCTCATTTTAACTTGGGGAGCGAGTGCTAAGAATGAGAATAGCTTAAGGTAATCTAGGGCTGTATTGCAAAAAGATAATTAGTAACCGAATACAAAAAAAGAGGCTTATCGCCTCTTTTTATCGCTTTAAAACCTCAGCGTCGACGACGTCCACGCGCCGGGTATTCTGTATCATCTGATGGCTGACCGCTTAGTGGTGGAATTTTCTCTTTTCCCGCCAGTTTTTTCTGTAGTGAAAGCATCAATTCCGCTTCAGCTTTTGGCAGTTCACACTCTTCAATGAGCTCATTGATATCTGCACCAAGCTGTACCATTTTAGAAGCTCGACTGTACAAGCGACCATCAGTATCAGCGTGTTCGAGTTCACGAATTCTCTCGTTTAGGTGCTGAATAATGTCTTGTTGTTCCGTTACTTTTTGTCCAAGACCAACGACAACCGAACGCACTTCGAGTAACTGCTTACTCAACTTTTGTACTTCTTTATCTACATGTCGAGACTGTGCTCGTTGCTGGTCTACTTGCTTTTGCAACCCCGAGCGAATGCGCAGTTGCAAAACAACCAACACCAACACGATAAAAGCGACGCCACCCGCAAGGAATGGAACAGATAAAAGAGTCTCTTCAGCCATCATTATTCAGCCCATTATAGGTGAGCCATCTCGTCCCATTCGTCATCCGTTAGGAGCTTGTTCAAATCCACAAGGATAAGAAGTTTGCCGTCACGGTTGCTCACACCTTGGATGAACTTCGCGCTTTCATCAGTACCAACTGAAGGCGTCGTGTCAATTTCAGAAGAACGTAGGTAAACCACTTCTGCCACACTATCTACCAAAATACCAATCACTTGACGCTCAGACTCGATCACAATAATACGAGTATTATCTGTAACTTCGCCTTCCATCAGGCCGAAACGTGAACGCGTGTCGATAACAGTAACCACGTTACCACGCAGGTTGATGATACCCAGAACATAATCTGGCGCACCTGGAACGGGTGCAATTTCAGTATAACGAAGTACTTCACGAACTTGCATTACGTTGATGCCGTACGTTTCTTCTTCTAGTTGGAACGTCACCCACTGAAGAACTTCGTCATTCGATGCATCTTTCTTCACTTCTACTTCAAAAGCTTGAGACATAGTTAATCCTCGTTAATGTCGTTCCCGACTTAAATCTAATTCAGTGATTTGACATCTAAACCGGCGTTTAGCATGTCAATGAGCGCCTGGACATGAATTAAGGCGCACATTTTTTCTTTTACCATGCCCGCTAGCCAAGGGCGCTTACCCGCCTGTTCACGCCAGCGAACCTTGTCGATATTGAGCGTTTCCGTCCCCATTAGTTGGTTACTGGCCAGCCCCCACATGCTCTCTCCAAGCATGACAACGTATTGGTAATTATCTTTGTAACTGTCATCGCGAAGCTTATCTGCCATCACCCATTTCGCGGTATCGACGACATCAAACTGTTGCTCACGATTTGTTTGTAGCCCCAAATACCAGGCGGGCTTTCCTATCAAATGGTTAAGCTCGCTGATGCGATGAATACCACCTAACTCATCAAGCGGTACGGCAAACGTGACATCATTCACATCAAAGTAAAGCACTTGAAAATCTTCACTTCGCTTCGTGCTTTCCCAGTCAGTTGGTATTTCGGAACCTGTTTGTGTCTCGAGCTCGGTATCAACGTTCGATTCTATATTGACATCATGCTCAATCACCGATTGAGGTTCAACCAATTCTGGCTGAGTTTCCTCAAAAACTGGCGCATCAATCACCCAGTCTTGTATCTCTTCAACTGTTTGTAACTCGGGCGCCTCACTAACGGTTTGTACGTCTGGCTCAGCCGCTTTTATTTCTGCTGCAATATCAATCGTATTTTGTTCAAGAATACTATCAATATCTAACTCGGCTACAGGGTTGCTTGCTTCAAGCTGACTTAATAACCTTTGCACATCTTCCAGATTTGGGGCTTCCAATTCTGGCGGGTACGCTTCTTGAAACTGGTAAGTTTCCGGCTCCGAGTATTGAAACTGCAATTCTGGCTCTGGCTCTGGCTCTGGCTCTGGCTCTGGCTCTGGCTCTGGCTCTGGCTCTGGCTCTGGCTCTGGCTCTGGCTCTGGCTCTGGCTCTGGCTCTGGCTCTGGCTCTGGCTCTGGCTCTGGCTCTGCAGATGATATTTCTTGAGCCAGCAAGTCAAGCTCTTCCTCAAGAGTCGTTGCTTCAGCCTCATCACCCAATAGCGCATTAAAGTAGTCATCAAGCGCTTGTTCACTGGAAAGCACGTCGTTACTGCTCATCGAACGCTAACCTCTCCAGGTAAATCAGTAACTGCTTATACGCAAACACACCACGACTACCAGATGCAAAATGCGAAGCTGGCAAATGCTTTAAACTAGCATCACGGAACTTGGTATCAATCGGCACCGCAGAGGTCCATACTTGATTTGGGTAATCTTTCTTCAGTTGCATCAATGTCTGCAAAGACGCTTTGGTGCGCTTGTCATACATCGTTGGAACGATAGTCACTTTGAAACCACCCGGACGAGACTTTTGCATAATGGTTAACGTGCGCATCATGCGTTCCAAGCCTTTCATCGCCAAAAACTCGGTTTGAACGGGAATCAAAATTCGGTCACTGGCGGCCAGTGCGTTGACCATCATCACACCAAGAATTGGCGGGCAGTCAATCAACACATAATCATAGTCTTGTGAGACCGCTTGTAGAGCTCGTTTTAAGATCAGCCCCATCCCACTGCGATTCCCCATGACACGATCAAGCGTCGCAAGGGACATATGCGCGGGAATGATATCCATCCCTTCCAGTTTTGTCTCTAGGATTAACGGCCTCACCGTTTCACGAGAGAATGTCTTCAACTGGAATAAATCAAATAGGCTCGAAGTTACTGCGTCAGGATCATAACCAAGATAGGTAGTCAGTGATGCGTGAGGGTCAGTATCGACCATCAGTACGCGATGACCTTTTTGACTCAGCAAACCCGCTAATGTCACTGTTGAGGTGGTTTTACCCACGCCACCTTTCTGGTTAGCTACACTCCAAACAATCATGATGAATCCTACGCTAGGCCAACTTCCACCAACATGCGTTCTGCAATGCGGTCAAGCGGTAAATCTTCTGAAGAAATGCCTGCTTTAGCAACAGCTTGGGGCATACCATAAACAACACAACTTTCTTCATCTTGAGCCCAAATAGTTGAGCCTGCAGACTTCAACATACGAGCACCTTCACGACCGTCTGCACCCATGCCAGTCAGCACTAAAGAGAGTACTTTGTCACCGTATACTTTGGCTGCAGAACCAAAAGTCACATCCACACATGGTTTGTAGTTCATGCGGTCGCCGCCATCAATGATACGAAGACGAGCAGCCCCCGCTCGACCATCCACCATCATTTGCTTACCACCTGGAGCAAGGTATGCCACACCAGGCTGTAAGACATCGCCGTCTTGGGCTTCTTTCACTTGAATCTTACACAAGGTATTCAAACGGCTGGCAAATGCAGCAGTAAAGGTTGCCGGCATATGTTGGATCAATACGATCGGATGCGGGTAGTTCATCGGTAAACGCGTCAGAATTTTTTGCAAAGCAACCGGACCACCAGTCGACGTGCCAATTGCGGTCAGTTGATACTTCTTACCAGAGGCTCGGAACTTTGCCGCAGCCGGTCGAGCAGGAGCTGGAGTCGCTGGCGAAGCCGTTCTTGAACCTAGTGGACGAGATGCCGCACTGGTACTCGCAGCAGCGCGAGTGATTGGTCGACGCATAAAAGCGCGCTTCGAAGCAATCTGAATAACTCGTTGCTGAAGCAGTGATACCGCTTCTTCGCGGTTACGTGCGATGTCTTCAAACTTTTTCGGTAAGAAATCCAATGCGCCCGCATCTAGCGCATCAAGCGTGGCTTTCGCCCCGTCATGAGTCAGGGACGAAAACATTAGGATTGGCGTTGGAGCCGCTGCCATGATTTCACGCACAGCGGTAATGCCATCCATCACTGGCATTTCAATATCCATCGTGATGACGTCCGGTTTAAGAGATTTGGCTTTCTCAACCGCCTCTCTGCCATTTACCGCAACGTCAATCACTTCTAGGCGCGATTCTGAGTTGATGATTTCGCTCACGCGACGTCGAAAAAAACTCGAATCATCAACGACTAGTACTTTAATCGCCATCTTATTCCTTTTAATAACGTCAGCTTTGCTTAAAGGCGTGAAGCCGCAGCATATCGCTTAAGTAAATCAGGCACATCTAGAATTAATGCAATATGGCCATCGCTAGTGATTGTTGCACCAGCCATGCCTGGAGTGCCTTGCAATAGATTATCGAGTGGCTTAATAACCACTTCTTCTTGACCAATAAGCGTATCCACAACAAAACCAACGCGCTGGTTACCGATCTGTACAATAACCACATGACCGTGACCAGTACGCTCTTCGACGTTTTGTGATTTGGATGCTAACCAGTTCTGTAAGTAAAATAGCGGGATAGATTTTTCACGCACAATGATCGTCAACTGACCATCTACCACGTTTGTGCGACTCAGATCCAAGTGGAAAATTTCGCTCACCGAAGCCAGTGGCAGCGCAAACGGATGACCGCCAACACCAACCATCAGTGTTGGTAGGATCGCAAGCGTCAGTGGTACTTTGATGGTGATCTTAGTGCCTTTACCTAGTTCTGAATCGATATCGATTGAACCATTTAAGGTGTTGATCGCCGTCTTAACCACATCCATGCCAACGCCACGGCCAGAGATGTCAGAAATTTTATCTTTACTTGAGAAACCTGGCGCAAAGATAAGGTTGAAGCACTCTTTGTCTGTTAAACGGGCCGCCGCATCTTCGTCCATCATACCGCGCTTAACCGCGATACCACGCAGTTTGTTCGGGTCCATACCGCCGCCATCATCTACGATGGATAGCTCAATGTGATCCCCTTCTTGCGATGCAGACAAAATCACTTTACCTGTGCGTGATTTACCTGCTTTCGCGCGATCGTCTGGCATTTCAATACCGTGGTCAACCGAGTTACGAACCAAGTGAATCAATGGATCAGCCAATGCTTCTACAAGGTTTTTATCGAGATCGGTTTCTTCACCGCGCATTTCCAGCACGATGTCTTTATTTAGGTTACGCGCCAAGTCACGGACAACGCGTGGGAAACGGCCAAATACTTTCTTGATTGGCTGCATACGCGTTTTCATTACCGCGCCTTGCAGATCCGCCGTTACGACATCAAGGTTGGCGACCGCTTTGGACATTTCTTCATTGTCGCTGTTCAAACCAAGACTTAATAGACGGTTTCGGACCAATACAAGCTCACCAACCATGTTCATGATGGTATCAAGCGTCGAGGTATCGACACGAACGGTTGCCTCGGCCTGAGGCTTTTTAACCGCTGGCGATTTCGCCTCTTCTTTCACCGCGACAGGTTTAGATTCTGGTTTTGGTGCTGGAGCCGGAGTTGGAGCTGCTGGTGCTGGCTTAACCGCAGGCTCAGGTTTCGCAGGGCTTTCCTCTACGTTTGCTGATGCCGGCTTCGTTGCCATATCCAGTTCTTCCAGCGTGGGACCTTTGCCCGCACCATGTAGCTCATCGAGTAACTTTTCGAACTCTTCGTCCGTCATTAAGTCACTATCTTGATTTGCTGACGATGCAACTGGCGCAGCTGGTTCTGCTGCTTTAGGAGGTTCTGCTGGTGCAGATGCTGCAGCCTCTGCCGCTGATGGACTTTTGCCAACGCCGTGAAGTTCGTCAAGTAGACGTTCAAATTCATCGTCAGTGATATCGCCACTCTCAACTGATGGCGCACTTGATTGAGGAGGCTCTGATGGCGTTGTTGGTGTCGCAGGTTCTGAAGCGCCTGGAGCTGAGCCTTTACCATGAAGCTCATCCAGCAGCTTTTCGAATTCGTCTTGGGTAATTTCATCAACAGAGCCGACACTTGACGCTGGCGCGGCAGGTTCTTCAATAACAGGCTCAGGAATGACAGGTTCAGGAGTAACCACTGGTTCTTCAACCACGGTTGCAGCGACTTCATCTTCTGATTCAGGTTTACATAGACGATGAAGTTCTTCAAGAAGGGCAGGATCCGCAGCTTCCAATGGCTCACGATCTTGAACAGCTTGGAACTGGGTATTGACCGTATCCAACGCTTTTAGCATCGTATCCATTAAGTTTTGCGTGACCGTGCGTTGGCCGTTTCGTAAAACGTCGAACACGTTCTCCGCACCATGACAAGTATCGACTAGCTCTGCCAAAGACAGGAAGCCAGCACCGCCTTTTACGGTGTGAAACCCGCGGAAAATTGCATTAAGTAAGTCTTTGTCTTCTGGGTTATTTTCCAATTCAACCAACTGCTCAGAAAGCAGTTCGAGAATTTCCCCAGCCTCAATGAGAAAGTCCTGAAGAATATCTTCGTCTAAATCGTAGCTCATACGTTACCTTTAAAATCCAAGACTGGACAACAAGTCATCGACTTCGTCCTGCGATGAAACCGCATCTTCTCTCAGTTCTGGATGAAGAATCGGGCCTTCGGCTTCGCTTGTTTGTGTATTCTTTTTATCTGCCGGTTCTGACAAAACTTGAATGTGTTCTTCAGGTTTATTTCCAGAGAATACGGTTAGGATTTCCACTAAGCGGCCTTCTACTTCATTTACCAACGTAATTACGCGGCGAATAATTTGGCCAGTTAGGTCTTGGAAGTCTTGCGCCATGAGAATTTCGGTCAATTGACCACGCAACTCAGTACTGTCACCTTCGACTTGAACTAATAGCTCGTCGATTCGGTGACAAAGTGCTTTGAATTCGCTTAATTCGATGCGCCCGTGCATGAGTTCATTCCATTGAGGACGAACTTTCTGAAGGCAATCATGCAGGTTGTCAGCGATAGGAAGGCAGCAGTCGACTGCATCCATCGTTTTGTTGGCTGCTAGCTCTGTCTTCTCGATCACATAATTAAGACGATCCCTTGCGTTAGGGATTTCGTCTTTCGCAATTTCGGTCATGCGCTGATCGAGACTGAACTGCTTGAGTGATTCGTGAAGGTCTCGAGTTAAGGCTCCAATTTCTTGCAGCATTGGATTCTCGGCACCTTCGTAGATCGAGGCAACAAGCATATTGGCTTGGTCTTGTTCCCCGTTTTCTAGCATTTGAACGAGTGACTTCGCCTGCTCTAGTGAGATCATTCTGAATAGACCCTTTTACGTTTAGTTCTTCTTATCACTTTAAAAACGCTAAACGAGTCATTTAATAGGTATTTAATAATTGGTATGAATGACTCGAATAACAAAGAGAAAAAGAGAGAGTTATAAACGCTCGAAAATTTTATCTAATTTTTCTTTTAATGTTGCAGCAGTAAATGGCTTAACAATGTAGCCGTTTACGCCTGCTTGAGCAGCTTCAATGATCTGCTCACGCTTCGCTTCAGCCGTGATCATTAGAACTGGCAAATGCTTAAGTTCTGCATCCGCGCGGATGTGTTTAAGCAAATCGATGCCTTGCATACCTGGCATGTTCCAGTCAGTTACAACAAAATCGAAGTCACCTTTTTTCAGCATTGGTAATGCGGTTAAACCATCGTCCGCTTCTTGAGTGTTATTGAAACCCAAGTCACGAAGCAGGTTTTTAACAATACGGCGCATTGTTGAGAAATCATCAACAATAAGGATCTTCATGTTTTTATTCAAAATTGCCTCCACTGAATCGTAAAATCAGTGTTTTTAGTCATTTTGTGTCCACGCACTGAGCTTGGTGCGCAAACGTTGCATCGCTTGACTCAGTATTTGACTTACGCGAGATTCGCTTACGCCTAACACATCGCCAATTTCTTTCAAATTGAGTTCTTCATCATAATAAAGCGAAAGTACCAAAGCTTCACGCTCTGGAATCTGTTTTATTGATTCAACCAGTGCTTTTCGAAATGATTCATCGGCAACCCCTTTGAATGGGTTACTGTCATCAGTTTCATCTGCAGGTGAAATCACATCATCAGAAACGCCTAAATCTTCAATACCGACTAATTTTGAGCAGTTGATATCGGTCAGAGCACTATGATATTGATCCAGTGTCATACCGAGATGCGTGGCTACTTCAGAATCAGTAGGATCTCTATTTAATTCGCCTTCCAGTTCCGCAATCGCTTGGTTAATCTCTCGATTATTTTTATGAACAGAACGCGGTACCCAATCGCCTTTGCGCATGTCATCTAACATTGCACCGCGAATACGGATACCTGCATAAGTTTCAAAGCTCGCACCTTTAGAACCATCATAATTCTGCTGAGCTTCGATAAGACCGATCATGCCGGCCTGAATTAAATCCTCTACCTGAACACTCGGCGGTAAACGGCCTAATAGGTGGTGAGCAATGCGCTTAACCAACACTGAGTAGCGCTCTATAAACGCTTGCTGGCTATTAAACTTGCCATGTTGGTCATAGGTTATCGCTTTATTCACCAAAAGGGTCCTCTGCGAATTCGGTACGATTTAGCAACCTTTCCACAAAAAATTCCAAGTGTCCACTTGGTGTTTTCGGTAGTGGCCACGTTAACGCTTTGTTTGCTAGTGAGCTAATAGATAAAGCGGCAGGTGAGCGAGGGAACGCATCAACGACAATTTTTTGTCTTTTTACAGCCTGTCGTACTTTATCATCTAATGGAATACATGCTACGAGTTCAAGGCTGACATTCAAGAATCGCTCTGTGACTAGCGTCAACTTTGCAAACAATTCTCGCCCTTCCCGGTAGCTTCTGACCATATTTGCTACAACTTTAAAGCGTTGGACCTGGTGTTCTTTACTTAACAGCTTAATTAACGCATATGCATCTGTGATTGAAGTTGGTTCATCACACACAACCACAACGACGTCTTGAGCTGCTCGCGAAAAACTGATTACCATGTCAGAAATGCCTGCGGCGGTATCTATCAGCAGGACGTCCATTTCGTCTTCAAGACTACCAAATGCTCGAATGAGTCCAGCATGTTGAGCGTGAGAAAGCTCAGTCATGCTCTGCGTGCCAGAAGTTGCAGGGATTATCTTTATACCATAAGGCCCTTCGACAATCGCATCTTTTAGCTCACATTCACCCGCTAAGACATGTCCTAGATTACGTTTTGCACGAATTCCGAGCATCACGTCCACATTGGCCAGACCTAAATCAGCGTCGAGAACCATCACCTTCTTGCCTTGGCGAGCCATACAAATCGCCAGACCCAGTGTTACGTTTGATTTCCCCACACCACCTTTGCCGCCAGTAACAGCAATCACTTTGGTCAACGATGGTTGTGTTAAGCGACGGAGGCCGCTTGCTTGATCGTGTATCATATTCTCAGTCATAGTAGTCCGCCGCCTTAGAGTCCTTCACTGTCACTGTTCCAAAAGTGAGGTTCGTTCTCTGTCGACTTCTCTAACAGTTCATTTGCTTTCGCAAGCATATATTTTGGTTGCGCTATCACAATGTCTTCTGGCACGCGCTGGCCATTAGCTATGTAAGCCACTGGCATTGCGTTTTGAATCACTACACTGATGAATTCGCCTAGACTTAATGACTCATCAAGCTTCGTCATAATACAACCCGAAAGTGGTATGCGTCGGAAGTGATCCAGCGTTTCTTGTAGAACGCGACGTTGTGCGGTAGCTGGCAAAACAAGGTAGCTGTGAATCACTTCTCCGCTCTCTTGCATTAGAGTATCGAGCTGCTCAGAAAGCCTGACATCTCGTTGCCCCATCCCTGCCGTATCGACCAAAATCAGTCTTCTGTTTCTTAGCTGATATATAACATCGGCTAACTCGTTAGAATCTTTAGCAACTCTTACGGGACAACCCATGATTCTTCCGTAAATTGAGAGCTGCTCATGTGCACCTATGCGATATGTGTCTGTTGTCACAAGGGCCACATTGTCGGCACCGTATTCCATGGCGGCACGTGCTGCGAGCTTCGCAACGGTGGTTGTTTTTCCAACCCCCGTCGGACCTAACAGTGCGACCACACCACCACGTTTTAAAATGTCCTGTTTAGGAATATTGATTTGATCCGCCACCAGCGACAACAACGCTTTCCACGCTCGCGCTGGTTTTGTATCTTCCGGGATATAGCAAGCCATTTGGTCTGCTAACTCCGGAGAAACGCCCATACGCTCTAAGCGCTTAATCAGCATTGCTCTGAGCGGCTCACGACGTTCCACTTCCTGCCACATTAGGCCAGAGACTTGATGCTCTAGAAGACGACGAATTGACGTCATCTCTTCGCGCATACTCTCCAGCTCATCTGCAGACTCTTCTCGCTCATCACTTGGACGGCGGCGATCATAGCGTGTCGGATCCAGCTTCGGCGTTGGACGCTCAAATCGATTATCTTGTGCGATTAACTTCGCCAAAGGTGAATCTGGTTGATATGGCGCTGGCTTTTCTTGGTTGTAGCCGTCGCGATGCTTATTCTGGCGTTGCAATAAAGCAGAGAGCGAATCTTCATTTTCCGCTACATGATCGTCAGCATCTGCTGCACCACCACTATATTGCTTAAGCATGTTAGCGAATCGCTGCGTCATCGAGCCTGTTTTTTCGTTGTTACTGTTATTACTGTTCAGGCTAATTTTATCTTCATCTAAATGACGATCTTGATAACGATCAGCAGAAGACGATGACATTTGACGATGTTCGTTATAGCGATTCGATTGAGAAGCACCGCGATTTTGTTGTGACGCTGCGCTTGCTTGAGACGGGTTAGATTCACTATCTATCGCCGCAACAATCGCCACCCCACCAGCCACTTTCTTGTTTGACATGATCACCGCTTCCGCGCCTAACTCCTCTTTCACTTGGAGCAGCGCCGTTCTCATGTCTTTGGCAAAAAATCGCTTTATTTTCAAACTATGAATCCATTAATGATGCGTGAGATCAGTTACCCACGGCTTGCACAATTCTGATCTGTTTTTCATCCGGGATTTCTTGGTAAGACAGTACCCGGAGATTAGGTATTGTGTTCTTCACAAATTTCGCCAACGTCGAGCGCAATACACCGGAAGTAAGCAGAACGGCAGGTTCGCCTTTCAATTCTTGTTCCTGTGTCGCTTGGCTTAGTGAAGACTGCAATCGTTCAGCGAGCCCCGGTTCAATCCCCGCGGATTCGCCTCCTGATGCTTGCATAGTTTGATGCAATATTTGTTCCAGTTCAGGTATCAAAGTAATCACTGGTAACTCAGGCTCTATACCATTGATTTCTTGAACAATTAGACGTTTAAGACTAATTCGAACTGCTGCCGTCAATATGTCAGCTTCTTGACTCTTACTTGAGTACTCAGCCAAAGTTTGAACAATCGTGCGAATATCGCGGATTGGAATGGCCTCGTTTAACAAGTTTTGTAGGACTTTCACCACCACACCTAATGGTAATTGGTCAGGAACAAAGTTCTCGACCAACTTAGGCGCGCTGCGTCCTAACATTTCTAATAAATTCTCTACTTCTTCATGACCAATCAACTGCGATGCGTTATTAGTCAATAACTGGCTCAGGTGCGTCGCTAATACTGTCGATGAGTCAACAACCGTATACCCTAGCGCCTGAGCATGCTCACGCTGATCTTCGCGAATCCATACGGCTTCCAGTCCAAATGCAGGGTCAATGGTTGGCTCGCCATCAATCATGCCATACACCTGACCTGGGTTAATCGCTAGCTCTTGATCCGGACGAATCTCAGCTTCGCCCACCGCAACCCCCATTAATGTGATTCGATAGCTGTTTGGCGTCAGTTCAAGGTTGTCACGTATGTGAACCGCAGGGATTAAGAACCCAAAATCTTGCGATAGCTTTTTACGCACACCTTTTACGCGCTCTAACAGTTCTCCGCCTTGGTCTCGGTCCACTAGCGGAATCAAGCGGTAACCCACTTCTAGGCCAATAATATCGACTGGCTGGACGTCGTCCCAAGACAGTTCGCGTTGTGATGAAGGCTCTGCACCTTCGTCGGCTTTCGCTGGTAAAGCCGGTTCTTTCGCTTTCTGCTTTTGGCGTTTATCGATGAAATACGCCGCCGCGCCAGCCGCGACCGCCAGACTCAAAAACGCAAAGTGTGGCATGCCCGGTACGATGCCCATCACACCGAGAATAGCTGCGGTAATCATCAGTGCTTTTGGGTTGTCGAACATCTGGAAGACCAGCTGTTCACCCATGTCTTCATCGGTGTTTTGACGCGTCACCATCATCGCCGCTGCAATCGACAGCAATAGCGATGGAATCTGTGCAACTAGGCCGTCACCAATCGTCAGCAAAGTATAGATTTCAATTGCCTCACCGAAACCCAATCCATACTGCGCCATACCGATCGACAGACCGCCGACGATGTTGATAAACAGAATCAAAATACCGGCAATCGCGTCACCTTTTACGAACTTCGAGGCACCATCCATTGAACCGTAGAAATCCGCTTCTTTTGTCACTTCAAAACGACGAACTCTTGCTTGTTCTTGGTCTATCAATCCGGCATTTAAGTCCGCATCAATCGCCATCTGCTTACCTGGCAACGCATCAAGGGTGAAGCGAGCACTTACCTCAGAGATACGACCCGCACCTTTGGTCACCACCATAAAGTTGATGATCATTAAGATAAGGAAAACCACTAAGCCGACCGCGTAGTTACCACCAATAACGACATTACCAAACGCTTCAATTACGTTACCTGCCGCGTTGCCGCCTTCGTGACCATGCAGTAAGACGACACGTGTCGAGGCAACGTTCAGCGCCAAACGCAACAAGGTCGCGATCAGCAGTACCGTCGGAAAAGCGGCGAAGTCCAACGGACGACGTGTGTAAACGGTCACTAACAACACCACCATCGACAACGCGATGTTAAAGGTGAAGAACATATCCAGCAAAAAGGCTGGAATAGGCAGCACCACCATCGCTAAGGTGGCCAAAACCATCACCGGCGCGCCAATAGCTGGCATTTCACGCTGAGGGATTCGTGGCAATTTATCTGCAAATGGCAGGCTTAACTTCATACTACGAGAGATCTCAATCGATTGAAGCGTCACGTTAGCTCTTACTATTAATACGCGACCGCTTTGGCCTAAAAGTTTAGGTATGGTTGATAATTAAGGCGTTTTAAGCAAGCTATGTACCATAATTAACGCCAAAATAATGACTAAACACTCAAGTAGAGCTTAATATCTGATTAAATTAGCCTTTTTAGAATTAGGCTTCTTTTAGCATTAGTGCCGGTGTTCTGGCGGGATTGGCAAATCGTAATCCTGAATTTTGGGGCGCTGACCACCTCGCTTTCGGTATTGCTTCAACTGGAATACAAATGCCAAAACCTGAGCCACCGCAGTAAACAATCCATCGGGGATCTCTTGTTCTAGCTCGGTAGTATGGTACAGCGCACGAGCAAGTGGCGGAGCAGGTACAATTGTGATGTCATGCTCTCGGGCGACTTCTCGAATCTTCATTGCCATGTGATCGGTGCCTTTAGCGATCACTACCGGCGCACGGTCTGTCTTCTGTTTATAACGAAGCGCAACCGAAAAGTGCTCTGGGTTGGTAACAATAACATCAGCCTGAGGAACATCTGCCATCATACGACGTTGAGCCGCTTCTCTTTGCAGCATACGAATGCGTCCTTTGACCTCTGGCTTACCCTCGGTTTCTTTATATTCGTCTTTGACTTCTTGCTTGGTCATTTTTAACTGATCAGCGTGCTGCCAGATTTGAAATGGAATATCGATGGCAACCACGATCAACAGCGAACAGCTGATCAACAAGATAAAGTTCAGCAGAATATCTAAAGCATGGAAGATGTTTTGCGGATACACATCCATACTTAATTGAATCAGATCCGCCTGCGATGCTTGGATCAAATAGATCGCGACACCAGTAACCAAAACCACTTTAAGAATTGATTTGATCAACTCTACCCAGCTTTGCATTCCGACCATCCGCTTTAAACCGCTAAGCGGATTCATTTTTGACAGCTTTGGCATAGCCGCTTGAGCAGAAAAACTGATTCCTCCCACACCCGCAGCACCAATCATGGCGGCAGTAAATAACGTAGCTAGCACCAAAAATAGAGGGAACAACAAATCGGTCATCGCCCCTAAAGCAATGTCAAATAGCTTTGCCGTATCGAAAATCTCTTCTCGTTGAAGATCAAATAAACGGCTCATGATGGAAAACAGTGAGCGTGCTAACGCCTCGCCAAACCACATCAGTGAAATGGCGCCAACGATCAGTACAGATGCTGATGCGAGTTCTTTAGACCGAGCAACCTGCCCCTTTTCTCTGGCTTGTTGTAACCGCCGGGGCGTGGCTTCTTCGGTGCGTTCCTGACCGTCTGATTCTGCCAATTCTTAGCACTCCAAGCGAATGAGTCGACAAATCTGCGCCTCACCCACCGTCCAGAACATTTCATAATGACTGTAAAGGCCAGCCAGTATGTACCAACACAGTAATAGACCCACCATCAACGCAAACGCAAAACCAAGCGAAAAGATATTCAGCTGTGGTGCAGCACGGGTCATTACACCAAACGACAAGTTAATGGTAAGTAGCGCAATAATGCCAGATAGCGACATACTCAGTGCCGTTTGGAACATAATACCAAGCCAGCCTGCCATTTCACGGAAATCAACCGCGTTGAGCGAGCCGGAACCAATCGGCAAGGTTTTAAAGCTGAACACGACCAGTTGCAGCATTTTCAAGTGCCCATCGGTGGCAAGGAAAAACATTGTCGTCAAAAACATGAATAGCTGACCAAGCAATGGCGTGTTCTGACCATTTGCGGGATCAACCATAGAAGCGAAACCCAAACTTGATTGCATACCCAATATTTGCCCCAACAAGACAAAGGTTTGAATCATAAATTGAGTGACCATTCCCATCGCAATACCGATGATCATTTGCTCGGCAATGGTCATAAAACCCCGAAACGAGAGCAACTCAATGTCTTGAGGCACTGCAGGGATCGCAGGCATGACGGCAAAAGTGATGGCTAACCCGAGGTAAAGGCGGATTCGTGGTGAGACAAATCGAGCCCCAGTTACCGTCATCACCATCAGCATGGAAGAGATACGAACGTAGGGCCAGAAATAGTTTGCGATCCAATCTAAGACAACGCTAGTGGGGTACTCCATAGGCGCCTCTAATAAAGCACCTGAGGTAAGCGCTCAATCAAGCCATAGAAATATTCCATCAACATTTGCGTCATCCAGTGACCAAATAGCATTAGAGCCAAAAGAGTGACTATCAAACGCGGCAAGAAGCTCAATGTTTGCTCGTTGATGGAAGTCGCAGCTTGGAAAATCGCAACAATAAGGCCGATAAGCAAACTTGGGATGATAATGGCGCAGACCATGATAAGCACCATCCAAAGTGCTTCACGGAAAAGCTCGACAAACATTTCTGGTGTCATGTCTTATCCTCTATCTGCGCTTATCTAAAGGGCAAAACTGCCCGCGAGTGTCGAAAGTATCAAGTTCCAACCATCGACCAATACGAACAGCATCAACTTGAACGGCAACGAAACAATCATTGGTGACAACATCATCATACCCATTGCCATCAGTACCGACGCTACCACGAGGTCAATAATCAAAAACGGCAAGAAGAGCATAAAGCCAATCTGGAATGCAGTTTTTAGCTCTGAGGTGATAAAAGCCGGAATCAACACCGCCATCGACACATCTTCTGGATTATCGACTTGCTCTCCTGACATGGTTACAAACGTCTCCAAATCTTTGATTCGAGTCTGCTTAAGCATGAACGCTTTCATTGGCGCTTGTGCAGCATCAAACGCTTCTCTCGCAGTGACTTGCTCGTTCAAATAAGGCTGAACGGCTTTATCGTTGATTTCGTTCAGGACGGGAGACATAACAAAGAAGGTCAAGAACAGCGCTATACCAATGATGACTTGATTAGACGGCGTTTGTTGCAAACCCATTGCCTGACGCAATATCGACATCACCACCACAATTCGAGTAAACGACGTCATTAAAATCACCATGGCAGGCAAGAAGCCAAGCATGGTCATTAACGCTAAAATTTGTAGTGTAACCGAGTAATCTTCACTGCCATCAGGGTTCGTGGTCATGGTGAATGCTGGAATACCACCGCCACTAGAAACGGACATAGCACGACTGGCGCCAGTATCACTTTGCATCGCCTGAACTGTAACGCTACTTCCATCGGCTAAGTTATCTGGCAGGGCTGACTCCTCTGCCTCAGCAAACGAAAATGAAGAAAACAGCACGCCGACGAAAAGCAACAACGTGCTCAGGAGCAAACGAATCGGGTTACCCTTTGTCATGTTTTTTGATCAGTTGGCTAAATTGAGTCGCAAAAGCATTGGTCGCCAACTCTTCCTCTTTCAGTGGCTTATCTAACTTGGCTAACGTTTGGATTGATTGGCTGGTAATTCCAACCAAAAACTGCTCTTCACCCACTTGAACTACGGCGATTCTTTCTTTGGTGCCCACTGGCAACTGACTCACAATACGCAAGCCTTTTTGTTGTCCCATCGCCGGCACTTGCATACGTTTAAGTAGCCAAGCCAACAAAAGAATCACGCCGATCACAAGCACAAGCGAGCCCAGTGTCGTCGCAAGATCCAGATTATTTGGTGCGGCAGCAAATGCATAAGGAGCACTCAGCATTAAGCTCAGTGCTCCAGTGATTTGCGTCAATCGAGTTTTGATTGAGCAGCTCATCTTAACGTAGCTTCTTAATTCGTTCAGTTTGGCTGATCACATCCGTCAAACGGATACCAAACTTATCGTTCACGACCACGACTTCGCCATGCGCAATCAGTGTACCGTTGACTAATACGTCCAATGACTCGCCCGCTAGACGATCCAACTCAACAACCGAACCTTGGTTCAACTGCAATAAGTTCCGAATGCTGATTTGTGAACGACCGACTTCCATCGAAATCGTCACCGGAATATCCATGATGGTGTCGAGTTTACGGCGCTCATCTTCGGTAATTGGGCTTGAAGTGTCTTTTAGCTCTTCCAGTGGCGCGGCCAATACTTCATCTACGTCAACAGAAGGTGCAGACGGGTCTTCGCCAAGAGCGGCTGCCCATTCATCTGCTAGCTTTTGATCGTCACTTGGTTCCATTTTTCTATCCTGTGTTAAGCCTTATTTAATGCCAAAGCATGTCTGTTCAATAAGGTATCTTAATCGTCTATATCGTCTTCATTCTCAAGCTCAGACATGATGTCTTTGCCCAAGAAAGCTAAATCTGTTTTGACTACATGTGGGCGCTCAATTTCCTCAGAAATTTGCACCGCTAATTTGTCTTCCGAACGACCCATTTTTACGCGATAGGTCGGTAGGTCTTCTACAAACATCGTCGCATGTTCTGGCATTTCAATCGGGATGATATCGCCCGGTTGCAGCTCCATAAGATCACGCAAAGAAATGTCTTTTTCGAGCAAGTTCACGCGGAAGTTAACCGGACAATCCATAATCTCTTCACGCAATGCTGAGCTCCAACGGACGTCTGTCTCCATCTTGTCGGACTGAACACCTGCATCCAACAGTTCACGAATCGGCTCAACCATGGAGTAAGGCATAACGACATGAAAATCGCCGCCGCCACCATCGACCTCAATGTGGAAAGAACTCACGACAATCACTTCTGTCGGGCTGACAATGTTAGCCATACTTGGGTTTACTTCAGAGTCGAGATATTCGAACTCCACCCCCATCACTGGCGACCACGCTTCTTTGTAGTCTTCAAATACAATCTTCAGCAGCAGCTGAATGATGCGGCGTTCCGTTGGGGTAAATTCGCGCCCTTCGATTTTGGCATGGAATCGACCATCCCCACCAAAGAAGTTTTCTACCAGAATAAAGACTAAGCGAGCCTCCATGGTGATCAACGCTGTACCTTTTAACGGACGAAAACGCACCATGTTCAAACTGGTTGGCACGTACAATGTGTTTTGGTATTCGCCAAACTTCATCATCTGCACGCCATTGATCGACACTTCTGCCGTTTTACGCAGCATATTAAACAGACTAATACGCATGTGTCGTGCAAAGCGCTCGTTGATAAGTTCGAGCGTCGGCATTCGACCACGTACAATCCTGTCTTGCGACGAGAAATCAAAATTGACGGCACCTTCGTTGTCGTTTTCTATCGGTTCATCGACGTCATCAACATCGTCAACTCCGTGCAATAGCGCATCAATTTCGTCTTGGCTTAATAGATCGGTCACGTTTTACCTATTGAATAACAAAATCTGTAAACAGTACTTTTTCAATCACTGGCTTACCGACCGCAGCGTTTAGCGCTGCTTTGATATCTTCGGAAGCACGATCGCGCAATTCCACTCGTCCCGTTGGAGAACGCAACTGATCAACCGTCGCCGAAGCAAACGTTGATAACAAAGAGCTCTCAATCAGTGGCGAATGGTACCGCGCCAACTCTTCATTCTCTGCGCCGCGAACCATTAACTGCGCTTTAATTTGTACCAGTCTGTCGCGACGGTCCCCAGTAACGTTAAATACAAATGCCTGAGGAAGATTCACGTAGGCAATGGGCGAGGCATCAGATGCCTTCGCTTGAACCTGTTGAGACGCTTCAGCCTGAGCTGGTTCATCAGAGCCCATGAGAAAGAATGCTGCTGCACCACCGCCAAGTAGCAATACCACAACAGCGATTATGATGATAAGTAACTTACCTTTTCCTTTCGGCGCATCGGCCCCTTGTAACTGTTCTTCTGCCATTGTTGTCTCTTATTGTTCTTTTAGGTTACCGAGATGCTTAAGGAAGTCGTTTGGTAACCTTGTATTATTGCCTTTAAACGGCCTGTTATGCGTAAAAGCTAATTCCATCACGCTTTGAAGCCACATTCAAATCCAGATTGACGTCAGCATCAAAGCTCTCTTCTGATTGTCCAGAAAAACCGCTGCCTTGAGCGCTTTGACCATGTTGCTCAGCAGTATACCTACCTTGCTGCTGCCCGCTGTTTTGTTGCTGAACAGAAGAATCAGCCAGTTGCATGCCCTGCTGCGCCAACATCTCTCTCAAGCGAGGAAGTGTCTGTTCAATGATGTCACGCGCTTGCGGGTTGTTCACCGTAAAATGCACATTAGCCACATCGTTGTTCATCGTCATACGAATTTGCATACGACCTAATTCTGGTGGATCAAGACGAATATCGAGGTTTTTTAGGTTCTTCGACATCATCATTTGCACTTTTTCCGCCACTTGCTCATTGGCCAACTCTTTGGTCAGTTGCAACGGAAGCTGAGCTTGCTGTGCAGCATCAATACGCGCTTGTTGCTGCACGTTTGTTCCTTGTTGACCCGCCATCGCCTGAAGCTGCCCTGCTAAACCATGTTGAAGTTCTGGTTTATCTTGCTTATCCGCTGTCGCTTTAAGTGCACCAGCAGTCAATGCGACATTCACAACTTTCTGGTTAACCTCTCCGTCCTTTACGCCTTGAAGCGCCGTCGGCAAATGAGCTGCGGCCAACGCATCTGGCATCGGAGATAATGCGACTTTATCTGTACTCTGAACAGCTTGTGGCTGAGCTGATTGAGTCGCCAAATGAAGGGCTTGCTGAGACATCCCCATAGGCGCAGCCTGACGAGCTAAATGATGTTGTACTTGCTGCTCTGCAAGAACCTGTTTAACGTCAGTAGGAAGCGCAACAAACTGGGCAAGATCTTGCTCAGGAATATCGGCAATGACCGTCCCTTTTTTCAACCCTTCTATGATCTCTGTTTCTTGCTGAGTCAGTGGTTTTTCCTGCGCCAGTTTGGTATCTATGAGTTCGAGTTCATCCAAGGAAACATGCTGAAGCGCATCAATTTTAGAGCCATCCAACCCCACCTCCAGTGGCGATAGTTCATTGGCAACCTCATCACTGACCATGCTCATTTCGGTTGGGTGACTGACTTGTTTAGCCAGACCTTGCCAAGTAGCAAACTCAGACGAGAGCTTATCGACATCGATAGGTTGACCATGCTTATCTAAAATTGGCTCTAAGCCTTGTTCCGCCATTGCCTGCACTTGTTCAAGCGATTGAGCTGATGGCATGTCATTCAAAGCAAGTTCATCAATGTCTGTTGTTTGCTCGTTAAACGAGTGCTCTAAACCCGCTCGTTGAGGCAAAACTTTGCCACTATCGATGGATGCATTATTCGCTTTCAAGGTTTGATTCGCTTGTTCAATACGACCAAGCAGCTGTTGTCCTTCACCCATCGCGCTTTTTGCGCCATTAGCAGCTGGAGGTATGTTAGAGAGTGAACCTACTTTCTCAGTGACATCAGCATCATTTTGCGAGTACGCGCCTTGTTTGGCTTCCAGTAGGCTTGCTTCATCACTTTGAATGGTGTTCGCATGCTCTGTCAGAGTGTCGCCAGAGCGGCTTTGCTCTTGAATAGCAGTATCTTGGCTTTCTTGCGCCAACAACTCTTCGGCGTCGTTACTGCTCGCTTGAGCCACGTCTGTGACCACTTCTTGACTATCAGCTTTTCCAGACGAAAGCTTGTTAACCTCGGCACTGTTTTGTTCTTCACCGCTTAGTGATTTCGTTGCTACTTTTTCTGACTTTTGTGAACCTGAAAATGCATCCGTCAAGGTTTCTAAAAATCCCTTGTTCTCCGCGTTTTCTGTAGGTGCTTGTGCGGCAGAGTCAGAAACTGACGTCTTGCTCGTCGCAGAAACATTGGACAAATTCACATTCATATAGAAATTCTCATTATCAGCAGCTTCGAGCGCTAGGCCGCTGCTAAATTGCACACGGTGGCAAATTTAGGTTATTGGGATGATCATCTACAAAGATATCTGCAAAAATTACGCCAATAACAAGCTCATTGCTGCAATGACAAAACGAGTGTTATAAGTGGAAGCAACATCAACTTTTAAACATTAAAAAGGCTTCGCTCGACGGCTGTAAAGCAACGTTGAAAACTCGTCCATTTGCTTTTGTTCCCGTTTGGCTTCAGCAAGCTGTTTCTCTTTCTCACGCTTTTCGATCATCCACTCATAGGATTTGCGTTCTTTGCGTACTGTTAACCAGTATTCTTGACAGTTTTCTACCTGTTCTTTGAAATGACTTTCTGCTTGTTTCTGCTTAGATAACGTTTCGTCTAGCTGAGTGAGAAAGCGATTTAAATGCCCATATTCGCTTGCCGTTAAGCCAGCCTGGCCACGGTCGATAAGCTGTTGGCAATAATCAAGGCGATACTTTTCGATTTGCTCAACCTGACGGTAATAATCTTCAAGTTCAGAGCGCGCTTTGTTCAGCGCAAGTACGGCTTGATCTTCACGCTCTTTAGTCTGCTCAAGTAGGAACTCCATCGCATTGTTCATGCGCTATCACCCGCCCAAAATGTTTCTAAGCATGTTGACGCACATATCGTATGGCACCGATTCTTTCATGCTCTGCTGTAAGTATTCGTCTAACTTTGGCTTCAATGTAAACGCGCCATCGATAGCAGGATCGGTGCCCGGCTTGTACGCCCCAATCGAGACCAAATCTTGGTTCTTGCGGCAAATCGACAAGACCTGACGTACCGCTTTCGACATCAGAACATGTTCTTCAGTGGTGATTTGCGGCATAACACGGCTAACCGACTTTTCGACGTCAATCGCAGGATAATGGCCTGCATCCGCCATTTCACGGGACAGCACAATGTGACCATCAAGAATTGCCCGCGATGCATCCGCAATCGGGTCTTGTAAATCATCGCCCTCGGTCAACACGGTAAAGAACGCCGTAATTGAGCCTTGTTCGGCGCTTCCGTTACCCGCACGCTCAACCAAAGCAGGTAGCTTGGCGAACACAGATGGCGGATAGCCTTTTGTCGCTGGCGGCTCACCAACAGAAAGGGCGATTTCACGCTGTGCTTGCGCAAAACGCGTCAAGGAATCCATCAATAACAAAACGTCCAAACCTTGATCGCGAAAGTACTCTGCAATGGTTAAGGCGGTTTGACAGCCTTTCAAACGCATCAATGGTGAAGCATCGGCAGGCGCAGCCACCACGACAGAGCGACGTCGTCCATCCTCACCTAAAATCTCTTCGATAAACTCTTTAACTTCGCGTCCACGCTCACCTATCAGACCGACCACAACAACTTGTGCGGTTGTACCTCGCGTCATCATGCCAAGCGTGACCGATTTACCCACACCAGAGCCGGCAAACAGACCGATACGCTGACCTTTACCTACCGTCAATAATCCGTTAATCGCTTTCAAGCCCACATCAAGTGGCTCTGAAATTGGCTTTCGAGCCAGCGGGTTGATTGGCTCAGCATTAAAAGAGGCGCGATGATCGGTATACAACGGGCCAAGTCCATCAAGCGGATTACCAACCCCGTCAATCACTCGACCAAGTAACTCCATGCCAACAGGCAAGCCAGCGTCACTGGTTAATGGCGTCACTCTAGCGCCAGGCAAAATGCCCGTAATTTGCTCGCTTGGCATCAAAAATAGGTTATCACCTGAAAAACCGACGACCTCGGCTTCCATCTGACCGGACATGGTTTCCACTAAGCATAAACTGCCAATTGGCGCGCGACAGCCTGTCGCTTCCAACGTTAACCCAACCACTCGAACCAGTTTGCCAGAGGCAACTGGGCGCGTCGTTAAGCCTTCAACTTTGTAGTTTCTTAAACGGTCAGCCAATGCTTGCATGGATTACTCACCCTCTTGATGACGGTTTGCACCACAAAAACTGTGCAGCACGCTTTTGACGCGCTCTTCCATACGGTAGTTAATGCTTGATTCACCCGCTTCAATCTGGACGTCGCCTCGATTGAGTGATGGCTCAGCAACCAACGTCCAGTTGCGGCAATCAAGGTCTTCTTCGCCGTAGGCTGAACGAATAATCGCAACGTCTTCTGGATTCAGGTGCAAGGTAATGGGGTGACCTGATATTGGCAGCGCTTCAACCGACTGCTTAACCGTGTCTAAAATAATTTGAGGGTTGGTTTGTACTTCGACATGCACGACTTCTTTAACTAAACAGAGCACCATGTCCACCAGCTGCTTTTCAACCTGAGCATTCATTAGCTCTAACGGCTGAGCAAACTGGTTCGCTAAGTTCATAAAGGTTTCGACTTGCTGCTGAATATATTCTTGGCCTGCGGTCACGCCTTCGGCTTTTCCAAGCTCCAGCCCTTCAGCATGGCCCGCTTGCAGGCCTTCTTCTTTGCCTTTGTCGTAACCTTGCTTAAAGCCGGCTTCTTGACCTTGATACAAACCTTCCTGATAAGCGCCTTGCTTGATCAGCTCTATCTGCTCTTCGGTTAGCTCAAGTGCTTGCTCTTCTTCTGGTTCTTCAAGATTCGGTACCCAACCCGGGTCATAGTTAAACGCGGTTTGTTTTGCTTGCTTGGCTTTGGGCTCGCCGTAATCAGGCAACCCCCAACGTTGTGGTTCGATCATCGAATCATCTTCATCAGGACGGATAAATCCACGTTTTCTTTCGCCAGCCATGGGTTACCTATTATGTATTCGATTAAGAAGTGAGGGCGCTCCGCAATAGGATAATCACGGAGCAATAGAGATTATAAGAATTCGTCCGCACCGCCAGACAACATGAGTTCGCCTGCATCGGCCATGCGACGAGCGATCGCCAGGATTTCTTTCTGTGCTGCTTCGACATCCGCCACGCGAACTGGCGGCATCGCTTCGATGTCATCACGCATCATCTCAGCCGCTCGTTTCGACATGTTCTTAAATACCTTCTCACGCAGAGAATCGTCGGCACCTTTAAGTGCTTTTTGCAACACGTCTTGTGGTACATCACGCAGCAATTTCTGAATACCTTGATCGTCCACTTCGACTAAGTTTTCGAAGACAAACATCAAGTCTTGAATTTGCGTCGCCATGTCTTCGTCTTGATCGCGAATCTGTTCCATCAATAAACCTTCGACGTTGTTGTCTAGATAGTTCATGATCTCCGCTGCCGCTTTCAGGCCGCCAATCTTGGCTGCTTGAGCGCCAGCTTGACCCGCGAACTGTTTCTCCATGATTTCGTTCAGCTCTGCCAGTGCCGATGGCTGAACTTCTTCAAGGTTGGCAATACGCATCATCAGGTCCAAACGCACGCGCTCAGGGAACTGAGACAAAATCTCCGCGGATTGGTCTGCTTCTAAATAAGACAATACGATGGTTTGGATCTGCGGGTGTTCGTTGACAATGATGCTCGCCACTTGTCGTGGGTCCATCCATTTCAGCGAATCCAAGCCTTTTGAACCCGTACCAAGCAGGATCTGGTCAACCAAGTTGTTGGCTTTGTCTTCACCAAGAGCTGCCACCAGCGCATTACGCATGAAGTCTTCGCTGCCCATGCCGATGTTGGTGTATTTCTGGATGTCCTCCAAAAACGCACGGTGAACGGCTGACACCTTGTCTTGGCTGAGATCTTTCGCCTTAGCCATCGCACTACCCACACGCTGGACCTGTTTTGGCTCTAGGTGACGAATAATGCCAGCGGCATCTTGTTCATTGAGGCTCAGTAGCAAAATTGCTGCTTTTTCTTCGCCAGTAATGGTTGAGACATCCAGCTCAACTGGCATTCCCGCGGCGTTGTCATCTTGAGGTACGATATCGTTAGCCATTGTCATTCATCCAGTTTTTCACTACTTGAGCAGCCAGTTCAGGTTCATTCGCAACCAGAGCGCGAACCGCTTTCAATACATCTTCATCTTTATGAAGGTTTGGCAAATCAATACTTGAACCAAACTCAAACAGTTCGCTGCTTTCAATGTCGCTGCCAATCAGGCTAGTTTCACCATCCGCACCAATCGGCAAGCCGTCTGGTCCATACATTTCGTCTTCGTCATCACTGGTAGGGTTAAGCAATTTCTTCATTGCTGGACGAACCAATACCAATACGACAACGATGATCACCAATGCACTTGCGAACCAACGAACCCAGTCACTGAAGTTAGGGTGCTCCCAAATTGGTGGTTCTTCCAGCTGTTCAGCCTCAGGCTCTGCAAACTTCACACTCAGTACATTCAACAAATCACCACGGCCTTGGTCAAAACCGACCGTACCAATTAAGACTTGGCGAATAGCATTGATTTCAGATTCGGACATCGGGGTATAGGTCACTTCTCCCGTATCTGGGTTGACCTGACGACGGTCCTTAATCGCAACAGAAACTGTCTGACGAGCAACCGTCCCCGTCTGCTTACGCTCATGGCTGATGGTGGTATCAAGCTCAAAGTTACGCGTGGATTCTTTACGCACCGAACCCTGTCCCATGACAGAACCGTCTTTCATCTGAGCCACATCTTGCGGAATAGAGGCATCCGCTGGAGGCTGATTACTTAACGCCCCTGGAATACCCGCTACCATATTGCCGTTATTGTAATCTTCTAATGCGTACTCACTGCGGGTTGCAGGGGTATTGGGATCAAAGCGTTTGCGAGTTTGTTCAACCGCGCTGAAATCCATTTGGATATCGACCTGCGCCGTGTAGTTGCCATAACCTAAAATAGGTAATAGCACTGAATCAATTTTTTCACGCAGCGCCTGTTCCTGACTACGCTCTAATTCTTGCTCTTTGCGTCGCGCTGCAGAAGCAGGGTCTTGAGAGCCTGAACTGAGCAAACGGCCATGCTGATCTGTGACGGTAATTCGGGAGGTTTTCATTCCCGGAACGGCACTCGCCACCATGTCAACGATAGAATCAACTTCTTGCTGTTTGAGGTTCGTGCCAGTCGACAGTGTCAAAAATACAGACGCTGATGCTTCTTGGTTATGACGCACAAAAACACTGTGCTTTGGTAGCGCCAATAAGACTCGTGCTTTACGAACTTGCTTCATTTCCTCAATCGCTTGAGCCAATTGACGTTCTCGACTGAGTTTAAGGCGCTCTTGCTCTAAACGTTGTGATACGCCAAAGCCCATATCTTGCAGCAAAATATCATCGCCCGCCTCTGTGGCTTGGTTTACGCCCGAGCGAACCATGCCAAGTTTGATCGAGTTGTATTCGCTCGATTCAACAGAAATGGTATTACCATCAAGCTTGTAATTGATTTTTTGCTGGTCCAGATAATCCAAAACGGGGATCAACTCTTCGGTCTCATACGCTCCAAGCGGGCGCATCTCCGGCTCTTTGACCCAAAAGAACAGCATCACGATCAATGCAACACAGATGGAGATTGACAGCACAAGTACAACTTGACGAAGTAAATCAAGGTCACCCACTGCCATATCAAATTTTGACGCACTGCGCTCCTCTAGATCTGGATTTTGACTCTCCACATCTACGTCGGAACTTGCTACCAGTGCACCATCTGAGCCGCCTTCAGTGACGGTTAAATCTGTAGACTTGTCTGCCACACTTATTACCTAAATTACACTGGCATGTTCATGAGGTCTTTATACGCCTCAACGAGTTTATTGCGAATTTGAACCGTCGCATCAAAAGCGACACTAGACTTGTTACGAGCAATCATAACGTCAGAAAGGGAAACATCGGCATCACCACGATCAAAACGGGTTTGTAAATCACCGGATGCTTTTTGAAGTGTGTTCACGTTATTGATGGCTTTAGTTAGGAGATCATTAAAATCTGCTCCAACTTTCGCCCCACTTGCAGTAGGAGCAGTATTGGTTGCTTCTACCATCATGGCGCGCATTTCTGCCTGAATACCATCAACTTTCATTAGCACCTCTAAGCCAAAAGATTGACTATTAACAAAACTGATTATTAACACAGCAATTAACGTGCCATAAGACATTAGTTAGCGGTTTGCTTACACTTTTTGTCTTATGGCGATTGCACATGTTAATTTGGGATATCTATACCAGCATCACGCATTTTGGCAAGTTTGTAGCGCAAGGTTCGTGGGCTTATGCCCAGTTTCTCCGCCATTTCTTTGCGTCGGCCGTTACACTCCACCAAGGTTTCCAAAATAATGGCGTATTCTTGGTCACGCAGCTCGCTGCCCAAGCCTTCCCCGCCAGATACCGGACGGTTCACACTCTCAGGTTGAGCGACTGGCTTAACATTAGGTACCACCATCTCTGCATTTTGCACCACATGTTGCAAGCTGTTGGCATCTTGCCAATCCACCCCTTCTAGTAAGATGTGCTCAGCGTCGATATCACCATTCTCACTTAAGATAAGAGCTCGTTGCACCACGTTATCCAGCTCACGAACGTTACCTGGCCAAGGGTATTGCAGCAGTTTTTCTACCGCAACGGCTGAAAATTGAGGCACTGGCATCCCCATCTTGCTGCAATGACGCTCAGCAAGATGCTTGGCAAGTGGCGCAATATCGCCTTTGCGTTCGTTCAGTGCTGGCCACGCAATTGGGAACACATTCAGGCGGTAGTATAAATCTTCACGGAAGTTGCCTTCTGAGACGTACTGCTTGAGATCACGGTTACTGGTCGCGAGCACGCGTACATCCAGCTTGATGCTCTTACGACTGCCAAGGCGCTCCACTTCACGCTCTTGCAAAACACGTAATAGTTTCGCTTGCAGGTTTAAGTCCATTTCGCTGATTTCATCCAGCAAGATTGTGCCGCCTTGCGCTTGTTCAAACTTACCCGGACACGCTTGAACAGCGCCAGTGAACGCGCCTTTCTCATAACCAAATAGTGTCGCTTCCAGCATGTTATCTGGAATTGCCGCACAGTTGATAGCAACAAATGGACCATCTTTACGGTTTGATGCGTTGTGAATATAACGCGACATCACTTCTTTACCTGAGCCACTCGGACCTAGCACCATAACATTCGCATCTGTACGTGCCACTTTATCGGCCAATGCAAGTAGGCGCAGACTTTTTTCATCTGCCACGACCGCGTCACCATTGTCATCGCTTTTGATCGGTGCATATCGACTGACCATGTTCAGCAATACTTCCGGTGCAAATGGTTTCGCCATGTAGTCAATCGCGCCGTCTTTCATTGCCGATACGGCATCTTCAATGTTGGCGTACGCCGTCATTAACAGTACTGGTAAGTTAGGCCAATTCTGCTTGATGTTTTTGAGCAGAGCCAATCCGCCCATACCTGCCATTTGCACGTCAGAAACGACGATATCGACAGTATTCGATTTGAGTTTTAGTAGTGCGTCTTCCGCACAGTCAGCTTCTAACCACTCATACCCTGCCAGAGCCAGAGTATCCACTAGGGCTTCACGAAGACCTTCATCGTCTTCTACGATCAGCACTTTGCTTTGCGCCATTCTGATTCTCCAGTAATTGTTATTACCAGAAGCTGCTTACTGCGCTTCTGGTTGCACTCGCTCTAGCGGAATGCACATGGTAAAGCAGGCTCCATCACCCTGCTCTGAAATAAGTTCCAATCGACCGTCATGGGCACGGCAAACCATCTGAACAACAGCCAGCCCTAACCCAGTTCCTTGAGAACGCGTCGTAAAAAATGGCTCCATAATTTTGGCTTGTAGTTCTTCAGGTACACCCGGTCCGCTGTCTTGCACTGAAATGCGCAACTCGCCATTTACCGGGCGGAAAAAAATATCGACTTGCGACTCTTTACCAGACATCTGAATCGCATTCATGACAAGGTTGCTCAACGCGGATGCAATCGCATTCGCATTGCCTAGCAACTCAGTTTGTTCTTCTTCCACTTCTAGGCAGTAATCAATACCATTATTTTTTAGCGCGGTTTCGACCATCGGCTGATATTCCGCCACCAACTGAGCAATCGTAAATGGCTTAATGACTTTATTATCACCACCTTTAGCAAAAAGCAGCATATCATTAACCTGCTTTTCCAAATCGTGCAGTCGATCCATTAATTTGGTTTGAAAGCGATCCCTTGTCGCTGGTGGAAGGTTTGGCGCTCCCAAATTGGATGCATATAGCATGGCGCTCGATAGCGGCGTTCTTACCTGATGAGCAAGCGACGCTACCATACGCCCTAACGACGACAAGCGTTGTAAATCACTCACACGAGCTTGAAGTAAGCGAGTTTCGGTTAAATCGGTAATCAGGATCAATTGACCTGTCGTAGAAGCCGAAATGGCTAATCGAACTTTACGACCATTCCGCAGGGAAACTTCGTGACCATCATCCTCACGAGGATCAAACACCGCCTGAATAATGTTGAACCATTTTTCATTAACCAGTGGAATCTCAAGAATTCGGTGCGCCTCTGGGTTTGCTTCACGCACTATGCCGTACGTGTCGAGCAGAATCACTCCGGCAGGCATCACATCAAGCACCTGCTTATAGCGCTCAACCTGATTTTCTACGGAATCTAAATGGGATTGGTTGGTGTTGTTATCCATTACTGCCTGTCGAAATATCGCCGCTAAAACTAAAATAGCTTGGTAAGCAATTAGCGTACCAAGCTATTTTTTTATATCTATCATGACGTTAAGTCATCGACAATAAGTTGACACCCTCAGATAACGGTTTTTGGTGTCAGAAAAACGATGCTAAATAGCCCAAATGATTTAGATATCGTCTTAAATCTCAACGTTACCTAGCGTTGTAAGTTGTACTTACGCATTTTTTCCACCAACGTTGTGCGTCGCATACCCAGCATATCAGCGGCTCGTGCCACGACCCCACCTTGTGCTTCTAACGCTTGGCTGATCATATTAACTTCTAAATCAGCCAACAGCTCTTTCAGATTTACACCTTCAGGCGGCAGCGCTTGCGGAGCGTTCATGCTGTGGTCAAGATCGTCTTGATCATCAAAACTAAAGTCTTCTGAGAAGATGTCTTGGAACACATCACGCTCTTGTTCTTCAACCGAAATAAACGGATTACTTTCTGGTTGGAACTCCGGGATATCACTGTAGCGATATTTGGTTGGTAAGTGGTTTACATCGACCAAGCTATTTGGGTACAGAATGATCATTCGCTCAACAAGGTTGGCTAACTCACGCACGTTACCCGGCCAGTTGTGCTCCATCAGTGAATTGATCGCACGAGGGGTAAAACAGATAGGCTGGCCACCCTCCGCCTCCAGACGCGTCATCAACTCTTGCAGCAGCAATGGAATATCTTGTTTGCGCTCTTTCAGCGCAGGCATCTCGATTGGAAACACGTTCAAACGATAGAACAAGTCTTCTCGGAACGTGCCTTCTTCAATCATACTTTCTAGATTACGGTGTGTTGCCGCGACAACTCGAACATTGACCTTGATGGTGCTATTGCCACCTACACGTTCGAAACAGCGCTCTTGTAATACGCGAAGTAGCTTCACTTGCATCGACATCGGCATATCGCCAATCTCATCAAGAAATATCGTGCCACCGTCTGCGAGCTCAAATCGACCTTTACGTGCCGTTAACGCACCAGTAAACGCGCCTTTTTCGTGGCCAAACAATTCACTTTCTAGAAGCTCCGGTGGAATGGCACCACAGTTAATGGGCACAAAGGCACCACTGCTGTAGGACGAATGATAGTGAATGTTACGCGCAACGACTTCTTTACCAGTACCAGATTCACCCAAGATCAACACGTTTGCCTCAGTGTCTGAGACTTGCTCGATCAGGTGACGAACTTCTTGAATACCTCTGCTTTGACCAACTAAGCTGCGAAAAAGCGTGTTTTTTCGTGCACTGGCAACGACATTGACCCCTTTTCGACCCAGAAAATCTTTGCAGTGGCGTAACGCCTCACTAAGCTGTGGGTAATTAAGAGGTAGTTCTAGCTCACCTACAAAATTTGGAAGATCATCCACGGGCAACGGAAATCGGCCCATGACTAAAAGTGGGATGTGGTAGGCGCTGTTTAAATGAGAGATAACCGTATTCGCCGCTTGACCTGCTGGAATGTTACCAACAATACAGCACGACCATACGCTAGACCAATCAACATCGCTGAGCTGATCAGAACTGACCGCTTCGCAATTTTCTCCAACAAATTCCAATATATTGCTTAAATTTAAACGACTTGATGCGTCATCATCAATTACAAGCAGCTTTGCCAAACCTTGCATAAGTAAGAATGATTGCCTTTATTTTAGGTGCGTTGCGGCCAAACCTTGATTTGCGCAATTGGGTGCTAAAAGAAGGCAGAACCACCACACTCAATTTACGATAGACAAAATAGGAAAATCAGCAACAAAAAAAGCCATTAGGGCTACTAATGGCTTCTATTTTATTTGAATATAAAAATAAGGCAACCAAGCAATAAAGAGGTGTGAGCTTGATAGAAACTTTGCTACACAACTCGTTGCGCAATTGACAAATATATTCCTCTAATATCTTAACGCGTTGTTTTGGTTATTAAATACCGACTTCAGCTGCTGTAAGATTATGAAACTCTGTCGGGATTTGGTCCCAAGCGGATTTGATCTCACGGATAATGTCGATAACGTCGTCGATCAGTTGAGGATCATTTTGATGGTTAGCAGCTGAAATTTGCGTGATCATAAACTCATAGAGTGAATCTAAGTTTGAAGCAATATCACCACCGTCATCCATCGATAGACAGCTACGTAGCGCAATAATGATGTCTAGCGCTTTACCTAAACGCTCACCTTTTGCTGGAATGTTGCCTGCTTGCATGGCCGCTTTACCTTGAATAAGGCGCTCAATCGCACCAGCCATAAGCATTTGAATGACTTTGTGCGGAGAAGCCGCGCTTAGCTGGCTGTCGACTGATACCTTTTTGTATGCTTGCAAAGAACCGCGCATAGTAATCCTCTTTTAAATAAATTTTTTGTACTGCTGAAGCGAACGCTGGCCATAACGAAACTTATGAAGTTCTTTTCCGACCTTTGACGTTTCCGATTGCATCAGCTCGACAATTCTTTTGGTACGAGTAAGCAACGCTTGCCACTCTGCATCCTGCTTAACCAAAGGATTTTGATGAATAATTGGTAACAGGTTTTGCAATAACCGTTCCCTGATATCGACCAAGCGAAGAATTTCTTCAGTACTAAAGTCGACTTTTTCCAATTCTTGCGTAATTAGTTGATCTATATCACTAATATCTATGAGTTCTTTTTGCATTTATTAACCCAACGCACTCATTAAGGCACCTAACTGACCTTGCATTTTGCCAGTCGCATCTTGCATGGCGGTAAACTTCGCGTGAGTGCGCTTTTCTAGGCTTTCCATGCGGCGATCTAATGCCGCTTGATCATCACTCAAACGATAATTTTGTTCTGTGAGACTTTTCTCTCGAGTACGAATGCTGCCTGTAATGCCTGTAATACCATGAATCGCGTCTTCGACTCGTTTAGCAAAACCTGTGTTGCCACCGAAGAACTTTTCTAGCTCGTTGAAGTTGTTGTTCAACTGACGATCCAACATGTCATAGTTGATTTCTAAGGTACCTTGACGCGTGGTAGTAATGCCAAATTCAGTTAATGACTTTAGGTTTTCAGGCGCTTTATCAATTTGAGTGGAAAATACCGATTTTAATCGTGAGTCTGCGCTACGTACGGTACTGTCACCCGACAACGGTCCTTTTTGACCAGTGACCGGATCCACACTCGCCAACGCTTGAGACGTTTGATAAAACGAGTTGTACGCCGCAACAAAGTTTTCGATGTCGTTACGCACACTCTGACGGTCGTATTCGACGCCAATTTCAGCAGGTGGCTTGTTCGGTTCTGATTTGCCTTTAAGTGTTAAATCAACACCTTCTATGGCATCTTCAATCACATTGTTGTGACTAGATAGCTTTGCTACTCCATCAAGCAGAACTTCTGAATCTTGCCCTGCTTGTACCTCTGTCATACCAAGGTATTCTTCAAAAGCAGATTGCGCTTTTGCGATTTTCGCTTCTGCTTCATCAATTTTGTCTAAACGTTCACGTTCTTGAGGATCCAGCTTAGCGCGATGAATTTGTTTCGCTTGCTCTTCGGTCAATTCACCACGTTCAACTTTTGCGTCTAGCGCTTGTTTTTCACTCGCAATTTTTTGCTCAATTTCAGCTTTTTCTTGCTCAAGAAGCTGCTTGGCCTCTTTCGTCGTAACGTAAGAGTCGGTTAATGTGCCTGATGCCGCATTACTCCAACCCGGTACATCTGGTGCCTTCTCTATTGCTTTCTCGTCGAGTTCGAGCTCTGGCTCTTCATAAGAATCCAGCAAAGTGCCTGACGCAGTTTCTGTCCACCCTGGAATTCGGTCTTCAGGGCGCAAACTCGCGCGTCGGTTGGCTTCATCAATCGCTTCCTGCCCAGCTTTAGCAGCGTCTGCACCCGCAGCAGAGATTGGCTCTTGGGAGCCATCATCTTGTCCATTTTCTGCCGCTTTTTGCTCTTCTGGAGGTAGAGGATTGCCGTTTGCATCCAGTTCTACTGGTTGCTCGGGGAATTGAAGAGGACCTAACACTTCTTCCGCCGCTGAACGAGCTTCTTCAAGCGCGTTAACACGGTCTTCAAGTGTTTGATATTCGAAATACTTTAGAGGGTTGCCTTTGTCGGCCTCCACACTGACTCTGATTTGATGATCCTTACCAGAGAGATTTGAGGCAAGGATAAGGCGTGGTCCTTCAACGTCGTTAATGAGAGATGCTCGAACACCGGGATTGTCTTTTGAGCCGTTGATGCCGCGTACGACATCTGCGAGCTTGGATCTCGAACGAACGTTCACGTTGAAGGTGTCATCACCAAGCGAAATCTGCAGCTTACCAGGGCCAAACTTTGCGTCTTCTGGCAGTACGTCAGAAGCGACTTTGTGGCTCTGGGCAAGCTGCAACACATCGATAGCATATTTGCCAGCGATAGCATCTGTAGTTGCAGTAGCAGATACGATATTGTCGTCTGTCGTTTCAACAGCACGAACGGCAAACGCTTTCTCTTGACGAAAGTTCGCCATGAGATTTTTCATCGTATCCAGTGATTCTCTGAGTCGCCCATAGGCACTGATACTGGCATTAATTGTCGTGCGCTCGTTGTCAATGCGTTGCTGCTTTGGTACGCGTTCGGCATCCACAATTTTGCTGACCATGGAATTGATATCCATGCCGCCAGACATCCCCAAAGGGCCTAAACTCATCAAATCACCTCTAAAAACGACTTACACTTTTTCAGTCAACAACCCGCTGTTGGCTGTGTGCTCAGCTAGGCGACGCAATACCACTAGCATCTCTTCATCAGGAATTTGACGAATCACGTCGCCCGTTTTGGCTTCGTAAATCGTCACCACATCTCTCCCGGATTCCTCATCCACTCGAAACGCGACTCCTTTGTTTATGGACGTCACAAACTCATTCATTTGCGCGACCAATTTTTCACGTTCTTCTTTGTTCAGCTCTTGACGGCTTTCTGCCATCTCGATCGCTGCTTGAACAGAGAAGTCGTATTCGGTGTCTTTCGCTTTTTGCGGCGAAACCTCACCATTTGAATTTGCTGGGCTAGACGTGCCTATATCATTGCCATTTTTATTTGCAAACTTTGTGCCACTTGGCGTGCCGTAAGGCTGGATGTTCGATGCGTAGGAGGATATATCCATTACAATCTCCCTTCCACCTTATGGGCTAACGATAGAACCTATCGCTTTGGTGCCCCAGCACTAAGGTATTTACCTCAGGCTGGGTCAACCACTTAGCCCAACAAGCTTAGCGCTGCAGATGGAGACTGCTTCGCTTGAGCCAGGATTGAAGTACTTGCTTGCTGAAGAATTTGCGACTTAGTCATCGCAGTGGTTTCTTTCGCGTAATCAGTATCTTTAATACGGCTGTTAGATGCATTAACGTTCTCGTTAATGTTGTCTAGGTTGCTGATTGCGTGGTTGAAGCGGTTTTGGAAAGCACCGAGTGACGCACGTTGGCTGTCTACTGACTTAAGCGCACCGTCGATAACAGCCACAGCTTCTTGAGAGCCTGCTACTGTTGTTACGTCGATGTCTTTCACTGTTACGTCTTTCGGGCCGCCAAAGCCGATCTCGTCCGCTAGGTTACCAGAGAACTCAACATCACCTTGAACTTTTTGAGAAGAAGCAAATACTTGTAGCTTGCCATCTTCACCAACAGACGCTTTTACATCATCGTTTTGACCGTTGATGTACGTTGCTAGCTGCTCAATGTCGTCGCCTTGTTTTGCGCTGATCGATAGCTCTTTCTCTTCACCTTGTTTGTTGGTGTAGCTCATTTTGAACTCAGTTTTCTCACCAACAGTCCAAGATGCATCTTTACCCTCTTCTGCTGCGTAGCTCTTGCCACCCATTGCAGAAGTGTCTGAGCGCAAGCTACCCATAGAAAGCATCACTGCTTCACCTGAATCGGCACCGATTTGGAAAGATTGCGTACCGTATGTACCGTTCAGCAACTTGTTACCACCGAAAGAGGTAGTTTCAGCAATACGGTTTAGCTCGTCATTTAGCGCTGTTACTTCTTCTTGGATCGCAACACGTTCTGCTTTTGAGTTAGAACCGTTCGCAGATTGAAGCGATAGGTCACGCATACGTTGTAGGATGTTGGTAGATTCATTCATTGCACCTTCAGCAACCTGTGCAATAGAAATACCGTCGTTTGCGTTTTTCACCGCCATGTCTAGACCACGGCTTTGTGCATTCAAGCGGTTTGAAATCTGTAGACCTGCAGCATCGTCTTTCGCGCTATTGATTTTATAACCCGAAGACAAACGCTCCATTGATTTTTGTTGACCGTCAGCTGCCTGGTTTAGGTAACGCTGTGCAGTCATCGCAGAAACGTTAGTATTAACGTTAATCGCCATAATTGATCTCCTTAAGGCTTTAGTGAATGTACCGTCGTGTCTCTCACCTCACTTAGGTACATCTCATTTCTCTCAGTCCCTTTAACGGCGACCGATGAATATCCTTTAGAAGAAATTTTCAATTTTTTGCGATTATTTTCTTTGGCTTACTGAAATGTGATGAAGCTCTAATGTCGTGATTCGCAGAAATCCTGAGTCCCCAAAAGACAGAAAAAAACCCAGCCGAAGCTGGGTTTACTCGCTCATCTCTCACCACGAGCCAATGAGGTTCTCGTCTTAGGTTTGAAATTAACCTAGCAGACTTAGCGCTGAGTTTGGCGCTTGTTTCGCTTGCGCAAGGATTGAGCTTGACGCTTGCGATAGAATTTGTGACTTGGTCATTTGAGTCGTTTCTTTCGCGAAATCAGTATCTTTGATACGGCTCTTCGACGCGTTCACGTTCTCGTTAATGTTATCCAAGTTGCTGATTGCATGGTTGAAACGGTTCTGGAATGCACCCAGCTCTGCGCGGTGGCTGTCTACGTATTTCAGTGCCGCATCGATGATAGCCACAGATTCTTGTGCGCCACCAACTGAGGTTACGTCGATAGTATCTACCGTTACTTTTTTACCTTCGCCCAAACCTAGCTCGCCAGATAGGCCGCCTGAAAACTCGACTTCGCCTTCGACTTTGTTGTTGCCAGCAAAGATTTGCAGTTTACCGTCTTGGTCTACTGATGCTTTCACTAGGTCAGTTTGACCGTTAATATAAGTCGCAAGCTCTTCGATATCGTCACCTGCTTTTGCGCTGATGTTGATTTCTTGCTCTTGGCCGTAGCTGTCCGTTAGGTTGATTTTTAGGTCGTTCTTACCTTCAGCAACGTTCCAGTCTTTACCTTTACCACTTTCAGCTTGGTAGCTCACACCGCCCATCATTTTGTTGTCTGAACGCATGTCTTTTAGCTCAAGCATCACGGCTTCACCGTTATCCGCACCGATTTGGAACGATTTCGCGCCGTGTGTGCCGTTTAGTAGCTTGTTACCACCGAAAGACGTGGTTTCTGCGATACGGTTTAGTTCGTCGTTTAGCGCGGTCACTTCTTCTTGAATCGCCACACGCTCTGATTTCGAGTTTGAGCCGTTTGCTGATTGTAGAGACAAGTCACGCATACGTTGAAGAATGTTGGTGGTCTCGTTCATTGCACCTTCAGCGGTTTGTGCAATTGAGATACCGTCGTTCGCGTTGCGAACCGCCACATCCAGGCCACGGCTTTGTACGTTCAAACGGTTCGAGATTTGTAGACCCGCAGCATCATCTTTTGCGCTGTTGATTTTGAACCCCGAAGACAAACGCTCCATAGAGGTTTGTTGAGCTGAGTTTGCGTTGTTTAGGTAACGCTGAGCGGTCATCGCTGATACGTTAGTGTTTACATTCACTGCCATGGTGATTTCTCCAATTGATTTTCCGGTATAGCGGTTTCCGACGTCTCGGAAAACCAAGTAGTTCTCTCAAAGTTACTTTTATTAACGGCGCTCAAACTGATTTCTTTAGGGAATTTTTTGGATTTTTTTGGAAAAAGTTCATTTGGAGAAGGAATCGTGATGAAGCAGATAAAAAAGCAAAAAAACGTCAAATTTTCGCTAAAGCTTCTTTTCGAGCTGTCGATACAGGCAGGTTTTACGTTAAATTCGAGCGAGGTCGATCATTAACCAAGTAAGGTTAATGCTAGGTTGGGCGCTTGTTTTGCTTGTGCAAGAATAGAAGTACTGACCTGCTGCAAGATCTGCTGCTTCACCATTTGCGTGGTTTCTTTCGCGTAGTCAGTGTCTTGGATACGACTGTTGGAAGCGGCTAAGTTTTCGTGGATGTTATCCAGATTATTGATCGCGTGATTAAAGCGGTTTTGATACGCGCCTAACTCAGCACGATGGCTATCAACGTACTTCATCGCAGTATCTAGGACGGCCACGGCTTGTTGCGCACCACCGACAGACGTAATGTCGATGTTATCAACCGCATCGTAACCTTTTAGCTGTAACCCCAGTTCACTCGCTAAGTCACCTGAAAACGATAAAGTGCCTGAAGTTTCTTCTCCAGCCATAAATAGCTGTAACTGACCTTCTTCATTCACCGATGCCGTGACTTTGTCAGTTTGACCATTGATATAAGTCGCAAGCTCTTCGATATCATCGCCAGCTTTGGCATTAATTTGAATGGTTTCCGTCTCACCAAAACGATTCGTAAATGACATACTAAGATCATTCGCACCGTCTTTTACTTTCCAATCAGAGCTTGCACGTCCGTTTGCAATGTAACTAAAGCCGCCCATATCAATGCCATCACTGCGCATCGACTTTAATTCAACTTGCACAGCTTCACCTGACGCTGCACCGATTTGAAATGCCGACTTACCAAAGCTGCCATTGAGCAGTTTACGCCCACCAAAGGAGGTCGTTTCGGCAATGCGGTTTAGCTCATCGTTAAGTGCCGTCACTTCTTCTTGCAGTGCAGTGCGTTCCGCTTTGCTGTTTGAACCATTGGCTGACTGTAGCGACAAATCACGCATACGTTGCATGATATTAGTCACCTCATTCATCGCGCCTTCCGCAGTTTGCATGATGGAAATGCCGTCATTCGCGTTGCGAACCGCAACATCTAAACCACGCATTTGTGATTGCAAGCGGTTGGAGATTTGCAGACCCGCAGCGTCATCCTTTGCGCTGTTAATACGCTTCCCTGAAGACAAACGCTCCATGGATTGATTCAGCATATCCGTTGCACTGGTCAAATGACGTTGTGTGACAAGTGCTGCAACATTGGTATTAACGGTGATAGCCAAGAGACACAGACTCCAAATAAATTAAGGCTTTGGATACTTATCGACCAAATAATCGAAAGGTTTAGTCTTTTTTGAAAAAGTCTGTGGAATAGAAAAGAAGAAAATAAAAGCCCTCCAATTAGAGGGCTTAAGAAATGAAGTCTGAGAACTTACTTGATGGCTAGCTCTGCGAGCATTTCTTGCGAAGGCGCGAAGAAGTACGCACCAGTTACCGCTGTTGTGAAACGAAGCATTTGGTCTGTTTTACCATCTGTCACGCCGTACATACTTTCTAGCATCACTTTAATGTTATGAAGTGTATTGCAGTAAGAAATAAACAGCAGGCCATGAGGCCCTGTTACCGTCCCGTATGGCAAGCTATGACGAACAATCTTGAGACCTTTTCCTTCTTCTTTAATATCAACGCGACCGACGTGTGATGCTGCAGGAACGTCTTCTAGCTCGATAGAGTCTGGTTTGGTACGACCAATCACTTTTTCTTGCGCTTTGACATTCAAGCGATTCCAAGCGGCAAGGTTATGTTCGAAGCGTTGAGCCATGACATAACTACCTCCAGCAAATGGGCCCTCTTTTACTAGAGCCACATCAGCGCGAGCCTCCCCTTTCGGGTTTTCTGTCCCATCAATAAAGTCTGTCATATCACGAGCATCAAGGTAACGGTACCCATACGTTTCGTCCACAATGGTGACATCTTGTGTCGTCTCTTCTAGAAACTTACGCAGAACATAAAAGTGCAAGTCGTGACGAGTAGAGTGACAGTGAATCAGCACATCAACATCCGTTGCAGGCGCTACGATGTCTCCTTCGCCAAGTTGAGTAAAATCAATAAGCTCTTCTGGCGCGTCTACATTGAGGTGTTGCCAAAACGATTTTGTGAATGCGATAGAAAGGGTCAGCGCCGCGCCTGGCTGGGTAATATTTAACTCTTCCACTAACTTTGGTAGTGCTTTCAGCTTATCCAATACGTTTTCACGGTTTTGGTTCACTTTAAGTTGAGTGTACAGTGCAAATGGCCCTGCTTCTGGCACGATCGCCGTTTGAGCTTGTGACATTGAGGTTTCCTCTATACTTTGCCCCGGTGTGGGAAGTTATTGTTTTTAATTCTTCGAAGGCTGCTCTTCATTGCGCTCCAATTGTGGCACATGAAAACAGTCTTTTACCCATCTTCCATTTAGAAGATAGATCATAAACCAAGCTAATAAGGTAATGGTAAGGGCGTTTGCCCAGTTGAATACACCATGTTCCAGATACACATGATACATGGTCTGAGCCAGTTGGATACCGCACAAGATCAAAGTGATCTCTCGACCATAGCGAGTAATTCTGTTTACCCATCCTCTATCGGGGTGACGGAGCCCCATCAACCACATGAGAAGCAGGCTTGGAATGCCCATAGCCAAACCCAAATACAGCGTACTTGAGTCTGGATAAACAATAGCGAGTAGCTTACTGCCACTATCACGACTTACGCCTGCCATCGCAAACACAACCCATGAACGCACAAGAAACATCCATCCAAACCATAAAATAATCGGCGCTTTTAAAAATCCATGGGCGTCATATTGGTCAAACGAGTAGCGCACAACATCTTCTTCTTAATGTGATAAAACGCCACTTTAACCTATCATTTCAGAGTTGCAAGCCAGCAAAGATGAGAACTAAAGTTCATTTCATCATCTTACACAGGTAAACTAAACAAAGATTTACAATGACGTTGATGAGAAACATGAAAAAAAGAACTCCAGCTACCCCAGCGCCTTCTCAAGAAACTCAAGCCGAAGCGATGAGAATTGCCAAATCCACACAGAAACCGGGGCAAACCAAAGAGCAAACCAAGCTTATCGCTCAAGGTATCGAAAAAGGCATCGCTCAATATAAGAAGCAGCAAAAAGAGCGCAATCGTCAAGCCGATAAAGCGAAGAAAAAACAGCAACGTGAAAAGCAACGTCAGCATGAAGAAGCTATCGAACAAGACAACATCACCGACGATGCGCCAAACCATGTATCAAGCAAACTGCCTTGGATACTGCTCGCTCTGAGCTGGATTGGCTTTGCTGCTTACATAGTATTGGGGAAATAGCTGATGAGACGCCTGTTACTTGGACTTTTTGTCGTACTTCTCTCTGGTTGCACGATGCCTTCTCACCTTACTCATGCTCAAAGCCAAGATGTTCATATTCGCATTGACGCTCAGTTCAACCCTGATCGATGCGAATACAAAGGCGAAGTCACCGGAAGCGAGGGTCATTGGTATAACTACATTTTCATGACCAATGACGCGATGATGCAAGGCGCAATGAATGATTTAAAAAACAATGCCGCGGCTATCGATGCGGACACCGTTTTTATGGTCTCCCCACAAGATTTTATCACCTCATTTAGCGTGCTGGGCTCCGCTTACCGCTGCAATGGATGACGCCTGAATATGAAAAAAGCCAGCAATTGCTGGCTTATGCACGAAATCCAAGACTGCTAGCGATATCTCTCTCCCGCTCTAGAACCCATTGGCTATCAAAAGGCCCCCAATCTGAAAGTTGATAATAGCCGTCATTATGACGTCGGCCATCTTGAACGAATATGAGTTCAATGCCGATCCCAGGTAACGCCTTGAGTACATCTTGAATTGTACGACGAGGCCACCCCGTTTTTTCGATCAACTTTGGCACATTCGGCCTTTCTAGGTTTTCCACCAACAAGGCCAAATATAGCCGCCTTGCAAAAACAGGACTCAATTCCATTGACACCTCCTAAAATTGTGCTGATTCATTATTTCGTTTTTGCTCAGCGAGATGTTGCGTTTGATCAATAACTCGACTTTTCCATTTGATTTAGACGATTTTTTATTCGATTTATAGTGCATTCATCGTAAATAAGTTACGTAACATCAGTTATCTCAATCTATCTGAAAATATTTTCCACCGCATTTTGTCAGTTTGATTGCTTCTTGATAGGATGCTATAGCAGCCCAAATAACTTAAGTGCGTTTTAACCGCGCCAGTGAAAAATAGAACAAAGAAAAAAGGAAACACTATGTCGATTACCATGTTTGGTATTCCCAACTGCGATACGATCAAAAAAGCCAAAAAATGGTTAGAAGCTGAGGATATTGCTTACGACTTCCATAACTACCGTAAGCAAGGCGTTGATGTAGCTATGGTAAGCGAATTTTGTCGCGCTTTAGGTTGGGAACAGGTGCTCAACAAACGTGGCACGACCTACCGCCAACTGACACAAGAACAGAAAGACACGCTTAACGAAGAAAACGCGATCGCTCTTTTGGTAGAAAATCCGGCGATGATCAAGCGCCCAATTTTAAAAGTGAATGATCAACTTCATATCGGTTTTAAAGCTGATCAATACGCTACCATTTTCAACTCTTAAATAAAGGAATACTCAAGGATGACAGACAGTCCAGTATTGGCACTTGCTAAAGATCTGATCAGTAGACAATCTGTAACGCCGGAAGACGCAGGTTGTCAGGATTTGATGATCGAGCGCTTAAAAGCACTCGGGTTTGAAATTGAAGTAATGGTGTTTGAAGATACCACGAACTTCTGGGCTCGACGTGGTTCAGAAGCGCCACTATTTGCGTTTGCTGGCCACACCGATGTGGTACCTGCTGGCAAACTGGAGCACTGGGATACACATCCGTTTGAACCAACTATTATTGATGGTTACCTACACGGTCGCGGTGCAGCGGACATGAAAGGGTCGCTAGCTGCTATGGTCGTTGCTGTCGAACGCTTCATTGCAGAGAACCCAGACCACAAAGGCTCAATCGGCTTTCTAATTACGTCGGATGAAGAAGGACCATTTATCAATGGTACCGTTCGTGTTGTAGAAACGTTGATGGCACGTGGCGAAAATATCGACATGTGTATCGTCGGTGAACCATCCAGTACCGAAGTAGTTGGCGATGTGGTGAAAAATGGACGTCGCGGCTCTATCACTGGCGATTTGACGGTAAAAGGAACACAAGGCCACGTGGCCTATCCTCACCTAGCCAATAACCCTGTGCACAAGTCTCTACTCGCGATTCATGAACTCGCAACAACCGAGTGGGACAAAGGAAATGATTATTTCCCACCAACCAGCTTCCAGATCCCGAACGTATCGGCTGGCACTGGTGCGTCTAACGTCATTCCTGGCGAGTTCCATGTTCAGTTCAACCTACGTTTTAGTACTGAGCTTAACAATGACGCAATTGTTCAGCGTGTTACCGAAACACTAGACAAGCATGAGCTGGACTACGACCTAAAATGGACATTCAACGGCGACCCATTCCTGACCGATACAGGCGCGCTGCTAGATGCAGTTGTTGCTGCTGTTGCCGAAGTGAATGATACGAAGCCAGCACTACTTACAACTGGCGGTACGTCTGATGGTCGCTTTATCGCTCGAATGGGTGGTCAAGTCGTAGAGTTAGGCCCTGTTAACGCTACGATTCATAAAGTGAACGAATGCGTGAAAGTGGACGATCTAGAAAAGTTGACTGACATGTACGAGAACACGTTGAAACACCTGTTAGCGAAGTAATCAGCGAGAACACCATGACACCAGAGCAACTCACCGGCACCACAGATTCTCATCTGCAATCCACTTTAGTGGGTCAAAAAGCGTTTCTACTCCACCCTGAAGTAGCTGACGATCTGCTAAAGATGATTGAAGCGGCAACAGAAGCAGGTTTTAAAATGGAAATCGCCAGTGGTTTTCGTGACTTCAACCGCCAAAAAGCGATCTGGAACGGGAAGTTTTCTGGTGAGTTGCCAATTCTCGACGTCAACTCCCGCCCTTTAAACAAAGCAGAGTTAAATGACGAAGAGAAGTTGATGGCCATTTTGCGCTGGTCGGCACTGCCTGGAGGAAGTCGTCATCATTGGGGTTGCGATTTTGATGTCTATGCGCGCAATTTATTGCCTACTGACACCAAACTCAAGCTGGAGCCTTGGGAGTACCTTGAAGGCCACCAGCAAGCGTTCTACCAATGGTTAAAAGCCAACCTTGGTCGATTCGGCTTCTTCTTCCCTTATCAGCAAGATTTAGGTGGCGTTTCGATTGAGCCTTGGCACATTAGCCACCGCACTGTCGGGCAACAGTGCCTCGCGCAATTGACGCATGATGTGCTTAGAAACCAGCTGATTCAGCAAAATCAGACCGACAACATTGCAGGGATTGACGTCATACTGAATAATTTGGATAACGTCGTTGCCAAATTTATTCACAATATCACGCCGCCGGAGGCTCTATGATAGAAATACTCACCAACCCTTGGGTCATTATCATTGTAGTGTTGAGCGTGGTCATTGGTAACATTGCCGCACTCAAATACACCGCAAAAATGAAGTTTGGTCAGATGGATAAAAGCCGTAAGAACGATTTAGATAAGCTGAACACGTTGGATAAACAGCGCTCCGCTGACGAGGAGAGCAACAAAGACGAGCCTCGTTAGTTAAACACCTACTTTATCTCGACACGCCGAATATAGGCATCAAAAAAGGGACCACTGGGTCCCTTTTCAATTATTGTGTAAACGTATCGCGTTAAGTTCGCTTTGGTTACTGCTTCACCGTCGCAGCCAATACAGGCGCTAGTGATTTCAAAAACTCTTCTTCTACTGGCTTACCAGAGGAATCCGTAATATTGATAGACGTACGGTTGCCTAAATCACCAAGTAAGAATGTGTACTTACCAGCGTCTAACTCCACTGGTTTAACGCCGATATCGTTCCAGAATTCATCATCCGGAGACGCATATTTCGCAGTGATTGTGCCCTGAGACTGGCTACGCTCTTCAATCTTAAAGCCCATCTTAGGTAGAATATTAGGCAGACGTTGCCAAAGCATGTTGTATTGCGCACGCGCGACAATTACAGGAAGCCCGCTGCGGTCTTTACCCATTGTAATTGGGATCTGTTTAACCAACTCTTGCGCTTTACGTTGTGCTTCTTCACGTACTTCTTGATCGTAGCGAGCGGTTACCAAGTTCGTCATGAACACATTGTAGCGCTCACGGTTGGTCGCCGTTACTTCTTTCACTTGATTGCCTTCACGCCAGTCAATAAGACTCACTTTAAAGCCGTGTCGACCATTTGCTTCAGCACGTACGATCTCATATCGGCTACCAATTTCCAGCTCTTCGTCTGGCGAATCCCAAGTCACCCAACCTGTCTCGATGCGAGAATCTGTTTGGCTTTCAACTGGAATCTCGTTGGCCGCGACCATGTTTTGTACCGTTTGCCAAACCTTGTCTAGTTCATCTTTACGAAGTAGCCAAAGTGTCACTTCACCATCACTACTGCGGTCCAGACGTGCACCAGGAATAAGCTCTAGGACTTGTTGAGGTGGACGAATGTCGACATCTTTACCTACACCACCAGCATAGTTACCCTGAGGGATCTCATAGTTAGGGTAAAACTGAGGCTGTGCACCCTGTGGGACATTCCACTCACCCAAATTGGGGGAGTTCAAATACTCGAAGTCATCTTTTGCTTGACGACGTTGATTGGCACCACCTGAACAGGCAGTCAATACGAATACAGCTAATGAACTTAACACTAACTGGCTTGAAAGCTTCATCTATACTCCTAAAACACCGAGGGCGCTTTGGCCCCCAGTATGAACTTCAATCCTAGTAACTCAATCTTAATAGCTCAATTTTAATAAATACCGGCGTCGGTTAACGCCTGTTCAACGATCGGCTGCGATTTTTCAGAAAGTGTGGTTAAAGGAAGACGCAAACCACCTTCTTCAATTAAACCAAGCTTTTGCGCTGCCCATTTTACTGGGATAGGGCTTGCTTCAATGAAAAGGTTTTTGTGTAGAGTCATCAAGCGTTGGTTAATCGCTTCTGCTTCTTCGTACTTACCTTCACTTGCCAAATGGAACATGTCTGCCATATCTTTAGCTGCAATATTGTTCGTTACCGAGATAACACCATTGCCGCCAAGTTTCACAAAATCGAGACCCGTCGCATCATCGCCACTTAGTAAGATAAAATCTTCGCCACAAAGTTCACGGTGAATTGCAATTCGGTCCAAATCGCCCGTTGCATCTTTTAAAGCCACGATATTATCAAGCTTTGACAAGCGTGCCACTGTTTCTGGCTGCATATCAACAGCAGTACGGCCTGGTACGTTGTATAAAATTAGAGGCACATCACTCGCTTCAGCAATTGCCTTGTAGTGCAAGAACAAACCTTCTTGAGTTGGTTTGTTGTAATACGGTGTCACACTCAGGAAGCCAGCAATACCAGAATCAGCCAGTAATTTGCTAAATGTTACTGCCTCGTGGGTTGCATTTGCACCCGTGCCAGCAATCACAGGGATGCGACCGTCGGCAAACTCAACAGTTTTATTAACGACCTTTACATGCTCTTCAATGGTCAGTGTCGCTGACTCACCTGTTGTGCCTACCGCCACAATACCGTCTGTACCCGCTTCAACGTGGTACTCTACTAGCTTTTGCAGACTGTCAAAGTCTACTTCGCCATCTGCTTTGAATGGCGTAATCAGCGCTACGATACTTCCTGAAAACATGTTTATCTCCCTCATTTAACTCTTTCTGCATGGTACTGTAATGCGATTGAAAAACACAAGAGCGTAAACTCGCTTACAAAGTACAAATGAATGAATAATTATCAGTTGTTAGAGGTCTAGCAACTTAATTGCTCTATTTGGTTTGATTAGCGGCAATATTGATAATCGTGTTGGGCTTTCGAGTGACTTTAGAATCTATCAGTGATTTGGAAAATACTGAAGTGCACAAGCCAGGAAAATATACTCTTTGGTCGTGCTCACCAAGTCAGACCTGAGTGAATAAAAAGACCAAACAACACGCAAGTACATCATGCAAACGTTTTGTTCCCTCAACTCCCTCGTTGACTGCTTGCCTCCGATCGTTCACCTCAAGAGCCAACCTGCTTTTTTGTAAACTAAAAAAAGAACTGACTCGATATTTCTCCGCAATATCTGTGCTAACATCTCTCTATTGAAGAAAGGACAAGAAGCTCATTTATGAAGCAACATCTGGTACTTACAGCAGTTGGAACGGACCGTCCAGGCATTTGTAACCAAGTCGTACACCTCGTTACTCAAGCCGGTTGTAACATAGTCGATAGCCGTATCGCTATCTTTGGAAGTGAATTTACGCTGATCATGCTCCTAACTGGGAACGCCAGCAGTGTGACTCGAGTAGAAACGCAATTGCCCCTACTTGGCCAAGAGCATGACCTGATTACGATTATGAAGCGTACGTCGGCGCACGAATTGCTCGACAACAGCTACACAATGGAAGTGTTTATTGAGTCTGAAGACCGCCCAGGTCTGACTGAAAAGTTTACTAAGTTCTTCGCGGATCAACAGATTGGTTTGGACTCTCTTAGCGCCCAAACTATCAGTAAGTCGAAAATTCAACTTGATGCCGACCAATTCCACATTGCGATTACCGCATCAGTAAGTGCGGATTGTAACTTAATGCAATTACAAGAAGATTTCGATGAACTTTGTCAGTCGCTCAACGTACAAGGTTCTCTGAATTTCATTAAAAACACACTATAAAGTAAAGGAAATCACCATGAATACGCTGACAGCAGGCTCGCCAGCGCCAGCCTTCTCTTTGCTCGACCAAGACGGAAATACCGTTTCTCTTGAAGACTTTAAAGGCAAGAAAGTACTTTTCTACTTTTACCCTAAGGCGATGACGCCGGGTTGTACTACACAAGCAAAAGGTCTACGTGACATCAAAGCTGAATTAGATGCGCACAACGTGGTTGTACTTGGCGTAAGCATCGACCCTGTAAAACGCCTAGGCAAATTCATCGAGCGTGATGATTTAAACTTCACCCTACTTTCTGACGAAGATCATGCCGTTGCAGACCAATTTGGCGTTTGGGGCGAAAAGAAATTCATGGGTAAAGTATACGATGGTCTTCACCGCATTAGCTTCCTGATCAATGAAGAAGGCGTGATTGAACACGTGTTCAACAAGTTCAAAACCAAAGATCACCACGAAGTCGTATTAAATTACCTGAACGAAAACGCATAAGCGCGATCCGTTCTCAAATAACAAAAAGCCCAGCAAACTGCTGGGCTTTCTTTTGAGCATTGTACTTTGGTAACGCCTACTCTTGTTCGACTGGTTCGTTTTCTTCCGTACTTGGTAAGGCATGCCATACGGCTTTAACTAGTGTCGCCAACGGAATGGCGAAGAATACGCCCCAAAAACCCCACAAGCCACCGAAGACTAACACTGCCACAATGATGGCAACTGGGTGTAGATTTACCGCCTCAGAAAACAGAACAGGAACCAACACATTACCATCCAGCGCTTGGATAATACCGTAAGCAAGCAGCAACCAATAAAACGGAGGCGCAAGACCCCATTGGAACAGACCAACGATGGCGACAGGCACGGTTACAGCTGCCGCACCGATATAAGGAATTAACACCGATAGACCGACAGCTACGGCAAGCAGCGCCGAATAGCGAAGATCTAAAATGGCAAAAGTCACATAACTCACGCCACCCACGATTAAAATCTCGAGCACTTTACCGCGAATGTAATTGGAGATCTGCTCGTTCATTTCATGCCAAACTTTATTCGCGAGTTTACGGTTTTTCGGCAAAACACCACTCGCGATTCTTAGCATCTCTTCTTTGTCTTTCAGTAAGAAGAAGATAAGTAGTGGCACTAAAATCAGGTATACCGCTAGCGTCGCAATACTGACTAATGACGCAAGTGAGCCTTTTACTACACTCTCACCAAGTCCCAACGCTTGGTTTTTGGCATTTGTCACCACGGTTTCTACAATTTCTAAATTTGCTAACTCAGGATGACGCTCTGGTAGCGTGACAATAAACTTTTGTAACCCGTTGTACATGTTTGGAATATCGTTAATTAGATTACCGACCTGAGTCCAAATCGTCGGAACCAAACCAAACAAAGCGATCAACATCAATCCGACGAACATTAAGATCACGATGATGACCGACAAAGTGCGCGGCACGCCCATGCGACACATTTTTACGACTGGCCATTCAAGTAAATAAGCCAAAACGATCGCGACAAGCAATGGCGCAATCAAATGCCCAAAGAAGTAAATGGTGATAAAACCAAACAGCAAGATCGCGACGAGACTTACTGCATGAGGGTCTGAGAAACGTCGTTTATACCAACGACTAACCATTTCAAACATCTTATGCGGATTCCTTATTGAATACAGTCAATGTGTAGTGCTCTGATGTAGATTGGCAATCAACTGAGTACCCTTGGGCACTGAGATAGTTCACAATGTCTCGTTTAGAGCTGTTATCCACCACTTGAATAACAAGTTGATGATACTGCTGCGTTTCTCCTTGAAAGACTTCAGCAGCGTGACGCTTTGCAAGTAATAGTGCCATAGGGCAACGTTGTTCACGCAAATCAAGTAACATGGATTCCATTGTATTGCTCTGCACTTATGATAGGGTTGTATTGTAACGGCTTTTTGAGCTGGTGCTAGCACTTCTGACATGATTTAACCACATGCTGAAATGACTCGGATATAAAATAATTTACGAAACCAATTCATTTATTTCCGGTCTTATTGCTAGCTTATATCCTCGCGGATAACCAAAACGCATGTGGCGCTGTTGAGAGGTTCTCAGCCTCTAACCACATGCTTATGTATTTTGGAGAACCTTTTAAACGTATGTTAAAACGCACTCGCTCGCTAGTTTGCTTATGTCTTGCAGCTGCAATCAGTTCACCGACAACTTATGCCAATAGCATTGACTTGCCAGACATTGGTACGGCTGCTGGTGGCACGCTCTCAATAGACCAAGAGTTGATTTACGGCGACGCCTATATGCGTATGCTCAGAGCCAGTAAACCTATCGTTAATGATCCTGTTATCAATGAGTATATTGACGCTCTCGGGCACAGATTAGTAGCCAATGCGAACGATGTAAAAACGCCGTTTCACTTCTTTATGATTCGCGACCGCAATATTAACGCGTTCGCGTTTTTTGGTGGTTACGTAGCGTTGCACTCTGGGTTGTTTCTTCATGCACGTTCAGAAAGCGAGTTAGCCTCTGTTGTTGCTCACGAGATTGCGCACGTCACACAACGCCACCTTGCGCGCAGCATGGAAGAGCAAGCACGTCGCTCTCCGGCCACATTAGCTGCACTCGCTGGCGCATTACTGCTTTCGATTGCCTCACCAGAAGCGGGGATGGCTGCAATTACGGCGGCAACCGCAGGTAACATGCAAAGCCAAATCAACTACACTCGCGCGAATGAAAAAGAAGCGGATCGCTTTGGTATTTCAACACTGGCAAAAGCTGGTTTTGATGTTCAAGCAATGCCACGTTTTTTTGGCCGTCTTGCAGATGAATATCGTTATGCGAGTAAACCGCCGCCAATGCTACTGACTCACCCACTACCTGAAGATCGAATTACCGATAGCCGTGCGCGAGCAAGGACCTATCCACCAATGCGAGTAGTGCCTTCAATAGACTATCACCTAGCGCGTGCGCGCATTGTAGCGCGGTACGCCGGCATTGACGGACAAGCTGCTTTAGGCTGGTTTGAGCGAACTCAAAAGAAAGCCTCTGCGGACATTACACCTGCTTTTGACTATGGGCGAGCACTCGTACATTTAGACAGCAAACGCTTGTCTCAAGCGGAACCTATTTTGAAAAAGTTGCTGGAGCAGGACCCAAGTAACCCGTTCTACCTGGATGCTATGACGGATTTATATATCGAGAAGAAGCAGCCAGAAAAAGCAACCGAGATGCTCCGTAAAGCGTTATCTCGGAACCCTCAAAATAAAGTATTGACCATTAACTATGCCAATGCGCTACTTGAGGACAATAAAAACGATCAAGCCACGCGAGTTCTTCAAAGATACACTCATGATTATCCTGAAGATACAAATGGCTGGCACCTAATATCGAAGAGCTACCACGCGCTAGGACGTAGTGATGAAGAGTTGGCTGCGCGAGCGGAGATTTTGGCGTTGCGAGCAAACTGGAATAAAGCGATTCAATATTATAGTGAAGCAAGTAAAATGGCCAAGTTGGGCAGCTTAGAGCAAGCTCGATACGATGCCCGTATTGACCAACTCATGATCCAAAGAGATCGATTCATGGCATTACAATAACGAAATGGAGAAAACCATGTCAGTCGTGATTTATCACAACCCTCGTTGCTCAAAGAGTCGTCAAACACTTGAACTGCTTGAGCAAAATGGTGTTACACCGGAAGTCGTCAAATACCTAGACACACCACTTAACGTAGATGAGTTAAAAGCGCTGTACGCACAACTTGGCTTTTCATCTGTACGTGAAATGATGCGCACCAAAGAAAGCGAATACAAAGAACTTGGCCTAGGCGAAGACTCTGTTAGCGATGAGCAATTGTTCGAAGCAATGGCGAAAAATCCAAAATTATTTGAGCGTCCGGTGGTAGTTGCCAACGGCAAAGCGAAAATTGGTCGACCACCAGAGCAAGTGTTGGATATTCTATAAATGGATTGCCAGATCCTTATTTTGTATTTCAGCCGTCACGGCTCGACAAAACAACTGGCAAGACAGATAGCAAGAGGAGTCGAATCGACTCCTCAATGCCAAGCAATTTTGCGTACAGTTGAAGAATTGTCACCTCACTCACACTCCCCTTCTGATCCAATTGTTACTCTAGAGGAACTGAAAACGTGCGACGGTCTAGCGTTTGGCAGTCCCGTCTGGTTTGGCAACATGGCTGCGCCTTTAAAGCACTTCTGGGATCAGACTACATCTTTATGGGTCAGTGGTGACTTAATCGATAAGCCAGCTTGTGTCTTTACCTCTTCCTCTTCGATGCATGGTGGTCAAGAAACAACGTTACAAAGCATGATGACCCCTTTGTTGCATCACGGGATGATGGTTTTGGGCATTCCTTATGCCGAACCAGAGTTACACACTACGCAGTCCGGAGGCACTCCGTATGGCGCCAGCAGTGTAGGCCATGAGGCAACCCTCAGCAGTGAAGAGATTCGTCTGGCACAACAACTAGGCAAAAGGCTGGCAACTGCAGCGTTAAAACTAAAAGTCTGTTAGTAAAATCAAGGATAGTTAATCGATGTCTGACTCTTTAGACCAAACACCACTCGGTACACAGGCTAAAACCTATCGTTACCTGGCTTTATTTGGCAACTTAGCCTTATTAGCCTGGGTCGCTATTTGGCAGCTTGCGTTATCCCCTCATCCTCACCTCAGCAGCACAACACTTGCTATTGCTTGGTGTATTCCGCTACTACTTCCGTTGCCTGGTATTTTAGCTGGTAAGCCTTACACTCATGCTTGGGCTAACTTTGTTCTTATGCTGTATTTCTTGCATGCGCTGACCATCCTTTATGTGGATGGGGGTGAACGCTGGCTTGCGGCAGTGGAACTGATACTGACTTCACTCGGTTTCGCTGGCAATATTTTGTTTGCTAGAGCGAGAGGCAAAGAGCTAGGTCTTAAGTTGAAACGCCTCTCTCAAGTAGAAAAAGAAGAAAAAGCGAAATTCAATAAATAACGCCAATTGCAGTCAATCACTGATCATTGGTTCGAATACGAATTTAGAAAACAAAAAGAGTCGCTATTGCGACTCTTTTTTATGCTTACCACATTGGTCTTTGATCCTTGCGTTTCACGCCTGGAACGCTACCAAGGCGATTACGATGCCGAGCGCCACTCGTAGATCAAGTCATACTGTTCTCGGACAGGCTCCACAATCATCGGCTGAGTTGGTTGCGTTTCGTCCTTTGCTTCCGCCGCGATATCCGCAGGCACTTCAGACTGCACTTTTTCTACCATAGCTGTATCTTTAGCTTCATTCATCGGAGCAATTGGCTCTGCTTCTTGAGTTAAAGCTGGGGCATCAACTTCACCTAAAGGATCTTCAAAAACCATTAATTGAGAAATAGAAGAAGCTTCTTTCTCAAAAGCTTGTTGAGATGCCAAAAGATGGATGTTGAGCGTCAGCTCATCACCTTGGACACGCTTAATTTCCGTACCCGCAACCGAATTAAGTTGTTTTAACGCATTCTCTAAACGGAAGAAGTCCGTGGCAGACGTTACATTAAGGACTTTCACCGCCAACGCTTTTGAAGATTTTCCAGATACTACCACTGCGCTCTTACTCGCGTAGTAGTCAGCGATGCCATCCACCATCTCAGCAATGGCATTGGCGCCTGATGCTGAACCGTTACGCGGAGAGCGTTGTGCTTCAACAATTCTCATTGGTGATTGATCGTATAACGTCCAGCGAATTTGTTCACCTTGAGCTCGTACAACCAAAACGGCGTCAGCTGGGTAGCGCTGGCTGGCTTGACCAATTGGCTCAATAAAGCCGCCCCAAAGATCAGAGACATTAACACCGGTTACATCATCAAAATCCCCAACCGGGATAGTGATTGGTAGGCCTCTTAATTTCGCTGCGCTACGAAGTGCTGCAACATTTGAAGATTCAGAATGTTCCCACGCGATGTTACGATCGTAACCCTGTTCTTCAACCATCCAAACTAAAATATTGGCACGATTTGGCGACCAAGATGGCAATTGTGCTTGTGTTAAAAGAGAGCTGATTTGGTCGCTGTTAAACAACATTTTTAAGCTCGCTTTTCCATCAACCTGCCCATAGCTCAGTTGGGAAATGTAACGCGCACTTGAACCAAGTGCCTTTTTAATCACTGGATTGCTTAAAGAGGATTGAGAACCGGTCGCTCGAACAATCACATCCTGCATACCTTGTTGACGAGCCAGAGACTCACCGTCGTTCTGCTCACTGTCGATAACCACTTCGGCACGATAGATATCCACCTGAGTTAATGCATATACTGGTAGGGACAACCAACCTATCAGTAAGAGAGCTAAATAGCGCATAGTTTTTATAATCCTCTGAACAAGAACCCGAATAATAAGCAACTATCAAATCTTGAGCAAGGCAAGTACTGAGTAAATTGTCTGTATTATGACCAGCTTTGTTAACTCGGGTCTCAATGAGCACTCTAGTGTTGTTTTTCATAATAAACTCATTGCTTATCCAGCTATCTCAACAAGTTAGACAGTTCGTTTTTCATCGTCACGCAAGACTCGTAAAAGAGGCCAATTTGCAAGCAACTAACTCTCAAAAACGCTATTTATGGGAAAGATTCAATCGAAAGTTTGATCCATGCAACGTTGCAAACGATTGCAGGATGATAGTATTCGCCGGATTTGTCTGCGTATCTTGAAAATAGGGAATTATTATGAAAAACGCGTTACAAGGCGCTCAAATGCTCTTTGTCGCTTTTGGTGCTTTGGTGCTTGTGCCGCTGCTAACTGGCCTTGATCCAAATGTCGCCCTCTTTGGTGCCGGTGTCGGTACTCTCCTCTTCCAATTAATGACTAAACGTTCTGTTCCCATCTTCCTTGCCTCTTCTTTTGCGTTTATTGCTCCTATTATGTTCGGTATCCAAACTTGGGGTATCGGCGCAACGATGGGCGGCTTAATGGCAGCGGGCCTGGTTTATGTGGCTCTAGGGGCGATGATCAAAGTGCGTGGTGTTGGATTTATCCATAAAATTCTCCCGCCTGTTGTCGTTGGCCCTGTGATCATGGTGATTGGTCTTGGCCTTGCTCCAACAGCAGTGAACATGGCGGTAGGTAAAACCGGTGATGGTGCTGCACAGCTTGTTAATGGTGATGCTGCGATCATCATCTCGGCGGTCTCACTGCTCACAACCATTGTACTAAGCGTGTTTGCAAAAGGCTTTTTGAAGCTCGTTCCAATTGTCGGTGGTATTCTTGCAGGTTACTCTGTTTCTCTATTCTACGGGGTGGTTGATTTCACTCCAGTAGCACAAGCGGCTTGGCTAGCTATGCCAAATTTCACCGCGCCAGAGTTCAACATAAACGCAATCTTGTTCATGATTCCTGTCGCTATCGCACCAGCAGTAGAGCACGTAGGTGACATGCTTGCTATCTCAAACGTTACAGGTAAAAACTACCTGAAAAAACCTGGCCTTCATCGCACAATCGCAGGTGACGGGGTGGCAACTATCGCAGCCTCGATGGTGGGTGCTCCACCAAACACCACTTACAGTGAAGTAACAGGAGCGGTAATGCTAACCAAAGCATTTAACCCTGTGATCATGACTTGGGCTGCGATCACTGCAATCGTACTTGCATTGGTAGGTAAGCTAGGCGCGGTTCTTCAAACGATTCCAGTACCTGTCATGGGCGGTATCATGATTCTGCTGTTCGGCTCTATCGCCACGGTAGGCCTCAACACACTGATCAAGAATAACGTTGATTTACATAAGTCTCGTAACCTAGTGATCGTTGCCGTAACACTTGTATTTGGTATTGGCGGTATGGCTTTCGGTATTGGTGAGTTCAGCCTACAAGGTGTGAGCCTATGCGGTATCGTGGCAATTATTCTTAACCTTGTGCTACCAAACGATTTAGGTGAAAACCACGTTGTAGATAACGCACAAATGGAAGAAGAGAACGCGAAATAGTGCGTCTGCGCTGCTTTACTGAGTGGCGCATTTTATTCTTCTCGTATTATAGATATAAAAAAGGCTTGGTTTTCACCAAGCCTTTGTTTTTTCTGTTCAGTCGTAGTAATACATTAAAGAATTACTTAGTACCGAAGATCTTATCACCTGCATCACCTAGACCCGGTACGATGTAGCCTTTGTCATTTAGCTTCTCATCGATGGCCGCAGTGTATAGCTCCACATCTGGGTGTGCTTTTTCTAGCGCTTCAATACCTTCTGGTGCAGCAACAAGTACCAACACTTTGATTTGGTTACAACCTTTCTCTTTTAGAAGATCAATCGTAGCAATCATAGAACCACCCGTTGCAAGCATTGGGTCAACAACAAGCGCAATACGCTCATCGATGTTAGAAGCAAGCTTGTTGAAGTAAGGAACTGGCTCAAGTGTTTCTTCATCACGGTAAATACCAACAACACTGATACGTGCGCTTGGCATGTGCTCAAGAACACCGTCCATCATGCCTAGACCTGCACGTAGGATTGGTACTACGGTTACTTTTTTACCTTTAATTTGGTCTACTTCTACCGGACCGTTCCAACCATCAATGGTCACTTTTTCTGTTTCAAAGTCTGACGTTGCTTCGTAAGTAAGTAGGCTACCGACCTCAGTCGCTAACTCACGAAAACGTTTTGTGCTGATGTCACCTTCTCTCATTAGACCAATTTTATGTTTTACTAGAGGGTGCTTTACTTCAACAACTTTCATGTCCATCTCCGGCTATAGTTGGCAATATTTAAACAAACCTTCAGATTATACATGATTTTTACAGGGATATCAGGATAAATCACTAAAGAAAAAAAACAGACGCAAACGTTTGCTATCTATGTTTAAGCACTGTTAGAATAGCGCCGTTTTCATATCCAACTTAATACCGAGGACTTCCCTGTGAGTGGTAACAACTCTTCTCTTAGCTATAAAGACGCTGGTGTAGATATTGATGCAGGCAACGCGCTTGTGGATCGTATTAAGGGTGCGGTAAAACGTACTCGTCGCCCTGAAGTTATGGGTGGTATCGGTGGTTTTGGCGCGCTATGCGAATTGCCAACCAAATACAAACAACCTGTACTGGTTTCTGGTACTGATGGCGTAGGTACTAAGCTTCGCCTAGCACTGGATATGAACAAGCACGACACTATCGGCATCGACCTTGTTGCGATGTGTGTAAATGATCTTATCGTGCAAGGCGCAGAGCCACTGTTCTTCCTAGATTATTACGCAACAGGCAAACTAGACGTTGATACCGCAGCGGATGTTGTTTCAGGTATCGCGGAAGGCTGTATTCAAGCAGGTTGTGCCCTAATTGGTGGCGAAACTGCGGAGATGCCTGGCATGTATGAAGGCGAAGACTACGACGTAGCTGGTTTCTGTGTTGGCGTAGTCGAAAAAGAAGACGTGATCGACGGCACGAAAGTCGCTGCTGGTGATGCACTTATCGCTGTTGGCTCAAGCGGCCCACACTCAAACGGTTACTCCCTTATCCGTAAAATCCTAGAAGTATCAGGTGCAGATAAGAACGAAGAACTAGCAGGTCGCACTATCGGTGAGCACCTACTAAAACCAACTAAGATTTACATCAAATCAGCACTTAAGATGATTGAGAAACACGACATCCATGCGATTTCTCATATCACTGGTGGTGGTTTTTGGGAAAACATCCCACGTGTGCTGCCTGAAGGTACAAAAGCAGTTATCGATGGTAGCAGCTGGGAATGGCCAGTGATCTTCAAGTGGCTACAAGAGAAAGGCAACGTCGACACACACGAAATGTACCGTACGTTCAACTGTGGTGTGGGTCTAATCGTTGCACTACCTAAAGACCAAGCGGAAGCCGCGGTTGCTCTTCTTCAAGAAGAAGGTGAAAACGCATGGGTGATTGGTCAAATCGCGCAAGCTGAAGCGAATGAAGAGCAAGTTGAAATCCAATAATTTGCAAATCGAGCTCACAAGATAAAAAGAATGAGGACACTAGATGACTAGGTCCTCATTTTGCTATCTAGAACAATAAAAACCATTCTATTAGTAGGTAGTTTAGAAGCTACATAACTCTAACCTACAATACCAAGGCACTCTCGACATCATGAAAAACCATACCCTAAAAAACATTGTGGTCCTCATCTCGGGTAACGGAAGTAACCTGCAAGCTATCTTGGAAGCTTGCGAAAACAGCATGCCAAACGCACGAGTGGCAGCCGTGTTCTCTAACAAAGCAGATGCTTTTGGTTTAGAACGTGCAAAAAAATTTGATGTAGACGGTCACTTTGTCGACCCTAAAGCATTCGACTCGCGTGAAAGCTTTGATGCAGAGCTAATGAGTCAAATCGATGAATACCAACCAGACGTGATTATTCTGGCGGGCTACATGCGTATTCTGAGCAGCGAGTTTGTTTCTCATTACATGGGTAAGATGATCAATATCCACCCTTCTCTTCTACCAAAATATCCTGGGCTACACACACACCAGAGAGCAATAGATGCTGGCGACAAAGAACATGGTACGAGTGTGCACTTTGTAACGGAAGAGCTTGATGGTGGCCCTGTCATACTGCAAGCAAAAGTTCCGGTGTTCGAAGACGATAATGCTAGTGTACTTGCAGCACGTGTGCAGGCTCAGGAACACCGAATCTACCCTATGGTGGCTAAGTGGTTAGTAGATGAGCGTTTGATCATGAAGGATGGTAAAGCCTATTTAGATGGCGCAGAGCTTGGCGCACACGGCTACGCCTCCGATGAGTAGTCCTGAATACCAAACTCCAAACACAAAAGAGCAGCCTGAGAGCTGCCTTTTGTTATTTTGAAACATATAAAACTGATTCAAGAAAACCGTAGTGAGACTAGAAACCTAAAACCCAACATTCTAAAAAATCCCATAACCACTTGAGTAACACGACATTCGGAAAGTAGATTCTGAATCTGGTTCGTTCCTCACCGTTCAGAATGACGTGGTGTTTTATGAGAAATTTCTATCAGTTACGTCTTTCCGGCAAGCCTTAGCGAGACTAGGAACCTAGAAAGTATGAGAGTTCACCAGTATACGCATTCGGTTAAAAAACGTATAAAAATAAAGCTCGCGATTAAGCGAGCTTTACGAGTTGTTCCGAATTAACTGCTATTCTAACGGCTCAGTTGGCGCCTGATTGCCCGGTTTCGCCGCTGCAAACGGCACATTCACCAGTTCAGAGGCATTGTTTTTCACAAGTTCACCTAGGTGAAACAAGCCGTATTCGCCAGGCTTCATCCGCTGCCAAGCTTCATTGCCCGTTAAAGGTTGAGTCGCGATCACAGACACAATGTCGTGTGGCGTTGTTTCTTCTTGGAAGTTAATTTCCACATCTTCATCAAGCAAAGCGGCTTTACCAAACGGTGCGCGTCTCGTGATCCAATACAAATGATTGTTGCAATACGTCATTACATACTCACCATCACTCAGAAGCATGTTAAATACACCCTTCTCTCTTAGCTCATCACAACATTTAGCAACATATAAGAATACCGATTCCATATCCTTTGGCGGCTCAGGATATCGATCTTCCATTTGCTTCAGCAACCAACAAAAGGCCAGTTCGCTATCTGTCTCGCCGACAGGTCGGTGTCGACCCGTATGTAAGTCTTGATAGCCTGAGAGCTGACCGTTGTGCGCAAACGTCCAATACCTACCCCATAACTCACGTGTAAAGGGATGAGTATTTTCTAAATTAACACCACCACGATTCGCCTGCCGGATATGACTAACGACAGCACGACTCTTGATAGGATAATTTTGCACTAACTCTGCAATTTGCGACTCACAACTTGGCTTGGGATCTTTGAAAGTTCGAAAACCTTTCCCTTCGTAGAAGGTAATTCCCCATCCGTCACGGTGTGGGCCAGTTCGACCTCCACGCTGCATGAGCCCGGTAAAACTGAAACAAATATCCGTCGGAACATTAGCGCTCATACCGAGCAATTCACACATGATTTAAAAAACTCCCTAACAACACAGCTCGAAAAGGTGGCTGTGAAACGACTATTCCATCTCTTTTTCAATCAACTGAATGATGATATGAATAATCTTAATATGAATTTCCTGAATGCGGTCCGCATAACCAAAGTGTGGCACGCGGATTTCAATATCGGCAAGCCCTGCCATTTTGCCGCCATCTTTGCCTGTTAGCGCAATCGTCTTCATGCCTTTCGCTTGCGCCGCTTCAATCGCTTTCAGGATGTTACCTGAGTTACCTGAAGTCGACAGACCAAACAGTACGTCACCTTTTCGGCCTACCGCTTCTACATAACGGGAAAACACGAAGTCATAACCAAAGTCATTACTCACGCAAGAAAGGTGGCTTGGATCTGAAATAGCAATACCAGCATAGCCAGGACGGTTTTCTCGGTAACGGCCTGTTAACTCTTCGGCAAAGTGCATCGAATCACAGTGAGAACCACCGTTACCACATGACAGTACTTTACCATCTTGCTTGAATGAGTCAGCAATCATTTTCGCCGCTGCTTCGATTTGCGCAATGTTATGGTCATCGCTTAAAAATTTGTTGAGCACTTCAGCAGCTTCGTTTAATTCACTTCTAATCAGATCATGGTACATAAGACGTTCTCTTTATTATTTCGGCTTCAGTCAGTCCTAGATTCACTGAGCAAATTGTTCTGATACCAATTTGGTATCGGACATTTCATAAACCTGAACTCGGGTTTGATTACTCTGAGTTTACCCACAAACGAGAATTAGTGTCGATAGTGAACCAACAGATTTAGATTGGTGATGGTAATAAACTTGTCAACTTGCTCATGAAACCATCACTCAAATCGCAACTTTAGAACTTTAACTCTACTTAGATCACTTTTTATCCAATCTTATGTTTTACATTTCCTTAATATTTTGATTACACTTAAACCAACTGGTTAGACCTCTTACCTAACATACAGACGTACAACACTTATAAAGTCTGAAAAGGAAAATACATATGGACATCTTGCTCTCAATCATCACGATGACGGTCGTGCTAGGCATTACGCTCTACCACCGCATGTCTCTCGTGAAATCTATTAGTTTACTCACAGCAGCTATGTTAGCTCTCACAGTAATAGGCGCGGTTGACGTTACTGGTTGGGCTATTTACGTTCTTGCTGCCGCTGTATTCGCGGTTCCTGGCGTACGTCAGTCTTTGATAAGCCGCAAAGCATTAGCGCTTTTCAAGAAAGTGCTGCCAGCTATGTCTCAAACCGAAAAAGAAGCGTTAGACGCAGGTACCGTCTGGTGGGAAGCCGAGCTATTTAAAGGCAAACCAGAGTGGCAAAAGCTTCACGCAATTCAAGCACCTAAATTAAGTGCAGAAGAACAAGCCTTTTTAGACGGTCCAGTGAATGAAGTGTGTGCCATGGTGAGCGATTTCCAAGTGACTCACGAACTCGCAGACTTACCGCCAGAAGTATGGCAATACCTGAAAGATCACAAATTCTTCGCCATGATCATTAAGAAAAAGTACGGTGGTCTGGAATTCTCAGCATACGCGCAATCACTAGTACTACAAAAACTAACGGGTGTTTCTGGCGTTCTATCGTCTACCGTTGGTGTTCCTAACTCTTTGGGTCCTGGTGAGCTACTGCAACACTACGGTACTGAAGATCAGAAAAACCATTACTTACCGCGCCTAGCTGAAGGTAAGGAAATCCCTTGTTTCGCCTTAACGAGTCCAGAAGCGGGCTCTGACGCTGGATCTATTCCAGATTACGGTGTGGTCTGTAAAGGCGAATGGGAAGGAAAAGAAGTACTGGGTATGCGCCTGACTTGGAACAAGCGCTACATCACCCTAGCGCCAGTCGCAACGGTACTAGGCTTAGCATTTAAACTTCGCGATCCTGAAGGTTTGCTAGGCGAAAAAGAAGATCTTGGCATCACTTGTGCGCTTATCCCAACTGATGTCAAAGGTGTTGAGATTGGTAACCGACACTTCCCGCTCAATGTGCCATTCCAAAATGGTCCAACGCGCGGTAAAGACATCTTTGTTCCTATCGATTTCATTATCGGTGGTGAAAAAATGGCGGGCCAAGGTTGGCGTATGCTGGTTGAGTGTCTATCGGTTGGTCGTGGTATCACGCTACCTTCAAACTCAACAGGTGGCATCAAAACTGCGGCAATGGCAACGGGCGCTTACTCACGCATTCGTCGCCAGTTCAAACAACCTATCGGTCACATGGAAGGCGTAGAAGAGCCATTGGCACGTCTGGGTGGTAATGCTTACGTGATGGATGCAGCAAGCAACTTAACCGTGGCAGGTATCGACTTAGGTGAAAAGCCATCAGTAATCTCAGCTATCGTGAAGTACCACTGTACTCATCGCGGTCAGCAAAGCATCATCGACGCAATGGACATCGTAGGCGGTAAAGGTATCTGTATGGGACCTTCTAACTTCCTAGCGCGTGGTTACCAAGGTGCGCCTATCGCGGTAACGGTTGAGGGTGCAAACATCCTAACTCGTTCAATGATCATCTTTGGTCAAGGTGCTATTCGTTGTCACCCTTACGTTCTTGAAGAAATGAACGCCGCGTACTCTGATGCCAGTGACTCTGTAGAGAAGTTTGATAAAGCGCTTGCTGGTCACGTGAGCTTTACCATGAGTAACCTCGTTCGCAGTATCTGGTTTGGTTTGAGCGACGGTTTAGGTTCTTCATCACCAACCAAAGATGCAACCAAGCGTTACTACCAACAGTTGAACCGCTACAGTGCAAACCTTGCCTTGCTATCGGATATCTCGATGGCAGTGCTAGGTGGCTCTTTGAAGCGTAAAGAGCGTCTATCAGCGCGTCTTGGTGACATTCTAAGCCAACTATATTTAAGCTCTGCGGCGTTGAAACGTTTTGAGCAAGATGGCCGCCCAGTCGAAGATTTACCATTAGTACACTGGGGTCTACAAGACAGTTTGAAACAAGCGGAAGTGGCGGTAGACGAATTCTTAGCAAACTTCCCGAACAAAGTGATTGGTCGTGCGCTACGCGTATTGATCATGCCATTTGGTCGCGTACGCAAAGCGCCAAGTGATAAGCTAGACAGCAAAGTGGCGCGTATTCTACAAACGCCAAGTGCAACGCGCTCACGCATTGGTCGCGGTCAGTACCTTGAACCAACCGAGCACAACGCAGCAGGTAAGATTGAGCTTGCCCTGTCAGTCATTCTTCAAGCTGAGCCAGTGTTCGACAAAGTATGTAAAGCGCAAGGCAAACGTCGTCCATTCCTACGTTTGGATATGATTGCTCAGGAAGGGCTAGAGCAAGGCTTCATAACGCAAGAAGAAGCCGATCTACTCAGAGAAGCGGAACAGCATCGTCTGGATACAATCAACGTTGACGACTTTGAGCCGGAATTGCTCGCCGCAAAGCCGCTATACCCTCAGATGGATAGCGTTGCCTAACTCTCTAATCTGAAACCATACAACGGGAGTGACAACTCCCGTTTTTTATTGCTACCAGAATAGCCTTCATAACACCTCACACCACGAAGAACCTCTGCGCAAGCGCAATAAAATCCACGCACTCCGAACCTTCCCCCGATTTCCAGTGATAACTAACTCACAGACGTTCCAAGCAAGCGGTGTATACTTTAAGTAACTCACTCACATATATGGTAAATCCGTTGGCTAAAATATTATTCGCACAGTGGTTCCCAGGGCTTGTTCAGCTTAAGCATTATCAAAAAGAATGGTTTGTTAACGACTTTAGAGCCGCCTTTTCTGTTGTCGCGGTTGCCCTGCCAGTTGCCATAGCTTATGCACAATTAACCGGGGTATCCGCAATTGTCGGTCTTTACTCGTGTGTACTGCCAATGTTGGTGTACGCCATGATGGGCACATCTCGACAACTCATTGTCGGACCCGATGCAGCAACCTGTGCAGTGATCGCTGCTGTTGTGACACCACTTGCCGCAGGTGACCCCACAAAACATTGGCAGTTAGTCATGACCATGACGGCGATGACTGGTATTTGGTGTGTACTGGCAAGTCGTTTCAAGTTAGGGGTGTTTGCAGACTTCCTTTCTCGCCCGATTCTTTTGGGTCTACTCAACGGTGTCGCTCTCACGATTATCGTTGGTCAGTTTGCCAAAGTGGTCGGTTTGAAATACGAACAACGTTATTTGCTGGAACGCTTATGGGAGGCTCCACAACGATTAACCGATCTTCATTGGCCTACCGTAACTCTGAGTATCGTGACGGTTGTCGTTTATTTACTCACCAAGCGCTACCGACCAACTTGGCCTGCTGCCATGCTGGCAATACTCGTGACTACCGCGTCAGTTTGGTTTTTCCATTTACAAGAGATGGGCGTATCCGTGGTTGGACTCACTCAAGGTGGTTTCCCTCAGTTTCAAACGCCGGAGTTTGAGCTAGGTGAAGTTCGTGAGCTAGTGGTCCCGGCGCTCAACCTTGCGATTGTCAGCTTTGTTAGCATGATGCTCACCGCGCGCAGTTTCGCCGCTAAAAACGGTTATGATATTGATGCAAATAAAGAGTTTCAGGCGTTGGGCTTTGCCAACATTGCCTCAGCGTTTTCGCAAGGTTTCGCGATAAGCGGCGCTGACTCACGCACAGCGGTAAATGATGCCAATGGCGGTAAATCTCAGTTAGTTTCGATTGTCGCCGCAATCACCATCGCCATTATTGCGGTATTTATTTATGAGCCTTTACAGTTTATTCCCATCGCATCACTTGGTGTCGTGTTGATCATCGCCTCCCTGTCGCTGCTCGATCTCAAAGCCATTTGGAAATTAAAATCTCGTGACAAAGATGCGTTTTATCTGGCCATCATCACTTTTATTTCTGTTTTGATCGTAGGCGTAATACCGGGGATCACTTTGGCGGTACTGCTAGGGCTGTTTCAATTTTTGCGTATTGTCATGCGACCAAGTGATCAGCTACTTGGCTTGGATGAAAAAGGCACCATTCGGACCATCGACGACTCAGGAAAAGCTTCGCCTATTCCAGGAATGGTGATTTACCGCTTTAACTCGCCGCTGACTTACTTCAATGCACCTTACTTTAAACGCCGAGTGTTAGAGCAAGTAGAACATCACAAAGACGCAAGTTGCGTTGTCATCGACGCCGTATCGAGCTTTACTCACTTAGATCTCAGCGTGATGGCAACATTGTCAGATATTCACAATACTTTAAAAAAGAGAGGCGTACGCTTAATCCTCGCAGGAAGGAAACGACGCTTACGTCAATGGTGTGAGCTTACTGGTATCAGCACCAGTGAAGGAGGCATCTTACTGCGAGCCGATATGTACCTTGCCATTAAACTTAGTGGCTGTTACATCAGTGCTGTGGGTGAGGGACAAATTCCTACTGTTCAAAAAGAGCCTGATTTAGAGCAGCCACCCAAACCAATTCCAGAAGTGGCTTAAATGGAAATTTAATATAGAAAACAGGAGATTAAACTCCTTTTTCGAGTACTTATCTTCACAGCTGAATACGTATTACGCCTTCGGCTTAAACTTTTTTGTCATCCCTTGGCTTTTAGGAGCCACCAGCCTATAACCAAGCTTTTCGTAAAAGACCGGTTCATCAGCAATCATAGAAACGTAAGAGCCTTCAAGTGCAACAGAAGAAAGATAACCGTCGATGTATTCCATGACTTTTCTACCTAAACCGTTACCTTGATAATCAGAATCAACGGCAACGTCGACAATTTCGAAGTTACACGCCCCGTCACCAACAACCCGACCCATTGCAATGAGCTTTCCTTCATCCCGGACAGATACGCCATACAACGAATTGGGTAGACCAATTTCAGCAGCTTTCAACGATTTGGGTGATAGCCCGGCTTTGACACGCATATCACAGTATTCTTTCGGGCTTGGCACATGCTCTTCATATCTTATTGTCATTATGTACGACTCCTTTGTATCATCTTGGAGCTTACACAACCAAACTGTATAAATAAACAGTTAAAAATTGGAAAGATGTTCCCGTTAAGCACACAAAGTATCGGGTCTGGAAAAGAAGCCACCGACAACTCTGACGCCATAATAGATATAAGTTGCTCTGAAGCTAGACATTCCTTTTTCTAAACATATTTCTCTCAGCAACATATCCGCATGCTTTCGAGCACTTTGAGGCAACACCTCTTCCCTCATGAGTTGGTAAAGAGCATCATGAACTAAAGAAGCTTTCATAATGTTTTTTGTGTCTAATGCTGGCCCACTCGCTCCATCCCATGCATAGCCCTTTTTAATCGTTAACACGCCTTGTTTGGACAAACTAAGAAAAGGGCTGTCATACACCTGACTCACTGAAATGCGAGTCTCAATCTTTTCTTCAGAATGGAGAGTGTATTTGTACTTCTGACGCTTTTTGTATTTCATAACCTAACCGCTTAACTAACTTGAGTGGGAGGAACGGGGATAACTCTCAAATTAGAGTTTCTCAGAGAGTTTTTTCAAGTAGGACTTTGCAAGATCATGGTTATCTCTGCTCAACCACTTAATACAATCAAAGAGTTCCCAAATCAGGCCTTGATCACCACTGGTATAAACTGGGAAATCTTCATGTTTTGGCGCAGGTTCATCAGTAACCATGCCAGCAGTCACATCAGCTTTATCAAATAAAACCTTAAATGGCTTAGAAAGTTTGAAAGGCTCACAGATATCTAAACAATGAATCTCCGCACTGGTTAGGTCATTAAAAATATATTTTTTGAAGCACGCATTTTCGTTGTGCTCTCCCTCAAGACGATAAAAAATGTCTTTATTTGCTTCAAAGTGGGTAAAGCAAGGCTCTGAGGCTTTATGGAAGTTGTTTTGAGTAAAGACAACAACATCAGCGTCCGAAATACGGTCACCTTTTCCTGATGACAATGAACCAAGCAATACCGCAGCAACAACGTCTTTTTCAGAATAAAAGGCATCATAAGCAGACTCAACCAAGGCCTTTTGTCGTGGTAGATGTTCTAGTTCTAACGCTCCAATTGTCATAACTCACTCCGTAGATACGCACTAAAATCAAGTCGAAACGTAAAGAGTATCATGCGAGCTTTATTATGATTAATCAACGTTAAATCATGGTGTTACTTTAAAATAAAATGATTAATGACCATGAGAAACATCAAATTCTGTCTCAAACTTAAACTGAAAAAAAACGGAGCCGATTGGCTCCGTTTCTCGCTTTATGTGTTACTACTATTTCTTTGGCACCTCTAACTGCATCTCTGGCATGGCATCGCGTTTCGCTTTAATTTTGCGCCAGACTATCCATGCAAGGATCACAATCAGCAGCATTATCACATTACCCACCGCGATAATAATCATGCTGCGCTTACGCTCAGCCTCCCGCTCAGCGATAATTTGCTTTTCCATTTCAATACGGCGCTGCTCGGCTAATTCAGCTTCTTTTGCAATTCGAGCGGCTTCTAGATCAACGTCATCAACAACACTGAAAGTTTGCTCTGGAATAGGAAACACCAGTGGACGTTGCGTCGCAAAATCAGTGGCAAAGATCTCGCCGCGCCATGCGTATTTACCAAGCTCAGCGTCGTTATTGAGGTTCAGCGTGGTTCTCATTCCATCTTTAGAAACCTGGCCTTGGCTGTAGCTAACAAAGCCATCGGGTGCATCTTGTTCCACCGTGACTGCGATTGAGCCTGGCGCGATCATACCTTGCTCACCACTCACCACCAATTGGTGTGGTTTGTCAGGATTGCGCGCCTGAATAAAAGTACGAGAAATGGGGTTCGGATAAACCAAGATGACTTGCTCTTGCGCTCGTAAGAATACGCCATTACCAGAGGTGATTCGCGCACGGTACTTACCGGGCTCAACATCTATTGGTAGTTGGACAGTGAACACACCATCCCCTGCTTTTTCATCCAAGCCGCGGCCATCATCAGCAAACTCACCCACAACCATCGGCACTGGACGTGCTTCTTTGATCAACTCATCTTCATTTTCGACAAACTTGGTAAATGTCACGCGCAAATTCACGCGGTCAAGGAAGTCGCGCAGTACAAGAGGTTTGTCGTCGGAGGTTAGGCGAGCTGTAAACTTAAGCGCTTCCCCATTATATAATCGGTTTGGGAACACATCCGTGCTGAGCTTTAAGTGAGAAATTAAGCGGATGTTATTTTTAGGAGTGACTTTCCCCACAGCCTGCCATGGGCCTGGCATAGGGTTGTCAACGGAGATAATATCGAGTGAGGCTTCTTGGTACCAACGTACATTGTCGTAGGCGTCCCAAGCATAGTACTTTTTACCGTCAGGGCGGACTAAAACAACTGGCTGAGAACTTTGCTCACGATAAACTAAAAAAGTGATCTGCTCGATGGTTGGATCCACTCGAAAGCGATTGTCTAACAAAGACATAGCAGATTCACTCGATGCACTCGAGAGACTACTCCATATCGCTAAAAACGCGACCAACAAAGCCCTCAGCATAGCTTCTCCTATTGATGCCAAATACAGTCGTTCACCAACTCTAATCTTTTTTGGTGAGCTTCTAGTTCATCGGCACTTGCGCGCAAAACCTTTAGCGCTTTTCTTCCTTCAATACGGCGAATGGTTTCTACCCCACCCTCTTGTTTATTCGCGTTAAACTCTAGACTCGTTTGACCACCCGTCATAAAGAGGTAAACGTCGGCTAGAATCTCCGCATCGAGCAAAGCTCCGTGGAGTGTACGGTGCGAGTTATCAATACCGTAACGTTCACATAAGATATCAAGGTTGTTTCGCTTACCTGGGAAGATTTTCTTCGCCATAGCAAGGGTGTCGGTCACCTTGCAGTAGTCGTCCGTTTTGCCGATGTTAGGATCGAGCATGCCAAACTCGTAATCCATAAAGCCCGTATCGAAGGGCGCATTGTGGGCAACAAGTTCGGCGCCTTTAATAAACTCAAGAAACTCTTGGTGCACGCTCGCGTATTCCGGTTTATCAACCAAGAATTCATCCGTAATACCGTGAACTTCAACCGCTTCTGGTTGGATTTCACGATCGGGTTTTAAATAAACGTGGAAGTGACGACCAGTCAGCTTACGGTTGATGATCTCCACGGCACCGATTTCAATAATGCGGTGTCCCATGTAGTGAGGACCACCCTCGCGGTTCATACCTGTGGTTTCGGTATCGAGAACGACAATGCGGTTATATTCAGAATTGCTGCTGGTATTCATAAGGTTATGTATGTCAGACTATGCTTTATTAAATGTTTCGGCTAATAGTACCAAAAAATATGACCAAACACGTTGAGATTTTCACTGACGGTTCTTGTTTAGGTAACCCAGGACCAGGTGGTTACGGCATTGTATTGCGTTACAAAGACGTAGAAAAGACGCTTTCCAAAGGCTACACGTTAACCACCAACAACCGTATGGAAATGTTGGCGGCTGTCGTCGCGCTGCAGACGTTAAAACAACCTTGCAAAGTCACTTTAACGACTGACAGCCAATATGTGCGCCAAGGTATTACTCAGTGGATCCATAACTGGAAGAAGCGTGGCTGGAAAACAGCGGATAAAAAACCCGTGAAGAATGCCGATCTATGGCAAGCTCTAGACAAAGAAACTGCACGCCATCAAGTTGAATGGCACTGGGTAAAAGGCCACGCTGGTCATCGTGAGAATGAAATTTGTGATGAGCTAGCCCGTACCGCCGCAGAAAACCCAACCGAGGAAGATACTGGTTACCAACCCTCTTAACGAGATTCTTTCCTCATAGTATTGCCCTCTCGATTCATCACCCCTAGTGGTGTGAGCTTTTTCTTCAAACGCCAATGCGGTTTGATAGGCTTGAGAGGGTATGTTCGTTTCCTTGCCACAATGTAATACAAACTCCCTGCAGGTGACGCCCAATCACCGAGACTGTTTTCCAACCATGTCCACATCGTGCGGTAACGCTTCATCGGAAACAGCGCGTAACGGTCGCAATGAATCACTTGATAATTAAGTAACCCTAACCAGTCGTTGATGCGGTTCGACGTAAACATTCGTCCACTCCAAGGCAAATTATGTTTACGCCAAGGAAGCAAACTCGCTAATCCAGTCAAACTTAGTGGGTTAAATCCAGTGATTATCAAATAACCATCATCCATCATCACTCTATCGACTTCCCGTAGCAAACGGTGTGGATCGCTTGCATAGTCGAGCTGATGAGCGAGTATCACAACATCAAAGCTTTTTTCCAAAAAGGGCAATTCGTAACCATCTGCAATTACATTATGCAACGGGTTCTGGATATCTACGTTGACTTGGTGTTGAATGTTACAATTACAGCTGGTTAGCTCACAGCTCAACCCGCCCAGTTTGAGCATATGGTAGCCGAAGAGTTTCGGGCACCATTCATCAAGTCGGGTCTGGATTGACTCAAGCACCCACGGACCGTTGTTCATTGCTGACCAAGTCGACGGGTGTGGTATAGTTTTGTTGCTGAGTGCTGGTTTCATTAACCACCTGACTAAAATGGGTGACGGAGAACGAATCGTGTTAGAGATCAAAAGCATACCCGCATTTAATGATAATTACATCTGGCTGATACAAAATAGCGATAAGCGTTGCGCAGTCGTTGATCCGGGCGATGCGAAGCCAGTGTTAGAATACTTGCACGCTAACGAATTAACTTTAGAAGCGATTTTAATTACGCACCACCACAACGATCACATTGGTGGCGTTCCAGACTTAGTGCGTGCCTTTCCTGAAGTCGCCGTTGTGGGCCCGAAATCTGAGCCAATTCCAACCCTAACGACACCAATGGAAGAAGGCGACAAGCTGGAGTTGTTTGGTGAGATTTTCTTAGTACTTGGGTTACCAGGCCATACCTTAGGTCATATCGGTTACGTTGGAGACGGAAAACTGTTTTGCGGTGACGTGTTGTTTTCCGCAGGCTGCGGTCGTATTTTTGAAGGTACGCCAGAGCAAATGTTTGAGTCACTAAACAAGCTAACGTCTCTACCAGAAGAAACTCAAGTCTTCTGCGCGCATGAATACACCGCGAGTAACGTGGCGTTTGCTTTAGCGGTTGAGCCTGATAATGAGCAGCTCCGTCAATATCGCGATGATGTAAACCGACTGCGAGCTCTAAACATTCCGACACTTCCAACAACAATACGCAAAGAAAAGTGGATTAATCCGTTCTTGCGAACCACCAATCCTGACGTGGTTCAATCTGTTGCTAGTCGCATTAAAAATAGCGATCCATGCTCGGTTTTTACTGCTTTGCGTGAGTGGAAGAACGAATTTTAACCATTTTCTGCTTGTAAGTTTGCAAGACCCCAGTATTATCAGGGGCTGATTTTTCGAGAAGCGCCACTGGCGCTTCTCTTACGTTTGGGGTTGATATAAATCTATTTGAATTTCTCCCCATTGCATAATTTAGAAGCTCTTTGCCTCTATTAATTAGTTAGTGTTTAAAAGATGTCTATTATCTTGCGACTGCCACGCACATTGTGTTGCGCGACAGGCAGGTGAAGATAAAAAGGCCCTAAATAGGCTGAATCCATGCGTTTGAAGTATACCTGGGCGTTGGCGTTGTTATTATCTGGCTGTCAATTGACTCAGTCAGACTCAACGTCTTCTACACCAGAAACCAATAAATCTGAGCAGACTGCAAAACAAAATGCAGCGAAGGCTCAACCGGGCAACACATCGTCTTTAGCAAAAAAATCCGCTAACGACGCGCCTAAAGTTCTTTCCCCTCAGGAACAAGAAGATGTATGGCAACGTATCGCCATGCAACTTGAAATGGATATCCCAAACCATAAGAAAGTGGACTACTACCGTACGTGGTATCTAAAGCACCCGAATCACCTTTACACGGTGTCTAAGCGTGCGACTCCTTTTCTATACATGATCACAAAACGTATCGAAGAGCGTGGACTTCCAATGGAGCTTGCTTTGCTTCCTGTGGTGGAAAGCTCATTCGATGCCTTTGCCTACTCACATGGTAGTGCAGCTGGATTGTGGCAATTTGTCCCTGGCACCGGAAAGATGATGGGACTAGAGCAAAACTACTGGTATGACGGTCGCCGAGATGTGGCAGCAGCAACGGATGCCGCACTGGACTACCTTGTACAACTAAACGAGCGTTTTGATGGTAGCTGGGAGCATGCAATTGCCGCTTACAATAGTGGTGGTGGCCGTGTTTCTAGCGCAATTCGTAAGAATAAAAAGCTCGGTAAACCTATCGATTTCTTCTCATTGGACTTACCAAAAGAGACCAGCAGTTACGTACCTAAGCTGCTAGCCTTGGCTGACGTCATCGCAAACCAAGACAAGTACGGACTTAATATTCCTGCGATTCCAAACAAACCTGTTCTAACGCTTGTCGATCCGAAAGAACAGCTTGATCTGGCCATTGCAGCAGATTATGCCGGCATTGGTGTGAAAGAGTTACAAAGTTACAACCCTGCATACAACCAATGGTCGACTGCGCCTGAAGGTCCGCACCAACTTTTGATTCCGGTAGAGAAAAAAGAGACTTTTCTCACTAAGGTGGAGAAAAACCGTGGTAAAGGGATGAAGGTCGCTCGCTACAAGGTGAAGTCTGGTGACTCTTTAAGTGTGCTAGCTAATAAATACGGCACAACCACAAAAGTGATTCGACGTGCAAACGGCCTGTCGAATAACAATATTCGTATTGGCCAATACCTACTGATTCCGACGTCAACAAAAGACGATGCGAAATACGCACTAACGGCACAAAATCGATTAAGCAAGACTCAATCACGTGTTCGTGGACAACTCAAGCTCACTCATGTCGTTCAGTCTGGAGAAAGTTTGTGGTCAATCGCACGTGAAAATAAAGTGTCGTATAAATCGTTAGCAAAATGGAATGGCATGGGCCCTAAAGATCCATTGCGCGTTGGTCAAAAGCTCGTGATTTGGAAGGACTCAGACAAAGGTGCTGTGATTCGTACCGTTTTCTACAACGTTCGCTCTGGTGACACCATTAGCGGCATTGCAAGCAAGTTCAAAGTAAAAACGAACGACATCGTGAAATGGAACTCGCTACACAAGAAAAAATACTTACAACCAGGTCAAAAACTTAAGTTGTACGTTGACGTAACGAAGGTAAGTGTATGAACCCATCAAGCAACCCACTTGTGATGCTGTTGGACATTTTTCGTTCTCCAACATCTTGCTTTCTAGCGCTTTACCAACGCGGCGGATGGGGATGGCAACCGTTCATCTTCTTGATGCTTAGTCCGTTTTTATTCTGGGGCGCTTACTTTTCGAATGTCGATTTCACGTGGCTCAGTGACCAACTTGCCGAGCAGTTTCAGCAAATCGACCCAAAGCAGATTGAGCTATTAGAGCCAAACACGCTAATGGCCAGTGCGATCATCAATGATGTATTCAACCGCTTTGCCACCTTACTGTTGCTTGCGTTTTGGTTCTTTCTTGCAACGAAGGCAAGCAAGCAACAATATGGTTACTGGAAGTGGTTTGCCGCGTCGTGTGCAATCTTATTCCCAGCAGTACTAGGCGATATCGCAAGCTACGCGAGCCTGTTACTCAAGCATGGCCAGGTGATGACTTACGCAGCAGATTTAAACAGCCTCAATGGTCTATTAAAACTGCCGCTTACCAGCGAGTGGTCGCATTTTGCCAGCTCACTACCACTACTGCTGCCTTGGTATATTGTATTGGGCTACGGTGTTGTGCTTACTTGGACTGAGTTTGAACGTGGGCAAGCCTTGGTGATTGCAAGCCTGCCATGGGTATTCTTCTACGTTATTTGGGCGCTTTATATTGTAGTGACCTAAGCTAGTCATCTAACGTAAATGACAGTAACAATGGGTTATGATCGGAAGCGTCGCTCTGCGGCGCTTTCGCGTATTTGAGGGTCAATCCTCGGTAAAATACGTGATCCAACGGTAATCCCGTTATAAATTGGACTCGATGATCAGGCGAGAACGTCACTTCCTGCAAGTCCGCGGCTTTTAAGGCCTGTCGCATCGCATTAACGCGAGATTCACTCCAACTATTGAAGTCTCCAGCGAATAGGATCGGCCCTGTATGATGCTTTAAAAGCATTTCAAGAGCCGTTAACTGAGAGACATACTCTTGCGTGCCAACCGTGAAGTTAATCGCATGTACATTCACCACAGCGAGTCTCTCGCCATCGCTTAAGTGATACTGGCTGTATAGTGCAGACTTGGGTAAACGCAGCCAAGGCTCTTTAGACGTATAAGCACAGGCTTTTTCTGGTTGCCCTTGAGCGATACTAATCACACCCGCACCGCTGCCCAGCGCCTTAAAGGCACTCACTTGGTTGCTGACCCAGTTGCCATCCACCAACCATTGCTTAAAAGATGGTGTCATGCTGGCTTCTTGCAATAACAGCAGCTGCTTATCAGCAGAGAATTCATTGAGTGCGCTTTGCCAATTAGTCCGGTTCTGTTTGTAGATATTCCAGACAAGTACATTGATTTCACCGCCCTGATCCAGAGCTTTTGAGCCGCTAAATTCGATACACCTAATATCCTGCGTCAGCTCTGAACCTGTTTGAGTAATGATTTGCGGCTGATCTGGTACGGTGAAAATAACCTGGAAGCCGACCAATACCGCCATAATAAGAAAAGCTAACGCCAGAAAAAAACGCTTAAACATACGACAAACCTGAATATACGCACCCTAAAACTGGAACAACCAACCTCGGGTTATTTGATTTCACTGAAAGTAAAAAACAAAAAAGGAGCCACTTGGCTCCCTTTTAGCATAATAAATACGAGACAGGTAACAAGAAACCTTAGATCGCGTCTTCGTCTTCTTCACCAGTACGGATACGAACCACACGCTCAACATCAGTAACAAAGATTTTACCATCACCAATTTTGCCGGTTTGCGCGGTTTCAATGATCGTCTCTACGCATTTATCAGCCACATCTTCCGTTACAACGATTTCGAGCTTCACTTTAGGCAGAAAGTCCACCATGTACTCTGCACCACGGTAAAGCTCGGTGTGACCTTTTTGGCGACCAAAGCCTTTCACTTCAGAGACGGTCATCCCTGTAATGCCAACTTCAGCTAGCGCTTCTCGAACATCATCCAATTTAAATGGCTTGATAATCGCTTCAATTTTTTTCATGTTCATCCCTTAAGCTTCAATCGATTGCGCTTATTATCGTTTAGCGTTTCGCAACATTCAATGTTTGTCTCTGATCCACCAGCGAAAATCCAGATTGAGCAAATTAACATGGCGAATATCGTGAGTTGATAAAACCCCAATGAGGACAGCTCAATGCCCAATCGTCCAAGCTTTTTCAGACTCGCGTTTACTTCAAACTTGCGTAGTAAGCCGCTAGATTTGCGATATCTTCATCAGACAACAGTGATGCTTGAGCTTGCATAACAGCAGCAAGACCACCTGTTCGCTCTTTGTTTTTATAGGCTTTAATTGAGCTGATAATGTATTGCTCGTTTTGCCCTTTCAGGTTTGGGTAACCCGGAATGACAGCAATGCCGTCGGCGCCATGACACGCAGCGCATACTCCTGCCTTTGCTTGACCTGCTGTGGCATCTCCCGCTGCTAGAGCCTGCCCACTGAACATGGTTAGCGCCACCATTGCGCCCATGATTGTTTTCTTCATTGCTTCACCTAATCAATTATTATTTAAGGATTTTTATATTTTATAATCGACATTGTGGCATGAATTTTCATTACCTGCGCCAAATAAGTTCACAATCTTGACCATTAAACGCCTGATCAACGAACAGATCTGCCACAGCAACGACTCGGTCTTGATACATCAAAATCGGAATTTGACGACGCAGCCAGCTTGGCACATTGTATTCTTGGAATAATTTCTTCAGTTTTCGACTGTGATTACGCGTGGTTGGATGAGCTGATAAGCCTTCCGGATTGAAGGTCACGCGAAGCAATTCTGGCTGACTCGGAAGCGCAATCGTTGCGTTACTAGAACTCGTCGTTAAGGTCAGCTCCCCTAGCCGCTCTGGAAGCGATAAAACGGTATCGACTTGAATCGTACTTTGCCACTCAGTGACGTCAGCGATTTCTGTTACCCAGTAGAGACGATTTCGAAAACGGCGCACTTCACCTTGTTTAAGTTGTAGTTTGGGGTTGGCATCTTGCTGAGCTAATGCGACTTCATTCCAGATAAGATTGAGTTGTACCTGAGTCGGCATACTAGTATTAAGCTTAGCCAGCCACATACGAATCAAGCGCGCACGCGCTAATTCACTGTGCTTAGCCAGTTCTTTAATACTTAAACTTAGATCCGTTTGTAAAGCGCGTTCAAACACCGCGCTCAATAGTTCATCCAATAGCGCTTCTTGCTGAGCACATAAGCTTGCACTGCGCTGAACCGCTTGATGGATACTAGGCCAGCGACCAGACAATTCAGGGATAACACAATGACGAAGAAAGTTACGATCATAACGAGTATCTTGGTTGCTTTCGTCTTCCACCCACTCCAAACCTAATTTAGTAGCCGCGTCTTCGATGGTCTTCCGCTTGATAGTAAGCAATGGTCGAACTAGGGACCCACTAGAAAACGGCATACTCTCCGCCATCGAAGATAACCCTTTTGGCCCGCTGCCTCGCTTAAGAGCAAGGAGAAAAGTCTCTAGTTGATCATCAGCATGTTGGCCGGTCAACAGTATATCGCCTTCTTGAACGTACTTAGTTAAGGCTTGATAGCGAGCTTCACGAGCAAGAAGTTCAATACTTTCACCATTGCTGATGTCTAAGCTCACTCGCTCAATCGAGCATGATATCCCCACTTGTTTTGCCCACAGTAGGCATTTATCAGCCCAATCATCGGCATTCGAGCTCAAACCATGGTGCACATATACGGCGTGGCACTCTATCGAATGCGCTTGTTGATAGCGACTGAGTAATTCGAGTAAAAGACGTGAATCCACTCCTCCGCTAAACGCCAAGACAACCTTAGTGCCTGATTGATAGTAGCGGCCGAGAACTTGAGCAAAATGCAGGTAAAGCGATTCCATAAGCGATCCGATAGGTACAAAAAAGGGCTGGACTCTCATCCAACCCTTTCTATTTTAACTGTTATCACTTGAGATATCAGCTAACGCTTAATTGCAATCACCGAAATTAACAGTAACCGTAGCTCATTAGGCGCTGGTAACGACGTTCACGTAGCGTCTCTTCATCCAATTGTTCTAGATCTTCTAGCTGACGAAGTAATGTCGCTTTCATATTCGCTGCCATTTGAACATGATCGCGATGAGCGCCGCCTAATGGCTCTTCGATGATTTCGTCGATCAGTTCAAGCTCTTTAAGACGCGGAGCAGTTAGGCCCATCGCTTCTGCCGCTTGTGGCGCTTTATCAGAATCACGCCATAGGATTGAAGCACAACCTTCAGGAGAGATTACTGAGTACGTAGAGTACTGAAGCATGTTCACGTAGTCGCCTACACCAATTGCTAGTGCGCCGCCTGAACCACCTTCACCAACAACGTTACAGATTACTGGCACTTTAAGACCAGACATCACTTTTAGGTTTTTCGCGATAGCTTCAGATTGACCACGCTCTTCTGCGCCCACTCCTGGATACGCGCCAGCCGTGTCGATAAATGTGATGATCGGCATGTTGAAACGCTCTGCCATTTCCATCAAGCGTAGAGCCTTACGGTAGCCTTCTGGTTTCGGCATACCAAAGTTACGTTTCACCTTTTCTTTGGTTTCACGACCTTTTTGGTGACCAATGATCATCACAGGGCGGCCTTCAAGGCGAGCCATGCCACCCACAATCGCTTTGTCGTCTGCAAACGCGCGGTCACCCGCTAATTCATCAAACTCCTCAAAAGCGTGTTGGATGTAATCCAGCGTGTAAGGACGTAGTGGGTGACGAGCCAGTTGAGCTGTTTCCCATGCGCCTAGGTCGCTGAAGGTTTTTTTCTTCAGCTCTAAGCTTTTCTTCTCAAGCTGTTCGATTTCTTTATCCAGGTCAATCGCAGAATCACCACCGTGACGAGAGACATCACGTAGTGCTTCAATTTTCGCTTCTAGTTCTGCAATTGGCTTTTCAAATTCAAGAAAGTTTAGGCTCATCTATGAATCCTTGTTTACTCAGCGTCTAACATATTGCGCTGAATTTTTAGTTAAATTCGAGTTCTACCTGGCTTTTGCCAAGTAACTGTTTTAAATCGTCGAGTAATGTATCACTTGGCGTTACTCGCCACTCGGTGCCCAATGTTAACCGCGCTCTGGCGTCGGCACGCTGGTAGTATACATTGACGGGTACGGTTCCGGCTTTGTGCGGTTCTAAAATACGGCTGAACTGCTCAAAAAACTGATCGTTGATCTGATTTGCATCTATCGATACCGACAAACCACGAGCGTATTTCTCGCGCGCACTGCCGAGATCCATAACTTCACGCGCCGACATTTTAAGGCCACCGTTGAAGTCATCAAAGCTGACCTGTCCAGAAACGACCAAAATTCTGTCTTTTTCGAGAAGTTCAGCGTATCGATCCAGTGCATCTGAGAACAACATCACTTCCATACGACCACTTCGGTCATCCAGTGTCATAATACCAATTCGTGTGCCACGCTTGGTCGTCATTACACGAGCGGCAATAACCAGGCCAGCCACCGTGACAGATTGGTCGCGACGCGTAGGTGTTGCGTCTTTTAGTCGACAACTGGTGTATTTGTTTAGTTCCTTTACGTAGGCGTTAATTGGGTGCCCTGTCAAATATAGACCTAGGGTATCACGCTCGCCCTCTAACCACACTTTTTCTGGCCAAGGCGGAACCTGCGTATACTTATGCTCTACTTCTTCAGGCGCATCCGTTAGCACACCAAACATATCCGTTTGACCAAACGCCTCAGCTTGATGATGTTGACTTGCTGCTTTTACCGCATCATTGAGTGACGCCATCATCGCCGCGCGGTGTGGGCCTAGTCGATCCAACGCGCCCGCGTAAATCAGCTTCTCTATCACTCGTTTATTGACGCGTTTTAGATCAACTCGAGCACAGAAATCAAATAGGTCTTTAAAGTGACCACCTTTATTTCTCGCCTCAAGAATCGCATCGATAGGACCTTCACCTACCCCTTTTATCGCACCAATACCGTAAACAATTGCGCCATTTTCATCAACATTAAAGCGATATAGGCCAGAGTTGATGTCTGGTGGCAACACGGTGAGCTTCATACGGAAACACTCATCGACCAAGCCAACGACTTTTTCCGTGTTATCCATATCAGCTGTCATTACCGCGGCCATAAATTCGGCAGGATAATGGGTTTTCAGCCAAAGAGTCTGATAAGAAACCAATGCATAAGCAGCAGAGTGCGATTTGTTAAAACCATAACCAGCGAACTTCTCTACCAAGTCGAAGATTTTCATCGCCAACTCGCCATCGATACCGTTCTTTATCGCACCTTCTTCAAAGATAGCACGTTGTTTTGCCATCTCTTCTGGCTTTTTCTTACCCATTGCACGGCGGAGCATGTCCGCACCACCTAGCGTGTAACCCGCTAAGATCTGCGCAATCTGCATTACCTGCTCTTGGTACAGGATGATGCCGTAGGTTGGATCAAGCGTCTCTTTTAGCGACTCGTGTTGCCACTTTTCATCTGGATAAGAGATCGCTTCTCGACCATGTTTACGGTCGATAAAGTTATCTACCATGCCCGATTGCAAAGGACCCGGACGGAAGAGTGCTACCAATGCGATAATGTCTTCGAAACAGTCTGGCTGAAGTCGTTTGATCAGCTCTTTCATGCCTCGAGATTCAAGCTGGAATACCGCTGTCGTTTCAGAGTTTTGCAACAAACGGAAAGAGGCAGGATCTTCTAACGGTATGGATTCAATTTGAACCGGCTCCTTACCTTCTCGCTCTAGACGTGGGTTAATCAGCCCTAACGCCCAGTCAATAATGGTTAAGGTACGTAAACCCAAGAAGTCAAACTTAACTAGGCCAGCGGTCTCAACATCGTTTTTATCAAATTGAGTAACCGGAAAGTGACCTTCAGCGTCTGCATAAATTGGTGCAAAATCGGTAATTGTTGTAGGTGAAATTACAACGCCACCAGCGTGTTTACCGGCGTTTCGCGTACAACCTTCCAAAATATGACACATGTCGATGAGTTCTTTAACTTCCTCATCGGCCTCATACAATTCAGGTAGCGCAGGTTCAGCTTTAAACGCCTTATCTAGCGTCATGCCTGGATCAGGCGGGATCAGCTTTGAAATACGATCAACAAAACCAAATGGATGACCCAATACGCGGCCAACGTCACGGATTACCGCTTTTGCCGCCATGGTACCAAACGTGATGATCTGAGACACCGCGTCGCGACCGTACATTTCCGCAACGTGGTCAATAACCTGGTCACGTTTATCCATACAGAAATCGACGTCGAAATCGGGCATCGAGACACGTTCTGGGTTCAAGAAACGTTCGAACAGCAAGTCGTATTCTAATGGATCCAGGTCGGTGATTTTTAATGCGTAAGCCACCAAAGAGCCGGCACCGGAACCACGTCCAGGACCTACAGGAATTCCATTATCTTTTGACCACTGGATGAACTCCATTACGATCAAGAAGTAACCAGGGAATCCCATTTGGTTGATAACATCTAGCTCTATCTGAAGACGTTCATCATATTCAGGGCGACGACGTTTCCTCTCTTCCTCATCTGGAAATAGGAACTCTAAACGCTCTTCCAAGCCCTCTCGGGATTTCATGACTAAGAACTCAGTCTCTTTCATCCCTTCAGTTGGGAAGGCTGGTAGGAAGTACTCCCCTAAGCGCACAGTCACGTTACAACGCTTCGCTATCTCGACACTGTTTTCTAACGCTTCAGGAATATCAGCAAACAGCTCGCACATTTCTTCTTCTGTACGAAGATATTGCTGCGGACTGTAGTTTTTTGGCCTACGCGGATCTTCTAATGTGTAACCATCGTGAATCGCTACGCGTATTTCATGAGCATCAAATAGGTCTGGACTCAGGAATACAACTTCATTGGTCGCCACTACTGGCAAGTCTTGCTGCTCTGCCAATTCAACTGCAAAGTGAAGATAAGTCTCTTCATCTGGACGACCGGTACGAAGTAACTCAAGATAAAAGCGATCTGGAAAATGCTGTTTATAAAAATCAACACACCCTTGCACTATTTGACGGTTGCCTTTCAAAAGGCCGCGACCAATTTCCCCGCTTTTACCGCCGGATAATACAATCAGGCCTTCAGACATTTCAGCCAACCAGGCTTTATCAATCACCGGGTGGTGTTGAACATGTCCACGTAAGTACGCTTTTGATATCAATAACGTCAGGTTCTTATAACCTACATTATCCGCCGCAAGCAAAGTCACTTGTGTCAGCTCTTCACCAAACTCGTCCGACTGCATTTTAAAGTCAGCACCAATGATCGGTTTAACACCACTGCCATGCGCCGTACCGTAAAACTTCACCAAACCACATAGGTTGGTAAAGTCGGTCAACGCCATTGCGGGCATACCGAGCTCAGCAACTTTCTTTACGATTGGCGGAACTTTGTTGAGGCCATCCACCATCGAGAAGTCACTATGAACACGCAGGTGGATGAATTTGGGATCTGACATTAACAGGTACCGTGTAACTCTATTTTGTTGGGGATTCTAACCTAAAGAGGTTGGGTTTATAACACCAATTAGATCGTTTGATTATTCTATGCCTAACGCTTTTTTTACTGGCTTGAAACTCTTGCGGTGTTCACTGATCACTCCGTGTTGCTCAATCGCTTCAAAGTGCGCTTTAGTTGGGTAACCTTTGTGCTTCGCGAAGCCAAATTGTGGATGAAGTTTATCCAACTCTTCCATCTCTTGGTCACGCACGACTTTGGCAATAATTGAAGCCGCACTGATTTCGGCAACACGTAGATCGCCTTTTACTACAGCTTGAGCATCCATTGGCAGCTCCGGACAACGGTTACCATCAATCAACACCAAATCAGGTTGAACCTGTAACCCCGCCACTGCACGCTGCATCGCAACCATAGTCGCCTGCAAAATATTCAGTTGATCGATTTCTTCAGGAGAACAACGCCCGACCGCCCACGCCAATGCTTTTTCTTTGATTTCAGGAAGCAGCGCCATGCGTTTCTTTTCGGTCAATTTTTTCGAATCGTTCAACCCTTTAATAGGATTGTTAGGATCAAGGATAACCGCAGCGGTGACGACGTCTCCCACCAAAGGGCCACGTCCGACCTCGTCGACTCCGGCCACAAGCTGGTAACCTTGCGGATATTCAAACGGAGGGAGTTCAACTTTGGTTTTGGTCGCTTTTGGTTTAACAGCCATGATAAATCTCTATTTTTCAATCAGTTTTAGAACCGCGTTTGCGGCTTGTTGGTCCGCATCTTTACGGATCCAATGATGCATTTCCGTAAACTTATCTAACATCGGTTTATTGTCGCTTTCCAATAAGCGAGAAACCTCAGCAAACAAATTGTCTGGTGTGCACTCATCTTGTAGATATTCTTTGACGAGCTCATCATCCGCTAAGATATTCGGCAATGACACATACTTCGTTTTCAATAGACGTTTAGCTAAGAAAGCAGTAAATGCATTCACACGATAACCCACCACCATTGGACGCTTGAGAAGCATACACTCCAACGCTACGGTACCAGAGGCCAGCATCACGGCATCGGATGCGGTGATGACGTTGCGTGCGGTGTCATCAACTAACTTGAAGTCCAACTCTGGTGCGAATTCTTTCCAGGCTTGTTCAAACTGCTCACGGCGTTTTTGATTAACAAGCGCGACAACAAACCCCAGTTCTGGAAATTTTTTATGGAGTAACTTGCAGGTTTCAATAAATGGCTCAGAGAGCATTTTTAACTCGCTACCACGACTGCCTGGCAGGACAGCAAGCCACTTTTTATCTTGTTCTAAACCAAGCAACTCACGTGCAGGCGCTTGTTCTGATTCTAGTGGGATGGAATCAGCCAAGGTATGACCAATGAACTCGCAAGGTACATTAAATTTGTCGTAGAACGCTTTCTCAAACGGAAGAAATGCTAGCACCAAGTTCGTTGCCGCTTCTATTTTAAAGATGCGCTTCTGACGCCAAGCCCAAACAGACGGACTCACGTAATGAACGGTTTTAATGCCCGCTTGCTTGAGGTCAAGCTCTAGGCGTAAGTTGAAGTCAGGAGCATCGATCCCGATGAAAACATCAGGCGGATTCTGAGTAAAATACTGAACGAGCTCAGCTTTCACTTTAAGAAGTCTCGGTAAGCGGCCTAAAACCTCGACTAATCCCATCACCGCAAGCTCTTCCATATCAAACAGAGACTCGCAACCTTGGGCTATCATTTTCGGACCGCCAATGCCTACGAACTCTGCGTCTGGATATTGTTGCTTTACTGCTTTGATAAAGCCTTCACCTAGCGTATCGCCAGACAATTCTCCGGCAATGATGCCAATACGTAATGGTCTTTCCATATCTACTTCGCTATTTTTCCTGTGCGCTATGGATAACGGTTTGCCTTATCCATAAAACACAAAAAGATCGTAACCTCAAATTCGGTCACGATCTTTTTATTTATTGCTTCATTCGCCAATTAACGAATAATGCCACGTTCCGTCGTTTCCAGAATATCAGAGAAACGCTTCACTGCTGGCCACTCTTGAGCCATTTCAGCTAGAATAGGCTTCACTTCTTCTAGCGTCTTACCTGAACGGTAGATTTCTTTATACGCTTTTTGTAGCGCACGAATCTCTGGTTTCTCAAAACCATTACGCTTCAAGCCAACAAGGTTCAAGCCGAAAGGTGTTGCGTGGTTACCTTGCGCGAGTACGTAAGCTGGGACATCTTGCACCACTGCTGAACAGCCGCCAATGTACGCGTAAGCGCCCACTGTACAAAACGGGTGAATCGCAGACAGTGCCATCACACCGGCATAATCATCAACAGTAACGTGACCACCAAGAATCGAGTTATTACCGATATGAGTGTGGTTACCAATAACAACATCATGCGCAACGTGTGCATTCACACACAATAAGTTGTCATCACCAATGATCGTGGTTGCTTTGTCTTGCACTGTGCCACGGTGAACTTGGACCGCTTCACGAATGACGTTACGATCACCGATAACCACGGTTGTATCTTCACCACCGTATTTTTTATCTTGGTTTTCCTCACCAATAACAGCATGCGGGAAAATACGGTTATCTTTGCCAATAGTCGTGTGACCTTTGATCACAACGTGAGACATCACTTCTGTGCCTTCACCAATTTCAACCGTAGAGGTGATGTACGTAAAAGGACCTACCGTTACGTTAGCACCAATTTTGGCGCCCTCTTCTACCACCGCTGCCGGGTGGATTTTAGCGGTTTCATGAATCATATTAAAACTCTCGACGAGCACACTTCAGTTCTGCAGAACATACCACTTCGCCGTCAACTTTTGCTACACCGCTAAATGCAGCAATGCCGCGACGTTCTTTCAGAAATTCTACCTCAATAACCAATTGGTCGCCCGGAACCACTGGTTTACGGAATTTCGCGCCGTCTACGCTTGCAAAGTAGTACAGTTCATTTTCTGTTGGTGCACCAAATGATTTAAATGCAAGTAAGCCTGTTGCCTGAGCCATTGCTTCTAAAATCAAAACACCTGGGAATACTGGTAGTTGAGGAAAGTGACCTGTGAACTGAGGTTCGTTAACCGACACGTTTTTAATCGCGTGAAGGTACTTCTCTTCTTGGAAGTCTATCACTCGGTCGATCAATAAGAATGGGTAGCGATGAGGTAGTAGCTCTTGAATTTCAGAGATATTCATCGTTTTCTTTTCAGTAGTCAAAGTCGTCTTCCTATATCAATTTTTTGCCGCCAAGATGGCAAACGTGGCAACAGGTCGTAAAGCCGAATCGCTTTGCAATATACAAGCAAAATACGCACCATCTTGGAGTTAAATCTACTTAGAGCGCGTCATTATAGAAGAAAAAGACCCGCATTTCGCGAGTCTTCGTACAGAATATGGAACTAGAGCCTGTTAGCTTTCACGTTAAATACAGAGCGAAAAATAACTTGTTCTAAATTTCTTCTTTCTGTTCCAGCTGCTTTTCAACCGCTTTCAGGCGCTTATTCATCTCATCAATACGGTGAACTCGAGTTGCAGTTTTACGCCACTCTCTGTTCGTTTGTAGTGGAATACCTGATGAGTAAAGGCCTTTTTCTTCGATACTGCGCATTACCATGCCCATACCTGTAATCGCCACACCATCTGCGATAGTGATATGGCCATTCAGAACAGACGCGCCGCCAATCTGGCAGTACTTACCAATTTTTGTACTGCCCGCGACAATAGTACCACCAGGCATCACGGTACCATATCCGATCTGCACGTTGTGCGCGATTTGAAGTTGGTTATCCAGAATGACATTGTCTTCAATGATAGTATCTTCGAGTGCACCGCGGTCAATCGTAGTACAAGCACCAATCTCAACGCGGTTACCGATACGCACTGAACCAAGCTGAGGGATTTTGATCCACTCGCCTTTGTCATTCGCATAACCGAAGCCATCAGAGCCAATGACGGTACCCGATTGAACGAGACAGTCATCACCCAATGACACTTCATGATAGATAGTGACATTAGCCCAAAGCTTGGTGTTATTCCCTAGCTTGGCGTTCTTACCGATAAAACAACCAGCGCCAATGCTTACGTTGTCGCCGAGTTCCACGCCCGTTTCAATCACGGCGTTAGCGCCGATTGTAACGTTCTCACCCATCTTAACATCAGCGGCAATCACAGCACTTGGTGCAATATCGTCTGCCGGTTTTGGTGTGGTATCCATCGCTTGAACCACACGAGCAAATGCGACATAAGGGTCTGAAACCACTAGCGCATTTCCAACGCATTGATCTTTATGCTCAGCCTTTACCATAACAACGGTAGCTTGGCACTCAGAAAGGTGTTTTGCGTATTTTGGGTTAGACAAGAAGGTTACGTCACCTTCTTGTGCTTTATCCATTGGGGCAACACGGCTTACAACGAGAGACTCGTCACCAAACAGCTCACCCCCGGTAATTGTCGCCAATTCGGCTAATGTTAATGTCTTCATAACTTCTTATTTTAGAGCTTTAATTACGTCTTCAGAGATATTGTATTCTGGCTTGCCGTACTGCAAAGCAGAGATATCAATCACAAGATCGTAACCATTTTTGTCTGCGACTTTCTTAACTGCATCTTGAATCGTTTTGAAAAGCTTCGCTTTTTCTTCAGCTTCACGACGCGCACTTGCTTTTTCAAGTGCTTGTGCTTTCACTTTGTACTCGCTGTCTAGCTTCGCGATATCGATACGTAGCTTTTCAACTTCGTCTTGACCCAAAAGCTCGCCGTCACGTTGTAGCTTTTCGATCTTTGTTTTAGCTTGTGCTTGGATTGACTTCAGTTCATCAGCTTTGCTTTTGAAGTCTTTCTGCATTTTTTGTAGTACAACTTCACGTTGAGGAAGAGCTTGGAAAACTTGAGCTGTATTTACATAAGCAATTTTCTGTGCAGCTTCTGCCGCATTTGCAAACATTGAAGAGCTCAGTACAAGAAGGCCAATCCCAGCCGCTTTGATCATTTTATTCAAAATATTTTCCTCTTTAGAAAGTTCTACCGATAGTGAATGTGAAGAACTCTTCATCATCGCCATCAAATTTCTTAATTGGTTTCGCTAGTGAGAATACTAGTGGCCCCATTGGAGACATCCACTGCAACGCCGCACCGTAAGAAGAGCGGTAGTTGGTTGGATCTGAGTAATCGTAGTAGTAACGGTCACCATATTCCGCACCTGAATCGCGATAGTCAAACTCAGTATCCCAAACACTTGCCATATCAAAGAAGATACTGGTACGAATTTGGTTTTGTACTTCTTCTGACGCAAATGGTGTTGGGACAATCAACTCAACACTTGCTAGCGCCACGGCGTTACCACCGACAGAGTCATCTGTTGCTGTATCTGCACCATTGTTTGAGCCTGATGTATCACGGTAAACCGCTTTAGGGCCAACAGAGTTTGAACCAAAACCACGAAGCGACGTAAAGCCACCGGCGTAGTAGTTTTCATAGAATGGGAACAAGTTATCGTTACCATCTGTTTGGCCGTAACCATTGCCGTAACCTAAGCGACCACGGAACAAGAGGGTAAACTCATGCTTCTTAGTCAATGGCACATACTGGCGAACATCGTACTGCATTTTGAAGTATTGAACGTCAGAGCCAGGTACGGTCATTTTATAGAACGCACGTTGGTGGTTACCTGCCGTTGGGAAGTAACCACGGTTTAAGTTATTACGTGTCCAAGAGATATTGAAGTCGAAGTCGTTCGTGTTCAACGCTCCACTAGAATCAATGTTGTCTGCTTGTGCTCGTAAGAATTGCTCTACCTGCAAGTAAGGCGATAAGTTACCGATCTTGTTGTGCGTATAACCGACACCGAATTCAAAACGGTTCAGCTCATCGAATGGGAAGCCCCACGTTAAGCTCGCACCATAGCTTTCGTTGGTATAGTCAACGATATTGGCTTCTTTCGCTTCAAATTCGTTGTAGAAGACCTTACCACCTAAGCTAACACCGTCTAAGTTCCAGTACGGGTCTCGGTAATCTAGACTGATGTTTTTTTGGTAGTCATTCATCATCGCGTTGATACCAACACGGTTACCGCTACCAATGAAGTTATCTTGTTGCAGACCGACCTGGAAGCTCACGCCTGATTCGGTACCGTAGCCAACACCGAAGTTAACGCTACCAGAGTTCGCTTCTTTGACAGAGTAAACTAGGTCGACTTGATCATCACTACCTGGCACTCGAACGGTTTGTACTTCAACGTTTTCAAAGTAACCCAAACGGTTTAGACGAGTTTTACCCGTTTCAATCGATTTCGAGTTTAACCAACTGCCTTCCATCTGACGCATTTCACGACGAAGGACTTCATCTTTGGTTGAGTTGTTACCCGTGAAGCGGATATCACGAACGTAAATTCGGTTACCTGGATCGACGTTAACGACCAAAGAAACTTCTTGATTCTCGTCGTCAAACTCAGGAATGGTATTCACTTGAGGATAAGCGTAGCCGGACTCACCAAGCACACGTTTAATACCCTCTTCCATTGAAGTGACCAACGAGCCGTTGTACGTCTCATTGTCTTCAAATGGTACAAGTCGTTCGAACGTCGCTTCCTCACCAATCAAATCACCACGGAACTTTACGTCCTTGACGGTGTAAACCTCGCCCTCTTCTAAGCCAAGAGTAATGTATACCCCTTTCTTGTCAGGAGAGATTGCAACTTGTGTCGAATCAACGTTAAATTTTAGGTAACCGCGGTCCAGATAGAATGATTTGAGCGCTTCAATATCACCTGCAAGCACTTGTTTTTGGTACTTTTCGTCAGACAGAAAATTCCACCACGGCACATCAACATTCAAGTTAAAACGAGAAAGAAGGTCCTCATCGCTGAAAACTTCATTGCCGATAAAATTGATTTGCTGAATTTTTGCCGACACGCCTTCAGTAAAGACAAACTTTAGGTCAGAACGGTTACGTGGCAGTGGAGTCACCACCGCTTTTACTGTTGCGTTGTATTTACCTACGCTGTAGTAAAAGTCTTCTAAGCCTTTTTCAATGTTGCTTAGCGTGGTGCGGTCAAGCGCTTCGCCTTCACGAACACCAGATGCGTTCAGGTTTTCTTGTAGCTGCTCGTCCTTGATTGCTTTGTTACCAGAAAATGAGATGCTGGCAATGGTAGGACGTTCTTTGACTTGAACCATCAGAACGCCGCCGTCACGTAACACTTTCACATCTTCAAAGTTACCAGATGCATACAGTGCACGGATAATCTCTGCAACATCGCCTTGGCCAATGGTATCACCGACACGTACAGGCATTTTCAACAACGCAGCACCCAGTGCTACACGCTGCAATCCATCGATTTCAATATCTTGAACTACGAAGTTCTCTGCTCCATTTGCAGATACACTGGTCGCCAGTAAACTTGCAAATAGAATTCGCTTAATCGCCATACTTGTTCTAATTATTCCTTGCTACTGCTTTTGTCTCTGAACTATCACAGACGAGTAAAATCATTAAATAGCGCTAACGCCATGAGCGAGAAGATGATCGCACCACCAATTCTAAAACCCATTTCCTGCACTCTCTCAGGAACGGGACGTCGAATGACTGCTTCAATTGCAAAAAACAACAAATGACCGCCATCCAACATTGGTAAAGGAACGAGATTAATAATACCTAGGTTAACACTAATTAGAGCGAGAAAACCTAAAAAGTAGACCAAGCCATAATCAGCCGTCGCACCTGCGCCTTTGGCTATTGATATTGGACCACTCAGATTATTCAGACCAACGTCACCAACAATCAGTTTCTTAAGCATGCTGATTGTCAAGCCAATGACTTGGCCGGTTTTGTCTACCGCCTTACCTACTGACTCGAATACACCAAACTGAAGGTCGAAGCGATAACTTTCTGGCCATTCTGCGACTTTAGGTGCAATACCTGCAAAACCAACGACTTCTTTGTTAGCTAGCTCACGGCTACCAGGCGTCAGCGTTAATGTTTGCTCATAGCCCTGACGCAATACCGTTAATTCAATCGGTGTATCAGGATTAGAGCGAACCGCTTCAACAACCTGCTTCCACTCCGTGACGCGTTGTTCATCAATAGCGACAATCTCATCACCTGGAAGCACACCTGCTTTTTCCGCCGCTCCACCTTGCGAAACCTGTTCGATAACGCGATACACCTCCGGTGTATACGGCGCAAAACCCAAGGACTGCATCGCAGACTGAGTTTCAGGGTCGAACTCCCATTCGCGCAGATCGAGCGTTTTCGTTACTTCTGAACCAACTTCATTCGCTGACGTCAGTGTTACTGTCATCAAATCATCGCCAATATGAGAAATCAATCCCATATTTACCGATTCCCAATCCGGAGTTTTGATACCAGATATCGATTTAAGTTCCATTCCAGATTCAATTCCGGCTTCTGCGACGATCGAATTGGGCGTAACTTCACCAATTACTGGCTTAACTGCTGGGATACCAATAAGAAATACGAGCCAATAGGCGAAGATTGCGAAAAGGAAGTTAAAGATAGGGCCTGCCGCAACAATAGAGGTTCGCTTCCATAGCGGCTTCTTATCAAACGCTAAATGCTTCTCATGTTCTGGCACCTCATCAACACGGCTATCAACCATTTTTACATAGCCGCCGAGAGGGATCATTGAGATGCTGTACTCCGTTCCGTCTTTGCCTACCTTACTCCAGATAGACTTGCCGAAACCGATTGAAAACTTTTCAACTTTCACGCCGCAACGGCGAGCAACCCAAAAGTGCCCAAACTCGTGCACAGCGACAAGAATGCCCAGTGCGACGATAAAAGAAATGAGATTCCACAATATACCAGTCATCAGCTACGCTCGCGTATGGTTTCTAGGGCAATAGTTCGTGCCATTCTATCTAGCTCTAACAAGCTTTCCAAGCTATTCGCATTCTCAGCTTTGCAGCTTGCATTGATTTTATTCAACACAGACTCATTGATGCGAGCGATATCCGTAAAACCTAGGCTGTTATTTAAAAATGCATCAACAGCGACTTCATTCGCTGCATTCAGTGCCGTTGTTGCATGTTGACCTTCATAACAAGCGTCAATTGCTAGTTTTAAACATGGGTAACGAGCAAAATCAGGTTGCAAAAACGTCAATTCGCCAATTTGCGTGAAGTCTAGTGGCTTAACCCCAGCTTCAACTCTTGATGGGTATGACATAGTCAGTGCAATAGGGGTCGCCATATCCGGCTCACCCATTTGTGCCAAAACCGAACCATCGCGGTATTGAACCATTGAATGAATAACAGACTGCGGATGAATAATAACCTTTAGCTGCTCGCGAACCGCATTAAACAACCATTTAGCTTCGATATACTCCAAGCCTTTGTTCATCATCGTGGCTGAGTCAACGGAAATCTTTGGTCCCATCGACCAGTTCGGATGGGCGATCGCCTGTTCAGGAGTCACCTTTTCCAGTTCTGCGATGTCAGTGTAACGGAAAGGACCACCAGAACCAGTCAGCAAAATATGAGAAATGCCATGTTCTTGTAAATTACAACGACCTAAATTGGTTTGTACTTGCTGTGGTAAGCACTGGAAAATAGCATTGTGTTCACTATCGACGGGAAGTAGCTCCGCACCAAACTCTTCTACGGCATCAATAAATAACTGGCCTGACATGACCAGTGCTTCTTTATTTGCCAACAATACTCGCTTACCAGCTTTCACAGCAGCCATGGTAGGCAGTAGACCAGCCGCTCCGACAATAGCAGCCATCACACTGTCAACTTCGTCCAATGAAGCAATATGGCATAGAGCATCCACACCACCTAATACTTCGGTGTTTGGCGAAACCAAATGTAACTCAGATTGGAGTTGAATCGCTGCGGCTTTGTCCGCCATTACCGCGTATTTAGGTTGCCACTGACGACATAGCCCGATCATCTTTTCAACGTTGGTGCTTGCCGCTAAGGCAACGACAGAAAACAGCTCTGGGTTTTGTTCGACCACTTTAAGCGTGCTTGCACCAATGGATCCAGTAGCACCAAGAATCGTTAACTTTTGCATGTTGTAAGACCGTTAGAAAGCTCAGGAGCGACAATGCCGCTCCTGATAAATTAGAATACGTAGTAAAGAAGAGCAAAAACTGGGAATGCTGCGGTTAGGCTGTCAATACGATCGAGCACACCGCCATGTCCTGGGATAATGTTGCTGCTGTCTTTAATGCCTGAGACACGCTTGAACATACTTTCCACCAGATCGCCGAGCACTGATATAACAACAGTAACCAACGTAATCAACACCATATGTACAGGACTGGTGAACTGAATATCGAACCAATCAGCAAATGCCCACGCCACGATCAATGCCGTGATAATGCCGCCAATAAGCCCTTCAATGGTTTTATTCGGACTGACATGTGGCGCCATCTTGCGTTTGCCTAAGCTTTTGCCTGCAAAGTAAGCACCGCTATCTGCAGCCCATACCAAGAAACAAACGTATAACACGAGCTTTGCTCCGTGGTATGGATCTACCGTAATGTCATGAGCTCTAAGAATAACTACACTCCAAAGGAATGGAATTAATGTCAGAAAACCAAACACATGGCGTAAAACAAAATTATTTTGCCAAGATTTCGTCGTTTTGGGATAAGTAATCGCCATTAAGCTAGCAATAATCCACCAAACAAAACCAAGGCCCAGCACAACATAATGAGGCGTTGCTAAATGGTTGAGGCTATGTGCGTCAGGCGAAATATATAGAAAACTAAGTCCGGTAACAATGACTGCCGGAACGAGGGCAGCAAAGCGAGAGTTGCTTCCTGTAAATTGAGTCCACTCCCAAAAACCTAATAGGGTAATTGCAGTTAAAGCGGCAATAAAGCCCATTAGGGGTAATTTAAAAATGCCTAAAATAACCAGGGGAGCTAAAATTAGTGCTGTTATTATTCTCTGTTTCAAACTAACTAGTCCTTATTGAGCTGCCATCAATGCCTTTATTTGTTCACCTGTACAGCCAAAACGACGTTCTCGATTGATAAACCAAGTTACAGCTTCAACTAAGCTGTCTTCGTCGAATTCCGGCCAATACTCGGGTGTAAAGTACATTTCTGCATAAGCCATTTGCCACAACATAAAGTTGCTGATGCGACACTCTCCACTGGTACGAATCAAAAGATCCACTTCAGGTAAGTCTGCCATGGTCAAATGCTCAGTGATTAGCTGCTCATTGATATCCTCTACACGAATCTCACCGTTACGTGCTTTTAACGCTAACGTTTTGGCCGCTTCTGTGATGTCCCACTTACCGCCATAATTGGCTGCAATGTTGATCACCATCCCCGTGTTACCTGCCGTTAGATTTTCAGCTTCTACAATCTTCTTTTGTAGACGCTCACTAAATCGACTGGTATCACCGATCACGCGCAACCGTAAATTATTTTTGTGTAGTTTTTTTACTTCACTAGACAGGACCGTGATAAACAGTTCCATCAAAAGACCCACTTCTTCCTCCGGACGACGCCAGTTTTCACTACTAAAAGCAAATAGCGTCATGGCTTTAATGCCAAGCTTTGAAGCAGCAGCCACGGTCTTACGAACGGCATTAACGCCTTTTTTGTGACCAAATACGCGAGGTTTTCCTTTGGACTTAGCCCAACGGCCATTACCGTCCATAATGATGGCAATATGCTTAGGAAGGGAATCAGAGAAGGCTTGAGAATTTTGCATAGGGAGTTAATTGAGTTCCATCAGTTGGATAGACTAACATAAAAAAACGCTGAGCTGTGAGCACAGCGTTTTCCAACAGTGATGTGTGTGGGAGTATTAAACTTCCATCAACTCTTTTTCTTTTGCAGCAAGAACTTCATCGATCTTCTTAACTGCAACGTCAGTTAGTTTTTGAATTTCGTCTTGTGCTTTACGATCTTCATCTTCAGAGATTTCTTTATCTTTTAGAAGCGCTTTAAGATCGTTGTTTGCGTCACGACGGATGTTACGAACAGCAACACGACCACCTTCAGCTTCACCACGAACGATCTTAACTAGGTCTTTACGACGTTCTTCCGTTAGTGGTGGAAGTGGAACACGGATGATAGTACCAGCAGACATAGGGTTTAGACCAAGATCAGACGTCATGATCGCTTTTTCTACTTTCGGGGTCAGCTCTTTATCGAAAACCGTGATTGCAAGTGTACGCGCATCTTCAGCAATAACGTTTGCTACTTGGTTTAGAGGTGTTGCTGCACCGTAGTATTCTACAGAAATACCAGATAGTAGGCTTGGGTGTGCACGACCTGTACGAATTTTAGAAAGGTTGTTCTTAAGCGCTTCAACGCTTTTATCCATGCGCTCTTGCGCGTCTTTTTTGATTTCGTTAATCACAGTTTCACCTTAAAAATGTCATCTTTCCTGAAGAAAGCCTAAAACGGTTAAGCAAAGCAAACGCCACCCTAACGCTTTGGGTGGCACCTTGGGACAAGCTTATTCGTTGATTAGCGTGCCTTCTGCTTCGCCCATAACCACGCGACGTAGTGCGCCTGGCTTGTTCATGTTAAATACGCGGATTGGCATTTTGTGGTCACGAGCTAGCGTAAACGCCGCCAAGTCCATCACTTTCAGCTCTTTATCCAGAACTTCTGCGTAAGATAGCTTATCATACAGCTCTGCGTCTGGGTTTGCTACAGGGTCAGCAGTAAATACACCATCAACTTTCGTCGCTTTTAGTACAACATCCGCTTCGATTTCAATACCACGTAGGCAAGCAGCAGAATCCGTTGTAAAGAACGGGTTACCCGTACCAGCAGAGAAGATGACAACACGGCCTTGGCGAAGCTCACGGATCGCATCAGCCCAATTATAGTCGTCACATACGCCTTTTAGAGGAATGGCAGACATAACGCGCGCATTCACGTATGCACGGTGAAGAGCATCGCGCATCGCTAGGCCATTCATTACTGTAGCAAGCATACCCATGTGGTCACCAACTACGCGGTTCATACCAGCTTCAGCAAGGCCTGCACCACGGAACAAGTTACCGCCACCGATAACTACACCAACCTGAACACCCAGTTCAACCAGTTCTTTAACTTCTTGTGCCATGCGATCAAGGACCGCAGGATCAATACCAAAACCGTCTTCACCTTGAAGAGCTTCACCACTCAGTTTTAATAGAATACGTTGATACGCTGGTTTAGGGTTCGTAGTCATGGAGTTTACCTTCCAAAGAGAGTTGTTGATTAACAGTCATGAATAGACACAAATTCAGTTATGGCTATTCATCACGGCTAATCGTTCACTGCTCATAAAAAGACCGCAGCCAAGGCTACGGTCTAATCTTTATACAGTCTCTAAGGATTAACCTTTTTGAGCTGCAGCAACTTCTTCAGCGAAGCTCATTTCTTCTTTCTTCTCGATACCTTCACCTACTTCTAGGCGAACGAATGTAGAAACTGAAGCGCCTTTTTCTTTCAGCATTTCACCTACAGTTTTCTTAGGTTCCATGATGAAAGCTTGACCTGTTAGAGAGATCTCGCCAGTGAATTTCTTCATGCGGCCAACAACCATCTTCTCAGCGATTTCAGCAGGCTTGCCTTCGTTCATTGCGATTTCAACTTGAACCGCTTTCTCTTTTTCTACTACGTCAGCTGGTACGTCTTCTGGGTTAACGAACTCAGGCTTAGAAGCAGCAACGTGCATTGCAACGTGCTTAAGAGTTTCTGCGTCGCCTTCACCAGCAACAACAACACCGATTTTCTCACCGTGACGGTAAGAAGCAATTGCAGTGCCTTGAACGTATTCTACGCGACGGATAGTGATGTTTTCACCGATTTTAGCTACAAGAGCTACACGTGCGTCTTCGAATTGTGCTTGTAGCTCTTCAACAGTCGCTTTTGAAGCTAGAGCTGCAGCTGCAACTTCTTCTGCGAATGCAGTGAAGTTACCGTCTTTAGCAACGAAGTCAGTTTGGCAGTTAACTTCAAGAAGAACAGCAACGCCGTTTTCTTCTTTGATGATGATTGCGCCTTCAGCTGCAACGTTACCAGCTTTCTTAGCTGCTTTCGCTGCGCCAGATTTACGCATGTTTTCAATTGCTAGTTCGATGTCAGCGTTTGCTTCTACAAGCGCTTTCTTACATTCCATCATGCCAGCGCCAGTACGCTCGCGAAGTTCTTTAACTAGAGCAGCAGTTACAGTTGCCATTCTGTATTCCTCGTTTGATTCGAAATAAGGTAAAAAACAGGGGCCTAACATTGTCGGCCCCCATTGCTAACTATAACTTAGTTTATGCTACACAAAGGTTTCACATAGACCAAGTGTGACACAGAGCCGCTATTATTCAGCTTCTACGAAACCGTCTTTTTCAGCAACTGCAGCTACGTCTTTGTTACGACCTTCAGATACTGCTGAAGCAGCAGCGTTCAGGTATAGCTGTACAGCGCGGATCGCGTCGTCGTTACCTGGGATTACGTAGTCAACGCCGTCTGGGTTAGAGTTAGTATCTACCACAGCGTATACTGGAATACCTAGGTTGTTAGCTTCTTTAATTGCAATGTGTTCGTGATCAGCGTCGATTACGAATAGAGCGTCTGGTAGGCCGCCCATATCTTTGATACCACCAAGAGATTTCTCTAGCTTCTCCATTTCGCGAGTACGCATTAGAGCTTCTTTCTTAGTTAGTTTGTCAAAAGTACCGTCTTGAGATTGAGTCTCTAGATCTTTTAGACGCTTGATAGACTGACGAACTGTTTTGTAGTTTGTAAGCATACCGCCTAACCAGCGGTTGTTTACGTAAAACTGGTTGCTTGCGATTGCAGCTTCTTTAACAGCTTCAGATGCAGCGCGCTTAGTACCTACGAATAGAACTTTACCTTTCTTCTCGCCAACTTTAGCTAGTTCAGCTAGAGCGTCGTTGAACATTGGTACAGTTTTTTCTAGGTTGATGATATGAACTTTGTTACGAGCGCCAAAGATGAATGGCTTCATTTTTGGGTTCCAGTAACGAGTCTGGTGACCGAAGTGAACACCAGCTTTTAGCATATCGCGCATTGATACAGTTGCCATTTTAAATTCCTCTATGGGGTTAGGCCTCCACATTCCCCATAACTCCGACCAAGCTTCTGCTCAGCACCCCGGAATATGTGACGGAATGTGTGTGATTTAAAGATAAAAGGTTATTCGGATGAAGCTTGCTTCGCCGCTTAGCTTTGCTAAACGAAGAGAACAGTCCTCTATTCCGGCGCGCTTTATACCATATTTTAGCTCACTGTGGCTAGTAAAAATTATTTCTTCACCGTGCCACTTTCTCCTATTTATAAGCAAAACTTTAAACATACGATCGAATTAAGAATGATGCATATTCCTATCTAACTTGGGTTAACGCCCCGATGTCTGATAGAATGCGGCCATTCGCACGTTTACGTGCTTAGGAATAAGTAGAGAAAGCCAATGTCAATCAAGATTAAAACTGCTGAAGAAATAGAACGCATGCGCATTGCGGGCAAGCTGGCCGCAGAGATTCTAGAAATGATCGAACCACACATCAAAGTTGGTGTGACGACAGAAGAGTTGAACAAAATCTGTCATGAGTACGCTCTAGAAAAAGGCGCATACTCTGCTCCGCTTGATTACCATGGTTTCCCTAAGTCGATTTGTACTTCAATCAACCATATCGTATGCCACGGTATTCCAGCAGAAAAAGACGAAATCGGTAGCAACGGTCAAATGAAGCCAGCGGTACTAAAAGATGGCGACATCTTAAACGTTGATATTACCGTAATCGTTCCAAATGACGAAAATGCGGATCTGAGCGTGCGTCCTCAAGGTTACCATGGTGACACTTCTAAGATGTTCCTAGTCGGTGATGTTTCACCTGCAAACAAACGTCTATGCATGGTTGCTCAAGAAGCACTGTATGTTGGTATGCGTACCGTTAAGCCAGGTTCAACAGTTGGTGACATCGGTACAGCTATCGAGAAGTACATCAAAGAGAACAACAAAAACAACCCTCGCAACAAGTTTTCTATTGTGAAAGACTTCTGTGGCCACGGTATCGGCGATGAGTTCCATGAAGAACCACAAGTGGTTCATTACAAGAACAAAGACCGCCGCGTACTAAAAGAAGGCATGTGCTTTACTATTGAGCCAATGATTAACGCAGGTAAATTTGGTTGCTCTGTTGACGCTCAAGACGATTGGACCGTTTACACAGGCGACGGCAAGAACTCTGCTCAATGGGAACATACCATTGTTGTAACAAAAGAAGGTTGTGAAGTACTGACGCTTCGTAGCGACGATACGATTCCTCGCCTAATGAAAAACGCGTAAAGCTGACGACCACTCGTTGTTTACTATATCCCTGCTTCGGCGGGGATATTTTTTATCTGCCACAAATTTGTTAGATTGTAACTAGATTAGCTTGCACGGATGGCAAATATGACACTTCAGTCCCCTCTTACCTTTTCCGATGAACAAATCAATATCGGAGAGCTCAAACAAGAGTTAGAGAAATTTAGCTCCGATCAAAACCAAGAGTTTCTCAATCATCATCCGGTAACAAGCTTGGTTTTAGCCAGGGCAGAATACATGGATCTGCTTCTGAATCGTTTGTGGCAACATTTTGGCTTCAAAGATATTTACAACATTTCCCTAGTTGCCGTGGGTGGCTATGGGCGTGGCGAGCTGCATCCGCTCTCCGATATCGATATTTTGATTCTGTCGAACAATAAGCTGCCGACCGCGCTAGAAGCAAAAATCAGCGAATTCATTACGCTGTTGTGGGATTTAAAACTCGAGGTCGGACACGCTGTTCGCACCGTTAACGAATGTGCGGAAATTGGTAAAGCCGATCTGACCGTCGCGACAAACCTTCAAGAAGCGCGTCTACTGTGTGGCAGCGAGGATACCTTTCAGGCACTGAAGAAAGTCGTATTATCAGACTCCTTTTGGCCAAGTGAAACGTTTTATCGCGCTAAAATTCAAGAGCAGAGAGAACGCCATGCCCGTTACCATGATACAACCTACAACTTAGAACCAGACATTAAGTCGACCCCTGGCGGGCTGCGCGATATTCATACATTAATCTGGGTCGCCCGACGTCACTTTGGTGCCACGTCATTGCTGGAAATGAGCCGATACGGATTTTTAACTGACGCAGAATACCGAGAATTGGTTGAATGTCAGGACTTCCTTTGGCGAGTGCGTTTTGCTCTGCACATGGAGCTTCGCCGCTATGACAACCGCTTGACCTTTGCCCATCAAGCACAAGTTGCGGAAAATCTAGGCTACGTCGGTGAAGGCAACCGAGGCGTAGAAATGATGATGAAAGAGTTCTATCGCACACTTCGTCGTGTGGCAGAGCTCAATAAAATGTTACTCAAACTTTTTGATCAAGCGATCATTAATGGTGGTGCGACAGAAAGTGCCGAGATTCTCGATGCCGACTTCCAACGTCGTGGCTCTTTGATTGAAGCGCGGAAACCCGCATTGTTTCAAGCTCGCCCAGAAACTATTCTGGATATGTTCTTACATATCGCGAACGACTCAACCATTGAAGGGGTGAGCCCACCAACACTACGTCAGCTGCGCACCGCGCGCCGTCGACTCAACAAATTTTTGCACACCATTCCTGCTGCGCGTGAAAAGTTCATGGCGTTATGTCGTCACCCTAATGCTCTGCATAAAGCATTCAGCCTAATGCACCGATTAGGGGTTATGGCGGCCTATTTACCACAATGGAGTCAAATTGTTGGTCAAATGCAGTTTGACTTATTCCACGCCTACACCGTTGATGAACACAGTATTCGCTTACTGAAACACATCAACACCTTTAGTGACCCAGAAAATCATGCGAAGCACCCTATTTGCTGTGACGTCTACCCTCGGATGCAAAAGAAAGAACTGCTGATTATTGCCGCTATTTTCCACGATATCGGTAAAGGACGTGGCGGCGATCACTCTGTTATAGGCGAAGGTGAGGCTTACGACTTCTGTATTGAGCATGGCTTATCAAAGCCCGAGGCCAAACTTGTCGCTTGGTTGGTAAGGCATCATCTATTAATGTCCGTCACCGCACAGCGCCGAGACATTTATGATCCCGATGTGATTACCGAATTTGCCAAAAAAGTCAGAGACGAAGAATCTCTCGATTATCTTGTGTGCCTGACAGTTGCAGATATTTGTGCAACCAACCCAGAACTTTGGAATGCTTGGAAACGAACCTTACTGGCAGAGCTGTATTACTCCACACAACGTGCTTTACGTAGAGGGTTAGAGAATCCTGTCGATGTGCGTGAGCGAATTCGCCACAACCAACAAATGGCCTCTGCAATGCTGCGCAAAGAGGGGTTTGCCGCGCGCGAAATTGAAGTATTGTGGCAACGCTTCAAAGCTGACTATTTCCTTCGTCATACCCATACGCAAATCGCGTGGCACTGCGAACACTTACTTCGCATGGAAGATCCGACTAAGCCTTTGGTCTTGATCAGTAAAAAAGCCACTCGTGGCGGCACTGAGGTGTTTGTATATACGAAAGACCAGCCTGCTTTATTTGCGACGGTCGTGGCGGAGTTAGATAGGCGTAATTTTAATGTACACGACGCACAAATAATGACCAGCAAAGATGGGCACGTGATTGATACCTTTATGGTACTCGATCAACATGGCGAAGCGATCGATGAGTCTCGTCACGCCGCGGTGATTAAGCACCTCACCCATGTACTGGAGGCGGGCCGACCAACCAAGATTAAAACGCGCCGTACTCCGAACAAACTTCAGCACTTTAATGTGAAAACCAAAGTCGACTTCTTACCAACCAAAGGTAAAAAACACACTTTAATGGAGTTTGTCGCGCTAGACACACCGGGGCTGTTGGCCAAAGTAGGTCGTACGTTTGCTGATTTAAATATCAACCTTCATGGTGCAAAAATCACCACCATTGGTGAGCGAGCAGAAGACTTGTTTATTTTAACCAGTGATGCAGGGGGAAGATTAAGTGAAGAACAACAGGATGAGCTAAGAGAGAGATTGATCGAAAAGTTATCTGATGAGGTCGCTGCTTAGATCAAACCTGCCAATCTTTTCGGTTCAGGGCGAGAGCGATCTTGCCCACAAGTTAAGCATTTTGGCTAAATATCAGCTATCTAGCTCATACATAGGCTGCTACAGTTATATCAATATCAATTCGATGTAATAGAGGTAGCCTATGTATCCCCACCTCACTGGTTTGGGTATTCACGACCCTAAGCAGATTGAACGTTATTCCCTACGCCAAGAAGCACACAAAGACGTACTCAAGATCTATTTCCACAAGCAAAAAGGCGAGCTGTTCGCCAAAAGCGTTAAATTCAAATACCCGCGCCAAATCAAAAATGTTCTTGTGGACAGTGGCAGTCACAAATATAAAGAAGTAACGGAAATCAACCGTAACCTCACATTGGTCATTGATGAACTGAATAAAATCACTAAGCCAACGAAACAACCTGAGGTTGATGTAAAAGAGAAAATTCTTTCAGACCTTCGTCATTTAGAAAAAGTCGTTTCGAGCAAGATCGCAGAGATCGAAGCAGATCTCGAAAAACTCAAGTAAAACGTTAAGTCTTAAATACTAAAAAAAGGGTTAGCATTGATGCTAACCCTTTTTATTTGTACCCAATCATTATCTAGATCTAACTAATCCCATTATCGGTTGATCATTGATTCATCCCACTCAAATCGAGTAAACAATTGCTGCCAAGTCTCATCAATATTGGCCTTCATGACAATCTCTTGATCGGTAAATGGATGGACAAACCGTAACTCTGAAGCGTGCAGTAGCAAACGATGAGCATCAAACTCTGTGCGATATAGCTTGTTGTGCTTGCCATCTCCGTGAGTCGTATCACCCACAATAGGATGACGTAGATGCGCCATATGACGACGAAGTTGGTGCTTACGCCCCGTTTTAGGTTTCATCTCAACTAAGCAATAACGCGTTGTAGGAAATTTACCCGTAGAATAGGGAACTTCCACTTTAGCCAACGGTTTATATTCCGTCACCGCTTCTTGCGCTTCTTTTTCTTGTGAAGCGAACTTATCAGCAATCTTGTCTAACTCGACTTTGAGTGCGTAATCCAAGACGCCCTCTTCCTCAATCCAACCGCGTACTATCGCGTGGTATGTCTTTTCCATTTTATGTTCAGCAAACATCGGCATGACTTGTGATGCGACTTCACTCGACAACGCAAACACGAGCACACCAGATGTTGGACGATCCAGACGATGCAATGGGAACACATGCTGACCAATTTGGTCGCGCAAAGTTTGCATGACAAACTGAGTTTCGTGTTTATCTAACCAACTGCGATGCACTAACATGCCAGCAGGCTTGTTGACCGCTACAAAATATTCATCCTGATAAACGATCTCCAGCTCAACTGGTTCTGAAGATCGCGCTATTTTTTGTTCTAGCATTCGTTTACTTACACAGTTCGTCAATGGTTCGGATTGTAACAAGCAGCTCTGCTAACTGCGGTTCCTGCTTCCACGCTTCTGAAAAATAGGGCTCGAGAGAAAACCCTCTTGGCAATGGTTGGTTGTTTTCCACTAGCACGTGCATTCTGTCTATAAAGATCCACTGCAACCACTCATGAGGATGCAGTGTATCAATCGCAAATGGCTCCACGCTTTGTAAGGCTTGCTCTGAAGGCCTAGTGTGTTGCCACAACTTATGTTCTTTGAGCTGCGCTTCAAGTTGGTGAAGTAAGTCGACCAATTGAGTATTTGTTACCATTAATTCTATCTCGAACCTTGAATTAGCCGAGAATGATACCATTTCTTGTGAAAAGAACGTTAGGACGTAGTATTTAATGGAAAACATTCAAACCCTCACTCAACTGTTGAACAACAGCCACTGTGATTATCAAATCTTCGATCTTGGTCGTCGTATCAAAACCATCGCTAAGAAAGAGTTTGCCGATGTAGAAAAAGGTCAAGCACCGTACCCATTCCCAATGCAGCGTAAAGCACACCTTGCCATCGCTTATTGGAATGAACAAAAGCAACCTTGGATTTGGTTTCTAAAGTTTGAATTGGACGAGCGCGGTTTGTTAAAGCAAGCGGATATCGGCAATTTCATTAAATACGTAGTGGAAGCCATGGGAACACGCCTCAATGATGATATCACTGAAGAGCAACAGCAAAAGCTGTCTAATAACCCATATACGTTCAAACCTTCCGAAGACAAAATGGCCGTGTTCCATAGCCAGGTCCGCGCGAATCTCGATCTTCCTACCAGCCAATATTATGAGCACACTCAGCATTACTTTTCAGGTGGCTTAGGCTGGGATAATTGGCAAACCGTAGGTCTGCAAGGGATCACCGACATGGCCGCTCGTTTGGACAAAGAGCAAAACGGGATAATGATACGCAAAGCATTGAACCACCTACCGAATGAACCACTTTATGCTCTGTTGGGTGCGCTTGAGCATGTAGAGTTACAAGAGCGTTTAGCTGAGCGTATCGCCGACAAAGCACAACAAGAAATCGCAAGTAGCGAGCCTGATCTCTTCCTACTTTCAGCGCTTATCCGAGCTTTGGCTGGCGCACCAACAGCCATTGCCTCGCCAGTGTTAGAAGCGATATTACAAAGCCCTCGTTTAAGCCATCAGGAAGTACTGATTGGCGTGGCTGGCCGAGCTTGGCACTTACTAGCCAATGAAAAGGTAGCAGAACTGTTTTTGCTGCGCTTAGCTCAAACTGGTAATCAAGCCCTATTTAATCAGTTATTTGCCGATTTAGTGATGCTACCAGAGTTAAGAATGGTGCTATTGCCCTTGCTACATTCAAATCCATCTGAAGAACTAGCAAACGCGCTAGTCAGCTTACAACAAGCAACAAAGGGATAATAAAGGTTCAGGGATGATTGGTGATCTTTTAGCAATTTTAGGGCTATGCTTTTTCTGTTATCTGTTTTGGCAACAACGTCGTCAAGCCGAGCTCGCAAAAGTGGCAATCACGCGTAAATGTGAGCAATTGGAGCTCCAATTAATCAGCATCGCCTTTGGTGCCCATAAACTAAAAACGCCAGACGGAGTCTGGCGTTGGCATACGGTGTATCAATTTGAGTTTTCATCTCTTGGTGACGATTGCTACCAAGGGGAGTTAACCATGGTCGGTTTCAGGCCGCAGAACTTTCACCTACCACCGCATCGCTTGTAAATTCCATTTCAAAGTAAGGACCATATAGATCCTTACTTTCTTTTGTTTCAACAAATCCCAGTTTTTTCAGCACCGCCATAGAAGCTTGATGGTTGCTATTCACATTAGCTTTCACCTTGTGTAGCCCCAGCTCACGGCACGCCTTTGGGAAAAACGCTTTTAGAGCTTCTGTCGCTAACCCTTTACCCCAATAAGATTTATCAAAAATAAACCCTAACTCAGGCTCGGAATCGAGATGGGAAATGAACACGTGCCCCATATAGTCACGACTGGTGCTTTCTAGCACCGCCATACTATAAATATTTTCATCATCCAGTATTTTCTCAAACATCTGTTTGGCAGACGCGACAGTATACGGACCGTTCATTTCAGCACGGTTTTTCGCACAGCAATTCAGCATGACGAACTCTAGTTGCAACGACTCATTGTAGGGTAGAAGAAGCATTCTTCTGGTTACTATGGCCACATCTGTTCCTTGATTACAACAAACTTTATTTATCCGCAGATAACAAACTCGATGAGCTTGAATATGCTCAATAGCTGCGGGGCATAACACCTTGTAGAGAAGCCGAAAGTTAAACCAACTGATTGGAAAGGATATTGATCTGGATTGTTTTTTATTAAGTGTTATTAGGAATTTATAAATTTTGTGATATTGATATACCCAAGCCACCTCTAGGTGCTTAATTCAACGAGAACGACTAGGTATCTTTTTTATATAAGAAAGACCCCGACACATAAGTATCGGGGTCACGGTCTTACTCGCAGCAGTCCGGCTACTAAAAGTGCTCCATGCATCATCCATAATAGTGGCTGATTCCGTCAGCTTATTCCTTACGTCGCCGTCCTAGCGGTGTCCTTATCATCCTGATAGCTAACATTCCCCGTTAGCACACATCACTTGTTCCTTGAGCGGTGTCCCTTGCATCTTCCTGACGCTGTCCATGACCTCTATCCTAGAGGGGTCCATTGTCTATCCTTAGTCATCAACATCCTATTGATGATAGTGTCCTTACAATGTCCTACGCTCCATGCTTGATTAATCATCCTGACCAACCAAATCGTCTTCCTGACGATAACCAAATCCTTGGTGCTTTCCTGTTCCATGTCTGCTTCCTGCTGACAACTCTCAATTTACGCCTTTCCTAAAAATTGACAATCTATCCCAGATAAATATTTACACACCACATTGGTTAAATGGTTGTTAAATCATTATTTATCAATAAGTTGATGGTTGTAATTTCTATTTTTCCGCTCACGAAATCGTTTTCTCTCACAACCTATGTAAGAGATCTCTCACACCACACTTTCCAAATTGCTATTCGCCAAATTAGGGGACTCAACGTATGATGATAGATATATCGTTGTTAAGGATTAAAAATGTTAACTCAAGACGTTACTAAAGAATTAGAAGCGGTAATGGAACAACTGCAACAACAAGGAAAAGAGCCAACCGTAGCGTTAGTGAAAGCACGCTTGAAAACGCCCGTCCCAATGCCTGCATTAATCACCGCAATAAAAAGTTGGAAAAGTGCTCAGCGTGTTCCCAAGGTTGAAGTCGCAGCACAAGCGCATACCGATAATGATCGTCTTGCAGCGCTAGAAAGCACGGTGAAAAAACTAGTCGCTCGCATTGAAGAGCTAGAAGCCAAGCTAAGTGAGAAGTCATCATGAAGTTATGGGTAGATGCAGACGCATGTCCGAAAGTCATCCGCGAAACCATTGTGCGTGCCGCCGAACGCACAGGGATTGAATGTACGTTTGTCGCCAACCACGTTGTCCCGGCGCCCAAAAGAGACAACATCCACTCGCTGCAAGTTCCAGCTGGATTTGACATCGCTGACAACGAAATCGTTAAGCGTGTGGAGGCCAACGATTTGGTGATCACATCAGACATTCCGCTTGCAGATGAGGTCATCTCTAAAGGCGCTCAAGCCCTCAGTTCACGTGGCGAGCTTTATACAAAAGACACCATCAAAGCGCGTCTAAATATCCGCGACTTCATGGAAACCATGCGTTCAAGCGGAATTCAGACTGGTGGTCCCGCTGCGCTTTCCCAAACCGATCGCCGCGAATTTGCGAACCATTTAGATCGTATTTTGGCTAAATTTAGGAAGTAATCCTCACTCTATTCATATTGAGCCAGCAAATCAAAGCCTGGCTCATTCCTGAAAATTCATTTTCAGCATTGCACCCAAAGCGTGCTCTTACTCCCATTTGTTTTGTTCTGTTTATTTTTCATCTCGCTCGCCATAGCTTCAATATGCAACGTAGTTTATTTTGAACGACGTTTTTAATAAATGTATAGAGAATAATGGGCTTTAACATCGTTTCTAGTGGAAGCTACCTGCCAACGAATCAATGGTCAGATCGAGAGATGGATCGCTTCCTAAAATTAGCGCCAGGGACCTGCCGAAATAAATTCGACGTTGAATATCGTCATGTAGCCAATACAAAAGAGACCGCTATTTATATGGCGGTGCAGGCGGTAGAGCAGTGTTTAGGAAACATACATACCTTGGGCTCCGTTGATCTCCTTATCTACGCCAGCGGCACTCACCACCAGTCTCTGCCCTACGACGCTTCAGCGGTTCTCGCCGCGTTAGACGCTCCAACATGGCTAGAAAGCTTTGATTTGAACAGCACCTGCTTATCATTTCTCTCTGCGCTTGATCTTGCTCAGAGTCTATTCTTCGCAAAACGGTACCGTCGGATTCTCATTGTCACCAGCGAACTCGCTACTGGCATCACACTGAATCGAAATTTTACGCTCAAACCAGAAGTTGCAACCCTATTCGCAGACGGTGCCGCCGCATTTTTGCTCGAAGAACACAACGGTGATGGATTGCTCACCAGTCACTTTGAAACGCATCATACCGGGTATTCATTTTGTCAAATTAAGGGCGGAGGTAGTCATGTCAACCCTCACACCTCAGAGCATCAAGCCTATTTAAAAAGCTGCCAGTTTGAGATGGAGGGCAAAGCACTCTTTAAACATGTGCGTAAAACCTTACCGGCGTTTCTAAAAAAAGGCTTTGACGCCTCTCCGGTAACACTCGGCGATATTGATTATTTTCTTCCTCATCAAGCCAGCGCGCATGGATTAAAAAAACTGCCTTCACTCACCGGGCTACCAACAGAGAAAACCGTTAATCACTTTTCGACTTTGGGAAACCAAGTCGCCGCCTCACTCCCAATTAACTTACACTGGCTGCGTAATCAGCCAGAAACAGCAGGAAAACATGTGTTATTAGCAGGCACTGCCGCAGGGTTGTCACTAGGTATGGGAGTGCTAAAACTATGAAGATATTAGTCACTGGCGGCAGTGGGATGTTGGGTAGCGCAATTCTAAGAATGTTTCACCAGCAACATGAACTGCATTTTACAGCGCGAAATACAGTCATCGCTAAACAACTCGCCGAGCAATTCGATGTTATCCCACATATAGTCGATTTGAGAGACTACTCTGCTGTTCATGCGGTATGCCAAGGTATGGATGCAATCATCCATTGTGCCGCTCTCTCAAGCCCATGGGGAAAGTGGCAGGCGTTTTATCAAGCCAATGTAGATGCCACCAAAAACCTCGTCAATGCGGCTAATACGCATCAAATCTCGCGTTTTATCCATATTTCCTCCACCAGCGTCTACTTTGACCATCAAGACCGTTGGAATATTCGAGAAACCGACGCCATTGCTTCACACTGGTGTAATGATTACGCACACACCAAATACCTATCTGAACTTGAAGCCATAAAAGGCCAAAGCAAAGCGATCATTTTAAGACCGCGTGGCATTTTTGGCCCCAACGATCGCGCGATTATCCCAAGAGTGCTTAAGGCGATAAAAAACAACACTCTGCTTCTGCCATCGGGTAGAAACCCAGTGGTTGATCTAACTTATGTCGACAACGTTGCCCATGCGGCGATGCTCGCTTGCACTCAGGCAGACCAGCTTCAGCATGGTGATGTCTTCAATATTTCCAACAACGAACCAATGCCAATTGAGACTGTTCTACAAGCTTTATGTGTGGGGTTGAACCTAAAAGTAACTTTACAATCATTACCATACGGTGTGGTATCACCATTATTAAAGCTCAGTGAGCAAATACGAAGGCGCTTACCACATCAGCCAGAGCCAAGGCTCACTTCATACAGCGCAGGATTGTTTAACTATCATCAAATTCTGGATATCAGCAAGGCGATAAAAAACCTGAATTACCAACCGCTTTTTTCAATTCAAGAAGGAATACAGCAGTATGCAAACTGGTCTAAAAATAAAAATCTTTGAGGCTGGACACTGCGTACACCCAGGCTTTGTTGTCAAACCAGGTTCTGGTATTAAGCCTAGAGCATTTCCGGCAGCCGTTGCGTTAATTCAGCACCCGACACAAGGCAACATCCTGTTTGATACGGGATATCACGAGCACTTTTTTAGCGCGACTCGTCCCTTCCCTGAACGCTTTTATGCTTGGACAACACCTTGCCGCTATCAACAAGAACATGGGATTGTTGCGCAGTTAGCAAAAGAAAATCTCAAACCTCATGATATTGAGCATTTAGTGCTCTCCCATTTTCACGCTGATCACATTGCCGCCGTGTCTGAGTTTTCTCACTCTCAATTGCATTGCCAACAAAAAGGGGTAGATGCGATTACTAAAAGTGGTCGAATTGGAGGCGTAAGAAAAGGCTACCTAAAAGCTCTGCTCCCTCCACAACTAGAATCGAACTTCATCACTCATGGTGATTTTTCTGTGCCAATCAGCCAAATTCTTCCTCAGTGCCAAGGGGTTAACTTGCTCTGTAAAGACATGTTCGACGATGGACTTATTTATATGGTTAGCTTGCCAGGCCATGCAGCTGGCCAAGTGGGCTTGCTGGTTAAAAGAGACCAAAGTTGGCTGTTCTTACTCGCCGATGCATGCTGGTTAATCGAGAGCTTGAGTGAAAATATCGATCAGCATTGGCTGGCGAACATGCTTTGCGATGATACAAAAGCCTATAAAAACACCCTCTCCGAGTTGAGAAGTTGCTACCAACAAGCCCACCACGTTGTTCGCTTCGTACCTTCACATTGTCAGGAAACTATCCAGCAGCTAATCAAAGAAGGATGGATGAAGTGAGAACGCTTATCTCAGAATTCTGGCGAACCCGCTACCGCCCTTTCGGCTCAAGGGAACAAGTCGAAACGTGGCAGCAACAACATTTAACGCAACATCTGGATTGGGTATGCCGTCATTCACCGTATTACCGCTCTTTTCAAGGTGCACCACTCAGTGATTTCCCTATCATGAATAAGCAAACCATGATGGAGAACCTTTCAGAGTTAAATACGAAGGGCTTAGATGCTGAACAGTTAATGCAACAGGCACTCAAAGCAGAGCAGTCACGCAACTTTGCCGCTTCGAAAGTTGGCGATGTTACGGTTGGGCTTTCTTCGGGCACATCAGGCATGCGCGGGCTGTTTCTTGCTGACAAGCAGGAAACACAACTGTGGGCCGGCAATATATTGGCTCGCCTTTTGCCCAACCTATGGCAAAAGCACCGAATTGCACTAGCCTTGCGAGCCAACAGCCCACTGTATAAATCCGTCGCGAAAGGGCCTGTCACATTCTTTTATGCCGATTTAACCAAACCTTACCAAGAATGGATAAAAGAGCTGGATGAGTTCCAACCCACGCTTTTGGTTGGTAGTGCGCAAGCTCTTCAGCTCTGCGCCCAGTTCAGCGGTCAATTTGGTCAACCCGCAATTCAACCACAACGGATCATTTCTGGGGCAGAGGTTCTAACCGAGAGTGACCGTCACTATATTTCTCAACGGTTCGACAGCGAACTCCATGAAGTCTATCAATGTACTGAAGGTTTTCTTGCATGTACTGATCAGCATGGACAAATGCGCTGGAATCAAGATGTTGTTTACATCGAAAAACATTGGCTGAATACCGAACGTACTCATTACAGCCCAATCATTACCGATTTTCGTCGTAAAACTCAGCCAATTATTCGTTATCAGCTCGACGATATTATTGAGAATAAACAGGATAATGGCGTATTTGAACCTCTTGGCGCAATTGCCGGACGATGTGGTGATCGCCTCACGCTAAACGCAAACCACGTCCCAGTGACGGTGTTACCAGATCTCATCTACCGCGCTATAACACTATCAGCCCAAAGTCGCGTGGATTACCGAATCACCCAAACAGAGTCACAAACCATTCAAATTGAAGCGGATGTTCACCACCATCGGGTTATACATCAAGCCTTAATAACACTGTTTGACCAATTGCGGCTTGATCCTGTCAGATTTAGTTACCGCCCTGCGCCTATTTGGACGCCAATGAATAAACAACGACGTGTGGTGAACATATGCGGGTCTTAATCACCGGAGCCCGAGCACCAGTTGCACTAGAGTGGGCAACCATGTGTATGCATCATGGGCATGAAGTAATTCTCACCGATTCGCTAAAAAAGCCTCTGGGATCATTTTTGCGAGGCATCGAGTCTTATATACCCACCGCTTCACCTCGATTTGCGTTTCCCACCTACCAACAGCAGATCCTAAAAATCATTACTCAGATGCACATTGATATGGTGATACCCACTTGTGAAGAAGTGTATTACTTGGCTCATGTTGCCAAACAATGCCCAGATGTAGATTTTTTTCTGCCCAATGTGGCGCTGCTCAATGCCCTACACAGCAAGTTGACCGTTTTTGAACAGCTTCAAGGCTTGCCAGAGATTACACTTCCAAAAACTCGTTTGGTCGCAGATAAAAGTGAGATTGAAATTAATAAGAGAACCGTTCTAAAGCCAGTTTACTCTCGGTTTGGCGGGCAAGTCATACGAGATGTGACTACTCAGTCTATTTCAGCCGCCACGATATCGACCCTTTATCCTTGGGTGCAGCAACAAAAAATCCACGGAACGCCAATGTGTAACTATGCGATTTTTGAACATGGTGACCTTAAAGCACACCAAGCTTATGTGCCGAAATACTGTGTAAACGGATCGGCCGCCAGTGCTTTTCAGCCGATCTCGTGCGAACGACTAGATAGATTTATCGCAACTTTTGGTAAACGTCATACTTATCATGGGCAAGTGTCGTTTGACTTCATCAAATCACAAGATGAACTCTACGTGATTGAATGTAACCCAAGAGCCACCAGTGGTTTGCACCTACTCTCGTCTAGATGCAACCAACTGCTTCCTAATATGGAGTTTACCAGTCCTTCCAAGCAGCGATTGCATCATTTAGGTCCAATAACACTCATCGCTGAAGGTGGATTATCCCTATTTAAGGCTCGAACTTGGCAAGATTGGTGGTCTGGAGTGAATGTGATGCAACAGCATAACTTACCGGTCGGGAGCCAAATCCGGAGTGTGTTTGAATTACTCCGGTTAGCTAGGCAGAACAAGGCGAAGTGGAGTGCCGCTTCTACCGTTGATATTGAGTGGAATGGAGAGGCGTTGCGATCATGACACTTTCCTCTCAAGAATGGCATCAAACCTTTATCACTCTTATGCAGTCGAATCCTATTGATGAATGCACAGCAAGCTTTGGTTGCTACTATATCGATGATGTTGCCATTCCCTACTCCGTAACACCAAAAATACCAAACAACTGTTATGCCGTGTCCCCTATGACACTGCTTAGTGGCTACGCCGAAGAAGAGCTTCACAAAGTCAAAAATGTGGCTGTTCGATGGGTATGTAAGCTACTTATTAATATGACTAAACCAATCTTATCATTGGCTGGATTGGCTCAAGTCCAAACGCTCAACAATCAGTGCTTGTCCACCAATATGTATAGCGAACAATGGGAATCCTTAAACCTTGATGAACTGCGTCGCGTGGCACTCGATCAATACCCCACCTTTCCCTTGGTGCTTCGCTCCCTCAACCAACTTCAGCACTCACACTTAATTCAGCGATTAGAACAGCAACAATGGCAAAGCTTAGTAACGCGACAAGTGTATTTACTTGAGGATTGGCAAGCATTCAGCTTCAACCGAGATTTAACGAAAGACTTCAAGCTGTTTAATGATAAAGATTGGCAGTTTAAGCCACTGGCTACTGATGAAGAGTTTCAGCGTGCCAAAGCGTTATATGACATGCTTTACCTTGATAAATACAGCCGGAATAACATCCAGTTTTCAACCCAATATTTAAAACAGGCTAGCCAGAATAACTTAGTGCATTTAGTGGGACTATTTTATCAAGGAGAGATGCTGGCTACGTTAGGCATAGTAGAAATTGATAACGACATGACTTGCCCAATTTTTGGCTACGATACCAATAAGCCTCAGAGTTTTGCGCTGTATAGAAGAATATCTGCTTATACCATCCGCCACGCAATGATATGCCAGCGTCGCTTTAATATGAGCTCAGGGGCTCCAGCTTTTAAACGCAACCGAAAAGCCCAGCCAGAAATTGAATTTAGCTATGTTTATATTGCGCACTTACCTTGGTACAAACGCGTAATTTGGCAAAGCTTGTGCTGGCTCACTCAGCACTTTTATCGCCCTTTGTTGATGCGTTTTCAGCTATAAAACGACATCGATAACCAAGCAAACCTGCTTGCACACAATCTGGATCGATAAAAAAAGCCTGCGACGTTCGCAGGCTTTTGTAATGGAGCTGTGTGAGGTAACCGTTTTTTACGGTGTGTAGTATGTTGCTGCGCCAGGGCCTACTGGTAAACCAAATACGAATACCCATAGGTAGAACAGCACACTCCAACCTACAATGAAGCAGATTGAGTAAGGTAGCATGGTCGCGATCAGCGTACCGATACCTAAGTTCTTCATGTAACGAGTCGCTACAGCAAGAATCAAACCAAAGTAGCTCATCATTGGAGTAATGATGTTTGTCGTCGAGTCACCAATTCGGTAAGCAGCCTGAATCGTTTCCGGTGCATAACCAACAAGCATCAACATAGGAACAAAAATCGGTGCCGTCACTGCCCACTGTGCCGATGCCGAACCAATCATTAGGTTGATAAAGCCACACATGAGGATGAAGGCAAAGAACAACATCGGGCCAGTTAAACCAATTTCTTGCAGGAAGCTAGCGCCAGCAACTGCGAATACCTGACCGAAGTTAGTCCATTTAAAGAAAGCAACGAACTGAGCAGCAAAGAAAACTAATACAATGTACATGCCCATAGAAGACATCGATTTCGCCATTGCATCAATTACATCGCGATCCGTCTTCATCGTGCCAACAACTTTACCAAACACAAAGCCTGGGATAGCAAAGAACACAAAGATGAATGCCACGATACTTTTCAGGAATGGAGAACCTGCAATAGTACCTGCATCAGAACGTAAGATGCCGTCAGCTGGAACAACCGTCCAAGCAAGCAACGCGGAAACAACCAGTACAGCAACACCTGCTAGTTTTAGACCTTTCTTCTCAATGTCTGTTAAGCCGCCCATTTTGTCGTTCGACAAATCTTCTGAGGCTTCTTCTTCACTGTATTTGCCAAGCTTTGGCTCAACAATTTTTTCAGTAACAAACGCACCAGTGATTGCAATGAAGAACGTCGAAACAAACATGAAGTACCAGTTAACTTCTGGACCAACAGTGTAAGTTGGGTCAATCATTTGCGCTGCTGTTTCAGTAATACCTGACAGTAGCGGGTCAACCGTACCGATAAGTAGGTTTGCTGAATAACCACCAGATACACCAGCGAATGCCGCAGCAAGGCCTGCAAGTGGGTGACGACCTAGAGAATGGAACAGCATTGCTGCCAGTGGAATAAGTACCACATACCCCAGCTCTGATGCCGTATTTGAAATGATACCAGCGAAAACAACAGTCACTGTTACCATGCGTTGAGATGCGCCCATGACCAAGCCACGCATAGCTGCAGATAGCAAACCAGAGTACTCGGCAATAGCAACACCCAACATCGCAACCAAAACCGTGCCTAAAGGCGCAAAGCCAACAAAGTTTTTCACTAAATTGGTAACGATAAGTTCGAGTCCATCAGCGTTAAGTAAGCTGACGACATGAATCATGCCATCTGCGGCACGACCTTTTGCGCCCTCAGGACGAGGGTCTACAACGGAAACTTCGAAGTATCCTGCAATGCCCGACATCACCAGAATGGCTAAACAGAAAATGGCAAATAGTGTGATCGGGTGAGGTAATAAGTTCCCCAAATATTCGACAGTATCCAAAAAGCGCGTAAACAGCGGCTTCTTAGGCGAGTTTTGTTTAATTGAATCAGATGAACTCATCTGTTCCCTCCTTGTTTTTATTCCTGTGCAAATGTGACAAAAATGTCAAAAAAGCGAGCGAAGGGTACTTGAGTAGAAGGTTAAAGAAAAGCCCTAAATGTTACAAACTGTGACCATTAGAGAGTTTTATAACCAATAATAAACAAAAATGTAGATATTTCATCCATGTAAAACAGTTAAGTCAAAATTATCAATTAAACAAAACCATAAGCCAGAAATATGCAGAACGATTACTTCTGCACTGCTTTAAACCTCGGATTCGCCTTACAAATGACATATAGACGCCCTCTTCGTTTTACGACCTGGCAATCCGGATGACGACTTTTTGCACTTTTTAATGATTTTACTACCTTCATGATTTATTCCTTTTCGCTCTTAAATTGACCAAAACGACGGTTGAAGTTCGCAATACGACCTTCTGTTTGAACCACTCGCTGTTTACCGGTGTAGTACGGATGGGATGCTGACGACACATCTAACGTAAAGTAAGGGTAGGTTTTGCCATCTTTCCATTCGATGGTTCTCTCTGTTTTCAACGTAGAACCAACAACGAAGTATTCATCTACGCTGGTGTCGTGGAACACCACTGGACGATATTCAGGGTGGATTCCTAGTTTCATAATACTTTTCCTCTTAATTAAAATGTTATGTTATAACATTTTAATTAATAATCATTATCAACAAGAAAAGCAAGAGAAATTTGTGATACTTTTCATCTCAATGAATTCTTAAAGATGTCCACCATGTATTCCATTGAACCCATCGGCGTCATTGAGACACCGTACAAAGAAAAGTTTGCAGTACCGCGCCAGCCTCGCTTAGTACCAACAGCGAAAGCACGCGTAAAACTGTTAGGCGCAGCGAATAGCCCTGAAGCAGTGCGTGGGCTAGAACAGTTCTCTCACGTTTGGCTGTTATTTTTGTTTGATCAAAATCTGGAAGCAGGTTGGAAGCCAACCGTCCGTCCACCACGACTGGGCGGCAATGAACGAATAGGTGTCTTTGCCTCACGCTCGACTTTCCGCCCAAACGGAATCGGAATGTCAGCCGTTGAAGTGAAAGGAGTCACTAAGCAAGGCGATCAAATCTATCTTGATTTAGGCAGCGTTGATCTCGTTGATGGGACACCGATTGTAGATATTAAGCCTTATATCCCCTATTCGGATTCGATTCCAGAAGCACAAGGTGGATACGCAGACCAAGAACCAGAAAAGTCACAAGTCAACTTTTCTGCTCAAGCATTAGCAACGATAGAAAATCGATCCGATACTGACTATGTAAGGTCAGTCATTGAACAAGTTCTGGCCCAAGATCCTCGTCCTGCATACAAGAAAAGCAAGCCGGACGACAAAGAATATGCGGTAAATTTGTTCGACTTGAACGTAAAGTTCACAGCAACAAGCAACTTAATAACGGTTACCGCTATTGAAAGCTTTTGACAAACGCAATTGGCTGATATTATAGACGGCTAATAAATTTCCCTTTCGGGAACTCCTATACTCCAGCTTATTCAAGCTTGAGTATCTAACTTAAATAAACGGATAAATTTAATGCGTACCAGTAATTATCTTCTTTCTACTCTGAAGGAGACTCCAAACGACGCAGAAGTAGTGAGCCACCAGCTCATGCTACGTGCAGGTATGATCCGTAAGCTGGCTTCAGGTCTATACACCTGGCTACCTACTGGTCTACGTGTACTGCGTAAAGTCGAAAACATCGTTCGTCAAGAAATCGACAATGCAGGCGCAGTCGAAACTTTGATGCCCGTTGTTCAGCCGTTTGAACTATGGGAAGAGACAGGCCGCAGCGAAAAGATGGGTCCTGAGCTACTTCGCTTTACTGACCGTCATGTTCGTCCGTTTGTACTTAGCCCAACCGCTGAAGAAGTGATCACTAGCCTTGTTCGCAATGAAGTGAGCTCTTACAAACAGCTTCCGCTAAACCTGTACCAAATCCAAACCAAATTCCGTGACGAACGTCGTCCACGCTTCGGTGTAATGCGTTCACGTGAATTCTCAATGATGGATGCGTACAGCTTTGACATTGATAAAGACGGCCTACAAAAGTCATACGACGCAATGCACGATGCTTACTGTAAAGCATTCGATCGCATGGGTCTGGATTACCGTCCTGTACTTGCAGATAGCGGTGCTATTGGTGGTAGCGGCTCTCAAGAGTTCCACGTACTGGCTGAAAGCGGCGAGGATATCATCGCATTCTCTACCGAGTCAGATTACGCAGCAAACATCGAAAAAGCAGAAGCACTAGCTCCAGCCTCTGAAGCTGCGGCACCAACACAAGAAATGACGTTGGTTGATACGCCAAACGCAAAAACAATCGCTGAATTGGTTGAGCAGTTCGAGCTGCCAATTGAAAAAACAGTGAAAACACTGTTTGTGAAAGCATCTGACGAAGTTGATGCGCCAATCATCGCGCTTATTATTCGTGGAGATCATGAACTGAACGAAGTGAAAGCAGAAAACCTTCCTCAGGTTGCAGCTCCACTGGAAATGGCATCTGAAGAAGAAATTCGTGCGCTTATCGGTGCAGGCCCAGGTTCACTAGGCCCTGTTGGCCTTAAACTGCCGTTCATTGTTGACCGCAGCGTTGCGGTAATGAGCGACTTCGGTGCGGGCGCGAACATCGATGGCAAACACTACTTCGGTATTAACTGGGGTCGTGATGTAGAGCTTGGCCAAGTTGAAGACCTACGTAACGTTGTGGAAGGTGACCCAAGCCCATGTGGCAAGGGCATTATCCAGCTTAAGCGTGGTATCGAAGTTGGCCATATCTTCCAACTAGGTAACGCTTACTCCGCAGCGATGAACTGTGGTGTACTGGGTCCTGATGGTAAGAACGTCATCCTAGAAATGGGTTGTTACGGTATCGGTATCACTCGCGTAGTAGCGGCTGCTATTGAGCAAAACCACGACAAATACGGCATCATCTGGCCAGATGCAATCGCACCATTCCAGGTAGCGATCGTTCCTATGAACATGCACAAGTCAGAAGAAGTAAAAGAAGCCGCTGAGAAGTTGTACGCTGAACTAACGGCAATGGGCATCGAAGTCCTATTTGACGACCGTAAAGAACGTCCAGGTGTAATGTTCTCTGACATGGAGCTTATTGGTGTACCGCATACAATTATTATCGGTGACCGCTCAATGAAAGAAGGCAACTTCGAATACAAGAACCGTGCTACTGGTGAGAAAACGCCAGTCGCAATGACTGATATTATCGAGCACGTAAAGGCTCAACTAAAGTAAGCGCTCGACGGTTCTCATTTGAAGTAATTTCAAAATAATTAGAAAGGGTTGACTTCGGTCAGCCCTTTTTTATTACTGGGCAACCTTACTACTTCCCTTTAGAACTATTCACTTTGTTAATCTTTGGTTCAGCTTCTTGCTATTAAACTGATTTCATCATCTAAAGGAGGTCAGTTATGGATTTAAAAAATCTTCTAAACCAAGCACTCAAATCAGACTTACTCAAGCAAGGGGCTGATGCGTTAGGTAAACAAACTAACAACATCAAATCCTCATCAAACTCAAGTAGCCTGAAAACGCTAGGAGCAGGTGCCGTTGGCGGAGGCCTTATCGGTATGCTGATGGGCTCGAAGAAAAGTAAAAAAATGACCAAGAAAATAGGCTCGGGCGCATTAAAAGTCGGTGGCGCTGCTGCGCTTGGAGCATTAGCCTACAAAGTTTATAACGACTGGCAAGCCAAACAGTCCGGTCAAGGTGTTCATGAGTCCTTTGACCCCGATGACAGCAAACACAGTGTACTAATTTTAAAAGCAATGATTGGAGCCGCAAAAGCCGATGGCCATGTCGATGAAGAGGAAATGGCCCGCATCGAGCAAGCCCTCGCGGATATGGGCGCAGATGAGCACGTACGTCAGCTCGTTCAGCAAGAACTAAACAAACCGCTTGATCCTGCTGAAATTGCTAATCAGGCGACCTCTCCCCAACAAGCATCAGAAATTTATCTCGCGTCTTTGATTGTTGCTGATGAGCAAAACTTCATGGAAAAAGCGTATTTGCAAGAACTGGCAAAACAGCTTCAGCTTTCACCAGAAGTCACTCAGCAGTTAGAAGTACAAATGCAGTGATTAAATCTCGCTCAAGCAACTCCTCAACTTGAGCCAAAACAACTCTGCACTTTGAGTTTCAAATCTGCTGTGTGTATATTGAGATAAGTTATCATTTAGTGGAAAGAAAACATGCAAGTATACGGCTGTTGTGAACTGGTTCGTGAGCTTTATGCTCAAATTGGTAGTGGCGATCAAGCTTACGTTCCCCAGGCAATTTCATGTGCTGTTAAAGCGCTGAACGATGTTGCGGCGGATGAGTCTCTGCCTAAAGAAGTGCGTGAAAAAGCGGCATTTGCTGCGGCAAACCTACTGATTTCAGATTTTGAGGATAAGTAATGAATCTAGCGAACTTTGAATCCATGGATCCTGTCATGCTCATGAGCATTGTAAATATGAAGCTACGCGACGACTTCGGTGGTGATTTAGATAAACTGGTAGCTTTCTTCGATATCGATCGCACAGCACTAGAAGCAAAACTGGCTTCTGCTGGTTTTGACTTTCTTCCAGAAGCAGGACAATTCCGTTAACCCACAGCAATCACCGCGGGTAACTGAAACGGGGGAATAACCAACATGAAAAAGGGCTTGATGATCACTCATCAAGCCCTTCTCTTTTGTCCAATAGACCTTTCGATTAGCCGAATGAAGCCCAGATGACCGTAGCCACAAGAATTGGACATACAAACTTCACATACGCAGGCCATAACTTACCAAACCAACCTTGCGTAAACTCCGGGCAACCTTGCTCAAGCTCTTTGATTTTTGAGTTGCGATTCCATACCCAACCACCAAATAAGCAGAATAAGAGCGCAGCGGTTGGTTGTAGATACTGAGTAGCAACCGTCGCGACCATACCAAATAGAGCACCAAAGTTATAAACAATCACCACACTGAACAAGGCAATGATACCACCTAAAACCCAGCTCGTTGCGCTACGCTTGGTGTTGAAACGCTCGCTCACTAACGCCACTGGACACTCTAACATTGAAATGGAAGACGTTAGCGCCGCAATCGTCAGCAATAAAAAGAACACAATAGAGAACAATTGACCAAGCAAACCTAAGCTATCAAACATCAATGGCAATACGGTAAATACCAACGTATCAGAGCTTAATAGAGAGCCATCTTCAGCATAGATTTGAACGCCTTTTTGCATCGCAACAAACATCGCTGGCATCACCACTAACCCTGCAATGAAAGCAACAGCAGTATCTACCATGGTCACGTTCATCGCCATCTTTGGTAGATTCTCTTTCTTACTCAAGTAAGAGCCATAAATCAGCATTGAACAGCCACCGATCGTAAGCGAGAAGAATCCCTGCCCCATTGCAGCAAGAATCAACTTGCGGTCCCATACCTTTTCGAAATCCGGTACCAAGTAATGCTTTAGCCCTTCCATCGCACCGTTTTGCGTCATGATGTAAGCAAACAGTAGGGCAAACAGAACAAACAATGCTGGCATCAAGCGTGTTGACCACTTCTCAATACCTTGTTTTACGCCACCTTGTACGATAAGAATTGTTAGCACATAAAAAGTAATAGTTCCGAACAAGTTACGTTCAACGCTAAAGCCCTTTAGCCATTGAGTTGCAGCTTCTAACCCCATTAGATCTGTGATTGCACCCAGTAAAAAGCAGATCAACCAACCACCGACAATAGAGTAAAACGCTAAAACAGCGCTTGGTACGCTTAAACCAATCCAGCCCACAATACCGCCGAGCTTTTTACCTGCCGGATGATTGGTAAGCGAACGCATACTATCCACCGGGTTGGCTTGACCATGACGACCAATCGCCATTTCAACCACCAGCATAGGAAATGCGACGATAAGAATCATCACCAAATAAACCAACAGGAAAGCACCGCCGCCATTACTGGCAGCTTGGGTTGGAAAGCCCCAAATATTGCCAAGGCCAACTGCGGCACCTGCGGCTGCTAAGATGAATCCGAGACGAGAGCCAAAATGCTCACGAGGCTGAGAAGAGGTTTGCTGTGTCATACTACTCACACAAAATATCATTGAACTAGCTAACTAGTACACTATAGCAATATTCACTATTCAACAAGAGCACTCCGGTTAAATACTCGACAGTTGAAATAATTCACAGTCATTCAGCTTGTAAATTTTAACGTACATCTCACATTCATCATTCTAAGACCTGGCGACTTTTGTCTTTTCACACGCCTAGAATTTATGATTCTCCCATCGTGAAGTGAGCCGAAAAATAATGAGCTTTGGTGTAAGGAACGAATAGTTCCTCGTGATACTGTGTCGAAAAGCAGAATATTGTGCTTCGCTTTTTCCCCCTTATGTCTATTTATCAGCTAGTTATTACTCTGTTCTCATTTATATCCATGACTCAAGGAGAGGAAAATGAAGGTCACTCTACTTCACGGAGCGATGGTTGCAGCACTCAGCGTCAGCTACCAAGCTCAAGCCTATAACTGCCAAAGCCTACCCGACTGGGACAGCACTGCGACTTATACATCGGGCACTTTAGTAAAAACACAAGGAGCCGCTTACGAGGCCGCGTATTGGACGCAAGGCAATGACCCTGTTACCAATTCAGGGGCTTGGGAGGCATGGAAAGCGTTAGGGCAATGTGATGGTGGAAGCAACAATCTAGAGCCAACAGTGTCATTCTCCTCTCCAACAAACAACGCACAAATTCCCGAAGGCAGTGCGATCACCTTGCTAGCCAACGCAGCCGACGAAGATGGCCAAATCGCACAAGTTGAGTTTGTTGCAGGCAACCAAACGGTTGCTGTGGTAACTCAAGCACCATTCGAAGCATCTTGGACCGCTATTGAAGGTGTCTCGCAATTGACCGCGATTGCGACCGATAATGAGGGAGCCGTTACCACCACGACGATTTCTATCCAAGTTCAACCACAAGTCGAGTTGCCACCACCTAGCATTTCACTGACAAGCCCATCGGGAACGGAAGCGCTTAACGTGGGTGGGAACCTCACGGTGGCCGCTCAAGCTGATGATATTGATGGTGTGGTCACACAAGTTGAGTTCTTCGTGAACAATCAATCCGTCGCGATTGATACCAGCATACCTTACGAATATCAATGGACCGCGAGTGCTGGTACACATTCGTTTAAAGCACAAGCAACTGATGACACAAACCTCGCAACCATGAGCCAAGAAGTAACGCTTGTTGTTAGTAATTCAGAAACAGGGACGGGCGGATGTGCAGATGCAGTGCCTTACGCGGCGGGAACAAGCTATCAAGTTGGCGACCTAGTTTCTCACTTCAACCAAAAATATCGTTGTGACGTTGCGGGTTGGTGTTCCTCGGATGCGACATGGGCTTACGAGCCTGGTGAAGGGCTATATTGGCAAGATGCTTGGAGTGGCCTAGGTGCTTGTTCGACGCCACCGCAAGTTACCATTACGGCACCAACGGATGGACAAGTCGTGCTCGCTGGCAGCAATAACGAAATCACGGCTAACGCAAGCGATGCTGATGGCACAGTCACGCAAGTTGAGTTTTTTGCGAACAACACCAGCTTAGGGGTCATCACTCAAGCACCATATTCCGTTACTTGGAACGCCACACTGATTGGCGCTAACCAGCTTAAAGCCGTCGCAACCGATAATGATAACAACACGTCAGAGTCCTTGGTTGGTGTGGAAGTCAGCGATAAAGATTTGGTCGTCTCACTGACTTCACCAAGTAGCGGTCAAATCGTCGGCTTAGGCAAAAACCTCGCATTAAGTGCCGATGCAACGTCTTTAACCTCAGGCATTAAACACGTTGATTTCATGATCAACGGCTCTATTGTTGCAACCGATACCACGGCACCTTACACAGCTAACTGGACACCAACTGCACTTGGTAACTTTACAGTTAGCGCCCAAGCTGTGGATTTGTCAGGAAGCAATGCATTGTCTGACGCGGCAGCAATTACGGTGGTTGATCAAGCAGAGAAACGTCACAAACTCATCGGTTACTGGCACAATTTTGTAAATGGGGCTGGCTGTCCAATTCGTCTAGCGGATATGGCTGATGCGTGGGATGTGATTGATATTGCCTTTGCCGAAAATGACCGCAACAGTGATGGTACCGTGCACTTTAATCTATATTCAGGCGATATTTACAGCGATTGTCCAGCACTCGATCCAACACAATTCAAGCAGGACATGGCAGCGCTTCAAGCTAAAGGTAAGAAGTTTGTTCTCTCTCTTGGCGGCGCAGAAGGCACGATTACGCTGAATACCGACCAAGATGAAGCCAACTTTGTCTCTAGCCTAACAGGTCTTATCGCTGAGTGGGGCTTTGATGGTCTTGATGTGGATTTAGAGAGTGGATCTAACTTGGTTCATGGCTCGCAAATTCAAGCTCGCCTTGGTCGTGCTTTGCTTCAAATAGAGCAAAACATGGGTGGCGATATGTACCTAACCATGGCACCTGAGCATCCTTATGTTCAAGGCGGCTATGTGGCTTACAGCGGTATTTGGGGAGCTTACATTCCTGTGATAAACGAGACACGCAGCACGCTCGACCTGCTTCATGTCCAGCTATATAACAACGGTGGCTTGCCAAACCCATATCTGCCAGGCAGTGCACCAGAAGGCTCTGTGGATATGATGGTAGCGCAATCTAAAATGCTTATCGAAGGCTTTGAATTGGCCGACGGCACTCAGTTTGCACCACTACGTGATGATCAAGTTGCAATCGGCTTACCTTCAGGTCCTAGCTCGGCAAATTCAGGCCAGGCTCCGACACAGAATATTATCAGCGCACTAGATTGTTTAACCAAAGGCACTTCATGTGGCACCGTTAAGCCAGCGTTCAATTACCCGAATTATGCAGGGGTAATGACGTGGTCTATCAACTGGGATAAGCACGATGGTTTTAACTTCTCAAAACCTGTCGGCGATAAGCTCACCGAGATGAACGCGCAATAAGCTATCAAAGAACAAGCGGGTAAAACGGAAATATCGTCTTGCTTTCATTACTTGTTCAAGTATGTAAAAACGAAAAGAGAGCACAATTGTGCTCTCTTTCTTTATACCATTGAGTTCTACTTTTTGAAGGGTAATTAAATCGTAAATACTCGGTAATCTTTTAGCTCAGGGATTTTCTTCAACAAATCGTCTTCTTGCCCTGCCATGTCATCCAACGAGTCACACAAGTCTTCTGCTTGTTGCTCTACCTCTTTCGAATGCTCAGCTAAACGCTCTTCTACTTTCGCGCTGAGTTCAGCCATACTCTCCGATAATGCAGTGAGGTTTATTCCCCCCTCTTCCTTCATTTTTTTCGATAAAGCATCCAACGAACTCGCTAAAAACTCTTTATTGAAGATCTCTTGTGCTTTTGCAAAGTCTTCAGTCCACCCTTGTGTCATGGACTCAAAGCTTTCCGCTGGTAGAATGAAATCACCATCTTTGTAGTAACGTGATTCAACATCAGCGAAAAAGTCCTGTACTGCAACTTTGACGTTATCAAACGCGCCAGGTGCGTCTAGGCTTTCCGCGACATCATCGATGATGTCATTTGCAAGCGCTAAACCATCACTAGCCAACTGCTTTGCTTGTGGAATATACGCGTTCATTTTTTCGCGATAGTCTTCAATTGCCGCTTTTTGGTCGGCATTGAGTTCAATTAGCTCACCTTTGATGAATAGGTTGTTATCCTCATCCACGACCGCTTTGTCACCCGTCGCTTGGCTAATTTCCAAGCTTTGTCCATCCATACGAACTTCATTATTGATGTCCACACGACACTGCGCTGCATAACCAGTTGCACTGACCATCAGCAATAAAAGTGTAAGAAGCTTTTTCATGTCATTCTCTTTTATTTAACATTACTCGTGTTAAACATAACACTGAGTGATACATGAGATGTCAGCAAATCGTCACGACTTCGTAACAAGTTGTTTTATCTCCTATTTTCACATCAATCTCATCGCCTTCTTCTTTCCTGAATAACGCTCGACCAAGAGGAGATTTTGCTGTTAAGACAAAGACTTCCTGAGCCTGATATTTAACAGTCAGACCACCAGAGCAAGGGCCTACAAAGAAGTGCTTTTCAAGCAAATTCTCATCTGCGAGAACGACGTAAGCACCTACACCAACAGGTGCGCCTTTAAAGTCGCGAGTCACTAGAGCGCGATATTGACGCAGCTCGTCTTCACTCTCTTGGATTCACATTGCTTGTCCATGAGCAAGATATGCGGCTTCAAGTGCTAACGTATCGTACTTATGCTCGGGAACAGTTTCTTCATCTGTCGCGGCATCAATGGCTCGCTGAGCCGATGCATGGGCCACTTGAAGTTTTTCTTCCAGATGTTGGATGATAATTTGGACTAAGTCAGCTTTGTTCATACTTTTAGGACGCGCGTTTGGCACTCAGAGTGTGTTAATGTACCTAAGTTTACCATCAAAGAAAGGTTTCCCTATTATGCAAAGTGACTCGCTGCATCAAACACTTCAATCCGTATTTGGTTTTGACTCATTACGCCAAGGTCAACAACCTGTTATTGAAGCGGTTATGAATGGTTACTCTGCTGCGGCCATCTTTCCTACAGGTTCGGGTAAGTCTCTCTGTTACCAATTGCCAGCAACCGTATTGCCCAATCTTACGTTGGTGATCTCGCCGTTGTTGGCACTAATGAAAGATCAGCTGAACTTTTTGCAAAGTAAAGGGATCCCGGCCGCTTCTATCGATAGCAGTCAAAGCAGAGAAGAGTCACAACGCGTCATGGCAGGGGTAAAAAATGGACAGATCAAAATATTGATGATTTCTGTTGAGCGCCTAAAGAACGAGCGTTTTCGTGAGTTCATTCGCCAAGTGCCGATCTCTTTGATGGTGGTTGATGAAGCGCACTGTATTTCCGAATGGGGACATAACTTCCGCCCTGATTATCTCAAGCTACCGCAATATCAACGTGAACTGAACATTCCACAATCTTTGCTTCTCACTGCAACAGCAACGCCCGCAGTTATTGAAGACATGAAACAAAAGTTCGATATTGCCAGTGAACATATTACCGTTACAGGCTTCTACCGCCCCAATCTGGATATCTCGGTGATCCCGTGCGAGGAAGCAACGAAACAAGAAAAGCTAAGTGAGATCATCGCCTCTTCACCTAAGCTTCCGACTATCGTATACGTGACACAACAGCAGACAGCAGAGCAAGTAGCAAAGTCACTAATCCGTATTGGCATTAATGCTCACGCCTACCACGCCGGCATGAAAAGCGACGTTCGTGAACAAATCCAACAGCAGTTCATGGATAGCCAAATTGACTGTATTGTTGCAACGATTGCATTTGGTATGGGGGTCGATAAATCTGATATCCGCCGCGTCATTCACTTCGACTTACCCAAATCGATCGAGAACTACGCACAAGAGATTGGACGTGCAGGCAGGGACGGGCAACGTTCTGAGTGCATTCTGCTGGGCAATACGTCCGGCTTAACGGTGTTGGAAAACTTTGTCTATGGTGACACACCTGAACTAACCTCGATTAACTATGTAGTCGAGCAAGCGAAAGAACATGCTCCACAATGGGAGGTAGTGCCACTGCGTTTATCGCGTGAAAGTAATATCCGCCAATTGCCACTCAAAACCTTGTTGGTTTATTTGGAGCTACATAAACTCATTGAAGCAAAATACAGTTACTTTGCGGAATATCGCTTTAAGTTTTTGCACGATCAGCAATTTATTGTGAATCAATTTCAAGGCGAGCGACGTCAATTCGTGGAGGCTATTTTCTCCTGCTCGCAAAAAGCAAAAGTGTGGTGCCAAGTTGACCTAGAAGCGTTATGGATGAACTATCAATCGGAACGCAACCGAGTTGTCGCAGCCCTCGACTATTTTCACCAGAATGGTTGGATAGAGCTAGAGAGCAAACAACTGACCGACGTGTACTCTGTTTTGCCAACCACACAGAGTTCTGATGTTTTAATCCAACAACTGTATGAACTGTTCCAATCCAAAGAAAGCAAAGATATCGAAAGAATTCACACCATGCTGCGCTTGTTCCAGTCAGAGCACTGTTTGAGCTCACAATTGGCGAACTACTTTGCTGATCACAATGCACCAAAGCAATGTGGTCACTGCTCCGTGTGTCGTGGTCAAGTCGCTTCGTTCCCAACACCACAAGGTGAGGATATTGAGCCACCTCAAGTAGCAGTGTGGGTGCAGGAATTTATTCAGCTCTCCCCTTCAGCTATCAGCAATGATGCTGTCGCCCGCTTCTTGTGTGGAATTAGCACCCCTTTAATTAGCCAGCTAAAAGCTTCAAAACTGGCGGGTTATGGTGCGATGGCCAACACAAGCTTTGAACAAGTATTAGCTCAGGTAGAAGCAGTAAGAGCCTAGAAAAAGCTCAATTGACGCGCTTGGTTCTCGGGCTTGAGCATCACGTTCAAGCCTAAAAGGCGTATTTCCCGTCCGTTTTGGCGCTTAAGAATATCTCTTAGCAAGATCTTGAAGTCCTCAAGCTCTAATTGCGGATGGATATGCTCAATTGTTGTCAGTTGAAAGTCGGCAAATTTGACTTTAATACCTTGTTTAATAATCGATTTATCTGGGCTTGCACGCTCTAAGCGTTTCTCGAGTTCAGGATAAAGTTTATCCTCGATCACTTGCCAACATTCATCATAGCTCGAGATATTCTGGCTGAATGTCCGTTCCACACCGACGGATTTTCTCTCTCGCTCAACGACGACCTCTCGATTATCAATTCCATGGCTACGCTGCCACAAAGAGGCCCCCTGACGACCAAACTGTCTCAGCAATTCACGATAGTCGCTGTTTTTAATATCCTCACATCGATAAAAGCCCGCTTGATGTAGCTTCTCAAGACTCACCTTCCCAACACCAGGAATGTTTTCCAGCGGAAGTGTATCGATAACTTCCTGGACCTTATCTGGCGGGATAACAAACTGACCGTTGGGTTTATTCATATCAGAAGCGACTTTGGCAAGAAACTTAATCGGTGCAATGCCCGCCGATGCCGTCAGCCCAAGCTCATTCCAAATGTCGCGTCGAATAGACTCTGCGATCAACGTTGCGGAGCCACGGCAAGCTGTTGAATCCGTGACATCGAGGTATGCTTCATCTAATGATAGAGGTTCAATGATAGGCGTATAACGCTCGAAAATAGCACGAATCTGCTGAGAGACTTGTTTGTACACGTGCATGCGACCGGGAACGACTAGTAAATGGGGGCAGAGTTGCAATGCTCGCGCCGTTGACATTGCACTACGAACGCCATATTTGCGCGCCTCATAATTACAGGTGCTAATCACGCCACGCTGTTTTTCATGACCGCCAACGGCGAGTGCAATGCCACGGTAACTAGGATTATCTCTCATCTCAACGGCAGCATAAAAACAATCCATATCGACGTGAATGATTTTTCTAATTCGGTCTGACATAGCCATCAAATACTGTTCAAAAAAACAGTATAAATTAAATCTGCCTTGATAGAAATGAGAGTTTGTAAACGTGCTTTAATCTCGTAACATCACATCAAGCTGATCGACCAACTCTGCCCAGTCTGCGTCTTCTTCAATGGCTTGTTTGAGAAATGTGGCCTGCGAACTTGTCCAAAAGCTGGCTTCATGCAAAGGGGCTGAAGCTCTTTTGTGTCGATGTTCGTTAATAAAGTCCTTTATCTCTTGAGGAGAGCTGCCGAGGCCTAATTGTTGAAACAATTCAGCCATACCGTGTTGATGCATTTCCATATTTCCTCCTAAGTTAACGCGCTTTAGTTTGAGTATATAACCAAATAACAGTTAAGTACGGTGATTAAAGGGAAATGACGTGGCTGTGAATTCTGCACCGACTTAAGCTTCCGGTCATCCTAGATTAAACGTAGCAAGCAAAGTATAAACTCTCAGAGAAGTAGAGCGAGAAATATAAAAAAACCCAGCTTTAGCTGGGTTATTTTGTATTACTCTTTGGATGACCGATACTTAAGCAATTCGATCTTTTTCCCATGCAGCCAATTTCTCAGCTCGCGCCGCTTCACGTGCTTCACGTTTCTTACGCGCGTCACATGGTTCTGGACAGTTACATACTTTCTCAATACCTACTGCACCAAGACCGCCACAGCTACCCTTCACTACTTTCTTCTGGAAGATGTAGCCAACAGCCATCGCTGCGATTACCGCAACAAAAACTGCAAACGTAATTAGAAATGTACTCATAAGAACATGCTCACTTCTGTTGTTATTTCTTCATGAACGGCTTGTATGCTTCCGAAGCCAGCTCTTTAAAACCATTTTCCGTCTTCACAATCATGAAAACAGGAATATTATTTTCGTTCGCAATTGCCATGCCTTTGTCTTCACCTAACACCATAAGACCAGTTGCAAGACCATCAGCAGTCATCGACGATTTATCTAATACCGTTACAGACACCACTTTATGATGAATAGGTTTGCCTGTTCTTGGATTAATAATATGAGAGTATCTCACACCATTACTCTCAAAGTAATTACGATAGTCACCACTTGTTGCAATTGCCATGTCCCCTGGCTCAATAATTTCTTGAATTGAGCGCTCATCAATAGTCGGCTTTTCAATCGCTATGCGCCACGGCACGCCTTCACGATTCACGCCTTTGAGGCGCATTTCGCCGCCCACTTCTACCATGAAGTTATGAACCCCTTCAGATTGAAGGTAGTCAGCAACCACGTCAACCCCCCAACCTTTAGCAATAGTTGATAAATCGACATACAAGTTAGGAATATCTTTGGACAATTTATTGCCATCAACAGATAGGTGGTGAATGCCAGTATTGGCTTTGCGTGCCGCTAGCTCTTCATCTGTAGGAACGACATCAGGGCGAGCTTCTGGGCCAAAGCCCCACAGGTTAACTAAAGGACCGACTGTCACATCCAATGCGCCTAAAGTAAGACCGTTGAGACGAATCGCTTCTTTGACTACGGTTGCTGTTTGTGTCGATACAGTAAATGGCTCACTCGTTTGATGCTGGTTAAAGCGACTTAATTCTGAATCATCACGGTAGGTCGACATTTGGTCATTGACTTCTTCCAGTAAGCGATCAATTTCCGTCTGCATCGCTTTTGGCGTAGGAATACCATCTTGCTCGATATATTTGATGTTATAAGAAGTCCCCATGGTAGGGCCACTTAGATGAATTTGATCTGCTGGCTGCTCACAGCCAGCCAAAATCAATAGAGAAGCGAATGCAACAAGCCACGTTTTCACTTGTTAACTCCCAATGTTGTTGAATTGATATGGGGAATGGGACCGATTACTTAAATCCAATTACCTATATCAACTGTTGAATATTATTTTTACTTCTACAAAAAATAATGGCTAGCTCTTAGAGAGCTAGCCATAGATTCAATCACTTGGAGGGATTAACCACCGAAGTCATCTAGTAGGATGTTTTCATCCTCTACACCTAGATCTTTTAGCATGCCGATAACAGCAGCGTTCATCATAGGTGGACCACACATGTAGTATTCACAGTCTTCTGGCGCTTCGTGATCACGTAGGTAGTTCTCGTAAAGAACGTTGTGAATAAAGCCAGTGTAACCATCCCAGTTATCTTCTGGAAGTGGATCAGACAGTGCACAGTGCCATACGAAGTTGTCATTCTCAGCTTGTAGCATATCGAAGTCTTCTACGTAGAACATTTCACGCTTAGAACGTGCGCCGTACCAGAAAGACATCTTACGCTTAGAGTGCAGACGCTTAAGTTGGTCGAAGATGTGTGAGCGCATTGGAGCCATACCAGCACCACCACCTACGAATACCATTTCTGCATCTGTATCTTTCGCAAAGAACTCACCAAATGGACCAGAAATAGTACACTTGTCGCCTTCTTTTAGAGACCAGATGTACGAAGACATGATGCCTGGTGGTACGTCTGGGTTGTTCGGCGGCGGAGTTGCGATACGAACGTTAAGCATGATGATACCGTGCTCTTCTGGGTAGTTAGCCATTGAGTATGCACGGATTGTCTCTTCGTTAACTTTAGACTCGTAACGGAAAAGGTTGAACTTCTCCCAGTCTTCACGGTATTCCTCAGGAATATCGTAGTCTGCGTATTTCACGTGGTGAGCAGGTGCTTCAATCTGGATGTAACCACCAGCACGGAAAGGTACTGATTCGCCATCTGGAATTTGTAGCTTAAGCTCTTTGATGAATGTCGCTTTGTTATCGTTAGAGATAACGGTACATTCCCACTTCTTAACGCCGAAGATTTCTTCAGGAAGCTCGATGTCCATGTCAGTTTTCATAGCAACCTGACACGCTAGACGCTCACCTTCACGTGCTTCACCTTTAGTAATATGGTCAAGCTCGGTTGGTAGGATGTCGCCGCCACCTGATTTAACTTTTACGCGACACTGACCACATGAGCCACCGCCACCACAAGCAGAAGATACGAATACGCCAGCACCGGCTAGAGCACTCAGTAGCTTACCACCTGGTTGTGTAACGATCGCCAGAGAAGGGTCATCGTTCACAGAAATTGTAATGTCACCTGTTGGTACAAGCTTAGACTTAGCGAAAAGAATCACTAGTACTAGTGCAAGTACGATCAGAGTAAACATCACTACACCAAGAATAATGTCCATTGACTATTCCTTAATTGTTGCGGTTTACCCGACTTACAGTTGAACACCAGAGAAAGACATAAAGCCTAACGCCATAAGACCTACAGTGATAAATGTGATACCAAGACCACGTAGACCTGGAGGTACGTCAGAGTACTTCATCTTCTCACGGATACCTGCAAGAGCAACGATTGCCAGCATCCAGCCCACACCAGAGCCGAAACCGTAAACGATAGATTCAGCAAAGTTGTAGTCACGTTGTACCATGAAAGATACACCACCGAAGATTGCACAGTTTACTGTGATCAGCGGTAGGAAGATGCCTAGCGCGTTGTACAAAGGTGGGAAGAAACGGTCTAGAACCATCTCTAGAATCTGTACAAGTGCTGCAATTACACCGATAAAGGTGATGAAGTTTAGGAAGCTAAGGTCCACGCCCTCAACTAACGCGTTCTCTCTCAGAACTAGGTTGTATACTAGGTTGTTCACAGGAACAGCGATAGTCAGTACTACCACAACTGCAACACCTAGGCCGAAAGAGGTCTTAACCTTCTTAGATACGGCAAGGAAAGTACACATACCTAGGAAGAAAGACAGAGCCATGTTTTCGATGAAAATCGATTTAACTAACAGACTAATGTAATGTTCCATGACGTCCTTACTCCTTCGCTTCTACTTGTTCTGGTTTCAGAATACGGATTACCCAGATAAGGAAGCCGATTAGGAAGAATGCTGATGGTGCTAGTAGCATTAGGCCGTTAGGCTGGTACCAACCACCGTTGCTCACTAGAGGTAGAACTTCTAGGCCAAATAGTTTGCCTGAGCCAAATAGCTCACGGAAGAAACCTACAGTGATAAGAACGAAACCGTAACCTAGACCGTTACCAATACCGTCAATAAGAGATGGTACTGGCGCAGACTTCATTGCGAATGCTTCAGCACGACCCATTACGATACAGTTAGTGATAATCAGACCAACGAATACAGATAGCTGTTTAGAGATATCGTATAGGTAAGCTTTTAGCACCTGGTCTACCACGATTACTAGCGATGCGATAATTGCCATCTGAACGATGATACGCACACTGTTAGGAATGTGGTTACGGATCAATGAAACAGAGAAGTTAGACAACGCAGTTACAAATGTTACCGCTAGCGTCATTACAAAAGCTGTTTCTAGTTTAGTTGTTACTGCAAGAGCAGAACATACACCAAGAACTTGTAGCGCGATTGGGTTGTTATCCAATACTGGCGCTAGAATGCTCTTTTTAACGTTTTGTGCACTAGACATTAGTTAAGTTCTCCGTCACGAACTTTTGCTAGGAAAGGACCAAAGCCCTTGTCACCTAACCAGAAGTCAAATGTGTGTTGAACACCATTACTAGTGAGCGTTGCTCCTGATAGGCCATCAACACCGTGCTCAGAACCTTGCGGTGCGCCGCCTTTCACGACCTTAATCGCTGGCTGATGATCTTCATTGTACAATTTCTTGCCAATGAATTGATCACGCCATGAAGGGTTCTCTACTTCACCACCAAGTCCAGGAGTTTCACCTTGCTCGTAGTAAGTAATAGCAGACACAGTGTTACCATCAGTTTCAACGGCTACAAAGGCATACATCATCGACCATAGTCCTTTACCGTGCATAGGCAAGATAACTTTTTGGACTTCATCTTGGTCTTTTACTAAGTACACCACTGCTGTATTCGCACGACGACGGATATCAGCGACGTCTTCTTCTGGTGTCAATGCGATTGAACGTTCTGCATCTTTTGATGCTTCACGCTGATCGTACGTAGATGCATTACCCTCAGTAAAGTTACCTGTTTCAAGGTCTACCAGACGAGGTTCGATGTACTCAGCAAATAGCTCTGGTACTTTCTTACCGTTCGCGTCAATGCCTGCAACTTCAACGATCTTTGATTGCTTATCTAGGACAGCGTTAGCTTTTTGCTTATCACGCAGACCTACTGCTGCTGTTGATACGATGATTGAACAAACAAGGCTCAACCCGATAACAACACCCAGCGTCTTTTTAATGCTGTCGTTATTACTTGCCATAGCGTGCTAGTCTCCGCTTGATGTTCTTCTCAATCACTACATGGTCGAACAGAGGTGCGAATAGGTTCGCGAATAGAATCGCCAGCATCATACCTTCTGGGTACGCCGGGTTAACTACACGGATCATCACACACATTGCACCAATCAGGATGCCGTACCACCATTTACCTTTGTTAGTAAATGACGCTGATACTGGGTCCGTTGCCATGAAGAACATACCGAATGCAAAACCACCTAGAACTAGGTGCCAGTGCCATGGCATGTTGAACATTGGGTTAGTGTCAGAACCGATCACGTTAAACAGAGTCGATACTGCAATCATACCGATCATTACGCCCGCAATGATGCGCCATGAAGCGATTCGCATGTAAACGATCATCGCTGCACCGATCATTAGAGCTAGAGTCGATACTTCACCAATAGAGCCAGGGATGTTACCGATGAAAGCGTCCATCCAAGTGATAGGAGAACCAGTTACTGTGTTAACTAGAGCACCGTTACCACCTTGAGCCCATTGGCTAAGAGCAGTTGCACCAGAGAAGCCGTCAGCTGCAGTCCATACTACGTCACCCGAGATTTGCGCTGGGTAAGCGAAGAATAGGAATGCACGACCTGCAAGTGCAGGGTTAAGGAAGTTACGACCTGTACCACCGAAGATCTCCTTCGCAACAACAACACCAAATGTGATACCTAGTGCCGCTTGCCATAGAGGTAGCGTTGGTGGAACGATAAGTGCGAACAAGATAGAAGTAACAAAGAAGCCTTCGTTTACTTCGTGCTTACGCACCATACAGAAAAGCACTTCCCAGAAACCACCAACAAGGAATACTGTTGCGTAGATAGGTAGGAAGTAGGTCGCACCTAGTAGCATCTTACTGCCAACCCCTGCATCAGCGGCAATCGTTCCGCCCAGCATTTCAGTTAGCCAGTAGTGCCAGTTACCAGAGATAACTGTCGCTAGTTGATCACCAGCGTACATGTGGTTAAGCGCTGCAATAGCTTGGCCACCTGCGTTGTACATACCCCAGAACATTGCTGGGAATACCGCAAACCAAACCATGATCATGATACGTTTTAGGTCAACGCTATCACGAACGTGCGAGCTTTTATTTGTTACGATACCTGGAGTGTAAAAAACTGTTGCTACAGCTTCGTACAGGGCAAACCATTTTTCGTGTTTACCACCAGGCTCAAAATGATGCTCGATGTCTTCAAGAAACTTTTTAAGAGCCATGAAAATTACCCTTCCTTCTCGATAGTATCTAGGCATTCACGAAGTAACGTACCGTACTCGTACTTACCTGGACATACAAAGGTACACAATGCTAGATCTTCTTCATCCAGTTCAAGCGCACCCAGTGCTTGAGCACTGTCTGTATCACCTGCACATAGATCACGAAGCAGCAGAGTAGGCTCCATATCTAGAGGCATTACGCGTTCGTAGTTGCCAATTGGAACCATTGAACGATCACTACCATTGGTCGTCGTTGTCATATTGAACAACTGACCTTTGAATACGTGACCAAGGAAAGAGCGAGTTACCGAGAACTTGTTCTTACCAGGCATTGCCCAGCCAAATAGTTCTTTCTCACGGCCTTCACGTAATACAGAAACCTGTTGATGGTAACGGCCAAGGTATGCGTGTGGACCAGTTGCATGTGTACCTGTCAGTACAGAACCAGAAATCACACGAACTTCGCCAGGCATCAGCTCGTTATCTGTTAGGTCATCCAAGCTTGCACCGATTACGGTACGAACTAGACGAGGGTTATTCACAACTGGACCAGCTAGAGACACAACACGATCTGTGTATAGCTCACCAGTTAGGAACAGCTTACCGAACGCGATAACGTCTTGGTAGTTGATGCTCCATGCCACATTTTCTGCATTCACTGGGTATAGGAAATGCATGTGGGTGCCAGCAAGACCTGCTGGGTGAGGGCCATCGAAGACGTGTTCTTCTACGTTAGACTGTGAAGAGCGTGGCAAACTAGTGCCAGATTTACATACGTAAACCTTGCCTTCTGTCAGGGCTGAAAGAATGTCTAGACCAGCAATGAATGCTTCTTGTTGCTCATTAATGATCAACTCAGGCTTAGCTGCTAGTGGATTAGTATCCATTGCAGTTACGAAAATAGCCTTAGTAGAAGACTCGATTGCAGGAACCTTGCTAAACGGACGAGTACGTAAAGCGGTCCATAGGCCAGAGTCAACCAACTGAGTCTTGATCACTTCACGATCTAGACCTGAAAGTTGAGCGGCTTCGAACTTATCAAATGTCACCTGCTCTTCACCTGCCACTTCAATCACTACAGATTGAAGGACACGTTTAGCGCCACGGTTAACTTCGATCACTTTACCGGCTGCTGGTGCAGTAAATTTCACGCCAGGGTTCTTTTTATCTTCAAAAAGAACTTGCGCTTTTTTCACTTCATCACCAACGCGGACATGCATGGTAGGACGCATGCCAACGTACTCTTCGCCAAGCAAGGCGACTTTTTTGATGGTCTTACCATCATTAATCACCTGGGATGGAGTTCCTGCGATAGGAAGATCCAAGCCCTTCTTTATTGTAATCATACGCACTTGCACTACTTTTATCGGGAAAAAGATTCTTTTGATTGCGTAACTTTTAGACACGACATCAGTGTCCGGTTTTGATGTTGTTTTAAACATCAAAATCGCAACATCCTATTAAAAATCTCGTCACAAGGAATACGCGAGATTTATCAGGTGCCGTAGTCTAGCATTTTTTAGGAACTTGATGCCATGACCAATCATTAGAATAGAGGGGTTATTTCGGTAGAATCAGGTCTAAAAGGTCAAAGAATAGTCATAACTTTGACCGATCGCACAAATGCCATATTCCATACATATCTTATGGAAAAGTCATATTCATCGCCTGAAATATCCTGCAATTTCCATTCATTTGTTGAAACACTGTTAACACATTTTTTAACCAGAATTTGTGCCACATCAATGCCCCTAAAGAATGTAAAACGAAAAAAGATGGCCTTAGCCACCTTATTCTCTGCACCTTTATATTTTGCGTCTTTAGTGACCGCCACCCATACACATAGGGCTATCAGGAGCGCCATCTTGTTCACGCTTCCACTCTTCATCAGTGTATGTATGAATAGCTAGTGCATGAATGTGGTTATCTAGCTCATCTGCCAAAATTTGATGAACTTGGCGATGGCGTCCAATCAAACGCTGTCCCGCGAACGAATCACTAACAACAATCACTTTGAAGTGACTCTCCGAGCCTGGTGGCACATTATGCATGTAGCTCTCATTAATCACTTTGAGATAGCTTGGTTGCAGCTCACTGTGTAGTTTCTTCTCTATGATTTCTTGGATCATATTCGTTCCTCATTGATGCGAATTCCATAAGTATATACCTAAGTAAAGCAGACGTGTATCACTCAAACATCACTCTCATTATTGATGCATTTTACGTTCAACTGATTTCAAAGCGCTTGACGCTACGAACATGCCTAGAGAGCGACCACCACTGAACACGTAAAATTTGACAGCTTTTTGTATCTCGACACGTCATCATTTGCGACAATAACACTTAATTTCTAAATCAACTTACATTTAGCTATGAAAACCGAACTGAATATTCACGAGCGAAGCTTAACACTTCATCGTTTCCCAAAACGCAGCAATGAAACTCTACAAGCGTGGGATGCCGGTGATGAGTATCTTATTAATCATGTTGAAGAACTTGCTTTGCCAGACAATCAAAACATCCTCGTGATTAATGACAGCTTTGGTGCCCTCTCCTGCTGGTTTTCAGAAAAGCACCATGTGACGCTAATGAGTGATTCTTTCATTTCTCATAAAGGTGTGCAGCAGAACCTTGAGCAAAACCAGTGCAATAAGGTAGCGTTTGCAACCACGATGGATCCCGTACCTTCCAATACTGAACTCGTATTGCTGCAACTGCCAAAAAGTAACCGTCACCTCGTTTGGATACTCAGTCAGTTAAGAAAAGCACTGCCTGCATCCTGCCCCGTCATTGCAGTTAATAAAGCGAAAGACATTCATACTTCAACGCTAAAACTGTTTGAAAAACATTTGGGTGAGACAAAAACATCTCTGGCATGGAAAAAGCACCGATTGGTATTTGCTCAAGCAACGGTTGAACCAACAATTGAAGTGAGCCCTTTCACTACTTGGCGCGTTGATGGCGAAGATATCGAACTCAAGAACATGCCAAATGTCTATTCAGGAGAAAGCTTAGATTTAGGTGCGCGTTTTATGCTGCAGCACCTACCTCAAGACCCATTGATAGATAATGTTATCGATCTCGGTTGCGGTAATGGTGTTCTGTCTGTGAAGTTTGGTCAGCTGAATCCGAATGCTCGATTAACATGTGTTGATGAAAGCTTTATGGCGCTTGAGTCCGCGAAGCAGAACCTGCTAGATAACCTTGGTGAAAATAGAGACATACAGTGTGTTGCAAACAATTGTTTGGACGGTTTTAAACACAACAGCTGCTCTATGATTATGTGTAACCCACCCTTTCATCAACAGCAGGCCATCACCGATCATATTGCTTGGCAAATGTTCTGTGATGCAAAGCAAGTATTAAGTGAAGGTGGTAAGTTACTGGTGATTGGAAATCGTCATCTTGGTTACGACGCAAAACTAAAACGGCTGTTTGGCGATAAGAATGTGAAACTTATCGCTTCCAACAATAAGTTTGTGATTTTACAGGCCACAAAAAATCCTGCTAAATTAAGCGCAAAATAAGCTTTAGCAAAATAGTTAAAAGGAATAATAAAATGAGAAAATTGGTACTTGCGGCTTCGGTTGCGTTGCTTGCTGCGTGTTCAGCGCCTCAACAGCCTCAGCTGAATTTGATGCCAGAAAGCACACTGAGCACCAATCCAATTGTTCAAGGCAAGACTTACAGTTTGACCAGCAAAGATGTACGTGCAGCGCAGTACGTGGCGTTGGTGGATAACGGCCGTTCGAACATTCTTCCTCTTCATGCTAAACAGAATTTACGTATTGCGTTAGAAGAAGCATTAGAGAAGCAGTTTTCATCTCAAGGCTTCCATGCCGATCTAAACAGCAACAATGCAATTGAATTAAACGTTCAAGAAGCATTAGTTAACGTAAAACATTCGGTGATGGAAAATGAGATGGATGCGAAAGTCGTGCTTGAAATCACCGCAGAAACACCAGAAGGTAAACTGGTCAAAACTTACACAGGCACTGCGAAGCGTTCTGGCACATTGAGTGCGTCTGATGCCGACATTGAGCAAACACTGAATGATGTAGTGACATTAACACTTAAAGAAATTGCCAATGATCCTGAGCTTCGTCAATACATGCAGGAGCGTTTCTAATGTTACGCCAGGCAATTCTTTCTCTCGCGCTACTCAGCTGCAGCGTTTGGGCTGGACCAAAAGTGGCGTTTGAAACAACGTTAGGTTCATTTACTGTCGAACTGAATGAAGATAAAGCGCCGATTACGGTAGCGAACTTCCTGAAATATGTAGAAGACGGTAGCTATGAAGGCACTATTTTTCACCGCGTTATTCCAGGCTTTATGGCGCAAGGTGGTGGCTTTAACCAAGATATGCAAATGGTGAAGACTTACGCTCCAATCAAAAACGAGGGTAATAACGGTTTAAATAACGACCGTGCGACGATTGCAATGGCACGCACCAACGCGCCTGACTCTGCTACTCGTCAGTTTTTTATCAATTTAGTCGACAATGATTTTCTAAACTACGGCGCTCGTCCACCGGGTTATGCGGTATTTGGCGAGGTCACGGAAGGATTCGACATTATCCAAAAAATGGCAAAACAGCCAACTACGACGACTCGCGGTATGCGTGATGTTCCCGAGACTCAAATCGTCATCACTAAAGCAACACTACTTAAATAGCCAAAACGATAAGCCCTTTGAATAATCGAAGGGCTTTCTCTTTCAACGGCTTCATTTTATTGGATTGATTTATGTCTTCATTACCTTCCATCACTTGGTTGGAAACGGTAAAAAGTTACCTCGATAAACGACTCATGTGGGTTTTCATGTTGGGCTGCTCTAGCGGCTTTCCGTGGGTACTTATCGGTTCAAATATGTCTGGCTGGCTAAAAGACGCTGGTTTGACCCTATCCGCAATAGGCTACTTTGGTAGTGTCTTTGCGGTTTATGCAATTAACTTTCTCTGGGCGCCACTCGTAGACCGGGTGAAGCTACCAGTGCTCTATCGACTACTTGGACAAAGGCGTAGCTGGATTTTCTTCTGTCAAAGTATTGTACTCGTCGCGACGGTATTTATTGCGGGCGTGAATCCAGCAGAGAACTTGGTGTTTGCGTCTCTACTCGCCTTGTGTATTGCAACCGCATCAGCCACACAAGACATTGCGATTGATGCTTTTCGTATTGATACTTTCCCAAAATCAGAAGAATCTAAGCTGCCACAAGCTTCTGCAATGGCAGTTATTGGCTGGTGGACAGGTTATTCATTACCAGGTTATTTAGCGTTTGTTAATGCTGATAGTGTCGGTTGGAATGGCGTGTATTACGGGATGGCGGTGATAGTCGGTATTCTAATGGTCTTTACGATTTTAGTCGGAGAGCCTAAGACTCAACGCGAACAACTTCAGTCTGCCGCTGAACAACGCCACAAAGAAGTGGTTGGTTCAAAAGTCGTGGCTTGGTTTACTGTGACTGTTGTAGAACCTTTCCTTGACTTCTTTAATCGCAATGGCGTCCGTGTCGCGATTACTCTTTTGCTGTTCGTTTTCCTATTCAAAATTGGCGAAGCGTTTTTAGGCAGGATGTCGATCGCGTTCTATAAAGATATTGGTTTTAGTAACGAACAAATTGGTTATTACTCCAAACTGATCGGATGGGGAGCCACTATCTTCTTTACCTTTGTCGGAAGCATGTTCAACGTCAGGTTTGGTATTGTACGTGGATTAATGATCGGTGGTATTGCTATGTCTGCCAGCAACTTGATGTTTGCTTGGATTGCATCGGTAGGCCCAAATGAGCACCTATACTTAGCAACCATAATTGTCGATAACTTTACGACTGCTTTCTCAACCGTCGCTTTTGTTTCATTTTTAACGATTCTAACCGGACAAGCATTCTCAGCAACGCAGTATGCTTTGCTCGCCTCTTTGGGGAACTTCGGACGAACGACTCTTGCTTCTTTCAGTGGAGAACTGGTGGACTACCTCAATGACTGGAGCACGTTCTTTGTGCTTACCGCTGTTATGGTCGTGCCAAGCTTGATTATGTTGTACTCGCTACGACATTACTTTGATGCTTTATTGGAAAAAGCACGTCACAAGCACTAAGAAGCGCATCAAAAAACCACCGAATTCGGTGGTTTTTGTTTTGCCGAGATATGAGATAAGAGGTCTATGGGTATAGCCCTTTGCCAAACATATTAAATATACGTGCCACACCTTGAGTAAAGATCATCGGCTCGGTCAATACGGTTAAACACAAGCAATCTTCTCCGGCCTTAGTGTAAGGGCTGTGCTTCACTGACGCGTCTCTAATCATCAAATCGCCCTCTTCATATTGGCCATCCTCATCACTAAACCCACCATGTAGGATCAATGTAGATTCTAAGCCTTTGTGCGTATGTTGAGGGATTTGCACATCTTCTCCGATGTACATTAAGCTAACACGAGCATCTTCCCCTAGATCAATCTGAGCACTGAAAACCTTGCCTCCGTAACTTCTCCATGACCCTACAAGGTCAGAGAAACGCGCTAAGGTTTTGGGAAGCTCAAAGCTCTTTCCTGCAACATTCACTGCGGCAGGATCTCGGATAACGATGTTATCTGTCGCTGGCTCCGCATTGATAATATCATTGAACATATCGTCGAATTCAGGGACATATTCAGAGGGGATGTCGCTCACGATATTCGCTTGGCTGGCTTCGACTTGGTTCACATAAGCTCGGCACTTGGTGCATGTTTCTAAATGGGTTGCGACCACAAGACCAGAAACTGCATCAATGCTTCCCGAAGCGTATGCTTCTAACAAGCTGTTATCTGGGTGTTTGTTCATAGTTGCTCCGTATGCATTGAATGCCTTAGCTTTTCTACTGCAAGCCTCAGCCTGGATTTTACGGTACCGAGGGGTATATCAAATAATTCAGCGACCTGCTGATGAGGTAGCTCTTCAAGATACACCGCTTGTAAAACGTCTCTCTGATTTTTCGGTAAAATATCTAAAAATTTAACCACCTGTTCTTTCAACATGTCTTGCTCTGGTGAATAATGATCAACAAGATCTGGTGGATAATATTCTGACGGCCAAATGTCATCAGAATGAATGTGTAACTCCTTACCTTTCTGCTTTCTCAACAGATCAAAGCATAGGTTTCGGATTATGGTGTATATCCAAGTCGATAACGCGCTCTTTTCCCCATCATAGAGGTGCGCTTTCTGCCAAACTGTCGCCATGGTCTCTTGCACCATCTCCATAGCAACTTGCTCATTACCAACATGTTTGTAAGCGAATTGCTTCAGCTTGGGTGCGTAAAAACGGAATACAAAAGCGAATGCGTCTTTATCTCGAGCCTTCACTTTGTCCATGTAATCGTTCCAATCACTGCGCCCCAGTTTTTTTGGGCTATCACTCATCATAATCGGCCTTAATTTTAGGGAGGAGTCATCTCCTCCCATTCGTCCTAATCGGTAACGTCATCAACCAACAAGTTGAAGCCACCGTTGTTCCCATCATCAATGGCAACCACCTGATACACAACACCATTCATCACATTGACTGGTGCTGAATCAACAGCAACCGTACTTGGATCGCCTGCCACTGTCACGGTTACATAATAGGTACCTTCAGCGACATATAATCCCTGAACGCTATCTTTGTACGCAAAATTAGCAATAGTTGGATCACTTCCATCTATTCCAGCGCTTGTAGTGAGATAAATATCCACCATTTCCGCTACGGGATTCGCCGCCGCATGTGTCACATTCAGCGTCGCGCTAGTTGCCACTGCACGTCTCATGTCTTCAACAACTAGAGGTTCGATATCAATCGTTGGGCTAACAACACCGACTGCGTAAACACTGTAATCCATTCCGCCCGCAACCATTAATCCGTCAACATCGATAATAGGATTGGTTGTTGTGCCATCCACGTAAACGTCAATATCGTAAGCGCCAGCATCGAGATCCAAATAACCACGAATCTCTTTGAACGCTAAGTCGGCAAGAGGACCGAAGGCCGCCCCGTTAACGTTGACATCGACGATCGGCGCTCCATCGACAAGATGTCCGACTCTGACTTCAGCTTGGCTGCCCATATCCTCGATTATAGAAGATCCTGAACCATCCAATACCAACAGCTTAACCGGTGACGTGCTATTTGAATCTCCGGTACCGATAGCGGCAATCGTCAAGTTTGAATTAGCAGCAAGAGATATTGTGCCCGAATCAAAAGCAACGCTATCCCCAACAGCAAGTCGAACTTGGTACTCACCAGCGGGAATGTTCAATACGTCTGTAGATGCTTTATATGCAAGATTCATAAGCGGTGTCGCGCTAGCAAGATCAGCCCCTGGCTCGGTGACGTAGAGATCAACGGCAGGAACGCCAGACGCTGCATGAACAACTTGAACATCTAAACTATTGGCATCAGCCATTGAATCGGCGCTGCGAGTCACAACTAAAGGTTCTACTGGGTTTGGTGAACCATCGGCATCACCAACAACGAACACGTTGTAATTGAGGTCTGAATCGAGATCTAATTCTGTTTTAGGTATTACAGTCGCGGTTTCATCGCCTGGAAGTTGAACATCAACTTGAATTGAGTTCATACCCTCACGTAACTTCATGTAACCAGAACCCATACCATAATCAACACCTGTCAATGATGATTTATCGTTTATCCACACATTTGCAAGCGGCGCATCAGAAGACGCATGTACTGCTTGCAAATTGGAATACTCAATGGTGTCGCTGTCGGAGCCACACGCCACCAGTCCTAATGCCGCCACCATAGTTAGCGCAGCTCTGCTAAATCCTTTCATATCCTTGCCTCTTTGTTAGTCGGGGCTTCTATGGCTTCTGTCAGAAATTGCAACGCAGGAATGCAGTTCTCTGCGCCAACGAGCTGTTCGAACAGATTGCAGTCTAAAGGAAGTAATTCAAGCCAGCGCTGGGTCACCCAAGCTGAGTCATCGTAAAAACGATGCTGGTAGAGATTTCCAAGTTGAGGAAACTCTTCATAAACATGGGATAACTGCTGGCTTAAATAGAAGAAATCTGGTGAGTTGTCTGGATGTTGCCAATTGTCTAACCATTCGACCTCTGCATGGCGTAAGCCGTCCGCATCTGCACGAACTCGTTTGACAACAAAGCGTTTCTCACCAGCGACTGTAATACCAAGAAGACCATCACTGAGTGTTTCAAAATCAACGATCCTGACCAAAGTTCCGATAGATGAAACATTTCCCACGTCTTTAGGGTCACCTTCACTACCTACTAGGCAAACTCCAAAACCCACATTTTGTAGGCTGCATTCCTTTACCATTCGCTTATATCGTGGCTCAAAAATGCGCAGGTTCATTTTACCTTCAGGGAGTACAACTGAAGTGAGTGGGAATAACATGACTTCTTTCATTCAAACGTCCTCTTTGATTCACCGATACATACGAATCCCTTATCACTCCGATCACTAACGATTTATGTTGGTTAATCGACTGGCTTAAAAAGTCATAAAATCGCTTACGCAAACGATCCAAATCACATATTTATTGCAATTAAATGCAACAAACAAAAAGTTCCGTAAATAAAGATAATTTCGTGACTCAACTCACCAAAAACGTTCAATTTTGCACCCTTTATCACTTTCATTTGGGATTTTTATCGCTATTATTCCCGCCAATTGGAAAGCGCAGCACAGATTGCGTGTTCTGAATCATTACAAACATAGAGAGTCCCCTTATGCGTAAATCACTTTTAGCTCTTAGCCTTCTAGCGGCTACTTCAGCTCCAGTTATGGCGGCAGATTACTCTGACGGCGATATCCACAAAAACGATTACAAGTGGATGCAATTTAACCTAATGGGTGCATTCAACGAGAAAGGTTATGCTGAATCTTCTCATGATTACCTAGAGATGGAATTTGGCGGTCGCTCTGGTATTTTCGATCTATACGGCTACGTTGACGTATTCAACCTAGCTTCTGATCCAGGCAGCGACAAAGCTGGTGGCGAGAAAATCTTCATGAAATTTGCTCCACGTATGTCTCTAGATGCGGTAACTGGTAAAGACTTATCTTTCGGTCCAGTTCAAGAGCTATACGTTGCAACTCTAATCGAGTGGGGTGGTAACTCTGATGTTAACTCTCAAAAAATCGGTCTAGGTTCTGACGTAATGGTACCTTGGTTCGGCAAAGTTGGCCTAAACCTTTACGGTACATACGATGGCAACAAAAAGGATTGGAACGGCTTCCAAGTTTCAACTAACTGGTTCAAACCATTCTACTTCTTCGAGAACGGCTCATTCATTTCTTACCAAGGTTACATTGATTACCAATTCGGTATGGATGACGACAAAGGCAATAAGTTCAACACTACAGCATCTAACGGCGGTGCTATGTTCAACGGCATCTACTGGCACTCTGACCGCTTTGCTGTTGGCTACGGTCTGAAGCTATACAAAGACGTATACGGCTTTAAAGATGGCGAAGCTCTACCATGGGGTCATAAGCCAGAGTCTTCTGGTGTAGGTCACTATGTAGCTGTAACTTACAAGTTCTAATTGAACCACTAAGTTTCATCAAAAATGGCGCCTTTCGGCGCCATTTTTATTTGCTTTCCTTTTTTCCCTCATTATCCTTGCAGCAAACCTTTTTAATGAGAGCGTTTGGTGAATATCCTTATCCTCGGTCCAGGTGCGGTGGGCTCACTCTGGGCAACAAAATTTCAGCTTGCCGGGCACAATGTTTCATTGTGGGGAAGAAGTTCAGAGAGCCAACAATCACTTCAGTTGGATGACACACCCGCAATCGTATTCAGTAATCAAGATATTTCCTCCGTAAATCAAACGGACCTCATTTTGATCACGGTAAAAGCTTGGCAATTGGAAGACGCCATTCAACCTTTACTGCCTCATATCAACGCAGACACGATTATCATGCTGATGCACAATGGTATGGGTACCGCCTCTGGCGTGGAGAAGGCTCTGCCAAACAATCCGATCGTGCTCGCCACAACGACGCACGGCGCATACAAACCAGATAACCAACACGTACTGCATACCGGTCACGGAACAACGCAAGTGGGTGGTTATAATGACAAAGGAATGCAGTGCGCTTTTCTGCAAGATGTTATGCATCATGCCCTTCCAGAGGCCATTTGGAATCCACACATCCAATCTGCGTTATGGACTAAGTTAGCAATTAACTGCGCGATTAACCCACTGACTGCGATTCACCAGTGTAAGAATGGTGAGCTTGCGCAGCCCGAGTTTAAGATACAACTCGAAAGCATCACTCAAGAACTGGTTGAAGTAATTAGTAAAGAAGGTATTGCTATCGAGTTTCGCTCTCTTTTCGATACGGTAATGCAAGTGGTGAACGCCACAGCTGAGAACTATTCTTCAATGAGACAAGACGTATTCCATCAGCGTCGAACGGAAATTGATTTTATAACCGGATACTTGTTAAAGGCTGCCGAGAAACATCGCATCAATACGCCTGAGAATTTAAAACTTTACCAACGCATCAAACAAATAGAACAAAGCTGGACAGAACAATGAGTAAGAAAATCTTAGTGCCAATCGCTCCGGGCACCGAAGAAATGGAAGCCGTCACCGTTATCGACATGATGGTTCGCGCGGGTTATGACGTTACGGTAGCGAGTGCTGCTTTTGATGGCTCATTGACGATGAAAGCTTCTCGCGGAGTCACACTAACAGCCGATTGTAAGCTGGTCGATATCGCTGATGATGAGTTTGACGCCATAGCGCTTTCTGGTGGTGTTGGTGGTGCAGAAATTTTTCGTGATAGCACGGTGATGATAGAAATCCTTAAGCAGCACATCTATGAGGGAAAATTGGTCGCTGCTATCTGCGCAGCACCGGCGTTAGTATTGCAACACCATGATCTTTTCCCACAATCACTGATGACCTGTCACCCGAGCTTTCAGTCACATATCCCGGAAGAGAAGTGGCGCAGCAAACGCGTGACCTTTGATATCAACCACAACCTGATCACCAGTCAAGGTCCGGGCACTGCTTTAGAGTTCGCAATGGAAGTAATCATTCAACTCTCAGGTAAAAAACACGCATGGTCAGTTGCTGAACCAATGATCCCTCTGCCTACTCTGCATTACCATAAGCTTGGTGAAGAATAATGTTTGACGTAAATGCTGTACGTGAGCAATTTCCCGCTCTAAATCAATCTGTCAACGATACGCCCTTAGTGTATCTAGATAGCGCAGCGACAACGCAAAAACCGCAATGTGTGATTGATGTCATCAGTCATTACTACAGTGCGCAAAATGCCAATGTTCACCGTGGCAGTCATAGTTTAACGGCTAATGCCACCAGCCAATTTGAAGCGGCACGAGAACGAGTGGCAAACTTTATTGGTGCAAACAGCTCTAAAGAGATCATTTGGACGCGAGGCGCGACCGAAGCACTTAACTTAATTGCACAAACTTACGCTCGCAGCACCTTACAACCGGGCGATGAGATCTTGATTAGCGAGATGGAACACCACGCCAACATCGTACCGTGGCAAATTGTGGCCGAACAAACTGGCGCGAAAATAGTGAAAGTGCCAATGACAGCTGAATGCCAGTTTGACTTGCAGGCGTTTGAGCAGCTGATTTCTGAGCGATGCAAAATCGTCGCGTGCGCACAAATAACCAACGTAACAGGCACACGCCAACCTATCGAAAAGATCACCGAGCTAGCGCACAGCGTTGGTGCAGCAATTGTAGTTGATGGCGCACAAGGCATCGTACATGAGCAGCTAGATTTATCGGCATCAGATATCGATTTTTACGTTTTCTCAGGTCACAAGCTGTATGCGCCAGCAGGTATTGGCGTCCTATACGGCAAACTAGAGTTGTTAGAAGCTATGCCACCATGGCACGGCGGCGGTAAAATGGTTGAACGCGTTTCGTTCGAGAAAACGACCTTTTCAGCACTTCCTGGTAAATTTGAAGCGGGCACACCAAACGTTGCGGGCGCGATTGCTCTAGCGAAAGCCATTGAGTGGTACCAAGGTTTTGACCATCACGAAGTAGAGGATCATCTCCATGCGCTTCAGGATAAGGCCTACCAAGCACTAAGCGCGTTGGATGACATCCATATTCTAGGCTATCAACCGAATGCCTCTGTACTGACGTTCGTCATGGACGGCGTTCATCACCAAGACATGGCGACGCTGCTCGATCAACAAGGCATTGCGGTACGAGCAGGACACCACTGCGCTCACCCATTGATGGATGCGCTAAACGTTAAAGGCACGGTACGCGTTTCTTTTGGTATTTATAACACGGCTGAAGATGTGGATAGACTCATCGCCGCCGTAGAAAAAGCCGTCGACATGCTATAACGCCAACGGTTTGATTTGGAGTAACCAACAAGGTTACTCCATCTGCCTATCCAGAGTCGCCACGCAATTTCTGCCATTTCTTTTCGCAGCATAAAGCGCTTTATCTGCATGCGCATACAAACGTTTGGTGGTTTCATTTCTGCCTATTTCCACCACGCCTACACTCACCGTGACCGGAATTTCAATCTTTTCAAATTCGAACTGACAATTTTGAATGTGGGAACGAACTTCCTCTCCTACCTCTTTCGCCGCCGATAGAGAGGTTTCTGGCAAAATAATCGCAAACTCCTCCCCTCCGACTCTTGCAAAAATTTCGTCTTTGACGAGTAAGTGAGAAACCAAATCAGCTAACGTCTCTAAGACATAATCCCCCGCATCATGACCACGTTTATCATTGATGACTTTAAAAAAATCCAAATCAAATAATAACAACGCGGAGTGATAATCCGGAGCTTGGGATCTAATAACTTCTTCTGTGAGCTTTTCGAAAAAGACACGTCGATTGTAGATGTTGGTAAGAGCATCAATTTGGCTTTGATGGCGAAGAAGAGTTTCAACTCGGTGGCGATTGGAGATGTTACGTGTAAGAATAAGGACAACGCGACGACCTCGGTATTTTATAGCGAGTGGGCAGATCTTGCCTTCGTAGTATAGGTCGCCTCTTGGCCCACTGTTAGCATCTATTCCCTGAATGCTGTCGGCGCACATCTTGTACTCGATCGTCACAATACTGTCTTGTTTCAGTGACCGATTTATCTGTTCGATAAACCAGTCAGCTTTATATTTCTCAAGTACGCTGTGCAGCGTCTCACCTATCAAATTACTTCCATCGTGATAGGCTTTTTTGTCTGTTCCTCCAAAAACATCAATATAGATACCATCTTCACTAAGAATAAAAGTGGGGTCTGGCATTCCGGATAACACGTCTTGCGCATGTTCCAAGGTGAATTGCATATAGGGAGGTTCCTAGCATTTGTATCTAAGTAACCCAATCGCTTCCAAGTGTGTTTCCACATTGGGGAATAGGAGCGAATGGGGCATATGTCTATTATCTAATATAGACAAATTTTAAATACAATTGAGTTTATAAAAACCAAGTGGGCAATATAATGAACCAGGATCAATAGAATGGTTAATTAGCGCTAAAATAGTCGACCATTTGCATATTTTTTACCCATATGCAAAAGATGTCTCAACTCAGATACAAAAAACGCCAAACAGCTAGGCTATTCGGCGTTTTTTAAGAATTGGGAAAATGACTCATTACACGGCGGTTTGCTTAATCTGCTCTACAATAGCTTTCAAGCCATTACCACGTGACGGGCTTAAATGTGCAATAAGCCCCAGTTGATCAAAATAAGCATCGATGTCAAATGCTTGAATTTGATCGGCCTTTTTTCCGTCATAAGCCGCCATCACCAAGGCAATCAATCCACGGACGATACGCGCATCGGAGTCCGCACAAAAATGCCAAACGCCATCTTGCTCTTGGCTCACTAACCACACCAAGCTTTCACAACCCGAAACGGTAACTTGTTCTGATTTCAGCTCTTCTGGCATTTGTGGCAGCTTTTTACCCCACTGAATAACCTGACGGTAACGATCTTCCCAGCCTTTAAATTGCTGCATCGTTGCGACAATATCTTCGCTGGTGATTTCTGTTCCAAATGGAGATGCAGGAAAATCGATCATAATGTGCCCTTCTGTTTGATGCTTTTTGGCTGAACTACTTCTTGTGTTTTTGAATCAGCTTCTCAACGATTCGCGATACCGCAACAAAGCCAAACGTCGCGGTTACGACAGTTGCCGCACCAAATCCGCTAGCACAATCCATACGTTTTGGACCTTCCGCTGTCGACTTCACACCACACACTGAACCGTCTGCTTGAGGGTACTTCAGCTGCTCGGTTGAAAACACGCAATCAATACCAAACTTACGAGCCGGATTCTTAGGGAAGTTATGATGACGACGCAGGGTGTCTTTGATTTTCTTCGCTAGAGGATCTTGGATCGTTTTCGTTAAATCAGCGACCATGATCTGCGTTGGGTCAACCTGACCACCAGCACCACCCGTGGTGATCACTTTGATCTTGTTGCTGCGGCAATACGCCAACAAAGACGCTTTCGCTTTTACGCTGTCAATGGCATCCAGCACGTAATCAAACTCTTTGCTTAAGTACTCATGTTGATTGTCTGGCGTGATGAAATCATCAATCAGATTGACTTTACACTCTGGGTTGATCAATTTGACACGCTCGGCCATCACTTCAATTTTGCTTTGGCCAACGGTGCCCGTCATCGCATGAATTTGGCGGTTAATGTTCGTGACACAAACATCGTCCATATCAATCAGAGTCAACTCACCGATCCCAGTACGAGCCAGCGCTTCCACCGCCCATGAACCTACGCCACCAATACCAATCACACAAACGTGTGCAGCGCGAAGAATGTCCACTTCGCTGTTGCCATAAAGACGACGAGTGCCGCCAAAGCGTTGATTGTAGCTGTCAGATGCTGGGGTATCGAGTTCACGCATATTGAAGTCCAGATGATCGATAGAAAAACAAAGAGTGCGATTTATACGCACTCTTTGATGAAATGTCTAGATAAGAGAGTGTTCCTCTCTCTTGGACGACTATTGTAGCTTTTCTGGCGGTAAAGCCCAAGGCGCTTGAGTTGGTGAGTTTTCTAACCCAAGTTTCCACACTCGACCAAAATGCTTGTAGTGCCCTGCTTCCGTTCCTGCTCTCGCACCAATGCCATGATACAGATCCAAATGGTTTTGTTTTACCGCACCACCAGTGTCTAAAACGATCAGCATTCGCAGTTGATGCGCACCGCTCCACGTACCATCGGCATTCAACAGCGGCACTTCCGCCAAGATTGGCGTACCCATTGGTAAGATAGAACGGTCACCCGCGACGGCGGCCATTGGCAACAACGGAATACCAGCCGAGCCTGTTACTGGCGCTTCTGCTTTTGGCGCAAAGAAAACGTAAGAAGGGTTTTGCTCCAACAACTCGCGCACTGTCGCATCGTCGTTGTCCATCACCCACTCTTTAATCGCTTTGAGAGACATTTTTTCACGCGGCACTTCACCACGTTCAATCAAAATTCGGCCAATGCTGACGTAAGCTTTGTTGTTTTTACCCGCGTACGCAAAGTACTCCAACGTATCATCATCTTCAAAATGCACATAGCCACTGCCCTGCACTTCCATCATAAATGGGTCGATACGATTAGGCGCGTAACCTAGCACCAAACCTTGTCCATCTAGTGCTCCATTGTAGATCTCCGCGCGAGTCGGACAATCTGATGAGCAGTTTGGCTTGCCATAAACTGGGTACTTAAAAATGTCGTTTGGTGTATGACGCAGTTCCATCACGGGAGAAAAGTATCCGGTAAACAGCACATTACCTTTTTTATCACCACCACCCAATTGCGCGGCTTGAATGCCAAACGCACTCAACGCACTGGTATCTCCGCTCTGTTGCGCCCACTCACTTAATCGTTGATATAGCGGTTGGTACATCTTCGCCATGGATGGTGACTTTATCACCACTTGCTCAGCTTGCTTGTTAAATTCAGTAAAATCGCGTGGTTTGTTAGACTCAACCACATCCACTTGATTGAGGATCTGAGGAAACTCACCATCAAGATATTGCTGAGCACGATCATTTTGTTGAGCACAGCCAAAGAGTAGGCTCAAAGAGATAATAGGAAGGAGTTTTTTTAACACGTGTCTTTTCCGTAAAAGAGAATAGCAAAAGGATGGCAAACAAATGCATACGGTGCAATTGAAAAGCAAAGACAAAATGTTTCAACGCTAAGCCAATCCGTTTACTCGTTGTGAATTCATTCAGTTAATGCAACATGATAGCAGCGGAAGAATTACGAAATTGTCCGGATTATGTTTGAAAGTAAGATTTACTGATTGAGAGATGAAGTTGTGATCATCCATGTGACTCACAGACGCAAGGACTCTCAGCTTAAGAGACAATAATAAAAACGACTATCTTACCGCAATCCTTGCACGCCCCTCTAAACGGAATACAGGTAGATAATGTGCATTGGCATCCAGCTTCATTTCTGCATGCTGTTTACCCACAAAATTGAAGTGCCGCTCATTTGAACCCACTCGATACGAAAACGAATCCCCATCGAATTCAAAACTGGTCGCCACTGTAGAACCATTTACGGTAACACCGCGCTCACTCAACACAAATTCTTCACGAGCATAAGGCGCAACATCTTGCTCAACCCAGCGACCATAAATAGTCGATTTGGGAATGGGCGGATTAATGGTTCGAGTAATCAAATCACTATACAGCATGCACACGACAACGGTTCCAACTATCGCTATAAGCATGAGAGAACGCTCTAGCCACTTACGAAGCATTGATTTAGATGACGTTTTTGACAGATTTGAAGCAGTGATCGCAGCATTCTTATTAACAACAGAAGACATGAGGTTCACGTATTGAGAAAAGACGCGCTCATTGTAACTCTCCCCTTCAACGGGACCAAGAACCTACCTCAATATGTTTGTGCTTTATTCCAAAATTTCACCTTGCCACCAAGTGAATAAAAAGGCATTATTTTGACATAATTAAACAAAGGAATGGCTGTAGTGAAAATTCGTAGTACTGCTCTCGTAAAAGGATTCCGTCAATCAACACCTTATGTCAATGCTCACCGCGGAAAAACCATGGTGATCATGCTGGGCGGAGAAGCCGTCGCACACAAAAATTTTGGCAATATTATTAATGATATCGCACTCATGCACAGCCTCGGAATTAAAGTCGTGGTGGTGTATGGTGCACGTCCTCAAATTAATCAGCTGCTAGAAAAACAAGACCTCACTACGCCTTACCACAAAAATATCCGCATTACGGATGAATCGGCTTTATCTGTTGTTATGCAAGCTGCCGGACAACTTCAACTTGCGATTACTGCGCGCCTATCAATGAGCCTCAACAACACTCCGATGGCAGGCACCCAGCTCAATGTCGTTAGCGGAAACTACATCATTGCTCAGCCACTCGGCGTTGATGACGGGGTGGATTATTGCCATAGTGGACGTATTCGCCGCATTGACACCGATGCTATCAACCGCACTCTTGATCAAGGCTCTATTGTGCTACTTGGCCCCATTGCGAGCTCTGTGACTGGCGAGTGTTTTAACTTACTTTCTGAAGAAGTTGCGACACAACTGGCGATCAAATTAGGCGCAGACAAACTGATTGGTTTCTGTTCAGAACAAGGTGTCATTGATGACAACGGTAATGCTGTCGCCGAGTTGCTGCCAATTGAGGCGGAGCATGTCATCAAAACGCTCTCTGAAAATACGTCTCCTGACCTAGATTACAACACTGGGACACTGCGCTTTCTTAAAGGCTCTATTGCCGCTTGCCGTGCCGGAGTACCTCGTAGCCACTTGATCAGTTATAAAGTAGATGGCGCCTTAATTCAGGAGTTGTTCTCTTTCGACGGTATCGGAACCCAAGTCGTTATGGCGAGCGCTGAACAAGTGAGGCAAGCCAATATTGACGATATTGGCGGTATCTTAGACCTCATTCGTCCTTTAGAAGAACAAGGTGTACTCGTTAGGCGCTCTCGAGAGCAGCTTGAGCAAGAGATTGGAAAATTTACCATCATCGAGAAAGACGGCTTGATTATTGGCTGCGCTGCTCTTTATCCGTATCCAGAAGAGCGCAAAGCTGAGATGGCTTGCGTAGCGATTCACCCTGACTATCGTGATGGAAACCGAGGTTTGTTACTGCTCAACTACATGAAGCATCGTTCTAAATCCGAAACCATTGATCAAATCTTTGTCCTCACGACACACAGTTTGCATTGGTTCAGAGAGCAAGGTTTTTACGAAGTCAGTGTCGACTATTTGCCCGGAGCCAAACAAGGGCTATATAACTTCCAACGTAAGTCAAAAATCTTAGCGCTAGATTTGTAGCTTAACCTTAAATCAGGAAGAGAAATTTAAGGTTCCGGTATACCAACACCTCAAGGTGCGGGATTCAGCTCATTGACGCTCAATCCTGCACATCAAGTTTGTTTTGGAGTAAGACCTCACATAAATCCTGCTTCGAGCTAGCGAGTCATCATATAAACACCAACTTAGAAATGCGCAAACCATTGCTTAATTTTCGTTCCAATTTTATCTTTTAAATATACATTTGGTTGGCTATACTCTGCTCGCTAGTGATTGGTTTTTAACCAATACGAATGGATCTAGGTGATGTAATGTAGCCTTCACCCTAAAATACTGGGCAATTGAAAAACTAGTTAGCTCCGTATTGCGTACCAAGGACAGTTGTTAATCTGACTTTAAATAAGCCGAGACGAGCACTGTTATGAGAACAATCATTTGTAATTCGCTTCAAAGCTTCTGGGATATGGCTGACAATCAGTTTTTAGAAGGCCTAGACGTCCACTGTGTTTTCCCCGTAAATGACGCTGTCCGAGATTTTATTCTTGCTTATCAACAGCAATACAAAATACGCAGCGTGTCTTTTACCAATGCGTTTGCAAAACATGCATAAAAGAAGACCGAGCCATAAGCTCGGTCTTCTTTTACGTACGTAATCAATTCAAAACAAAATCATAGCCAACAAAGATGCAAAAATAGTGACTACGATAAAGATTAAAATAGTCCAGTACACTACCCCAATACTTATGAACCACTTTGGGCAAACTCTACGAATATCTGTTAGCTTTCTTTTTTTGGCCAACTTAGGAAATGCAACTGCGGCAACAAGGGCTAATCCATGTATTAAGGCCCCAAAGTGACATCCAGAAACTAAAGCAAGCTCAACTTCTGTATAGTGTTCACTAGTATACGCATAGTGCTTTACTTTTTGCGGCGTGATAACAATAAGCAAAATACCTACTATCAGGTACCAAAAAACTAACAAAGCACCTGCAACAAAAAAATGTAATAAAAGAAACTTCTAATAACTGCAAACTTCACCGACCTTCTATTCCAGCTCTTAAGTAATAGACATCCAAACCACCATTGAGGCTAAAGTGATCATAGCTAGCAGCAATAAAACGCTTATATAAATACGGCAAAGTCCGATGAATAGACCGGAGCAAACTTGATGAATATCAGCAAAGCCCCTTCTCTTCGCCAAAGTTGGTAAAGCGACCGCCACAACTAAGCCTACACCATGAATTAAAGCACCAAAGTGAAAACCTGAGACTAAAGCTAACTCTACTTCTGAATAATGTTTCGGATTAAAAGCAAACCGCTTCACCTTTGGTGGTATAAAAAATATAAAAATTGCTCCGATAATAACGAACCATAAAAACGCGCCTCCTCCGGCGATAAAGAAGGTTAGAAAAGACGAGTCGAGCAAACTCATATTCAGTTGCCTTTGATATGCGAATGAGAAAGGAGAAATATACCTTTAAGGAAGAATATTACTCAATAGCAATCCATTTTTCATGAAAACGAAATGGCGGATATAAGACCCGCCACAAAGAATCATCTTCGAAAATGTCACAATCACAAGTAAAAATTAATTCGTAAGCCGCTGTACTAATCCACTCGCGCGAGCCGTTTTCACCTTAATGCCTCGCTTCAGAACGTTGAGTTCGGCGTAAAGAGCTAAACGCTTTTTCGCGCGGGTAATGCCTGTGTAAATCAACTCACGAGTTAATATCGGGCTAAAGTCTGGTGGCAAAATCATCAGGGTGTAATCAAATTCACTGCCTTGCGATTTATGGATGGTCATGGCGTAAGCCGTTTCATGTTCAGGCACTCGGCTTGGCAAGACCGATTTCACACTGCGGTCAGGTAACTCGAAAAAGACTTTCAAACGCGGTTCTTCTTCACTGTCATCGAGCATGCAAATACCGATATCACCGTTATACAAACCTAGACCATGATCATTACGCGTAACCATGACAGGTCTGCCGTGATACCAAATTTCATCCTGAACCTGAATTAACTTGCGAGCCGCGAGCGCTTTCTCGATGCGCTGGTTTAGCCCAGCAACACCAAAGTCACCTTCACGGATCGCGCACAGCAGTCGGCATTGGTTGAAGGTATCTAACACCGCTTTGGCTTTGTGCGTTAGCGACTCTGACTCTCCGGTTTTAGGATCGGTTTCCTGTTGTCCAATGCGTTTGAGGTAACGACCGTATTCCTGCACCAACGTCTGCATCATTTGGTTGTAATGTTGGCTACTTAGCGCGAAATGTTCGATGTCAGAAAAATCTTTCGCCCAGACATTATCTACGCTCGCAGCAGAACCTGAGTTAACCGCTTTTGCCAACTGACCAATGCCTGAGCGAGCATCAAATCGGTAGCTCTTTTGCAGCATACATAAACTATCGGCAATGCTAGATGCACTGTTACCCGTATGCGCTAAAGTATCGAAACCCGTCAGTTTTGCGATGGCTGATGCCTGCTCTTTGCCATAGCCCAATGCATGGAACGAACAGATATCACCCAACACAGCCCCAGCTTCAACTGAAGCAAGTTGGTCTTTATCACCTAGCAAAATCAGCCGCGCATGTTTCGGTAAGGCATCGACCACTTTGTACATCATTGGCAAATCGACCATCGACGCTTCGTCGATAACTAAAATATCCAAATGAAGTGGATTTTGCTTGTTGTGACGGAATTCTGCGCTATTAGGAATCGCGCCCAGCAACCGATGTAAGGTGCTTGATTCAGTCGGAATTTTGGCTTTTAGCTCCAGAGAAACTGGCAGCTCTTGCACAGCTTTACCAATGGACTCGGTTAATCGCGCCGCCGCTTTCCCCGTCGGGGCCACCAGCTTGATGGTTAGATTTTTCTCGTGCGTCGCCTGTTCAATCAAAGCGGCAAGCAATTTGGTTACTGTCGTCGTTTTACCCGTGCCTGGGCCACCAGAAATCACAGCAAATCGACGGGTTAACGCAACTGCCGCCGCGACTTTCTGCCAGTTCACGCAAGCCGAGAGTGGTACGAGTTCATCCAGTATTTGCAAATCTTGAACCTTGCGCGCATTGCTAAGCACGGAATCAATGGCGTGCCAATCCAACGATTCGCTTGCGACCACATCAAGGTGGTCACACACCAATTGCTGACGCAACACTTGGTTGCTGCTTCCCGCTTCTACTGCTTTGCCTAACGCGTTAAACAAAAAATGGTATTGGCGTGCAAACAGATGGTTGAGCAAGTCCGATAATCGCGCAAACTCTTGTGGTTGCAAGTTAACTGTGGCGCCCAACTGATAGAGCTTTTCCGCCAGTGTCACTTCATAATGCCAATAGCGATGCAGATACAGACGCTCACCATCGAACATCAGCGGCAAGGCTTCTCCTTGCGCGCCAACCACGCTGGAATTTTGTAATACTTCAATCCAGTCTATGCCTTGCAACTGTGTGTTGAGCGCCAATGCCGACTCACCAAACAGCCCTAGCTTACTGGCTAAATCCGTAGATTGCCCTTGTGCATCGAACAGAGACAGACAGATATGTCCTTTGCCAAGCTCACTACTGACAACACCAGCGATAAACGCCAGTGCTTGGCTATCCGACTGTTCATCATGCGTTTGAGAATCAATAAAACAGGCAAATTGATAGTCGAGCTGACGAATAGCACCTTTGTGCGCCAAGCGTTCTAGCACTACCAATAGGCTATCTTGGTCAGAATGAAGATTGTGATTTGTCGTCATTAAAGTAGCTCCATCTGCCCGGCTTGAGTTGAGCGCGTTTCAAGTGCTTGACCATCAATCAAACGATCCATCTCTTGTAAGAACTCGAAAGTTGGTTTCGCGGCAAAAATGCCGTGGTCACTCTGCCCATCCATGCCGCGCAAGAACAAGTAATACACGCCACCGAAGTGCTGCTCATATTGATAATTCGCCAATCGGCTGTGTAGGAAACGATGCAGTGCTAACGCATAAATCTGGTACTGCAGATCGTAGCGGTGATCCGCCATGGCCGATTTCAGAGCCTCACCATGGTAGTGCGTCACATCGTCGCCAAGATGATTCGATTTCCAGTCAAGCACATAGTATTTACCTTGATGTTCAAACACCAAGTCGATAAAACCTTTGAGCATGCCTTGCACGGTTTGGAAACCTAAATCCCCCGCTTTCGCCGACAACGGATCGTGACGTTGAATGACTCGGTTTAACGCCGGCGCAGACAACACTTCAATCGGCAACAAAAATTCCATCTCCACCAAACGTTGCGACGGTGCTTTTTGATTCAGCAGCAAAGACTTACCATCCAACGGCGTTGCGAGTACGGTATCAATCAATTGTTGTAAAATGGGCAACCACTCTTCATCGAGCTGTTCGCTTTCCATCAAACCAAGGATGATTTGTGTATTCTCTTCCGTCGTGGCTGGCTGAGTAAATTCAATTTCCTCAAACAGGCTGTGCAGGAACGTACCCGGACGCGCACCGCGAGGGAAGGTAAAAATAGAACGCTCTGGCTCCACCAAATCCGCTTCGTCTTGCTCTTCAGATGAGTCGATATCAAAACCCGTAATCTCAATCGTGGCATCATGCTCGGCGTGATGAGAGCCTTGCTTGACCAAGCCAGAATAACTGGTGATGCGCCAGTTTCTGTCGATAGGGTTTTGCAGCTCTTTCGCGCTAAGATCGTGTATTTCTTCTTGTGGCGCTACGTACTTGTCTTCGAGTTGCTGCGGCGGATCGGCCACAACGACACAATCAAGCTCGTCTTGTTGCTGTGTTAAACCTTGGCGCAAATCGTTAATGCCACCTTCTTGACCATTCTGAATCAAATAGCCAATCGCACTGCGGTGTACGCCAGTTGGCTCTTTGGTCGAACGACCATTGCGCAAAGGCGAGGCTCCAATAAAACACGCATACACAGCACGCGTTAGTGCCACGTATATCAAGCGTAAGTCTTCCGCCAAACGCTCTTTATCCGCTTGCTTCATGGACGCATCGTTGCCAGTGATATCCAGTACCGTGCGGTCATTGGCTGCATCGTAATATTTGGCTTCGCTGGCTTCTCGATAGCTGAACACAAACGGCAGAAATACGAGGTCATACTCCAAGCCTTTTGATTTGTGAATAGTTACGATCTGCACTAAGTTACGTTCCGATTCTAAACGTTGGATTTGGTCATCACTGCCACCCAAACCGTTTTCCGCATCACTGATAGACTGAGCGAGCCAACGCAGCAGACCGTGGTCGCTATCCAGTTCATTGCCGGCTTGTTGAAGCAGTTCACCAATGTGCATTAAATCGGTAAGTACTCGCTCACCATTCTCCCCCTTTGAACTCGCGCCTTCTTCTAGTAATCGCTCGGCAATATGGCGTTTGCTGATCACCGCGCGCAACATCGGCAGCACACCACGTTGAACCCAAAGTTTGCGATATTCTTTGAATTCGTTTACGGCATTTTCCCACACCACTTCATCGTTATTAAGCGCATCCAAACTTGCTGCATCGAGGGCAAATAGCTCAGAGGCAAGACTTGCACGCAGCGCACGGTCATTTTCTGGAGTCAGCACCGCTTGCAGCAAACGCTGTAAATCCTGCGCCACCGAACTGGTAAACACACTGTCTCGGTTAGACAGGTACACGCTGGCAATGCCTTGATCAGCCAACGCTTGTTTGATCATTCGACCTTCACTACCTGTTCGAACCAACACCGCAATATCGCCCGCTTGAACCGCTTTCTGTTTTTCACCATTCACCAGACACGCTTGCCCCTGTTGAGCCTGCGTCAAAATGGTTTGGATTTGGCTTGCGGTCGCCTCCGCCATTCGAGTCAAATACTCGCCTTTTGGTAGCGGTTTATCGTCCGCTTCTTGCAACCAATAAGTCAGCGCGGGTTGCTTTTGGCCACCCATAGTCCAAATGCGTTTTTCGGCATTGGGACTGTACTTAACGGGTAAGAACGGAATATCCGAATCGTAGATAAATGGACTGTCTGGCAAAGCAAATACTTGGTTCACCGCCTGCACCATATCGGCACTTGAACGCCAGTTAGTTCCAAGCGTGTAGTGGGCACTTACTTGGTTACGCGCTTTGATATAAGTGAAAATGTCTGCGCCACGAAAGCCATAAATCGCCTGCTTGGGGTCACCGATCATAAACAAACCACATTCTGGATTATTCAGATAAATACGGCTGAAAATACTGTATTGAAGCGGGTCGGTATCTTGGAACTCGTCAATCATTGCGACAGGATACAAAGTACGAATACGCGCCGCTAAAAGCTCGCTTTCATCCGTATCGATAGAAGCAGAAAGTTGCGTCAGCAAATCATCGAAAGAGAGCCACTGTTTTTGATTTTTCGCGTTGGCCAGCATCACACGACAATGCTCAATCGCATGAGCAAGCAGTGGCGCTTTTAAGCTGATTGGATTGGCAAGAAATGTTTCAATGGCTTCAAATACCGCATGCTGCGGCGCACTGCCTTTCGGTGTTTTTTCCAACAAGACGTTTTGCGCGAATTTCTCCAGCTTGTCTGGATAATCGTAACCTGTGGTTTCCGTTGCCGCCCAAGCATTCACCGCCTCCAACCACGTCGGCAGAGACTTTTTGGTGTAGCTGCGTTTGTTAATATCTGAATCTGAAATCAGCGTGAAGAAGTCATCTTGGCTTTCTCGCCACTGTGCTTTTAATTCATCAATTTTTTTCAGATTTTCAGTATGAAGATCAGCCAAACTGCCTTTCATTGCAGGAACAGAAAGGCTTAACGGCGCACCGGTTAAGTAATTGCTGATGTCAGACAACAACGCAGATGGAGAGCTCCATAGCTGGCGAATTTCCCCAGCCAAGGTAAATGGCAACGGGTAGAAATTGCGGCGCCAGTAATCGGCTACAACTTGCGCTTTTAAGTGACTTTCATCGGTCACAAACTCGTTATTAAATCGGCTGCCAGATTCAAACGCATTTTGCGTTAGCATACGTTGGCAAAAACCGTGAATCGTGTAGACCGCCGCCTCGTCCATCTGACGCTCTGCCTGCAATAAAATTTCTGCGGCTTGCTTGTGATCGTCAAACTCATTAAGCAAAGGTTGGATCACCGGATCGGAACTCTGTCCACGCGCAAACGCGATTCGCGCATCATGGATTCTTGCCCTGATACGATCGCGTAATTCCGCAGTTGCCGCTTCGGTAAAGGTTACAACCAGAATTTGGTCGACCGTAAGCGGTACGCGATGTCGAGTTTCCGCGCTGCCATGACCAAGCAAAAGACGCAGATATAAACCTGCAATAGTGAAGGTTTTACCTGTACCTGCTGATGCCTCGATTAACCTCGCACCGTGCAGAGGAAACGTCATCGGTTCTAGTGGCGTTGGTTGAGGTTGCTCTGTGCGGTCTAACGTATGTAGAGGACACTCTGCACCTGACATTTGATCCATAACGCTGAATCTCTCCGGATTATTTACTAGGACGTATCACCTAATAAATGTGATCTATAGTTAAAAATTCTATTAATATGTTTAACAAGTTGGATAATTTAGAGCTTTGTGAGATCTTTCTCACGGTTATCCATAAGACGTACCGTTAGTATGCGCCCCACGAGATAAGCCAAACCTTTTTGGCGGCACAACTCAAATGAATTAAACAAAAGTATCATGGTCCCTCTGACCTTGTGGCCGTACAGCGAACGCCCTACAAAAAATAATGATTTTCTGGCGGCCACCCTACTCTTCCTTCTCTTTATCCAACTGTCTTTATTACGCTTTTACGTCATCGGCGTCTTGAACCGCTAAGCGCGCACCTTGCAGTACTAATGCTGTCAGCAAACGAACTTCTGAGGCCAACTCATCATTCCAAGCAGGCCAAATTCGAGAGATGTACGCGTTATTGCCTTCGCCCTGGCTCATGAAGCCATCATTGAATGCGTCAGCCATTTTCTTCAAAGATTTGTCTTCGTCATCGACCCACTGACCCCGGCTAAAGCCCGCTTCAACACAAGCCAACGCCGTTTTCGGGAAATAAGGCAAAGGCTTAGTCATGCCTTCGAAGAACAAGCGAACCAATTCAGTCAGTAGCTGCTTGGCATACTGCACATCGGCAATGTCTGGGTAGATAAAATGCAGCGCGCCTTCTTTACGATCGTAGCCAATCAGATGGGTTTTCTTAGCATGACCCGACGCCGACATGGCAAGGTGATCGATCCACGCTGCAAGGTAATCTTGCGCTCGAATCTTACCGCTTCGATAGCGAATCAAACCGGATTGGTAGCATTGAGTTAGCCAACCTGTTAGGCGAACGTTTTTCTCTTCGCCTTCATTTCGCTCAAACAAGGAATCAAACGTCAGGTCGATTTCCAAATCGTCTTGAGGGGCACCAGATAAAAACGCCAGTTTGTCCACCAGGTCTTCCGCCTGAACTCGGTTGGTTTCAAACTCGATATCACCAAACGCCCCCACTGGCAGTTTGCCTTTCGCGCGCTGTTGACTCATAAAGTGTTTAAGCACCTCTGCTTTTTTCTCTGGCTGCGTCAATGTCGTTTCAAGCAAGGTTTCTAACAGCTCATCACGCATTTGATAGCTTTCCAAACCACCTAAAACAAAGGGTTCGTCGTCTTCCATCACCGGTAGTGGCGGTTCAAAGATTACTTTTAAACGACGATTGAAAAAATACTGCACAGGTAAGCGCCAGAAACGTTGCAACTCGACTAAGTCGAGCTCAAGTGGGAACGTCGCTCCTAACAGATAGTCGTCTAATGCCCGATTAAAATCACGACGAACATAGCCTTGCGATTGACTGCTTTGAGTCAATGCCGCTGGAATCCACTCTTTCGCGTAGCTGGCGTGCGTACCTTGGAACGCTCTTGGGCTAAACGGCACCATGGCGTGGGTATTCACCAACGCATTTAATAAGTTGTCGCCAGACTCATCAACGGGCAACGCTTCATCACCACTTAAACAATAGTTTTGGTGACAGTATTCCATCAGCTCAGAAACCAGAACCGAAGGCACTCGCTCGGTGTTGTCTTGGATTGAACGGCCAACATAACTGATGTAGAGCGTTTGCTGTGCAGACAACATCGCTTCGAGGAATAGGTAACGGTCATCATCTCGGCGCGAACGATCGCCCGGTTTGGTTCTTCCGGTCATCAAGTCAAAGCCTTCCGGCGGCATGGAGCGTGGGTACACGCCGTCATTCATCCCCAGTAGACAAACGGTTCTAAACGGAATAGAGCGCATCGGCATCAGAGTACAAAAGTTCACTTGACCAGCCAGGAAGCGCTGGCTGACTCGTGTGCCAGATAATTTGTTTTGAAGGTATTGGCTGATGATCGACGGCGATAACGCATCATCAAATGCGGCATCAGCTAATTGCTCTTTGAGTTGGCTGAGCGTATCGCGAATGGATTTGAGCGCCATTTCGCCTTCTAACTCAACGGAGAAGAAGTCATCCAGCAGTGAAACCAAAGTCTCTCGCCAACCATCAATAGTCTGAACATGAGAAAGTTTGCTTCGATAAGTGCTAATTTGTTGGATAAAGTGTGCCAACTTGCCCGCAAGCTCTGCGCCCATGCCTTGCACTTCGTTGTACGGAGACAAACTGCCTTGCTCGGTTTCAAACAAACCTGCGGATTCTGGCATCGCGTAGCCAAGCAACATGCGTTGAATACCAAATTGCCATGTGTTTTGACGGGTTTCCGGCAGTTCAAATTCGCGTCCGGTATTGGCATCCAACCCCCAGCGAATTCCCGATTCCTCAACCCATTGTTTGGCTTGTAAGAAATCATCTTCGCTGAGTTCAAAACGCTTTAATATCGCTGGAGTTTCCAGAAGTTCGAGTAGTTCTGATGCCAAACAGCGCGTATTGGGTAAGTTCACCAACTGCATAAATGCAGCCAGAATTGGGCTCTCTTGATCGGCAGTTCGGTCAGAAATCGAATAGGGAATAAAACGCTCACCCGGCGCGTTACCAAAGACCGCCTGAATCGCAGGGCTGTAAGCGTTGATGTCCGCGACCATCACGATAATATCGCGCGGTTTTAACGTTGGGTCAGCATCGAACATCGCCAACAGTTGATCATGCAGCACTTCCACTTCACGCATCGGGCTGTGACAAGCGTGTAGGCTCAGTGATTTATCACCCAAGCTAACCACTTGTTTGTGATGACTGTTTTCAATCTGTTGGTCATCTTGATGTTCTTCAAGATTGAGAATATCCGCTTGCAATTGATGGAGCAGACTGTCGCGCTCAACATCAACAAAGGCTTCAATTTCATGAGATTCTAGCTGAGACAACAGATACATATTGTCGCGCCCGAGTTTACCCATGGATGCCAACAGACTGTTTCCGACCACATCGGTGTGCAGCTCATCGATCACGTTATCTTCCAGTGATCCTTTCAGTTGCTCTGTTTCACCTTGCACTTCCGAGTGATCGTCCTGCCACACAACGTGCTGACGATGTTTCGCCGCCAAACGAGCCAGATATTTGCGATCTCGAACTTCACCCCAGTAATAACGACACGGGTTGGTGAACATCAGGTGCACGTCGATGTGTTCACCAATTGCTTTTAGCGCATCCATATAGCGAGGCGGCAACGAAGAAATACCAAAAACAAACAAACGCTTGGGTAAATGGTCAAAATTGCCGTTAAAACTCGCTAATGTGTCGATAAAGTGCTCATAAAGGTTGGCACGGTGATATGGAGACTGTCCTAATGACACAGTGTGATCGTACAACGCTTGCCATAGGATCGGCTGCCACGGATGCTCATCTTCCAGCTCTGGCACACTCAGCCCAGCTTCCCAACTTGCGATCCATTCCGGACGATACACCAAGTAACCATCGAAAATATCGGCAATTTTCTCAGCCAGCTGATACAGCTTAGAGTGGTCACTGTCATCTTTGAGGTACTGCGCTAACGGCGAAAACACCTCTTGGTCGAGAAGCCCCGGTAGCAGATGCATCAGCTTCCACGTCATCGCTTCTTTGTTAAACGCACTGCGCTTGGGCACGTCTGGCAACACCTGCGTAAACATTTCCCAAATGAAGGTAGCGGGGAGCGGAAAATCAATGTTCGCGGCAACACCAAACTCTTTGGCCAATTCCATTTTTAGCCACTGGGACATGCCCGGACTTTGAACCAGAATTTGTTCTTTTTCGAACGGGTTTTCCAGCGGACTGATTCGAATCAGTTCGACAAGGAGTGATTTAAGAACGTCAACTTGGTTGGAGTGATAAACAGTAAACAAATTGGGAATACCGAGCGCCGATTGAAACTGTTAGCTAGCTTAGCACAGCCCCATTTAAACCCGCAGTGATCTCGTGTTCGGAAAAAACAAAAGGTTATATATCACTCAAATAGAGTATGAATCTTCTTAATTTTCACATGTCAATCAAGTCTGACACTTCCATACAAAATGTGACATTCATCGCAACTATTCCATAATAAAAAACACTGTTTTATACTCCCACTACCCATAATTTATAAACAAACAAAAAGTATGTTTCGCAAACTGTCTTCCAACAGCGCTTGGCTGATTGCTTTTTTTGCTTGCTTTGCAGTGTATCTGTCGATCGCTTGTTATCCTTTTGTGTTGTCTAACAATCAGAATGAACCGCTAACCTTGTTGCAAGGTTACTATTTGGTTTCGACTCAATATGGCTGGCTGGGCTTGATCGCACTTCCATTTATGTTGTTGAGTTTATTGCTCTCTTTTCTACCGACTCGAGCATTCAAAGGCATCGTGATCGCTATCGCGATCTGTCTATTGATCATGTTTAAAGTCGATATCCTCGTTTTTCAGCAATACAAACTTCACATCAACGCCCTATTAATTCGTATGTTTTTCGAAGGTGGCGGTGATGTCTTCGATATTTCGTGGATGAGTTGGCTAATCTTCATCAGTGAAGTTGCCGTTCTGGTGATCGGGCTCGCCTGTACCGTTTGGGTAAGTAATAAACTGGCACAAAGCCGAGCTAAGTTCGTTTTGATCAGCGTCTGGTTTGCTGTATTGCTCAGCACACAGATGATTCATGCGTACAAAAACGCGCTTTACGACGATGAAGTCAGTCAGTTTTCGAATAACTGGCCACTTTACTACCCGCTGACGGCTCGTAAATTTATTTACAAACACGACCTAGTGGATGAGAACATTGCATCGAAGAACCGCGTAGAGTTAACCAACATTGAACGTAGCTCACTCAACTACCCGCTTGCGCCCATTCAAGTACAAAGCAAAGAGAAGCAGCCCAATGTTTTGTTTATCTTGGTTGACGCGTGGCGCTACAGTGATGCGACGCCGGAAGTCATGCCAAATGTCAGCAAGTTCGCCGAAAAAACAGTGAATTTCACACAACATATGAGCGGCGGCAACTCAACTCAAGCGGGTATTTTCAGCCTGTTTTACAGCTTGCCCGCGACCTACTGGGAAAGCTTTTACGCAAGCCAACGCTCTCCTCTTTTTATGGATACGCTGCAAGCAGAAGGCTACCGCATGGGCATTTTTGGCTCGGCACCGCTCACCAGCCCGCCACTTTCTCGCACGGTATTCAAAAAAGTGTCGGACTTGACCTTGAAACAAAGTGGGGAAACGGCAGTCGAGCGCGATCAGCAGATCACAGACAAGTTCATCGAGTTCCAAAAGCAGGACAGCGACAAGCCGTACTTTGGTTTTCTGTTCTACGATGCCGCCCACGGCACGGTGTTTCCTGAACCTGAATTTGCGAAATTCAAACCATACTGGGAACGCGTTGACCACATTTTGCTCAACAACGATTTTGACGCTTCGCTTTACCACAATCGATACAAGAACTCGTTGTACTACATCGATAGCTTGATTGGTGATGTGCTGAAAAACGTCGACTTAGACAATACCATTGTGGTGATTTCATCTGATCATGGTGAAGAGTTTAATGACCATAAGATGAACTATTGGGGCCACACGGGTAACTACAGTGACGTACAAGTGCATGTGCCTCTTTACGTGTACATGCCAAATCGTCAACCAGAGCAAATTGATTACCGCACGACCCATTTTGACGTCGTGCCAACCATGATGAATACGCTGTTTGACGTTCAAGGCACAACGAGTTCATACAGCGTTGGTCATAACTTGTTTGATAGTTCTGCCCCTCGCGATTGGTATATTGCTGGCAGCTACTACAACTATGCATTGGTCGGCAAAGAACTGATGCTTGTGGTCAACCCTGGCGGGCACTCTCAGCAACTGAATCGCCAGTTAAAAGTCGAGAAAGAACAGAAAGTTCCTGTCGATATCATTCGTCATTCTCTGGATGAGATGTCGCGATTTTACAAAAAAGGCTAGTGTCCAACATCGACGCCGATTGAAATAAAAAAGCCTCTTGGCTGTAAGACCAAGAGGCTTTTCCCTATCTGCTATTTAAGCGTGATGAGCGTGCATCAAGCGTGGCTGAATCAATAAGTTGTTGATGTATTGTAAAGCCACATAAGAGACAACAAATGTTGCCACAATCAACTCAAGACCAGCCAAGCCTCGCACTTGTTGAACATAGTGCGCAGCCAATCCTTGCAACTCCATCCAATTCGCCATTTTAAACAGCGCCGTCGCACCGATCACCATCGGGAAAGTGAACGCCGCATAGCCTGGGCTAAATGGCAGTCTAAGCAATTTAAAGAATGCGAGGTAAATGATGGCTGTCATCAATACCGCGATACCAAATAGCATAGCGATGATCACTGGTGATGGTGTCGCAGTGACCGTTAAGTACCCTGCCAATGATAGACTTGCTGGCGCTGCCATGATTGCCATTGTTGGTTTCGCTGCATCCGGAATTTCATGGGTAAACATGAAACGGTAAATCATCATCGGCAACATGATCGCGTACGCCACCATCCCAAACATCAATGCACCTTGTGCTACTGGTGCTAACATCGGGTTGCCAGAGAAAGACACATCCGCAACGATGATACCCACTGGCGGTACAAACCAACTAGGAACCATGTGGTGCAATTCAAAATCTTTGGCGCGATGGTAAACAAAGCTCACCAAGAACACGATGTGCAGAACCACTGCAATCAGCCAAAGCACATCACCAGCTAATGGGTAAAAATGGCCGAGAGAGTTCGATACCACCATAGTGCCCATCGCAAATGTCGGAACCACGCTACCCACAACCGGATGAGCAAGATCTTCTCTCAATAAATGGTTATGTAGCAAAAACTTGGTTGCCAATATAACCAACAATACGCTCGCAATACCCGCACTAATCCACTGTCCGTAGCCATGTAATTCGGCGAAGTTTTCCCAACTCCAGCCTAAGCTTGCAATACCAAGAGCCAAACCCGCCATCGGAGTTGGTGCTCCCATTACTTTTGCTTTTGTTCTTTGAATCATGATGACCTCAACCAGACTCACTCTTGATGGAGCGTATAATACGCTTGCACTTCGTTCCGATATATCTAATTATTTAAAACAAACGTTCAAAATTACTTAACGGTGGGGTATGGCAAGTCACATTTCTCTTAAACAACTGAAAGTGTTTACGACGATCACGCAGCACAAAACGCTCACAGCGGCTTCTGATAGTCTCTTTTTATCGAAAGCGGCAGTGAGCATGGCACTCTCAGAATTAGAAAAACAGATCGGCCATCACTTGTTTGATCGTGTTAATAACCGACTAATTTTGAACCAAGAAGGTCAAAAACTGCTGCCACTGGCGGATGAATTACTCAACCGAGCCAAAGACATCGAGAGCATTTTCGATGGTGACCAAGCGCTATCGGGCCAACTTCGCATTGGCGCCAGCGACACCATTGGCAACCAAGTCGCGCCCTATTTGCTTAGCGAATTTCGTCAGCAAACGAACCATCGTTCCCAAAGCCTGTTCATTTCTAACTCTGCACAAATCTGCGACATGCTGACCGATTACGAGTTAGACATTGCCCTCATTGAAGGCAAAACACTTCACCCTGAATTGCAGTCCACCCAGTTTAGCGAAGATGAAATGTGCGTGATTTGCACGCCAGATTACCCAGCCGCGAACGAAGGGCCAGTAAACTTAACCGAGCTAGAAAACAGCGAATGGATATTGCGAGAGGCGGGGTCTGGTTCACGCGAATTTTTTATGCGCGTTGTCGCGCCGCGCTTGGAACATTGGCATGAAGCTTTTCAGCTCAATACCACCGAAGCGTTGATCAACTCAGTATCTGCTGGGCTAGGCTTAGGTTGCTTGTCACGTTTGTCTGCTGAACCTGCTATTCGTGACGGTCGCGTGCAACTGCTCGACATGCCTTTAGATATGAAACGTCGCTTCTGGCTACTGGTTCACAAAGAGAAATACCAAAGCCCACTACTCAGAACGTTTATCGAATTTTGCCAAGATTGGGAACGACCAAATAACCTTTATCTAGAGAATACGCCCTCCAAGTGAAACGGAGATAGTTTAAATGCTGGTCAGTTAGTCGTACGTGTCTCTCATTCTTAGGCTTGTCGCTAGACTTAACTGGTCAAAAACTGTATAAAAAGCCAGTATCAATACACCAAGTTAGGGGACCAACCATGGCTGTAATCGTCAAGTACGTGGTAGAACGCAATGGAGAAGAGAAAATGACTTTTACCTCTAAAGCGGAAGCTGACGCATACGATAAAATGCTAGACATGGCAGACGAACTATTCACGCTGCTAGGTAAAAGTGAACTTCTAGAAGACGAAGGTAAGCAAGAAGATCTTGCGATGTACCTCGCTCAAAACAAAGAAGAAGTGCTTTACGCACTGGGTGCAAAACGCAAACCGGCACCAAAGAAAGCAAAAAAGCTTGAATCTGTAGAAGAAGACAAGCAAGAAGACGCTGCATAAGCCTCTCATTTGTTAAAGAAACGCCGCATCATGTGGCGTTTTTTGTATCTGAAGGCACACATCATCATGGAAAGATCGCCCTTTCTTTCGAGCACAGATACGACAAATCGCCTTCTTTCATTTCAACAAACACCTGCTAATTGACCACCTCACAACCACATTTCTCATCAGACAGACATATCTCCCAAAAGACAAAAGGTATCCATCTACAGACTTTATCTATTTCCCCTCTTTAAACTCCCTAGCACTCTCATTATGATGGCTGACAACTTAATTATTTCTTGTCAGTGAACAGACGAGACACAAGACTCAACACATGGAGATCAACTATGGCTTTCTTTTCTCTAGCCTTTGGTACAGCGACTAAAAACCGCGATGGCAAAATCATTGAAGCGTTTTTTCCAAACCCTGTTCTTAACCCAAATGAGGAGCTTGTTAACGCACTAGCAGCAGTAGCAGGTTACGAACAAGGCAACCAAGCTATCGAGATCTCTGCAGCACAAAGCGCAGAACTTGCGGCGGCTTTCGAAGCAAACGGCGATGCAGCAAACGCATCTTTCGCAACCAAAGCAGCAGAATCAGCACAGCCGCTTGTACTGGTTATTCTAGCTACGGATGAACAGCCACAATCTGTTGCTGAAGGCTTCCTAAAACTTCAACTTATCTCCAACCGTCTAGTTAAGCCACACGGCACCGTACTGGATGGCATCTTCGGTCTACTACACAACATCGCATGGACTAACGAAGGTCCAATCGACCTACCTGAACTGGCTGAGCGTCAAATCGAAGCTCGCCTAGCTGGCCGTACGCTAAGCGTAGATTGCGTAGACAAGTTCCCTAAAATGGTGGACTACGTGGTTCCAACTGGCGTTCGTATCGCAGATACTTCTCGCGTACGTCTTGGTGCACACGTTGGCGAAGGCACAACGGTAATGCACGAAGGCTTCATCAACTTCAACGCGGGTACAACAGGCGTGAGCATGGTTGAAGGTCGTATCTCTGCTGGCGTAGTGGTTGGTAACGGCTCTGACATCGGTGGCGGTGCATCTATCATGGGTACACTATCTGGCGGCGGTAAAGTGGTGGTTTCCATCGGTGAAAACTCTCTACTAGGCGCAAACGCAGGTCTTGGCTTCCCAATGGGTGACCGTTGTACTATCGAATCAGGTCTGTACGTAACCGCTGGCTCTAAAGTACTCATGCTAGATTCTGAAGGTCAAGAAGTCGAAGTGGTGAAAGCACGCGACCTTGCGGGTGTTTCTGACCTACTGTTCCGTCGTAACTCTGTGACAGGTCAAATCGAGTGTCTTGCAAACAAGAGCGCGGTTGAACTGAACAGCGAACTGCATAAAAACAACTAATAAATAGTTAAGAAAAATCCCCCAGCAGAAAACTGTTGGGGGATTTTTTAGCTTAAAGCAAAATGCGTGAGTGCTGATTACTGATTTAAAAAGCTGACTGCTTTATCTGGGAAATCAGTAAACAAACCATCCACTTTCACTTGGTTGTAGTACACATCCATCATGCCTTCAAAACTGTCCGTGTACGCAGGAATACGTCCTGGATCGGCACGGAACGTGTATGGATGAACTTGTAAACCAGCGTCTTTTGCAGACTTCATCAACGGCTTAATGATGATGTTGTCTTTGGTTGACTTATCATCCACCAGCATCGGCTTCCAAGGTCCAATACCTTCGGCGTAACTCGCCACTTTCTTCATGCCGTCGGCTTCGAACATCCAGTCATAACTGTATGGTGTTGCTGTATCGCCTTTGTACACCATAGTTTCGTTCCAGTCCGTGTAAGCCATAAGCTGAACGAGCTTTAAGTCCATGTCCATTGCAGGCATGAGCTCACTGTTGATGCGTTGAAGTTCATTCGCATCAAAACACTGCAAGTAGACTTTGTCGTCTTGCGAGTCGTAACCGTACTGCTTCAAGACTTTAAGCACCGCTTTAGAAATGTCCTTACCTTCATGACGATGGAACCAAGGCGCTTTAATTTCTGGGTAAATACCGATGTCGTAACCCAACGTCTTGTTAAGTCCTTGGATCAGCTCAATCTCTTCAGCAAACGTCGGCACGGTAAAATCCGATTTCCACATTGGGAATCGTGTCGGATAACCAGCGACCTTATTACCTTTGTCATCGATATTAAAGCCTTCAGTTACTCGCAGCGATTTGATTTCCGCCAGTGTGAAATCAATCGCGTAGTAGCGACCGTCTTTGCGTGCGCGATCAGGAAAACGCTCCGCAACATCCGTTACACGATCTAGATAATGGTCATGCAACACGACCAACTGGTCGTCTTTCGTCATTACCACATCTTGCTCTATGTAGTCAGGTTTCATTGCGTAAGCAAGCGCTTTGGCTTCTAGCGTGTGTTCAGGCAAGTAACCCGATGCGCCACGGTGTGCAATTACAAGTGGTTTTGCAATCGCACCAGCTGAGAGGCTAAGTGCTAAAAAAGTAAGACATACTGACTTTGTTTTCATTGTTATTTCCTTGATAAAGCGAAGAGGCAGTATTCCACTGCCTCTTTAAATAAATATTACGCTAGCGCTTCCTTTTCGCGCTCTTTTTGCTCGTGGTGCGCACGCTCACCTAAGAAGGCGTACATCAAACACACAATAGAAGTAATACAAGAACCCACTAAGATGATAAAGCCACCATCCCAGCCAAAGTGGTCTACCGTGTAGCCCAGAATCGCGTTTGCGGCAACTGCCCCACCTAAGTATCCAAATAAACCAGTAAGACCAGCAGCAGTACCAGCGGCTTTCTTCGGAGCGAGTTCAAGTGCGTACAAGCCAATCAGCATAACCGGACCATAGATTAGGAAGCCAATTGCAATCAGCGCCATCATGTCCACCATTGGGTTACCAGCAGGGTTAAACCAGTAAACCATCACTGCAACGGTCACTAACACCATAAATAAGATGCCAGCAGGTGCACGACGACCTTTGAACAATTTGTCTGAAATCCAACCACACAATAATGTGCCTGGAATACCGGCCCATTCGTATAAGAAGTAAGCCCATGACGATTTATCTACCGAGAAATCCTTCGCTTCTTTTAGATAAACAGGTGCCCAGTCCAGTACGCCGTAGCGAATTAGGTAAACAAATGCGTTTGCAATTGCAATCGACCAAAGCAGCTTGTTGTTGAATACATACTTAAAGAAGATTTCCTTGGCTGTCATTTCTTGTTCGTGCGACTTGTCATAGTCATCAGGATAATCGTCTTTATACTCTTCGATCGGTGGCAAACCACAAGATTGAGGCGTATCGCGAACCGTCATCCAAACAAACACAGCAACCAACGTGGCGAAAAATGCAGGAACATAAAATGCAGTGCGCCAATCATCGTTAAATGCCCACAGGCCAAGAATAAATAGTGGACCAATCAAACCGCCACCCACGTTGTGTGCCACGTTCCAAACCGAAACGATCTCACCACGCTCTTTACGTGACCACCAGTGCACCATGGTTCGTCCACATGCGGGCCACCCCATGCCTTGGAACCAACCGTTCAAGAAAAGCAAAATGAACATCGCAGTGACGCTGCCAGTCGCCCATGGCATAAAGCCAAAGCAAAACATCACTAATGCAGACATCAGTAGGCCGCCACTAAGGAAATAGCGAGGGTTGGAACGGTCAGATACGCTGCCCATTAGAAATTTAGAGAGACCATATGCAATGGAAACAGCTGCCAGCGCGACACCTAAGTCACCGCGGCTAAAGCCTTGCTCGATAAGATAAGGCATCGCCAAACTGAAGTTTTTACGAACCAGATAGTAACCGGCGTAGCCAACAAATATACCGATAAAGAGTTGCCAACGGAGGCGAGAGTAGGTGCTATCGATATTGCCTGGGGACAGACGATCAATGTGCGCCTTAGGTTTGAATATTCCAAACATAGGAACCTCATTATTTTGTATGCGATGGTAAAAAACACAAAAGGAGCGAACGAAACAAACAAAATCTTCGTTCGAAAGTTCATGAATTGTATTGAGTTAGGATTTTATTTCTGTGACAAATGTTGCACATGAATTAAATATAAGTAAATACAGTAAATTAGAGCGCATTAATTAGACCATCGTTCAACTTTACTCATAATTAGTTAATATGAAACTGATGTTTCAACCTCTCATTTGAGCATTCCAATTCGAAACCAATGAAACAAAGGCTCGAATAAGAACACAAATTAACCGTAAAAAGGGTGTTTCACATCCATCCTTGTTACGCGAAACCACTAAATAACTAAAAAGATGAAAAATGTTCGCGCTTAGTATCAAACGAAATAACAAAGCTAATGTTATCTGAACTCAAACCTAGACAGTGATTCACGAACACAAGACATAAACCATATTTATTTTCCTCTCCATTTTCATAATTAACACTAATTTGGATAACAAGTTCCTCTCGAGATATAAACATAGCAACGCATTTTCTTATATCACCGCTAGTCCTTGATGTACTTGACCTCGCCTTACCTCTTTAGGGTTAATTACTACGCAAAATCTGAGTAATAAATCCCCAAGCACGTAGCAGCTTCACAAAACTCCTCTTACCAGTTGTGCATTCTTTTTCACATCGGTAATTTGAGCGCTTCCAAAACACACTTCGTAGCAAAGAAGTTCTTTTCGTTGTTTTCTTTTTCGATTAAAAGATGCGCCATTTAACAAAAACGAAGACTTTGATTAACAATTTTATGCTCAAACGCTCATTTTTAACGCGCGTTTGTTTTCGCAAACGTTTATATGTGCACAATAGTATCGTGCTAGACAGGCAAAAATGATCAAAGGACTTTTAACATGACAACGAACAAACACCCCTCTCTGCTCGGAGAATGTTTGGCCGAGTTTATCGGTACAGGACTACTTATCTTCTTCGGCGTAGGCTGTGTCGCAGCCTTAGTTCTAACAGGCGCATCATTTGGACAATGGGAAATCAGTATTGTATGGGGCCTAGGTGTCGCCATCGCTATTTACTGTACTGCCGGCGTTTCAGGCGCGCACATCAACCCAGCGGTAACCATCGCACTCGCTATGTTCCATGGTTTTGATAAGGCGAAAGTGGTGCCATACATCATCGCCCAAATGCTTGGCGCATTCTGCTCTGCTGCGTTGGTTTACAGCTTATACAGCAACCTTTTCACCGACTACGAAATCGCACATAACTTCGTCCGCAGTAGCCAAGATGCACTAGCAACCGCTGGTATCTTCTCAACCTATCCACATGCTTCCCTCTCTTTCTTTGGCGCTTTTGCTGTGGAATTCGTTATCACTGCCGTGCTGATGTTTGCGATTTTGGCTTTGGGCGATGAAAATAACGGCGCTGCACGAGGTGCAATGAACCCGCTGTTAATCGGTATTTTGATTGCCGTGATCGGTGGTTCTCTTGGTCCACTAACTGGCTTCGCGATGAACCCTGCGCGCGACTTTGGACCGAAACTGTTCGCTTACTTCGCAGGCTGGGATTACGCTCTGACAGGTGCTAAAGACATTCCTTACTTTATCGTGCCTTTACTTGCTCCGATTGCAGGCGCGTGTTTTGGTGGTTGGTTGTATCCAAAAGCGATTGCGGCTTACCTTCCACAACAAGGCCACGGCTGTACAATTCCAAACCAATGTGAGACGGAAGAAGAAACAGAAGAAGCTAGAGCTTAAACTGACGCAACTCGAACATTTACTAAAATATAAATAACGAAACAAAAGGATTCTTACCATGACTGAGCAAAAATACATTGTTGCCCTAGACCAAGGTACGACAAGCTCTCGCGCAGTAATTCTTGATCATGACGCGAACATCGTAAGCGTCGCACAGCGCGAATTTACTCAGATTTATCCAGAGGCAGGTTGGGTAGAACATGACCCAATGGAAATCTGGGCAACACAAAGCTCTACGTTGGTAGAAGCTCTAGCTAAGTCTGGCATCCGTAGCGACCAATTGGCGGCTATCGGTATTACTAACCAGCGTGAAACTACTATCGTCTGGAATAAAGAAACAGGCAAACCCGTTTACAATGCGATCGTATGGCAATGTCGCCGTACTGCTGACATCTGTGAAGATTTAAAAGCGCGTGGTCTAGAAAACTACGTACGTGACAACACAGGTTTGGTGCTTGACCCTTACTTCTCTGGCACTAAAGTGAAATGGATTCTGGACAACGTTGAGGGCGCGCGCGAAGACGCAGAAGCAGGCAAGCTGTTGTTCGGTACCGTCGATACTTGGTTAGTTTGGAAGATGACTCAAGGCCGCGTTCACGTGACCGACTACACTAACGCATCGCGTACAATGCTATTTAACATCAACGATCTATGTTGGGATCAGAAAATGTTAGATGAGCTTGGTATCCCAGCATCTATGATGCCAGAAGTAAAACGTTCATCGGAAGTTTACGGTAAGACCAACATTGGTGGTAAAGGCGGTACTCGTATTCCTATTTCTGGTATTGCTGGTGACCAACAAGCTGCGCTTTACGGCCAAATGTGTGTTGAAGCGGGTCAGGCGAAAAACACTTACGGCACGGGTTGTTTCTTGCTAATGAATACGGGCCAAGAAAAAGTCACTTCGACGCACGGCCTACTGACAACTTTGGCTTGTGGTCCGAAAGGTGAGCCTGCTTATGCACTTGAAGGTGCCGTATTCATGGGTGGTGCTTCTATCCAATGGCTACGTGATGAATTAAAAATCCTAAACGGTGCAGAAGACTCTGAATACTTCGCAACCAAAGTGGATACCTCAAACGGCGTTTATGTAGTGCCTGCCTTTACTGGTTTAGGCGCACCATACTGGGATGCCTACGCACGTGGCACGATTGTCGGCCTTACTCGCGGTGTGAACTCAAACCACATTATCCGTGCAACTTTGGAAGGCATCGCTTACCAAACTCGTGACGTACTGGATGCGATGCAAGCCGACTCAGGTATTAAACTTGCGAATCTTCGCGTCGATGGCGGTGCGGTAGCGAACAACTTCCTAATGCAGTTCCAATCCGATGTATTGAATACAGAAGTACACCGCCCTCAAGTAACAGAAGTGACGGCTCTTGGTGCAGCCTACCTTGCAGGTCTTGCCGTGGGTTACTGGGACAGCATTGACGAGTTGCAGAATAAAGCGGTGCTTGATCGCACGTTTGAGCCGCACGATGATGAAGAAAAGCGCAATCGTCGTTACAAGGGTTGGAAACGCGCAGTGAAATGTGCGCAAACCTGGTCTGAGCTTCACGACGAAGAAGATTAATCTCACCTCCATACGAAAAAAGAGCGCCATTTGTGCGCTCTTTTTTGCGCTTTGCCCCTGATTCCTGAACTCGCTTACTTCTCACAACGCGCAAATTCGAGCACAATAGAGCTTCGAATTTGAAGCATTGGCCGTTACCAATGCACAAGGGAGTGGTAAGTGAAGCAAATACCTCGACACCAACAGATTGTTGAGTTGGTGAAAAAACAAGGCTATGTCAGCACGGATGAGTTGGTAGAAAGATTCAATGTCAGCCCACAAACCATCCGACGCGATCTTAATGAACTCGCCGACGACAACAAAATTCGTCGTTATCACGGTGGTGCAACCATCCCTCTCAGTTCTGAAAACACATCTTACAACACGCGTAAAGCGCTCAACTTCAATGAAAAAGATGTCATTGCAGACGAGGTGGTCAAGCACATTCCTGATGGCGCGACTCTATTTATTGATATCGGCACCACACCAGAAGCGGTTGCGCGAGCGCTCAATAAAAACCATAAACAGCTACGCGTGGTTACCAACAATATCAACGTGGCAACCATTCTCTTCCCCAACCCAGAGATCAAAGTCATCTTAGCTGGCGGTGAAGTTCGAAGTCGCGATGGCGGCATTGTTGGCGAGGCTACTCTCGACTTCGTTAAACAGTTCCGGCTCGACTTTGGCATTCTTGGCATCAGTGGTATCGACTTTGATGGCTCACTATTAGACTTTGATTACCACGAAGTCAGGGTCAAACAAGCGATCATCGACAACAGCCGCAGTGTATTTCTTGCCGTCGACCACACCAAGTTCGGGCGCAATGCCATGGTGAAGCTAGGCAATATCGCTCAGCTCAACATGATCTTTACCAACAAGCAGCCACCAGAAGAAATCTTGTCGATTTTAAAAGAAGCTTCAATTCCACTTGAAGTCGTTGAAGCGAACGAGACAAACTTCGAAAACGAGTAGTTTCAATCATTAATTTGCCTCTCAAATGACCTCTGTCTTAATTAGGCAGAGGTTTTTTTGTGCCTAAATCACACAAAACGCTCACAAACGAAAATAATAGATGATCACAAACGAAACCTAAGCTAGGATTAGATCATGTTCCAAAATGCTCGTTCGCTCACCAAGAGGTCAAATTTATGAGTATACAAAAAAATGCTTCCACTACTAGCTCATCCACTACCTTAGACTTGATCGTAATTGGTGGCGGCATTAACGGGGCTGGTATTGCGGCAGACGCAGCTGGCCGCGGTTTGAGTGTTGGCTTATACGAAGCAAATGACTTCGCGTCCGCTACTTCTTCGGCAAGTTCTAAACTGATCCACGGCGGTTTACGCTACCTTGAACACTATGAGTTTCGTTTGGTTTCGGAAGCGCTCGCAGAACGTGAAGTTATTCTTCGCAAAGCGCCTCACGTTGCACTACCAATGCGTTTCCGTTTGCCTCATCGCCCATTCCTACGCCCAGCTTGGATGATTCGCTGTGGTCTGTTCCTTTACGATAACTTGGGTAAACGTACGACTCTGCCAGGCAGCAAAACCGTCAACTTAGCGAAATCGGGCTTGCTAAAACCAGAAATGAAAACCGGTTTCGAATACTCTGACTGTTGGGTTGATGACGCGCGTTTAGTATTACTTAACGTTCTGGCTGCTCGTGAAAACCATGCAGAAGTACGTAACTACTGCCGCGTAGAAAAAGCACACCGTGAAGGTGGTATCTGGCATGTCACAATTCATGACGTGATGACAGACCAACGTTTCGAACGCAAAGCAAAAGCACTAGTAAACGCAGCTGGCCCTTGGGTAAAACAGTTCTTTGATGATGGATTAGAGCAAGCCTCTCCTCGTAACATTCGCTTAATCAAAGGCTCGCACATCGTTGTTCCTCGTATCCACAACGAACCGCAAGCCTACATTCTTCAAAACAAAGACAACCGCATCGTATTTATGATTCCTTACTTAGATAAGTTCTCAATCATTGGTACAACAGATGTGGAATACAAAGGTGACCCACGCGAAGTGGCAATCTCAGATGACGAAGTCGATTACCTCATCGACATCGTAAACCAACACTTTGTCCACCAGCTGACTCGCGAAGATGTGGTTTGGACATACAGCGGTGTTCGTCCTTTATGTGACGATGAATCTGACTCTCCGCAAGCGATCACACGAGACTACACGCTAGAACTCGATGCGGAATACGACCATGCACCTCTGCTTTCTGTCTTTGGTGGTAAGCTGACGACCTACCGTAAGCTGGGTGAAGCGGCAATGAAAAAGCTGGCTCCTTTCCTACCAGAGATGGGAAGCGACTGGACGGCAAATCAAACCCTACCTGGTGGTAACTTCAGCTGTAGTCGTGAACAATTAGCTAAACAAATTCATGCTAAATACGCTTGGGCGCCAGAAGCATTGATTCTTCGTTACGTGACACAATTTGGTACCCAAACGTGGAACTTAATGGAAGGCACAGCAAGCGAAGCTGACCTTGGACACGCGTTCTCATCGCAAGCCGGCGGTGTTTACCAACGTGAGATCGACTACTTAATGAACCATGAAATGGCAATGACCGATGAAGACATTTTGTGGCGTCGTACCAAGCTTGGTCTGTACATGAACGACGAAGAAAAGCTGGCTTTATCGGACTATTTAAAAGAAAAGCTACAGCAGAAAGTGGTTAATCTTTCTCAAGTTGGCTAGCTGCTCCTCCCCTCCCCACTAGAAAGCCTGCCTCGCTGCAGGCTTTTTTATTTTGCTGTTTTTACACCACACTTTGGCTTGCTTCACTTGATTACAAATAAGAGCAACTATTCATAGACATTTAGCGTTAAATGCAATCATACTCATTTAAATAATTATCCCTGAATAACTTCATGGCGCTGGGTTCAGAACGTTATCACTGATGCACTTCCCGGAAAAATGCAGTGGAAGAACAGGCTCTTTCCGAGTTATTTGGGGAAAGGCTCAGACAAGGAAAAGAAAATGGGTTTTATGATTGAACATTGGGATTTTTCAACCCCAGAAGCAACTCAGCAATCCACAACGGCGGAGCAGATTCAAGCCAAACATTGGTACCATTGTGAACGGCTGCATCCCGATATTCGTGGCTGGCTAGAGCAAAACCAAGTACCACGTGCCACTGTTGATCACCTGTTAGCCGACGAGAGCCGACCGTCTTTCCACCCTTTGGATGACGAGAACTTCATGTTGATTTTACGAGGCGTCAATATGAATGGCGATGCTTCACCAGAAGACATGCTCAGTATTCGAATTCTCTATTTTCAAGGGGCACTGATTTCAACACGTAAGATCCCATCGCGTGCCATCATGGAAATTCGTCAAGCATTGGCGGAACATAAAGGTCCGAAAAGCCTTGCTGGTTTACTTCATCAGATTATTGAAGGATTAAATAGCAAAATAGACGTTTACCTCGATACGATTGAAGAGACGTTAAACCAGTTTGATGTGAATGATGAATCGACGTACAAGCATATGGCGACTCAAAAAGCGCTTATCTCCATCAAACGTTTTATTCGCCCTCAGCAATATGCTATTCGTGATCTCGTTGAATCAGAGTCCGAGTTGGTGGCTTTAAGGCCCCATCAATATCGCTTCGCCCACAATAATATTACGCGCATAAATGAAACACTTGAGTTTTATCTTGGAGAAGTCGCACTCTTTCAAGAAGAAATCAAACATCATCGTGACGAGAAAACTAATAAAAACAGTTATCTATTTACCTTAGTGGCGACTATTTTCTTGCCAACCAGCTTCCTAACAGGTTTGCTTGGCATCAACATTGGCGGTATGCCAGGCGTGGAATCCGCCATGGCGTTCACCTGGTTCTGTATCGCTTTAATTGTCATCTTTGCTCTAGAGTGGTGGCTATTCAAACGTTTGGGGTTCACGAATAAAACGGACGACGAAGACGAATAAGCACTAATCCTATAAAGAACAACAATCAAAAGAAAAGAGGAGCGCGCGGCTCCTCTTTCTCTACTCACATTAGAGCCCTATCCGGGATGACCATCAACACGAGGGGTAATAAGCATCACGCCAAAGCGCCAAACAAACAGGCCAAATGCGACAATCCACAATCCGCCACTGATGTTAATCCACAGCATCATATTGGCAGGATAAAATATCACAGCAAAACTGCGAACCAAAGCTGCCGCGGTAATCGCCGCAAACGCAAGGCTCATGTTCGGACCTTTGTAGATCATGCGACCAGTATGTCCCATCGTCACGCGTGCGATCATCGCTAAAATCAAGCCGCCTAATGCACCTATCGCAAACAGGTGAATCAGGTTATGGCTGGCAAATGCATCTCCCCAAGTGCCTCGCAAAATTAAGCTTAGTGGCAAACACAAATACGCAGCATGCAGCGACCACACTAAAGGCTCGCTCAGGGTTAACCAAGGTTTCCAACGAACAAAACGCACCAACTGAGCAACACCAGCAAACAGCATCAAAGGATTACCTAGCTCTGCAAACGTCACAGGGAAAAAGCTCAGCACAAATAGCATTACCAACGGCAAGTTCGCGAACCATTCTAACCAAGCCAGTGGTTGCGCTTTTTCGAAATTAAATCGACGCGCAGTAAAGAATGGAATCACACGTCCGCCCATGACCGACAGTAACAACGTAAACCACCACAACATCGCCTGCCATACAACAGAAGAGCTAAACGGCGGCATGCCTTTTATCGTCGCGTAACTTGCAAAGTTCGCAAAGATGGCCAAAAGAAACAGCGGTACAAAAAACAAATTACGCCAGCCTTTGGCTCGATACACACGAATGCCCACCTCATAGGCGACAAACAGTAAAAATACCGCTTCGATACTACTGGTTAACCACAACGGTGCTGGTGTCCAAAGCAATATGCGGGGCACTAACCACAAGCCAAATAAAGCCAGAAGCATGTAATGCTTGGTGCCATTAATGCCAGTCCAGTTTTGTACCGCGGTCAGTACAAAGCCAACTACGATTGCCATCGAAAAACCGAACAACATTTCATGTACGTGCCACCATAATGCCGGTACAGCTAATGCGTTTGGCTGTCCGCTCTGGAACATCCACACCCACAACGCGATCGCAACAATGGCGTAAATCGACCCAAACAGAAAAAACGGCCGAAAGCCTAATCGCAGCCATGCGGGGATTTTTTCTTCCACTTTTTTATCGGTGATATTCAGCATTATCTTGCCCTCAAGCGTCTCTCGATGCTGGTTAACTCAACTACAATATTGATGCTACCATAAACATGCATAAAAAATACATGTTAAGGGTTAAGATTATACTTAAGAGGTAAAGTTGTGCTTCAGAGGCGGGTTAGGTATAAACGGTGAGAGACACAACCATCAGTTAAGGGATGCAACGAAGATGTACATATTTGGCTATGGCAGTTTGATTAATTCTGCGTCACGTAAGTTAACCGGACAAACGGGAGAAGCCATTCCCGTCATTGCTCATGGACTGGTGCGCTACTGGGGAAAAATTGATGACAGCTACACTCTGTCTCCTCTGGTTGTAAACCAAGGCGATGGGCAGGTCAACGGCGTTTTACTCGAAGTGAATGAAGAGGCTCTCGCAGAATTCGATCACCGTGAGCGTGGTTATCATCGTATTCAAATTAAGCCAGATCAAATAGAAACGGACGCGAACTTTAACCAAGAACATAGCATCTGGGTTTACGTAAAAGACGAGCCATTACCACCGTGCGTAAAAAGCCCAATCATGCAAAGCTATGTCGATACCGTGCTAGCAGGTTGCTTAGAAGTATCTCATGCGTTTGCAGAGCATTTCGTGCGTCACACCATTGGCTGGCAACACGCAAAAGAAAATGACCGCCACCAACCTAAATATGGCAACCTTGCAGGCGTGCAAGAGCATCATTACGAGTTGATTGATAATCTGATTGCCCAAAATTCGTAGCTCAATCCCATCTGTAAAAACAGCTCTAAACTAAGAGCTGTTTTTACAATAGAGCGACCAGTGAACTGATTAAACAATTCTCACCCCAGTCGGCATCGCTCTTTCTGGAGTTAGCAACACACTTTCGGATTCATCATCCGTTTCTGCGCACAACAACATACATTCTGAGGTTTCACCGCGCATTTTGGCTTTGGCAAGATTACACAACACGACCACTTGTTTGCCCATCAACTCTTCCTCGGTGTAATAAGGTACTAGGCTGGTTACGGTTTGCAGTGTTTTTTCACCAATATCAATTTGCACAATGTACAGCTTGTCTGCATTTTGATGACGAGCCACTTCAATGATTTTTCCGGTACGAATTTCCAGTTTGGCAAAATCTGAGTAAGCGATAGTTTCCATAATTAAAACCTCAGTAAAGTTTTACTAAAAAGATAACGTTTACACTATCAGTAAGCTTAATAAATACAAGTGGTAAAGTTCTCATTTCCGAAAGCAAATCCCCTATTAAATTGCACTTATTACACAATGGGTGTTTAATACTTCCAGTCAAAATTTTAGCCACTAAAGGTTCTATATGGCAACGATCAAGGATGTCGCGAAAGAAGCCGGTGTTTCGGTCGCAACGGTTTCTCGCGTGATCAACAAGTCCCCAAAAGCCAGTCAATCATCGGTAGAGTCGGTCACCAAAGCAATGAGCAAATTGGGTTACAGACCCAATGCCGCAGCTCGTGCACTGGTGAGCCAAAGCACAAATACCATGGGTGTGTTGGTGAGTGATGTGTCCGATCCTTTCTTCGGCACGCTGGTCAAATCCGTCGATAATATCGCGCGCGAAAATGGCAAACATATCTTGATTGGCAACGGTTACCATAATCCAGAAGATGAACGTCAAGCCCTAGAATTGCTGATCAACAGCCGTTGCGATGCAATAGTCATCCACTCGAAAGGCTTATCTGATGAGGAGCTAATTGGCTATGCCCAAGAAGTGAAAGGTATGGTGCTTATCAATCGTCATATCCCAGAACTGGCCGAACGTTGTATTTCCCTTGATAACCGCAAGGGGGCATTCCTCGCGACAGAATATTTGATTCGTCACGGGCATCGCAAAATCGCTTGCATTGCCTCATCCCACGATATCGAAGATACCGATGAACGCTTGCAAGGTTACCAAGCCGCATTGAAAGAACATGGTATTGAACTCTCCAAAAGCTACATCGAATACGGTGAGCCCAACAGTGATGGTGGCGAAGTTGCGATGACCAACCTGTTAACCAAATCTTTGGAGATTACTGGAGTGGTGGCCTACAACGACTACATGGCCGCTGGCGCACTGGCAGCGTTAGATCAAAATGGCGTTGACGTACCAAATAAGGTATCTATGGTCGGGTTCGATGATGGCTTGATCGCCCGCTTTGTTCACCCTAGCCTGACCACTATTCGCTACCCAATCGAGATGATGGCAGAACGCGCCGCCCGTTTGGCTTTGGCGCTATCTCGTGACGAAAAAATTGAAGACGAAACCATTATTTTTAGCCCAACTTTGGTACGAAGAAATTCTGTTGAGCGTTGTTGATATATGCGTTAAATGTTAGCGCGAAGCATTAACTAAAACATGTAATGGCGCAGATGAAAGGCCAAACAAGCAATTAATCTGTGCTAGATATAGTTCGGCAGTCGCTATCGCATCATTTAGTGCGTTATGGGCTTGATATGTTGGTAGGTTGAGTTCCTTTCGAATTGAACTTAACCGCCAGTCAGACCGAGTAGGTCTCAGTTGGGTGCGATATTGCTCGATTTTTAATGTATCTAACCATATTAATGGCAACTTCAAATTCTGGTACTTCATCTTGATGTATTGCTCTAAAAACCTCTGCTCCATAATGCAGCCATGTGCAACAAGAATTTTACCAGCAATTACATCCAGCAACTGAGTTAAAGCAACTTGTTCTGAAATCCCCGATACATGCAACGTTTCAGGCCTGATATGGTGAACTTTGACTGACTCATGACAAATATCAATTGCATGATTAATGAAGATATGACGTGCACTATTTAGACGAATATTGCTGTTTCGAATTTCGACCCATCCAATACTGATTACTCTATCTACTTCAGGATTAAATCCTGTCGTTTCAAAGTCCAAGACTAACGTGTCTAACTCTCTAGCGTCCGATAAAGCTCCAGGTAGAGGCGTATTTCCTATAGAGTTAAATACATCTGGCAAGCTAGATTTTTCTAGCTCTCTGCGCACGTGTTCTAGATGTTCAATTGACTGGAATGAGTAGCCAAACATACTAAGAGCCAAATTTCATTTTTAACGTGTCTTGATAACCGCGTATTATGCGAAAAGCATCTTTGAGGTGTTGTCTTTCAAAGCTGCCAAAATGCTCAGGAAATATAGCATTCGTTACTGGCTTTCCACCTTGTAAGCATTGCAGCTGATGTGAGTAACGTAATTGCGTTACATAACGATAAGTCCCTATCAAGTCTTGATGTGAAGTGCTATTAATCAATCCTGTATCATACGCAAAATCGAATCTTTCTTCCGTAGACAACATACCTCCGCCTTTATGAAGAGCATAAATTCTAGCGATATCGACCACCAGACCAATCGCAGACTTTTTAATATTCAGCGATTTTTCGTTGTGACCATTGTTTTCTAACACTAAGTTATTGAATATCCCTAGTGGTGGACGGTGTGATATTAAATTTCTAACTAAGGCTGCGATTAAATGAGGGTTATTTTTGGTACACCGCTCGCGTTCACTATTTAGTTCATCAAATAGTGACCTATCCCCGGAAACAAAGCGCACTTCAAGAAAGACATTAAGATTTAGTAACATATTGTATTCTGGATTGTTTGCCCATTTTCTGTAGAGCTGCTTCCAGATGAATAATGGCTGATTCCACTTTGGTGTAGCCGCCATAAAACGCCCATTACACAAAGGATACCCGCATTCCGCTAATCCTTTACATATATACATAGCAAAATGTCGAAAATAAATTCGGTCACTTTCTGTTGCTGAGTCATCAAGTACTAAAGCGTTATCTTGATCAGAACCTAAGTGAACCTCTCCTCTCGCATGCGAACCCGCCGCTAACCAAGCATAATTACAAGGAGGTAAACCCACGTTTCTTTCTGCTAATTTAATCAATCGACAGGTAAAGGCATCATAAATCATTATTAAAACTTGCCCAATTACATTGGCTGGCAAATGCGATTCTATCATAGCCTCAAACACTGCCTGACGTTCGTTTACTAACAATGAAAGCGACTCTAGGCTATTACACTTACTGATTTTTTCAATCAAAAAAACAGCCTGGATGCCATGCCTCTGAACTAACTCTTGAGGGCTAATCAAACCTAAAACCTGTTTATTTTTGTCAAGAACAGGGATATTACGAATATTGTGTTTCATCATCAGATTGAGCACAGAAATCACGGGCTCATTTTGGTCAACACTCTGAGGATGAGCGTTCATAATATCCTCAACAGGTCTATAGATATTAAACGCCTCAGCAACCACTCTACTTGTCATGTCAGTCTCGGTAACCACTCCAACCAAGGCATTGTCATTGGTAACCAAGGCACAAGTGCAGCCTTTTTTACTCATGATTTGTGCCACTTGCTGGATACTTTGGTTTGTATGCACCACCACAACATTATGATTGGCTAAATCTCTAGCCCTTTTAAAAAACAGGCTTTTTTCTGCTTGTGAATACTGTGCATTAATACTTGAAGTGAGACGTTGACTTGCACGGATTGCAAGCTGGTTAACAACATTTTTAAAATTCGAAACTTCTTTTAGTAAGAACGCATAATTAATTTTATATATTAAACAATTTTCAATGGTTTTTACTTTATATTTATCCTGTTCTAAATTAAATCCAAATACATCATTTTCGCCTAATCTAGCTCTTAATTCACCATTAGGAAATCTCTGTTCGATAACTCCAGATCGAATAATATATAAATTTTTTCCTTCAGGCATAACTAAGGAGACGCTCTCTTCCTTTCCCCAATAAACAATATCTGTGTTCGTAGCGATAGCATCAAGAACATGGTCAGGAAGTAAATGAAATGGCTCTATCGTTTTAAAAAAAGAAACGACATTTGGCAGCAAGGTTGAATCCATATGACACTCTTTTAATTAGAAAAACTCCGCTCAAAAAAGAGCGGAGTATAATAAAGAATGGTTTTACCAGAACAATGTATATAACACTGCCAAAACAATCATTATGCCGTAAGAAGCGATATTAAAGCTTCGATCTGTTACAAACATCGATGATGTAACACTAATACCTTTAGGATCATCATCATTAATTGATGTGCTCAAACTTGTAAATGCGATAACAACCATTGTAAACAATAATGTGTATAGCATTTGATCCATAAATGGCATGGAAAGTGGCATAAATTTCAAGAACAAGGCAAATGGTATTGATGCTACTACACCAATAATAGCCCCTTTACTGGTTGTTTTCTTCCAGAATAAGCCAAGTAAGAATACAGCCAAAATTCCAGGGCTAACTAAACCTGTATATTCTTGGATGTATTGGAATGCTTGGCCAATACCACCTAACATTGGAGCAATTAGGCAGGCAATAATTAGTGCCACCACAGCAGCAGTACGCCCAACATTCACCAACTTGTGGTCACCTGAGTCAGGAGAGATATACTCTTTGTAAATATCCATAGTGAAGATAGTGGCTGTTGAGTTAAGCATTGATGCTAGTGAAGAAACAATTGCAGCAGCAAGAGCCGCAAAAACAACACCTTTAACACCAACAGGCAAGAACTGAGTTAGCCAAGGGTATGCTTTATCCGCATGAGCAGCACTTGGAAGGTTTGTTGCTGCAATATCACCAAGGCTTGCCATTAGTTGTGGGTCCGAAGTAATAACGTAAGCGGCAATACCTGGCAATACCACGAGAAACGGAACGATAAGTTTCAAAAATGCTGCAAAAACAATACCTTTCTGAGCTTCCGATACTGATTTTGCAGCAAGCGTTCTTTGAATAATGTACTGGTTAAAGCCCCAGTAATATAAGTTTGCTACCCAAAGACCACCAATTAATACGGCAATACCAGGAAGGTTCATGTATTGTGGATTACTTTGATCCAAGATCATCTCAAAGTGGCCTGGAGCGGCATCGACCATTTTAGACAACCCAGCGAACCAACCGTCCGTACCACCAATAAAACTCACTGCCATGTAGGTAGTCATAAAACCACCCAAAACTAAGAAGAACACTTGGATGACATCGGTCCATACTACTGCCGATAAACCACCGTAAATTGAGTACACCAACGCAAACAGAGCAAGACCTAGAATTGAGTACATCAACGGAATACCCAAAATGGTTTCGAGAGCCAAACCACCTAAATACAGTACTGAAGTTAGGTTTACAAAAATGTACAAGGAAATCCAAAAAACGGCCAAAATTGTTTTTAGTTTTTTATTGAAGCGTTTTTCAACAAATTCAGGAATGGTATAGATTCCTTTTTCAATGAAAATAGGTAGAAAGTACTTACCAACAATAATCAATGTTATTGCCGACATCCATTCATAAGATGCGATAGCCAAGCCGATTGAATAGCCTGAACCAGACATTCCTATAAATTGTTCCGCAGAAATATTTGCAGCAATTAGCGAAGCACCGACAGCCCACCAAGGCAAAGATTTTCCCGCCAAGAAATAATCTTCCGTACTTTTCTGAGTGCCTTTTTTATCACGAGATACCCAAAGTCCGACCCCAATGATAATTGCGACATAAATGGCGAAGACCATTATGTCGATAAAGCTTAGACCATGTTCTATATTCGACATCAGTTTCATCCTGTAGTTTTGTTTACGCCGCAAAGTGTAAACGTTACCACCCAAATGAAATGTAACTCAAATCACACATATTGATACATATTACGCTAAAAACCTTATAACGAGCTAAAGATCACAAATATTAAGAGAAGTGTCATTTAATTAAAACTCTCTAAAATCAACAAAAATGTAAACGATAACAATAAAGGTAAAACGAAGAGTAATAAGTAGGAAATTACGGGGATCATCCACCGTACAGTATTGTGTCGAAAGTGAGGAAAGTGATTTAAACTTCCTAGTAAAAATACATATCAAAAACAAAAAAGGTGGGCATGTAGCCCACCATAACACCCAAAGTCGTTGGAGTTGCAGCATCGCTGCCGCTGCAAGTTCAAAGGGTAGAAGTGCTATCTAAAATTCAAACTGATAAGTAGTTTGATGCTGATAGCAATCCCCAGAGCTCAACACCCCATTGTTGAGTCCCCATTCTGGTTTGTTTGGCCCGTCTGGAAAGTACTGCGTTTCCAATGCTAGGCCGTCATAGCGTTCGTAAGTTTTACTTGCACCTGGCGTACCGGCTAAGAAATTACCTGAATAAAACTGGATGGCAGGCTTGGTGGTTTTCACCTTCATCACCACATCTTCTTTTGGTGCAATTAAAACCGCAGCGACAGACACGCCATCGGTCACTTCAGGCATGAAGACAAAGGCGTGATCGTAGCCACCAGCAGTTTTCTGATCTTGCTCTGCAAGAAATTCTTGGCCAATCGATTTTAGCTCGGTAAAGTCGAAACTGGTACCCGAAACTGGCTTTTGTTCACCGGAAGGAATTAACCCCGCATCTGTTGGCAAGTAATACCCAGCGTTAAGCTGTAAAGTATGATCCAAACTTTTTGCGCGGCTCGCCTCACCAGCCAAGTTAAAGTAGGCGTGATTGGTTAAATTCACTGGAGATGTTTTGTCGGTCTTAGCATCATAGGCGATAGCTAATTCATTCTCGTCAGTGAGCGTGTACGTCACCTTCACATCGAGATTTCCCGGATAGCCTTGGTCACCGTCCGGGGAGCGAAGTGAAAAAGTGACCTGTTGATCATTTTGCTCTTCAACCTTCCAGCGGCGTTTATCAAACCCTTCCAAGCCACCGTGCAGTGAGTTTTCACCGTTATTGATACCAAGTTGATACTTCTCTCCGTCTATCTCAAACTGCCCCTTCGCAATTCGGTTAGCAAAGCGGCCAACAATGGAACCGAAGTAAGCGTCTTGCTTCATGTGTTCAGCCATATTTGGTGAGCGCAACAACACTTCACGGTTTTCACCATTTACCGGTAATGTGCAACTCAACCACGTCGCACCGATATCCATAAACGACGCTGTCATACCATTCGCGTTGGTCAAATGAATCAGATTCGCAGTTTGGCCATCAAACGACGGCGTTTGCGCCATCGCTTGTTCTAGTTGTTGAAAATAGGCTTTCATCATCATTCCTTACAGCACTTCAACCAAACCCGCACCATTTTGGGCTTGGCAAACATAAATCGACTCTTTTAAGCCCGTAGCCGCTTGGTACTTCGCTTCAACTGCCGCTTTCACTTCATCAACCAGTGCTGGCGGTACAAGTGCCACGATGCAACCACCAAAGCCACCGCCAGTCATGCGCACGCCGCCTTGATCGCCAATCACCTCTTTGGCTATCTCCACCAGCGTATCGATTTCTTTTACCGTGATTTCGAAATCATCGCGCATCGATGCATGAGACTCGGCCATCAGCTCGCCCATACGCTTCATGTCGTGTGCTCGTAGCGCTTGCGCCGCTTCCACAGTACGATCATTTTCTGTGATGACATGACGGGCACGTTTTGCCACCATTTCATCCAGCTCAGCGACTTTCTCGTTGAACTGCTCAATCGTCACATCACGCAAAGCTTTCACACCGAAAATACGTGCCGCTTCTTCACATTGCTGACGACGAGTGTTGTATTCACTGTCGACCAAACCACGCTTTTTGTTCGAGTTGATGATCACGACTGCCATGTCTTCTGGCATAGAGACCGCTTCAGTTTCAAGGCTACGGCAATCTAATAGCATCGCATGATTTTCACGCCCTTCCGCTGAAATCATTTGATCCATGATGCCGCAGTTGCAACCGACGAATTCGTTCTCTGCTTGCTGACCGTTTAAGGCGATTTCGGCTTGGCTGATTTCAAGATTGAACAGCACTTTGAACGTCTGGCCAATCACCACTTCCAACGCCGCCGATGAGCTCAAACCCGCGCCTTGAGGCACGTTGCCGCTGACTGAAATATCCGCCCCAGTAAACTGGTAGCCGCGCGCTAGAAGACACTTCACCACGCCGCGAATGTAGTTCGCCCACATTTTGTCTTGCTGGAAGGTAATGGCTTGCGTGATATCGAATTCGTCCACTGCGTTGCCGTAATCGACCGCAACCACACGCACGATATTGTCTTCACGCTTTGCCGCCGCCACGACCGTTTGGTAGTTAATGGCACACGGTAGGACAAAACCATCGTTGTAATCGGTGTGCTCACCAATCAAGTTCACACGACCAGGCGCTTGAATAATATGGCTAGGTGCGTAGCCCAACACTTGCTCAAATGACGCTTTCACATTTTGGATAAGTTCAGACATAGGGACGTTCTCTTAAAATAGTAATTTGTGTGGGATAGCGCGTTGAGCCTAACTTTCTATCTGTAAAGTCGCGCTATCCCGTTATTCGTAATCAGTCCAATTTAAAGACTTAGCATTCTTTGTAGTGGACATCACTCACATCACGCAGACGCTGCGCCGCTTGCTCTGCGGTGAGGTCACGTTGGCTTTCTGCCAGCATTTCGTAGCCCACCATGAACTTACGAACCGTGGCACTGCGCAGTAGTGGCGGATAAAAAAGTGCATGAAGCTGCCAATGGTCGATGTCTGTGCCTTGGTCAAAAAACGGCGCGTAGTGCCAGCCCATCGAGTAAGGGAAAGAGCATTGGAATAAATTGTCGTAACGGCTGGTCAGCTTCTTGATCGCTCGCGCTAAATCGTCTCGTTGCTCATCGCTGAGTTCGCTCATGCGACGAATGTGCGTTTTCGGCAACAACATGGTTTCGAACGGCCAAGCAGCCCAGTAAGGTACCACCGCCAGCCAGTGTTCAGTTTCCACCACGATGCGTGAGCCGTCTTTGAGTTCCGCTTGCACGTAATCCACCAGCAAGTTGCTGCCGTGCTCTTGGTAGTACGCTTTTAGGTTGTGCTCTTTGCGCTCGATTTCATTTGGTAAGAAGCTGTTCGCCCAGATTTGACCGTGTGGATGCGGCTGAGAACAGCCCATGGTTTCGCCTTTGTTTTCGAACGCCTGAACCCAAACGTATTCCTTGCCGAGCTCTTCAATTTGCTCATTCCATGTATCAATCACGCCACGAATATTATCCACAGGCAGCTCCGGTAAGGTTTTGCTGTGATCTGGCGAGAAGCAAATCACTCGGCTCAAACCACGCACGCCTTGCGTTTTGAATAGCGGGTTGTTTGACTCCGGTGCATCTGGTGAATCCACCATCAGCGCAGCAAAATCGTTATTGAACACATAGGTGCCTTGGTAGTCTGGATTAACATCGCCAGAGATACGTTCGTTGGTTGGACAAAGGAAACATTTACCGTCATAGCTTGGTAGCTCATCCAATGCGGGCTTTTCATCTGCGCCGCTCCAAGGGCGTTTTGCACGGTGAGGTGAAACCAAAATCCATTGCCCAGTCAGAGGGTTGTAACGGCGGTGTGGATGATCCACTGGGTTAAATTCGACATTCGACATGTTACTTACTCAACTCTTTAAAATTCTTCAAACTCAGCTTCCCAAAACCGTGAGAAGCGCAGATGGCAACGCGGCGACTGCAATTACTCCGGGGAATAGCCACTAGGGTTATTTGACTGCCAGTTCCACGTATCGGCGGTCATTTCAGCTACCGTGCGTATTGCTTTCCAGCCTAGTTCACGCTCGGCTTTTTCCGTGCTTGCCCAACATTCAGCAATATCCCCAGGACGACGCGGGCATAACTCGTAAGGCACTGGTTTACCGCAAGCGGTCGCGAACGCATCCACCATCTCAAGTACGCTCGAGCCTTTACCTGTACCTAAGTTGTAAATGTGCAAACCCGATTTCTCACCCACCGATTTCAATGCGGCGATGTGGCCGTCGGCCAGATCCATCACATGGATGTAATCACGCACGCCAGTGCCGTCAGGGGTTGGATAGTCGCTACCGAATACCGAGAGTTTTTCTCGGCGACCAACAGCGACTTGGGCGATAAATGGCATCAGGTTATTGGGAATGCCTTGTGGGTCTTCCCCCATGCAGCCCGATGAGTGCGCGCCAACTGGGTTGAAGTAACGCAGTAAGGTGATGCTCCAGTCGTTTTCAGTATGGAACAGATCGCTTAAGCACTGCTCCACCATATATTTGCTGCGTCCGTATGGATTGGTGGTTGCGCCTGTTGGTGAATCTTCCGTAATCGGCACTATTTCTGGGTCACCGTAAACCGTTGCCGATGAACTGAATACGATGCTTTTCACGCCCGCTTTACGCATGCTGCGCGCTAACACCAATGAGCCATTGACGTTGTTGTCGTAGTACTCAAGTGGTTTTGCCACCGATTCGCCAACCGCTTTGAGGCCAGCAAAGTGGATCACGGCTTGGATGTCGTGCTGCGCGAATACCGTATCCAAAAAGGCTTCGTCACGGATGTCACCTTGGTGGAACGCAGGCTGTTTGCCAGTCAGCGCTTCAATACGGTTTAACACTTCCAGTTTGGCGTTACACAAGTTATCAACGATGATAGGTTCCATTCCCGCTTCAATCATCTGAACGCAAGTGTGACTACCGATGTATCCCATACCGCCTGTGACAAGAACTTTCACTTTTTGCTTCTCCACGTTTGCTGCTTTCTGTTCATACCTCACTCTGATGCGCTAAAAGCCAATCGCTATTGCATCGAATCGGTACGCCCATTTCTTAACTGGCTAAAAGTCTAGCAACCAATCTCGATCCAGATCCGTGATCGAATTCAAATTGTGTAAACGTTTCCACAAAATTACAAAAAAGCCTTATTTTAGATACTGACTTTAGTTAAATTAAACCAAGAAGATGATGAGCAGTTAAGATGAGTCGAGCAGATACCGCTCTCTTTCGTGGATCGCACGATTTTACTAAAAGTTTGTGCATCCCTAAGTAGCTGTTTACAATAGCCAGATTATTGAGTTCTCACTTGGACTGTGAGCAATGCCAACGGGAAATGTACATGGCAACACTAAAAGATATCGCCACTGAAGCGGGCGTCTCACTTGCAACCGTATCGCGAGTTTTGAATGACGATCCGACGTTGAGCGTTAAAGAAGAAACCAAACGCCGCATTTTAGAAATCGCAGAAAAGCTGGAGTACCGCACCAGCAGTTCGAAGAAAGCCACCAAAGAAGCCAAGCAAAAACATCACTTTTTGGCCTTGTACAATTACAAACAAGAAGCAGAAGTGAATGACCCGTATTACTTGTCGATTCGTCATGGGATTGAAACTCAGTGCGACAAACTCGGCATTACGCTAACCAATTGCTACAACAGCGAAATTGATGTTGAAACGCAAAAGATTACGGGTGTCCTTTTAGTCGGGAAAGTCGACCAAAAGGTGGTCAATAAGTTACCTAAACGCCTAGCCGATAGCATCTGTTACATCGACTTTTCAGATCCAACTAGCCCTTACGATTGCGTTGATATCGACCTTGTAAGAATCAGCAAGCAAGTGGTTGATTTCTTTGTACAACAAGGCTACGAACGCATCGGCTTTATTGGTGGACAAGACGAGCCCAACACCGCAGACATTCGTGAAAATGCGTTTGTGGACTACGGCAGTCTAAAAGGTGTGGTTTCTGAAGACGACATTTATCGTGGCGATTTCTCTAGCTTGTCCGGTTATGACTTAGCGAAAGAGATGCTGGCCAAAGGCGATTTCCCAAAAGCGATGTTCATTGCTTCGGACTCCATTGCGATTGGTGTGTTACGAGCAGTGCATGAGTTTGGTTTAAACATTCCTGATGATATTGCGCTGATCAGCGTGAACGACATTCCTACCGCGCGTTTTACCTTCCCTCCTCTATCGACCGTTCGTATTCATTCTGAAATGATGGGGATTCAAGGCGTGAACTTGTTAGTAGAAAAATACCGTGACGGACGCGCACTGCCCCTTCAAGTGTACGTTCCAAGCAAGCTCAAGCTACGCGGCACAACTCGATAAAAACACCCTCAAAACTGCTCAAGTAAAGCGCTGAATTTTCAGTGCTTTTTATTTCTTCTTTTATTTTCTACCGAATTTTTACTGTTTTTACTTTCCAAAACAATCTAGATCTCATTCCTTTACGCTGATCACATCTTGCTCAACATTGGTCATTTAAAACGTGACCAAGTTAAAGTAAAACGTTTTCACTAATTTATTTTAGTAAAACTTTTACTAATATCTTTCTCAGATTATTCATAAGCATTTTTCACAATACATCGGCCGTTATTTTTGCACTGATGTTGAGCCGCGATGAAACCGTCCCGCACTCCAACATAAGCGCACCAAGCCGAGGGGAGATCAAAACGTGAACAATTGGGAAAACTTCCAACACTTACACGAGAATCGTATGGCACCGCGTGCGTACTTTTTCTCCTACGACTCTGTTCAGAGCGCACAAACCTTTCAACGTGAACTGAGTCGCCGCTTTATGTTACTCAGCGGCCAATGGAGATTCCGTTATTTCACCAACCCAATGTTGGTACCTGATGAGTTTTACTCACAAACCATGAACGACTGGGGACACATTACCGTCCCAAACATGTGGCAAATGGAAGGTCACGGCGATCTGCAATACACCGATGAGGGCTTCCCATTCCCGATCGACGTCCCGTTTGTACCAACCGACAACCCAACGGGCGCTTATCAACGCACATTTACACTTGGTCCACAGTGGGATAACCAACAAACCATCATCAAGTTCGACGGCGTGGAAACCTACTTTGAAGTATACGTAAACGGCGAGTACGTCGGCTTTAGTAAAGGCAGCCGACTCACAGCGGAATTCGACATTTCCAAGTTCGTCCAACAAGGTGAAAACTTGCTCTCCGTACGCGTGATGCAGTGGGCCGATTCCACTTACATTGAAGACCAAGATATGTGGTGGACGGCGGGGATCTTCCGTGATGTTTATCTAATAGGAAAAGAGAACATTCACGTCCAAGATCTCACCATTCGCACCGATTTCGCCGACGATTACCAAAGTGCGACGCTCAGTGCTCAAGTCGAATTGGAAAATTTTTCTACCGCTATCGCGTCTGGCTATACGCTGGAATACGCGCTGCATGACAAAGGCACTATCGTAGCCAGTGGTCAATGCGATTCACTGACTATCCAAAACCACCACTCAACAAGCTTTGCGATTGATATGGTGAATCCAACGCATTGGACGGCTGAAAACCCTTACCTTTACCACTTGTTCATTACCTTAAAAGATCACCAAGGCAACGTAGTGGAAGTGATCCCACAACGCGTGGGTTTCCGTGATATCAAGGTGCGTGATGGCCTGTTTTACATCAACAATCAATACGTGATGCTGCATGGTGTAAACCGTCATGATAACGATCACCTAAAAGGTCGTGCAGTGGGTATGGACCGCGTGGAAAAAGATCTGATGTTGATGAAGCAACACAACATCAACTCAGTTCGCACCGCACACTACCCTAACGACCCACGCTTCTACGAGTTGTGTGACATTTACGGCCTGTTTGTGATGGCAGAAACCGATGTGGAAACCCACGGCTTTGCCAACGTTGGCGACCTGAGCCGTATCACCAATGATCCAGCATGGGAAGCGGTGTTTGTTGATCGCGCAGTGCGTCATGTTCATGCGCAAAAGAACCACCCTTCTATCATCATGTGGTCACTCGGTAACGAATCGGGTTATGGCTGCAACATCCGTGCGATGTATGCAGCGACCAAAGCAATTGATGACACCCGTTTGGTTCACTACGAAGAAGACCGCGATGCTGAGGTCGTCGATGTGATTTCGACGATGTACTCACGCGCTCAACTGATGAATTACTTTGGCGAGCACCCACACGAGAAACCACGTATCATCTGCGAATACGCCCACGCGATGGGTAACGGACCGGGTGGTTTAACCGAATATCAAAATGTGTTCTATGCGCACGACCACATTCAAGGTCACTACGTTTGGGAATGGTGTGATCACGGCATTCTAGCGCGTGATGAACACGGCCAAGAGTTCTACAAATACGGCGGCGATTACGGCGACTACCCAAACAACAACAACTTCTGCATGGATGGTCTGATTTACCCAGATCAAACCCCGGGCCCAGGTCTCAAAGAATACAAACAAGTCATTGCGCCGGTGAAAATCCGCGCCGTTGAAGGTTGCCATGATCGCTTCATCGTTGAGAACAAATTGTGGTTCACCAACCTCGATGATTACACCATCACTGCCGACGTGCGTGCCGAAGGTGAAACCCTGCGTAGCGTGCAATTCAAAGTCGAAGCTTTGGTCGCCAACAGCGAACGTGAAGTGACCATCGATTTGCCAGAATTGGATGAGCGCGAAGCCTTTGTTAACTTCACCGTACGCAAAGACAGTCGCACGCTTTACAGCGAAGCCAACCATGAAATTGCGGTGTATCAGTTCCAACTGAAAGAAAACATCGCGACGTTGCCTGCGTTGGTCAACCACAATGTTCAACCATTGGTACTTGAAGAAAGCCGCCTAGAGTACGTGATCACAGGTCATAACTTCACGCTTACCTTCTCCAAAGTAAACGGCAAGCTGACTTCTTGGCGCGTAAATGGCGAAGAGATCATTCAATCTGAGCCAAGACTGAACTTCTTCAAACCGATGATTGATAACCACAAACAAGAGTATGAAGGTTTGTGGCACCCAGCGCATCTGCAAATCATGCAGGAGCACTTCCGCACACTTGCTGTGGAAGCAACTGATGATTCCGTCTTGATTACGACCACCAGCATCATTGCGCCGCCGGTCTTTGATTTTGGCATGCGTTGTACCTATCGCTATCAAATCAATGCTCAAGGCCATTTGAACGTGGAACTGAGTGGCGAGCGCTACGGCGACTACCCTCACGTGATTCCGGTCATCGGCTTGGATTTGGGCATCAACGGCAGCTTTGACCAAGTGAGCTACTACGGTCGCGGCCCAGAAGAAAACTACCAAGACAGTCGCCAAGCTAACCTCATTGATGTTTACCACAGCACCGTAGAAGACATGTTCGAGAACTACCCGTTCCCGCAAAACAACGGCAACCGCCAACACGTGCGCTGGGCCTCACTCACCAACCGTCATGGTACAGGGTTATTGGTGAAACCTCAGCAAGAAATCAACTTCAGCGTGTGGTTCTACACCAACCAAAATCTGCATGAAGCGCAACATACGATCGAGCTAGAAAAGAGTGGCTACATCACCCTTAACCTTGACCATCAAGTGATGGGGTTAGGCTCGAACTCATGGGGCAGCGAAGTGCTCGACTCTTACCGCGTGTACATGGACGAGTTCCGTTACGGTTTGACGCTGATGCCACTGCAAGCAGGCGATTGCAACGCACAAGTGATGGCAAACCATGATTTCGACAACGCGTTTTTCACTCAAACCAATACTCAACCAGTCAACGAGGCGTAACCCATGATCGTGTTAGACAGCTTAGAGCAATTCAAACAGGTATATCGCAACGGTCGTAAATGGAACCGCTGTGTGGAAGCCATTGGCAACATCGGTAACATCAAAGATGGCGTGATGCACTCGATTGGCGATTCACTGGTTTACATGGTTGAAGATGGCCTCGCGAAACAAACCGAAACGTTCATCGGTAACCGTCGTTACTTCGATGTGCATTACTACCTCGAAGGCCGAGAAACCGTTGAGTTCGCGGATAAAACCGCGTTGACACTAGAACAAACTTATCGTGATGAAACCGACCGCGAATTTTTTTCTGGTCAGGGTGAAATACGTGAGCTTTGCGAAGGCCAAGTAGCGATTTTTGAAAACAATGAAGCGTACCGCTTCCATGGAAACAACCGCGTAAGAAAAGTGGTGCTCAAAGTGACCATCGAAGATGGCTACTTCCTAAATAAATAAAACAAGAGAAGGGCTGTGGTCACAGCATTACAAGCCCTTCCTCCCTACAATTCCAACGTGATTCACCGGAGATAGAACATGTCTGAATCCAAACGTAATACGATAGGCAAATTCGGGTTGTTGTCCCTCACCTTTGCTGCAGTATTTAGCTTTAACAACGTAATCAATAATAACATCGAGATCGGTCTAGCTTCTGCGCCAATGTTCTTTCTGGCGACCATTTTTTATTTCATCCCTTTCTGTTTGATCATCGCAGAATTCGTATCTCTGAATAAAGATTCTGAAGCGGGGGTCTACGCATGGGTAAAAAGCTCACTCGGCGGTCGCTGGGCGTTTATCTCTGCCTACACTTACTGGTTCGTTAACCTATTCTTCTTCACGTCTTTGCTACCGCGCGTTATCGCTTATGCGTCTTACGCGTTCTTAGGCTATGAATACATTCTGACGCCATTCACCACTACCGTGCTCAGTATGATTTTGTTTGCGTTTGCGACCTACGTATCGACAAACGGCGCGAAAATGTTGGGGCCAATTACGTCGGTGACCTCCTCCCTCATGCTGCTACTGACAATGTCGTACATTTTACTGGCTGGCGCAGCGTTGATCGGCGGCGTAGAACCGGCTGACCCAATTACTGTAGAAGCGATGATCCCTGATTTCAGCTGGACATTTTTAGGCATTACTACATGGATCTTTATGGCGGCAGGCGGTGCGGAATCGGTCGCGGTTTACGTAAACGATGTGAAAGGCGGCTCGAAATCGTTTGTTAAAGTCATCATCATCGCAGGTATCTTTATCGGTGTGCTTTACTCAGTCGCGTCTGTTTTGATTAACGTGTTTGTTCCTAGCGAAACCCTAAAATACACGGGTGGCTCGGTACAAGTATTTGAAGGTTTGGCTGCGTACTTTGGTTTGCCAGAAGTATTGATGAACCGCTTTGTAGGCTTGGTATCCTTTACCGCTATGTTTGGCTCTCTACTGATGTGGACAGCAACGCCAGTGAAAATCTTCTTCTCTGAGATTCCAGAAGGCATTTTTGGTAAGAAAACCGTAGAGCTGAACGAAAACGGCGTACCAGCTCGCGCAGCTTGGTATCAGTTCCTTATCGTTATCCCATTGATGATCATCCCAACATTAGGTTCTAACACCGCTCAAGAGCTGATGAACACGGTGATCAACATGACCGCAGCGGCATCCATGCTGCCACCACTGTTCATCATGTTGGCGTACCTGAATCTGCGCTTGAAACTGGATCACGTTGAGCGTGATTTCAAAATGGGCTCACGCAAAATGGGCATCGCTACCGTATCGGTACTGATCGCTATCTTTACGGTTGGTTTCTTAGCATCGACCTTCCCTACAGGGGCCGACATCATGACCATCATTTTCTACAACGTTGGCGGTATCGTGATTTTCCTTGGCTTTGCTTGGTGGAAGTACAGCCAATACGAAAAATCATTGAATCAGGAAGAGCGCATAAAAGAAGCCGCGCCAGCTTCGCAAGCAGTATAACACCGACTCTCAATGACAAACATTCTGGGCACCCTTTGGTGCCCTTTTTTATATGTGAGAGGTAATGGTCGAAGAAACCAACTCACGTAGCCAAATCCCTTTATCTTCATTGTTTCGGCTGGAATGCCACAGCATGGCAATATCAAAATCCGCAACGGCGATCGGCGGCTTAACGGTAATGAGATCGTCCGAAAAGCCCTCCGCCAACGCCATTTTTTCTGGCACGATGGCAATGAGATCGCGCTTTTTCAATAAATGCCGAATGGTGAGAAAGTTGCGCGACGCCACGGTGACTTTACGGCTTAAGCCATGTTCTGAGAGCTTTTGGTCTACTTGTGTCTTCAAGCTCCCATCGGGACTTACCAGAGCTTGCTCTATGTTAGCGAACGCTTCCAGAGACAGCTGTGTTTCCCCTTTCAATACCTGTTTATCACACATGCACACGTGTTTTTCGGTGTACAAGTACAAGCTCTCAAAGTTGTCATCCAACACCGGCATGCTGCCAATAATGACATCGAGCTTTTCGTGCTCAGTTAATGCCACGTAGTTGCTACGATTGACGTTAATAAAACTGATCTGCGCCTCTGGTGCGCGCTGGCGTATTTCGTCATAAAGCCGAGGAGCAAAAATAAACTCGGCATAATCCGTTAACCCAATGCGACATACACCCGCGTAATTTTCAGGTTGGAAAGCAGACTTAGTGAGCAAGCCTTGGGCGATAGAGTCCAGCAAATGATGCACGGTTGGCGCGATGTGGTGAGCGTGCTCGGTGGGCTCCATCTTGTGCCCTTTTCGCTCAAAAAGCGGGTCGTCAAACAACAACCTTAAACGAGACAAACTATGACTCATCGCCGACTGGCTAACGTAACTTTTCTCTGCCGCAACGCTAACGCTTCGATAGCGATACAAGTAGGAAAACGTCACCAATAAGTTCAAGTCAATGTTGCGCCACTGAATGTCCTCTTTCACCTCAGCACCCTTATCCCATTTCATTCATAAATGAAATTAAAATCATCAATTTGAGTCATTTTAGAGCATCCGATAAATTAGCAACAATGCTTTTTAGATAAACAGGCTCGACATGTTCACCATCTTCAAAACTTTTTTCTGGCTGGGTTGGTTCAGCTTCGGCGGCCCTGCGGCTCATATCGGTTATTTTCGCCAAACCTTTGTTGAGAAACTGAAATGGCTTGATGACAGCGAGTACGCGCAAATTGTCGCGCTCAGTCAGTTTTTGCCGGGACCCGGCTCAAGCCAAGTCGGCTTTGCATTGGGTTATAAACGCGGCGGTTTAGGTGGCGCATGCGCAGCATTTGTCGGATTCACGCTTCCTTCGGTGATCATCATGTTGGCACTGGCGATGGTGAGCAGCCAAATCACCGACACCGCTGTGTTTCAAAACATAGTCCACGGTCTAAAACTGCTCGCAGTCGTGGTCGTGGCGGATGCGACTTGGGGCATGTACAAAAACTTCTGCCAAAGCAAACTAACCGCGGGTTTGTGCGTCGCGACTGCGATTGCGTTGCTGGTGGCACCAAGCATCATGACGCAAATGTTCGTGTTGCTCGTAGCAGGTTTTGTCGGCATGCGATATCTGAAGAAAGACTCCGCGCCATCAGCCGAGCCGTTTAAACCGTCTATCGCGCCATTGACTCTATTTGCGGTGCTTTTACTCGGCTTACCGTTAGTGGCTCATACGTTGCCTTTGCTTGGGCTGTTTAGTGATTTTTTCCAAGCTGGTAGCTTAGTGTTCGGTGGCGGTCATGTGGTTCTGCCGCTTCTGCAAAACATTGTTGGTGACCAGCTCAGCCAAGATGCATTTTTAACAGGCTACGCCGCTGCACAAGCTGTACCGGGGCCAATGTTCACCTTTGCGACTTTTATCGGTTATGAGCTTTCGGATACGCCAATTTTAGGTGCGCTAATCGCAACGCTTGGCGTATTCCTCCCAGGGTTTCTTTTACTGCTTGGCGTACTTAAAAACTGGCAAGCACTGGCAGGCAAACCGCTGGTCTCCGGCGCCATCAACGGTGTCAATGCCTCGGTAGTAGGGTTGCTACTCGCGGCACTTTACCAGCCAGTATTTAGCAGCGCAGTTGTTGCTCCCATCGATATGGCGTTAGTGGTTGCGGGTTTCTATCTACACAAAAAGGTCAACCTTTCGGTGCTATGGATGATCGTGTTTTTTGTGGCGGCAGGCCTTGTCACGGGCATGATGTAAAAATCTTAAACGACAAACTCTTAGCGGGCACTTAAATACAAGTGCCCGTTTTCTCAACTAAGCTTAATGACATTGGAAGGATAGAGATGACGGATCGTCGATGGAACAAGACAACAATTACCAGATCAACGTAAGTTGGCAGCAAAAAGCAGCGACTTGGCTCCAGTCTGTGAAGAACGAGTTATTGATCGATAAGATTTTCTACACCTATTGCTTTATCTCGACTGCTGTCATTTATCTTTGTTCTTTATATCTCGATTTCCCTATTGATTACTCTTTTACCACTTACCTTGAAACGCTAATGCAAGCTTTGTATGTCACAGGCTTAAGCTGGTGTATCTATTATTATTTCTATCTCATACTGCGCAAAGAAAAACAGCCAGCAAAGCGCTTCATACGAAAACTGAAACATCTTATTTTTCCACTGCACCGCCCTGTATCAGTGTTTGTTTCGATGATGGCACTTAACCTGATTTTCTCTAACCACACGTTTTTGAAATCGCTTATTCCAATCATCAATCCTTTTAAATGGGATCTAACCTTTGCGAATATTGATACGCTGTTGCACTTCGGCGTTGCACCTTGGGAATTGACCCATGCATTATTCTCCAATGCTTGGGCCTCACTGGTGCTAAACGTTGCCTACAACGCATGGTTTTTTTGTATGTGGGGGATACTCATCTTTTTCCTTATCTACAAAAAGTACCCGTTGGTAAGGCAACAATTTTTACTCACGTTCGCATTGTCTTGGATGATTCTTGGTGTCTTCTTCGCCACGTTACTCTCTTCAGCAGGTCCTTGCTACGTGGAGCTTATCACTGGAGATGAACAGTTTGTTCCTCTGATGAAAACGCTCGAAGCCCAAAGCCACTATCTTACCAATGTGGACGCTGGGCAATTGTGGGCATTGCCTACACAGCAATATCTTTGGGATGAGTACATCGCCAATGCCAATGGTATTGGTTCTGGTATTTCGGCAATGCCGAGTTTGCACGTCTCCATTGCTGTTTTGATGGCGCTATCAATTTATAGACTCAACAAAACCATCGGCTACTTTGCTTACGCTTTCGCCGTCATCATTCAAATCGGTTCGGTACATTTAGCCTGGCATTATGCGATTGATGGTTACCTCGCAACACTCTTAACGGTGATGTTATGGAAGATAGTTGGTTGGGCTTTGCGGCGCTATGCTTCTTACCCAGAAAGAAGAGAATAAACGGCTAATTGAACAAACACCTTTGCAACGGACTACTCTCCATAAATGAAAAAGTCCCCAGAAATGAAAAAGTCCCCAAAAATGAAAAAGCCACTCCATCTTGCTGAGTGGCTTTATTTTTAAATAGACTGTGAAGTTATTGGAGAAGCGCGGTAGAGGTATCCCCTCGCTCTCTTACCATTGCTAATGCTCGCTCTAAGTTTTTATTTGCCAGTTCATAGTAGGCCGGATTCTTATCAATAGCCTGTTGTAGATAAGGAATCGCCTCGCCTGGTTTGCCTTGAAGGATCAAGAAGTAACCAACATTGTTGAGTGCTTCCGGCTCTGTCATGTGTCGACTAAAAATACTCAGCGCTTGTCGTGGTTGATCTTTTGCCAGTGCAATGAGACCCAAGTTATTGATTCCCTTTTCATCCCCCGGCTTAATGCTCAGCGCAGCTTGAGTAAAGTGCGCCGCTTTTGAATAAGCTTTTTCCATGTAGTAGGAATAGCCTAGGCTGACTAAAGCGTTGACGTTTCTTGAATCAATATCCAACGCTTTTCTAATTAATGCCTGCGCAATATCGTGGTCGCCACGAATGTCGTAAAGCACACCTAGACCGGAGTAAGCAGAGACAGGTGATTTATCATCATAGCGATATGTTGCAACGCTCTCTGCAGTAATGTTGTCTTTAGTGATAATAGGATCGCCATCCATGCGAATTTGGTCAGCATTCAAAGCTCGGATGTAGTAACTCTTCCCGACGTCCTTTTCGCCACGTTTCGTATACAGAGTGCCAAGTTCTGTGAGGGAACCAATGTGATCAGGGTTCTCTGCTAAAGATGCTCGAAATGATTTATCCGCAAGTTCTGAATTCTCTCTTGCCAAATGGATACGCCCCACGGTGTATAAGGTTTTGTCTTTATGGACCGCGTTAGGAAAAGAGAGCGAGCGAATGTATTCATACAACGCTAAGTCGACATTTTTATTGCTTAATGCAATATCCCCTCGAGAGATTGCCTCCTCCTCTGTTTTTGGAGGTTCATCATTGGTGAGTGACTCAACGGGCTTACCTGAGTACAGCGTTGAATCGAAGTCTGATGACTGTTCAGTTGTTGAACATGCGGTAAGCACCAACAACGAGATGATGACGTATTTCTTAATCCACATAACGATCCCTATTTTGCTTTTTAATTAGAAAATGCCTCAGCCAATGAAATTAACGCAGGTCCAATAGCCACGATGAAAAAACATGGCCAAATAAACAGCACCATTGGAAACATCATTTTGACTGGGATTTTTGCAGCAATTTCTTCTGCTGCTTGTTGACGCTTATCCCTATAGTCTTCGGTATACTCACGCAAGGAGTTGACTAAGCTCCCACCTATTCGAGAGGCGTGGCTAAGCATGCTCACCAGCCCCATCAATTCTTCTAACCCTGTCCTTAATACTAGCTCCCTTAAGGCTTCAGGCATTGGTTTACCCGCTTTAATTTTGTTGCACACCGTGTCGATTTCATCGGCAAGCTCTGGGTGAGAGATAACCAGCTCATCTGCAACGCGACGCAAAGCCGCATTAAAGCCAAGCCCTGACTCGGTACAAACCACCAGCAAATCGAGCATGTCGGGCACACCTGCACGAATCGCTTGCTGACGCTTGTTGACCATTCGGCGCAAAATAAAATCAGGAATCAGAAGCCCAATAAATACGGATAACGCCATGTAGGTGTACAGATATTTAGATTCCGGAATCGAGAAATACACCAGTGCCGCCACCATCACACCTAGTATTGTTGTGACCGATTTAATTGCATAAAACATCGACAATGCATTGCTTTCATGAAAACCAGCATGCATCAGTTTATTGCGTGTCGTTTGGCGCTCTTTTTCACTGGTTGGCGAAGTTAAAGGCGCTAACGACTCCAATGTGTCAGCCATTTTTTTGTTGTGGTGAGAGACTTCCTTTTTATCACCAGACAGTTCGGCTAACTTTCTTTTAATTGGCGAGTTGACCCCGATAATTATCGAGCCCAGCGTCATCACCACTAACACGGTGGTGATGAGGATCAACCCCATGAGTAACGTCTCTTGGCCGACAGCAAAACCGTTTAACCATCCTTGAATGCTTTCCATAGCTACACCTCAATATTGACGATTTTACGAATCCACAGCGTGCCGATAAATAAGGCCACCATCCCACCAATCACCATTTTGATCCCCATTGGGTGCGTATGAAGCAGCTCAATATACTCAGGCCGAACGAGTGAAATAATGACGTACAACCCAAAAGGCGCCAATACTAATACCCATGCCGACATTCGAGATTCCGCAGAAATGGTTTTGATTTTTCGAGCGAGTTTGAAACGAGCACGTAGGATATGAGAGAGCTTTTCAATGTTTTCGACTAAGTTACCACCCGTTTCTTTTTGCAGTAACACCGCACTCGAGAAAGCAAGCATGGATACCGTAGGGGTTCTTTCTGACATTTGCATAATCGCCAAGCGGAGGTCATAACCATAGTTGAGTAAGTTAAAGGTATTCATGAACTCAGGGCCAAGCGGCGCACTGACCTCTCTGCCTACTTCCCCAAACGCTTGTGTAATTGGCTGACCGGCCTGTAGTACTCGCTTAATGATATCGAGCGCCTCTGGTAGTTGCTCTTCGAACTTCATTAAACGATCGGCAATTCTTTTCTGTAGGTAGAAGTAAACCGACACCCAACAAGCGACCGCAACACCGGCACAGAGGTACCAAACTTGCCCGAATAAGAACAGAAATAGCCCAACCGCAACCCCGCCGAGGAAGGTGAGAAAAATAAACCGACTGAACCCCATGTGTATCCCAGCCAATTCCAATTTCTTCTTAAAGTTATCGAATAGGCTGAACCTCACAAGCCATCGCTCTAATGGAGAAAGGTTTTTGAGCGAGTTTTCCCTTAGTAGGGAAATACTCTCTTGATCGATGTGTTTATGGCTTTCGTGTATCCGCTTAATTAACTGCTTATGCTTAACCTTTTTACCCGCAGAAGGCAAAATTAACGCCTGGCTAATAAAGAATACGGACAAAAAAAGCAGCACAAGAAAAAGGGGGAATTGACTATCCATAGCAATCTCCTAACGGGCTTTTTCATTGAATATTTCAAATGGTACGTCTAAGCCTCGTTTTACTAATTGGTCATGACAGCTTGGTACAATCCCTGTTGCCATGTAATCACCTAACACATTGCCTTCTTGATCGACCCCTCTTCTTTGGAAGGTGAAGATCTCCGACATGGTGATAACGTCGCCTTCCATGCCATTGATTTCTTGTACGCTGACCATGCGGCGTTTACCGTCTTCTTGGCGATCCATTTGCACGACAATATTGATGGCGGAGGCAATCTGCGCTCTCAAGTTTTTGGTCGACACATTCCAACCCGCCATCGAGAACATATTCTCAATACGGCTCAACGCATCCCTTGGTGTGTTCGCGTGAATGGTGGCCAGCGACCCATCATGACCCGTGTTCATTGCCGATAACATATCCACCGCTTCTGAGCCACGAACCTCACCAACAACTATCCGGTCAGGACGCATACGTAGCGAGTTTTTCACTAAATCGCGCTGAGATATTTCGCCTTTACCCTCGATGTTAGAAGGACGTGTTTCTAAGCGAATAATATGTGGTTGTTGGAGTTGTAACTCTGCCGAATCCTCAATGGTCACAATACGTTGATCACTTGGAATGAAGCCCGACAAAATATTCAGCGTGGTTGTTTTACCAGAGCCTGTACCACCAGATATCAGGATATTCATTTCCCCCACGACCGCAGCATTGAGAAACTTCGCCATCTCTGGAGATAACGAACCAAGCTCTAATAGGTTATCCATATTCAAACGTTCAACCGCAAAACGTCGAATAGAAACGGAAGGGCCATCAATGGCAAGAGGAGGAATAATCGCATTGAAACGCGAACCGTCTTTGAGTCGAGCATCCACCATTGGTGATGCTTCATCGATTCTTCGTCCAACCTGGCTAACAATGCGATCAATGATGTTGCGCAGATGGCGCTCATCTAAGAAGGTATGTGGCGTTTTCTCGAGCTTACCAAAACGTTCGACAAAGATATTTTTCGGACCATTGACCAAGATATCTGAAATCGTTGGGTCTTCAAGCAGCGGTTCCAGCGGCCCTAGACCAAACACTTCATCTTCAATTTGATGTATCACGCGATTGCGAGCTTCAGAGCTCAACGGGTGTGTTTGATCTTCAGCAATGAGCTGAACGACCGCTTCGCGTAACTCCTCTTTCGCGCGATCTTCTTGCAAGTGCGATAAAAGCCCGAGATCCAAGGTATCCAGTAGCTTTTTGTGATAGTAGTGTTTGATCGAGAGATCTTGTTCTAGCTGTTTTTTCTGCTCCTCGATCGCTTTCATCTTGGCTTCAACAGGCGATAAAGCCCTTTGCTCATCTGACGTATCTTCGTCAGATTTTGCCAACTCGACATTCACAACTTTGGATTCTTTTGTTTCATCTACGGAATTGAAAGAACTCCCGACGCCTTTCCGTTTGAAAAACATAACTCCCCCTTACTAAGAAAATAGTTTTTTGATCCAACTTTGATTCTCTTTGGTCGGACTTTCTAATAAGTGCGATATTTCAGCCAAAGAAGCTTTCAGCGCACTATTTTTCTTAGATTGAACAATTGGGTTACCCAAATTAGCGCTCTCGATAGCAATAGCAAAATTATTAGGTACTAAATGTATCGCATGTCCACTAACTGCATTTTCAATGTCTTTCAAAGATATTGTTGATTTCTTTTCAAAACGATTAACAATCAGTTCAACCTGATGACTACTTAAACCATAGTCTAATTCTAAAGAACGTATGTAGCTGACAGCATGCTTAACCGAAGTAACATTCTGCTGCATAATTAAAAAGATATGCGTAGCCGGAGAAACAATTTGTTGATAAACATGCTCAACACCATGAGACAAATCCACAATAATATGTGAGTAAAACTGTCTCAGAATAGGTAATAACTTACTGACTTGAACTGCATGTTTGTAGTTACCTTTAGGATCATTTTGGTTAAAACATAAATAATTCAAACCTGAAGGATGTTGATATACGAGACCTTCTAGTGATAACTCATCCAAATCATTAACAGAATCAATCACATCATTAATATTGTATTTTGGCTTACAGTTTAAATAATCGGCCGCATCACTAAACTGCATATCTAAGTCAATGAGCAATACTTTACTCTTCGCGTAACTTGACAGTTCTATCGCGGTGTTGATCGCCAGTGTTGTTGCACCCGAACCACCTTTTGTATTGATAAATAAAGTTAAATCGCCCATTTGTTTATTGGCAATCTTTTCGTCCGCCGTCGATTTTAATAGTGGATATAGTTCATCAAGATCAACAGAACGCGACAAATAATCTGTTGCGCCAAGCCTCAACGCCATTTTGAGAGATGCAGTATCGTTTTCATCACCAAAGACAATCAAAGCGGTGTGATTATGCTGTAAGCTACTGTCACTAGAGTACACATGAGCCACTTTCTGCGCCCAACTTTCTCCTGTTTCAATATAAATAAGATCGGGAATTTGCTTATTTTTTACAAAGTCCAAGTTAAAGGAACCTAGCTCTATCCAATCAATATTTAGATTGACACACCTTGATAATTCATCAGCAATGTGAATTTTAAAATTTGACGTAGAATAAACTATCCAAACAATCAAGTTTGTTTTTAAACTTTTATGCGTTTCATTATCCATTTTGACTGGTTTCAACATAAAGCTACTCCATTAGCAATCCGTAATGACATTGGTCCCTTCAGGCCTAAGTATTCCTAAGCTCTCTGCAGGCAATATAGTTTCAAAAGCTGGAGTACTCCCTACTGCATTAATTAAAGCAGCTAAAACAAAAAACTGAAAAGTATAATTTACCGCTCTTGCTCGAACATATTTTATCTGAACAAACTGAGAATTTAAGGTTGCTTGATCTGCTGGTGGTGTAGATAAAAAGCCTGAAACATTGACAGCAGCACCGTTCTCATCCAAATAATCAATTTGCAAGTTACTTGCAGAAAAACCAGATGGATAGAGATCTGATACAGCTGGTAAATTAGGAATATCGTCTCTATCAGCGATATAGCACACGGTAGCAAGCCTCGCAGCTCTTCGCGTTACTTCGTTAACCATCTGTACTGAAAAAAAGTAGATTGCAAATTCAATTATCAAGAACAAAACTAATATGACTGCTAAAGCTATCAGCGAGAATTCAAGTTGAGTCACCCCTCTCTGTTTACATATTAAACGTTTCATGGGCCTGTCCTCATTGATGCAGAAGCTCCGATGCTAAATTGCAAGGAAGCATTCGAGAAAGGTAGTGTAGAAAATATCGGCACATAATTATAAGTAGCTGATAAAGTAACGATTTTATTCGTTGCTGTTGGTCGGGTGATAACAATATCTCCAACATCAATATAATCGATAACTGGATTTGATGAAGCGGTAGGTGTTCCATATACCACGACATTTTTGATGTTGTTTTCATCAGCAATAGCGTCAAAGTCTAAGGTACCGTAAGTATCAACCACTGCGTATCGAGCTCCATTTTGAAGCGCTTTATTAACCTCGGTATACTGGATAAATGCTCGACTCACATCGATAACTAATACGGTAAGCATCAATAATACCGGTAACACAAGTATGAACTCGATAATGGCAAGTCCGTCTTGATGCCGACCTGTTATTAGTTTATTTCTTCCTTTTAAATACAACATATTAAGAAGCCCCACTAAAAGGGTCTTTATAAAGCTGGATCTTATATAGACCTTTGTCTGAAGGATCGGTACCAGTTGAACCATTATTAATGACGCAGTCTTCTAAAAACTGCCCAAAAATCTCTGACTCATTCCCTTTTTGCTTAACCTCTTGAAGGAGAAAAAAGCAACCTAGACCAAGGACTTGAACTGTTTGTTTACCACCAGTAGTCTCATCACAATTAATGATTGGAATTCTTAAGATTCTTCTACCGCTAGAGCCATCCTCATCGTAGTATGCGTTATTACAGGTACCACCAGAGCTACAGTTCGCTAAAGCTGATACATAATCGGCGTAGTAAAAATTGCTATTTTTATAGGTCTCGCTATCAAGCAAGGGCGAAGGTTCTTCTGTATACTTATCACTTTTTACTGCCCCCCCTTCTTGGGTTGGCCCATTAAATTGACCAAAACGAGTATTGATCCCTTGAGCAACTGGTCCTGTCCCTTTACCTGTTTCTGTATCAATAGTTCCTCCAACCGTTATGCAATTATTTGTTGCTCCTGCAAATGCATCCCGAATAGCGTTCTTACCAGAAACCCCAAGATCTAAAAGATGGAAGTTTCCAGGTCCAATACCACCACTCTGGTGATCCGCCGGTTTTAGTTGATACAGAGTGCTAGAGACGCGATCAACTGATGGGTTATATCCTGGTTGCGGAACATACCCCCAGGTTGTTTCTGGTGAAGAAGTATCCGCACACATTGCTATCGGTGAAATGTTACATGTGTAGTTTATTCCTGCACTTCGTCCTGCTACCGCACTTGCAGATACTTGCTTGTCTATACCAAAAATGGCACTTAGAAATCGTCCAAGTTCCAAATTTGAAACTTCCACTCGGACATAAATGTCATATTCACCTGATATTGGTGGATTAAAATCCCCCGCCTTAACAAATGACTCTGGACTCATGTCCATCGAAAACCTCACAGAAGTGTTCTCGTCAGTAAAAGTTAACTCACTATTACCTGAACTAGTCGAAAACCCAGCAAGATATGTTTTGGCAGCCGTTTCTGCCTCGCTAACATTGCTAGTCTCATCAGCAACAACAGCAGCTGCCAATGCCGCTGCATCCACAGAGTTCTGTAACCTTGTTTTATTTAAGATCTGATGGTTTAAATCAATACCGAACGCAGCAACGCCCAGCAAAATCAACAGAACTAAACTTATAAGCACCAATGTGATCCCTTTCTGGGTTCGCCTTGTTGCTGTTTGCATTTTCATTCGCATAGCCCCTCCTATAAGTGAACAAATCACTTATTTTTCTTTGGCTACCCCGTTGTTGTTATATACCTCTAAGCTAACTTGTGTACGCTCACCACTACCTTCCGGTAAATAACCCAAATTCTCATACCACGCATCTGGATTAAGAGTTTGTTCAGCGCGCAACTGGCTAACCGAGATACCAAGCTCGGGGTCATTCGCACAGCCAAACAAGCCGAATGATGTGAAACAAATGGTCATTATCATTATGCTTTTCATCTTGCTCTCCCACTTATAGACTGTGCCCAAACTTGCCCTCAGAGCCACCTTCTGACGAACCGTATTGAATAAAGTTGTTGTTAGTATCTTCTTCACTGATGTCATTTAGCTGGTATCTATCGAAATCCAACTCAGCACCTTTACCAAGCAAATAGAACTCCACATCGTTCGGAGCCACAAAGCCATCCGTTGGCAGTGTGATTCGACGTCGATCGATTGGGGTTGCTAATCGAGGAGTAACCAGAATGACTAGTTCTGTTTCCCCAGAGGTAAATTCTTCACTCTTAAACAAGCGGCCTAACACAGGTAGATCACTCGCACCAGGTATACCATTCGCAACGTTACGCGCGTTTTCACTCAATAGCCCTGCAATACCAATGGTTTGACCATCTGCCAGCTCAATCGTGGTACCAGCACTTCGTTTAGTGATTGGTGGAATAAAGAACGTGGCATTCACTTCGTTTGGATTAAACGTCAGCACACCTGAGTTGGAGATTTCACTCACATTGACGTTCAATTTGAGGTTGATTCTCTTATCACTCAAAATAAACGGAACGAAGTCGAGTTGAACACCGTACTCTTTATAATCGATGGTAATACCATCTTCATTTGGTACTGGAATTGGGAATTCACCACCAGCGACAAACTCGGCTTGCGTACCACTTAATGCGGTAAGGCTAGGCTCTGCCAACACTTTCGCCACGCCATTTTGTTTCGCCACATCAAGCGCGAAGGTAAACAAGGTATTGCTATCGATAAACGACCCTAGAAAACCGAAATCTTCGACTGTTGGGACGTTCAAAATCGGTCCAATTCCATCAATACCGCCACCAGCAGTCGTACCACCCCAGGTAAAGTCTCCACTTCTTTGGAAAAAGTGGAAATTTGAGTCAAAGCGTCTTACTAGTGTGCGCTGCACTTCGGCAACGGTCACTTCTAGCGTCACCTGTTGAGCCCCGCCAATAGAAAGTAGATTGATCACCATGCTGTCATCATCTTTAGAGCTGTCATCTTCTTCATCTGCCGCTTCACCTAAAGCGAAGGTTTCAGCAATTTTGACCGCAGTGTCCATGTTTTGCTGACTGCTGACCAAGCCTCTAAGTACCACTTTTTCTTGCGCACTGTGCACTTCGATATTTTCATCCGGCAAGAACTGATAAAGCTTCGACTTAAGCGTGTTTAGATCATGCGTGACTTCCACGTTAAACTGCTCAATTAACCGGCCTCGGCGATCCCATACCGACACATTCGTGGTACCTAACTTCTTACCAATAAGAAACAGCTCGTTCGATCTGAGCACTAAAATATCCAAGACTTCTGGATCCCCTAACGTCACTTTCTTCGCTTGGCCGGATATCATCAATTGGGTTGATTGGTGATGCGCAACGGTCACGACTTTTCCTGACTGCACCGTGGCTGCGTTAACAGACAAGCTGACAAAAAGTAACTGGCTAACGAGTAATATTATTGTTTTCATAATTCACCTAATTGCTGACTCGGACACTGGATGCCTGAGATCCCTTAATAATGGTCACACTAGGTCGTGGCGTGTATTTTCTTGCTACAACAGGTTTATCCACTTCATGAGGGTTGCGTAGAGCAAGTTGAATGTCGCCTTTGCTGTTCGCCGATAAGAGCTTTTCTGCCTCTTTCGGTGTTACTTCTAAAGTCACCGCACGCACAATAACGGGTTTGTTATCATTGGTTTTGGCTGTTTGGTCGACCGCAAGAACGTTGATGTTTTTAAGCACCGTTTTTGTTGTGGCGTTTTTACCTTGTCCATAACTCACGGTATTCAATACATCGACCTTATTGCCCGGCAACAAGAACCCGGCCACACCGATAACGTCATTAACACGAATGGTGATTGCTCGTTTGTTTTCAGGAATTAAAGCAGCAAGTGTCGCGCCCTCACCGGGCAATGCAAGACGATTCGAGTTAACCAGCTCGCCCGCATAAATGGTATTGGCAACAATTCTTCCCAATGCCTGTTCTTGTACTTTTAGCGTTTCATCGTCTATCCAATCCACTTCCATGAGCTTAGTAGACAAATGTTTCTCAGATAGAATGGTCCCTGGCTCTAGTTCCATGGCGGCAACTAAAACTGGGTGTCTTTCGACCTCTTCTAACTCGACAGTTGGTTGGTTTCTGCCATCCATCCATTGTTTAGCGATCAAAACGGCGGCAAGGCCGAAAACAATGGAGAGCAACAGCAACATGATGACTTGAGTCCGACTCATAATTTAGATCTCCCTATTCATCCACTGTGAAGTACAGTCCCCAGGCACGGGTTAAAATGTCTGATGAGACGACCTTCTCTTTCCCTTCGAACACCAAAATATCGCGGCTAATACCGAGTAAGTCTTTTGGTAAACAAGGGTAGTTGGCGACATCATTGTCGCGATGTAACTGACTTAACGTATCGAAAAACTCAGGCACAAGCGTCATTTGGTAATCTTTAGCAAGCGAAACCCAAAGCGCTTGATAATCTGTCAAACCAAGCGGTGTAAACTCGATCTTGTAACCCAAACGACGTAAAAAAGCTGGGTCTGCAATTTTGCTTGGTGCAAAGTTGGAGGAGAATGCCAGAGTGAGCATAAACGGCACCGTGACTTGTTGACCATTTGGCAAAGCTAGATGGTCAAATAAGTATTCCATTGGAACGATCCATCTGTTTAGCAGGGCATCAACAGGCATTGACTGACGACCAAGGTCATCAATAACCAAGATTCCGTTGTTAGCCATCATTTGCAGTGGCGCAATCCATACACGATTATGCTCACTGTGGTTTACCTCAAGCATATCCAATGTCAGCTCACCGCCCACTTGAATGTTTGGTCTTTCACAAAGAACCCAGCGTTTGTCGTAATGCGTTTCCAACTTAACGAAAACCTGAGAATGGGAGTTGTCTAAACGACGGTGATGATGCTCTGAGAACACTTTGATGATGTTGCCATCGGCATATACGGCATAAGGAATGAATACCGAAGTGTTCATTGCATTGAGCACTCTTGATGCGACGTAACTTTTACCGGTACCCGCATGACCATACAGCAACAAAGCACGACCCGAGTTAATGGCCGGCCCTAAAACGGGTATCAAATGATCCGAACCAAACACGTCAGACAGCGCTCGCTCAACATCATTGCGATTAATAGGATGCTTGCGAAGATCTTGTCCCTCAACAACCGTCCAATATTCTTCCAAAGAGACGGGAACAGGACCGATATACGGATCTTTTCTATACGCAATGTCTGCTTCTGCAAGCCCAAGCTCGGTTAAACTGTAGCGTACGTTGGAATACGATGTACTCAACTTGTCTGATGCTGGCTGATAAACTTCTACCCAACTTCGCTTTCTTAACTGCGCCAAAGCAAGTTCAACAATATTTGAAACCACGCACAACCGCTGTGTTAATTCAATCAAATCACATTTCGGATAGGCAGACAGATGTTTCAACACGAGGTTTTCGACGACTGAAGCCGGTATGCCAAGACCCTCGACAGACGAAGGCACTTTTGGTGAATTTATTTGTGGCACGAGTTTTTCCCAATACGCAGAGCCCATCACACTTCCCCTCCTTGAAGTTGCCTAGCCAACTGATGCTGCATGTACTGCATGCCATTTATTATTTTTATTTAGTGGGTGTAGGAGAAATAAGCTAATCCAATTACGATTATCGGCGCGAAAGGAATGACTAACGGCTTATTAGACCTAAAGCCTGGTGTTACTTTTTCTGAGCAATACCCTTTTATCTGGTGTGATAGAGCAACACTAGTCGATGACACGTGTAACATTAGATAAAAAATGCCCACGATGCCTCCAGCAAGTATTATTCCAGTAGACGCTTCCCCAAGATTACTCAGACCGAGCCATGTTCCTACGACGGCGAGTAACTTGACGTCTCCTCCAGCCATTGCTTTGAACAGATACAGCGCGAAACACACTGCAAACGCAACCAGCCCACCATATAAATGATCCAAACCACTTGTGGCTGGGTTGTAAATTACGTTTGCAGTAACAGCAACCAAAAGCATAAGCACCGCTTTATTTGGTATTTTGTGTTTCTGAGCGTCTGAGACTCCAATCGCAATAAGCAATGACCAAATAATTAACTCAGTCTCAAGCATTAATCTTATTCACCAGCAGTATTAATATCGCTTGCGACTTCTACAAACTTGTCTGCGAGAGTTCCCCAAAAGTCTGTGGTCAACATCGCTGCTACAATTAGTGCCGCACCTAAGATGTACTCCAAAAGTGTTAGCCCCTCTTCATCTTCCATGAAGTCCTTGATTAGATTGCGAAAGTTATCCATAAGATAGTCCCCTTTATTTAACCATATCTCGCTTGTCCATGACGCAGGTATCATATACACCCGAATCATGCTTAAACATTAGTCACCGAGAATTAGGGGGGTTAGGACTTTTTTGCCAAAGGTTGGTACTTTCTTGCCCACCTGTGCTTCAGAGCCAAAATGTATCAATAGTGAGACACCTCACTAAGATCTATGTGACATATTTCACACTTGCAGTATGACTATATAAGCCTAAGCTTAATAAACGAAAGGGTGAGGTCTGAAGCTCAAGGAATGAGGCTCGACTGACCTCAATACATACTAACGTTGGTGTAGTACGTACTGAGCGGGATTCATATGGATAGACTGACCAAAGCTTATTGGATTGGAGAGACTCTTTGCTCGCTGCCGGAATCACTTCGCTGTGAGTTTGATAAGAGCTTTGAGATTATGGACTGTAGCAACGATATCTCTGTGCTTAGCGATAAAGAACACAGCTATTTCTTCTACTACATGACTTGCGATCATCGAGAGCACCTGAAAGGCGTCATCACGCTCTGTGAAAATCTCGACAAAAAACTGATCGTTATACATCCAACTGGTATCGAGCCTCACTTACTGCCAAAGCATATTTGTGCGGAATATTATACGTTGAATGAAATCACCCTCCCGATTTGGCTATCACAGATAAAATTGAAATACTTTTTGCACAGCAAGGTCGACGAAGAACAAATTTCGGTCGATAAACTCTTTTCTCGAAGCGGAAAGTCGAATTTTTCTGACGTGGTTCATTACATCGCCAATAACGTCCATAAAGACCTAAGAGAAGAGGAAGCTGCTGCGCTTTGTCACTACTCACCGAACTACTTTTCCAAAGTATTCCATCGCAAAGTTGGTATGTGCTTTCGTGATTATGTCACTGCGAAACGTATTTCATTAGCAAAGAAAATGCTCGTTGAAAATGAATCCATGAAAATTGCCTACATCGCTTATCAGTGTGGATACCGAGATGTCTCTTACTTTTCTCGAATTTTTAAGAAAAAAACAGGCCTGTCCCCAGCGAATTATCGGCAACAGTTTTAGGCGCTATTAGTACCGACTTTAGGGGTAACTAACGCTATCCTCCCCACATATTTCATCAAAATGCATTCCCGTGTCGTTATTTAACATGCTAAAGTTAACAATGCATTAACAATTATAAATACAACGAGAAGACATGGAGTCACTAAAAATGAATCAGCCGAATCTAAACAGCGCTGCTGGTTGCGCTCTCCCACCACCAAATGAAATGATTCTCAAATGGGCTCAAGAGCGTCCAAATGAGGTCTATCTAAAACAAATTATTAATCGACAATTTGTTGAATACACGTTCGCTGATGTTGCCGATCAAGCCTTAAAACTCGTCAGTGCACTACGCAACCTCGGAGTACAGCCTGGTGACAAAGTAGCATTAGTATCTAAAAACTGTGCAGAGTGGTTTATTTGCGATCTTGCGATGATGCTTGGCGATTATGTCAGTGTGCCAATCTTTCCTACCGCCGGCGCGGACACCATCGAATACTGTGTGACTCATAGTGAAAGTAAAGCGCTCATTGGCGGAAAACTCGATGATCCTAAAGCAACCCAGCAAGTCATTGATGCAATGCCGGAGCTCATTAGTATCTCGCTCCCCTACGATACTGCACCAAAATGTCAATATGAATACCAAGCACTCATTGCCGATGCAATGCCAAGTGAAGAGCGTCCACAGCACTACGACGATAAGCTAATGTCTTTGGTGTATACCTCTGGGACGTCAGGATTACCGAAAGGTGCGATGCTGACCTACGGAGCGTTTAACTGGTCCGTACAACAACTGATAAACCATATCGGTATTCAAGAAAATGATCGTCTATTTTCTTACTTACCTTTGGCTCATATTACAGAGCGCGTCTACATTTTTGGTTCATCCATCATGGGTGGTGTACCAACAGCATTTCCAGAATCATTGGATACCTTTATCGAAGATGTAAAAATGCACCGCCCGACTCTGTTTATCTCAGTCCCGCGATTATGGACGCTATTCCAACAACGTATTCAAGACAAACTTCCACAGAAGAAGCTCAACATTCTATTGAAAATCCCATTCGTCAATTCTCTGATCAAGAAAAAGCTCGCAGAAGGATTGGGGTTGGATCAGGCTCGAGTATTAGGCTGTGGCTCTGCCCCGGTATCACCAGCACTGCTGGAATGGTACCACTCTGTAGGACTAAATATTACTGAAGCTTGGGGCATGACAGAATCATTTGCCTATAGCACGCTCAACTACCCATTTAGAGCTGACAAAATTGGTAGTGTCGGTAATGCTGGACCAGGTATTGAGTTAAAAATCGCTGACGATGATGAAATCATGGTGCGTGGCAAAGGGCTATTTTCTGGCTACTACAAAAATGACATTGCCACCCAAGAGTCTTTTGATTCAGAGGGCTGGCTACACACAGGCGATATCGGCTCTATCGACTCAGATGGTTACCTAACCATTCAAGGCCGTAAAAAAGATAACTTTAAAACCGCCAAAGGTAAGTTTGTCTCTCCAGTTCCTATCGAGAAAAAACTTTTCGAATACAGTCGCGTAGAGATGATGTGCCTCATCGGTTTAGGGCTACCAGCCCCGATTCTTTTGGTTGTGCCACATGATTTTCCTAACTTTGATCGGGAACGGTACGCACGAACCACCCGCAAAGTCATTGCAAAAATGAATCAAGAACTCGCCTCTCATGAGCAAATCAAAGGCGTATTAATGATTAAAGAGCCTTGGAGCATTGAAAATGGCGTATTGACGCCAACACTCAAAATTAAACGTCATGTGCTTGAGCAAAAGTATCATGAAATTGGTCACAACTGGCCGAAAGGTGAATTGGTTGTGTGGGAAGAAGACTTATAGCCTTGTCTGCACTCCTCAATATCATTGGGGAGTGCAGTTTAATTCTGAGCTTGAATCAAACTCATAAACTACTCTCTCCAAAAAGGCTTCCTCACTTCACTATTAATTTCCTTTTCATCTAATCCAATATCGTCCCAAAGATGTTCTGGTAACTCTCTCAAGTGACGACGTGTCTTGTAGTTTCTTCTCCAACTAGCAAGTTTAGAGTAAATTAACTGTAATCCGGTCTGATGGTCAGCTGGTAAAGTGCGCTCACAAGTGTGTGTCATGTTTTCCATGTAACCAACTCCTATAACAATGTTGACCACTTAATAATCAGCGACTACGCTGATATCCTCAAACGATAGAATCTGCCATTGAGTTAAGGAAAACTAATGTGAAAGATCGAATGCCTCCTTTACAGGGCTTGTATTACTTCTTCGTTGCAGCAAAGGAAGGTAGCTTTAAAACAGCGGCAAAAGAATTGTTTGTTACGCCAGCTGCCATTAGTCAGCAAATTCGTCATCTTGAAGAGTTTTTAGGAACGGACTTATTTGTTCGCCAGCACAGAAAAATCGTGCTCACACCTGAGGGAGAGCTGCTGTTTACTCAGGCTGAAAGAGGGTTTGCTCATTTGCAGCAAGGGGTTAGATTGGTTAATCAAGATCCTAATCCTAACCACCTTTCGATATCAACACTCCCCTCTTTCGCTCACCATTGGTTAGTCCCGAAAATTACGGCTTTTCGTCAGCGTCACCCTGATATCGCCTTACTATTAGAACCAACCAATGATTTGGTGTCTTTTCAAGATAGTCAGATCGATTTGTGTGTCCGTTACGGTTTAGGAAAATACCCTAATTTAGAATCACAATGGCTAATGGATGAAGCTTTTTATCCTGCCTGTCACCCGGTATATCAGAAAGAGCACGGCATCTATCGCATTGAAGATTTAAGCAAAGCAGAGCTCATCGAAGACGTTTGGCCAGATCTGGACTGGAACATGTGGTTAGCGAGACTTGGTCATTCAGCGGCAAAGCCTGCTTTAAAATACAGTGGCTCACACTTGGTGTTAGAAGCTGCGTTATCACTACAAGGCGTAGCGCTCGTCAAACACAGTTTAGCTCATCAATATTTCCGTTCAGGCAAACTGGTCCGAATTGGTGATATAGCCATTAAACCCAAATTTGCGTATTACCTGTGCGCTCCAAAAGGCTACTTAAAGCGACCTAAAGCCCAATTGTTTGCACAATGGTTGAGAGAAGAAATAGAAACATTTGAAAAGTCAGTGATACCAGATTTTAAAACCATCGACCTCAATGTTAGTAATACTGGCTCAGCTTCAGAATAGTCGGTAAACAGCACCAAAGGCGTATATCAGCGAAACAAAAACGCGCTATGTATAAGCGGTTAGATACAAAAAGCCCCGCACTAGGCGGGGCTTTCAAGTTATAGAGTTAACTTAAGAATTACTTCTTAGCGTTACGCTCTTTAACGTCAGCAATTACTTGCTCAGCAACGTTTGCTGGACATGGTGCGTAGTGTGAGAACTCCATAGAGAACTGACCACGACCAGAAGTCATTGTACGTAGAGTACCGATGTAACCAAACATTTCTGATAGAGGTACATCACCCTTGATACGTACGCCAGTAGACGCAGCTTGTTGGTCTTTGATCATACCACGACGACGGTTAAGGTCACCGATTACGTCACCAACGTGATCTTCTGGAGTGAACACGTCAACTTTCATGATTGGTTCAAGAAGTTGCGCGCCAGCTTTAGGCATAGACTGACGGAATGCGCCTTTAGCAGCGATTTCGTAAGCGATTGCTGAAGAGTCAACTGCGTGGAAACCACCGTCGAATAGTTCAACTTCAACGTCTAGAGTAGGGAAGCCAGCTAGAACACCGTGCTCCATCATTGACGCAAAGCCTTTCTCAACTGCAGGCCAGAATTCTTTAGGTACGTTACCACCAACAACTGTTGACTTGAACGTGAAGCCAGAGTTTGGCTCACCTGGTTTGATGCGGTAATCGATCTTACCGAACTGACCAGAACCACCAGACTGTTTCTTGTGCGTGTAGCTGTCTTCGATTGCTTGAGTGATAGTTTCACGGTAAGCAACCTGTGGAGCACCAACTTCTAGCTCAACGCCGTAAGTACGCTTAAGGATATCTACCTTGATGTCTAGGTGAAGTTCACCCATACCTTTCAGGATAGTTTCGCCTGAATCTTCATCAGTCTCAACTTGGAATGATGGATCTTCTGCAACCATTTTACCGATCGCGATACCCATCTTCTCAGAACCGCCTTTATCTTTAGGCTTAACTGCGATAGAGATTACTGGATCTGGGAAGATCATTGGCTCAAGAGTACATTCGTGCTTAGGATCACATAGAGTGTGACCAGTTTGAACGTTCTTCATACCAACTACAGCGATGATGTCACCAGCTTGTGCTGAATCGATCTCGTTACGCTCGTCTGCGTGCATCTCAACCATACGGCCGATACGCTCTGTTTTACCAGTTGCAGAGTTAAGTACTGTGTCACCTTTCTTCATCTTACCAGAGTAGATGCGGATAAAGGTTAGAGCACCAAAACGGTCGTCCATGATCTTAAATGCAAGCGCACGTAGTGGCTCGTCTGCAGATACAGTCGCAACTTCACCAGTTGGCTCACCAGTCTCTGAATCAGTTAGAGGCTGTGGATCAACTTCTGTTGGAGATGGTAGGTAATCAATTACCGCGTCAAGAATAAGTTGGATACCTTTGTTCTTGTACGCTGAACCACAGTAAGTTGGGAAGAATGCTAGATCACGAGTACCTTTACGGATACAACGTTTGATGTCTTCTAGAGATGGCTCTTCGCCTTCTTCTAGGTAAGCCATCATTAGATCTTCGTCTTGCTCTAGAGCAGTTTCGATTAGCATTTCACGGTATTCAGCAGCTTTTTCTACCATGTCTGCTGGAATATCTTGAACTTCGTAGTTCTCTGGCTGGCCAGACTCATCCCATACGTAAGCTTGTTGGCTTAGTACGTCTACAACACCTACGAAATCTTCTTCGATACCGATAGGTAGAGTCATAACTAGAGGTGTAGCACCTAGTACGTTTTGTACTTGATCTACAACTTTGTAGAAATCTGCGCCCATACGGTCTAGTTTGTTAACGAAGATCAGACGTGATACGTGTGATTCGTCAGCGTAACGCCAGTTAGTTTCTGACTGAGGCTCAACACCACCAGAACCACAGAATACACCGATACCACCGTCAAGTACTTTTAGAGAACGGTAAACTTCGATAGTGAAGTCAACGTGTCCAGGAGTATCGATGATGTTTAGACGGTGATCGTTCCAGAAACAAGTTGTTGCTGCAGACTGGATTGTGATACCACGTTCAGCTTCCTGCTCCATGAAGTCAGTTGTAGTTGAACCGTCGTGTGTATCACCGATCTTATGGATCTTACCAGTTAGCTTTAGGATACGCTCTGTAGAGGTAGTTTTACCCGCGTCTACGTGAGCAAAAATACCAATGTTTCTGTATTTTGATAAATCAGTCATTGTCTTACTCTGTTAATAAGGTATAAAGTGCGCGCAGAGTATATCACATTCTGTCAATACTGATACCCTTGCGTGCGGATGGAAGAAAAAAAATTTTAACGTGAAATTTCCGTCCCCAAAGCATAGTCAAACACAGCAATTTATGTACTTTATTCGCATTTTATTGAGGACGGATAGAACAGTTTGTGATTACACAAATACCATTCTTATGAGCATTACAGCTCGTCAAAAGCCTCTATAGCTTCCGACAATTTCTTAACGCCGTGAATTTGCATGCCAGGAATGCCGCCTTTCGGCATGTTGGCTGCAGGCACAATGGCTTTCTTGAAACCATGTTTGAACGCTTCATTCAAACGTTCTTGCCCACTTGGCACAGGACGGATTTCGCCTGCAAGCCCGACCTCACCAAAAATAACCACATCTTTGGGTAGTGGACGGTCACGAAAACTCGATAAAAGCGCCATAACTAACGCAAGATCGGCACTCGTCTCCGTCACCTTAACACCGCCAACCACATTAACAAAGACATCTTGGTCTGCCATTTGTAAGCCACCATGCTTATGCAACACAGCGAGCAAAAGTGATAAGCGGTTCTGCTCCAAACCGACCGCAACACGGCGAGGGTTTGCCAATTGCGAGTAATCCACCAACGCTTGAATCTCTACTAATAGAGGACGCGTACCTTCCCACACGACCATAACAGAAGAACCTGATGTTTCTTCTTCACCACGAGAAAGGAAAATCGCGGATGGGTTACTCACTTCTTTCAACCCTTGGCCTGTCATTGCAAAGACACCGAGCTCATTCACAGCGCCAAAGCGGTTTTTATGACTACGCAATGTGCGAAAGCGGCTATCAGTACCACCATCAAGCAGCACTGAACAGTCTATAATGTGCTCAAGAACTTTAGGGCCCGCAAGGGTACCATCTTTTGTTACGTGACCAACAATAAATACCGCGACGTTATTCTGTTTTGCGTATCGTGTCAGAGCTGTCGCAGATTCACGTACTTGAGCAACACTGCCCGGTGACGATTGGACATCTGAAACGTGCATTACCTGAATCGAGTCAATCACCATAATGCGAGGTTGCTCTTTTTCGGCAATTTGGCAAATTTTGTCGACGTTCGTTTCCGATAGCATTTTTAAGTGCTCTTTCGGCAACCCTAGTCGAGAAGCACGCATTGCTACCTGCTGCAACGATTCTTCACCTGTTACGTAGAGCGTTGGCATTTGCGCAGACAAACTACACATGGTTTGCAGCAACAAGGTGGATTTACCAGCGCCAGGGTTACCACCAATCAAAATAGCGGCGCCGGGTACAACGCCCCCACCTAATACGCGGTCAAGTTCTTTAAACCCACTGGTGAAGCGTGGCACTTCCTGCAGATCAATTTCGGATAACGTTTGAACTGTAGCTTCTGTTGCGGAGCCCGCGTAGCCGGATAAACGTTCATTACGAGCAACCGTTGGCGATGCAGCGATACGGACTTCTGTTATCGTATTCCACGAACCACATGCGTTACACTGCCCCTGCCAACGGGGAAAATCCGCGCCACAATCATTACAAACATACGCTCGTTTTGCTTTCGCCATGATGCCTCGATTTTTTCTACAAATGTGACTAAGCACAGCCAAGTCAGACCTTAACTGAAATGAACTATTGATATACTTAAGTTTTACTTCGCTTAGCCGATACAATTTAAAGTAACGACATACTCTAACAGAAATAATGCAGCAATCTGAAATTCTCTCGATCGCAGAACGACTCATTCCCGTTTACGGTTCGGATGACTTTGACTTTGTCCTTGGCCAATTGACCGAGGAAGAGCCGCCTTCGGCCAAAATCTTAGTGAAAATGGAACTTAACCGCTTGATGGCTCCGTGCAAAAAAAGCATCGATCTGCGCGGTCGCGTCCAAGGTGAATGTCGCGAGTATATTTTGGATGGTATTCCACATTGGTTAGATGACGTTGCTTTCAACGCTTACCATAAAAACATCAAAAAGTTTGGCGGCTACACTGAGGGAATGTGGGAAGCTTTGGTCAACACACGGAATAACTTTCGCGTAATGAGCAAACGTCTTACTCAACAAAAAACGCAATCGTTAACGGATCCTAAAAGCCCTTTCTTAGCGGAGCCCGTTCACCTCGGCTATGACTTAAAGCGCCAAGAAAAGCGCTTGAAAGTCCAATCTCAAGTCGAGATTTGCCGATCTAAAGGGCAACTTCTGCATGGGTTAAGCATTGACTTATCCTGCTCTGGCGCGAAGTTCAAAGTCCCAAGTGCGTTTAAATATAACCTTGGGGAGATTATTCAGGTCACGTTTACTGAGTTTGCCAGCAAATCTCAGGTTGCCGGTATAGAGAAACCGCTGGCGTACCGCATACTTGCGGTTGATGACTGTTACGAGAATGACTCAGTTCGATACCTCAGAACCATACGTTTAACTGAAACCAATGTCGTTACTCGAGTGATCGATGAAGCGCTCAACAGCGCAGCTAAAAGAGCTCGTCACGATAATCAAGATAAGATCATTCGAGCTCGAACTCGTGGTTATGAGCACATCGCACTTAAGCACACCAGCAGCTTACCTCTATTCTTTGATGGCAGTGATCTGAAACTCGCTATGTTGACGCCAAACAATCAAAAGCTTTGGCAGTACTGGCATGATGAAAGGAACCAGCAAATGTTTGGGTCCTTATTTAATGAGAAGCGAGTCGCGTCACTCATTAAACCTGGCGTTAAAGGCACCACCAATGTCCTTTATTCATTTACTCACGAGCACGAAAACCGAACCTATTTCTATTCGATGCTTCGTCCTGAGGCCACTCGTGAACAACGCCAGCTATTTTGGCATTTAGGTGCTAAACGTGAAAGTTGGCGCGCGTTTAGAATTTCGATATTTGAACTGTCAGAGCAAGAACAGGAAGACTTAGCCGCTTTCTCTCCGGAGTTGGCTGAAACGTCCCAATCATTGACTCATATTGGCATCTTGCAAGAAATTGCTGACGAAAAATCAGGGCAGGATTATCTGCTCACTGAAAAGCCGCGCTTACCCGCGAATACGTTAAATGCATTTCGCCATCCGAGAAGAATTATAGGCAACCCGAAAGGCATTTATTTTGATGCCAAGTCTCGTCGTAAAGAGCCACGTTACCGATTTAAGACCCCAATAGAACTATGTTCTGGGCCCGTCACAGCGAGCGGCAGCACCGTCGATATTTCAAAGCGAGGGCTCGGCATTAAACTGGACGAACCTACTATGTTGCGCTCTGGGCAACAGGTTCAGGTCAACTTCCGAGAGTTACAACTCTACGACAAAAAGCTGCCTTTAACGTCGGTGCCATACCGGGTAATTCGTGTTAGTCCAGATGGCTGTAGCGTACAGCTAGTTATTGATGAAAGCAGCCACACCATTAAAGTGATCGCCTTTTTCAACAGCATTATCGAGCACAATCAAGATAAGTTGATCCCGCAAAAAGAGATGCTACCGAGTAATGCGTTACTTGAAAGACTGCACAGCATGTTGCTCTCTCGAACTCTGAGCACACCCATTTTTATCAGTAAAACAGCGTCGTCTTCAATCAAAACCCCCGTTATTGGGGTGAATTTGCCGCTACCTAAGCACATTGAGCTTTTTGCCCGCCTTGGACATGATCAACTGTTGTCACTTGAACCTATCTTTAAAGGTCGAACAAGCACATTAATCGCAGAGCCGATAAAGCGTGTAGAGGGAGCTCAAGCAAGGCATCAGGATATCTACATTAGCGCAGCCAAAGTCGGCAATAAAATTACAGGCATTGAGTCTAAGCTTCATCAAGAGTTCAATAGCGTAAAAGAACGGATTCAATTTATAAAGAAAGCGCGAATGATGGGTGACTTCTACGTGATTCGCTTATCTACAGCCCCAATTTTCGATCCGATGACATCGTTGCTGCAACAAGACTTAAGTGACTTAACCCAATTTGGCGTACATCAAGCGAGCAAATTAGAAAAGGAGCTGACCGCTTTGGTCGGTTACAGTGAGTTTGAAGACATTACGGAAGAAGTTGTAATTAGGTTGGAGTTAACCGAGTAAATTTAGAGCCATACTAAGTCAACGAAAAACACCGCCAGAAAGGCGGTGTTTTTGAATGGATAAATTAAGGTTTTGCTTTCCAGCTGACCTTTTGCTGCTTCACCAGTGCACCAGATAAAATACAGAGCACACCGCCTAAGCCTGCAAAGCGAATCGCAGATTGCGCTTGAGCTTCCACTTTAGGTTTTGCGTGGTACGCAATACCTAAGCCCGCCACCGACATCATCACAAGATCGTTAGCGCCATCACCGACAGCAACCGTGTTGTGCTGCTCAATTTCGTATTCATCCGCCAACTCCACCAGGATATCTGACTTCATCTGCGCGGTAACCACATCGCCAAGTACGTTCCCCGTGAGCTTACCATTAATGATTTCCAACTGATTAGAGCGAGCAAAATCTAAATCGACTTTATCTTTGATGTAGTCCGAGAAGTAAGTAAAACCACCGGAAGCAATCGCTGTTTTCCAGCCTAGTGCTTTTAACGTTGCGATTAACGCTTCAAAGTCCGGCATAAATGGCAATTGGGAACGAACTTGTTCAAGAATTGATTCATCAGCACCTTTGAGCTTGCCTACGCGTTGACGCAAACTTTGCTCAAAATCCAGTTCACCTTGCATCGCACGTTCAGTAACTTCTGCCACCTCATCCCCGACTCCGGCCAATTTTGCGATTTCATCAATACACTCTATCTGGATTGCCGTTGAGTCCATGTCAAATACAATCAACCCTTGGGTTGAGAGATCTGGAACTTCATTAAGCGAGGCGTAATCCAAGTTGAGGCTTTGTAAGATCGTTTCGTGTTGAGGGGTCAATTCTCCTGCCATCAAGGCGACTTCATATTGGCCAACTTTCCACGTTTCTAACACGGGGTTGTAGACACCTGTGAAGAAATCAATGTCTTCAAAATGACGTGGCGAAAGGTATTCTGCAAACACTATCCAGTTTGCTTTTGCTTTATCTAGTTGGGAGGCAAATCGAGTCTCGGGTAATCGTTTTAAAAGTGTCGTATGTTTTCTGATAGGCAAGCTTTTTGACGCGTCCATGTATATAATCCCTTATGACTTTGCTAAAACGTTACCTCAACAAACTAAAAAGGCAAGTCTTTGTTTTATTTTAAATGGATGAGTAAAGAGCATGAGTGAATCCTTGTTCTCAGTAAGGAATGCCCTAAGAATTCTGGCACTAATCCTACTGTGTGTGATGTTGTTTATCACGATCAAAAACAGTGTTGTGATCAGTAAGGGCAACGAGAAAATTCAAGCACAGCAGCTTGAGACACTCACCAAAGTTTTGATTTCACAGGCGTCTCTTTCTGCCAGTGAAATGATTTTGACCAAAGATCAAGAACGCTTACTTAAGCTGACAAACCAGCTAGCACAAGACCGTTTGGTGTTTGATGCGACAATATATGATGCACAAGGCGTACGTTTAGCGTCTAGTGAAGATGCGCTATCGGTACGCGAAGTTTTAGGCTTAGACACGCCCTTGGCAACAGCTTCCATTGGCCGCCAGCAGTTGGTTGAACCAGTATTTGCCGATGAAGCACTCATCGGTTTTGTTCGCGTTACCTTTGAGACAGGTCGTGTAACCGCGATTTCTGACCACCACTATCGTAAGAGTGATCGCTACATGTACATGATGGTGCTAATGAGTTTTGTGTGCGGCATGTTATTCATTATGATTTTACGTAGACAGCCTATCCGCCGTAAAAAAGCGCAAAACCTACTGCTAACCAAATAGTCAGTCGGTAATCAACATCTAATACAAAAACAGCCCGCATTGTGCGGGCTGTTCTTTTAGTTCTTAATGTCAAGAAACTAAGATGACTCTTTGTCGCTTATTCTTCGTCGCCTAGCAATACTGAATCTAGTGCGATTAGCATCATGTCGTTGAATGTTGTTTGACGCTCATCAGAAGTTGTTTGCTCACCCGTTTTGATGTGATCTGAAACCGTACAGATTGTCAGAGCTTTTGCACCGTATTCTGCCGCTACGCCGTAAATACCTGCCGCTTCCATTTCAACACCAACAATGCCGTACTTGTCCATTACGTCGAACATTTCTGGATCTGGCGTGTAGAAAAGCTCCGCTGAAAATAGGTTACCGACTTTCACATCAATGCCACGTGCTTTTGCTGCGTCTTCTGCCGCGCGAACCATTTTGTAGTCTGCGATTGCAGCAAAGTCATGACCTTTAAAACGGATACGGTTCACTTTAGAATCCGTACACGCGCCCATGCCGATCACAACATCACGCACTTTGATGTCTTCGTTTACTGCGCCACAGCTACCAACACGGATGATTTTCTTCACGCCGAAGTCTTTAATTAGCTCCGTTGCGTAAATCGAGCATGATGGGATACCCATACCGTGGCCCATTACCGAGATCTTACGGCCTTTGTATGTGCCTGTGTAACCGAACATATTACGCACATCACACACTTGCACAACGTCTTCAAGGAAGGTTTCTGCGATGTATTTTGCACGTAGCGGGTCACCCGGCATCAGTACGACGTCTGCGAATGCACCCATTTCAGCATTGATATGTGGAGTTGCCATTTTCTTTTCCTTAACCTTTCTCTAGCGCTCCGCGCTTAAGGCGATATAAGCCAGAGTATTCTCATTTCCGACAAGCAGTACTTGCATACTGCAAACATAAAACTAGGAGCATTCAGCTCCTAGTTTTCAATATCCTAATTATAGGAAATTCTTACCGTAATCCATTGGAGAAGTACCGAAGTAGCTCGCCAATGTTTGGCCGATGTCTGCGAATGTTTCGCGGCGGCCAAGAGAGCCTGCTGGCACTTTTTGGCCGTAAACCAATACTGGGATGTGCTCACGAGTATGGTCAGTGCCTGGCCATGTAGGGTCACAGCCGTGGTCTGCTGTTAGGATAAGCACATCGTCTTCTTTCATAATCTCTAGCACTTCATTGATGCGACCATCGAAGTACTCAAGTGCCGCTGCGTAGCCCGCTACGTCACGACGGTGGCCGTAAGCTGAGTCGAAGTCGACGAAGTTAGTGAATACGATGGTGTTATCACCCGCTTCTTTGATCGCTTCTTTCGTTGCTTCAAATAGTGCTGGAATGCCTGTTGCTTTGGTTTTCTTAGTGATCCCACAACCAGCATAAATATCTGAAATCTTACCGATGGAATGAACCTGACCGCCCTTCTCATCAACTAACTTTTGTAAGATAGTCGCTGATGGTGGCTCTACAGATAGGTCACGACGGTTACCCGTACGCTCAAATTGACCTTTACCCGGGCCAATGAATGGGCGCGCGATTACACGGCCGATGTTGTAATCTTCTAGTTCTTCACGCGCAATTTGGCAAAGCTCTAGTAGACGATCCAGGCCGAATGTCTCTTCGTGACAGGCGATTTGGAATACAGAGTCCGCAGAGGTGTAGAAGATTGGCTGCCCAGTCTTCATATGCTCTTCACCCAAGTCATCAAGAACTTGAGTACCAGATGCGTGGCAGTTACCTAGGAAACCGTCAAGACCCGCGCGCTCAAGGATGCGATCCGTCAGCTCTTTAGGGAAGCTGTTTGCTTTGTCTGTGAAGTAACCCCAGTCAAACAGAACAGGAACACCTGCGATTTCCCAGTGACCAGACGGCGTATCTTTACCAGAAGAAAGCTCTGCTGCGTGACCGTACGCACCAATGATTTCTGCATCTGCGTCTAGGCCAGATGCGAAGCGACCTGTTGACTCTTTATGTGCCATTGCCAAACCTAACTTAGATAGGTTTGGAAGGCGAAGTGCGCCTTGACGTTGGTCGTTATCTGCTAAGCCTTTTTCGCATTGTTCTGCGATGTGGCCTAGTGTGTCTGAACCTACATCACCAAATTTCTCAGCGTCAGCGGTTGCACCAATACCGAATGAGTCTAGTACTAAAATAAATGCTCTTTTCATTGCTCGTTCCTTAGGCCCACTCGGCTTTTTATTATGGTTGAGTAGGCCTTGTGTAATTACTTGTTCTATTAAATATCTTCTGCACGAATTTGGCGGTAAACCTCTGGAGTTGGTGTGTACTCACCACCTACTTTGATTGCACTGCGCAGTGCTTTTGCCGCTTCTTCCCACTGCTCTTCGCTGCGAGCGTGGATAACGGCAAGAGGTTTATCGCTATCTGCAACTTCACCCAAGCGGATGAACTCGTCGAAACCTACGGCATAGTCGATTTCATCAGTAGCAACACGGCGACCACCACCCATAGCAACGACAGCCATGCCAATCGCACGCGTGTCCATTGCTGAAACAATGCCCGTTTCCGTCGCGTAAACAGGCTTGATGATTTCCGCTTTTTCTAGGTAGTTATCGTAGTTTTCTACGAAGTCTGCTGGGCCGCCAAGACCAGCAACCATCTTGCCGAAGCATGCTGCTGCTTTACCGTTGTCTAGCGCTTCCATCAACTTCGCACGTGCGTCTTCTGTGTTCTCAGCCAGTTTGCCAAGTACCAGCATTTCTGCACAAGAAGCCATGGTAACTTCAAGTAGGCGTGGGTTACGGTATTCACCCGTTAAGAAACGAACCGCTTCACGAACTTCCACAGCGTTACCCGCTGAAGACGCCAATACTTGGTTCATGTCCGTAAGAATTGCCGTAGTCTTAGTGCCAGCACCGTTTGCTACTGCAACAATAGATTTTGCCAGATCTTCAGACGCTTCGTAAGTTGGCATGAATGCACCAGAACCCACTTTTACGTCCATCACTAGCGATTCCAGACCCGCCGCTAGTTTCTTAGAAAGGATCGACGCCGTAATCAGGGAGATATTGTCTACCGTTGCGGTAATATCACGAGTCGCGTAAACACGCTTATCCGCAGGAGCAAGGTCACCAGTTTGACCGATGATCGCCACACCAGCGTCTTTGGTTACTTGACCAAAAACATCGTTGCTTGGCGTAATGTTGTAACCAGGGATAGATTCAAGCTTATCTAGCGTACCGCCTGTATGACCAAGACCGCGGCCAGAGATCATAGGTACGAAACCGCCACACGCTGCCACCATTGGGCCAAGCATTAAAGAAGTTACGTCACCCACACCGCCGGTAGAGTGTTTGTCGACAATTGGGCCACCAAAGTTCATGTGGCTCCAGTCGATAACCATGCCCGAATCACGCATTGCACACGTTAGGGCGATGCGCTCATCCATGGTCATTTCATTGAAGAAAATCGTCATAGCAAACGCCGCGATCTGACCTTCAGATACGGTGTTATTTGCTACGCCTTGAATAAAGAAGTTGATTTCGTCTGCGGTAAGTACTTCACCGTCACGTTTTTTACGAATGATTTCTTGTGGTAAATACATTAGTGCCTCCCATGCTCTCAGTAAGCCATGGTTAAGTAGGATAGAAGAGGTTTGGTAGCACCCGTTTAGGTGCTACCGTTCAGACATATTATTGGGATTAGTACGCTGCTGGATCAGCGGTTTCGTCTGTCACTTCTAATGTATTTAGTAGGTTAGTTAGCAGGCTAGACGCACCGAAACGGTAGTGACGGGCATCAACCCAATTGTCACCTAGGATTTCATCAGCCATTGCTAGGTATGCAGCTGCATCTTCAGCAGTGCGCACACCACCTGCTGGCTTGAAACCAACAGTTTCTGCAACACCCATGTCGCGAATCACTTCAAGCATCATGCGTGCGTATTCTGGTGTTGCGTTTACTGGCACTTTACCAGTTGAAGTTTTAATGAAGTCAGCACCTGCTTCAATACAGATTTGAGATGCTTTCTTGATTAGTGCTTCTTCTTTTAGTTCACCCGTTTCGATGATCACTTTAAGAAGAATGTCACCACAAGCTTCTTTACATTGCTTAACTAGTTCGAAGCCTACTTTCTCATCACCCGCCATTAGCGCGCGGTATGGGAAAACAACGTCAACTTCGTCTGCACCGTAAGCAATCGCCGCTTTTGTTTCAGCAACAGCGATTTCGATGTCGTCGTTACCGTGTGGGAAGTTCGTTACTGTTGCAATGCGAACCTCTGGCGTACCTTGCTCACGAAGTGTCTTCTTAGCAATAGGAATAAAGCGAGGGTAAATACAAATTGCAGCTGTGTTGCCTACTGCTGTTTTCGCGTCATGACATAATGAGATCACTTTTGCATCAGTGTCATCGTCATTCAACGTAGTTAGGTCCATAAGTTTAAGTGCACGTAGCGCTGCTGCTTTTAAATCGCTCATTTCTATCTCCGATCAATATTCAAAAAATTCACTACTCAGCCTTACATCACGTCTCTAACTATAATCAACAAGTCGAGACAATGTGAGTAAATGGCTAAACAGTCTATTAATGAACGGACTTGGTTCCCTGAAGACTCGGCATATACAGCGAAAATTTCATATGCCAATTGCTATCCTTGTCACCGCACAGTACCAGTTTGGCCTATGGCACAACAATCTATGATTGCGGTGTCTTTAATATCACATCACACAGCAAAACGCCTATTAGATCTGATATTGCTGGGCAAGTCATTTGCCCATCGATTATGTAATATTCATTACGTGATTAAGTATCAACCTTAACCACTATCCTGTGATTAATACATTATAGAGTTTCACCGCAAAACTGTAGCACCAAATAGAGCGCAAACGGTTTGTATCTCAAAATTTCCTAGCCCCTATTCCATCGGCTGCGTAACTCATAGACTGAGTCCGGCATCCGGTGAAATTTTAGAGCCCGAAAAACGAAAAATGCCCCGCAGCAATCTCTTGCTACAGGGCATGATGTAAAACGGCGTCTATATATTAAGAACCGATTCTAATTATAGTGCTGCAAGGCTTAAGCAGAAGCCTGCAATTGTCGCTGCCATAAGGTTAGACAACGTACCTGCAAGCACAGCTTTAACACCCATGCGAGCGATGTCACTACGACGGTTTGGTGCAAGGCTACCTAGACCACCAAGTAGAATCGCGATAGAAGAAAGGTTCGCGAAACCACATAGTGCGAATGAGATGATAGCTGTTGTCTTCTCAGACATTACTTCACCAGTTGCCGCGATTACTTGAGCGTTTTCACCTAGGTATGGTGTGAAGTTCAAGTAAGCAACGAATTCGTTCACTACGATTTTCTGACCGATGAATGAACCAGCAGTTACTGCTTCAGCCCATGGAACACCGATTAGGAATGCTAGTGGAGAGAATGCGTAACCTAGGATTAGCTCTAGCGTTAGTTCTGGCATGCCGAACCAACCACCGATGCCACCTAGCATACCGTTGATCAGCGCGATTAGACCAACGAATGCGATTAGCATTGCACCTACGTTAAGCGCAAGTTGTAGACCAGAAGCCGCACCGCCCGCTGCTGCGTCGATTACGTTTACTGGTTTGTCGTCGCCGCCGTCCATCGCTTCTTCGATACTTTCGTGAGGCTGGTCAGTCTCTGGGTGAAGGATTTTAGCGAATAGTAGACCACCTGGTGCCGCCATGAATGATGCTGCTACTAGGTACTCTAGTGGAACACCCATTGAAGCGTAGCCCGCTAGTACACCACCAGCAACAGAAGCTAGACCACCACACATTACCGCGAATAGCTCTGATTGAGTCATTTTTGGAACGAATGGACGAACAACTAGAGGTGCTTCTGTTTGACCTACGAAAATGTTTGCTGCTGCTGACATTGATTCCGCACGTGAAGTGCCCAGCGCTTTTTGTAGTGCGCCACCAAGAATCTTGATAACCCATTGCATAACGCCAATGTAGTAAAGAACCGAAATCAGTGCAGAGAAGAAGATCAGTGTAGGAAGAACACGGAATGCGAAGATGAAACCGCCGCCGCCGAATACTTCGAACATCTTGTCAGAAACAAGACCACCGAACAGGAATGATGAACCATCGTTACCGTAGTTGATAACGTTAGAAACACCTGAAGAGAAACCGTTTAGTAGATCACGGCCCCAAGGTACATACAGAACAAATGCACCTAATGCGAATTGGATAGCGAATGCGCCACCCACAGTTCTTAGATTGATAGCTTTACGGTTATTAGAAAATGCAAATGCAATCGCAAGAAGCACTACCATACCGATTAGGCTCATAAACAGGCTCATAGTTTATGACTTCCTTATAAGTTATTTATTGGCGTGTTACAAAATGGAGCTATAAAGCGGGAGCAATTATACTCATGCAGAATCAATTAAAGTAATGCCAGCCTCACACTTTCCTATAAGATTCATGATTGATTCAGCCAGCTTTGTGAGTTAATTCACAATAAGCAGGAAAACGTTTTCTATTTCAAACCACATCTTTAGATTTTATTCACATATCGAGAAAGCAAAATTGCTATTTTTCCATAACTGAGAGGCAATCGATTGCTTTGGACCGTTATGCAACTCTACGAGCTCATTAAAGACGTGAATGAGTTTGGCTGGGTGATTCGACTCCCCTTGATATCCAAGTATAGGCATATCCGGTGCATCTGTTTCGATCACGAGATGTTTGAGTGGTAATTTTTGAATTGCGTCGCGCGTTTTCTTCGCTCTTGGGTAGGTGATGGTTCCTCCTACACCGATAAAAAAACCTAATTTGACCCACTCCATTGCTTGCTGATAACTCCCAGAGAAAGCATGTAGCACACCGCCCCGAGGGAGCTTCGCCGCTTTAACCATTTGAACAAGGCGATTGTGCGCTTTTCGGCTATGTAAAATAACTGGGAGTTCGAAGCATCTAGCCAGTTCAAATTGAACTTCAAGTGTCTTTTCTTGCAACTGTGGGTCAACATCAATGGCAAAATCTAGCCCACACTCTCCTATTGCCACGCATTGGGGAGCATTTTGTTTTAGATAATGTTCCAATTCAGCAAAGTGCTGCTCGACGTTATCTTCAAGAAAATACGGATGAAACCCAAGGGCGTAATACAAATTGGCATGTTGATCTGCCAAGGTTTGAATACGAGCCCAGTTTTGAGGTCCCACTGAAGGAATCAGAATTCTTGTTACGCCTTGCGTTTGAGCTAGCTGAAGTTGATGTGCAAAGTCACCTTGGAATACATCAAAGTCAAAGTGACAATGGGTATCAAAGAGCTTCATCTTGAGACTTTTTATCTGTACCGACAAACTGAGAATCAGAAAATAGCAGAGCTTCACTGTTCTCTTCATTTTGATGGGCAGGATCTTTTCGATACGGAACGCAGCTGCGTTTTTGATCGGGGGTTAGCCCCATCTCCTTGCACCAGTCGTCGTAACGCTTCAATCCTCGTTTAAACCAGTTCATATCTCATCCTTATAAAAAACGCCCTTGGCTAAGTTTATAGCCAAGGGCGTTTTAAAATCTAGTTTGCGTTAAAGCTTACCCAAACCGCTTTTTGATTAGTGCTCACGCGTCGCACGGAAATCAATATCAGGGAAACGCTCTTTCGCCAAGTTTAAGTTAACCATTGTTGGTGCAATATACGTTAGGTTATCACCACCATCCAATGCTAAGTTTGCTTGGTTCTTACGTTGGAACTCATCCAGTTTCTTCGCATCATCACACTCAACCCAACGCGCAGTTGCAACGTTGATGCCTTCATAAATCGCTTCAACGTTATATTCAGACTTCAAACGAGCCACAACAACATCGAACTGAAGTACACCAACAGCACCAACGATCAGATCGTTGTTTTGTAGTGGACGGAATACCTGTACCGCACCTTCTTCTGATAGTTGCACCAAGCCTTTTAGTAGCTGTTTCTGCTTTAGTGGATCTTTCAGGCGAATACGACGGAACAGTTCTGGGGCGAAGTTCGGAATACCAGAGAACTTCAATGACTCACCTTGAGTAAAGGTATCACCAATCTGGATAGTACCGTGGTTATGCAGACCAATGATGTCACCCGCGTAAGCGTGTTCTGCACGTGAACGGTCACCAGCCATAAAGGTTACTGCATCAGAGATACTCACCTGCTTGCCAAGACGAACGTGGTTCATCTTCATACCCTGCGTGTAAGTACCCGATACAATACGCATGAATGCGATACGGTCACGGTGTTTCGGGTCCATGTTTGCTTGGATCTTGAATACGAAACCAGAGAACTTCTCTTCTGTCGCTTCAACTTCACGCTCAACCGCTTGACGCGTTTTCGGTGCTGGTGCCCACTCTGTTAGACCGTCTAGCATGTGGTCTACACCGAAGTTACCTAATGCGGTACCGAAGTAAACTGGCGTCAGGTCACCTGTTAAGAACATTTCCAAATCAAACTCAGGGCAAGCACCCATAACAAGCTCAAGCTCTTCTCGAACACTTTCCGCAAGGCCTGCACCGACTTTTTCATCAAGCTCTGGGTTATCTAGACCTTTGATGATTCGAACTTCTTGAATCTCATGACCGTGACCAGATTCGTATAAAATCGTTTCATCACGGTGAATGTGGTACACACCTTTAAATTCTTTACCACAGCCGATTGGCCACGTGATAGGCGCACACATCATGCCCAATTCGTTTTCTACTTCGTCCAATACTTCCATTGGATCACGAACGTCACGGTCAAGTTTGTTCATGAAGGTCACGATTGGCGTATCGCGTAGACGGGTTACTTCCATCAGCTTCCGAGTACGATCCTCGACACCTTTCGCTGCATCGATAACCATCAAACACGAGTCGACTGCCGTTAGAGTACGATATGTATCTTCCGAGAAGTCTTCGTGTCCAGGAGTATCAAGTAGGTTTACCAGGCAATCATTGTAAGGGAACTGCATCACAGACGTGGTTACCGAGATACCACGTTCCTTTTCCATTTCCATCCAGTCTGATTTTGCGTGCTGTGCATTACCACGACCTTTAACCGTACCTGCTTTTTGAATCGCGTTTCCGAATAAAAGGACTTTTTCAGTAATGGTGGTTTTACCCGCATCCGGGTGAGAAATAATAGCGAACGTTCTACGTTTAGACACTTCGCTTAGAAAAGGTGTATTTGACATGAAACTGGTCTTCTTTGATGTCTGAATGCTTGCTCGAAAAGCAAACACGCTTTTTAGATTCAATATTGCGCGGTATTCTCGCTTATTATTGCCTCAGGGGCAACTGATCGCTTTAGGGGCGACTTCCCTTATGGGATGCGTTGACGTTAGTGAAAGAAGAGATAACTCATGATAATCGCATCTTCTTTTCCCGTGCCAGTTTTCGCAGGGTAATAGTTATGACGTCGATCAACTTCATTGAATCCAGCTTGTTCATAAATATAAATAGCAGGCTTATTACTCTCTCGCACCTCAAGCCAAGCACTCTCCGCTTTTGATTGCTCACAATGTTCTAAGAACGCATCCAAAAGTTTTTGACCATAGCCTTTACCCTGAAGATGCGGCGCGATAGCAATATTCAGCAACGTAACTTCACCGACAATATTCTGCGCATAGAAGTAGCCAATCACCATCTCGCCATCGAGCATCACATGATGACATGCTCCACGGCTGGATAAATCACGTACCAAAGACTCTGCCCACGGATGCGAGTGTGCTTGCTGCTCAATTTGCCAAACTTGATCTAAGTGCTCAGCGCACATTGGTAAGATTTTAGTTGTCATTATTTACCTAGGGGTTCATGTGCAATACCAATTGCAGTAAAACGGGGATTAATGCTTATTTGCTCGAATTGTTGTAAGAACAAATCTGTTGCCAAAGTGCACGTTTTTGTTGGATATTCCCATCCACATCTTGCAACAATGGCGATGTCAGCGGTTTAGTGTCAGGCAATACTTCGGCTTCACACCCAGCAAACCAAACCCACTCAAGCTCGTGCTGGCCAAGTAATGGAAATCGCTCTGGCTCAATATGTAACGCTTGGTCAAGCGTTAACTTCATACTCTTTAGGATGTTTTCAAACAAAACCGCCGTCTCATTCTCTGGACATACCGGAGAGATCAACAGGAGTTTGCAAGAACTTTGCAAATCGATTTTTGGCGATTGGTAACCTGCCAATCTATCTGGGTGTACCAGCTCCCATGTGCTGATGCCCATTTCGTGTAAATACTGTTTCTCGTTAATTGACATTTTCCGTCACCTATTTGAACGAGGGCAATCCTAACAAATAATCGTGATTATACCTAAAGGACTTCAAGGAACACCTCAATACATTGGAATGATTGAACTGTTCTGCCTATGACAATGGCCACACCGTAGGTATAACATATGAGGTACATTATGAAATTCTTACCTACACTGCTGCTTTACGCACTGGTAGCCACCACCAGCATGAGTGTTTTTGCTAATAGCAGCGATGAGTGGGAGCTGATTGCAACAAAAACCGTCAAATTCCAAACAGAAACGGATACCGTGACACCAAATAGCCTATTCCGAAATCGCAGCTTCAGTAAAATTAAACTGAAATGTGTGCAGGGCACGGTAGACATTAACGACTTAAAAGTCGTGATGACGGACGGTAGTGAGAAAAAGCTAACCTCTATGGGTGTGCTAACAAGTGGATTATCGACTCGTGCATGGAGCCTTCCTGGCTCAAAAGAAGCAAAGCTAAAACAGATTGAAATGAATTACAGCAGTTGGGGCAGCAGAAAACTCAATGTTTTAGGGCTAAGTAAGAAAGCAAAAATAGAGGTTTGGGGTAAGAAGAAAAGTGACCAGTCGTCTTAATCTCCCTATCTCAGTTTTCAATGAACTAAGAAAGAAGCCCACTGAGTTAGTGGGCTTCTTTCATTTACAGTTCAGAGAACTCTGGCGCGTAATCTATGCGTCCGGAGAGTCCGGCACATTGACCTTCGACCAACTCTGCGATACGAAATGCACCTTTAGGAACATCCCAAGCGCATTCGAATCCCATCTCGTCGCATGATTGAAAGCCCTGGCGCGCGTAATAATCAGGATCGCCCAACACCACACACACTGGATAGCCAAAATCACGCAGTGAATCAAAACCTTCTTTGATCAACTCTGCAGCGATGCCTTGGCGACGGTAATCTTCATGAACAGCCAATGGCGCCAGCCCTTGCCACGACAAATCTTCACCATTTAAAGTCACTGGGCTAAATAAAGCATGGCCTATCACCTCTCCCTCATCTGTACACGCGACTAAGGAAAGTGTGAATTTGCTATTTTCGCGCAAACGCATCACAAGCTTAGCTTCAGCTTCCGTCGGGAAGGCGTGTTTCAATAAGCGGTCAATGGTAAGAATGTCCGCAGGGGCTTCAGTTCGAATAAGCATTCGCTACTCCGGTTGGTTGTGCAGGCGCTTGAACTCCTTTCTGAACAAAATCAGCCAATTGATTCAAAGCGACTTGCATTGCTTTCGGTAACTGCTCTAAGTCGACACTGTCCATTAAGTTTTTCACTTCTAAGCCAAGCTCAGTATCGCCTTCAATTGAAAGGCGACGTTGGAAGAACAGTGTGTCAGGGTCTTCTTTACGACCAGCAATCAGTACTAGGTCGTTTAGATTACCACTAAAACTCACATCTTCCTGAACTGGTTTTTCAGCTACCACTAATTTTTCGTCTTGATAGCTGATGTACCATGCTAAGTTCAAGTCTTTAATCGCAACTTTTAACCACTTGTCTTCAAGGAACTCAAAGTCACCATCTTCCAAGGCTTCTTTAAACACCATTTTTAGCCCTTCCAGCAATGCTTTTTGCTGAACTGGCTGTGGTAATAACTGGACTGGAGAACGCAAAATGTTAGCTGCGTTCTTTACTAGTTGACTGCGAATCTTGTTTAACACGTTCATTATCCGTTACTTTGTCATTAGGTTGCCTATATTAAGCAATCGTGGCAATGAGATTACTGTTATGTATCAATAAAGTGCTTATTTTAGATTGGTGGATTATTGTTCACTAACGCTTCTTTTTTTGAAGTTACGTGTATTATTGATGCGAACAGGTGGATAAACACTTTTACAACCGTATTTTCAAAGTTATAGTTATCTGAGCGTATCCATGTGATTGTCGACTGTAAAGTTAAAACCGCGAGCCCTTTAATGGCAAGCGATACTGTGACTTGATAGTAGACCGCCGCAGGCTTATCAGGGTGTCGCTTTTTATACACGGACGAATAATCTGGCTCATTGGAGATCGGTAATACCCTAATGCCTTCCCAGCAATTAAAACATTGGTTTGCCACGCTAACCTCAAATAGCCCTTTCTTCTTTGCCATTCTTGATAAAAAACACAATTATCGAATGGTAAGTGACCGTTACTGCGATATCGCAGGTTTAAGTCATGAGGAAATCATCGGCTTAAACGATTGCCAGGTACTGGGTGAGCAGTTTTATAAAAAGCTGGCCCCTTACTATCAGCGTGCATTCAAAGGAACGCATGTCGAAGCCGAAATCACCCTCGATGAAACCGACCTTGAAACCAGCCTGCACTTTAGTCTGTCACCGGTTTTTGAAGGTAACGAAATTCGCTTTGTCGTTTTTCACGCCGTGGATACTTCAGAAAAGCAGATCCTCGTACGCTCCTTAGAGGAGTCCGAAAGTAAGTTTGCGAAATTAACACAACTACTGCCTGACGGTCTGCTGCTTATCGAAGATGACATTATCATTTCTGCCAACCCTGCATCAGCACGCCTCCTGGGACTGAACTCTCCCCATGAATTGCTAGGCGAGGAGCTCAGCCGTTTATTCATCGATGAAAACAGCAAGAAAGTGTTTAGTCATCGTTTGAGTACATTAATTTCTGACAAGCCTTTTGTTTGCTTAACCAGCGCGAGATGTGGCTTTGAACGAAAAGTTCAGTTACACGCTGATTCCACGGCGATATTAGGCAGCGAGTCTCAAATCATCCTGATCCAAGACGCTGACGATACACCCAAGAATTTGTCTTCTGCATCGAATGAAGACATACATATTGATTCGCTCACCAAACTCTACAACCGCTTTGGCTTCACCAAACGTTTGGAACAGCTGATCAAAAAGCAAACGCCGCTTCTGGTGTTCTATTTGGATATCGATAACTTCAAAAACATTAATGACTCACTTGGTCACCACATTGGCGATAAAGTGATTCAAGAGGTATCGGCCCGTCTTAAACGATTACTGCCAAATCAAGCGATTATTGGTCATTTGGGTGGCGATGAGTTTGGCGTCATTCTGCCAGAACCAGAAAATACCCGCATGGCTGAAATTTTGTCAGATCGCATTATCTCGTTGATCAACCAGCCTTTCGACTTGCACCACTTCAGTAAACGCCTTGCGTGCTCAATTGGTAGCGTTCGTTACCCTGAAGACGGGCAAGATGCGCGAATCCTGCTACAAAATGCCGATACTGCGATGTATGAGGCCAAAGATCGTGGCCGAAATCGCCTGATCAAATTTAACGACCAGATGAACAAAGAAGCGCGCATGCGTTTGTGGCTTGAAATCGAACTGCAAAAAGCATTGCAGCAGAACGGTTTAGAAGTGTGGTATCAACCAAAGGTTAACGCGCGTGACTTCAGCATTAACGGTGCCGAAGCGCTCGTTCGTTGGAAACACCCTGTCGAAGGTTACATTAGCCCAGGTTCATTCATTCCTGTCGCCGAGCGTGCAGGGTTAATCGAACACCTTGGACGCGTCGTGATGCGTGATGTTTTCAATACGGTAAAACGTTGGAAACAACAAGGCATACTGCCAGGTCGTGTCGCTATCAACCTCTCTCCCGAGCAATTTGGTAATCCACAGCTGATCGACTTTATGGAAAAGTTGCTTCGCACTACCGAGCTTGATCCAAGCTGTATTACCTTCGAGCTAACCGAAAGTGCCGTGATGAGTGATAGCGAACATACACTGCAAATGCTGAATGCGATTAAGAAACTGGGCTTCGCCCTCTCTATCGATGACTTTGGTACCGGTTACTCTTCCCTTTCCTACTTAGCGCGCTTCCCTATCGACGAGCTGAAAATCGACCGTGCGTTTATTAACGATATCGACACGCTACCCAAACAGGTCACTGTGATTGAAAACATCATTAATCTGGGTAAGTCACTCGACTTGACGGTCGTTGCCGAGGGGGTGGAAACCCACCAGCAAGCTACTTTGCTCTCTAACCTTCAATGTAATGCGATTCAAGGATTCCATTTTTATCGCCCACAGCCAAAACATGAAATTGAAGAGCTGTTTGTCCAGAATCGTCGTCACAAGAACTAACCCCGACTCGATACCCTTACTCTCAAGGGGTAAATATCGACTTTATTGAGCTAAACCTAACTTAGGTCAATTTCGCTATTCATAATTCTTCATAAAATGCGGACACCTTTTTATTCTCAATGATTGTGAGCATATGGAACTCTTGTGTCCCGCGGGTAACCTGCCTGCGTTAAAAACTGCGATTGATTGCGGTGCCGATGCCGTCTACATTGGCTTCAAAGATGATACCAACGCCCGTCACTTTGCTGGCCTCAACTTTAACGGCAAAAAGTTAGAAAAAGCGGTGCAATACGTTCACGACCGCGACAAAAAAATTCATGTCGCGTTGAATACCTTCGCTCATCCCAATGGCTTTGAGCGCTGGACGAACGCGGTAGACAATGCAGCGGCATTGGGTGTGGACGCGCTGATTGTTGCAGACATTGCAGTGCTGGAGTATGCAGCTCGCAAATATCCCGATCTGGAACTACATCTTTCAGTGCAAGCATCAGCGACCAACATCGCAGCCATTGATTTTTATAAACAGAACTTCAACGTAAAACGTGTGGTGCTGCCTCGCGTCTTATCGATTCATCAGGTGAAGCAGCTTTCGCGCAACATCACTAGCGATGTCGAGCTCGAAGTCTTTGCTTTTGGTAGCCTTTGTATTATGTCCGAAGGCCGTTGTTATTTGTCATCATACATGACGGGTGAGTCCCCAAACACTGTGGGTGCCTGTTCTCCTGCCAAATACGTTCGTTGGCAAGAAACTGAACAAGGTCTTGAGTCTCGTCTGAACAACATCCTAATTGACCGCTACTGCGCAGGAGAAAACGCAGGCTACCCTACGCTCTGTAAAGGTCGTTTTGAAACAGAAATTGATGGTGAGAAAAAACGCTATCATGCTCTGGAAGAGCCAACCAGTTTGAACACCCTTTCGATGCTGCCAGAACTATTTGCCGCTAATGTCGCGTCTGTAAAAATTGAAGGGCGCCAACGCAGCCCAGCTTACGTAGAGCAAGTCACTCGAACATGGCGAGCCGCGATTGATCACTACCAAGCCAACCCAGAAGCTTACCAAGTTGAAGCCGCATGGGATGCGACGCTCGCAAATGTGTCGGAAGGAACGCAAACCACCCTAGGTGCTTACCACCGTAAATGGCAGTAGAGGTTAAGATGGATAACTCAATGAAATACGCACTTGGCCCACTACTCTATTTTTGGCCAAAACAAGATGTAGAAGCCTTCTACCAACAAGCAAAACAAAGCTCTGCAGACATTATTTACCTGGGTGAATCGGTTTGCTCTAAACGCAGAGAAATGAAATCAGCCCACTGGTTGGAAATCGCTAAAGACTTATCTGCCTCTGGCAAGCAAGTCGTTATCTCTACGATGGCGCTACTGGAAGCACCGAGTGAAGTAAACATCATGAAGAAGTACATCAATAACGGTGACTTCGCCATTGAGGCTAATGACGTATCGGCGGTTCAATTAGCATCAGAGCATAAAGTGCCTTTCGTCGTTGGCCCTGCAATCAATACTTATAACGCACACACGCTCAACTTATTTTTGAAGCAAGGTATGATGCGTTGGTGCATGCCTGTCGAGCTCTCTCGCGAATGGTTAAACGATACTTTAGTTCAGTGTGACGAGCTGGGTATTCGTAACAAGTTTGAAGTTGAGGTATTTAGCCACGGTTATTTACCTTTAGCGTATTCCGCTCGCTGTTTCACAGCCCGAGCTGAAAACCGAGCGAAAGACGATTGCGAAACCTGCTGTATCAAATACCCTACGGGAATCCAGGTCAGTAGCCAAGAAGGGCAAGAAGTCTTTAACCTTAACGGCATTCAAACGCAATCAGGGTATTGTTATAACCTGATCAATGACTTACCAAGTATGCAAGGGCTGGTTGATGTGGTCCGATTAAGCCCTCTCGGTGTGAGTACACTTTCTGAGTTAGAGCATTTTCGCTCAAACGAGCACGGCGACAACCCTGAAAAACTTGAAAGCCGCCAATGCAATGGCTATTGGCATCAACTAGCTGGCTTAGAAGTAAAAAACATTTAGCTCCCCAAAAAAAGAAAAGCGAGGCCCAACCTCGCTTTTCTCTATCAGCCATTGTTAACAGGCTTGCACTGTTGGCTCAGCCGAAGTTTCGTTTAGCAGCTTTTTCACGTCCCGCCACAACATACTGACCACAACTAAACTCAGCGCAATATTGGACAATGGGAAAGCCAGCCAAATGCCTGTCACGCCAAACAGTTTCGGCATAACGAATAAAAACGGCAGTTGAACCAACATGTTGCCTAGTGTCACAAACATGGCTTTGCTGCCTTTGTTTACCGATTGGTAGTACGCAGCCGCCACGACTAAAAAGCCATCTAGGAACAACGCAAACATGTGTAAACGAATCCCGATCACCGTGCTATCAATCAACTGCTGATCAGCATTGTTAAACACCGAGACCAACTCGTACGGGAAAAGGTTCATCAAACCCACAAACGCTACACCACCAAGCACAGATGTCCCCATTGCGACTTGCAGTAATTTTCTGACGTTCGCCTGGTTGCGCGCCCCGTGGTTGAAGCTCACTAGAGGTTGCATACCGTTCGCTATTCCCTCTGCAATCAGATAGTAAACCGTCACGATATATCCCAAAATAGCATACGCCCCGATCAACATTGCACTTCCGTACTGAGCAAATAATGCGTTGTGCATTGCCACCATCACAGAGCCGTACGCGTACATAAAGAAGCTAGATGTACCGATCATTATAATCTTTGGTGCAACATCGACTTGAACCTTAAAGTCACTGATTCGAAGGCGTAAGGTCGCTTTTGAAGTAAAGAAGTAACCGATACCAAGCACGGTTACCACCAATTGTGCCAGCGCTGTAGCAATGGCCGCTCCGGTTAACTCCCACCCCAACCAAGCAATAAATACGTAGTCTAATACAATATTAATGACGGCACCGATGACCATCAGCATCGTTGCTAAGTTCGGGCTGTCGTCATTGCGTAAAAGAAATGGAACCGCGATAGAGCCTAGCGTAAATACGCACGCGACAATCAGAATATGCAGATATTGCAGCGCGAGTTCAAACACTCGCCCTTCCGCCCCCTGCCAGCGAATAAATTCATCTGAAAAATAGAACAATATGGTAGCAACGACCGGCATCAATATCGCTAACAACCCCAATCCGGTCGTTAAAATACGCTTCGCACCCTCATGATCGTTTTCTCCTTGCTTAATCGACGTTAGCGCACCAGTCCCCACCCCAATCATCATCCCTATACCGAGGATAGAACCGATGATCGGCCACGCAACATTGATCCCTGCTAATCCGTCAGCACCAACATAACGGCCAATAAAAATGCCATCAACTATTTGATATGAAAAGTAATCACATAAAAAAATTTGTTAGTTGGGTGGGTGAGTGGGTGAGTAAGCCCGTATTAGTTAGGGTTTAAATAAGAAGTCTCCTACTACCCCCCCAAAAAAGCCAACTAACAAAAAAAATTTTGTTAGTTCTCTATTCTTTGCTTCTCTCTTTACCTCATCCCTGTCTGTAAATATTGTATACCAGAAGTATTGGCACTTTCTGTTAGTGTTATTCTAGTACGACATTGGCACATGAATGTGCCAACACCATAAGTAAGTTTACTATTTCTGTTAGTTATCAATTAAACTGATTGAGCCATTACTGAGTGCAAGCACTCATTCGCTAGGCATCAATAACTTTCCTTGACAGCTTTTCTACTTCATCAATCAACAAACTAGATAAACTTACCTGTCTTTTATTAACTGCTGTTTCTGTAGTGATTGCTTCTCTCAATACCTTTTCACTGCCCAAAAAATACAGAGACTTTTCTGCTCTAGTAATTGCAGTGTAAACCCAAGAGTTATCCATAACTCGACTTCTAAAAAGTGGAACTATCACCTGTTCGAACTGACTTCCTTGAGCCTTATGTAACGTAATAGCATAAGCCAACTCCAAGTCATCAATATGATTATAAGTAACGTCAATTACAGCACCCGTATCTGTTTCGACCTTTACTATTGCTTTAACAAGATCATGATTACAGACCTCAATAATCTTACCTAAAGTGCCATTCTGAATATCAAGCTTGTAGTCATTTTTCGTAAAGATGACAGGATCATTAAGACGCAACCCAACATCCTCAAACTCACCATCAAATAAAAGAAACACCTTCTTACCGTATGGATTTTTAATTGCTTGGCAATGCTCATTGATTTCACGAGTCAACTTTCTGGTCGGAGTGATAATCTGACAATTTCCTCCCAATTCTAAATACAGCTCGACTGCTGAATCTACTAAGGAATCATAAGGTGTGCTCTTAAAGCTGATATTCTTAAAGGATAGGTTTTCAGGAATGATTTTTTTTCGGACTTGGTTTGAGTAAAAAGGAATTCCAGAAGATTCCTTTTGTCGCTGCACTACATCCAGCTTCACCGTACTAACAACATCACTTCGAACAATTTCGCTCAAGACCAACCCTGAACCAATCGGTGCTAACTGAGCGTCATCTCCAACAAATATAATTCTCGTAGATGGAGGTATCTTCATTATGAGACGGTACAAGCTAAGGATATCGACCATTGAAGTTTCATCGATAATTAAAAGTGTCGGCTTATCTGACTCAAATTCACTTTCATCAAGCATCGCTAACCTATGAATTGTATAAGTTGGCATATGAATCGATTCACTTAGCCTTTTCGTTGCTCGACCTGAAAGAGCTGTAGCAAATATTTTAAATCCAGAGTACCGATAAGCATCAACAATTGCTTTAAGAACTGTTGTTTTACCTGTGCCTGCACCGCCAGTAATGCAAAGCACTTTAGTCTCTAAGCTTCTTACTACTGCTTCCTCTTGCTTATAAGAGAGAGGGAAAGGTATGCCTTCTAAGGCTTTTCGGTGTGATTCATCAAATACGGTCAACCATTCATGTTTCTGAGATAACTTAGCAAGTCGCTTTGCTATGACTTTCTCCATAATGTAAGTACCAGTATTATGAATTCTTTCACTATTGGGATCGTAGTAGACAGCCAAAGAACTATGGGCATTAATAATAGCTTCTTCGGCTAAATCTTCATCGTTTGCAAGACTAGCGATCCGACTAAATAATATCGAAACATCAGCTACAGTATGTCCTTCAGAGCAATAGTCTCTCATCGCAGACTCAACCATTGCATTAAGCCTTCTCAGATCATCCTCTTCAATATCAAAGTACATCTGTGCAATATTGTCTGTTTCTTCAAATGACAGACCAAAATGCTGTAGTAAATAAGGGTTTTCTTTTACTTGCTCGACTGAGTTCGCTTTGTGGTATCTAAAAAGCCTTGCTTGAACTCGTGGTGGTATTTTCTTCTCAGCAAACCATGATGCGTAACGTAGGTTTTCGTATTTTCTATATCCAGCGATCAAAGCCTCAGCCGAATCTACGGTTAAAACCTTTTTTAGTGACGTTATATCTTTCTGAGAGAGGATTTCGAAAACTGTTCCACCAAAGGTATCAAAAAGCAACCTAGCCTTAGCCTCACCAATACCAACGAAATCTTTTTCTTTAGAGATAAAACCAATAAACTCTTCAGCAGTTTCAGGCAAGACAATTTTGATCTTGTACGGTTCAACAAAGCTCACTTCTGTCATTTCATACCCAGAGTCATCTTTGATTCGAACTTCAGGCTTACCTAGCAGTTCATAGATTTGTCCGACTCTCGGCTCCACCTCAAACTTACTTTCCGAGCAATAAATGGCAGCATATGATCTCGCTGATACTTTATTAGAGCGGTGACTACCTCTAACAAAAACACCATAGAACATATACTTATTGTCTCGGAGTGGGAATGCACTAGTAACACGCACATAGAATCTCAGATTTTCTTTCGATGACATCAAAGCACTCCCAATTCAGCAATAACCTCTTCTAACTCTTGATATCGCTCTAACTTTGCCTTAAGGACTAGAATTTCTTGCTGCGCTCGACTCAGTTGAGTTTCTAGTCTTTGAACTTCAGTAAAGCGTTTATTTCTTTTCGGGGTTGAAGCGATTTCTTGATCTGGTTTTGAAGTGACCGCTATAGGCAGTATTCCAATGCCTCTAAGAGAGTTTTCGAACTTTTCCAAATCTTTCACGATAACATCATTTTGGGTTAGAGCTGATTTGCCAATACCTGCGGCTTTAGCTACTTTAGTTCGATTTAACTTGCCACGATATACCATGCTTATTAGCATCGATTTGATTTCACGATTTAATTCCAATTCCTTATTATCCAGTAGCCCCTCATCAACAGAAGAAATCCACGCTCGAAACTTATCAATATTTTCTTCTTTCAATCCGTTAGACATACTACCTCCTAGAAGTATTCTCATTCAAAATGCGATAAACGGTTTGTCGGGATATCCCATACTGCCTGGCGATTTGAGCTTTTGGTATACGCTGTTCATTTAGAGCTATTACAGCTTTTCGTATATTGCTTGGTATTGAGGGACGACCAATTGGGTTGTCTGAACTTGTTGAGCTAACCTTTTGACATTCAGAAAGGAGGTAATTTTCAAATTTGGCAAATGAATCAAATAAACTGAGGCTAACTACTGATGAGTCCGTTTCATTTTCCGATAACGTTATATTTTCAGCAACGAAGACAATAGAAGCACCTTGAGAAAGGATTTGCTGAGAGCGATGATGCAAATCACTTAAGCTTGTAGCTAGCAAACTAAAAGACTCAACATAAACACTATCCCCACGCTCTAAAAAGCAAATACACTCGCTGAGAGCCTCACTGTTAGAGCCAGGCTTGGCTTTTACCTCTTCGATAAAAACTTTATCTAGCTCGATAGGTACTAGTTTTGATTGAATAGAGTGAATTTGCTCCATCCTACTCACTAAACCAATCTTTCTTGACATCCCCCCCCCCCTCACCAATATGTAATATTAAACTTAGTATTTTTGTTACAAAGTGTCAAAAAACCATTTTGTTACACATTTTATATTTACCGAAAGCACAAAAAAGCGAGGTTCGTTATTACAAATCTCGCCCTTGTTTTTACATGTCTTGCTAACGGCTCAAAACACAGCGAATCTTGATGAGTATCATCTTCCTGAATGAAAGTTGCATAACTTCACTATTTAGCATAAAAGTTTGAACTCTACACAACTCAATAGCTTACAATAAAAAACAAATTTCATTTTAATGTAACTTATTAAGGGATTTATATGCCTTTCAGCGAAATGATGAATGACACAATAGATATTATCAAAGCAAATGGTGAGCCAACAATTAAAGGGATAAAAGCCAGCGTTCAAGAAAAAATGACCTTTATTCATCGCTCTGATATTTTAATTGAATCAGGAGATCTCATTCAAAGAAGAGCTAGTAATGGAAGTATCTCAAACTACAAGGTAATAGATCCTGGTTTTCACGAATCTTTTGGTAGTATCAAGGCTCATTACCAAATCAAGCACCAAAACCTAAGCATTCAAGAAGCAGAAAAAATGATTCAAAGTATCACTTATAATTTTGGGTCAATCTCAGCAGAACAAATGCAAGTTGGTAACGAAAACACCCAAAACACCACGATCAATATTCAACAGCTTGTTGAAAAGGTAGCCTCCAGTGATGATACTGAAGCAAAAAACAAGCTAAAGCAGTTACTTGAAAACAGCACTGTTGCTAGCGTATTAGGAGCTAGTGTTTCTGGCTTATTGAGCATGCTATAAAAAGTAAAATCCGCATCTCTAAGTTAAGGTGAAGAAAGCATTATGGGGTATTTATATCTTACAATTGCGATAATTGCAGAAGTGATTGGAACAAGTGCTCTAAAAGCATCAGAAGGGTTCACCCAAACATTACCTAGCATTGTGGCAATTATTGGTTACGGAGTTGCTTTTTATTTTCTATCACTAGTACTAAAAGCCATTCCTGTTGGAGTTGCTTACGCTATATGGTCTGGGCTTGGGGTCGTTCTCGTTGCAATCGTAGGAACTGTTGTATTCAATCAAAAGTTAGATTTAGCAGTCATCATTGGGATGCTCTTGATTATTGCTGGAGTATTTGTAATGAACATATTTTCAACATCAGTAAAACACTAACCTGAAATGTAGTAACTCATACTCGACCTTGCATATCCGTTGGCTAGTCACGACTAGATCATACAGTGGAAGTGTTGGTATCGTAGCTAACAAATAGACAGAAGCGAGTTACGCGAAATCTGATAAGCCGCCTATCTCAGATTAGCAAAAGTATCTTGAAACCTTAAACGCTTGTTATATTTCGGTGCTTAAGACTCTATTTGAGACATCTGCTTTCCTCAGGCATTATTAACCTATATTAACAACCAATTGTAAAAAGTAGTCATGGCATTTGCTGACATTTCTGTTCCTGATGTCCTAATAATCGTAATCGTGGGCTTAGTTCAAGTATTAAGCATCGGATTCTTGACTAAAGGATATTTACCTAAAAAAGGCGAGCTACGTGCTCTAAGTGAAGAACAGTCTTTTCTAAGAGAGCAGCTTGCTCAAAACACAGAAGTAGTTGAAACAATTCGAGATGAGCTAGCTCAAAAAACTTGGGCTAAGCAGCAGCTATGGGAACCCAAAAAAGAAGCATATGACCAAGTTTGGGCAAATATGCTTGATATGAAAGAGTTTGTATCAGAACGACTTTCGATAGATGAAACTTACTATGAAATCTTTCTCAACTACTGTGGATTTGCTGGTAGCTTTGATGCTCATACCCCTGAGGACATTATAAATAGCTTCTATGAAAATGCAGAGATCGAAATAGCGCAGCAAAAAGACTGGTTTAACAAAACGTATAACACTGAGCAATATATAAAAGAACAAGATGCGAAGAAAAGCACATACATCCTAAATATGAAAAAGTGCTTGAAGAATATAGAATTACAGTCGTTATATTTATCACCAGAAGTCAGTAGAGTAGCTGATTTTCTTAAGGAGTTGATTTCAAAGCATTTTAAAGATAATTCATATACTTGGCACGTTTATGAACAGGAAGGACTGACCGAATCTGAGTGGTATGAACACATCATTTCAGAGTACAAAAAATTACTAAAATCAATAGATTCTGAAATGGAACATTTACGAATACTGGTTGAAAAAGAGCTATATATTTCCAAGAATTAATGACACCCGACAGGGATGATCAAAGAAATACAAAGCCCTGTTAAGGTGTGAGCAACGCTACCACCAGACCTAAACCATCTCGCTGTAAACACAAAACTCAACCTTGAACTAAAGGGAATCACTCTTAAATGCTTTGTTATACGTTTTTTCGTTCCACAGCCAACCTTCCTTTAGCACTAGCCTCTTTTTGTAAGAAATGCACTAATTTTTGAAAGTCAGGGGTAGATTTTAAGCTTCTACTTATAAACAACACATTACTGTCACTCGATGAATAAATTTCTTTAACACCACTATCAGATAGATTGCCTACCACTAAACTAAACCTCAGGCCAGGTATATGAAACACAACATGTTGATAGCCATCATGACTTTTCACTGTTGGGAATGCCATAACTGGATAGGTAACATCCTGATTGTCTACATAAACAGCTAAAAACAAATCTAAAGAGCTATCTTTAGCAGTACCATTTAGCAAAAATTCTGAGAAGCAGTTCATATAGTTATGTCGAATAATGCCACTAGTTTTCGGCATGCCATAATGACTCCACTCTGTTACCGACATTCGCCAAGCAATACTAACGGCAAAATACATAAAGTGGCTTGCAGTTTTGACATTTGGGGGGAGAAACCAAGTCTCCTCATTATAGTTTGCGAATTTTTTAAATTTAGTGATTTTTGTAGCAAGCTTAAAACCGTTACGACGAGCAATAAGTGGGAGTACTGCATCTTCACCAAACTTAGAAAGTTTTGATTCGCAACTAGCACAAAGCAAGTGCTTTTTTGCTTGCTTAGATGTATATGCTGCGCTTTTATCTCGACCCGAGACCCACACCATATTTTGCCCATCACTCGGAAATCCTTGGCTTATCACGCGATAGATAGACTTAGGCATGAAATGGCTATCTAATAGCCTGCCTTTTTTCCGACATAAGGAGCAAGTCCCATTCATGATAACTCCTAAAACGTATAACGCCGCGTTAAGTGGTGAGCAACGCAGACCACCACACCGAAACCATTGTTCCGTAAGTACTAAAGCTAAATAAAACCGAGAATGCCGAGCGTTGGGAATCCGTCTTAAACGCTTTGTTAGCCATCATTTCGCTTTATCTTTGCAACGCTGTCACGCGCATTCGTTAACTTTAATATTTCCAAAGAAAAAACCATGTTAAGGAGAAAGCGCCCTGACCTTAGGGTATTGCATGTGTCCTCTTGAGGTATGTTATGGTGCTTATTAGTAGCTTGTACTGCGTCGATATATAGATTTTTAAGTTCAGGGTTATGTGCAAACATAGCTTCTAGCTGATCCCTAATCGGTCCATCATCGAGACTTAAGGGAGTTGAGCTATGGGCAAATACATTTCTCAGCTTTCGAAATGTATTGAACATTAACTGCTGTTTGCTCGTAATTAGTCCCAACCTATACGAAATTTCTATTTTTGAAGAGAAAGTTCCTAGCGAACCATTATGCTCAAAAATAGGGTCTCTTTTCTTATCGCTATCAACTAGCTTTTCTTTTATTAGGTTTTCTAGTGCTACATCAATCATGGAAGCCGCAATAAGCACTGCACCACGATCGCTTTCACCTTTTAATATATCTACAACTTGACCATAATCTTTCATTAAAACTCCATAATTGACACACTGATAGCTAACGCCGCGTTAAGGGGGACAGGCACGTACTACAAAAGCTACCGCATAGCAACTTAATCACTGAACCCAACGCAAACTGAAAATGTCACGCGTGCCAAATCCCTCTTAAACGCTTTGTTATGCTTGTACTCAAGTTAGCTAATGAACTTATAAAACCTTTCAAGAATGTAAGCTCTCAACTCTTGCTCACGATCTGGAAAAGCTCCTCGGGCAAGGTAAAACTTGTTTGTGTTGGAGAGCTGATCATACACCGCTTCATCAATATCAAGAGCATTTCCTATACGACCAAACAAAGCCGACATAGCACAGTCCATAGATGTTTTTGAGAAAGAATCATTCGGTGTCAGAAATTTTTCTAATGCGCCTAAGTCATCGGATTCATGTAGGTAATTCCCAGCCAATGATAAATCTACTTTTTTCATATCATGTCCTTTTTATTGAAAATCAATGAAAACCAGCCACTTTTTCTTCGCAAAAAGCATAACGCCATGTGAAGGTGTGAGCAACGCAATACCGATGCCGCCACATACCACCTTAAACACTAAAATCAACGCATAGTAAAAATGCCACGCGTTGCGAATCACTATTAAACAGTTTGTTAGTTGCGTTCTAAATTTTGTAATCAGAAACTTCTAAGTTCCAAGTCCCTTCCTTACGGCGTACCAATTGAACATTTACACCACTTGATTTCCAAGCTTTTCGGATATTATGGTAATCATCTTCGTTCATACCCAAACGGGTAACATTGCTGTAGGTAGAGCAACCTAAATATGCTTCAACTATTGATTCTTTGGGAATTGATAAGCAATACAATGGACGCCCCAGAATTATTACTTGGTTCCATTTTCCTGCTTCATTTTCAAACTTACAAGCTGAGTAACGAGATCTCTGAGAGCCATTAATATTTTTTACAACTCTCACCTCCTCTTCGTATCCCCATGTTAGATCTTTCAAGAGAAATGCGTTTTTAAACAGATCGTAATTATGATGTCTGAAACACTTATATTCTGTACCTATAGACATTAGTGACTCGGCGCTTGAAGTCGGGAGTATATTTTGTGGCATGGTTGATGTGTAAACTATCTCACCATATTGGGCAGGAATTACACATGAGTTTTCATCCAGCAAGTTAGCCTTTTTCATATCAATGCCAATGACGACACCTCTGTGGTCATCACCATAATGTGACCACATAAGAGGATTTAGCGGGTTGCGCGTAAGAGACAACACCCCATAATTATGACTTAGGCGATTGCGGTGCGGATTTTTCTGTAGCTTACTACTCAATGTATCTGATTCTTTAAAACAGATAGCTGTACCTTCAAACGGATCATTAAGGTCTTCTAAACAAGAAAAGCCTATTGAGCTATTCTTCATTACCTTCGAAGCAGCCTGAAATGACATATATTTATAAAGAATCATGATTAACCTATTTCCTCGAAGCAACTAACGCCTTGTTAAGGTGAAGCACGCAATACCGAAGCCTATGCATACCACCTTAAACACTAAAACCAACGCATAGTAAAAATGCCACGCGTGCCGAATCACTCTTGAACAATTTTTTAGCTGTCTTGATCCGCAAAGATTTTCAGTAGATGCCTATTCGCTTCCGTACCAATCCCATGCTCAACGGCTGCACGCATTAAAACTCGATATAGTCTTTCAGTGTAGGGCAACATTTTGTCGTACCAATCGACCATTAGATACATTTTGTGGGCATTGATATAATCTGTGATTTGAGACTTTATGTTTTCTGGCACATTTATCATCAGAGAGTTATATGCAACTACAACCTCCTCAATGTTCATATAGATCGCTTGAACTCTAAGGTATGACTGATATGTAAAGTCATTTCTAATATTTGATAACTCAAACTTAAGAGCGTTTGGGTCACTAGAGTTGATGATAAAATAGTCCATTGCATCAGCAAGGTCTAACATCGTTTTTCCATTGTATAACGTACCATTTTCTTTACTAAAAGTTTCCAACTCTTTAATAACAAGATTTCGTCTTTGGCAAACATATTCAGAAATGTTTTCAAGCTTAACTTCAAGGAACTCTAGTGTTTGAAAAACTTGGCTTGATTTTAAGGATTGTGCTTGGCTCTCACTTGCGGCTCGCATATCTTTAATTTCGTTGTACTGAAGGTTCAAATCTCGATTTTGGAGTAACACTGTTACGATAAGCCACAAAAAAGCAAGCACGCCTGATAAACCTGCGACAGAGTCTCCTATTTCGTTGATGTCCTTCGATAAAAGGTCCTTCGAACTTGCTAACACTAAAAAGCCTAAAATTAAAAATATGGAGAAGTAGCTTGGATACAATATTAACGGTTTGGTCTCTCGATTTAACCTTATAAACTTTAAGTACTGCCATTTAACCGTTCTTTTAGGGTTTCTTTGTATTCTATTTATAACTTTCAAATTAACTCCATACATTTAAGACTGCTAACGTCCAGTTAAGGGGGAAGCACGCAATGACCAAGCCTCAGCATGGCACTTCAACACCAAAATCAAACGCATACCAAAAATACCACGCGTGCTGAATCCCTCTTGAACTGTTTGTTATATTTACGATTTCTCATAAGCTAAATTTAGATCTTCGAAGAATATTCTGCGGTTTTCCAATATATCTTCGCGCCATAGCTTAACTTCTTCTAAAGGCTTTCCATGGTCGCCAATGTATACCTCTGCGTAAAAGCTAGATACCGCTTCCCCAAAGGCTCGAAGTGTTCGCTGACTTTCAGATAACCCTAGCAACAACAATTTTGATTCAGCACTGTTTAGATTTTTGTAGGAGCGATAAAGGCTAGCTCTAGCTTCACTTAATTCCTTTAGGAACTCATCGCCCAGTTTAGAGCCACTATTTTTTCTGCGTGTAAAATCAACGATCCTCGCCCAATACACCATTGCATCATGAGAAAAAACTTCTACTTGTTCTGCAACCGACTCTAAACTTTCCATTTTACGAGTTCTTCGCTGCTTTTCATCGTCATTTCTGTGTTGGAGTTGTGTGACCTTCCACGTTGTGACACCACTAATTAACGCACCTAGCCCTATTTTTACAGTTGTATCTAAAATTTCTAAGTATGTAATTGCCACTGAAACTCCTTGTAAATATAACCCCGCATTAAGGTGTGAACAACGCGACCACGAAACTTGGCCATACCACCGTAAACATTGAACTCAACGATAGAATGAAAAATACAAAGCGTAGAGAATCACTCTTAAATGCTTTGTTAAGTGGCTTTTTTCACGTTAGCTAATACTTCTGGTTTTTTAAGCTCTTTTGTCAAAAATGTAACCCATTGTTTTGTATATAAATAACCATCAAAACCCTCAATAAATGAAGCATATTCACCTTTAAAAGCTGGTGCATTGTCTCTAGGACGAGCCTCAAAGAATTTCCAGCACTTCGTATGTAGTGACATGTTAAAAAATGGAATTTTTTCACGAACAAGAGCCATAACTTTTGAGGGTTTCAGTTTGTAAGGGTTTTCAATGCCCTTGATGAAAGCGACCCCTTGTTCGTAATTTTGTAACTCTTCTTCGGATAGCTTGCTTACATTAATAAACTCAACAGCGATATCAGAGGATTTGGCGTGATTACCTAGCTTTGGAACCAACATGGCACGAATACGATACTGCTGACTTTCAACAATATTGTCTTCTAAATCTGCACGATACGTTTCCATGTAATGACGAACAACTTTGTAGTTTTCTTTTTGAAGTTGCTTCATTGCATCAATTTGAGCCTGTTCCGATACACGGCTTAGTTGCATGGCAATAGCTAGGTTTGTACTAAGAGCATGAGAATCACCAAACTCTTCTGCAAGTAAATTTTCAAAGTTGATCAAGGCTGCTTGACACTCACCAGCAACAGCAAGGTCTATTGCAGGAAGGCTTCTATGCTCAATTTTGTTTCTAAGTCCGATTAAGAACTGTAAATTGAATTTTTCAGGACGTTCTTCACCGTTCCAATATTTATTGCAGCACTCCATTAACTCCCATGCTTTCTCTTCTCCATCAATGATGACTGGTTTTCCATCTTTATGATGGAAATAATTAACGCCTTTCTTTTCAAAGATCGCATGGAATAATGCTGTATATGCAATAACAATATTTACGATATAACCGTAGGTTTTAAATTCTGTATAAGGATTGTTATATGTAGAAACAGCTAGTAAGGCAAATTCTCTGGCTTTATGAAGCAACATGCCTTTTGCTGATTGATCAGCAACTTGCTGTAATTTTTGACTATGAACAGCTCTAAACTCTTCTTTACTTAGAAACTTGATACCAGTAGTTAAATAGTGTGAGCCGTCCTTTTGTACATATTGGTGCCAACGTTTAGATGGATATGTCCCACATGTCTGTTTTTTCCAACCCGTAACCTTAGCCAGTTCATCGATTGTAAATGACTCACCCTCAGTTTCTTTTGCGGAAAGAAATGCATAAGCCAAATCAACTTTATCATACCTACTCAATTTTATTCCTCCTGACTTACTTGAGCCACTTAACGCTCTGTTAAGGGGGGAGCAAAGCATTACCGAAGCGGCCGCATACCAACTTAAACACTAAAGTCAACACATAGCAAAAATGCCACGCGTTGCGAATCCATCTTGAACAGTTTGTTATAACGATTTATCCGCAACACTTTTTATTCTTTTTCCCAGAACCACAATAACATCGATCATTTTTACCAGTGTGTTTTTTGGCTAGGTTTAAAATGGCTGGATAAAGCAAAGATGCCCGCATGTGAAACTGCTGTAAGTCATAGGCAGCTACAATACCTTTACTATGCAACCTCAATTGATCCTGTTCAACTTCAATACCAATGTAGTTTGTTAAAGACTGGTCGTCGATCAAAGCTACAAACCTAGTTGGAAGAAAGTTGTCATTAATCATATTTTCCACTGAATTATCTGGTGCAAACTTTAATAAGCCTGACCGATATTCATTTGGCGTAACGCAGATTAATGAGTTGTCAGGTAACTTAACAACAGCATGAGCGGTCATTTTAATTGCTATATTGCCCAAGCAAGAAAAAATCCATCCCAGTTGTACGCAACCGCCATGCTTTTCGATATAAGAATTAACGTTGTTTAAACAATTTTTTGGCAAAGCATCTACATCGGGACTCACTGGAATCTTTACTAAGTCTTTCACCCTTAGCTTCTTTAGCAAATCACTACTTAAATCTGGCAAATCAAAATACTGCAAACTAATACTCCTAGCTCAACAATCGCTATAACGCCTTGTTCAGGTGTGAGGCACGCAATGCCAATGCTTCCGCATAACACCCTAACCACTAAAACCAACGCATAGTAAAAATGCCACGCGTGCCGAATCACTCTTGAACAATTTGTTATGCGGTGGGTAACTTGTCAAAACCCAACTTAACAGCTGCAACACATAACACTAGGTAAATCAACATAAAATAGACCGCTAATATTGCTACTTTCCAACGACTTATTGGCAATTCTTTAAACGTATTGATTGCCTCTCGACCAGAAAAAAACATATAACCCACGGCACCGACGCTAAGTAAAATCATGAGGAAATATATCCCAAATTCACTTGTTTCAGGTTTATCAAGACCATTTCCAAGTAATGCTGCACCAACAAGCATCGCAACAGGAGAAACCAGACGTTTAATTGCCTGATCAATTGAATCCAAAATCTGCTTTACGTGTTCCATTGATGATCCTTACCCCTCAAACCGCATAACGCCCCGTTAAGGGATTAGCAACGCAATACAAAAGCCGCCGCATACCGCCTTAACCACTAAATTCAACGCATAGTAAAAATGCCACGCATTGCGAATCCCTCTTGAACAGTTTGTTATGCAAATTGCTCACGTATCCCATGTAGCCCTAGAAACTTAAAACGAAATGCGTGCTCATGTTTGAGAACTATATTTAAGTCATCCACTGAATATAAGTATCGGTCTGCTGTAGTCGAACCATCCCATGAAGTAATGAACATCTCTGTTGAAAAGTCCAAAGATATACCCCACCATTCAATCACGAATTTATTTAGGAAACCGACTAGATACTGTAAAGCTAACAAAGCATGAGAGCTTGTATATAAATCAACACCATCGAGTGAACAAGGATGGGCATCGCTTTCAATCGCAACGTGCTTATAACTAATTTTGTCGTTAAAAGCTTCTGACTTTACTTTTTTACTTATCGATTTTACTTTGGGATGTACATGGTCATTTCGAAGTTTGACCAATGACCTAATTTGTTGGACATGTTTATCTCCTTTCTTGAGACTTTCACCGTTGTGCCATTGCAGGACGAAGTCAAACTTGTCGATAGTCGAAAATCTGTCGATCTTGTCTTTCATCGGTTCAGTTAATTCAAGAGACTCAAGGCATGAGTTTGCCGCAGCTTCCAGAGCATAGTTGACTGAGAGAATACTCGTTTTAGCGAGCCTAGAAGACAAGTCACTACTATCAGCATTCAACGACAGATCATACAAAGATACTGCATCTGCAAATATCGAGAAAAAGTGGTTTTGATTAATTTCAACTTCACGAATCATAGTAATCCCATTTGCATAACGCCGCATTAAGTGGTGAGCAACGCAGCCCACAGCACTTAAAGCATTGTGCCGTAAACACTAAATTCGAAGCAAACCAAAAATGCCAAGCGTTGTGAAACCGTCTTAAATGCTTTGTTATATCTAATTGAAAGGCGAGAGTTCGGGGTCAATACACTCCTTTCGGCTGTAAGCCCCGAAAAAGGTTGAGACGTATCTCTCCTGCTACCACGCAAAAAATAGTAGACGTGTCGAATAGCTAGGTACTATTTACAACCAGTCTGAAAGGTATTTTCAAAATGAGAAGTTCTACTTAGTGATGTTTGATGATATCGAGCCTAGCGATTGGAAAAATGCGATTGCTACTTCTTTATTGTTGACTGGGATTTCAACAAAAAACAACAAAAGTAACGCACTCATTACGAAACCAAAAGTAAGGCAAATCATCAGTAGAGTATTATCTTCTGACATTTTACCTCTCAACCACCCTTTAGGGTGAATGTTTGCAGTATTAAAGAACACCTTTACGGGCATCTACGGCTACCCGCAAACATTATGAAGCTATCTGAATATTGATAACTAGGCAACTGTTACCTTTCTGAAGAGTTCAACAATGTGACCTTAGATATAACGTTTTATGTACGGCTTTTAGCCGTCTTTCATATTCTTATAAGGCAACCTTTTTAATATTACTTTAACTCGTAAACAATATGTTAACGAAAGTTAACAGAGATTAGATTACATGATGCCTTATAATTTCAGAAAAATGCTATTACCCAAATTCCTTTCGGATAGCTTTTGATCAGGGAAATTACTAGGTTCGAAGCAAGCGAGAGGGATACCTTCTCAATTGCCAGTACGGAGAGGGGCAGAACCGATTTAGGGCAACCTGTCGGCTCTTGTCGCATCGAGGTAACAGACTCTATCCGAATAGCAGCTTGTTTTCGATTTCTTATGTAAAATAACCGATCATAGAAAACACTAGCTTTAAAGCATTGTGCATATCTTCCGTTAATTTCGCGCGATGCTAGTTAGCGCCTTTTTGGCAAGAGGACTGGCGTTGACACTGATGCATTAAGTAAGCTATTGAATATATTATTTTATTTAGGTGCTCTATCTACTTTGATCATTTCTTCAATCTGGTTTGGATCCTCAGAAGGTAGAAGATCGTATATTGAGCAGTCTAAGTGGGCAGCCAATATGTAAACTTTTTCCAATGTTATTCTCTGTTCGCTCCGTTCCAGTATGCCGACTAACTTCTTGTTAAAACCGCACTCTAAACTAAGTTTCTCTTGGGAAATATTTTTTATGACTCTTTGGGTATGCAGCTTTTTTGCAAACTCGCGAACTATCTTATTCATTTTTATGGTTTTTAATATTTAGATGCTTCGAGATGAAGTTACTTTTAGATTTCCCCTTTTTCCTACGTTGATCTTTTCATTTCAACCCATTATATTGGGTATACGATAATCTACTTAGGCATCCCTAATGACTGTACGATTAAGAGAACCCTTCTTTAGCATATACAACTGCCTAGAGAGTGATGAGAAGATCACGCTCAACGACTTCGTTTCACGTATGAAGCAAATCGATATAGGTTACGAAAAGTTTGATGAAAAAGAGTTGAGAAAAATTGCTTACCGACAAATATGTCGATTGAAAGAAGAGGGACTATTTATACAGTTATCCCCGAAGTGGGATCAAAACCCCGAATTTGTGAAAATATTGAATCAAAAAATTTCCATTGTACCAATGTCAGGGTGTCGTATTAGCCCTTCTATTCCTGGAAATTACAATGTAGACGAGTTCTCGGAGGTGCTTGAACATGTACAAGCTCAGATTGACTCTGTACAGACTAAAAAAACAGAGCTAGCAGGAGAAGCCGAAGCATATAGAGAATTAAGTGAAAGCTTTCCAAAAATTAAAAATGTCATCGCAGAACGAACACGAACTGTCAACTTTGAGACGGCGAAATTAAATGGAATGCTGAATGCCCTTATGCTAACAATCGACACTCTACGTTCAGAATCGAATAGGGTGTAACTTCAGAGTGTTATTTTTGCCTCTTAACTGAAAATGGCTATACCAAAACAATGGTAAATGTAAAAGTTGATGATTAATAGCACAACTATAGAGGTAATATATTAGCTCTAAGTCGCTTGTTACTGAAGAAAATAAAAATTAAATGAGGCGAGTAACAGCATGTGTCTACATTTAGTAACTCATACTAACTCTTACACATCTGCTGGTTGGTCACAACTAGGTCGTAGATTAGATCTCAAAGCCCAAATGATGGCTATAAAAAATGCCATTACCTTCTACAAAAACATAACCCAATCAGCGTAGTTCAGGAGTTAATTTGCACAACTCTATACTTTATGCATATGCAACAAACAACAAGCTCGTGGGACAGTTTATCCAACAGTCGAAGACTAACTGGTCATTTTCATATTCTGATGAATGGTTAGCATACGATTCTAATTTCCCGATCTCGTTAAGTCTGCCACTAAGAAAGGGAGAGGTTTCATCATTTAATGCATTGAACTTTATGCATAATCTTCTGCCTGATTTAATGGAAGAACGATTAAGCCTTGCTCACTCGGTAGGTTTGCAATCCATAGATGCATTCACCTTACTCTCCAAAATTGGTCACGATTGCACTGGCGGCGTTTCATTTACAGGGAGCAAGGAACCTCCAAATATTGGATGGCAATATCGAGAGATATCAAGAAGTGAATTAGATCAACTCGTTACACTACGTAAATCATTTCTCTCTTTCTTTGGAGATTATCGACCTTGTATTTCGGGGACACAGCAAAAAACAACTTTAACTAAGTTGAACGGTAAATGGTACGTACCTCAAGGGAAATCACTGAGTAGCCACATTATTAAATATTCAATGGATACGATTGTACAAAGTAACTCGGTACTAGATATGAGCAGAAGCATTGAGAATGAATTCATTTGTACCCAAATAGCCAAGGAACTTGGTTTTAACGTTCCCAATATAGAGATAATAGCGACTGAATCAGGAGCTAAAGCTCTTGCTGTGGAACGGTTCGACCGATGTTTTGGTGACGGAGTCGTGTCTCGTAGACACCAAGAAGATTTCTGCCAAATTTTAGGTGTGCCTGAACATAAAAAATATCAATCGGAGAGTAATCTAGGAGTATCCAAAATTGTTGATGTTTTGAGTCTCTCGGCGGAAAGAAAGGCGAACAATCATGACTTTTTTAAGTTCATGGTTTTGCAATGTCTTCTTGGTGCCACTGACGGTCATCTCAAGAACTTTTCTGTGCATATTGATTCAAATAGACGCTATCAACTCACGCCATTTTACGATTTGCTATCGGCTTACCCTGCTGTCGGCACTAGAGGCTTAAATAAGCGAAAGCTAAAGTTATCGATGGGAATGAAAGCATCCAAGGGATATAAATACCATATCAACAAAATTTTCTTACGGCATATAGAGCAGACAGCTAATCAGTTTGGTATCAGCAATGCGAACTGCCGTGAAATCATCTCTGCCTTTCTCGCTCAATTCATTAACGCACTTAGCTCTATAGACAAACGATTTCCTGGAAAGGAGTTTTCGCTAGTAAAGGACGCAATATTTCAACATGCCACTGAAATCGCCGAAAAGTTAAACAGAACAATTAAGTAAACATCTTGGCTAACAATTGTTGCACGTTTTATAAACATACGCATTAACAATGAGGGAAAGATGGCTGAAACCACAACCAATGGAAGTAATACGACTCTTGATTTGAGGCAAGGCAGTCTTTCGCTCTGTTAAGTGTCGATAAGAACGATATTGTAACGATAAAATTTGGCGATGAAGTAACGGTTTTATGAATGACAAATACCCAGTTATCACGACAGGTTTATTGAAGGTGATTACGTCAATAAAAACGGGAGTAGTTGGCAATGAAAGGTGGGGATGGTATGAAAACAAAAACGGCACTCTATAGGAAGAGCTTACTAGTAAACGTATCATTTGTATTGCCGAAGGAAAAAGTGACACATGAAGAGTCTTAATCTCTTTTTTATTTGAGTCACTAACTGAACTTTCACAATTGTTGTCTAATGAAAATATGAAAGTACTGAAATGGAGCTAATGCAGACTAGCACTGCTGATGTGTAATAATGTGATGTGCAGTAACTCATACTCAATCTTACACATCCGATGCTTAATCACGACAGTGATAGTACAGTCAGCTTGCGGGTATCATAGCTCACAATTGGACAAAAGTGAACTAGACCTATTGCTCTGACTCGTTCTGTCAGATTAGGAAAAGTAGGTTGATTCCTTGATCATTTGTTAGGAAAAAATCCCACCAATTTTTAAAGATAACGTAGTAATTGCAACTAAAGTAGAAAGTATTGAGATCATAACAGGAACAAAAAATTTTTTATTCTCGGCTCTTAATGACGCAAGCACACTAACCATAAGTGGGTAATTAACACAATACTTATCTTCACCTATTTTCAATACAAAGAAATTCACATTTGACCCATCGGAACGCTTATAACCATATTTCTCATCCATGTGATAATAAAGCCTTCCAAATACAATATCAGCCTCAGTTTTCAGATCAGAAGAGATATCTTCAATATTGAGAGGAACAAATATTTTTGCTTTACGAATAGATTTATCGTTTTTGTATGATAAATAGTCATTTTTATATTTTTTATATATTAATTCTAATATTTCTTTATCAGTAGGAATATTCATACATTTCCTCTTTTCCCTAACTCCCTGTTAAAGGTTGAGCAACGCAATGCTAAAGCCGCCGCACACCACCTTAATCACTTAAACCAACGCATAGTAAAAATGCCACGCGCTGCGAATCCCTCTCGAACCGTTGGTTAAGGTCACTTTTCCACGTATTGCTTAGACTCTTCACAAATCCAGCTATAGTGTTCTGGATTACTACTATAGCGGTAGTTATCGAGATAAAACTTTAACCTTTCAACTTTACCTAACTTATCCCTGTCAATGGCTGAAATAACTAAACCTCTTGAGATATTGTACTGTTTTTCATCTAACTTCTTAACATGAGATAGCGTTTGTGAAACTACGCCAAATGACTCAATCATCCGAGAGTTGTTTCTGTAAAACTCCGAACATGATAAGTACACATTTTCACCTCTCAAATAGGATTGATATGCTTGATCTTCTACTTCCGTGAGATGCTTTTCATTTGCGAGGGAGCTAATTAAATTATCTAACGATATTTTATGCTCGGATATTACTCTATCCAGCTTTGACTGCTTGCTTGACTCAATCACCTGCAAACCTAGAAACAGTATTGAAACAAGAGTAAATATAGGAGTTAGAATCCCACTGATATACGTACCAAAATTCGCAAAGTCTTGTGTTGTTGCATATTGATATAAATCATGAAATTTGAAAAAGTACGGAGCAATAGTAAGAATCACCGCTATCAGTAAAATGACTATCAACGTTCTAAGATGTTTCATTTATTCTCCTGACCTTTAACAGTGTCTTTTTAACAGACATTGTCTTCATAAAATACAGACGTCATAGCAGCAACATGCTGTTCTATAGGTCTTATTCTTCCTTCCACTCAAAAATTGCTGAACATGTCTGTATAATTATAAGTGTTCAACTAGACTCATAATCTGCCATTAGGATAAATAGGTCAATAACTGACTTAGGAAAGTGGTCAGGAATCTTGAGCTAAGCAGTTTTGGGGCATAAATGCTTCAGCCAGACTCGCAGTATCAAAACTCTACAATAGCAATCGACGACTAACCCGAAGCGTAAAGAAAGTCCCTTTACACCCAACCCTCTTTTCAAGCATTTTTATCGGTGTATGTATATGAAATTGGCGAATTATGCACGATAGGTAGCCCTACTGCCGACCCGATACATCCTAAAACACTTAGTAGGATAAGTGCGTTATTTTCTCTCTAATGCCCTTGACGATCAAACTGTTTAGCCCCAAAATAACTGTATATGTGTACAGCTATCTTTATTATGAAAGTTATCCCTATCTTAGCAAGCGCTGGTATTACAGGCTTTGAAAGCCCTGCTGCTGAATACAGACAACTGGGAATGAGCCTTGATGAACTGCTAGTTGAGCATCCAAGTGCTACATTCATCGGACAAGCAATGGGGGAATCTATGCAAGAGATTGGCATTTTTGATGGTGACTTGTTGATTGTAGATCGTCACGTTGCCGTCCAAAACCTTGATGTAATCGTGGCCAATTATAATGGTGAGTTCGTTTGTAAAATGCTAGATATAACACGTCGATCACTCTTATCTGCAAATAAAGCAATGATGCCTATCTGTATTCATGCTCAAGATACATTTTCGATTGAAGGTGTAGTGATTCGATCTATCCGTTGTCACCGCCCAAGCTATTTACTCTCATCTCGTAGAAAATAATGTTTGCCCTAGTTGATGCTAATTCCTTTTATTGTAGTACTGAACAAGTTTTTAGACCCGAGTGGAGAGGTAAGCCCGTAATCGTTCTGTCGAATAATGATGGCTGTGTCGTTGCAGCTAATCGTCAAGCTAAAGAAGCAGGTATAGCAAAGTTTAAACCTTACTTTGAAGTCAAAGCATTGTGTGAGTTGAAAGGTGTAATTGCTCTATCATCTAATTATGAACTTTACGCAGATTTGTCGTCCAAAATGATGGATGTTATCGGGCGGTTTGCGCCTGAGCAATATTTATACTCCATTGATGAATCATTTCTTTCCTTTCATCGCTGCTTTCCTGCCATTAAAGACTTACGAGAACATGGCTCTTTAATCCGACGAGCCGTTTGGAAAGAGTGTCGATTACCAGTATGTATAGGTATGGGAACAACGCTAACCCTCGCCAAAATTGCCAATCATGCAGCTAAAAAAATTCAAGGCTGTAAGGGCGTTTGCGTTATCGACAATGAACATCAGCGTACCTCTATATTAAAGCAGCTAGAAGTTGGTGATGTATGGGGAGTGGGCAAAAAAATATCAACACGATTAAAACATATGGGGATTAACTCAGCTTATGATTTGTCTCAGTATGCCCCAGAACAAGCACGTCGGGAATTTTCAGTAGAAATTGAAAGAACCGTTCGTGAATTAAATGGTGTCGCTTGCAAGGGCTGGGACACAGCTAGAGCTGATAAAAAGCAGATTTACTCAACTCGTAGTGTTGGAACAAGAATCACCGACCTTGAACTACTGAAGCAAGCACTAAGTAAACACGCCGCTATAGCAGCACATAAAGCACGAAATCAAAAGTCTCTGTGTAAAGCTATGCTCTGTTTTGCTTCCAGCTCCCCATTTGATGATAAACCTCAGAGCTTCCGTATAGTTCATCATTTTGCATATCCAACTGCTGACTCAATGCAGTTGGTCAAAGTTGCTACGAAGGCAGCAACACAATTGTTCAAACCAGGTGTACGTTATTACAAAATTGGCATCGGTTTGATCGATCTAGTTAATGGGCAGCACGAACAATTAGATCTGTTAAATCAAACCCCGAGTAATGATAAGTTAATGAAAGTGTTTGATAGTCTTAATAATCGGTATGGCACTGATACGCTTTTTGTTGGTTCCCAAGGCATAGAGCAGAAATGGAGCATGCGGAGAGAAATGCTTACTCCGCAATACACAACCAACTGGCTAGATATACCTAAAGTAAGGTGTTAACAGTTCAACTCTCAACAAAGGTGTATTTTCTGTGAGCTGCGTTAGTACACCTTTGGACGTGCGACGTGAAGTCGTATGAAGCGCTGTTCACCGCTCAACGAGTGAACCATCTGTATCACCAGATGAACCTAGGAGCCTGAATAAAGCAGCGGCTCTGACAATGTAACGAAGATTGGTCATATACCGATCGGGATTGAAATCGTGAGAGAACGATCCTCCTGATAACCACGGAATCGGGTAAGTGCTAGGTAGTCAGTATGATGAACATACGTGAATCCGTGTAAGGTGCGTCATGTGATGAAACAGCGGAAGTGGTTAATACGCTGTAGCCAAAAGGCAATGAGAGCAGGAAAGAGGTTGTCCAGTACTCTTTCGTGATCAATAAAGCTCTCCGCACCATAGCGGGCATCTACCCTGACATTGCGCAACATACGGAACACGGTAAGCCTGTATTACTCCCTATGGGAAAGCCTCTGTGGCCGATAGTAATGCAGGTAGAGGATGTTGGAAAAAGCGAAGGCTGCATTGTAACGATGCAGATACAGATTCATATCTGATCACGAAAGTGAGCCGACTTCCGACTGGTCTTCCGTTGCAAGAGAATTTGAAGAACTTTATTCAAGGAGAAACGCAAATGATAATTTCAAAAGAGATTAGTGCCTCTCCTGACAGTGCTCAATGGCAATCCATAAACTGGAAAGCTGTAGAAGCGCGTGTATTAAAGCTTCAGATGCGTATTGCAAAGGCAACGAGAGATGGTAAACACGGCAAAGCGAAAGCATTGCAGTGGATACTGACTCACTCGCGTTCGGCAAAACTTCTTGCTGTTAAGCGAGTATCACAAAACAAAGGCAGTAAAACGCCTGGAATAGACGGCGTCATCTGGAACACGGATTCGCGCCGCATGAAAGCAGTCAATCAATTGAGCAGAAAAGCTTATCAAGCCAAACCGCTCAAGCGTATCTACATCCCCAAGAAAAACGGCAAACTCAGACCACTGGGTATCCCGTGTATGTTCGATAGAGCGCAGCAAGCGCTTCATCTTCTTGCACTCGAGCCAGTATCAGAAACACTTGCCGACCCTAACAGCTATGGATTCAGACCAAACCGCAGCACTGCCGATGCAATCGCACAGTGCTTCAAGTGTCTGGCACTAAAGAAGTCAGCTCAGTGGGTACTTGAGGGAGATATCAAAGCCTGTTTCGACAAGATCGGGCATCAATGGCTTATGAATAACATTGCCGTAGATAAACGTATGTTAGAACAATGGCTAAAATCTGGCTTTATGGACAAAGGGTTGTTTTATCGCACTGACGAGGGGACACCTCAAGGCGGGGTCATATCCCCAACCTTGATGCTGGTGACTCTTGCAGGGCTTGAGCAGCGAATAAAGTCTGCCGCACTCAAAAAGGGTGCAAGAGCCAACTTTATTGGATACGCCGACGATTTCGTCGTCACCTGTGCTTCAAAGGAAGTGCTGGAGAACGATATCAAACCGTTGATTGCCGAGTTCTTAGCAGAAAGAGGCTTAACACTATCCGAAGAGAAAACGCATATTACCCACATCAGTAATGGTTTTGACTTCCTAGGTTTTAACCATAGAAAGTACAAAGGGAAATTGCTCATTAAACCGAGCAAATCCAACACGCTACTGTTCTTGAGTAACTTGCGTGAACTCATCAAAAAGCACGCAACCATCCCTGTTAACGATCTAATCAAGTTGATAAATCCGAAACTTAGGGGCTGGTCGAATTACTATCGAAACTGCGTTGCTAAACAGGTATTCGGATATGTAGGTCATAAGCTATTCCATGCGTTATGGCACTGGGCTAAAAGGCGTCATCCAACAAAGTCTACAAATTGGATCACCCACAAATACTTCCTCAATCGGAAAGGCCAATGGCAATTTCACGGTTGGCAGAAGATCATGGATATGGATTGCCAATTCAATCTCTTCCAAATAGCCAAAGTGCCTATAGAGAGACATGTGAAAATCCGAAGTGCGGTAACACCATTTGACCCTCAATACCGAGATTACTTGGCAAAGAGAAAGTCCAAAAGGCAAACTCGCAACTCTTGGCACGTTCCTGCTCTAACTGCTTTATAAGTTGCTGGGTATCATACGATGCCTTTGTGGAGGCTTGAGCCGTATGCAGTGAAAGTTGCACGTACGGTTCTTAGGGGGACGACACTTGGTAACAAGTGTCGTCTACCCGACAAAAGCGCGTTAGAGTATGGGTTCTAACGTGCGAGGTTGGGATTAGAAAAAGTATCTTGAAATCTTAAACGTTGTTAGGTCACGACACTATCTTTCCTTTGAGGACATCAATACTTATAAGAATATCTAATTACCTTTAGCTTCAACTAAAGAAATACATGCTTGATTCAATTTATGTAATTTTTCCAACTCTTTATTATTTATATCTCCTCGTTCAAACAATGAATCAATTTCGCTTTTTCGACCATATGTACCTCTAACTATATCGAACTTAATTAATTCATTTTGAATTTCCTCACAAGCATTACTTTCTATCGAAATTCCACACTTATTTAAAACATTCTCAATAGCTCGACTAGAACCAGACAAGCTGTATTTAAAGTGAGAATTTGGGGAACCATACCAAGAAGATAGGTCTAATGTAACTGAAGAACTACTCATTAATTTTTTTATATTATTTTTTTCCGACTCTGCAATGTGTATAAATTTAGAACCCCATTTTTGAGTCATATATATTAACTCAGTTGACTCGTCCCACTTTATTTTCCTGTTAGCCGAGGAATACCCATCCTTTGTAGAGTCATCTGTCATATTTGGTACATGAGTAAATCCAAAATTGACCCACATTGAGCCTGCTGTATTACAACCCACACTAACCCATGACTTTGCATTAGTGTATGGTGAAGCCAAAGGCTTCATACTTTTAACACTTTCAGAATAAGCATAATATATGTGGTTATTAGCCATTGGATCTGTGTCGCTAGATGTTGTCCATCCAGCCAGTAAATCAAATGCAGGAGCCAGTGACAGTAAAATTAATAACTTTTTATTCATTTATCGACTCTCAGTTCTTATTTTGATGGCTAGCACAACGGAATTAAAATCATAAGGTATATTGTAGGAACTAAACAGCTCTTCGTGACTACCTGAACCAACTTGAAACTCATTTAGAAAAAAATTCCTTTTTTCGCTTCTTTTCCCAGAGCTTCTTCAAATAGTGTCCTAAGCAATATATCACCTTATGCTGATAATGTAGCACCGCTTGGCTATACTTGAGCGAAGCGAAACTGCCAAACGTTGAGAATCACTCTCAAATGCTTTGTATGCTGGCTTACTAAACAAGCCAACTTGATCCTTCATTGTAATTCAGGAACGGACTGTTGCCCTGTTTTTGATACGAGTCACACACAGCGTCCAAGATGGACTTAGTTAAGTGGTAAAAAAAACCTGTTGTGTAGACCAGTTCCCAACGATTTTCAAACGAAATTCCATCAATAGGTGACATGTCGGTCACTTTAGATACTTCCTGATAGTATGCTGCTTTGGTGAGCTTAACATCGATATCTACACCATTACCTGGGTTACGAAACTCATGCGCCAGCTTGTTTCTATATTTCCAAATCAAATTCCCATGTGTAAATACCGACGGATTGGGAACCCCCTTTTTAATAGGTTCTCCGTTAATATCTTTTGGCCATATTTCCAGAATTTCTGCTAATGTGGGATCTCTATCAATACTTATGTTCTGTTTGAATAACCTTTGAGTTTTTGGAAAACGCTCTAAGTGCATACCTTGCACACATTTGTGAAAATCTTGAAACTCGATTGGTACTGACTTTAAACTATTTAAAGTAGCTAAGAGCTGTAAAAGGCTTACATGATCACTATATTCAAATTCTGAAAAGCACTTTATCGTCTCTCTGAAACGCTCACCATTTTTCATCTTAGTATCAGGAAATGCAGCTACTGATAGCGAATCGAGAATTGAACACAACAATAGCTTCGCAGGTACACCTTGATACCTTCGATTACGCTTTGCTAGCGCAGCTGCAATCATTGTTCTGTTGTATAGCTTAAAACGATTTATTTTTTCGTGCGTTGTTTCCAATTATAAACTCCTGACAGTGGTAAGCCCTCCACTTTCATAGACACTATGCTGATTAGAGGAAGCAGGTCAAACCACCTCACTATTATTTGTGAGGTAGAAGGTTACTGGCAAGGAATGGGGCAGAAGTTTGTCGCGGTTAGAGAGAAAACAACTACTAAGAAAAACTTATGAGTTGAAAAGCAACTGAGAAGGATTTCTTCCTATTTGCCAGCAAGGAATCGGGTAAAACCGATTTAGGGCAACCTGTCCGATCTAGTCATATCGAGGTAATGAAACTGACAGGTTGCATTCAGACTAATTCACCTGAAAGCTAACAAACAAGTTTGTTAGCCTTTCTACGTGTCTTCTACGTTTGTTTAAGCTGTCCTTGCAGGTTCAGTATTTCTTTTCTTAAACGTTTAATAGCAAGTTCACTCTCTCCTTGTTCCGCTATTTGCTTTAACAGTTCATCTCTACTGGCAGTAACATCAACTAACTTCTTATTTAAATCTTCATTTTCTCTTTCAAGCTTTGCTACTTTAGTTTTAAGAACTGCTTCAGACTGTATCAATACAGCATTAGTATAGTAATCAAGGACTTCTCGACCAAACTCCTTTTTGGCTTTCTTAGCTTTACCCAACTCAGCTTTTAGCTCTTCTTTCGTAGGCTGACGAGCTTTCGAGTTGAGTACATAGCTAGATAACTCAAAATGTGCTTTAAGCTTTGCATTCCAGGCATTAATACTGCTAAAAAGAAATAGGCAGTTTTCCTTAGACATATGTGAGTGGTTAAGGTTAGCTCTACCCAGCTTTTCCCCCGCTATCCTTGCTACCTCGCTCTTGTTTATCGTGCGTTCTCGAACCTTCAAAAGTGAAGTGGCATTATTGATGCGAACTTTTGCTTTCTCATACTCATCTTCACACACGCGATAAATAACTTGCTGTAATTCAGAGAGTTCATAGTAAGCGCTTGGGTATTCTTTTTTCTTTTTGGATAAGCCGACTAGCTTCATTTCGCCACCTCCAGCTCATTTAATTGTGACCTTAGAGCATCAATTGTTTTGATTATGCGTTGCGACTCTTGTCTTTGCCTGCATTTGTTAGAGTTAACAAGTGACATTAAATTAGTAGGTTTTTTTGACGACTCAAGCAGGTTCATATGAATTGTCTGAAGCTGCTCCAAAGTCGTTAGGTGAGAGTCCGATTTCACTGCAACATTCGAGCAACCAAGGCAAAGGTTACTTTCACCACGTTCAACTTTTGCAACCCCCGAAAAATCACGGCATTTAGCCAATGGTACTCTGTCTTTAAATAGCATACAGAATCCGTAAGAGTGGGGAACCAATCTTACCAACCCATCCTCATCACTAGAGATCCAGTCATAGATTTTCTCGTCCAGCTCATCCATAGTAACCCAACTCATTGTGGAGAGTTTTTTACGCACATACTCTACAGAAGCACCAGTGAACTGTGTATGGTTTATATCTCCTGCAATTTTCTTAATCAACTCATGAGTATATGCTCGCTCAGCAATACTCTGCACCTGTGGGCTAACTTTATTACGTATGTAGTTATCAACATAATTCATAACATCCTTAGATGAATGAGCAAAACAGCGTCTAATTGCCCGATAAACATCACCATCAAACCGCCTAAGTAAGAAATCAACAAACGTGTGGCGAAAAGCATGCACTGAAATATTTTCATCAAGATCTCGAATCTCTTTTTCTGTCTCAGGAGATAAGCTTTTTAAGGTTTTTTCATAGATATCATTAATGAATCGATTTAAAGTACCATTTCGTGCTTCTTTTTTTACTTGAGAGTCAGGCACACCCAACCAAGCCGCTTTTAAATCATTAACAAGTTTGTCTGGTTGAGTATGGTAACGCCTCGCTGCATATGTCGCTGCGTTATAGAAAATGGAGCAATATCCTTCCTTTATGACTCCATTCACCTTGTATTTTAATGGCTGAGTTTTATCTATGTAGCTAAGTTCTAAAAGTGAATCTACCGCTATGGATACGGCATCTCCAGTGGAGCGGGTGACAGGCAACCCTTGATGGGTTTTATCGATTCTCGTGGTTAAATAAACAACGCCACTTTCCTCTTTAATCGCATTGTTGGCTTTTATATTAGCTAGTTCGTGTACTCGAATACCAGTGAGAATAGCAATAACGGTCAATGAGCAATTGTGGTAATGCCTAACCTTTTCAGAGAGAACTGCTTGCGATGGTACTACTACTTGTACAATAGAGATAAAACTTGGCAAAGAAAGCTTATCTGTAAGTCTTGCATTCACCTTATCAAACCACCTATAGAAGTTTGGAGTCATATTTCTAAGTCGAGATAAAATTGAAGGAGCATTTGAACTTTTTACATACTCCATTGCTTCAAAATCATCATGACCATGCTCAACAATGAGAGCAGCAGCCCCTGCTAACTTTTTATTAGCGTTAATCCACCAGTTGCATCCACCCTCCCCCCTACAAACATCAAAGTATGCTTGTATGACTTTATGCTCAATACTTTCAAGTTGTTCAATAGAATAGTTAAGCATCAACATTGCCGTGGAAAGCGATACTGTTTCAAGACTGCCTCCGTAAAGCCACTCCAATACGTCTACATCTGGGTATTTGTCACTGATGTACTCTGATGCGACCTTAGATAACTTTGACCTGCTGAGTGTTGCTGTCGTAGCCCAAACGCAACTACCATCAATAGCTAACTTAGAAAAGTCATTCAAGAATTTCATGAGCGTGATTATTGATTGGTGAGCATAAATCTCTTGCCCATTTTCGGGTCTCTTATCTATGAGAAAATACAAATACCCAACAACATGCTCAAAGTTAAATTCATCCAGAATGTGGACAATATTATGAGCATTCAAATACTCACAAAAATACTCGAGCCGCTCAAATACATAGAGCCTCTCCGCACTCAATACACCTGCTTCTAGGTATCCGCCAAGCGCTTGAACAATCGCATACCGAAGAACCACTTTTGATTCTGAAGATAACTGTGTACCAGAAAAGCTAACATCTAGGTGACTGTCACCGACAATAAATTCAGTATCATATAAATTGTTCAGCCTTTCTGACGAAGCCTCTCCCTTTTTCTGAGAGTCTAAAATATCTCGAATAGTATGATTAAGTACTACAGCCATCTATAACTTCCTCTCATATAATCGGTGCAAAAACAGGTAACTCATAGTCACGAAGTATTTCATCAGCTTCCCTATGAAGCGTACCTTCAAACTCTTCAATAATCGAAGCCAGGACAACTCGGAGAGCCTCTGCCTTAATAACTTTATCGGAGAGCGTTTCACCGATAGATACTTGATCGATAATTAGCTTCGGTAAACTTTTATCAATATGATCTATATGAAGTTTCAAGAACGCTAAAACCAGTGGGTGCTTCACAAATAAAAGGGAACTTTCGTGCTCTACACCTAAAAACTCTGTGATATCACACCCTGTTTTATTGATAAATTCAGGTAACTCCATAGCTGTTAACTTTTCAGATTCTGAGCTTAAATCAAACATCTCTTTGACTTCTGACAGTGAAAGAACCCTTGCTTTTCCTTTAAGCAACCTAGCTTCTTCAACCATCCTATTAGCAACTTGTTGCCCGACTTTGTGATCAGCTTCCAGCATTACTGGACTATGATTTCGAGCTTCATACACATTGATATCAGTCTTAAGAGTATGAGACCTTTGATCTGCCTCCATTTGTTCTGTAACACCATCATTAGCCTCAAAACTTGTGTCACTAACCTCTTTACCAACCAAATGATAATCAAATTGCATAACTTTTTGAGTTGTTGAAATTGCCGTGAGACCTAAGTGTAGATTTTTCTTTCGTTTACCCTGAGAGGCTGCTTTGAACTCCTTCTTAGCTGTAACCCAAGTTTGAATAAAGTGCGCCGTTTCCTCAGAAAAACATGCGGGAAAGTTAGTCACTGCATTCTCAAATTGCTTTGTTAAGTTATATATTGATTTGCCGAAAGTTTTTGTCTGTGAGGCTTTTGAAATCGGAGTGGCTGTTATTGACAGGTTCTCTGCGGAGTAATACTTGCAGAGTTTGTTGTAAAACTGAGAAAAAACCTCAAACTCAAACTTATTCTTCGTACGAGTGAATATATAAACATGACCTCGATTTGTGTTCGGATTTGAGCCGCCACGGTTTTTATTCTCTTCAACCTGTACGCTTCCTCCTTTACCAGAGCTTAAGTTTACCGAGATACAGCTTGGTGTTAATCGTCTCAACATTGAGTCTGAAAATTGATATTTAGCAAGTATTAACCTACATACAATCAACTCTAGATCTGTGAAAGAGGCATCATACCGTGGCAGTAACAACCCTGTACTTAATGGCACAGTGATTGAACCTTTCCCTAGTACTTTAGCGTGACCATTGAAGCATTTCTTCCCTTTAGAAAACCAATAACTATAGAACCTCAACGGTGTTTCATTATCTTCTACATAAACTAGTTTTTCTGGCGAAGAGTGCAATGCTAGTAGCCTTTCATTACCATCTATATAGCAACGAGATAAAGTTGTTAGCAACTTCCTTTGCAACTTGGACGGGTATGAGCTGAAGCCATTATTCCCCGTATATGCCTCAATAATTTGATGATACAAATCCATATCATGGCGATATTCGGATTGAATAAGTGAATCTAACTCATTCGATATCTCCCATGCTTCACGAAGAAAACCATTAAAACCAGACCACAACTGTTTCTCTGCTTGATTCGAGTTATGTCTACCCAATAATTTTTGACCAAGCGTGTCACGAGGCTTTGTCTCTACATTAACTGTACGTGGCAACTCTTTCAGTGCATTTTTTATCTCTATTGAATATGCAACACCGTGAACCTCGTGCGACTTAAGAGCTTTATTTAAAAGCCCGACAATCAAGTTAAAGCTTCCCACAGCTACACCGTTCTTTTTCAGCAATATGAATAACGACTTAATAAACCCTCGGTCATTAATCCTGTCTATATCATTCTCAATTGCTAAAAACAGTGTTTTCAAACCTCTAGATAATCGATTTTTCGAGTTTAAAGACTGCTCTCTGACAGACTTAGAACTCAAATATGCAAACAAGCAATCCAATATTGGAGACTGAATTGAAGTGGGCTTAAAGCACTCAAACACTCGACCGTTAACATTTCTTTCACTAGCGATAGCGTAGAAGCAAATTCGCTCAGGAGTAAACACTTCATCCACTTTACCACTCAAAAAGTCCTCGTGGCTTACTAGATAAGAACGAGCTATCGTACTTTCAAATGAAAACTCACTCATGATCTAGCTTCTCCCTACTTGGTCTTTATCTGACATTTCAACTGCATAGCTTTTAAGACTTTCATCTTCTGTTAGGACTGCTGCAAGATAAATATATGAAGCTAACGTTGTAGAAAAGTTAGAATGCCCCATCAGTTCTTTAAGAGAGATTTGATCTAAACGCTTCCCTTCTTTACGTTGCTGAATAACATGGTTTGTTGCAAAACAGTGCCGTGTTGAATACAGATCTCTCTTTTTCCACAATTCAATTTCCGTGATGTCTAACATTCCTTTGGAAATGTATGCGTTAACCATTTTTCTCCATTGCTGATCATTAAAACAGCTAGAAGACTTCAAAGGCTTGCCACTTAATGATGTAAAAATTGATCCTGAAAATTTGATTTGCTGTTTATCTTCCCAAAGGGGAATTGTTACATACAAAAATTCTTTCAACGGGGCATAGACTTGTGGTGGTATGATGATTTTGCGCAATTTACCTGCACCTCTTCCTTTACCAGTAACGATCAACTCTGTACTAGCATTGAACGGTGCATCTTTGTCTATTACTTTTAACAAGCGCTTGATTGTAAAATTGTGAAACTTGATCAGTTCATGTGGTCTTATGCCAGAGTAGTAGCATAGTAAGAGAATAAGACGATCTCTCTCATGGAGAAATGGATTGATTGTTGTCAAGTAGTTCAATAACGTATTAAACTCATCCTCATCATAGTAAAGATCGTGGATAGCCTTATCCAACCCGATAGTTGCGGTTTGCTTTTGAGTATATTTATCATAAAGATAAGAAAAGCTTGGATTAAATGATGACAGTCCATAGTCATAGCAAAACTGGTAGAATTCACGAATAACGTGGATATGCTGAGTAATAGAAGAATTTTCTAGCGGTATACCTTTCGAGAATTTTACATCACCTCTAGCTAGGAGACTCAAATACCCAGACACATAGCTATCATTTACTTCTAAGTGAGCAGTGCTTGCTTTAACATACCTATTTTTTTCTGGATTCTCACGATCATCTTCCAAAAACATCCAGTCATTATAGTCAGTAAGTACCTGTGATAGATAGGTTTTCAACATCTGAGCTTTATTTCTCAAAGCATCGGTCTTTACTCTTTTCCCTTTGTATGCGAGATAAGCATTAGCAGACACTAGTGGTGTACCCTCAAGGCAAAGCACATAAGCATCTTGGGTTAAAGTTACATCAAACTCGTAATTGCTAACCTTAATCGACTCCAACATAAATAATCTCTATTTATTTCCGTTAGTTTAAGGTTAACATCTTATTTACATCAAACAAACATAATCTCTATTTTTTTCTGTTAGTTTCATAGAAACAGAATGGAAAGCTATAAAGTGAAAATATAACTAACAGAAATTAATCAGTAGTATTATTGGTGATTAAAACCGTTCACGAGCATTGCTGCGACGGTTGGAATCGTATATTTCCAAAACTGTCTATAAATTGAGTTTTGCATGACTGCCACCAGTAGTTAGCAAAGCTAACCATTTAATTAGCAAGACTAACTAAATGGTTAAATTAAATAAAAGAAAAATGAAACACCAAAGGCTAATGCGTACAGCGGAGGCCTTTGGTTTAATTTAAAATGACTTATTGCTCAATGCTTTATTCAGTAAAGCTTGTAACTGCTCAGCTTCTTGCTGATTTAATTGTTGCATCATTTGTTCAGAGATATCTTTGTAAACCACCTGCTCCAAAGACATTTTTTCTGCGACTTCTTCTGTCAGCAATACACGCTTAGCACGGGCATCCTCATTACATGCGATGCGTTTCACTAAACCCTTTTTTTCCAAACGAACAACCATTGTCGATGCGGAAGGCTTAGTCACTTGCAACTCTTCTGCAAGATCGGTTATTCGTACACCCTCAGGGTAAACCTGAATCACACGTAAATAATCGAACTCATTAAAGCTTAGATGTGATAACGGATCTTCTTTGGCATAAACACGCCAAGCTTTTGCGCAAAAACGCTCTAAATCAATCAAGCTTTCTTCTAGTGCCATAAAAGCCACCACCACTTAGTTAGCAAGGCTAACTATTTTAAATGAGTCACTCATCAAGTTCAATCATAAAAAAAGCCGCTCTCATCGAGCGGCTCTAAATCATTCCATTTCCTGCTTCTTAGCGGCCTTTAGCTTGGCTAATCTATCTTGCTGTAATTGATCGTAGATTTGTGCCAGTTCCAAGAAGGAATACCGGTGCTCAACATAATCATAAACGTTGAACGAAATCGCGAGCTTATAAAGTGAGATGGCACTTGCGATGTCACCTTCAAGCTGATTACGCTTTCCAAGGTAGAAATACGTTTCCGTTAATCGTTCAGCTAGGCGATAGTTCTCTCTCGTTCCATCCATAATGGCTTTAAGCGCGTCTTCGTCCGAGACGTCTCGCAGCATGATGGCAACAAGAACCCATCCCCACTCTTCACTACGATCTCGTAAATAACGCTGTTGAAGATTGGCTTTTGCTTGCTCTGGATTTTGCTCAGCTTCGATGATGTACAGCCATAATGAACGAAAAGGATCCGTTGGCATTTCTTGATAGTGCTTGGTCATATCTTCTAAAGCGAGATCGATTCGGCCACCATAATATAGTGCAATCGCACGGTTGCGCTCAGCATAGGTATTATCCGGAGCCAACTCTATGGTCGAGTCAAACGCTTCATAAGCCGCGTCAAACTCCCCCACTTGGGTGAAATACACCCCCAAAAGATTGAAGATATCCGGTTGAGCAGGATTCAACTGCAAAGACTGGTTAAAGTCCAAACGGGCAAGATCACGCAAACCAACGCTATCGTAGTAGCTACCGCGCTCATAATGCATTTTAGCGCGTACTTCATCACTGAGATCAGGACGTTGTAGCAACTGCGATAAACGCGCGATTTGTACTTCTTGTTGAACGCTAGGCTGAAGTGGCACCGCCATCGGTGGATATAGCCACTTTTGTGCTGATTGCTGAGAAGTATTTGCACAACCGGTCAGCGCGATAGCAACACATAAACTTGCGGTTTGAAACCATTTCACTAATTGATACTCCTGTTTGGACCGCTCAAAATTTATTTCTCTTAATGCAATATAGGCGATAACCTCGTTTGAGGTTAATGCGTCGAAATAAACCAAAAAAAGGGGAGCGAAAATGCTCCCCTTTTATAACATGCTTTCAGGCCCTTAATCTAATAAAAGGCTGAAAGTCTCATTTTGTCTTACTCGTCTTTCGCAGCTGGTGCTTCAGCAGCAGCTTCTTCAGCTGGCTTTTCTACCGCTTCTTTCATGCTTAGACGTACACGGCCTTGGCGGTCGATTTCAAGAACTTTAACTTGAACTTCTTGGCCTTCAGCTAGGTAGTCAGACACTTTCTCAACACGTTTTTCGGCGATTTGAGAAATGTGTACCAGACCATCTTTGCCTGGAAGAACCGTTACGAATGCACCGAAATCAGCTAGACGTGCAACTTTACCCGTGTAGATACGGCCAACTTCAACTTCAGCAGTGATCTCTTCGATACGGCGGATAGCTTCTTTCGCAGCAGTGCCTTCAGTTGCAGCAATCTTGATAGTACCGTCGTCTTCGATTTCGATAGTTGTACCAGTCTCTTCAGTTAGAGCACGGATAACTGCACCACCTTTACCGATAACGTCTTTGATCTTCTCTGCGCTGATCTTCATCGTGTGAATACGAGGAGCAAATTCAGAGATGTCTTCACGGGCACCAGAGATTGCTTCATCCATTACAGATAGGATGTGCTTACGTGCACCTTGAGCTTGGTTAAGCGCAATTTGCATGATTTCTTTAGTGATGCCTTCGATCTTGATGTCCATTTGAAGAGCAGTGATACCAGTGTTAGTACCTGCTACTTTAAAGTCCATATCGCCTAGATGGTCTTCGTCACCAAGGATGTCAGAAAGAACAACGAAGTCGTCGCCTTCTTTAACAAGGCCCATTGCGATACCCGCAACAGAAGACTTGATTGGCACACCTGCGTCCATAAGCGCAAGAGAAGTACCACATACAGAAGCCATTGAAGAAGAACCGTTAGATTCAGTGATTTCCGATACAACACGTACTGTGTATGGGAATTCATCAACAGAAGGCATTACTGCTGCGATACCGCGTTTAGCCAGTTTACCGTGACCGATTTCACGACGCTTAGGAGAACCTACAAAACCAGTCTCACCTACACAGTATGGAGGGAAGTTGTAGTGTAGTAGGAAGTGATCTTTACGCTCGCCTGTTAGCTCATCAATGATTTGAGCATCACGCTGAGTACCTAGAGTTGCCGTCACGATAGCCTGAGTTTCACCACGAGTGAATAGCGCGCTACCGTGAGTACGAGGAAGAACACCAGTACGAACATCTAGTGCACGAACCATGTCTTTTTCACGGCCATCGATACGAGGGTTACCCGCGATGATGCTACGACGTACAACTGTTTTCTCTAGATCATGGAAGATAGTGTGGATTTCTTTTGTATCCGCTTCAGGATCTTCAGCAAGAAGAACTTCATTTACTTCCGCAGCGATCTCATTGATACGGTCGTAACGAGCCATCTTCTCAGTGATTTTGTAAGCCTCAACAAGCTTCGCCTCTGCTAGCTCTGCAATCTTATCTTTAAGTGCTGTGTTTTCTTCAGGAGCAACCCAATCCCAAGCAGGAGTTGCTACTTCTGCTTTGAATTCGTTGATAGCTTTGATAGCAACTTGTTGTTGATCATGACCGTAAACAACCGCTGCTAGCATTTCTTCTTCAGTTAGGTTGTCCGCTTCTGATTCAACCATCAGTACGGCTGATTCTGTACCAGCAACAACAAGATCAAGCTTAGAAGTTTCTAGTTCAGTTTGGCTAGGGTTAAGTACAAGCTGACCATCGATATGACCAACACGCGCCGCACCGATAGGGCCGTTGAATGGAATGCCAGAGATAGCAAGAGCAGCAGAAGTACCGATCATTGTAACGATATCTGGCTGAACATCTGGGTTTACAGACATTACTGTCGCGATAACCTGAACTTCGTTTTTAAATGCGTCTGGGAATAGCGGACGGATTGGACGGTCGATTAGACGAGCGGTTAGCGTTTCGCCTTCAGAAGGACGACCTTCACGCTTGAAGAAGCCGCCTGGGATTTTACCCGCAGCGTAAGTACGCTCTTGGTAGTTAACCGTTAGTGGGAAGAAGTCTTGACCTGCAACGGCTTCTTTTTTACCTACAACAGATACGAATACAGACGTATCATCCATTGTGACCATAACTGCTGCTGTAGCTTGACGTGCAATAACGCCAGTTTCTAAAGTAACTGTGTGGTTACCGTACTGGAACGTTTTAACAACTGGTTTTTCGAACATTGTTATTCCTTGTTTCTAATCTTCCTTTAGTGCTTAAAGAAATCTTAGACGTGTTAATTGACACTCAAGGCATTACGAATCGCGACTAGTAAAAAGAAACTCGGAAATTCCTTTTGAATAGTCGCGACCTTTTGGTCGACGTGGTTGACTGTAATGCTATGAGCTTTGAGAAAACCTCTTACGAGGTTTAGCCGCCAGTATTATAACGGCATAAGTCTAATTTGGCTAAATTTAGGCAACAAAAAAGGGGCATAAAGCCCCTTTTTAGACAAACTGCTATGCAGTCGCTGATTAGCGACGTAGGCCTAGACGTTTGATTAGGTCTTGGTAGCGAGCTAGGTTTTTACCTTTTAGGTAATCTAGAAGCTTACGACGACGAGAAACCATGCGTAGAAGACCACGACGGCTGTGGTGATCGCCTTTGTGCGCTTTGAAGTGACCTTGTAGGTGGTTGATAGAAGCTGTAAGTAGAGCTACTTGAACTTCTGGTGAACCAGTGTCGCCTTCGCCTTGTGCGTATTCTGCAACGATTGCTGCTTTAGTTTCTGCATTCAGAGACATAATTCTCTCCTAATAAGAGTAGGTTTAAAGTTGTAGCAGCCAATCTCTGATTCAGCCGCTACGCGAAGCGCGGATTATAGGGAAATTTCCTATCTCGTGCAATATAAAAATACCGACACTCAGGTCGGTATTTTCAATCATTTACTTGGATGCGACGTCATCTCGGAATACGACCAATCGCTTAGGAGCGATTTTGCCATCTTCGTTCATTTCGCCAACGCCAATAAACAAACGCTCTTCACCCATGGTAAGGCGAAGTGAGCCTTCGGTAGGCGCACCAAATACTTGAACAGGTTGCCCATGCTGAACCATATCCGCCAGTTCAGGCACTAAGTTGACTTCTGGTAAGTCTTCTACCGCTGTATCCATTGGTAACAGCAATGGGTCCAGTAGTTCTCGAGGAGCGCGTTCTTCACGGTGTGCTTGCTCTAGTAACTCATTCAGTTGCTCAAGTGTCACCATCTTCTCGTAAGGGTATTTCGCAACACCAGTGCGTCGAAGCATAGTTACGTGCGCACCACAACCTAACATTTCGCCTAGATCATCCACGATGGTACGAATGTATGTGCCTTTTGAGCAGTGCACTTCCATCTCGACTTCATCGCCTTCAAAACGGTGAAGAACAATCTCGTATACCGTGATCTTACGAGATTCACGCGGAACTTCGATGCCTTTGCGAGCGTATTCATACAAGGGTTTCCCTTGATATTTCAACGCTGAAAACATGGAAGGTACTTGTTCAGATTCGCCACGGAACTTCTCAATGCACGCTTCTAGCTTGTCTAACGTAACATCGATTGGACGTGTCTCTACGACTTCACCATCCGAGTCAGACGTGTTGGTACGTTCACCAAGCTTTGCGATCACACGGTAGCGTTTATCAGAATCTAGAAGAAACTGAGAAAACTTCGTCGCTTCACCCAAGCAAATTGGCAGCATGCCTGTCGCTAATGGGTCCAAGGCACCAGTGTGGCCTGCTTTCTCAGCAAAGTAGATTCGCTTTACTTTTTGCAGTGCATCATTGGAAGAGATGCCTGTTGGTTTGTCCAACAGTATAACGCCATTAATTGGACGACCTTTACGACGACGAGCCATTATTCTTCGTCCTCACGACCAGAATCTTTTTGCTTTTGTTTGTCTGAGCTTACCACTTCAGACACTAGGTTAGACATACGCATACCTTCAACAAGCGTATTGTCATAATGGAAGCGGATTTCTGGCGTTAGACGTAGGCGAATGCGCTTACCTAACATCATGCGAATGTGCACTTCGTGCTCACGTAGCGCTGCTAGACATGATTCTGGTGTTTGCTCGCCCACACATAGGAAGGTCACAAATACTTTTGCGTAAGCTAGGTCACGAGAGACTTCTACGTCTGAGATCGTCACCATGCCAAGGCGAGAATCACGAACTTCACGTTGAAGGATCATCGCTAGTTCTTTTTGCAGCTGCTGTGCAACGCGCTGCGTGCGGCTAAATTCTTTTGACATATCTTTACTCTTATATAGAAAGAATGGGGGGTTGGTCAAAGCCAGCCCCCCATGGTGTATTCAACAACCAATTACTACTTATCTTTCAAAGACAATATTAGTAATTTTAGTCAATTAGTCTAGAGTACGTTTAATTTCAACGATTTCGAAGACTTCGATTTGGTCACCAACTCGAACATCATTGTAGTTCTTAACGCCGATACCACATTCGTAGCCATTCTTAACTTCTTGAACGTCATCTTTGAAACGACGTAGTGACTCTAGTTCACCTTCGTAAATAACAACGTTATCACGTAGTACACGGATTGGGTTGTTACGCTTGATCACACCTTCTGTAACCATACAACCAGCGATAGCGCCCAGTTTCGGTGACTTAAACACGTCACGAACTTCAGCAAGACCAATGATCTCTTGCTTGAATTCTGGAGCAAGCATACCGCCCATTGCTTGTTTAACTTCGTCAATCAATTGGTAAATGATTGAGTAGTAACGTAAGTCAACAGCTGCGGCTTCAACAGCACGGCGAGCAGAAGCATCTGCACGAACGTTAAAGCCAAGGATGATTGCGTTTGAAGCTTCCGCTAGTACTACGTCAGTTTCCGTAATACCACCAACACCAGAACCAACGATGTTCACTTTAACTTCGTCAGTAGATAGCTTAACTAGTGAGTCTGCGATTGCTTCTACAGAACCTTGAACGTCTGCTTTAAGTACAACGTTAAGTTCAGCAACTTCACCAGCAGTCATGTTAGAGAACATGTTCTCTAGTTTAGATTTCTGCTGACGAGCAAGTTTCACTTCACGGAACTTACCAGCACGGTAGTTAGCTACTTCACGCGCTTTACGCTCGTCACGAACTACTGTTGCTTCATCACCTGAAGATGGTACACCTGAAAGACCTAGGATCTCTACAGGGATAGATGGGCCAGCCGAAGTAATTTCTTTACCTAGCTCATCACGCATTGCACGAACACGGCCGTACTCTTGACCACAAAGAACGATATCGCCCTTGTTTAGCGTACCTGATTGAACAAGTACTGTTGCAACTGGACCACGACCTTTATCTAGACGAGATTCAACAACAACACCAGACGCCATGCCTTCTTTCACTGCTGTAAGTTCTAGAACTTCAGATTGAAGAAGGATTGCTTCTAGAAGAGCGTCAACGTTTGTACCCTGTTTCGCAGAGATGTGAACAAAGATGTTCTCACCGCCCCACTCCTCAGGAATAACATCGTATTGAGCAAGCTCATTCTTAACGTTATCTGGGTTCGCGCCTTCTTTATCGATCTTGTTCACAGCAACAATTAGAGGAACGCCTGCCGCTTTCGCGTGCTGAATCGCTTCTACTGTTTGTGGCATTACGCCATCGTCTGCTGCAACAACAAGAACAACGATATCTGTCGCTTGAGCACCACGAGCACGCATTGCAGTAAACGCTGCGTGTCCAGGAGTATCAAGGAACGTGATCATGCCGTTGTCTGTTTCAACGTGGTACGCACCAATGTGCTGAGTAATACCACCCGCTTCGCCAGAAGCAACGTGTGTGCGACGGATGTAGTCAAGTGTTGACGTTTTACCGTGGTCAACGTGACCCATGATAGTAACAACTGGAGCACGTGGAACTGCTTCCGCGTTAGTGTCACGGTCAGATAGTACCGCTTCTTCCAGCTCGTTCTCTTTACGAAGAACTACTTTATGGCCCATTTCTTCAGCAACAAGTTGTGCTGTTTCTTGGTCGATCACTTGGTTGATAGTCGCCATAGCGCCCATTTTCATCATTACTTTGATAACTTCTGTCGCTTTAACCGACATCTTGTTAGCAAGTTCTGATAGAACGATCGTTTCGCCAATTACAACGTCTTGCTTAGCAACCGTTGCTGACTTATCAAAGCCATGCTGCATTGAAGTCGGCTTAGCAAGTTTGCCTTTACGACCTCTACCGCCACGTTGGTTGTTACGGCCACCGCGAGCTTGGTCGTCTTTACCTGAAGCTTTTTTCTTCTTACGACGACCGCTCTCTACTTTGCGATCTGCTTCATCTTCGGCTTCACGTGCGTATTGTGAAGTCGTTACATGGTAATCTGTATCTTCCATATCACCCTTTTTCTCTTCTGCAGCAGACCAACGCTCTTTATTCTTTTCAGCCAATTCGCGAGCTTCTTCAAGCTTGCGCTGACTTTCCTCTTCAGCCTTACGCTTAGCTTCTTCTTCCTGACGACGTTTAAGCTCGTCGGCCTCTTTTCGCGCTGCTTCTTGCTTAATTTTCTCTTCAGCATCACGCTTTGCTTTTTCTTCAGCATTACGTTGTGCATTCGTATCTACGTCTCGCTTCGCTTTTTCTTCAGCTTCACGTTTCGCTTTTTCTTCCGCTTCACGTTTTGCAGCTTCTTCAGCTTCACGTTTTGCAGCTTCTTCAGCTTCACGTTTTGCAGCTTCTTCTGCTGCACGTTTTGCTGCTTCTTCTGCTTCACGTTGTGCTGCTTCTTCAGCTTCACGTTTCGCTTCATCTTCAATTGTGCTGCGCTTCACGTATGTACGTTTTTTGCGCACCTCAACCTGAACATTCTTACTCTTGCCACCACCCGCGTTCACACTAAGTGTACTACGAGTTTTACGCTGAAGCGTAAGGCGAGTCGGCTCTGAATCACCTGATTTATCACCGTGTTCTTTCTTTAAATGAGAGAGAAGCTTCTGCTTCTCTTCATCAGTAACATTGTCAGAGCTCGCCTTTTTAATGCCAGCGTCAGCAAGTTGTTCAATCAAGCGGTCGACTGGCGTACCAATCTCATCACTCAGTGCTTTAACTGTTAATTGTGTCATGCCGCTTCCTCCTTGCCGAAAATTATGCTTCTTCGCCGAACCAACAGATGTTACGTGCGGCCATAATTAGCTCACCTGCACGTTCTTCGGTCAGGCCTTCGATACCTTCTAAATCGTCAATACCTTGGTCAGCAAGATCTTCCAGTGTCGCTACACCTTTCGCTGCCAATTTAAATGCCATCTCACGCTCAAGACCTTCAAGTGCAAGCAGATCTTCAGCCGGTTCTAGACCTTCAAAAGACTCTTCTTGTGCTAGTGCGATCGTCGTTAGTGCATCTTTTGCACGTCCACGAAGCTCTTCGATTAGTTCTTCATTCAAACCATCGATTTCTAGTAGCTCGTTAACTGGCACGTATGCGATTTCTTCTAGCGTTGAGAAACCTTCTTCAACAAGAAGTTGAGCGAAGTCTTCTTCAATATCTAGGTACTTCATGAAGTTTTCAATAGATGCTTGTGATTCTTCAGCGTGTTTCTTCTGAAGATCAGCAACTGTCATAACATTCAGTTCCCAACCTGTTAGTTGAGATGCTAGACGCACGTTTTGACCATTACGACCGATAGCTTGCGCTAGGTTGTCAGCTTCAACTGCGATGTCCATTGAGTGTGCATCCTCATCAACGATGATAGAAGCAACATCAGCTGGCGCCATTGCGTTGATAACGAATTGAGCTGGGTTATCATCCCAAAGCACAATATCGATACGCTCACCACCAAGTTCGCCAGAAACAGCTTGTACACGTGCACCACGCATACCAACACACGCACCTACAGGGTCGATACGTTTGTCATTTGTTTTGACAGCGATCTTAGCGCGAGAACCAGGATCACGTGCCGCGCCTTTCAACTCGATAATATCTTCAGCGATTTCAGGCACTTCAACACGGAATAGTTCTGCCAGCATTTCAGGCTTAGAACGAGTGATGAACAGTTGGAAACCACGTGCTTCTGGCGCGACTTTGTAAAGAAGACCACGAACGCGGTCGCCTGGACGGAAGTTTTCACGAGGAAGTTGGTCATCACGTAGGATTACCGCTTCAGCGTTGTTACCAAGGTCAAGTACGATTGTGTCGCGGTTTACTTTTTTCACAACGCCAGTGATTAGATCACCTTCATTGTCGATGAACTGCTCAACGATTTGTGCACGTTCAGCTTCACGAACTTTTTGTACGATAACTTGCTTAGCCGTTTGAGTCGTAATACGGTCAAACGTTACTGATTCGATTTCGTCTTCTACGTAGTCGCCAAGCTCGATTGAGTCATCTTCGTACTGTGCTGCTTCTAGTGAGATCTCTTTTGTAGGGTTCTCAACATCATCAACAACTAACCAACGACGGTAAGTCACAAACTCACCAGTTTTACGGTCAATGGCAACACGTACGTCGATTTCGATTTCGTATTTTTTCTTTGTAGAAGTTGCTAGAGCAATCTCAAGAGCCTCAAAGATACGCTCACGAGGTACCGCTTTTTCGTTCGATACCGCTTCTGCTACCGCTAAAATTTCTTTACTCATTGTATTTAGCCTCTAAGCTTAAACTTTTTTAGGGAACTAAAATTTAGGGATCAGGTTAGCTTTGGAAATGTTACTTAGAGCAAACTCTTCTTGCTGACCGTCTACAGTAATTGTCACTGTTTCGCCATCAACGCCGTGGATAATACCTTTCCACTTACGACGGTTTGCTACAGCCATTTTCAATACGATGCTGACCTCGTGACCAATAAATTGCTCGTAATGTGCTGCTTTAAAAAGTGGTCTTTCTAAACCTGGAGAAGACACTTCTAGGCTGTAAGCAACAGAAATTGGATCTTCAACGTCTAAAACCGCACTAACTTGGTGGCTAACTTCTGCACAGTCGTCCACGTTAATACCATTTTCATGGTCAATGTAGATGCGTAACGTTGAGTGCGCGCCTGCACGAATGAATTCTAATCCAACCAACTCATAGCCTGATGCCTCTACTGGTGCTTCAAGCATTTCAGTAAGTTGTCTTTCTAAACCAGTCATTTAACCACTCCAGAAACAAAAAAAGGGCTCAGAGCCCAATCAAAAAACCAAGCAGTCTCTGAGCTATTTCAAAAAGCTCAGATAACAAAAAACCCCGATAGTCGGGGTTTTATGCTGCTGGACCCTGATACGTTAAGAATAGCCAACAAATGCTTCTCTTAACTCGTAGTGTGGTTAGCACTACGCAAACTTGCCAATCTACGATTTCTTCTTAAAGAAAGAGATTGGTTGCGGGGGCCGGATTTGAACCGACGACCTTCGGGTTATGAGCCCGACGAGCTACCAAGCTGCTCCACCCCGCGTCCGACTTGCTGAGCATTATACTCGCAAACAAGTGATTTACAAGTTTGTAAATACATGGTGCCGAGAGAGGGACTCGAACCCTCACACCTAAGGCACTAGCACCTCATGCTAGCGTGTCTACCAATTTCACCATCTCGGCATCAAAACCTTACAGCTTATTGAGGAATTTCATCACCCGCAGGGGCTGGAACTTCACTCGCTGCATCCTTAACTTGTTCAACAACTGGTTGACCTAATGTTGGGTCTACCCATTGTGATTCAGTCTGGTGCGTAGACATACGACCAAGCAACAAGCTAACGATAAAGAATACGGTTGCTAAAATAGCAGTTGTTCGGGTTAAGAAATTACCTGAGCCGCCAGCACCAAACACTGTGTTTGAAGCACCAGCACCGAACGAGGCTCCCATATCTGCGCCTTTACCTTGTTGAATCAACACAAGGCCAATCACACCAAGCGCTGCCAACAGGTAAATCACAAGTAGAACTGAAAACATTTTTTCCACCTATGTTCCAAATTGTTGAGCCAGCGCCGTTCAAGAGAATAAATCATAATTGAACAAGGCTAGCGACCTCCTAACGGGAGGCGGAGCAATACTAGCGAAAGCCGGTAACGCTGACAAGGGAAAATTAGTAAAAAATCAATGCCAATGCGCTAAGCGCTCAAAAAAAGGGCAAAAGATGCCCTTTTCATTCACTGCATACTTTAACGCAATGATTAACAACTTGCTTTTACAGCTTCGGCAATTTTCAATGCAGAGCTTTGAACTAGCTCGCCATCCTCACCTTCCACCATAACGCGAATCAAAGGCTCTGTGCCAGATTTACGCAGCAATACACGTCCTTTATCACCCAGCGTAGCTTCTACTTCGGCGACGGCGTTTAGTACTGCTTGAGCTTCAAGAGGATTACTTTCCCCTGCAAAGCGGACATTTTCTAGAACCTGAGGATACAACGTCATGCCTTGCGATAGCTCATGCAAAGACATATCACTGCCAACTACAGAAGCAAGTACTTGCAGTGCTGCAACAATCGCATCGCCCGTGGTGACTTTATCTAATAAGATCACATGGCCTGAGTTTTCAGCACCAATTTTCCAGCCTTTTTCTAGCAGTTGTTCCATGACATAACGGTCACCAACAGCGGCACGTACGAATGGAATGCCTAGCTGCTTTAAGCCATTTTCCATGCCCAAGTTAGTCATCAACGTACCAACTACACCACCCTTTAGCTCGCCACGACGAAGAGCATCACGAGCAATAATGTAAGCAATTTGGTCGCCATCGACTTTGTTGCCAAGGTGGTCGACCATAATGATACGGTCACCATCACCATCAAATGCTAAACCAAGGTGTGCTTGCTCTTCAACGACACGCTTTTGAAGCGCACGAACATCTGTTGCGCCCACTTCTTCATTAATGTTGATGCCGTTAGGCTCTACGCCCATTGCAATAACTTCTGCGCCAAGCTCTTTGAAGACATTTGGAGCAATGTGGTACGTTGCACCGTGCGCACAATCTACCACGATTTTAAAGTTTGCAAGACTCAATTCAGATGGGAAAGTACTCTTACAGAATTCGATGTAACGGCCAGCAGCGTCATTTAGACGAGTGGCTTTACCAAGTTCTGCAGACTCAACACATTCAATGTCTTTATCCAGTTCAGCTTCAATCGCCAACTCTATATCGTCAGGTAGCTTAGTACCTTCAGAAGAAAAGAATTTAATGCCGTTGTCGTAATATGGGTTATGCGATGCAGAAATCACAATCCCCGCCTCTGCGCGGAAAGTTTGAGTTAAATATGCCACTGCTGGGGTTGGCATTGGACCAGTAAATGTTGCTTTAAGTCCCGCTGCAGCAAGGCCTGCTTCTAATGCAGATTCAAGCATATAACCGGAGATACGCGTATCTTTACCTATAATAACTTTCTTTGTGCCTTGTTTTGCTAGTACACGACCAGCAGCCCAGCCAAGCTTAAGTACGAAGTCCGGAGTGATTGGGTATTGTCCTACTTTACCGCGCACACCGTCAGTACCAAAGTAACGTCTTTTATTCGACATAAACTTTCCTTTATTATTTTTAAATATTGTTTTTCGTCATCTCAACAACTTTCATTGCTTCGATTGTCTCTTCAAAGTCATGCACACGAATGATCTGCGCGCCTTTCATTGCTGCAATCGTAGCGCAAACGACACTCGCATTTGTACATTCAGCCGCTGGCTTATCCAACAATTTAAAAATCATTGATTTACGAGACATGCCAGCCAAAATTGGCAGGCCGAATTCATGAAACTTTTCAAGATGAGCGAGCATATGATAATTGTGTTCTATCGTTTTGCCAAAGCCAAATCCAGGATCGAGAATCAGTTGAGATTTATCAATCCCTGCAGCTTCACATGCCGCGATACGTTCTTCTAAAAAGGCAGATACGTCGCTCATCACATCATCATAATGAGGTGCAACTTGCATGGTTCTAGGTTGACCTTTCATATGCATCAGACAAATTGGAAGCTTTGCTTCTGCTGCGACTTCGAGAGCACCAGGTTCTTGCAAAGATCGAATGTCATTGATCAAATCTGCACCAGCATCAATAGCTTGACGCATAACTTCCGCTTTACTGGTATCGACCGAAATCCACACATCGTACTTTTCACGAATGGCCTTGATTACTGGGACAACACGTCGAAGTTCTTCATCTAAAGACACATCTGGCGCGCCAGGCCTTGTCGACTCCCCACCAACATCAACAATGCTTACACCAGCCTTTATCATTTTATCAACTTGAGCAAGGGCGAGTTCAATCGAGTTGTATTTACCACCATCCGAAAAGGAATCCGGAGTCACATTTAGAATGGCCATAACATGTGGACGGGAAAGATCTAAAGATTTGTTATTTGCTGTAATCATCATCATAAACACAAAAACCCCGAGATAACTCGGGGTTTATTATTATCAACACTCTTTATTCAGAGTCTTTCTTTTCAGGCGCTTCGCTAGAAGTCGCTTCTGAAGAGCTAGACTTTTCTGCATCTTTCGCAGCGTCCGTTGCTTCTTCTTTAACTTCTGGCTTTGCTTGAGGCTTCTCGCTGTCTTCAGGTTTGCTAGTTGAGTTATCACTCCAACCCGCAGGCTCACGAATTTCAGCTTTGCGCTCCATTAAATCATCAATTTGACGAGCATCAATGGTTTCATACTTCATCAGCGCATCTTTCATCGCATGCATGATATCCATGTTTTCTTGAAGAATCTTCTTCGCACGGTCATAGTTGCGGTCAATGATCTGACGAACTTCATCATCAATCAACTTCGCCGTATCGTCAGATACATGCTTAGTCTGAGTCACGCTACGACCAAGGAACACCTCACCTTCATCTTCTGCATACAGTAGAGGACCAAGCTTTTCAGAGAAACCCCATTGAGTAACCATCTTACGAGCAATATCAGTTGCACGTTCAATATCGTTTGACGCGCCTGTTGAGACTTTATCAGCACCGTAGATAAGTTCTTCTGCTAGGCGACCACCGTACAAGCTAGAGATCATAGACTCTAGGTGCTGGCGAGACATGCTGACACGGTCTTGCTCTGGTAGGTACATAGTCACACCCAACGCGCGACCGCGTGGAATGATCGACACCTTGTACACTGGATCGTGCTCAGGTACTAAACGACCAACAATTGCGTGACCCGCTTCGTGATAAGCCGTTGACTCTTTTGTCTCTTCAGACATCACCATTGAACGGCGCTCGGCACCCATCATGATTTTGTCTTTCGCTAATTCGAATTCAACCATAGAAACGTTACGCTTGTTACCACGCGCAGCAAATAGCGCCGCTTCGTTGACTAGGTTTGCTAAATCAGCACCAGAGAAACCTGGTGTACCACGAGCGATTAGAGAAGGCTCTACGTCACCTGCTAGAGGGACTTTACGCATGTGTACTTTTAGAATCTGCTCACGACCACGTACATCTGGCAATCCAACCACCACTTGGCGGTCAAAACGACCAGGACGTAGCAATGCTGGGTCAAGAACGTCTGGACGGTTAGTAGCAGCGATTACGATGATACCTTCGTTACCTTCGAAACCATCCATTTCTACTAGCATTTGGTTTAGTGTTTGCTCACGTTCATCGTGACCACCACCAACACCAGCACCACGCTGACGACCCACCGCATCGATTTCATCGATGAAGATAATACAAGGCGCTGCTTTCTTAGCTTGTTCGAACATGTCACGTACACGAGATGCACCGACACCCACAAACATTTCTACGAAATCTGAACCCGAGATGGTAAAAAACGGTACTTTTGCTTCACCAGCAATGGCTTTCGCTAAAAGCGTTTTACCAGTACCGGGAGGACCTACCATTAACACACCAGTAGGAATCTTACCGCCCAGTTTTTGGAAGCGGCTTGGATCACGCAAGTAGTCCACCAGCTCTTTCACGTCTTCTTTTGCTTCGTCACAACCTGCAACGTCAGCAAAGGTGGTCTTGATTTGCTCTTCGCTCATCATTCGAGCTTTACTCTTACCAAAAGACATGGCGCCTTTACCGCCGCCGCCCTGCATTTGACGCATGAAGAAAATCCATACACCAATCAGTAAGATCATTGGGAACCAAGAAATGAAAATAGTACCAAGCAAGCTCTGCTCTTCTGGAGGCGTGCCCCGTACTTTCACGTTTTGGTTAATTAGGTCATCTAGAAGCTTTTGGTCATACACTGGCATGTAAGTGACCATTTTGGCACCGCCGCCACGACGAACAAAGCTAATTTCACCGTCTTTAAAAGTTGCTTCTTGAATCTGGCCTTGGCCAACTTCCTGTACAAACGTGGTGTAATCCACGGTTCTGCCATTGCTTTCTCCAGGGCCAAAGCTCTGGAATACCGACATCAATACGACGGCGATAACAAGCCACAGAATTAAATTTTTTGCCATGTCACTCAAGGTGTAAGCCTCTCGATAACTAATTGTAATTAAAGGTAGGGTACTACAGTTCATTCACTGTAGCTATAGTGTTAACACGCTCTCAAGAGAGCAAAATGGTTAACCTTTGTAACCAGTGGCTACAACAAAGACTTCTCGAGAGCGAGCTCGCGATGAGTCTGGTTTTCTAATTTTTACGGCTTTAAACATGTCTCGGACTTCTTTCACATACTGATCGAAGCCTTCCCCCTGGAAAACCTTTACGACAAAGCTACCATTAGGCGCTAGAACTTGTCGACACATATCTAAAGCCAATTCAACTAAATACATAGCACGAGGTTGGTCAACAGAGTTATTTCCCGCAATATTAGGTGCCATGTCAGACATTACTACGTCTACCATTGAAGGTTGGATTCTTTCTAGCAAAGCTTCCAATACAGCATCATCGCGAAAGTCGCCTTGTAAAAAGCTGACACCCGCAATCGGGTCCATAGGAAGCAAATCACACGCAATGATCTGACCACTGTCTCCTACTATCTTAGCAGCATATTGAGACCACCCGCCCGGTGCCGCACCCAAATCGACGACTGTCATCCCAGGCTTTAACAATTTATCTTTCGTTTGAATCTCATCGATCTTGAAATAAGCACGTGAGCGATAGCCTTTTTTACGAGCCTCATTCGCGTATTTATCATCAAAGTGTTCTTTCAACCAACGACCAGAACTAGCCGAATGTTTTTGTTTACTCATTTTAATCCCAACAAGGCGCAAATTGGAGCTATTGTTTTAATAGGCGCTACCTATTACTCAATAAATTATAGTCTTCAGCAATAGATGGCGTTAAAATAGCTTTTTTCAACCCTTATTTTAAAGAAAATTGGCCGCGTAATGAACCTAAGCACCAAACAAAAGCAGCACCTTAAAGGCCTAGCTCACAGTTTAAAACCTGTCGTGCTAATGGGCGCAAATGGACTTACAGAAGCCGTGCTAGCAGAAATTGAAATCGCTCTTAACCATCACGAACTGATCAAAGTAAAAGTTGCTTCAGAAGATCGTGAAACAAAACAGCTAATCATCGACGCTATCGTACGTGAGACGGGCGCAGAAAAAGTTCAGACTATTGGTAAAGTGCTTGTGCTGTACCGCCAGTCTGAAGAGCGTAAAATCGAAATCCCTCGTAAGTAATTCTACTTACGTTGCTGAAGAAAAAAGGTCGCCATTGGCGACCTTTTTGCGTTTTATTGGAGTAACAAAATTACTCTCAACGACTTAGATGTATTCTACTCGATCGATTTCGAAGTCTTTCGCGCCACCCGGAGTTTGAATAGCAACCTCATCGCCTTCCATCTTACCGATCAAGCCACGAGCAATTGGTGAGCTTACTGAAATACGGCCAGCTTTAATGTCTGCTTCGTCATCACCAACAATTTGGTATGTTTTTTCTTCTTCGGTGTCGATGTCAATCAAGGTTACGGTTGAACCAAAAATAACTTTACCCGTGTTCTCCATCTTCGTTACATCAATTACTTGAGCAACTGACAGTTTGTATTCAATGTCACGGATTTGTGCTTCACAGATACCCTGCTCTTCTCGAGCGGCGTGATATTCTGCGTTCTCTTTTAAATCACCTAACTCACGAGCTTCAGCGATTGCCTCTGAGATTTGAGGACGTAGTTTAAGTAGACGATCGAGTTCTGCACGTAGCTTTTGCTCGCCACGTAGTGTCATTGGAACTTTTTCCATTTTATAACCTCAAGCCCAAATGGGTCTTTGGACAAAAAAAGCCCACCCTGCCATAGGGCTGGGTAGTGCGCTTAAAGATGTATTTCATTTAGTGTAAACAAACTCCCGGACGAAATCATCTTAATTCGAAAGGCTGTAAGACTATGCATTTTCGGCATAATGATATAAGTCACTTTTAGAACGATTCTAGAATGCATCACTGTCGCAATTTGTTGAAAAACAACACTGTTCATTACACCAAAAACATCAAAAAAGATAAAAACTAATCAATGTCAGACGAATGTTATAGCCATAAAATATCATTTAAAACAAGAAGTTAAATCAAAAACCAGAACAATCGAACAGTGTTCATCGATACGATTTATATCATTTTACTAACTCATACGGAAACTTTAGCAGTAAAACATGTCCAGCGAGTTGTTAGATCAAAGGCTTACAAGGGCGAATTATACCGCTCATTGGCCGATTATAGACCAACAACTTGTGAGAGATTACCTCTCCCCCATACAACAATGATTATGGACAGCTAACTAGGACAAATAAGATGAAAAAGACTCTAATTGCTCTTTCTGTATCTGCAGCAGCTATGGCAACTGGCGTAAACGCAGCTGAACTTTACAACCAAGACGGCACTTCTCTAGAAATGGGCGGCCGTGCTGAAGCACGTCTATCTATGAAAGATGGCGACGCTCAAGACGAATCTCGCATCCGTCTAAACTTCCTTGGTAAACAAGAAATCAATGACAACCTATACGGTGTTGGTTTCTGGGAAGGTGAGTTCACTACCAACGAACAAGGTGGTGTTGATGGTGACGTTAATAAAGACAGCAGCAACCTAGACACTCGTCACGCGTACGCTGGTCTTGGCGGTGCATGGGGTGAGTTCACTTACGGTAAAAACGAAGGTGCACTAGGCGTTATCACTGACTTCACAGATATCATGGCTTACCACGGTAACTCAGCAGCTGACAAACTAGCAGTAGCTGACCGTTCAGACAACATGATGGCTTACAAAGGTCAATTCGAAAACCTAAGTGTTAAAGCAAGCTACCGCTTCGCTGACCGTGTAGAACAAAACGGTGAATACTCTGATAACAAACAAGACGGCTACTCTCTATCAGCTATCTACGCTGTAGCAGACACTGGTCTTGAGCTTGGTGCTGGTTACGCAGACCAATACGATGCAAACGAGTACATGCTAGCTGCATCTTACACAATGTCTGATCTTTACTTCGCTGGTATCTTCACAGATGGCGAAAAAATGACTGACACATTCAACAACACTGTTGATTACACTGGTTACGAACTAGCGGGTGCTTACACGCTAGGTCAAACAGTATTCACAACAACGTACAACAATGCAGAAACTGACAACGAAACTTCTGCAAACAACTTCGCTGTTGATGCTTCTTACTACTTCAAACCTAACTTCCGCGGTTACGTTTCTTACAACTTCAACCTAATTGACGCTGGCGATAAGTTCGGCTCAACTAGCGGTAAGACAGTTGCGAACAAGATCGATGCTGAAGACGAGCTAGCTCTAGGTCTACGTTACGACTTCTAATTCCGGTCTTTGACTAGAATATCGAATGCCCGCTTCAAGCGGGCATTTTTTATACTCCATTTTAAGCCGCGCGCCTTTCTCTCATGTCTCATTCCTGATGACATATAAAGCATTTCTTTAGTTACCTAGCATATTGAAAGGACTTGCGTATACTCAATCACATAACTCACCTTAGAAAGTATCATTATGCGTTTACGTTGGCCCTTGCTCATATTCTCTTCATTACTTTCTGCTTTTTCACAAGCGTACCCTCATCAAGAAGTGTTGCCGGAAGGCTCTCGCATCAGTTTAGTCGCGGAAAAACTCAGTGAGAATGCTGAACTTGACGGTGTTCATCCTACCGAACAACTGTTCCCACCAGCCAGTACATTAAAAATCGTCACAGCATTAGCGGCAAAGTTAGAGCTGGGTGATAACTTCCGCTTTCGAACCAAGCTAGAAGCGTCAAGCTCAGACGCAGTGATTTACTTTGTCGGCGATCCAACGCTCCAAACCAACGATTTAAAATCACTTCTTACCCTAGCCAAGAAAAATGGCTTAAAACGTATTGACGGTGACTTATGGCTCGATAACAGCGCATTCACTGGTTACAACCGTGCAGTGGGCTGGCCGTGGGATATCTTGGGAGTTTGCTACAGCGCTCCGGCATCGACCATCACACTCAATAACAACTGTGTGCAGGCTTCTATCTATACGCAAAAAGACGGTGGGACTCGAGTCTACGTACCTGAGCATCAACCTATTCGTGTAACAAGTACTGTCGAGACCGTTTCTAAAACGATTAAGAAAAGTCGTCATTGCGATTTAGGCTTAGTCGCAAACCCTGATAACAACTACAAGCTAACTGGATGCTTAGTTGAGAGGGAGAAACCATTGCCACTTAAATTTGCCATTCAAGATCCTGAACTTTATACCAGCCATAGATTGGCAGCTTTGCTTAAGCAGCTCAATATTGAGTTATCAGGAAAGATTAGGATCGGTTCGGCTCCGGAAAAACAGCGCAAGCTAATCGCCATGCATCAATCAGAGGCATTACCAGACATTCTGGAAGAGATGCTTAAAAACTCTGATAACTTGATTGCAGATACATTAACCAAAACACTTGGCGCTAAGTTTTTTGTTCAGTCAGGTAGCTTTGCCAACGGTACAGAGGCGATCAAGCAGATCATTTTCGCCAACACTGGTATTGATATTCGTAATGCGCGCCTGGAAGACGGCTCAGGACTTTCGCGAAACAACCGTATTTCCGCCACCAAAATGGCGGAAATTCTTCGTTATATTTGGAAGCACGAAGACGAGCTTAAACTGATCGCCATCATGCCGAAGTCAGGTGAGTCAGGCACACTAAAGTACCGACAAAGTATGCGAAAGTTGCCAATTAAAGGACAATTGATCGCCAAAAGCGGCTCCCTCTACGGAACTTACAACATGGCCGGATATGGCTTGGATAAAAATGGTCAACCTAATACCGTTTTTGTTCAGTTTGTTTCAGACTACTTCCCAGAAAAAAGGGACGATAACAAACCTGTCATCGCCCCTATTACACATTTTGAGCAGCTTTTTTACAATGATATTGTGAACTTTAGTCAGGCAATACCTAAGAAATAGTTCACCACGTTAAAGTAAATCCACATTCCTGAAATATCGACGATAGACGCAAGAACTGGACTCACCAATACGGCTGGGTCCAACTTGCAAGCTCGTGCAATAATTGGCAACAGCCCGCCCAATGTTGTAGAAATGGTGACTTGAATGAACAGCGCAACTGCTATTGCCAGTGCGATATCGGTAAGTTCAAAGCCCCCTGTTGATTGACCGGCACTAAATAACATAATGCGTCCAATCATCACGATAGCGATAGCTAACGCAATAAATAGAGCAACGCGGCTCTCTTTCCACAAAACTTCTAACCATTGGCGTTTTTTTAGCTCTCCAGTTGCAAGAGCACGAATCACCAAAGTTGCAGCTTGTGTTCCTGTATTACCACCAGCCGCAGCGATCACAGGCATGTACACCGCAAGCAAAACGAGCTGGCTAAGGGTGTCCTCATACTGAGCAATGATCAAACCCGACACAATCCCTAAAAGGGCCAGTGCAATGATCCACCCTATACGCTGCTTCACGTGCCCCAAAACACTAGTCGATAAATAACCATCAGGTGTATCAACTTCAGACATATGCAAACCCAATTGGTGAGCATAATGACGTGCGCGTTTGTCATGGCCTGCTTGCTCAAGTTGAGCAATAAGACTATTCACATAACCGACAGAGCAATGCTGTAAAATACCTACCGCCTCATCAATCGGCATGATCGTAAGCAAATGGACTTGTTGCTCTTGCTCATACTGCAAAAATGCATTGCGAGCTGCACCAATTTCTACTTCAGAAAAGTTTGGTGTTGTTTCAATAAAAGTGTTGTTCATTACCGTCATGGCGAATCTCCCGATTGGCATTGGTAACGACCATCGACAAGGCACGCAAAGTCAATCTTGCATACTTAAAGTCATACAACAATTAAGATGCACAGAGAAGACCAATGCGGATGCACTGTCTATTCAGAATGTATGAAGGAAATAACGAGAAGAAAATTAGAAAAGATGCCTCACCACTTAGGTAAGGCGGAGATCGCCAATACCGAAGCGGGTTATTTCGCTCCCTTGCTCTTACTCACCCAACGACTGGGAGGATGGTCGGTATTGTTCATGTAAATCTCCGATAACGCTGCCATTATTGGCAGCGTGAGTATAGTAGCAAAGTTCAACATGTTTGGAAGTTTTACTTTGTCTTTTTCGCTAAATTTTTATACAAAAAAAGCGCCCATCAGGCGCTTTCATTTGCAGCGATTATTGATTACTGAATAGTAATACGTGCAAATTTACGTTTGCCTACTTGGAACACGTAAGTACCCGCTTCTGGAGCAAATTTGCTGTCCGCAATTTTTTCACCATCCATCTTCACAGCGCCCTGCTTAACCATACGCATCGCATCTGACGATGATGAGCATAAGCCAGCTTCTTTCAACAGATTGCTCACTGGGCGACCTGCATCAAAATCAAATTCTGGCATTTCATCTGGAATTTGGTTCTTCGCAAAACGGTTTACGAATTCTTGCTCTGCCGCATCTGCATCAGCTTCACTGTGGAAACGAGCAATAATTTCTCTTGCTAGCAATACTTTGATGTCACGAGGGTTTTTGCCCGCTTCTACATCAGCTTTGAATTGAGCAATCTCTTCCAGAGGACGGAAAGATAGCAGCTCGTAGTAGCTCCACATTAGGTCATCCGAAATAGACATGATTTTACCAAACATTTCGCTTGGCGCTTCGCTGATACCGATGTAGTTGTTTGCTGACTTAGACATCTTCTTCTCGCCATCAAGGCCCACTAGAAGAGGCATCATCAGTACAACCTGTGGTTTTTGACCGTGAGACTTTTGCAGTTCACGACCCATTAGCAGGTTGAACTTCTGGTCAGTACCACCAAGCTCAACGTCAGTTTCCATTGCTACTGAGTCCCAACCTTGTAGAAGTGGGTACATGAACTCATGAATAGCAATTGGCTGACCACCCGCGTAACGCTTTTTAAAGTCATCACGCTCTAGCATACGAGCAACGGTTTGGTTTGCAGCAAGACGAATCATACCTTCTGCACCAAGCTCAGATAACCACTCAGAGTTGAACTGAATCTTAGTTTTTGCAGGGTCTAGAATTTTGAATACCTGCTCTTTGTAAGTTTCTGCATTACGCAATACATCTTCGCGGCTTAGCGGTGGACGTGTTGTGTTTTTACCTGTTGGGTCACCAACCATTGCAGTGAAGTCACCAATTAGGAACGTCACCTCATGACCTAGCTCTTGGAACAAGCGAAGCTTATTGAAAATAACCGTATGACCTAGGTGAATATCTGGAGCCGTAGGATCCGCACCCAATTTAATACGTAGAGGACGGTCTTCTTTTAGTTTTGCGATAAGCTCTTCTTCTGGAATCAGCTCTTCAACACCGCGCTTAATCTCGGCTAGTGCAGCTTCAATGCTCGCCATTCTTGTTCACTCCCACAGATTTGGCAAAAATATAATAGCTGAACATATTACTTGAATAGCGATGCATTTTGAAACACGTTAGACTAGGTAGTTGTGAATTTTTCCGTTTAATTTAGCAATCAAGTACCTCATGCATTCGATTTTTGTCCGACTTCCACTCTTGCACAAAGTATTGATCGGTTTTTTTAGTGCGCTGATTATCTTCGCGCTCTTCTTTTTACCTGATCCGCAAGACCTAGACCCACAACAGAGCCGATTAAAAGTTGGTCAACATTATCCTGTGCCAGTTTCCCTAGAACTCAGTGCACTAAACAGTTCGTCTCCAGCGTCCCCCGCTGTACTGCGTTGGGAAACGTACAAAGTGAAAAATGGTGAGAGTGCCGCCATCTTGTTTAGTCGCGTGGGGCTTTCTGCCCGTCTATTGCATGAGCTTGTCTCATCAGACAAAGAAGTGGAAAAGCAATTAACCCGACTTCGACCTGGCGATCGATTGCAATTCGGTTTTGATGAAAACAACGACTTAGTACAGTTAAGAAGAACATTAAGCGCATTCGAAACTTTTCGTATCACGTTAAAAGACGGCAAATACGTCTCAGAAGTCGATAAAAAAGAAGTCGACTTCCAGTACAACTACGCTGAAGCCACCATCAAATCAAACTTTTGGAATGCGGGAATCTCTTCAGGATTAAATGGCAACCAAATCATGGAACTGGCCGGCATATTTGGCTGGGATATCGACTTTGCTTTAGATATTCGTAAAAACGACAGCTTCCGAGTGCTTTACCAAGAGGAAGTGGTAGAAGGTGAAGTAATCGGCCGCGGAAAAATCATTGCTGCGATATTTAAAAACCAAGGCGATACCTTCACCGCAATACTGGATCAGAAAAGTGGCAAGTATTACGACGAAAATGGACGAGCAATGAAAAAAGCGTTCTTGCGCGCGCCGTTGGATTTCCGTCGAGTTTCGTCTAACTTCAACCCACGCCGCTTACACCCTGTAACGGGACGCGTTCGTCCTCATAGAGGCACGGACTATGCGGCACCAGTGGGCACCCCGATTTGGGCGGCTGGCGATGGTGTCGTTCAAAAATCGTCTTACAACAAATTTAATGGTAACTACGTTTTCATTAAACATAGCAATACTTACATTACCAAGTACCTGCACTTAACTAAACGTACAGTACGAGCTGGTCAACGCGTTAAGCAAGGTCAAACCATTGGTACGCTTGGCGGAACAGGTCGTGTAACAGGCCCTCACTTGCACTATGAGTTCCTTGTGAATGGTGTCCACAAAAACCCGCGTACGGTGAATTTGCCACAATCTAAATCCCTAACAGGCAAAGCAAGACAAACTTTCATGGCAAACGCAAAAATTAGCATGGACAAACTTGAGCGCTACAGCAAACTGTTAGCAATGAAGTAAATTGATGTATTGAAAAGGGCAGCTCAGCTGCCCTTTTTGTTTCTTTAATATCATTACGATGAAGCTTACTTTTCGGAGTGATGCTCTCTCCCGAGCATGAGCAAGCATGGTGTCAGAACCAGTGTTAGCAAAGTCGCAAACGCCAATCCACCCGCGACAGCCGTCGCAAGTTGAGACCACCATTGAGTGCTTGGCGCGCCAAATTCCACTTTTTGGTTAACTAAGTCGATGTTCATTTCTAGCACCATTGGCAATAAGCCTAGTATGGTGGTCACCGTCGTGAGTAAAACGGGTCTTAAACGCTGCACACCTGTGCGCAAAATAGCCTCAGATTTTTCTAAACCACGTTTACGCATCTGATTATAAGTATCGATTAAAACAATATTGTTGTTTACCACGATACCAGCCAACGCAATCACTCCAATTCCCGACATAATGATACCAAATGGCTTTTGGAAAATAAGCAACCCAGCGAAGACACCAACGGTAGAAAACAGCACTGCACTAAGGATTAAGAAAGCTTGATAAAAGCTATTAAACTGCGTAATTAAAATCAAAGCCATCACACCAAGCGCGACAATAAAAGCATTTTGCAAGAATGCTGATGAGTTTTCTTGCTCTTCATTTTGACCCCGAATCTTATATTCAATGCCTTCCGGTAAGTCGAGCTGTTCCATTCCAGCGGCAATCTTAGGTAACTCAAGCGCCAAATTGTAACCTTCCACCATATCCGCTTTAATATTGATAACTCGATGACCGTCGACCCGACGAATAGTGTCTTGCTTATGATCTGGTTTGATTTGAGCAAAATTCGTAATCGGTACCAGACCAGCTGCCGTTTTCACTCTCAGTTGATCAAATCGACCTATGTCGCGCTTATCTTGTGGATAGCGCACCAAAATATCGACTTCTTCATCCGCATCATCGGGCAAATAATCGCCTATTTTCAAACCGTTTGTAACAAACTGAACAGTATTCCCGACTAAGGTCGCATCCGCTGCAAAGCGAGAGGCGTCATCTCGCTGGATATCAATTTGCCAATCAATCCCTTCCTTATTAGTGGTATCACTCAAATTGGTCAGTGCAGGATTACCATCAGCCCAGTGTCGGACTTTTTTGGCCGCTTCATCTAACGCACTAACACTCAAGTTTCGTGATGACACTTCAATCACGAGATCATGCTCGACAGGCGGTCCTGCGTCCGGGAATTTATACTCAAGTTCAACACCATAAAAGCGATCTGTGGTCTCTTTTAGCTCTTCAATAATGGTTTTCACTTTGCGTCGATACTGCCAATCCACAGGCGTTATCTGAATCTGGCCGATTTCATCCCCATTATCACTTGAGCCTGTACGCGTGTAGACACTTTCAAACTCGTCATGACCGAGCATCACCTTCTCGATTTCGCGCATAACAACATCTTTTTCGTGAATAGACAGGTCACCATAAGAACGAACTTTAACGGTAAAAAAGGCAGGGTCCACTTCAGGGAAAAACTCTGCACCCAAGCCAGCTTTGTTGTAAGTGAAGCCGACACCTGCCGCTAGCAGTATCGCGCTGAGTAAGACTTTCCATGGATGACGAATCGCTACCGACAGAGTCTGGTAATAAAGCTTGGTAATGCCTGTCGCTTTTTCAAAGTTGCCGTTATGCAGCTCAACCATTTCTCGCTGAGCTTTCTGATTGACTACTTGAGGCTTGCCAATGATCCCACCGATGACAGGAACGAACAGCAAAGCCATCATCAGCGAAGCGGCCAAGGTAGCAATTAAAGTAAGTGGTAAGTACTTCATGAACTCACCGGTGATGTCTGGCCAGAAAAGTAACGGAGCAAACGCAGCCAATGTGGTTGCAGTGGATGCGGTAATTGGCCATGCCATCCGCTTTGCTGCATCTCGATAGGCTTCTTTACGTGGCGTACCTTCTTGCATGCGCCTGTCAGCAAACTCTGTCACCACAATGGCACCATCCACCAACATGCCTACCGCCATAATTAAAGCAAACAGAACGACGATATTGACCGTCAGCCCAAATACCGATAACACCAACAACCCAGTCAAGAACGATCCTGGAATAGAAATCCCCACGAGAAGCGCGGTCCTAACCCCCAATATGGCGATAATGACGATCACAACGAGGATAATTGCGGATAAGATATTGTTTTGTAGATCACTGAGCATCAATTTGACATCGTCGGATTGATCCCAAGTGTATTTAACTTGCAAATTACTTGGCCACTCCGCTCGCAGTTGTCCTTGAGCAATCACCTCTTTGACTAACGCTACGGTTTCAATAATGTTCTCGCCCGCACGCTTTTTCACGTCAAGCACAATGGCAGGCTCACCATCTAAACGAGCAAAACTTTCAGGGTCGCGAAATGCACGTCGTACTGTCGCCACATCGCCAAAAGTGATCACCTCTTTGCCATTCACCTTGATCGGTAGTTCAAGCACATCTTTCAGTGAATCAAAAACCGATGGGACTTTTACCGAAAAGCGTCCATACCCAGTATCGACAAACCCCGCTGCCACAACCCGGTTATTCAAGGCGATTAAATTATAGATATCCGCTTGATCGAGACCGTAGCTTTCCATTAATAGTGGATCGACAACTATCTCCACGATGTCTTCGCGATCTCCTGCGATTTCAACCTCAAGAATCTGACGGAAACTTTCCAAGCGATCACGTAACATTCTAGCAATCTGAACAATGGTTCGCTCTGGTACGGTGCCATAGAGCACAACGGTCAAAACAGGCTCTTCAGATGCAAACGTGACTTCGTTTACCGTTGGCTCATCACTGTCCTCTGGTAATTTTGGCTTCGCAAGGTCAACGGCGTCTCGGACATCTGCCATCGCTTTATCAAGATCCACTCCAACACTAAATTCCAGCGTCACCGAAGCATGACCTTCTGATGCTACAGAGGTCATCTCTTTTACGCCTTCAATAGAGCGCAACTCTTGCTCTATTGGGCGAACTAATAAACGCTCGGCATCGACGGGAGAAATGCCTTGATGTCCAACGGAAACGTAGATAATAGGAATGGTAATATCAGGGCTCGATTCCTTGGGGATCGTGACGTACGTAATGACACCGGCAATTAAAATCATCACTAATAATGTCAGCATGGTGCGAGCGCGGGATAACGCAGCATCAATCAGAGTGTACATAAGTGCTCCTTACTGCTCACTAGCCGCTTCAACAACTACGTCATCAACTTTGTTGGCCAGTACCTGATCGCCATCGCGTACAAAACCTTGCCCCAGCACGATAATATCGGCTCGCTCTCCTAACCCAGAGAGCCAAACACCATCATCCTCGGCCTTAACGAGCTGAATCGGAACAAATTCCACATGCTCATTACGCAGTGTTTTAACACCTAAATTACCTTCTTCATCGAGTGCTAGCATTGCAGCCGTAATCTTTACCGCTAACACTTCACTCAACGGCAACTGTACTTCAGCACTCATACCGGCCGGAATTCTTGCGTCTTGGTTATCAATTTCGATTTCAATTGGAAAGGTGTTAGTAGAAGCAGAAGAAACACGCCCAATGTAGCGTACCCGACCTTGATAATGCTGTTGGTTAATGGTTCTTACATCGGCTTGTAGGCCTTCCTTAAGGTATTGTATATGCCGCTCACTGACATCGGCTTCAATCACCAAAGTGTCCAAATCAATGACCGTCGCAATAGGATCGCCAATCCCTACAAAGTCGCCTAACTCAACAAAGTGGTGATCAACAATGCCATCGAATGGTGCTTTCACCTCGGTATTTCTTAATGCCGTTTGCACGTTGCTCAAATTCGCTCGAGCATCCACCAATGCCGCTTGTGCTGTCGCAAACGCAACTTCGCCCTGTAGTCCGCGACTTTTTAGCGATTTAGCTGCATTAAACTCTTTCTCTTTAACCAACAGCATCGCCTGAGCCCGCTTGAGCTGAATACCAAGATCGCGCTTGTCGATGCTTGCGATCACTTGCCCCTGCTTGACTGTTTGACCTTTTTCTATATTGAGGCTGACTATTTTACCGGCGACTTCAGCGCCAAGGCGCGCTTGACGATTGGGTGCAGTCCGCCCATACAGTTCGATGGTTTTACTTGTGGGTTCAGCAATAAAGGTGTCGAACATCACCTTTGCAAGTGGCGTGGTGTTCGTTGAAGAGGATGAAGAATTGAGATTATCATCTTGTGCTTTCAGTTGACCGATTGCCAACCATGCAACAAGAAGCAATATGAGGATAAGAGATACTAGCCACGGGCGCTCGACAATGCGACGTCCGAAAGACGATCCAGACATATAAAGTCCTTTTTATTATTTCTCTGCATATTCTGCGAGAGCGACTTTACGTGACATCCTTCTACGTAAAGTTCAGGCAGCCACTGGCTGCCTGATTGGTGTTAATTACACACTGAACGATGCACCACAACCACATGTTGTCGTTGCATTTGGGTTGTTTACAAAGAAGCGCGCTCCTTCTAACCCTTCTGTGTAGTCAACAATGCCGCCAACGAGATATTGCAGACTCATAGGGTCTACAACCAGTGTTACACCACTGTTTACGATTGTCGTATCGCCTTCGTTTACATTTTCATCAAAAGTAAAGCCGTATTGGAAGCCGCTACAGCCGCCACCAGTAATGTATACGCGCAGTTTCAATGCTGGGTTTTCTTCTTCAGCAATCAATGCTTTAACGCGAGATGCTGCTGCGTCAGAAAAAGATAATGGTACGTTTACTTCGCTCACGAAGACCTCTCTCACTCGTGTAATGCGTCAAGCCTGAAGCAAGACGTCAAATTTGTGCTAATTGAGACGATTATCCAATACCTGACAAACTCGTTCAAGTATTCACCGCCGATTCTTTATAACAGATGCGGATATATAAGATTACACTGCGAAACAACACATAAATTAAGCAAAACGTTTCTAACTTGATTATAGCTAGGTACAATGCGCTCCACTTGGTCCGAGCAATCAAAAGAGGATAACCCCATGACCAAATCATCAGAGCTGTATCAAAAAGCTCAGCAAACCATCCCTGGCGGTGTCAATTCACCAGTTCGTGCATTCAACGGCGTTGGCGGCTCTCCGCTATTTATCGAACGAGCAGACGGTCCACTGATTTTTGATGCCGATGGTAAAGCGTACATTGATTACGTTGGCTCTTGGGGTCCAATGATTCTTGGCCACAACCACGCGGTTATCCGCGAAGCCGTCATTGACGCAGCGCAACGTGGCCTCAGCTTCGGTGCGCCAACAGAACTTGAAATCGCGATGGCAGAGTTAGTTTCTGAACTTGTTCCATCAATGGAGCAAATCCGCATGGTAAGTTCTGGTACCGAAGCGACTATGAGCGCGATTCGCCTTGCACGTGGCTTCACTGGTCGCGACAAGATCATGAAGTTTGAAGGTTGTTACCACGGCCACGCTGACAGCTTGCTAGTCAAAGCGGGCTCTGGCGCATTGACCCTTGGTCAACCAAGCTCTCCTGGCGTTCCTGCAGATTTTGCTAAGCACACACTAACAGCAACATTCAACGACCTAGATTCTGTACGCGAGCTATTCGCTGCTAACAAAGGCGAAATCGCTTGTATCATCGTTGAGCCAGTTGCAGGCAACATGAACTGTATTCCACCAGTGGAAGGCTTCCACGAAGGTCTACGTGAAATCTGTGATCAAGAAGGCGCGCTACTAATTTTTGATGAAGTTATGACAGGCTTCCGTGTGGCACTTGGTGGCGCACAAGCGCACTACAACATCAAGCCAGACCTAACGACACTGGGTAAAGTGATCGGTGGTGGTATGCCAGTGGGTGCTTTCGGTGGTCGTAAAGAAGTAATGCAATACGTTGCGCCAACGGGTCCGGTTTACCAAGCGGGTACGCTTTCTGGCAACCCTGTCGCAATGGCTGCAGGCTATGCATGTTTGAACCTTCTAAAAGAAGAAGGCAACGAAAAGCGCCTAGCTTCAAAAACCAAACAACTAGCAGATGGCTTTAAGTCTCTAGCAGAGAAACACGGTATTCCTCTGGTTGTGAACCAAGTGGGCGGCATGTTCGGCTTCTTCTTCACTGACCAAGAAAAAGTGACTTGCTACGAAGACGTAACGAAGTGCGATGTGGAACGCTTCAAGCGCTTCTTCCACTTAATGCTCAAACACGGTGTCTACCTAGCGCCTTCAGCGTTCGAAGCGAGCTTTACTTCCCTTGCTCACGGTTCTAAAGAAATCGATGCCACGCTAGAAGCGGCTGACCGCTGTTTTGCAACTCTTGCAGAAGAAGCAAAATAATCGCTTAAAAGCTGCGATAACTAATTTAAAAAAGGACCATCACGGTCCTTTTTTATTGCCAATTCAATATAACCAATACTGCTAAAACACCAATAACAATGCCAAACCACGGTATTCGTTTGGCTTTTTTCTCGGTTTGACACTTTTTATCACCGTTGCAACAACCCATAGTTCATCTCTTGATTGATAACCGACTGATTTGTGGTCATTATAACAAGGTATATTGCTCTGCTCTAATTCGGCATTGTCATAAGCTTGAAAGAGTTAAGAGTGCAAAGTAATAAAGGTTCAACGCCACCTTTGAAGGCGCAAACCGTAAACGTCACCTGTAAGTTGGACTAATCTCATGCCAAATAATGTAAAAATAACGTCGAGTCACCGAGTGCTAATGGTCGCTTTGCTCGCCGCTGCTTTTGCTTGCTACTTATTGGTTGAGCCATACATCAATTCCATTGTGATGGCTTTTATCATTTCTTTGCTCATGTTTCCGGTACACGAATGGTTTGAGCGAAAAATTCCCAAGCACCCCAATATGGCCGCACTGCTGTCATGTGTCGTCTTGACGTTTATTATCGTTATCCCACTGCTATTTGTGTTTGCAGCCATTGTTCAACAAGGCTCTGTTTTTTCACAAAATACGTACAACTGGGTCACTAATGGCGGCATCCAAGATATATTTCAACACCCTTTTGTTATCAAAGGTTTAGCTATAGTTAATGAGTACTTACCTTTCGATAAAATCGAGCCCAAAGCCATTGCTGAGAAAATTGGTCAATTTGCTACATCGTTTGGCTCTAACTTAGTTGCTATCAGCGCAAAGATTTTAGGAGACGCCACCAACTTCCTAATGAACTTCTTCCTCATGCTGTTTGTGCTGTTTTTTCTACTTCGTGATCACGACAAAATTATCTCTGCGATTCGTCATATTCTGCCACTCTCACGTAGCCAGGAAGACCGTATATTGACAGAGATAGAGCAGGTTTCTAAATCAGCCGTGATGGGCTCATTCCTAACGGCTATTGCTCAGGGTCTGGCTGGCGGTATCGGTATGTGGCTCGCTGGCTTCCCTGGGTTATTTTGGGGAACGATGATGGGCTTTGCATCATTCATTCCAGTGGTCGGAACCGCACTAATCTGGATTCCTGCAGCGGCCTACTTGTTCTTAACAGGCGATATGACTTGGGCTATCTTCTTGACGGTGTGGAGTGTGGTCGTCGTTGGTTCTATTGATAACCTGTTGCGTCCGCTGCTAATGCAAGGCAGCGCAGGCATGAACACCTTAATGATTTTCTTCTCGTTACTGGGTGGTCTGCATTTATTTGGATTGATCGGCCTGATTTACGGTCCACTGATTTTTGCCGTGACAATGGTACTGTTTAATATCTACGAAGAAGAATTCAAAGACTTCCTCAACCAGCAAGACAACAGCTAGTCACAGCTTAATCACTTCAAGCTTGGGGCAGATTGTGCGAAAATCTGCCCCAATTATTTCTGATGAACCCAATTTATGTCTGCTTATATCGCTCCTAGCCAAATCGCTCAGCGTCAGCTCGAGTACTTCAACGGAAAACATGTTTTAGTTGCAGGTGAAGTCGAAGATCTCTTTCCACTTGAACTGACCAAACACTGTGAATCTGTGGAAGTCTTCACTTCAAACTACAGCTTCTACCGTCAAATTCGCACTCATCACAAGGTTAAAAGCCATTTTGGTTCTGAGTTTAATACTGAGACACAAGCAGACATGGTGCTTTTGTACTGGCCTAAAGCCAAAGCCGAAGCCGAATACCTTCTGGCGATGTTGATGGCGAAACTAGGCGTGAACACTGAAATTGTAGTGGTTGGCGAAAACCGCTCAGGTGTTAAAAGCATCGAGAAGATGTTCAAAGAGTATGGCCCGGTCAATAAATACGATTCCGCTCGTCGCTGTTCATTTTACTGGGGCACTTGCCTCAATGAACCAAAGCCGTTCAATCAAGCAGACTGGTTTAAAACCTATACGGTCACACTTGGTGAGCAATCACTGACTGTTAAGAGCTTGCCTGGAGTATTCAGTCATGGCGAATTCGATTTAGGTAGCCGCCTATTACTCGAAACCTTACCTACTCTATCAGGTAAAGTCCTCGACTTTGGGTGTGGTGCTGGGGTGTTAGGTGCTTTCATGGCAAAAGCCAATCCAGAAATTGCGATTGAGATGTGTGACATTAACGCGTATGCCATCACATCGAGTCAAGCCACACTAAAAGCCAATGGATTAACCGGCCATGTATTCGCCTCTGATATTTACTCAGACACTGCCGACGATTATCGTTTTATCATCAGTAACCCACCTTTCCACAGTGGTTTAGATACGAACTACAACGCAGCAGAAACACTATTGGGTCAGGCTCCAAAGTATCTCGATAACCATGGTGAAATGATCATTGTCGCGAATAGCTTCTTAAAATATCCACCAATTATTGAGCGAGCGTTTAATAATTGCGAGACGCTAAATAAGACCAATAAGTTTTCTATCTACTACGCGAAAAAGTCATAATCTTCCCTCGCGCAGGTACAAACCTGCGCGATTTTTTCTCAAAAACTCAACACTCATAAGAAAAACTGCGTCACCCTGCACGCTTTACAACTAACTTTCTTGTCAAAGAAAAAAAACTCGTTAATTTTGTTAATTCTATCTAGTTGAACTTCTTATCCGTTTTTAACGAGAACCTCGGCAGCGAAGTACATTTTAGAACTGCCCTTTATGAGTTGTAATCTTATCCATGTTTAAATTCTACAAAAAACAGAAATTTAAGCGCCTTCAGAGTACACTGATGACCGCATTTCTGGTGCTCAGTATCACACCTCTTACTATTACTGCGATCTTTTTCCTACAGTCCCACAGTAAAGATCTGCAAGAACAAAGCACCTCACACTTGTTGTCTGTTCGAGATACAAAACAACAGCAAATTATCGACTACTTTGAGGCGCGGGAAACCGAAGTCATGGGCTTTGTGCGCTCTGAACTGGCTTACGCCAGTGGTGGTCGATTCTACGGTCTCGTCAATGCTTTTAGTCGTTTAGGCAATGACATTGAAGAATCTCGTAAAAATGCCCAACAACGCTACATTGAAGGCAGCGGAGATCAAATCAAAACGTCAACGTTACCCGAGTCTTCCAACTATGTCGGAAGTGAACGTTACCGACTCTTACATAAACGTTACCACTGGGCCTACTTGGAGCTCCTCAAGCGCTCTGATTTTAATGATATTTTGCTGGTCGATATCAACGGTAATGTCACCTACTCGATCAACAAAGACGATAACTACGGAACAAACTTATTATCAGGCCCCTACAAAGACTCAGCACTTGGCAAAACCTTCAAGCGTCTAGCTGATGACGTCACTGAACGCCGTAAGGTGAATGAAGACTACACCCCTGTGATTGTGTCTGATTTCGAACTGGAAGGTGGTAAACAAGTCGCTTGGTTAGGTGCTCCAATTGTTCAGCAAGGCTACCTACACAGCTATGCTATGTTCCGCTTACCAAATAATGGCATCACGAAGTTAGCCGCAGACGCCAACAGAGGGTCATCCATTAACACCTTACTGGTTGGAAATGATCACCAACCTCGCACAATTAACACCAAACAAGATGACATCAAGAACAGCTTAGAAGTGATCGATAAAGCACTCTCTGGTGCATTTGGCGTCGGCACTTACACGAACGGTTTAGGTGAAGAGATCATCGCTGCTTATGCACCGATTGAAACACGTGGTGTTATTTGGGCACTCGTCGTGCAATTACCAGAAAACGAAGCTTTCGCTCGTATTCATCAACTAGAAAAACTGTTTGTTATCGCCATGCTGATCGCCATCATTCTAGTGGTAATCGCTTCCCATTATTTATCAAACTTTATAACTTCTCCGTTGCTGAAGTTAACTTGGGCTGCCGAAAAAGTGTCTGCCGGAGATCTTGATGACACCACCTTTAATACGGTTCGCAAAGATGAAATTGGCCGTCTTGCGCTGAGTTTTGAACGAATGCAACGCTCTATTCGAGAGAAAATTCAAACCATTAAGAAGCAAAATGAAGAGCTCGAGAGCAACATCCAGATCATTCAAAAACAAAATGATGAACTGCAATTGGCCGACAAACTTAAAGATGAGTTCTTAGCCACCACTTCTCATGAACTCCGCACACCATTGCACGGCATGGTCGGAATCGCTGAGACTTTAGCGTCCGGCGCTAACGGTGCTATCCCTGCTAGCCAAAAATATCAGCTTGATATCATCATTAAAAGTGGGCAACGTCTCGCAAACCTTGTTGATGACTTATTGGATTATCATAAAATGCGTTACGGAAGCATGGATATCCAGAAGTCAGCGGTGAGTTTAGCCAGTGCAACGCGACTGGTACTAGAGCTGTCCAGTCATTTACTCGGAAATAAAACCATCCGTATCATCAACCAAGTACCAGCGGATTTGAAAGCGGTGTCTGCCGATCCTCAACGCCTTGAACAAGTGTTATATAACCTGATCGGTAATGCGATTAAGTACACCTCTGAAGGTAAAATCGTTATCTCCGCCAATGTGGTTGATGATCATGTTCGTGTGCAAGTTGTGGATACTGGGCAAGGTATTCCCGCAGAACATCTTGAACATATTTTCGAACCACTTATCCAAGCAGGACAAGACGCAAGTCGCTATCGTCAAGGTGCGGGGCTCGGGCTTTCGATTAGCCGTCAATTGATTGAGTTGATGGGTGGCTCGTTATACGTCAGCAGCCAGCCTATGGTCGGCACCACCTTCAGTTTCACGTTACCACTTGCCAGTGAAGAAGAGATCCAAAAAACTCAAACCCTTGCTGCGCACGGACACTTCCAGATTCCTGAAATCGATGTAGAGAACAATGAAGACTTATCACTGCCAGAGAATCCAGACGGCCCGTTACTGTATGTCGCTGACGATGAGCCAGTAAACCTGCGTGTGCTTGAGAGCTTCTTACGTTTAGAGGGCTATCGCGTACGTACCGTCTCTGATGGACCAGAAACATTAGCACTCGTTGAGCAGGAAAAACCGGAACTCCTATTATTGGATATCATGATGCCAGGCATGAGCGGCTATCAAGTCTGCAGTGAATTACGTGAAACTTATGACCATGCCGAGCTACCTATCATTATGCTCACCGCGCTTAGTCAAACAGAAGATCGTGTAAGAGGCTTTGAAGCAGGAGCCAACGACTATTTATCTAAGCCATTCAATAAACAAGAGCTAGCTGCGCGCATCCAAGCGCACTTAACGGCAAGCCAAGCTGAAATGCGCCACATGGAGAATAAGATACTTGAATCTGAACTTCGCCAACGAGCGGCTGTAGAGGCAAGCTTATTAGAAACTCAAGGGCGATTGTTGGAACAACTGGAATCGGCTCCTGAAGCGATTATCTGTTTGCGTGAAGATAAACGTATCCGGTTTGCTAATGAAGCTGCTTGCAAGCTATTCAAGCGTAACTTAGAACAATTAAAACGTTCATCTGCCGATGAGTTGATTGCACCTAAGTATCTGACCGTCAAACAACCTCATTACTGTGGCAAGATTGATATCTATATTGAAGATATTCGTCAAAACATCGAAGCAGACATTCTTAAACTACCTGAAGGCTCAGGCTTAGATGTCATGTATATCTTTAATGTTGGCGGAGGAGCCAATGCCGCTCGCATACACAACCTAGAAACCGCAGTAGAGGTGCTTTCAAGTTATGCTTTTGATGGCGATAAAGACCAGCTGCAGAAGCTGAAAGAACTCGGTGGAGAGTTTACACGCCTTGCAGACAAAGCGCTTGGTAACAAAAAAGACAAACAAGAGCTAATGCGAGAAATTCTGGTCGACGCAATGACACATGCCTTAGAGTATTGGGAGTCAGTCACTGGTGAAAGTAAATTCGCATTTGCCGAACAAAGTGGCTTATGGCGCGTTTATCTTGACCGTAGCACTCTGCAAACACGCACTTTGGATAAATACATGCGTATAGAAACGCTGCCAAAAACGCCACGTTGGAGAACGGTATTGAGCTCGATAGAATTCATCCTTGAACACTGTAAAGAACAGAGTCCTGAGCGTGCGTACATCGAAGCTCAACGAGATAAACTACAGCGACTGTTGACCAGCTAATACCTATCAAAAAACTAGCCCAGCGCATACGCTGGGCTTTTTATTATCCAAGCCTTCTCTTTCTCTAAAGACGAACAATACAGCGACTCTCTACCGTTACCACATTAAAATGCCGAATAAGCCTCTGAACAAAGTTGTCCATGGTAGGCATTCCAAACATACGCTTCTATCGCTCTAACCTGCCCAAATTAGGTTGACTCGAGCGAACAAAACACTTCATTTTCACAATAAAAAAAGGGCAATAAACGAAAGAAAACTGTCGATAAAAGAGGCTATTTTTCAGATAACAAACGGTTTTTAACCAACAATTGACAGAGATTGCGAACTCAATCACAACAGAACGGCAGATTAATTTTTAGCTAATTAATTAACACATTTTCTGCATGTGAGCGAGATCTCCGAACCTGAAATAGAATCAGAAGGCTTTTATTTTAAATAGATTATGGGTTAGCAATTACTAACACTTATTATTAACAAGGATATAAACTTCGACGCATATCAACGTTTATTTTTTGGTCTATCTCTAGTCAAAATTAGCCAAAATAACGTTTATAACGGAGAGTGACGATATTTTAACGTTTTTAACGAGAATCGAGTTTGATTATTTTATGGATAAGGTGTTTTCTTACTCCTGCCTAAGGCCTACAGGCCACTCTTGGCGAAACTCAATGTTGTAATGAGTAATGCATAAACAAGAGGTAGGTCTTGGAGAGTGTTTATCAATTGATGACATTCAATTCCATTTAGTGAAATGAAAGCAAATAGTAAGGAACAGCTATGCTTGCCAATATTAAAAAAACAGCACTAGCAACAGCAATTATTGCAACGGCTACTACAGGTTTTGCATCGGTAGCTACTGCGGCTGAACGCAGTGAACTGACTATCCACCCTAAAGAGTTTACAACTTTCGTTCGTAACTTTAACCCTTTCTTGGGTGCAACTAACCTGCACACAACAACCGACTTTATTTACGAGCCGCTCGTTGTTTTTAACGAAATGCACGGTAACACGCCAGTATTTCGTCTAGCAGAAAACTTTACCATGGCTGATGACCTAATGAGCGTGACCTTCGATATTCGTAAGGGCGTAAAATGGTCTGACGGCAAAGCGTTTACCGCTGATGACGTAGTTTATTCTTTCAACCTAGTTAAAGAGAAACCAGAGCTAGACCAATCTGGTATCAACTCTTGGGTTACTGGCGTAGAGAAAGTTAACGACTACAAAGTTAAATTCCGTCTAAGCGAAGCAAACTCAAACGTTCCTTACGAAATTGCGAAAGTACCAGTTGTACCTAAGCACGTATGGAGCAAAGTGAAAGATCCAGCAACATTCACAAACGAAAATCCTGTAGGTAGTGGTCCATTTACCGAAATCGACACTTTTACACCGCAACTATACATTCAGTGTGAGAACCCGAATTACTGGGATGCTGATAACCTAGATGTAGACTGTCTACGAGTGCCACAAATCGCTAACAACGACCAATTCTTGGGCAAAATCGTTAACGGCGAAATGGACTGGACGTCTTCATTCGTACCAGACATCGACCGCACTTACGCTGCAGCAAGTCCGAATCACCACTACTGGTACCCACCAGCGGGTACTCAAGCGTTTGTAGTGAACTTCAAAAACCCAGACGCGGCGAAAAACGAAGCACTTACTAACGTTGACTTCCGTCGTGCGTTCTCTATGGCGCTAGACCGTCAAACGATTATCGACATTGCATTCTACGGTGGCGGTACAGTAAATGACTTCGCTTCAGGTCTAGGCTACGCATTCGAAGCTTGGTCTGACGAAGAGACGCACAACAAGTACAAAGGTTACAACACATACAACGCCGAAGGTGCGAAAAAGCTTCTTGCTAAAGCAGGCTTCAAAGATGTAAACAAAGATGGCTTTGTTGATACACCATCAGGCAAGTCTTTCGAGCTTCTCATTCAATCGCCAAACGGTTGGACTGACTTTAACAACACTGTACAACTAGCTGTTGAGCAACTAGCAGAAGTAGGCATTAAAGCACGTGCTCGTACTCCAGATTTCTCGGTATACAACCAGGCAATGCTAGAAGGTACATACGACGTTGCTTACACCAACTACTTCCACGGTGCGGATCCACACTTGTACTGGGACAGCGGCTACAACTCGAAGCTACAGTCTGGTGACGGTATGCCTCGCTTTGCAATGCACTTCTACAAGAACGATAAGTTAGACGGTCTTCTTAACAGCTTCTACAAAACCGCTGATAAGCAAGAGCAGCTAGAAATCGCTCATGGTATCCAGAAGATCATTGCTCAGGACCAAGTAACCATTCCTGTGCTATCTGGCGCGTACATGTATCAATACAACACAACTCGCTTCACTGGTTGGTGGAACGAAGAAAATCCTAAGGGCCGTCCAAACATTTGGGCTGGTATCCCAGAGCGTCTACTTCACGTACTGGACCTAAAACCAGTTAAATAAGTAGAAGTTCATTTCAAGCGGCATACATCCCGTGTGCCGCCTATAAAAATCCCTTGTTAACGAAACCAATATGTGGCGCTCGTCGTCAGGGGATTTTTCGCTCTAAATTTCGCTAGGAGCGACCTGAAACCAGAAACAGGGAAAAAATCTGGGTGAGTAAGGTGTGAGTTATGGGTTATTTTTTAAGACGTTTGTCGTTCTATCTTGTCGCGCTCTTAGTTGCAGCGACGTTAAACTTTATTATTCCGCGAGCAATGCCTGGTGACCCAGTTACCATGATGTTTGCTAACGCTTCTGTACAGGTGACGCCAGAACGAATCGCAGCAATGAAAGAACTGCTCGGTTTCGTTGATGGGCCGATTTACATTCAGTACTTTTCGTACATTAAAAACATTCTAAGTTGGGAGCTAGGGACATCAATCCAGTTCTACCCTCTTTCAGTTAACTCTTTACTAGGTAGTGCATTTGGCTGGTCTCTCTTCCTAGCTGGTACTGCGGTTGTACTTTCTTTCTCAATCGCTTCTGTACTCGGTATTTTTGCCGCTTGGAAGCGTGGTAGTAAGTACGATGCATTCGTAACGCCTGGTACATTGATCATTCAAGCTATCCCACAGATGGTTATCGCAATGTTAGCGCTGTTTACCTTTGCGATTGGCCTAAAATGGTTCCCATCTGGCTATGCTTACACGCCAGGTACTATCCCTGATTGGTCAAGCTGGGAGTTCATCAAAAACGTGGGTTACCACGCAGTACTCCCTCTATTCTGTGCAACCATCGTTCAGATCGGCGGCTTCCTCGTCAATATGCGTAACAACATGATCAACCTTCTCGCCGAAGACTACATCACGATGGCGAAAGGCAAAGGGCTGAGCGAGAACCGTGTCGTCTTCAATTACGCCGCACGTAACGCGCTACTTCCAAGTGTAACCGCGCTATCTATGTCTTTGGGTATGGCCATTGGTGGTCAATTGATCATCGAGATGATTTTCAACTACCCAGGTTTAGGCACCGTGCTACTTAACGCAATTCACGCTCGTGACTACCAAGTACTTCAAGGTCAGTTAATTATCATGACGATGTTCATGCTGTGCTTCAACTTAATGGCTGACATGCTGTACATGATTCTAGACCCTCGCCTACGTACGGGAGGCAAATAATCATGAAAGAACTATTCAAACTTATTTTAGGTAACTCATTCGCTCGAATCGGTCTTGGTATTGTTACCGTATTCGTATTCGTTGCGATCGCCGCTCCTTTACTTACGAAACATGCGCCAGACAAGCGAACCGGTAATCCACACGAATACCCTAGCTTTGTCGTAAAACAAGCGCAAAATAATCCTGATGGCTGGGTAGCTAAAAATCTAGCAGATGATCGTCGTACGCTGATTATGTCGAAAAAGGCTGATCACGTTCTGGGAACTTCACGTATGGGTCGTGATATTTGGTCACAAGTGGCTTACGGTGCTCGCGTATCGCTAGGTGTCGGCTTTGGTGCTGGCATCATCGTATGTTTCCTAGCAACGGTCATTGGTATCTCGGCAGGTTACTTCGGCGGCAAAGTGGATGACATATTGAGTGCAGCGATGAACATCATGCTGGTAATCCCTCAATACCCATTGCTCTTTGTACTGGCAGCCTTTATTGGCGAAGCAGGTCCACTCACCATTGCCTTGATTATCGCTGGTACCTCTTGGGCGTGGGGCGCACGTGTTGTCCGTTCTCAAACCATGGCTCTGCGCGAGAAAGAGTTTGTGAAAGCCGCTGAAGTATTGGGCGAGTCTTCATTCCGCATCATCTTCGTTGAAATTTTACCAAACCTAATCCCGATTGTCGGTGCAAGCTTCATCGGCTCAGTAATGCTCGCTATCAATACTGAGGCTGTAATCTCGTTCTTGGGCCTAGGCGATGCCAACACCATCAGTTGGGGCATCATGCTTTACAACGTGCAAACCTCATCAGCAATGTTGATTGGCGCATGGTGGGAAGTATTAGCACCTTGTATCGCCTTAACTCTTTTGGTGACTGGTCTTGCTCTACTTAACTTTGCCGTTGATGAAATTGCTAACCCACAGCTTCGTTCTCACAAAGGCATGAAACGCTGGAAGAAACTGGCAGAGAAAGACAAGAAAGAGCGCGCGCCTGAAATGGCACCACAAAATGCACTATGGAGCGGAGATAAATAATCATGACTGCACCACTAATTTCTATCCGTAACCTATGCGTAGATTACATCACAGATGCGGGCGATGTCCGCGCCTGTAACAACGTTAGCTTTGACATTGCGCCAGGTGAAGTCTTTGGCCTGGCAGGTGAATCTGGCTGTGGTAAATCCACAGTTGCTTTCTCGCTCATGCGTCTTCATAAGCCGCCAGCATTCATCACTGGTGGTGAGGTCATCTTCAACGGTGAAGACATCATTAAGTACAGCGATGAACGTATGCAATCATTCCGCTGGAGCGAGATGTCGATGGTGTTCCAAAGTGCAATGAACGCATTAAATCCGGTGCTTACGATGGAAGAGCAGTTTTGCGATGTCATCATGCGCCACACCAACATGACACGTGAACAAGCGAAAAAGCGCGCCGAAGGATTGTTGGAAATCGTTGATATTCATCCAAGCCGCTTGAATGACTACCCACACCAATTTTCTGGTGGTATGCGCCAGCGCTTAGTCATTGCGATTGCTCTGGCTCTCAATCCAAAAATGATCATCATGGATGAGCCAACGACGGCACTCGATGTTGTGGTTCAGCGTGAAATCCTACAAAAGATCTATGCACTAAAAGAAGAGTTCGGCTTCTCGATCCTTTTCATTACCCACGACTTGTCACTCATGGTCGAGTTCTCGGATCGAATCGGCATTATGTACTCCGGTGAGTTAATTGAAGTCGCCCCTTCTAAGCAAATTCTGGAAAGTCCTTACCACCCTTACACTAAAGGTTTGGGTAGCTCTTTCCCTCCACTAACTGGTCCTAAAACCAAATTAACTGGTATTCCAGGCAACCCTTTGAACCTATTAGAGATTCCTCAAGGCTGCCGCTTCCAAGCCCGCTGCGACCGCGTCCACGAAGCTTGTACACGAGTACCAACTCAGCTGCGTCAAATTGAACCTGGTCGTTTTTCAAATTGCCACTTATACGGCGACACGATTGCTCAAGCTAAGGTTTAACAACAAAAAATAACGCTAGCTAAGAACAAAATTACACTGGAGAGAATTATGAGCAAACAACTCGGCGAACTGCTGATTGAGGGTAAACATGTCGTTAAGGACTTCCCTTTAAATAGTAACTCAATCAAGCAGTCAAAAATGCGCGCGATCAACGACGTGTCATTCAAGATGTACAAGAGCCGCGGTTTGTCAGTAGTAGGTGAATCAGGCTCTGGTAAATCTACTACCGCTAAAATGATAGCTAAAATGTACGCCCCTACAGAGGGGGTGATCGAATACAGAGGTCGTGATATCCAAGATATTACCTCTCGGCATGACTTGATGACATACCGTGAAGGCGTACAAATGGTATGGCAGGACCCATTTGGCTCACTAAACCCTACACACAATATCTTTCATCACATTGCTCGCCCGTTGCTGATCCATAAAAAGATTGCACCAGGCAACAAAAAGGAACTGGAAGAACGTGTGTACGACCTACTTGAACAAGTTGGTCTTATTCCACCAAAAGAAACGGCGCAAAAGTTCCCGCACCAGCTATCTGGCGGTCAGCGTCAACGTGTAAACCTAGCTCGTAACATCGCTGTAGGTGCAGAAGTGGTATTGGCAGATGAGCCAACATCAATGCTGGACGTGTCAATTCGTGCTGGTGTTCTTAACTTGATGGAAGAGATGAAGTTCGAGAAACAAATGTCTCTGCTTTACATCACTCACGACATCGCAACGGCGCGTTACATTGCTGAAGATCTCGCGGTTATGTACGTAGGTCACATGGTTGAATGGGGCGATACTGAAGAAATCATTCACGATCCTCAACATCCATATACGCAACTGTTGGTATCTGCTGTGCCTGATCCATCGAAGTCTATCCACGAGAAGCTGAAAGGCAACAAAGGGGAAATCCCACTTTGGACACCGGATTCAGTCGGCTGCCCATTTGCAGGACGCTGCGTACACGCAACCGATAAATGTCGCGAAAGACTACCGGGCGTCACTCAGCTTTCTGAGAACCACTTTGTTCGCTGTTACTTATTTGAAGATTAATTATAACGAGGGTCAGGTTCAGCCTGACCCATTCCTGTTTTATCGTTTCCCGGAGACATTGAATGCTGCTACTGACTAACCACATTGGTTATGAACATCTGGGCCCAAAGAAAGCCATTGTCCAGACCGAACAACCACACTTGTCTTCTTACACTGCCCAATTGATTTGTGCCACTACCGAGCAAACCGTGGCAACTTTTGCGGTTGAAGAACAGGGTAAAGTGGCGAACTGGCATCAGGGCTATTTCTACCTCATCGACTTTTCACCTTTCACAGATTCAGGCGACTATTTCCTGCAAGTGGAAGATACGCGCTCTTCCTCTTTCACCATTGGCGAACATATTCTGTTGGATCGAACTTTGTCGGATGTGATCCACTACTTCAAATCACAACGTTGTGGTGGAATTTTCGATCAACAAGATCGACAAGTTCCAGTGCTCAACGCCAACCAAACGGTTGATGTACACGGAGGCTGGTACGACGCATCTGGCGACGTTAGCAAATATTTAAGTCATCTTTCATACGCTAATTATTTGAACCCTCAACAAACCCCAATGGTGGTTTGGAACATCCTAAAAGGGCTTTCATTGCTTGAAGGAAGCGAAGACATTGCAGCCTTCACACGTACACGTCTTATTGAAGAAGTCCTGTTCGGTGCAGACTTCCTTGTTCGTATGCAAAACGAAAAAGGCTTCTTCTACATGACGGTCTTTGATAAGTGGAGCAAAGATACCGCGCAACGAGAAATTTGTGCCTACGAAACGCAACTTGGTCACAAATTTGACGACTACCAAGCAGGCTTTCGACAAGGTGGCGGTGTCGCCATCGCAGCGCTGGCCGCGGCGTCGCGTTTAGGAGTTCACGGCGAATACGATCAACAGAAATACCGCAACGCTGCTGAAAATGGTTACTGGCACTTAAAAGAGCACAATACGCAGTACCTCAATGATGGTGAAGAAAACATTATCGACGAATACTGTGCGCTACTAGCTAGTGTAGAACTGTTTAAAGCCACCAAAGAAACTCGCTACTTGGAAGAGAGCCGTTTGTGGGCACAACGCTTAGTTGCCCGCCAAATGAGCGACGAACAGATTCAACACTTTTGGTCAGCAAACCAAGACGGCAGTCGTCCATACTTTCACGCTGCCGAAGCAGGTCTACCCGTTATTGCCCTGTGCGAATACCTAGCAATTGAAGACGACTCCGTACAGATAGAATCGGTAAAACGCATTGTTAACCGAGCGTGCGAGTTTGAGATCAATATATCGAATAAAGTGACCAACCCATTCGGTTACCCTCGCCAGTATGTTAAAGGCGTAAATGAGTCAAAACGCGATGCATTTTTTGTCGCACACAACAATGAATCCGGCTATTGGTGGCAAGGCGAGAATGCTCGATTGGGCTCACTCGCGACCATGGCGTATCTTGCTCAACCGCATATAGCATCGCAAGAAATACAGCAACAACTTTCCGTGTTTGCTCAAGATGCATTGAACTGGATTGTAGGCTTAAATCCATACGACATGTGCATGCTTGACGGCCACGGTCGTAACAACCCTGATTACCTTCCTCAATATGGTTTCTTCAATGCTAAAGGCGGTGTGTGTAACGGAATCACTGGCGGGTTTGAAGACGAGGAAGACATCGCATTTAACCCACCAGCACAAAAAGACGACATGTTACAAAACTGGCGCTGGGGTGAACAATGGATCCCGCATGGCGCTTGGTACTTACTCGCGATAATGAGTCAAGCTCAGCATATTTCTCAGTTGGCAACCTCTAAAAATATTAAGGAACAATAATCATGGGGATGTATTTTGTCGGTATCGATGGTGGCGGCACGTCATGTCGAGCCAGGATTAAAGATTCACAAGGTAATTTTCTTGGCGAGGCCAAAAGCGGCAGCGCCAACATCATGCTAGGTGCTGAAGTTGCAATGGCTTCGATTCTTGAATCCATCACTTCGGCTGCCGAGCAAGGTGGCCTGACACAACAAGATTTTACATCGATGCATGTCGGCTTAGCCCTTGCAGGTGCTGAGCACAAAGCATCTTGGCAAGCCTTTATGTCTCTTCCTCATCCGTTTGCCAGTATGACTCTTAATACTGATGCTTACGGCGCGTGCGTTGGTGCACACAATGGCGAAGATGGCGCAATCATGATCGCAGGAACGGGCTCTTGTGGCATCTACCTTAAAGGATTGGAGCAGCACGTTGTCGGTGGTCGTGAATTCCCGATTTCGGATCAAGGTGGCGGCGCAGTGATGGGGCTTCGCCTAGTTCAACAAGTGTTGTTAGCAGAAGATGGTATCAGAGAGAAAACGCCTCTAGCACAACACGTCATGGCACATTTCGAAAATGACGTTGATAACGTGGTGGCTTGGTCTAAACAAGCGCTTCCTCGTGATTATGGGCAGTTTTCTCCTGCAATTTTCCAACATGCAGAACAAGGTGATGCACTGGCAATTGAGATGCTGAAGCAAACTGCAGCTGATATAGAAATGTTTCTCGTGGCATTAAACAAGCGCGGCGCAACGCGTATTTGTTTAATGGGCAGCATTGCTGAACGTATTTTACGTTGGCTTTCGCCACCCGTTCAGCAATGGGTTGTTGAACCACAGTTTGACGCGATTGAAGGCGCAATTATGTTTGCAGGTAAACCTGAACATAACCTTTACTCGCTCAATGCGGCGTAGGAGTAAGTATGGAATATCGTGTTGATCTCGTCGTCCTATCAGAACAAAAGCAAAACTGCCGTTTCGGACTGACTTTCCATAACTTGAGCGATCAAGATCTCCATAATTGGAGCCTGATTTTTGCTTTTGATCGCTACATTCTGCCGGATAGTATTTCGAATGGTCAACTCAAGCAAATTGGCAGCTACTGCACCCTCAAACCAGAAGGGTTGGTGCTGGCAGCTAACCATCATTTTTACTGCGAGTTCAGTATTGGTTCGAACCCATTCCGTTACTATTCTGATGGATTCAATGAAGCCTTGGTCAACTTTGAAGTCAACGGCAACCTTCAGCGAGCTCAAGTCGATGTCACGCCGATCGTATTGGCTTCACCGTACCGTGAACGTAGTGAGATCCCTTCCAGCTTGACGCATGCGCAGCCTTTATTGCCAAAACCAAACCATATAGAAGTCAGCGATCACTGCTTTAGCTTTAATCATCAAGCTGGCGTTGCGGTTTATTCAAACCTAGCCAATTCAGCTAAAGAGTGGTTACTTGAAGAGCTTAAGCGCATTCATCAATTTGAGTTCGCATCAGACAATGGCAGTCAGATCATCTTCAAAGGCAACCCAACCTTGGATGAAGGCGCTTACAAGCTGAAGGTAGCAGAAGAGTCGATCAAAATTGAAGCAGGCTCTTCGTCTGGTTTTACCCATGCTTGTGCAACGTTATTGCAACTGATCAAAGTTGGCGATCAACCGAATTCCATGGAAGTGGTTTGCTGTTCAATCAAAGACCGACCACGTTTTCGTTACCGCGGTATGATGCTAGATTGTGCACGCCATTTTCACTCCGTTGAGCAAGTCAAACGTTTGATCAACCAGTTGGCTCACTACAAGTTCAATACGTTCCATTGGCACCTTACCGATGATGAAGGTTGGCGAATTGAGATCAAATCATTGCCTCAGCTAACCGATATTGGCGCATGGCGTGGGTTGGATGAAACCAATGAGCCACAGTACACGCACCTTGCTGAGCGTTACGGCGGTTTTTACACTCACGAAGACATCAAAGACGTGATTGCCTTTGCTTCGAAACGAGGCATCACGGTTATTCCAGAAATCGATGTACCAGGCCACTGCCGAGCTGCCATCAAGTCGTTACCACACCTATTGGTAGAAGCAGAAGATACCACCGAATACCGCAGTATTCAGCATTACAACGACAACGTCATTAACCCTGCTCTTCCGGGAAGTTATGAGTTTATCGACAAAGTGTTGGAAGAAGTCTCCGCGCTGTTCCCTGCGCCTTATGTTCATATCGGTGCAGATGAAGTACCTAACGGCGTATGGTCAAAAAGCCCAGCATGCCAAGCACTAATGGAACAACTGGGTTACAGCGACTACAAAGATTTGCAAGGACACTTCTTGCGTTATGCCGAAGACAAACTTCGTAAATTGGGCAAACGCATGCTGGGCTGGGAAGAAGCTCAACACGGCGACAAAGTCAGTAAAGATACAGTGATCTATTCGTGGTTAAGCGAAGAGGCGGCGTTGAACTGCGCACGCCAAGGTTTCGATGTGGTGCTACAACCAGCACAAACCACCTACCTAGATATGACCCAAGACTACGCACCAGAAGAACCGGGCGTGGATTGGGCTAACCCGTTGCCGCTAGAAAAAGCTTACAACTATGAACCACTCGCTGAAGTGCCAGCCGACGATCCAATACGTAAACGCATTTGGGGCATTCAAACAGCATTGTGGTGCGAAATCATTAACAACCAGTCTCGTATGGACTACATGGTCTTCCCGCGCTCAACCGCAATGGCAGAAGCATGCTGGACAGACAAACAACACCGAGATTGGACCGACTATTTATCACGTTTGAAAGGCCATCTACCTCTGCTTGATTTGCAGGGAGTGAATTACCGTAAACCGTGGAAGTAATACAAAACTGATGTCGAAACATCACGCTTGAAGAGTTTTTAAATTTTGGCTGCAGATGCAGCTTAGTAAAAAGGAAAGACACAAATGAAATACGGCTATTTCGATAACGAGAATCGCGAATACGTCATTACTCGCCCTGATGTACCTGCTCCTTGGACCAACTACCTAGGTACAGAAAAATTCTGTACCGTTATCTCGCACAACGCGGGTGGCTACTCGTTCTACAACTCTCCAGAATACAACCGTGTTACTAAATTCCGTCCAAACGCGACATTCGATCGCCCAGGACACTACGTTTACCTACGTGATGATGAGACGGGTGATTACTGGTCAATCTCTTGGCAACCAGTCGCCAAAAGCCTAGACGAAGCGAACTACGAAGTTCGTCATGGTTTGTCGTACTCTAAGTTCAAATGTGAATACAGCGGCATTAGCGCAACCAAAACGCTCTTTGTACCAAAAGGCGAAGACGCGGAAATTTGGGATGTGGTCATCAAGAACACCTCTGACAAACCACGTACGATCAGCGCATTCTCATTTGTTGAGTTCTCATTCAGCCACATTCAATCTGATAACCAGAACCATCAGATGTCTCTGTACTCTGCTGGTACGTCATACAACGAAGGCGTGATTGAGTACGACCTGTACTACAACACGAACGATTTCGAAGGTTTCTACTACCTAGCTTCAACGTTTGACCCAGATTCGTACGACGGTCAACGTGACAGCTTCCTTGGCCTATACCGTGACGAAGCAAACCCGCTAGCGGTAGAACAAGGTAAGTGTTTCAACACAGCGCAAACGTGTTACAACCACTGTGGCTCTCTGCACAAGCAATTCACTATCCAACCGGGTGAAGAAGTTCGTTTTGCTTACATTCTAGGTATAGGTAAAGGCAACGGTGAGCGTCTACGTGCTAAGTACCAAGACCTTGCAGAAGTCGACAATGCATTTGCTGGCATCAAAGCACACTGGGATGAGCGTTGTGGCAAGTTCCAAGTGAAATCGCCAAACGAAGGCCTAGACACCATGATCAATGCTTGGACGCTATACCAAGCAGAAACATGTGTGGTTTGGTCTCGCTTTGCTTCGTTCATCGAAGTGGGTGGTCGTACTGGTCTTGGTTACCGCGATACGGCGCAAGACGCAATTTCCGTTCCTCACGCGAACCCGAAAATGACTCGTAAACGCATCGTTGATCTACTGCGTGGTCAAGTAAAAGCGGGGTACGGCCTACACCTATTCGATCCTGATTGGTTCGATCCTGAAAAAGCAGATGTTAAACCATCTAAGTCTCCAACGGTTGTTCCTACTCCGTCCGATGAAGATAAGATCCACGGTATTGAAGACACTTGCTCTGATGATCACCTATGGCTAGTACCAACCATCTGTAAATACGTGATGGAAACCGGTGAGCACAGCTTCTTCGACGAAGTGATTCCTTACGCGGATGGCGGTGATGCAACCGTGTATGACCACATGAAAGCTGCGCTAGACTTCTCAGCTGAATACGTGGGTCAAACGGGCATCTGTAAAGGTCTACGTGCCGACTGGAACGACTGTCTAAACCTAGGTGGCGGCGAGTCTTCAATGGTGTCTTTCCTACACTTCTGGGCGCTACAAGAGTTCATCGACCTTGCAAAATACCTAGGCAAAGAAGCTGACGTTGAGAAATACACCGAGATGGCAGCAAACGTGCGTGAAGCGTGTGAAACACACCTTTGGGACGAAGAAGGCGGCTGGTATATCCGTGGTCTAACGAAAAACGGCGACAAGATTGGCACAGCGCAACAAAAAGAAGGCCGTGTACACCTTGAGTCAAACACTCTTGCGGTGCTGTCTGGTGCGGTATCTCAAGAGCGCGGTGAAAAGGCAATGGACGCAGTCGACGAGAATCTATTCTCTGAATACGGCCTACATCTGAACTCACCATCATTCGCAACACCAAATGATGATATCGGCTTTGTAACGCGCGTTTACCAAGGCGTAAAAGAAAACGGTGCGATCTTCTCACATCCAAACCCATGGGCTTGGGTTGCTGAAGCAAAATTGGGGCGCGGTGACCGTGCGATGAAGTTCTACGATGCACTCAACCCATACAACCAAAACGACATCATCGAAAAACGTATCGCAGAACCGTACTCCTACGTGCAGTTCATTATGGGTCGTGACCACCAAGACCACGGTCGTGCAAACCACCCATGGTTAACAGGTACATCTGGCTGGGCTTACTTCGCTGTTACCAACTTTATCCTTGGTGTACGTACAGGCTTCGATGGTCTAACTATCGACCCATGTATCCCAACTAACTGGCCTGGTTTCGAAGTGACTCGTCAATGGCTAGGTGCAACGTACAACATCAAAGTGGTTAACCCTGATTCAGTGAGCAAAGGCGTTAAGTCGATTACCGTAAACGGTGAAGCTGTAAGTGGTGCATCTGTACCAGTTCAAGCGGAAGGTTCAGTAAACGAAGTTATCGTTACTCTAGGTTAATCATCTTTTAGGGGAGTTCTTCTCCCCTTTTGATTTATCCGATGCACTGAGTTTGATGAGTGCATCGGTTCGCTAGCAAAGATTTAAGAGGCGGTGGGATGCCGCTCTTATCGAGGATCGAATCATGATCAAATTTGGTACAGGCGGTTGGCGTGCATTTATCGGTGAGGAGTTCACTAAAGATAATGTACGTTTGGTCGCTCAAGCAGTTGCAAACATCACGAATAACGAATCGGTTGCTGATCGCGGCTTTGTGATTGGCTATGACCGTCGCTTTCTGTCTGACAAAGCTGGCCGTTGGTTTGCCGAAGTTTTAGCAGCAAACGGCATCGTCGTTAGCTTTATCGATAAGTTTGTTCCAACGCCTATCGTAATGTTTAAAGCGAAGGAAATGGGCTGCGCTTACTCGGCATGTATTACGGCATCGCACAACCCGGCCGATTACAACGGTATTAAAGTCTTCATTGAAGGCGGTCGTGATGCAGATGAAATCATCACCCAGAAAATCGAATCACAAATCAATACGCTCACTGCACAAGATGTAAAAAGTGTCGATTTTGAACAAGCGGTTGAAGATAAGCTGATTCAAATTATCAACCCGATGAACGAATTCGTAGATTCGATAATTAACTTTATTGATATCGAGTCGATCAAAAAAGCCAACCTACGCGTTTTGATTGACCCGATGTTCGGTGTCGCAAAAAATGCACTGCAAACCGTATTAATCAACGGCCGCTGTGACGTTGATGTGATTAACGATGGAAAAAACCCAGACTTCGGTGGGTTAATGCCTTCGCCAAGTGCTGCAACACTCTACCGTTTGATGCACCTAGTAAAAGAGCAAGGTTACGATATTGGCATCGGTACCGATGGCGATGCGGACCGTCTTGGTATTATTGACGAAAAAGGTAACTTCATTCATCCGAATGAAGTCCTGATTCTACTTTATTATTACTTATTGGAGTACAAAGGTTGGACAGGTTCCGTGGTACGTAACATCGCGACGACTCATCTTCTCGATAAAATTGCTGAAGACCACGGTGAAAAATGCTTTGAGGTACCAGTAGGCTTTAAGCACATCAGTTCTCAAATGGAAGCGGATGACTCACTGATTGGTGGGGAAAGCTCTGGCGGCCTAACCATTCGTGGCCACATCAAAGGTAAAGATGGCGTCTTCGCGTCTAGCTTGTTAGTTGAAATGATTTCAGTAACAGGCAAGAAATTGTCTGAGTTGCTAGATGAAATCTACGGTAAGTACGGCTACGCGTACATGGCAGAAGGTGATTGCAAATTCAAACCAGCGCAAAAAGAAGTCCTGTTCAACAAGATATATGTTGAAAAACAACTGCCTGAGTTTGAGTTTGAGATCGAAAAAGTCAGCTACGAAGATGGTGCGAAAGTCTACTTCAAGAATGGCGGTTGGATCATCGCCCGCTTCTCTGGTACTGAGCCACTACTGCGTATTTTTGCAGAAATGCAAGATAAGGACACTGCGGAACGTGTTCTTCAACAGTTTAAAGACTTCTTATCTTTATAACTGACCTTGTGCCCGCTTCGAGCACTTCGGCTACGCTTGTCATGTAATTCAAGCTGTCGCTAAGGGGAAGAATACTTGCCCGGCATCACTGCCGGGCTTTTTTATTGTGTGTAGGCAGGCATAAGAGAATAGTAAAGGTACCCAGTAACGTTATGCGAATGCCAGCACGCCCTGCGTTTCAATTTTCACAGCAACAGACTCACCAATATTTAATGCCTGCGATGCTGTAGCCAACAAACGGTCGCCATTCGCATCAATCACGTAGCGGCAATGGTCGCCCATAAAGTGCTGCTCCAGCACCGTTACTGAGCTCTCTTCATCGGATTGAATTTGCACATGTTGCGGCCTTAGCAACAAAGAGCATTCAGACTGCACTGGGATCTCTTGTTGGGCTGTGGCTTCAACCACACCCAAGTGGGTTTCATATTCTGAATCCGAAACTCGTTTAGCGGCCAGATAGCTACCACCACCTAAGAAATCCGCAACAAACTTACTTGAAGGCTGGTAGTAAAGCTCAGATGCCGTACCATACTGCTCGATAACACCATTGTTCATCACTGCCATTTTATCCGCGAAGGCAAAAGCCTCTTCACGGCTATGCGTAACAAAAATGGCAGTCACGCCTTGCGCCTTAAAAATCTTACGGATCTCACTTATCAGCTCATGGCGAACTTGCGTATCAATATTAGAGAACGGCTCATCTAGCAACAATAAGTCTGGGCTGTAAGCTAATGAGCGAGCAATCGCAACACGCTGCTGCTGTCCACCAGACAACTGATGTGGATAACGATCGCCATAGCCTTGCAAATGCACGAGCTCGAGCATCTCTTGAACTTTGCCATTTTTCTCTTTTGTCGAGTAATGCTTTAAGCCAAAGGCAATATTTTGCTCCACCGTCAGGTGAGGAAAAAGCGCATAATCTTGGAAAATCATCCCGATATTACGCTGTTCTGGTGGCAACCAGTTCTCCCCATCATCAATCGTGACGCAATTTAAGCTCATTTCGCCTGACGTTAATGGCAATAGCCCTGCAACGGCTTTTAATAGTGTTGTTTTTCCGCAACCACTTGCACCTAGTAAACAGACAATTTGCCCTTGTTCCACCTCAAGAGACAATGACTCCAGTACGGTTTGATCATCATATTGGCAAGTTAGGTTTTTAATTGATAATGCGCAGCTCATCAGTGATTTTGCTCCAGTGAACGGTTAACAACAACAAGCGGGATCAACCCAACAAGAACCAACAGAACCGCAGGCAAAGCGGCCAATTCTAAATGCTCATCCGAGGCGAAGTTATAAACGTATGTGGCTAGTGTTTCAAAGTTAAATGGACGAAGTAATAGAGCCGCATTGAGCTCTTTCATCGACTCGATAAACACTAACAGAGCCGCAATCAGTGCACCACGTTTAACCAGCGGAAAGTGCACACGCCACAGCATGGCATTAGGCTTACAACCCATGGTGCGAGACGCCATATCTAACGAAGGCGAAATTTTATTTAAATTACTTTCGATACTACCAATCGCCACCGCTGAAAAGCGCACAACCATGGCAAAAACCAGGGCGAACATGGAGCCAGAAAAAATAAGTCCCGGTCTTCCCCATTCCATGGCTTTAGCAAAGTCGTTGACGCGGTGATCCATAAACAGTACTGCGACCATCACACCAATCGCTAATACGGTTCCTGGCACTGCATACCCCATCGAAGAAAGACGCATAAATGCCAAGCTTTCGCGCTTGCCATTGACGCGATGGGTAAAGTTAACGATCAGTGCGACAGCAACACCAATAATGGCGGCAATAACCGACACGACCAAACTATTCCATGCGTATTCACGAAACTCGGGGGTCCAACTCTGCGCAAAGTAAGTTATCGCATAATCAATCAGCTGTAGTAATGGCAAAATAAACGCGACCGAAACCAAGCCCCAACACCAAACCAGCGCGGTCCACTTTTTCCAGCCCGTCAACTCATAACGAAAATCTTCGTGACTGTTAAATTGGCTTTGAAAAAGCTTTTGTTTACGACGACTGTAGCGTTCTGCACTGAGAAGCAGTACTACAATGACGAGCATCATGGCAGAAATCTTGGCTGCAGCATTAAGATTAGAGTATCCCAACCAAGTATCGTAGACCGCTGTGGTTAACGTATTCACAGCGAAGTAACTTACAGTACCAAAGTCACCGATAGTCTCCATTGCGACCAGCGACAAACCCACAGCGATAGAAGGTCGCACTAATGGCATCGAGATGCGCCAAAAGCTTTCCCATGGAGAGCATTTGAGCAAACGCGCGCTTTGCAACAAAGAGACATTTTGCTCCATAAATGCAGCTCGACACAGCAAATACACATAAGGGTACAGCACTAAAGCCAACACAAAGGTCGCGCCAGGCAAGGTGCGAATATCAGGGAACCAATACTCGCCAGGTCCCCATCCGGTTACATCACGCAAAAAGATCTGAATCGGTCCTGCAAAATCAAACCAATCAGTAAAAATATAACCAATGATATAACCTGGCATCGCAAGAGGTAGCACCAATGCCCACTGCAACCATTTTTCGGTCGGCAGTTTACACATGGCCATTATCCAAGCGCTTGGTATACCAAGAATTAAGGACAACACCATTACGCCAATAGTGAGCGCAACCGTGTTAAAAATATAAGTCGGCATGACTGTCGCCATTAAATGGGCAAACAAATCATCCGTTTCACCAATTGCGGTGTAGAAGATCGCTAAGATCGGCAAAACCAGTAACAGAGTTATTACCCCACTACTGGTTTTCCATAAAGAGTGTTTATCTTTCATCGCCTAATTACTGCAAGGCTGTATGAAATACAAATGCTGTTGCAAATACATCTCATATCCTTTAATCAAATGGGGGTACTGTTATACCCCCACAAGGAATTAAAGGTCAAATTTCACTTCGTCTAATAGCTTAATTGCCGCTTCGTGGTTGGCTGCAATATCGTCTAGAGAAAGCTTGTCTGCTTTAAAGTCACCCCAAGATTCCACAAGTTCAGAACGCTTCACGCCTTCTTTAACAGGGTACTCGTAGTTAACTTCTGCGTACATCTGCTGCGCTTTGTCACCCGTTAGGAATTCCATTAGCTTCACAGCATTGTCTTTGTTTGGAGAGTACTTCGCCATCGCCATACCAGAGATGTTTACGTGAGTACCTGTAGTCTCTTGGTTAGGGAAGTTGATGTAAACTGCATCTGCCCAAGCTTTTTGCTCTTTGTCATTAACCATTTTACCTAGGTAGTAGCTGTTACCTAGAGAAACATCACATAGACCTTCTTTGATCGCTTTAACTTGTGCACGATCGTTGCCTTGTGGTTTGCGAGCAAGGTTTGCTTTCACGCCTTCCAACCACTCTTTGGTTTCTGCTTCGCCATTGTGAGCAATCATTGCTGAAACTAGAGAAACGTTGTACGGGTGCTTACCGCTACGAGTACAAATTTTACCTTTGAACTCTGGCTTAGCTAGATCTGCATAGTTGAAATCTGCGCCTAGTTTACCTACGCGATCACGTGAAGAGTAAACACTACGAGAGCGTAGAGTTAGGGCAAACCACTCATTCTCTTTATCTTGGTATTGAGCTGGTACGTTTTCTTCAATGATTTTGCTATCTACTTTCTGAACTAAACCTTTGTTTGTCAGTTCAGCTAGACGACTGATGTCTGTCGTAAGGATAACGTCAGCTGGGCTGTACTCGCCTTCTTGAGCTAGCTTTTCTGCTAAGCCTTTTTTAGCAAATTTTACGTTTACTTTGATGCCAGTTTCTTTAGTGAACTCGTTGAACATAGGTTCAACTAGGAAAGGTTGACGGTAAGAGTAGACGTTCACTTCTTCAGCAGCCATTGCTGTTGGAGCTAAGGTTGCGCAAGTTAATGCTGAAAGAGTTAGCAGTTTTTTCATTGTTTAATCCTTTACCATGCTAATGATAACGTTTATCAGTTGCGTTATTATATGTATGTTCAATAAGAAGACAATGACAAATATTAAAAAACCTGCTCATCGGAGCAGGTTTTTTAATGTTGAGAGTGTAACTATTTATTACAGGCTATTGATTACTTCACAGTGACAAATTCTGGGTACGCACCGACGCCACAATCATGCATGTCCATACCTTCCATTTCTTCATCTTCCGTGACGCGAATTCCAACGGTTGCTTTCAAGATAGCCCACACCACTAGGCTAGCACCAAATACCCAAGCAAAGATAACGACAGCACCTAAAAGCTGTGCACCGAATGTAGCATCGCCGTTACTTAGTGGTACGACCATCAAACCAAAGAAGCCACAAACACCGTGCACTGAAATCGCACCGACTGGGTCATCAATTTTCAGTTTATCTAGGCCAATGATGCTGAATACGACTAGCGCGCCAGATACTGCACCGATAGCAACCGCATATAATGGCGATGGTGATAGAGGATCTGCAGTGATGGCAACCAAGCCAGCTAGCGCACCATTGAGAATCATCGTTAAGTCCGCTTTGCCCCAAGTTGTTTTACATACAAATAGCGCCGCAATAGCACCTGCAGCAGCTGCTGCGTTGGTGTTTAGGAAGATCTGACCTACCGCTGTTGCGTTCTCAAAGTCTGAAACCATCAACTGAGAACCACCGTTAAACCCAAACCAACCAAACCAAAGGATGAAAGTACCTAGTGTTGCCAAAGGCATGTTTGAACCTGGAATCGGGTAGATTTCACCGTTTTTGCCATATTTACCTTTGCGAGCACCAAGAAGCAATACACCAGCAAGAGCTGCAGAAGCACCAGCCATATGTACGATACCTGAACCTGCAAAGTCGCTAAATCCAGCTTCTGCTAGGAAGCCACCGCCCCATGTCCAATAACCTTCCATTGGGTAGATAAATGCGGTCAAAATTGCAGAGAAAACCAAGAAAGACCAAAGCTTCATACGTTCAGCCACCGCACCAGAAACGACGGACATTGCCGTTGCAACGAAGACGACTTGGAAGAAGAAGTCAGATTCTAGAGAGTGATCAGCCCCTTCTCCTTGGGTACCAATCAACGCACCAAATGAAGGTAACCAGCCTCCTTCTCCGTTGTCGACATACATGATGTTGTAACCAACGATCAGAAACATCGTACATGCAATTGCGTACAAACAGATGTTCTTCGTAAGAATTTCTGTTGTGTTCTTAGAGCGCACAAGACCAGCCTCTAGCATCGCAAAACCAGCTGCCATCCACATTACCAACGCACCGGAAATGAGGAAGAAAAAGGTGTCAAGTGCGTAACGTAACTCGGTTACTGTTGTTGTTAATTCCATAATAAGTTTCTCCAATCCCTTGAATTCTTAAAGTGCTTCTGCGTCCATTTCGCCCGTTCGGATACGCACCGCTTGGTTCAGGTCGTAGACAAAAATTTTACCGTCACCAATCTTTCCTGTTTGCGCAGCTTTTGTAATCGCTTCAACCACTCGCTCAACATTATCCGCGTGAGTAGCGATTTCAATTTTCACTTTTGGTAGGAAATCGACCTGATACTCAGCGCCGCGATACAGTTCCGTGTGGCCTTTTTGACGACCAAACCCTTTAACTTCTGATACCGTCATCCCTTCGATACCGACGTTAGCCAATGCTTCTCGCACATCGTCTAATTTAAACGGCTTAATAATGGCATTGATTATTTTCATTCAATTCTCTCCGAAGCTTTCATCCTGAAACACTTCTAATAATCCAATCTACGTGCCAAGTTTTTAAGTCATTGAATAATAAAAACTAACGTCAATTTACATATCTATAAACAAAAAGGGCGCACCATATCGGTGCACCCTTTTCACAAATTTAAAGCAACAGAAGGAAAGTTACCCAAAACTGTGCACTAAATGTTCAAAAAGTCTTTCCATCGCTCGATAAGAATCATGAAGTCCTCTATTCCACAGCTTGCTGTACTTTCTGCATTGTAGAAATCGAATTCACTTTCCATCTCAACATCATGGTCATGGGCCAATGCGTTTTCTTGCACTAGGACTTCATCGCCCTGAATCATCAAGCTAATTTCTGTACCTGTTAGGTTATGCTCTTGAGAAGGCGCTGAAAATGACTGCTCAATTAGCTTTTCAACCTGAGCTATCTTCATAGGATCTTTGCCAATTTCTTCTTGTAGCCAGCGCCCAACAATCTCATGCCCCATGCTGCATTTTACGTAGTACTCGCCCATCAACGTGTTACGGATGAATTCAAATTCCATCGAGATTGCCTTTTCGTATCAATTTGGTGCGGAGTATAGCGAATTGCGCCCATAAAAAAAGCACCTCGTTTGAGGTGCTTTTTAATTGTGCAGTTAAACTTATGCAGGCTCTTGGAATATCACTTCATCCGCTTTCTTGGTGTACTGATCCATTTTATGGAAGTTCAAGTAGCGGTAAGTATCTGTAGCGGTTGCATCAATTTGCTTCGCATACTCCAAGTACTCTTCTTTAGTTGGAATCTTACCAAGGATTGCACCTACGGCAGCTAGTTCCGCAGACGACAGGTAAACATTCGCACCAGTACCTAGACGGTTCGGGAAGTTACGCGTTGAGGTAGACATCACTGTTGATTTGTCTGCAACACGCGCTTGGTTACCCATACACAGTGAACATCCTGGTGTTTCGATTCGAACCCCAGCACGGCCAAAGATACCGTAATAACCCTCTTCCGTTAGCTGATCCTTGTCCATCTTCGTTGGCGGAGCGATCCATAGACGAGTTGCAAGCTGTCCGTTGAACTTATCTAGCAGCTTACCAGCAGCGCGGAAGTGACCGATATTCGTCATACAAGAACCGATGAACACTTCATCAATCGCTGTGCCTTGTACTTCAGACAACAAGCGAGCGTCATCCGGATCATTCGGTGCACATAGTACTGGCTCATTGATTTCAGCCATATCGATTTCAATAATATGTGCGTATTCAGCGTCTTTATCCGCTTGCATCAGCTCAGGATTTGCTAGCCACTCTTCCATCGCTGTAATACGACGTTCAATAGTACGGCGGTCACCGTAACCTTCAGAGATCATCCACTTCAGCATCACGATGTTAGAGTTTAGGTACTCTTCGATCGACTCTTGCGACAGTTTCACAGTACAACCTGCCGCCGAACGCTCAGCAGAAGCATCAGACAGCTCAAATGCTTGCTCAACAGTTAGCGTTTCTAGGCCTTCAATCTCAAGGATACGACCAGAGAATTCGTTGATCTTGCCCGCTTTCTCTACTGTTAGTAGACCTTGCTGAATCGCGTAGTAAGGGATGGCATGAACAAGGTCACGTAGTGTGATACCCGGTTGCATTTCACCTTTAAAGCGAACCAAGATTGACTCAGGCATATCTAGTGGCATAACGCCTGTCGCAGCAGCAAAGGCAACCAACCCCGAACCTGCTGGGAATGAAATACCTAGCGGGAAACGAGTATGTGAGTCACCACCCGTACCGACTGTATCCGGCAGTAGCATACGGTTTAGCCATGAGTGGATAATACCGTCACCCGGGCGAAGAGATACACCACCGCGGTTCATAATAAAGTCCGGAAGTGTGTGGTGCGTGTTTACGTCTACTGGTTTTGGGTACGCAGAGGTGTGACAGAAAGACTGCATGACAAGGTCAGCAGAGAAGCCCAAACACGCCAAGTCTTTAAGTTCATCACGAGTCATAGGGCCGGTAGTATCTTGCGAGCCTACTGTCGTCATCTTCGGCTCACAGTAGGTACCAGGGCGAATGCCTTCTACGCCACACGCTTTACCAACCATTTTCTGTGCAAGCGTGTAACCCTTGCCAGAATCTGCAATTTCACCAGGTTTACGGAATACATCCGAAGGCTCAAGACCTAGCGATTGACGCGCTTTGTCTGTCAAACCACGACCGATGATCAATGGGATACGACCGCCAGCACGAACTTCATCAATCAGTACTTCCGTTTTCAGCGAGAACTCAGCTAAAACTTCACCTGTTTCGTGATTACAAACTTTACCTTCATATGGGTAAACATCGATAACATCGCCCATGTTGAGCTTAGTCACGTCGACTTCGATTGGTAGTGCGCCCGCATCTTCCATTGTGTTGAAGAAGATAGGTGCAATTTTACCACCAAGCACATAACCACCAGCACGTTTGTTTGGAACGTAAGGGATATCATCTCCCATGAACCAAAGTACTGAGTTGGTTGCAGATTTACGTGAAGAACCAGTACCAACAACATCACCAACGTAAACCAATTGGTGACCTTTTTCTTTCAATTCTTCAATTTGCTTGATCGGACCAATATTGCCCGGTTGATCAGGATTGATGCCTTCACGCTCGTTCTTCAGCATCGCAAGTGCGTGCACTGGGATATCAGGACGAGACCAAGCATCAGGTGCAGGTGAAAGGTCATCCGTGTTCGTTTCACCTGTTACTTTAAATACAGTTAGAGTGACTTTTTCTTCAAGCTTAGGCTTAGAAAGGAACCACTCAGCATCAGCCCATGACTGAAGTACTTTCTGTGCATGCGCATTGCCTGCTTTTGCTTTCTCTTCTACATCATAGAAAGCATCAAACATCAGAAGTGTATGAGACAGCGCTTCTACAGCAATCTCTGCCAGTGCTTCGTCATCCAATAGCTCAACTAGCGGTGCGATGTTGTAACCACCTTGCATAGTGCCTAGCAGTTCAGCCGCTTTTTCACGGCTCACAAGTGGTGATTTAACTTCACCTTTTGCTACTGCTGTTAGGAAACCCGCTTTTACATAAGCAGCTTCATCAACACCTGGAGGGATACGGTTTTCAAGTAGGTCAAGAATGAACTCTTCTTCACCTTGCGGGGGATTTTTCAGAAGTTCTACAAGTCCAGCAACTTGTTCTGCGTCTAGCGGTTTAGGAACAACTCCTTCAGCAGCACGCTCTTCGACGTGTTTACGGTAGGCTTCAAGCACGACTTTTTCCTCTCATTGCGGTTCCTCCTCTATTATTACTATTGTTAAAGTAAAGGAGTGAACATCCTTGGAAACTTGGCTCTCCATTGCCCTTGTTTTCATTCAATTATGATTGAGAAACAGCGCCGTAGAGGCCAAACTGTGGGCAAAATAATAGCAAATTTAACCTTAAATTAAAATCTTATCATTTTGACCAACATAGCAACTTACGACTAAAGTTCTGCTAATTTTGACCAAATATGCCAAGTTTTTGCTTTCTTATACCCGGTTAATTAAACGACGTTCCTACGATCAAATACACAGCATCCATATCCTGCTCAGTACGACCATAAGCCAACATAATTGGCCCGATTGGTGAGTCAACACCAAAGAAAATAGAGCCAGCATTGTAAAGTGGCGCTTCATTCAGCTTCAGATCATTATCTGACCACACTCCACCGTATTCCACTGATGCACCTAGGTAGACTGGCGCTTCAAATAGTCCAAAGTCGTTGTCGAACCATTTGTATCGGTACACCAAGCTACTAAAAAACAGGTTCTGTCCAATCAAGCTATTTCTTGGGATGCCAGATAGGTTTAAAAAGCCGCCTAACTCTCTCGGATCAAGTGGAACCGATGAATTTTTACTTTCTACAAAACTATATTCTGCATGTCCGACTAAAGTATGACGCTGATGACTGACCGCACCTTTGAATCGCGCGGAGATTTCATACACGGTATCTTCAATCATCTTTTCCGTGTCGAGCAGAGTGATGCCTTCCGGACTCTTGTCATGGGATACGAAATATTCAAGATCGACCAGCAGTCCGCGAGTAGGAAATGCAAAATCATCAAGCGTATCGAGTCGATAGCTCGCAAATATACCTTTGCGCTCGAAGTCTAGCTGCCCTGCCGAGGCCAAGGTAGACAGCTCAATATCTCCTGTAGAGTAACGAGCACCAAGGCGCAACTCTTGCCATAACGTAGGTTGAATGCCAATCGCCAGTTCAGAAGCAAAGTCATTATAGGAAACGGGTAAGAAGTCGTTAACTGAGCTGAGGTCCGGATTTTCAAATTCGCTAAAAGGTAAGTTTCTATCTTCACTGCTGTATCCAACACGGCCAGCAACAAAAAGCGTTTGACTAGATAAAACAGGCGAATACAACTCAGCTTCTATCAGCTTATCCGTGCCCATTTCTACGTTGAACGCCAACTCTGCACCATGCGAGTTTAAATTAGTAAAATTGGTCGACATACCGATGCCGTATTGGCTATCCGTATCGAAGTCATCTTCAAGGAAAAATCGAAAGTTAACGTAATTCGGCCCCCACGACTTTTCGTTAACATCAAAAACCAACAATGTCTTACCATCAACATCTTCAAAGTGGTAAGTGATTAACTCAAAACGATCCAACGCATAGAGATTTTCAACGGCTTTTTCTATTTCAGCCGTTGGAATACGACGACCTGTTTTCAATTGAATACGGTTAGTAAGTAATACATCACTGTAGTGGGTGTTATTCACTATCACAATGTCATCAACAATGCGTTTATCACCGTAAACCAGCGTCTTACGTACCTCTTGCTTGTGATCGATGTACTTTTGGTATTCTGCGTTCGATAAACTTAGACCAAGCAGCTTATCTTCAAGCTGCTTGGTAATATCGTAACCCGCTTGAAAAGCCCAAGGCATTTTGTCGAACTCGACCGTTTCCATGGTGCCCACATTGGGACGAATATAAATATCTTGAGGTTCAAGCTCGTCCACTTGCTGTTGCGTACTGCGACGGACTAGGTAATTAGAAAGTTGATCCGCTACAGTAAACAGCCCGGTAAACTCATCTTCGGTTTTGTAGTCGGTGCTAATATCGACAGCAATAACAACACCTGCCCCCATGGCGCGAGCCACATCGACAGGCATATTATTAACGACGCCACCATCGACAAGCATATGGCCATTGAGCTTATAGGGAGGGAGCGCTCCTGGTACAGACATACTGGCCATCATGGCGTCCACGAGGTAGCCATTGCCAAGAACCACTTCCTCTAGCGCAAGAATATCTGTCGCCACAGAGCGGTAAGGAATGGCAAGATCATCAAAAGAATCGAATCGTCCCAAATTCCCAGTAGTCTCGCGCAATACGCGCAACATGTTCTGGCCTTGCACGACCCCCGTTGGGGCACGAACCTCACCAAATCTTAAGCCGAGGTCAGTGTTAATTTGATAGCGGTCTTCATACTCTTTATCACGAACTCGGCGTTGACTACGGTCGACACGATCTCGATAGCCACTGCTCCAATCTACGGTGTAGATAAAGCTTTCAATTTCATCAGCGCTCATCCCCGTGGCATAGAGACCACCAACATAAGCGCCCATACTAGTGCCCGTTACGATATCGACCGGGATCTGCATCTCTTCTAACGCTTTAAGGACGCCGATATGCGCAGCGCCTTTTGCTCCGCCACCGGCGAGCACAACCGCCACCTTTGGGCGAGGCTCCACATCATCCGTTTTTGCTAGAGAGTTTGCGAGGGAAACAGAAGGAGTGGTGATCAAAAAGGCACTAACCCAAAGCGCGAAATGGCGAGTCGGCGGGCTTGATAACAGCTTTTTGAACATTCACTTCTTCCTTTTTTGAATTTCTTATCAAGTAGGGCGTGCTAGCAGCACCGCACTAACACGCCCTAATATGTACTAAGAATTGACCAGAGAGACAAGCTAATGTTGTTGATTTGGCGATGCTACCAATCAAATAAGCTGTTAAGCCAGTTTGATTTCTTCTCACACTGCTGCTTTATTTGACCCGTTTTATCCCAAACTGGCAGTTTATAATCACTACGACAGTTCATTTCTAAACCACCATCTGATGTCGGCTTAAACCCTAACGTGGTGATCTCTCTTGGCCACGGAAGCTCTAAACGCTCAGGAATGCGTTGCTTCAAATACTCTGCGTACACTCGTAATGCACCGCTCGACCCCGTTAGATGAACCGGTTTGTTATCGTCGCGGCCTAGCCAAATTGTCGTCACTTCACGGCCATCAACACCGACAAACCAGCTATCGCGGTTATCGTTACTGGTACCCGTTTTTCCTGCCAGTGCAGCCCAACCAAACTGGCTTTGTAAGAAGCGGCCTGTACCTTGAGCAACCCCCTGTTTCATCGCGTAGGTCGTTAGCCATGCTGCTTGCTCATCCACGGCTCTTGATGAACGAGGCAAGGATTGATACAGCACATTACCTTCCATATCCATCACTGAACGCAGAGCGGTCAGTTTCGCACGTTTGCCTGAGTTCGTAAGTGTCTGATACATCTGCGCGACTTCAAACGGCGTCAAAGAAAACGAGCCCAAAAACATCGAAGGCACTGGGCGGATTTCGTCTTTGTTGACGCCCAAACGTTCTAAAGTATTGGATACTTCTGGGATACCAAGCGCCATGCCTAAGCGCACAGTTGGCACGTTGAGTGACTTCGCTAAAGCAATGTAGAGTGGCACATCACCACGGTATTTTCGGTCGTAGTTACGCGGTGTCCATACATTACCTTTACTGCTTTTCAGGCTTAGCGGCGTGTCGTGTAGCGTCGTGCCTAGGTTATATTTTTCCGGTTGTTCTAGAGCCGTCAAGTAAATCGCTGGTTTAACTAAAGAACCAATTGGACGACTGGCATTGAGCGCGCGGTTAAAACCTTCATAACCAACACGTTTACCGCCAACCATGGCACGGATTTCACCACTATGACGATCAACCGCGACTGCAGCGGCTTCTAATTCTTTACCGCCTCGTTTAGCTAGCTCCGGGATCTTTTTCGCGATGGCTTGCTCCATTTTGCTTTGCGATACCGGATCCAGAGACGTAAACACGCGTAGTCCGGTTTCCGCTTTAAATCGCTCCCCCACTTTTTCTTTCAATTCAATGCTCAATTGTTGGAAATAAGCGGGCTGACGGCTCGCAATACGTGGTTTACTCTGCGTATCAAGCGAACGACTGACGGCTTGCTCATACTGCTCAGATGTCAGCATGTTTTGCTGCATCAACAAACGTAATACAAGATCGCGGCGCTCTTTCGTGCGCTCAGGGTAACGAATTGGATTGTAGTAAGATGGTCCTTTTACCATCCCAACTAACATCGCCAGCTGATCGATTCGCAGCTCTTGGATCGGTTGTCCAAAGTAATAACGCGATGCCAAGCCAAACCCGTGGATCGCTTCACCACCGCTTTGCCCTAGATACACTTCGTTAAGGTAGGCTTCCAAAATACGATCTTTGCTGTAACGGTAATCCAAAATTAACGCAATATACGCTTCTCTAACTTTGCGCCACAGCGTCTTATCACGGGTCAAAAACAGGTTTTTCGCCAACTGCTGAGTTAGCGTACTACCACCTTGAACAGTACGACCCGCTTTAATGTTTGCAACCATTGCTCGTGCAATCGCGAGTGGAGACACCCCATCGTGTTGATAAAAATCCCGGTCTTCGGTCGCAAGCAGTGCATCAACTAAAATTTCCGGGAACTGATCACGACGCAAGAACAGACGCTGCTCATCTTGATCTTTCTCCAGCATCCCCAACATCTTAGGCTCTAAGCGTAAGTAACCAAGATCACCTCGGGACTCTAAAGACTGAATACGCTGTAAGCCAGAATCTGAAAAATGGAGCATCACGTGACGATCCGGTTCAGGACCATCGGCAAATTCAAATGGACGACGGATCAGCTCAATACGAGTGGAAGAAGAAGAGTACTCACCAGGATAGCGAGGCTGACTTACCTTACGGTAATTCAGTACATCCAGCTCGTTGCGCAGTTCTTGAATGGTGATATTTTCACCAGGATTTAAGTTCAAGATGCGAGCATAAACCACCGTTGGCAGTTCAAACAGCTGGCCTTCAAAGCGCTCTTTCACGACACTATCTAAATAAATACCCACAAACAGCAAAACAGCGGCAAGCGCAACACCGGCTTTCCAGCTAAATGACCACAAAACTTTCAGCCACGAACGTTTCTCGTTAGCCGGCTTTTTACTCGGTGTGCGTCGAGTCGGTTTTGTCGTTCCTTTATTGGTTGTACTTTTCTTCGCTGGCGCTTTTTTCGCGCTAGGCTTCTTGCTGTTAGTCATTATTCAATTGTCTTTTTGTTTTCGTAGTTGCTACATGATTGGCAGGATCATCTGGCCAAACGTGTTTTGGGTAGCGCCCTTTCATCTCTTTTTGGACGTCTTTATAGCTTCCATTCCAGAAAGCCGCCAAGTCAGACGTCACTTGCAATGGACGTTGTGCCGGTGAAAGCAGTTCAAGCACCAAACGCTTGCGACCAAGTGCTACCGTAGGAGAGCCACTCTCACCAAATACCTCTTGCATACGCACCGATAATTTCGGCTCATGGCCATACTGGTAACGGATACGCTTCTTTGAACCTGTCGGCAGTTGGTAATGCTCTGGTAACCATTCATCCAGTTGTTGATTGAGTGGCCATCCTAATCGAGCGTTCAGCGCTTCGACCAAGTTTATCTTGCTCAAATCGTTAACCGAACTGACGGACGTCATGTACGGCTCTAACCACTCTTCTAATGAATCCAACAAACTGGCTTCATCAAACATTGGCCATGATTGCTCGGGTAACCATTCCACCGCACAACGAACCCGAGCTAACAAGCTCTCCGCTGCCGGTGTCCAGTTTAGACTCTGTAAGCCCTGGCGGCGGACATACGTGAGTAAAGCTTGTGTCATTTTTTCTTTGCCAGGGCTTGGCAAAGGCTCGCGTTCAACCACCAGCTGACCGAGTTTTGTTTGTCGCTCAGCCATTAGACGCCCTCTTTTTTCATCCCAGTCTACAACTTCTTCAGACGAAAATAGCGCTTCAAAGGTCTCTCGCAATATATTGACATCCAATTCACATGCCGAATGAATTTGACTGGAGTTAGAATGAGAACGCATTAAGTCAACGGCAACCAAATACTCACAGCCACCTAGCATGTCTTCCTGACGACATTCTGCACCATGACCATTAGCCAAAGTAAATCGCCCAAATTGATTTGTGCGCTGCTGCGCAATGCGATCTGGAAATGCCAAACTTAACACCAGCGGTAATGCATCTTCATCCACGCCTTTCAGGTCAAATACCGTATCCAATTTGTACGCTAGAGATTGAGCACGCTTGAACAACAGCGACTTTTTTGGATGAGTACCAACAAGCCAACGATGCAAGCTATGAGCGATATTGGTAACGTTTCTCTCTGGCTCTTCAATCAGTGCGACCGCCGCCAAAGCAGCATTTAACATCTTATCACTGTAAGATTGCGCTTTAATTAGCATCGCAGCTGCACGAGGCTCGACGCCTAGTTCATGCGCCTGTTTTCCTTCGGACGTTAATTGCCCTTTTTCCGTCAGTAGTCCCAATGACACCAATAGCTGCTTCGCTTGTTCCAATGACGCATTAGCGGGAACATCAAGCCACTTTAGATCGTGGATATCACTCGCTCCCCAAAATGCGATCTCCATAACTAAACTCGCCAAATCGGAATGCAAAATTTCGGGTTGAGAAACCTGCGGCTGTTGCTTGAACTGGCTTTCAGAATAGAGGCGAACGCAAATGCCCTCTTCTATTCGTCCCGCTCGTCCTGCACGCTGAATCGCTGAAGACTGTGCAATGCGTGTTTGCTCTAAGCGTGTTAAACCGTTTTTCAAATCAAACCGGGCAATACGCTCTAACCCAGAATCAACCACAAGGCGAATGCCTTCAATCGTCAGTGAAGTTTCTGCGATGTTGGTCGCGAGTACGACTTTACGCTTGCCGTGTTCTGCCGGCGTGATGGCTTTTTGTTGCTCAGTAAAGCTCAGTTGCCCATAAAGCGGACACACTTCAATATCATCCGCCAAATGAGATAAACGTTCTTCGACTTGTTTAATTGCCCCAACGCCCGGTAGGAAAGCCAACAAAGAGCCGGACTCTTTGTTCATAAGACTTTCTATTGTTTTTGCCATACTCGTAGGTAAATGATCATTCACACCTAACGGTTGGTAACGCATTTCTACGTCGAAACTGCGTCCTTCTGATTCAATGTAACAGGCTTCCGGCAACAACGACTGTAAGTCTTGTTGATCAAGCGTTGCCGACATTACCACCAGCTTGAGATCGTCTCGCAATGCCTCTTGAACTTCTAAACTGAATGCCAAAGCGGTATCGGCATGAATGCTGCGTTCATGAAACTCATCAAAGATCAGCAGTTCAACACCATCCAGTTCAGGGTCAGTTTGGATCATCCGAGTCATGATCCCTTCGGTTACGATCTCCAGCTGCGTTGCAGAACTTACCTTTGCCTCGCCACGAACTCGATAACCCACGCGTTGCCCTACTTGCTCTCCCAATTGCTCAGCAAGATAACGGGCAATGTTACGCGCCGCGAGTCGTCTTGGCTCAAGCATGATGATTTTTCCAGCAACCGAATGATTTAAGAGTAACTGCAAAGGGAAGTAAGTCGACTTACCGGCACCAGGCGCCGCTTTTAAGATCACTTGATGTTGATTTTTGACCGCCGTCAGCAACTCAGGCATCACGGCTTCAATCGGCAATTGTGACAAAGGAAATACCTTGTGGTGTAATGGTGGCAACATTGTACATAAAAAAATTTTTGTCTAAATAAGCAAATGCATTTCACACCCGCTTTAGAGTCCGCCACTCTACTCAAACGCTATAAACGCTTTCTTGCCGATATCGAACTCGATACCGGTGAAATTCGTACTATCCACTGCGCAAACACTGGCGCTATGACAGGTTGTGCGACCCCCGGAAACAAAGTTTGGTTTTCCACTTCCGACAACCCGAAACGAAAATATCCCAATAGTTGGGAGTTGAGTGAAACCGAACAAGGCCACCGCATTTGTATCAATACCGCGCGCGCCAACCAATTAGCCGTTGAGGCTATTGAAAATAATGTCATTTCAGAGCTTTGTGGTTATGACACACTTCAAACTGAGGTGAAATACGGTAATGAAAATAGCCGAATTGATATCTTGCTCAGCGCAGACAACAAGCCAAAGTGCTATATAGAAGTGAAAAGCGTCACTCTTCTTGATGAGACCGACTCTACTGGACAAGGATACTTCCCAGATGCGGTCACGACTCGGGGACAAAAGCACCTGAGAGAGCTCACAGAAATGGCACAAAATGGAAGTAGAGCCATACTTTTATTCACTGTTTTACATTCAGGTATTGAAAAAGTATCCGCGGCGCACCATATAGACGCGAAATATTCACTATTACTCAAACAAGCACAAGACGCTGGAGTGGAAGTTCTCTGCTACAAAGCTGAACTGAGCGATACTGGAATGAAGCTGATTTCCGCTATTGATTTTATCAATTAAGAGAAAAAATGATGTCGTCTTCACATTGACGATAACTTTGCGATTCAGTATTTGCTTGCACCGCCTCTTTTTGCTATAGATACCCGCCTTAAATTGACTGCGTAGCAGTTGACTAGGTGTAAGTAGGAGATGCTGTATGCCAGAATCAAAGAAGAAAACGATAGGCATCCTAGCCATTGCCGGCGTGGAGCCATATCAGGAAAAACCTGGTGAAGAGTACATGTCACCAGAGCAGGTTGAACACTTTACGAAAATCTTAACAGCTTGGCGCGACCAGCTGAGAGCTGAAGTGGATCGTACCGTTCACCACATGCAGGACGAAGCAGCAAACTTCCCAGATCCAGTTGACCGCGCCTCTCAAGAGGAAGAGTTCAGCCTAGAACTGCGTAACCGCGACCGCGAACGCCGTTTGATCAAGAAGATTGAAAAGACTTTGGATAAAATCAAAGAAGACGATTTTGGCTTCTGTGAGTCTTGTGGCGTAGAGATTGGCGTTCGCCGTCTTGAAGCACGTCCAACCGCTGACCTATGTATTGACTGTAAAACACTTGCAGAAATCAAAGAGAAGCAAATGCAAGGTTAATCAACCAAGCATTATGATTATTGAAGGGAGCTCAGGCTCCCTTTTTGTTTTGACTACCTTTGCATCCCATTTGTTTACTAAATTCGAGATACACGCATGACACGCTATGTAGGTCGATTCGCCCCATCTCCTTCTGGTCCTTTACATTTTGGTTCACTGATTGCCGCTCTTGGCAGCTATTTTCAAGCGAAAGCACACAACGGAACCTGGTTAGTACGTATTGAGGACTTGGACCCACCAAGAGAAATGCCAGGTGCGGCGCAACTTATCCTAGATGCGCTCAAAGCCTACCAGCTGCATTGGGATGGAGAGGTGGTATACCAGAGTGAACGTCATAACCTTTACCAAGCCCAAATAAACACATGGCTCGAAAATGGTGAGGCCTATTATTGCCAATGTACTCGAAAGCAAATTAAAGAGCATGGCGGGTTTTATCCTGGCACTTGCCGCGATAAAAACTTGAAAGACGGCGCGATTCGCCTAAAAATGACCAAGCCTGTCGCTCATTTCTTCGATCAGAAGCGTGGAACAATTAAGATTCCAGAGCAACTCGTTAATGAAGATTTCATTATTAAACGTCGAGATGGATTATTTGCTTATAATCTTGCGGTAGTATTGGACGACATCGACCAAGGCGTCACCGAAGTCGTGCGTGGTGCAGACTTAATCGAGCCAACAGGGCGTCAAATCAGTCTGTACCAGATACTTGGGCAGCCTGAAGTAAGCTACTTGCATTTACCATTGGCGATGGACAACAACGGCAATAAACTGTCGAAACAAAATCACGCGACGGCTATTGATATAGAGACACCAAAGCCTACTCTATTACGTGCCATGACATTTTTGGGCTTCGAGATACCGGAAGCCATAAAAGCGGCCAACATAGAAGAGATTCTTCGTTGGGGCTGCGAAAACTGGCGCTTGGAACAGCTTCCAACAGAGATCGAGATCACACCGTGATTCTCAAATGGCATTGTGTAGGCTATCATTAGCCGCAAATTAGGCCCTAGAGGCGCAAAAACTAACCAAAGCAAGATTGGACTAAACCCAGTTATTGCCAGATGCACATGAATACAAACGACTATACACCAAGCGAACCTGCCACTATTCCAGAGCTCGCTCTCAATGTAATAACTCGTGAAGAGCACAACATTTCGCGTAAGCAGATCAGTGATAATGCACTGAAGGTACTGTACCGCCTAAATGGTGCTGGTTTCGATGCTTTTCTTGTGGGTGGCGGGGTTCGAGACTTACTGCTTGGACAGAAACCAAAAGATTTTGACATTGCGACCAACGCAACGCCGGAACAGATCAAACAGCTATTTCGTAACTGCCGTTTGATTGGTCGCCGCTTCCGCTTGGCTCATATTATGTTTGGCCGAGATATCATTGAAGTAGCGACATTCCGCGGTCACCACCAAGAGCAAAAGAATAAGAGCATCTCTCAGCAATCGAAAGAAGGAATGCTGCTGCGTGACAATGTCTACGGCACCATCGATGAAGATGCTGAGCGCCGTGATTTCACGATTAACTCGATGTACTACAACATCGCAGACTACTCGATTCACGACTACGCACGTGGTATTGAAGATTTAGAAGATCGCCTAATTCGACTGATTGGCGATCCAGAAACACGCTACCGTGAAGATCCAGTACGTATGTTGCGTGCGGTTCGCTTCGCGGTAAAGCTGGACTTTGATATTGAAGAAGACACCGCGGCACCAATCGAACACATGGCACCGTTGCTCGGTGACATTCCGTCAGCGCGTCTTTTTGAAGAGTCACTCAAGTTATTGCAATCCGGTCATGGCTTAGAAACCTACCACCTACTGCGTGAGTACAACTTATTCCAACAGCTCTTCCCGACGATTGCAGCGCACTTTACAGAAGATTACTCCTCTCACACTGAGCAAATGTTGGATCTTGTCCTAGATTCTACCGACATGCGCATCGAAGATGGGAAACGCATCAATCCAGCATTTATGTTTGCTGCAATGCTGTGGTACCCACTGTGTGCGAAAGCCGATGAGCTGATGGAAGAGCGCAACCTAGGCCATTACGACGCTATTATGGAAGCGAGTAACATCATTCTTGATGAACAAGTTCGTACAATTGCCATTCCAAGACGCCACACCGCAACCATTCGCGAGATTTGGCAGTTACAGCTTCGTCTTCCACGACGCAACGGTAAACGTGCATTCCGCCTGATGGAGCTCAATAAATTTAGAGCTGGCTTTGATTTTCTTGAAATGCGCGGTGAAATTGAAGGTGGTGACACTCAGAAGCTTGCCAAGTGGTGGGAAACTTTTCAAAATGCAGGCCGAGAAATGCGTCAAGCAATGGCTGCCGACCTAGACGGTCAATCACCGAAGAGTGGTCAGCGCCGCCGTAAAACCTATCGCAAGAAAAAGAGTAAGCCTAAGTCATGATCACAGCGTACATTGCGGTAGGCAGTAACTTGGCTGATCCTGTCAGCCAAGCGAAGCAAGCGATTGAAGCGTTAAAAACGCTGCCTAAATCAGAGTTTGTTCAGGCTTCTTCGCTATACAGCAGCACGCCAATGGGACCACAAAACCAACCGGATTACATCAATGCGGTTGTGTCGATTAACACCAGTTTGACGCCTCTTGAGTTGCTCGATTGCACCCAAGCCATTGAGCAAGAACAAGGGCGTGTCCGTAAAGACGAACGTTGGGGACCAAGAACCTTGGACCTCGACATTGTGCTTTATGGCAATGAGGTGATTAATTCCGAGAGGCTGATCGTTCCTCATTATGGAATGAAAGAGCGTGAATTCGTACTCTACCCTCTTGCGGAAATTGCACCAAGTTTACAACTCCCCGATGGGACCGAGGTCTCTGAACTACTGGAACAAGTAGATAGAAACGGCCTCAGTATCTGGCAGTCATAGCCAACTCCTAGTAAGGATAAAACCATGAAAAAAATGACCATCAACGACCTAATCAAGTGGAAGCAAGAAGGTCGTAAATTTGCTACTTCAACCGCTTATGATGCGAGCTTTGCCCAACTGTTTGAAAGCCAAGAAATGCCAGTACTTCTTGTTGGTGATTCTCTAGGTATGGTTTTGCAAGGTCACAACGATACTCTGCCAGTAACGGTCGATGATATCGCTTACCATACTCGTTGCGTACGCGCAGGTAGCCCAAATTGTTTGTTGATGGCTGACATGCCATTCATGAGCTACACCACGCCAGAGCAAGCTTGCGAAAATGCGGCTACACTGATGCGTGCTGGTGCCAATATGGTGAAAATTGAAGGTGGTGACTGGCTAGTCGACACTGTAAAAATGCTCACTGAACGCTCGGTTCCAGTTTGTGCTCACCTTGGTTTAACTCCTCAAGCCGTGAATATTTTTGGTGGTTACAAAGTTCAAGGTCGCGATCAAGAAAAAGCGGACCGCATGGTGAAAGATGCCTTAGCACTGCAAGAAGCAGGCGCTCAAATCGTCTTACTAGAGTGCGTGCCTGCTGAGCTTGCTGAGCGTATTACGCAAGTGCTCGACGTGCCTGTTATCGGTATTGGAGCTGGTAACGTGACAGATGGTCAAATTCTCGTGATGCATGATATGTTCGGTATCTCTGCCAACTACATGCCGAAATTCTCCAAAAACTTTCTTGCTGAAACAGGTGATATGCGCAAAGCCGTTGCTAAATATATTGAAGATGTAGCCAACGGTGTATTCCCAGACGACGCTCATACCATTGCCTAGAGGATAAATGCATGCAAACTTTTGCGGAAATCTCAGCAGTTCGTGAACACCTTAAAACCTTTAAACGTGAAGGTCGTAAAATTGCGTTTGTCCCAACCATGGGCAACCTTCACGAAGGTCACTTAACTTTAGTGCGTAAAGCACGCGAATACGCTGATATCGTTGTCGTAAGCATCTTTGTTAACCCGATGCAGTTTGATCGTGCAGACGATTTAAATAATTACCCACGTACGCTAGAGGAAGACTTAAGCAAGTTGACCTCTGAAGGGGTCGATGTGGTATTTACGCCAACACCAGAAGTTATCTATCCTGAAGGGCTTGATAAACAAACGTTTGTTGATGTTCCGGGTCTATCGACTATTTTAGAAGGGGCTTCACGCCCTGGTCATTTCCGTGGCGTCACAACCATCGTAAACAAGCTATTTAACATCGTTCAGCCAGATGTGGCCTGTTTTGGTGAGAAAGATTTTCAACAACTTGCGGTTATCCGCAAGATGGTTGTCGATCTTGCGATGGACATTGAAATCATTGGTGTACCAACCGTACGTGAAATGGACGGGTTAGCTATGAGCTCTCGCAATGGCTTACTCACGCTGGATGAGCGCCAGCGTGCGCCAGTACTTGCTCGTACAATGCGTTGGATCAGCAGTGCCATTCGTGGCGGCCGTGATGACTACGCATCGATCATCGAAGATGCGAGCGACCAACTTCGAGCTGCAGGTTTGCACCCTGATGAGATCTTCATTCGTGATGCTCGTACTTTACAAGTGATCACGCCAGAAACGACACAAGCCGTCATTCTGATGTCTGCGTTCTTAGGCAAAGCGCGTCTTATCGATAACCAAACGGTAGATATGGTTGTCGAAGCGAAGGAAGAAGCAGAGTCTAGTAATACAAACTCAGAGAGCGCAGAGTAAGCTCTGAGCCATCAAGACGTAAAAAGGTCGACTCTTAGTCGACCTTTTTTATTTTCTACGTATAGACGCAATCTAACCCTTCAGGGCGTGTTTTAAACCGCTTGTGCAGCCACATCCACGCTGGAATATCACGTTTTATCATTTTCTCAAGCTCTTGGTTCAAGATACTTGCCGCTTTAATCGCATTACGCCTCTCGAAACGCTCACTGATATCTTTCCCAATATATAACGTGTAATGGTGATTCTTGCTCACTGTGACGCCAGATATGACCGCGCACTTTGTTGCGTCTATAAGCACACTAGAGCCCATGGTACTCGCGGCTTGTTCAACAGCAAAGAACGGCGCAAAAACAGAATGGCTGACGCCATAATCATGGTCGGGCAAATACCAAAGTCGATGACCATTTTTCAGAACTTTGAGCATTGATTTCACGTCTTTTCGATCAATCATTTGATGCCCAAAACGAGTTCGACCTCGATGTTGAATAAACTCATAAGCAGGATTCGAATTTGGGCGATAAACGCCATAACCTTTGGCAAACTGGCTAAAAATACGAGCGGTTATCTCCAAGTTTAAATGGTGACTGCACACCACCAACACACCACGGCCATTCTTTTCCTCAGCGAGTAAACGATCTTTTCCAACAGTAGAGGTTATCCGACAAATCCGCCAGTCTGGCCAAAACCACGCTATGCCCGTTTCGATGATCGCCATTCCCGTATATTGAAAGTTTTTTCGTACTACGTCCTTACATTGCCAATCCGTAAAATCAGGGAAACACAGCTGGAGATTACGCAGAGCGATCTTGTGTCGGCGCTTCATTACATGCATCGCAATACAACCGATGCCTCTACCTAAAACTTTCAACACCACGTAAGGGAGTAGATTTACAATGACCGCTAGAGAGCCAAATGCTAGCCAAACAGGCCAATACTTGGGCTTAAGTAACTGATAGGAGAAAGGCGGCGGCGGGACAATATTCATAGGATCACTCATTTATTACAAATGATTGAAACCTAACATGATAAAAACCGAAAGATTGTATGGGAGTGTATTGTTATGCATGCCAAAGAGCAGCATGATTCGCTGCTCTTTGTTGTGTGGGAGAGTCTTAGCTTCTTAGCCCAATACCTTTCGTTACTAAGTAATGAGCAACGGCATACAGCGCTATCACAAACACCGCAAGCACACTGAATGAGGTGACAATACCCACATCCGATACGCCTAAAAAACCATAACGGAACGCATTCACCATGTAGACGATTGGGTTAATCTTAGAGACACCTTGCCAAAATTCAGGCAGTAAGCTGATGGAATAAAAAACACCACCCAAGTAGGTTAACGGGGTCAACACAAATGTAGGAATGATCGAAATATCATCAAACGTTTTTGCATAGACCGCATTGATCAACCCGCCTAGAGCAAATACAACGGATGTCATGAAGACGGTCGCAACAATAATGCCCCAGTGTTCAACTTGCAGATCCACAAACAATAGAGACACACAGGTAACAATAGCGCCTACTAACAAACCTCGAGTCACACCGCCCATTACGTATCCAGCAATAATCACGTAATTTGGCACCGGTGCCACCAGCAGCTCTTCAATGTTCTTCTGTAGCTTTGCACTAAAGAACGAAGACGCCACATTCGAGTATGAATTGGTGATAACCGACATCATGATCAAACCTGGAACTATGTACTCCATGTAGCTAAAGCCGCTCATCTCACCGATTCGAGAGCCAATAAGATTACCGAAAATGATGAAATACAGTGTCATTGTGATTGCAGGCGGAACTAAAGTTTGCACCCAAATACGCGTAAAACGGGTGATCTCTTTGCTCAGCAAGCTACGAAATGCCGTCCAATATAAACCGTACATTTACTTACTCCCTTCTCTTACAATGCTAACAAACAACTCTTCCAGTCGGTTGGCTTTGTTACGCATTGAAAGAACTCTAATACCATGCTCTGTTAACTGACTGAACACTGAGTTCAATCCTTGGCTTTTATCTAGCTCTATCTCTAAAGAGCCATCAACAATACTTTGTCGATTGACGCCTTCAAGCTCAGGCACCTCGCCTTCAGATTCAATGTCTAGGATAAATGTCTCGACGCTTAACTTACCTAGCAACGCCTTCATGGTGGTGTTTTCGATCAACTCACCTCGGTTAATAATGCCGATATTTCGACACAGCATCTCCGCTTCTTCTAGGTAGTGCGTCGTCAAAATAATCGTAATCCCTTGCTCTTGGTTGATCTCTTTCAGAAATTCCCACATTGAGCGGCGTAGTTCAATGTCCACCCCAGCCGTTGGTTCATCCAAAATGAGCAACTGCGGCTCGTGCATCAAAGCTCGGGCGATCATCAAACGGCGCTTCATCCCGCCAGATAAATTACGGGCACGCTCTTTACGTTTTTCCCATAAATCGAGTTTTTTCAGGTACTTTTCAGCTCGTTCTTTGGCTAATACTTTAGACACACCGTAATAGCCCGCTTGCTGCATCACGATTTGTTCAACAGTTTCAAACTGATTGAAGTTGAACTCTTGTGGCACCAAGCCTAAATTCTGTTTGGCCAACTCAAGGTCGGTATCAATGTCATAACCGAAAACTTTCGTCGTCCCAGAAGTTTTGTTCACTAAGGAAGAGATGATGCCGATCGTGGTCGATTTTCCTGCACCATTGGGACCTAGAAGCGCGTAGAAGTCACCCTTTTTCACTTGGAGACTAATACCTTTTAACGCCTCAAAGCCACCTGCATACGTCTTGCGCAGCTGTTCAATTTCTAATGCGTACATAAGGTCGTGATTGCCGTTTGTTTGTGATTACTAATACCGACTCGATGTTTATCAGCGGTTTACTACGAAATCGCCTTGGGTATTGTACTGGAGGTCCATCAGTTTATCGTTGAATAACGATGATTACAATTAAACCTTTCGATAATATTGGAAATATAGTCCCTATCAACGTAAAGGTTATCTACAAGTAAGGAAAAGTTAGGGAATAAAAAACGCAACAGAGCGCTGTTGCGTTTTTAACGATCAGAGTGATTACGCCGTTATACGCTGATACTGGTCCGCCTCGACATGAGCTACCGCCGCATTTAATGCTTCATAACGGAATTGGTACATATTGTCATTTGGGACAAGATCAATGACGTGGAACTTTTCTAGCTGTTCTCGCGTGCGCTCATTTGGACACAACAAATACACGGCACAATTAGCATCAAGCGCATCTTTAATCGCGTTTTCTAACGCTAAACCGACGGTGACATCAATCATAGGTACATCGGTAAGATCGAGAATCATCACATCATAATCCGAAATACTGGAGTGCTGGCGTGAAATTGCCTTAGAAACACTGAAGATCATTGGACCCGAAAGATAAAAGAACAGTACTTTGCCATTGGCGCGATCAAGCAAGCCACGCTCGCTGTCAGTTAGCGGCACATCGTCTTCATCCGCGTCACTGATCGCTTTCACTTGCCTCGCCTGTTCTCGGCTCAGACGCTCAATGATAATAATGTTGGAAATAAAGACGCCCAAGCCCACGGCAACGATAAGATCAACAAACACTGTGAGCAACATAACGCCATACATTACCGCCATTCCGGAAAAGCTAACCTTGTGTGCTCGTTGAATAAAACTCCAATCCAAAATGTTAAAGCCGACATATACTGCAATGCCAGCCAACACAGCCATTGGGATCGGCTCCGTTAATCCACCAGCAACCAATACGACCAATGCAAGCATAAGTGCACGAATCACACCGGACAATGGCGAACGAGCCCCAACTTGAATGTTAGTCACCGTGCCCATCGTTGCGCCCGCGCCAGGTAGTGCACCGAACAAGCCTGAGATCATGTTGGCAAGACCTTGGCCTCGCAGTTCTTTGTCTGAGTCGTGCTCTTTACGAGTCAAGGAGTCACCGATAACCGCCGTCAACAAAGTATCGATACAACCTAAGGTGCCGAGCACCAACGCATCAATAACCATCTCAACAAACATATCTGGATCAATATGAGGCGCAACGAGAGAAGGCAATCCTGCCGGGATTTCACCGATACGACGAATATCTTCCGTATCGAAGAGCATCACAGACAACAAAGTCACCGCAACCAACGCCACGAGTTGCGCTGGTACATATTTTCGATACTGCTTAGGGAAGAAAAAGAGAATACCCAAAGTTAGTAGACCTAAAAACAGTTCACTGAACTTAAGGTTAGAAATGGTCTCCGACAAAGCAGATAATGTTCCGAGCACTCCTCCAGAAGGAGCAGCATGCCCCATCAAAGGTGATAGCTGCAAAATGATAAGAATCACGCCAATCCCTGACATAAAGCCCGAAATCACGCTATAAGGCATCAAGGTAACGTATTTACCCAGTTTTAACGTCCCTAATAGGATTTGGAACGCGCCAGCCATCATAACAACCGTGAAGGTCATGGCCATGCCCGTTTCTGGATACTTCGCCATCATACTGGTTAACACAGCGGTCATGATTACCGTCATTGGCCCTGTTGGTTCTGATATTAACGTATTAGAACCACCAAACAACGAAGCAAACAAACCGACCATTATTGCGCCCCAGAGGCCTGCTTCTGCCCCTGCACCGGATGCAACACCGAACGCTAACGCCAAAGGAAGAGAGATAATCGCCGTGGTTACCCCGCCAAATACATCCCCTTTGAAATTAATATCTTCAAAACGACTACCGAACACTGCTGATTTCCCTGCATTCAATTTTAAAAAGTAAAATGTCATTACTTTAACGAGCCAGGCGAAAATTTAAACCATAAATAGATTAAGGCTAAATTCACACCACAAATAATTAGGCCTAATTTTACGTTTTTATTGATGAAAACTAGTCAGATGAGTCCTGTCTGACGAATATTTAACGGGATCGAAATTGTAACATTGTGTATAGTTACAACACTGATCGCTTGCATGTTCATATAAGCGGCAGCGCTTTTGTCTTTTAAGGGAAGTAGTTTGCAAGATGCCGGAAATTAAACAGTTATTTGAAAACAATTCAAAATGGTCTCAAGAGATCAAATCTGATCGACCTGAATACTTCGCAAAACTCGCAGAGGGTCAAAAGCCCGATTTTCTTTGGATTGGCTGTTCTGATAGCCGTGTCCCTGCCGAGCGACTAACCGGACTATACTCGGGTGAACTATTCGTTCATCGGAATGTTGCAAACCAAGTCATCCATACTGATCTCAACTGTCTGTCCGTCGTTCAATACGCCGTAGACGTTCTTAAGGTTAAGCACATCATTGTCTGTGGACACTATGGCTGTGGTGGCGTAAACGCTGCCATTGATAACCCTAAGCTAGGTCTTATTAATAATTGGCTGTTACATATCAGAGATATCTATTTCAAACACCGCACTTACCTAGATCAAATGCCGCAGCAAGATCGAGCAGATAAACTAGGCGAGCTTAATGTCGCAGAGCAAGTGTACAACTTGGGTAACTCAACCATCCTGCAAAACGCTTGGGAGCGTGGGCAAGATGTTGAAATTCATGGCGTGGTATACGGAATTGAAGATGGTCGTTTAGAGTACTTAGGCATTCGTTCTAACTCTAAGGAAACCGTAGAAGCGTCTTATCAGAAAGCCCTTTCGACGATTCTAAATACAGACAACAAGCTGCTTTGTCGCTAAGCCACATCTAAAAGTTGAACAAAAAACGCCCATCTGAGATGGGCGTTTTTTTATATTTTTAATGCTGCTCTCAATGATTATTCTTGAGGTACAACTTTACCGATGTATGGTAAGTGGCGGTATTTCTGCGCGTAATCAATACCCACACCAACGACAAACTCATCTGGGATTTCGAAACCAATCCAATCCACAGGAACATTCACTTCACGACGAGATGGTTTATCTAGGAGCGTACAAATCGCGATAGACTTCGGCTCACGCAGCGATAAGATCTCACGGATTTTATTTAGTGTGTTACCTGTATCAATGATGTCTTCAACAAGCAAAATGTCTTTGCCTTTGATATCATCATCCAAATCTTTCAAGATACGAACGTCACGTGAACTTTCCATTGTGTTGCCATAGCTTGACGCTGTCATAAAATCAACTTGGTGAGTCAGTTCGATAGCACGTGCCAAGTCTGCCATAAATACAAATGAGCCACGCAATAAGCCTACCAACACAAGATCTTCACTACCTTGATAACGCTCTGTAATTTGTTTGCCTAATTCACGAACTCGTTCCCGAACTTCTTGCTCAGAAATCATGACTTCTATTGTATGTTTCATACTGTGCTCAATCTAATTTGTGGGTTGAGGTAAGTCGCACGCAAACGATCACCTAATCTTACGGCGTGTAGTGTATCACCACGTTCATTGGGTTGAAAGTCACATCCTGTTGCCAAAAAATCTTGGAAGAAGGTCTTAGTTTTATAAAGTTCATAGCTAATTTTATCAATAATAATGACATTACTGTATATAAATTGTTCTACAGATGTTGACCTTGTTGATATGCACCATTACACTCATCACTGCTTTAAGCAACTATTAAAATAATCAATTAGGGGGTTACCCCCAATATCAACTCAAATGGCAAGGAAAATGGATATGGACTCAATTGCAAAGAGACCTAGAACTAGGCTTTCCCCGATTAAGCGTAAGCAACAGTTAATGGAAATCGCATTGGAAGTGTTTGCGCGCCGCGGCATCGGTCGTGGTGGTCATGCAGATATCGCAGAAATTGCTCAAGTTTCTGTGGCGACCGTTTTTAACTACTTCCCGACTCGTGAAGACTTGGTGGATGAAGTACTCAACCACGTCGTACGTCAGTTCTCGAACTTCCTATCGGATAACATTGACTTAGACTTACACGCGCGTGAAAACATCGCCAATATTACTAATGCGATGATCGAGCTTGTCAGCCAAGATTGTCACTGGCTAAAAGTTTGGTTCGAGTGGAGCGCTTCAACACGTGATGAAGTATGGCCATTGTTTGTTTCAACTAACCGTACTAACCAGTTGCTGGTACAAAACATGTTCATTAAAGCAATTGAACGTGGCGAAGTATGTGACCAGCACGATTCAGAACACTTGGCAAACTTGTTCCACGGTATTTGTTACTCACTGTTTGTCCAAGCGAACCGTGCAAAAAGTGAAGCGGAACTTAAGCACCTTGTTAGTTCATACTTAGACATGCTTTGCATTTACAACCGTGAACACTAAAGCTTAACTCGCAATATATACCAGCCCACCTTTTGGTGGGCTTTTTATTGTCTGCTGTCAGCTGAGCACACGATTTATATTCCTACCTAACAAGCATAAAAAACCGCTGCAATGCAGCGGTTTCTATCATTCAGTCAGAAAAAGCTTACTTCTTCTTAACTGCTTTTTTGTTTGGCAGGTCAGTGATTGAACCTTCAAATACTTCAGCAGCTAGACCTACAGACTCGTGTAGAGTTGGGTGAGCGTGGATAGTCAGAGCGATATCTTCTGCATCACAGCCCATCTCAATTGCAAGGCCGATTTCACCAAGTAGTTCACCACCGTTAGTACCAACGATAGCACCACCGATTACGCGATGAGTTTCTTTGTCGAAGATTAGCTTAGTCATACCGTCTGCACAGTCAGATGCGATTGCACGACCTGATGCTGCCCAAGGGAATGTTGCCACTTCGTACTTGATGCCTTCTTCTTTCGCTTCTTTTTCAGTCTTACCAACCCAAGCTACTTCTGGCTCAGTGTACGCAATTGAAGGGATAACTTTAGGGTCGAAGTAGTGCTTCTTACCAGAGATAACTTCAGCAGCTACGTGACCTTCATGCACACCTTTGTGAGCAAGCATTGGTTGACCAACGATATCACCGATCGCGAAGATGTGAGGAACGTTAGTACGCATTTGCTTATCAACGTTGATGAAGCCACGCTCGTCAATTTCTAGACCCGCTTTTTCACCGTCGATCAGCTTACCATTTGGTACACGACCGATAGCAACTAGAACCGCATCGTAACGCTCAGCTTCAGCTGGCGCTTTCTTGCCTTCCATTGAAACGTAGATACCGTCTTCTTTTGCTTCAACTGCTGTTACTTTCGTTTCTAGCATTAGCTTGAACTTGTCTTTGATACGCTTAGTAAATACTTTCACGATATCTTTGTCTGCTGCAGGAATTACCTGGTCAAACATTTCAACAACTTCAACTTTAGAACCTAGAGAGTGGTAAACCGTACCCATTTCTAGACCGATGATACCACCACCCATGATAAGCAGTTTTTCTGGCACTTCTTTTAGTTCAAGAGCGTCAGTAGAGTCCCAAATACGTGGGTCTTCATGCGGGATAAATGGCAGTTTGATTGGACGAGAACCAGCCGCAACGATTGCATTGTCAAAGTTAACAACTGTTGGCTCACCTTCGCCTTCTACAAGGATAGAGTTAGGGCCAGTGAACTTACCGTAACCGTTAACTACTGTAACGTTACGCATCTTAGCCATGCCGCTTAGGCCGCCAGTTAGTTGGTTAACAACTTTTTCTTTCCAGATGCGGATTTTGCTGATGTCTGTTTGAGGCTCACCGAACACAACGCCGTGGTCAGCCATCGCTTTCGCTTCCTCAATTACTTTAGAAACGTGAAGCAGTGCTTTTGATGGGATACAACCCACGTTCAGACATACACCGCCAAGCGTGCTGTAACGTTCAACTAGTACAGTTTCAAGACCTAAGTCCGCACAACGGAATGCAGCGGAGTAACCAGCAGGACCAGAACCAAGTACAACAACTTGGGCTTTAATTTCTTTGCTCATTTTGACCTCTTGTAGTCATTATCCCTAACAGGCTGAGTGGGTATCGATTTTTTATGTTTAAGAGAGATTTGTTTTAAACAGTTATTTTCAGACCGCTAACAGTTTACAGAGATGTTAATGGTGTGAAAAGTAAATCAATTTAGCCTGTGAGCTAGACAACAATTCGATTGTGAAAACCCTGAACGAAGCAAGGCTGATAACCAAATTGTCGGTAATTATGATTAGCAGAGGCGGCTAAGTTGCCGCCTCTCATTCATCTAATTTCTATTACAGAACTAGACGACGAATGTCAGATAGACATGAGTTTAGGTAAGTGATGAAGCGCGCACCTTCAGCACCATCGATCACACGGTGGTCGTATGATAGAGATAGTGGAAGTTGTAGACGCGGTTCGAACTCTTTACCGTTCCATACCGGTTTCATTTCTGACTTAGACACACCTAGGATACCAACTTCTGGCGCGTTTACGATTGGAGTAAACGCCGTACCGCCGATACCGCCTAGGCTAGAGATAGTGAAACAGCCACCTTGCATGTCAGCAGCAGTTAGCTTACCTGCACGTGCTTTCTTAGAAACAGCCATTAGCTCTTCAGATAGCTCGTAGATGCCTTTCTTGTTCACGTCTTTAAATACCGGAACAACAAGACCGTTTGGTGTATCTACCGCGATACCAACATTCACGTATTTCTTCAGAATTAGGCTCTCACCGTCTTCTGATAGAGAAGAGTTGAACGCTGGGAACGCTTCAAGCGCTTTAGCTACCGCTTTCATGATGAACACAAGTGGCGTGATCTTCATGCCAGTGTCTTTCTTCGCTTCAATCGCGTTTTGCTCTTTACGGAATGCTTCAAGAGCCGTGATGTCTGCGTTATCCCACTGTGTAACGTGCGGGATCATTACCCAGTTACGGTGTAGGTTTGCACCAGAGATCTTCTTAATGCGAGATAGCGGTTGAACTTCTGTCTCACCAAACTTGCTGAAGTCCACTTTTGGCCATGGTAGTAGACCAAGAGCCGCGCCGTCGCCTTTGCCAGATGCTGCTGCACCTGCGCCAGACTCAAGACGCTTAAGTGCATCTTTCACGTAAGCTTGAACGTCTTCTTTTAGGATACGGCTCTTACGACCAGAACCTTTAACCTTAGAAAGATTAACGCCAAATTCACGCGCTAGACGACGAACAACTGGAGACGCGTGAGCGTACTCATCGTTTTCTTTGAAATCGCCAGTCGCTGCTGGAGCTGCTGCCGCTGAAGCTTCTGCTTTAGGAGCTGGCGCTGCAGGTGCTGCCGCTTGAGCTGGAGCTGCTGCAGGAGCTGGAGCTGCGCCCGCCACTTCGAATACCATGATTAGTGAGCCAGTAGACACTTTGTCGCCAGCTGCAATCTTGATTTCTTTCACTGTACCAGCGAATGGTGCAGGAACTTCCATAGAAGCTTTGTCACCTTCAACAGTGATTAGAGATTGCTCTTCTTCCACTGTGTCGCCAACTGCAACCATGATCTCAGTAACTTCAACTTCATCGCCGCCGATATCTGGAACGTTCACTTCTTTTGCCGCAGACGCTGCTGGAGCTGCTGCCGCAGGAGCTTCAGTTGCCACTGGTGCTGCTGGAGCACCTGAACCTGCTGTTTCGAACACCATGATAAGTGAGCCAGTCGATACTTTATCGCCTGCTGCAACTTTGATCTCTTTTAGAGTACCTGCGAATGGCGCCGGAACTTCCATAGAAGCTTTGTCGCCTTCAACAGTTAGAAGAGATTGCTCTTCTTCGATGCTGTCGCCAACGGCAACCATGATTTCAGTAACTTCAACTTCATCACCACCGATGTCTGGTACGTGAACTTCTTTTAGTTCTGCCGCTGCCGCTGCTGCTGGAGCTGCTGCTGGAGCTGCTTCTGCCGCAGGAGCAGGTGCAGCGTCAGCTGCACCCTCGGCTTCGAAAATCATGATTAGAGAACCAGTAGAAACCTTGTCGCCTTCTGCAACTTTGATTTCTTTAACGATACCCGCTTGAGAAGCAGGAACTTCCATAGAAGCTTTATCGCCTTCAACTGTGATCAGAGACTGCTCTTCTTCAACCTTGTCGCCAACGCTTACAAGAATCTCAGTAACTTCAACCTCATCCGCACCGATGTCTGGTACATTAATTTCGATTGCCATTTCTTATCTACCTTCTTAATTAAGCGTATAGCGGGTTTGTTTTCTCTGTGTCGATGTCGAATTTCTTAATTGCTTCTGCAACTACAGATTTCTCAACTTCGCCACGTTTCGCTAGTTCAGTTAGCGCTGCTACTACTACGTAACCTGCGTTCACTTCGAAGTGACGACGTAGGTTTTCACGGCTGTCTGAACGACCGAAGCCATCAGTACCAAGAACTTTGAAAGACTCAGCAGGAATGTATGCACGAACCTGCTCTGCGTAGTTCTTCATGTAGTCAGTTGCTGCGATAGCAGGCTCAGTACCCATTACTGTTTGGATGTAAGGTACTTTTGCTTCCGCTTCTGGGTGAAGCATGTTGAAACGCTCTGCATCTTGACCATCACGAGTTAGTTCGTTGAATGACGTTACAGAGTAAACATCAGAAGCAACACCGTAATCTTCGCTTAGGATTTGAGCTGCTTTACGTACTTCATTCATGATAGTACCAGAGCTCATTAGCTGAACTTTCGCTTTGTCTCCCGTGTAAGTTTCTAGCTTGTAGATACCTTTACGGATGCCTTCTTCAGCGCCTTCTGGCATTGCTGGCATTGCGTAGTTTTCGTTCATTAGCGTTAGGTAGTAGAACACGTTTTCTTGTTCTGGACCGTACATGCGACGGATACCGTCTTGCATGATTACTGCTACTTCGTACGCGAATGTTGGGTCGTAAGAAATACAGTTAGGAACCGTACCCGCCAAAATGTGCGAGTGACCGTCTTCGTGCTGTAGACCTTCACCGTTCAACGTTGTACGACCCGCAGTTGCACCTAGTAGGAAACCACGTGCTTGTTGGTCACCAGCCATCCACGCCATGTCGCCAACACGTTGGAAGCCGAACATTGAGTAGTAGATGTAGAACGGAATCATTGGTAGGTCGTTTGTCGAGTATGAAGTCGCAGCAGCAACCCATGAAGACATAGCACCTAGCTCGTTGATACCTTCTTGTAGAACCTGACCTGAAGTCGCTTCTTTGTAGTAAGAAACAACGCCACGATCTTCTGGTGTGTAAGTTTGGCCGTGCGGGTTGTAGATACCGATTTGACGGAACAGACCTTCCATACCGAATGTACGCGCTTCGTCAGCAATGATAGGAACGATGTTCTTACCAATGTTCTTGTTCTTAAGTAGAACGTTCAGTGCACGTACGAATGCCATAGTAGAAGAGATATCACGCTTCTGTTCTTCTAGTAGTGGCTTGAATTCTTCTAGCTCAGGAACGATGAATTCTTGAGTGAATTTTGGTAGACGCTGTGGTGTGTAGCCGTGTAGCGCTTTACGACGAGCGTGTAGGTATTCGTACTCTTTTGAACCTTCTTCAAGTTTCAGGTACGGAAGTTCTTTCACAGCTTCGTCAGTTAGGATGTCTTGAAGACCTAGACGATCACGTAGATGTAGTACGTGAGTCATGTCCATCTTCTTAACTTGGTGCGCGATGTTCTTACCTTCAGCCGCTTCACCCATGCCGTAACCTTTAACAGTCTTAGCTAGGATTACTGTTGGACGACCTTTAGTTTCTGCCGCGTTTTTGTATGCCGCGTATAGCTTAGAAGACTCGTGACCACCACGCTTAAGTGCGAAGATTTCGTCATCAGTCATGTCAGCAACAAGTGCCGCTGTCTCTGGGTATTTACCAAAGAAGTGCTCACGTACGTACGCGCCATCTTTAGATTTGAATGTTTGGTAGTCGCCATCGATCGTTTCGTTCATAAGCTGTAGAAGCTTACCAGAAGTATCTTTAGCTAGTAGTGAATCCCAGTTGTTACCCCAGATTACCTTCACTACGTTCCAACCAGCACCTTTGAACAGACCTTCAAGTTCTTGAATGATCTTACCGTTACCCATTACAGGGCCATCTAGACGCTGTAGGTTACAGTTGATTAGGAAACATAGGTTGTCTAGCTTCTCACGCGCAGCGAAAGAGATAGCACCACGTGATTCTGGCTCATCCATCTCACCGTCACCTAGGAACGCGTAAACGCGCTGCTCTGAAGTATCTTTAAGACCACGGCCTTCTAGGTACTTAAGGAAACGAGCTTGGTAGATAGAAGCGATTGGACCTAGGCCCATCGATACTGTCGGGAACTGCCAGAATTCAGGCATCAGTTTAGGGTGCGGGTATGAAGGAATACCTTTGCCGTCTACTTCTTGACGGAAGTTGTCTAGCTGCTCTTCAGTTAGACGACCTTCAACGAATGCACGTGAGTAGATACCTGGTGAAATGTGACCTTGGTAGTAAACTAGGTCGCCACCGTCCTTCTCGTTTGGCGCACGGAAGAAGTGGTTGAAACATGTTTCGTAGAACGCAGCAGAAGACTGGAAAGACGCCATGTGGCCGCCTAGCTCTAGGTCTTTCTTAGATGCACGTAGAACGATCATGATAGCGTTCCAACGAATAATTGAGCGAATACGACGCTCAAGTGTTGTGTCACCTGGGTATGCTGGTTCTTGGTCTGCAGGAATCGTGTTGATGTAGTTAGTTGTGATACCTGTTGGCATATCAACACCGTCTAGACGTGCTTTGTCTAGAACTTGCTCTAATAGGAATTGAGCACGCTCTAGACCTTCTTCACGTACAACTGACTCAAGCGCTTGTAGCCATTCTTGAGTTTCCAGTGCATCTACGTCATGCTTCATATCAGACATGGCGATCTATCCTTCTGTTGGTTGGATCTACTTATTTAAGTAACGCTCTTACGAGTCGTTACCCTGCTGAATTCGACGCAGAGAACGCTCTCGTCGAGACTCTTCTCGAGTCAAATCCAACAATGTTTCTTCGATGTAAGCCAAGTGCGAGTGGGACATTTCTCGCGCCTTTTCAGGCTGACCAGAAACAATCGCATCCACGATATTGGCTCGGTGTTTACTGACTTTCTCGACCGCTTCTGGGCGGCGACGTAGTAATTTAAAATTTTGTAGAATATTTTGCTCAAGCAAAGGTGCTAAGCTTCGAACAATGTGCAACAAAACCACGTTGTGCGCGGCTTCTGTCAAAGCGATCAAAAATTGCATCACTTCCGCAGATTCAGCTTCGATATCGTTGTTTGCTTGCTCTTGGCTAATGCGCTCAAGGCAACCTTGAATACGCGCAAAATCTTCTTCGGTACCACGTAAAGCTGCAAAGTAAGCTGAAATTCCTTCCATTGCATGACGAGACTCAAGCACATCAAGCTGGGTTTCAGAATGACTAGACAACAAATTCAACAAGGGATCTGAAAAGCTCTTCCAGATATTCTCACTTACGAATGTTCCGCCACCTTGGCGACGAGTTAACAAACGCTTCGCTTCTAAGCGTTGAATGGCTTCTCGGACTGAAGGACGAGACACATCGAACTGTCTTGCCAGTTCACGCTCTGGAGGCAGTTGTTGCCCCGGAGACAATGTTCCTTCCACTATCAACCTTTCTAACTCTTGTTCTATAACATCAGAGAGTTTTGGCTGACGAATCCTTTGATAAGCCATAATTTATTGTTCTTCTACTCTTGCAGGTAATTGGTAATACCAATTTTAAGTTGGTGCAGAAATTAACATAATTAAAACGCCACTGTCCAGCCGAAAATTGACCTAAATCATAGAACGAGCTTACTTCCAACACTCTGATAACAATCGACTGTTAAAACAGCAATAGAATTGGTATGACCAATTACATAAAGCATACAAATGGGAAGTCGACGTGCTAGCAATTTTGGAAAAGAAATACAGAAAATGACAAAATTATCAGTCTAATTCTTCACCAAAACGGCGTATACGAGCGTAAAAATGTAGTTAACTTTTAACAATCATTAATATTTCTGGTATCAAAAAAAGGCATACCTGATCGTATGCCTTATTTATTTCGCTTTTTTGAATTTACACTTTCGCTACAAATCAACGCTGTATAAGCTGTCTATATTTCACCCAATCAAAGCTTAGACCAGGATCGCTTTTTCTCAAGGGCGCAATATATTGATGACCGGTAATTCGTGGCGGGGTGATTTGAGGATAAGACTGCATAATCACCTCAGTGATCTCTGCAAGTGATTGATATTGCGCTTCTGTGTAGGCAGTAAATTCTGTCCCTTCAAGCTCGATACCAATGGAATAGTCATTACAACGCTCCCTACCCGCGAAACTGGATTGACCGGCATGCCATGCTCTATCGAGAAAAGAAACAAATTGAACAACCTCGCCGTTTCTCTTAATCAAGCAATGTGCAGAAACGCCCATTTTGTGAATAACTTCAAAAAATGGATGTGCGTTTGGGTCTAGCTTGCCAGTGAAGAAGTCCTCTATATATGGTCCACCAAACTGCCCAGGAGGCAAACTGATGTTGTGTACCACCAGTAGAGAGATGTCGTTTGTATCAGAGCGGGCATCAAAAAATGGTGACGGAACATGCTTTGCCTGTGTCAGCCAGCCATTCTCGATAATTGGGCGCATATCAACCTCTCTACTTTGCAAATTAACTGCTGAAATTATTGACACCGGAGAGTATCATCCGTTGCCATCTCCCTTTCAAGACAAGATTTGCGATGAAGAACACACACAACATTCAAGAGCGCCTAGAATACCTTAAACAACAACTCCCTTTAGAGATCACTCGCTCTGTCACTGATACCTTAAAAGAAGATCTAGGTGGCAGTGTCGACGCAGCTAACGACATTACTGCATCTTTGATCCCTGCCGATGCGGTTAATACCGCAACGATTATTACTCGTGAGCATGGTGTGTTCTGTGGTCAAGCATGGGCTGATGAAGTTTTTAAACAGCTCGGTGGCAAGGTCAGCATTGAATGGCACGTAAAGGACGGCGATAAAGTCGAACCTAACCAAACCCTTTGCACGCTGACAGGCCCTGCTCGTGACTTGTTGACTGGTGAGCGTAACGCAATGAACTTCATCCAAACGCTGTCTGGCTGCGCAACAGTTACCGCAGAGTACGCTGAAAAAATCGCGCATACTGAGTGTCGTCTACTAGACACACGCAAAACCATTCCTGGTCTGCGTAGCGCACTAAAATACGCCGTGACGTGCGGTGGTGGCTTTAACCATCGCATCGGTGTGTTCGACGCTTACCTCATTAAAGAAAACCACATTATTGCTTGTGGTGGCATCACTCAAGCGATCCAAAAAGCGAAAGAGCTTAACCCAGGCAAACCGGTAGAAGTAGAAACGGAAAGCTTAGAAGAGTTGAAACAAGCGATAAACGCTGGTGCCGACATCATCATGCTAGATAACTTCACAAAAGAAATGATGCGTGAAGCCGTAGCGATTAACGCAGGTCGTGCCGCTTTAGAAAACTCAGGCAACATTACGCTAGAGACCATCGCAGAATACGCAGAAACCGGTGTCGATTACATTTCGGTAGGCGCGTTGACTAAGCATTTAAAAGCGATGGATCTTTCGATGCGCTTCAAATAATAAAAGCAACAAATCTCAAATTACTTCAACTAACTCAGTGAGTTGTGAGTAACTCATCATTAAAAAGGGCCAATAGGCCCTTTCTTTTTATCCACTAAAAAAATAGTGCTACTCGCAAAACTCTGCATACGGTATGCAACTTTTCACCAAAGAGTTTTACCTCACTCGAGAGCCCATCCCTTCCCCATTTTCAACCCACCTTAACTCTCCATAATCTTTCGCTAATGCAAGAGCATTATTAATTTTTAGGAAAGGGTTAAAAATGAAAAACAGTAAACAGAAAAAACAACAGGGTTTTACTCTGATCGAATTGATGATTGTGGTGGCGATTATTGGTGTTTTGGCTGCTTTTGCAATTCCTGCATACCAAAATTATACAAAGCGAGCTCACGCGAGTGAGATGTTACACGCGTCGAATGCATTTAAAACCGCCGTGGGTGTCTGTCTATTAAGTTCTGAAACGGACTGTACGGACGGTACTGGTGGGGTTCCTAACGGACAAACTTTTGATAAGGCAACTGGTGACGATAAGTTTGCTATAAGCTCTTCTGTATTGCAAACAACACTAGGAACAGTTGATACGGACACATTTATCAGCGCAACTATTGATGCTACTGATGGCAAAGGTGGATTACCAGCCGGTTTTGAAGTGCGTTTAACACCAACTTTAAGTAACAGTGGAGTGGTATGGGGAGTAACATGTAATTCTACTGGTGGTAACCACGCAGATTTCTGCCCAACTAACTAGTAATGCTAACCAACCTCTCAACGGTTCTTCGTCAAGCGGGAATACTGTCTTTTTCCCAAGAAGAATCGTTACTTGAGCAAGCTAAAGCTTCTGGCATTTCGATGCCGGAGGCTTTGCTCAGTTGTGGCTTTTTCCAATCACATGAGCTGACTGAGCACCTTAGCTCTATCTTTGGACTTTCCTGCACATCACTCAGTCAGTATGAGTACTCGTCGCTGTGCCAAAAGCTTGGCTTGCGCGATCTGATCACTCGACATAATGCCTTGCCACTCAATCGCACATCTTCCACATTAACACTCGCGGTTGCAGACCCAACTAACTTACAAGCGGAAGATGACTTTCGTTTTGCGACAGGGTTGCAAGTAGAGCTTGTTCTCGCTGATTTTCGCGAGCTGACCGCTGCGATTCGGCGCTTATATGGCCGAGCACTTGGGCAAGAAAAGTCTGGATTAAAAGAGATCAACCAAGAAGAGTTAGCCAGTCTGGTTGACGTGGGCGCAGATGAAATCGACAACATTGAAGACTTGAGCCAAGATGAGTCTCCTGTTAGCCGCTACATAAACCAAATTCTGTTGGACGCTGTGCGCAAAGGCGCATCCGATATCCACTTTGAGCCTTATGAAAAGATGTACCGCGTTCGCCTACGCTGTGATGGCATCTTAATTGAAACACAGCAGCCACCAAGCCACTTAAGTCGCCGCTTATCCGCTCGTATCAAAATCCTCTCTAAGCTTGATATTGCCGAAAGGCGCTTACCACAAGATGGGCGTATTAAGCTCAAGTTGAATCAAGACACCGCAATTGATATGCGTGTATCCACGCTGCCTACTCTATTTGGAGAGAAAATTGTATTACGACTGCTCGACAGCAGCTCTGCGTCACTGGATATCGACAAGCTTGGTTATAGCGAACAACAAAAACAATTGTACTTGGATGCGCTGCGTCGCCCACAAGGCATGATTCTGATGACAGGCCCAACTGGGAGCGGGAAAACCGTTTCTCTGTACACTGGGCTGAGTATTCTCAATAAACCAGAAATCAACATTTCCACGGCAGAAGACCCAGTAGAAATTAACTTATCGGGCATTAACCAAGTTCAAGTTCAGCCTAAGATTGGTTTTGGTTTTGCCGAAGCCCTGCGCTCTTTCTTACGTCAAGACCCCGATGTAGTAATGGTCGGTGAGATTCGTGACTTAAACACTGCGGAAATCGCCATAAAAGCATCGCAAACCGGTCACTTAGTACTTTCAACCTTACATACCAATTCTGCGGCTGAAACGGTTATTCGTTTATCAAACATGGGCGTAGAAAGCTTTAACTTGGCCTCCTCTCTTAGTTTGATTATTGCCCAGCGCTTGGCCCGTAAACTGTGCTCGCACTGCAAACAATCACAAGAGCTTACCGTTCAGCTACAACATCTCGGAATTCAAGAAAGCGACAACATTTTTAAAGCCAATCCCGATGGATGCAATGAGTGTACCCATGGTTATTCCGGCCGAACGGGGATTTATGAAGTAATGCGCTTTGATGAATTTCTTTCCGAAGCGCTTATTAAAGGCGCCTCGGTACATGAACTAGAAAAACTCGCCATCGCAAATGGTATGAGCACGTTACAAATGTCGGGCATAGAAAAACTCAAACAAGGGATCACAAGTTTTAGTGAACTACAGCGCGTACTTTATTTTTAATCCTTTAATCAGCAGTCACCTCTATGAAAAGCACTACACCACAACTTAAAAACTTCCGCTGGAAAGGCATCAACAGTTCAGGCAAAAAGACGTCTGGACAAACCCTCGCGATGACAGAAATTGAAGTACGCGAGCGTCTAGACGCACAACACATCAAGATCAAGAAGTTAAAGAAAAGCAATATCTCGTTTCTAACTAAACTCAGCCATCGCGTGAAAGGCAGAGACATCACGGTGTTTACCCGGCAAATTTCGACGATGTTGATAACCGGTGTCCCCTTAGTTCAGGCTTTAAAATTGGTATCAGAAAACCACAAAAAAGCAGAGATGAAATCCATTTTGATGAGCGTGACACGCGCCGTTGAAGCGGGTACGCCCATGTCAAAAGCCATGCGCACTGCAAGTGAACACTTTGACCCACTCTATACCGACCTTATCGCCACAGGTGAGCAATCCGGTAACTTAGCGGAAGTGTTCGAGCGCTTAGCCACCTACCGAGAAAAAAATGAACAACTCCGTGCGAAAGTGATCAAAGCCCTGATTTACCCAGCCATGGTAGTGCTAGTAGCGTTAGGCGTGTCGTTTATCATGCTCACCAAAGTCATTCCCGAGTTCGAAAAAATGTTTGTTGGTTTTGGTGCTGACTTACCTTGGTTTACCAGGCAAGTGTTGGATCTTTCCGCCTGGACACAAAACTGGAGCCCCTTTATAGCACTAGGCTCTATCAGTCTATTCATCTCGGCGAGAATCCTCTCTAAGCGTTCAGATTCTTTTCGCTTAATGCTCAACCGCTCTGTGCTTAAATTTCCTGTTCTGGGCCCTGTATTATCAAAAGCCGCTATCGCCAAATTTAGTCGAACACTCGCCACAAGCTTTACAGCGGGTATTCCAATTCTAACCAGTTTAAAAACCACATCAAAAACCTCAGGAAACTTACACTATCAACTCGCCATAGAAGAAGTTTACCGTGATACCGCCGCAGGTATGCCAATGTATGTTGCCATGCGTAATTGTAATGTGTTCCCTGAATTGGTGTTACAAATGGTTATGATCGGTGAAGAATCTGGTCGACTTGACGACATGCTCAATAAAGTTGCAACGATCTACGAGTTTGAAGTCGACAACACCGTCGACAACCTTAGTAAAATCCTAGAGCCGCTAATTATCGTTTTTTTAGGCATCGTTGTTGGCGGATTAGTGACAGCAATGTACTTGCCAATCTTTAACTTAATGAGTGTATTGGGCTAGAATGAGCTGTTAATTCCTTTAAAACAGCATCTTGCTGATTTCACTCATCGCTCAAGAGACAAATATGGAAGTATTCCAGTACTACCCTTGGCTATTCGTTGTGTTTGCCACCATCTTCGGTCTTATCGTGGGTAGCTTCCTCAATGTGGTTATTTATCGACTACCTAAAATCATGGAACTAGAATGGCGACGCGAATGTGCCGAGTCATTTCCTGAATACAAAATAGAACCTCCTCAAGAAGTGCTGACCTTGAGCGTCCCACGCTCCTCCTGTCAGAAGTGCGCAACGCCGATACGTGTTCGAGACAACATTCCTGTGATTAGCTGGCTGCTTTTAAAAGGCAAATGCCACAACTGTCAGACAGCCATTAGCGCACGCTATCCACTGATTGAACTGCTCACTGCGTTCTGCTCAGGCTTTGTCGCTTACCACTTTGGTTTTAGTTACTTTACCGTTGCCCTACTCTTTTTCACTTTTATCTTAATCGCCGCAACATTTATCGATCTCGATACTATGTTGTTACCTGACCAATTAACATTACCATTAACTTGGGCTGGCATTGCCTTAGCATTAGTCGAAATAAGTCCTGTTACTCTACAAGATTCTGTCATTGGTGCTATTGCTGGTTACCTATGTCTCTGGTCCGTTTACTGGGGCTTTAAGTTACTTACCGGTAAAGAAGGAATGGGATATGGTGATTTTAAACTACTAGCAGCACTAGGGGCTTGGCTGGGCTGGCAGTCACTGCCGATGATCATTCTACTTTCTTCTGTGGTTGGCATCGTATTTGGCATCATTCAACTACGCTTGCAAAAACAGGGAATTGAAAAAGCTTTTCCTTTCGGTCCTTACTTAGCAATTGCTGGTTGGATAAGCTTAATTTGGGGCGACCAGATTTTAAACTGGTACTTTACTTCAGTTCTAGGAGTGTAAATGGCTTTGGTTATTGGTTTAACAGGTGGTATCGCTAGTGGAAAAACAACCGTCGCGAATCTGTTCAAACAACAATTTAAAATCGATATCGTCGATGCCGACATTGTAGCAAGAGAAGTTGTCGAGCCAGGCACTCCCGGCCTAAACGCGATTATTGAACATTTTGGTCACGATATCGTTCGTGAAGACCAAACTTTAGATCGCGCAAAGCTGAGAGAGAAAATCTTTTCAAACTCAGATGAAAAAGCATGGCTCAACGCACTGTTGCACCCGATAATTCGTGAAAAGATGATCGAAGATTTGCAGCAAGTCACCTCAGAGTATGCGTTACTTGTGGTGCCGTTGCTCGTAGAAAACAAGCTAGACAGTTTGTGTGATCGAGTTCTTGTCGTCGATGTAGAACCGAATACACAGATATCTCGCACGATGAAACGAGACAATGTGAGTGAAGAACAAGCTCGCGCTATCCTTGCCTCTCAAGCATCAAGAGAGCAAAGACTCGCGCTTGCAGACGATGTGGTTAAGAATAATCCAAGTGACCCAGATCTTTTGCTTCAAATCACAGATTTGCACGAAAAGTACCTAGCCATGTGTAAGAAAAATCTGCGAAAATAGGAACGAAACTCACAAAGGCTTATGTCGATGACCACGCACAAATTTGAACATCCGTTAAATGAGAAAACTCGTATTTATCTAAGAGTGGAGTCTCTGCTGCGTCAGGCTCACTTGGCCTCTGGGTTTAGCGAAAATCACCAGTACCAACTGTTTTTCCGTGCGTTATTCGATATGGTTGAAATCTTCGAACAGATCCAGTTGAAAAGTGAACTGGCCAAAGATCTAGAGAAACAACGACTGTCGTACCGCCATTGGCTAAATGTTGATGGCGTCGATCAAGACGCATTAAATACCCTACTACAAGAGATAGATGTCGTTCATAGCCAACTGATGGGTGCAGAGCGTTTTGGTCAAGCACTAAAAGAAGATCGCTTCTTAAGCTCTATCCGCCAACGCTTTAATCTGCCGGGTGGTTCATGTTGTTTTGATTTGCCAGCGTTACATTACTGGCTTCACCTACCCATTGAACGTAAAAAGCATGATGCACAGCAGTGGCAAGTAAGCTTAAAGCCCTTATCTGATGCGCTTTCATTATGGTTAAAGCTCACTAGAGAGACCGGACATTTTAAAGCTCAAATCGGTCGTGCGGGTTTCTTCCAAAGTGACGCTGATGAAGCTAATATTCTAAGACTTCACATCCCAATGGAATATGGCGTTTATCCTATGATTTCTGGCCATAAAAACCGCTTTGCGATCAAGTTTATGTCGTTTGAAAACGGTCAAGCGTGCACACAAGATATTGAGTTTGAACTTGCTGTGTGCAGCTAAGACTCACCCCACAATCTAAAATTCAACGCTTTATTGTGCGTATATTGGATAAAATTTCGTAGCAGCAATAGCGCGTTGAATAAGCCATCTTGAATTCATTTAGGTATACTACCCTTTAACACCAATTAGTAATGGGACGCTCAACTATGTCTAAAATTACCATCGTTCAATGCCCACAATGTGGCGCCGACGTAGAATGGGGAGAACAAAGTCCTCATCGCCCTTTCTGCAGTAAACAATGCCAAATGATTGATTTTGGTGAATGGGCAGATGAAGAAAACACCATCCCAGGCGCCCCTGATATGTCCGACAGTGATAGACCAGTATTAATTGAAGCTCTAGGGTAAAGGAATATCCTAGGCTCCTTCTTGGGGAATCTGAATCACGCTCCTTCGTCGCTGTCCAGAATGACGAATTTTAACCACGGTACTCTATAATCTTTGACCATCATTTCCTGTCATTCCGAGGGGCCATAGCGGCATCAAGAATCTACTCATAGCAAGGATGAAGCTAACAACTTAAACAATTGCATGCTCGACTAGTAGATTCTGAATCACGCTCCTTCGTCGCTGTCCAGAATGACGAATTTTAACCACGGTACTCTGCAATCTTTGACCATCATTTCCTGTCAATCCGAGGAGCCATAGCGGCATCAGGAATCTACTCACAGCAGAGCTGAGGCGCGGAGTGTACGTCAGTGCATGAGCATCGACAGTGCAGGTCGGGTGAAAAGAAACGAGCAAGCTAATTACACAAATAAAAAAACGGAGCCCTAAAAGGACTCCGTTTAAGATGAGAACGCTAGTTATAGCATTACTTCTTAGCAAGTTTCTCTTTGATACGAGCAGACTTACCAGAACGCTCACGTAGGTAGTACAACTTGGCACGACGTACTGCACCACGGCGTTTAACTTCGATGCTATCAACGATTGGAGAGTGTGTTTGGAACGTACGCTCAACACCTTCACCGTTAGAGATCTTACGTACAGTGAAAGCAGAGTGTAGACCACGGTTACGGATTGCGATTACAACGCCTTCGAAAGCCTGTAGACGCTCACGGTCACCTTCTTTTACCTTAACTTGAACTACAACAGTGTCACCTGGTGCAAATTTAGGTAGGTCTGATTTCATTTGCTCTTCTTCAAGAGCTTTGATGATGTTACTCATTTTTTAAATTCCTAGAATAAACTGATACTAAATAAATTAGGTTACTTTGCGTTATGTTCACTAATGAACTCAGCAAGTAATTGTTCCTGTTCGTCAGTCAGAGCTAGGTTTTCCAGGAGCTCTGGTCTTCTAAGCCAAGTTCGGCCCAGCGACTGTTTTAGTCGCCATTGACGAATGTCCTTGTGATTGCCTGACATCAGTACCGCTGGTACTTCTTTGTCATCCAATACTTCTGGACGCGTATAGTGAGGGCAATCTAACAAGCCATTTGCAAAAGAGTCTTCTTCTGCTGACGCAAAATCCCCTAGTACACCCGGAACAAACCGAGAGACAGAGTCGATTAACGTCATGGCTGGTATCTCACCACCCGTCATCACAAAATCACCAATCGACCATTCTTCGTCGACTTCAGATTGAATGATGCGCTCATCTACCCCTTCATAACGACCACAAATCAGAAGTAAGTTCTCATTCGTTGCCAGTTCTTCCACTCCTTTCTGGTCGAGCTTGCGACCTTGAGGAGAAAGGTAGATGACTTTCGTCTTGCCCGGTGAGGCTGCTTTCGCGGTATGAATGGCATCGCGCAAAGGCTGAACCATCATTAACATACCAGGGCCACCACCGTAAGGTCGGTCATCGACAGTGCGATGTTTGTCATGAGTAAAATCTCTAGGATTCCAAGTCTCAATCGACAAAAGACCTTTTTTAACCGCTTGACCTGTTACTCCAAAATCAGTAACAGAACGGAACATTTCTGGAAAAAGGCTAATAACGCCAACCCACATGTTTATCTCGCTCTGTAATTTTGGAGATTAGAATCCAGGATCCCAGTCAACTTCGATCCGTTGAGCTTCGCGATCAACATTAATGATCACTTGCTCTTCAAGGAACGGGATTAATCGTTCCTTCTGCCCGAAAGCATCTTTAAGATTTGCTTTAACAACCAGAACATCGTTTGAGCCAGTTTCTAGCATGTCAGTAACGACACCTAGATCGTAACCTTTAGTGGTTACAACTTGCATCCCAAACAATTCGCGCCAGTAGAACTCATCTTCTGACAATTCAGGAAGTACCGCAGGGTCAATAGCAATTTCAAAGTTCGTCATTAGATGCGCGTCTTCACGAACATCCATGCCTTCCAGCTTAGCCACCATACCTTTGTTATGGCGCTTCCAGCTTTCTACTTTGTACTCAACCCACTTACCCTTTTGGTTAATGTACCAAGGGCTGTAATCGAAAATGCTTTCAGCATTGTCTGTGTAGGAAAAAACCTTAAGCCAACCTCGAATGCCGTAAGTAGCACCAAACTTGCCTACAACAATCTTTTCGTTGCTCATTGTTTCTTTACCTTTCATCGACATAAACTAGTTTCTACTTTTCAAGTAAAAAATTAAGCCGCTTTTTGAGCGTCTTTAACTAGCTTAGCAACGCGGTCAGATACAGACGCGCCTTGACCAACCCAGTGGTTAACGCGGTCTAGGTCTAGACGTAGACCTTCTTCTTGACCTTTAGCAGTTGGGTTAAAGAAACCAACTTTCTCGATGAAACGGCCAGTTGCAGCGTTGCGGCTGTCCGCTACTACGATTTGATAAAATGGACGCTTTTTAGCGCCGTGACGTGCCAAACGAATGGTTACCATGTCGTCCTCTTTGCTTTCTCAAAAATAAAATTAACCCCAAAAACCATTCAAGAAATTAAATAGTTTGGGGTCTCGTGCCAAAATAAAGCTCCGGAATTTTACTCTTCTCCCGGAGCAATGCAAGGAGTTTAGTTACTTTTTCGCCAACATAAATTGAATTTAAAGTTTGTGACGTACCTAACACCCTGAATCTATGCGTGATCGATTAATTAACGACCAAATGGGTTGAAGCCACCGCCTCCACCCATGCCGCCCATCATGCCTTGCATGTTGCGCATCATGCCTTTCATGCCACCTTTTTGCATCTTTTTCATCATCTTCTGCATTTGGGTGAACTGTTTTAGTAAGCGGTTTACGTCTTGAACTTGCACACCAGAACCAGCCGCAATACGTTTCTTGCGTGAGCCTTTGATAATCTCTGGGCGTTGACGTTCTTTCATTGTCATGGAGCTGATGATCGCTTCCATCTGCTTGAACATCTTGTCATCGACTTTGTCTTTCACATTGTCTGGTAGCTGAGACATGCCAGGAAGCTTATCCATCATGCCCATCATGCCGCCCATGTTTTGCATCTGGCCTAGCTGTTCACGGAAATCTTCAAGGTCGAAACCTTTCTTCTCTTTGAACTTCTTCGCCAGCTTTTCTGCTTTTTCTTGGTCAACGTTGCGTTGTAGGTCTTCAATTAAAGACAGAACGTCACCCATACCAAGAATACGTGAAGCAACACGATCTGGATGGAACGGTTCTAGCGCGTCAGTTTTTTCACCGACACCCAAGAATTTGATTGGTTTGCCCGTTACATGGCGTACTGACAGTGCCGCACCACCACGAGCATCACCATCAACTTTAGTTAGAACTACACCGGTAAGAGGTAGCGCATCGCCAAAGGCTTTTGCTGTATTTGCTGCGTCTTGACCCGTCATAGAGTCAACAACAAATAGCGTTTCTACTGGGTTGATAGCTGCGTGAAGATCTTTGATCTCCCCCATCATCTCTTCATCAATCGCCAAGCGACCTGCGGTATCGACAATCAATACGTCGTAGAATTTTTTCTTCGCATGGTCAATCGCTGCATTGGCGATATCAATAGGCTTCTGGTCTGGTGATGATGGGAAGAAGTCAACACCGATGTCTGATGCCAGCGTTTCAAGCTGCTTGATTGCCGCAGGGCGGTAAACGTCGGCAGACACAACCAAGACTTTCTTCTTGTCACGTTCTTTTAAAAGCTTAGATAGCTTACCTACCGATGTGGTTTTACCCGCACCTTGTAGACCCGCCATAAGAAGCACAGCAGGTGGTTGAGCGGCAAGGTTTAGCGCCTCATTCGACTCACCCATTACGGCTTCAAGTTCTGTTTGAACGATCTTGATAAATTCCTGACCAGGAGTCAGAGATTTAGAAACTTCTACACCTACCGCTTTTTCTTTAACGCGGTTAACAAATTCACGAACAACCGGAAGCGCAACGTCAGCTTCAAGTAAGGCCATTCGTACTTCACGTAGGGTCTCTTTAATGTTGTCTTCGGTCAGACGACCTTTGCCACTGATATTTTTCAGCGTTTTGGATAATCGATCCGTTAAATTCTCAAACATCTTTGTCTCTTCGCTAAAATGGCGATTAATTAGTGTGAGTATACATTAGCCAAGGTCTGAGTCATACCCGTACCGCTGCTCTATTCTTGTCTCTATTTCTATATGGTGCGGTAACTTATTAATTTCAATATCTCATCTCTCACGATTGATGTCGGATATAACGTAGCCCCAAAGTGTAATGCAAGGTATAATTTCCTCATTGTGCACAATAATATTTAGGATTCATGGATAGCTTAATAGCCATCGCGGCCGCCATACTTTATGTTTTGGCGATTGCGACCATCATACCCGGACTCTCACAGCAGTCAGGAATCAAAGCAAAAACAGTGTTTGCTAGTGCTGCCTGTGCGCTTGTTTTTCATGCGTGGATTTTGAGTGATCTGATTTTTGATGGTGCAGGTCAAAACCTTAGTATTCTCAACGTAGCCTCTTTGATCAGTTTTATAATTTCTCTGGTCATGAGCCTTGCTATGTTGAAAAATCGGTTGTGGTTTTTATTGCCTGTCGTTTATAGCTTTGCTGCCATCAATTTATCTGCTGCCACATTTTTGCCAAGCACGTTTATCAAGCACCTAGAGAATGACCCTAAGCTACTCATTCACATTTCTTTTGCGCTGTTCTCATACGCAACTTTAACTATCGGTGCACTCTACGCACTTCAGCTGGCTTGGTTGGATCACAAACTGAAAACAAAAAAATCTTTGGCGATTAACCCAAACCTGCCGCCTTTATTAATGGTAGAGCGTCAGCTATTCAAAATCATTTTGATCGGTAACTTATTGTTAACTGGCACGCTCATTACTGGCTTTGTCTTTGTGCAGGACATGTTTGCTCAAGGTAAAGCGCATAAAGGAATTCTTTCTTTCATCGCTTGGATTGTGTACTCAATACTGCTTTGGGGTCATTATCAAAAAGGTTGGCGTGGTAGAAAAGTTACTTGGTTCGCTGTCGCAGGGGCTACGCTGTTAACTCTGGCGTATTTTGGCAGTCGCTTTGTGAAAGAAATCATCTTGAATTAAGGAGCTCTAGGGCTCCTATCCTTTATATTTTAGGCTAGATAAAATACAGTACGCCTTAACCCTTTGACTTAACGGACTTACTCAACCGTTATATAACCCAATACTTACAAGGAACAGCAACGTTTTGGACGACATCTCTACGGGTATCTTGTTTGCGCTACTCGCGTGTCTTATCGTCATATCAGGTTACTTTTCCGGCTCAGAAACAGGGATGATGTCTCTGAACCGTTATCGCTTAAAGCACTTAGCCAAAAATGGGCATAAAGGCGCTAAGCGAGTCGAAAGGCTATTAGACCGTCCAGATCGTTTGATTGGTCTTATTCTTATCGGCAACAACCTCGTTAATATTCTCGCGTCCGCCATCGCGACCATTATTGGTATGCGTTTGTATGGTGATTTAGGTGTCGCTATCGCGACCGGTGCACTGACTATGGTTGTATTGGTTTTTGCTGAAGTTACCCCAAAAACAATTGCAGCGCTGTACCCTGAACGTGTGTCTTACGCGAGCAGTATCCTACTGACCATATTGATGAAGTTACTATCACCTTTGGTGATGCTCGTTAACTTTATTACGAATGGCTTTATTCGTTTACTTGGCGTAAAAGCCGATCACTCAGTAGAAGACCATCTTAGTTCCGATGAGCTGCGTACCGTAGTAAACGAAGCTGGCGGATTGATCCCTCGCCGACACCAAGACATGTTGGTATCTATTTTGGATCTTGAGCACGTCACTGTGAACGACATCATGGTGCCACGCAATGAGATTACCGGTATCGATATTAATGATGACTGGAAATCCATCGTTCGTCAGCTTACCCACTCACCACATGGACGTATTGTTTTTTATCGTGACCAAATTGATGAAGTGGTTGGCATGCTGCGCCTGCGTGAAGCTTACCGCCTGATGCTGGAAAAAAACGAGTTCAATAAAGAGACGCTATTACGTGCTGCGGATGAAGTCTATTACATCCCGGAAGGTACGCCACTGAACGTGCAAATGTTAAAGTTCCAACGCAACAAACAGCGTATTGGTCTGATTGTTGATGAGTATGGCGACATTATTGGCTTGGTGACATTGGAAGATATTCTGGAAGAGATCATTGGCGAATTCACGACCTCGATTTCTCCAAGCCTTTCTGATGAAATCAGTCCTCAAGGTGACGGAAGCTTCCTCATTGAAGGCAGCACCAATATCCGAGATATCAATAAAGGCCTGAAATGGGATTTACCAACGGATGGCCCAAGAACGTTAAACGGTCTTATTTTGGAGCACCTGGAAGATATTCCAGAGAGCCATTTAAGCGTGAGAGTGGCTGGTCATCCAATGGAGCTTGTTGAGATTGAAGAAAACCGCATCAAGCTCGTTCGTGTTTATCCTAAAAAGAAAAAATAGCCTCTATCTACAACTCACGATAAGAAATAAAAAGAAAAGAGCCTGATCATGTCAGGCTCTTTTTAGTTCTGGATAAATATGCTTCTTGATAAGTTTTTTAGCAACTAGTCGATGCGCAGCTCTTTTAGCATCGATTCAGGCAAAGCAAGTTCATCATTTTTGTTCACCGATACACCAGCATCCAAAATGCTCTTTGCGATCTGTTGTGCTTCTTCTAAAGAGTGCATCGCTGCCGTGCCACATTGGTATTCGTTGAGTTCAGGGATCTTGTTCTGGCTTTCTACCTTTAGTACGTCTTCCATGGCCGCAATCCAAGCATCCGCTACTTGCTGCTCTGATGGAGTGCCAATCAGGCTCATGTAAAAGCCCGTGCGGCAACCCATAGGCGAAATATCGATGATCTCAACAGAATCGCTGTTTAGATGATTGCGCATAAAGCCTGCATAAAGGTGCTCTAGTGTATGAATACCTTTTTCAGAAAGGATGTCTTTGTTTGGCGCGGTAAAGCGTAAATCGAAGACAGTAATCGTGTCCCCTTTTGGGGTCTGCATGGTCTTCGCCACTCGCACTGCCGGTGCATTCATGCGAGTGTGGTCCACGGTAAAACTATCGAGTAAAGGCATTACATCTCTCCTGATTGTAACTCCAATACCTCTCGGTACTGGATAAATGTCATTCATCCCTACAGCACATAAACAGGCTGTGGGTTAAAAGAACCAGCTGCTGTTGTCTTCCAATTCCTGACGACATTGCTTCAGCTGCCAGCCATAAGTTTTTGCAGTTTGTTCAACACGTCGAGCGACTTTGAGCAAACTGGGCTTTCGCTTATAAGTACCTCGCTTGTACCCACCTCGACCTTCATGATAAGCCAGATATTGACTGTATGGGTCCCATAACGAAATCCCTAGTTGGCGCCTCGTTTCGTGAGTATACCAACCGACAAACATCATTGAATCATCAAAGTTGGTACGAGAACCGCCCTGACCCGTCGCATCTTGGAAATCTTCCCAAGCAGGATCTTGAGCTTGAGCGTAACCATACGCACTGCTGACTCGTCCCCAAGGGATAAATCCCAATAAATAGTCTTTGGGTGGTTTCGCATCGTGCCGAAAGCTGCTTTCTTGTTTAATGATAGCCATAGCGACATGAATGGGGGTTCCCCACTTTTCTTCCATATCTTTGGCATCATCATACCAGCCGGATTTCTCTCGAAATATCTCACATAAATTATTCTGCTGCTTTGGCGGTGCCGTGGCACAACCTGCAAGTAACATGCTTCCGAGTACCGATACTACTAACGGTTTAATGTTCAATCCCACCCAACCTTTACCTATTCACTACTGCTTCAGATAAGCAAAGTAATCTTCCAAAAAATCATCAAAAGATAGCGTGTCACTTTGTTCCGCTTGCTTTTGCTTTTCTACTGACGACGCCACTTCCGTTTCCATCGTATCTTGCGAGTAGTACTGATAACCGTGAGCTAGATTTTCCTCGCGGTACTTCATGCCAAGCGCACAGCCGACTTTACCTAACCCACCAAGCTCTTTCGTCAGCTCTAATAGTTGACCTGAAATCGTTAGTTCTGGGTTATCAACCCATGTCTCGAGTTTATTACACACATCTTGGTATGCACTGCCACCAGCAGCCATATCCATTTGCTGTGCTATCTGACGCAGCTCGACAAAAACTCGATGCGCCCAATCTTGCAGAGATAGACGTTCACCTTGGCAACCAATTTGCAGCATTAGCCCTTTTTCACGACCAGAAACAATGACTTTGTTCCAGTTGTCGCGCCAACACTCTAATTCACAGTTGTCCATTGGATCCGAGTCTGACAAGGCCGCCCAAGTCAGGAAGAGATCAAGGAATCGTACTTGCTCTTCATCCAACCCCACTGCGCTGAATGGGTTAACGTCTAGAGAGCGAACTTCAATGTACTCAACCCCACCGCGTCGTAACGCATCTGAAGGTTTCTCACCACTTTTCGACACGCGTTTCGGGCGAATTGGAGCGTATAGCTCGTTCTCAATTTGTAAAATATTGGAATTAAGCTGGCGGTATTCACCGTCCACTTTGACGCCTATTTTCGCAAACTCTTCTGATGGGTGACGAATCGCATCGCTCAAACCATCCAGATACTGATCAATGCTGTTAAAGCCAATTTTCAGTACACTTTGCGCACTATTGGTGTAGCCCAGATCGCTCAAACGCAAAGACGTCGATTTCGGCAAATACAAAGTGCCGCCAATTTTCTCGAATGGCAGATCGGTTTCACGACCTTGAATAAAAGAGCCGCATAACGCTGGCGATGCACCGAAGAAATACGGAATCATCCAACCAAAACGGTAGTAGTTACGGATCAGCGCAAAGTAGGCATCAGACTTAGCATCTTGGCGGGCTTGTTCATCTTGCTCGCCGAATAGCGCATCCCAAAATGTCTCAGGGAACGAGAAGTTAAAATGCACACCTGAGATGATTTGCATCAGGCTGCCATAGCGGCGTTTTAGGCCTTCTCGGTACAGGGTTTTCATTTTTGCTGCATTCGAAGAGCCGTACTGAGCAAGCTGAATATCCTCTTCCGAGCCGACATAACATGGCATAGAAAGAGGCCACATCTTTTCTTCACCCATTTTTGTCTGCGTGAAGTGATGGATATCTTTCAGTTGTGCCATCAGTTCTGGAATTTCATGTGACACAGGCGTAATGAATTCTAGCAATGATTCAGAAAAATCTGTCGTGATCCATTGGTTTGTGAACGCAGAGCCTAACCCCTCTGGATGAGGTGTTGTTGCTAGATGTCCATCCTGACGATAGCGCAAAGTTTCTCGCTCAACACCGCGTCCAAACTGCTTAAATACTTCGGGGTTTGATGCAACTTTTTTTAGTCGCGCAGCAAAATCAGTCAAAATGAGGTTCGCTTATATTGGGAGCAGGACACTTGTCACAAAGGACAAGCGTAAGCTAAGTTATTGATATTTAATGCATCTAGATAAATAACCCACGAAAAGTCGCTTATCTAGATGAATAGCGGAGAAACGTTTCTCCGCTATTAAATGTGTACTCTATCGAATGATTTCAAGCTCTTCTACGTCTTTCCCCAACTTTTCTAATTGAGGACGCAGTGATTTAGCATCACCAACGACGATAATTTGATAGTCATTTGGATCAAACCACTTTTGAGCCAGTGCATTCAAAGTCTGCTTATCGACTTTTTCTACGATAGCGTTTCTTTGCTGCAAGTAATCTTGATCGAGGTTGTACTTAAGAATATCACTGATAAGTTCCGCTTTTTGTGTTGGCGTTTCATATTTCAGTGCATCTTTTTGACCGACCGCTTGACGCATAAATTTCATCTCTTCATCAGTAATTCCTGACTGCGAGTATTCATTTAGCTCATTTTCCATCTCAATGATAGAAGCAACCGTTGCATCCGCTCGTACTTGCGCGGTGAAAACAACCGAGCCAGTTTCTGGATTTCCAGAGAAGTAGCCGTAAGCGCCGTATGTGTAACCCTTGTCTTCACGTAGGTTTTGGTTAATGCGGCTATTGAAGTTTCCAGCTAAGTTGAAGTTTGCCAGTTGGCTTAGGTAAAAATCGCCCGTTGCATCGTAAGGCATACCCTGACGAACCATCATGACCACACTTTGTGGTGCACCTGGTTTATCAACAAGATGGATCTTTTGCTCACCTAATGCAGCGATGCTTTGCGGTGCATACAATGGCACAGCTTCATCCTGCCAGTTTTTCCAGAACGTCAGTTGCTGTTCAATTTCCTGTTGGTCAATGTCACCAACAACGACGATTTGCGCACTTTGTGGCGTGTAATGCTTCGAGTAGAATTCACGGACATCATCCAACGTTAGTGCACTAACACCTGCTTGCGTGCCGTCTTTTGGTCGAGCAAAGACAGAGTCCCCATAAAGCACCTGGCGAGTCGCTTGTGATGCCATCCAACTTGGGTTTTGATGCTCATACACAAGACCTTCTAGCGCTTGCATCTTCACACGCTCGAAGTCTGCTTGCTTAAATGCAGGAGACAGCAACATCTCTTCGACAATTTTCAACGTCGGCTCTAAGTTCTTTTCTAAAGCAGAAACGCTGATGTTTGTTGTGTAGCCCGTTGCATTCACGGAGATGACACTACCTAGTTTATCGAGCTCAGCTTGAATCTCTTCGACACTACGTTTCGTTGTGCCTTCTTGCAACATTGCTGCGGTCAACTGGGCAAGACCTTCTTTGCCCTTTTCAACAAAACGTGTTCCCGCAGGTAAACTAAACTGCATCATGACCGTTGGTGTTTCATCGCTAACCGCACCAAGCAATTCCGAGCCATTATTGAAATGAAGCTCGTACAACTCAGGCATCGTCGCTTTCACTGGCTCCCCTACAGGCGGTTGCACAGAGCGATCGAAGTTATCGGTCGCACGACGATACGCCAATTGATCATCAGTGATCTTCTCGTATTCTGGTAGCGTACGCTTTGGCGTCACAAAGGTCGCTGGTTTTACGACAAGGTCAGTTTTTCCTTTTGGTACCACGCTTAGGGTCACTTTGTTCTTACCTTGGATAAAATCCGTATACGCTTTTTCTACCGATGCAGGCGTGACTGCGCGGATCTGCTCAAGCTGTTGCTCAAGACGATCAGGATCGCCGAAAAATGTCTCGTTGGAAGCCAACTGCGTTACTTTGCCTTTAACGCTTTCTAATGCAAAGATAGCATCCGCTTCCGCCTTACCCTTCAATTGTTCAAGGCGATCTTCTGTCACGCCTTTTTCAGCAAACTGATTGAGTGACTGTAAAAGCTCGTCGTACAGTTTTGATAGGTCGCCTTTGTCCCCAGAGTCACCCATTGCATAAACGTAAAAGTTACACGCCAGTTCTGCACAGTCATGGAATGAGCCCGCATCGACGGCTTTTTGAGTCTTGACTAAGTCTTGGTAGAGCACGCTGTTTGTACCGCCACCTAGCACTTCAGATAGCGTGTCGAGAGACGCTTGGCTTTCTTCGCCGTTGTAAGTTGTTGGCCACGCGATCATCACCATCGGTTGTTGAATGCGATCTTCTAGCGTGATGTATTTGTCTTCTTGCAGCTTTGCAGGTTGTTTCGGCGCATTTTCAACCTCTGGCCCACGAGGAATCGAACCGAAGTACTTATTTACCCACTCAAGAGTTTGTTCAACGTCTAAGTCCCCACCGATCGTGATAGTCGCATTGTTTGGGCCATACCAACGTAAGAAAAACGCTTTGAGATCGTTCACATCAACACGATCAAGATCTTCAACATAACCAATAGTTTGCCACGAATACGGATGACCTTCAGGATATAGCGCTTCAGACATACGCTCCCAAATTAAGCCATAAGGACGATTATCGTAACGCTGAGCTCGCTCATTTTTTACAGTTGAACGCTGAATTTCAAATTTGCGTTGAGAAACCGCATCCAGCAAAAAGCCCATACGGTCAGACTCTAACCACAGCATTTTCTCTAGCTGGTTAGCCGGGACAGTTTCAAAGTAGTTAGTACGATCACGGTTTGTCGTACCATTTAACGTACCGCCAGCCTCTGTGATGATTCTGAAGTGCTCTTGGTCACCAACGTTCTCTGAACCTTGGAACATCATATGCTCAAAGAAATGCGCAAAACCAGACTTACCCACTTCTTCACGAGCCGAACCAACATGGTAAGTCACATCCACATGGACCAATGGGTCGGAATCTTCAGGAGCTAAGATCACCGTTAAGCCATTATCGAGTTTATATTTTTGGTATGGAATCTTAACTTTGCCTTCTTCCGCTTTCGATGACTCGACGAAAGTTACCCCTTCCGGCAGTGATGAAACTGGCGTATTTGATACACAGCCCGTGATCACTAACAGTGAGCACGCGCCAACCCAAAACATCTTCATGTACTTTCCTTAAAATAATCCGAGATAGATGGCCGCAAGCAAGCTATACCTAGCAGCCTTTCCTAAAAATATTAAAATCACGCAAGGCAGAAGCTTCATTCTCAGCCACCCTGCGGCTAAACACAGCGGGTCTCCAATTATGGGTAACCAGCTAAAAAACAATCCCAAATAGCCATACTTAGACAGCCAGTTTAATGCGGTATGACCGTGCTTTTCTTCTTGCGCTTTGTTGGGAATCCACAAGCCAAGCCAATAATTTGTTAAGCCACCAAGCGTATTGCCGATAGTGGCGACCATAATAATTGACGAAACGGAATATTGATTTAATGAGAGAGTGGCAACTAAGCCCGCCTCAGAACCACCAGGTAACAAAGTGGCACTGAGAAAACCGGTCATGAAAAGCACCCATAACGCTGAATCTGAAAACCAAAGCGCTAAACTTTCAAAGCTCGTATTAAATGCTTCTAGCATGTCATATCAAGCAACACCTTGCCTCTGGTTCTTCCTGATTCGACCTGCTGGTGAGCACCAATTACATCACTCATAGGATAAACCTGTTGAATTTCAGTCTTCAGTAAACCAACGCCGACCATGTACAACAAGGTATCTAACTGCGCAGGATCTGGTTCAACCAACATGCCACTAGCCTCAAAGCCTAGGAGTTTGGCTTTTTCACAAATCAGCTCAGCTGTTATGGTTGGAACGGTTATGACTCTCGCATTGTCTTTCAGGCATTTAAGCGCGTCTAACGCAGCATCTCCGCCTACTAAATCAATCAAAACATCAACATCTTCAACACGTTCTGACACTGGTGCAAATTGATAGTTCACTGCATGAGCACCGAGCGTCGCAAGGTAGTCTAAATTTCGTTCACTGCAGGTTGTAAAGACTTCCGCTTTCGTCGCGATCGCAATTTGTACCGCGAGGTGTCCAACGCCACCGGCTCCTGCGAGGATAAGTACGCGATCGTTTTCAGTCACATTAGTCTTACTGAGAGCTTGTGCCGCAGTTTGGCCTGCCAACGGTAATGCTGCTGCAGCCTCTAAAGTGACAGAGCTAGGAACATGACTTAACTCTGTTTCTGGAACACATACGTACTGACTGTACCCACCGCCTCGAACTGGGAAACCAGTAAATCCAGCCACCTCATCACCTTCATTAAAACGTGATGCCCCCTCTCCACAAGACATCACTTTTCCTGAGATGTCGTAACCTGGTACCCAAGGTAAATTATCCTTGTTCTGCGCAGCTGCCCAACCGAGTCCGGCTCGAGTTTTAACATCAATAGGATTTACGCCTGAAAAAGCGACTTTTACTAAGACTTCACCAGGCTGTGGTGATGGTGTAGAAGCATGTTGAATCGCGAGTACGTTGGCATCACCAAATTCAGTGATAACGATCTGTTTGTGTTCCATAAACCATTCCCTGCAAGAAAACAAAAAGGGATGCGAAAGCATCCCTTTGACTATAAACCATTTTGTTAACCGAAGTTAATCGTGATTTTGTAAATTAGTTGATCATTCCATTTTCGGTAATGACTAGCCGACAAGTGCTAGCAAGATACCAGCGGCAACCGCTGACCCCAATACACCTGCAACGTTTGGTCCCATCGCATGCATCAACAAGAAGTTTTGCGGGTTAGCTTGTAAGCCGACCTTGTTCACCACACGCGCGGCCATTGGTACCGCAGAAACGCCAGCCGCACCGATAAGTGGGTTGATGTCTTCTTTTGAGAACTTGTTCAGCAACTTAGCCATTAGCACACCAGCACCCGTGCCAATACTAAACGCAACCGCACCAAGCCCTAGAATGCCTAATGTTTCTAAGTTCAGGAATTGATCCGCTTGCAGCTTCGAGCCAACCCCTAAGCCCAAGAAGATCGTCACGATGTTGATCAGCTCATTTTGTGCGGTTTTCGATAGACGATCGACCACACCCGCTTCACGCATTAAGTTACCAAGACAGAACATACCGACAAGAGGCGTTGCTGAAGGTAGGAAAAGAATCGTCATGAGTAATACTGCCATCGGGAACAATACCTTTTCCCATTTACCCACGTGACGCAGTTGCGCCATTTGAATCTCACGTTCTTCCTTAGTGGTTAGCGCCTTCATGATTGGCGGCTGAATGATTGGCACTAAAGCCATGTAGCTGTACGCGGCTACAGCAATCGCACCAAGCAGGTCTGGTGATAACTTACTTGCTAAGAAAATCGCCGTTGGGCCATCCGCACCACCGATGATAGCGATAGACGATGCATCCGCCATGGAGAACTCCATACCAGGTACATAGTTGAGCAAAATAGCGCCAAACAGTGTCGCAAAAATACCAAACTGAGCTGCCGCACCTAGCCACAACGTTTTTGGGTTTGCGATCAAAGCACCAAAGTCGGTCATCGCACCCACACCCATGAAGATCAACAACGGGAACACACCCGATTCAATCCCAATGTAGTAAACGTAGTAGAGCAAGCCGCCAGGCTCAGTAAAGCCAGCATTTGGAATATTCGCCAAGATAGCACCAAAACCAATCGGCAATAGCAGTAAAGGCTCAAAGCCTTTTTTGATTGCCAAAAACAGCAAGGTACAACCAACCAGCATCATACAGATTTGGCCGAACTCGAAGTTAGCGATCCCTGTTTCTGCCCAAAGGGTTAACAATCCGTCCATGATACTCCCTTACGCCAGGCTCAACAGAGGCGCACCTACTGTGACAGCATCGCCTTCTTTAACGTTCAACTCTTGAACCACACCACCACGCGCCGCACGCACTTCTGTTTCCATCTTCATTGCTTCAAGAATCAGTAGTACATCGCCTTCAGCCACTTCAGCACCAGGCTGAACATTCACTTTAAAGATGTTACCGGCAAGAGGAGCAGGCACCGCTTCAGCAGAAGCGCTAGAAGGTGCGCTAGGTGCCGTCGATTTTGCAGGCGCCGCAGAAGGAGCGACAGAGGTTAGCTCGCCTTGAGGACCGACTTCCACCTCATACACCTGTCCGTCAACACGTACGCTATAAGTTTCTACGCCGCCAGTTGCTGTTTGCGCCGCAGGTACGGCAGGCTTCGCGGCTTCTAGCGTTGGTGCAGGTTCAAATGCTTCTGGGTTATCACGATTCTTAAGGAACTTGAGACCAACTTGAGGGAAAAGCGCATAAGTAAGTACATCATCAACACGCTCACTTGCTAGCTTAATACCTTCTGATTTTGCTTTCTCCATCAGATCAACAGTAAGCGTCTCCATTTCAGGCTCAAGCAAATCGGCAGGACGACAAGTAATAGGCTCTTTGCCATCAAGTACTTTAGCTTGCAGCTCTGCATTTAACTCGGCTGGCGCTTGACCGTATTCGCCTTTCAATAGACCAGCGGTTTCCTTAGTTATGCTCTTATAGCGCTCGCCAGTAAGCACGTTAATCACGGCTTGCGTCCCGACGATCTGCGAAGTTGGAGTCACCAATGGAATGAAACCAAGATCTTCGCGTACACGAGGGATCTCTTCTAATACTTCATCAATGCGATCCGCAGCGCCCTGTTCTTTCAACTGGCCTTCCATGTTAGTCAGCATGCCGCCAGGCACTTGAGCAATCAGGATGCGAGAGTCTACACCTTTCAACTGACCTTCCCACTTCGCGTACTTCTTACGTACTTCACGGAAATACGCGGCGATAGGTTCTAGTTGCTCGAGCTTCAAATTGGTATCTCGCTCGGTTCCTTCTAGCATCGCGACTACCGTTTCCGTCGGCGTGTGACCATAGGTACAACTCATTGAAGAAATCGCTGTATCGAGAATATCAATACCAGCTTCAACTGCTTTTACCGCTGTCGCAGTAGACAAGCCTGTCGTCGCGTGACAATGAAGTGCTAATGGCACATCACAAGACGCTTTGATACGCGTGATAAGCTCTTCCGCTTCATAAGGCTTGAGTAAGCCAGACATATCTTTAATACACAGTGAATGACAACCTAAATCCTCTAGGCGTTTTGCCAAGTCAACCCAAGTGTCTGCGTTATGCACAGGGCTTGTTGTGTAAGACAGCGTACCTTGAGCATGTGCGCCAACATCGACCGTTGCTTTAACAGCCTTCTGGAAGTTTCGCACGTCATTCATTGCATCAAAGATACGGAATACGTCCATACCGTTAGCATGTGCGCGTTCAACGAACTTCTCTACTACGTCGTCGGCATAATGGCGGTATCCTAAAAGGTTTTGACCACGCAGTAGCATTTGCATTGGCGTATTAGGCATCGCTTTTTTCAGCTCACGTAAACGCTCCCAAGGATCTTCCCCTAAGAATCGAATACAAGAATCAAACGTTGCGCCACCCCAAGTCTCTAGAGACCAGTAACCAACCTTATCCAACTCAGCTGCGATAGGCAGCATATCCTCAATACGCATACGCGTAGCAAATAGTGATTGATGGGCATCACGAAGGACCACATCTGTAATAGCTAGTGGTTTAGACATGCTCTTAAACTCCTTTTTAATCCTGGTTCGGCTACTTCGCGAATGAGGCGCGATGTTTATGAATCGCAGCCGAGATCGCCGCCACTACTTGTGGACTAACAGCTGAAGAGGTTGATTGAATATTAGTATTTGTTTTTGGTGCTGCGATCGGCTCTGGTACTTCTTCTGGTACCAATTTCGACATTAGCCGAACGAGATAAACAAGAATAGTGAGGAAAATAAATACGACCGCCATCCCCGTTAGCATCAGGGTGGCCGCATCTACTAGCAGGCTTCCTATATTAGTCATGTTGCTTCCTTTCTTTGTCATCCTGACAACGTGCAGGACTTTAATAGCGTCAAATCCCGACCAATGGATTATCTCGATTGGTTAAATTTTGTCAATTTTGTTTAAGGAAGGTTTGTAATAATCCTGATAAATGATTATTTATTCACTACCCAGATCACAGTTCATGACAAAATAATTACTGCGAATCTGCTATCTCCTTACGAACAGAGTAAAGGAGGACATAAATAAAAACTGCGATTTGGATTTCAAAACCAAATCGAGATTTACACATAAAAGCCAATAAAAACAAAAGGATGTCATTTAATAACAATTAATAAACAAATAAAAAACAAAGAAGTTACATTTAAACAATTGAAGTGAAAGAAACGGAAATCAATATACAGGAGAGATAGTAAGGATGGATTCACAAACTACAGCAGAAACTTTATTCCAAATTGCTTAGATAAGCACATATTCGCTTTTGGAAAAGAAGGGCATCGCCTCTAACGACTCAGGTTATAGTTCTAGATGTCCAGATACAAAAAAGCCTCGCAATTGCGAGGCTTTTTCAGTAAATGGCGCGTCCTGGAGGATTCGAACCTCCGACCGCCTGGTTCGTAGCCAGGTACTCTATCCAGCTGAGCTAAGGACGCGCAGTTTTCGATATCAACTTTCATCAATATCAGGGCAATACCCTTTAATAAGTGGCGCGTCCTGGAGGATTCGAACCTCCGACCGCCTGGTTCGTAGCCAGGTACTCTATCCAGCTGAGCTAAGGACGCGCAAGTTTTCGATATCGACTGTCATCAATATCAGGGCAATACCCTTTAATAAGTGGCGCGTCCTGGAGGATTCGAACCTCCGACCGCCTGGTTCGTAGCCAGGTACTCTATCCAGCTGAGCTAAGGACGCGCAGTTTTCGATATCGACTTTCATCAATATCAGGACAATACCCTTCAATAAGTGGCGCGTCCTGGAGGATTCGAACCTCCGACCGCCTGGTTCGTAGCCAGGTACTCTATCCAGCTGAGCTAAGGACGCGCAGTTTTCGATATCGACTTTCATCAATATCAGGGCAATACCCTTCAATAAGTGGCGCGTCCTGGAGGATTCGAACCTCCGACCGCCTGGTTCGTAGCCAGGTACTCTATCCAGCTGAGCTAAGGACGCGCAGTTTTTGATATCGACTTTCATCAATATCAGGGCATTACCCTTTAATAAGTGGCGCGTCCTGGAGGATTCGAACCTCCGACCGCCTGGTTCGTAGCCAGGTACTCTATCCAGCTGAGCTAAGGACGCGCAATAATCTTATTTTACTTTGTATAACCCGTTTATCAAACGAATTATTAAATAGTGGCGCGTCCTGGAGGATTCGAACCTCCGACCGCCTGGTTCGTAGCCAGGTACTCTATCCAGCTGAGCTAAGGACGCGCAGATCTTCTTGCTAGGAAGTTGTGAAGCAAATCACATTCATTTCTTACGAAACAAAAAAAAGGCCATCGGGCCAGTCAATGAATGGCGGTGAAGGAGGGATTCGAACCCTCGATACGGGATAAACCGTATACTCCCTTAGCAGGGGAGCGCCTTCAGCCTCTCGGCCACCTCACCGTTTTCATTGTTATATCTCAAAAGAGATATGGCGCGTCCTGGAGGATTCGAACCTCCGACCGCCTGGTTCGTAGCCAGGTACTCTATCCAGCTGAGCTAAGGACGCACTTTTTTGTTGATTTCTCAACGTTGCAAGAATGGCGGTGAGGGAGGGATTCGAACCCTCGATACGGGATAAACCGTATACTCCCTTAGCAGGGGAGCGCCTTCAGCCTCTCGGCCACCTCACCGTCTTGCGGAGGCACATATTACGTTTTACCGAAAATATGTCAAACACTTTCTTTGAAAAAATCCACGAAACTGACTTAACCGTTGCTGATTTAATCAAAGTGACTATTAAACGAACTTTACCACTCTATTATGATGAAAAAAAGAGAGTCTTCTCTGAAAAAAAGACATTTATTTTCAAACAACTTCCTGGTGTTCGATTCAACAATATTGACGGATTCACGGCCACACTCAACACAATGGTTTCCGCAAATCTTCAAAAGCATTAAAGACTAAAAAGGCCAACCCTTCGGTTAGCCTTTTTCATTCAAACTAAGCTCTGTAAACAGGAGCGACTTAGTAGTTACCTGAAGCAACGTTGCCATTGCCTTTTTCAGCTTGAATGCGCATGTAGATTTCTTCACGGTGAACTGAAACCTCTTTCGGAGCGTTAACGCCGATACGTACTTGGTTACCTTTCACACCTAGTACAGTTACAGTCACTTCATCACCAATCATCAGTGTTTCGCCTACGCGGCGAGTCAAAATTAGCATTCTTTGCTCCTTGAGTAATCTCTAAATTTTCTTGCTACAAAGCTATTATCCAACAAAAGTTATATTTTCGTAAACTACCTTGTTAGCGAAAATTAGCCTAAAAAGGCATGTTTTTGTTGAATGTTTAATGCTTCACTAGACGTAATGTAAGCATCATGCAGAATGTTTGCTGCTGTATCCACACATTCGGGTGCTAAAACTAGCATCATAGTGAGTGCATTCGTTGCGCTGAAATTGATCTCAATATCTCGCTTTGCCAACAAATCGCATGCGTGCTCTACCATTCCATTGGCATCAAGCCCCACTGCGGTCAACAGGCTTACCACTTCACTATTACGGATTTTGTCGCTGAACACCAGATCGAACTTGGCACATGCATCTTGTTTTATCATGATACCTGCCCGTTCTGCTTCCTCGATCACATTCCAAATGTCTATACCCAACATCTGACATTGTTTTGTAGCACTAGATAAATGTTCTTTATCGACTTCGATAATGGCAAGGTCACGTTGAATGGCTATACCAGAGACGGCTTGATTGCCTGACTCCCCCTTTACCAAACTGCCTTCATTAACATCAAATGTCGAAAGCACGCGTAGTGGCACATTATTCTTCCATGCAAATTGCACTGAAGGTAAATGTAATACTTTTGCGCCTCGGCTTGCCATCGCTTCCATTGAAGGAAAATCGATAACCGCCAATTTGCGCGCATTTTTCACTACACGTGGGTCACAAGTATAAATACCATCAACGTCGGTAAAGATTTGACACTCGTCAGCGCGCAATGCGCCCGCCAGTGCCACTGCGCTCGTATCTGAGCCACCTCGACCTAATGTGGTGATATCCCCGTTCTCATTCACACCTTGAAATCCCGCAACAATCACGATTTGGTCTTGCTCAAGCAATCCCATAATTGTCGTGGTATCAATGTGTTTAATCGTTGCGTCATTGTGTTGATTATCCGTCACAATATTCGCCTGTGCTCCGGTAAGCGAGCGCGCAGCATGACCCATTTTATTCAAAGTCATGGCTAACAGTGCCATTGACACTTGCTCACCAGCAGAGAGCAAAACATCAAGTTCTCGAGCTGTAGGTACGCTATCTATCTGTTTAGCGAGATCCATCAGTCTGTTTGTTTCGCCTGACATTGCAGACACGACAACAACAACTTGATTGCCATCATTTTTCGCCTTAATGATGTGTTCAGCGACTTGGTGGATTCTTTCAATTGAACCCACAGAGGTTCCGCCAAACTTTTGCACGATAAGGGGCTTTTTCACCAGTCTTCACCTTCCCAAGACCGAAGTCTCTTTAGAACTGCTTACATCTTAAATATTTCCTTTGAGAAAAATTATATAAGCAGTAGTTACAACAAAAACCAAGCAGCTTAAATGACTCGGTTAACTTTTGGTCAATTAAACCACTTGGTTGCTAAAAAAATTACGCTCAATCAAAGAAACTTGATTGAGCGTAATTTTATTAGTTAAGAGCTTATAAACGCTCTTCTAGCCAAGGCTGAACTGTTTTGATTGCCTCTGGTAGTGCTGAAACATCAGTACCACCGGCTTGAGCCATGTCTGGACGACCACCGCCCTTACCACCGACTTGCTCTGCAACCATTTTAACTAGATCACCTGCTTTTACTTTACCAGTGAGATCTTTAGTCACACCAGCAATCAAGCCAACCTTGTCACCCGTTACGTTTGCAAGCAGTACAACACCAGAACCCATTTGATTCTTGATGTCATCAACCATGGTACGTAGGTTCTTGCTATCAGCACCTTCAAGGGCCGCGACTAGAACTTTTGTGCCATTTACTTCAACCGCTTTGCCCATGATGTTAGCGCTTTCTGCGGCTGCCATCTTATCTTTTAGCTTCTGCACTTCTTTCTCTAGTGCTTTTGCTTTCTGTGCAGATTCTGCCAGTTTCTCTTCGTACTTCGCATTTTGAGCTTCAATGGCGTCTAATGCCGCCTCGCCTGTTACCGCTTCAATACGACGAATACCGGCTGCAATACCGCTTTCTGATGTGATTTTGAATAGACCAATATCACCCGTGCTTGATGCGTGAATACCACCACAAAGCTCAGTAGAGAAATCGCCCATAGATAGCACGCGAACTTCGTCATCGTACTTCTCACCAAACAGTGCCATTGCGCCTTTCTTCTTAGCAGACTCAATATCCATCACGTTGGTTTCAATCGTGTGGTTACGACGGATTTGCGCGTTAACTAGGCGCTCAACTTCTTTCAACTCTGCTGCGGTTACGGCTTCTAGATGCGAGAAGTCGAAACGTAGGTTGTCTGCCTTCACCAATGAGCCTTTCTGCGTTACGTGCTCACCTAAAACTTGGCGTAGTGCTGCGTGTAGCAAGTGCGTTGCTGAGTGGTTTAGAGAGATAGCTGCGCGACGCTCTGCGTCAACGATAGTTGCTACTTCGTCGCCTTTCGCTAGAACGCCTTCTGCCATTACACCGTGGTGTGCAATTGCGTTACCGAGTTTTTGAGTGTCCTCAACGCGGAATACACCAGATTCAGTACGGATTTCACCCGCGTCACCACACTGACCGCCTGACTCTGCGTAGAATGGCGTTTCACCAAGCACGATGATGGCTTTATCGCCTGCAGATAGTGAATCTACTTCGTTGCCTTCAACGAACATCGCTGCGACTGAGCTAGAACCTTTAGTACCTGTGTAACCACAGAACTCTGTTTGCGTATCAACTTTGATTGCTGCGTTATAATCTGTACCGAATTGACCAGCTTCACGCGCACGTTGACGCTGCTCTTCCATCGCTTTTTCGAAACCCTCTTCGTCGATCGCGAACTCACGCTCACGTGCAACGTCGTTAGTGAGGTCTGCTGGGAAGCCGTAAGTATCGTAAAGCTTGAATACCGTTTCGCCGTCTAGCACTTTGCCATCTAGGTTATCTAATGCTTCGTTAAGAATTACCATACCGCGCTCAAGTGTACGACCGAAGTTTTCTTCTTCGATACGCAGTACTTTTTCAACCACTGCTTGTTGACGCTTCAGCTCTTCGCCTGCTGTACCCATCACTTCTGCTAATACGCCAACAAGCTTATAGAAGAATGCACCTTGTGCACCTAGCTTGTTACCATGACGTACGGCACGACGAATGATACGACGTAGTACGTAACCACGACCTTCGTTTGAAGGCATCACACCATCAACAATCAAGAATGAACATGAACGGATGTGGTCAGCAATAACGCGTAGCGATTGGTTCGATAGATCTTCATAACCAATGACTTCAGCCGCTGCTTTGATAAGAGTTTGGAATACATCGATTTCGTAGTTTGAGTGAACGCCCTGCATGATTGCAGAGATACGCTCGATACCCATACCAGTATCTACCGATGGTTTTGGTAGCGGTTCCATAGTGCCGTCTGCGTGACGGTTGAACTGCATGAATACGTTGTTCCAGATCTCGATGAAACGGTCACCATCTTCTTCAGGCGTGCCAGGACGACCACCCCAGATGTGTTCACCGTGATCGTAGAAGATTTCAGTACATGGACCACAAGGACCAGTGTCGCCCATTTGCCAGAAGTTATCAGACTCGTAAGGCTTGCCACCTTCTTTGTCACCAATGCGAACGATACGATCAGCAGGCACGCCAACTTTTTTGTTCCAGATGTCGAATGCTTCGTCATCGGTTTCGTAAACGGTTACCAATAGACGATCCGCAGGCAGTTTAAGAACTTCGGTTAGGAATTCCCAAGCAAATGAAATCGCATCTTCTTTGAAGTAGTCGCCAAAGCTGAAGTTGCCTAGCATTTCAAAGAATGTGTGGTGACGAGCGGTAAAGCCAACATTTTCCAGGTCGTTGTGTTTACCACCAGCACGTACACAACGCTGAGCCGTAGTCGCTCGAGTATAGGCTCGTTTTTCTAAGCCTAAGAAACAATCTTTAAATTGGTTCATACCTGCGTTTGTGAACAGCAGGGTTGGGTCGTTATGTGGAACTAACGATGAACTTTCTACGATTTGGTGTCCTTTGCTTTCAAAGAACTTGAGGAACGCGTTACGAACCTCGTCAGTGCTCATGTACATGCAGCTCTTCCTGAAAATAGTCGAGTTAGAATTTTGCCGTATTGTAGATCATGCAAACAGCTGAGACTAGTTTTCTTGAGGAAAAGAGGGAGTAGAAGAAAAAATTTGAAGCAAAACAAAAATCAGCGCAATTGGATCAACGCTAATCTTGGTCTTCAAAGGCAAGCGCATAGCTAATTTGGTCGAAACTGTAGCCTCGGTATTGTAGAAAACGGACTTGTTTTGCGTATTCTTTTTGGTCCTTGGCTTTGACGCCTTTGAATTTCTTTTCTGCCGCCTGCTTAGCAAGTTCAAACCAGTCTTGTGGTTCTTCAGCCATGGCTTGCTCAATCACCGATTCCGCAACACGTTTCTGGTTTAACTCTTGGCGAATTCGACGCTCGCCATGTCCTTTGTATACATGCTGCCTAATTTGGCTCTTCGCATAACGTAAATCATCTAAATAGTTATGGTCTAAGCAAAAATTAATCGCGATTTCGATGTCTGATGCTTCATAGCCTTTCATCGACAGTTTTTGGTACAGCTCATACTGACCATGATCGCGACGGCTAAGCAGTTGGATAGCCGCCTCTTTGCTCGATAATGTTGGTGTCTGGCGCTTTTGGTACATGGTGATCCTAAAGGTATTTTTGCTGTACAGACTCTCAATGGCCTTTGTGATGATTCGATTTTTGATGTCAATAGATACAACAAAGCCCCGCATTGCAGGGCTTTATCACTTTTTAATCTGTGAAGGGATTAAAACTCTTCAGCTTGCTCAGGCGCCTCGCCTGCTTCAGGAGCTTCCGCAAGGGCTGGCGCTAACAACATTTCACGCAATTTAGTATCGATAGTTTTAGCCACTTCAGGATGCTCACGTAGGTAGTTGCACGCGTTCGCTTTACCTTGACCAATCTTATCGCCTTGGTAGCTGTACCAAGCACCAGCCTTTTCAACCAGCTTGTGCTTCACGCCTAGATCTACCAGCTCACCTTCGCGGTTAAAGCCTTGACCGTACATGATTTGCGTATTGGCTTCTTTAAACGGTGCAGCAATCTTGTTCTTAACCACTTTGATGCGCGTTTCGTTACCAACGACTTCGTCACCTTCTTTGATTGCGCCAGTACGACGAATATCAAGACGAACAGAAGCGTAGAATTTAAGTGCGTTACCACCCGTGGTCGTTTCTGGGTTACCGAACATCACACCAATCTTCATACGGATTTGGTTGATGAAGATACACATACAGTTAGACTGTTTTAGGTTACCAGTTAGCTTACGCATCGCTTGAGAAAGCATACGAGCCTGCAGACCCATGTGGCTGTCGCCCATTTCGCCTTCAATTTCTGCTTTTGGTGTTAGCGCCGCAACTGAGTCAACAACCATTACATCGATAGCGCCAGAGCGAGCTAGCGCATCACAAATCTCCAGTGCTTGCTCACCAGTGTCTGGCTGAGAAACCAAGAGCGCATCGATATCAACACCAAGTTTCTTCGCGTAGACAGGGTCCAAAGCGTGCTCTGCATCAATAAACGCACAAGTTTTACCTTCACGTTGCGCAGCAGCGATAAGCTCAAGCGTTAGTGTTGTTTTACCTGAAGATTCTGGACCGTAGACTTCTACGATACGCCCCATTGGCAGACCACCAGCACCCAAAGCGATATCAAGAGAAAGAGAGCCTGTTGAAATCGTTTCTACGTCCATTGCGCGGTTATCACCAAGGCGCATGATAGAGCCTTTACCGAATTGCTTTTCAATTTGACCTAGCGCAGCGGCGAGCGCTTTCTGTTTGTTCTCGTCCATTACTTTCTCCGATTTATTCATCTTCTTTGGGCGACGAATAGTAATTCATTTTTCTTAAGCAGCTAACCTGCTCAGCAATGAAAGTTATTATACTGTTGATTCATACAGTGTCTATACCTGTATAGAAAAAATTTAGTCCACTGCTTCTAAGGATTGGCTCTAACCCTTATCAATTCTGGGCTAAGACAGTGTAAGAAATTCTAAATTAAATGTTGATGCAATCGAGTCAATGCATGCATCACCGCTTGTTGACGAACTTCCGCCCTGTCACCAGAAAAATGCATGGTCTCAACAAAGAGCCAGTCGTGCTTATCCGAAAAAGCAAAGCAGACGGTTCCAACCGGCTTTTCATCACTGCCTCCCCCCGGTCCAGCAACACCACTGATGGAAACCCCAATAGTGGCATTCGAGTGTTGAAGCGCACCTTGCACCATTTCAATCACAACAGGCTCACTCACGGCACCATGTTCCTCTAAGGTTTCCGCTCTCACACCCAGCATTTCCATTTTGGCTTCGTTGCTGTAAGTGACAAAAGCTCTATCTAACCAACCTGAGCTGCCTGCAATATCAGTAATAGCGGTCGCAACACCGCCACCCGTGCACGATTCTGCCGTCGTTAAAACATGACCATACTTTGCCAATAATGCGCCTAAATCTGCGCTCAATTTTGTTGTTTTTTCCATAGCCAAAATGCCCTTTGTCTCTTTTTACTTGATAGGGATTCACGTATCCTAAGCCGCTACGGAAATAAACAAAAGAATTTACCTGTGAAAGCTGAACAAAAACACACTCCTGATGCAAGGGTGTTATAATAAATACAAAACAACAACTTATAGAGAAAAACTCAGAAGAGCTACACTTTTACCTACACTAAATACAATCTCTGCGGCAATTATTGTCCTTTCACAAGTCATATCAAAAAGAGCTAACTCTGATCTCGGCAAACAAAAGCCAATTTTCCTCAATAAACCCAACCTTTTCATAAAAAACAAGTGGCACAAATATTGCTTTAACTGCTTAATTATTTTTAATTTCCCAAGGAGTTGAGCATGGCTTTGAGCATCAATACTAATACTCTCGCTAATTCTGCACAGAACGGCTTAAAGAAAGCTAGCATGGCTCATAGAGAATCGATGGACAAGTTAAGCTCTGGCTCAAGTATTAATTCTGCAAAAGATGATGCTGCTGGGCTACAGATCTCCAATAGACTCCAAACTCAAAGCCGAGGACTTGAAGTAGCATTAAGAAACTCTAATGATGCAATATCTACGCTAGAAGTCGCTGATGGTGCTCTAAACGAATATACGAATATACTGTTCAAAGTTAGAGAACTGTCGCTCCAGTCTTTGAATGGTTCTCTTGATAAGGATGATAAAGAAGCTATTCGAAATGAAATAACTCAATTAGGAAAGGAGTTAACAAGAATTGCACAAACCACTGAGTTTGCAGGAAAGTCGTTATTTACCGGACATTCTTCGCATGAGCACAGTATGACGTTTCAAGTAGGAAGTGACTCAGGACAAGCTGTCACAGCAACCTTACCTGAATTAAGTGCTATTCAAAGTGGGCTAATGACTAGAACTAGCATCGATACATCTGCATTCGCAAATGGGGCAAATTTCGAGATTCCTTCAGGTTGGAGAACTGAAACTGGTGATTTCATAGAGTTTATTTATTCACCACAAAAAAATGGACAGACATCATTAAGAGTTGATTTTGAATCTGGCAAGTCTGCCGAAGATATTATTCACACTCTAAACTCAGCTCTTGAAGGTAGTAAAGCAAAGTTTTTTCTTGCAGAAGAGGTTAATAGTAAAGGTGAAAGTGTCCACAAGATCGGCTATAGCAGGGAATATAATTATTTCAATTCAGTAAACCCCACGTTAGGCATCGGCATTCAAAATTTTAAATCAATGCCTAATAATAATTTGATATATACGACAAACCAATGGCATTTAGGTGAACATCATGTCTCTTATGACGAGTTAATTTCTTTTAAGCCAGAAGTTGCTACTAAATTCAATAATCACTATGAAAACGCTCTAGTTCATGCAACCGACCAAATGTTGACACTAGTTGATTCATATAGGTCTGGTATTGGAGCAACTAACAATAGGTTAGAGAATGCAATCAATAATCTAACAAGCCAAAATATCAATACAACCGAATCGAAAAGCAGGATAAAGGATACTGACTTCGCCAAAGAGACTACTGAGTTAACCAAGCAAAAGATCCTCAGTGACTCAACCACGAGCATATTGGCACAAACACAGAATATCCCTAAAAGTGTCTCTCAACTACTAGCTTGACGGTGGTATTCATAATGAACCCACCGTCTAGTGTATTACCTAATATGCAGCTATATAAGCCATAGAGTGATTAATCATAATGCTCTATTCGCTTAGTAGTGCATCTCTTACGTAAACTAGCCCACTTGTGATCTGATATCCCTAGGGTAAATTTAAACTCTGAGTAGTCGTGACTATCCATAAATAGTAGATATTCAGAAAGCTTTCTTTCTCTTAAAAAGTATCCTTTCTTATTACCACCTCGATCAATCGTTATCTCTTTGCCGTAAAGCTTATGTGTGTAGCTGAGAACTGTAACTGAATCAACAATATCAAATGGATCACGCTTATACGGTCTATTTTCAGTTCCTTCCAAAAACTGATTATTACAGTGAAAAACTCGTGATTTTTTCAACGCCTTGTATGCCACATCATTATTTTTTGTATCTGGTAAAACGATGTGGAAATGTGGCAACCATGCATCGGCATACGAGTGATAATCAATTTCCATCATCCCCCAGATCGGTCCAGCGAACCCAAAGTTACGCAACACACGTCCAAACCACTTCTTCATTGCCTTAACGTCAAAATACATAAAATCAGGTGCTGTAATGCTTTTCTCATATGGAACTACCGTTAGTAAGTGCCACTTATCAACACCTGACTCAACGACTGAACATATGACCGGATTTACCAACTCGATTCTCAAATCTCGATTGCAAAGCTTACACGCCAGACTGCCACACGGCTCTCCACCATCGATACAGTCTTGCAATCGAAAACGTAGTTCATCAAACAGCTTACCACTGCTCTTTAGTGCTCTAATTCTTCGTTGATTTTCTTCAATCGAGCGTTCTGTTGTCTCGAATTTATCCATTTCTTCGATGCGCATTTTCATTAGGCTTCCTCCAAGTAAAAATCCAAAACTCTTGGACGTGACAGAATCCACTCATCGACTTCAGACTCAAACCATCCAACTCGCCTCGTGTTTGAACTACTGTCACCATCATCAAGACGCACAGGTGAGGGAAATAAACCTTTTTCAATCTTTCTGTAGATGGTTGATTTGCTGATAGAAGTTTTCTTTATAACTTCAGTTAACTGGATAATTCGAAGAGTGCTCACAACTTTCTCCTTGTGTATTTAAGTCATAAGCGGATTTACAATTTTCCTAATTCACACCAAAAACTACTTTTTTTGTGAGCATCACAAATTAAAATCAATGTAAACTTAGCTAGAATGGGTAAACAAAGGATTTACTTATCATTTTGTGAGCATCACAAATTTAAAACTTATAGAGATATTGAATGGCTACAAAAAAAGCAACCGGATTAAAGAAGAGCGAACAGCCAAAAGAATTCGAAAGATTAGAAATCGAGGTAGTCAGCTTAAGCGAGCAAATAAAGGAGCTATTTGAGACTCTGAGTTCAAAAAATGAAAGCGATGTTACGGAAGAAGCAACTGTTAGGAAACGTAAAAGCTCAGCCAAGAAAAAAGCTTCAGGTTTTACATCAAAAACTATCCATCTATCAGAAAGTGCGCTTGAACGGATGGAAAATTTGGCTGACGACCTAGGACACAAAATTGGAGAAAAAGGACTTAGCAGTGAACAGCTATCGATGTTGGTTCACTTCCTTCTTGACAGCCACAAGCAACCTAAGAACATTGAAACTCCTCAAACAGCTAAGGGACAGTACATTTATCGTCTACATCAGATTCTAAAATACCGAAGTACAGAAATGAGTGACACTATGGGTGAAATCGTTAACTTCATGAAAGAGAAGAAGTTCGTACTTCCTAGGTTCTATGGAAGCTCTAGACAAATAGACAAAATTCAAAAATATAACTGGAGCCAAAAACTGGTTAGGTCCATTCTAGATTCAGAACAACTGAACACGAAACTTAAGAATTTAAACGATAGAACCAATCGAAGCGGTAGAAAGGTCATTCGCAGAAAGGCATCAAAAACACAGCAATCTGAAGATTTTATTACCAATACAAAGGAATTGCCAACTCCTGCAAGTATTACTCTCCAAACGATTCAATCTCTTTTCGAGCAATCATCGCTCTATATGTTGGGACGAAAGCTTACCGATGATGAGATTCTAGACAAGTACGGGGTAGAAAAAAAAGTCCTTCTGAAAAAGATAATGAATCACTACAAGGATAATCCAAACATAGTGCTTGAACAGTTCCTAAATGAATTATTAGCAAGATCTCGGTGACTCAATAACAAGAACCAACGTACATAAATACATCAGTTGAATTAATCCTGATATAACCGTTTATTACTTGAGTTTCGGTGCTATCAGAGCAGATATCTTGTCCCAACTTGCTTCTGCCCCATTATGAGTTGCGATTGTGTAAGAGCACATTTGTAAACTTTACTGATCACCTATCCAAACTAATCTATTCACATCGATTTTGATACTATAGTTCATTACGTATGGACTGTGATCCATCACATAACTCAAATTTAACTTTGGGTGATATAATGCTGAAACGGATTACGGCAAATGCACCTTTGCGCCAAAGTTTGGCTCGGAGCACTCGTTCTATCGACATTCTGGCTAATGTAAAGAGAGCCACTGTATTATGATACCGAAAGACGAAATTGAATACGTACTGTCTGAAGCATCTAAGTTGGATATGACTAGTGCTATTAACTACCTACAGAGTAAACTTTATTTAAATAGTGGAATGTCGTGGGAGCACTTTGATGCCTTGTTGGTTGAGTACCAGAGAGGTCGAAACACTATTACTGCCAATTACATTCTTACATACGCTTTAATTTGCGCTAAAAATGATAGAGGAAACACAGCCAATGAAAATAGCATTGTTGACGTTAATGGCTATGGTAAGTTTTGGGACTAACGCCGCTATTCATTGCAAGACAAGTGATGACTTCAAATGGAATATACAGGTCTCTATTGGAGAAAGTGAGGTTGATTATCGTGTGTCAGGTAAATCTTTTCATTCTCCAATAATTAAAAACTCTGATGGTTCTTACAATTTATTTGATAATGTGAAAGGCAGTGAGGTTTTCCTAAGGCACTTAATTGTTAACGGTAGTGAAGGGAAAATGTTTGGAACTTACGTTGATCTAAAAAAGTCTGAAGTAATACACAAAAGTGTTGTGCCATTAACATGTGTTGAAATAAAACAATATTAAAGTGTTTGATTCATAGAGGTCGTTTCACTTCACTTTTTTGAAGATCAAGTTTATAGTGCTGCTCTTGGCTCCTCTATTCTTCGAACTGATAACGCTTTTGAATGTCCTCAGAAGAAGGTGAAGTCGTTCGGGCCATTCTTTAAGATATTTTTCTAATATCAATCTACAGATTTAGACCAAGTTTCTAACTCATAAATGTCCAAAAATGAGTTTGGTGGGCGCGTTTATCCTTATCGTATAGGTTGAATCGCACCACCAGTTTTGTGAGGTTTAACCAACTAATACACGTCACATTAGTACAAATCTGCAACCTGAAAAACCATTTAGCTTCGTAAGAGTGCTTCCAATCAAGAAATAGGCTCACTCATTAGAGAATCTAAATGGTCAGCCCATTTTTGCAACCAAACTCTACACTCATCCTCATAAGAATGAAGGTCATAAGTCCCATTAATACCTTCCTTTGTATGTCCTAAAACGGCTTCAGCAACTTCTGAAGGACACTTTTTCCTAGCAAGTCCTGTTCTAACCGTTCTTCTTAAATCATGGGGAGTCCAATTGGGGATATCTAACATCATACCTTTCTGCTTCAAACTCCAGATTTTTTCAGATAAATGTTTTTGCTGAACAGGTCTGCGAGTCCTCTGAGATTGGAAAACGTAATCATTTTTATCTCGTTTTTGGTATTTGTTCTGTAGCCACTCAGCCGCTTGATTAGAAAGCATCACATGACGAACCAGACCAGTCTTAGTTTCTCTCAAAAATAGAGTTTTATTGTTCAAGTTGACATCAGACCAAGCTAAGGAACATACCTCACCTGTTCTACAACCAGTCCAGAGCGTCAGTCTCAAGATCCCCTTTTGGTTCTGACTAAAACCAGAGATTGGTAACCAGTTCAAAAACTGAACAATTTCTTCATCATTGAAATAGCGTCTTCCTTTACTACAAGTTAATTTCACTTTGGATATTTTTAAGCTATCTTTAGCTTGTAGCGCAGGGTTTACAAATTCATAAGGTAAGTAACCAGTTGAAATAGCATAACGATACGCTGAAGTTAGTTCTCTAAGGACATACCCAGCTTGAACATTTGCTCCGCGCTCAACGATCCCCATAACCAAATCAGATATATCTTTACGGGTTAGGTCAATAGCGAGCTTTGAACCAATAGGTTTTACGACGTCTTTATACAGCGTTCGGCGAGCTTCCTTTTGTCCTTTAGGTTTCCTATTACTTGAACCTTCAATGTAGCCTTTCAGGTAATTATCAACCAAGTTTTTAACGTTGATCTTAGCGTAGCGATCTGATTCTTTAGCTTGAGTCTCTAGGAGCTTCTGTTTTTCCAATTCTCTTTTAGGACACTTACCTGCATCTCTAATAGCTTTTAAGTGCTTAAGCTCAACTCTAGCTTGCTCCAAAGACATGTCTGGATAAGTGCCAAGCTTAGCTTGAGTTATCTTGTTGTTTACCGGAGAACGATAGCGGTAAGTAAATGTCTTACGTCCTGTTTTACCAACATTAACTCGCAACCCTCTATATTCACCAACATCAACCAAGGTTTTTCCATCAGCTTTATGGTTTCTAATTGCTCGATCACTAAGAGGTTTGTTACTCTTTCCCACGGTCATATTTGTATAATCCTTAACTAATACGCAAACAACACAATATGACTATCTTAGTGTAGGAAGAATCCAAAAGCTACACAAAAACCTACACTTAGTTATGGGATTCACTGACACCAAGTGGCACTCCATGAGACTAGAAACCACACATGGTTGGTCGTAAAACATTGAATATTATTATGAAAACATTAGAAGAAACCAATAAAAACAAAGCAACCAACCACAAACACACACCTATGATGCAGCAATACCTCAAGCTAAAAGCTGAGAACCCTGAGATTTTGCTGTTCTACCGCATGGGCGATTTCTACGAACTCTTTTACGATGATGCAAAGCGAGCGTCCCAACTGCTTGATATTTCGCTAACTAAGCGCGGTTCGTCAGCTGGAGAGCCTATTCCTATGGCGGGAGTGCCATTTCACGCAGTAGAAGGCTATCTAGCAAAACTTGTTCAGCTTGGTGAATCAGTCGCAATCTGCGAACAAATTGGCGATCCAGCCACCAGCAAAGGTCCGGTAGAACGTAAAGTTGTGCGTATTGTGACACCAGGCACTGTTACTGATGAAGCATTGCTTTCTGAGCGTGTCGATAACTTAATCGCAGCCATTTACCATCACAACGGTAAGTTCGGTTATGCGACGCTGGATGTCACTTCTGGTCGCTTCCAACTGACAGAACCAGAAACCGAAGAAGCGATGACAGCCGAGCTTCAGCGTACCGCACCACGTGAGCTACTATTCCCAGAAGATTTTGAACCTGTACATTTAATGGCGAGCCGCAATGGTAACCGTCGTCGCCCAGTATGGGAGTTTGAGCTTGATACGGCTAAGCAACAACTCAATCAACAGTTTGGCACCAAAGATTTGGTTGGTTTTGGCGTAGAACATGCATCCCTAGGGTTATGTGCTGCTGGTTGTTTGATCCAGTATGTGAAAGATACACAACGTACGGCTTTACCTCATATTCGCTCTTTAACGTTTGATCATCAGGACCAATCCGTCATTCTTGATGCCGCTACCCGACGCAACCTGGAAATTACTCAAAATCTAGCAGGCGGAACCGATAACACGCTAGCTGCGGTACTCGACCATTGTGCGACGCCGATGGGCAGCCGAATGCTGAAGCGTTGGTTACATCAGCCTATGCGTTGCATTGAAACGTTAAACAATCGTCTTGATGCGATTGGTGAGATTAAAGAACAAGCGCTGTTTGCCGATCTTCAACCAACGTTAAAACAAATTGGTGATATTGAACGTATCTTAGCACGCCTTGCACTACGCTCTGCTCGCCCTCGCGATATGGCTAGACTTCGCAATGCCATGCAGCAGCTACCAGAGCTAGAATCTGTCACCGCTTCTTTGACCCATCCATACCTAGCAAAACTGGCGCAATACGCAGCTCCGATTGACGAAGTATGTGATCTGTTAGAGCGTGCAATTAAAGAAAATCCGCCGGTTGTTATTCGTGATGGTGGTGTGATCGCTGAAGGCTATAATGCCGAGCTCGATGAATGGCGCAAATTAGCAGACGGTGCAACAGAATACCTTGAGCAGCTTGAGCGAGATGAGCGTGAACGACACGGCATCGATACGCTTAAAGTCGGCTACAACAACGTACATGGCTTCTTTATTCAAGTGAGCCGTGGCCAGAGCCATTTGGTTCCACCGCACTATGTACGTCGCCAAACACTAAAAAATGCCGAACGCTATATCATCCCAGAGCTCAAAGAGCACGAAGACAAAGTACTTAACTCGAAATCGAAAGCGCTGGCACTTGAAAAGCAGCTGTGGGAAGAACTGTTTGATCTATTGATGCCAAATCTGGAGAAGCTGCAGAATTTAGCTTCTGCTCTGTCTCAACTCGATGTACTACAAAACCTAGCAGAGCGTGCAGATTCGTTGGATTACTGCCGACCAACGCTTGTGAAAGACGCTGGCATTCACATTCAAGCAGGTCGTCACCCAGTCGTAGAGCAAGTAACAACAGAACCGTTCATTGCGAACCCAATAGAGCTTAACCCAGCTCGTAAGATGTTGATCATCACCGGTCCAAACATGGGTGGTAAATCCACCTACATGCGTCAAACTGCGCTGATTGCATTGATGGCACATATCGGCTCTTATGTACCTGCAGAATCTGCACAAATTGGTTCTTTAGATCGTATATTTACTCGTATTGGAGCGTCAGATGATCTCGCATCTGGTCGTTCTACCTTCATGGTAGAAATGACGGAAACCGCTAATATTCTGCACAATGCAACTAAAAACAGTTTAGTGCTAATGGATGAAATCGGTCGCGGTACCAGTACTTACGATGGCCTATCTTTAGCTTGGGCAAGTGCGGAATGGCTCGCAACACAAATTGGTGCGATGACACTATTTGCAACTCACTACTTCGAATTGACAGAGTTGCCAAACCAACTGCCAAACTTAGCGAACGTTCACTTGGATGCCGTAGAACATGGTGACAGCATTGCCTTTATGCACGCAGTTCAAGAAGGTGCGGCAAGTAAGTCTTACGGCTTGGCTGTTGCGGGCTTAGCTGGCGTACCAAAAACGGTCATCAAAAATGCGCGTAACAAGCTATCTCAGCTAGAGCAACTGGGGCAAAACAGTGACACACCGCGTCCAAGTGCAGTAGATGTGGCTAACCAGTTGAGCCTGATTCCAGAGCCTAGCGAGGTCGAACAAGCTCTGTCAGGTATTGATCCTGACGACTTAACGCCACGCCAAGCTCTTGAAGAGCTGTATCGCTTGAAGAAGATGCTGTAAACAGACTCACACCAACGAGCAAAAAAGAAAAAAGGCTATGGGGAACCATAGCCTTTTGCGTATCTAGTGAAATACGGATTATTTAATCGTCTTCTACGTTAAATAAGTTTTCCATATTCAAACCTTGTTTGATTAGGACTTCACGAAGACGACGTAAACCTTCCACTTGTATTTGACGTACTCGCTCACGTGTCAGACCAATCTCTCGACCAACTTCTTCAAGCGTCGAAGGCTCATAGCCTAGAAGACCAAAACGTCGTGCAAGTACTTCTTTCTGTTTTGGATTCAACTCTTCTAACCAATGAATCAGCGATGATTTGATATCGTCATCTTGAGTCGAGACTTCTGGATCGGAGTTGTTTGCGTCGGGAATAATATCCAACAGCGCTTTTTCACCGTCACCACCGATTGGTGTGTCGACAGAACTGATACGCTCATTGAGACGTAGCATTTTGCTTACATCTTCGACTGGAATATCTAACTGAGCAGCAATTTCTTCTGCGGTAGGTTCGTGATCGAGCTTCTGAGAAAGTTCACGCGCAGTACGCAGATAAATGTTCAGCTCTTTCACGACATGAATAGGTAGACGGATCGTACGAGTTTGGTTCATCAACGCACGTTCGATCGTTTGTCGGATCCACCAGGTCGCATAAGTAGAGAAGCGGAAACCACGCTCTGGATCGAACTTCTCGACCGCACGGATCAAACCAAGGTTACCTTCTTCAATCAGATCGAGTAGTGCTAGGCCGCGATTACTATATCGACGAGAGATCTTGACCACCAAACGTAGGTTACTTTCGATCATACGTTTACGTGCCGCTTCGTCGCCACGCAGGGCTCGTCGAGCATAAAGCACTTCTTCTTCGGCAGTAAGTAGAGGTGAGAAGCCAATTTCACCTAGATACAACTGAGTTGCGTCTAAGCTTTTACTGCTCGCGTCAAATTCTTCACGCGCAGCCGTTTTGCTTTCTGTGGATGATGATTTTTCGAGTTCGTTATCAATGGTCTTCACTGACGCATTGTCAAATGCAAACTCTTCAACTTTGGTTACTGTGTTGCTGATACTCATAACGCCTCCCCCTGGCGAGTTAGCAAGGCATGACAACTCAATATGTCGCTAAATGATGTCGCAAGTTGTTTTTCAAAGTTTTAAGGCAAATAGCGTTTTGGATTCACCGATTTACCTTGATAGCGAATTTCAAAGTGTAGCTTGACTGATTTTGCACCTGAGCTACCCATGGTGGCGATTTTCTGTCCGCTTTTTACACTTTGTCCTTCTGATACCAGCAGCTTGTCATTATGTGCATAGGCGCTTAAATAATTGTCGTTATGCTTTACTATAATTAAGTTGCCATAACCTCGTAGCGCATTGCCTGAATAAACAACGGTGCCGGCTGCGGTTGAAACGATAGGTTGACCACGCTGTCCTGCGATGTCGATACCTTTATTTCCCTGTTCTCCCGCCGAAAAGTTCTTGATTACTCTCCCTTTTGTTGGCCACAACCACTTAGAAACTTTATCACTCTTCGCCGTGGTAACTGGCGCTTTTTGCTTCACTTTTTGGTTATCTTTTGAACCAACATACTCCTTTGTTTTCGATTGTTCAACCTTCTTTGGAGGCTGTTTTTGTACGACTTTAGGCTTAGTCTCTGTAGGTTTTTGACTAGAGTTTTTACTTGAAGTTTTCGGTTTAGAGGCTGTTGATGTTTTCGTCACTGGGGCTGGTGGCGTCGTAACAACAGGAACCACAACGGGTTCAACTTTTTGGCCATATTTAGGGGCGACATATTTCGGAGCCCAAAGTTTTAGCCTCTGTCCAGGGTAGATGGTGTAAGGCTGAGTTAACTCATTGTAACGGACAAGATCATTTACATCTTTATCTGTGACATAAGCTATGAAGTAAAGTGTATCGCCTTTTTTTACCTCATAATAACTCCCTCTGTAACTTCCTCTTTCAAGGCTTGAATAGTCTTTCGTTAAGCTAGAGACAGGTGCAGGAGAATGCGCTGCACAACCAACTAGTCCTGCAGCAAACACAAAGCTAATACCAATATGACGTAATAACTTACTCACCTATCCCTAACCCTTAAGCTAAATCACCCGCAACCAGAGGTACAAATCGAACCATTTCCACAACAGTAGAGAGATATTCATCTCCCTTACGTTCAATTTTTAGTAACTGTTGCTCCTTATCTCCAACAGGAATCACCATCTTACCGCCATCTTTTAATTGTGCGAGAAGTGCTTGGGGGATCACTTCTGCAGCTGCAGTAACAATGATAGCATCGAAAGGACCACGAGCTTCCCAGCCTTGCCATCCATCAGCATGCTTGGTTGAAACATTGTAGATATCCAATTGTTTCAGACGGCGTTTTGCTTCCCATTGCAACGATTTAATTCGCTCAACGGAGTATACATGGTCAACAATTTGCGCCAGTACTGCGGTTTGATAACCGGAACCCGTTCCGATTTCCAGTACGTGACTCGTTGGCTCTAGTTCGAGTAACTCGGTCATACGAGCAACAATATAAGGTTGAGAAATAGTTTGTCCCTGACCAATCGGTAACGCATTGTTATCGTAGGCTTGGTGCATCATCGCTTGAGAGACAAAGCTTTCTCGTGGTAAGCGTTGGATAGCATCCAGAACTCTTTGGTCTTTGATGCCACTGGAGATAAGAAACGCTATCAACCTGTCAGCATGTGGGTTACTCATTACTTCTCTTCCTTTAACCAACTATCCATTGCACGCAGCGACTCATGAGCAGTGAGATCAACTTGCAGAGGCGTCATTGAAACTCGACCATGTTCAATCGCATAAAAGTCGGTGCCCTCCCCCGCATCTTGCTCTTTTCCTGGAGGCCCTAGCCAATAAATATCATGACCTCGCGGATCTTTCTGCTTAATCATATTCTCTGCGTGATGACGCGCACCTAAACGCGTGACTTCGATTTCGCCCAGGTTTTCTGCTGGTAAGTCAGGCACGTTTACGTTCAATAACCGATTCGTTGGAATCGGAGACGCTAAATGCTGTTGCACAATTTGACGTGCAATTTTTGCGGCAGATTCGAAATGACGCTTACCCACCAGCGAAAAAGCAACCGACTGAACACCAAGGAAATGCCCTTCCATTGCTGCAGCTACCGTTCCTGAGTAAAGAACGTCATCACCCAAATTTGCACCATGGTTGATGCCTGATAAAACAAGATCGGGCAAATCATCTTTCATCAGCTCATTCAGCGCGAAATGTACACAATCTGTAGGCGTTCCTTGCACTGAATAGATATTTGGGGCAATTTCAGTTACGCGTAATGGTTGCTCTAGTGTCAGTGAGTTCGAAGCACCTGAACGATTTCGGTCGGGTGCGACAATGGTCACTTCAGCGATATCTCGCAACTCATCAGCAAGTGCATGAATCCCTTGCGCATGTACGCCATCGTCATTGCTGATTAAGACTCTTAGGGGCTTCGCGTTTAGTGAATCCTGTTCCATTAGTATTCTCTTTCTACTTCAACCTCATTAACTAACTCACGAACGATAGATGTTGCAAAAGATCCCGCATCCAGTGAGAAAGTCAGCGTAATGTTGTTACCTTCAACCGTCCAAGATAAATCTTTTGGCTTCAGCGCAATATCGCGACGGTCGTGGCGCATGCGATTACCACGAATCAGCGCCATGAGATCAGGCTCTTCATCTAAGAACGGTTGTTCTAAAGTAAGCGCATCCGCTTGAGTTGGAAGCGCATTATCGCCAGCAAGCGCAGCGGTAATTGCCACTTCACCAGCAGCAAATTGTGCTTGTAGATCTGCGATATTGCTTGCATCAACCAACTGAGTGCCAGAACTTGTCTGTGCAATATCACCATCGATGAATTTATCAAACACACCACTTTCTAGACGAGCAGAAACGATACGGTTGAAGATCCACGAACGCGCCGCTGATAAATACATGCTGCGCTTATTTTGATTACGGGTACGAACGTTTTCGCGTCCCCATCGACGTGCTTCTTCAAGGTTGTTGCCATCATTGCCAAAACGCTGACTACCAAAGTAGTTTGGCACACCAACTTGTTTCACTTTTTCAAGGCGTTGCTCTACATCTTCAACGTCAGTCACTTCAGACAAAGTGACAACAAACTCGTTCCCTATTAAGTCTCCAGGACGCAGTTTTTTGTTGTGTCGATCAGTCGCTAAGATTTCAATACTCGGATATTGAGCTAGGAATGCCGAGAAGTCCGGCGTTTCCCCTTTCGGTAAATGGACACTCAGCCACTGTTCCGTCACGGCATGGCGGTCTTTAAGGCCCGCCCAGCTAACGTCTTTCGACTTTACGCCACAAGCTTTCGCCAACTCATTCGCAACAAAACTGGTATTTTCTCCAGTTTTTCGAATACGCACCATTAGGTGCTCGCCTTCGCCCGTAAAGGCAAAACCTAAATCCTCACGAACCTGAAAATGTTCTGGTTGCGCTTTGATTTTTGCCGATGCAACAGGCTTACCCGTTAGATAAGCCAATGAAGATAAAATATCTGACATGATGTTTTTCCGCTGTTTACACAGCATTAAGGAGCAAGTTGGTTAATTATTGCTTGAACAGAAGCACCACGGCTTCCGTTGCAATGCCTTCTTTGCGTCCAGTAAAACCGAGACGCTCTGTCGTCGTCGCTTTTACGTTAATGTTACTAATATCGGTTTCTAGGTCTTCCGCAATCGCCGCACACATCGCGTCAATATGAGGTGCCATCTTAGGTGCTTGTGCCATGATGGTGACATCGGCATTACCAAGGCGGTAGCCTTGCTCTTTGACACGACGATAAACGTCTTTCAACAATTCGCGGCTATTAGCCCCTTTCCATTTATCGTCGGTATCCGGGAAGTGACGACCAATATCACCCGCAGCAATCGCGCCAAGCAGCGCATCAGTCAAAGCATGAAGAGCAACATCACCATCTGAGTGGGCTACTAAGCCCTGCTCGTAAGGGATAGCAACACCACCGATAATGACCGGGCCTTCACCACCAAATTTATGCACGTCAAAACCGTGACCAATTCGAATCATTTTTTATCCTTTCTTTTTTAGCCGCGCTCACGGCTCAGATAAAACTCGGCTAACGCGAGATCTTCTGGCTGAGTAATTTTTATGTTGTTCGCATTACCCTGGACTAAAGCAGGCGTTTCGCCCAACCACTCTAAAGCCGATGCTTCATCCGTGATGGCTACGCCTTGTTCTAATGCGTCAGCCAGTGCTCGAGTCAGTTGTTGAGTTTTAAACATTTGTGGAGTCAGTGCATGCCACAATGCTTCTCTCTCTACCGTATGACCTATATCTTGTGCTGCATTCGCTCGCTTCATTGTGTCTCTCACTGGAGATGCAAGGATGCCACCCGTTGGGTGAGCGCAGCAAATATCAATCAAACGGTCAATGTCGGATGTTAATACACATGGCCTTGCAGCGTCGTGGACCAATACCCACTCGCTTTCCAGATGTTCATTGACATAGTTTAGCCCTGAAAGTACGGAATCAGCGCGCTCTTTACCACCCGCGACTTGAATTACATCGGGATGGTTCGCGATGGTTAACTCAGGGAAATAAGGGTCACCTTCGGTAATGGCGACAACCACTTTCGAAATTCGTGGGTGCGACAGCAACTTTTCTACAGTGTGTTCCAGCACCGCTTTTCCGTCGATCAATAAATATTGCTTAGGGCGGTCAGCCTTCATTCGACTACCGACACCGGCAGCAGGAACAATTGCGACATGCGATGAGTTCACATCCAACATTTTAATGATTTTCCTCACCTATAATGCGGTAGAAAGTCTCGCCATCTTTAACTAAACCAAGCTCATGACGCGCACGTTCTTCAATCGCATCAAGACCTTGCCTTAAGTCATCAATCTCAGCAAACATTTCATTATTGCGAGCTTGTAGCTTGCTGTTCACTTGTTGCTGAACTTCAATTTCATCTTTTACTGTGTAGTAGTCAGACACTCCGTTTTTACCAAACCATAGAGTGTATTGAAGCAAGCCAAACAGTAGCGTAAGGGCTATAACAAAGATTCGCATATCGCTGCTAACATTCTGTACCGGAAGGAATTAGATAAGGTGACATATATAGCATAAATGCGAGGTTGCCTCTAGGGGAGAAAGGGAGACTCACACGCTCCTTACAAGAAATAAGCAGCAAAATGAAACAAAGACATATGAAGCTATTCTTAGCACTCACCAAAGTAAGACCAAGAAATACAAGCCTATAGATACAAAACCCCCCCGAAAAATCAGGGTATTTCAAAGCTTCAATCTAAGCGGTTAATCCAATGAAGAACTAAGCTTGAACTTCTTTAAGACCGCTTCTTTGAAACATGGAGGAGCGCGCTCATCGCTCTTAAATAAAAAACGCCCCACCGAAGTGGAGCGTTTCTAGAAAGCTATTTAGCTAAACTTATTCAATTAAGAATTAAGCTTGACCTTTAACTTCTTTAAGACCGTTGAAAGGAGCGCGCTCACCTAGAGCTTCCTCGATACGGATTAGTTGGTTGTACTTAGCAACACGGTCAGAACGGCTCATAGAACCAGTTTTGATTTGACCTGCAGCAGTACCTACCGCTAGGTCAGCGATAGTTGCATCTTCAGTTTCGCCAGAACGGTGAGAGATTACTGCTGTGTAACCTGCGTCTTTAGCCATCTTGATTGCAGCTAGAGTCTCAGTTAGAGAACCGATTTGGTTGAACTTGATAAGGATAGAGTTAGCTACGCCTTTCTCGATACCTTCAGCAAGGATCTTAGTGTTAGTAACGAATAGGTCGTCACCCACTAGTTGAAGCTTGTCACCTAGTAGTTCAGTTTGGTGCTTGAAGCCATCCCAGTCAGACTCGTCTAGACCGTCTTCGATAGAAACGATTGGGAATTGGTTAGCTAGCTCAGCTAGGTAGTGGTTGAACTCTTCAGAAGTGAAAGTTTTACCTTCGCCTTTCATGTTGTAGATGCCAGCTTCTTTGTCGAAGAACTCAGATGCTGCACAGTCCATAGCTAGAGTAACGTCTTTACCTAGTTCGTAACCAGCAGCTGCAACAGCTTCTGCGATAACTTCTAGAGCTTCAGCGTTAGATTTAAGGTTAGGAGCGAAACCACCTTCGTCACCAACTGCAGTGCTGTAGCCTTTAGACTTAAGAACTTTAGCTAGGTTGTGGAATACTTCTGCACCGATACGTAGACCTTCTTTAAGAGTCTTAGCACCAACTGGTTGGATCATGAACTCTTGGATGTCAACGTTGTTGTCTGCGTGCTCACCACCGTTGATGATGTTCATCATTGGTAGAGGCATAGAGAACTGACCAGCTGTACCGTTTAGTTCAGCGATGTGCTCGTATAGAGGCATGCCTTTAGCTGCAGCAGCAGCTTTAGCGTTTGCTAGAGAAACAGCTAGGATAGCGTTAGCACCGAATTTAGATTTGTTTTCAGTGCCGTCTAGTTCGATCATTACTGCGTCGATTGCAGCTTGGTCTTTAGCGTCTTTGCCAACTAGAGCTTCAGCGATTGGGCCGTTTACAGCTTCAACTGCTTTAAGAACACCTTTACCTAGGAAACGTGCTTTGTCACCGTCACGTAGCTCAAGAGCTTCGCGAGAACCAGTAGATGCGCCAGATGGAGCTGCCGCCATACCTACGAAACCGCCTTCTAGGTGTACTTCAGCTTCTACAGTTGGGTTACCACGTGAGTCGATGATTTCACGACCTAGAACTTTAACGATCTTAGACATTAATGTTTCCTCTCGTTTCAAATATAAATGTCAATTTTAAAGGGCAGCAGCACAACCTTCGCCGCCGCCCGTATCCTTTTACTTCTCGAATTCGCCGCGTGCGTTTTGGCCCGCAGCCTTAACGAAACCTGCAAACAATGGGTGGCCATCGCGAGGAGTCGATGTGAATTCTGGGTGGAACTGAGCCGCTACAAACCATGGGTGAGCTGGGTTCTCAATCATTTCCACTAACTTCTTGTCCGCTGATAGGCCAGAAACTTTCAGACCTGCTTTTTCGATTTGCGGACGAAGCACATTATTCACTTCGTAACGGTGACGGTGACGTTCATGGATCGTCGCGCTACCGTAAAGTTCACGAGCTTTCGTACCTTTCTCTAGGTGACATAGCTGTGAACCAAGACGCATCGTACCACCTAGGTCAGACTTTTCAGTACGCTCTTCTACGTTACCTGACTCGTCTACCCACTCTGTGATCAAACCTACCACAGGGTACTTAGTCTCTTTGTTAAATTCTGTTGAATGTGCACCTTCCATACCCGCAACGTTACGCGCGTATTCAATTAGTGCAACTTGCATACCCAAACAAATACCTAGGTAAGGCACATTGTTTTCACGTGCATATTGAGCCGCACGGATCTTGCCTTCAATACCACGATCGCCGAAGCCACCTGGAACTAGGATCGCGTCTAAGCCTTCTAGCAGCTCAACGCCTTTTGTTTCGATATCTTGTGAGTCTACATACTTAATTGTGACACTTAGACGGTTTTTCAAGCCAGCGTGTTTAAGCGCTTCGTTCACAGACTTGTATGCATCTGGCAATTCAGTGTATTTACCAACCATACCGATGGTTACTTCACCAGTAGGATTTGCTTCTTCGTAAATAACCTGTTCCCACTCAGAAAGGTCAGCTTCAGGAGCTGTGATGCCAAAGCGAGCACACACAAGATCATCTAGACCTTGAGACTTGATCAATTGAGGAATCTTGTAGATAGAATCTACGTCCTTCATTGAAATTACTGCTTTTTCTGGAACATTACAGAATAGTGCGATTTTCTTACGTTCATTCGCTGGAATAACGCGGTCGCTACGGCAAACTAGGATATCTGGCTGAATACCGATAGATAGAAGTTCTTTTACAGAGTGTTGAGTCGGCTTAGTTTTCACTTCGCCCGCTGCCGCTAGGTAAGGAACAAGTGTTAGGTGCATGAACATTGCGCGCTCACGGCCTAGTTCAACGGCTAGCTGACGAATCGCTTCCATAAATGGTAGTGATTCGATATCACCAACGGTACCGCCAACTTCAACGATAGCCACATCATGGCCTTCAGAGCCAGCAATTACACGGTCTTTGATCGCGTTAGTGATGTGAGGGATAACTTGAATAGTTGCGCCTAGGTAGTCACCACGACGTTCTTTACGAAGTACGTCGGCATAAACACGACCTGCAGTAAAGTTGTTACGCTTGGTCATCTTGGTACGGATGAAACGCTCGTAGTGACCAAGGTCAAGGTCAGTCTCTGCGCCATCTTCTGTAACGAACACTTCACCGTGCTGAGTAGGGCTCATTGTGCCCGGGTCAACGTTGATGTAAGGGTCAAGCTTCATCATAGTCACTTTAAGACCACGAGCTTCTAGAATAGCCGCAAGAGATGCTGCTGCAATACCTTTACCTAGAGAGGATACAACCCCGCCAGTAACAAAAATGTAATTTGTCGTCATGTTTAACCTGAAATTGGTTGAATGAGGGAAATGGAGTGCTTCTGGACGGGAGATAAATATACCAGAAGCTCCTTACCGCCACAACGTGAAATCTATCACACCGTAATTTTTTATTTTTTGCTTCAAATCAAAGTGAGCAAAGACAAACCAAAGTCCGTTTTCGTGTTAAGAGGTAAACTGGCCTCATATTGTATTTTCCGCTTATTTCCCCCTATCTAGACTCTTCTCGCTTTACTTCACCCCAGAAATCGTCGAGCTCTGATAAAGAACAATCTGTAAGCGCTTTGCCTGACTGCTGAACCTTTCCTTCAACTTGTTTAAAACGTCGCGCAAACTTTACGTTTGCTTTTCCTAGCGCGACTTCTGGGTTTTTATCAAGGTGGCGAGCCAAATTGACAGTCGCAAATAGCAAATCACCGAGTTCCAACTCAACTTTCTCTTCATCGGGCTGAACTTGCAGTGCCTCTTCCATGACTTCGTCAATTTCTTCTCGTACTTTATCGACAACCGGGCCAAGTGAATCCCAATCAAACCCAAATTTTGCACATTTTTTCTGAATTTTTGTAGCACGATAAAGTGCCGGTAAAGAGTTTGGTATTGAGTCTAGGATACTTTCTTCCGCTTTGCCTACTAGGGCTTTTTCTTTTGCTTTTTCCGCTTCCCAGTTCGCGTTAATTTCCTCGTCAGATTCAAACTCAACATCTGAAAAAACATGCGGGTGGCGACGAGTCAGTTTTTCGTTCACGGTTTCGACGACATCCGAAAAGTCAAACAGCTCTTGCTCTTTCGCTAGCTGACTGTAAAAAATCACCTGAAACAACAAATCCCCTAGCTCTTCTTTTAGATTGGGCCAATCTCGATTTTGAATCGCGTCCACCACCTCGTAGGTTTCTTCTATTGTATGCGGAACGATGGTGTCAAAGGTTTGTTTTAAGTCCCAAGGGCAACCGTTTTCTGGGTCACGCAACTTCGCCATGATTTGTTCTAATTGTTCAATTGGATGACTCATTTTTTGTTCCTTTAAACCTTTCTACTAAAGAAAAAGGTGAGCGGCCAAAACCACTCACCTTCTACATTATATTTTCTCAGCAGCTTTCACTAAGTAATTGTTACTTTGACAAGGCAACAAGTTTTCGCGACTCCTGAGCATAGCTCGCCTATGTGATGAGCCTGGGCCGGCACTCCGGAGTGAGCGCAGGCAACAACGCTATCAGCTTCAAGTATGACGAGAATTTTAGCCGAGGCGTTTCACCGTCATCACATCCTTAATCTGTTCCACACGCTTCGAAACCCGCGAAAGCACCTCAATATTGGTGACTTCTAGGTCAAAGTCCATGATGGCAAGTTGACGTCTGTAGTCGACTCGGTTCTTCATACTGGTCACTTTGATCTTTTCGTTGGCGAACAGTGTCGTAATGTCTTTGAGTAGACCACCTCGCTCCATCGCTTCAACACGGACGGTGAGGATGTATGACCCGACGAAGCCACTGCCCCAGACAGTATCGATGATACGCTCTGGCGCGTGATGGCGCAGTTCTTCTAACTGCTCACAGTCACTGCGGTGTACTGAAATCCCGCGACCTTGCGTGATGTAACCACAGATATCATCACCTGGAATCGGCTGACAGCAACGCGCTAGGTGCGTCATTAGATTATCGACACCTTCTACAACGACGGCGTCTTTTTTCGGTCGGCTTTGCGCTGGTGATTTGTGCTCTGCTTCTTGCAGTTTTTCCAGTGCTTGCTGGTCTTCTTCTTCTGCCGTTGGCTTGTTAACGAGCGCATTAATATGGTTAATGATTTGGTTGATACGCAAATCACCGCTACCAACACCAACGTAAAGCTCATCTGGTGTTTTGACGTTAAACCGTTTCAGAGCGTAATGCTCAGCATCTTTTAACGTTGCGCCAATTTTTGCTAACTCATGTTCAAGAATTTCACGACCCGCTTCGAGGTTCTTCTCACGGCTTTGCTTTCGGAACCAGGCGTTAATTTTGGCACGCGCGCGGCCAGAATGAACGAAGCCTAATGATGGGTTTAACCAGTCTCGCGATGGGTTAGGCTCTTTCTGAGTGATAATCTCAACCTGATCACCCATATGTAGTTTATGAGTAAACGGTACTATGCGGCCTCCGACTTTGGCGCCAATACAACGGTGTCCCACTTCGGAGTGAATATGGTAGGCAAAATCTAGCGGCGTTGCCCCCATAGGTAAATCGACAACATCGCCACGAGGCGTAAACGCATAGACGCGGTCATCAAAGACTTGGCTACGTAGCTCATCAAGCATTTCGCCAGAATCTGACATTTCTTCTTGCCAATCCAGTAGCTTACGCAGCCACGTGATCTTCTCATCATAACCGCTTCGGCTGCTTGCCCCTTCTTTATATTTCCAGTGCGCTGCAACACCCAGCTCCGACTCTTCATGCATTTGCTTGGTACGAATCTGGATCTCGATGGTTTTGCCTTCTGGCCCTAGAATTACGGTGTGGATCGATTGATAACCGTTTGGTTTAGGGTTAGCAACGTAGTCATCAAACTCGCTCGGTAGGTGCTTGTATTTGGTGTGAACTACGCCCAAAGCCGCGTAACAGTCTTGCAGTTTGTCTGCGATGATACGTACTGCTCGAACATCAAACAGCTCATCGAATGCCAAACTCTTCTTCTGCATTTTTCGCCAAATGCTGTAGATGTGCTTAGGTCGACCACTCACTTCGGCGTTAATACCTGACACTTCCATTTCGTGCGTGAGGTCTTCAACAAAGTCTTTGATGTACTGCTCACGAACGATGCGTCGCTCAGAAAGCTGCTTGGCAATTTGTTTGTAAGTTTCCGGCTGTTGGTAGCGGAAAGCGTAATCTTCAATTTCCCATTTCAGCTGACCGATACCTAATCGGTTTGCTAGCGGCGCATAGATGTTGGCACACTCTTTTGCCGCCGCACGTCGAACTTCATCAGGTGCTTTTTTAACTTCAATAAGGTTACAAATTCGTTCCGCGAGCTTGATAACCACGCAGCGGAAGTCATCCACCATGGCAAGCAGCATGCGGCGTACGTTATCTACCTGAGATGACGCTGCACTGCCTTCCATGTTGACGTTGAGTTGGCCAATAGCCGCCATTTCTTCAACGCCGTCGATTAATTTTATGATTTCTTTGCTGTATTTCTCTTCCAGAATTTCTCTGTTAAAAGCACCACTTGAAACCAAAGGAAACAGTTGTGCAGCCACTAAGGTGGCCTGATCCATAGACAAGGTGATCAAAATTTCGATCATTTCTCGTCCACGCCACAACAACAGTTCCGCTTGCTCGTTATCGGCTAATACCGTCTGGCAATCTCGATATACTTCGATTAAGCGTGAGGCTGTGTTTTTCTCTTGTCCTAGGCTAGCCACCCAGTTTTCGAGTTCAAACTGTTCATCTTGGTTTAAATGCGCGCTTCTTACCGCAACCATCTCATCATCCTAATTATTATATTCGTGTGGTTTGACTAACACCGTCCAGGTTAGTTCTTTTACCTGCGCGTAAACGCTGGCTTTATGACCACCCACCACAAATAAGGGGCCAAAGTCCTAAAGTTAGGACTTTTCAAACAATGCCATCGATTCTAGATGACTGGTATGAGGGAACATGTCCAGCATACCTAATTTAGTTAATTTATAGCCTTGCTCCATCAAGCTTTGGCTGTCCCTAGCAAGGGTAGCAGGATTACAAGAAACATAAACTACACGCTGTGCGCCAAGCTCAGAAACTTGATCGATGATCCCACTTGCCCCCGCGCGTGCTGGGTCTAACAGCACTTTATCAAACTGTTCTGCCGTCCAGACCTGCCCTTCAAAATCTTGCTCAAGGTTAGCGTGATAAAATTGCGCATTATTGATTTGGTTCAAGGATGCATTATTTGTGGCTTTTTCGACCATCTCTGCAACACCTTCAACCCCAACCACGTGCTTAGCTAACTTCGCAATCGGTAAACTGAAGTTGCCTACGCCGCAAAACAAATCTAACACTCGGTCACTCTTTTGCGGGTCTAACCACTCAACCGCTTGCTTGACCATTTTTTTGTTTACGGCTTGGTTCACTTGAATAAAATTATTTGGCGCAAAAGGAATTTTCACGCCAACTTCTTGATAGAAAGGCATATCGCCTTCAACAAGGTTTAGCTGATCTGTTGCTGGCATTAGGTACAGCGATGCACCATGACGTTTTGCCAACTCCGTTAGAGATAGAGTTTCACTCGCTGTCAGAGCACTCAAGTGACGCAACGTAATACACGGCCCATTATCACCAAGTACCAGCTCTACATGACCCAATTGCTCCGGCTTTTTAAACGCTTTTAGTGCTGAATAAATCTCTGGAAGCAGAACGTTCAGTTCCGGCGCCAGCACTGGGCAGTCAGTCACTTGCGCGATTTGCTTACTCTGCTTTTTACGGAAACCAAAATGTAGCTGACGTGTTTTTTTATCGACAAATAAGCTCACTCGCGCACGACGACGATAGGCCAGTGAATCCCCTAATAATGGCGCATCAAGCTCAATATCATTGCCTGAAAATTTTCGCATCAGCTGACGCAGTGTTTGCTGTTTGTGCGTCAATTGTTGGTTATAATCTAGGTGTTGCAAGTCACAGCCACCACACTCGTGGTAATGCGGACAAAATGGCTCCACGCGAGTGTCACTCGGCTTAAGAATCTTAATCAGTTTACCGCGAGCAAATTTACTTTTTTCTTCCACTAATTGTGTGACGACTTCTTCTCCCGGCAATGCGCCATCAATAAACAGCGGTTTTTTCTTTAGGTAAGCAATACCTGCGCCGTGGTGATCTAAACGCTCCACTTGCACCGCTTGATGACGAGTATTGAGTTGGGTTTTCTTTTTCGGTTGAAAGATGCGTGCCATGCTCTATGCCTGATTTATGTCTAATTGCTCTTCGGCTTCACTATTCTTGATTGCAGCCGTTGTGTGATTCGAGTGACTTGATTATGCTTACCGTTTATTAGGTGACGTCACTTCTTTGCTCAACGCCTTATCGTGCGCTTGAGAAATAATGCGTTATTTTCCCATATCCAGACTCCGATGTAATTAGATAACATGACCAGATATGGCTTACGAGCACGTGTAATTACACTGACTCTCGCTCCCACTCTCATCATTGGTTTATTACTGAGCGGTTTTTTCTCATTTAATCGCTACCAAGACCTTGAGAAACAAGTTATCACCACTGGTAACAGCATCATTGAGCCGTTAGCAATTGCCAGTGAAACTCATCTACTATCAGAAAGCCGAGAGGCGGTACGTCGCTTGATAAGCTACGCCCATCGCAAAAACTCTAAACTGGTTCGTAGTATCGCGGTGTTTGATGAACATCATGAGCTCTTCGTGACATCTAACTTTCACCCTAATTTCGAAGCCTTGATGTTCCCTAAAGATAAACCGATCCCGCAACTGGGCAATTCGGAAATCTACGAAAACTCACTGATATTGCGCGTACCTATTTTGTCCGAGGGTCACTATTTAGCGGAGTTATCGAACGAAAGCCAAGGAACCAAAGCAATTGGTTATATTGCCGTTGAGTTAGATCTCTCCTCTTTGAGGCTGCAACAGTATCAAGAAGTTTTCTCTGCTTTTTTAGTTCTTATACTCGGTCTTGGCTTGGCAAGTGTGTTTGCTTCACGTCTGATGCACGATGTTACCCAGCCTATCACCCACATGAAGAATGTCGTTGACCGCATTCGCCGTGGTCACCTAGACGTGCGTATCGAAGGTAAAATGCACGGTGAGTTAGACCAACTGAAAAACGGTATTAACGCCATGGCGGTATCGCTATCGGAATATCACGTGGAGATGCAGCACAGTATAGACCAAGCCACATCAGACTTGCGTGAAACGCTTGAGCAGCTAGAGATTCAGAACGTTGAGTTAGATATCGCGAAGAAACGCGCGCAAGAAGCGGCCAGGGTTAAATCTGAGTTCTTGGCGAACATGTCGCACGAACTGCGTACTCCGCTCAATGGGGTTATTGGCTTTACTCGTCAAATGCTTAAAACACAGCTTTCTAACAGCCAAACTGATTACCTACAGACGATTGAGAAGTCGGCGAACAATCTACTGAACATCATCAATGACATTCTCGACTTCTCGAAACTAGAGGCGGGTAAGCTAGCGCTGGAAAACATTCCGTTTGATTTCCGAGAAAGTTTAGAAGAAGTTATTAACCTACAAGCCACGAGTGCACATGAGAAAGGGTTAGAAATCACCCTAAAAGTGGACCCTAAAATTCCACCGGGTTTAGTTGGGGACCCACTACGTATCCAGCAAATTTTGACGAACTTAGTCGGTAACTCAATCAAGTTTACCGAGCGAGGCAACATTGATGTTAGTGTTGAAATGCGCTCTCAATCTGGGGACTCCGTCGAGTTGCAGTTCATGGTGCGCGATACCGGCATTGGTATTTCTGAACGTCAGCAAGCGCAATTATTCCAAGCATTTAGCCAAGCGGATGCCAGCATTTCACGTCGCTACGGCGGCACAGGGTTAGGTTTGGTTATCACGCAGAAATTGGTAAGCCAGATGGGTGGCGAGATCAGCTTAACCAGCCGCCTACACCAAGGTTCGACGTTCTGGTTTACGGTGCGCTTGCACTCAACAGAGATGCCAATGAGCGAACTGATTGAAGTGGAGCTTCTAACGGGCAAACAGTTGCTGTTGATTGAACCAAACATGCAAGCCGCATCCGTAACCCAACAGATTCTAAGTCAAGAAGGTATCTTAGTAACCTACCGCTCTTCGCTACCGAAAAACGAAGAACAATATGACTATGTATTACTGAATTTAGCGGCGAATCAAACGCATGATGCAGACGTCATTACACCTTGGATAGAACAAGCGAAACGCATGGCTCCGAGTGTGATCCTAGGGACGCCGAGTACCGAACTGGCACTTGCCGACCAAATTATGACAGAGCATCACGTCCAATGCCTGACGAAGCCGTTGTCTCGCCGTAAACTGCTACAAAGCCTGATTAGCGAACATGTCGAATCACCACCAACATTGAGTGCTCCAATTACGCCAAGCGAAGGGGAGCGTTTGCCTCTGACGGTGTTAGCGGTGGATGATAACCCAGCGAACTTGAAACTGATTTCCGCTCTGCTTCGCGAACGAGTAGAAACCGTCACCGCCTGTAGCAATGGCCAGCAAGCGGTGAACCTTGCGACGGAGAAAAAGTACGACTTAATCTTCATGGATATCCAAATGCCACAAATGGATGGTGTGACCGCTTGTCAGCACATTAAAGAGTTGGAGTTAAATAAAGACACGCCAGTGATTGCGGTAACTGCGCATGCCATGGCGGGTGAAAGAGATCGCTTGCTCTCGGCAGGAATGGATGACTACTTGACCAAACCTATTGAAGAGCATGTGCTACAACAGGTTTTGGTTCACTGGAACCCAAATGCTTGTACAGAGAGCATTGGCAAAGTCGCCCCTTCATACGTTGATGAGCCTGAAGGGAGCGCGCCTCAATCCGTTTCTTCGCCTCAGCAGGATGTGATTATTGATTGGCAAGCTGCCTTAAAACAGAGCGCGAATAAAGAGGATCTCGCCAAAGACATGCTGCGCATGTTGATTGAGTTCATCCCTGAAGTAGAAGCAGTCGTTGACCAAGCTCTGGAGCAAGAAGATATCTCCCGTGATGACCTAATTCATGTCATCCATAAGCTGCACGGCAGTAGCTCATATTGCGGAGTGCCTAGGCTGAAATCACTCTGTGCGACGCTTGAGCAAGCACTGCGCTCAGGGATCAGTCTTGAGGAGGTTGAGCCTGAAATGTTCGAGCTGCAAGATGAAATGATTAAAGTCACAACGACTGCAAAATTATACCTTGAACAGTAATCTGCTCGAGAGACAAGAAAGCCAGAGCAGATGCTCTGGCTTTTTAGTATTTTGTTTCAGACTTACAAGCTAGGATTCAAAAATGACCGTCGCCACAGCGTAATGACGCTCATCGGAAATGGACAGGTGAATGTGGTTAACGCCCATCGCATCCGCTATTTGTTTTGCTGTGCCCGTCAATGCGAGCACTGGTTTTCCAAGCGCATCGTTCGAGATGGAAAAATCGTGAAACGTGACCCCTTTTGCGATCCCTGTCCCCAATGCTTTTGAGGCCGCCTCTTTGACCGCAAAGCGCTTAGCAAGATAACGGCCTTGCAGCTTAAGCTGTGAAAATTTAGCCATTTCTTCTTCTGAAAGAATACGCTGAGCAAAAGGCTCACCACTACGAGCTAACGCTTTTTCAATACGCTCAATTTCTGCAATGTCGGTGCCTAACCCTATAATCGCCATCTAGATAGCCCTATGACTGGCGAGCCTCAATCATCAGTGCTTTCATGTCCGCAACCGCTTTATTCAAACCATCAAATACCGCGCGACCAACGATTGAGTGACCAATGTTGAGTTCGTAAATTTCTGGTAATGCCGCAATTGGCGCGACATTGTGATAAGTCAGTCCATGCCCGGCATTAACAATAATACCTAGGTCATGAGCATAACTCGCACCAGCGGCAATCTTCTTCAGTTCTGCTTGCTGTTCGTCTTCTGTCGTCGCATCAGCATAATGACCCGTGTGCAGCTCAATAAACGGAGCACCACACTTTTTCGCAGCTTCAATCTGTTGACGATCAGCATCAATAAAGAGTGAAACTTTAATGCCTGCATCTGTCAGCTTTTTCGTCGCAGTTTTAATTTTTTCAAGCTGGCCTACTACATCTAAGCCACCTTCCGTCGTCAGTTCTTCACGCTTTTCAGGCACTAAACACACAAACTCTGGTTTAGTTTGCAGCGCAATCTCAACCATTTCGTCCGTCACAGCCATCTCTAGATTCATGCGCGTTTGAATGGTTTCACGCAGAATACGTACATCACGGTCCAAAATATGGCGACGGTCTTCACGTAAGTGAATTGTGATACCATCCGCGCCTGCACGCTCAGCAATTTCTGCAGCGTGCACAGGATCAGGGTATTTTGTACCACGTGCATTACGTAGAGTGGCAATATGGTCGATATTGACGCCTAAATAAATTGAGCTCATTTTCCGTTACTCCGTGCTCTGGGGGTCTGAATGAAAAATTCACGACTTTTTAAAGGTTTGCCGCCAAGATACGGCTTTAAGGCTATACGTGTAAAGCGTTTTGCCGCTTTTAGCTGCTCTTTAGTGACGAACCGCCGCTCACTGATAGCAATCAGCTCATTCCCTAAAAACGTAAGGTTATCGCGCCTAACCGAAGCTATGAAGCCTTTTTGTTCCCGGTAACGATACGTCATCTCTGGGTCGACGGGCTCGCCAGTACCTGCACAGTGCAAGAAATCCACGCCATACCCCATAGAAGAGAGCAATGCTAACTCAAAACGACGCAGTGCTGGCTCAGGGTTCTCGTTGTGTGCCAACTCTGTTAACGCATGCAAATAATCATGAAATAGCGCTGGCATCGGCACTTCAGCCATCAAGATACGGCCAATCAGTTCATTGACGTACATGGCTGAGTAGAGATTAATGCCCGTTAACGGTAAACCTAGGCTTATCGGCTCAGCTTGACGCAAAGTCTTCATTGAACCTTTTCCCGACCATTTAAGTAACAGCGGAGTAAAAGGTTGCAATGCGCCTTTTAAGTTCGAACGCTTACTGCGCGCGCCTTTGGCCATTAAAGTCATTCGCCCATATTCCTCACTGAATACATCAAGGATTAAGCTCGATTCACTGTAAGGGCGGCGATGTAATACAAAGCAGCGCTGTAAACCTTCAGAAGACAGATTACTCATCTAAGTCATTGTGCCTAAAAAGTGTGAAATAAAAAATAAGGAGCCAAGCGGCTCCTTATTTTAATCGATACTGAGTTTTCATCGATGTTGGAGCGAAGCATCTTCGCAGCCAAGATTATAAGTCGTCGATATAACCCAACGAGCGCAGTGCTCGTTCATCGTCTGCCCAGCCAGATTTCACTTTTACCCAGGTTTCTAGGTAAACCTTACGACCGAACAACTCTTCCATATCTAAACGTGCTTCACGACCAATGGTCTTGATCTTCTCGCCACCTTTACCAATAACCATTTTCTTCTGGCCATTACGCTCAACAAGAATCAAGGCATTGATATGGAAACCGTCTGTTTCTGGGTTGTAATCAAAACGTTCAATCTCAACCGTTACCGAGTATGGCAATTCTTCACCCGTGAAACGCATTAACTTTTCACGCACAATTTCAGATGCCATAAAACGCTGGGAGCGATCAGTCACGTATTCTTCTGGGAAGTGGTGCGTTGCTTTAGGTAAGTGATTACGCACGTGCTTACGCAGTACATCAATGTTCTTCCCTTGCTTCGCTGAGATTGGCACAACGTCAACGAAGTCCATCTTTTTAGACATCTCCGCCATGTGCAGCATTACTTCGTTACGATCTTGCACGTTGTCGACTTTATTGACACAAAGCACAACTGGGAAGTTCGATTTTTGAAGCTTAGTTAGCACCATTTCATCGTCTTTAGTCCAATGCGTACCATCGACTAAGAAGAACACTAGGTTTACATCACTTAGAGATGAGTTAGCCGCACGGTTCATCAAGCGGTTAATCGCACGCTTTTCTTCGATGTGAAGTCCTGGCGTGTCGACGTAAATCGCTTGGTAATCGCCTTCCGTGTCCACACCCATAATTCGGTGGCGTGTTGTTTGCGGCTTACGTGAGGTGATCGAAATCTTCTGACCCAAGATTTTGTTCAGAAGTGTCGACTTACCTACGTTTGGGCGACCAACAATAGCAATGAAGCCACAGTGCTGGTTTTCTGGCGAGCTTGGCTCACCTTGTGATGCGAAAAACGCATCGATATCGAATTCGTTATCAGCCATTTGTTAATTGCTCAAGTGCTGTTTCAGCGGCCGCTTGTTCTGCCTTGCGGCGGCTGGTGCCTTTCCCGATTACAGGCTTGTCCACACCTGCTACTTCACACTCAACCGTAAACTCTTGGTTGTGCGCTTCACCTTTAATATTAGTCACTGTGTACACAGGCAGCGGTTTTCTTCTGCCTTGTAGGAACTCTTGTAGGCGAGTTTTCGGATCTTTTTGTGAGACGCCTGGTTTAATGGCTTCAAGGCGAGAGTTGTACCAACTCAGTACAATGCCTCGCACAACTTCAAGATCGCTGTCTAGGTAAATTGCGCCAATAATGGCTTCAACCGCATCGGCTAAAATAGAGTCTCGGCGAAAACCGCCACTCTTCAATTCACCTGGACCTAATTTTAAATAATCTCCTAGATCGAATTCACGACCCAGTTCCGCCAATGTATGTCCACGAACCAAAGTAGCACGCATACGGCTCATGTCACCCTCGTTCACTTTCGGGAAACGATGGTACAGATCATCAGCGATGACAAAACTTAAAATTGAATCGCCCAGAAACTCAAGACGTTCATTATGCTTACTGTTGGCGCTGCGGTGAGTCAGCGCCAAGTTGATAAGCCCGGCATCTTGAAACTGGTAGCCGAGCTTTCTCTCTAGTTTATCAATTGGAGAATTCATACTCTCTCGATATAAAATGGTTAGTGAATACCACCGATGCGGTTAAAACGCACACCAGTTGGAATCCATGAAGGTAGAACGCTATCTGCGCCACGATCAAACTCGAAGCTGATCCAAATGGCGACAGCTTTGCCGACTAAGTTTGCTTCAGGAACGAAGCCCCAGTAACGGCTGTCAGCACTGTTGTCACGGTTATCACCCATCACAAAGTACTGACCTTGTGGTACAACCCACTCTGTCGTGCCGCTACGTGGGAAGTATTGCTCCACACGGTTACGAACAAGAGGGTTAACCAAAATATTGTGCTCCACGTTACCCAATTTTTCATCCAGTTGGATCATTGGAATACCGTTCGAGCTAAACTGACTTTCTTCAACATTGCTCAGTTTAACTGGTTTACACGCCGATTCACCTTGGCTTTGCACGCAAAGCTGCTTATCACTTGAATAACGCACGATATCACCAGGCAAACCAACAACACGCTTAATGTAATCCACACTTGGTTGTGGCGGATATTTGAATACCACGATATCACCACGCTCAGGTTTACCTGTTTCAACTAACTGCGTGCGCCATACCGGATCTTTCAAGCCATAGGCGTATTTTTCTACCAAGATAAAGTCACCCACCAACAAAGTCGGCATCATTGAGCCTGATGGGATTTGAAATGGTTCGTAGATAAAAGAACGCAATACTAAAACGAACGCAATCACAGGAAAAATTGAGACGCTATTTTCAACCCACCAAGGCTGACGCTCAACTTTTTGCAAAGTCACTGCATCCAAACCATTAGACGTCTGAGCTTGAATCTCAGCCAGTTTTTCCTGACGCTTTTTCGCGAAAACCAGCTTTTCCAGTAGCCAAACCACGCCAGTTACCAAAGTCGCAATAACCAGCATCAGTGAGAATGTATTCGCCATTAAATTCCCTTATCTAAAAATACGAAAGTGAAAGAGCCGAAACCCTTTCACTTATTTTAATATCTAACGTCTTAAGACCGACAAGTGTGAGACAAAGTTCAACTTTAGTCTTTACCTACGTGAAGGATGGCTAGGAACGCTTCTTGAGGCAGCTCAACGTTACCGATCTGCTTCATGCGCTTCTTACCTTCTTTCTGTTTCTTCAGAAGTTTCTTCTTACGACTTACGTCACCGCCGTAACATTTCGCGATTACGTTCTTACGCAGCTGTTTTACAGTTGAACGTGCGATAATGTGGTTACCAATCGCTGCTTGGATTGCGATATCAAACATTTGGCGAGGGATAAATTCTTTCATCTTCTCTACCAGCTGACGACCGCGAGTCTGAGACTGGTCTTTGTGTGTGATCATCGCCAATGCATCAACGGTGTCACCGTTCAGAAGAACGTCTACACGTACCATATTCGAAGCTTCAAAACGCTGGAAGTTGTAATCCAAAGACGCATAACCACGAGATGTCGATTTCAGACGGTCGAAGAAATCCAGTACCACTTCTGCCATTGGAATATCGTAAGTCACGGCAACCTGGTTACCGTGGTAAACCATATCGACCTGAGTACCACGCTTTTCAACACACAGCGTGATGACGTTACCTAGATACTCTGAAGGTACCAGGATATTACAACGAGCGATCGGTTCACGAATTTCTTCAATATCATTGATCGCTGGTAGTTTGGCAGGACTATCAACGTACAGCAGTTCACCATCCGTTTTTTCAACTTCGTAAACTACGGTTGGTGCCGTGGTGATGAGATCTAAGTCGTATTCACGCTCTAGACGCTCTTGGATGATTTCCATGTGCAGCATGCCAAGGAAACCACAACGGAAACCAAAGCCAAGTGCCGCGGAGTTTTCTGGCTCGTAGAATAGCGATGCGTCGTTTAGGCTTAATTTGCCCAGCGCATCACGGAAGTTCTCGTAATCGTCAGAAGATACCGGGAACAGACCTGCGTAAACCTGAGGTTTTACTTTCTTAAAACCTGGTAGCGGTTCTTCACAGCCATTCTTAGCCATAGTCAGCGTATCACCAACTGGTGCACCAAGGATGTCTTTAATACCACAAACCACCCAACCTACTTCACCAGTACGAAGGATGTCGGTATCTACTTGTTTTGGTGTAAAAATACCAAGACGGTCTACACCCCAAACTTGACCCGTGCTCATCACTTTGATCTTGTCGTTCTTCTTCAGTTCGCCGTTTTTAATACGTACTAGAGAAACAACGCCAAGATAGTTATCAAACCATGAGTCAATGATCAGCGCTTGTAGTGGCGCATCTGGATCACCTTCCGGTGCTGGAATCGCTGACACAATGTTCTCTAGAACGTCATCAACACCGATGCCTGTCTTCGCAGAACAGCGGGTTGCTTCCATTGCATCGATACCAACGATTTCTTCAATTTCTTCTGCCACGCGCTCAGGATCGGCTGCTGGTAGGTCAATCTTGTTCAAGATTGGCACAACCTCTAGATCCATCTCAATCGCGGTGTAACAGTTAGCCAGTGTTTGAGCCTCAACACCTTGACCCGCATCTACAACCAATAGCGCACCTTCACAAGCCGCTAGAGAACGTGATACTTCATATGCAAAGTCAACGTGCCCCGGAGTATCAATGAAGTTCAGCTGATACGTTTCACCGTCTTTAGCGGTGTAGTTTAGCGTCACACTCTGAGATTTAATGGTGATACCACGCTCACGTTCAAGATCCATAGAATCCAGAACCTGTGCGGCCATTTCACGATCGGTTAACCCGCCACAAACTTGGATTAGACGGTCTGATAGGGTCGACTTACCATGGTCGATGTGGGCGATAATCGAAAAGTTACGAATGTGCTTCATAGATTTAGGGTGACTAACTCTTTACAAATAGGGACAGTAAGAAACGCCATCTACTGACGGCATTTCAATCAAGTTGGCAGATTCTACCGAATTTCGTTAACGGGCGCACGTAATTTAAAGTACATACCCAAATAACCTTAAGCGGAGGGGGACAGCGCTTACTGGATTGGCTCTCCAAGTACCCGAACAAGGGTAACTTGGCGCTTGGATTCATCCTCTAACGGACGAGAAACACGTTTTGCGATCCACATTCCACCAGCTGCAAATAATACTGATGCCAATATGATGATACCTTCCCCGCCCGCGGTCAGCGGCGCTAATAGGAAGTGACCAAACATCGCACCGATAATCAAACCAAACAACGGCAGTAAATAAACCGCCATTGCTGATTTTATCAGGCTCGACTCAGGAAAGCCTATCTCGACGACTTGACCTATCTTCACTGATTTATCCGTGCTCAGGTGCCAAGATAAACTCTTGTTACCAATGGCTTTAGTCACAACGCCCGTTCCACAGCTTTTCTGTGAAGAGCAACTACTGCAACTGGTCTGCGGTTCGCAGCTTAAATCAATTTCGTATTGTTTACCGCGACGATGTACGTCTGTCACAGTAGCCAACGCGGTCATCATTGTTGTTTACTCTTTGTTACATTAAATGTGACAGATTGGGCGATACGTTGTGCTGTGGTCGGCGGAATGTCTCCTACAACGGAGATTTCATGTTGACCGCTCACAAAACTGTGTAGCGTTCTTCTGCCTTGGCGAACCAACTGCCCTTTTAACGAATGCTCATCTTTGTTTGCTACGTAAACAGAGAAGCTAAACAGACCATCAGAATACAGCTGGCTCTCCACCATTTGATTAGTAACGGCCATACGATAGCGGTTGAGCTCGTTCGGCTCGAAACCTTCAGGGATCCAACCTACCTGCCAATTACTGGTCCCAATATCGCCTTTTGGCATGGTGAGAACAGCTGGTAATTGAACATCTTGTAGGCCACTCATTAACTCTGCGATTTTTGGATTCACCGTGTAAGAAATAGTGCGATATTGTTCAAGCATCTCACCATCTCGGTCCACAAGGTCGGCACGTAACGGCAATTTACTCTTTTCATCGATCCATAGTACGTATGAATAGCGCAGACCGTCTTTAGGGACGACACGCAGCACTTGTGTTGCTACACCTGCTTCACGAGCTCTACCCACTTTTACATAGTCGTAATACAAGTTTAGCTCATCGATATTGGTGTTGAGCATAGGCATGGTCGGAGCGACCATTTTACCTGACTCTATGGTGAATGGTTCTAAACCCGTTTCGATATAGCTTACTTCTGTGCCACGACGAATCACTTCGCGCACAGGGCCGCTTAAATAAACAAGATGAGCATATTGATCGTCACCATGCGTGGCATGACGATACAGCAACGGCTCAATGCTGTTCTTTTTGATAAGGATATAAGAGAGTTCGTAACTTAAATTCTTACTCGCCTCGCTCATTTGATGCAATAAAGCCTCCGCTGGCTTATCACCAGCAAAGGCTTGAGAAGACATCATACTGAACAGAGCGCAAGCGCTGATCAGAAATTTTTTCATTCAATATCCGGATTCAGATTTGCATCTTGTTGAGATGCATCACTGTTAATTCGTAACTGCAATTCGTAGTCTCGCAGCATAGCATGAACACGCTTACGTTGCTCTTGCATATTTGCTTCACCTACAGAACGCTCAACAGACTCACGAGTTAAACTCACAGGCTCTGCGCTGCCAGCAAACGGAACTGTCTGCAACACAGGCAATTGGTCTGTTTGCGGCGACATTGAATCGCTACCACCGTACTGCTGTACACCTAAAATAACGACAAGCGATACACATGCAGCAACTGCAACTTGACCAAACTGTGTCAACCAACCTGGCAACTGACGTTTTGCTTTTTGCGGTTCTGGTTGCGACTCTTTTGGCGTATCAGCGATTGAGATAACATTTGCACTGTGCGCATCAAACGCACGGTGTGCAGGTTCATCTTCTAACGCTAACGCCACGCTTTCAGCAATATTCCACTCAGGTTTTGCTGGCGCTTCGCCTCGCATCACATCACCGATCAGGTGATAGTTCTGCCAAGCATCACGGCTCTCTTGGTCTTGCTCTAACTCTTGAATTAAAGCCTTATCGACCAATTCTCCATCCATGAGAGCTGAAAGTTTTTCTTTGTCAGCCATTATTTTCACCATAGTTATTACTTGTACTAGCGTTGCAAAAGAGGTCTGATTTTCTTTTCCACCGCCTCACGAGCACGGAAGATACGCGATCGTACCGTTCCTACCGGGCAATCCATCACTTCTGCAATTTCTTCATAACTCAAGCCATCGAGCTCTCGTAATGTCATTGCGGTTTTTAAATCTTCAGGTAAAGCTTCGATTGCACTGAACACCACCCGTTGCAATTCTTTGGACAACGTTAAGTTCTCAGGGTTCGATATTTCTTTAAGTGCACTACCTGTTTCGTAAAATTCAGCATCTTCAGCATCGACATCTGTCGCTGGAGGTCTACGCCCTTGAGCAACAATGTGATTTTTCGCAGTATTCACTGCAATGCGATACAGCCACGTATAAAACGCACTCTCCCCACGAAAGCTGGGAATAGCTCGGTAAGCTTTAATAAACGCTTCTTGTGCTACATCTGGTACATCGCCAGGATTACTAACGTATCTGGAAATAAGATTACATACCTTGTTCTGGTACTTCGTTACCAGCAGATTGAATGCTTGCTTATCGCCATTCTGAACTCGCTCAATCAATACTTGATCGGTCAGCTGCTCGTTCATTCGAGCGGATACTCCTATTTGTTATGCCCCTACTCTTCTCAGATATGGGTACTAATTATGCAAAACGTAGTATTGACACCACTGCTTACTTGAGCACTATTGTGACCCTAACGTGAATGAGAAAGTTCCATGGTTTCTCAAGTTTTTTGTCATTGTTTTTTCACAGTGTGATGTCTATACCCAAATGACCACCGTTGCCTGACTTTAGTCTAAGTTTGACAAGCGAGCATCTTGAGGGGAAATGGGTATAATGAATGATCTCTGTCCCAGATTGTGCTGGGTCGAGCATGGAAAAGCAATGGCATTGACAAACTATTACTTTTCATTTGCATGGCTAATGGCTATCTGAACACCGCGTTACAAATATAACTTAGGAAGCATGCTCATGCTCTGCATGAAAAAGAAGAGTGGCTCAGTCACCGCAGTAACACGGATGTCGATAGGTCTCCCAACTTAGCCCTTAGCGACAGGTGTCGCGATAATGGAATGCACATGGTGTGCAAATAATACACAAGGTGACTTTGTTACCTTAGCTTGGGATTATAAAAGTTATATGAACACAAATCGTGAACATGAGTGTGATGTGTTAGTGGTAGGGAGTGGCGCGGCTGGTTTGTCGTTGGCTTTGCGCGTTGCTAACCACTGTAAAGTGATGGTGCTGAGTAAAGGGCCACGCAGCGAAGGGGCGACCTATTATGCCCAGGGTGGTATTGCTGCTGTATTTGATGAGTCAGACACCATTGATTCACACGTTGAAGATACGCAAATCGCCGGCGATGGTATTTGCGATGAGGACACCGTGAGGTTCATTGCTGAACATTCAAAAGAGTGCGTACAGTGGTTGATCGACGGTGGTGTCCCATTTGATCGTGAAGAGGATGACTCTGACGATAAGCCTCGTTACCACTTAACTCGTGAAGGTGGCCATAGTCGTCGTCGTATTCTTCACGCGGCAGATGCAACAGGTATGGCGATGCAAACCTCTCTGCAAGATAACGCTCACAACCATCCAAATATTCATGTTCTCGAACGTCACAATGCGCTGGACTTAATCACCGAAGATAAAATTGGCGGTGATAAAAACAAAGTTATCGGTGCTTATATTTGGAACCGCAACGAAGAGCATGTCGAAACCGTGCGGGCCAAATTTGTGGTTCTCGCTACAGGTGGCGCTTCAAAAGTTTATCAATACACCTCTAACCCAGATGTTTCGTCTGGTGATGGTATTGCCATTGCTTGGCGTGCAGGGTGTCGTGTGGCAAATATGGAGTTTAACCAGTTCCACCCGACGTGTTTATACCACCCCGAGGCGCGTAACTTCTTGTTGACCGAAGCGTTACGTGGTGAAGGTGCTTACCTGCGTCGTCCCGATGGTTCTCGCTTTATGCCAGATTTCGATGAGCGTAAAGAGCTTGCTCCGCGTGACGTCGTGGCTCGCGCTATCGACTTCGAAATGAAGCGTTTGGGTGCCGACTGTATGTACCTCGACATCAGTCACAAACCTGCGGACTTTATTACGAAACACTTCCCAACCATTTACTCACGCTTGATGGACTTGGGCATTGATATGACCAAAGAGCCAATCCCAATCGTACCTGCTGCGCACTACACTTGTGGCGGTGTCATGGTGGATAGAAATGGCTGCACCGATCTTAAAAACTTGTATGCGATTGGCGAAGTCAGCTATACAGGGCTGCATGGTGCTAACCGCATGGCATCAAATTCACTTCTCGAATGCGTGGTTTATGCTTGGTCTGCGGCGAAAGATATTCTAAAACATCACACTAACGTGGAGCTTCCTTCACAGGTGCCATGTTGGGATGAAAGTAAAGTGACCAACAGTGATGAAGAAGTGATCATTCAGCACAACTGGCACGAGCTTCGTCTGTTTATGTGGGATTACATGGGCATTGTACGAACTGACAAGCGTTTAGAACGCGCCTTGCGCCGTATCCAACTGTTGCAACAAGAAACGCATGAGTACTACAGCAATTTCCGTGTCTCGAACAACTTATTAGAACTGCGTAACCTTTTACAAGTAGCAGAGCTGATGGTTCGTTGTGCGATGCAGCGTAAAGAGAGTCGAGGTTTGCACTACACGCTTGATTATCCGAACCAACTGGAAAACAGCGGACCAACGATTTTGGTTCCAGCTAAACAGCTTTAATTCGACAAAATAAACTATTACATCAACAGGGAGCATTGGCTCCCTGTTTCATTTCCCACTGGCGTAATACCAAAGATAATTGACGGTAATGCTGATCGTCACAGCTATCACGCCAAATCGTGACGCTACGGCCAGACTGCAATCGAAATGTTATCTTGAATGGCAATGTCGATGTATCGACTCGTTGTAACTGATCCTTTTCAGACTCAAGAGCCGCCGAACATTCACTATACTCAAGGGCCTCAAACCTAACCGAGCCATCGCAATGCACATACCAATAACCCTGACTTGTCGGTTTAACAAAGCCTTGGCTCAGTAGTGCCTTAACAATCATTAATAACAAATAAATCGATAATACGAGAGGGATGCTAGAGAGGGTAACGGCCCAAGTCATCAGTAAGAAAAGTATTACATTGAGAACTCGGGCAGTCAGAGAGGGAGAAGCGGTAAAATTAACGAACTTTGCTGAGGTTATGGGCGACAATTTTATCAACCATTGCAGCATGACCTAAGTTTTCGCTGCGGCCATGCCCCATTATCCAAGTAAACAGATCAGGATCATCGCATTCAAGTAAAGAAACAAAGTCACGCTGCTCTTGTTCACTCAGAGTATCAAAGCACTCTTCAAAAAACGGCATAATTACTACGTCAAGCTCAAGCATGCCTCGACGACAAGCCCATTTAATACGCGCTTTTTCTTCCGGAGTGTACATTCACTATTCCTTCATAGATGTCTTGTTGTTAGTGCGGAGTGTAACAAGGGATGTGCTACGTCACTAGTGTGCGGGTCACAATACGATAGTGAAAGCAGACAAATGTTGATTCGTAAATCGCTCCCCTAGTATCTCAAGGTTATTTGGGTATAACATAGCGGAAAAATATCTTCAAAAGGCATTGTAATTATGGAATGGCAAACTCGTTTTTCAGCACTACCTCTCTCAACTCAAGACGCACTTCCAGAGTTATCTATCTCGCTGCTGGACAATTTCGGCATGATCACCATGGTCGGTGACGATAAAAAATCATACTTACAAGGTCAGGTTACCTGCGATGTCGTTTCTTTAGAACAAGACCAATCAACATTAGGCGCACATTGTGATGCGAAAGGTAAAGTGTGGAGTGTGTTCCGCCTTTTCCATCACCACGATGGCTACGGCATGATCCAACCAAAATCGGCGATTGACGTAGAACTTAGCGAAATAAAAAAATACGCCATTTTCTCTAAAGTAACGATTGAAGCTTCTGATGAAGTTATCTTAGGTGTTGCCGGCGTCAAAGCCGATGAGCTTATTTCTTCAATGAGCAAAACGACTGGCAGCGTTCGCCCTGTTGAAGGCGGCACCGCGGTACAAGTTTCACAAAACCGCTGGCTACTGATATTAAGTGCGCCAGCTGCGCAACAAGTCGTTGAAAATACAGATGCTGCCCTTACGACAAATGAGCTTTGGAATCGTTTCGACATTGAAGCTGGTTTACCATTTGTCTCTGCATCCGCGCAGAATGCTCACATTCCACAAGCACTCAACGTGCAAGCTTTAGGAGGCATTAGCTTCACAAAGGGCTGCTACACAGGACAAGAAACGGTAGCACGAGCTAAGTATCGCGGTACAAATAAACGTGCGATGTACATCGTAAAAGGGGCAACTTCTGCTTCATTCAGTGACGAGCCAATTGAGCTCGAACGCAGCGTAGGTGAAAACTGGCGTTCAGTGGGTGCTTTATTAAACCACTACCAGTTCAGCGACAATCACGCGATTGGCCTGATCGTACTGCCCAATAATCTCGATGAAGACACTCGTCTTCGTTTGGTTGCTCAACCAGAATGTGAATGGACAATCGAATCACTGCCTTACAGTCTTGATGATGAGTAATACAATCAATACTCCTTTGATGCAATTTCTCACAGCCCAACACATTCCGTTTCGTCTGTTACCGCATCAAAGACCAGCAACCACTATTGAGGATGCCGCGCAACAACGCGGCATTCGCCCTTCTCAAATGGTAAAAGCGATCTTGCTACGAGACATGGGTAATCAATATGCTCTCGCCTGTGCGCCTGGTGATCGTAGTGTCGATCCCAAAAAAGTGCGCTCGTTACTGCAATGCCGCCGGATGACTTGCGTTGATCAAGCCGACGTTGAGGCCATCACGGGTTACAAAATTGGTACTGTCACTCCACTATTACTCAAACGACACATGCCGATCGTGTTCGATCCTAGCTTACTAGAAGAACAGGAAGTCACGATCAGCAGTGGTGATCGTATGGCTGGACTGGCGCTTTCTATCCAAGATCTTATCCAATTGTGTCAGCCGACCGTAGCTGAGATCTGTCGTTAGTCGTCTAAAAATAATGTAATAGCACGTAGTTTTTCTATCACCACGTGATCTCGCTCATATCTATAAAAATAGACGAGAGAATTTTTAATCACATATAAAACATAAATAGTCACAAAGATAAAACTCGTATATGCTGAATTTGTTGGTTAAGTTTCAAACAAGCACTTAACCAACATAAAGTGAATCAGCTGACTGAATGACAGTATTCATGCCGTCAGCTGTCCACTTTTGTGTAATGCATCTGTGACTATTCGCCCGCTGAAGCGGGCTTTTTTTTGTGCGGAACTTTTTTCTCTTCCTCTTTCTCTAACCATTAGGACGTAAAGTTTGTTCTGTTGGATACCACCTTAATAGAAACAATTAGCAAACAATCATTTTCGTTCTATTCTTAATTCTGTAACAAAACTATTGCTTAATGCGTCACGTAAAAAGGAGTGTATTGTTGTAAGGGTTCCTTGAACGGTGATTTTTTGGGGTAATCCTCACGCTATTTAAGAGATGACACTGTCAAATTGTCTAAGACAACACAAATCTCTGACGCAACACCCTACATCTGTATTTAATACTATGGCTGTCACAATAATTTTCGCGTCCAAAACGTAGAATACCTAGGCTAGGTTAGATAAAAGGAAAGTAAATATGAGACTGTTTAAGCGCTATACACCAAGTATGATTGCTAAACATATAAGTCGTCTTTTTAAAGGAAGAATTTATATTTACGGGGTCGGTAGATTCGAGTTTGATAACGGCAAGTTAATACTGCCGGAGAAAGCAGAGCAACGCCATTTCCGAGCGGTCAAAGAGATCAACCAAGAAATAATGAAACTCCGATGCGCATATGCTTAGCAAAACGTTGATAAAACAAAGGCTGGATTAACCAGCCTTTTGTGTATTTGAAGTTCGCTTTACACCTACTGACGTGCCAGATCAGGCAGATGACCTTTTAGACCAAGCGCACGCTTCATGATCTCATCTTTCGCTCCCGGCAATTGACCCGCTAAACTCAAACCAATGCCACGAACCAGCTTCTTAGCAGGATTCTCTCCAGAGAACAGGTCTCGGAACCCTTGCATTGCAGCGATCATCTTTGCTGCTTCCGCTTTGCGCCAACGCTCATAACCTCTTAGGTTACGTTTGCTGCCAATATCTTGGCCTTGCTTCCATAGCGCTAGCACCTCTTGAGCGAGGCTGGCTGCATCTAATAAACCTAAATTTACCCCCTGGCCCGCTAGAGGATGAATGGTATGCGCTGCATCACCAACCAATGCGACTCGCTCCACAACAAAATCTCGCGCATAACGCATTTTCAGAGGAAACGCGGCACGCTCTCCCACGACTTCACATAGACCAAGTCGTGTATCAAATTCGCTCGTCAATGCTTTGTTGAAATCATGCTCACTCATTGCCAATAGCTGCTCTGCACGATTTGGCTCAGTGGACCAAACAATAGAGCACATATCTGGTTGCGACATTGGCAAAAACGCCAATGGCCCTTGAGGAGTAAAAATCTGTCGTGCAACGCTATTATGCGGAGCAGCGGTTTTAACATTCGCGACCAGAGCATGATGCCCATAATCCCAATGCGTTAACGGAATATCCATTTGATGACGAAGCCACGAGTTTGCCCCATCGGCTCCGACCACTAACTTAGCCGTCATGGCTTGACCATTGTCGAGCGTCAACCAACTTTCTTGTTCGCCCACCGCTAAGGTCGCGCAACGTGCAGGCATAAACATAGTGACGTTATCGAGCTTTTGGACTTGTTCGAGCAGTGCGAGTTGAATCACTCGATTCTCAACAATATGCCCTAAATCAGGTTGTGCCATGCTTTGTGCATTGAACTCAATACTAGCAAAGCTATCTTGCTCCCACACTTCCATACCGTAGTATGGTGAAGCTCGGCGTTGCTCTATCCCCTGCCAAGCGCCAAGCTTACGCAAGATCGTCTCACTAGAACGGCTCAACGCAGACACACGCACATCAGGTAACTCTTTCAACGACTCATCTGGCACCTTGCCTTCTATTACGGCGACACGCAGATCACTGTCCTTGAACGCGGCAGCAAGTGCCAACCCAACCATCCCTCCGCCGATGATGGCGATATCTACACTTTGCATCATTGCTTTTTATTACCTAATTCAGTGCGGCCGTTCATCGTTTTACCAAACCAAGCGTATGGCGCAGTAGCGGCTGCTTAAAAATAGAAAGGTTATCCATCGCTGCTAAGGCTGTATTTCGCCCAATTCGCATCGCGGGTAAATCATTTGAAAAAATATGCACTAAGGCACTGGTTAGCCAGATCGTTTCGCTTCGATCTGCCTCTCTACGCTGACTAAAGCGCATCAAGCCTTGATAAAGACCAACATCATCGCTTTGCTGCACGATTTCTTCTGCTAGCGAGACAACGTCGCGGATACCAAGATTAAAACCTTGTCCAGCTATCGGATGCAGCGTTTGCGCCGCATTCCCAACAATCGCAAAACGATGAGAAATATTTTGCTTTCGATGGCGAAGAAGCAATGGGTAACTTGCACGGCGTCCCACTTTTTTCATCGCGCCTAAACGCCAACCAAAATCTTGTTGTAAACGTTGGAGAAATGCTTGGTCAGATAACTCAAGAACTGCTTGGGCTTCTTCAGGGTGCAGACACCAAACTAAAGACATTCTATTGTCACTCATTGGCAATAAAGCAACAGGGCCATTTTCAGTAAAACGTTCAAAGGCTCTACCTTGATGAGGTTCTTGAGTCACAATATTGGCAATGACAGCCACTTGTTCAAAATCTTGCTCAGAAAGCTCTAAACCAATTTTCTGACAGCAGGTTGAAACAGCACCATCGGCTGCCACCAACAGTTTTGCGTCAAGCTGCTCACCGCTTTTCAACGTAATATGGGTACAGTCTTGCTCGCGCTCGATATCGGTAACAGAGTCAGGGCAAAACAGTGTAATGGATGCGCTGCTATCTAATAATTCTTGATATACGCGACCAACATCGGCTAATTCGACAACATACCCTAGTGCTTCAACGCCAATCTCTTGCTTGGTAATTTCCGTCATCCCAGCATGAGAGCGATCAGAAACGTGAATATGTTCAATGGGTGTGACAAACGGTTCTACTGAAGTCCAGAGCTGTAGTTGACGCAACAGATTGACAGTACCGTAAGACAATGCGATTGAGCGAGAGTCAAAACCAGGGTGCATATCTGACTGCGCTTTAAAAGGCTCAACGACGGCAATGCGGAGCTTTCCCTGGGACAAATGGTCAATCGCCAATGCTAACGTTGCACCAGCCATGGCACCACCAGCAATGACTACATCATATTGCTTCATGCTAACCTCTGGACCATCTACGATTAATGAATAGTAGGCTTTTTATCGCCACTTTCAGGGCGAACACCAAACTCAGCATGAATCGTTAGTACGCAAGCTTTGATGTGTTCAATCACTTGTTCTAGCAATTGCGCTTGTTCACCGAGGTCGTCATCTTCATCAATGCCTAATTTAGCAATCTCTTCTAGGTCAGCCAATGCTTCTTTAGCGTCATCTGACGCTTTATTTAGCGCAACACCTGCTAGACCTAACCCAGAAATAAAGTGGTTTACGAAATCGGACACGCTGTCAGCCAACGCGAATAAGCCTTCTTCTCCCGGCTCATCTGGTAATAATAAAGACAGCTCCATCGACGTGCCCGTGAGTTCATTGACAGTAACGGTGAATACGCTTTGAGCAAACGCTAGCGCGGTAGAAGGCCAACCCATACCATCATTGGTGTAGTCAAACAGAATAGGCTGCCAAGTTTGATCATTAATCGCCAATCCACCACTTAACATGCCGACAAATAAGCCATGTAATTCCGCAGGTGTTACTGCCAGGCTTGCAGATTGCAGTTCAGCAGCAATAGATTGGTATTCAGGAAGGGTGATTTCACTCATAACTTGGCTCATTCTTGCATAATAATGTATTGGTATATCCTACCATCAAGGTTAGTGGTCTGAAACGGCTATCAAATTCAATTTTGAACAGCATTTGCTCAATTTGCCCAATTCCTGTGTGATCTCGTCATCATTTCTCTTTCTGTGATGGGAAATGCTTGAATCTTAATAGCGGTTTTCCTATAGTTTGCTCCTCGGTAGTTGTATGAAGCAACACCTTAGATAGCGCGAATATAGAGTTTATTCATCATGAGCAATCAAGCGATCGACGTTGAAATATTAGGCAAAGTTACACGAGTGAATTGTCCGACAGGACAAGAAGAGTCTCTTGTTGCAGCGGCAAAAGATCTGGATCGCCGATTGAAAGAAATGAGCGAACGTACTAAGGTAACCAATGAAATCCAACTGCTGACCTTCGCTGCATTGAATATTTGTTATGAGTTGCACACCAAGTCATACGAATCAAACGGTCAACAGCAAGAAATTACTGAGCGAATGGAAAAGCTCACTGCGTCTCTTGAGAACGCACTAAGCAAAGTTACGCAAGGACAGCAGTAAATACAAAATTTACCCTGGGGTGTGCGTCAGCAGGATTTAAGTCCCTGAGCCGATAAGCAATACCTAAGGGTTAGTATTTGGTAACTATTGAGCAAGCTCGGCATGCACCGAGAAGCCTACGGTTGTCATTGCTGATCCGCCTTGAACCAGCTGGTTCAAGGGCCACAATCCTCAACGGCACCCTGGGGTATTCTCTCTATGTCAGACCTCTCTCGACAAGACTTCCGCAAACTGATTCGTGAAAAGCGCAACGCATTGTGTAGCGACACGCAATTCCAAGCGGGGATCGACCTTGTCACTCAGTTCTCTCAACTTCCTGAAATCCAGCAAGCACAGCATATTGCTATTTATCTTTCTGCTGACGGTGAACTTGATACCAAGCCGCTCATTGAGTGGTTGTGGCTACAGGGAAAATCGGTTTATCTACCTGTCATCCATCCGTTTTCCAAAGGTCAGTTACTGTTTCTTCTGTACGTAAGTGATGATCAATTGGTCTACAACAAATACGGCATCTTAGAGCCCAAACTGGACATCCGCCACCTCAAGCCCGTTCGTCAACTTGATATCATTTGTACACCTTTGGTTGGATTCGACAGCATCGGCCACCGCTTAGGCATGGGCGGAGGGTATTATGACCGTACCCTGTCTCATTGGTTTATAACCGGAGAAGGTGCCAAGCCTGTTGGTATCGCTCACGACTGCCAACATGTAGAACGCTTACCAATTGAAAGCTGGGACATTCCATTACCTAAGATCGTGACCCCAAGCCGAATATGGCAATGGGAAAGTGGCAAGTAAGCCGCTATAATCACGCCCGCAAACGTTAACGAACATCTATTCAGGAGATTGGCATGACTCAAGATGAAATGAAAAAAGCGGCTGGTTGGGCAGCACTAAAATATGTTGAGAAAGGCAGCATTGTCGGTGTTGGTACTGGCTCTACCGTGAATCACTTCATCGATGCACTAGGCACTATCAAAGACGATATTAAAGGTGCAGTGTCTAGCTCTGTCGCTTCAACTGAGCGCCTTAAAGAGCTTGGTATTGAAGTATACGAGTGTAACGACGTAATGAAGCTGGATGTGTATGTTGATGGCGCAGACGAAATTAACCCAGCACGTGAAATGATCAAAGGCGGCGGCGCGGCTCTGACTCGTGAGAAAATTGTCGCAGCAATCTCTGATAAGTTTGTATGTATTGTTGACGGCACCAAAGCAGTTGACGTACTAGGTCAGTTCCCACTACCTGTAGAAGTGATCCCAATGGCACGCTCTTACGTTGCGCGCGAATTAGTAAAATTGGGCGGTGACCCGGCTTACCGTGAAGGCGTTGTGACTGACAACGGCAACGTAATTTTGGATGTACACAACATGCAGATTACTAACCCGAAAGAAATGGAAGACAAGATCAACGGTATCGCGGGTGTGGTGACTGTGGGTCTTTTTGCTCACCGTGGTGCTGACGTCGTAATCACAGGTACACCAGAAGGCGCAAAAATTGAAGAATAAATAACAGCTCAAATCGACCTATCTGGTTCACTTTTCTGTTATTTCATTACATACGGTGCTGCAAGGCACCGTTTTTTATTCCTTTCTCTAAGAAAATTATCTCTTATTCCGTAATTTTCTTACCCAAAGCAATTTTTTTTTGTTACTTTATTGAAAAGAAGACGCACAAGGAAACGTTTGTCCTCCTACAAAACTATCAATTATCCCCTTTTTAATAGTTTTGCCCAATGTGCGCCACATTAGCCCACCTTTCCATTTTAAGGACGAGAAAAAATGGCCAAAGTTTCACTGGAAAAAGAAAAGATTAAGATCCTCTTGTTAGAGGGACTCCACCCTTCTTCAGTTGAAGTTCTTCAAGCAGCTGGTTATACCAACATTGAGTACCATAAAGGTTCCCTTCCGGAAGAAGAATTGATTGAAGCGGTTAAAGACGTGCACTTCATCGGTATTCGCTCCCGTACGAACCTATCCGAAGAGGTAATCAATGCGGCGAATAAACTGGTTGCAATTGGCTGTTTTTGTATCGGTACTAACCAAGTAAACCTAGACGCAGCAGCAAAACGCGGCATTCCTGTGTTTAATGCACCGTTCTCTAACACACGCAGTGTGGCTGAGCTGGTACTTGGTCAAATCCTACTACTTCTGCGTGGCATTCCTGAAAAGAATGCGCTTGCACATCGCGGTATTTGGAAGAAAAGTGCTGACAACTCTTACGAAGCACGTGGCAAACGTCTTGGCATTATCGGATACGGCCACATTGGTACGCAGCTAGGTATTATTGCCGAAAACTTAGGTATGCGCGTTTACTACTACGACATCGAAAACAAGCTGTCCCTTGGTAATGCGACGCAAGTACATACCATGAGTGAACTACTAAACAAGTGTGACGTAATTTCTCTGCACGTTCCTGAAACGCCAGAAACAAAAAATATGATGGGTGAAGCTGAGTTTGCTCGCATGAAGCCAGGCTCAATCTTTATTAATGCAGCACGCGGCACTGTCGTGGATATTCCAGCGCTTTGCCATAGTTTAGAAGCAGGTCATATTGCGGGCGCTGCGATTGATGTATTCCCAACGGAACCGAAAACGAATGCCGACCCGTTCGAATCTCCTTTGCAGAAGTTCGATAATGTCATTCTCACTCCACACGTTGGTGGTTCAACGCAAGAAGCACAAGAGAACATCGGTGTTGAGGTCGCAGGAAAACTGGCGAAGTACTCTGACAACGGCTCTACGCTTTCAAGCGTAAACTTCCCAGAGGTGTCACTGCCAGAGCACGGTGGTGAATGCTCTCGCTTGCTTCACATCCATAAAAACCGTCCTGGTATTCTTACTCAGATCAACACCATCTTCGCGGAAGACGGCATTAACATTGCCGCACAGTACCTACAAACAGCCGCTGAAATCGGCTACGTAGTGATCGATGTTGAAACCGAGCGCTCAGAAGAAGCGCTAGCGAAACTGAAAAGTATTGAAGGCACTATCCGTGCTCGTATCCTTCACTAATTTGTGAAGCAGAAATAACAAAGGCAGGGAATACCCTGCCTTTTCTTTTTGCACCCAGTATTACTTCAGCTTGTAAACCACGTCAACTTGATCGCGAATAATCATGGTAGAATCCTGGTAGCTGTTTGCCCCTTCTTTACTGTCCATCGCCATCGAGCGCATTAGAACTGGCTGAACGTGCATCTGTCTGTAATTGATCTGCCAGACATCACCCAATTTTTTCTCAAAGCCAGTAGCCAGTGACGCTGCTTTTTCTCGCGCATCTTGGATAGCCGCCATGCGTGCCTTTTGCTGATACTCAGCCTGGTTGCTTACCTTAAGTTGAATATTATCAACCTGATTAATCCCTGCTTCTAACGCCATATCTAGGTACTGGTTTAGGTTTTTTATATCCGTAACCGTCACATCAATGCTACGAGAAGCGCGATAACCAACGAGCTCTGCTTTACCAGATTTAGGGTAGTGGTATTGAGGCGCAAGGTATAAATTCGAGCTGGTAACATTGTCTTTTGATAAGCCAGCATCGGACAGATTTTTCAGAAATTGCTCAACGGTTTTGTCAACTGACTGCTTGGCCTGTTCAGCAGTCATTGTCGTGTCTACCACTTTCACAGAAAACGTCGCCATATCTGGTGTAGCAATAACTTCACCATAACCTGTCGTCGTTACGTGAGCAAATTCAGGCGAGTTCGCCAACACTGAAGCACTAGTAAGGCTGAGTGCAGAAGCCAGCAAAAATGAATACAGTCTCATTCAATAAATCCATCCATACAAAAATAAAGTACTTACTCTCAGCAGAAAGGCTCAAGATTCAGACAAAACTATCACTACTGAGAAAGTGTATGGTTTCATAATAGAAACTTCTGTCGATTATCCAAGCACTCAGAATGACTTCTAACACAACTTTGACTATGTAACATTGGCGTAATTTTTCAACGAAACACTCTATCGGCAATGAACCCATCGCTGCGACAATGAACTTATTGAGGTAAGTGTCGCTGAGCATACCCGACTATCGCGTGTGAGATTTCTTGTAGAACCCCCGTTTCCAGTTGCCAATGATGCCAATAAATCCGATGGGACATTAAAAAACCGGGAGTAACATCAACCAACGCGCCACGCTCTAGCTCGTCGGTAATTTGCAAACGAGGGATTAAGCAATAGGCTACACCAGCTAACGCCACTTTTAGAAACGCTTCAGAGCTGCTGATGTTATGGTGAATGACGCTATCAGGGCTGACATTGAAATGCTCGGTAAGAAAGGTTTTATGTAGGTCATCATATTGATCATACGAAACGGCCGGCGCCTTGGCCAAAGTCTGGTTATTAACGCCTTGAGCAAAGTAACGCTGATAAAACTCCGGGCTCGCGACACAAACGTAATCAACACGTCCCAAGTAATCCGCTCTACAGCCAGGTATCGGCTGGGATTCTAAGCTGATCGCCCCCGTCACTTCGCCACTTTTTAGCTTTTCGATGGAACGAGATTCACCATAGATAGTGAGTTTGAGTTCAACTTGACGCTGCTTCATGACATCTTGCAGTGCAGGCAGTAGCCAAGTAGCAAGGCTATCAGCATTGGTCGCCAAAGAGAGTTGTACAGGTCGAGTACTGGTATCATTCTTGAGTTCGGGCAGAATTTCATGCTCGAGTAAGCGCACTCGACGATAAAGGCCTAATAACTTTTTACCAATCGGCGTTGGCTTGGGTGGTTGACTACGAACTAAAACGGGTTGTGCGAGAAACTTCTCTAATTGTTTAATACGTTGAGAAATCGCTGATTGCGAGACAAATAAATGCTCAGCTGCACGCTCAAAGCTCCCCTGATAAACCACGGCATCTAATGCCTCAATCCATTTATAGTCCAACCCTCTCATCCTGCTCTTCCTCTCCTGATAAAACATCAACCCTTAAATTAGCCTAGCTAATATAATATTAAAATCATTAATTATACTTATTTAGATAAACTCTTTATCTTTCACTCTTCTGAGAATTTATTGGTTATTTTGAAGTGAGGTGAAGTGTGAGCTTGTGGGTTCTATTGCAAGGGTTTGGTTTAGGGGCATCAATGATCATTCCGATCGGCGCACAAAATGCGTATGTCTTAAATCAAGGCATAAAGCGCAATCATCACCTGACGACTGCCACTATTTGTAGCATCCTAGATATGATCTTCATTTCTCTAGGTATCTTTGGTGGTGGTGCGATTCTGTCTCAAAACGAAATCTTACTAACATCGGTGACGCTTGGTGGTATTGCCTTCCTGAGCTTTTATGGATTACTGTCACTTAAGAGCGCGTTTAAGTCAGACAGTGAGTCAGAATCAAAAGGTGAAGTCGTCGCTCGTGGTCGTCGAACGGTCATATTAGGCGCGTTAGCCGTCACTGTACTTAACCCACATTTGTACTTAGATACAGTCGTTATTCTGGGCTCTATTGGTGGGCAGTTTGAAGGCCATGACCGAATTGCTTTTGCACTAGGTACGATGATGGCTTCCTTTGTTTGGTTCTATACCTTGTCGATAGGAGCCGCAAAACTAGGCCCTACCCTATCAAAGCCAAGAGTGAAAAAAGGCATCGACATCGCGGTCGCAGTAATGATGTTCACGATAGCGTATATTTTAGCTAGCGAACTTATTGAAAAGTACTGGTAATCAACAGGACAACATAGACATGGAGTCACTAAAGCGTATCTATGATATCAATAGAGAGCGACTCAACGCGCTCTCTATTCCTTTTAGGGAATGGCAGCATGAAGCCATCTTAGACTTTGACACGGATATAAGAGTTGCGTCCGAGCTTGGATGGACAGGCACGCACACCAAAAGCCTCTTCTTAAAACTTAAAGGACAAGGCTACGCAATTTATCTAACAGAAAAAGACTCTCGCCTCGATGCCAAACAAATAAAAGCCGTCACAGGTAAACGCCCCTCAATTTGTGACGACGATGAAATGGTCGAAGTGTTAGGTTGTTTGCCTGGAGCGGTATGTCCGATTGGCTTACCTGAATATGTCACGCTCATTGTTGATACAACCCTGTATCAACACGAAGAGTTGCTCTACACGCCAGGATTGCCTGAATTCACCTTTGGCTTTGCAGGTAAACATCTAAAACGTCTATTGCTTGCCGGTAATCACATCCTTTATGAGATATAAAAAAGCGAGGCCAATTGGCCTCGCTTTCGAATATCTGCCGCTTGTATTAAGCGTCGATTTTGTTCAGATGAACATCCATTTGTGGGAATGGAATCTCGATACCATTTTCATCCAATGCTTCTTTAATACCTTGCATTGCATCAAAGTATACGCCCCAGTAATCTGCAGTTTTCACCCAGGGGCGAACCACAAAGTTTACTGAAGAGTCTGCCAACGTAAGTACGCCTATTGTGATATCAGGATCTTTCAAGATACGCGGATCTTTTTCTAGCGTCTCGCGAATTACTTTCTTCGTTAGTTTAAGATCCGCTTTGTATGACACACCAATCACTAAGTCGACACGTCGCGTTGCATGACGAGAGTAGTTAGTAATTGCACCACCGATTACTGACGAGTTAGGCACAACAACCATCTTGTTGTCTGGTGTTTTTAGAACAGTTTGGAAGATTTGAATTGCTTCAACACTACCCGCTACACCGCCAATTTCTACGTAGTCGCCAGATTTGAATGGACGGAACGCAACAATGAGTACACCAGCTGCAAAGTTTGATAGTGAACCTTGTAGCGCAAGACCAACAGCAAGACCTGCCGCACCGATTACAGCCACAACTGAAGCGGTTTGAACGCCTAATCGACCAAGAGCGGCGATAAGTACGATTACAAATAGCAAGTAACGAACAAGACCGTGAATAAATTCAACGACAGCCTTATCCATGTTTTTCTTTTCTAGTACTTTAGAAACACTACCAGCGACTGCTTTAACGATAATATTACCGATAAACAGAATAAGCAGCGCAGAGATAATGTTCACACCGTACTGAACCAGTAGATCTGAGTTGTTTGTCAGCCAAGTTTCAGCCTGAGTTAGACCATCCGTTAAAGTGGTATCGATACCCACCGATTCACCTGCCATAATTCTTATCCTCAAAAATAAAGATATATAAATCCAATTGCCGTTAATTTATGAACCTTGTTTTTTAAAGGCTCTTTTCTAAAACAACATCCCTATTGCCCCACTGAACAGTGTCAGATTTTTGGCACAATATCCCAACTTTGACTTTTTTCAAAGTCAGAGTTTCGCAAAGATATGCAAAACAAGACTTTATCAGAGTTTTCTGATATTGGCTTGTTACAGGTTACGCAATGCACTCTTATTTCGCCACTCCTATGACTGATATTCCTATGCTTTTATTTAAAAACGTTAAAGGGGGAACATCCCACCAGAAAATACAACCTGACGCATAAAGATATCAATAGGAAAACAGGGAAAGAAATATAGGGGCAAAATGATAGACATAAAAAAACCCGCTCAAAAAGCGGGTTTTTAAGTAACTTAATCAGTAACGATTATAGTACGTCAACTGCGTTTAGGTCAGCAAATGCTTGCTCTAGACGAGCTACCATTGAAGCTTGACCAGCACGTAGCCATACGCGTGGATCGTAGTACTTCTTGTTTGGTGCATCTTCACCAGTTGGGTTACCGATTTGACCTTGTAGGTAATCGTGGTTTTCAGCTTCGAACTTACGGATACCATCCCAAGTTGCCCACTGTGTATCAGTATCGATGTTCATTTTGATAACACCGTAACCGATAGACTCACGGATTTCTTCTAGAGAAGAACCTGAACCACCGTGGAATACGAAGTTTAGAGAGTTCGCTGGAAGACCGAATTTCTCAGAAACGTGCGCTTGAGAATCACGTAGGATAGTTGGAGTTAGAACAACGTTACCTGGCTTGTACACGCCGTGTACGTTACCGAAAGATGCTGCGATAGTGAAACGGTGGCTGATTGCGCTTAGTTTCTCGTATGCGTATGCAACGTCTTCTGGAGAAGTGTATAGCTCAGACGCATCCATATCAGAGTTGTCAACGCCGTCTTCTTCACCACCAGTACAACCTAGTTCGATTTCTAGAGTCATGTTCATTTTAGCCATGCGCTCTAGGTACTTAGCAGAAATTTCGATGTTCTCTTCTAGAGACTCTTCAGAAAGGTCGATCATGTGAGAAGAGAATAGTGGCTTACCAGTTTGCGCGAAGTACTCTTCACCAGCGTCTAGTAGACCGTCGATCCAAGGAAGTAGTTTCTTAGCTGCGTGGTCAGTGTGTAGGATTACTGGAACACCGTAAGCTTCAGCTACAGCGTGAACGTATTTCGCACCAGCAACAGCACCTAGGATTTGAGCTTCTTGACCTTCAAGTTTTAGACCTTTACCAGCAAAGAAAGCAGCGCCACCGTTAGAGAACTGAACGATAACTGGAGCTTTAACTTTTGCAGCTGCTTCAAGTACTGCGTTTACAGAGTCAGTACCCACACAGTTTACTGCTGGAAGTGCAAAGCTGTTTTCTTTTGCAACTTCAAATACTTTCTGAACGTCATCGCCAGAGATAACACCTGGTTTTACGAAGTCGAAGATCTTAGACATGGATGTAATCCTATTTATCTGTCGTTTTTAAACAAAACTTGTTAAGTTGAAAATCTTGCAAACGTTTGCTCACAACTGAGGCTATTCTAGCAGAGTTCCTCACACGTTGCAGCAAACAAGAAAGCGGGAGAATCACTCCCCCGCTTTGCTTTAATTACTTAGCGCGTGCTTCTAGCATTTCTACTGCTGGAAGAACTTTACCTTCTACGAACTCAAGGAAAGCGCCGCCACCTGTAGAGATGTAAGAAACGTCAGCTTTGATACCGAACTTGTCGATAGCTGCTAGCGTGTCACCACCACCTGCAACAGAGAAGCCTTCAGATGCTGCGATAGCTTCTGAGATACCTTTAGTACCTGCTTCGAAGTTCTTGAATTCGAATACGCCTACTGGACCGTTCCATAGGATAGTCTTCGCGTTCTTAAGGATTTCTGCTAGTTCAGCTGTTGAATCTGGGCCAAGGTCGAAGATCATGTCGTCGTCTTGTACTTCAGAAACGTGCTTAATTTCTGCTTCTGCGTTTTCGTCGAATGCTTTCGCACATGCAACATCAGTTGCTACTGGAATTGCACACTCATCCATTAGCTTCTTAGCAGTGTCTACTAGATCCGCTTCGTATAGAGACTTACCAACGTTGTGGCCAGCAGCTGCGATGAATGTGTTAGCAATACCACCACCAACAACTAGTTGGTCAGCGATTTTAGATAGAGACTCAAGTACAGTTAGCTTAGTAGAAACTTTTGAACCACCTACGATAGCAACCATTGGGCGAGCTGGGTTGTCCATTGCTTTACCTAGCGCTTCAAGTTCGTTTGCTAGAAGAGGGCCAGCACAAGCGATAGGTGCGTGCATACCAACACCATGAGTTGACGCTTGAGCGCGGTGAGCCGTACCGAATGCATCCATTACGAATACGTCACATAGTGCTGCGTATTTCTTAGATAGCTCTTCGTCGTTTTTCTTTTCGCCTTTGTTAAAGCGAACGTTTTCTAGAACAACAAGTTCACCAGCGTTTAGCTCTAGGCCATCTAGGTAGTCTTTTGCTAGCTTAACTTCACAATCTAGTGCGTCGTTTAGGTAGTTAACAACTGGTTGTAGAGAGAACTCTTCAGCGTATTCACCTTCAGTTGGGCGACCTAGGTGAGACGTAACCATTACTTTAGCGCCTGCTTCTAGGCAGTGCTTAATAGTTGGAAGAGATGCGATGATACGTGCATCTGAAGTTACTTTACCGTCTTTTACTGGCACGTTTAGGTCAGCACGGATAAATACACGTTTACCTGCAAGATCCAGGTCAGTCATCTTGATTACAGACATGATGTGTCCTCTCAAATATTGATAATTAAAGTTTTTGAAAACTCGGCAACCCTGCCAAGCCTGTTAATTCTTCAAACTGGTTATAGATGATATGGAGATATCATGGATTTATTTCAAGGCTTGAAATAAAAATTCTCCATCACTTCTTCGTCATTACTGCTCCACTTGCGAAGAAGCTTGCATTGCTAAGGCAGTATCCAGCATCCGGTTAGCAAAGCCCCATTCGTTGTCGCACCAAACGAGCATTTTTACGAGTTGCCCGTTACTCACTCTAGTCTGGCTTCCATCCACAATCGCACTATGGGGGTCGTGGTTAAAGTCGATGGAAACGAGTGGCGATTCAGTATAGTCAACAATGTTACGTAATGTACACTGAGATGCGTTAACAATGGTTTGATTTACGTCATTAACTTTCACATTTGTATTAATTGTGACACTTAAATCCATTGCGGTGACGTTAACGGTTGGGACACGAACAGAAATTGCTTCGAATTTGTTGGAAAATTTCGGGAAGATTCTTTCAATCCCCTTATGCAACTTGGTGTCAACCGGAATAATAGATTGGCTCGCTGCGCGGGTACGGCGTAGATCGTTATGGTACGCATCGATTACTTGCTGATCGTTCATGGAAGAGTGAATCGTGGTTATGGTACCGGACTCAATACCGAAGGCTTCGTCTAACACTTTAATGATGGGAACGATACAGTTGGTGGTGCAAGAGCCATTGGAGACAACACGGTGTTCGTCTTTCAGAGTTCCGTGGTTCACACCATAGATAATCGTATTATCTATGTCGTTTGCGCCCGGGTGTGAAAACAGCACTTTCTTCGCGCCAGCTTCTATATGCGCTTGCCCATCGGCTTGTGAACCAAACACGCCAGTGCAATCCAAGACAATATCGACTTCTAAATCGCGCCAAGGAAGTAGTTCGAGTTCAGAGAGGTGAAGAATGCGAATAGAGTCATATTCGCCGCTGTCATGATGAACATGCAAGTGTTCTTGGTCGTGGGAGATTTTTTTACCGAAGCGACCATGACTAGTGTCATATTGCAGTAGGTGCGCCATCGCTTCTGGCTGCGCTAATTCGTTAACCGCCACAACCTTGATCTGCTGATGTTTTCCGCTTTCATATACGGCTCGCAGAACATTACGACCTATACGTCCAAATCCATTGATCGCAACCTTTAGCATTTATCCTTCGCCCTACCAAAAATTTCGTGTCACAGATACTACCTGATCAGGCTGAAAAACGCACCTGTTGAATCATAGTAAAGCAGGATTAAAAAAGGCCGAGACAATGCTCGGCCTTATTACAACAATAATTAAAATGCGACGTCTAAACCTAACCAGTAGCGACGACCATCTTCGACATATCCGTATTCTTCGTAACTGATTTCCTCATCCAGCAAGTTATAGATCGCGCCTTTAATACGAGTATTATCGGTTAACTGGTATGTCACACCAGCGTCCACAAAGGTATAAGCAGGCTCTACAATACTGTTTCTTGATGGGCCAGTAACCGGATCCATTTCTTTACCTCGGTAAGTGACTTTAGCCCAGCTTTCTAGATCTGTTGTTGTTTGCCAAGTTACATCCACATTAAACAGATGCTTTGGTAACTGTTGCAGCGGCATGCCTTTGTATTCACCTGTTTTTTGCTCTGAGTCGGTAAATGTGTAGCTCGAGCTGAGGTAAATGGTTTCCGTTAATGGCGATGCTAAGGTCGCTTCAATACCTTGTGTGACCGCTTCGTCCACGTTAATGCGGTACGTTGGATCTGCCCCCCATTGGTTTGGTCCATCTGTACAGATGGTATCTGGACAAACAACACGTGTGATCTTGTCTTTGAACTCATTATGGAACGCAGTCAAAGAGACATCTAAACCAGAGTCACCTTGATACAAGACACTGATTTCTTTGTTTAGCGACGTTTCAGGGTCAAGGTCTGGGTTACCGTAGATATTACCGCCGCCACTGACTTGCGCCCAACCAGGAGTAATTTCACGTAATTGCGGAGAACGGAAACCTGTTGCCACGCCACCTTTCACAGTCCAAGATGGGTCAACTCGCCATACACCATAGACACGCGGACTAAAGTGCGCACCATAGTTTTCGTCATGATCTAGACGACCACCAAGCGTAACGCTAAACGGATCGGCGATTCTCCACTCATCTTCAATGAAAACAGCCCACTGCGTATTCGATGTTTCGGTCTTCGATGACGCTTTATTGGAAGTAAAATCTTCAAGCTCGGCGTGAGTAGCATCCACACCGGTTGTCAGCGTATGGTTTCCAATACCAGTCACTAAGCTCGATTTGAACGTGGTGTTGGTGATCGTCATCTCGCGAGATTTGTTCTCGCTCTCTTCACGTTGTAAGTAAGTATCTGAGATGCCAACCGAGTCCCAGTCGCCATTGTGACTTAGCGTTACATAATTACGACGATATTCGTTGAGTGAATCCTCACAACCTCTTCGGCACCCCGTCGTTGGTACGGAAAGGCCAACGTTACCGCGACGACTTTGTGCCGATGTGCCACCCTCTAGTTGCACAGAATGGCGGTCATTAATCTGGTAGGTCAGTTTTGAAGAGATACTTTGCATATCTTTATCTTCATAGCCGTATTCAATATCGTCTTCTTCTCTTGCGGTATACTGACCGTATACTTGGAGAGATAGATTTTCGGCTAGCGGCCCATTGACGAAGAAATTCGCGCTCTGCTCTCCGCCCGAACGACTGTTTTCTTGCAGAACCGTGCCTAGCTGAACATTACCTGTCCACTCCATCGCGTCTTTTCGCGTGATCACGTTAATTACACCACCAATCGCATCAGAGCCATAAAGCGTCGACATTGGACCACGGATAACTTCAATTCGCTCAATCGCTTGAAGAGGAGGCAACCAACCTTGTTCGATACCAGGGCCGTCACTATTTGGGCGAGTTTCACGTGTGCTTTGACGTTTACCATCGACCAGTATCAAAGTGTATTTAGAACCCATACCACGGATACTGATATCGGTAGTGTCACCACCACCTGTTACGACGACACCAGGCACGCTTTTTAGTGCATCAGTCACATCGCGGTAATAACGAGAGTCCAACTCCTCACGCGAAATCACACTAATACTTGCAGGCGCGTCCGCTTGAGATTGCTCATAACTTGATGCAGTTACAACCACTGTTTCCATTTTAGAAACCGCATCATTGGCAAACACATGAGGAACACTGACGAAGGCTAAAATACCAGTTGCAGTAATAACTGGCAGTCTAAGAGTAGACATCTACATCTCCATAATTGATAATGATTATTATTTTCGAAAGTGAATTATTCACAAATAGAATGAGATGCATAGTGAGAGTTATGGAACGGTTCTTCCCATTTATGGAACCCGTGCATAACGCAGTAAGGAGTAAATGAAATATGCACGACTTAGCATCAATTCGAGCCTTTGATGCGCTCAATCAGCATAAGAGTTTGACCGCCGCTGCCAAGGCCCTTAACCAGCCTAAATCAACGCTGAGTCGTCGCTTAGCACAATTAGAAGAAGATTTCGGTCAGGCTCTCACCGCAAGACAAGGTAACCGATTAGTTCTGACAAGGGCGGGAGAAATTTTTGCCCACTACAGTCGCCAGATTCTTGAGCTAAGTGAAGAGAGTTATGACGCACTTCAAGGTTTAACAAACCAAGTTTCAGGGCCGCTGCATATTGTTTGTCACACAGCATTAGTTAGAAGTTGGCTAGGAGGTGTGCTCAACGGCTTTCTTGCCGATAATCCTGACGTTAGGGTTCAACTTACCAGTGACTTTTCTGAAGCGCACCATGACCCAGATTTGTTCATCTGGCTCGGTGAGCGTAAAGATCTCGATTGGCGCAAAGAGGTATTAGGCTCATTTCGTTACACGCCCTTTGCCTCTCCAGCTTATCTTGATAAGCACGGTTCGATCCTGCACCCCAAAGAGCTTGAAGCGCATCCGTGGATCGATTTTGGCTCGGTACAAGAAAATGGATTGATGCTCTCACACCCTCAACACGGTGAGTTCTTTTTAGAGCCATTTGTGAGTCGCTTATACAGCGACAACATCGCAATGCAGATCGACAGCATCGCGAATGGTCATGGTATTGGACTGTTGCCAACTTGGACAGCAAGCGGCTACGAGAAACATCATCCGGGTCGAATCACACCTTGCTTAGAAGGTTGGCTTTCAGAGCCCATCTCCATTAACTGCTATACGCCTGCAGGAAGACCACCACTGCGCTTATCCGTACTTTTAGACTGTATTCACCAAAGCATTCCACAAGGTTGGAAAACCTGACAAAAACAAAAAAGGCCATCGCAATGATGGCCTTTCCAACTTTAGCATCTAACAGTCGTCCTTTACGTTCGACTATTGAGACAATCTAGCAGTTACGCTAGCAATTCTTTTGCTGTGTTCACTACGTTTTCAGTCGTGAAGCCAAACATCTCGAATAGCTGACCAGCAGGTGCAGATTCACCAAATGTCGTCATGCCGATGATGCGACCATCGAAACCAACGTACTTGTACCAGAAGTCTGCGATGCCCGCTTCGATAGCGATGCGTGCTGTTACGTCTGATGGCAATACTGCTTCACGGTAAGCGGCGTCTTGTTTGTCGAATGCATCCGTTGATGGCATTGAAACAACGCGTACTTTCTTACCTTCTGCCGTTAGTTGAGTCGCAGCTTCTACTGCTAGCTCAACTTCAGAACCTGTTGCGATAAGGATTAGCTCTGGCTTGCCTTCGCAATCTTTCAGGATGTATGCACCTTTCGCGATGTTCGCTACTTGCTCAGCTGTACGATCTTGTTGCGCTAAGTTTTGACGAGAGAAGATAAGTGCTGTTGGTGCATCTTTACGTTCAATCGCTAGTTTCCATGCTACGGCAGACTCAACCTGGTCACACGGACGCCATGTGCTCATGTTTGGCGTTACGCGTAGAGATGCCATTTGCTCAACAGGTTGGTGAGTTGGGCCATCTTCGCCAAGACCGATAGAATCGTGCGTGTACACTTGGATGTTCTGAATTTTCATCAGCGCAGCCATACGCATTGCGTTACGCGCGTATTCCATGAACATTAGGAATGTCGCACCGTAAGGAACGAAACCACCGTGCAATGCAATACCGTTGATGATAGCGGTCATACCGAATTCACGTACACCGTAGTGGATGTAGTTGCCAGAGAAGTCATCCGTTTCTAGAGACTTAGAACCAGACCACATGGTCAGGTTAGAAGGCGCTAGGTCAGCAGAGCCGCCCATGAATTCAGGAAGCATTTGACCAAACGCTTCTAGTGCATTTTGCGATGCTTTACGTGATGCAATATTCGCTGGGTTTGCTTGAAGATCAGCAATGATTTGGTTCGCTTTTTCTTCCCATTCTGCTGGAAGTTCGCCGTTTAGACGACGTTTAAGCTCTGCTGCTTCTGCAGGGTAAGCTGCTGCGTATGCTTCGAACTTTTCATTCCAAGCCGCTTCTTTCGCTACACCTGCTTCTTTTGCGTCCCACTCAGCGTAAACATCTGCAGGGATTTCAAATGGACCGTACTCCCAACCTAGGTATTCGCGAGCCGCTTGAATCTCATCGTGACCTAATGGTGCACCGTGACAGTCGTGTGAGCCAGACTTGTTAGGAGAACCGAAACCGATAATTGTTTTAGTACAGATTAGAGTCGGGCGAGGATCCGCTTTAGCCGCTTCAATCGCTGCGTTGATTGCTTCAGGATCGTGACCATCTACCGCTGGGATTACGTGCCAGCCGTAAGCTTCGAAACGCTTAGGTGTATCGTCAGAGAACCAACCTTCAACGTGACCGTCGATAGAGATACCGTTGTCATCCCAAAACGCGATCAGTTTGCCTAGACCTAGCGTACCTGCTAGAGAGCATGCTTCGTGCGAGATGCCTTCCATTAGACAGCCGTCACCCATGAACACATACGTAAAGTGGTCAACGATGTCGTGACCTTCTTTGTTGAACTGTGCCGCTAGTGCTTTCTCTGCGATAGCCATACCAACAGCATTAGTGATGCCTTGGCCAAGAGGACCCGTTGTTGTCTCGATACCAGGCGCGTAGCCGTACTCTGGGTGACCTGGGGTTTTTGAGTGCAATTGACGGAAGTTTTTCAGATCGTCAATAGATAGCTCATAACCGCTTAAGTGCAGTAGAGAGTAAATAAGCATTGAGCCGTGACCGTTTGACAGCACGAAGCGGTCGCGGTCGGCCCACTCTGGGTTTGATGGGTTGTGGTTTAGGTGAGAGCGCCAAAGAACTTCAGCGATATCAGCCATACCCATTGGTGCGCCTGGGTGGCCTGAGTTAGCTTGTTGAACACCATCCATGCTTAGAGCACGAATTGCATTGGCAAGATGTTTACGAGACGACATGTCTGCTCCTGAGTACATTAAGCGAAACGAAAAGTAGGTCATAATTCTCTCAAAGCCCTGTTGGGTGTGCAAACGTTTTCCAGTCCAAAACCTCACAAATATTGCACCTTTCGCGCCAAATCGTTCGAAGTTCTTAAAATTATCAATAGATCAGGCAAACGTTTGGTTATAACAAAAACCAAAAAAGAGCTTGTAATTCGAGCAATCAAATTTAGAATAGACGTCTAGATGTAGATACACCTACAAAAATTAGTATTAATTTGCGCTGGAGAGTTTATCATTCCCCAGTTTTAAACCAGATATAGTGGAGCTAACATGGCTAAGCACCTGTTTACTTCTGAGTCAGTATCAGAAGGTCATCCAGATAAAATTGCAGACCAGATTTCTGATGCGGTTCTTGACGCGATTCTAGAGCAAGATCCAAAGGCTCGTGTTGCATGTGAGACTTACGTTAAAACCGGTATGGTAATGGTGGGTGGTGAAATCACGACTTCAGCATGGGTAGACATCGAAGAGTTAACTCGTGAAACCGTTCGTGAAATCGGCTACGTACATTCAGATATGGGCTTTGACGCAGATTCTTGTGCGGTACTAAACACAATCGGTAAACAGTCGCCAGATATCAACCAAGGCGTTGATAAAGCTGACCCTAAAGAACAAGGTGCAGGCGACCAAGGCATCATGTTTGGTTACGCTTGTAACGAAACTGAAGTACTAATGCCAGCGCCAATTACTTACTCTCACCGTCTTGTTCAAAAGCAAGCAGAAGTTCGTAAAAACGGCACACTACCTTGGTTGCGCCCTGATGCAAAATCTCAGGTAACATTCCAATACGATCAAGGTAACATCGTTGGTATCGACGCGGTTGTTCTTTCAACTCAACACTGTGATTCAATCTCAACTTCAGACCTGCGTGAAGCGGTAATGGAAGAGATCATTAAGCCAGTGCTACCTTCTGAGTGGATCAACAAAGAAACAAACTTCTTCATCAACCCAACTGGTCGCTTTGTAATCGGTGGTCCTATGGGTGACTGTGGTCTAACAGGTCGTAAGATCATCGTAGATACTTACGGCGGCGCAGCTCGTCACGGTGGCGGTGCTTTCTCTGGTAAAGATCCATCGAAAGTTGACCGTAGTGCAGCATACGCAGCACGTTACGTAGCGAAAAACATCGTAGCGGCTGGCATGGCTGACCGTTGTGAGATCCAACTTTCTTACGCAATCGGTGTTGCGGATCCAACGTCTATCATGGTGGAAACGTTCGGTACTGAGAAAGTATCTCACGACATCATCATTGAAGCGGTTCGTCAATTCTTCGACCTACGTCCATACGGTCTACAAGAAATGCTTAACCTTCTTCAACCTATCTACAAGAAGACAGCGGCTTACGGTCACTTCGGTCGTGAAGAATTCCCGTGGGAAGCGACAGACAAAGCTGCACTTCTACGCGATTTCGCTGGCATCAAATAATCAAGCCAAGCAAGAATCAATCAAGCCCTCGCCTATGGCGGGGGCTTTTTATTTTCAGCAACTTTTATCCAGCCATTTCAGCTCATACCGCCCAGCCTCACGAAGTAGTCGTGTTTTTCCCTCATTTTTATACCGAATAAATTTTAAGCAATTATTTGTAAATTATCCCATCTCCGCCAATAGTTAAAATATTGTTAATTCCAATTTAAATAGAGACGTCGGATGCTGGCGACTGTGGCAACAACACTTACGAAAGACACGAGTCAGGCATCTTTATGGCCGATACCAAACTAAGCCAATGCTCAGAAGTAAGCTTGAAAAAGTCGCTTCAAGTTTGACTGAACAAAAACCGCTGTCAGTTGGTATAAGCGGATAATGTGGGAATAAATCAAGGAGGAGTTATGCCTCGAACTGTTAATCCATCGGACTTCCACAACAAGCGAAAGGAAGTGCCAGATAACGAATACGCCAGAACCATACCGTGCAATACGGTCAATCTTTCTGCACCTTTTCATTGGCTCGCATTAGGTCTGCATGATTTCGTGCGAATGCCCCTCATCAGTGCTTTCTATGGCATCTGTTTTATGGCGGCTGCGATAGGTATTGTTTTGCTCGTACAATGGCAAGGCACACACTTGGTCGTCATGCCCAGTTTGATTGTTTATATGTTAATTGGTCCGTTTCTCGCGCTCGGCTTGTATGATGCCAGTTGGGAGAGAGAGCGCGGACACAAAGCAAGCTTGTTCCATTCAATGAAAGCGATCGGTCGTAACTCAACATCTCAATGGGCATTCGCCGTGTTACTCGCAGTGTGTATGATATTTTGGATGCGCATTGCCGCTCTACTTCATGCGCTCTACCCTTCTGTTCAAGGGGCACCTTTAAGTGAGTTTCTACCCTTCCTTGTCATCGGCTCTCTAGTTGGCTTTGTTTTGGCTTGTGTGGTGTTTAGCATTTCAGCCTTTTCTATTCCGCTTATGATGGAGCGTCGCGTAGACATGATGACCGCTGTATTTACCAGCTTTAATGCGGTGAAATCCAACATTCCAGCGATGATTGTTTGGGCAGCGATCATCTGCGGCGGTATTCTTATCGGCTTTGCGACCTACGGGATCGGAATGTTGTTTACCATGCCAATTCTAGGCTACGGTACATGGCATGCTTACCATGCCACCATCAAGAAAAAACACACTCCGTAATTAACTGATGCTATGATCTGGCCCTCGCAAATGCGGGGGCTTTTTTATTTGATTTATCGAGGTGAATTGTGGATATAGAACTAAGCTATAAAGCCAAGCAAGTGATGGCGGACTGCATCGCGATGGCAGAGCAAGCTTTCAAACGTTCTTTCCCTATTCCAACAATCACCTTCAACGTCCGCGGGAAAGCGGCAGGAAAAGCCTACCTTCAATTGAATCAAGTGCGCCTGAATCCCGTTTTATTTCGCGAAAACACCCAAGCATTCTTAGATGAAGTCATTCCTCACGAGGTGGCACACCTGATTACTTATCAGGTTTACGGACGAGTTAGGCCTCACGGCAAAGAATGGCAAGGTGTCATGGAAGCCGTATTTAGAGTGCCGGCCAAAACCACTCACAGCTTTGAAGTAAAATCCGTTCAAGGTAAAACCTTTGAGTATCGTTGTGGTTGTATGACCTACCCTCTATCGATTCGCCGTCATAATAAAGTGCTGCGCAAAGAGGCGACGTACTCTTGTCAAAAATGCCGCCAACCACTTAACTTCACCGGCATTCAATTATCGTAGCCCTTACCTCATAGTGTTACTTGCGTTCCCAAAATAAAGATCGAGTTGATCAAAACCTTCCCTTCGCCACTTATTGTTAACTTACTCATCACTAAAGCTATTTTATGCGTGTTATCATGAATAAAGTCATACTTTATAAAGACTTTTATCATGAAATACTTACTCTCTCTGTTGCTTATCGCGCTTTCTAGCACTGCGATTGCCGCGCCACCGAGCTCATTCTCTGCAGCCAAACGTGAGGCGGTCAAAATTTATCAAGACCACCCAACAAGCTTCTACTGTGGCTGTAACATTCAATGGCAAGGCAAGAAAGGCTTACCCGATTTAGCCTCTTGCGGTTACCAAGTCCGTAAACAAGAAAAACGGGCTGCACGAATCGAATGGGAGCACGTTGTTCCTGCGTGGCAATTTGGCCACCAGCGTCAATGCTGGCAAGATGGCGGACGTAAAAACTGTAAGAAAAAAGACAAAACTTTTCGTTTGATGGAAGCAGACTTGCACAACCTAACTCCTGCTATTGGTGAAGTAAACGGTGACCGTTCGAACTACAACTTTAGCCAATGGAACGGTATCGATGGCGTGAGTTATGGTCGCTGTGAGATGCAAGTGAACTTTAAGCAGCGTAAAGTCATGCCACCAGACCGTGCTCGAGGTTCGATTGCTCGTACCTACCTATACATGAGCAAAGAGTACGGCTTTAAATTATCAAAACAGCAAACGCAGTTGATGAGTGCTTGGAACAAAACCTACCCAGTCGATAAATGGGAATGTGAGCGTGACGAGCGCATTGCCAAAGTACAAGGCAATCATAACCCATTTGTTCAAAAAGCCTGTCGCGCACTCTAGTGCTCCTCTACCTTGAAGCGTTTCAATAACTGATATTGAAACGCTTCTTGCCCCTTGTTTTTTCGGTTTAAAGCATCCATGTTAGGGTTTAAGTTTATTCTCTTGCTGGAAATCTCATGCGTATCCCTCGAATTTATCATCCAGAAACCATTCATCAACTTGGCTCACTTGCTTTAAGTGACGATGCAGCAGGCCATATTGGCCGTGTTCTGCGCATGAAAGAAGGCCAAGACGTTCTCCTATTTGACGGCAGCGGCGCAGAATTCCCAGCGGTTATCAGTGAAGTCAGCAAAAAGACGGTTTTGGTTAACATTACTGAGCGTGTAGAAAACAGTATTGAATCCCCTTTAGACCTGCACCTTGGTCAAGTTATTTCACGTGGCGATAAGATGGAGTTCACTATCCAAAAGTCAGTGGAACTTGGCGTCAATACCATCACACCTCTGATTTCCGAACGTTGTGGCGTCAAGCTTGACCAAAAGCGCTTTGAGAAAAAACTCGCGCAATGGCAAAAAATCGCCATCAGTGCCTGTGAGCAGTGTGGACGCAATGTCGTTCCAGAAATTCGTCCAATTATGAGCTTGGAAGAGTGGTGTAAAGAAGAGTACGATGGCTTAAAGCTCAATCTTCATCCTCGTGCTAACTACTCAATCAACACACTACCAACACCGGTTGAAAAAGTGCGCCTACTGATCGGCCCTGAAGGCGGTTTATCGTCTGAAGAGATCGAGATGACTCGAGAATATCAATTTGAAGAAACGCTACTCGGCCCTCGCGTTCTGCGCACCGAAACAGCGGCTCTGACAGCAATTACAGCCTTACAAGTTCGTTTCGGCGATCTTGGTTAAACGGAGAAAAATAATGATCAAACTCGGCATTGTGATGGACCCAATTTCGTCCATTAACATCAAAAAAGACTCTAGCTTTGCCATGATGCTTGAAGCGCAACGACGCGGCTATGAAATCCACTACATGGAAATGAATGATCTGCATCTCGATCAAGGCGTTGCCATTGCAGATACTAAAGTGGTGGAGCTAAAAGAAGATCCAAACGGTTGGTACGAGTTCAAATCAGAGCAAACGATCGAACTGTCTGAGCTAGACGCTGTACTAATGCGTAAAGATCCTCCGTTTGACACAGAATACATCTACGCGACTTACATCCTTGAGCGTGCAGAAGAACAAGGTGCACTGATCGTTAACAAACCTCAAAGTCTACGTGATTGTAATGAAAAACTGTTTACAGCGTGGTTCCCTGAGCTGACACCAACGACAATCGTGACGCGAAAAGCAGAGAAAATTAAAGAGTTTCGTGAAAAGCATGGTGATGTCATCCTAAAACCGCTTGATGGTATGGGCGGCGCATCTATCTTCCGCGTAAAAGAAAACGACCCTAACGTCTCTGTAATCATCGAGACACTGACCAACCACGGTCAAAACTACGCAATGGCGCAAACCTTCGTGCCAGACATCAGCAACGGTGACAAACGTATCTTAGTCGTAGATGGCGAACCAATGCCTTACTGTCTAGCTCGTATTCCTGCAAAAGGTGAAACGCGCGGTAACCTTGCAGCTGGTGGCACAGGTGAGGCTCGACCACTAAGCGAGACCGATATTAAGATTGCTCAAACTGTGGCTCCTACACTGAAAGAAAAAGGCCTTATCTTTGTTGGCCTTGACGTAATTGGCGATAAGCTAACGGAAATCAACGTCACCAGCCCAACCTGTATTCGCGAAATTGAAGCAGCTTTTGACATCTCAATCACTGGCAAACTGATGGATGCGATTGAGCGTCGAGTAAAAGGCGAATAACTCAAACTGTATTACAGTTAATAGAGAGCGTAGTACATTAACTTAAGCAAACTCATGCACATACCTAGATGGTAAACTGTATGATGTTTGCTTAAGGGCATTTACGAGAGTTAAGGGTCAATATGAGTATGAATCTCACAAATCACTTTTTAGTTGCCATGCCTGGGATGAAAGATCCGTACTTTCAAAACAGCGTGATCTACGTTTGTGAGCACAACGAAGACGGCGCTATGGGGTTGATGATCAATGCTCCTGTTGATATCACCGTCGGCAACATGCTCAAGCAGGTGGAAGTTCAGCCAGTACACCCGCGCCTATTTGAAGCCAGCCTAGATAGACCAGTCTACAATGGCGGCCCAATCTCGGAAGATCGTGGTTTTATTCTGCATAAACCTAAAGATTACTACGAGTCCAGCGTCCAAATGACCGATGACCTCGCTGTAACCACTTCACGTGATATTCTTTCGGTGTTAGGAACAGAAGCAGAACCAAGTGATTACTTAGTGGCACTTGGCTACTCAGGTTGGAGTGCAGGCCAATTAGAAAATGAGCTGGTCGAAAACTCTTGGCTCACCATTGAAGCGACGCCTGAAATTATCTTTAATACACCAATCAACGAGCGTTGGAAGAAAGCGGTCGAAAAGCTGGGCATCGACCCAAGTCATCTTTCAGCAGACTCTGGACATGCTTAGTCCGAAATACAGTTACATTAGATAGAGACACCTTATGTCACGCACAATTATGGCTTTTGACTTTGGAACCAAAAGCATTGGTAGCGCTATTGGCCAAGAAATTACTGGTACGGCTTCCCCATTAAAAGCCTTTAAAGCCAATGACGGTATTCCAAATTGGGACGATATCGAAAAGCAAATCAAAGAGTGGCAGCCAGATTTGCTAGTGGTCGGTTTACCAACTGATCTTCATGGCAAAGACCTTGAGACCATAACCCCTCGTGCACGAAAATTTGCTAAGCGTCTGCAAGGCCGATACGGCTTACCTGTTGAACTGCATGATGAGCGATTATCTACAGCAGAAGCTCGTGCGGAGTTGTTCAGCATGGGCGGCTACAAAGCCCTATCGAAAGGGAATGTGGACTGCCAGTCAGCGGTGGTGATTCTAGAAAGCTGGTTTGAAGCCCTCTGGGGTGAATAAAACACAATACTCAAAACAAGAAAAGGTTGGCAAGTGCCAACCTTTTTTTCGTCTAAACACGCTTAATCCATATCGATCTTAACGTTAGCAAGACTGCCCGTAGAGAATGCTTCGCCACGCTGTGTTTTCAACATCAAGCGCAAATCATTCGCCGAATCGGCACTGTGCAGCGCGTCCTCTTCGCTGATCTTACCTTGCATCACCAACTTATAAAGAGATTGATCGAACGTCAGCATACCAAACTCATTTGAGCGAGCCATGGTTGACTTCAACTCATGCAAATCTCCGCGGCGGATCAAATCCGATACTCGTGGGCTATTTAGCAAGATCTCAAACACACCATGACGCCCCTGCCCATTCTTATCTCGGATCAGCTGCTGACCAACCACACCTTTTAGGTTCATCGACAAATCAAACAAGAATTGTTCTTTTTGATCTTTCGGTACCAAGTGAAGAATGCGCTCTAAAGCTTGGTTGGCATTGTTGGCGTGCAACGTTGCCATACACAAATGGCCCGTTTCGGCGAAGGTCATCGCGTATTCCATTGTTTCACGGCTACGGATCTCACCAATCAAAATCATATCTGGCGCTTGACGCAGCGAGTTTTTAAGCGCAACTTCATAGCTTTCCGTATCTAACCCAACTTCGCGTTGAGTCACGATACAGCGCTTGTGCTCATGCACGAATTCGATCGGATCTTCGACCGTCAAAATGTGTCCCGTCTTGTTGCTGTTTCGATAGCCCGTCATTGCCGCCATTGTGGTGGATTTACCTGACCCAGTAGCACCAACCACCAGCACCAAACCACGCTTGGCTATCGCTAAATCTTGCAACACTAACGGTAACTTTAATTGCTCAAAGGTGGGAATATTGGTTTCAATACGACGAATCACCGCACCCGGTAGTTCCCGCTGAAAAAAAGCACTAACACGGAAGCGGCCACAATCTCTCACAATGGCAAAATTCGACTCACGACTTTTACGAAATTCCTGACGCCGATCTGGCTCCATAGCACTGTCGAGTAATGCCGCTACATCACTCTCGGTGAGTTTTTCACCTTGTGGTCGCAATTCGCCATCCACACGAAATAGAATTGGCGCTCCAACCGTGATGTAAAGATCCGACGCTTTCAGCGCCAGCATGCCTTCGAGAAATTTATCTAGATCCATCTTCCGTATTCACCATTATCTGTATGAACGTTACGAGAATTGCTGCACTTCTAACCCGATCTTACTATCGACCTCTTCACGAGCGACCATACCTTGTGCCATTAACTGACGAGCATTTTGCTCCATGGTTTGCATGCCGTGAGCCGCACCAGTTTGAATGATCGAATACATCTGCGCGACTTTGTCTTCGCGGATCAAGTTACGAATCGCAGGCGTTGCCATCATGATTTCATGGCATGCAATACGGCCACCACCATTACGTTTCAATAATTTTTGTGCGATAACCGAACGAAGGGACTCAGAAAGCATCGATCGCACCATGTCTTTATCACTGCCAGGGAACACATCGATAATACGGTCAATGGTTTTTGCCGCTGAGCTAGTGTGTAACGTGCCGAAGACTAAGTGCCCCGTTTCCGCCGCCGTTAACGCAAGGCTGATGGTTTCTTTGTCACGCATCTCACCAACCAGAATGACATCCGGGTCTTCACGCAATGCGCTGCGCAGTGCGTTTTGGAAACTATGCGTATCACGGTGTACTTCACGCTGGTTGATCAAACATTTATTGTTGTTGTGAACAAATTCAATCGGATCTTCAATTGTGAGTACGTGCTTGTTGTGATTACGATTAATGTAGTCAACAATGGCTGCTAAGGTCGTCGATTTACCAGAACCTGTTGGGCCAGTAACCAGAACTAAGCCTTTTTCAGCGTTCGCAATTTTTTTGAAGATCTCGGGAGCTTCCAGCTCTTCCAAAGTTGGAATGCTACTTGGAATGGTACGGAATACTGCCGCACAGCCACGAGATTGGTTGAAAGCGTTGACACGGAAACGACCAACGTTATGCAACTCAAAAGAGAAGTCGACTTCGAGTTTTTCTTCGAACTCACTGCGTTGGGCATCGTTCATGATTTCGAAAACCAAACGATGCACTTCTTGGTGTGTAAACGCTGGAATGCCTAGTTTTCTCACATCCCCATCAATACGAACCATTGGTGGGACACCTGCAGAAAGATGTAGATCCGAGGCATTATGTTTTACACTAAAATCCAGTAACTCAGTGATATCCATTTAAAATCCTTAAGTCTAAAGTACAGCTATGAGTAGTATTCAACAAAATATTGAACATATCACCTCTCAAATTCGATATGACGAGCAAAAATGTGGTCGAACTCCAGAGTCAGTGCAACTTCTAGCGGTAAGCAAAACTAAACCTGTCGAGGCAATTCTCGAAGCCTACCAAGCGGGACAAACCGCCTTTGGTGAAAACTACGTCCAAGAGGGCGTCAGTAAAGTTCAGCACTTTGCCGAGCATTATCCAGATAATCGAATCGAATGGCACTTCATTGGCCCGATTCAGTCGAATAAATCGCGACTTGTTGCCGAACATTTCGATTGGGTTCACACCATCGATCGAACCAAGATTGCTCAACGCCTGAATGATCAGCGTCCAAGCGAACTTAAACCGCTACAAGTTCTGATTCAGGTTAACACCAGTGGTGAGACATCTAAATCTGGTGTCACTGAAGCGGAAGTATTCGAGCTTGCGGAGTTGATTTCTCGCCTACCCAACCTCACTTTAAGAGGGTTGATGTCGATTCCTGCCAACGTGTCTGACTACGAATCACAACTTCATGAGTTTCAGAAGTTGGCCACATTGAAGCAAACACTCGAAGCTCAGTTCCCAGAAATCGATACATTATCAATGGGAATGAGTGGTGATATGACCGCTGCAATCGAAGCTGGTAGTACAATGGTTCGTATTGGAACCGCTATTTTCGGCGCGCGAGACTACAGCTAAATCAACAAAACGCTCACTAGCGACATAAATTCGTCGTTAAATTAAAGAGTAAATCGCGCAATCATCTTACTCGCCAATAGGAGCAGTAAGTAACAGCGGCGCCATTATACACCTGAGCGCACAACAAACTCTAAATATCATGATGGAAATCAGACAAATGGAACATAAAAAAATCGCCTTCATTGGTGCTGGCAACATGGTGAGAGCCATTGTTTCTGGCTTGGTTGCTAACGGATACCCAGCGCAAAACATTACCGCGACAGCTCCTTCAGAGGCACGCCGTCTTCCGCTAGAACAAGATTTTGGCATCCGTACCACCAGCGATAACATCCAAGCTGCGACCGAGGCGGATGTGGTGGTATTGTCTGTGAAACCGCAAATGATGGCTGATGTTTGTAAACCACTGCAAGCGATCGATTTCACTAATAAACTGGTGATTTCTATTGCCGCTGGCATCAACTGTTCACGATTGGATGATATGCTAGACACCAAATTGAACTTGGTTCGTGTTATGCCAAATACGCCATCACAACTTGGGTTGGGCATGAGTGGTTTATTCGCACCAGCCCATGTAACTGAGCAAGACAAAGCTTTTGCTGCAGAGTTAATGGAAGCGGTCGGTAAAGTATGTTGGGTTGAGCAAGAGTCTGGCATCAATAATGTGATTGCCGCAGCTGGCAGTGCTCCGGCATACTTCTTCCTGTTTATGGAGGCGATGCAAGCAGAAGCGATTGCTCAAGGCTTTGATAAAGACACCGCTCGACTATTGGTTCAGCAAGCTGCATTGGGCGCGGCCAGTATGGTGGTTAGCAACCCAGAAACTGAGCTATCGACCCTGCGTGAGAATGTGACATCGAAAGGTGGGACAACGGCAGAAGCACTGCATACATTCAACGAACATCAACTTTCAGATATTGTTGCTAAAGCCATGCAAGCTGCTGTGGCTCGCGCGGAAGAAATGGAAAAACTGTTTTAATTATTTGGATGAACTCCGTTTAGTATCATCCATCACTTGTTAAGGGTACCTTATGAATTCAATGAGTTTTCTCATCTCAACCCTATTTGACCTGTACATCATGGTCGTAATTTTGCGAATTTGGTTGCAAGCTGCACGCGCAGACTTCTACAACCCATTCTCGCAATTCATAGTAAAAGCGACTCAGCCGGTCATTGGTCCACTGCGCCGCATTATTCCTTCCGTGGGGAATATTGACCTAGCAACCGTGTTGTTTGCCTACGTGTTGTGTGTGCTTAAATTTGTCGTTCTGATCCTGATAGCTTCGAACGGTTCCGTCTCTTTCAGCGCTGATTTCTTGTTCTTAGGCTTGTTATCATTAATCAAAGCCGCTGGAGGTCTGCTGTTCTGGGTACTATTGATCCGTGCAATTTTGAGCTGGGTAAGCCAAGGTCGCAGCCCTATCGAGTACGTATTCCATCAATTAACCGAGCCAATGTGCGCACCAATCCGTCGTATTATTCCGGCTATTGGTGGTCTTGATTTGAGCGTACTGGTGCTGTTTATCGGCTTGCAGTTCGCGAACTTCTTGATGGGTGATATCATTGGTCCAATTTGGTTCCAGTTATAATGTCAGCCGCAGTTTGGCAAGATGGCGAGGACATCATCCTAAAGCTCTATATTCAACCTAAAGCAAGCCGCGATAAAATTGTTGGCTTGCATGGTGAAGAGCTCAAAATCGCCATTACTGCTCCACCTGTCGATGGCAAAGCTAATGCGCACCTAACTAAGTTCTTAGCCAAGCAGTTTAAAATCGCTAAGGGTTTGGTTCACATAGAAAAAGGTGAATTAGGACGGCACAAACAAATTCGGATAGAATCACCTACCCAGATACCGACAGAAATTAAAGCCATCTTATGATGGCTTTTTATTTACAATTTTGTACCACACTTACTAGTACCAACGACTGAGTTCGCATTTTTACCCCGTGACCAAGGTAAAATTGCGACTATGGTTGTTTTATAACAAGTGCTTTGAGGAAGTAACAATGAGCAAATGGATTACCGCATTACTGATCAGCCTATTGTCGTTACCAAGCTTCGCCGATCAGTTTAAAAATATGAAAGATATCGAAGTACACTATGTCGCGTTTAACTCGACATTCTTAACACCGAAAGTCGCACGTAGCTACGATATCAAGCGTAATGGATACCTCGCTGTGGTTAATATTAGCGTGCTAGATAGAGCTTCATTGGGTAAACCTGCATTAGAAGCAAAAATTGCTGGACGCGCGAAAAACCTCATCGGCCAAACTCAGACCTTGTCCTTTCGTGAAGTCAAAGAAGGCAATGCGATATACTATTTAGCCGAACTGCCAATTACCCACGAAGAAACTTTTACTTTCGATATTGACGTAAAAGCTGGAAACAAAGGCTCAGGTAAGCTTAAATTCACCCAGAAGTTTTATGTTGAAGAGTAATTGGGTTGTGATGATCCAAAAGCTTTTGGATCTAAGCAGGCTAAAAACTACTTATTAGTTAAAGAATATCTAGAGGAGAACGATTTGTTCTCCTCTATCACTATTAAAAGAGATTCCCATGAAAAAAATTGTGCTAGCAACTGGTAACCAAGGCAAAGTTCGTGAAATGGCAGATTTATTGTCTGACTTCGGTTTTGAAGTATTAGCGCAAAGTGAATTCAATGTATCGGAAGTAGCAGAAACGGGTACAACCTTCATTGAAAACGCGATCATCAAAGCTCGCCATGCCGCACAAGAAACAGGGCTTCCTGCGATTGCAGATGACTCTGGCTTAGAAGTCGATTTCTTAAAAGGCGCTCCGGGCATTTACTCTGCACGTTACGCAGGCGAGAACGCATCTGATCAAGAGAATCTAGAAAAATTGCTAGCGGCAATGGAAGGCGTACCAGAAGCAGAACGTACAGCACGTTTCCACTGCGTATTAGTCCTCATGCGCCACGAGAACGACCCAACGCCTATCGTCTGCCACGGTAAATGGGAAGGCCGAATTCTAACTGAAGCACACGGTGAAAATGGCTTTGGCTACGACCCAATCTTCTTTGTTCCTGAAAACAACTGTGCGTCAGCCGAACTTGAACCTGCACGTAAGAAACAACTGTCTCACCGCGGTAAAGCGCTCAAGTCGTTGTTTGCTCAACTGTCTGAGCAAGTGTCTCAGTAATCACGAGCGAATTAGACCATGTTAACGCCCCCAGCACTCAGCTTGTATGTACACATCCCTTGGTGTGTACAAAAGTGCCCGTATTGCGACTTTAACTCTCACGCGCTCAAAACCGAGATTCCAGAAGAAGAGTACATCAGTGCTCTTCTAGAAGATTTAGATACTGACATTCAGAAATACCGCCTTAACGAAGTGCCACGTCCACTGCATTCAATCTTCATTGGTGGTGGTACGCCGAGTTTGATTTCGGCAGAAGGCATTGAGCGTCTACTTAAGGGCATTGAAGCGCGTATTCCTTTCAAGCCTGAAATTGAGATCACCATGGAAGCTAACCCAGGCACCATCGAAGCAGAGCGTTTTGTTGGCTACCGCAAAGCTGGTGTAACGCGTATCTCTATCGGCGTGCAAAGCTTTGAGCAACAGAAGCTTGAGCGTTTGGGGCGCATTCACGGCCAAGACGAAGCCGTCAATGCTGCTAAATTAGCGCACCAAATCGGTTTAAACAGCTTTAACCTCGATCTCATGCACGGCTTACCTGATCAAAGCATCGAACAAGCCTTGGCAGATTTGGACAAAGCGATTGAGTTGGCACCGCCGCACCTGTCTTGGTATCAGCTGACCATCGAACCAAACACCATGTTCTACTACAAGCCACCAACGCTACCTGATGATGATGACTTGTGGGATATTTTCGAGCTCGGACACCAAAAACTTGCAGCCGCGGGTTATGTGCAATATGAAATCTCGGGTTACAGTAAGCCGGGCTATCAGTGTCAGCACAACCTCAACTACTGGCGCTTTGGCGATTACCTTGGTATCGGTTGTGGCTCTCATGGCAAACTCAGTTTTACCGACGGGCGTATTATTCGAACGACAAAGGTAAAACACCCGCGTGGCTATTTAGCGGCTTATCAAAATATGGTCAAACCTTATCTGCATACAGAACATGTCGTCGCGGATGAAGACCGTCCATTCGAGTTCTTTATGAACCGATTCCGCTTAATGGAAGCATGCCCGAAGCAAGATTACGTGGACACCACAGGCTTGCCGCTCAGTACGATTCAAGAAACTATTGATTGGGCGTTAGAAATGGGCTACTTGAGTGACACCGCCACTCATTGGCAAATTACTGAAAAAGGGAAGCTCTTCCTTAATGATTTGCTCGAAGCCTTTATGGCCGAAGAAAGCGAAGAGTAAAGCAGCCCAAAAACAAAAAAGCCTCTCAATTGAGAGGCTTTTTATATAGAACATTCAACATTAGAAAATCGAACGGCCAATTCGCTCCGATAGCAATTCAAGCGCCTTAGTACCAGCAAGGGAGTTACCTGAAGGGTCAAGCTCTGGAGACCATACTGCAATGGTCATTTCGCCAGGTACTACCGCGATAATGCCACCACCGACACCAGACTTACCAGGCATGCCAACACGATAAGCAAATTCGCCCGCGCCATCATACAGGCCACACGTTGCTAACAGTGCATTAAGTTGTTTGGTTTGCACGGGAGAAACAACGGGCTTACCCGTTTGTACCGATGTGCCCTTATTTGCCAAATAGCTAAACGTTTTAGCCAAGTCGACACAGCTCATCTTCAGTGCACAAGCGTGGAAGTAGTTTTGCAGCACTGGAATTACTTCATTTTCGAAGTTACCAAACGAGCGCATGAGATAAGCAATCGCCGCATTACGATCACCATGCATCATTTCGGATGCCGCGACGACTTTGTCATACACAATATGAGTATCACCAGAAAGCTGACGTACAAATTCCAATAGGCGCTGACGAGGTGCAGATAAGCGAGTTTGCAACAGATCCGCCACAACTATCGCTCCAGCATTAATAAAAGGATTGCGAGGAATACCTTGCTCCATTTCTAGCTGGATTAGCGAATTAAATGCCTGCCCCGAAGGCTCTTTTCCCACTCGAGACCAAATTTCTTCTTGCTTGTACAAGCACATCGCTAACGTCAAGCTCAATGCTTTTGAAATAGATTGGATAGAGAAAGGTTCATCGGCATCGCCCGCCTTAATAACCTCACCTTCGTTGGTGTATACCGCAATACCTAACTTGTTGCTTGGTACTTTTGCCAGAGCAGGAATGTAATCAGCCACTTTGCCTTGGCCGATTAAAGGGCGCACTTCCGCCAAAATATCTGTCAAAATTTCCACTGTCGGTTTCATTCTCTACCTTCTATTTACAAGAGAACTCGTTGAGCTCAGAGGTAAAAAAAGCCAACGTGTCGTTGGCTTTTCCATAGGGTTCGTTCGACTCAAGTCGATTATGGTTTTACTGCCACAATAATATTGCGGTTGATAGATTGATCAACACGGTGAAGATAACCGATGTAAGGCTCTTCTGAAAGTACCTTCCAACCTTGCTCTTCAAATAATGCCGCGACGTCTTTCCATTTCAATGTAAATTCATTGAAAGACAACACCACTGAACCTTGTTTTTTCAGTACCACTTTCCATGCAGGCAGAGCCTCTTTTAAAAGCTCTAGTGGGCTCCGGTTCAGTTTGCTGTCCTTGGCATTTTTGCTGCCGTGCTGCACACCATAAGGCAGATCAGACACCATCACATCAACTGAGTTCTTTTTCACGACTTGATCAGCGATACGTGTATCAGCCGAATACAGCTTCATAAACTGAAGGTTGCCTTGGTTGTAATCTTCTTTATTTGCTGCAGCTTCAACCACGAAACCATCCGCCACTTTCTTGCCACCCGCAGTGCGCTTTTCTTTGCTCACTTTGTGCTTAAAGCGACCATTCTTCATGAACTTAACGATAAAGGTCTGGATCTCTTGCACCCACTTGGCATTGATCTCTACCCCCACCACGTTCAAACCATGGATCAAGCCTTCAAACAAGGTTGTACCTTTACCACACATTGGATCCATTAAGGTCAGCTGCTCACTTCCCGTATTGGACGCACTAATGCCGATATTCACCATCAAGCGAGTAAACTGCTCGTTTGTTTTCCCGGTATAACGCAGAATCTGACTCATGCTTTCCGGGAAAGTATTGAACGCTGGCGCTTGAATTGGTCGAAGTAAACCATCTTCGCGCACTTCAAATAGTGCATAGTAAATCGAAGAGGCTGCGATTCTTCGCGTCTGCTCATCGCTTAGAGCTTCCTGACAAGAAAACACCAACGCTGCAGGTAAGCCAACCTCTTTACTACCAATTTCTGTCACATCCACGCCTTGTGAAGCTAAAATTGCTTTTAGCTCTGAACAGGCAATGGTCATTGCGCTATCAAAGTAAATTCGGTTATGACCCGGATTCGCTAATATCGCGTAATGGTACATCCCATGAACTCCTCTAGTTACGCGATACGCTTATATTTGATATCCCACACACCGTGACCAAGACGGTGACCACGAGCTTCAAACTTCGTTAAAGGACGGTCGTCTGGACGAGGAACGAAATCACCATCTTTAGCAATGTTTTCGAAACCTGGCGCTTGGTTCATAACTTCAATCATGTGCTCTGCGTAGTTTTCCCAGTCTGTCGCCATGTGGAAAATACCTTCATTAGGGATCAGCTTCTCACGAACCATTTCAGCAAAACCTAATTGAACGATGCGACGCTTGTGGTGACGTTTCTTGTGCCAAGGGTCTGGGAAGAACAACTGCAGTGTCGATAGGCTGCCGTTTGGAATCATATGCTCAAACACTTCCACTGCGTCATGGCACATCACACGCAGGTTAGTAACTCCCGCCTCACGCGCATCCGCAAGACAAGCACCAACACCTGGGCTGTGTACTTCGATACCAATGAAGTTCTTCTCTGGTGCATTCTTTGCCATTTCAACCAATGAAGCACCCATACCAAAACCGATCTCTAGTACAACGGGGTTGTCGTTACCAAACACTTCTTTCCAATCGAGAAGTTCAGCTTTGAAGTCAATACCCATCGTTGGCCAGCATTCATTCATCGCGCTCTCTTGACCTTTAGTCAAACGCCCTTCACGGCGCACAAAGCTGCGGATTTTGCGGATCAGCTTTCCGTCTTCGTTGTATTCGTTAGTGGTTACTTCACTCATTGATTTTGCCTGCACATTGATTAATCAAAGCGGGGATTATCCAAAGAATTTACTGAGGTGCAAGTATTTGTTGAGCTCTTGGCCTATGGCAGCCCAAAAGCAATAGCACACCTCTTTATATCCCTACTGTTTATCCGTTGTACTTCTTGCCCATTATGTGGTGCAATTTTGCACCTAACCAATAATAGAATACAGAGCAAGTCGTGACACCTTTCGCCAATGCCATCCTAGAATGGTATGACGCATATGGAAGAAAAGATCTTCCGTGGCAACAAAATAAGACCGCATACAGTGTCTGGTTGTCTGAAATCATGCTTCAGCAAACTCAGGTCACTACGGTTATTCCGTATTACCAACGTTTCTTGGAGCGTTTTCCAACCGTGATCGATCTTGCCAATGCTGAGCAAGATGAAGTCCTGCACCTTTGGACTGGCTTAGGGTATTACGCCCGAGCCCGTAACCTTCACAAAGCAGCACAAGAGGTCGCCTCTACATACAATGGTGAGTTTCCTCTTGATATAGAGAAAATGAACGCCTTACCGGGGATTGGCCGCTCTACCGCAGCCGCCGTTTTATCGTCTGTGTATAAACAACCACATGCGATTCTTGATGGCAACGTGAAGCGCACCCTATCCCGCTGTTTCGCAGTCGAAGGATGGCCAGGACAAAAAAAGGTTGAAAACCAGCTGTGGGAAATTGCCGAAACGCACACCCCACAAACGGACGTAGATAAGTATAACCAGGCAATGATGGACATGGGCGCAATGGTCTGCACACGCAGCAAACCCAAATGTAGCCTCTGCCCTGTTGCGGATCTGTGTGTGGCAAAACAACAAGGCAATGTGCTCGACTACCCGGGTAAAAAACCGAAAAAAGACAAGCCAATCAAGCAAACTCGTTTTGTAATGCTTCACCACAACACCGAAAATGGTCATGAGGTGTGGTTAGAACAAAGACCACAAACAGGCATTTGGGGTGGCTTATTTTGCTTCCCACAAACCGAACATGTGGATGTAGAAAGCGACATTGAATTGCTACTGGATCAACGTGGCATTCAAGCCAGCAATATCAAGCAGCAGCAAACACTGATTACCTTTCGTCATACATTCAGCCATTACCACCTAGATATCACGCCAATTTTGATTGATTTATCAAAGCAACCGGACGTGATAATGGAAGGCAACAAAGGTCTTTGGTATAACTTATCTAAACCTGAAGAAGTCGGTTTAGCCGCGCCAGTAAAACTATTGCTGGAAGCGCTACCCCACGAACTTCGTTAATTGAATACAAGGAGTCATTATGAGCCGCACTGTATTTTGTGCTCGACTAAAAAAAGAAGGCGAAGGTCTAGACTTTCAACTTTACCCTGGTGAACTAGGTAAACGCATTTTCGACAACATCTCGAAAGAAGCGTGGGCTCAGTGGCAACACAAACAAACCATGTTGATCAACGAAAAGAAACTCAACATGATGGATCCAGAGCACCGAAAACTGATCGAAACAGAAATGGTAAACTTCCTCTTTGAAGGAAAAGACGTTCATATCGAAGGTTACACACCGCCGAGCGAATAAAGTTGCTTGAGTTAAAACAATGACATCACAACCACTTGTGGTGTCATTTTTCTATTACCTTCAATAGCCCTGATACTTATGAAAAAAATTGTCTTTATTGCTGCCGCACTTTTAATGGCTGGCTGTAGCCGTGAATTCGTCGAAAAGATTTATGACGTCAACTACGAGCCCACAAACCGTTTTGCCAATAACTTAGCTGAGCTACCTGGACAATTTGAAAAAGATACCGCCGCGTTGGATGCCCTGATCAATAGTTTCTCTGGTAATATTCAAAAGCGCTGGGGTAAAAAAGAAATTAAGTACGCAGGCAAAAGTAATTACGTCAAATATATCGATAACTACCTTAGCCGTGCCGAAGTCGACTTTCGCAAAGGCGTGATCACGATTGAAACCGTATCACCGACCGAGCCCCAAAAGCACCTCAAAGAGGCGATTGTCACTACCTTACTCACGCCAGACGATCCAGCTCACGTCGACTTGTTCTCCTCAAAAGGAATCACGTTAGAAGGGCAACCATTTCTGTATAAACAAGTTGTCGATCAAGACAATAAGCCAATTCAGTGGTCTTGGCGGGCAAACCGATTTGCGGAGTATCTCATCGCAAACAAGATCAAGACCAAAGACGTTGATTTCAAGAAAGCGTATTACGTCGAAATCCCCATGGTTGAAGACCATTTTTCAACACGCAGCTACCAATACGCCGATATCGTGCGCCGAGCTTCTAAGAAATACGATATTCCAGAAGATTTGATATACGCCATTATTAAAACCGAGAGCAGCTTCAACCCGTACGCAGTAAGTTGGGCAAATGCGTATGGCTTAATGCAAGTTGTACCTAAAACCGCCGGTCGGGACGTATTCAAGCTCGTGAAAAAGCGCTCAGGCCAACCAAGCCCGGAATATTTGTTTAATCCAGAAAACAACATCGATACCGGTACTGCGTATTTCTACATCTTAAAAAATCGTTATTTAAGAGAAGTCCATCACCCAACCTCTCTCGAGTACAGTATGATTTCCGCTTACAATGGTGGTACTGGAGGTGTTTTAAACACATTCCATCGCAGCGATCGCAAACGCGCAATGCAAGATCTTAATTCGTTGCAACCCAACCAAGTTTATTGGGCACTAACTAAGAAACATCCGAACGCAGAAGCACGTCGTTACCTAGAAAAAGTTACAAATTTCAAAAAGGAATTTAACTCAAAGCAAACTTTGTAGTGACAGTTGAATAAAAAGCGTTCGAACAAGCACTTTTTTGAAATTATTTAAAAAAAGTGGTTGACGCAAAGCGGGAAAATCCGTTTAATAGCGCTCCGTCGCCCGGATAGCTCAGTCGGTAGAGCAGAGGATTGAAAATCCTCGTGTCGGTGGTTCGATTCCGCCTCCGGGCACCACAATTTGATTTGTTGGTGTCTTAACGAAATGTTATAACACGGACAAAAGCACAAAGAATAAAGTGTGCCGACTTAGCTCAGTAGGTAGAGCAACTGACTTGTAATCAGTAGGTCACCAGTTCGATTCCGGTAGTCGGCACCATTCTTTTGCCTCGATAGCTCAGTCGGTAGAGCAGAGGATTGAAAATCCTCGTGTCGGTGGTTCGATTCCGCCTCGAGGCACCATATTTGGTGCGCTTGCTTAATTTAAATCATTGGCAAGACACAAAACAGAATAGTTCCTCCTTAGCTCAGTTGGTAGAGCGACGGACTGTTAATCCGCAGGTCACTGGTTCGAGTCCAGTAGGAGGAGCCAACTTCAAGAATTTCATATGAATGAGATTCTTAAAACGAAGAGTTCATCTCTTCTAAAAAGAATAAAGTGTGCCGACTTAGCTCAGTAGGTAGAGCAACTGACTTGTAATCAGTAGGTCACCAGTTCGATTCCGGTAGTCGGCACCATTCTTTTGCCTCGATAGCTCAGTCGGTAGAGCAGAGGATTGAAAATCCTCGTGTCGGTGGTTCGATTCCGCCTCGAGGCACCATTATTTGGTGTCATTGCTAAACACGATACACGAATAATTCCTCCTTAGCTCAGTTGGTAGAGCGACGGACTGTTAATCCGCAGGTCACTGGTTCGAGTCCAGTAGGAGGAGCCATTTTTAAAAGCCGCATCTTTTGATGCGGCTTTTTGGCATCTGCCCTACGTTCATTTCATTCCCCCAGTTTCTCTGTTTCTCTGTTTCTCTGTTTCTAGCATCGCAAAATATTAAGCCCAATCTCTAAAAAACACTTATTTTACGCTAAAAATTTAATCCTCATCATAATTTCAATACGCACTAGTATGCGCTCATATTCATCTTCACTAAGATGCCCGAGTTATTACATTTCTTCTTTTAACTATGCCTTGCATAGTGATGACACTTTATTTGTGAGCCAAATATGAAACTAAAAACTCAAGCCTATTTATTATCTGCGATCATATTGCTAGCACTCCTAGCACTGACCGCAACGGGCTTATGGACACTTCGCGTCGCAAGTAACCTTGATAACAAAGCTCGGGTTACTGAGCTATTCAAAAGTGCGTACAGCATTCTTACCGAAGTAGAAAAAATGGCTATCGAAGGCAAAATGCCAGAGGACGAAGCGAAATCATTAGCCACTCGCCTACTCCGTAATAATATCTACAAAGACAACGAATACGTTTATGTCGCAGATGAGAACATGATTTTTGTTGCAGCTCCGCTTGACCCTCAATTACATGGAACAAGCTTTCACGACTTTCGTGATGGAGATGGCAACAGCGTCGGCCAACTTATCTTAGATGTTTTGGGGCGCAAAACAGGTCAAATCATCGAATATACTTGGAGTCAAAAGCAGGCCGACGGAAGCATTGAAGAAAAACACTCTATTGCCGAGAAAACACCACATTGGGGCTGGGTTGTAGGTACAGGGATCGGTTTTAATGAGGTGAATGCTCGCTTCTGGGCTACCGCCCAATGGCAGCTTGTACTGTGTTTAGTTATCGCGGGGAGTATTCTCGGTGGCCTGATAATCTCGATTCGCAAGATGCTCAATCTACTTGGTGGAGAGCCAAACGATGTGCGCAAAGCCGTTCAAGCTGTCGCACAAGGCGACATTCAGACCAGTTTTGATGCAGTGGCGCCGAGAGGAAGTATCTATCGTGCGGTACAAGATATGAGTCAATCACTAGCCACCATGGTGACAAACCTTGAGAAATCCATGCACGCACTGCGCGCTGAGCTATCTGCCGTAGAATCTCGCTCAAATACGATTGCCGAACTCACCGTATCTCAGCAGCAGTCAACAGCAATGATTGCCACTGCGATGACTGAAATGGCATCTTCAGCCAACCATGTTGCCAACTCGGCAAGTGATACAGCAAACAACACAGACGAAGCCGATAAACAAAGTCAGCATACTCAGAAGCTGATTCACAGTACTGTTGAAAACATTCAAGGTTTGGCTTCTCAATTAAATACTGCAAGTAAAGCGGTCGCCGATCTAGATCAGGATGTAAATAGTATAGTGAAAGTGCTCGATGTAATTGGCGATATTGCAGAGCAAACAAACTTACTCGCACTCAATGCTGCCATTGAAGCAGCACGTGCCGGAGAGCAAGGTCGAGGCTTTGCCGTTGTTGCCGACGAGGTGCGTAACCTGGCAGGCCGAACACAAGATAGCACTAAAGAGATTCAGCATATGATCTCCAACCTGCAAGAAGGTTCCCGTAACGCTATTCACACAATGGAAGTGTGTGCAGAAACCAGTGAGGGCACAGTAACAGAGTCTAAGAATGCCTCTGAAGCTCTGCAGCAAATTGTAACGGCTTTAGAATCTATCACCGCAATGAGTCAGCAGATCGCGACCGCAGCAGCCGAACAAACTCAGGTTAGCGATGATATTGCGCTGCGCGTAAATCTTATCGAGGAAAGCGGAAGCCAGCTCAACTCTGTGGTAACGGAGAGTCAATCAAGCACTCAAAGTTTAGCTTCGCTGGCGGATGAGCTAGAAGGTTGGGTAAACAAGTTCTCTGTAAAGCACTAGGTTAAAGTCAATTGTTTAGTATAAAGCACGTTTTCAAGCGTGCTTTTTTTTGTTTTTATCCATTTACTCTACTTTCAAACTCCTATCTTTCCATTAAAGAAAGCTTAGTTGATGGTGGATTTGTATCAAAAATGCATAAAAACAGCCCACTCCGAGCACATTTTCATCAAACGATATTTTATTTTAATTTTATGGTTGACCTAAGAGCCGAAAAACCGTTTAATACACCTCGTCGCCCGGATAGCTCAGTCGGTAGAGCAGAGGATTGAAAATCCTCGTGTCGGTGGTTCGATTCCGCCTCCGGGCACCACAATTTATTAATTGTTGGTGCTTAGCACGAACAATAGTTAAAGAATATAGTGTGCCGACTTAGCTCAGTAGGTAGAGCAACTGACTTGTAATCAGTAGGTCACCAGTTCGATTCCGGTAGTCGGCACCATTTATTCTTTTAAAAAGACAATTCCTCCTTAGCTCAGTTGGTAGAGCGACGGACTGTTAATCCGCAGGTCACTGGTTCGAGTCCAGTAGGAGGAGCCATTTTTCAGTTAGTAAGTCGATTACTTATTAACGAAAATGTGCCGACTTAGCTCAGTAGGTAGAGCAACTGACTTGTAATCAGTAGGTCACCAGTTCGATTCCGGTAGTCGGCACCACTTATTAAAATTTGTTCCTCCTTAGCTCAGTTGGTAGAGCGACGGACTGTTAATCCGCAGGTCACTGGTTCGAGTCCAGTAGGAGGAGCCATATTAGAAAAAGCCGTATCTCTTGATACGGCTTTTTTGCATTGGTTTAAAGTCAAACTCTTTTCTACTCATGTCACTCAGGAAAGAAAATCAGAGTTTAGATCATTACCTTGAAGGCATCGCTTAACTTAGAGTGGAATATCTGCTCACCAACAACTCTGCTTTCTATCGATAGTCCCACCATAAGCAATGTTCACCAATAAATAATAATCATAGTGGGTGGCACACATCTCCCAGATCAAAAAAGCCAGGTAAAACCCAGCTTTTTGCTTAAATCAACCAACTCAGCTTAAACCACCGAGACAAATATACTTTGTCTCCAAATATTCATCGAGCCCTTGTTTCGCACCTTCTCGGCCAACTCCTGACTCTTTCACTCCACCAAACGGGGCCACCTCAGTAGAAATAATCCCCTCATTGACACCAACCATGCCGTATTCCAGACCTTCGCTGAAAGCAACAATACGCTTGAAGTTATTCGTGTAGAAGTAACAAGCCAAACCATACTCTGTGTCATTCGCCATTCCGAGAACTTGCTCATCATTCTCAAAGGTAATAATAGGTAATACAGGCCCGAATAGCTCTTGCTGAACAATCGACATATGCTGCTTGACGCTATCCAAAAGAACGGGCTCCATAAAGCGCCCAGGGCGTCTCTGCGGAGAGTTGGCAATAGAAGCCCCTTCTTGTACAGCTTGATCGATCACCGCCTCTAGGCGATGTTTAGAAGCCATCGTAATAACAGGGCCTAATGTGACACCTTTCTCTAAACCATTACCAAGCTGTAATTTGTTTAACTTCGACAATACTTTTTCAATAAAAGCTTGTTTTACATCTTCATGGATATACAGCCGATTGGTACAAACACATGTTTGCCCTGCATTACGGAACTTCGAAGCGACAAGCCCTTCCGCAGCCGCATCTAAATCTGCATCTTCAAAAACAATAAAAGGTGCATTACCACCTAACTCCATCGAAACCGCTTTGACAGAGTCACTGGCTTGTTTCATCAAAATCTTCCCGACTCGCGTAGAGCCCGTAAAAGAAACTTTCTTAATCCTAGGATCAGTACTTAGTACTTGGCCAAACTCAGCAGCCTGCTCTGATACCACCACAGGAAGCAGTTCTTTTGGGATTCCTGCCTGATAAGCTAATTCAACAACAGCAATTGCAGTAAGAGGGGTAAGCTCAGAGGGTTTAATCAGCATACCACAGCCTGCCGCCAGGGCTGGTGCTGCTTTTCTTGTAATCATCGCAATAGGGAAGTTCCACGGCGTAATTGCAGCGCATACCCCTACAGGCTGGCGAATAGCAGACAGACGTCGATCTGTCGTGGGTGCAGGTATAACTTCGCCATAAGCACGTTTGGCTTCTTCTGAGAACCACTCGACAAAAGAGGCGCCATACATCACCTCCCCTTTACTCTCGGTTAATGGTTTCCCCTGCTCTAAGGTAATAATTGTGGCAATGTCTTCTGCATTATCAAGGAGTAATTGATACCACTTTTTCAAGCGACGAGAGCGCTCTTTGGCACTTAACTTTGCCCAGCGAATTTGCTCGGTTTTACACTTACCAATAATGTCATCTAATTCCTCAAGAGCACTGGGCTTTAATCGAACTAACTCTTGCTCAGTTGCAGGGTTGATGACCACAATTCCCTCTTCGGAAGACCATTGCTTAAGTACGGATTTCAAGGTTTCATTTTTTATTTGTTGCATCATCAAACTTACTCCTACGAGAACTCCTCTTAGGTTAATCGTTACTAGCAAGATCAGCAAAGAAAACAAAGTTTTCTAAAAGACATGAATGTTCGAATGACTTTACTCTCTTAACAGTCTAGACGCTCATTCTCTTCCAATGACTAAATCAGACTAGCTGACTAGCTGTAGCTATCCATTCTCCTAGGGACTATCCAGAACACTAGAACGATGAATATTTGCGAAGTAGCAGTAGAAAACTCTTATTAGAGAGGAGCGTTAACGAAATGCGCAGTGACAAGAATGCAGACTACGAGCTAGCTTATGCGGATTCTCTGGTCTAATGACCGGCATAACCCATCAGTCTCCAGCATTTACTACAGGCTCGAATCTGTAGAGAAATGGGCAAGATTACATTCAACTAGAATTGTGCAACTCGGTTACAGAGAAAGCTGGTCCTACAGATACCAAAAATCTTAGTCTTTCAAGTGAAGCTTAATATAAGTGGCAGCGGTTCCGGGCTACTAACAGGCCTTTCCGCAGGACTCATTCGATTGAAGGGGAAAATATACTCGCATTAACGAAAAAGCCCCAGTCTTTCGACTGGGGCTTAATATAAGTGGCGGAGTGGACGGGACTCGAACCCGCGACCCCCGGCGTGACAGGCCGGTATTCTAACCAACTGAACTACCACTCCGCAGTGGTATCACTCGCTTGTAATCAGCAAGTGTCCAAAATTTAAAGCCTGGCGATGTCCTACTCTCACATGGGGAAGCCCCACACTACCATCGGCGCTATTTCGTTTCACTTCTGAGTTCGGCATGGAAATCAGGTGGGTCCAAAACGCTATGGTCGCCAAGCAAATTCTTTAATTCGGAAAGCTGTTTCTTAATTCTCGTTCTTACACATTCAACGTTCTTTCATTGAGTCCATCAAAACCCCTTGGGTGTTGTATGGTTAAGCCTCACGGGCAATTAGTACAGGTTAGCTCAACGCCTCACAACGCTTACACACCCTGCCTATCAACGTCGTAGTCTACGACAACCCTTTAGGATACTTAAAGTATCAGGGAGAACTCATCTCAAGGCTCGCTTCCCGCTTAGATGCTTTCAGCGGTTATCGATCCCGAACTTAGCTACCGGGCAATGCGTCTGGCGACACAACCCGAACACCAGAGGTTCGTCCACTCCGGTCCTCTCGTACTAGGAGCAGCCCCTTTCAATTCTCCAACGCCCACGGCAGATAGGGACCGAACTGTCTCACGACGTTCTAAACCCAGCTCGCGTACCACTTTAAATGGCGAACAGCCATACCCTTGGGACCGACTTCAGCCCCAGGATGTGATGAGCCGACATCGAGGTGCCAAACACCGCCGTCGATATGAACTCTTGGGCGGTATCAGCCTGTTATCCCCGGAGTACCTTTTATCCGTTGAGCGATGGCCCTTCCATTCAGAACCACCGGATCACTATGACCTGCTTTCGCACCTGCTCGAATTGTCATTCTCGCAGTCAAGCGGGCTTATGCCATTGCACTAACCTCACGATGTCCAACCGTGATTAGCCCACCTTCGTGCTCCTCCGTTACGCTTTGGGAGGAGACCGCCCCAGTCAAACTACCCACCAGGCACTGTCCGCAACCCCGATGAGGGGTCGACGTTAGAACATCAACACTACAAGGGTGGTATTTCAAGGACGGCTCCACGCAATCTAGCGACTGCGCTTCAAAGCCTCCCACCTATCCTACACATGTAGGGTCAATGTTCAGTGCCAAGCTGTAGTAAAGGTTCACGGGGTCTTTCCGTCTAGCCGCGGGTACACTGCATCTTCACAGCGATTTCAATTTCACTGAGTCTCGGGTGGAGACAGCGTGGCCATCATTACGCCATTCGTGCAGGTCGGAACTTACCCGACAAGGAATTTCGCTACCTTAGGACCGTTATAGTTACGGCCGCCGTTTACCGGGGCTTCGATCAAGAGCTTCGACCGAAGTCTAACCCCATCAATTAACCTTCCGGCACCGGGCAGGCGTCACACCGTATACGTCATCTTGCGATTTTGCACAGTGCTGTGTTTTTAATAAACAGTTGCAGCCACCTGGTATCTGCGACTCTCAATAGCTCCATCCGCGAGGGACTTCACCGTCGAGAGCGTACCTTCTCCCGAAGTTACGGTACCATTTTGCCTAGTTCCTTCACCCGAGTTCTCTCAAGCGCCTTGGTATTCTCTACCCGACCACCTGTGTCGGTTTGGGGTACGATTCCTTACAATCTGAAGCTTAGAGGCTTTTCCTGGAAGCATGGCATCAATGACTTCACACCCGTAGGTGCTCGACGTCGTGTCTCAGCCTTAAGAAGAGCCGGATTTACCTAACTCTTCAGCCTACGCACTTGAACCTGGACAACCGTCGCCAGGCCCACCTAGCCTTCTCCGTCCCCCCATCGCAATTGTAAGAAGTACGGGAATATTAACCCGTTTCCCATCGACTACGCCTTTCGGCCTCGCCTTAGGGGTCGACTTACCCTGCCCCGATTAACGTTGGACAGGAACCCTTGGTCTTCCGGCGAGGAGGTTTTTCACCCCCTTTATCGTTACTCATGTCAGCATTCGCACTTCTGATACGTCCAGCATGCGTTACCACACACCTTCAACCGCTTACAGAACGCTCCCCTACCCAATACTCAAAGAGTATTGCCGCAGCTTCGGTTTACTACTTAGCCCCGTTACATCTTCCGCGCAGGCCGACTCGACCAGTGAGCTATTACGCTTTCTTTAAATGATGGCTGCTTCTAAGCCAACATCCTGGCTGTCTGAGCCTTCCCACATCGTTTCCCACTTAGTAGTAATTTGGGACCTTAGCTGGCGGTCTGGGTTGTTTCCCTCTCCACGACGGACGTTAGCACCCGCCGTGTGTCTCCCGGATAGTACTTACTGGTATTCGGAGTTTGCAAAGGGTTGGTAAGTCGGGATGACCCCCTAGCCTTAACAGTGCTCTACCCCCAGTAGTATTCGTCCGAGGCGCTACCTAAATAGCTTTCGGGGAGAACCAGCTATCTCCAGGTTTGATTGGCCTTTCACCCCTAGCCACAAGTCATCCGCTAATTTTTCAACATTAGTCGGTTCGGTCCTCCAGTTGATGTTACTCAACCTTCAACCTGCCCATGGCTAGATCACCTGGTTTCGGGTCTATATCCAGAGACTGAACGCCCAGTTAAGACTCGGTTTCCCTACGGCTCCCCTAGATGGTTAACCTTGCCACTGAATATAAGTCGCTGACCCATTATACAAAAGGTACGCAGTCACAGGACAAAGCCTGCTCCTACTGCTTGTACGTACACGGTTTCAGGTTCTATTTCACTCCCCTCACAGGGGTTCTTTTCGCCTTTCCCTCACGGTACTGGTTCACTATCGGTCAGTCAGTAGTATTTAGCCTTGGAGGATGGTCCCCCCATATTCAGACAGGATATCACGTGTCCCGCCCTACTCGATTTCACTGAATATGCGTCGTCAGTTACGGGGCTATCACCCTGTATCGCCAAGCTTTCCAGCTTGTTCACCTAACGCCTATAAAGCTTAAGGGCTAGTCCAATTTCGCTCGCCGCTACTTTCGGAATCTCGGTTGATTTCTTTTCCTCGGGGTACTTAGATGTTTCAGTTCCCCCGGTTCGCCTCGTTATGCTATGTATTCACATAACGATACTTACTTATGTAAGTGGGTTTCCCCATTCGGAAATCCCAGACTCAAGTGGTTTTTACTACCTAATCTGGGCTTATCGCAAGTTAATACGTCCTTCATCGCCTCTGACTGCCAAGGCATCCACCGTGTACGCTTAGTCACTTAACCATACAACCCGAAGGAGTTTCGAGTTGATGAACAAGTCACCAAAGTTGTCTCTCATTATTTGAATGAGCGAGAGACATATCGATTTTGCCGGACTCAAATTCCAAGAACACTTGAATGTGTTTTTAGTTGTATTCATAAATGAATACTTTGAGAACTTTACAAACAACAATAAATTGTTGTTTTGTCAGCTTTCCAAATTGTTAAAGAGCGAGATTTTCTGATGAAAACCATTTTTAAAGATTCTTTTTCAAGAACACTTAAAGATGGTGGAGCTATGCGGGATCGAACCGCAGACCTCCTGCGTGCAAGGCAGGCGCTCTCCCAGCTGAGCTATAGCCCCATCAAGGTGTGTCGATACTGTATGCCAATTCCTTGGGAAGGAAATTGGTGGGTCTGAGTGGACTCGAACCACCGACCTCTCGCTTATCAGGCGAACGCTCTAACCACCTGAGCTACAGACCCAGTATCGTCTCTTTACTTTATAAACCGTATCAATCTGTGTGAACACTCATCGCAATAATCATCGTATAAGGAGGTGATCCAGCGCCAGGTTCCCCTAGCGCTACCTTGTTACGACTTCACCCCAGTCATGAACCACAAAGTGGTAAGCGTCCCCCCGAAGGTTAAACTACCTACTTCTTTTGCAGCCCACTCCCATGGTGTGACGGGCGGTGTGTACAAGGCCCGGGAACGTATTCACCGTGGCATTCTGATCCACGATTACTAGCGATTCCGACTTCATGGAGTCGAGTTGCAGACTCCAATCCGGACTACGACGCACTTTTTGGGATTCGCTCACTTTCGCAAGTTGGCCGCCCTCTGTATGCGCCATTGTAGCACGTGTGTAGCCCTACTCGTAAGGGCCATGATGACTTGACGTCGTCCCCACCTTCCTCCGGTTTATCACCGGCAGTCTCCCTGGAGTTCCCGACATTACTCGCTGGCAAACAAGGATAAGGGTTGCGCTCGTTGCGGGACTTAACCCAACATTTCACAACACGAGCTGACGACAGCCATGCAGCACCTGTCTCAGAGTTCCCGAAGGCACCAATCCATCTCTGGAAAGTTCTCTGGATGTCAAGAGTAGGTAAGGTTCTTCGCGTTGCATCGAATTAAACCACATGCTCCACCGCTTGTGCGGGCCCCCGTCAATTCATTTGAGTTTTAATCTTGCGACCGTACTCCCCAGGCGGTCTACTTAACGCGTTAGCTCCGAAAGCCACGGCTCAAGGCCACAACCTCCAAGTAGACATCGTTTACGGCGTGGACTACCAGGGTATCTAATCCTGTTTGCTCCCCACGCTTTCGCATCTGAGTGTCAGTATCTGTCCAGGGGGCCGCCTTCGCCACCGGTATTCCTTCAGATCTCTACGCATTTCACCGCTACACCTGAAATTCTACCCCCCTCTACAGTACTCTAGTCTGCCAGTTTCAAATGCTATTCCGAGGTTGAGCCCCGGGCTTTCACATCTGACTTAACAAACCACCTGCATGCGCTTTACGCCCAGTAATTCCGATTAACGCTCGCACCCTCCGTATTACCGCGGCTGCTGGCACGGAGTTAGCCGGTGCTTCTTCTGTCGCTAACGTCAAACAACGCCGCTATTAACGACGCCGCCTTCCTCACGACTGAAAGTACTTTACAACCCGAAGGCCTTCTTCATACACGCGGCATGGCTGCATCAGGCTTGCGCCCATTGTGCAATATTCCCCACTGCTGCCTCCCGTAGGAGTCTGGACCGTGTCTCAGTTCCAGTGTGGCTGATCATCCTCTCAGACCAGCTAGGGATCGTCGCCTTGGTGAGCCCTTACCTCACCAACTAGCTAATCCCACCTAGGCATATCCTGACGCGAGAGGCCCGAAGGTCCCCCTCTTTGGCCCGTAGGCATCATGCGGTATTAGCCATCGTTTCCAATGGTTATCCCCCACATCAGGGCAATTTCCTAGGCATTACTCACCCGTCCGCCGCTCGACGCCGTTATCATTCCCCGAAGGTTCAGATAACTCGTTTCCGCTCGACTTGCATGTGTTAGGCCTGCCGCCAGCGTTCAATCTGAGCCATGATCAAACTCTTCAATTTAAGATTTTTTTCGGCTCAATGAATACTGAACATTACATAAGTAATGTTTGAATTGACTGTGCTCTTATTGGTTTTCACTTTAGAAAAGTAAAACAAAACAGCTCAAGGCTGCTTCCCAATTCGAATGGCCACTTCGTTTCATTGAAACCTAATTTGATACCGAGGTATCGAATTGGATTATCATCAACGAGTGCCCACACAGATTGATAGGTCTATATTGTTAAAGAGCTTGCTTTGCGAGAATTTTTTCCCTCAGAGCGGAGGTGCATTCTAGCGATTTGGTAGTTAGTGTCAAACACTTTTTTCAACTAACTTTTCGTAGAACCTTTTTACCTCTTCGACATTGCTGAAGCCTTGTGGCGTCTGCCGTGTCGATGGATGCGCATTATAGGGATAAGATTTTCTTTGGCAATACTAAAAATACATTTTTTCTAAAAAAACATGCCAAGTGGATACTTTCCATCCAACCCAAAAATTACCCCGAAATAACACTCAAGATTCCTACAACTTACCCACAAAAACCTGTGGATAACTACTCATCACTATCGAAGAAGTAAGAAATGCGTGAACGCGGATTAAGATACTCTTTGATTTTCTCCGGCAATTTAGACGGATGAATCGCGTTAACTATCTTTATATCCTTTGATGCAAGATCAATGATTGGCGCCTGCGTCCTTGGCACTGATGGGTCGTAAACCAATACATTTGGGAATAATAGATGCGATGCATTCACTGAGATAACCAAGCCCACCATATTATTGGAAAGCTGAACCACAGTGCCTGGAGGAAACACGCCCATAAACTTAATCAGGATATTCAGGTTTTCTTCTTTATATAGGTGTTTACAGTTCTTATATAAATGAGAGAGTGCGGTATAAGGAATTTTTTGATCTGAGACTATAGGTGTATGACACAAGTTATCAAATGCGTTAGCTACAGCAATAATTTGAGCAAACTCGTTGATCTCATCTCCTTTCAGACCTTTGGGATAGCCAGACCCATCTCTTAGTTCATGGTGCTGTGCAATCACAACTCTTGCAACTTCGGGAAAACCTTCTATTTGACTCGCAAGGTCTACTCCATATTTGGTGTGCAACTTTAAGTAGTTAGTTTCTGGTTCCGTCAGCGGTGCTTGCTTTCTTAATATTGCGGTAGGAATTTTTATTTTCCCGATATCGTGGAATAGCGCTGAGAATGAAAGCTCTTTCAACTGCGCAGCTGAGTACCCCTTAGCACGGCCAATCATCATGGCGATAACAGCAACGTTCAACGAATGGAAATAAATATCTTCAAACTCATTTTTACCGTTCATCAGGTGTAGAGTGACATTATCATCACACATTAACTTCTCGACGATATCTTCAATAAGAAGCTTCGCTTCATCAACGGCAGCTGTTGGACGATTACGAATTTTCGTCATGACCGAGCGCATACGCGCAAGAGAGCGCTCAAACTCTTTTTCGCACTGGATAACGCGTCGACGATACGCACTTAACTTTTCTATGCGGTTTTGTTTTTCTTGCCAAAGTTTTTGAGTTTCATGATCTAGCGACGCTTCATTCGTTACTCTATCAGCTTGTATCTGGTCGACTGGAAGTGGTGCGGCATCACTTTGCTCTGGATTAAAGTAAACGAACTTTACACCGAGGTGACGGATCATCTCGACTTGTTCTTGATCTTTAATCTTAAAACTATTGAGTAGAAAAGGGTGATCGTTCCACTTTAGCGGAAGACGGATATGTAATCCGGGTTGAATACGATCGACCGTAAGTTTAATGGCTGCCACTTATTCACTACTGATTTACGTTGCCTAAGAGAGTTAGAATACTAGTAAATTTTGTGAATAAATTCATCAGTAAGTATCAAAACATCAGATGGTCATTTCTAATGACTCATTTAATGAGCAAAAGCAAGCTACTTTAAGGTTCGATCTGCTTTGCGTATTTTAAGCTGAGCCTTGAACGTTGGCTTATCTATTATTTCTTGACCTTTGACTAATCCCATTAATGTTTGTACCGCTACACGGGCCATATCACTGATAGGAAAGTGCACTGCCGACACTGTAGGATAAAGGCTTTCACAAAGGTCAACACTGTCAAAGCTAGTTAAAGAGATTTGCTCCGGTACTGAAATATTGTGCTCGTGTAAGTACTGCATTGCACCGACCGTCATTTCCTCACTGCAAGAAAAGACTGCAGTAACTTCAGGGTGTCGTTGTAAAATTGCAGCCATTGCATCATAACCACTTTGCCGACCATAATTCCCTTCTTCACACCAGCTTTCGTCAATATCGATACCTGCGTCCTTCATCGCATCAACGTACCCAAGCTTTCTTAATAAACTATTATGACGTTGGGATGGACCGGTAATACAGGCGATTTTTCTATGACCACCAGCTAAAAGATGCTCGACGGCAATACGGCTTGCATGATGATGATTAAAAGTAACGCAACGCTCTTCTATTCCTTCAACATAGCGATCCAGAAGAACGAAAGGCGTAGGCTGTTTTGCTAATTCACGTAAATCATCATCTGACAAATAACGACTATGGAGGACATAGCCATCACAACGCAGATCATTAAAACGCTGAATGGCTTCCTTTTCACCTTCTGCAGAATGATGTCCTTGAGCGGTAATCAGAAACTTTTTATGAATATCCAGCTCAGTCTGAACCTGCTCCATCATCTCTCCAAAGAAGCCCCCCGTATAGTAAGTCACCAATAAGCCAACCATATTACTGGATGAGGTTGCGAGTGAACGAGCAATCGCACTCGGGCGATAATTCAGTTGCGCCATAGCTTGCTCTACTTTTTTTCGAGTTTCTTCGCGAAACTTCCCCTCCCCATTAATGATTCGAGAAACGGTAGAGCGATTTACACCGGCGAGTTCGGCGACATCTTTAATCCTTGCCATAATGCTATTGGGTCCAACTGCAATTGTTATTAAATATCCGTTTGTGTCGAACGGCTGCCAGCAATTCGTAAGGTGCTTATAGGGGGCGAAGCTGGCAGCCTTTAATCATACACCGACCATTTGATTGGTAGAAACGAGCTCAGAGTAATCCGTGACAGCTATACCATGTTGAGCTAACTGTTCTTTTAAAATGGGAGAGGTTAGAACTTGTAACTCTAGCTCTCGCTGAAGCGCATAACCACTCTTTAAAATCAGCGCTTGATCGGCCTCTGCCGGGTGGCACATCACCTCAACCAAATCATAGTTTGTCTTTAGACTCAATAAATGCGCCATCAAACCATCTAAACTTACTTTTTGATCGTAAAACTCGTCAGTAAAGACATACCTTGTTGTCATCGATTCTTGACACAAGCCAGTGCCCCGCAGTGGCACTCGGTATTCACTCGCTACCTCTTTAATAACGGGCAAAATTTGAGGGTGAGTATGCGCGTGATGATGGCTATCTAAGTGGCTTAGCTCTAACCCAAGCGATAAAAAATGTTCCACCTGAGCTTTTGCTTCGTCATAAATGACCTGAGTTTCGAAGTCCTGCTTACCCCACAGCTCGTCGTATTTGATAAAATGCGCTCTACCGTTGGTCAAATTAGGGTGCCCAGTTAGAGGTACTCCCGCTGTAAACCTAAGATGAACGCCAATTCTCAAGTCTGGATTATGGCGAGCCAACTCTAAAGCATGTTTCTCAGCATCCATACCGACCATCATGGTGGTTGAATGAACAACACCTTGCTGATGAGCTTTTACGATGCCGTTATTTACACCTCTCGTTAAACCAAAATCATCAGCGTTAAAAATGACTTTCATTGGCGTCCTTCCTTAGTACTACAACGTCGTTAGTTTAAATTGAGGTAAATATGGAGCGTTCACCGCCAGAATATCATCCAGAATTGACTTGGCACGACCAATGTCTGGCACCAATGGGTTGTTGGTTAATGCCATGAGCGCTTTGTCATAATTACCTTCAACAGCAGCGTCTATTGTCAACTGTTCATATGCTTTGACTTGATAGAGTAATCCTTTGATATTGTTTGACAGCTCACCAACCGCAAGAGGTTTCGCGCCCCAACTACCAATCACCGCGCTACACTCAATCACAGCATCGTCGGGGAGGCCGTTAATCGCTCCGTTATTTAAGACGTTAACAACATGAATACTATTACGATTGTTATAAATTGAATCAACCAAGTTTAGTGATGCATCTGAATAATAAGCCCCACCCCGCTCTTCTAACTCTTTCGGCTTATGATCGAGATTAGGATCTTGATAGAGCTTGAATAGCGCATTTTCTGTTTCCATTACCTGCTCAGCACGAGTGCCCTTTTCACCCGCGCTTTGTTTCTCTTCAGCGAGCATAGCATCGGTTTGATAGAAATAACGATGGTAAGGACATGGTATCGCCCCCAGCGCTTTTAGAAATGCTGGATCCCACGGTTCTTCCCAGATGTTCTTCATGCTGAAGTTAGCACCATCACCGACTTTCTCTAATACTGTTTGAGTAATATCTTCTCCATTGAGCCATGCTTTGTGCACCCAAACGAGATGGTTTAATCCGGCAAACTCAAGTTGTAGCTCTTTTGGCTCGCACTCCATCATTTCTGCGATCATCATTTCCATCGAAACCGGCACATTACATAAACCAATGCTCTTTACTTTGGTGTACTTACTGACGGCTTCAGAGACCAAACCCGCAGGGTTGGTGAAATTGAGCATCCATGCATTGGGTGCCAACTCTTCAATATCTTTACATATATCAAGAATAACCGGGATGGTTCGCAGTGCTTTAGCAAACCCACCAGGGCCTGTTGTTTCTTGGCCGATGACGTCGTATTTAATTGGAATTCGCTCGTCATTAGCACGAGCAGCAAGGCCACCCACACGGAACTGCGTCATCACAAAGTCCGCATCTTTTATCGCAGCACGACGATCAAAGTCTGCTTTTATCTCAATCTTTGCACCTGCTTTATCAACCATTCGCTGCGCTAGACCTTTGATAATCTCAAGCTTCTCAGCTCCTGACTCAATGTCCACAAAATGAATCTTCTTAACGGGTAAATATTCTAAGCGCTTAATAACCCCTTCAACCAGTTCAGGGGTATAGCTACTACCACCGCCAATAATGGCAAGTTTGATCGCCTCTCTAGACATTTTTCTCCCCTTATTTGTTCGAGATTTTTTTGTTCAGTGCAACGATTTCTACAGCCATTTCTTGAGCCAAAATCGTGGTCATTAAGTGATCTTGAGCATGTACCATCACTAACGTCATCGGGACTTTCCCTTCCCCCTGATCTTCCTCAATCAACTGAGTCTGAATTAAGTGGGCTTTGTTAATGCACTCTCTTGCTTGAGAGAGCTTCTCCTCAGCCGCATCAAAATCTTGTTCTCTAGATAAACGCAACGCCTCGTAGCTCAAACTTCTGGCTTCGCCAGCATTACAGATGATCTCCATCACAACCAATTCTTGTTCCATCATTTTCTCTCCAAAAATCGGGCCGCGGTAATTGCGGCCCATTAAGCACCGTTAAGCAGTAACACCTTCGCCTGAAGGTTGCGCCTCATCTTTAGTTTCTTTTGTCGTTGGTAGTTCTTGCTCCAACATTTGCTTCTCAAACATTTTGAAGAATGGGAAGTAGATAATTAGATCAAGAATCAATAAACCAATGACGAGCAATACTGGAGCAAAGGTCCAACCGCTACCCCACGAAGCACCTATCAGTGCTGGTGTTGTCCAAGGCGTTGTAGCGACACCCATACCCACAAAGCCGACATGCACAGCAAAGTACGCAATCGTAGCGTTGATGACTGGAGCGAAGACGAACGGGATAAACAAGGTCGGGTTCATCACAACTGGGCTACCGAAGATCACAGGTTCATTGATTTGGAAGAAGCCAGGCACCGCACTCATTCGACCAATACTCTTAAGGTGAACAGAACGGCTAAATGACATCAGCATAACAAGAGCAAGTGTTGCACCAGAGCCACCGATAAAGATGTAAAAATCCCAGAAAGGCTGAGTAAATACGTTTGGAATCGGTTCACCTGCAACAAAGGCTTCGATGTTGGCACCAATGTTGGTCAAGAAAATTGGAGAAAGCAGCCCCACAACAATTGCAGCACCATGGATACCCGCAAACCAAAGTAGTTGGCAAAGCAATAGAGCGCCAATAATGGCAGGCAATGAGTTAGACGCACTAATTAAAGGCTTAAAGACAGCCATGACCGCATCTGGAATCAGCATGTCGTACTGGGTTTGCACGAAAAGGCTAAGTGGATATAAGGTAATAAATATCGCTAAGACTGGTAACAGTACTTCAAATGATCGTGCAATCGCCGGTGGAACTTGCTCTGGCATGCGAATCGTAATGTTGTGCTTTTTCATAAAACGGTAGAGCTCTACCGAGAAGAATGCACACATCACTGCGGTGAAGATCCCGGTTCCTCCCATGTGTGACATAGACAACGCGCCATCTTTAGCAGGGGCCGCGATGAGTAAAAAAGACATCAGCGACAATACAGCACTCGTGATCCCATCCATCTTGTAAGCCTTAGCTAAGCTATAAGCAACGCCGAGCGAAACAAAAATGGTCATGATACCCATCGACATGTTGTAGGGCATCATTATGGTATCAAAATGTGTGGTGGCGAAATCGAGCCAAATTCGACCAAAAGTAAAGGTCGTGTCTTCGGCAAATGGTGGGAATGCAAAAATCAAAATGAAACTACCGACAATAATAAACGGCATTGCAACTATAAAACCATCTCTCATTGCTCGAACATGGGGCTGATTCCCCACTTTTGCTGCTATAGGGGCTATATGCTTTTCGACTGCGCCTATAATTGCGTCATAAAGCTTCATAGAATCCATCCTTATTTTAGGCAAAAGAATCCCGCATCAAATATTTATATTTGATGTACAGTTATCTTTTTTAATTTAAAACTATGGTTTAGTTAATTAATTCTAATGCTTGCTCTAGTACTTCCTCTCCCTTCATCATTCCATAATGCTGAGGAGAAATCGCATCAATGTTTTTACCATGCTCTTGCGCCGTTTTTCTTAGCTCTTCTAGCTGAAAACGTACTTGAGGCCCGAGAAGACAAACATCGTACTCTTTAATTGCATCTTCAAATGCATTCACTGACATCGCATCAATTTTGCACTCAATTCCTTTATTTTCAGCAGCTTGCTCCATTTTTTTAACAAGCATACTGGTTGACATCCCTGCGCTACAGCATAAAAGGATCTTTTTCATAGCCTTACTCCCGTTGTGTAAATTTCAACCTGCAAAAACTGTAGCAAAAATAACCAAGACAAAAAAGCGCAACCGGTTGCATTATTCGTGAACACAATCCCAATTTAGAAAATACGACCTGTTTTTTAGTAATTATTTAGGTCTAGGATAAAAACCAGGAAATAAATTAAGACACCACATTAGGTTTCAAATTATCAATATATTACTACTGACAACGTCGTTATTAATTTCTAAAAAGGAATAGAGAATGAAATTTAATAAATTGGCTATTGCAACGCTTGTAAGTGCCGCACTATCACAATACTCATTTGCTCAAACCGACTCTAAAGGCACCATTTATCTAACGTTTGATGATGGACCAATCAATGCGTCTATTGACGTTATTCAAGTACTTAACCAAGAAGATATCAAAGCGACGTTTTACTTTAATGCTTGGCACTTAGACGGAATTGGTGATGAGAATGAAGACCGTTCGCTAGAAGCCTTAAAGCTCGCATTAGACACTGGTCATATTGTCGCGAACCATAGTTACGATCATATGGTTCATAACTGCGTTGATGAGTTTGGACCTAATAGCGCAGCAGAATGTAATGCTACCGGCGACCACCAGCTTAACTCGTACCAAGATCCTGTTTACGATGCCTCAATGTTTACAGAAAACTTATCTGTTTTAGAAAAGTATCTGCCTAACATTACAAGCTACCCGAATTATAAGGCGACAAAGTTTGCAAGACTGCCCTACACCAACGGCTGGCGCGTGACTAAAGACTTCAAAGCAGATGGATTATGCGCAACGTCTGATGACTTTAAACCTTGGGAACCAGGCTACGTTTGTAATATCAACGACCCGTCAAACAGTGTGAAAGCCTCAATTGCGGTACAAAACATTCTGGCTAATAAAGGCTATCAAACACATGGTTGGGATGTGGATTGGGCACCTGAAAACTGGGGGATAGCAATGCCAGCCAACAGTCTAACAGAGGCAGAACCTTTCCTAGGTTACGTAGATGCAGCATTGAACAACTGTGCTCCTACCACCATCAACCCTATCAATTCAAAAGCACAAGAGTTTCCATGTGGTACACCACTCCACGCAGACAAGGTCATTATTCTAACGCATGAGTTTTTGTTTGAAGACGGTAAGCGTGGAATGGGCGCAACCAAGAATTTACCTAAATTAACGGAATTTATCCGACTAGCAAAACAAGCTGGCTATGTATTCGATACGATGGATAACTACACACCAAACTGGCAAGTTGGTCATAGCTACAACGCTGGCGACTACGTCCTACATTTAGGCACCGTTTACCAAGCAGTGACCAGCCATAACGCACAGCAGGACTGGGCACCTTCCCCAACCTCTAGCCTTTGGACCAATGCTGATCCGGCAACAAATTGGGAAGTGAATGTTTCATATAAAGAGGGAGATGTTGTGACGTACTCTGGCAAACGTTATCTCGTCAACGTCCCACACGTATCTCAAGCCGATTGGACACCTGACTCACAGAACACCTTGTTCACAGCTCTATAAGCTGTTCCCTACTATTATTATGTAGTAGCTTGCGCGAGGTAATACCTCGCGCTTTTTTATTTTTAGAAAAGTAAAAATGGAAAGCAGTAAAGAGTGGACTGACTGGGCCTGGCATTTCTGACGCCACGCTGGATTTGAATTCACAAACCCTAAATACAACAAAGCCCCGACTTACGTCGAGGCTTTATCATATGAATTATGGTACCGGTGGACGGAGTTGATTGGACTGGCATTCCTGCCGCCACCGCGAAGGCAACGCTAACTTTCTTTTGATATTTACGAACACCTAAAACGACGAAAGGCCGCTATAAAAGCGACCTTTCTAATATGGTACCGGTGGGCGGACTTGAACCGCCACGCCCGAAGGCAACGGATTTTGAATCCGTCGTGTATACCAATTTCACCACACCGGCATCTTTGGGCTCTTGCCCTTTGATGGTTGGCATTATACGGAAGCTTTTGACCTGCGCAAGCAGAAATACCTTAAATAACTATCGTTTGCTGATAATTTCGCCACAAAGTGTGACAAAGCTGTACTGATAAGAAACGTACGCTCCATTTCCTACTACTGATCCAGGTGAAAATGTGTATACGTAACTCTTTTTAAATTCTATTCACTGTAATATCAGAAACATAACCATTCCCAATGCTCAACAAAGCTGTATGGAGCATCTCGGCAGCATCTTCCGCTTGCATGAAGTGACTCGTGTCCATCGTGTTGCCGCTTGTTTTCCAGAATTCCGTATCCATTCCACCAGGATAAACCGCGATAATTTTCATTGGCTTTCCTTTTAACTCCAAACGAACCGACTCGATTAATCCTTTGACAGCCCACTTCACAGCACAATACGTAGACTCTTGCGCTTTAGGCTGTTGCGCAGCAGTAGACATAACCATGACCACTTTTATCGGTTGATCTTTGTAACGCTTTACTAACTCTCTTAATACATGAATGGCAGAATTCAGGTTATTATCAATCAGTTTTTGAATCTCTTCCGGCTCCTGCTCTTCCAGTTCGCCAAAATAACCACTTCCTGCACTATGAATGACCATTTCAGGCGGCTGTTTCATCCCATCAAATAGGCGTTTCACATCTTGATGTAATGAGAGGTTGCAAGCTTGATAGCCGACGCTATGAGAGAGTTGTTTAGCTAGTGCGGATAGTTTTTCTGTGTTTCTTCCTATGATATACGTCTCTTTGTCTTCCGCATCATAACGCTTTGTCAGCTCAGCCCCTAAACCGCTACTTGCACCTGTAATTACAATCATGGCTACCTCTTTTCTATCACATACTTTTAATGCATCTATCAATTAAGGTAACAGAATCTTGGTAATTCACACCTCAAGAACACCATTCTTTGAAGCAAGCGGCTTTCTTACTCTCATGATGCATGAAATACCAAGTAGAACGAGGAAGATTTAACCTATGCTTAAGCAAGAATAACTTTCTGAATTTTCTATCTACTTTCAAGTAAGAACTGAATAGGAGCATACGAATGACTGGGTCAAAATGGCAATGGTTACTGAAGCAAATGACGCGCAAACTGTGGGTTCGCACGTCACTTTATGCCTTACTTGCTGTCGCCACCGCCCTAATATCCATTGTTTTAAACCAGTTCATTACTCTGCCTCCTGCAATCAACGTCAGTAAGGATTTGCTTAACAACATATTAAATATCCTCGCGACTTCCATGCTTGCGGTGACCACATTCTCGCTCAATATAATGGTCTCAGCGTACAGTGCCGCTAGTGCAGGGGTAACGCCACGGGCCACCAAACTGTTGATGGAAGACAGCACAACGCAAAATGCTTTGGCAACCTTTCTTGGCTCTTTTTTATTTAGCTTGGTAGGCATTATCGCGCTAGGCATTGGTGCCTATCATCAACAAGCACAAATTTATCTGTTCATCGTGACCATCGCCGTAATCGTGATGATCATACTCACTCTGCTACGTTGGATTCAGCACCTTTCCGTACTAGGGAGGGTCAGTGAAACCACGTCATACGTGGAGCAAGCCTTGTTAGATGCGATAAGAAAACGGGGCAAAGAGCGTTGGCTAGGTGCTCACCCGTGGAGCCACCCAGAACATAAACCCAGAGGAAGCAAGCCTATTTTCAGCCAAGAAATTGGCTACTTACAGCATGTTGATATGCATCATCTAGATAGTATTGCTGAAGCAAACCAATGCACCATCTATCTTGAACGACAACCAGGAAGTTTTGTGTATGTGAGTCAACCATTGGCTTGGGTTTGTGGAGCGTTGCCAGACGAAAACGAAATAACTGCGGCCTTCACGATTCGAACGGAGCGTTCCTATGATCAAGATCCTCGTTTTGGATTAGTCGTCATGGCGGAGATCGCCTCACGAGCTCTCTCCCCCGCCGTGAATGATAACGGTACCGCGATTGATGTTCTTGGGCGTTCTGTACGAGCGCTTTCATTATGGGGAGAGTTACTCAGCGAGCCGCCTACCAAAACTCGATACCCTAGGCTATTTGTGCCCGCATTGAGCTGCCAGGATTTGTTTGATGATGTCTTTTTGCCAATCGCGCACGATGGTGCAGCGCAACTCCAAATACAGATTCGCCTACAAAAAGCCTTGCTGGCTCTTTCTAGTATGCACCCCAAGTTGTTTTTATCACCTGCAACCAAGCTATCAGAAAAAGCTTTAGAGCTCTCCTTGAGCCAGCATTATACCGAAGATGAGAAACACCAACTCTCTCATCTGTCTAATCTAGTTACAGACCAAAAAGCTAATGGTTAGACAAGTAAAGTTCAGTTGAAATAGATTACTGAAAGGCCTTGTACATCATGATATGTGTTCATAACACACAGCAGAAAAGTCACTTCGTTTAAGCATAATTAAAGACTCTGTGCGTTAGGTCTCTTTTCTCTTGGTGAGGGAATCTATATTCTGACGCACAATTTTTAAGGTAAGTGATGGAATAATGACAACGTCTACAACTCTTCCACCTGCTGGTCTCTTTCGTCGACTTGCAGCGTTGATTTACGACACATTGATTATTATCGCAATTGAAATGATGGCCGCAGGTATTGTTATGGCCGTTGTATTTGCACTAAATGCAGCAGGGCTGTTGAGCTATGGCGAGTACGCAGATGCCGCTGATATGCTCGGGAAGCACCCTATATTAAGCCCTCTGTTTACACTGTATCTTGCGGTTGTGTGGATATACTTCTTTGTCTTCTTCTGGACGCGAGCAGGACAAACACTTGGGATGCGCGCTTGGAAACTTCGAGTTCGCAATGCCAAAGACGGCGCGCCGATTACAGTCACTCAAGCCCTGATTCGCATTGCAACATCTGGCTTTGGTTTGGCAAACCTGACTGTACCGATTGATCCCAAGAAACGTGGGTTCCACGACATTTGGGCAAAAACAGAGGTTGTTGTGTTGCCTAAGGCAAACTAACTTATCCGGGAATACAAAAAAGGAAGGCATAATGCCTTCCTTTTACATTTAGTCCGATGAAACATGGTTTATTCGGTGATACTTCAGCTACAGCTTTCTTCTCAGCAGCGCAATCGCAATAGCTAAGAACACCAGGCTCGGGGCCAATGCACCAAACACAGGTGATATGCCATACACCAAGCTTAATGGGCCAAAGAACTCACTGGATATATAAAAAGTAAACCCGGCAACCACGCCCGACAATACCCTTGCCCCCATGGTCACACTTCTGAGTGGACCGAAAACAAACGATAGCGCCATCAACATCATCACGGCAATTGAAAGCGGCTGTGTCAACTTACGCCAAAACGCCAATTCATAGCGAGACGCATCTTGCTCTGATGCTTTCAGATAGGTCACATAATCATACAAACCGCTCAGTGATAACTCTTCAGGCTTTACCGTCACCACAGCTAGCTTATCTGGAGCCAATGACGTATGCCATTCCATCTGTTCGATGTCTTGCTTCGAAATCACGTTTTCATTTTTCATATCCGTGATTTGTACGTCTCGCATCAACCAATTGTTATCTTGTTGATAGTCGACCTCTTCAGCAAAGATAACCTTTTGTAGATTCTTATCATCATCAAAACGCCACATATTTAAAGCATAAAGCTTGTCGTCTTCGACTTTACCTATAAAGATAAAGTCGTTTGCGTCACGAGCCCAAACTCCAGAACGAACTGAGACAATACTACCTCCCGATATCGCAAACGCACGTAAGTCACGCGCCATTTTTTGTGCTTCTGGAGCGCCCCATTGCCCTAACGTCATAACGATAAGCATAAGTGGCACCGCCGTTTTGAGCACCGACAACCCGATATCCAACTTTGAGAAACCAGCAGCTTGCATCACCACCAGCTCAGAGCTTGACGCCAACATACCTAAGCCGATCAGGGCGCCGAGTAATGCCGCCATTGGGAAGAACATTTCGATATCACGCGGCACACTCAGCAACACAAAATACAATGCATGAGTGAGGTCATACACGCCTCGCCCTACTTTACGTAACTGTTCTACGTATTTGATGATGCCCGATAAGCCAACAAACGTCGCTAAAACCAAGGCAGTGGTAGAGATGATGGTTCTACCGATGTAAAGGTCTAAGATTTTGAACACAGCTTACGCGAGCCTCTTCTTACGGAATTTGTCTTTTATTCGTCGAGCAGCAACGCTGTCCATCATATTGGCCATGATTGCGACAATCAGTAACATCGCATTAATAGGCCACATGCCGATTGCCGCCGGAATGTCACCATCTTCTAATGCAGATTTTGTTGCACTAATCGCCAGGAAATACGCTAGATAAATAAGAATCGCGGGCCCCATTTTGGCAAATCGTCCCTGACGCGGATTCACCGCTGACAAAGGAATAACCAACATCGTTAAGAGTGGAATACATACAAATAACGAAATGCGCCATTGCAGCTCTGCTTGTGCTTCTGGGTCTGGGTGTCCAATCAAATCAACCGTTGGGTACGCTTCCCAATCTCGCCCTTTCTTTTTGACCTCACGCTGGCCGATAACGCCTTCGTATTCATCGAATTTTGTGATCATATATTCAACGCGAGTCGGCACACCTTCATAACGCGTGCCTTCTTTCATGGTGATGACCTGACGGCCGTCCGACAGTTCTTTTACTTCACCAGAGGACGAGAACATCACACTCGGCAATACTGAATCTCTCGGGCGCATCTGCGCGACAAAAACGTTGCTCAATGTATTGTCTTTAATGTCATCAATGAACACAACCGATGAACCATCTGGCGTGCCTTGGAATTGCCCTTTCTTTAGCAAGTCAACGCTGTTTTCTGCCGCCACTTGTTCATAAAGTTGCTCTACACGGTCTTGAGACCACGGCGATAACCACAATGCATTAAAAGCCGCCACAGCAGAAGTAATCAGCGCTAAGTACAAGGCCGCTTGTACCAAGAATTTGTTACCAATACCTGTCGCGTTCATCACGACAATTTCGCTCTCTGCATACAGACGACCAAATGTGATCAATATGCCGATATACAGACTTAAAGGCAGCATTAATAGACCCATTGCTGGCATATTCAAACCAACAATCGAGAAAATCAATCCAGCAGGAATATCCCCATCAGAAGCATCAGCAAGAACACTTATGAATTTCTGGCTTACAAACACCAAAAAAAGTACGAAAAAAATCGCAAATTGGCTCTTGAGTGTTTCGCGGATCAAATATCTAACAATAATCACGCTGAAATTACCTATACAAAACTTGTTTTTTTGGTCGAATCACTATAGTTTCCCGTTGAACCATTTATTTTTTTAAAAATTATAAACTAGATGTTAGTCGCTTAATCAGCTCTGCATGTAAGCCTGGAGCTAAAATTCAACAAGTAAGCGATCATTATCTAACATTTAGAGCAATTTGTCTTCAGGATGTAGGAGTACGCATGGAGTTCAGTGTAAAAAGTGGCAGTCCAGAGAAACAACGTAGCGCATGTATCGTTGTTGGTGTGTTTGAACCACGTCGCCTTTCTCCAGTAGCCGAACAACTTGATAAAATCAGTGACGGTTACATCAGTTCACTACTTCGCCGTGGTGATCTAGAGGGTAAACCTGGTCAGATGCTGCTACTGCATCAAGTACCAGGTGTTTTGTCAGAGCGCGTTTTACTTGTCGGTTGCGGCAAAGAACGTGAACTTGGCGAGCGCCAGTACAAGGAAATCATTCAAAAGACGATCAGCACACTTAACGAGACAGGCTCAATGGAAGCGGTATGTTTCCTAACTGAACTGCATGTTAAGGGTCGCGATACATACTGGAAAGTACGCCAGGCTGTAGAAGCGACTAAAGATGGTCTATACACATTTAATCAATTCAAGAGCGTTAAACCTGAAACTCGCCGCCCACTGCGCAAGCTTGTTTTCAACGTACCAACGCGTCGTGAATTAAACTTGGGTGAAAAAGCAATCACTCATGGTCTAGCTATCGCATCAGGTGTCAAAGCTTCAAAAGACCTTGGCAACATGCCGCCAAACGTAGCTAATCCAGCTTACCTTGCTTCTCAAGCTCGTCGTCTAGCGGACGATTACGAAACCGTAACCACCAAAATCATTGGTGAGCAAGAGATGGAAAAACTGGGTATGACCTCTTACCTAGCAGTAGGCCGTGGTTCTAAAAACGAATCTATGATGTCTATCATCGAGTACAAAGGTAACCCTGACTCAGATGCAAAACCGATTGTGCTAGTAGGTAAAGGTCTAACCTTCGATTCAGGCGGTATCTCTCTAAAACCGGGCGAAGGTATGGATGAGATGAAGTACGACATGTGTGGTGCGGCATCGGTATTCGGTACAATGAAAGCGCTAGCGAAGCTAAACCTACCAATTAACGTTATTGGTGTTCTAGCTGGCTGTGAAAACATGCCTGGCAGCAACGCGTACCGTCCAGGTGACATCCTAACGACAATGTCTGGTCAAACTGTAGAAGTTCTGAACACGGATGCGGAAGGTCGTCTTGTTCTTTGTGACGCACTGACTTATGTAGAGCGTTTCGAACCAGACTGTGTTGTTGACGTTGCAACGCTAACCGGCGCTTGTGTTATCGCACTAGGTCACCACATCAGTGGCGTTATCTCTAACCATAACCCACTGTCTCACGAACTAGTGAATGCTTCTGAGCAAGCAAGTGACCGTGCATGGCGTCTACCAATGGCAGATGAGTACCACGAGCAGTTGAAGAGCCCGTTTGCGGATATGGCAAACATTGGTGGCCGTCCTGCTGGTACTATCACTGCGGGTTGCTTCTTGTCTAAGTTCGCGAAGAAGTACAACTGGGCTCACGTCGATATCGCAGGTACTGCGTGGAAATCAGGCGCAGCGAAAGGCTCAACGGGCCGTCCTGTCTCAATGCTTGTCCAATTCCTTTTGAACCGCAGCGGCCAAGAGACAGAAGAGTAATTTCTGAACAACATCTAAAAGGGCCGCAAGGCCCTTTTTTATTATCCTAATTTTCTAAAATGAAAGTGGGACTTAAGATGGTCTTAGGAAGAGACCCAAGGCAAGTGAGAGAATGATGCAAACTGCAACCTTCTACATCATTAACGAAGAGAGCCCGCAAGCAACGGTGGCTGGCTTTGAAGAGTACATTGTGTTTTTGGCGCAGCACTTTGCCCGCCAAGGCGCTAAAGTGTATTTAAACTGCCAAGACAAACCACACGCCGAGCAGCTCGCTGAAGCCTTTTGGCAAGTTGATGCAGACAAGTTCATGGCACATAACCTCGTAGGCGAGGGACCGAAATACGCCACCAATATTGAGATCGGCCATAACGGTGTAAAGCCGTCTTGGAATCGTCAATTGGTAATTAATTTGGCGGAAAATGAGACAACCTTTGCGAACAAGTTTGCTCAAGTGGTAGACTTCGTGCCCTGCGAAGAAAAAGCTAAACAACTCGCAAGAGAAAGATATAAAATTTACCGTCAAGCAGGTTACCAGCTGCAAACGATCGAAATTCAATATCCTTAACGGTCAATCCTTATAGTTAAGGCGATCTTGTTAAGATCCCTCACTTATAAAGATTGACTAAGATTCAACCATCAACGTATCCATTAAAAGAGCGCTATGGAAAAGACATACAACCCAACTTCAATCGAACAAGCTCTGTATCAGACTTGGGAAGAGAAAGGCTACTTTAAGCCACACGGTGACACTACTAAAGAATCATACAGCATCATGATCCCGCCACCGAACGTCACTGGTAGCCTACACATGGGCCACGCGTTCCAAGATACGATCATGGATACGCTTATCCGTTGTGAACGTATGAAGGGTAAAAACACCCTTTGGCAAGTAGGTACTGACCACGCTGGTATCGCAACTCAGATGGTTGTTGAGCGTAAGATCGCTGCAGAAGAAGGCAAAACAAAACACGATTACGGTCGTGAAGCTTTCATCGACAAAATCTGGGAATGGAAAGGCGAATCTGGTGGCACTATCACTAAACAGCTTCGTCGTCTTGGCGCATCAGTAGACTGGGACCGTGAGCGCTTTACGATGGACGATGGTCTATCTAACGCCGTTCAAGAAGTGTTCGTACGTCTATACGAAGACGATCTAATCTACCGCGGTAAGCGTCTAGTTAACTGGGATCCAAAGCTACACACAGCGATTTCAGATCTAGAAGTAGAGAACAAAGATACTAAAGGCCACATGTGGCACTTCCGCTACCCATTAGCAGATGGCGCTAAAACAGCGGACGGCAAAGACTACATCGTTGTTGCAACGACTCGTCCAGAGACCATGCTAGGCGATACGGGTGTTGCAGTTAACCCAGAAGATCCACGTTACAAAGATCTTATCGGTAAAGAAATCATCCTTCCTATCGTTGATCGTCGCATCCCAATCGTGGGCGATGAGCACGCAGATATGGAAAAAGGTACTGGCTGTGTGAAAATCACACCTGCGCACGACTTCAACGACTACGAAGTTGGTAAGCGCCACCAGCTACCAATGATCAACATTCTGACTTTCGACGCGAACATCCGCGACGCAGCAGAAGTATTCAACACTAACGGCGAAGCAAGCGACGCTTACAGCACTGAGCTACCAGCTAAATACCACGGTATGGAGCGTTTTGCCGCTCGTAAAGCTATCGTTGCTGAATTCGACGAGCTAGGTCTACTTGAAGAAGTAAAAGATCACGATCTACAAGTTCCTTACGGCGACCGTGGTGGCGTGGTTATCGAACCAATGCTAACTGACCAATGGTACGTACGTACTGCGCCTCTAGCGAAAACAGCAGTTGAAGCAGTAGAAAACGGCGACATCCAATTCGTTCCTAAGCAATACGAAAACATGTACTTCTCTTGGATGCGTGACGTTCAAGACTGGTGTATATCTCGTCAGCTATGGTGGGGTCACCGCATCCCAGCTTGGTACGACAACCAAGGTAATGTTTACGTAGGTCGCACTGAAGAAGAAGTGCGCAAGAACAACAACCTAGAGTCAGTAATTGAGCTGCACCAAGACGAAGACGTACTGGATACATGGTTCTCTTCTGCGCTATGGACGTTCGGTACTCAAGGTTGGCCAGAGCAAACTGACGATCTGAAAGTATTCCACCCTTCAGACGTTCTAGTAACTGGTTTCGACATCATCTTCTTCTGGGTTGCGCGCATGATCATGATGACCATGTACTTCGTGAAAGACGAAAATGGCAAACCACAAGTACCATTTAAGACAGTTTACGTTACCGGCCTAATCCGTGACGAAAACGGCGACAAGATGTCGAAGTCGAAAGGTAACGTACTTGACCCAATCGACATGATCGATGGTATCGACCTAGAGTCTCTAGTAGAGAAGCGTTGTGGCAACATGATGCAGCCTCAGCTAGCGAAGAAGATCGAGAAGAACACGCGTAAGACGTTTGAAAACGGTATCGAAGCATACGGTACAGACGCACTGCGTTTCACTCTTGCAGCAATGGCATCAACAGGTCGCGATATCAACTGGGATATGAAGCGTCTTGAAGGTTACCGTAACTTCTGTAACAAACTATGGAACGCAAGCCGTTACGTAATGATGAACACAGAAGAGCAAGATTGTGGTTTTGGTGAAGGTGAGATCGAGTACTCACTAGCAGACAAGTGGATCGAGTCTCAGTTTGAACTCGCAGCGAAAGCGTTCAACAACCATATCGACAACTTCCGTCTAGATATGGCTGCAAACACACTTTACGAATTCATCTGGAACCAATTCTGTGACTGGTACCTAGAGCTAACTAAACCCGTTCTATGGAAAGGTACTGAAGCGCAACAGCGTGGTACTCGCCGTACACTAATCACGGTACTTGAGAAGACGCTACGTCTAGCTCACCCTGTGATTCCTTACATCACAGAAACTATCTGGCAAAGCATCAAGCCACTAGTTGACGGTGTTGAGGGCGAGACAATCATGCTACAAACGCTGCCTCAATTCGACGAAGCAAACTTCAACCAAGAAGCGCTAGATGATATCGAATGGGTGAAGGCGTTCATCACTAGCATCCGCAACCTACGTGCTGAGTACGACATCAACCCGGGCAAGCCTCTAGACGTTATGCTGAAAGCAGCGAATGAGAAAGACGCCTCTCGTCTAGAAGCAAGCAAACAAGTATTGATGTCTCTAGCGAAGCTAGAAGCAGTACGCGTGCTTGAAGCTGGCGAAGAGACCCCTGCGTGTGCAACGGCACTGGTTGGTAAGTCTGAGCTGATGATCCCAATGGCGGGTTTGATCGACAAAGATGCAGAGCTTGCTCGTCTAGATGGCGAAATCAAAAAGACTCATGGCGAAATCAAGCGTATCGAAGGCAAACTAGGTAACGAAGGCTTCGTGGCGAAAGCACCGGAAGCGGTTGTTGCTAAAGAGCGTGAGAAACTTGAAGGCTACAAAGAGACACTAGCTAAGCTAGAAGAGCAAAAAACCACTATCGCGGCGCTGTAATCGTTTGATCAGAAGCGAAATACTTCAAGACTTAGATTTATAAAGCACTAAAAATCAAAAGGTTGGCTATCATGGTCAACCTTTTGTATATCTTTCACCAAAAACCATCATCAATAGCTTTCCCCTATCGCAACAATACTCATCATCCATTAGTATTAATGAGAATTATTATCGATAATAAACTCATCGAAACAAACACGATTGAGTAATTATCATGAAAAAGACACTAACTTTCGCAGCACTGCATTTTACTATCGCATTTAGTGTCGCTTACGTACTCACAGGCGACATTTTAATTGGTAGTTTAATTGCCATGATTGAGCCTTCAGTGAACACCGTAGCCTTCTACTTTCATGAAAAGGCATGGGCAAAAGTCCCAGCACTTAAAGCTCGTCAGTGGATGACCAAATTAAAAACCGCAAGCTTTGCGACCGTGCACTTCAGCGTCGCTTTTACCGTGGTTTACTTACTAACAGGTGATGCATTTGTCGGCGGCGTAATGGCGATGCTAGAGCCGAGTTTGAATACGGTGGCTTACTACTTCCACGAGAAAGTATGGATGCGTAAATCATCAGCAAAAACTCCAGCACCGCAGTTTTGTTTACATCACCACGCTTAAACATGGAGGCTCACTACGTCTCCTAACGAGCCAAATGACATTTATCATTGACAAAGTTGCGCACCGCAATTAATTTAATTGCGGTGCGCAGCTTTATTTTTAGAGGTAAGTGATAATGAACGCTCGTCAACTCCGACACTACTCCCGTCAAGCCGTCCGATTGCTTGGTATGCTCGATAAACAATGCGGCGATGTCGCTCTTACCCCGGTACAAGCGCACGCATTAGGTGAAATCCAATTGCAGCCATTGACCATCAACCAACTGGCGCAGCAGCTTAGTGTCGACAAGTCCAATGCAAGCCGCACCATTACTGGTTTGATTAAATTAGGTTTGGTTGAGAGCATCGAAAACCCGAAAGATAAACGAAGCCAACTCGTAGTGCTCACAATTCAAGGACAGCAGGCGTTATCGCAACTAGACCAACAGCAAAACAGCTTTTTTGAGCAGTTGCTTACACAACTTGATGACTGTGAGCAAGAACAACTCAAACTTGGTTTAGAGACTTACCTAAAAGGGCTGATAAAAGTATGTCAGGCAGAGGAATACGTTCTTCGACCTCTTACAAAAGCAGACAACCCGCAAGTGGCAGACGTAATTCGTAAAGTCTCTGCTGAATACGGCTTAACCGCAGACAAAGGTTATGGTGTGGCCGATCCAACGCTTGATGATATGTATTCGGTTTACAATCAATGCGGCGCCGCCTATTGGGTCATTGAACATCGCGGAGAGATCGTTGGTGGCGGTGGCTTTGCCCCTTTAGCTGGTGAGCCAAATGTGTGTGAGCTGCAAAAGATGTACTTCTTACCTCAAACACGAGGACACGGTTTAGCCAAACGCATCGTCGCATTGAGCTTACAACTGGCGAAACAGTTTGGGTATCAGCAGTGCTATTTAGAAACGACCGAATGTCTAAGAGAGGCGGTAGGCTTGTATGAAAAGCTAGGCTTTGAGCATCTCGATGCCCCGCTTGGACAAACAGGGCATGATGCATGTGAAGTCGTAATGCTTAAGGTACTGTAATAAAAAATATTATCAGACGTTAAAGCACAACATGGGTAACGCAAAGCTCCTGGCTCAATGCAACAGTGAAGTTTTGGCGTTGCCCATCCAATTCAACAGACAACTGATAGAGATCATTTGGATCAGGGTCATTAAGATCAGCATACTTTGGCGCTTCAATCTGAAAGAGTGCGCTGGCGTGATCTGCACGAACGTCAATTGGGATATGGTAAGTCATGCCATTAAACTTTACCGCTGCTGACACTAGCCCTGGTGCAAATGTCTGGTAATACAAATCGACCTTAAATTCACACCCGCCACCATGGTGCCAAATCTGCTCGGTTGCCACGCGATCTAAACGCACGTTGCGAATAAACTGCAAGTACGGTTCTTGCCACACGCCCAGTCGCTCATCACTTTTCTTATATTGATGTTCAGAAAGCGGGCACAGTTCTGGCCTATCCTCATCGAATAAAAGATCTTCTTCTTCATCTAGGAACAATATCTCAAAGCGATTACGCCCCATTTGCATGTATGGGCGAATGTCTTTCTTATACACACTTTGCGAGCCATCACAATCAAACACAGCCACGCCGTTCAAACGTACCTCCGCATGGTAATCAACACCACCCATTACCATTTCCACTGCAGGAAATGCCATCATCGCCTCATCCACTTCAATGTCATGCATCAGGTGCCATTCTTGTTGACGGATCGCTTCCTCCGTCAATTCATCAGGCAGGACCAGACTTAAAGGGGCGGGAAAAGTGATGTCATCCTGTGGAATCGAGAGGTCCGTCAGTGGAGAGACTTGCCATAAACCGGCGAGTGAGAGTTGCATATACACCTTGCGCTAGATCAATTTTCACGCATTATAGGGAGAAATCCCCTATAAACTCAATGTGAATTATTTATCACCTCCACATTCATCTGTTGTTGGATGCCATTTTCAAGGTATAAAAAAACCAGCGTTAAACGCTGGTTTTTCTAAAATAAGTGAGCTTTGATTACTCGTCGTCTTCATCTTCTTCAGGGTAAAGCGCATCTTCGCCTTCGTAGTACGTACCCCAACCGTCATAGATGATGTCGTATTTTTCTGCCAAGTGAATCAGTTTTTCAACTTGCGCATCAATGGCTTCTGCGTCTAATGCTGATTCCATGGTTGCGTCACAGCAAAGCAACTTGTTGCCATCTTCATCTTCAGTTTCTTCCGCTTCAAGCACTTCAAAGCCCATCTTGAATGCTTCAACTACCGCTTTTTCTAGCGTGTCAAAATCTTCTGCAAACAGGTGGTGCTCGATTTCGTATAGCGAATCTGGATCGCTGCCATCTTCTAGCAATGCTGCAATGATATCGCGAGTCTCTTCCTTTTGAATCTCAATTAATTCTTCTACTGATAGATATTCATCTTCGTGAGACATGTTTTGGCTCCAGATTAGTTACTTGATAGAAACACTATACCCGATACTGAGTATGCTGATCCGGTGAAATATGGCATGGATTGCGATGAAAAGCCACAAACAAACATCATACCACCGCGATTCTTATCGGTTATTTGAATATAAATATTAAACCGACCACGCAAAGAAACAAAAAATTAACAAAAAATGGCATTTTTTAATATTCAGAACATCCTAACTGACACTTAATGCGGTTATTTTCTCTTTCTGTGCGTGTTTATGGCGCTTTCTTGAATACACTCACGTGTAAAACGAAGAAGCATAACGAATAAATTCACTTTAATAATGCATAATTGAGAATAAAGATGCACGTTTTATGCACTATGCATGTATTCTTTCTCAACGGGAAAATTAGAATAAAAACGCACGCTCTCCACATTTCACAAAATAGAATTTAAACCCAAACCAAGACTTAATCAGCAAAACATCCAAAACTAAAATCTAAAAAATAATAAAAACTCAGAATATAGGCAAAGCGTAGTGATTTGCATCTTTCTAGGAAGCTTGTCATAACTAACGGCTGGAAAATTTGTAAGGATACAAAATGAGCAAGCTGTACGTTGGATCAGAAGTTGGTCAACTTCGACGAGTTCTATTAAATCGCCCAGAGCGCGCCCTAACCCACTTAACTCCATCAAACTGTCATGAGTTACTGTTTGATGATGTTCTTGCTGTAGAAGCGGCCGGTGAAGAACACGATGCGTTCGCACGCACGCTACGCGATCAAGATGTAGAAGTGCTTCTCCTCCACGATTTACTGGTCGAAACTCTCGCCGTTCCAGAAGCAAAACAGTGGCTGCTAGATACTCAGATTTCTGACTTTCGTTACGGGCCAACCTTTGCGCGAGACCTACGCCAATATTTTTCAGAAATGGATGATGAACACCTTGCCAGCATCTTTTTAGGTGGCTTAGCTTACTCAGAGCTGCCGATCACCTCATCTTCTATGCTGCCAAAAATGAAGCGTCCGCTGGATTTTGTTATTGAGCCACTACCTAACCACCTATTTACGCGTGATACCTCATGCTGGGTTTATGGTGGTGTATCGCTCAACCCAATGATGATGCCTGCACGCCAACGTGAAACAAACCACTTACGTGCGATTTATCGTTGGCACCCAATTTTTGCTGGCCAAGACTTTATCAAATACTTCGGTGATGATGATCTGCATTATGATAATGCGAATGTCGAAGGCGGTGATGTGTTGGTTATTGGTAAAGGTGCAGTTCTGATCGGTATGTCTGAGCGCACGACCGCGCAAGGTGTAGAAAACCTTGCAGCGAGCCTGTTTAAGGCAGGACAAGCAACCGAAGTGATTGCGATTGATCTGCCTAAACACCGTTCATGCATGCATTTAGACACCGTGATGACCCATATGGATGTGGACACGTTCTCTGTTTACCCAGAGATCATGCGCAAAGATCTCGACACATGGCGCTTAACACCAAAAGGCAATGGTGAAATGCATGTTGAAGCATCTCATAACTACCTGCATGCGATTGAATCTGCTCTTGGCTTAGATCAGCTGAAAATCATCACCACTGGTGGCGACAGCTATGAAGCGGAACGCGAACAATGGAATGACGCCAATAACGTTCTTACCGTAAAACCGGGCGTTGTGATTGGTTACGAACGCAATGTATACACCAACGAAAAATACGACAAAGCTGGTATCAAAGTACTGACAGTCCCAGGTAACGAGCTTGGCCGTGGCCGTGGTGGCGCCCGCTGCATGAGCTGTCCGATAGAGCGAGACGATATATAACCAATTCGTCCTTTTACATTAAATGAATAAAAACTAAGGTTGATGTGAATGCATCAACCTTTTTTAGTTTTACATAAAAATAATTATTCACAAATAAAGCATTTATATGTTTTAATGCATTCTATTAATTCAATCACACGTACTAAGGGACGAGCTATGGCTTTCAATTTACGTAACCGCAACTTTTTGAAGCTATTGGATTTCTCAACCAAAGAAATCCAGTTCTTGCTCGAACTGTCTGCAGAGCTAAAAAAAGCAAAATATGCAGGAACAGAGCAGAAGACACTTCAAGGTAAAAACATTGCACTCATCTTTGAGAAATCTTCGACTCGTACCCGATGTGCGTTTGAAGTCGCTGCTTTTGATCAAGGCGCTCAAGTCTCTTACATCGGCCCTTCTGGTTCTCAGATTGGCCATAAAGAATCAATGAAAGACACCGCGCGCGTACTTGGCCGCATGTATGATGGCATCGAATACCGCGGTTTTGGCCAATCCATTGTTGAAGAGCTTGGCACTTATGCTGGTGTTCCAGTGTGGAATGGTTTGACTGATGAGTTCCACCCAACCCAAATCCTTGCTGACTTCCTGACCATGCAAGAGCACGGACGCGGTAAGCAGCTGCATGAAATGACCTTCGCTTACCTAGGCGATGCACGCAACAATATGGGCAACTCGCTCATGGTGGGTGCCGCTAAAATGGGCATGGATATTCGCCTTGTCGCGCCAAAAGCGTTCTGGCCTGAAGAAGATCTGGTGGCAACTTGCCAAACTATCGCGCAGCAAACTGGTGCAAAAATCACATTAACTGAAAGCGTGGAGGAAGGCGTGAAGGGTTGTGACTTCCTTTATACCGATGTTTGGGTATCTATGGGTGAATCCGCTGAGGCATGGGATGAACGTGTGGCTTTAATGACACCATATCAAATCAATATGGAAGTGATTAAACAAACGGGTAATCCACATGTGAAATTTATGCACTGTCTTCCGGCTTTCCACAATGATGAAACTACCGTTGGCAAAGAAGTCGCTGAAAAATACGGCATGAAAGGCCTTGAAGTAACAGAAGAGGTATTTGAGTCAGAATACTCCATCGTATTCGACGAAGCTGAAAACCGTATGCACACCATCAAAGCCGTGATGGTAGCAACATTAGGAAGCTAAACTAACAAGCCAAAACAGCTGCTAAAAACCATGATGTAATCGCTTGCGCTCACGAAAGTTAAGCGTATAATGCTCGGCAATTTGTCTGAGGATTAAGAAATGACCAAGCTAATTGCCGACATGAAAACGCGATTTGCTCTAGCTAAGCGACTACGCTTACGTGGTGTTATTTTCGTTAATTCTATTGAATTTTAAAACCTCCCCATTTGGGGAGGTTTTTTTATGTCCAAAATTCCTTTCGGCAATTTGGATGTAGTCATCAATGTTATAGGGAAGAAGATCATGGCGAACTCGCTTTACCAGAAGCACATCATCTCTATTCCAGAGCTTTCACGTGAAGAGCTGGAACTTATCGTAGAAACAGCAGGCAGCCTTAAAAAAGCACCTCGACCAGAACTGATTAAAAACAAAGTCGTTGCCAGTTGTTTCTTTGAACCATCAACGCGTACTCGCTTGTCGTTTGAAACGGCGATTCAACGCATTGGTGGTGACGTGATTGGCTTTGATAATGATGGTAATACCTCTCTGGCGAAAAAAGGCGAAACACTCGCAGATTCAGTACAGGTCATCTCTTCTTACGTCGATGCCTTTGTGATGCGCCATCCACAAGAAGGCGCCGCTCGCTTGGCCTCTGAATTCTCAAATGGCGTGCCAGTGATCAACGCTGGTGACGGTGCAAACCAACACCCAACTCAAACGCTACTCGACCTATACACCATCGCGGAAACACAAGGTCGTCTAGACAACTTGAACGTCGCGTTCGTCGGTGACCTAAAATATGGCCGCACGGTGCACTCTCTGACTCAAGCATTAGCGAAGTTTAATAACATCCGCTTCTTCTTTGTTGCACCAGAAGCATTGGCAATGCCAGATTACATCTGCGAAGAGCTAGACGAAGCAGGCATTCAATATAGCCTGCACACAGACATGGAGAGTGTGATTCCTGAACTGGATATTCTGTACATGACGCGCGTACAGAAAGAACGCTTTGATGAATCGGAGTACGCGCACATTAAATCGGCGTATATTTTGACAGCGGCATTACTCGAAGGGGCGCGCGAAAATCTAAAAGTACTCCACCCCCTCCCTCGCGTGGATGAAATCACAACCGATGTTGATAAAACACCTCATGCTTACTTCTTCCAGCAAGCTCAAAATGGCGTATACGCTCGCCAAGCACTGTTGGCGCTTGTTCTAAACGAAACACTGTAATCGAGGAGAAAACCCATGGCTAAAGAAACTCAATTGCAGGTAGAAGCAATCAAAAATGGCACAGTCATCGACCACATCCCTGCGCAAATCGGCATCAAAGTATTAAGACTGTTCGATATGCACAATTCATCACAGCGCGTTACGATTGGTCTGAACTTGCCATCATCGGCACTCGGTCATAAAGATCTACTGAAAATAGAAAATGTGTTTATTAATGAAGAGCAAGCGAGCAAGCTAGCGTTGTATGCTCCTCACGCGACCGTGAATCAAATCGAGAATTATGAAGTGGTGAAAAAGCTCGCGTTAGAGCTTCCTGAGCGCATCAATGATGTATTTGAATGCCCGAATTCAAACTGTATTTCTCACAATGAACCAGTAGAAAGCAGCTTTAGCGTATTCGAAAAGAAACAAGAAATCCGCCTAAAGTGTAAGTACTGCGAGAAAGTGTTCTCACGTGAGATCGTAACCGAACGATAAACACACCGTACGACTAGGCGTGATACGTTTAAAATACCCCGCAATGCCGGGGTATTTTACTCTTTACCTACCACGGGTTTAGAGGCAAACTGAGAATCTTTATTCCCTACAACTGATGGAAAAATCAAATGACGAAAGTACTTCACACTGAATCTGCACCAGCAGCAATCGGTCCTTACGTTCAAGGCGTAGATCTAGGTAACATGGTTCTTACTTCAGGCCAAATCCCAGTAAACCCAGCGACAGGTGAAGTGTCTGCTGATATCGCAGAGCAAGCTCGTCAGTCTCTAGAAAACGTAAAGGCTGTGGTTGAATCTTCAGGCCTTAAAGTGTCAGATATCGTGAAGCTAACGGTTTTTGTTAAAGACCTAAACGACTTTGGCACGGTGAACGATGTTTACGGCAAGTTCTTTGATGAGCACGGCGTAGCAAACTACCCTGCACGTTCTTGTGTAGAAGTCGCTCGCCTACCGAAAGATGTTGGTATCGAGATTGAAGCAATTGCAGTTCGCAAATAATTGCACTTGCTGACAAACAATAAAAAACGGGTAGCTCAGGCTACCCGTTTTTTATTGTCTTTTCGTGATGATATCGCAGCAAAACTTAAGCGGCATTACGCTGTTTGACTTCTTCATCTAACGATTCAAGCTTCTCTTTCATCTGTTCACGACAGATATTTGCTAGCTCGCGAATGCCCTCTTTACCATAGCCTTCAGTGCTGATTGGAGGTAGCATTTCAACAATCACATGACCATTGTTCCAACGGTTCAGCTTAATTTTATTCGTCGAGCTACATACGATAGGAATGATTGGCACACCTGCACCAATTGCCGCATGAAAAGCACCTGTTTTGAATGGCAGCAAACCACGCCCACGAGAACGCGTGCCTTCTGGGAACATCCACACCGAAACATCACTTTCTTTCATGCTGCTCACGACCTGATCGATAGTACCTTTTGCTTTAGAGCGATTCGCTCGGTCAATCAGAATGTTACCCGTAAGCCAGTAAAGCTGACCAAACAGTGGCATCCAAGCCAAGCTCTTTTTACCTACTGTCACAACTTTCGGAGTCACAGCCGCAGAAACAGTAAACATGTCCCAATTGTTCTGGTGGTTAGCAATGTAAACATGTTGGCCGCGTGAATACGCATCTTCAGGGATACGCAACTCTAACTTAATCCCAAACACACGAGACATCTTGGCAAACAAGCGGCCAAAAGTGAAAACGTGTTTAGGGTTTCGGGGGCTTAACAGGCAGTAACCACAACCACCAATAAACATAACAATCGCAAAGATAGCGACAGCAAATACACGTAACAGTGCAATCATTCTTGTTCTCCAGGAACCGGCTTTTGCCAGATACAGCTATTAATTTCTCTCTTTCCATAAAGGATAACTATGGTCATGAGAGTGATATAAAAAAGCCGAAACTCAGGTTTCGGCTCTCTTGATATCCAAGTTACCTGCGGTGCAGTTTAACTTGCCTCGCTCACTCGCTCAATATTTGCGCCAAGTGCAGCCAGTTTATTTTCGATTTTGTCGTAACCGCGGTCGATATGGTAAATACGGTCAACGATGGTTTCGCCTTTAGCAATACAGCCCGCAATTACCAAACTAGCCGAAGCTCGTAGGTCAGTTGCCATGACTTGCGCACCACTTAATGACTCAACATCACCACAGATAACGGTGTTGCCTTCAATCTCGGCTTTCGCGCCCATACGCATGAGTTCTGGTACGTGCATAAAGCGGTTTTCAAAGATAGTCTCAGTGATCACGCCGCCGCCTTTCGCCATCATGTTTAGTAGCGTAAATTGCGCTTGCATATCGGTCGGGAAGCCTGGATGCGGCGCTGTACGTACACTCACTGCTTTCAGCTCGCGATCAGTCATATCAACTGAAATCCAATCTTCACCCGTTTCGACAAGCGCGCCAGCTTCTTCTAGCTTGGCTAAAACCGCTTCAAGCAAATGAGCGTTAGTGTTACGACATACTACTTTACCGCCAGATACCGCAGCAGCGACAAGGAATGTTCCCGTCTCAATACGGTCGGCAACCACGTTGTGTTTACAACCACCTAGGTGCTCAACACCTTCAATCGTGATCGTATCTGTACCTGCACCAGAAATTTTTGCACCAAGCTTATTTAGGAAATCCGCTGTATCTACAATTTCAGGTTCACGCGCCGCGTTGTCTAGCGTTGTAGTGCCTTCAGCAAGTGCTGCAGCACACATGATGGTGATCGTCGCGCCTACGCTGACTTTATCCATCACGATGTGCGCACCTTTTAGACGACCATCAACCTCAGCTTTAACGTAACCATCTTCAAGCGTAATCGTTGCGCCAAGCTGCTCTAGGCCAGAAATATGCAGATCAACAGGACGAGCACCGATAGCACAACCGCCAGGTAGAGAAACCTGACCTTGACCAAATCGCGCTACGAGCGGACCCAAAGCCCAAATAGAAGCACGCATGGTTTTCACCAAATCATACGGTGCGCAGTATTCAGTAATGCTACTTGGATCGACGTGAACAGAACCATTACGGCTTACTTTCGCGCCTAAACGCTTAAGCAGTTCCATGGTTGTATCGATATCACGAAGGTGTGGCACGTTTGCCACTTCTACAGGCTCTTCCGCCAAGATAGACGCAAATAAAATCGGCAGTGCTGCGTTTTTTGCACCGGAAATGGTCACTTCACCAACGAGTGGTTTATCTGACCCAATAACTCGAAACTTTTCCATCAATAAACCTTAAAGCGACATCAGTTTCTTATCACGAGCCCACTCTTCTGGTGTGAACGATTTAATTGATAATGCGTGAATGTCGTTACGCTGGATGTATTCCATCAGAGGACCATAAATTAACTGCTGCTTCTTAACGCGGCTCATTCCATCGAAACAAGCATCAACAGCAACCACCTCATAGTGGCTACCTTCACCTTTTACATGCACTTCTTGAAGGTTTAGTGCTTCTTCTAATAACTGTTGTACTTTTGCGCTATCCACAATTTACCCCTGATAATTCTGTATGTGTTTGGCCACTAAAGATTCAACATTGCTCAGTTGAAACAAAGTGCGCAGTTGCGCCGGCACGAAACTGAGCATTATATGACAGTTTTGCTTTTTTGCATGCTCTAATAAGTGGATTAACATCACCATTCCTGCAGAGTCGACGCGCTCTATCTCTTTTAACGAGCATTCCAGCTCAGCTTGAGCTGGTTGCCATTGCTGAGCATACGCCCACAATGAGGGCACTGTATCTCTATCAAGTGCCCCTGTTAGCTTAAGAATGTTTTGATCTAATTGCCACTGAGCGGGAGTCTGGGCCATTATTTCTTCGCCTCAAAGCGAACCGGCTCCGCAGCTAATTTTTCTAGATCTTTCGCGACAGATAAAATGCCTTCTTGACGAATTTTGCTATTCCATTCTGACTGTTTGCTAGAGAGTAAACTGATGCCTTCCGCAATCATATCGAACGCTTCCCACTCACCAGATTTGTTGTCTTTACGCAATTTGAACTCTAGCTTGATGTTTGGACGCGGCGTATCGATGATATCAACTTTAATGCTGGTGATACGCTTAGAGTCATCAATACTAGGCTCAGGACCAAATTCAATTTTCTGGTCACTGTATTGCGTTAGCACTTGGGCATATGAAGCAATTAAATACGCGCGAAATGCATCGATAAACTCAAGTACGTCTTCACGTTTCGCTCCTTTTAGGTTTGGACCTAGGAGCTTTAACCCAGCATAGCGGTAGTTGACGTAAGGCATTAGCTCTTCTTCAACAATCACCTTGAGTAAATCTGGGTCTTGTTTGATTTTCGGCTGCTCGGCTTTTAGTCTTTCGAACGTGACTTCAGCCACTTGCTTCATCATCTTATAAGGTTCAGTTTTATCCACTTCTGCTGCACTTGTACCAAACGCGCTAAACACAGCACAAACTGAAAGTAATAATCTCGCTAACATAGTTATTCCTTACTTGAATCGTCTGAACCACCTACGCTGTAAAGCACTTGACCAATTAAGTCTTCAAGCACGAGCGCTGATTTGGTGTCTTCGATGGTATCGCCATCGACCAGCATGACTTCATCGTCAAAAACAAAGCCTGGTACTAAACCAATGTATTGCTCACCAATCAAGCCAGACGTCAAAATTTGTACGCTCGACGTTTCTGGGAATTGATTGTATTTGCTATTGATCGATAGAGTTACAACAGGTAATAAGTTATCTGGGTTAAGCGAAATATTGCTTACCCGGCCAATCACAACCCCACCCACTTTTACTGGCGAGCGAACTTTTAAACTACCAATATTATCGAACTCAGCTTTGAGGGTGTAAGTATCACCAGAGCCAATGCTTTTTACGTCAGCAACTTGAAAAATCATCACAAGAATCGCGCAAATTCCCGCTAATACAAAGCTGCCAACCCATAATTCAGTTTTACGTGTTTGTTGCATGATTAATTCCCAAACATCAATGCGGTCAGTACAAAGTCTAGTCCTAGTACTGCTAAAGAAGAATGCACAACAGTGCGCGTAGTTGCTCGGCTGATCCCTTCCGAAGTTGGAATAGCATCATAACCGTTAAATAGAGCGACCCAAGTAACCGTAATTGCAAACGCAAAGCATTTGATCATACTGTTACCAATATCCTGTCCTAGTTCAACTGAGGACTGCATCGCTGACCAAAAACTGCCATGGTCAACACCTTTCCAGTCAACACCAACAAGCTGAGCGCCCCAAATACCCACTGCCATGAAAATCATAGCCAGTAATGGCATTGAAATAACACCAGCCCAAAAACGTGGCGCGATCACTCTTTTCAGCGGATCTACCGCCATCATTTCAAGGCTAGAAAGTTGCTCCGTCGCTTTCATCAAACCTATCTCTGCAGTTAACGCAGAGCCTGCACGACCAGCAAACAGAAGTGCAGTGACAACGGGCCCTAATTCTCGTAGCAATGAGAGCGCCACCATTTGCCCCAAACTGCCCTCTGCGCCGTAATCCACCAGCACAACATAACCTTGTAGGCTCAAGACCATACCAATGAACAACCCAGATACGACGATAATCGCCAGAGACTGGACGCCTACGGAATAAAGTTGTTTAACGAGCAGAGGAAAGCTTTTGAGCGGTTGTGGCTTAGTAAACAGTGCCCCAATCAGCATGAAAGTCGCACGACCAAATGCTCCGCAGATGGAGAGCGTTCGTCTACCTAGTGAGGCGACAAAATGCATAAAGTTATCGACCATCAAATAAGTCCTTTTCGATACTTTGAGAAGGAAAGCGAAACGGTACAGGACCATCTGCATCACCTTGTAAGAACTGCTGAACGCGAGGGTCAGGATTCTGATTAAGCTCTTCTGGTGTGCCAAAAGCGATAATTTTGCCATCGGCCATCAGATAAACCCAATCGGCAATACTCATCACTTCAGGCACGTCGTGAGAAACGACTATAGAAGTTAAACCTAACGCTTGATTTAGATTACTAATGAGCTCAACCAAGACACCCATGGTGATTGGGTCTTGTCCGACAAATGGTTCATCATACATGATTAAATCAGGATCCAGGGCGATCGCACGCGCCAACGCAGCGCGTCTAGCCATGCCACCCGATAGTTCGCTCGGCATCAATTGTGCCGCGCCGCGTAGACCGACGGCTTCAAGCTTAAGCAACACCATGGTACGAATCAGCTCTTCAGATAAATTCGTATGCTCTCGCAATGGGAAGGCGACGTTATCAAAGACATTCAAATCAGTGAATAAAGCTCCTGATTGAAACAACATGCTCATTTTCTTTCGAGCATGGTAGAGTTTTTTACGCGAGAGAGAGGGAATATTGTCGCCATCAAACCAGATCTCTCCTTGCTCGGGATACAACTGACCACCAATTAAACGCAGCAGTGTAGTTTTACCTATTCCCGATGGTCCCATAATGGCCGTCACTTTGCCCTCAGGAACATGCAGATCAATACCATCAAAGATCTTGCGCTCTCCCCGTGAAAAAGTGAGGTTGTTCACGGTGACTAAATCGTTGTTCGACATATCATCTCTTCTACTGTCGGAGCGTTGCAACTCACGGCATCATCAACCAGACACACAACGGAGTTGAATTTCACGTTTAATAAAGTAACGTCGGTACATTTATTAGGCTGCAATCATAAGCACATTGGCTTTGAATTTAAAGCACTGTTCAATTAAATAAAGTCGAGTATATACCTGCAATTTTTTGTGGATTACGATCAAATCAGCGCAAAGTGTTTAAATCCTAGACAAGAATTGCTGATTTAAATGAACGACATTTGCATACATTTTCGTTACTAACCTTTAATTTATTCGTCGTTTATCTTCCATTTTAGGCCGCAAAAGGTCAAAATTAGCGGTTATTCATTTTACTTATTTAATACTTAGGAATTCTCATGCTCGAAGCCGTAGCGTTGCTTATAGTCGGTCTTGTTTTGCTCGTATGGAGTGCAGATAAACTTGTTTTTGGTTCTGCAGCGATAGCCCGCAACGTCGGTATTTCACCTCTTGTCATCGGCATGACAATCCTTGCGATGGGCTCTTCTGCGCCAGAGATGATGGTTTCTGCAACCGCAGCCTGGGACGGAAAAACCGATACTGCAGTGGGTAACGTTTTAGGCTCAAACATCGCGAACATCGCGTTAATCCTTGGTATTACAGCACTCATCAAGCCTCTGTCGATTAGCTCCGCGGTCATCCGCCGGGAACTGCCATTAATGATTGCAGTAACAGTACTCGCCGGTATTCTGCTTTGGAATAGCCATCTCGGTTTTTATGAAGGTGTCTTATTGTTTGTACTCTTTGGGGCATTTTTATTTGCTATGTTGCAGATCAGCCGCAAAGAACAAAAATCAGGTGATGTTTTTCTTGATGACCAAGAGTCAGAGATCCCAGAAGGCGTCAGCAACCCTAAAGCGATCATGTGGGTGGTTATTGGCCTGATACTGCTTCCTTTGGCAGCAAGCATGCTAGTGGATAACGCGGTGATTATTGCAAAGTATTTTGGCATGAGCGATCTTGTCATCGGTCTGACTATCATTGCCATCGGCACTAGTCTACCTGAGCTCGCAGCATCGCTTGCTGGTGTTTTAAAAGGTGAAGACGACATGGCCGTCGGTAACATTATTGGCTCGAATGTGTTTAATATTCTGGCCGTAATGGGCATTCCTGGCATCATTAATCCATCGGTGCTGAGTGAGTACGCGATGGGACGTGACTTCTGGGTCATGTTAGGCGTTTCACTGTTACTTGTCGCGATGTGTTTGGGTAAATCACGCAGTATTAACCGTATTGAAGGTGCAATCTTGTTTGCATGCTTCCTAGGTTATCAAGTGTACTTATTCGCAAACATGGCCGCTTAATTACCACGATAAATAAGTAGAGAACTGATATGTCCAATCAATTTGATTTTCGCGCTGCTGCTAAACAAGTTCTTGATATCGAAGTTGCTGCTCTGCAAGAGCTGGATACCTACTTTGATGATCAATTTGAGAAAGCGTGCGAACTGATCCTTTCCAACAGCGGCAAAGTAGTCGTTATGGGTATTGGCAAGTCAGGCCACATTGGTAACAAGATTGCTGCGACTCTGGCAAGCACGGGGACTTCTGCGTTTTTCGTTCACCCTGGCGAAGCAGCACATGGCGACTTGGGCATGATCAGCCCTGGAGATATTGTGCTCGCAATTTCTAACTCTGGTGAGTCAAACGAAATTCTGTCTCTATTTCCGGTATTAAAACGCCTGAACATCAAGATAATTAGCATGACAGGCAAGCCAGAATCCAATATGGCAAAACTGTCTGACTTGCACCTGCAAATCACGGTACCTCAAGAAGCTTGCCCACTAGGGTTGGCACCGACCAGCAGTACCACGGCCACATTAGTAATGGGAGACGCATTAGCCGTAGCCCTACTTCAAGCGCGTGGTTTTTCTGCCGAAGATTTTGCCCTATCTCATCCAGGTGGCGCGTTAGGGAGAAAACTGCTGCTTAAGTTGTCTGATATTATGCACTTTGGAGAAGCGTTACCTAAAGTTTCTCCAAACGCATTGATTCGCGATGCCCTGCTTGAAATTTCAGAAAAAGGGCTAGGCATGACCGCTATCGTCGATGAACACGATGCTATGCTTGGTATATTCACCGATGGTGATTTACGTCGCACCTTAGACAAACGCATTGATATTCATACGACCGCGATTGGCGAAGTCATGACGACAAATCCAACCACAGCGCACCCTGATATGCTAGCGGTTGAAGGTTTGAACTTGATGCAGAATAAAAATATTAACGCTCTGATTTTATGTAAAGACGAAAAAATTGTGGGTGCACTGAACATGCACGATTTACTAAAAGCTGGCGTGATGTAATATCAGCACAAACATTTAAATCATTTATTACACAAATAAAGGCAATGGTCAGGGAAGTACTGAGCTAAACGATAGGCCTTCATTATATGAGTTTTACTCGCCTTATTTATTTGCTCTTGATCTTCGTTGTCGCATGGTGCGGTTATTACCTACTGACCCCAAAAGGCAACGACGCAATTCAAGTAGCACCAGATTCTGAACTGCCCATGTTCAGTGGTACTGGACTGGAAAACATCACCTATGGTGAAGATGGTGTCCGCAGTTACATCATCCGCTCCACGAACTTAGACCATTATGCTAAAAGTGGAGATACCATTTTTAATAACCCGACTTTGATGGTTTACCGTGAAGGTAGCGTCATTGAATGGAAGGTGACGGCCACAAGAGCCGTGTTAGATGAAGACCAAGTCTTAACGTTATATGACAAGGTCTTAATGCAAAATCTTCTGCCAGGTGCGAGTTTTGATACCATGGCAACAGACAAGTTAGTCATTAATCTAACCAATCGTGATTTTAAAGCTGATCAACAAGTCATGTTGGTTGGGCCACAATTTGAAACTACTGGAGGCGCAATGCAAGGCAACTTAAAGCAGCATACCGCAACTCTGACAGACGAAGTTCAAGGTCGATATGAAACCGTTACACCTTAGCCTACTGGCACTGGTATTGGCGGCGCCTCAAGCGCTGGCACTTAAGTCGGATACTCAACAACCGGTTTACATTAACTCTGACACCCAACAAGTGGATATGAAGAGTAACCAGGTTATTTTTAAAGGCGATGTATCTCTTAAGCAAGGTAGCATCAATATCGATGCTGATAGAATCGTGGTAACGCGCGATCCTAAAACCGAAGCCATCAAACAGATTCAAGCATTTGGTAAACCTGCCAAGTTTTCTCAGCTGATGGACGATGGTAAGACACTGAGTGGTCAAGCTGTGGAGCTGGATTACCGTATTTCTACAGACGAATTGACCATGAAAGGTCAAGCGCAACTGGCACAAGACAACAACACCATTAAAGGTTCTTCGATTCGTTACCAAATTGGTAAACAAAAGCTAGTCGCTGATAGCTCTAAGGAAGAGCGCGTTACGACCATTTTGCAACCCAATCAGATAGAGAACTAATATGGCAGTACTGAGTGCGAAAAACTTGGCGAAAAGCTACAAAAAGCGCAAAGTCGTAACCGATGTTAGCTTGGAAGTTGAATCTGGTCAGATTGTTGGGCTGCTAGGCCCAAACGGCGCAGGTAAAACCACCTCGTTTTATATGATTGTCGGCTTGGTGCCACGAGATGAAGGCACCATCACCATTGATGATAAAGACATCAGTATTCTGCCGATGCATAGTCGTTCGCGTCTCGGGATTGGCTACCTTCCGCAAGAAGCGTCGATTTTCCGTAAGCTGTCGGTAGAAGATAACATCATGGCTGTACTCGAAACTCGTAAAGAAATGACACGTGAAGAGCGCCAAGATAAGCTGGAAGATTTGTTGGAAGAATTCCACATTCAGCACATCAGAACCAGTGCAGGTATGGCACTATCAGGGGGTGAGCGACGCAGAGTGGAAATCGCTCGCGCTTTAGCAGCCAACCCTCAATTCATTTTGTTGGATGAACCTTTCGCAGGTGTTGACCCAATCTCGGTTAATGACATCAAGAAAATCATCGAGCATCTACGCGATCGCGGCCTCGGAGTGTTAATCACTGACCATAACGTGCGTGAAACACTGGACGTATGCGAAAAAGCCTATATCGTAAGCCAAGGGCACCTAATTGCATCGGGAACTCCGGCAGAAGTTCTCAATAATGAACAGGTGAAACAAGTTTATCTCGGCGAACAATTCCGTCTATGATTATATTAGGAACGGTAAGATTCTGAGCATTACAAGGTAAGTAACACTGAATGAAACCTTCATTACAACTCAAGCTAGGTCAACAGTTAGCCATGACGCCACAGTTGCAACAAGCGATTCGCTTACTGCAACTGTCGACACTCGATCTTCAACAGGAAATCCAAGAAGCCTTGGATTCAAACCCATTATTGGAAGTTGAAGAAGGCCAAGATGAGCCTCTAGCAAACGGTGAAGATAAATCAGCGGTCGAGGCTGCTGATAGCAACAGTGCTAACGAACCAGCAGACATTGACGTTCCAGACAGTTCAGACGTAATTGAGAAATCAGAGATCAGCTCTGAACTTGAAATCGATACCACTTGGGATGACGTCTACAGCGCGAATACCGGTAGCACTGGCTTAGCTCTTGATGATGATATGCCCGTCTACCAAGGCGAAACCACGGAATCATTGCATGACTACCTAATGTGGCAGCTTGACCTGACACCATTCAGTGAAACCGATCGTACGATTGCATTAGCGATTATTGACGCTGTTGACGACTACGGTTACCTAACCCTATCGCCTGAAGAAATTCATGAGAGCTTCGATAACGAAGAGGTTGAGTTAGACGAAGTAGAAGCCGTTCGTAAACGTATTCAGCAGTTCGATCCGCTCGGTGTGGCATCACGCAACTTACAAGAGTGCCTACTGCTACAGCTAGCGACTTTCCCAGAAGACACACCGTGGCTTGCTGAAGCCAAAATGATTCTTGCGGATCATATTGATCACCTGGGGAACCGTGATTACAAGCTCGTTATTAAAGAGACTAAGCTGAAAGAAGCCGATCTCCGTGAAGTCCTCAAACTTATCCAGCAGTTAGATCCTCGTCCCGGTAGTCGTATCACACCGGATGATACCGAGTACGTAATTCCAGATGTGTCCGTTTTTAAAGACAACGGCAAATGGACCGTTTCTATCAACCCAGATAGCGTTCCAAAATTAAAAGTAAATCAACAATATGCTCAATTAGGCAAAGGCAATAGCGCGGATAGCCAGTACATCCGCAGCAATTTGCAAGAGGCAAAATGGTTAATTAAGAGCTTAGAGAGTAGAAACGAGACGCTACTCAAAGTTGCAAGATGTATTGTTGAACATCAACAAGATTTCTTCGAGTATGGTGAGGAAGCCATGAAGCCAATGGTACTAAATGATGTAGCCTTGGCAGTGGACATGCATGAATCCACGATTTCTCGTGTAACAACACAAAAATTTATGCATACACCACGTGGCATTTTTGAATTGAAGTACTTCTTCTCTAGCCATGTTAGTACTGACAACGGCGGAGAATGTTCGTCAACAGCAATTCGCGCACTCATTAAAAAACTGGTCGCAGCAGAGAATACTGCTAAGCCATTGAGTGATAGCAAGATTGCTGCTCTTCTGGCTGACCAAGGGATTCAGGTCGCGAGACGTACGATAGCCAAATATCGAGAATCCTTGGGAATTGCCCCTTCAAGTCAGCGTAAACGCCTATTATAAGGCACTAACTGAAAAGGAAAGTCTATGCAAATCAATATTCAAGGCCATCACGTTGATCTTACCGATTCAATGCAAGACTATGTAAATTCTAAGTTTCAGAAGCTCGAAAGGTTCTTCGACCATATCAATCAAGTACATGTTGTACTAAAAGTTGAAAAAATCACTCAAATCGCGGAAGCTACGCTTCATATAAATCAAGGCGAAATCCACGCATCAGCTGATGACGAAAATATGTATGCCGCGATCGATTCGCTGGTAGATAAATTGGTTCGCCAACTCAATAAGCACAAAGAAAAACTAAACAGTCATTAATCATGCAACTGAGCGAAATACTGTCATTGGACTGCACCAAGAGTGCGGTCCACTGCACGAGTAAAAAACGCGCCCTTGAAATGATCAGCCGCATCGTGGCTGATCAAACGGGCCAAGATTCTACCGAACTGTTCGAGTGCATGCTCAACAGAGAGAAAATGGGCAGTACTGGTATCGGAAACGGTATTGCGATCCCACACGCTAGAATGCAATCGAGCGACAAGGCTATTGCTGTCTTGCTGCAATGTGATGAAGCAATTGAATTCGATGCGATTGATAATCGACCTGTCGACCTTCTTTTTGCGCTCCTTGTACCAGAAGAACAGTGCAAAGAGCACCTCAAGACTCTATCCTCTATGGCAGAACGTCTGAGCGATAAGCAAGTATTGAAACTACTGCGCAATGCTCAGAGTGATGAAGAACTTTACGACATCATGATTCACCAATAAGCAGGACGGACATCATGCGACTAATCGTGGTTAGCGGGCACTCAGGTGCCGGTAAGAGTATTGCGCTGCGCGTACTGGAAGACTTAGGTTATTACTGTGTTGATAACCTCCCAGTGAATTTGCTGGACGCATTTGTTCACTCTGTTGCTGACAGCAAGCAGAATGTTGCGGTAAGCATTGATATTCGCAATATCCCTAAAAAGCTAAAAGAACTGACTGGTACACTGGAGCAGTTGAAAACAGAGCTTGATGTGACCGTGCTTTTCTTGGACGCCAATAAGGAAACGCTACTCAAACGCTACAGCGAAACACGCCGAATCCACCCTTTATCTTTAGGTGGCACCTCTCTCTCCCTTGACCAAGCCATCGAGCGTGAGAAAGAAATTTTAACGCCACTTAAAGCGCATGCCGATCTTGTACTGAACAGCAGTGGACAATCTTTGCATGAGTTGAGTGAAACCGTGCGTATGCGTGTTGAAGGCAGGGATCGCAAAGGGCTTGTTATGGTATTTGAGTCTTTTGGCTTCAAATATGGCCTGCCTTCCGATGCCGATTACGTATTCGACGTTCGCTTCTTGCCCAACCCACATTGGGAACCAGCGTTGCGCCCTCTTACGGGTTTGGATGCCCCTATCGCCGCATTTTTGGAGCAGCACCAATCGGTGTTAAGTTTGAAATACCAAATTGAAAACTTTATAGAGAATTGGTTACCTCTGCTCGAGAAAAACAACCGCAGCTATTTGACCGTTGCAATAGGTTGTACCGGTGGTAAACACCGTTCGGTGTACTTAACTCAGCAAATCGGTGAGTACTTCGCCAATAAAGGACACCAAGTGCAAATTCGCCATACCTCACTAGAGAAAAACACTAAGGAGTAGCTGTGGAGTTAAGTCGTAAAGTATTGATTCAAAATCGCCTTGGCTTACATGCTCGCGCAGCCGTCAAACTGGTCGAACTGGCCCAGAGCTTTGAAGCGGTCATCACTATCGACAATGAAGAAGACAAAACCGCCACAGCAGACAGCGTAATGGGTTTATTAATGCTTGAGTCTGCTCAAGGACAGTACGTCACAATCCACGCTGCGGGTGAGCAAGCAGAAGAAGCACTGGATGCCGTTTGCCACTTAATCGAAGATAAATTTGATGAAGGCGAGTAATTTACTCGCTTTTTTATTACCTCTCACTCTCCTTCCCCTCACTGCTCCAAGAAATAAATTTGCTTAGTATCATAAGTTGTTATTAAAAGGCGCCTAGAATTAAGTTATTATTCAACGCATTGTAAATATCAGGAATTGGGAGGAATGAATGGCAGAGCAAATTGAATTCGACCAAGCTCACCAAGCCCTCCAAGAAGTCACAGAAGCGCTAGAAAATGGCCGCTTCGTCCATGTTCGTCGTCAGTTACAGGACATGGAACCTGAGGATATCGCTCACCTTTTAGAAGCCTCTCCACGAAAAAGCCGTGAAGTTCTCTGGCAACTCACCGACCCTGAAGACTACGGTGAAATCCTCGACGAACTGAACGAAGACGTCAAAGATAGTCTCGTATCCAAAATGGCACCAGAAGCGCTTGCAGAAGCGACAGAAGGCATGGATACCGATGACGTGGCTTATGTACTGCGTAGCTTGCCAGACAACCTGTCACGCGAAGTCCTATCGCAAATGGACTCCTCTGACCGTCTGCGTGTCGAAACCGCCCTGTCCTACCCAGAAGACACTGCAGGTGGACTGATGAACACCGACGTTATCACGATTCGTGGTGACGTAGATGTGGACGTGGTTTTACGTTATCTGCGTATGAAAGGTGAACTACCAGAAGCAACGGATGCACTTTATGTCATTGATGAAGAAAGCAAACTGATTGGTGAACTACCCATTACTCTGCTGATCACGACCCAGCCTGATGTCAAAATTGTCGACATCATGGAAGATGCTGACGAAGCGATCACTGTCGATACCAGTGATTCAGATGTTGCTAGTCTGTTCGAACGTCGTAACTGGGTCTCTGCTCCTGTCGTAGACGAGAATCAGCATCTCGTTGGCCGTATCACTATCGATGACGTAGTTGACGTTATCCGTGAAGATGCCGAACACTCGATGATGAGTATGGCAGGTATGGACGATGACGAAGATACCTTCGCACCCGTTGTAAAATCAGCTCGCAAACGCAGTATCTGGCTTGGGGCCAACGTGTTGGCCGCACTAGCTGCCGCTTCTGTTTCTAACATGTTTGAAGCCACGCTAGACCAGATGGCGGCCATTGCCGTATTGATGACGATTGTTCCTTCCATGGGTGGTGTCGCTGGTAACCAAACCGTCGCACTAGTGATTCGTGGTCTTGCTCTTGGTCATATCGGTGACTCGAACAAACGAGAACTGTTGATGAAAGAAGCCTCGATCGGTTTACTCAACGGCATCATGTGGGCGCTGATTATTGGCGGCATTGTTGTCGCTTGGAAAGGTAACTGGATGCTAGGGGGAATCATTTCCGCAGCGATGCTGACCAACTTATTGGTCGCTGGGGTTGCCGGAGTAACGATTCCAATCCTCTTAAAGAAAATGAACATCGATCCAGCTTTAGCTGGTGGTATGGCGTTAACGACCGTAACGGATGTAATTGGTTTATCAGTATTCTTAGGGCTTGCCACAATACTGATTACCTAACTGCAAAAACTAAAAAGCCTGATGAACACATCAGGCTTTTTTAATTCTGAATTAGGAAAGCTTACTCACCCGCCACTTTCATCGCATCCAGTAAGATTGAACCCGTTTGAATTTGCGAGCGCGTTTCAACGTCGCTACCTACGGCAACAATCTTATTGAACATGTCTTTTAGATTACCAGCAATGGTAATTTCCGATACTGGGTATTGGATTTCGCCGTTCTCAACCCAAAAGCCTGCAGCACCGCGAGAGTAATCACCTGTTACCACGTTCACGCCTTGCCCCATCACTTCTGTCACTAGCAAACCAGTGCCGAGCTCTTTAAGCATTTGTTCGAAGTTTTGACCAGTCGATTTCACGTACCAGTTGTGGATGCCACCAGCGTGACCTGTCGGCGCCATCTTCATTTTACGTGCGGCATAACTGGTTAACAGGTAAGTCGCTAGCACACCGTCAGTGATGATCTCACGATCTTGAGTGTACACGCCTTCGCTATCGAAGGGGCTTGACGCCAAACCACGTAATACATGTGGACGCTCCGAGATATTGAACCACTCAGGAAGCACTTGCTTACCAAGGTGATCAAGTAGAAAAGAAGATTTACGGTACAGGTTACCACCGCTGATCGCCATAACAAGGTGACCAATCAAGCCAGTTGCAACATCAGCGGCAAACATGATTGGGTATTTACCTGTCTTTAAGCGCTGCGCATCTAAGCGGTTAATCGTATTCTCTGCCGCCTTACGACCCACTGTTTCTGGAGTCCATAAGTCATCGCGATGACGTGCCACTGTGTAGCTGTAATCACGCTCCATTTCGCCATTTTGACCAACGCCAATCACACAACAGCTGGTACTGTGGCGGCTAGACGCATAGCTTGCTAATAAGCCATGGCTGTTACCATACACTTTTACACCGTAGTGGCTATCATAACTCGCGCCATCACTTTGCTTGATTGCACTGTCATAACTTAACGCTTCTTTCTCAGCGGCGATCGCCACATCGGCAGCATAGTCAGGATCTGGTGCGTCTGGGTGGAAAAGATCAAGCTCAGGGAGCTCTTGCACCATGTATTCTTTGGCAGCGGGCCCTGCGAATGGATCTTCAGATGTGTAATGCGCAATATCCAGCGCCGCAATAACGGTTTGCTCGATAGCAGCTTCACTTAAATCAGACGTGGAAGCACTGCCTTTACGTTGACCTCGGTAAACGGTAATGCCCAGCGCACCATCGCTGTTGAACTCGACATTTTCTACCTCGCCCATGCGAGTAGATACACTTAAACCAGTGCTTTTGGTAATTGCGACTTCGGCGGCGTCAGATTTTGCCGATGCAAGTTTTAAGGCTCTTGCGACGGCTTGCTCTAGCTCGGTACGTTGCTCAGCAACCTGCTGTTTAATATCCATTGTCTTTCACATCTTGTCTTTGATGAACAATAGGATAACAAGAATTTCGCTTTCTCCCCACGATTCTTGTTAAAATAGTCATAATATTAATCAAAACACAGGCAACTGAAATGGCACGTAAGAATCAAAAAGCGCCATGGGAACCAGAAGAAGAGATCATCTGGGTAAGCAAATCCGAGATGAAGCGAGACATGGAAGAACTGCAAAAGCTAGGTGAGGAGCTTGTCGGCCTCAAACCTGCAGTTCTCGAAAAGTTTCCATTGAGCGAAGACCTGCGAGAAGCAATTGCAGACGCACAACGCTTTAAAAACGAAGCACGTCGTCGCCAATTACAACGTATTGGTAAGTTGATGCGTTATGAAGATCCAGAGCCAATCCAAGCGGCATTGGATAAGATTCGTAACAAGCACTCTCAATTAACGGCGGTATTCCACAAGCTTGAAGCTCTGCGTGATCGCGTGGTGGAAGAAGGCGACAAAGCCATTGATGACGTAATGGAAATGTACCCAGAGGCGGATCGTCAGCGTCTACGCCAATTGGCTCGCCAAGCAGCGAAAGAGAAAAAAGCGGGGAAACCAGCAAAAGCGTACCGCGAAATCTTCCAGATCCTAAAAGGTCTGAACGAAGAAGAGTTTTAATTCGACGGTTCGATGCCAACGAGCATTCAATTAACGAAAAAAGCAGACATGATGTCTGCTTTTTTATCTTTTACTTAAATGTCAGCGTTACACCAAGCGATTAATACGCTCTCCGCGCTCGAAAGCGTTAATGTTCTCAATCAAGATTTCCACTAAACGTTGAATCGATGAGTCGCTGCCCCATGCAACATGCGGTGTAAGTAACAAATTAGGTAAACCCATATTGGCAATCAGCGGATTGCTCTCATCAGCTGGTTCTTGGGTAAAGACATCAAAGCCAGCCGCAGCGATTTCTCCCTGCTTTAGGGCATCCACCAGCGCTTGCTCATTCACCAAGCCTCCACGCCCCGTATTAATTAGAATGGCGTTGGACTTCATTTGCTGTAATTCTGCTTGACCAATCAAATTCTGAGTATGCTTGTTGAGCGGACAGTGCAAAGTCAACGCATCAGAGCGTTTCAATACTTCCTCAAACGGCACATAACCAGGTCGGCATTCTGATGCACCTTTACGCTCAGCAAAGATCACCTGCATGCCTAGCGCATCAGCTAACTGTGCTGTCGCTTGCCCTAAAGCGCCGCTGCCAATAACACCTAGTGTGCTACCACCTATATCCCCGATTGGGTGCGTAAAAAAGCAGAACTGCTTATTACGCTGCCATTCGCCAGCGGCAATATCTTGATGGTAACCAAATAAGTTTCGGCGTAAAGCAAACAGCATCGCCATCACGTGCTCAGGTACCGAACGCGTCGCGTAACCACGTACATTGGCAACCGCAATATCATGCTTAGCACAGTAGTCCACATCGACGTTATTAAAACCAGTCGCGGCAACCGCGATCATCCGCAAGTGTGGTAGTTGCTCTAATACATTTTGGTCAAGCAGGACTTTATTGCTAATCACGATATCTGCATCTGCTAACCTTTCTATTACCTGCTCTGGCGCGGTTAAGTCGTACTCACGCCAGTAGTGCTGAAAGCTAGGTCGTGGGATCTCAATATGTTCTGGGATGGTCGCACGGTCCAAAAATACGATGGTCGGCAAAGACATAACAACTCCTTGTTCACGGCTGAAAGACAGGATACATCAACCACAGTAACGAAATAGCGAACTAGAAAGAACCGTTGTTGACTGCGGCTGGCATTAAGGGTGTGGCAACGTTTTATAATCAGGCAATGTACGTTCTGGCGAAAAATAGTTAAAGATCGCCGCCTCGGCTTCAGGATAAAAGTCACAGGGTACAAAAATACTGCTCAGCTGATCCGTGGCTGGGTGATAAAAACTTAGCTCCGCAGCGTGCAACTCTAAACGTTCTGAAAACTGATACGCCTCTTCGCTTGCATAAAACTCATCACCCACAATCGCATGACCAATCGCCATCAAATGCACGCGCAACTGATGCGATCGACCAGTAATGGGGAGTAACCGCACAACGGTCGTATGGGTGCCATCTGGGTGCACTTCACGCTTCACCACTTGGAATAAAGTTTGAGATGGCTTGCCGTCGTCGAAGCATACTTTTTGTCGCGGACGATTTGGCCAATCACAAATTAATGGAAGGTCAATATTCCCTTCTTGCGGCTCGACATGCCCCCAAACACGTGCGTAATACACCTTGTGGGTGAGACGATATTGGAACTGCTTTTTTAATGCTCGCTCCGAAGGTTTGTTTTTCGCCAGCAGCATCAACCCTGATGTCGACATATCCAAGCGATGCACTACTTGGATTTCTGGATGCACCTCCTTGAGGCGGCTCCACATGCTGTCGTAATGCTCTTCAAGGCGACCAGGAACAGACAGCAACCCTGATGGCTTGTTCACTGCCAGAATGTCGTCATCCTCAAAAACGATATCGACCCAAGGATCGGTGGGAGGGGTATATTCAAGCATTGCCATGGGAGATCTCTACAAAATAAAAACGCCGCGATTATATACCCAAATAGCACCCAGATGCAGGATTCTGAAGAAAAGTCCAAACCAATAACACAAAGTCAATCCTTTAGCATAAAAACTAAAAATAGCACGTTGTAAATTTAGTTTGACAACAAGACGCATAACTGAATAGAGTGCTAGATGCACACAGCATGATATTCGCAAAGAATACTTAAAATAAATACATCAAAACACAGCATTTAAAAGACATTACCGTTGCGCAGTATAGGGCGAGCGCTCAGCTTGTCATGTACTGCGGTATGTATCTCTTTAGAAAGGTACATAAGATAAAAAGGACAATAAGCAATGGACTCCGCCGTTATAGATAAACCCCAATCCAAACTTTCCTTATTTTTTCGTTCGTTAGGCCCCGGCATATTAATGGCATCTGCTGCGGTGGGTGGCTCTCACCTCGTCGCATCAACCAAAGCTGGTGCGATTTATGGCTGGCAACTGGCGGCGCTGATTCTGCTCGTAAACCTGTTTAAATACCCTTTTTTCCGAGCGGGTGTACAGTACACCATGGGGACAGGGCTCACCTTGGTTGAGGGCTACGCGAAATTAGGTCGGCCTTATCTATGGCTATTTCTATTTCTGAGCGTGGTCTCAGCCGTAATCAATACCGCCGCTTTGTTGATGTTTAGCGCTAGCTTGCTGGGCTACTTCATTCCGTTTTCACTATCAATGGCGTCACTCAGTATCATTGTGATTGTCACCTGCCTGATCATATTATTTGCTGGTCATTACAAAGCGCTCGATACGCTATCTAAGGTGATCATGTCGGTGTTAACCATCGCGACTTTACTTGCCGTTTCTATCGCCTTTGGTAACCCTGTTGAGCAAGTGGCCAACTTCGAGCCACCGTCACCTTGGTCGATTGCGGCAATTGGCTTTATCGTCGTAACAATGGGGTGGATGCCAGCACCGATAGAGATCTCCTGTTTAACCTCAGCATGGTTAAAACGCCAATCAAGCCAGCAAGAAGTAACATACCGCTCTGCTCTATTTGACTTTAATGTCGGGTATATTGGCACGGCTTTTCTTGCCATTATCTTTGTATCGTTAGGTTCTTTGATGCTCTATGGTTCTGGCGTTGAACTTGAAAGCTCAGGCGTTGGCTTCTCCCACCAATTGGTTGGCTTATATGCGGCAACAATTGGCGAATGGTCTCGTTATTTGATCGCGGTAATTGCGTTTTTCTGTATCTTTGGCAGCACGATTACCGTTATTGATGGCTACTCACGCGTTATTTCTGACTCTCAACGTCTACTGCGCTCACAACCAGACACTAACCCTAAAACCACATCAGCGATCATGCTGGTGGTCGCCTTACTTGCATTAGGTATTGTGGTTTTCTGGGCTTCTGCGTTATTGCCTATGCTGAACTTTGCGATGATCCTCGCCTTTATGACCACGCCATTCTTTGCTCTGCTAAATTACACATTAGTGAGCAAAACCGAGTTACCTGAGCCTTTGGCTGTTGGACCTAAACTGAAGTGGTTGTCGATTGCAGGCCTGATTTACTTGTTTGGCTTCTTGGCTGTGTTTATCTGGTGGAAGTGGTTGATGTAAATGAGGTAGCTATCAGTGAGTAATGCATTCCGCATAAAGAAACTAAACCGCAAATAAAGAAAAAGGTCTTCAACTGAAGACCTTTTTTAATGAGCAATAAATACTTACTTAGTTGTGGCTCACCACAATCAAACGTAGCGAGTCGAGCTGCACTTGAGCTTGGTTGATGTAACCAGTGAGCTCCTTAATTTGTGCATCAATGGCTTCAATTTCTTCGTCACGAATATTTGGGTTTACCGCTTTCAGTGCTTGCAAACGCTCAAGTTCTGCATTCAAGCTATGCTGCATATCTTGATGAGCTTGCTTGCGTACTTCCTCAACCTTCGCTTCGATAAGATTGTCCCCCGCTTCGATCAAGCGGTGTACGTCTTTCTGTACCGACGTGACCAACTTGCTGCCTAAGTGACGGTTTACAGGGCTGAGCTGGCGGTTAAAGCTTTCAAATTCCACTTGAGCAGACAAATCATTACCACGCGAGTCCATCATTAAACGGATTGGCGTTTTCGGTAAGAAGCGCGCGATACCACTGCGTTTTGGCGCTTGCGCATCTACCGCGTAAATCAACTCAAGAAGAATGGTCCCGACTGGTAGCGCTTTGTTTTTCAGTAGAGATACCGCAGACGTCCCCACCCCTTCACTCATCAGAAGATCGATACCACCTTGGATCATTGGGTGCTCCCAACTGATAAAGTGCATATCTTCACGAGATAAAGCCGTATCACGATCAAACGTGATCGTCGCCCCTTCGTATGGCAGGCCTGGGTAGCTTGGTACCATCATGTGCTCAGATGGGGTCACAATCAGTGCGTTTTCGCCTTTGTCATCTTGGTTCAAACCAATCGTGTCAAATAGAGAAAGTGCGAAGGTGACCAGATTGGTATCACCATCGGTTGATTCAATTTTCTCAACGATTTGTTGTGCTTTTTCCCCGCCATTTGAATGCATTTCTAATAGGCGATCACGGCCTTGCTCCAATTGGGATTTCAGCTCTTTATTCATTTTTGCTGACGCTTCAATGATCTCATCTAGCGTGCTGGTGTCACCAGAAGCAAGGATTTCAATCAGATCATCAGAGTACTTATCGTAAACGGCACGGCCTGTTGGGCAAGTTTCTGCAAAAGCGTTTAAACCTTCATCAAACCAGCGAGCAAGAATGGCTTGCGAGGTACCTTTCAGGTAAGGAACATGAATGTCGATGTCGCGGTTCTGGCCGATACGGTCCAAACGACCGATACGTTGCTCAAGCAAGTCAGGGTTGAACGGCAAGTCAAACATGACTAATTGGTTGGCAAACTGGAAGTTACGACCTTCAGAGCCGATTTCACTACAGATAAGAACCTGTGCACCACCTTCTTCTTGCGCAAAGTAAGCGGCTGCTTTGTCACGCTCAAGGATCGACATACCTTCATGGAAGACGGTCGCACGAATGCCTTCACGCTCACGCAGTGCTTGCTCCAATTGCAGAGCCGTACTTGCACGAGAGGCAATCACCAGAATTTTCTCGCTGCGCTTCTCTTTTACCTTTTCAAGTAACCAATTCACGCGCGAGTCAAACTGCCACCAGCTTGCATCATCGCCTTCAAATTCTTGGAAGATCTCTTCTGGGTAAAGGTTCTTCATTGCACGTGCTTCCGAACTCATCTTACCGCCGATCATCCCAGCAACACGCATTGACGTGGTGTATTGCGGTGGGATATCCATTGGCATCAGGTGCACGTTACGCGCAGGGAACCCTTTGATAGCCGCACGTGTGTTACGGAACAGAACTCGTCCCGTACCGTGACGATCCATCAAGTTGTCGATCAACTCTTGGCGCGCTGACGCTTTCGCTTCTTCGTCCGCTTCACTTTCGATAATGCGGAAAAGTGGTTCTACGTCTTGTTCAGACAACAACTCAGTAATCTGGTTTTTCGCTTCATCAGGCAGTTTTTCACCAGAGAAAAGTGAAGTAATCGCATCCGCTACAGGTGCGTATTGCTCTTCTTCCTCGACAAACGCTTCATAATCGTAGAAACGGTCAGGATCCAGCAAGCGCAGACGAGCAAAGTGGCTCTCACGACCAAGCTGTTCTGGCGTTGCCGTCAGTAGCAGTACGCCCGGAGTGCGTTCAGCCAAGCCTTCCACTACTTGGTATTCACGGCTCGGTTTATCTTGGCTCCACTCAAGGTGATGCGCTTCATCGACAACCAGTAGGTCCCATTCGCCTTCCAGTGCTTGTTCAAAACGCTTGCGGCTCTTGCGTAGGAAGTCCAAAGAACACAGCACGTATTGCTGGGTATCAAATGGGTTTTCTGCATCCGCGAATGCTTCGATACAACGCTCTTCGTCAAAGATAGAGAAATGCAGGTTGAAACGACGCATCATCTCAACCAGCCATTGATGTTGCAGTGTTTCAGGTACCACAATCAAAATACGTTCTGCACGGCCAGACAGCACTTGCTGGTGGATGATCATGCCCGCTTCGATGGTTTTACCCAAACCAACTTCATCCGCCAGTAATACGCGTGGCGCGTGGCGACGGCCAACTTCGTGCGCGATGTAAAGCTGATGAGGGATCAAACCTGCACGCATACCACATAGGCCACGCATTGGGCTCTTATGCTGCTCAAACTGGTTGGTTAGCGCACGGTAACGCAGAACAAAGTTGTCCATGCGATCAATTTGACCGGCGTACAACTTATCTTGAGGTTTATTAAAACGAATTTGGTTACTAAGGAAAATCTCACGCAGAACAACGGCGGTTTCTTGCGTGTCTTCACGAGTACCGAAATAGGTGTATAGACCTTCATCTTCCAGTACTTCTTCAACTTTTAGAGACCAACCTTCTTGGCAGTCGATGACATCACCAACGTTAAAGGTGACTCGGGTAACAGGTGCATCGTTACGTGCGTAAACTCGGTTTTCCTCTGACGCTGCAAACATCAATGTCACAGTACGAGCATCCATTGCTACAACGGTACCTAAACCTAAATCGCTTTCCGTATCGCTAATCCAGCGCTGCCCCAAAGCAAATGTCATGAATTGACTACCTCGTTATTAGTTCTTGATTCGTGTTTCTTGTTGGTCTACTCATGCCCGTAGGCATGGATAATAGTTTAGATCTGATTCTGGCTTCTGCTATGCCGATAGCATTCGTCATTCCAGTATGAACTGAGTATTTTTAAGCCAGCTCAACATGATAAATCGGACGTAGCCTATACGCAGAAAAAGGTCGCTAATCTTACTTGAAGCTGTGATTTAGGTCACGCCGAAACCGCACCAAGCAGAAACTTTTTTTCCCCAAACTATAAATGCAATCAAATTGTAAAATACTCATGCCAATTATTAAGTTGTAGAACGTAAATATTACGTATACTTCTAGTGAGGGGCGTTTAAAACCATTGCATATGATTTAAGCGCGTTAGTACACGATTAGGATCAACACGGGTTTGCAGTAAGTTGTCTTGCTACTCGGTTGCACACTAACCGACATCAGCCCGACAACCTCTATTGCAAGCAATCAGAGTTAGGCCGCTTCACACCTATTTGAGAACGACCTAACCACTCGCATGCAGAGCCGTATTACGGCAAGGAGACGCTATGGGCGATACCGATCGGAAACTGTTTGTACTTGATACCAACATTCTTCTTCATGAACCCTTTGCCATCTTCTCTTTCCAAGAACACGATGTCGTTATCCCCATGACCGTGTTGGAAGAACTCGACCGAATCAAAGACAGCAAACGCGATGTCGCAAGAGACGCTCGCGTGGCTATTCGCGCTTTGGAAGATTTGTTTAAAGAAGCAACGCCCGATGAAATTTCTGAAGGTATTCCTGTTTCTAAAGACAGCCCCGACCAAGGCACCATTTCCATTTTGGCGGATTTTGAACTGCAGGAAACCGTCAAAGCCTTCGCCGACAAAGCCGGTGACAACCGCATACTCAATGCGGTGCTTTATCTGCAAAACAAGCGAGCACCACGTGAAGTGGTACTGATCACGAAAGACATTAACATGCGTCTGCGCGCCAAAGGCGCTGGCGTACGTTTTGTTGAAGACTACCGAACCGATCAACTGATTGACGACATTCAATACCTCACCAAAGGTTTTCAACTGCGTGAGGGGGACTTCTGGAGTGATATTGAGGAAGTGGAAAGTTATGCGCTGGGCGGAAAAACCTATCACAAGCTCAGTCGTGAACCTTTTGAACCAACCTTTATTAACCAATATGTGATTGATGAAGACAGCGACTTTGCTGGCCGCGTGGAAACCATCAATGAAGACAAATTAACGCTACTCGACCTGAGCCGCGAACGCATGATGCACCGTAAGGCTTGGGACATCACACCAAAAAACATCTACCAAGGAATGGCGTTGGATGCCTTACTTGACCCGGATATTGACCTAGTGATTTTAACCGGTGCCGCTGGTAGTGGTAAAACGCTATTAGCCATGGCAGCAGCACTGGAGCAAACCATTGAAAAAGGCATGTTCGATAAAATTATCGTGACGCGTAACACGCCAGACATCGGTGAATCCATCGGCTTCCTACCCGGCTCAGAAGAGGAGAAAATGATGCCGTGGTTAGCGGCGGTGACCGATACCTTGGAAGCGCTACATAAACACGATCACTGCACTGAAGGCTCATTGAAGTACATCTGCGATAAAGCCAATATTCAGTTTAAATCGATCAACTTTATGCGTGGCCGTTCTATTCAAAATGCGTTTGTGCTGCTTGATGAGTGTCAAAACCTCACCGCTTCACAAATCAAAACCATCATCACCCGCTGCGGCGAAGGAACCAAAATCGTCTGCTCCGGTAACTTGGCGCAGATTGACTCCCAATACCTCACCCCTGTGACCTCTGGTTTGACCTACATGGTTGAACGCTTCAAGAACTTTGAAGGCAGCGCGAATATTCACCTTAACGGCGTGGTTCGTAGCCGCTTGGCAGAGTTTGCCGAAGAGAACCTGTAGTCGACATCGACTCACAAAAACAAAAGAGCGCTCTAATGAGCGCTCTTGTTATAACGATTCGAATGAGTTACTCAGTGCCACCCACCGTCAGTGAGTCTAATTTCAAGGTCGGCTGACCAACACCAACTGGCACACTTTGACCTGCTTTACCACATACGCCAACGCCCTTGTCGATACTTAGGTCGTTGCCGACCATCGATACTTGCTGCATAGCTTCAATACCAGAGCCAATCAACGTCGCACCTTTAACAGGGCGCGTAATTTTGCCATTTTCAATCAAGTACGCTTCCGATGCGGAGAACACAAACTTACCCGAAGTAATGTCCACCTGACCGCCACCAAAGTTTGGCGCATACAACCCTTTTTCTACCGTCGAGATGATTTCTTCTGGCGTATGTTCACCTGGAAGCATGTAGGTGTTGGTCATACGCGGCATCGGCAAATGTGCATACGACTCACGACGACCGTTACCTGTTGGGTTCACACCCATTAACCGCGCGTTTAGCTTGTCTTGCATGTAACCTTTCAGCACACCATTTTCGATAAGCGTGTTGTACTGGCCATTCACCCCTTCATCATCCACATTGAGTGAACCACGAAGGTCTTTTAATGTACCGTCATCAACAATGGTACACAGTGAAGACGTCACTTGTTGACCCATTTTGCCAGAGAAAACCGAAGATTCCTTACGGTTAAAGTCACCTTCTAGGCCATGACCTACCGCCTCATGTAGCAATACGCCTGGCCAACCTGAGCCCAATACCACTGGCATCATGCCTGCTGGTGCGGCTTCTGCTTCAAGGTTTACCAACGCCATGCGAATCGCTTCGTCTGCATAATGGAAAGCTTGTTTCACACCATTGCTTTCCGTTAAAAAGAAATCGTAACCAAAACGGCCACCGCCACCAGCGCTACCTCGTTCACGTCGTTCACCTTTTTGAGCGAGCACGCTAATAGACAAACGTACCAAAGGACGAATATCGCCTGCATAAGTACCGTCTGTTGCCGCAACAAGCATCTGCTCATGCACACCGCTGATGCTGATCGAGACTTCTTTAATCAATGGTTCTTTAGTGCGGATGTAAGCATCTAGAGACTTAAGTAATTCTGTTTTTTGCTGCTTTTCCCATTCAGCTAGTGGATTCACAGCCGCGTAGTACGCTTGGTTCTCCGTACGTTTAAACGCATGAACTTTGCCATTTTGCCCTTGCTGAGCAATACCGCGCGCCGCCATTGCACTCTGCTTCAGGCCTTCAGGCTGGATTTGATCAGAGTAGGCAAAGCCTGTTTTTTCGCCAGTTACGGCGCGGACACCAACACCACAATCAATGTTAAAAGAGCCATCTTTGATGATGCTGTCTTCTAGAACCAGAGACTCATGCCAGCTGGACTGAAAGTAAATGTCCGCATAATCGATCTGGCGCGTCGCAATGCTGGCAAGCGTGTCAGCAATGTCTTGTTCTGTCAGACCATTTGGGGCAAGGAGTGCCTGTTCTATTTGGTTTGTGCTCATAGTTAGCTCTTTTATTTCCGTCTCAATTCATTTTGAAAGCGACTGTGTTGAGTCAGCGGCATATTCTGCCTTACTTGTTGGCTTTGTGACAAATCTATCTCTGTCACTAACAAGCCTACTTCATCCTGAAGCTGCTTATGGATACGTCCCCAAGGGTCAACGACCATCGAGTGTCCCCATGTTTTTCGTCCACATGGATGCGCTCCAGTTTGTCCGCTTGCCAAAATCCAACATTGTGTCTCAATCGCTCTAGCTCGCAATAATACTTCCCAGTGAGCTTGCCCCGTCACAGCGGTAAACGCAGCAGGCACCACAATGATATCCGCGCCTTCTTGGCGTAATACTTTATAAAGCTCAGGGAAACGAAGATCGTAACAGATGCTCAATCCAACGCTGCCGATATCGGTTTCCGCCACGACTATTTGATTACCCGCCATAAACGTGTCCGACTCACGATAACTACCATAACCATCGGCTACGTCGACATCAAACATATGCAGTTTGTCATAGTGAGCAATGCATTTACCGTGCGGCGGCAATACAAGCGTTGTGGTCGTGACACCTTTTGCGGTTTGAATGGGCATGCTTCCGACAATCAGTGTTAACTGGTTCTTTCTTGCGATTTCAGAGAGCCGCTGTTGAATCACGCCACTCCCAAGTGGCTCTGCATGTTGATGGTACGCTTCGCGGTTGGCAAACAGCACCGTATTTTCAGGGGTAAGGACAAGCTTGGAACCTTGCTTACTCGCCAAAGCACACTGTTTTTCAATAAAGTCCAGATTCGCGGTGATATCTGGACCCGATGTCATTTGAATAATGCCAACACGTTCCATGTGTTTCCTCCTTATTCCATTTTAGTCGGTGAGTTATTTGGCTTGTTCACGCAGCTTTTCTGGCAGTTTGTATTCACCTTTACTTCGCGAAATTTCTTTTACCGTTGGTGAATCTAGTGGGCCTTTCACTTCATAATTGACTTGAGTGAAGACCTCAACCACCGGAGAAATCACTGTTGAGATGGCTAAAACATACAACGCGGTTTGTGGCGCTACTGCAAACGCGGTCAGCATTGGTAGGCCTGATGTGATGTCTGGGGTGAACTTCACTTCCGCATCGACCATTCTGCTGTTCATATTGGCGATGCCGCGGATCTGCATTTCCCCTGCTAACGCATCCATCACGATATCGTTGGTGATAAATACGCCATCTTGGATTTTGCCCGTGCCTGTGATCGAGTTAAACGCCATGCCTTTGTCGAATACGTCGGTAAAGTCGAGCTGCATCTTACGGATGATAGAATCCAAACTGAACAAGCCTAACAAGCGTGCCGCACCACTGACTTCACTGATCACACCTTTACCAAATTCCGTTGAGACATTCCCTTGCAAGGTTTGTGTCTTCATCGACCAAGGCGCGCCGTCCCATTCCATATTGGCGTTGATCTCAAATGGTGCCTGCTGAATACCTGATGTGATACCAAAGCGCTCCATAAGGTCAGTGTTGTTATCACCTTTCATTTTCATGGTTAAGTTGGAATGGCTATTCTCTTTTGTCAGGTCCCACCAACCGCTCATATCAATACGGTTTTTGCCGCTGCTAAAGGTGATATTTTTCCACTCCAAACGGTTCTCGCGACGCTGTAAATCAACATTCACCTTCCCCACTTTGTAACCTTGCAACCAGAAATCATCGATATTCAAAGTTAAGTTTGGCATCTCAGCGTGAAACTGGCGGTCAAAATTGGTAATCAAAGGTGCGTTTTGATCCTCACTGGCAAAGAGCGAGCTACGCTCTTTGGTCATCTCTTCAAACCCTGGAATATACAGGTGCAAGTGCTCCAAAGAGACCGATAAGTCATACGGTTTCAGATAGTTAGCCTTACCTTTAACCTCTTGACTGTCCACATCGAGTTGCCAGCTCAAATTCTTTTTGCTTGCGGAGAAGTCCACATCATGAAACTCAATCCCACCAAGCTGCAAGTTTGGCGTTTCAACATCAATCCGTGTCGGCAATGGAATACTCGGCGTCTTCATGCTTGCCAGAACAGATGAGGATTGCTTACCTTCCGAGCCCTGAACCAGCTCTGCCCACTGGTCTAAATTAAGCTCAGCGACACGCACTGATGCATCGTGTCCGACAATAGGGCTGATCCTGAAACCACCTTTGCCGACCATTAAATGAGTCGCCGTCAGAACAGGTACGTCGCCAGTTATATCTATCTCGGTTTGATACTTAGCATTTGGTATCTGTAGTCTTGCTGAAATACTTTCTTGGTTGCCGGATGCCTGTAGTTTTGCTTGCCCGGACTCGCCAACTTGTTTCGCTAGCGGATAGGGATATTGACTCGCTAAACGATTTAGCTGCGCCAACACATCAAGTTGATAGGTGAAGCCTACATCATTAAGTTGTAAGTCAATGTCCATTTGCCACGGCGCATGCCCAGAAACAAGCTTTAACCAACGCTCACCAACATAAGGTTTGAGAGGCTCAACGTCCCAATCCCCTAATGTATTAATCGTCACATTGTAGCCCTGTTCCGCACTCTCACCACGAAAATCGAGGGAGATAGGCTGGGTAAGCAACTCTGCAGACAAACCCGATGTGGTGACCACATCATTATCGAAGTGGATACGCCCTGTGGCTTTCTCCAGCGTCATTGGCGGCGCTTCAATATCGACACGGTTTTCTGTTAAATCGGCATAACCCCAAGCACGGGACTCTTTTTCAAAATCAAACGGAATGTTGAGCTGGAACTCAGAGTAAACCGGACCACTCACTTGCAGCGCCGTCAACGCTGCCCCGACCGAGTCCACCAATGGCGTCGCCATCATGTAGTCACGAACTTCATTACCCGGCGCGCTCGCTTTGGCTTCAATCTCAATGTGTCCACCCTCCGCCAACTCAGGGATTCGCCCAGTAATACGCTTGGCATGAACACCATTTAGCGTGGCGGACTTTGAATCCAAATACATGGCATCATTTTCAAACAGCAAGTCCAGCTGCAGATCAGTGATGGTTGGCCACGCCGTATCAAAGCTAAATTTCGCGTCTTTTAAACCGACCCACGCCTGAAACATGCCATTATGATCTTTGTAAGGAAAATCCCCTAACTCGCCATACCACAGCAGCTTAGCCGTATTCACTTTACCGCCTTGAATCGCAGTCGATAGGTAATCCGTTAAGTCTTGTCCAAGTGCCAGAGTCGGCAGGTAACGCCATGTTTCACCTGCGTTATAGAGATCTGCTTCAGCATAAAACGATAAAAATGGGCTTTGTTCTTTTGGAAAATCAAGACGGAATGCTCCTAGTACTTGAAGATCCGGTGTCGCTGCCGTCACTTTATCAGACCACAAGCGCCAGCCACTCTCATCTTGTTGCCAGATAATATCGACTTCACCTTGTTTGATATTCAGCGGAGCTTGAAATACATCACCGTACGGAAATACATCATCAATGACGGTTACTTTCGCTTTTGCCTGATCTAAATCACCAGATACACTGCCCTGTACATGATGGAATCCTGGTAGCAGTTCCCATTGCGTCATCGCAAGTTCATCCAGTTCCGCGGAGTAGCGTAACGTGTCTAAACCACCGTTCATGGACAAGCGAACATCTTCAACTCGGCCTTTCGGTGCCAATTTGTTGATAAGGTCACTGGTCGATTCTGACTCTGGAGCCAATTTGATGAGCGGAATAAGTGCTTCGATATCGAGTTGAGAAAGGTTGAGCGTCCAACCATTCGGTTGCCAATCAAACGCTGCGTCTAGCTCCGGCCAAGGGGTGTTGTCGGTTCGGATCCGAAGTGAGTGACCGTTTACTTTCCAACCTTGTTTATCTGGTCGAAGATTGAAAATACCTGACTCGATAAACAGCTCATGACGACCGTTTTCATTCCACACCAGCTCAGAAGGCAACAGTTCAACATACGCATCATTCGGTTGGCTGTGTTTCAGCGTCAGCCAAGTGTTTAAGCTGACCTTACCCGACTCAGCACCCGACTCTTCTTGCATGTAAGTGGTTAACCAAGGCGTCACTGAGACATCTTGGGCACTTACGTAAAACTCACCAGACACATCACGCAGCGAACCATGGTCTTTAAAGTTAGCGCTCACTAACAGTGAATTCAGACGAACATCGGCAATGTTCACGGTGCCTTCTGCTAAGTGGTGCTTGCCTTGGTTGCTCCAACGGAGCTGCTCGATATCTAAACGGCGAGTCTCACCAGATACCGATTTATACCAAATCCGTGAGTCGGTAATGGTGAAGTCTTCAAACTGACGTAAAAGAAGTGAGTCGAGTTGGTCGATGAGCTTCACTTCGCTCTTGTCCACACTCGGTTCCTGCTCTTGACGACTAGAGGTCGGCAGAATGTCTACGGTGTGAATATCCAGAGCGAGGTTATGGATGGTGAGGTCAGCAACCACCGGTTTGAGTTGCAAAAGAGATTGAATGAGATCGAATTCAATTTGGATTTCTTCAACGGCAAAGCGTGCATCCTGAATATTCGGCAGATTCGCTTCTAAACCGAGTAGCGCGATCGAGGGGTGATTATTGCGCCACGTCCCTGCGACGTTGGCGATAGAAAAGTCAAAACCTGTGTCCTGCTTGACCCAGGTTTTGATCTCATCTTGGAAGTGGTTAAGTTGTGGCAATGTGACGCGCAGTGTGGTTACTAATATGGCCAATAACACCAGTACAGTAACTAAACTCCACGCACAAAAACGCCCAAAACGGTTAACACCAGAATTCACAAATGTTCCAAATTACATCATTACGACGTCAAACTGTTCCTGAATGTACAGGGGCTCAGCCTGAACTCGCACTTGCTTGCCAATAAATACTTCGAGCTCAGCCAATGCATGAGACTCATCACCCAACAGCGCTTCAGCAACAAACGGCGATGCGTACACAACAAAATTATCGGCGTCGTAAGCACGGTTTACACGAGTAATCTCGCGTAATATCTCAAAGCACACAGTTTCAACCGTTTTCACGCTACCACGGCCCTCACAAGTAGGACAGCCAGAACACAAGATATGTTCAATACTTTCTCGTGTGCGCTTACGCGTCATCTCGACTAAGCCGAGCTGAGTAAAGCCGTTGATGTTGGTTTTTACTCGGTCTTTAGCCAGTGCGGTTTCCAATGAGGTGAGCACTCGCTGACGGTGCTCTTCAGACGCCATATCGATAAAGTCGATAATGATGATGCCGCCGAGATTGCGCAAACGCAGCTGACGAGCAATAGCTTGCGTTGCCTCAATGTTGGTATTAAAGATAGTCTCTTCGAGATTACGACGACCAACAAATGCACCAGTGTTGATGTCGATAGTTGTCATAGCTTCAGTTTGATCAATGATCAAATAGCCACCCGACTTTAGCTCCACCTTGCGCTCTAAAGAACGCTGAATTTCATTCTCGGTGTCGTACATGTCAAAGATTGGCTTGTCACCTTCGTAAAGCTCAAGCTTGTCTGTTAGCTCAGGTACATACTCAGAAGTGAATTCTTTCAGGTTTTCATATTCGAGGCGGGAGTCGACCATGATTTTATCGAGCTCTGTGCCGACAAAATCACGTAGAATGCGCTGGGCTAAACCAAGTTCACCGTAAAGCGTTGAACGCGTTTTGTATTTTGAACGACGCTCCATGACTTTTAGCCACAAGCGCTTAAGAAATGCCGCGTCTTGAGAAAGCTCTTTTTCATCTGCGCCTTCCGCTGCGGTACGAATGATAAAACCACCGTGCTCATCACAGTAATGGTTCACCACTTTTTTCAGACGCTCGCGCTCTTTCTCACTCTCAATACGCTGCGAGACACCAACATGGCTGGCCCCCGGCATAAAGACAAGATAACGTGAAGGTAAGGTGATATCCGTCGTTAAACGCGCGCCTTTCGTGCCGAGCGGATCTTTGACCACTTGTACAACAATGTCTTGTCCCTGACGTACCAGCTCAGAGATATCACGGACTTGAAACTGCTGTTTTTCGTTCTCTGCCACACATTCGGTATGCGGGACAATATCTGACGCATGTAAAAACGCCGCTTTATCTAAACCGATATCGACGAAAGCCGCTTGCATACCTGGCAGTACTCGGCTGACTTTGCCTTTGTATATATTGCCCACAATGCCGCGACGCGATTCGCGCTCGATATGTATTTCTTGTAGTACTCCACCTTCAATCATGGCCACACGAGTTTCACTCGGGGTCACGTTAAGCAGCAATTCTGCACTCATGTGCACACCTCAAAACAATTATAAAAATTCTTGAATTAGCTGATCGGTTTCGAACAAAGGTAAGCCTACTACAGCGTGATAACTGCCTTCGATTCGGGTGACAAATCGCCCTCCGAGTCCCTGAATACCATAACTTCCAGCTTTATCGCATGGCTCTCCTGACTGCCAATATTGTTCGATTTCTTCGTGAGTCAGTTGTTTGAACCACACGTCAGTGGTGACGACCACTGAATGTTGTTGTTCCGATGATACGACGCTCACCGCAGTCATCACTTGATGACGACGACCGGATAAGTCAGTAAGCATACGCTTTGAATCTTCAAAACTTTTGGGTTTTTCTAGCACACGTTCATCGCATACTACGACCGTATCAGAGCCCAATACAACGGAATCAGGCTTAGCTAATGCTAAGCCTGCCTGAGCTTTTTCCAAAGAAAGACGCAGCACGTACTCTCGTGCCTGCTCATGAGCCTGTTTAGCTTCCTCAATATCAGGCAATACGATCTCAAAATCATAACCTAGTTGAGCAAGCAGCTCTTTTCTTCTCGGAGAACCCGAAGCGAGAACGAGAGATAAGCTTTTCTTCACCGCTTTACCTTACGTGCCATGCACGACGAACTCGTCGCATTAATAAAAACATCCATGGCCAAAGTATACAGTTTATTGCTGCCGTCCACAGAGATAATGGATTAAATACTACGTCCTGGTTCAAATATTCCCCACAGAATATCAAAACTTCCAATAACGCAGTAAAAAAGGCAATTAAAATCGACTGTTGCCACAATGCCATGTTACGAATCAACAGGAAATTCAACGCCACCAGATAGATGACAATCGACATCATCATGCCGCGAATTCCAAGCGTTGAGCCGATCAAGATATCCCATAATAAACCCAGCACTAGCGCGGTTCCAACGTTCACTCGGTGCGGCAGTGCCAACACCCAATAACACGTGACAAGGAACAACCATGATGGACGTAAAACATCTAACACACCTGGCCACGGAATGGTTTGCAATACCAGCGCAACGAAGAAACTGACACCAATCACCATTCGGCTGCTCACTACATTATTGGCCATCAGTTACCTCTTGTTCTTCTTGCTCTAGCCCTTCATCCACATTGGATCGCAGCACTTTGTGTTGACGATCTTCATTCGGCCAAATCAGCAGTAGGTAACGTAAGCGATCAAACTCTACAACTGGCTCAGCCTTGATTGACGCAAACTCTTGGCGCGTATCGTGATCCACATTGGTAACCGTCGCGACTGGGTACCCTTCTGGGTAAATCCCACCTAGGCCGGATGTCACCAATAGATCGCCAACCTGAATATCAGTACTGGTTGGAATGTGCTCCAGTTGGATTTCATCCATTTCACCATTGCCCGACGCGATCACTCGAATATCGTTACGGATCACCTGGACAGGAATCGCATTTTTCGCATCCGTTAGCAACAGAACACGTGCGTTGTGCGCTGCGACAAACGTGACCTGACCAACAATGCCTTTTTCGTTGATCACTGGCTGTCCGACGTATACACCGTCTATTTGTCCTTTATCAATCACCACTTGATGACGATAAGGTGAGGTATCAACCGCCATCACTTCAGTTACGACTTTCTTTTCATCCCGGACAAATGAAGAGCCTAACAATTTGCGTAGACGTTGGTTTTCTTCTTTATATTGATCGAGCAAGATCAGCTCGCTTTTCAGGCGTAGCACTTCTCGCTTTAAGTTGCGATTGCCTTCAACTAATGCCTGACGAGTATTAAAACGTTCAAATACGCCATCGAACATGCTGCGAGGCAAATTGGCTGCGTATTGAATGGGCGCAACCATACTGTTCAATAAGTATCGGACGTTGGAAAACGTATCTAGACGACTATCAGCCAGCATTAAGCTCGCCGACACGATGACAGCAAAAAACAGACGTAATTGCAGAGACGGACCTCTGCCAAAAATCGGTTTCATCTTGTTTTTGACCTGATTGCTTCCATGATTATTGAGCCTTACTTGGCAACCTAAAAATACTTAAATAAATACTTTTAGGTATGGAGCATGTTTGAATTACAGAGAGAGCAGAAATGAAGGTGAAGCCCGACATGAGCTTCACCTAAACCTTTATTCTTCAGAGAACAGATCGCCACCGTGCATGTCGATCATTTCTAGTGCTTTACCGCCACCACGCGCAACACACGTTAGTGGATCTTCCGCGATAACCACAGGGATACCGGTTTCTTCCATTAATAGACGATCGAGATCTTTCAGTAGCGCGCCACCACCAGTCAGAACCATGCCGTTTTCAGAAATGTCTGAAGCAAGCTCTGGTGGACACTGCTCTAGTGCAACCATGACTGCTGAGACGATGCCAGATAGCGGCTCTTGAAGCGCTTCTAAGATCTCGTTTGAGTTCAAGCTAAAGCTGCGTGGTACACCCTCTGCAAGGTTACGACCGCGAACTTCAATCTCTTGAACTTCATCGCCAGGGTAAGCAGAACCGATTTCGTGTTTGATCTTTTCAGCCGTGGCTTCACCAATCAAGCTGCCGTAGTTACGACGTACGTAGTTAATTACCGCTTCATCAAAGCGGTCACCACCGATACGTACAGACGATGAGTAAACCACACCGTTTAGAGAGATAACAGCAACTTCAGTTGTACCACCACCGATATCAACCACCATTGAACCAGTCGGCTCAGACACGCGCAGGCCAGCACCGATTGCTGCCGCCATTGGCTCGTCGATTAGGTAAACTTCACGCGCGCCAGCACCGAGAGCTGATTCACGAATTGCGCGACGCTCAACTTGGGTAGAACCACAAGGAACACAAACAAGAACACGTGGGCTTGGCTTTAGGATGCTGTTGTCATGCACTTGTTTGATAAAGTGCTGAAGCATTTTTTCGGTTACGTAGAAATCAGCGATTACGCCGTCTTTCATTGGGCGGATAGCGGAAATGTTGCCAGGTGTACGACCAAGCATCTGTTTTGCTGCGTGACCGACTGCAGCAACGCTTTTTGCAGAACCTACACGATCTTGACGAATAGCAACTACAGAAGGTTCATCAAGGACAATACCTTGCCCTTTTACGTAAATTAGAGTGTTGGCTGTACCTAAATCGATAGATAGATCGTTAGAAAACATGCCACGAAGTTTCTTAAACATACTCTTCGCTCATCCTGCAAAAATATAGAAGACAAAAATTGCTCTAAATGTACCAATGCCTCGCTGTCACAGCAAGGTATTGGTACACAAACATGAGCAGAAAGCCTCAATTTCTTGCAGTTTCCTAACTTAAGGCCAAAAACCTAAGTTGTTACTGTCCGGTTAACCCAGGCTCACCACGGTAAATCACACGGTCATTACCACGATGAATACCGAAGGTTACTACGGATGATGGGTTTTCTTCGGAGCCATCATTGTCCCAGTCGTATTTGAGCCAAGGTAAGCCATTTTTTGAATCATCAAGATCTAACCAAACGCGCGTTTGCTGACGAACTTCATTATCACAACCTTGTACAGCGGTTAAACGCTCTCTATTTGCATTTGGTAATATGCCCCCGGTAACTTTAGCACTGGATGTTTCAATGTCTGCTGAATCAAGAACTTGAATATTGATATCACAGGCAGTAACACCATCTGGACTGCTCCAAATCAGTTTATCATCGCCTTGTTCTACAGCAGAAACGGCCGTTCGGTTGTCCTTAGAATTGACAACAAATCGGTTCTTATTCCAGTACTCAACTTTAAGAGGAATGCTGAGTGTATCCCCTTGTCTTCCGCCAATATCATCTAAAACCATACGCCCATACCTAACATCAGGTTGAGATAACAGTTGTTGCTCTACGGTACGAGATTGTTTGCCATCATTACCTTCTGTCAGAAATAGAGTTGGGTCAATATGTGCTGTCTTCGTACTCGCTGTCTTATTAAGAGACAACGCAATTGATGACTCAGTAGAACTATCTGTTGATACTTTGGAGTTAAATGGACCATCTAAATTAGCAGCTTTGCTCCAATCAACAGAATTAACCCAGGTTTTACTCCAAATCGCACCAGACCAGTTTTTACTCGTTAGATCAGAGTCCAAGATACTCAGTCGGTCAGAAAAGCTTCCAGCTAAATGCAAGTCTGCTTTCAAAGAATCGGCAAAACTACCATAGTTCTGCGTAGCATACCCATCAGCGTTATATGCGGTGACTTCAAACTTAACTGACGCAAAGTTTTGCCCCATATAAACAGAGTCATTCTGATTATCAGGATAAGTCCACTCGGTTCCTGTTACTTTAAAATAATCAGGATAGAAGCGACCAATTGTTGACTTGCCATCTGCAATTTTAAAAGCTTTGCTGCCAAGATACAGAGATGTCCCAATATCATCGCCATTTTCATCTTTAGCAACTGGTGCCTCAGCAATAAGCTCGAAAACACCGACTTCTGAAACCGATTGGTCAAACTTCACATTACCGCCAGACCATTTACTTGATTCTGGTAATCTCTCATTCAGAAGTTTGGCTAATGAACCATTAGACGGGTACTTCACTTTATTACTAACCGTAATAGTCTTCTCTTGATAGTTCTCAGCAACTGAACCGTCATCCTGCAGCGCAGAAATAGTTAGTTCAAAAACTTCACCAGCAGCAACAAACCCCGAAGAACAGCCATTTTCACTGTTGGTGCACTCTCCGCTCTTATCACCACTCTTTGCAGTTACTTTCAGTTTTGAAGGAAAACTAACGAAGCTGCCGAATCCATCCGAGTCATCAACGCCTTCAACACTGGCTTTAAGTTTGACCTTTCCAGCTTCAGCGTATCTCAACTTAAAGAATGCCTTGCCTTCATCATCAAAATAAACATTAGGCAGGTATTTATTAGCCTTGGTTAGCTCGACATCTGAACTCCATTCCACAGCCTGATCTTTCACTTTTTTCTTGTAAGAAATCACGACAGGTTGAGAGCTATCGACCGGTGCTATTTCATATGCAATAGACATATTAACACCACGAGACTCACCTTGCTCTTCCGTACGAGTTGAACAAAATGATAGGTAATTATCAGCAGCAGTTTCTCGACTAGCCACAACATCAGCAACATTTACAGCAAGAACACTTTGAGCAAAGGTGACAATACAGTTATCAACTGATAATGGACCACCATTTTTACGGCAACGTGCTCCATCAAAACCAAACTGTGGCACAGAGCTTTGAGCCACACCTAAAGTCACTTCTCCTGCTCTTGAGCCCTGTAAACTAAGTTGTGTCTCATTTTTAAACTGAATGTTTGTACCACCGACCCAGTTGGCAACATTGTTCCCTGCAGATGGAAGTAGAGTAACGGATAGTGGCTTTAAAGAACCCTCATCATATGCATCACTAGGATACTGTTCAGAACAACTTTCATTCATACACGCCCTAAGCGTTACATCAGAAGCCTGACAAGTACTACCGGAACCAGAGTAATCAAACTCAAAGTGGTGAATACCATTAGTGATTTTCTGATATTTATCGGCACAAACTTGGAAGTTATCAATCGCATGCGTGTTCGTGTCATAACCCGTTGAAGCCGTTACCGATAAGCGGAAATTTTCTGGGATATAGTTAAACCCACCTTCCGTTAATAAATCAAACTCCTCAATAACAGGCTCCCCCCAGTCTTCACTATCACCCACCTTTCTCCACACAGATAGGGTAATAGAACCAGAATCTCGAGAGTTTAAAACCACTTTATAACGATGTCGTTGATCTCTTCGGTTATCCAAAAAGCCAGTGTACTTTTTCTCTTTAATAAACGGATAACCTTTTAGCCATTTACCTTGGCTGTCTTGAGCACCGGCACCACGCACCACTACGTTGTCTGCAACAGCATTTCGTGTGACTTGTTCACCGCCTTCTCGTCTGAAATTACCATACTCATCAATACCAATCCCCAGCCAGCCACCAGCGAAACCTTCCGTATCCTCAGTCACATCCGAATGTGGATAATCCTTAAGCTTCATACCGTAACCAAGCGGACCGCCAAACGCCCCCGTTTTAGGAGGAACACTCGCGTCAGAAATCACTAATGCAACCCCATCAGCACCATTACCGCCGTAGGCATAGTGATCAAACTCGACTTCTAAATAATTTTGATCTGACGGGAACACATAATTGTACGCGGAGGCTGTGGCCTGATATTGCTTATTTGAGTTTAAAATGAAACGTTGGTCAGACACGACAGGGGAATCACTAACATTACCCTCGCTGTCTTTAAAGCCCATAACCGACCAGTTTGACAGTGAGCCTGAATTGAAATTTTCTTCTGGCAATAGTGTACATTGCTGAGGCTGAGGCGGAAGCCAACATGATCCTGGATATTTAGGCTTTTCAATTTTTGTTGACTCACGCATATCCAGTCTAAGGCTCGTAACCGCACCATAGATATACTCACTGGTATCAAGCATGATGCTTTTAGCTAAAATAAAGCCTTTGAATACCTGTCCTGAATCCGTTTTAAAATGGAAGCTCGCTTCAGGACCATAAATAACAGGCAAAATAAGTTCGTCTTTAACAGTGCGATAATCAAAATGCGCGTCTTCTAATTTAAAATCTGCTGAGTTAACAGGGCCAACAGGCTGATTTATGCCTACAACATTAAATTTCACATTACTGCCGAAAATAAGTTTCGGGTTTGAACCTTTATTTCTAAACGTTTTTACCGTTAGTTCGGCATTGTCACTGAAGTAAAGGGATAGATCATAGCCAGAGTCATAAACAAACTCTTCAATGGTTCGTTGTCCATCCAACTGCAGCTCTACCGTCTTATTTGTATTATAGCCATTAATATCCAGGCTCTTCAGGTCACGTTTCAGGCGAATAACAACCTTGCCATTAGTCTCACTGAACGAACACGCATCAGAGCCTGACGAGCACACTTTTTCATAGAAGTTCGCATCAGTGTCTTGCATGCGAATCACTAGATCGCGACCGGAATTAAAAGACTCTGTTATAGGCGTAGGTTTGTTCGCTTTGCGTGTTTCAACAAGACCGTCACCACCTCCTGGCTCGGCATCGTCCGGTAAACATCCCATATTATCGTCACAAACCTTTGAATTTGAGTTCTGATAAAGTTGCCAAGCTTGCCCCCCAGAATCAAAACCTATTCTTAGTGTTTGCCAACTTTGGCCATTGGTTTCTTGAGTGTACCTATTTTGGCTATCCGCAAGGTACTCAGGGGACCAGCCTAACACTCTCACTGCCGAGTTAGTCACGATGAGTTCGCTCTCAGCCTGCTTCCACCCTTGAATTGGCTCAGGAAACGATTTACAAACATTGTCAGGTACTGAAAACTCTGGTTCTGGATTGGGCTCTGGTCTCGAAGAAGGTTGACAGTTTAAATCGAATAAGTCTTCATCTTGTTCGAAAAACACATCAGAGCTGTTCGACAGATCATCAAACTCAACTCTACTTTCGATTCCTGGTTTAAGAAGTGTTGTTCCATCATATAAAAAGTAAGACAAGTTTACGGTATAACTATTCCCGCTCTTTTCGATATCATTAAATTCAATACGAATGGTATAAACTGTATCCCCATCTAAATGGTCTTCGTCTTCATTAAAAATACCATCGACATCGTCATTGGCAGACCATAAACGGTATAAAACACTTTTACTATTGCCATTGCCATTAACATTGCCATTGCCATTGCCATTGCCATTGCCATTAACATTACCTTCTTTTTTTAGATAAATAACATCCTCTTTAAGTTCTATTGTGTTGTCTTTTTTCCCTCGAACATAAAATTTGATGTCATCAGTATCGCAGTCATCGCAATACTTAGCTTCAATAGCAAATGAATCTTTGAGTTTTACACGACACGACTCAGTCTCATCCCAATCGTCAGCATGAGAAAAAAACGGCATAGTTATCAAAGCAAACATTAAGACTATCTTGTTCATTGTTCTACTCCCTAACCCAAACTTCTTGCTGACGCTGCACTTGAGACAGCCCTGAACCACAAATGGCGGTTGCTTGCACTCTAAATAAAGACTGTGCCTCTGAGGTTCCCTCATTCAGAACCCCCAACTTTAAACAACTCATCTTATTAATCCTACATGCCGTATTCTGTATAACATTAGGGGTTGCACCGCTGACCTCATTCAAACAAATATCTGCGATATCAGGGTCATCATCGTTAAGCGGGTACAACTGTGTCAGTGCCCATTCGTTGGCAGATTGAGCAACAAACCAAGCTTTTGTGCCTAAGAACTCCCGGGTTAGTCCACTTTGATTTGACCAACTTATTCTCATAAGAGAGGCGGCTAAATAACCCATCACAATAATGACAAAAAGCACCACGATGAGAACATTACCTTGCTGATTTCGTTTACGGAACATTGAGCACCTGCACGTCTTGCTGATACACACTACGCTCCCCATCCTGTAAAAACTCTAAGTTAATATGTACTAGTCCACCACGTTGTAGAGTTGGCTCAACATAACGCATGTAACTCGCTGATGTATCAATACTATCCGTGACAATGACATTATTACGAAGTACTTGACCGTTATCGAAGCAATAACGGACTTCAGAACTGGGTTGGTATATGTAATGACGACCCGAGACCGATGTCGCACCTATCGTACTGGCAGCACCACTGACGACAAATGCTTCTTTCGCTTTGGTTAAACCACTAATATCAATACTTTGGGAAGATGACTGAAGGTCCGCATAGCGGCTAGGGTTAATCACCATGCGATTCTTCTCTGGAATGGACTCAAGATCAGGATCATTACCGACTAAAAATTCAATATCGTTCGCCGTAAATACATAAAAGCCAGAATATTCAATGGGTACAAACTCCAAACAATTGCTTGTCCCAACTGGCTCATGAAAACTATTTGGCACGGCATGGCGAATTTCACGGGACATTTTCTCGATCACAAACTGTGCTTCTGTTTGTATTCGCTGGCGGTCAATGCTGTCTGCGTACCCTTTTATCCCTAGTTTAATATAACCGGCAATACCCAACATGATGATACTACCTATAACTATCGTAACGACCATCTCAATTAAAGTGAAACCACGATCTTTCATCAGTAGTTCCCCTTAAGAGCTGTTAAAGTAAGGGGCTGCGTGTTCCCTGCAAAAATCCTTAATGTTACTTTTTTGTATTCGGTTATTTCATCGGGAGCTTTATCCGTCAGATCATCATAGGCAACGCTAATTTCTAATCTAAAGTTTTTGTACTGCTCAGTACTGTCCGCACCAAGTACATCACTGATATTCCCTCTAGGGATACCATCACACTGAGAAGCCGTTGTAGATGTGCTCCAACACCCGATATAGTCATCGACATCATTGAAATCACTAGGCGTTGTTTCCAAGGAACCGTCTAGTTTTTTATCCGCACCTAATTTATTTACGTCAGTGCAGCTCACTCCATTCTCACCACACCGAACGGTGCCACCATCAAAGTCGCTGTTTTCATCGAAGCCTCGCGCCAATATCTGAGACATAAAGCTTTGAGCTAAAGCTGAGGCACGGGTTTGATAATGGGGATTGGCTGAATCTCGAATCTGAGGAACAAGAAAAGAGGTGAATGCCACCATCGCAATGCCCATCAATACGATAGCGATGATCATTTCAATTAAGGTCATGCCGCGAGCTTTTCTCATGAGCACAATCCTTTTGAAACATAGCCTTGGCTGTTGATATCAACCTCACAACGACTGCCACCATTCTTATTCTCGATGAGTATAGATACACCGCTACTTGCTGAATTCAGGGGATTTCCGAGTAAGCTAAAGTCAATGGGGCTTTCAACATCGCCTTTAATGGAGAACTGAGCAGAATCATCAGCGACAAAATCGCTACGAGAATCTCGCTGACTATCTCCAAGCGCACAGGCGGCCACTGAGCCAATACATGAGCTTGAAACTTGTAGACGAAAATTGTCATCCGAGCCATCAATATTCGACTGCATACGATTCACCTGCACTTGGCGAATAACAGAGATCACGCGTTCTTGTAATGCATATGCAGAGAAATTGCCAGAGCCCATAAAACGGCTGGCTGCAAAAAGTGAAAGGATAGAGAGGAGAACAATCACGAGGATTAACTCCATTAACGTGAACCCTAATGCAGAGCTGCGAATTTTCATAACCCAACCTTAGGCTTAGAACAAGCGAAATAAGTATACGATGAAATTATGAGATTAATGATAGGTTTATAATTTTTCGATTCGAAATGTGAACAGACGAACAAATAACCAATATCTAGTTATTTTGCCCTTTTGAACGGCCAATCTCTTCTTCTATTCGATCGTAAGTTTCTTTATTGCTTAACGTTTCAGAAACATGCTCAGCGGTTTGCTTGGTTTGCTCCCACTTTGCTTCGTAAGTTTCTGGCTCAAAGCTGATAAATCTTGGTAATACCACATAACCGATCACACCTAAGATAATCAGCACAACGACAAACTCAATTGCACTAAGACCCGATGATTTACGCATATGTACTATTCCGAGATTCATAAAAATAAAGAGGTAAAGGCCAGACTAGCTGGCCTCTGTACGATAACTAGACTTAACAATTTTTGTCTACTTTATAAACAGGAACTGCATCAGCGTCTGACTTATCTAGAGCATAACTAACATAGCATTTAGAAGGAGCTGCTGTTAAAGCTTCACCTGTTTGGAAAGTAGCAAATACTGTGCTGTTTGCCTCATCAACATACACGGACCAATCACCACCAGTTCCAGTTTCTAAGCCATCAACCAAGGCGATAATCCCGTCAGCATTTGGAGCAGGGTATCCGACATGAATTTCAGTGCCGTCGTCGAGAGTAGGGTATTTATCAGTGGTAGAATTATATTTTTCAGTTTCAACTCCTTCTATAGCCGCCTTACCATACGCAATACCAGAAGCTCCAGTCATTGCTCCTTTCAAGCCTTGTAATGAAGACTGACGAGCATCAGATTGCAGGTTAAGGAAACGTGGTGCTGCAGTTACCGCTAGAATACCTAGGATTACAATTACCACTACCAATTCGATAAGGGTGAAACCACCTTGTCTTTTCATTGTTTACTCTCTCTATGTAAGCATGCAGTACAACTGCAAAGTTTCGTTTAGGTCACGCGACCATTTTGGATATTGTCAAAACGGTTTGGGGCAGCAACGTTCACTAAAACTGACCGTGAAGTGGATACTGTATCTACCGCTTGAGCAGAATGACGATTCGCCATTATTCAGTTCATGCTGCAATGAGAAAAACACATTATTGTTTACCCTCTATTACAGCTTCTTACTTATGGTAATGATTGCATTATACCGACTTTCAATACCAATTATAGTGATTAGGTGTCAAAAAATTCACTCCGCCGACATTCCGACGTCTATTTTCAGTTGATTAGCTATTGAAATAACTACAATCGACTGACCATTTTCATAAGTATAGTGACAGACATAACGATCAGTTTCGATGGCTCCACTGATATCTATTAACTTATTGGTCATTATTTTACGTTGTGGATAATGCACTGCTAGCCAATAACCACAATCTAAAACACCTTGTTGAGTAAAGGGAGATACTAGCCCGCCCTCAGTCATGGTGAGATTAAAACCATCCATCAGCATATGTTCTGGCTCGCCTTTTACGAGCCAAGCTTGACGATAACGCTGAACACTATCTTGCATCCAAACTCTCGCCAACTTCGCTCCGGTCACTTGCGCCTGCTCGGTAACAGGACGTAATTTGACCGCCAAGCCAACAGCAATGATGGTCGCAATTACCCCAAAAACGATTAGCGTCGCTCGACTTTGATTTTCAACCACCTATTAGCCGCCTTTGATGATGTCTAGCATTCCCCACATTGGCAGGAAGATACCCAGTGCCAGCACCATGACCATGCCGGCGACAATCACCAAAAGTAGCGGTTCTATTCTTGCGGTTAGTGTTTTTAGATCGTAATCAACTTCTCTATCGTAAAAATCCGACACTTCTAGCAGCAGCTCATCAATACGACCAGTTTCTTCCCCTACTGCAATCATCTGAATCACCAAAGGGGTAAAGATTTTACTGTTGATGGCAGTCACTGAGATGGTGCTACCCGCTTCAATCGCGGATTTCATCTCAAGAATTCGATTTTCTAAAAAGCGGTTCCCCAGAGCTTCCCCGGCTAAAGCTAAAGACTGGTTAAGTGGAACGCCTGACTTAAGCATCAACGAGAAGGTTCTGGCAAAACGGGAAAGCTGCGCGCGATTAACGATATCGCCCACAATTGGAAGCCGAAGCCGAAACTTATCGAACTTTTCCCGACCATCAGCCGTCGCCACCCAGGCTCTGAAAACCGCAAACGCGCCAATCATTGCCACAATCAACAACACCCAATAATTAACAAAGAAATTAGAAGTAGCGATCAAAATACGCGTCGGCAGTGGTAACTCAACACCAAAGCGCGTAAACATCGATGCAAACTCAGGGATCACCAAGATATTCAATATAAACATGGCGATAGTGATAAAGATAATGACAAACGTCGGATAACGCATCGCCGCTTTGATGCGTTTACGAGTCTCGAGTTCCTGCTCGTAGTAATTCGCCAGTTGCAATAGTGCTTGATCGAGTCGACCCGTATTCTCACCTACATTGATCATAGAAACGAACAGTGGGCTGAATACTTTGCTGTGTTGCTGCATCGCAGAAGACAAACCTCGGCCATTACTCAGTTCAGAAACGACATCTTCCAGTGCCTCTTTGAGCTGTTTGTTTTCACAATTTTGCAGCAGGCCACGCATAGAACGCAGCAACGGTACGCCCGCTTTAGTTAAGCTAAACAACTGGCGAGAGAAAAGAATGATCACTTCCAATGGAATGGCTGGCACAAATAGCTTAGACAAGCTCATTTGGCTTTTTGCCGACTCTTTCTCTAACCGCACATTGAGCGGGATGATCCCTTTGTTCATCAACGCTTCCGCTGCAGCTTCTGAGTTCACTGCCTCGATTTTGCCGTTAGTGGATGAGCCGTCTAGAGTACGACCTTGATAACGAAAAGTTGGCATTCACTTACCTATATGAAAATGGGATCAGTCTTACCAGAAGCGTCACCTTCACCTAGGGTCATCACTTCATCCAAGCTGACGGTGCCTTGCAGCGCCAGTTCCATCGCCGAGGCAAGCAGCGGCTTATAGTTTTCTGAGCGACGCGCGGCTTGGGCAAAGCCAACCGCATCATTGGCGCGCAGTTTATCCATCATTTCTTGCTCCAGTTCGAGCATTTCAAACACACCGATTCGGCCTCGATAGCCAGTCAAGTTACAGTTTTGACAGCCTGCACCTTTATAAAAAGTGGTGCCCACTTGGTTTGGAAAACGCCCAGCTAACCACTGTTGGCGTGAATCGTCTAGATGGTCTTCTGTTTTGCAATCTGGACAAACACGGCGAACAAGACGCTGCGCCACCACAGCTCTGACCGCACTAGCAACCAAGTAACCCGGTGCGCCCATATCGATCATGCGTAACGCACTGTCGACAGCATCATTGGTGTGAAGAGTGCTCAATACTAAGTGACCCGTTAGTGCAGCTCGTAGACCAATTTCTACCGTCTCTTGGTCACGCATCTCACCAACAAGAATGATGTCTGGGTCTTGACGCAAGAAGGTTCGAAGCACACGCGAGAAAGTCAGATCGATCTTACTGTTTACCTGTACCTGAGTGATGCGAGGCAGGCGATATTCAACCGGGTCCTCTGCTGTAATGATCTTTTTCCCAGGTTCGTTGAGCTCACTTAATGCGCCGTAAAGCGTGGTGGTTTTACCTGAACCTGTCGGCCCCGTAACCAAGATCATGCCGTGCGGACGAGCCAACTGTCGACGTAAACGAGCAAGCAAATCTGGCGGCAAACCTGACTCTTCTAATGGACGCAAACCAGCAGACTGGTTAAGCAGACGCATTACCACGGACTCCCCGTATTGCGTTGGTAGCGTCGACATACGAATATCGATTGATTGACCACGCACTTTGATATTGAATCGGCCATCTTGTGGCAAGCGCTTCTCAGAGATGTCTAGGTGCGCCATCAACTTCAATCGAAGAACCAAAGCCGATGCGATATTCACTTCATTCAGGATGGTTTCATGCAGTACACCATCAATACGCTGACGTAAGCGCAATATCTGATCGTCTGGCTCAATATGAATATCCGATGCCCCGACTTGTACCGCATCTTCAAACATGGAATTAACCAGCTTTACAACGGTAACTTCCTCACTGTCGGTTCCATCAATACCGTAATCGAAGCTTTGCTCGTCTTTATGCTCTTCATGCAACTGTTCCGCGAAAGAAGCGATCTCTTTAGTGCGGCGATAATAGCGGTCAAAGCTTGAAATGAGTTGGCGCTCTGAAGCCACAATGAACTCAAGGTTGTATTCACCTAGCAAATTCATCAGTGACTCTTGGATGAACAAATCTGCAGGGTCACTCATAGCAACGCGCAACGTGTCCCCATTTCGAGCAACCACCATCGCACGTAAGCGACGTGCGTGTACCTCTGGTAGAATCTGTACCGCTTCCGCATCCACAGGTGCGCGACCAAGATCGATCAATGGCAAACCAAGTTGTTGGGACAAGAAGTCCAACATTTGCTTCTCAGTAATAAAGCCGAGATCAATTAACGCATCGCCTAGCTTCTGCCCGGTACTACGTTGTGCGTTTAGTGCTTGCTGGATTTGTTCTTCAGAGACGATGCCTTCTTCAACCAGAAGATCGCCTAAGCGTTTTCTCAACTGAATTTTCATTGTGCATTCTCCAGCTGTTTCAAGATGCTCAAACGGTCACGAATAAACGCTTGCGATTGATTCGAAATGCCAACTTTACCCAGAGCTTGGTTGTAAGAGTTGATCGCGGCGGTAAACGTCAGCGCGCGCTCTTGTTGAATCGCTAAACCTAGCCACCAGCGCGCATTTTCCGGCTCACGCTGAGTAAGGAGTTGATAACTCTCAAGCGCAATATCATTCTGCTTGTGTTTTTGTGCCAATGCCGCACGCATCGCCAAGTAATCTCGACTTGGTATTGGAGGCAAATGCACAAGCGGACTCAGCGCCGCTTCAGGTTGATTAGCTTTCACTAACAACTTAGACAAGGCTAAACGAAGTACTTGGTTGTTCGTGTCAAGGTTGATGCCTTCTTGGATAATCTCATACGCTTTACGCGTGTCGCCTTTGCCAAAGTACAACGCCGATAATTTTTGACGCGTGTCTGCATTCATTGGCTCATAACGTAACGCCTCAGCATAAGCCGACAACGCCGTTTGCATATCGTTAGCATCCAGTGCTTTTTCCGCTCGGCTAACCGCTTTAAGAGATAGCTGGCGGTGCGTCAACTCAACCTGCTCAATACGCATTGAACTGTTTTCTGCTGTCGTGCGGGTTACGTGATTAGATTGCTCATCGCTTGGCATCGTTGCCACTTGCGCGAGTAGCACTGCATCTTCAGAGACCGCATTTACCTCCGCTCTTGGCGTGAACCTATCAGCCTCTGGCATATGAAGCTGTTGCGCAGCCGGTTGTGTCACTGGCTTCGTGTAAACCACATGGGCTGTCTCGGGCGTCATTTTACTCGTTGGCGAATGAGTACGCTCTGATGATGTGATTGACAAAGCATTCACTGGCGACAATAGCATGGTTTCTGTTTGAGCAGATGAAAGCTCGCCTGAAGGGATAGGACCGCGAGAGACCGCCCAGCCGCCCACCGCAAGGCTTAACGAGAAACCGGCAACGAGCCAAAGCCAAGGTTTACTGCGTGAAGCGTTGGGAATGTCCGCACGAGTAAGCTCTGACGGTGATGTTTTTTCAGCGAGTTCTGATAATGCTTTATTGATGGCACTCAAGGTTGACTCCATCCCCAAAATACGGGTGTTTTAAACTTAGGTTTACGGGCATCAAACGTATCGTGCATAGCTGCGTAAACGTGATGATTTTTTAATAGTGTGCAACGATCATTAAATGCCGCAAGCAACGACTTGTGGCTAATTTGGTTGATCAAACGTGGAATCCCCATGGATGAACGCCAAATCGCTTTTTTCTGCTCAATAGAAAAAATGTGCGCTCCATTGCCTGCCTTGTCTAAACGATTATTGATGTAAGCCACGCCTTCATCGATAGAAAGAGGACGCAGCTGACAACTAAACGTAATACGTTGACGAAACTGCCTTAGCTCGTGGCTGGCTAACCGCTCATCCAACTCCGGTTGTCCGAATAACACCAGTTGAATGAGTTTATCTTGTTCCGTTTCTAGGTTACCGAACAGACGCAATGTTTCTAAAGCTTGTGGAGAAAGAGCTTGCGCTTCATCGACGATCAAGACGGTTTTCTTTCCCGCAGAATGCACTTGAATCAGGTGTTCTTGAATGAGAGAAACAATACGTAGCGGGTCATCGTTATCGATGCCTAACTCTCTGGCGACAGCAAACTGCAACTGCTCTCCATTCAAAACTGGATTAGGTAAGTAAATCAGCTCGACTTCAGATTCAATCTGCTCAATTAACTTACGACATACCATGGTTTTTCCGGTGCCGACTTCTCCCGTCACCTTAATCACCCCTTCTCCCATTTGCACAGCGGCTAAAATGGTTTGGATCGCCTCATAGTGAGGGACTAACCCCAAGAACATTTCTGTGTTTGGGGTTAACGAAAAAGGCTGAACTCGAAATCCAAAATGTGACAAGTACATACTCGAATCACAAACTCATTGAAAAACGGAACCTTTCCCCGCGCTTATTGCGCATCTGGGAACCACTCTTGCAGCAGATCACGAGAGCGCTCTAGCTCTTTCTGCCAAGAGTTCACACCAACTACGGTCGGTTTTAGCAAGATGACCAATTCTGTTTTCTCAGTCACGTTATTTACGTTGCGGAACAAATGCCCCAATGCGGGCACATCGCCTAAGAATGGGACTTTAGAAACAAGCTCACGATTTTGCTGTTTCATCAAACCGCCGATAACCACAACATCGCCATCTTTAGCACGAATAACCGAGTCAGATTCACGAATAGAGCTTTTTGCCAATGGCAATTGGATGTTTTGGAACTCACCGCCCAAGTTCAATTTCTTCACTTCTTCCGAGACTTCAATAACCGCAGGGTGAACATGCAGGAACACATTGCCTTTGTTATCAATTTGCGGAGTCACATCGAGAGAGATACCTGAGAAGAATGGTGTCAATTCCACTTCTGGAACGGCATTTGAGTTTTCACCGTTGCCTGCATTGCTCGATAACTCGGTAACAAAATACTCATCGGTACCCACTTTGATGACCGACTTTTGGTTGTTGGCTGCGGTAATACGAGGGCTCGAAAGAACGTTCAAGTCACCTTGCGTAGACATAAAACTCAACACAGCATTGAAGTTGCCATCAGAGATAGTCACGTTGGTTTGGCCGCCCAATAGCGTGCCAATCGCATCCAACGGTGGTAATGCCGACGCTGGACGGTTCACGACGACACTACCCGAGTTACCAATTGACGCCGATAAGTTCGACCAGTTGATGCCTTGTTGGTAGCCATCATTCAACGTCACTTCTAGAATTTTAGCTTCAAGAATGACCTGACGCTGCATGCGCTCCTGCGATACACCTAAGAACTCACGGACTTCTCGAATATCATCTGGAAACGCTCGAACCGTAATCACTCCTGCTTGTGGTGTTACAACAACGCTTTGTCCTTTGCCTGAACCAATTAGATTCGCAACGGCTTGCTGCAGCATCGGCCAGAAGTCACTTTCAGTGATGGTTTCGATGCGCGTACCGCCCGTAGAAGTCGTCGAGCTATCGCCGTTGTTACTTCCATTGTCAGAGTCTGATGAGTCAGAACTGTCTGAGCTACCGCCAGAATTAGACGTACCAGCCGAGGTCACTGAGCCCGTGACAATGCTCGTCAATGATCGACCAGAGCGTTTGAACTGGAGGTAATCAACAGGAATGGTTACCGTACGCATACCAGCAGGGTAGATTTGAATAACTTTGCCAGACTTCACCACATCATAGCCATACATGTTCTGTACAACGCTCAGGACTTCATCCAACGTAACATCTGACAAGTTGACGGTGATATTACCTTGTACCGCAGGATGAATCGCCACGCTGTACTCAGTACCTTTGACTAGCGAGGCAAAAAAGCTTCGTGCATCGACCGCATTCGCTTGAATACGGAAACGCTTCGAGGTACCTTGCTCTGAAGCAACATTCGAGTCTAAGTTAGGCATCAGGTCCGCTTCGACAGAAGAAGGAATTTCTTCTAACGTGCGGCTGTTCGCTTGATTGATAGATTCATTGAGCGCTTCTTTGACTTCCACTGGGTCACGATGACCCATTGAACATCCCATTAAAGAAGCAATCGTTATTCCTACAACTAATTTGCGCATATCTGATCAGGCTCTGGTTATTATTTTTTTACGTTTAAACCAAAAAGCTCTAGGTCCCACTGACGGTTACCACGCTTTAAAGTTACAAATTCACTATTAATGCTCGCGACGCGATAACCCTTAAATAGCTCGCCTTTTTCAACAAGCTTGTTATCCATAATCGCGACACAAGCAGTACTTGGCTTACACACAATACTGTTGAGCGTAGGCAGTCGGTACTGTTTTGCTTTTGGTTTCGCTGACGTTTCAACCGCAGGCTTTTCCCAGCCAAGTGGTGCCGTTGGATCTTGGTTCGCCCAAGCGGTTCCTGCCGCAGCCATGACAAGTAATGAGATGATGAGTTTTTTAACCACCAATAAACTCCTCTCGAGATCCTAGTGTGTAGACTTCCAACACAAGCTTCGCTTTCGGGTACTCTTCGACTTTGTAACTAAAGCTGCGCCAATAATAACTGGCAGGAAGGCTCTCCAACTTATTTAGATAATTGGCAATAGAAAAGTAGTCGCCAGTCAGCTCCATGCGTACAGGGTGCACGTAGTAACCAGAGTATTGCGATGCTTCTTTATCTTCCGTAATTGGCTCAGATGGCAAAGTTTGCAAAGACAAAAGGTGAATGCCACTTTGCTGCTCTAATACATTTTCCAGCAGCTCAGCCATTTGCGAAGGTGTAATAAGGTGTTCGATGATCTCCGCTAGCTGCATCGAAAGGTGCTGACTTTCTGTTAGCAGGTTAGATATCGAGCGATCAATCTCAGCGTTTGGATCTTTCTTCAGCTGCGCTTGAATACGTAGCGTGTCGATTTCAATCTTTTGATTGGCTTGCTTTAAATTGCTTAGTTGCCTCTCATTACTGATGATCTCGTTAAGCTTTGGTTCCAGTACCAGCGTAAAAAGCAACATGATCACGACAACTAAACCACACAGCGCGATAAGCAATTTTTCACGCGCGCTCATTTCGCCAAAGCGCTCTTCTAATGAGAGCCAGAATTCGTTCATTTCTCTTTATCCTCGCGCGTTTTTAGCTCAAACGTCACAATATCCTTATCATTTCGGCCAATTTTGACGTCGTCAAATGTCCGGCCAACCAAGCTAATTTCATTTTTAAATTGGTTAACCCAACTTGGTACTGAGCTCGGCTTTTTCGCCAGTCCCTTCAGATCTAAGGTATGGTTATTGATTCGAATTTCGGACAAAGAAATTTCTTGGTTTCCTAGCTTAGCTAATGATTGCATCACGCCAGAGTAACCCGTGCGCTGCGAGTCATCGTATTTCCCGACGGCTTTAAGCGAGTCTCGCTTCGCCTTGACTTCACGCTCTAAGCGGGCTTTAGCTGCCAGCTTATTATTGTCGGGTTGATGCTTACGTAGCTTGACTTGATAGCGTTCAAGCTCTGACTTCATGATATCGCCTTTGCTTTTTACAATAGCAATTTCATCTTCTAAACCACTGCTCTGCCAAGTCACATAGCCGTAAGAGAGTAGAATGGCCGCAGCCGCGACACCCCAAGATAACGCGATATTTCTTAGTGTCAGGAGCTCTTTTTTCGGCTTTAAGTAATCAGGGTATAAGTTAACGCGTCGAGTATTAGAAGCAGCAGCAGCATCTGCTAAAACGTGTCCTGATAGCTCATGTTCTGGTGGTAATAACGGAGAAACTTTAGTGCTTAAACGGTAGTTCAGAGACTGAACAAGCTCACTCTCATCCTCCTCATCACAACACACTTTCAATTGATGCAGCTGCACATGGCGCAACTGAGAAGAAAGATAATCAATCGAACGTTGCAGTTCTAACGAGAGGCTATCCATCTGTAACTCGCTAGACGGAACCCCCGTTAACGGTGGCGTCACACTTCGAATCGAACGATGGAACGCGATAGTATTTTCGACAAAAGCGCTAATACGGAAGTGACCACGCACACTGCGTTGTAATAATAGGAAGTTACCTAGTTCACCTGCGGTCTCTCCCCAAATGTCGTCTTCAGGAAGAATAGCTTCTAATGGCAACTGGGCGCGACTGGCCAGTAACACGATCTTATCCAACATTTTTCGTGATAAGACGTAAGCTTGCACTTTGGTTGAATTGGGTAGCTCTACCGCATCTGCAATGATGTCAACGGCACGCTCAGAGAGCAGTTCTTTCAACAAAAACGGTAATGCTGCAGGCCATTCTTGGCGCGGCATGACAGGTTTGTCGATTTGATACATCTGATAATAGTTATGAGAAAGGACAACCGTCAGAGAATCATACGCACTCGCAGCAACGCTCAATGCTTGCTCTACGGCTTTCTCCCAATTGGATTCAGAAATATCAAATTGGTATGGGCGACCACTTTTTATTGAAGATGATAAATAAACGGCGTCTGGCTGAATAACCAAAAAGCAGGAACGACCACCACCAGATGATCGTTTGAGCTTGTCGAGTAGTGCTTTGAAATCCATGATTATTATCTTTATTTTTTACGCCAGCGATTTCGTCTTCCCAATTTCACTTGGGATTCTGATTGAGAACTTGGCAATGCTTGTGGACGAGGAAGAAACTGCTGCTCTGCAGAGAAGTAGCGCCCTTGCCCACCATAAACCCCGAGCTCAATTAACGTGTTGAGCTCGTTTTGATTCTCAATTCCCACTGCTATGATTTTAGTTTTACTGTTTGCCGCAGCACCTAGCATGCTGCGGACAAATAGCTGGTTCTCATGTCGCTGGTCGATTTTTGCTACTAAACTGCGATGAAGTTTAAGGTAACGAATATCCACTTCTTTTAAATAGTGAGTGCTGACGATGGTCCGTCCAGCCTGCCCAACCATTAAGTGGCACCCTAAACCGGCCAGCATTTTAGCGACTGGTCGCATAAAGTCTAAGTGTCTTACAAATTGTGCTTCAACAAACTCAAAACTGAGACACTTTCTCTGTTCACGTGACAACTGTAAGAGTTCATCACGAAACCATTTAAAGTACTCTCGGTTAGAAAAAGGCGTTACATTCAAATTGAGCGCATACGATCTTGAGTTATCAAAATTATCCTTAAATTCTCTTAAGAATTTATTAATAACTGACTTATCCATTTGCGCTTCATAACCAACCTGTCTGATCGCAGAAATAAACCGAGACGCTTTAACAATGCCATTCTCAGGATCGCGAATCCGACATGTTAACTCTTCATATAATGATTTTTTATGCGTTGCGTCACTTATTGGGTGCACAGATTGTGCGTAGAGTATCACATTTTCTGGTGTAAGTGCTGTGTCAAATAACGTTCTCCACCTCACACTTCCGCGAGCTTCTTCATCGTGGTTCCATTTTTTGAAGCGACTCCAATTATTGTTATTTTGTAGTTGCGCACTACGCAAAGCTGTCTCTGCTTCATCGATGATTTGGCTGTGTCGCTCACCCTCTTTATAAGTAGTGATGCCTATATGGCACCAGTTGTCTGGGTCGAGTGGCTCTGGCGGAATTAATTTTTCTAACTGGCGAATGCATTGTGATGCCAAATTAGCCACATCTTTGGCACTTTGATGCGGCAGAAATAACGCAAAATCAGCATCGTAATAACGAGAAAACACAACATCAGGGTATCGCTGAACTAAGTTGGATAATAAACTCCCAACTTCAACAATAAACTCATCCGTTATTTGCTTATCTTGCTCTTCTTCAACCAACTTCCAATCTTGAATGCGCACCAGCAACACGGCACCGCGAGCCCCACTTTCTAGTAACGCCGATTCCAGTTTGCTATCAAATAGCACTCGATTGGCGGTACCTGTTAACTTATCAAGGAAGGTTTGAGTTCGAATAAAGGTATCAAATCGGCTTCGCTCTTGACGCGCATCTTGTAACTCTTCAATTAATACATCGAGCGCTTCACTGGCAGTATAAGGCCATTCTTTTTTGTCACCTTTTGCATACTGCTCTACCCGACCAGCAAGGATCATCCTGCCTCGCTCTTCGAGCATTTCAGAGCCTTCTAATTGCTCCTTAAGCCACGCAACACCGCGCATTAAACAGAAGATGATCAGGATAACGGCAAGCGTGATCGACCAAAGCGCCTGCATTGAGTAGCTGTAACCTAAGTAAGGCGGGATCGCTTTAAAATGAATCGTGTAATCTTGATTGTGAGTCAGTTGGTATTCTGTCTCAAACAAGACTGACGCTTCCATTTGATGAGAAGTATCTTTGAAGCGATAAACAACCGCATTGTTGGTCGACAATGTCATTTCGACAATATTGGAAGCCTGCAGCATTTTCGGCATCCAGCGCTGCATAGAATAAGCAGCGTCAGGATCTTCCATCTCCTTGTCGACCACCTCTACGATCCCTTCTAAATAATGGGTGAGATATTCCTGCCCAAGACGTTTAAAAGAGAGGGTGCCACCGACAAACAAGATAAACATGGCGCAGATGACGATCATGGTGACAAAAGCCACCAGCCGTGTGCTTAACTTAAGAGTTGGGGTATACCTCATGAATACCAAATTCCTTTTTTATTCATCATATACCTTATTGAAATATTTATACTTGATAAGAGTTCATCAAACAATCGGATTCGTCTGATAGTGAGAGGCTGGAGCATAAAGAACATCACACTCATTGATAAGTTTTATTGTTACGCCTAACCTTGCTGAGATAAGCCTTTGAGATCATTAGATAGCGACAATAAAAAAGACCGCGATATTCGCGGCCTTTTCGATTCAAGCATAAGCAGAATTTAGAACGGGATATCGTCGTCAAAATCCATTGGTGGCTCATTGTACTGCTGCTGTTGTTGCTGCGGAGCCTGCTGTTGTTGCTGTTGCTGTTGCTGAGGCGCATTGTACTGCTGCTGAGCTGGTTGTTGAGGCTGACCCCATCCACCTTGCTGCTGCTGTTGACCGCCCATTGGTGCGCCGCCACCTTGACCACGACCGCCAAGCATTTGCATCACGCCGTTGAAGCCTTGAACAACGACTTCAGTTGAGTAGCGATCTTGACCGCTTTGGTCTTGCCATTTACGAGTTTGCAGTTGGCCTTCAATGTATACTTGAGAACCTTTACGCAAGTACTCACCTGCTACTTCCGCAAGTTTGCCGAACAACACAACACGGTGCCATTCCGTTTTTTCGCGCTGTTCGCCAGTCGCTTTATCACGCCATGAATCAGAAGTCGCAATAGTAATGTTTGCTACTGCACCGCCGTTCGGCATGTAACGAATTTCAGGGTCGTTACCTAGATTCCCCACCAAAATAACTTTGTTAATTCCACGGCTGGCCATGATGTGCTCCGTTTCACTCTGGATATATAAAATTTTAGCGCATTAGAATAGCACGCTTTAATGTTTTGATTAAAGTCTAATACCATTGTGATCTAATGAGTCATCTACTAGAACCCAAATCGCATTTCAACTTACGCATGTAGCACTTTTGATTCGCGTTGCAGACAGCGTTTCGTGAAGCTTTGAATTCGAACGCATTTATTCAGTAAAGCTATGGTTACAACCTCTCTTTAATGCCAACTTATGGCCTTTATTGAACACTGGGAGATTTGAACACGTGAGAAAGTCGGCTTACGCAAGAAAGCTATTTCTGATCAGTATGGAAGATAATGCGCAAAAAAAGGTGGCGGCACTCGAAAAGTACATTGATATGAGTATCCCGGTGATTTCGACCGAAGCACTCATGGAAGCTAAGCCACAGCATCGTAATAAAATCCTACTGATCGACTTCAGTGAACATAAATCACTCGTTCAATCGATCAAAAACTTACCGCTGGTATGGAAGAACTTTGAAACCGTTGTGTTCAATGTCCCTAAAAGGCTGACCACGGATGAGCTTCTTTCATTTGGTCAATTAAAGGGGCTGTTCTATTCCGAAGATACGCTAGAGCAAATTGGAGAAGGGTTAAAGGGCATTGTTAACGGTCAAAACTGGCTGCCGCGTAATGTAACCAGTCAACTTTTACACTATTACCGTAACGTCATTAACACTCATACTGCCCCAGCCACGGTAGACCTAACCATTCGCGAGCTGCAAGTACTGCGTTGCTTGCAAGCTGGCGCATCGAACAGCCAAATGGCCGAGGAATTATTTGTCAGTGAATTCACCATCAAATCGCACTTGTATCAGATATTCAAAAAGCTATCAGTGAAGAATCGCGTTCAGGCTATCGCGTGGGCAGATCAAAACTTAATGTCATGATGCGATGCCGCGACTCTAATGACTGAAATGACGAGTCGCTCATCTTTTTTCCGCACTGAGTCTCACACTTTTTCCTACTTTATTCATGATTCATTGACGACTCTCGTGTTAAAGTTATGCGCAGATTCTTGATAATAACGAGATAGGATATTCCCCCAATGATTAAAAAATGTCTGTTCCCTGCTGCAGGCTATGGCACTCGCTTCTTACCGGCAACGAAATCTATGCCAAAAGAGATGATGCCAGTCGTGAATAAACCGCTTATTGAATACGGCGTTGAAGAAGCAATTCAAGCTGGTATGAACGGCATGTGTATTGTGACGGGTCGTGGCAAACACTCTATCATGGACCACTTTGATAAGAACTACGAACTGGAACACCAGATTAGCGGTACCAATAAAGAAGAGCTATTGGTAGATATCCGTGAAATCATTGAATCTGCAAACTTCACTTACATCCGTCAACGCGAGATGAAAGGCTTAGGCCACGCGATTCTGACCGGGCGTGAACTGGTGGGTGACGAACCATTTGCCGTCGTTCTTGCTGATGACCTTTGTGTCAACGAAGAAGAAGGCGTGCTAACTCAAATGGTGGCGCTATTTAAACAGTTCCGTTGTTCTATCGTTGCCGTACAAGAAGTCCCAGAAGATGAGACTCACAAATACGGCGTTATCTCTGGTGAAATGATCAAAGATGACATCTACCGCGTAGACGACATGGTAGAAAAACCTGAGAAAGGCACGGCACCAAGCAACCTTGCGATCATTGGTCGCTACATTCTGACCCCTGATATTTTCGAACTGATTGAAAACACAGAGCCAGGTAAAGGTGGTGAAATTCAAATCACTGACGCGCTACTTAAACAAGCAAAAGCGGGCTGTGTCTTGGCTTACAAATTCAAAGGCAAACGCTTTGACTGTGGTAGTGTTGAAGGTTACATCGAAGCAACCAACTACTGTTTTGAAAACCTGTATCTAAAAGATGAAAAAGCCTCAGAGTTAGGTAAACACGCAACCCAAAAAGCGGTATAAAGCATCGTCGTAGTACGAAATTATTGTTTCTAAAGCCCAGCATTATGTTGGGCTTTTATTTTTACTGTTTTTTTATCCAGTAATTTTCTTTGCACATTTCTCACACTATGTAATACTTGCCCCACTTGGTTATACATAGAGCAAAAACGATGGATAAAATAGAAGTTCGCGGTGCCCGAACCCATAACCTCAAAGACATTAATCTTACAATCCCTCGCGATAAACTGATTGTCATTACTGGACTAAGTGGCTCCGGTAAATCCTCTCTCGCTTTCGATACATTGTATGCAGAAGGCCAACGACGCTACGTAGAGTCTCTCTCTGCCTACGCTCGTCAGTTTTTGTCTCTGATGGAAAAACCCGATGTCGACCATATTGAAGGGTTATCACCCGCGATTTCTATTGAACAGAAGTCTACTTCTCATAACCCGCGTTCAACCGTAGGTACAATTACCGAAGTCTACGACTACTTACGTCTGTTGTATGCTCGTGTGGGTGAACCCCGCTGTCCAACGCACCATACCCCTCTTGCCGCACAAACCATCAGTCAAATGGTGGACAAAGTTCTAGAGATGCCAGAAGGCAGCAAAATGATGCTGTTGGCACCCATTGTCAAAGAGCGTAAAGGTGAGCATGTTAAAACGCTTGAGAATCTAGCGGCTCAGGGCTTTATTCGTGCGCGTATTGATGGAGAGACATGCGATCTATCTGATCCTCCAACGCTAGAGCTACATAAAAAGCACACCATTGAAGTCGTGGTCGACCGCTTTAAAGTTCGTCCCGATCTGCAACAGCGCTTAGCCGAATCTTTTGAGACCACGCTCGAGTTATCAGGAGGAATTGCGGTTGTCGCGCCAATGGATGGCGACGGTGAAGAGATTATTTTCTCCGCCAACTTCGCTTGTCCACAATGTGGTTACAGCATGCAAGAGTTAGAGCCGCGACTTTTCTCATTCAACAACCCTGCTGGTGCATGTGGCACTTGTGATGGTTTGGGTGTGCAGCAATACTTCGATCCAAGCCGAGTAATTCAAGATGATTCATTAAGCTTGGCACAAGGTGCGATTCGCGGTTGGGATCAAAAGAACTATTACTACTTCCAAATGCTCACGTCATTGGCTGATCATTATGGTTTTGATCTCCATGCACCTTTTAATTCTCTGCCAAAGAAAACGCAAGATGTCATTCTAAAGGGCTCAGGTCGTACTGAGATTGAGTTTAAATACATCAACGATCGTGGCGATATTCGCGTTAAACGCCATCCATTCGAAGGTATTCTGAATACCCTAGAACGTCGCTATCGTGATACAGAATCCAACTCTGTCCGTGAAGAGCTTGCGAAGTACATCTCCACTAAATCTTGTTCAAGCTGTGGCGGTACTCGTTTACGCCTTGAAGCACGTAACGTGTTTATTGCTGATACGACGCTACCTGAGATTGTTGAACTCAGCATTGCTGATGCATTGGAATTCTTCCATTCCTTGAAACTGGAAGGTCAACGAGCCCAAATCGCTGAAAAAGTGATGAAGGAAATCAACGATCGCCTGCAGTTCTTGGTTAACGTTGGTTTGAACTATCTGAACCTTTCTCGCAGCGCCGAAACGCTCTCTGGTGGTGAAGCACAACGTATTCGTTTAGCAAGCCAAATTGGGGCGGGTCTTGTTGGTGTGATGTATGTTCTGGACGAACCGTCGATTGGTCTCCACCAGCGAGATAATGAACGCTTATTAAAAACGCTTACTCATTTGCGCGACTTGGGGAATACCGTACTCGTGGTAGAACACGATGAAGATGCTATTCGCTGTGCGGATCATGTCATAGATATCGGTCCTGGCGCTGGCGTACACGGTGGTAATGTTGTCGCGGAAGGCACCATGGAAGAGATAATCGCAAATCCGAATTCTCTGACAGGTCAGTACTTAAGTGGCGTTAAAGAAATCGCAGTACCGAAAGATCGCACGCCGCGTGATCCGAAAAAAACGGTTGAGCTCTTAGGCGCAACAGGTAATAACCTTAAGAACGTTAATCTCTCTATTCCTGTTGGGTTATTCAGCTGTATTACAGGGGTATCTGGCTCAGGTAAATCAACGCTGATTAATGATACTTTCTTTAAAATTGCTCACACCCAACTCAACGGAGCAACAACGGCTCAACCTTCACCTTATAAATCGATTAAAGGCCTAGAGCACTTCGACAAGGTTATCGATATCGATCAAAGCCCAATTGGTCGTACACCTCGCTCTAACCCTGCAACCTATACGGGGATCTTTACCCCAATCCGTGAACTGTTTGCAGGCACACAAGAGTCGCGTTCTCGCGGTTACAAGCCTGGACGTTTTAGCTTTAACGTACGCGGTGGTCGTTGTGAGGCCTGTCAAGGTGATGGTGTCATTAAAGTTGAAATGCATTTCCTACCAGACGTTTATGTGCCATGTGATGTATGTAAAGGTAAGCGCTACAACCGTGAAACACTTGAAGTACGTTACAAAGGCAAAACCATTGATGAAGTGCTAGAAATGACGGTCGAAGACGCCCGAACGTTCTTTGAACCCGTACCTGCTATAGCACGTAAGCTACAGACTCTAATGGATGTTGGCTTGTCTTACATTCGCCTAGGTCAAGCGGCAACGACACTCTCCGGTGGTGAAGCACAGCGTGTGAAACTAGCGAGAGAGCTATCCAAGCGTGATACGGGAAAAACCTTGTACATTTTGGATGAACCAACAACCGGCCTGCACTTCCATGATATCCAGCAGTTGCTCACTGTATTGCACAGACTTCGCGACCACGGAAATACTGTCGTGGTGATCGAGCATAACCTAGATGTCATTAAGACTGCGGACTGGATTATCGATCTAGGGCCTGAAGGGGGACAGGGTGGCGGCGAGATAATCGCTCAAGGCACACCTGAAGATGTGTCGCAAATCGAGGGTTCGCACACAGCTCACTTCCTTAAGCCTATGTTGAAGTAGAAAAAACAGGTAAAGTACCGAGACCAGCAAGTGCTGGTCTTTTTTCATTCAAAACAACGCAATAACTATGGCTACTATACATGTAAGTGGAACAAAGCTTTCTCCCGAAAAAGTACAGGTTCCCCTCAATCGCAAGTTTCTCATTGCCTTGGCAACACTATTTGTGTTGGCAATGCACTTTTTCATGCCCAACCCCGGCGGTTCAGGACTTTCACTTTCCTTCAATGCGACAACTTGGATTGCTTTTAGCTTTGCATTAGGCATTGGGTGCTACCAACTCGCGAATAATCGAGCGCTACGTTACTCAAAATTAACCATCGGCTTGTTCATTAGTGCTCTTATCATGACGGTGCCCATTCTGTACCCAAATGCGAATAGCAGTTTGGCAGCCAACAAGCTCATTGGTCTGTGGTGTGGTGTCCTGTTCTTTATTGTCTTACAACAATTTCATTTCAGTAATAAACATCGCCAACGCCTATTATGGTTCATTGTCCTTGCGGTTGTTATCGAAGCCATTTTTGGTCTGACACAATATCTGTATCTCAAACCAGGCAATCCGTTTGGTTACGACACGGTGGCCAATCGTCCTTATGGTATTTTCCAACAGCCCAATGTAATGGCCAGCTTTCTTGCGACAGGGTTGGTGATTGCTAGCTATTTACTTGCACGTCAGCCCTACAAATACGACCGTAAGTTAAGCGATGTTTACCTTCTCTATGCCGTGCCAGTTTTAACCTTACCACTAATTGTGGCGTTGGCTTCACGCACTGGTTGGTTAGCATCGATCATCGCCGTTTTGTTGGTCATCCCATACATGTATCGCTTTGCAACCAAAGGGCGCTTTATCCGCTGGGTTACGTCGCTTGTCACTGGGCTCGCACTCTCAGTCGTTGTCATGTATCTTGCCTTTCCTGATGGAAGTGGGTTAGCCGCAGAAAAAGTAAATATGGAGTCTCCTCGAGCGTATACTTTTCCACAAACATTAGACATGGTGATTGAAAAGCCTTTTACTGGTTATGGATATGGCAAGTTTGAATCTGAGTACATGCTGTATACGGCTCGTCAACATGCCCTAAATGAGAATTACCCAGTTGGTTTGCCAGCCATGGATCATCCGCATAATGAGCTACTTTACTGGGGAGTAGAAGGTGGCTTGCTGCCAATACTCGGCATCTTCTTAGCGATGGCACTGGTACTGTATCGAATCTATCAAGCCAAACGCGGAACTCGTCTTGCGTTGCTGGCCTTGTTTATACCTATCGTATTGCACTCGCAACTGGAATACCCTTTCTACCACTCTCTCGTGCATTGGTTGATCTTCGTTATCCTGCTGTACTGGGTAGATCAGCGCGTCTCTCGTTATCGACAAGTCGGCTTTAGTAATGTGACCAAAAGCTTGCTGCGTGTTTTTAGTTTGGTACTTCCCGTTGCGTTTACGTTTTACATGGTAAGCGCATTGCATACGAACTATGTATTGACGAAGTTTGAGACCACTAGGCCAACTAACCCTGATATTCTGAATCAAGTCAGTAACCCTGTGGTTTGGAAAGATAGGTTTGATTGGGATGTCTATAGCACATTTTTAAACATTGGGCTGTACCAACAAGATGCAACCTTGATTCAGCCTTATATCGATTGGTCGCTAAAAATCATCAAAGATAAGCCTCGCCCTGCATTTTATAATAATTTGATTTTGGCCTACCAAGGCTTAGATGACTCAAGTAAAGCGGAGCAAATCAGAGCTGAAGCGCAGTTTTTGTTCCCGAAGATTGATTTCAGTGACGTCAATTACCGACCACCTTCTCAAGCAATCTCTGCCTCACCAGCCCCCACTTCAGGAGCTGAGTAATAAATACAAAAAAGCGAAGGGATGACCTTCGCTTTTCTTTATCTCATTGCGGTATAGCTTTATTCAGTGAGTGACTCTTCTAACGCTTTTAAGCACAGTGCAACGTTTTCAGGTCGAGCGCCGTAACCCATTAAGCCAATACGCCACGCTTTACCAGCTAATGCCCCGAGGCCTGCACCAATTTCTAGGTTATAGGTTTCTAGCAAGTGAGCACGAACTTTTGCTTCATCAATTCCTTCAGGCACGTAAATCGCATTTAATTGTGGCAACCGATGGGCTTCGTCCACAACAAATTCAAAGCCTAACTTTTGTAAGCCATTTTTGAGTTTTTCATGCATCAGTTGGTGACGAGCCCAAGCGTTTTCTAATCCTTCATTTTTCAGTATCAATAAAGCTTCATGAAGCGCATACAAGCTATTAACTGGCGCCGTATGATGGTAACTACGCTTGCCTTCTCCACTCCAATACCCCAAAACTAAACTCTGATCGAGGAACCAACTCTGTACTGGTGTTGTTCTTGCTTGAATCTTTTCAATCGCGGCAGGAGAAAACGTCACTGGTGAGAGCCCTGGTACACATGACAAACATTTTTGACTGCCAGAGTAAACCGCATCCAGTTGCCATTCATCCACTTTTAACGGCACACCACCAAGCGATGTCACCGCATCAACAATAGATAATGCATTATGCTGTTTCGCCAGCTTACCCAATGCTTGAGCATCACTGACTGCACCAGTTGAGGTTTCCGCATGCACAAAAGCAAGAATTTTTGTATCTGGGTGCTGTTCGAGTGCTTGCTCGACTTTATCAATGGAAACAGGCGTCCCCCATTCATCATCGACGATAACAACTTCACCACCAGCACGGACGACATTTTCGCGCATGCGTTCACCAAATACACCGTTACGGCAGACGATCACTTTATCGCCTTCCTCGATTAAGTTTACAAAGCAGGTTTCCATCCCTGCACTGCCTGGCGCTGAAACTGCAATAGTGAATTCATTGTCAGTTTGAAAGGCATACTTCAATAGCTGCTTGAGCTCATCCATCATACCGATAAACAGAGGATCAAGGTGACCTACCGTAGGACGGCTTAGTGCTTGTAACACTTGAGGATAAATATCAGAAGGACCAGGTCCCATTAAAATACGGTGAGGCGGAATAAAGCTTTGGATCGACATGTCAGCTCCTTGATTATCTTTTATCCTGAGCATTCTAAAAGTTCTATTCAATAACATGGCTCAGGTGTAGGGTTCTTCACCCTAATAGATTTTTCCTCTATCAGCAATTAGCCGTAAGTATGGAGGTCAAACCAGTGTCACAAAATCGTTAATAAAAAACACCATAAAGGTTGAAATATTGATTGACATTAAGGCCTCAAAACCGTTCAATGTTTGAGCTTTATGTAGAAGAGGAGCGCTACCCAGGTAGATGATTTGTGGAACCGCAATTCCAACACCAATCATTGAGGGGGAGTAGTGCCGAGGTAAGTCAAAGTTGCAGGGTTTGACTTGTCGGTTGAATTGGGCTGAATCCCATCAACTGTCATCAGCGCTGTCTGATGAAGGGCTTCTGAGGGTAAATTTTTCAAATAGCATTCTAAATACCTCTCTTTTTGCTCTGTTCCTTTTCTCACTAAACATTGGATGTACAATTTTTTAGGAAGTCGTGGGAGAACGCAGTGAGCGCATTTAACGTAGCTAAATTCGGTGGAACCAGTGTTGCCAACTTTGAGGCAATGAGTCGTTGTGCCACCATTATCGAAAACAATCCAAATACTCGCTTGGTCGTGAGCAGCGCTTGCTCTGGCGTCACCAACCTATTGGTAGAACTCGCCAACGGTGTTCAGGATCAAACGCACCGTACTGAGCTGCTGCAAAATTTGGCCAACATTCATGACGCCATTTTAACTCAGCTCGAAGACAGCACGAAAACTGCTGCCGAGGTGTATGGCATATTAGATACCGTAACCAGCCTGGCCGAGGCTGCATCTATCCAAGCTAGTGCGAAGTTAACCGATCATTTAGTCGCATGTGGTGAACTCATGTCGACGCACATTCTAACTCAGTTAATGTGTGAGCGAGGCATTCAAGCAGTGCGCTTTGATATCCGCGATGTGCTGCGTACTGATGACAACTTTGGTCGCGCGGAGCCAAACATTGAAGCAATTTCGACGCTTGCGCAAGATAAACTCGTACCACTTTGCCAACAATCCGTTGTTGTTACTCAAGGCTTCATAGGATCTGACGAAGCAGGTAATACAACAACACTAGGTCGAGGAGGCAGCGATTACAGCGCCGCCTTAATTGCTGAGAGCGTCAAAGCGGCAGGGTTAGAAATCTGGACTGATGTACCGGGCATCTACACAACAGACCCGCGAATTGCGCCAAAAGCCTCACCAATTCCCGAGATCAGCTTTAGTGAAGCTTCAGAAATGGCTAACTTTGGCGCTAAAATCCTTCACCCTTCTACGCTAGTACCCGCATTGCGCCACGACATTCCGGTATTTGTAGGGTCATCGAAAGAGCCAGAAAAAGGAGGAACTTGGATTCGCCACCAAGTCGAAAGCTCACCGTTGTTCCGTGCGCTAGCTTTGCGTTGTAACCAAACCATGGTAACGCTACGCAGCGCCAATATGTTCCACGCATACGGCTTCTTAGCAAAGGTCTTTGAGATCCTTGCAAAACATAAGATCTCTGTCGATTTGATCACGACATCTGAAATCAGTGTATCGTTAACACTTGATCAAACTGATACCTCTGGCGGAGCACCACAGCTGCCGCAAGCTGTACGAGAAGAGTTAGAAGAGTTATGTAAGGTAGAAGTTGAACATGACCTATGCCTCGTTGCTCTCATTGGTAACAACATGAGTGAGAGTAAAGGCTACGCGAAACAGGTTTTTGGCACGCTAGAAGACTTTAACCTACGCATGATTTGTTATGGTGCTAGCCCTCACAACTTATGCTTCTTGCTCCATGAATCGGTATCGAAACAAGCCATACAAAAACTCCACACCGAGTTGTTTGAGAAGTAAGTTCAACTCAATAAAACAAAGGGCTGCGTATCTGCAGCCCTTTGTTGTTTCAATAGTTGTTACGTTTGGACGAGGTAAACATCAATTTAACCGTTAATGTTTGGCCCTAACCATTTTTCAGCCTCGATCCTATCCCACCCCTTACGATCGGCGTAACTCTCTAGCTGATCTTCTTGGATCTGTGCGATCGCAAAGTAACGTGAGTCAGGATGAGAGAAATACCAACCAGAGACTGACGCGCCCGGATACATTGCATAGCTGGAGGTTAGAGTCATGCCAATATTCTCTTCCACATTAAGTAGCTCCCAAAGCGGTCCTTTTTCAGTATGCTCAGGGCACGCTGGATAACCTGGTGCAGGGCGAATACCTTGGTATTTTTCACGAATGAGATCATCGTTAGATAAATCTTCATCCGCAGCATAACCCCAAATTTCTTTACGGACACGCTCATGCAAATACTCAGCAAACGCTTCGGCTAGGCGATCCGCCACCGCTTGAATCATAATTGCGTTGTAATCATCTCCCTGTGCTTTGTATTCATCAGCAAGCTCTCGTTCACCAATACCACCAGTGACAGCAAATGCCCCTATCCAATCATGTTTACCCGACTCTTTAGGTGCGATGTAGTCGGATAAACAATAGTTGAATCCTTTTGGTTTCTCGGTCTGTTGTCGCAAGTTACGTAATACTTTCACAACGTCGGTACGAGTTTCATCAGCATAAACTTCAATGTCGTCCCCCACGCTCGCAGCAGGGAATAAGCCACACATTCCACGCGCTTTTAACAGGCCTTCTCGCTCAACTCGATCAAGTAACTCGTTGGCATCTTCGAATAAACGTTTTGCTTCTTCACCAACTTCTTCATGTTGGAAAATTGTTGGATACTTACCCACAAGTGACCAAGTCATAAAGAATGGTGTCCAATCGATGTATTGACGTAATATAGCCACATCAAAATCATCGAAGATATGAATGCCAGGCTTAACAGGCACTGGAGGAGTATAAGCTTCCCAATCGATCGCAACTTTATTCGCTCGAGCCGCTTCTAATGTCACTGGTTTGGTTCTCGGTTTCTTTCGATTATGTTGATCACGTACTCGTTCGTAATCAGCTTCAAGTTTTTCAACAAATTCAGGGCGACGTTCATCTGACAATAGAGAAGTACATACGCCCACTGCACGTGAGGCGTTGTTCACGTAAACCACTGGATGCTTGTAATTTTGCTCAATCTTAACTGCTGTATGGGCTTTTGACGTTGTTGCGCCACCGATGAGAAGAGGTAAGTTAAAGTCGAGACGCTCCATCTCTTTTGCAACATGCACCATTTCGTCTAATGAAGGCGTGATCAACCCTGATAAACCAATAATATCGACGTTTTCTTCTTGCGCTACTTTTAAGATCTTTTCGCAAGGAACCATGACACCAAGATCGATAATTTCGTAGTTATTGCACTGCAATACAACGCCAACGATATTTTTCCCGATATCATGTACATCACCTTTGACCGTCGCTAGCAAAATCTTACCGTTTGTTTGTCCCACCTGCTTTTCTGCATTGATGTAGGGCTCCAGATGCGCGACTGCTTGCTTCATCACTCGTGCAGATTTTACGACCTGAGGAAGGAACATTTTACCTTCACCAAACAAGTCTCCGACGACGTTCATCCCATCCATTAGTGGGCCTTCAATCACCTCTAATGGCTTTGAAGCATTGACACGAGCCTCTTCGGTATCATCAACGATAAACTCGGTTATTCCTTTCACTAACGCGTGTTCTAAACGCTTTTCAACAGGCCAAGTTCTCCACTCAAGTGCAGAGGCATCCTCCTCTTTACCTACCCCTTTGCCTGCGTATTCCGCCGCGATATCTAACAACCTCTCAGTGGCATCATCGCGACGGTTAAGAACGACATCTTCCACAGCCTCACGCAGCGTTTCCGGCACGTTATCGTAGATTTCTAACTGACCCGCATTCACGATCCCCATATCCATACCATTCTTAAAACAGTGGTAGAGGAATACCGCATGAATCGCCTCACGAACATAGTTATTCCCTCGGAAAGAGAACGAGACGTTAGAAACACCACCCGAGATCATAGCGTGTGGTAAATCACGTTTGATATCGCCAACGGCTTCAATGAAATCCACCGCGTAGTTATTATGCTCCTCGATACCCGTAGCAATGGCAAAAATGTTTGGGTCAAATATGATGTCTTCTGGTGGAAAGCCCACTTCATCAACGAGAATTCGGTAAGCGTTGGTACAAATTTCCACTTTGCGCTCACGTGTATCTGCTTGCCCTATCTCATCAAATGCCATCACAATCACAGCCGCACCATAACGGCGAATCAACTTAGCTTGTTCAACGAATTTCTCTTTGCCTTCTTTGAGAGAGATCGAGTTAACAATGCCTTTGCCTTGGATGCACTTAAGACCGGCTTCAATAACCTCCCACTTGGAAGAGTCGACCATGATTGGTACTTTTGAGATTTCAGGTTCTGACGCACAAAGGTTTAAAAATCGAACCATACAAGCTTGTGCATCCAACATGCCTTCATCCATGTTGATATCGATAATTTGAGCGCCATTTTCAACTTGTTGACGAGCCACATCGAGCGCTTCATCGTACAGCTCTTCTTTAATCAAGCGCTTAAAACGCGCAGAACCGGTTACATTAGTACGCTCACCGACATTGATAAATAAAGAGTCTTTATCAATAGCGAGTGGCTCTAGGCCAGACAAGCGACAAGCGACGGGAAGGTCAGGTAATTGACGAGGGGCGATATTTTCAACCGCAAGTGCCATTTGGCGAATGTGCTCAGGAGTTGTACCACAGCACCCACCAATCAAGTTTAAAAAGCCACTTTGAGCCCACTCTTGAACATGCTTAGCCATATCTTCTGGCGATAAATCGTATTCGCCGAATGCATTCGGAAGCCCGGCATTTGGGTGAGCGGAAACAAAAGATTCTGATATACGCGAAAGCTCTTCAACATAAGGACGAAGCTCATCTGGGCCCAGCGCACAGTTCAAACCAAACGAAATCGGTTTAACATGACGTAATGAGTTGTAAAACGCTTCTGTAGTTTGACCTGATAATGTTCTACCAGAAGCATCAGTAATAGTCCCCGAGATCATCACAGGTAACTCAATACCCATCTCTTCAAACACACTTTCAACAGCAAATGAACAAGCCTTAGCGTTAAGAGTATCGAAGATGGTCTCGATAAGAATAAGGTCAGAACCACCTTTAATCAGCGCTCGAGTCGATTCAGAGTAAGCCTCAACTAACTCGTCGAAAGAAACATTTCGATATCCGGGGTCATTTACATCAGGAGAAATAGAACAAGTCCGGTTCGTCGGCCCTAAAACCCCTGCGACATAACGCGGTTTATCGGGTGTTTTTGCGGTCCATTCGTCTGCAACTTCACGTGCAAGCTTGGCAGCTGCAAAGTTAATTTCTTCACTTAGGCTTTCCATCTCGTAGTCAGCCATCGCAATGGTTGTTGCGTTAAACGTGTTGGTTTCGAGAATATCTGCACCCGCTTCTAAATATGCAGCGTGAATTTCCTTGATAAGTTGAGGCTGACTTAGAACCAACAGGTCGTTGTTACCCTTTAGATCACAATGCCAATCCGCAAAGCGCGTTCCTCGATAGTCTTGCTCTTCAAGTTTGTATCCCTGAATCATGGTTCCCATACCACCATCAATCAAAAGAATACGTTGCTTCAATTGAGCTTCAATCTGTTGTCTTACATTACTTCCCACAGTACAACCTCATTCCTTTAGTTATCATTCCATCCTATCACACAAACTTCAGGAGTCTAGACGTCTAAACGTGGAATTAATGATTATTTTATCTCCTTCTTAACTTACAAAATAATCGCGAAAAAATGTTTGCTATTTAAGCAGCATCAGCCGAGAATCCCATTCATAAAATGTTACAAATAGAGAGCTCTATGTCGGTCTATCATACTTTATGTTTTCTATCCGCAGCTGCAATGCTAATTGCTTTTGTAAACAGCAAGATAGGAAAGATGCAAACCACCATTGCGATTACCGCAGGTTCAATGGTGCTTTCACTTCTAATCTTAATTGCAGGTCAAAACAACTGGTTCCACCTCACCGAAATTGCGACAGAAACGGTCACAAGGATCAACTTTGAAGATTTCTTGCTCAAGGGCATTCTTGGCTTCTTACTATTTGCGGGTGGATTAGGCATCAAACTCCCGAACCTTAAAGATCAAAAATGGGAAATTACCGTTTTGGCTCTCGGAGCCACCCTATTTTCCACTTTCTTTATCGGGTTTGCGCTCTACGGATTCTGTCAGTTAATTGGCATCCAATTTGATTTGGTCTACTGCTTACTATTTGGTGCTCTAATATCGCCAACTGACCCAATCGCTGTATTGGCTATAGTTAAAAAGCTCGATGCTCCCAAACGTATCTCCACCCAGATTGAAGGAGAGTCGCTCTTCAATGACGGCTTCGGTTTGGTTATCTTTGTCACTCTATTTACGATTGCATTTGGTACTGAGGCACCAACTGTAGGTAGTGTCACCTTACTCTTCATCCAAGAAGCTATCGGTGGTATCACTTATGGTTTCGTCCTCGGTTTGCTATTCCACTACTTAATCAGTGCCACCGATGATCACTCAATGGAATTGTTACTTACCATTGGTGTCCCAACGGCAGGTTACGCATTTGCTGAATACATCCATGTATCAGGCCCACTCGCGATGGTTGTATCCGGTATTATGATTGGCAACTGGACACGCTTTATCGGCTTTTCAAAAGAGAGTGAAGACCACCTTGACCACTTTTGGGAGCTCGTCGATGAGTTCTTGAATGGCGTGTTATTCCTACTGATCGGTATGTCGATGCTGCTATTTGAATTTCACAAAGAAGACTGGATCATGATGGCTATTTCAGTCCCTCTTGTACTAGCAGCTCGCTATCTAAGTGTATTTCTTTCTTACATAGGCTTTAAACGTTACAGAAAATATAATCCATGGTCAGTGCGTATTTTGACGTGGGGCGGTTTACGCGGAGGCCTGGCGCTAGCGATGGCACTTTCTATTCCATCTGGTATTTGGGTGATTCAAGATAAGTTAATCGATGTAAAAGAGATTATTCTTGTAATGACCTACTCCGTCGTTGTTTTCTCTATCCTCATTCAAGGCTCAACAATCACCCCAATGATTGAAAAAGCAAAAGCAGAAGAGAAAAAGATGGAAGAGAACAACCAAGCAATAACCACTCCGGAACATACGGAGCCAGTGGACTCTTAAAGACACGTAACTTAATAGATAAAAAGCAGCTACCTAGCTGCTTTTTTCATAACTAATTTTCAGACTCCCCTTCAAGGACGAATGCTCCTTATTCTTTGATATACCTTCAAATATACTAAGAATCGCTACGCTACATTTTCATAGATACTAACTATTGCCGATAGATAGTATTCATAGACGAGCCTTTTAATTTACCCATTTTCATCTGTATCACTTCTCTTCCCTTGGCAATATAGGCTCTTCGCAAACATCAAAGCTAAACTTCCACAACACTAACAATGAGCGACTTTGTATTTGTATAGAGAAAGAAGCATTGAGGATGATTGCGAATCACTATCCAAACGGACTAGAAATCACACAGAACTGCGCATCAACTCGTTCATGAAAGGGCCTAGAAATCATAAAAAGAAAGGAGTATATCTCTCGATACAAGATTTCAATATGATGGAAATGAGGGTTAAGGGATGCCGGGTAACCAAAACGAAAAAAGCCCCAGTCTTTCGACTGAGGCTTAATATAAGTGGCGGAGCGGACGGGACTCGAACCCGCGACCCCCGGCGTGACAGGCCGGTATTCTAACCAACTGAACTACCGCTCCGCACTGGTTAGACTCTGGAGTCTAAATAAGAACCTGACGATGTCCTACTCTCACATGGGGAAGCCCCACACTACCATCGGCGCTACTTCGTTTCACTTCTGAGTTCGGAATGGAAATCAGGTGGGTCCAAAGCGCTATGGTCGCCAAGCAAAATTCTTTACGTTTTGTTTTAAGCTTTAACTTAAAGCGCAAAACAAACAGTAAATGGTGCTGATACCCAGAATCGAACTGGGGACCTCATCCTTACCAAGGATGCGCTCTACCGACTGAGCCATATCAGCACATTATCTGTGTCCGTGAGGACTAAAAAAGCCCGCTTTTTCAAACGGGCTCTCTTAACTTTTGTCTTCACCTTCTTAAAAAGGCAAAAACTAAATTTAAAGCCTGGCGATGTCCTACTCTCACATGGGGAAGCCCCACACTACCATCGGCGCTATTTCGTTTCACTTCTGAGTTCGGCATGGAAATCAGGTGGGTCCAAAACGCTATGGTCGCCAAGCAAATTCTTTAATTCGGAAAGCTGTTTTTTTAATTCTCGTTCTTACACATTCAATGTTCTTTCATTGAGTCCTGGTTACCCAAAATCAAAACCCCTTGGGTGTTGTATGGTTAAGCCTCACGGGCAATTAGTACAGGTTAGCTCAACGCCTCACAACGCTTACACACCCTGCCTATCAACGTCGTAGTCTACGACAACCCTTTAGGATACTTAAAGTATCAGGGAGAACTCATCTCAAGGCTCGCTTCCCGCTTAGATGCTTTCAGCGGTTATCGATCCCGAACTTAGCTACCGGGCAATGCGTCTGGCGACACAACCCGAACACCAGAGGTTCGTCCACTCCGGTCCTCTCGTACTAGGAGCAGCCCCTTTCAATTCTCCAACGCCCACGGCAGATAGGGACCGAACTGTCTCACGACGTTCTAAACCCAGCTCGCGTACCACTTTAAATGGCGAACAGCCATACCCTTGGGACCGACTTCAGCCCCAGGATGTGATGAGCCGACATCGAGGTGCCAAACACCGCCGTCGATATGAACTCTTGGGCGGTATCAGCCTGTTATCCCCGGAGTACCTTTTATCCGTTGAGCGATGGCCCTTCCATTCAGAACCACCGGATCACTATGACCTGCTTTCGCACCTGCTCGAATTGTCATTCTCGCAGTCAAGCGGGCTTATGCCATTGCACTAACCTCACGATGTCCAACCGTGATTAGCCCACCTTCGTGCTCCTCCGTTACGCTTTGGGAGGAGACCGCCCCAGTCAAACTACCCACCAGGCACTGTCCGCAACCCCGATGAGGGGTCGACGTTAGAACATCAACACTACAAGGGTGGTATTTCAAGGACGGCTCCACGCAATCTAGCGACTGCGCTTCAAAGCCTCCCACCTATCCTACACATGTAGGGTCAATGTTCAGTGCCAAGCTGTAGTAAAGGTTCACGGGGTCTTTCCGTCTAGCCGCGGGTACACTGCATCTTCACAGCGATTTCAATTTCACTGAGTCTCGGGTGGAGACAGCGTGGCCATCATTACGCCATTCGTGCAGGTCGGAACTTACCCGACAAGGAATTTCGCTACCTTAGGACCGTTATAGTTACGGCCGCCGTTTACCGGGGCTTCGATCAAGAGCTTCGACCGAAGTCTAACCCCATCAATTAACCTTCCGGCACCGGGCAGGCGTCACACCGTATACGTCATCTTGCGATTTTGCACAGTGCTGTGTTTTTAATAAACAGTTGCAGCCACCTGGTATCTGCGACTCTCAATAGCTCCATCCGCGAGGGACTTCACCGTCGAGAGCGTACCTTCTCCCGAAGTTACGGTACCATTTTGCCTAGTTCCTTCACCCGAGTTCTCTCAAGCGCCTTGGTATTCTCTACCCGACCACCTGTGTCGGTTTGGGGTACGATTCCTTACAATCTGAAGCTTAGAGGCTTTTCCTGGAAGCATGGCATCAATGACTTCACATCCGTAGATGCTCGACGTCGTGTCTCAGCCTTAAAGAGAGCCGGATTTACCTAACTCTCAAGCCTACGCACTTGAACCTGGACAACCGTCGCCAGGCCCACCTAGCCTTCTCCGTCCCCCCATCGCAATTGTAAGAAGTACGGGAATATTAACCCGTTTCCCATCGACTACGCCTTTCGGCCTCGCCTTAGGGGTCGACTTACCCTGCCCCGATTAACGTTGGACAGGAACCCTTGGTCTTCCGGCGAGGAGGTTTTTCACCCCCTTTATCGTTACTCATGTCAGCATTCGCACTTCTGATACGTCCAGCATGCGTTACCACACACCTTCAACCGCTTACAGAACGCTCCCCTACCCAATACTCAAAGAGTATTGCCGCAGCTTCGGTTTACTACTTAGCCCCGTTACATCTTCCGCGCAGGCCGACTCGACCAGTGAGCTATTACGCTTTCTTTAAATGATGGCTGCTTCTAAGCCAACATCCTGGCTGTCTGAGCCTTCCCACATCGTTTCCCACTTAGTAGTAATTTGGGACCTTAGCTGGCGGTCTGGGTTGTTTCCCTCTCCACGACGGACGTTAGCACCCGCCGTGTGTCTCCCGGATAGTACTTACTGGTATTCGGAGTTTGCAAAGGGTTGGTAAGTCGGGATGACCCCCTAGCCTTAACAGTGCTCTACCCCCAGTAGTATTCGTCCGAGGCGCTACCTAAATAGCTTTCGGGGAGAACCAGCTATCTCCAGGTTTGATTGGCCTTTCACCCCTAGCCACAAGTCATCCGCTAATTTTTCAACATTAGTCGGTTCGGTCCTCCAGTTGATGTTACTCAACCTTCAACCTGCCCATGGCTAGATCACCTGGTTTCGGGTCTATATCCAGAGACTGAACGCCCAGTTAAGACTCGGTTTCCCTACGGCTCCCCTAGATGGTTAACCTTGCCACTGAATATAAGTCGCTGACCCATTATACAAAAGGTACGCAGTCACAGGACAAAGCCTGCTCCTACTGCTTGTACGTACACGGTTTCAGGTTCTATTTCACTCCCCTCACAGGGGTTCTTTTCGCCTTTCCCTCACGGTACTGGTTCACTATCGGTCAGTCAGTAGTATTTAGCCTTGGAGGATGGTCCCCCCATATTCAGACAGGATATCACGTGTCCCGCCCTACTCGATTTCACTGAATATGCGTCGTCAGTTACGGGGCTATCACCCTGTATCGCCAAGCTTTCCAGCTTGTTCACCTAACGCCTATAAAGCTTAAGGGCTAGTCCAATTTCGCTCGCCGCTACTTTCGGAATCTCGGTTGATTTCTTTTCCTCGGGGTACTTAGATGTTTCAGTTCCCCCGGTTCGCCTCGTTATGCTATGTATTCACATAACGATACTTACTTATGTAAGTGGGTTTCCCCATTCGGAAATCCCAGACTCAAGTGGTTTTTACTACCTAATCTGGGCTTATCGCAAGTTAATACGTCCTTCATCGCCTCTGACTGCCAAGGCATCCACCGTGTACGCTTAGTCACTTAACCATACAACCCGAAGGAGTTTCGAGTTGATAATCAAATCACCAAAGTTGTCTCTCATTATTTGAATGAGCGAGAGACATTCGATTTTGCCGGACTCAAATTCCAAGAACACTTGAATGTGTTTTTAGTTGTATTCCTAATGGAATACTTTGAGAACTTTACAAACAACAATAAATTGTTGTTTTGTCAGCTTTCCAAATTGTTAAAGAGCTAGATTTTCTGATGAAAACCATTTTTAAAGATTCTTTTTCAAGAACACTTAAAGATGGTGGAGCTATGCGGGATCGAACCGCAGACCTCCTGCGTGCAAGGCAGGCGCTCTCCCAGCTGAGCTATAGCCCCATCAAGGTGTGTCGATACTGTATGCCAATTCCTTGGGAAGGAAATTGGTGGGTCTGAGTGGACTCGAACCACCGACCTCTCGCTTATCAGGCGAACGCTCTAACCACCTGAGCTACAGACCCAGTATCGTCTCTTTACTTTATAAACCGTATCAATCTGTGTGAACACTCATCGCAATAATCATCGTTTAAGGAGGTGATCCAGCGCCAGGTTCCCCTAGCGCTACCTTGTTACGACTTCACCCCAGTCATGAACCACAAAGTGGTAAGCGTCCCCCCGAAGGTTAAACTACCTACTTCTTTTGCAGCCCACTCCCATGGTGTGACGGGCGGTGTGTACAAGGCCCGGGAACGTATTCACCGTGGCATTCTGATCCACGATTACTAGCGATTCCGACTTCATGGAGTCGAGTTGCAGACTCCAATCCGGACTACGACGCACTTTTTGGGATTCGCTCACTTTCGCAAGTTGGCCGCCCTCTGTATGCGCCATTGTAGCACGTGTGTAGCCCTACTCGTAAGGGCCATGATGACTTGACGTCGTCCCCACCTTCCTCCGGTTTATCACCGGCAGTCTCCCTGGAGTTCCCGACATTACTCGCTGGCAAACAAGGATAAGGGTTGCGCTCGTTGCGGGACTTAACCCAACATTTCACAACACGAGCTGACGACAGCCATGCAGCACCTGTCTCAGAGTTCCCGAAGGCACCAATCCATCTCTGGAAAGTTCTCTGGATGTCAAGAGTAGGTAAGGTTCTTCGCGTTGCATCGAATTAAACCACATGCTCCACCGCTTGTGCGGGCCCCCGTCAATTCATTTGAGTTTTAATCTTGCGACCGTACTCCCCAGGCGGTCTACTTAACGCGTTAGCTCCGAAAGCCACGGCTCAAGGCCACAACCTCCAAGTAGACATCGTTTACGGCGTGGACTACCAGGGTATCTAATCCTGTTTGCTCCCCACGCTTTCGCATCTGAGTGTCAGTATCTGTCCAGGGGGCCGCCTTCGCCACCGGTATTCCTTCAGATCTCTACGCATTTCACCGCTACACCTGAAATTCTACCCCCCTCTACAGTACTCTAGTCTGCCAGTTTCAAATGCTATTCCGAGGTTGAGCCCCGGGCTTTCACATCTGACTTAACAAACCACCTGCATGCGCTTTACGCCCAGTAATTCCGATTAACGCTCGCACCCTCCGTATTACCGCGGCTGCTGGCACGGAGTTAGCCGGTGCTTCTTCTGTCGCTAACGTCAAACAACGCCGCTATTAACGACGCCGCCTTCCTCACGACTGAAAGTACTTTACAACCCGAAGGCCTTCTTCATACACGCGGCATGGCTGCATCAGGCTTGCGCCCATTGTGCAATATTCCCCACTGCTGCCTCCCGTAGGAGTCTGGACCGTGTCTCAGTTCCAGTGTGGCTGATCATCCTCTCAGACCAGCTAGGGATCGTCGCCTTGGTGAGCCCTTACCTCACCAACTAGCTAATCCCACCTAGGCATATCCTGACGCGAGAGGCCCGAAGGTCCCCCTCTTTGGCCCGTAGGCATCATGCGGTATTAGCCATCGTTTCCAATGGTTATCCCCCACATCAGGGCAATTTCCTAGGCATTACTCACCCGTCCGCCGCTCGACGCCGTTATCGTTCCCCGAAAGTTCAGATAACTCGTTTCCGCTCGACTTGCATGTGTTAGGCCTGCCGCCAGCGTTCAATCTGAGCCATGATCAAACTCTTCAATTTAAGATTTTGTTCGGCTCAATGAATACTGAACATTACATAAGTAATGTTTGAATTGACTGTGCTGAATCCGAAGATTCAATGGTCACTTCGTTTCATTGAAACCTAATTTGAAACCGAAGTTTCTAATTGGATTATCATCAACGAGTGCCCACACAGATTGATAGGTTTATATTTTTAAAGAGCTTGGCTTTCAGTGCCTTAGCACTTAAGCGAGTTGCGTATAATACGCTTTCCACTTTGAAAGTCAACATAAAACTCTAAAAAGATTAGAACTTTATGGTGACTTGCTTAAATCTCAAGCAAGTGCAAAATAAAGCCTGGCGATGTCCTACTCTCACATGGGGAAGCCCCACACTACCATCGGCGCTATTTCGTTTCACTTCTGAGTTCGGCATGGAAATCAGGTGGGTCCAAAACGCTATGGTCGCCAAGCAAATTCTTTAATTCGGAAAGCTGTTTTTTTAATTCTCGTTCTTACACATTCAATGTTCTTTCATTGAGTCCTGGTTACCCAAAATCAAAACCCCTTGGGTGTTGTATGGTTAAGCCTCACGGGCAATTAGTACAGGTTAGCTCAACGCCTCACAACGCTTACACACCCTGCCTATCAACGTCGTAGTCTACGACAACCCTTTAGGATACTTAAAGTATCAGGGAGAACTCATCTCAAGGCTCGCTTCCCGCTTAGATGCTTTCAGCGGTTATCGATCCCGAACTTAGCTACCGGGCAATGCGTCTGGCGACACAACCCGAACACCAGAGGTTCGTCCACTCCGGTCCTCTCGTACTAGGAGCAGCCCCTTTCAATTCTCCAACGCCCACGGCAGATAGGGACCGAACTGTCTCACGACGTTCTAAACCCAGCTCGCGTACCACTTTAAATGGCGAACAGCCATACCCTTGGGACCGACTTCAGCCCCAGGATGTGATGAGCCGACATCGAGGTGCCAAACACCGCCGTCGATATGAACTCTTGGGCGGTATCAGCCTGTTATCCCCGGAGTACCTTTTATCCGTTGAGCGATGGCCCTTCCATTCAGAACCACCGGATCACTATGACCTGCTTTCGCACCTGCTCGAATTGTCATTCTCGCAGTCAAGCGGGCTTATGCCATTGCACTAACCTCACGATGTCCAACCGTGATTAGCCCACCTTCGTGCTCCTCCGTTACGCTTTGGGAGGAGACCGCCCCAGTCAAACTACCCACCAGGCACTGTCCGCAACCCCGATGAGGGGTCGACGTTAGAACATCAACACTACAAGGGTGGTATTTCAAGGACGGCTCCACGCAATCTAGCGACTGCGCTTCAAAGCCTCCCACCTATCCTACACATGTAGGGTCAATGTTCAGTGCCAAGCTGTAGTAAAGGTTCACGGGGTCTTTCCGTCTAGCCGCGGGTACACTGCATCTTCACAGCGATTTCAATTTCACTGAGTCTCGGGTGGAGACAGCGTGGCCATCATTACGCCATTCGTGCAGGTCGGAACTTACCCGACAAGGAATTTCGCTACCTTAGGACCGTTATAGTTACGGCCGCCGTTTACCGGGGCTTCGATCAAGAGCTTCGACCGAAGTCTAACCCCATCAATTAACCTTCCGGCACCGGGCAGGCGTCACACCGTATACGTCATCTTGCGATTTTGCACAGTGCTGTGTTTTTAATAAACAGTTGCAGCCACCTGGTATCTGCGACTCTCAATAGCTCCATCCGCGAGGGACTTCACCGTCGAGAGCGTACCTTCTCCCGAAGTTACGGTACCATTTTGCCTAGTTCCTTCACCCGAGTTCTCTCAAGCGCCTTGGTATTCTCTACCCGACCACCTGTGTCGGTTTGGGGTACGATTCCTTACAATCTGAAGCTTAGAGGCTTTTCCTGGAAGCATGGCATCAATGACTTCACACCCGTAGGTGCTCGACGTCGTGTCTCAGCCTTAAGAAGAGCCGGATTTACCTAACTCTTCAGCCTACGCACTTGAACCTGGACAACCGTCGCCAGGCCCACCTAGCCTTCTCCGTCCCCCCATCGCAATTGTAAGAAGTACGGGAATATTAACCCGTTTCCCATCGACTACGCCTTTCGGCCTCGCCTTAGGGGTCGACTTACCCTGCCCCGATTAACGTTGGACAGGAACCCTTGGTCTTCCGGCGAGGAGGTTTTTCACCCCCTTTATCGTTACTCATGTCAGCATTCGCACTTCTGATACGTCCAGCATGCGTTACCACACACCTTCAACCGCTTACAGAACGCTCCCCTACCCAATACTCAAAGAGTATTGCCGCAGCTTCGGTTTACTACTTAGCCCCGTTACATCTTCCGCGCAGGCCGACTCGACCAGTGAGCTATTACGCTTTCTTTAAATGATGGCTGCTTCTAAGCCAACATCCTGGCTGTCTGAGCCTTCCCACATCGTTTCCCACTTAGTAGTAATTTGGGACCTTAGCTGGCGGTCTGGGTTGTTTCCCTCTCCACGACGGACGTTAGCACCCGCCGTGTGTCTCCCGGATAGTACTTACTGGTATTCGGAGTTTGCAAAGGGTTGGTAAGTCGGGATGACCCCCTAGCCTTAACAGTGCTCTACCCCCAGTAGTATTCGTCCGAGGCGCTACCTAAATAGCTTTCGGGGAGAACCAGCTATCTCCAGGTTTGATTGGCCTTTCACCCCTAGCCACAAGTCATCCGCTAATTTTTCAACATTAGTCGGTTCGGTCCTCCAGTTGATGTTACTCAACCTTCAACCTGCCCATGGCTAGATCACCTGGTTTCGGGTCTATATCCAGAGACTGAACGCCCAGTTAAGACTCGGTTTCCCTACGGCTCCCCTAGATGGTTAACCTTGCCACTGAATATAAGTCGCTGACCCATTATACAAAAGGTACGCAGTCACAGGACAAAGCCTGCTCCTACTGCTTGTACGTACACGGTTTCAGGTTCTATTTCACTCCCCTCACAGGGGTTCTTTTCGCCTTTCCCTCACGGTACTGGTTCACTATCGGTCAGTCAGTAGTATTTAGCCTTGGAGGATGGTCCCCCCATATTCAGACAGGATATCACGTGTCCCGCCCTACTCGATTTCACTGAATATGCGTCGTCAGTTACGGGGCTATCACCCTGTATCGCCAAGCTTTCCAGCTTGTTCACCTAACGCCTATAAAGCTTAAGGGCTAGTCCAATTTCGCTCGCCGCTACTTTCGGAATCTCGGTTGATTTCTTTTCCTCGGGGTACTTAGATGTTTCAGTTCCCCCGGTTCGCCTCGTTATGCTATGTATTCACATAACGATACTTACTTATGTAAGTGGGTTTCCCCATTCGGAAATCCCAGACTCAAGTGGCTTTTACTGCCTAATCTGGGCTTATCGCAAGTTAATACGTCCTTCATCGCCTCTGACTGCCAAGGCATCCACCGTGTACGCTTAGTCACTTAACCATACAACCCGAAGAAGTTTCGAATTGACGGTAAACAACCAAAGTTGTCTCTCATTATTTGAATGAGCGAGAGACATGTTCGATTTTGCCGGACTCAAATATGAATAACATCATTGATGTTATTCCCAAGAACACTTGAATGTGTTTTTAGTTGTATTCCTAATGGAATACTTTGAGAACTTTACAAACAACAATAAATTGTTGTTTTGTCAGCTTTCCAAATTGTTAAAGAGCATAGTTAGCCCCAAGCTTGCGCTTGTGAACTATCAATCTGTGTGGACACTTGTCTTAATAATCATCGTATAAGGAGGTGATCCAGCGCCAGGTTCCCCTAGCGCTACCTTGTTACGACTTCACCCCAGTCATGAACCACAAAGTGGTAAGCGTCCCCCCGAAGGTTAAACTACCTACTTCTTTTGCAGCCCACTCCCATGGTGTGACGGGCGGTGTGTACAAGGCCCGGGAACGTATTCACCGTGGCATTCTGATCCACGATTACTAGCGATTCCGACTTCATGGAGTCGAGTTGCAGACTCCAATCCGGACTACGACGCACTTTTTGGGATTCGCTCACTTTCGCAAGTTGGCCGCCCTCTGTATGCGCCATTGTAGCACGTGTGTAGCCCTACTCGTAAGGGCCATGATGACTTGACGTCGTCCCCACCTTCCTCCGGTTTATCACCGGCAGTCTCCCTGGAGTTCCCGACATTACTCGCTGGCAAACAAGGATAAGGGTTGCGCTCGTTGCGGGACTTAACCCAACATTTCACAACACGAGCTGACGACAGCCATGCAGCACCTGTCTCAGAGTTCCCGAAGGCACCAATCCATCTCTGGAAAGTTCTCTGGATGTCAAGAGTAGGTAAGGTTCTTCGCGTTGCATCGAATTAAACCACATGCTCCACCGCTTGTGCGGGCCCCCGTCAATTCATTTGAGTTTTAATCTTGCGACCGTACTCCCCAGGCGGTCTACTTAACGCGTTAGCTCCGAAAGCCACGGCTCAAGGCCACAACCTCCAAGTAGACATCGTTTACGGCGTGGACTACCAGGGTATCTAATCCTGTTTGCTCCCCACGCTTTCGCATCTGAGTGTCAGTATCTGTCCAGGGGGCCGCCTTCGCCACCGGTATTCCTTCAGATCTCTACGCATTTCACCGCTACACCTGAAATTCTACCCCCCTCTACAGTACTCTAGTCTGCCAGTTTCAAATGCTATTCCGAGGTTGAGCCCCGGGCTTTCACATCTGACTTAACAAACCACCTGCATGCGCTTTACGCCCAGTAATTCCGATTAACGCTCGCACCCTCCGTATTACCGCGGCTGCTGGCACGGAGTTAGCCGGTGCTTCTTCTGTCGCTAACGTCAAACAACGCCGCTATTAACGACGCCGCCTTCCTCACGACTGAAAGTACTTTACAACCCGAAGGCCTTCTTCATACACGCGGCATGGCTGCATCAGGCTTGCGCCCATTGTGCAATATTCCCCACTGCTGCCTCCCGTAGGAGTCTGGACCGTGTCTCAGTTCCAGTGTGGCTGATCATCCTCTCAGACCAGCTAGGGATCGTCGCCTTGGTGAGCCCTTACCTCACCAACTAGCTAATCCCACCTAGGCATATCCTGACGCGAGAGGCCCGAAGGTCCCCCTCTTTGGCCCGTAGGCATCATGCGGTATTAGCCATCGTTTCCAATGGTTATCCCCCACATCAGGGCAATTTCCTAGGCATTACTCACCCGTCCGCCGCTCGACGCCGTTATCGTTCCCCGAAGGTTCAGATAACTCGTTTCCGCTCGACTTGCATGTGTTAGGCCTGCCGCCAGCGTTCAATCTGAGCCATGATCAAACTCTTCAATTTAAGATTTTGTTCGGCTCAATGAATACTGAACATTCCTTTGCTAATAAATAGCTAAAGTAATGTTTGAATTGACTGTGCTGAATCCGAAGATTCAATGGTCACTTCGTTTCATTGAAACCTAATTTGATACCGAAGTATCTAATTGGATTATCATCAACGAGTGCCCACACAGATTGATAGGTCTATATTGTTAAAGAGCAACTCTTCTTTGTGATTGACATCACTTCGGAAGAGGCGGCCATTCTAGCGAGATAATTTATTGTGTCAAACACTTTTTCAAATTATTTCGTTTTTCTTTTCAGCCTTGCCGACTTTGCTTAAACCCTTGTGAGCCCTTGCCCTGTCGACGAGGAGGCATTATAGAGATCGCGCTCACATTGGCAAGCGTTATTTTTCAAAAATTGCAAAAATAATGGTTAAGCGATGAGTTTTCGATCAAAGCTTTATTTATTCAACTTTACCCCAAGAACTCGCACAACTTATCCACAGAGTTATTCTATAAAGCGTGTTTTTCAGGTGCTATAAATAAAGAGAGCTGCTTTATTGCAGCTTTCTTTATTTACTCTAAACTCGATTTAAAGGTCACTATGGTTATATGCCGGACCCATCTTGTTCTGAACCATCATCTTCATGTAAACCACACTCTCGTTTTAAACCAAAGAATCGAGTTTCTTCCTCTGACATTCCCGGCTCCCATTTACGAGTGGTATGAGTATCACCAACTGAAAGGTAACCTTCATCCCACAATGGGTGGTATTTAAGGCCGTGTTGTTCTAAGTAGTAATGAACGTCTTTATTAGTCCAGTCAATTACTGGCAAAAACTTAAACACACCGTTCTGAATTGATAGTATCGGTAAACCTGCTCGTGATTTACTTTGCTCTCGACGTAGTCCAGAGAACCACGTTCCAACATTAAGCTCTTTTAGCGCTCGACGCATTGGCTCCACTTTATTGAGCTTGTTGTATTTTTCAATTCCCTCTACACCCTGCTCCCATAACTTTCCATATCGAGCCTCTTGCCAATTCGCACTTTCTTTCGCTCGATAAACTTTTAAGTTTAGGTTGAGAGCATCTGTCAGCTCATCAATGAATTGATAGGTTTCAGCAAACAGGTATCCTGTATCGGTTAGAATGACGGGGATATCCGCTTTGACTTGAGTCACTAAATGAAGCATAACCGCGGCTTGAATACCAAAACTAGAAGAAACCGCAAACTCGCCCTCTAGATTTTCTAAAGCCCACTTTACTCTATCTTGTGCCGAAAGCTTTTCGAGCTCGACATTAATTTGAGCAAGACGGAGGATTTGCTCCGTCTTTGTTAATGTCAATAACTCTGTAAGCTCAAGCCTGGATGCTACAGAATCAAGCATGAAAGTCCCTCTTTGATACGAGCACTTCTTGGATAATACCAGCACGAATTGTGAAATCGCCGAAGGCTTCGCCTTCTTCACGCTCTTTCGACCATCGAGCCACCAGCAGATCAATCTCTTCTAAGATTTGCTTATCCGTGATGTTCTCTTTGTACATTTTTGGTACTCGAGTACCAGCACGGTTACCACCTAAATGTAGGTTGTAACGACCTGGCGCTTTACCAACTAAACCAATTTCAGCCAACATGGCACGACCACAACCGTTTGGACACCCAGTTACACGCAAAATGATGTTGTCATTTTCTGGTAGGTTGTGCTTTTCCAAAATCCCCTCCACATCAGTAACAAACTGAGGAAGGAAACGCTCTGCCTCTGCCATCGCTAGCGGACACGTTGGAAAGGCAACACACGCCATTGAGTTTTTGCGCTGCTCACTGATATTGTCATCCATCAAGCCATGTTCACGAGCGATCTTTTCGATCTTCGCTTTTTCGCTTTTAGGTACCCCCGCAACAATTAAGTTCTGGTTGGCAGTCATACGGAAATCGCCTTTATGGATTTTGGCAATTTCAGCAACACCCGTTTTAAGTGGTTTACCTGGGAAGTCCAGCAGACGACCATTTTCGATGAAAAGTGCTAAGTGATGTTTACCATCAATTCCTTCTACCCAACCAATACGGTCACCACGCTCAGTAAACTCGTACGGGCGGCTTGCTTCAAACTGAATGCCTGCTCGCTTTTCGACTTCGGCTTTAAAGACATCAGTACCTACACGGTCAAGTGTGTATTTGGTTTTGGCATTTTTACGGTTTGAGCGATTACCCCAATCACGCTGAGTGGTAACCACCGCCGCTGCAACATCAAGCGTTTTCTCTAATGGGATGAAACCTAAGTCATCAGCGCGGCGCGGATAAGTTGACGTATCGCCATGCGTCATCGCTAAGCCGCCGCCGACCAGGACGTTAAAACCAACCAGCTTGCCGTTATCTGCAATCGCTACGAAGTTGAGATCGTTAGCGTGTACATCTACGTCATTTTGCGGTGGGATAACCACTGTGGTTTTAAACTTACGTGGTAAGTAGTTCTTGCCTAGAATCGGTTCGTCTTCTTCCGTGCTTTCTACTTTTTCACCGTCCAGCCAAATCTCAGCGTAAGCACGTGTTTTCGGAAGCAGGTGTTCACTGATCTTCTTCGCCCATTCGTAAGCTTCTTGATGAAGTTCTGATTCAACCGGGTTCGTGGTACACAACACGTTTCGGTTTACATCACCCGCGGTTGCAATCGAATCAATGCCAATACTGTTGAGCGTTTGATGCATCAACTTAATATTCGGTTTTAATACCCCATGAAACTGGAACGTTTGGCGAGTCGTCAGACGAATACTTCCATATAAAGAGTGCTCCGTTGCGAACTTGTCGATCGCTAACCATTGCGTTGGCGTGATGATGCCTCCAGGCATGCGAGCACGAAGCATCACGTTATGCAATGGCTCTAGCTTTTGCTTTGTGCGTTCATTGCGGATATCACGATCGTCTTGCTGATACATACCGTGGAAACGAATTAACTGGAAGTTGTCGGCAGTAAAGCCACCAGTAATACGGTCCTGTAAATCTTGCTCAATGGTGCCACGTAATAAGTTACTTTCTCGCTTCAGGCGCTCGTTATCAGATAGCGGCCCTAGCTCTTCGCCTAATACAATCTGCTTGTTATTTTCAGTAGAAAAAGTCATTAGTACACATCCCTCTGATAACGTTTCGCTTTACGTAGGTCATTAATAAATTGTTCTGCATCGTCACGCGGCATCTTGCCTTCTTGTTCAGCAACGATAACCAGTGCGTCGTGCACATCTTTTGCCATACGCGTTGCATCACCGCAGACATAGATATAAGCGCCTTCTTGGATCCACTGCCACACTTGAGCTGCGTTTTCTAAGATGCGGTGCTGTACGTAAACTTTTTCTACTTGGTCACGACTAAAAGCAACATCCAATCGGCTTAGTACTCCTGACTTGAGGTACTTCTGCCATTCCACTTGGTATAAGAAGTCTTGAGTGAAAGTACGATCACCAAAGAACAACCAGTTTTTGCCTTCAGCATCACGGTTTTCACGTTCCTGAATAAAGCTACGGAATGGTGCGATCCCAGTGCCCGGACCAACCATGATAATTGGAGTGCTATCATCTTCCGGCAGTTTGAAGTTGTTGTTATGCTCCACAAATACTTTAACTTCATCTCCCTCTTCGAGACGCTGTGCTAAGAAACTAGACGCACCACCATATCGTTTTTCGTCGTTTTGTTCGTACTCAACCAAAGCAACCGTTAGGTGTACTTCTTCATCGACCTCTTCTTGGCTTGATGCAATAGAGTAAAGGCGAGGAGTAAGACGACGAAGCAAACTAATCAACTCATCTGCGGTTAACTTGGTTTTCTTCTCTGCCAATACATCAACAATTTGAGTATTTGCAGAGTACTCGCGAAGTTTATCTTTATCGTCAACCAGCTTTTGTAGCTTCTTGCTACCGGATAACTCGGCAAACTTTGTAATGAGCTGTGGGTTAGATGTTGTGATTTCATATTTACTCACGAGAGCACTATGAATTGACAAGCTTTCGCCATCAACATCAACGGTTTCAACCCCAGACAAACCGACCTTACCAAGAATGGCATTAGCAAGTTCTGAACTATTTTCAAACCACACACCTAGCGCATCACCAGGCTGATACGTTAACCCCGAACCTTCCAAGTCAATTTCTATATGACGAACATCCTTTCCAGAATCACGACCCGTGATTTTTTGACTGGTCAGTAACGTCGCTGTGTATGGGTTTTGTTTATTGTAAGGAGAGTGCGCAGTCGCAGCTTGACCCACAGGAAGTTGAACCACATCCGCTTCAGTGCCAGAAGAAAGCGTATCTTTTACCTTACCTAACGCATTCTTACGCCATTCAGCTGCTGGTGCTTCATAATCCACATCGCAATCAAGACGATCGATAAATGGGGTCGCGCCTAACTTTGATAGGTAAGCGTCGAAGTCTTTACCGGTTTGACAGAAGAATTCGTAGCTCGAGTCACCCAGAGCAATAACGCCATATTGAAGGTTTGACAGCTTAGGAGCTTTCTTAGATTGCAAAAACTCGTGTAGCTCTATAGCGTTATCTGGTGCTTCGCCTTCGCCGTTCGTCGATGCCACAATAATGACATGCGTTTCTTTGGCTAAGTTTTTACCTTTGTAATCACTTGCATCAAAAAGTTCGACAGCAATTCCTTCTGCTTTTGCTTCCTGTTCTAGAGCTTCAGCAACGCCTTTAGCGTTGCCAGTTTGGGAAGCAAAAATAATACTCAACTTACCTGCAGGCTTCGCTGATACGGCTGCCGTCGCTTGTGCAATTGGCGTTACCGCTGTATTTGGTTGATTTTGAGCTAATCCCCAAAAATACCCACTGACCCAAGCAAGTTGCTGTGAAGACAACTCAGAGACAGTTTGTTGGAGTGAGCTAATTTGTTGGTCATTCAGAGGGCTTGCGATTGGAGGATTTCCTCCTTGCCCATTATTATCTTCAGACACATTCTTGTGAGAATACTCATTCTTTTGAAAAGACATTATCACGACATCCCTATTCATTGCGTGACGATAGAGTACCCACTCTCCTTAATAACAAGAAAGAATAGAAGTGAATGTTTTATAACTTTTTGGAAGTAAGAACGGCTTACTTTTTGCTCATCGATCTTCAATGCGGACTTGTTGAAAGCCTACTGCCATTGCCGATTTTGACGCTGCATCCAAATCTTCATAAAGACATTCTTCACCATGACTGTCCGTCAGAAAAACAAAACCACCGCGCGCATGTCTGAACTCCACAACCCAGCCACCCTCTTGGATTGCAGGTTCAATAATCGCTTCGACAAGCTGATTTTCACGGAATAGATGTCTTAGTTCGTTTATTGTCATCGCTATCCCTGCTTTAACTTTCACATTGCTCCTAGGTAAGCATGGTCTAAGTCAGCAAAATAGGCAGAAAATTCGATTGGATATAATGAAGTGATATAAAAAAACGCCGCTTATAAAGCGACGTTTTAAAAAAATCGAGTATCTAATCTGGCTGCATTTAGAATGCGTATTCTGCACTCACAAAAAAGCCGTTAGCAAAAATAAACTCTTTCCCTAGATCCGACATGAATTTCTCGGACTCCAAATCAATCACGCGGTAACCACCACGAAAAGCCAGTTGAGCTTTTTCGAGCGGTACATGGTATTGAACACCGGCCATGAAATCAGTGCTTTTGATACCTTTGTTGTCACCAAAGTTTATCTCACCAATCACATCAAAATTTGTGTCCGGAACTTGAATCTCTGCGTAACCGTACCAAGCCCAAATCAGCTCATCAAACTCTTCTATACGCTTGTTTGAGCCAGCATCAATGTATTTAGTGTCACTTAAATTACTGAATGTAACACCCGCATCAAAATGCAATAAATCATGCTCCAGAACTTGGTAGTACATGGTGAAATCGAGCTTATCGAACCCCATGTAATCCGCATCAACACTTGAGTAGCGAAGGCGCGCATTAGGAACGTATTTAACATCATGTTCAATCGCCGCGTAAAATGCGCCTGTTGTGCTGCTATCTCGTCTTACTTCATTTACTTTAGTGTCAGCAGCCCAGATCTCTGCGCCGACTTTCGTCGATACAGAATAATCTGCAAAAACAGGAAAAGATACTGCCAACGATAATGCTGTTAAAGCGATGGTCGCTTTATTTGTCATGTAGTGTGTACTCCGAGATAGCTGATGTTCACGTTGAAGACGTGAGAGGAAATATACCATACTCTCACGTCTCTCTATCAACTAAATCATGTCACTCGTTATTTATAGCGGGGCTGGGCAACGTAATTCTTGAAGAACCAAACACCCAATGCAATCACGATTAACCATGGTAATAGTTTGAGTACCGCTCCGACCATTCCCAGTAAAAACATCACAACTAACGCAATACCGGTTGCTGCGAATACGGTCATCATTGTGATACCGGTAACCAATAGGGTCGCCGCAAAGACTAAAATAAAGATTAGCTCCAACATAATCACTTCTCCATTTGTTTTTAATAAACAGAGCAGTTTCCATACCAACTTACCAAGATGACGATAACACAATGATTTTTATTCAAAAATAAAGCCAGAGGCATTTCTGCACTCTGGCTTACTTGTTCTTTAGTTGGTAATTTTAGCCAACCACTGGTGAATTTTACACATTCAATTCTTTTGGAATCTTCGCTAACGCGTCTTGCAGCACTTCTAAACCAGAACCCGGCTTGTGCGCATTTTCACTGATATGACGACGCCATTGACGAGCACCTGGCATGCTTTGGAACAAACCTAACATATGACGGGTAATATGACCAAGGTACGCACCTTTCGCTAATTGCGCTTCAATGTATGGGTACATTTCTTCAACAATTTCGCTGCGTTTCTTCACTGGAGCATTAGAGCCAAACAACTCTTGGTCTACCGATGCCAGTAAATATGGGCTTTGGTATGCTTCACGACCAATCATCACACCGTCAAGATGCTGAAGATGTGCTTTTGCTTCTTCTAATGATTTCACGCCACCGTTAATCGCAATCGTTAGGTGTGAGAAGTCTTGCTTCAATTGGTAAGCGCGTGGGTAATCCAATGGTGGGATCTCACGGTTTTCTTTCGGACTAAGACCACTTAACCAAGCTTTACGCGCGTGGATAGTGAACTGCTCACAGCCTCCCTTTTCTGAGACAATAGAAACAAAATCCGTTAGGAACTCGTAAGAATCTTGATCATCAATACCAATACGAGTCTTGACTGTCACAGGAATATCAACCACGTCCTTCATTGCAGCGACACAATCCGCAACCAACTGTGGTTCCGCCATTAGACAAGCACCAAAGCGACCGTTTTGTACACGGTCAGACGGGCACCCCACATTGAGATTAACCTCATCGTAGCCACGCTCTTGAGCCAGTTTGGCACACTTTGCCAAGTCTTCTGGATTTGAACCACCCAACTGAAGGGCCAACGGATGCTCTTCTTCGTTGTAAGCCAGGAAATCTCCTTTTCCATGAATGATCGCACCTGTCGTCACCATTTCAGTGTACAGCAGGGTTTCTTTGGTCATTAAGCGATGGAAGTAGCGACAATGACGATCGGTCCAGTCGAGCATTGGTGCTACGGAGAGCCTGCAAGAATGAGTCATGATATAAACACCCGTTTTTATGTTGCCAAGGTCGAGCGCAGCAGTACGCTCAAAAAATAAGTCGGGTATTGTATACCCAAGCACTTCTAGGTGCTAGTTTCAGCGAGAATGATTTGGTTGTCTGGCTAGCCAAATGCTTAGGAATGCGCAGCAGTAATACGAATCTGTCACTCGTTGATTCATTCTGTGATGACTATTCCGACTTCACACCACCACCGACTTGCTTTAATTCATGATTTTCGTTCTGATAGTGGGTAAAATGAAGCATTTCTAAACGAACTTCGTATAGAAATGATTTATCATAGAGCACGTCCGATAGTTATGGTGAAAGGTTTGAACCCAACAATCATTGAACAAATTGAAAGTATCTGCGTAGAGCGTGGAGTACGATTGACTCCGCAACGCCGACGCGTATTTGAACTCATTTGTTCTAATCGCCGCGCCTCAAGTGCGTATGAGCTATTGGAGCAACTAAAAGAGAGTGAGCCTCAGGCTAAGCCTCCCACTGTTTATCGAGCATTAGATTTTCTCCTAGAGCAAGGCTTCATCCACCGAGTGGAATCGACAAATAGCTTTATTACTTGTTGTTCTTTCAATACTCAGCAGCACTTTTTCCAATTACTAATTTGCGATAAATGTGGTGATGTCGTTGAACTCGAAGATGAGACGCTGATATCCTTGTTAGCCGAAAACGCCGAGAAGCATGGATTCAAACTGACCAACCAAGTTATTGAAACTCATGGTGAATGCCAGGCCTGTTCCTCCGAGACGAAAGAAAAAGTATAGAAGAACGTTATGCGCGCTGAATTTGTAAACCCGTTTTTAGCTTCTTTAATGAACGTGCTAAAAACCATGGCTTCTCTTGAGCTGAAGCCACAAAAACCGCGAATCAAAAAAGATGAGATCGCACGAGGTGACGTTTCTGGTCTGATTGGCATGGTAGGTCCACAAACTCGTGGTTCAATGTCGATTACCTTTGATGAAGCGCTAGCTCTAGAAATCATGCAGAACATGCTTGGTGAGCGTCCAAATGGACTCAATGAAGAGGTCACCGATATGGTGGGTGAGATCACCAACATGGTTACTGGTGGTGCGAAACGCATTCTGGCGGAAAGTGGTTTTGATTTTGATATGGCAACACCGGTAGTGGTTTCTGGCCGAGGCCATACGATTCGCCACAAGTGTGAGGGCTCAATCATCATCATGCCTTTCTCTTCCCAATGGGGAAATGCCTTTATCGAAATTTGCTTCGAATAAAAGAGAAAAAATAGGTTGGCACTGGCCAACCTATTTTGTTTTTGCCTCAGGCAATAAAAAAGGTCAGCATTTGCTGACCTTTTCTTTATCTATTCAAACATTAAGCTTTGAACGCTTTAAATGCGTTGATTAGGCCGTTTGTTGAGCTGTCATGCGAGCTGATTTGAGACTCGTCTGCAAGCTCAGGTAGGATTTGGTTAGCCAGTTGTTTACCTAGCTCCACGCCCCATTGGTCAAAGCTGAAGATATTCCAGATAACACCTTGTACGAAAATTTTGTGTTCGTACATTGCGATCAAGTTACCTAGCGTACGAGGCGTGATTTGCTTCACTAGGATAGAGTTTGTTGGACGGTTACCTTCAAACACTTTGAATGGCGCAATCGCTGCCACTTCTTCAACGTTCTTACCTGCTTTCACCAACTCTTCTTTCACTGTTTCTTCACTCTTACCAAACGCTAGTGCTTCAGTTTGCGCAAAGAAGTTGGACATCAGTTTTTGGTGATGATCGCTAGCTGGGTTGTGGCTGATTGCAGGTGCAATGAAGTCACATGGGATCAGCTTAGTGCCTTGGTGAATCAGTTGGTAGAACGCGTGCTGACCGTTGGTACCTGGTTCACCCCAAATAATAGGGCCCGTTTGGTAAGTCACAGCATTGCCTTCACGGTCAACGTATTTACCGTTTGATTCCATGTTACCTTGCTGGAAGTATGCCGCGAAACGGTGCATGTACTGATCGTAAGGTAAGATAGCTTCTGATTCCGCACCGTGGAAGTTGTTGTACCAAATACCGATAAGCGCAAGGATCACAGGGATGTTGCTTTCTAGGTCTGTTGATACGAAGTGCTTGTCCATCTCGTGAGCACCTTCAAGCAGCTCAACGAAGTTGTCGTAACCTACCGCTAATGCGATTGATAGACCGATTGCAGACCATAGTGAGTAACGGCCACCAACCCAGTCCCAGAATTCGAACATGTTCGCGGTATCAATACCGAACTCAGACACGGCTGTCGCGTTCGTTGAAAGCGCAGCAAAATGCTTAGCCACGTGCGCTTGATCACCCGCAGACTCTAGGAACCAATCACGAGCAGTGTGCGCGTTAGTCATGGTTTCTTGCGTTGTGAACGTCTTAGACGCGATCAAGAATAGCGTCGTTTCTGGGTTAACTTTCTTCAACGTTTCAACGATGTGCGTACCATCAACGTTAGATACGAAGTGAAGGTTTAGATGATTTTTGTATGGTGCTAGAGCTTCCGTCACCATGTAAGGACCAAGGTCAGAACCACCGATACCGATGTTCACGATATCTGTAATTGCTTTACCTGTGTAACCTTTCCACTCACCGCCGATAACGCGTTCAGTGAATGATTTCATTTTTTCTAGAACCGCGTTCACTGCTGGCATTACGTCTTCGCCGTCTACCATTACTGGTGTATTCGCGCGGTTACGTAGTGCAGTGTGAAGAACAGCGCGACCTTCTGTTTGGTTGATCGCTTCGCCACTGAACATCGCTTCAATTGCAGATTTCAGCTCAGTCTCGTTCGCAAGAGCGAACAGGTGCTTCAGAGTTTCCTCATTGATGAGGTTCTTTGAGTAATCGACTAGGATGTCTGAGCCGAAACGTGCAGAGTATTTGTCGAAACGCGCTGCGTCTTGAGCAAATAACTCTTTAAGATCCATATCTTGTGCAGATTCGAAATGCGCAGTTAGCGCTTTCCAAGCTTGTGTTTGCGTTGGATTGATATTTTTCAACATGGTCTTTATCCCGATGTTACAGTAGGTTCCATTCCTTACAGTCTAGCGAAAACTGTGGAATCCCCGATTTAGCAAATAGAATATTAATTAGATGTTTGGGCGAATTGCCACAAAACAAGTCTTTGTAATTTTTTTTCAGGTGCCAATTATGACTGAGAGATTTTACACTCACATTGAGTTAGGTCACGTTCCCTGCCCTGAAAATGAACAATTCACTTACGATGACAAGAATCATATCACTTACTAATGACAGGCTCTAATTGGAATAGGATAGACGCCAATTTATAAATTTCCAAAGGAACACGTATGTGGGCACAAAAAACACTGCAATTAAAAGCGAGAAGCCGCGGTTTTCACCTAATAACTGATGAAATTGAACAACAATTACCACAAATAAACGAGCTTTCAGTAGGTTTATTACATCTATTTATTCAACATACCTCCGCCAGTTTGACCTTAAATGAGAATGCTGATCCAACCGTGCGTATGGACATGGAAGCGCACTTCAATAAGTTTGTGCCAGAGCGTGCTCCTTATTATCAGCACACCTATGAGGGGGATGACGACATGCCAGCACACATTAAAGCATCCCTACTTGGCAGTAGTGTGACGATACCAATCCAAAATGGTCGATTAGCTTTAGGAACATGGCAGGGCATTTACTTGGGTGAGCACCGAGACTTTGGCGGCGGCCGCCGCGTTATTGCTACGATTAACGGTGAGTAGATAAAACAAAGGCTAACCTTATGTTAGCCTTTCGCTGTTTATTTTGAGTACTCCATCTCGACGCGAGGCGTTAGCTTAGTCACGAGTTCATACGCAATGGTACCAATGTGACCCGCCACTTCTTCTACTGGGAGCTCTTTCCCCCAAAGAATCGCTTCGTCGCTGACTTTATCCGTTGCGTCTGGTCCCAAATCGACCGTCAGCATATCCATGGAAACTCGACCTGCAATAGGTACTTTACGGCCATTAACCCACACCGGCGTACCGTTTGGAGCACTTCTTGGGTAACCGTCGCCATACCCTACTGCGATGACCCCAACTTTTGTATCTCGCTCACTGGTCCAAATACCACCGTAGCCAACACTTTCACCCTTTTTCACTTCACGTACCGCAATAAGGTGGGATTTAAGTGTCATGACAGGCTGATACCCAAGATCTTGCGCCGTTTTGTCATCGAATGGCGACACACCATACATGATAATACCCGGACGAACCCAATCTAAATGGCTTTGAGGCCATGCCAATAACCCCGCAGATGCCGCCAGTGAACGTTCCCCTTGGCAACCAGAAGTCAACGATTTAAACAGCTCAATCTGTTGTGGGGTAATATCGCTATCCAGCTCATCTGCACAGCCAAAGTGGCTCATGTAACGCAACGGCTTGGCTACGTTTGGACACTCTTTCAACCGCGTGACAAACTCATCATATTGCTCAGGGCGAACGCCAAGACGGTGCATCCCACTGTCAATCTTAAGCCACACGACAACCGGAGTTTCAAGGTCGGCTTGCTCCAAAGCGATAAGCTGCTCTTCACAATGCACCACGGTTTGGATGTTGTTCGTCACAAGAACAGGTAAGTCACCTGGAGAGTAAAAACCTTCTAGCAATAGAATCGGCTTTACTACTCCACAAGCGCGCAGTTGCAATGCTTCTTCAATGCGAGCCACACCAAACGCATCCGCATGGTTGGCATGTTTTGCAACGTGACGTAATCCGTGACCATAGCCATTGGCCTTCACTACAGCCATCACTTTACTTTGGGGCGCTTGCGCTTTCACGCGCTGTAAGTTGTGCTGCAACGCAGACAAATCAATGCACGCCTTGGCCGCTTTCATATAGCTCATGGGGTTACTCATCATCAATATCGAATGCAGGACCCGCGTAGTTGTCAAAGCGCGAGTGTTGACCTTGGAAGGTGAGACGCACAGAGCCGATAGGGCCGTTACGTTGCTTACCAATGATGATTTCTGCCGTACCTTTGTATGGGCTATCTGGGTGATACACCTCGTCACGGTAGATGAACATGATCAAGTCGGCATCCTGCTCGATAGAGCCCGACTCACGCAAGTCCGAGTTTACTGGGCGTTTATCTGAACGTTGCTCTAGGGAACGGTTAAGCTGAGACAGCGCCACGACGGGCACATTCAGCTCTTTTGCCAGCGCTTTCAGAGAGCGCGAAATCTCCGCAATTTCCAGCGTACGGTTATCAGAGAGTGCAGGCACGCGCATAAGCTGAAGGTAGTCGACCATGATCATCGACAGACCGCCATGTTCACGTGCGATACGGCGAGCGCGTGAACGCACTTCGGTCGGAGTTAGACCGGAGCTGTCATCAATGTACATGTTTTTCTTCTGCATCAAGATACCCATAGTAGAAGAAATACGCGCCCAGTCTTCGTCATCCAACTGACCCGTACGGATCTTGGTTTGGTCAACGCGAGACAAAGAGGCCAACATACGCATCATCAACTGCTCGGCTGGCATCTCTAGCGAGAAAATAAGCACAGGCTTCTCTTGTTGCATGGCCGCATTTTCACACAAGTTCATCGCAAAGGTCGTTTTACCCATCGACGGACGCGCTGCGACAATCACCAAATCAGAACCTTGCAAACCTGCGGTTTTCTTATTGAGGTCAGTGAAACCTGTGTCGACACCCGTCACACCATCTTGCGGCGTTTTATATAACAACTCGATACGTTCTAACGTCTTTTCGAGGATGTTATCGACATTTTGTGGCCCTTCGTTTTCACTGGTTCGTGACTCAGCGATGGCGAAAACTTTACTCTCCGCCATATCAATCAGATCTTCCGAACTTCGACCTTGAGGATCGTAACCCGCATCCGCAATCTCATTCGCGACACCGATCAAACCACGGACGATCGCACGCTCGGCAACAATATCAGCGTACGCGTTAATGTTAGCGGCACTTGGCGTATTTTTCGCCAAATCTGCAAGGTAAGCAAAACCGCCCACATCTTCTAATTGCTCGTGACGCTCCAGGTATTCCGATAAAGTAATAAGATCGAGAGGCTTGCCCGCTTCAAGAATTGTTTTTACACCTTCAAAAATTAGGCGATGCGGACGACTATAGAAATCACTGCTTACAACACGTTCAGCAACGGTGTCCCAACGTTCATTGTCCAGTAAGAGACCACCAATTACTGATTGCTCGGCTTCTAGTGAGTGAGGTGGCACTTTGATTGCGTCGACCTGACTGTCTGAAGGTTTGCGATTTCTGTTTTCCGCCATGACTTTGCTCGATAACTACTATTGACCCACGATTATAACCTTAACCTAACTGAGATGCTTCCCCGAAGCGACAATTACTTGTTAAGAAATCAACATGCGAACCGCACAAGTAATAGCCTGGTTCTTCCGCCCAGCTCTAATAAAAATTAACCTACCATTGACCCAACAAAATATCTGTATCAGTATCATGCCCCTCCTTTTTAATTACGTTCGAGGTTGATGTGTCCCGATACTGGTTACTTAGCTTTAGCCTACTATGCGCTAGTGCATCGTATGCTGACGAATCAGTACAGCCAGAGCAAAATATTGATGTGCCCGACCCATTAAAAACCGAGGTGGAGTTCGGCTATCAAGCTCACACAGGTAACACGGACTCTCGTTCCCTGAATGCTCGTTTGAGTGCTGAATATACGTCAGGTCGACACCGTTCTAATGGTGAATGGAAGTACTACAACTTGTACAAAGACGGTGAAGAAGACAAACGCTCATCCACCTACGCCCTACAGAGTGACTACAAGTTAGGTCCTAAAACGTATTTGTATGGCAGCTTTAAAGGGGTGGATTCTCGTTACAGTGCCTATTTTAAAGACTACACATTATCAGGCGGTTTGGGTTACCAGTTCTCCTACACTGAAAACTTCATTTTAGAGGTAGAAGTCGGTCCTGGTTTTCGTTATCAAGAACCAAATTTAGATGAGATAGATGATGACGACATTGTCTTTCCCGATATCGTTCGAGAAGGCATTTTTCGAGGGAATATCAATACGACTTGGCACGCACTAGATAATTTGAGTTTCGCGGCTGATATTACGTTGGTAACAGGTAAAAGTAACACTCGGGCCGATAGTGAACTCAGCGTGACCAATGATATTACTGAAGATATTGCACTGAAACTGGCACACTCTCGTCAGTATCACGATAAAGTGCCTGAAGGCTTAAGCAAAGCGGATAGCGTATTTTCCGTTAATTTACTCTTCGCTTTTTAACCCGTTTTTTCTCCCAGTTTTAGAAATAAAAAAAGCACCTCCGAAGAGGTGCTTTTTAGTATTTCGTCTTGATACTGAATTACTCAGCAGCAACAACTTGTAGGTTCACAGTTGCGAAAACTTCAGAGTGAAGTTGAACGCTGATCTCGAACTCACCAGTTGTACGTAGAGCACCTTCAGGAAGGCGAACTTCGCTCTTAGCAACTTCAACGCCTGCAGCTGTGATAGCGTCAGCGATGTCACGAGTACCGATAGAACCGAATAGTTTGCCTTCGTCACCAGCTTTAGAAGCGATAACTACAGCTTCTAGAGCGTTAACTTTCTCTGCGCGAGCTTCTGCAGCAGCTAGTTGCTCAGCAACTTTAGCTTCTAGTTCAGCACGACGAGCTTCAAACATTTCAACGTTAGCTTTAGTTGCCATAACTGCTTTACCTTGTGGGATAAGGAAGTTACGAGCGTAGCCAGATTTAACGTTTGCAGTATCGCCAAGACCACCTAGGTTACCAATTTTATCAAGTAGAATAACTTGCATTGCTTAATCCTCTTTCTTAATAAAATGAACCGATTACTGATGCTTGTCAGTGTACGGTAGTAGAGCTAGGTAGCGTGAACGCTTGATAGCACGTGCTAGTTGACGCTGGTACTTAGCGCTTGTACCAGTGATACGGCTAGGTACGATTTTACCAGCTTCAGTGATGTAGTTTTTAAGAGTTGCTACGTCTTTGTAATCAATCTCTTGTACGCCTTCTGCAGTGAAACGGCAGAATTTACGACGACGGAAGAAACGAGCCATGGGCTATCTCCTGATCTTAAATTTGAGTAATGTTGTCGGCGTGTAACACTAATTTTCCCACGCCATTTCGGCCGGTTTGATAAGTGACAAAACCACTTACCTTAATGTTACTGCCTTGAACTAAATTCTGAGTTAGTGCTTGTGACCCAAGCCCGCTGACGACTACCGGCATACGACAATAAACTTGTCGAGGTAAGTCAGCTTCGATAATAGTAGAGCGATGCTCCAGCCAAAACCGACAGTGTTCAATGCCACCAGGGCTTTTACTACGAATGGGCGGTTTGGCTATGGTGCCGCTCAGCTCCATTCGATTGGCCATAAGAAAACTTACTCAGCAGCTTCTGACTTAGCTTCAGGCTTAGCTTCAGAACGCTCTTCACGACGTGGAGCACGCTCTTCTTTTTGCTTAAGCATGATAGATTGCTCAGTGATCGCTGCTTTAGTACGCATGATCATGTTACGTAGAACTGCATCGTTGAAACGGAAAGCAGTTTCTAGCTCATCAATTACAGCTTGGTCAGCTTCAACGTTCATAAGAACGTAGTGAGCTTTGTGAAGCTTGTTGATTGGGTAAGCCAGTTGACGACGGCCCCAGTCTTCTAGACGGTGGATTTTACCGCCAGCTTCAGTGATTGAACCAGTGTAACGCTCGATCATGCCAGCAACTTGCTCGCTTTGATCTGGGTGCACCATGAATACGATTTCGTAATGACGCATTGGTTGCTCCTTACGGATTATTCAGCTTCCACAAATGGCTCAGTCGTCCAGAGGAAGCAAGGAACTAAAGATAATTGACTGAGTTTAAGGAGCACGAATAGTACAGAAAGGGCGCAAAATAGGCAAGTGATTATTTGCTCAACGCAGGGGATATTTTATTTCATCCAACGCTAGAAATAACAAAGGCTGCCAATAAAGTGACAGCCTTTAAAATCAGGGCATTATCGCGCGTATATCGGGACTTATTTTACTTCAGCCAGTTCCGTGCGCATTTGGTCGATCACTTGTTTGTAATCTGGCTGACCGAAAATCGCCGAGCCTGCAACAAACATGTCTGCGCCCGCTTCTGCGATTTCACGAATGTTGTCAACCTTCACACCGCCATCAATTTCTAAACGGATATCGCGACCAGACTCATCGATCATCTTACGAACTGCACGCAGCTTATCTAGTGTGTGAGGAATGAATGATTGACCACCAAAGCCAGGATTAACCGACATCAGTAGAATCATGTCGACTTTGTCCATGATGAACTCAAGGCTCGCAAGTGGCGTTGCTGGGTTTAGTACCACACCAGCCTGACAGCCGTGCTCTTTAATTAACTGCAGTGTACGGTCTACATGATCAGAAGCTTCCACATGGAATGTAATCATCGACGCACCCGCTTTTGCGAAATCAGGAATAATGCGGTCAACCGGTTTCACCATTAGGTGAACATCGATTGGTGCTGTGATGCCGTAATCGCGTAGTGCTTTACACACAGGTGCACCAAAAGTCAGGTTTGGTACATAGTGGTTATCCATAACGTCGAAATGCACCACATCCGCACCCGCTGCGAGTACTTTCTCAACATCTTCACCGAGACGAGCAAAATCTGCCGATAAAATGGATGGAGCAATAAGAAAATCTTTCATACCTGACCTCAGTAGTAATGAGCAAACAATCTGCGCGCAATTCTACCGAAGCCAGTGGGGAGATCCACTATTTAGATTTAATAGTGTGAGAACTAAGAGCTTGGTTTATCCATCTCAGGGGCATGAAAAAGCGCAAGCAGCTCATCGACTTTATTACGACCGCTGCCATTGCGGCTAATGGTGCGCTTTACTTTTACTACATTGAGATCCGCACCGTGATACAACCGACGCGTCAGCGTAGTGTCGTGGTTAGAAATCAGAACCGGAATACCACGCTCAGTCGCCGTTCTTTCAGCAATGTCGGCTAATGCAGCCTGATCATCCAACGTGAAACCATTACCTGCGTATGAGGTGAAATTTGCCGTGTTTGAAAGCGGTGCATAAGGAGGATCGCAATACACCACACTCCCCTTACGTGCTCGACGAAAAGTTTCTGGATAACCTTCACAAACGAACGTGGCTTTCTTGGCTTTTTCGGCAAAAAACTCCAATTCCGCCTCTGGGAAGTAAGGCTTTTTATATGAACCGAACGGAACGTTAAAACCGCCTTTTTTGTTGTAACGGCATAAACCATTAAAACCAAAGCGGTTCATGTACAAAAACGCTAAAGAGCGGTACATCACGTCATCGGTTTTATTAAACTCAGCGCGAATGTGTAAGTAGGCTTCTTTACGGTTATTCTCGGCAACAAACCAACGCTTCGCTTCAGAGATGTACTCTTCCGGGCGCTCTTTTAGTAGGTTGTACAGATTGATCAAATCTGGATTGATATCTGCCAGTAGGTAATGGTCATAGTCGGTATTCAGAAACACTGAGCCCGCACCAACAAAAGGTTCAACTAGCTTTCGAGCCGGTGGTAAATGACGTTGGATGTCTTCAACCAGTCCGTATTTTCCTCCTGCCCATTTAAGAAAGGCTCGTTGCTTTTTCATCTACTGCTCTATCTATCGACCAAAAATTAAGGCTGCGGAATGTAACATATTTTTCAGCGAAGCTCAGGTTTATTTCACGCGATCAATTTCGCGATGAACCTGACGGAGTGATTTTGCCCAAGGACTCACCGACTTAACCGAATCAGGCAAGCTTGCAACGGCATCGCGAGCCATTTGAATTGTCGGATAGTCTTGGTATGTGATGATATACCACTCGGTGTCATTGCGAACGGTAGGATAAATTCGTACTTGATCATTCAGCTGATGCTCATCGAGGAAGGCTTGTACATCGTCCATTGACGTCATAGCAGCAAGCTGCAGTGTATAGGCTCTTGGTGATAGTGCTTTTAATTCTTCGCGAGCAAATGAAAACTTAACCACAGACAGCTTCGCACCGTCTTCTTCTGGCTGAGCAGAAGTTTGCGTCATACCTTGATTTGGTTTTACGACTTTTATTAGGGGTGAGCTGGTTTCATCAGTGGCGTCTTGATTCTCAACGCCCACGACATCATCAATCGCTTTTGTGTCTGCTGAATCAGCTTTACCTTCAAGCAATGCATCGACCACATTCGACTCAATCACCACTCTCTGTTGATTGTCATCACTGCCAACGCTCGCCACTTCTTCCGTTACTGCTGGCGGTAATGAATCAGAATCATCAATCGCGCCAGAGCCATCAAGGCCACTGCTAGTGTCATCAGTCACAGATTGTAGTGAAGACTGCGCAGCACTGATTCCTGACTCTTCAAAAGTTGGAATAGCCGTTTGCTCTAAACTACCAGCAATTTGCTGCGCTTTATCATCAGGGCTTGGTTGATTATACATCCACCAATAGCCACCAGCAGCAAGCAACAGTAATGCTAATACCACTAACGCAATATTCAGCGGTGAACCGACAATCGAGCGGATAATGATCCTTTTTTCCACTTTCATCTCTCCTAACGCCATGATGTCACCCGGTACTGGGTCAACTTTTTTAAATGCATCTCGAACCCGCTTCTCCGCCTCATCATCAACATAGCGCGCAACAAGTGATTCAAAGAAACGACGGGCTTCCACTTCGGACAACATATCAATATCAAGCTCAACAGGCTTTATCTCTTGTCCGTAACTGAGACGTGACAGCAATCCTTCTAAGCGCCCAGACTGCGTAAATAATAAGACATTGATGGTCCAATTCGGCTTATAATGCGCCTCTAAAACCAGCATCCAAAGCTCAGAAACGAGCGTCTCACTTAATAAATGCGCATCATCAACCACAATCGCGATATCACAAGGCTCATCACCCAATAGTCTTTCGAGGCTATCAAGTAAAGGCTCTTGCTGATTAAACAATGCGTCCAAAACCAGTTGACTCAAAATAAGGATGCGGCGCTGCACATCATCTTGATTAGAATGACAAAGTAACAAACATTGATTCTTGTTACTGGCACCCACTTCAAGGTATCGCTGCGCTAACCAAGATTTTCCATAACCATCATGACCATTAATCGCAATGAAGTTGGAACCAAAATTAGTCAGCAATCCTAACCTATCAAGCAACTCGATTTGAGAATCTAATTCCAGAACGTGAGCAACACTCATCTAATAACCTTAATACACTACAAGAATGACGCCCAAAGGCGCCATTACAAGGTTAAATATCGCGACCGAAGTCTATCGCCTGTTTGAGTACGTCTTGTGTCGTATCAGCAATGACCTCAGCACTACCAATGCCTGTAGGTAGAACTAATCTTAATTGACCATAGAGGACTTTTTTATCTCGCATCATATGTTTGAGGAAGTCATCGAAGCTCATACTTTCTGGAGTATGAACAGGCAGTTTGGCACGACGCAAAATCGCAACAATACGCTCAAATTGCTCTGCTGAGATAAGACCGCGCAGATGCGAAGTTTTGGCCGCCATAACCGTGCCAGCAGAAACCGCTTCACCATGCAGCCAATTGCCGTAGCCAAGCTCAGCTTCAATCGCATGACCAAAGGTGTGACCTAAGTTGAGCAGAGCGCGGATGCCCGATTCTTTCTCATCCTGAGCCACCACTTCCGCTTTTATTTCACAGCAACGTGCAATGGCATAAGTTAGCGCTTCTTCATCCAACGCGTACAAGCGTTCAAGGTTTTCTTCCAACCATACAAAAAAGTCTGCATCGTAAATGATGCCGTACTTAATGACTTCTGCGATACCTGCTGCGAATTCACGCTCAGGCAACGTCGATAAACAGTTGGTATCGATGATCACGGCTTTAGGTTGGTAAAACGCACCTATCATGTTCTTACCCAACGGATGGTTAACCGCGGTTTTTCCACCCACCGAAGAGTCCACTTGAGATAGTAATGTCGTTGGTATTTGAATAAAGTCGACCCCACGCTGGTAACAGGCAGAAGCAAAACCCACAAGGTCGCCAATAACGCCACCACCTAACGCGATGATCACAACATCACGAGCGTAATTCCCCTCGAGGAGGAAGTTCATCACTTGGTTAAACACATCCAAGTTTTTGTACTGTTCGCCGTCAGGCAATTCTAACAAGGATGCACTACAACCGAGCTGCTCGAGTTGCTTTAAAATTTTGTCAGCATACAAAGGCGCCACTGTGACATTACTGATCACAACAACTTTTTGTTTTGCATTTTTGTTTGAGAGAACTTGAGAGAGGTACGCCGGGTCCTCAAATAACCCGGCGCCAATAGAGATTGGGTAGCTACGCTCAGCTAGGTTGACCGTAATCCGTTCCATCGGTTTGCTCCAATTAAAAAAAAGATAAAAACTTATCTCTCTTCTAGCATTTTTACGATCTGGTTGGCTACCACTTTTGCACTCTGATCGTCAGTGCGAACAGTGTAATCCGCTACTTCTTCATACAGAGGATTACGTTCTTCAGCTAATTGCTCCAATACTTCGCGAGGGTTGTCCGTTTGAAGTAGAGGACGCTTCTTGTCACGGTTTGTGCGCGCAAGTTGCTTTTCAATCGTCGTTTCTAAGTAAACAACAACACCACGTGCCGAAAGACGATTACGGTTTTCTTTGCTCTTAACAGAGCCACCGCCAGTCGCAAGCACGATGCCTTGCTCTTGTGTTAGGTCTTCAAGTACCGCTTCTTCACGCTTGCGGAAGCCTTCTTCACCTTCTACATCAAAAACCCAAGAGATGTCTGCACCAGTGCGTTCTTCGATCACTGTATCGGAGTCAACAAACTCCATATGCAGTTGCTGTGCTAGATGTCTACCAATTGTACTTTTGCCGGCGCCCATTGGGCCAACAAGGAAAATATTACGTTTCTCAGCCATGTTTAGCAGTAATTTACAACATTGATTCAATAAGATCGCCACAAGAAAACACAGCTAAATCGCTGTTCTACAAGGCTTGTGGCACCAGTTCCTCACAGATAATTCGTGATAAGACCCGAAATTATCCAAGCATGGTGCCACTATTGCAACTTTATTTTTGATTTAATCAGTTTTTCACGAGGTAGAACTACTGAATCACCACCTTAGGGGTGACGAAAATTAACAGCTCACTTTTGCCAACATTTTCATAACTTCGACGGAAAAGCGCACCTAATAGTGGCAGATCGCCTAACAAAGGCACTTTGTCCACCGAGTTAGTAATGCTGTGCTGGAAAATACCACCAAGAACGACGGTTTCACCGTTATTTACTAACACTTGCGTCCCGATACGCTGAGTATCAATCGCAACGGCTTCACCAGTGCCTGTTTTCACGACTTGTCCAGGTCTATCTTGCGTAACGCTTAAGTCCAACACAAGACGGTTATCCGGTGTAATTTGTGGCGTCACCTTCAAACTCAATACTGCTTTTTTGAACGTTACCGTCGTAGCACCACTTGATGAGGACTCTAGATAAGGTATCTCGGTACCTTGCTCAATATAGGCAGGCTTCTTATTGGTAGTGATCAAACGTGGGCTTGAGATAATCTCAGCTTTGGACTCTTGTTGCAGCGCAGAAAGCTCGAGGTCTAACAAGGTGTCTGAGCCTAATTTTGCAACCTGAAAAGCAATGCTAGTCGCGTTTGGACTAGTTGCAGCTAAGTTTACGTTTAGGAAGTCATCGATACCTACTCCATCACCGTCACCACCGTCTTCTCCTTCACCACCACCGTTATATAAACCGATCGTGGCAAGGTTGTTTTCGATAGAACCACCAACCGTGTTATTGCCATTAATAGAGGTAAAGCCCCAGCGAATTCCCAACTCGTCCATGTTGCCTTCATTGATGGTCACAATACGCGCTTCAATTTGAACCTGCTTCACCGGGATATCCAAAGATTCAATAATTTCTCGAATCACTTCAATGTTTTCAGGTAGCTCACGAATCAATAACGAGTTAGTCCGCTCATCAATGGTCATACTGCCTCGCTCAGACAACATACTGATGTTCCCTTCTCCGTTGATCATCTCTGCAATATCTGATGCTTTAGCGAAGTTTACCTTGATGATTTCAGACGAAAGCTCTCCCATCGTTTGTTCTAGCTGCTGCTTTTCGAGTTGCTGTTTTTCGCGCAGATCAAGCTCATCTGTTGGAGCAACCAGAATCACGTTGCCATCAACACGCTTATCTAACCCCTTAACTTGCAAAATAATATCCAGCACTTGCTGCCACGGAACACCATCAAGACGAAGTGTGAGGTTACCTTCTACGGAGTCTGAGACAACCAAGTTGAACTGGTTGTAGTCAGCAATCAGCTGTAACACGTTACGTACAGGAATATCTTGGAAGTTAATTGAAATGAGCTTGCCTTCTTTTTCTAGAATGCTTTTATCCGGGGCTTTCTCATTGGGTTTGATCTTAGCCACTTTGATTTCCAAGAATCGCCCCGTTAAACGGTAATCATGCGTATATTCTTCATTAATGTGCGCAACCAAGCGCGTAGTTGAGGTATCGCGAAACACCTCTACACTTTCAACCACAGTCGAGAAATCTTTTACGTCTAGGAGATACAGTTGCTCGTCTTTTACCGAAGTATTAAGCAAATCGATACTTAACCCTTCCTGTACGCGTTTGACATCAACAATCGCGGCAGGTGACGCCAGTTCAACGACTATAACGGCGTCTTTATCTTTATTAGTGCGAAAGTCGATACTCTTTAAGGCATTAGACGATACTTCTTCTGCTGCCACTAAAGGGGCTAAAAATACAAACAACCATAAGGAGAAGAGCCCAGTTAGTATCCTTGTTGTACGTGTTAATCCTTGTCTCATTTTCATTACTCAATATCAAAAATAAATGGGGCTATCTCAAAGCCAACTTAACTTTACGCTTCTGCCAACACCCTAAGCCGTCGGGCAACGTTTCATTAATTAACAAATAGGAATGGCTGACGTGGGTCACTTTGCCATTGTTGCGTCCGAGGTATTGCCCCGGCTTCACTTTATAAACGGTGCCATTGGGTGCCTGAACGAGACCAGAAACCGTATTACCCATGCCCATAACTCCTTTCAAACGTAATTGGCTTAATGGGAATTTTTCTAATTTGCCAGTGCGCCTTCTTGAAGGCGGTTGCCAGCAATCTTTTCTTGCAACGGGCTGAGTGGCGATCGTGGCTTCTTTTGGTAACTCAAAGGGCGCACGCTGTACTTCAGGTGCGTACGTGACGGCAACATACTTATCTGCAGGCTTAAGTTTCTCGACATCTCGACGCGCCTGACTTTCCACCCCTCGAATAAAATCCGTTAATGACTCATCATTCGCCTGACATCCAAGTAGCAGAGACCCCATCAGTACCAGTAACAAATGCTTACTTGTCATTGTTCGTCTCCTCTGGCTTAAACTGATAGGTATTGGCTCGTACCCTAAAGTGCAGAGTTTCACTTTCTTGGCTGACACGCTGCCAAGTCACATCTTTAAACGTGATGATTCGAGGTAGCGTTGCTATCGCCTGAGAAAAATGTCCGATGTCATGAAAATCTCCCGTTAACTCAATGTTTAAAGGAAGACGATAGAGGAAATGCTCTGATTGCTTTTCACCCCAGTCGATACGGGTAAAGGTCAACTTATTGTCGATACCGAGTTCATTCACCGAAGCGAGCATCGTAGCCAACTCTTTTTGCGCGGGCAGTTGTTGTAGCAATAACTCGTAACGCGTGGTGAGTTCATCCAATTGAGATTGAAGCTGAGGCAATGCAGCTACTTTGTTCGCTTTGATCTTCAGTGCTACCTTGAGCGTCTGCTCCTGCTGGACCAAGTTATTCAATTGCTCTTCTTTTGGCTTAAGGTAAAACCAATAGCCAAAACCTTGAATGAGGAAAATCAGCAGCGCGATAACCACAAGCTGAGGCAACAATGGCCACTCTGCCATTTCATCTATTTCGAGATCCTGCCAATCAACCATGCTGGGCCTCCGCTTTTTTCTCCGGCACTTTGAACATGAAAGACACTTTGAACGTTTGGAACTCTTTTCCAAAACGCGCTTTTCCGTGAACGATGGAGTGCATTTCTACATCATTCAACTTGGCCGAACGCTCCATGTTGTCCAGCATCGTGGCAAGTTTTGGAGTGCTATCAGAGATCCCCGAGATCTCAATTTCCAGATCATTCATTTTGATCTTGTCGACATATACACCTTCAGGAATGACGGCTGGCATCAAGTTCATAAACTCGGTCGTTTTGTTTCTACCGTTTTGTAACCCTTCAACCACTTTTAAACGTTCGAGGATTTTGCTGTGCTCTTGCTCGGCGATTTTCATTGCTTCAATACGCTGGTCGAGCTCAGCAATGTAGTGAGTAAGGTAATCAAGCCGCTCCTGCTGCTGATCTTGTTGGTACTCAAAAAACTTTCCAATACCCCATTGAATACCAATGGCGACCAACATGCCTAACGCGATCAAGCTAATGAAACGACGTCGGTGCTCTTCTCTTTGGTTCTCTCGCCAAGGAAGTAAATTAATGCGATAAAGCACGCGCACCTCCTAGCCAATGAATGCCACGAATCGCGAGTCCTGCGGCTGTAGAGAAATGCTGCCAATCCGCGGCACGACGTTTACGTTTGGACACCTTCATCTCAAATAGCCCTAGCGGGTTTAGCAAATCACACTCTAGTGACAGTTGCTGAGATAACTCTTCCGCGAGCATTGGTGTCGAAGCTCCTTCCCCTGATAACCAGATACCTTTGATATTTTGCGAGCCATTAATTGAGGTGTAGAGCTGCATCTGACGTTTCACCCGTTCCACGATTTGGCGATTAAACAGCTCTGTTTTCTCCTGAGCATCATCGGACATCAAATCATCTTGAACAGGGCTGTTTGCTCCTCGAGTGCCGCAAGCAAACTCTTTGTGAAATAGCTCACCTTGTTCGGTAAACATGGTAAAGGAGCTCGATGAGGTGCCAATATCGAGTAAGCAGTACTTATTTTTGTCAGGAAAGCGATCGGCGGTGAGCTTCCAGATATGACCAAGACTTTGTGAATGCACGTCCACTAAAACGGGTTTTAGTCCGGATTTTTGTAATGCATCCACGCGACTATCGACCACATCTTTTCTTGTCGCAAACACTTGATAGTTATCAGTCCCACGCAACCCATCTTCGGCACGAAGACGGACGAAGTCTAAACTCAGCTCTTCGACAGGGAACGGCGATTGATGAGAAAATGCCTGAATCACAGCAAACTCAACTTCGCTATCTTCAAGATTTTGTTCTATTTGCAGTTTTTTACTGATCACCGAATTATCAGGCACTGAAATTGCGACCTTTTTAGCACCAAAAGGCAGTTCTTTTTTAATCAGCTTTAGGGTCTTTACAATTTCTTGATGATTTATAGTGTTATTTTCAGCGACAATACCTTCCTTTAGTAATATTTCTTTGTAACCCAACAGAGCGTAATTGTTGCCTGTGGGTTTAAGTACTACGGCTTTGAGGCTGTTATGGCCTATATCGATGCCGGTAACGATTAGCTTATCCATCTCTTACTCTCGCTCCGAAATTTCTTCGTGCAAAGGTTGTTATTAGCACCCAAATAAGAGTTAATATCTCTATGTGCTAAATTTTTGACCTAAGAGTACAAGGGTTTGCCGTTACACAGCCTCAACCAATCAGGGATTCTCCGGTGAAGTTCATAAAGCGTTTATTATTTTTAACATTGATTTGCATAATTCTTGGAGTCACCACAATATTTGGCTTCTATCAGTACGTGAAGCCTGAATTGCCAGATGTTGCAACTCTAAAAGACGTTGAATTACAAACACCTATGCAGGTGTTTAGTCAAGACGGGAAGCTGATCGCACAGTTCGGTGAAAAGCGTCGTATTCCTGTTACTTATGATGAAATTCCTCAAGACTTAATTCATGCGCTAATCGCAACCGAAGATAGCCGTTTTTACGAACACCCAGGTATCGATCCTATCGGCATCACTCGTGCAGCCGTTGTAGTTGCGATTTCAGGTTCTGCTAAGCAGGGCGCAAGTACCATTACGCAACAGCTAGCGCGTAACTTCTTCTTATCTAATGAGAAGAAGATCATGCGTAAGATTAAAGAGATTTTCATTGCTATCCACATTGAGCAGCTTCTGAGTAAGCAAGAAATCATGGAACTTTATGTCAATAAAATCTTCCTTGGTTACCGCTCATATGGTTTTGGTGCGGCCGCTCAAGTTTACTTTGGTAAGAGCCTTGATGAATTGACGTTAAGCGAACTTGCGACACTCGCAGGGATGCCAAAAGCGCCATCAACGATGAACCCAATTTACTCTCTCGAGCGTGCGACAAAACGCCGTAACGTCGTGTTAATGCGAATGCTCGATGAGAAATACATCACGCAAGAACAGTATGACGAAGCACGCAACGAACCTATCGTGGCGCGTTACCACAGTGCTGAAATTGAACTTTCCGCTCCTTATGTGGCAGAACTAGCTCGTGCATGGGCCGTAAAAGAGTACGGTGAAGAAGAAGCCTACACCTCTGGCTTGAATATCTACATGACAGTGGACTCTAAACTGCAAGATGCCGCGAATACATCCGTGGTAAATAATCTGCTGTCATACGATGAACGTCACGGCTACCGCGGTGCGGAAAAAGTGCTTTGGAAAGAAGGTGAAACCGCTTGGGACAGCGAGCAAATAGAAAAGCATCTTAAGAAGCAACCAACTTATGGTGACCTTTATCCTGCCGTCGTGACAAAAGTCGATGATAAGACTGCACAAGTTTGGGTTAAAAACCATGAAGAGCAGACCATTCCTTGGACTGGAATGCATTGGGCACGTAAATACATCACCGAAAACCGCCAAGGCTCAACGCCAAAATCAGCGCATGATGTTCTAGCGACGGGTCAACAAGTTTGGGTTCGCGAAGTGAGCGAAACCAATGAAGATGACAACACGACACAAAGCTGGAAACTGAGCCAAGTGCCAACAGCGAACACCGCGTTTGTCGCGATGAACCCGGAAAATGGTGCGATATTATCGTTAGTGGGTGGTTTTAACTTTGTTCATAGTAAGTTTAACCGTGCCACTATGTCAGTGCGTCAGGTTGGCTCAAGTATCAAACCATTTATCTACTCAGCAGCAATTGACAAGGGACTTACCCTAGCCACTCTGATCAACGATGCGCCGATTAACAAATGGGACGCAGGTTCTGGTTCGGCTTGGCGACCTAAAAACTCACCACCAACCTATGGCGGTCCAACTCGCCTTCGCCTCGGCTTAGCTCAGTCAAAGAACGTGATGGCAGTGCGTACGCTGCGTGAAGTAGGCCTTGATGAGACTCGTCAGTACCTTACTCGTTTTGGTTTTGATATTAACCAAGTACCACGTTCAGAGACCATCGCGCTCGGTGCTGGTAGCTTAACACCAATGAAAGTGGCACAAGGCTACTCAGTATTTGCGAACGGAGGTTATTACGTCGAACCGTTCTACGTAGAACGCGTGGAAGATGCATTCGGTGAAGTGCTGTTTAAAGCGAATCCAAAGAGCGTTTGTCATAAGGATTGCCCACAAATGAGCGATGAGCCAGACAATCGCTATGCCGATGAGTTTGGCGAACAAGACGTCGCGATTGATGGTTTGGCAACAGACAACGCACTGGAAAATGATGAACCTCAATATGCTCCACAAGTTATCTCTGAGCAAAACGCATTCTTGATGCGTGAGATGATGTACAGCAACATTTGGGGTGGTGGTAACTGGCGTGAAGGTACGGGGTGGAACGGTACTGGCTGGCGTGCACAAAAACTGGGGCGTCGTGATATCGGTGGTAAAACGGGTACAACGAATGACTCCAAAGATGCTTGGTACAACGGCTATGGTCCTGGTGTTGTTGCCATTGCTTGGGTTGGTTTTGATGATCACTCACGCGCCCTTGGTCGCACAACGGTTAATAGCAACCTAGGCAAAGGCCAAATTTCTGGTGCTGAATCGGGTGCGAAAACCGCAGAACCCGCTTGGATTGACTTTATGCGCGTTGCACTAGAAGAAACACCTGAGCAAGGTAAAAATATTCCAGATAACATCATTCGTGTTCGTATTGATCGCAACACTGGCATGCTAACGCACAAAGTAGACAGCACATCAATGTTCGAATACTTTGAAAAAGGCACTGAGCCTACCGAATACGCAGGAGACCGTTTGGAAGACAGTATTTATTCTTCCGGCTCTGGCGCAGAAGAGCTGTTCTAAATCACTAAAGCAAAAGGGAGAGCATTCGCTCTCCCTTTTTTATGTCGGCTTTTACGCCGCGGCGTTCAATGAAGGATAAGAAGCCAATACTTCTTTAATCTTCGCCGCCAAAGCTTCAAACCTTGCACGCAGTGGTGAACCCGGGCGATATACAAGGACTATATTGCGCGAAGGCGTAGGGTTAACGGCTGGTACATAGCACACACCATCTTTTTGCTTCTCATTGGGGATAGAAAGCTGAGGCAATAACGTAATCCCAGCACCAGCAGCGACCATATTCCGCAGTGTCTCCAAACTGGTTGCCTTAAAGCGTTCATCGTCTTTCGCTCCGGCAGCAAAACAGAAACCTAACGCTTGATCACGCAGACAGTGACCGTCTCCTAGCGCTAAAACGGTTTTACCATTCAACTCCAACATATCAACATGGTCGAGAGAGGCCCACTCATGATCACATGGCACCGCTACGCTTAACGGCTCGTTATACACTTCGATTTCTTTAAAAGGTGCCGTTTCATCAACCGAAGCCAAGACCAAGCAGTCCAATTTACCTTCTTCTAATTGACGCACCAACTGATGTGTTTGAGCTTCGTGCAGGAACAGCTCCAGTTCAGGAAATGCTTCTTTTATCTGCGGCAGAATTTTGGGTAGTAGATACGGACCTACCGTCGGGATGAAACCGATATGCATAGGCCCAGTCATTGCTCCGCTCTGACCACTCGCCATATCTTTAAAAGTTTTCACTTCACTTAAGATACGCTTAGCTTGCTCCACCAACTGCAACCCTGAATCGGTAAACAAAACGCGACGGCTGCTTCGCTCTAAAAGCGTGGTACCGAGTTCATCCTCTAGCTTACGAATTTGTCCACTCAATGTTGGTTGGCTAACAAAACATGCTTCTGCCGCTTTGCGAAAGTGCTTATGTTCCGCAAGTGCAACTAAGTACTCAAAATCTCGAATATTCATAACTCACAATTCGCTTCTTTTAACAATAGCTAATACCTATCAAAACCATAACACCAAACGATTAGAGCTATCAAAAGATTTTTACAATAATGGGCTCAACAGAACGAAACAGAGCAAAGAAAAACGCTAAGCTCTATACGCATAATTTAAAATAGTTAAAGGAAATCATTATGTTTGTATCTAAAGAAGGTCAACAAGTTCCTCAAGTTACTTTTCCAGTTCGTCAAGGTGACTCTTGGATGAATGTAACGACTGATGAGCTATTTAAAGGTAAGACCGTTATCGTATTTAGCTTACCGGGTGCATTTACTCCAACCTGTTCATCAAGCCATCTACCTCGTTACAACGAATTGTTCCCTGTATTTAAAGAGCACGGAGTGGATGAGATTATTTGTGTCTCAGTCAATGATACGTTCGTGATGAATGCATGGAAACAAGACCAAGAAGCAGAAAACATCACCTTCATTCCTGACGGTAATGGTGAGTTCACCGATGGCATGGGCATGTTAGTGGATAAAAACGACATCGGCTTTGGTAAACGCTCATGGCGTTACAGCATGCTAGTAAAAGATGGCGTAGTAGAAAAAATGTTCATTGAGCCAAACGAACCTGGCGACCCATTCAAAGTGTCAGACGCAGACACCATGCTGAACTACATAGCGCCAGACTACAAAACGCAAGAATCCATCACGGTGTTCACTAAACCAGGCTGCCCTTTCTGTATGAAAGCGAAACAAAACCTGATTGACCACGGTCTTCAATATGAAGAAGTGATTCTGGGTAAAGACGCAACGACAGTTAGTCTACGAGCTATATCTGGTCGCACGACTGTTCCACAAGTCTTTATCGGTGGCAAGCACATCGGCGGTAGCGAAGAGCTAGAAGCGTATCTAGGCTAAGCTGTCCATAGCCTACACCCTCGGTCTCCGGTGCCTTTGGCTCGGAGGCCAACCCTAACTCACTTCTTCTACTAGTCTAGATAAGTAGTCGTCTACCGATAAGGTGACTCCTTATACAGATTCAACGACCCAATTCACTCTCCAAGCTCAATGTAGCTAGCTTGGCTTAAAAACGAAAAGCGAGAGTTCACGATGAAACAAGTTAATGTCGACGTAGCGATTATTGGTGGTGGTACTGCTGGTCTTGGCGCTTATCGAGCAGCAAAAGCTCATACTAATAGCGTAGTAATGATTGAAGGCGGCCCTTACGGAACAACCTGTGCTCGCGTCGGTTGCATGCCCTCTAAGCTGTTGATTGCGGCCGCAGAAAGTGTCCACCAAATCGAAAAAGCGCCTGGATTTGGGATCCATCCGCAAGGTGAAATACGCATTAACGGACAAGAAGTCATGGATCGTGTAAAACGCGAACGTGATCGTTTTGTTGGCTTTGTGCTTGAAAGCGTCGATGATATTCCCGCAGAAGACAAGTTGTCAGGTTACGCGAAGTTTGCCGATGATCATACACTTATCATAGATGACCATACTCAGGTCACCGCAAAACGGATTGTGATCGCTACGGGCTCTCGTCCTGCCTATCCAGCAGCTTGGAATGAGTTGGGTGACCGTCTCGTAATGAATGATGATGTCTTTGATTGGGATGATTTGCCTGAGTCCGTTGCGGTATTTGGCCCCGGAGTGATCGGACTTGAACTCGGTCAAGCTTTGCACCGCCTAGGGGTGAAAGTGAAGCTCTTTGGTCTTGGTGGTCAAGTTGGTCCACTGACAGATCCAGAGGTGATGGCTTACGCAGATAAAACTTTTAAAGAAGAGTTCTATCTTGATGCCGATGTAAAAGTAGAAAGCATGAAGCGCATACCATCATCGAATGCAGCAGGCGCAGATAAAGTTGAAATCAAATTCATTAACCACGACGGTGAATTAGAAACCTTTATTGTTGATTACGTTTTAGCAGCCACTGGACGACGTCCAAACGTAGATAAGCTAGCGATCGAGAACACCAATATTACCCTCGATGAACGCGGCGTACCAACCGCAGATCACTATACATTGCAAACTTCGGTAGAGAGCATCTTCATCGCAGGTGATGCAAGTAACCAAATTCCACTGCTGCACGAAGCCGCTGACCAAGGTCGCATTGCTGGTGATAATGCTGGTCGCTTCCCGGATATTCGTGCAGGTCTGCGTCGTTCGCCAATTTCAGCTGTATTCTCCGATCCGCAAATAGCTATGGTCGGTGAAACTTTCAAACAACTGGAAACTCGCTTAGGAAGCTGTGGTTGTTTTGTTACTGGCGAAGTCTCGTTTGAGAATCAAGGACGTTCGCGTGTCATGCTACGAAACAAAGGGATGTTACATGTCTATGGCGAGCAAGGTACTGGACGCTTTTTAGGTGCAGAGATGATGGGGCCGAACGCAGAACACCTCGCGCATCTTTTGGCTTGGGCACACCAAAATAGAATGACGATTTCTGAGATGCTAGATATGCCCTTCTATCATCCAGTGATCGAAGAGGGTGTCCGCACCGCTCTACGTGATTTGAATGCAAAACTACACTTAGGGCCAGAAATGGTGAAACATTGCCTTGACTGTGGGCCTGGTTGCTAACGCTTTCATGCTCAATCGAGCCAGTCTTTACATACCAAACAAAACAGAAAGCCTCGTGATTAACGAGGCTTTCTGTTGACTACTTTGAGGCGATTACATAAGTACTACACTGCCATCATTGCGTAACGACTTACCATGATGATCGCGACTACACCGATCGTAAAAAAGCCACCAGCGATACTCAGCGCAAATTTCAATTCTGTCGACATGATTATTTTTCCTATTAAAGACTGACAGCGCACCATACATCAATCACGTGCCACATAAGATCTACAAAGCTAACTTTCCATTTTTGGTGGTGTTCCTGCGCTCTAAGCTGCGACAAAAAACGCTTTCTCTCTTTGTGTTAGGTATATAATCTGAAGCAACACTGATGCCTTGGAAAACACTATGACTTGTCGCCGTTGCGAGGAACATTGGTTTTGGAAAAAGCTTGGGCGTTGCCAACGATGCTTGGATCAGTTAACGGTGCTTTCGGTACTGTGCTGGATTGTGTGGTGGTTTGCGTTCAAAGATGATCCACAAAGCATCGAGTCGATCGCTTTGATCTTTGCTGGTTTCGCTTTCAATATTTTATTGTTTTTGCACTTATGGATGCGTTTTGTCATCTTGCCGTGGCAACGTCGGCGAGGACGAAAAGAGACGGATAAAAAAGAGTAAAGTGGCAGATAGAAAAAAGCCCCAAAACCAATATCAGTTCTGGGGCTCTCTTAGATTCTTCTAAGAAAAAGCAGTGGTACTTTAATAGACCGAGCTTCCTCTCAAAGGTTCCAAATTTTTTCGATTTTTTTAGCAAATACTGATGTAAGTGAATCAGAAAATAACTATGTCATTGAATGCTAATAAAATCACTCCGAAATTTCAGCTCATGCCACATGCGATTTTTGGATCACTTGCTCCATTAAATTGATCTCTAGCGCCACTTCATCACACGCGTGCTGACGTGGACACTGATCGCAATCTTTCAAGACTTTTTCTGGCAACAGCGACTTCGATGTTGGTAAGAAGCTCTGCTTCATAAAGAACTCTGGCGTTCGAGTGAGGACAAAGACCTTCTTTATCGCCATTTGACGTGCTTTCTCAACCAAGTGATTTACGATTGCACTGCCCTGCCCTTGACCTTGCCAGCCTGCTTCGATACCAAGAGAGCGTATTTCAGCCAACCCTGAGTCATACACATATAGAGAAGCGCAACCTGTCACTTCACCATGATGCTCTGCCACCGCGAAGGAGCCAATATCTCTCACGAGCTCATTACGAGAGCGGGGTAGATTCTCACCGAGGTTCGCCCAATAAGCCACCATGCCCTCTAGTGTTTCAATGTCCGTCAAACGTGCAGGACGCACTTTCACTGCCGAGCTGTCACGCTGGCTCAGACGTTTATCCGCTTGCTCTACCGCATAAGCGACTTGGTGAGGCGAAACGCCACCCAGCGCACAACGTTTTTCCAAACAAGACTCTATTGTCAGAATGTCATACACATCATCTTCAATCACCTCAGAGAAGGCTTTTAGCTCTTGCAGAGACAATTCTTCCAGCGCGCAGCCTTTGTCAATTGCCCCTACCACCGCTACGCCCACAATATGGTGCGCCTCACGGAATGGGATGCCTTTCGCCACTAAGTAATCAGCTAACTCAGTCGCGTTCGCATACCCTTGCTTCGCAGCTTCAAGCGTACGCTCACCATTTACTTTAATGCCATCAAAACACAGCGCTGCCATTTCCATGCAATCATTCCATGTGTCTAACGCATCAAACAACCCTTCTTTATCTTCTTGCATGTCTTTGTTGTACGCCAATGGTAAGGCTTTCACTGTCATCATCATGCTCGATAATGCGCCATAGACACGCCCTGTCTTACCACGGATCAACTCAAGTGCATCTGGGTTTTTCTTCTGTGGCATCAATGACGAACCAGACGTCACCGTATCCGCTAACTCAATGAAGTTAGACTCCCCTGAGTTGTAGAAGATCATATCTTCTGCAAGACGAGAAAGGTGCAACATAGAAATCGAGGCCACCGACATCAGTTCCATAACATGATCACGATCCGAAACCGAATCGAGTGAATTACGCGTAGCGCGGTGGAAACCAAGGTTATGAGCTAATTGTTCACGATCAATCGGATAAGCCGTGCCAGCTAAAGCACCCGAGCCAAGTGGACAAGTGTCGAGGCGCTGTAAGGCATCATTCAGACGAGAGTAGTCACGCTCGAACATTTCAACATAAGCCAAACACCAGTGAGCAAAGGTGACAGGTTGAGCGCGCTGAAGATGAGTATAGCCAGGCAATACAGTGCCTTGGTGCTGCTTAGCAACATGAACCATTTGCGATTGCAGACGATCTAAAGCAATCAACAGTTGCTGGCCTTGCTGACGACACCAAAGTTTTAGGTCTGTCGCTACTTGGTCATTACGAGAACGCCCAGTGTGGAGTTTTTTACCTAAATCTCCCACTTTACTAATCAGCTGCTGTTCAACCCACGAGTGGATATCTTCTGCATCTGAGCGAAGAATTTGATGAGGATCTTCCATCACTTCTAACTTCAGCTCGTTTAAAGCAAGTTCCAGCTTTTGCTGTTCTTCTGCCGATAGAACATCTACAGAAAGCAGAGCTTTAGACCATGCGATTGAACCTACGATGTCTTGCTCAGCCAATCGGTAGTCAAAACGCAACGAATCGTTAAACTCTTTAAATCTAGTGTCTGCCGCTTGGGTAAATCTTCCGCCCCATAATGCCATTGCGTTTCTCCTGATGACTATTGCTTACTCTAACGTTCTCGAATGAGTAGTAACCAATTTGATGGTCATTTGCTCACTTTTTCTTATGGGTCAACGTTACGGCAATTTCGACAAAAAATAAAGTATAAATTCAATATTTTTACATATATATTCAGGCGGGATGCATTTGCATCTTTGTACTCATAGACGTAAGCCAACAAAAAAGACCTGCTATCCAATAGCAGGTCTTTACTCAATCCGAGATGTGGAGAGATTATTTCTTCTGGCTGTTCAACGCACGGATACGGCTTGATAGCGAGTAAAGACGGATGAAACCACCCGCATGGCTTTGGTCGTAAACCTCATCTTCACCAAAAGTCGCGAACTCTTCTGAGTACAAGCTGTTGTCAGAACGTTTTTGCGTTACCGTGGCTTGGCCTTTGTAGAGCTTAACAACCACTTCGCCATTCACGTCTTGCGCTAGCTCTTCTGAAGCGGCAAGGATCGACTTACATAGTGGCGTAAACCAACGGCCATCGTACACAAGGTGAGACGCTTTTAGACCTAGCTCCTCACGGAATTCGAATGATGACTTATCTAGCACAAGCTGCTCTACAGCACGCAGCGCTTCCATCATGATGGTGCCTCCCGGTGTTTCGTAGCAGCCACGAGATTTCATTCCCACAAGACGGTTTTCAACGATATCGATACGACCAACACCGTGCTTCGCACCTTTTTCGTTTAGATACACCAACGCGTTGTATGGTGTCATCGCTTCGCCATCAACTTCGACCACTTCACCTTTTTCTACTTTCAGCGTGACGTATTCCGCTTCATTTGGTGCTTGCTCTGGGTCTACAGTCCATACCCAGCAATCTTCGTTTGGTGCGTTCCACGTATCCTCTAGGACGCCACCTTCAGTGGAAATGTGCCATGCATTTGCATCACGTGAGTAGATCTTAGTAAGAGACGCTGAACAAGGAATGTTACGCTCAGCTAGGTAATCTAAACATTCTTCACGGCTCACTAGGTCCCATTCACGCCAAGGGGCAATCACTTGTAGATCTGGTGCTAGTGCTGCGAATGCGCCTTCGAAACGAACTTGGTCATTACCTTTACCTGTACAGCCGTGACACAATGCGTCCGCGCCCACTTTACGTGCGACTTCAACCTGTGCTTTAGCAATAATTGGACGCGCCATTGATGTACCCAGCAGGTACTTACCTTCGTAGTACGCGCCGGTTTTTAGCGTCGGGTAAATGTAGTCTGCGACCATTTCTTCTTTCAAGTCAGCGATGTAGCACTCAGAAGCACCAGAGGCTTTTGCTTTCGCTTCAATACCTTCTAGCTCTTCTGCGCCTTGACCAACATCGGCAACGAAAGCAACGACTTCACAATCGTAGTTCTCTTTTAGCCACGGGATAATTACTGAGGTATCTAGACCGCCTGAGTATGCGACTACCACTTTATTTACGTTCACTTTGCTCATCTTTCTTCTCCAAACTTAACTGGCGCTGCGCTCGGCGGTCAGTGCCAACTACTACTTCCTAATATTGAATTCTTTTGCTGATGCTTATTGAGGCAAAAATTGCGTTCCAATACTTTCACCAGCGAATAGCTGTACTAATTTTTCTGGGTAACGCCAGGTGGCGACTTCGATAGGGCGACCAAGATCATTGGCCGCCTCCAAAGCAGCTTTAACTTTGACGATCATGCCGTCTGTGATCACATGTCCATCGATCAACATGTTCGCTTGTTGTTCCGACAGGGTTTTGATCAAATGGCCTTTACCATCTAATACACCACTCACGTCTGATAGCAGGACCAACTCCGCATCTAATGCGCCCGCAACCGCGACTGCGGCTTGGTCAGCATTCACATTCATCATCTGGCCATCTGTGGTTAAGCCAATTGAACTGATGATCGGCAGTGCGCCTGTGTTTAATACCGCTTGTAATAGCGTTGAATCACCCGGTGATGCTTTACCTACCGCGCCCAACTCTGGGTCAAGTTCTTCAACAAGACACAAACCACCATCCGCAAGGCTAAGACCTACTGCATTGAGTCCATCTGCGATGGCTTGACCTTGAAGTAGCTTATTCGCTGTGCCTGCAAGCGCGCCTGCAATCACCGGAATTTGATCGTAAGGCGTTACGCGTAAACCGTTTTTCTTTACGGTTTCAAGCTGAAGCTTTGCCATCAACTCATCAACTAGGTAGCCACCGCCATGAACGATGGCGATTTGTCGCTGTGCCGATTTTTGGTAAGCCGCAATGGCACCAAACAGTTGGCTTAAGGTTTGAGTGCAAGATAGAGCAGCACCGCCTAGCTTAATGACTAAAGGAGCTTGATTGGTTTGCGTCATCGCATTTCCCTCTTTCAACGACTACAGCAACGCTGTCAGTTCTGGGTAACCATAATGAATATTGAGACATTGCATCGCTTGACTTGATGCACCTTTGAGTAGGTTGTCGATGGCTGAAATCACAATGATGTGTTCGCCTTGTACCTTCCAGCCGATATCGCAGAAAGGGGTATTTTCGACATCCTGAATACGTGGAATGCCATCGCCTTTTAAACGCACGGCTGGCTTTCCTAGATAAGCTTGTTCAAATGCTTGAGCGACTTGTGGCTCTGTAACGCCTGATGCTAGCTTCATGGTGATCGTGGCAAGAATGCCGCGTTTAAAGTTGCCTAGGTGCGGAGTAAAAATCACATCGCAACCTAAGTGTTGAGCAATTTCTGGTTGGTGACGATGAGTAAATACACCATAAGGTTGCAAGCTCACTTCACAGAAACTGTTCACCATAGAAGCTTTACGCCCAGCTCCGGACACACCGCTAGTCGCGTTAATGACAGGCCATTGATTGGTATCCACTAATGCATTTTCGAGTAGAGGTTTGATGGCTAACTGCGAAGCAGTCGGGTAGCAACCTGCTACAGCAACTAAGGGAGCAGTTTTAATTGATTCCTGGTTCCACTCTGCTAAGCCGTATGCAGCTTTATCTAGCCAGTTATTATGTTGATGCTCGAAGCCATAAAAGGTGTTGTAAAAACCTTCACTTTGGACGCGGAATGCCCCCGATAAATCGAATACCTGACAGCCTGCCTCCAAGAAAGTTGGGGCTAGATCGTGGCTCACCTCATGAGCCGTTGCTAAAAACACCACATCCGATTCTTGAGCGATTTGCAGTGGATCCGTTAGTGGCGAGACCGGCATATCAATGATGCCTGCTAACTTACCGTGCAGCTGCGCAATATTCTTTCCTGCATCAACACTGTTGGCGGAAACGTATAAACCTGATAGCGTGAGTTGTGGGTGTTTATTAACCATTAACGCTAACTCTGCGCCGGTGTAACCGCTGGCTCCAATAATCGTGGTTTTTAGCATTGTGTGACATCCATATACTTAAAGGCTCAAATGACTATTCATATTTAATTTTTGCTTTATTTTGATTTTTTATTCATTAAATATGATTTAATATGTGTTTTACATTTTTGTGGTCTGTCTGTCAACAGGAGATTTGAAGAATCCATGCAATTACCAACTTTTCTAGAGGTCTATGAAGGACTCATCAGCACCTCTTCTATCAGCTCCACGGATCCGAGCTGGGATCAGGGCAATGCAAAAGTCATCGAAAAACTCGCATCTTGGTTTAAAGATCTGGGTTTTAGCGTTGAAGTGATCGAAGTCGAGCCAGGCAAGCACAATATGATCGCACGTATGGGAGAGGGTGAAGGTGGCCTTTTACTTGCTGGCCATAGTGACACCGTGCCATTCGATCAAGGGCGATGGAACTTTGATCCACATAAGCTGACTGAAAAAGACAACCGCTTTTACGGTTTAGGCACGGCAGACATGAAAGGCTTTTTTGCCTTTATTTACGAAGCCGTCAAAAAAGTCGACTGGAGCAAGCAGACCAAGCCACTATACGTATTAGCCACTTGTGACGAAGAAACCACCATGTTGGGTGCACGACATTTCACCGTAAATGCCCCTTTTAAGCCGGATTACTGCATTATTGGTGAGCCTACCAGCCTCGTTCCTATTCGCGGCCACAAAGGTCATGTGGCGAATGCAATTCGGGTCACGGGTAAGTCAGGCCATTCATCCGATCCTGCCTTAGGCGTTAACGCGATTGAGATCATGCATGAAGTGATGTTTGCCATGATGCAACTGCGCGATAAATTGGTGAAAGAATACCACCATCCGGGCTTTGCCATTCCAAGCCCTACCCTAAACCTTGGACACATTCACGGCGGTGACAGCGCTAACCGTATTTGCGGTTGCTGTGAACTGCACTATGATGTTCGCCCACTACCAGGGATCAGCCTGGATGGACTAGAAAATATGCTGCGCGGAGCATTAAAAGAAGTCGAAGCAAAGTGGCCTGGACGCTTGGAGATAATTCCGTTACATGAACCAATTCCGGGTTACGAATGCCAACATGACCACCCATTTATCGGTGGTGTTGAAGAGATCTGCCAAACCAGTTCAGAAACCGTGAACTACTGTACTGAGGCGCCCTTCTTACAACAGCTCTGTCCAACCTTAGTTCTTGGCCCGGGTTCAATTGACCAAGCGCACCAACCGGATGAGTTTCTCTCATTTGATTTTATCGATCCAACAATTGATGTGCTTTCAAAGGCAATGGTCAAGTATTGCTGTTAATACGCGAATAAACTCAAAAGTCAGTGCAGCTCGATTGAGCTGCATCTTTTTATCTTCACAATTTAGCGCTAGCCTTAACACTTATTTAACTTGTTATTTTGTAATTAATTTTCACTTCTTATTCTACAGCTGCCGTAAATTTGCTCTAAATCAGGAGACAGCGGAATAATTGCAAACTTAGTCTGCTTTATTTGACTATAACTGGTGCTTTTCGCTAGATTGGAGTCTTAACAAGGACAATGGATGTAGTTTTTTTACGAGGCAGGACGACAATGAACGAGAAATACGCCGCACTCAAAAGTAATGTGCGCATGTTAGGCCACTTATTGGGTAACACCATTCGCGATGCCCATGGCGAAGAAATCTTCGAGAAAGTGGAAACCATTCGTAAATTATCCAAATCGGCTCAAGCAGGTAATCAAGCAGACAGGGAAAGCTTGATAGAAGAAATCAAACACCTACCCGATGAGCAACTAACGCCCGTTACCCGTGCGTTTAACCAATTTCTAAATCTCACCAATATTGCTGAGCAATACCACACGATTTCACGCCATTGTGAAGAGCACATTTGTGAACCAGACGCGATTAACTCGCTGTTTTCTAAACTGGTACAAAACGATGTGAGCAAACTGGACACTGCACAAGCGGTTCGTGATCTGAATATTGAATTGGTATTGACGGCTCACCCAACGGAAATCACGCGTCGCACGATGATCAACAAGTTGGTCAAGATCAACGAGTGCTTATCAAAGTTGGAACTGAGTGATCTTTCTTCTAAAGAGCGCAAGAAAACTGAGCGTCGTTTAGAGCAACTGATCGCACAAAGCTGGCATTCAGACGTAATTCGACAACAGCGCCCTACTCCGCTGGATGAAGCAAAATGGGGTTTTGCAGTCGTTGAAAACTCACTATGGGAAGCGGTGCCAGACTTCTTACGTGAAATGCACGATCGCTTGAAATCTTACTTGGGTGAAGGTTTACCAATTGATGCTCGCCCTGTGCACTTCTCTTCTTGGATGGGGGGCGACCGCGACGGTAACCCGTTTGTCACTCATAGCGTGACACGTGAAGTATTGCTTCTGTCTCGTTGGAAAGCCGCAGATCTTTATCTCAATGACATCAACGAGTTGATCAGTGAACTGTCTATGACGGTTTCAAACGATCAAGTTCGTGAACTTGCTGGCGAAGATCAGCACGAACCATATCGTGCAATCCTGAAACAACTTCGCTCACTATTGAACGAAACCAAAGATATTCTCGATGCTAAGATCCATGGTCAAAAACTGGCCGTTAAAGCTCCGTTGCAAAAAGTCGAGCAACTTTGGGAACCTCTGTATGCCTGTTACCAGTCGCTAAATGAATGTGGCATGGGTGTGATCGCAAATGGCTCTCTACTAGATACATTGCGCCGCGTAAAAGCATTTGGTATTCATCTTGTTCGCCTTGATATCCGCCAAGAGAGCACGCGTCATTCAGACGTATTGTCTGAATTAACCCGCTACTTAGGCATTGGTGATTACGAACAATGGAGCGAGCAAGATAAGATTGCTTTCCTAACCAACGAACTCGCATCTAAGCGTCCTCTTCTGCCTCGTGATTGGGAACCATCAGAACCTGTCAAAGAGGTTTTGGACACCTGTAAGATTATTGCAGCACAACCGCGTGAAGCATTCGGTGCCTACGTAATTTCTATGGCACGCACTGCATCGGATGTGTTAGCAGTCCACCTACTTCTGCAAGAAGCTGGCTGCCCATATCGTATGGATGTTTGCCCATTATTCGAGACACTAGACGACTTGAACAATGCAGAATCGGTCATCAAACAGCTGATGGGTATCGACCTATACCGTGGCTTTATCCAAAACCACCAAATGGTCATGATTGGTTACTCTGACTCAGCGAAAGATGCGGGTGTCATGTCTGCAGGCTGGGCTCAGTACCATGCAATGGAGTCGTTAGTAAAAGTGGCGGAAGAAGAAGGTGTTGAACTGACTCTATTCCACGGTCGTGGCGGTACAGTAGGCCGCGGCGGCGCGCCAGCACACGCTGCACTTCTGTCTCAACCACCAAAAAGCTTGAAAGGTGGTTTGCGCGTAACAGAACAGGGCGAGATGATCCGCTTTAAACTGGGCCTTCCAGATGTCGCCGTAAACAGTTTTAACCTTTACGCGAGCGCGATTCTAGAAGCTAACCTATTGCCACCGCCAGAGCCAAAACAAGAATGGCGCGACTTAATGGAAGTGCTATCAGAAGTTAGCTGCGAGTCTTATCGCAACGTAGTTCGCGGCGAGCCTGATTTTGTGCCTTACTTCCGTCAAGCGACACCTGAGCTCGAGCTCGGTAAGTTGCCACTTGGCTCTCGTCCTGCAAAACGTAATCCGAAGGGCGGAGTGGAAAGCTTACGTGCAATCCCGTGGATCTTCTCGTGGAGCCAAAATCGTTTGGTACTTCCAGCATGGTTAGGTGCGGGTGAAGCGATTCAATACTCCATCGATAAAGGCCACCAAGCGTTGCTCGAAGAGATGTGTCGTGAATGGCCGTTCTTCTCGACTCGCCTTGGCATGTTAGAAATGGTGTACTCGAAGTGTAATATCGATATTTCTCGCTATTACGATGAGCGATTGGTGGATGAATCACTCCGTCCACTCGGTGAAAAGCTTCGCGCTCAGCTTCAAGAAGATATCAAAGCAGTACTGAATGTAGAGAACAACGAAAATTTGATGCAGCATGACCCTTGGGGACTCGAATCGATTCGCTTGCGCAACATCTACGTTGAGCCATTGAACATGCTACAAGCCGAGTTGCTATACCGTACACGCCAAACCGAAGAAGCATCTGCAAACCTAGAAGAAGCGCTAATGGTGACAATTGCTGGTATTGCAGCTGGCATGCGCAACACAGGCTAATCGCTTCATTTGTAATAAAAAAGCTGAGCAAGTGCTCAGCTTTTTTTTTGGCGCTGGATAATTGCGCAACCAAAAGGCAGTTTAATAAACTATAAAAAGCCCAAAAATTACCACGCAAAAAGAACAAAAAACCACAAGTTAACACTATTGATTATTATGTTAGTTTTTTAGGGTAATTTTGTCCTACTATTCCACTTCATGCTTATTATTTATATACTACTTGCCTGCTGAGAGCTCATAAATCCAATCATACCTGCTCCAGCCATGATGGGACTCCCCATCTCTCTAGGTGATAAACGGCTTTAAGGTGACAGGACCAACATTGTTGGTGCTACTTATACATTAAAAAACTCAAGTGCCAGAAAGAGCACAGCTGAAAGTATAAGTAGCTTGTTTACAAGTTTATTGACCATTTGGATTGAAGACATGTCATTACCACACGTAATCTTAACTGTTCTTAGCACTCGCGACGCAACCGGTTACGATATCACTAAAGAATTCTCTGCTAGCATCGGTTACTTCTGGAAAGCAAGCCACCAACAAGTGTACCGTGAACTCAATAAAATGGCCGAGAAAGAGCTGGTTACTTGCGTATTAGAACCCCAAGAAGGCAAACCAGACCGTAAGGTTTACTCCATCACAGATGCTGGTCGCAGCGCTTTAGGAGAATGGTTTGATCAACCAACTGCACACCCGACTGTTCGTGATGAATTTTCAGCGAAATTGATGGCATGTGCCGTTCAACCATCAACACCTTTCCGTGATCAACTCGCCGAACTGGTTGAAGAGTCTCGCAAACTGGTTTCTCACTACAAAGAAATTGAAGCGGCTTACTACGCAACGCCGTCAACTTTAGACAAACAAGCTCGCCTAGAGCGTTTAACGCTTCGTCGTAACCTACTGTTACGTGAAACGTGGATCACGTGGGCTGAAGAAGTCCTAACAGAACTTGAAGTGATTGGTTAATTTCCTTTTACTTTGATACAACGAAAAAGGCTTGCCACTTGGCAAGCCTTTTGTCTTTTTGAAACCCGATTTATGCACCTACTGCAGCGCGAGGACGAACGCCTAGCGTATGACATAAAGCGTAAGTCATTTCTGCACGGTTTAGGGTGTAGAAGTGGAAATCCTTAACGCCTTCACGACTAAGTACGCGCACCATATCAATAGCTTGGCTTGCTCCCACAAGCTGACGAGTCACCGGATCATCATCCAAGCCTTCGAACTGTTTACTCATCCAGCCTGGTACTTTCACATTGTTCTGCGCAGCAAAGCGAGAGGCTTGCTTAAAGTTCGACACTGGCAAAATACCAGGAACAATTTCCACATCAATTCCTGCCGCCACACAGCGATCGCGGAAACGAAGGTAAGACTCAACATCAAAAAAGAACTGAGTAATTGCACGGTTTGCACCTGCATCTACCTTACGTTTTAGGTTCAATAAGTCAGACTGCGCACTTTTAGCTTCAGGGTGAACCTCAGGAAATGCGGCTACTGAGATATCAAAATCGTGACGTGATTTCAGCAGCTCAACCAGATCCGAGGCATACATGTCAGGCGCACCGCCACCAGGAGGAATATCACCACGCAGAGCAACGATATTTTCAATGCCATTATTCCAGTAATCATCGGCAATATTAATCAACTCTTCGCGAGTCGCATCAATACAAGTGAGGTGAGGAGCAGCAACCAATCCTGTTGTTGCTTTGATTTCTTTAATGATGGAGTGCGTTCTGTCACGCTCGCCAGAGTTCGCGCCGTAAGTCACAGAAACAAACTTAGGTTGGAGCGTTTTAAGACGGTGCACAGAATTCCAGAGTGTCTCTTCCATCTTCGCGCTGCTTGGTGGAAAAAACTCAAATGATACATTGATGTTGTCTGACAACTCAGCAATATTCTGGTTCAAGGCGTCAATATGGCCTGCGTGCGTATATCCCATCTTACTCTCCCTGTGGCACTCCGCCACGAAAACAAATTCCTTAAATCGACGTTTAGACGTCTATATGTCTACAGAATGTATTGAATACGATTTAATGTCAACCTTGTAATTATGAATTTTTCTCAAGTTAATAATGAGGATAGTTCAAGTTATTACTTGAACGTTATTTCACCACTTATCACAAGCCGATACTTCAGTATGGCACTGAAGGAAAAATAAAAAACCCTGGTCGGGTTCCAGGGTTTTAGGTATCTCGCAACTTTAGAATAAACCGGCTAATCGGTTGAGGTCGGATTGAATCGCGCCGGCTGTCACTTCTCTTCCTGCGCCAGGCCCTCGAATAACGAGTGGGTTATCTTTGTACCACTTACTTTCAATGGCAAAAATGTTGTCGCACGGCAGTAGGTTGGCGAGCGCATGTTCACGAGATAACGCTTCTACTCCCACCGTCGCTTTACCATTTTTTTCTAAACGCGCAACGTAGCGAAGCACTTGGTCGTTTCTCTGTGCTTTTGTCAGGCGCTCTTGCAGTATTTCACTCAACAGCCCTCCGTTATCGAAGAAGTCATCGATGCTAAGTTCTCTTAATTCTTCTGGTACCAGAGATTCAACCTTAACGCTGCCCGGCTCAATATCGAGACCAGACTCTCGAGCTAAGATAACCAGCTTACGCATCACATCTGAACCATCTAAATCAGAACGAGGATCAGGCTCTGTTAAACCTTGCTGCCAAGCGAGGTCGACTAAATCATTAAATGGTACTGAGCCGTCAAATTGTTGGAATAACCATGATAACGTCCCTGAGAAAATACCCGATAGAGCAACGATCTCATCCCCACTTTCACGTAGGTCTCGCACGGTATGGTTTATTGGTAACCCTGCACCAACCGTCGCGTTGTACAGCCAATAACGACCAATTTTAGCGAATGCATCTTGAACCTGATGGTAATACTGGCTATCTGCCGAACCCGCCACTTTGTTAGCGGAAATCAAATGAATGCCCTGCTGCGCAATTTCTACATAGCGCTGAGCTAAGTCTTTACTCGCTGTCACATCAAGCACTACGGCTTCATCGTAATTTTTTAGCGCTCCTAATTGAGTCAACCAAGACCCATCGTTTGCTAGGCTTTCATCATCAAATCGTTCAGCAACACTTGCTGCATCAATACCTTGCTCATAGAACCAGTAGGTTTGACTATCCACGACCGCGACAAGGTCGAAGCTCATGCCATGACGTTTTTCGAGCTCACCTTTTTGAGTTGCAAATAAATTTAACCAACTAGAACCAATGTTGCCCTTGCCACATAAAGCCACCGCCACGCGCTTTTGCGCTTGGAACAACTGGCTATGAATCGTTTGAACCAACACTTCGGTATCAGTACGACGCAAAACGGCGACTAAACTCAGCCCCGACTCAGTTTCAGAAATAAATTCAACCGGAGAGTGTTTTAACTTCTGATAAAAACCAAAACAATGGTTGGCGTTTTTCGTAACGCCAGCGCCTACCGCCGCTAAGAGAGAGTAGCCTTCTTTGAGCTTAATCTCCGCTTCAACCGCAAGCTCTTGTAAGTGTTTCAGTGCGCCACCGGCAATTTCTGCGGTATACGCCAAGCGCAACGTGTGTTGATCGGGCTGTGCCTCAAATGCCAATGGCTCCAATTGCGCTCGCTGCAACGCTTGTAATACATCATTCTGTGTTTTTTCGAAGTCGTGCCCATGCATGAAAGACAGCTGCACCAATAAAACATCATCCAGCGAGGTAATAATTTTAGCGCCACGGCCAGACGCCAAGACACGCTCAATACGAGTAGAGCCCGATTCCGGCAGATAGCTACATTTGAGGTTGAGATCCATAGTACTTTGCGCCACAGGCTGAAGTGTACGACTGTGTAGGACTGGGGCGGCTAAACGGGCGAGTTCGCTGGCTTCATCCAATCGAAGTAACGGTAACAGACACGCGTCTGCCACCAAACGCGGATCGGCACTATAGACACCAGCAACGTCACTCCAAATGGTGACCGTGCTCACTTCAGCCAGAGCACCAATGACAGTTGCAGAATAGTCAGAGCCATTACGACCAAGTAAAATGGTTTCGCCCGCCTCGTTCTGAGCCATAAAGCCAGTAATTACCACACGTTTATGATTGTGTTGCGCGAGAACTTCTTTTATCAAAGGATATGAACGAGCGCGATCAACTTCAGGTTGAGTCCCGGTTTCCGCACGTAAAAACGCTCGTGCATCTTGTGCAACAGCGGGGATAGAACGTTGAGATAATAACGCGGCCAATAGGCGAGCAGACCAAACCTCTCCGTGTCCTAGTACCGCGGCTTTTTGCGCGCCAGTGAGTGGTGCTGTCAGCTCAGATAAGGTACTGAACTCATCATGCAGTAACGCTAATAGCTCTTCTTGTACTTCATTTTCCAACAAGTTTTCTATTAGCTCCGTTTGGAACTGCCTTAGGCTTTGAAGTGCTTCATGCGCGATTCGGCCATCTTTGTCTAGCCCTTCCAGGAACTCAATCAAGCGGTTAGTGGTTTTTCCTGCCGCCGAGACGACCACAAGATCATTTTCCGTCGAATACTCCTTAAGAATATCCACAACGCGTAAATAGCATTCTGGGTTTGCTAAGCTACTGCCACCAAACTTATGCAGCTGACGTTGTAAAGTCATTATTATCGTCTCCTATTGTTGGGCAGCTTTAGCGAATGCTTGCTCTAAATCTGTGATGAGATCTTGTGCATCTTCCAAGCCGACAGACAAACGCAATAGTTGATGCGACACCCCCGCATCTGCAAGTGCTTCCTCTCCCATAGCGCGATGCGTCATGGATGCCGGATGACAAATCAAGCTTTCTACTCCACCTAATGACTCAGCCAATGAAAACAGTTGGAGCTCTTTAACGAACACTTTTAACTGCTCAAACGAACCGGCAAACTCAAAGCTCAGCATAGAGCCAAAGCCCGTTTGCTGCTTTTTAGCAATGTCATGACCTGGGTGCTCCGGCAGGCTTGGATGATAAATGGTTTTAACTAACGCTTGCTTCTGGAGATAAGCCAGTACCTGCTGTGAACTCTCTTCATGCACTCGCATGCGAGCACCAAGTGTACGAATGCCTCGCAACGTCATATAACTATCGAAAGGTGTGCCAGTCGCACCAATGCAATTTCCCCACCATGCAAGCTCTTCTGCATGCGCTTCTGTTTTGGTGATGATCACGCCACCAATCACGTCTGAATGACCGTTGATGTACTTCGTTGTGGAGTGGATAACAAAATCCGCACCTAGTTCTAAAGGTTTTTGGTACACGGGTGTCAAAAAGGTATTGTCCACCGCAACTAACGCGCCGACTTGTTTCGCTTTTTCACAGGTAGCTGCAATATCCACTACGCGAACCAGAGGGTTTGACGGAGTTTCTAGCAAAATGAGTTTTGGTTTTTGTGCTAATGCTGCATCCAAAGCTTGCTCGTCTGATTGATCGACAAACTGAACCTTAAAATCGCCTTTGTTGGCTCGGGTATTAAAAAGACGATAGGTGCCGCCATAACAATCGTGAGGAGCAATAATGAGATCATCAGGGCCAAGAAAAGCGGACACCCATAAATTTAATGCCGACGTACCGCAATTCGTGACAACCGCTCCTTTTCCAGACTCGAGTTCAGATAACGCACTTTCCAACAGTCCGCGGTTTGGATTTCCAGATCGTGTGTAATCATACTTAGGTACTTCACCAAAGGCAGGGAAACCATAGTTAGTGGAAAGATAAATAGGTGGAACGACAGCGTGATATTGGCTGTCTGATTCAATACCAGTGCGTACTGCAATGGTCGCAGGTTTGCGAGAGCTCATGGGTGTATCCTTTCACGGGTAATGACTTCTAAATAGGAATGCGCTATATCTAATGAGTAAAATAAAGTGATCAACACGCTTCCTTTGCTGTTCTGTTCACTTTACTCGTCAAAAAATGAGACGTCAACACTTCTAGACGTCTATATGTCTTTGCTTATGGCGGTAAATGCAGCTAAAATCAGCACCTAAATTATTTTTAACCGATTACATAAATGAAGGTGTGCAATGGCTGACTGGAATGGCGAATACATTAGCCCATATGCAGAGCACGGCAAAAAAAGCGAACAAGTAAAAAAAATTACCGTCTCTATCCCGCTAAAAGTTTTAAAAGTGCTAACTGATGAGCGTACTCGCCGTCAGATCAATAACTTACGCCATGCAACCAATAGTGAATTACTATGCGAAGCATTTTTGCACGCGTATACAGGTCAGCCACTTCCAACAGATGAAGACCTTCGTAAAGACCGTCCAGATGATATTCCAACAGAAGTAAAAGCACTGATGACCGAAATGGGCATCGAATTTGAGTCGTTTGACGAAGAGTAAAAAGCGAGACTGGAGGCTTCAGATAGCAATTCTTATCTCGAGCCAAAAGAATGATATAAAAAATGGGACGCGATTGCGTCCCATTTTTTGTACATCACATCTAATAGATATATTACTCTGCCATGTAGTTTTCAGGCATCTCGATACGAGCAACACCTGAATCAACTGCCGCCTGAGCCACAGCTTTTGCAACACGTGGTAGTAAACGTGAATCCATTGGTTTTGGAATGATGTAGTCTGCACCAAACTCAAGCTTATCGACGCCTGCGGCCTTCAATACAGTTTCAGGTACAGGCTCTTTTGCTAGCTCACGAATCGCCTCAACGGCTGCAAGTTTCATTTCATCATTGATTTCACTTGCGCGCACATCAAGAGCACCACGGAAGATGAATGGGAAACATAATACGTTGTTTACTTGGTTCGGGTAATCACTACGGCCAGTACCCATGATCAAATCATCACGAACAGCGTGGGCAAGTTCAGGCTTAATTTCAGGATCTGGATTCGAACATGCGAATACGATTGGCTTATCTGCCATCAGCTTCAACGCTTCCGCTGGCAATAGGTTTGGACCAGATACACCTAGGAACAGATCCGCGCCTTCAATTACATCTTCTAATGTGCGTTTGTCCGTGTTGTTTGCGAATAGCTGCTTGTATTCATTAAGATCATCACGACGAGTGTGGATCACACCTTTACGATCCAGCATGTAAATTTTTTCGCGCATTGCACCACATTTAATCAGCAGCTCCATACACGCAACAGCTGCAGCGCCAGCGCCAAGACAAACGATCGTTGAGTCTTCAAGCTTCTTACCTTGAAGTTCGATCGCGTTCAGCATGCCTGCCGCCGTTACAATCGCAGTACCGTGCTGATCATCGTGGAATACTGGTACATCACAACGCTCAATTAGACGCTTTTCAATCTCAAAACAATCTGGTGCTTTAATATCTTCAAGGTTGATACCACCAAAGGTGTCTGCAATGCTTGCAACAGTATCAACAAATTCATCGATCGTGCGGTGCTTAACTTCAATATCAATCGAGTCAAGGCCAGCAAAACGTTTAAACAGTAACGCTTTACCTTCCATCACTGGCTTAGATGCAAGTGGACCTAGGTTACCTAGACCCAGGATAGCGGTACCGTTAGAAATAACAGCAACCATGTTGCCTTTCGCTGTGTACTTGTACACGTTATCAGGGTTTTGTGCGATTTCACGCACTGGTTCTGCAACACCTGGGCTGTAAGCAAGGGCAAGATCACCCGCCGTTTCCGCAGGTTTTGTCAATTCGACAGCAATCTTCCCTGGAGTTGGATAAGCATGGTAATCCAATGCTTTTTGGCGATGTTCTTCTTCTGGAGTGGCTGCTTGGCGATTGTCTTCAGACATGGACGTTTCTCTTTTTTATTTTTAGGTAAGGGGGGATAAATTCTATCGGATAGAAATCAAACTTCATAGGCAAGATTGCGAGCAATATCCTTAAAAAGCCGATAATAAAAGAGATTAGACCAGATAGCGGGGATAAGCACCTGATTTTCGAGTCAGGTGCTCTTTTCTTCTTACAATTGAAGTACGCAAAATCCTGGACGCTATTACTCTTCGTCTACGTATTGCGCTTGGAGGTAGTTCTCAATGCCAGACATTTCAATCAAGCCAAGTTGCGTCTCTAGCCAGTCAACATGCTCTTCTTCATCTTCAAGAATATCTTGAAACAGATCGCGAGACACATAGTCTCGAATGTCTTCAGCATAGGCAATCGCATCTTTTAAATCTGGAATGGCGGCCATTTCAAGCTTTAAGTCACACTCGAGCATTTCTTTAGTATCTTCACCTATCATCAACTTGCCTAAATCTTGTAGATTCGGTAAGCCCTCAAGAAACAAAATACGCTCAATCAGATGATCGGCATGTTTCATCTCATCGATAGATTCGTGATATTCCTTATCTGCTAGGTGCTTTAACCCCCAGTCCTTATACATTCGAGCATGAAGAAAATACTGATTAATAGCGATAAGCTCATTTCCGAGCACTTTATTGAGATGTTGGATGATGATTGGATCGCCTTTCATGACAAAAACCTCCTCTTTAGCTTCATTTAAATGTAGAAGCAAATGAGAAGGTGTCAAAACGCTAGGCAAATAATTACTTAATTACCGCATGCTCACAGTAATTAGCTAGCTTGTTTGAATACCGTGTAACTGGTTTCCGCTAAAATATCCTTGGCCTGTCTGATGCACTTACCACATTGGCTACCCAATGCTGTGCATTTTTTGATTCCTTTAATATCCGTTACGCCTTCATCTATCGCCAACTTCCTAATTTTCTTGTCGGAGACCCCATGGCAAAGACAAACGTACATACTCAAAAACCTATTAAATTAACCTGTGGCAACCAATATAAACAAGAATAGTTCTTGTTACCAGTCGCATTGATAGGCCTGTTCAGAATATTTTGTTATATAGATTTGGTGACAGTAGGCAAAGATCAGAGGGTTAGGTGTTACGACTAAAGGTGTTGAAAAATAGAGCCGGTAATATTCTGTTTTTAAATTAAAAAATTAACGTATTTCCTACGAACACTTATAACCAAATATAATTTAGATATAAAAAAGGGAAGCCTAAGCTTCCCTTTCTCGATGCGCTTTCTTCATAAAGAAGAAGAGTGCAAGATTTCGTTTAATTCGTTATGAATTAGTCGAAGATCTTAGCAACAACACCAGCACCTACTGTACGGCCACCTTCACGGATCGCGAAACGTAGACCTTCGTCCATTGCGATTGGTGCGATTAGCTCAACAGTCATCTGTACGTTGTCACCTGGCATTACCATTTCTACGCCTTCTGGTAGCTGGATGTCACCAGTTACGTCAGTTGTACGGAAGTAGAACTGTGGACGGTAGCCTTTGAAGAATGGAGTGTGACGACCACCTTCATCTTTAGACAGTACGTATACTTCTGATTCGAACTTAGTGTGTGGAGTGATTGAACCAGGCTTCGCTAGTACTTGACCACGCTCAACTTCGTCACGCTTAGTACCACGTAGAAGTGCACCAACGTTCTCACCTGCACGGCCTTCATCTAGAAGCTTACGGAACATCTCAACACCAGTACATGTAGTAGTAGTAGTGTCTTTGATACCTACGATAGCAACTTCGTCACCTACAGTTAGGATACCACGCTCGATACGGCCAGTTACTACTGTACCACGACCTTGGATTGAGAATACGTCTTCGATAGGCATTAGGAATGGCTGATCTACCGCACGCTCTGGCTCAGGGATGTAAGTATCTAGAGCTTCAGCTAGTTCAACGATTTTCGCTTCCCACTGCTCTTCGCCGTTTAGTGCGCCTAGTGCAGAACCTTGGATAACTGGTAGGTCATCACCTGGGAAATCGTATTCAGATAGAAGTTCACGAACTTCCATTTCTACTAGTTCTAGTAGCTCTTCATCGTCAACCATGTCACATTTGTTCATGAATACGATGATGTATGGGATACCAACCTGACGGCCTAGTAGGATGTGCTCACGAGTTTGTGGCATTGGGCCATCTGTCGCAGCAACAACTAGGATACCACCGTCCATCTGTGCAGCACCAGTGATCATGTTTTTAACGTAGTCCGCGTGTCCTGGACAGTCAACGTGTGCGTAATGACGAGTTGGAGTGTCGTACTCAACGTGAGAAGTTGCGATTGTGATACCGCGCTCACGCTCTTCTGGAGCGTTATCGATAGATGCGAAGTCTTTAGCTACACCGCCGTAAACTTTAGCAAGAGTAGTACAGATAGCTGCAGTTAGAGTTGTTTTACCGTGGTCAACGTGGCCGATAGTACCAACGTTAACGTGCGGTTTCGTACGTTCAAATTTTTCTTTAGACACGATCGTGTTCCTTCCTAGTTATGATTCGTCGTGATCATTATTGATCGACGACGCGCCAGAAATTGTTATTTTATGCGCCAACGCCCGTTAGCGCAATATTTGGACGCCCTGATCTCGCAAAAAGTCGTAAACTTTTTGTAGTTCAATCGTCAATTAGTAACCACGCTCTGCAATAATTTTATCTGCGAAGTTTTTCGGCACTTCAGCGTACTCGTGAAACTCCATAGAGTAAGACGCACGGCCTTGAGTTGCAGAACGTAGATCAGTTGCGTAACCGAACATTTCAGATAGTGGTACTTGAGCACGGATGATCTTAAGACCAGCCACACCTTCGTCCATGCCTTCAATGATACCGCGACGACGGTTTAGGTCACCAACAACGTCACCCATCCAGTCTTCCGGAGTGGTTACTTCGACATTCATCATTGGTTCTAGAATCACAGGTTGTGCTTCTAGTGCACCTTTCTTGAATGCCATCGAGCCAGCGATCTTAAACGCCATCTCGCTTGAGTCTACATCGTGGTAAGAACCATCAAATAGTGTAGCTTTAATATCTAGTACAGGGTAACCCGCTAGAACACCACTATTCATTTGTTCCTCGATACCTTTCGATACCGAACTGATGTATTCCTTAGGAATCACACCACCCACGATTTCGTCTACGAATACGAAACCTTCGCCAGGTTCAGAAGGCTCAAGTTTGACCCACACATGACCGTATTGACCACGACCACCTGATTGACGAACAAACTTACCTTCAACTTCCGCTTTACCACGAATGGTTTCACGGTAAGCAACCTGAGGTTTACCAACGTTACAATCAACGCTGAATTCACGCTTCATACGATCAACGATAATGTCTAGGTGAAGTTCACCCATACCTGAGATCAGAGTCTGACCTGATTCGTCGTCCGTTTCCACGCGGAATGATGGATCTTCCGCAGCCAGTTTACCTAGCGCGATAGCCATTTTCTCTTGGTCTGCCTTAGAACGAGGTTCTACAGCAATCTGAATAACTGGTTCAGGGAACTCCATGCGCTCTAGAATCACTTTGTGGTTCTGATCACACAGTGTGTCACCTGTCGTCACGTCTTTCAGACCGATAGCAGCAGCGATATCACCAGCGCGAACTTCTTTCACTTCTTCACGCTTATTCGCATGCATCTGAACGATACGACCGAAACGCTCTTTCTTCTCTTTTACAGAGTTGTAAACAGCGTCGCCGGAGTTTACAACACCAGAGTAAACACGCATGAACGTTAGCGTACCCACGAATGGGTCAGTCGCGATCTTAAATGCTAGCGCAGAGAATGGTTCGTTGTCGTCAGCGTGACGCTCAACTTCATTTTCTCTTTCGTCAACACCTTTAATTGCAGGTACGTCAACTGGCGATGGCAAGAACTCGATCACTGCATCTAGTACCGCTTGAACACCTTTATTCTTAAACGCACTACCACAAGTGGCCAATACGATTTCGTTGTTTAGTGTACGAGTACGTAGAGCTTGTTTGAGCTCAGCTTCAGTCAATTCACCTTCTTCAAGGTACTTGTCCATCAGCTCTTCGCTAGCTTCAGCAGCGGATTCAACCATGTGGTTGCGCCACTCTTCAGCAAGTTCGATCATGTCAGCTGGGATGTCTTCGTAAGTAAACGAAGTGCCTTGATCGGCTTCATTCCAGTTGATCATCTTCATCTTGATAAGGTCGATGACACCTCTGAACTCATCTTCTGCACCAACGTTCAGTTGGATTGGAACAGGGTTCGCACCAAGACGATTTTTAATTTGGTCCACAACGCGTAGGAAGTCTGCGCCCGCACGGTCCATCTTGTTTACAAATACCAAACGTGGAACGTGGTATTTGTCTGCTTGACGCCATACAGTTTCAGACTGAGGTTCAACACCAGATGAGCCACAGAACACAACCACAGCACCATCAAGTACACGAAGAGAACGCTCTACTTCGATAGTAAAGTCAACGTGTCCAGGGGTATCAATGATGTTTACGCGATGCTCAGGGAACTGTGCTTCCATACCACGCCAGAATGTAGTAGTCGCAGCGGATGTGATAGTGATACCACGTTCCTGCTCCTGCTCCATCCAGTCCATGGTTGCTGCACCATCGTGAACTTCGCCGATTTTGTGAGAAAGGCCAGTGTAGAACAGAATACGCTCAGTTGTGGTTGTTTTTCCTGCATCTACGTGAGCACAGATACCGATATTACGGTAGCGCTCAATAGGAGTTTTACGAGCCACGATTGTATCCTCTTACTAAGGTGTACCTTAGAGTATAGAAAAGTGCTGCGAGAGAACCTCGCAGCACAGAAGGTATTACCAGCGGTAATGAGCGAACGCTTTGTTTGCGTCAGCCATGCGGTGAACGTCTTCACGTTTCTTAACCGCAGTACCTTTGTTCTCAGACGCGTCTAGCATTTCAGCTGCTAGGCGTTGAGCCATAGATTTTTCACCACGCTTGCGCGCAGCTTCAACCAACCAACGCATAGCAAGTGCGTTACGGCGAACCGGACGTACTTCTACAGGTACTTGGTAAGTTGAACCACCAACACGGCGAGATTTAACCTCTACCGCAGGGCGTACGTTTTCAAGAGCTTCTTCAAAAATAGCTAAGTGGTCTTTACCAGACTTTTCAGCCATAGCATCTAGTGCAGTGTAAACGATTTTCTCTGCAGTAGATTTTTTACCGTCAACCATTAGGATGTTAACGAATTTTGCCAGCAATTCAGATTTGAATTTTGGATCTGGAAGGATCTTACGCTGACCAATGACGCGACGACGTGGCATGGATTTATCTCCGTTGTCTTCTTCAGGTTTTATCCAAAACTTTTCAGTTTTTTCAAAAAATTAAAAATAATTTAGTGTTTGGCCTTACTTAACGGAATCCATTAAGACTTAGGACGCTTCACACCGTACTTAGAACGACCTTGTTTACGGTCGTTAACGCCAGCACAGTCAAGTGCACCGCGAACAGTGTGGTAACGTACACCCGGAAGGTCTTTTACACGACCGCCACGGATTAGTACAACACTGTGCTCTTGAAGGTTGTGACCTTCACCGCCGATGTACGATGTAACTTCGAAGCCGTTTGTCAGACGTACACGACAAACTTTACGAAGTGCTGAGTTAGGTTTTTTAGGTGTAGTAGTGTAAACACGAGTACATACACCACGTTTTTGTGGGCACGCTTCTAGTGCAGGCACGTTGCTTTTAACAACTTGCTTTGCACGAGGCTTACGTACCAACTGGTTAATAGTTGCCATTAACTAGCTCCTGATTTACTTGAAAGTAAGCTTTGTGAAAAATCTATCCCCAACTACCATTGCAGTTAGGGACGCAAAATTCTATGCAGCAGTGAGAGGTGTGTCAAGAAATATACGGATCTTTTTTGTTCAATTAGGACAATTCATCCGTAAAGCTTTAGCGACAGTAAATCACGTTCAATCCCAAGTAAGCGATTTATCCTGTTTAACTGTGAGCTCAACGAAGCCTGAGTAATTCACGATCGTCAGTGATGGACTGATACGATTCGCAATACCGCGAGCGTGAATATCGCTCTCTAGCACAAATACACTGCGGTTTTTTAGGTGGGAAAACGCTTTATGCTGCGAGTTAGCAGCGTACACGGCATCTTCTATAAGTAAGATGTCATCCTGTACATTACATAAGGGCATGGCGTCTTCTAGGGCGGAGACCGTTTTTATAATATGTAGCATAACTTCCTCAGAACGACAGTAGCTTGCCAGCGTGTTGCAACTTATCTTTGAGCTGCTCTGAGCTTAAAGCTTGAGCTTCAATGACTAAATCAGCTTGAGCCAAACCTCGCTGAGCTAATGACTCTGAGCACACAAAGACTTGTTCAATATCGTATAAATCGAAGAGCTTCAGCATCGGCGCATAATCTTTGCTCAAGATCTTACTCGGTTCTTGTCCTAGTAGAAGCTGGTAAACCCCATCTCCCATGAAAATGACGCTGATATCTTCACAGTAAGCCGACGCGGCTAATAGTGCATCCACACCTTCACGACCAGCCGCACTGCCATGCGGCGCACTACGAAATAGATAAGTTAGCTGACTCAAAACTGTACCACTCTGTCTTGGGTTAACATCGCTTCGGCTAAGCTACCTAAGCCGGCTTGCTCAAAACTTTCCGCTAGATTGCTCTGGACCAAACCATGTTGATTCGCTTCTTCTTCACTTACGATCCCGCGACGCAAAGCCGCAGCAACACAAGTTTCTAGACGAACACCATGCTCTTTTGCCAAAGATTGCCATGCCTTATTGAGATCAAATTCGTCGTTGGCAGGCACACTCAAAGCAGTACCATTGGTCACGCCCTCTTGATAAAAGAAAACGCTCACTAACTGATGGCCTTGCTTAATCACCGCCTTGGCGAACTGATAAGCACTGCGCGCTGACTGGCTACCGTAAACAGGACCGTTCACCACTAACGTGTAAGTCAGTTTACTCACTTTTCATCGTCCTCGGTTTTACGTTGACGAATGTATAAGTAGACGGTGTGTTTTGAAATGTTAAGACGATCTGCAACGCGGTTGATGGCATCTTTAATATCGAAGATGCCTTTGTCGTACAACTCCATCACGATTTGGCGGTTCTTGGTGTTGTTCGATACGGATTTATCCGCATTGATCTCTTCGATGGTGCGTTCAACAGTTTGGTCCACCAGCTCTTCTACGTCACTAGCAAAGTTAACCGAGGAAGCCGCTTCTTTTGCTTCTTGCGTTGGCATAAAAGATTGAAGGACTTGCGAGAAGGGCGCGTCCAAGTTGACGTTGATACACAACAAACCAATCACGCGATTTTCACCATTACGAATGGCAACAGTGATCGACTTCATCAACACGCCACCTTTTGCACGGGTAAAGTACGAACGTGAGAAGTTGCGCTCCGAGCCTTCGATGTCTTTTAGCATTTTAAGCGCTAAGTCAGTGATCGGTGAGCCGACTTGGCGACCCGTGTTTTCACCGTTAGCGATTTTAATTGCAGAGGTATTTAAGTCTTCTAGCGAGTGAAGAACGATTTCACAAAAGGGACCTATCAGGCTGGCGATACCATCAACGACCGCCTCATAAGATCTTAAAATGATTTTGTCGTGCTCGGTAAACGGCATCACGTTAACGGATTCCATTTCGAGCAACATCTCCGCGTTTATTGTTTCTGTAGTTGTCATAAGCCTTCGAGCGAAAAATCAACAAATTGGTGTAAGTTTATCAGAAAATTTGAAAATCAACCTAGCAAACTCACCAACTAGTGACCTAGAACAAAAAAGGCCCGTTAAACGGACCTTTTTCAATAACTTATCGCGGCTTATTGTTATTGCTCTGCGTTGTCGTTCTCGACTTTTAGCAGCTCAACTTCAAATACTAGCGTTGAGTTAGCAGGAATGCTTGGTGTGTCTTGATCACCGTATGCTAGCTCTGGCGGGATAACGAATTTGAATTTAGAACCCACAGGCATTAGCTGAACACCTTCTGTCCAACCTGGGATTACACGGTTAAGTGGGAATGTTGCAGGTTCACCACGATCGTAAGAGCTATCAAATTGCGTACCATCGATTAGCGTACCTTTGTAGTGTACTTGAACCGTATCAGTGTCTTTTGGCTTCTCTCCTTCAGCTGGAGTAATAACTTGATATAGAAGACCTGTATCTGTCTTCACTACGCCTTCTTGCTTCTCGAACTCAGCACGGAAATCATCGCCAGCTTTTTTCGCTTCAGCTGCTTTCTCAGCCGCTTGTGCTTGCATCTTTTCAGCAACACGCTTATCTAGAGATTCTAGTGCTGCACGTGTTTCTTCTTCATTCAATTCAGCATTGCCTTTGAAAACGTCTTCGATACCTTTTAGTACCAAGTCTTTGTTAAGATTAATGCCGATTTCGCTTGGCTTGTCGATGCTTGTGCTTAGGTAGTTAGCAAATGAAACACCGATTGCGTATGCCGCTTTATCGTCGTCGGTTTTAAAGTGAACCGCTTTACCGGTTTCTGCTTGAACTTGTTCTGCTTGAGGTGCGGCTTCTGTTTTAGTTTCTTCTTTCTGACAACCTACCGCTAGCATAACTGTTGCAGCAAGTAGCGACACTTTTAAAACTGATTTCATTAAATTCTCCCAATAATGGCTTTGCCATTGGTTGTTGTGCACAAATCTTCTATGAGACTAGTGAAGACAATCGTTATACCAATATACTAGCTATATGTCTTAAGACACAAACCGGATTATTAGATGTGATGCAAAGAATTTCTCATTTATTCCTATATTTAATTGTCATCACCACGTTAAATGGTTGCTTTTTCGCCGAGCGTGAAGTGCAGCGTTGGCCGATAGAACCTCAGGGTGCGACGAGCTTCGCACTTAGCAGAGATGGACGATTTGCTCTGCTCTATTCTCAGCAACACCATTTGATGTTGTGGGACCTAGAGCAAAATGAACAACTAGCCAACCTGGGTGAGCTCGATGCCGATGCCAACGTGGTATCCCATATTCGTATCTCAGACAATGGTCGCTATGCAGTCACAGCAAGCCAAATGAACTTCGCAGTTTGGGACTTAGGTTGGACGCAATCCGAAGGCCTTTGGTCTATTTCTGATGCGCTCATTCGCGACGTTGATATCACCAGTAACGGTGAGCAAGTTCTGCTCGGGTTATCCAACGGTAAAGCAATTTACGTCAACTTAGTCACCGGACGTCGCTTGGAGTTCCTTGCGCATCGTGAAAAAGTCAATTCCGTCGCCATTTCTCCTAACGGCCGCTTCGCACTGACTGGTGGTAATGACTACAAAGCGTATTTGTGGGACACCGAAACCGGACAAGTGCTGCGGACCTTCGAACATGAACAACGGGTTGTTCGTGTTGCCCTGCAACGAGATGGCAAGTTAGCAATGACATCCGATGGCGGAAACCAAGCGGTAATTTGGGATTTAAAAACTGGACAAGAAGTCACACAGTTGAGCAGTTGGTCGCGCCAATTGATCTTCTCTACTGCGCGGTTTTCTGATGACGGAACTCAGTTAGTGACAGGAACGCCTTCTGGCCGCGTTTCAATATGGGATACTCAAACCGGAAAACGGATTGGCGGATTTGAAGTTGAGCCCAAAAAAGACACTCGCCCTCCCCGTGCGGTCGTGTATGATGCAGCCTTTGATTCAAAACAACGCGTAATTACTGCTACTTCAGCAGGTATTGCCCAAGCTTGGCAGTTAGAGAACGGATCATGACAGAAAAAATCATTCAGCAATTGGAAGCACGCATTAATGACTTAGAATGTCAGCTTGCGTTCCAAGAACAGACTATTGAAGATCTGAACGGTGCCTTATCGCAGCAGCAACTGCAAATTACCAAGATGCTCGATCAGATGAAATATGTGGTAGGTAAAGTAAAAAATATGGACTCGTCGAATTTAGCCGATCCGTCAGAAGAAACCCCACCACCGCATTATTAAAATGCAGGCTCAAATAGCATAAAGCCCAGAACATGTTCTGGGCTTTGTTGTATTGATTACTTAAGAGGTACTCAAGAGGAAGCTATTCGTCGGCGTAAATTTTAACGCTCAGCTCGCCTTGCGTATTAATGCCAGCTCGGTACATGCCAGAGCTGTTCATCGCAAAGTGCAGCTCACCTTGCGCGTCAATTGCGATTAAACCGCCTTCGCCGCCCATCTCTTTCAGTTCCCCCTGAATAATATGCTCACAAGCAGTATGAATATCTTCTTGTAAGTAACGTATCCGCGCGGCGACGTCTTCTGCGACACGTTTACGGATAAAAAACTCACCGACACCCGTAGTTGAAACTGCGACAACGCCATTTTCGGCCACCGTGCCACAGCCTATCAAAGCCGAATCCCCAACTCGATTGTATTGCTTATTCGTTACGCCACCCGTACTGGTGGCAGCGGCTAAGTTACCTTGTTGGTCCAACGCTACGGCTCCGACGGTGCCATGTTTACGATCATCTGGGTAGCGAGATTCCGACAAAGCAAACAGCCCTTTCTCACGCATAGACAGCAACTGCTCATAACGGCGATCAGTAAAGAAGTAATCCTGTTCGGTATACTCATGGCCTTGTTCAAAAGCAAACTGCTCTGCGCCCTCACCCACCAACAACACGTGATTGCTGTTTCGCATCACGTCACGAGCGAGCTCAATTGGATTCTTGATATGACGAACACCAGCGACCGCGCCTGCGGCTTGGTTTCGACCATCCATGACAGAGGCATCCATTTCTACCATTTCGTTGTTGGTCAGCACCGAGCCTTTACCCGCATTAAAGTTAGGCGAGTCTTCCAATACTTTTACTGCAGCAACAACCGCATCCAAAGCGTCGCCGCCTTTCTCTAGAATTTGATAGCCAGCTTTTACCGACGCTTCCAAATCAGCCAAGATCGATTGCTGAAGTTCATTGCTCATCTGTTCACGTAAAATGGTGCCTGCGCCACCATGAATCGCAATCGAGAAAGGTTTTGTCATCGCTTTTTCCATGAGTTGTTCTTTTCTTCTATGCACTACACCTTAGATAAACAAAAAGCGCAAGTTGAAACCTCAACTTGCGCTTTTCAAAGCTTTACTAGATAAGATTATCTAGTGAAGGAGCTTGTGATTAGTGAGAACCACAGCTGCCGCCGCCACAGCAGCCTTCATCATCGTGATCATGGTCATGACCACAACCACCAGCTTGATGGATATGACCGTGTTCGATCTCTTCTGCTGTTGCTTCACGTGTAGACATAACTTCTACTTCGAAAGTTAGTGTTTGACCAGCTAGCATATGGTTACCGTCAACAACCACTTCGTTGCCATCAACTTCTGTTACTTCTACAGGGATTGGACCTTGGTCAGTGTCAGCCAGGAAGCGCATGCCCACTTCAATTTGGTCAACGCCTTGGAATACGTCCGCAGGAACGCGTTGTACTAGCGCATCGTTGTGCTCGCCGTAAGCTTCTTCAGGAGCTACCGTTACTGAGAACTTGTCGCCAGCCACTTTACCTTCAAGCTCTTTTTCAAGACCAGTGATTAGGTTGTTGTGACCGTGAAGGTAATCTAGAGGCGCTTCTGCTGTTGATTGATCAACAACGACACCGTCTTCCATCATTACTTTGTATGCAAGGCTTGCAACAACGTTCTTTTCAATTTTCATACTAACTCCAGGGAGATTAATTGACTTAACCTGAATGGGGTTAAGTACTGAGATATCTGGGTGTATTATGGGGATCAATTATCGAAGTTCAATTATTCCGGCTTAAAAATTCCGATCATTTCCTGATCTGAGTGTTTATTTTTCTCTACAGATTGCGGTTTACGCTGCTCAGTAAACTCACACTCGACACACTCAACTAACTCGATATTATTTTCAATCCACCAGCGCAGGGTATCTTGCTGGCTGCAATTTGGGCAGCTAGCGCCGGCAATAAAACGTTTCTTGATTTTCACGCTATTTCCTTAGCTTGAGTCTTGGCTCAAGTACTACTTCCAATGATTAGGTGACTGATGGTCGCTCTCCATCTCACGACCAAAAATTTCTTCTAGCTCTTTGCGTGCCTCTTTCGCTCTCTGAGCCAATTTCTTATCTTCATTGTGCTGAGGCAATAAGTCCTTAAGCATAGCATTATCTAACTTACGAAAATGTGCTTCTGCCCGCTTTGCTTGATATGGGTGCATACCAAGTTCTACGAGCGCTTGGCGACCGAGATCCAATGCCCCTAAAAATGTTTCACGAGAGTAATTCTCGACACCGTGGCTCATTAACTGATACGCCTCGACACGGCTTCTTGCTCGGGCTAGCAACTTAAGTTTCGGGAAGTGCACGCGGCAGATATCAACGATGGCCATCACCTCATCAGGTGAATCGGTACAAATGACCAATGCTTCTGCTTTATCTGCGCCAGCAGCCCGTAAAAGATCAATTTGGGTAGCATCACCATAAAACACTTTGTAACCATACTTGCGCAGTAGGTGGATTTGGCTGGCATCACTTTCTAATACCGTCACTTTGATTTTATTGGCATACATTAAACGTCCGACGATCTGACCGAAACGTCCAAAGCCTGCAATGATCACGCGTGGCCGGCGATCCACTACTTTCGTGGTCATGCCCTCTTCTTCTTGATTCAGGGTATGAGCAAACCATTTTTTTTGTCCCATCAGCAAAAGTGGTGTCGTCACCATGGATAAACTGACCACCACCAACAAAAACGCTACTTGCTCTTTGGATAAAATGCCCTCTTGGCTCGCTGCGGTAAATATGACAAAGGCAAACTCACCACCTTGGCTTAAAATCGCGGCCATACGGCTTCTCGCTTTGGCTCCGACATGGGCAGCTCTCGCCAATGCATACAAAACCAAGCCCTTAACCACGACCAAAGCCACCACCGCGCCCAGAATCTCTAAAGGGTGTAATGCCAATAACCCCAAATTTACCGCCATGCCAACCGCGATGAAGAACAACCCCAACAACAAACCTTTAAACGGCTCGATAGCGATTTCCAATTCATGTCGATACTCACTCTCAGCCAGCAGAACGCCGGCTAAGAAAGTCCCTAGAGCCATAGAAAGCCCGAGCTTTTGCATCACGACAGAAATCCCAAGCACAACCAACAATGCGGCGACGGTAAAGAGCTCACGAACGCCGCTCATCACAACAAAACGAAATAGTGGACGCAATAAGAAATGACCACCAATCAACAGGGCCACCACACTACCTAATACCGTGAAGACATCTAACCAACTACCGCCACTCTGCCCGCCAGCAAGCAAGGGCAACATTGCCAACATTGGGATCACGGCAATATCTTGAAAGAGCAATACCGCAAAACCAGACTGACCCGTTTCGGTGCCATTGAGCCCTTGCTCTTCAATCACTTTAAGAGCAATTGCCGTCGAGGACAGCGCCAACCCCATCCCAATCACCAAACTCACTTGCATGCTTACGCCGAACATACTGACGACACTGCCGATCACGGCGGTCGTAACCACCACCTGCGCGCCGCCTAAACCTAGAATCGGTCCTCGCATTTGCCACAGTTTTTTAGGATTTAGTTCAAGGCCGATCAAGAACAGTAACAACACGACCCCAAGTTCAGCAAAGTGCAAAATAGCATCAACATCACTGATTAAGCCAAGGCCCCAAGGGCCAATCAACACACCGGCAAGTAAATAACCTAAAACCGAGCCAAGTCCGAGACGCTGAGCAATCGGCACCGCGATAACCGCAGCCGAGAGAAAGACCACGCTACTTTGAAGAAACTCACTGGTTATCGCCATACTGACCTCCTTGGTCTGTTGCTTCCCAGTTTTCAAGTGGGTTGTTCAACCACCGACGATACAATTCGGCGTGCTCATACCGCTCAATATCCGAGACATTACGCGACCAATACAACACCAAAGGTTCAATCCAGTGCATTTGACACAAGGCGGCCGTCAGTTCAAACGGTTGTAAGATTTGCTGTAATGGATATTTGTTGTACCCCTTCGCGCTAAAGGCCTCTTCTTTCCCACCCGTTGTAATCACACTGCGCCAGTATTTTCCCTCTAGCGCCGAACCTCCGCCAAAAGCAAAACCTTTGCCCAGCACTCGGTCCAACCACTCTTTTAACAGGGCTGGGCATGAATACATATAAAGCGGGTGATGAAACACGATCACATCATGCGTAAGCAACAACTCATGTTCGTAATTCACATCAATAAAGAAGTCAGGGTAAACACCGTAAAGATCGTGCACAGTGACGTGATCAAGCGACTGAGCTTTTTTAATCATCACTTGATTAGCAATCGAGTTATGTGGCTCTGGATGAGCATAAATGACCAGAACTCTTGGGAGAATAGACGGTGCAACAGCCAAATGGTCGTCCTTGTGGTTATTTTTATCCGTTATCAAATTGTTATACTTTTTTGTACAGCATAATGCAATTAAAGCGAATCAATCGACTTTTCCGGCCAATACCCCTACTATTCACCGCTAGATATATACCCAAGTGGCTTTAAAAACGATTGAAACCACTTCGCTATGTAACCAAGCAACGCGCACTGCGCAAAGTGAATGAAAACTTTATGATTACCTTCTCTGATATTCAGTTACTGCGTGGCGGTAAACCTCTTTTAGATCAAGCTTCAGCGACTATCCATCCTGGCGATAAAGTCGGCCTTGTGGGCAAAAACGGCTGCGGTAAATCAACGCTATTTGCATTGCTGAAAGATGAACTGTCGATTGATGCAGGCTCATTTAGCCAACCTCAACATTGGGAGTTGGCCTGGGTCGCACAGGAAACGCCTGCGCTAGAGCGCACTGCACTGGAATACGTCATTGATGGTGATCGCGAGTACCGAGCGCTCGAAAAGCAGTTGGCTGAAGCGGAAGCACAAGACAACGGCACCTTGGTTGCCGAGATCCACGGTAAAATTGAAACCATCGGCGGTTATAGCATTCGCGCTCGCGCGGCAGAATTGCTCGACGGTTTAGGTTTCAGCCAAGAGCAAATGAGTTGGAGTTTGACTCAATTCTCAGGTGGTTGGCGTATGCGCCTTAACTTAGCCCAGGCGCTATTGTGCCGTTCTGACTTATTGCTACTCGATGAGCCAACCAACCACTTGGACTTAGACGCAGTGATGTGGCTTGAACGTTGGCTACAAAACTACCCAGGCACACTGATCCTGATCTCGCACGACCGTGACTTCCTTGACCCAATTGTTGGCCGTATTATTCACATCGAAAACCAACAATTGAACGAATACACGGGTAACTATTCGTCGTTCGAAAACCAACGAGCGCAAAAAATGGTGCTGCAGCAAGCGATGTTCGAGAAGCAACAGAAACAGATGTCGCACATGCAAAGCTACATCGACCGCTTCCGTTATAAAGCCTCTAAAGCACGCCAGGCTCAAAGCCGTATTAAAGCTTTGGAGCGCATGGAGAAAGTGTTACCCGCTCAATTCGATAACCCATTTAGCTTCCAATTCCGTGAGCCCGCGGCGCTGCCAAACCCAATCATGATGATGGATGAAGTATCGGCAGGCTACGGTGACAACCTGATCTTAGAGAAGATCAGGTTGAACTTGGTTCCTGGCAGTCGCATTGGTCTACTCGGCCGTAATGGCGCGGGTAAATCGACCTTGATCAAATTGCTCTCTGGTGAGCTTAACGCGCAAGGTGGCGATCTGACTTACTCACAAGGCGTAAAAATAGGTTACTTTGCCCAGCATCAATTAGAAACGCTGCACCCAGAGGAAACGCCGCTGCAACACATGATGCAGATCGCGCCGGATCAAACCGAACAACAGCTACGTGATTACCTAGGCAGCTTTGGCTTCCAAGGCGACAAAGCACTGGAGAAAGTCGCACCGTTTTCGGGTGGTGAAAAAGCCCGTTTAGTGCTGGCCTTAATTGTGTGGCAAAAGCCAAACCTGTTGCTACTTGATGAACCAACCAACCACTTGGATTTGGACATGCGTCAGGCATTGACGATGGCACTGCAAACGTTCGAAGGTGCAATGGTGATTGTTTCGCACGACCGTTACCTATTGCGTGCTACAACCGATGACTTGTACTTGGTGCACGATCGTCAAGTTGCGCCGTTCGATGGTGACTTAAACGACTACTACAAGTGGTTAACCGAGCAACAAAGAGCGGAACGCAAAGAGGCACAAGCCGCACAGCCAGCCAAAGATAGCGCCAACAGCGCTGCAGCGAAAAAAGAGCAGAAACGTCGCGATGCAGAATTTCGTAAGCAGACGGCGCCAATTCGCAAAACGCTGACACAATTAGAAAATAAAATGGATAAGTTAGGTGCTGCACTGGCCGAAGCTGAAGAACAATTGGCAGATAACTCACTGTATGAAGCCGAAAATAAAGCTAAACTTAACCAAGTGCTGGCTCTTCAAGCTTCTAGTAAGGCAGAGCTCGAAGAAATTGAAATGGAATGGATGTCTGCTCAGGAAGAACTGGAGCAGATGGAGCTAGAGTTTAATCAATGAGTAATCAACACGCTGAATACACACTCACCCTAGAACACCTTTGGCAGTTCAGTCTGCAGTTTTATGGTGTGCGAGAAGTGAAAGAAGCGTGTTTATCATTGCAGAACAATTATCACGGCAACGTGAACCTACTCCTGCTGCTCAGATGGCTCGATGAGCAGCAACTCATTTTCCAAGAAAAAGACTGGCCTCTGGTACAAAGCTGTCTGGGCCGAAGCGAAACCTTATTGCACTCTTTTCGCGACTTACGTCGCCATCTTAAGTCTCAAGTCAATGACGCTTTATATCGTGAAACCTTGCAGTTTGAGCTGCAACTAGAAAAGCAGCAACAAGCGGATTTGGTGAACTGCATTAACTCGCTCACGCTGGTCAAAAATGATGGCGCCCCACTCACGCTGAGATACTGTCGTCAACTTGGTGGTGAGCATTTGCAACAGGCCTTTGCTATTCCGGTGCCAAACATTCACCCACCAAAACGCCCATAAATCTGTAGAATACCTATAATCTTTATAAAGGATTATATTAATAAGTTCTTCAACTGACACCGAAGAACCGCATAAGAGCAGTTAGGTATGACACAATTTTTCGCAGCCGCCGGGATCAAAAACCCGCATCTTCAAACGCTTTTACCGCGTTTTATTCGCAAAAAAGCGTTGTTTACGCCGATTTGGCAAACCCTCGATACATCCGATGGCGACTTTCTCGATCTCGCATGGAGCGAGGACCCAACCCAAGAACCTGCGCAAAAAAAGCCGATTTTTGTTTTATTTCATGGACTAGAAGGCTGCTTCTATAGCCCTTACGCCAATGGCCTAATGAATGCATTTGCTCAATCCGGATGGCTGTCGGTGATGATGCATTTCCGCGGTTGTAGCGGTAAGCCAAACAAGAAAGCTCGCGCCTATCATTCTGGTGAAGTGACTGACGCCCGCCACTTCTTAGAGCACCTTGAGCAACGCTTTCCTGATAACCCCAAAGTTGCGGTCGGTATTTCTCTTGGCGGTAACATGTTGGCGAATTATTTAGCCCAATACAAAGACCACCCCATTTTGAATGCGGCGACCATTATCTCAGCGCCTTTAGACCTAGCAGCGTGTGCGAACCGTATTGAACAAGGCTTTTCGAAAGTGTATCGCCGTTACCTGCTCTCTTCGCTCAAACGCAACGCGTTGCAAAAACATCACTTGTTGCATGGCGAGCTCGCTTTGTCCTACAACTCAATAAAACGTGTTACACGATTGTATGAATTCGATGATTTGATCACGGCACCACTGCACGGTTTTAAAGACGCACAAGATTATTACGATCAATGTTCTGGCTTAAGTAAATTACAACAGATCACGCTACCGACACTGATCATTCACGCCAAAGACGATCCATTCATGACCGACGATGTGATCCCGAAATTTGTTCTGCCAGATAATATTGATTACCGTCTCTTTGAGCACGGTGGGCATGTTGGTTTCCTGACAGGTTCAGCGCTCAAGCCGAAATTTTGGTTGGAAGAAGCGCTGCCAGCGTATTACGAAAGTATTGCCGCAGATTACCTTTCTGCTGTATCCAAGCAGCGAAAGCAGTAAACTAGCCGCTCATCATAAAAGTTCGAGGTATTTATGATCATTCCATGGCAAGACATTGCGCCAGAAACATTGGAAAACTTAATTCGTGAATTCGTCTTACGTGAAGGCACGGATTACGGAACCGTCGAGATTTCTTTGCAAGACAAAGTGGATCAAGTAAAAACTCAATTAGAAAAAGGCGAAGCGGTTATCGTGTTCTCTGAACTGCACGAAACCGTCGATATTCAGGTAAAAACAAAATTTTAGACCCTTCACATTTTACCGTACCCCACTCAATGACAAGGCATTGTTACGTGCTATAGTGGGTTATCGACCGTGCAGTAGCAGCCTACTGCACATTACAGGTAAGTAATTTTCGACAAGGTTTGTCATGTCAGCTAAACACCCAATTATTGCGGTTACTGGTTCATCCGGTGCCGGCACGACCACTACATCTGAAGCCTTCCGTAAGATGTTCAATATGATGAACGTTAAACCCGCATGGGTTGAAGGCGACAGCTTCCATCGCTTTACTCGCCCTGAAATGGATATAGAAATCCGTAAAGCGCGCGAGCAAGGTCGACACATTAGCTACTTTGGCCCTCAAGCTAATGACTTTCCAGGATTGGAAGAGTTTTTCCGTAAATATGGTCACGATGGCGCAGGCAGCGTACGTCGCTACCTACACACCTTTGACGAGGCCGTACCTTATAATCAAATGCCTGGAACCTTCACACCGTGGCAGGACTTACCGGAGAACAGTGACGTTCTCTTCTATGAAGGCTTGCACGGCGGTGTTGTGGATGGCGATGTTAATGTCGCGCAGCATGTGGATTTCTTGATTGGTATGGTACCAATCGTAAACTTAGAGTGGATCCAAAAGTTTGTGCGTGATACTCGTGACCGCGGTCATTCACGAGAAGCAGTAATGGATTCTATCGTGCGCTCGATGGACGATTATCTTAACTACATCACTCCGCAATTTTCTCGCACTCATATTAACTTTCAGCGCGTCCCAACGGTCGATACCTCTAACCCACTTAACGCGAAAGGTATCCCAAGCCTGGATGAGAGCTTTGTCGTAATTCGCTTGCGTGGGATAAAGAAAGTCGACTTCCCATATCTCCTAGCTATGATTGATGGCTCATTCATGTCACGCCACAACACGATTGTCGTGCCAGGCGGTAAGATGAGCTTTGCAATGGAGCTCATAGTGCGGCCTATCCTACAACAGCTCATCGAAACAGGGAAAATTGGCTAAAAACCTGCCTGCGAAGATGTTTACTTTTCATACCGTGATCATGTGCACAGTTTTGCTTACAAAATCTCAATCATGGCACGATTAAAATCAAGAAATCGTTTTCGAAAAAGGATACTATTTCTTACCGAAACACAAGAGAGCTTGCAGCATATAAAAAGTGCTCTTATTCTAGTAGGCCTAATTCAGGCTTAGCTAAAATATGGATAGCGCAAGCGTACCCTGCAGAGGAAGTGAGATATTATGGTTCTAGGTAAACCTCAAACCGACCCAACATTAGAGTGGTTTCTTTCACACTGTCATATTCATAAGTACCCTTCAAAGAGCACGCTAATTCACGCGGGCGAAAAGGCAGAAACTTTGTACTACATCGTTAAAGGTTCTGTTGCGGTTCTTATCAAAGACGAAGAAGGTAAGGAGATGATCCTTTCTTACCTAAACCAAGGAGACTTTATTGGTGAACTTGGTCTATTCGAGGAAGACCAAGAGCGCACAGCTTGGGTTCGTGCTAAATCTCCTTGTGAAGTTGCTGAAATTTCTTTCAAGAAATTCCGTCAGCTTATCCAAGTAAACCCAGACATCCTAATGCGCCTTTCTGCGCAGATGGCTCGTCGTCTTCAAGTAACTAGCCAAAAAGTGGGTGACCTGGCGTTCCTAGACGTAACTGGTCGTATCGCTCAGACGCTTCTGAACCTTGCAAAACAACCAGACGCAATGACTCACCCAGACGGCATGCAAATCAAGATCACTCGTCAAGAAATCGGTCAAATCGTTGGCTGTTCTCGTGAGACAGTAGGTCGTATCTTGAAAATGTTAGAAGAGCAGAACTTAATCTCTGCGCACGGTAAAACTATCGTGGTTTACGGTACTCGTTAATCTCAAACCAGAGTGACGCGAACAAAATTATAAAAGCCACCAATGGCGACATTGGTGGCTTTTTATTTGTCTTGTAACCACATTGAGCTCAGAGCAACAAAAGACTAATGAGCAAGTTGGTTAGTCGAAAGGTTCACCCTAAAAGTTAGCCATTCGTACTTTCAAAGATTTTGTCCGCTGAAGCCGCCACAAAACCTGGGTACAGCTCACCATTTTCCATCGGGTAGCGCTTAGCAAACTCGTAAAAGCCACCAGGGATAATTTCAGTGCCTTCGCTAAAGCGAACCGCCACTTTATCCGCCATGGTCGATGATTGTTCTAGTAGCACCTCGGGAGTGCCCTTCACTTCCCCGCCGTTTTCATTGATGGTAAATCCGGCCGTGCGTAAGTGATCGTTTACTTGCTTCACTTCTTCGTATTCATTGAGCTGGTTAACGCTCACCGTGAAGTGGTTTGCGCCGTAACCATGCGCAGCCAACCAAGATGCATATTCACTTTCTTTAGCCAACGTTTGGTAGTCAGCAAAGCTTAAATCCCACAAGCGTCCACCATGTAAGAATGCGCTATCGTTCAGCTTGCCTGCATCGACTTGTGTCACCAGCTTTTTCACAATCTCTTGCAGCTCAGGTGAACACTCCTCAACTTTTAGCTCACTAATAAAGACTTTCGGTTGCTTCGGATCAGGGTGTTCATAGTGCTTAGCAACCAGCTTTTTACTTTCGAAAACGTAGTCACCACATGCCTGGTAGCCAATGGCTACAAATGGTTTAGCTAAGGTTTCGATACCAAGAGGCGCAATATTGAAGGTACGTAAAGCTATATGATCATTAATCAGAGGCTCATCTTCTTGAAGCAGCTGATGTACTTTCGCAGCAGAGGGGCAAAGACGTTGAATGTAATCTTGCCATAGCGATTCAAATAACACATCGGGCGTCATAACGACTCCTTGTTACGAGATGTAGAGTTAAAAGGTAAGCGGAAGTTGACTGCTCGTTCACAACGAAAAGTTGTCCAGAATAATGAACGAGCAGCCATCAACCTGTGACGGTAAATGCCAGTCAGTCAACACGCTTTTCCGAGTCTTTGCTCACTTTCCGTGTTCTGCCAACGATCACTACAACCCATACCTAAATGATTCGCCGGCAAGGTGAGCCGCAATACATGGTTGCGACTCTGTTATTAAAACTTATAGCGCCACACCTGGGCTTAATGTTGCAGGCAAGATAGTCTCTTGACCTTCCATTGATGCCATCGGGTACGCACAGTAGTCTGCTGCGTAATAAGCGCTTGGACGTAGGTTACCTGACGCACCAGGGCCACCAAATGGCGCATCACCACTTGCACCTGTGAGCTGGCGGTTACGGTTCACGATCCCTGCACGAATATGGTCAACGAAGTATTCCCATTCTTGATCGTCTGTTGATACAAGACCTGCCGACAGACCAAAGCGCGTGTCGTTCGCCAGTTCTACGGCTTTTTCTAGCCCTTCGTAACGCACCACTTGCAGAAGTGGACCGAAGTACTCTTCATCTGGTAGCTCAGCAATGTTCGTTACATCAATAATGCCCGGAGAAACAAACGCCGCCTCTCCTGCTTTAGCTTCAATCAAGCTTTCACCACCAAGTGATTGAAGGTTCGCTTGTGCATCTAGAATGAACTTGGCTGCGGCAACGGAGATTTGCGGCCCCATAAATGGCGCAGGCTCTGCAAATGGTTGGTCTACGCGAATATTGAGTGTCGCCTCGACGAGCTTGGTGATAAGCGCATCGCCTTTCTCACCCAATGGCACGTACAAACGACGAGCACACGTACAACGTTGACCAGCACTGATAAACGCTGACTGGATGATGGTGTACACCGTGGCATCCAAATCACCGTATTTATCAGAGATCACCATCGGGTTATTACCACCCATTTCTAGTGCTAACATCTTGCCTGGTTGACCCGCAAATTGACGGTGCAATACATGCCCTGTGTTCGCGCTGCCCGTGAACAGTACGCCATCAATGCCTTTTGCGTCAGCAAGCGCAATACCGGTTTCTTTCGCACCTTGGACAAGGTTGATCACACCTTTCGGCAGACCTGCCTCTTCCCAAAGTTTCATGGCTAGCTCGCCAGTCCAAGGCGTTTGCTCGGATGGCTTGAACACAACGGTGTTACCCGCTAGTAACGCAGGCACAATGTGACCATTTGGTAGGTGACCAGGGAAGTTATATGGCCCAAATACCGCCATCACGCCCAGTGGGCGATGACGCAACACAATTTGGTTGCCCGCCGCTTCACGGCTCGCTTCACCGGTGCGGTCATGGTAAGCACGAATAGAGATTGCAATTTTACCTGCCATTGCCGCTGCTTCAGTGCGCGTTTCCCAAATTGGCTTACCAGTTTCTTTGGCAATGACTTCGGCGATTTTCTCGCTGTTCTCTTTTACTTTCTCAGCAAAAGCCAACACGATCGCTTCACGCTCTGCAAATGGGCGTTTTTTCCAGTCAATAAACGCTTCACGCGCTGCAGATACCGCTTGATTCACCTGCTCTGCCGTTGCACCGTTGCCTTGCCAGATCACTTCTTGGTTGTAAGGTGACAGAGACGTAAATGCTTCACCCTGACCTTGTACCCATTCACCTGCAATCCAATGTGTCATTGTTTCTATCCTTAAATTCTATCGTCTGTTACTGCGGAAGAAGGCGAACAAAATCCCCTTCCTCAACCAAAAGTGCATCCGCAACGTCTGGTGCGATCATGACGCTTTGTGTTTCAGGGTCATACGCCGCTTTGGTGACTGCTGCGCGGAAGTTTTCGAACGATGAGTTGCACATCAAGAAGTCTTGCGTACTGCTATGTTGTGCAATTTTCACTTGCGCACGGAACGAGTGACGTACCGATTCAATATTGCGTAAGTCACATTCAACGGTTGGACCCGCATCGAAAATATCCACGTAGCCACGGTTAGTGAAGCCTTCACGCTCAAGCAGCTTTAATGCTGGGCGAGTATTGTCATGTACTTGACCAATCACGACTTGCGCTTCTGGACTCAACAGGTTGATGTAAATAGGCAGCTTCGGCATTAAGTCAGCAATAAAGCCTTTCTTGCCGATACCTGTGAGGTAATCCGCAAGCGTGAAATCGATGGAGAAGAAATGCTCTTGTAACCATTGCCAGAACGGCGAGTTGCCTTCGTCGTCTGAAACACCACGCATCTCCGCAAAGATCGTTTCAGAGAAACGCTCTGGGTGCTCAGCCATCATGAGGAAACGACACTTCGACATTAGACGACCATTCAGACCTTGGCGGAATTTCTCACGCAAGAACAAGGTACAAATTTCGCTGTTACCCGTGTAGTTATTACCAAAAGTAAGCAGTTTGACGACATTATTGACGCCAAGCTTTGGTGACGAGTGCACCACTTTACTAATGTGATACGAGTAAAATGGGACATCCCAGCCGATAGATGCTTCGATTCCGGTGGTACCCGCAACCTCACCCGTTTCAGAGTCAAAGCCGACCATCAGGTAGCCTTCATCACCTGGTTCTGCCACATCTGGCTTACCAAAGCTGTACTCTGAGTGTTTGATTCGATTGGTTAACAGTTCTTCGTTAACCGGTAGAGATGTAAATCCGTGACCAGACTCCACCGCACAAGTGTGCAGCGCGTCATAATCCGACATCGCGATAGGGCGAACTACTAGCATCAATACTCCCTCCAGATGCAAGAAGATCCTAACTATATTGTAGGAACAATTCCCCCATCAGAGATCCTTGACGGGGGTGTCTGCGTTGACGTTGAAACTGATATCGCGCTTAAACTAAAGTCGCGATCGCTTTATCCAGTTTCGCCAAGCCTTCTTCAATTTCTTGTTGTGTAATAACGAGTGATGGTGTGAAACGTACGACATTGGCACCCGCAACCAATACCATGAGACCTTGTTTGCCTGCAGCGACGAGAACATCACGTGCGCGGCCTTGCCATTCTTCATTTAGTGCAGCGCCAAGCAATAGGCCTTGACCACGAACTTCTGAGAAGATGTTGTACTTAGCATTGATCTTCTCTAGACCTTCGCGGAACATCGCTTCGCGTTCTAGCACACCAGCCAACACTTCAGGCTTAGTAACTTCGTTCACAACTGCTTCTGCTACAGCACACGCGAGTGGGTTACCGCCGTATGTTGAACCGTGCGTACCGACTTTCATGTGCTCTGCTAATTTTGCAGTAGTCAGCATTGCACCGATTGGGAAACCGCCACCGAGTGATTTCGCGGTGCTTAGAATATCAGGTGTAATACCTAAACCTTGGTAAGCGTAGAAGTTACCTGTACGACCATTACCGGTTTGCACTTCATCGAAGATCAGTAGCGCGTTGTGTTTGTCACACAGCTCACGTACTGCTTGAGCAAACTCAGGCGTTGGTGGCACGATACCGCCTTCACCTTGTAGCGGCTCCATCATCACCGCACATGTGCGATCAGACATGTGTGCCTGTAGTGCTTCGATATCATTGTAAGGTAAGTGGGTAACGTCACCAGGCTTAGGACCAAAACCGTCAGAGTAAGCCGCTTGACCACCAACCGTTACGGTAAAGAACGTACGACCGTGGAAACCTTGTTTGAATGCGATGATTTCTGATTTCTCAGCGCCATGTACGTCAGCAGCGTAACGACGTGCCAGCTTAAGTGCCGCTTCGTTCGCTTCTGCGCCAGAGTTAGCAAAGAATACGCGCTCAGCAAAGCTCACTTCTGTTAGCTTTTTCGCCAGACGAAGTGCTGGTTCGTTCGTCATCACGTTACTTAAGTGCCAAAGCTTGTTAGCTTGCTCTGTTAATGCGTTTACCATTACTGGATGACAATGGCCAAGACAGCTCACTGCAATACCACCAGCAAAGTCGATATATTCATTACCTTCCTGATCCCAAACACGTGAACCTTCACCTTTAACAGGGATCATTTCCATCGGGTTATAGCAAGGTACCATTACCTCATCGAATAAACCGCGCTCTACTTTAATTTCCGTTGTCATTGCACATTCCTTCTTGATACCGCATGCGTAGCAGATAAGCGAATTTAACCGGCTCTCTTTGCCAGCAAATAATGTTTTGCATTTAAGCTATTGCGGCATTGTATTTACATTTAATTAACCATTTCAATAGTGATTTATTCTTTTCGTTCTCGAAAGCAACTTCCATTAATCACTGCTTATGACTATTTATGCATCAAGAAAGTAAAATAGAGAAGAGATTTTTTATAAATGTTATGTAATACAGGGGATAGAAGGTTTAAAAAGACATGAATAGACAAAGAGGCCAGAATGAACCGCATAGTTTTGCAATCCACTCACCTCGGCAAAAAGATGAATGATTTGTTAAGAAAAGTGATCGCGATCAGATAGCTTTACGTGCTAAAAAGTTCGCGAGCAACTCGTGACCTTGCTCTGTTTTGATCGATTCTGGGTGAAACTGCACTGCGTCAATTGGTAGGGTTTTATGTTGGTAACCCATGATTTCGTCCATACTTCCATCCGGCAGCTCAGTCCATGCGGTCAGTTCAAACACATCGGGTAACGTACCGTTTTTCACCACGAGAGAGTGATAACGGGTTACGGTGAGTGGGTTATTCAGGTTTTTAAACACACTGCGACCATTGTGACGAATAGGTGACGTTTTCCCATGCATCACTTGTCGAGCGCGCACAACTTCCCCACCAAACACTTGCGCTATCGCTTGATGACCAAGGCAAACACCCAATATTGGAAGCTTACCAGCGAAGTATTCGATAGCTTGTAGAGAGATACCTGCCTCGTTTGGCGTACACGGTCCAGGTGAGATCACCAAGTGAGTTGGGTTCAACGCTTCAATCCCTTGAATGTCGATTTCATCGTTACGCACGACTTTTACACTAGCGCCAAGCTCGCAAAAGTATTGGTAGAGGTTGTAAGTGAAAGAATCGTAGTTATCGATGATCAACAACATAGAGTGTCAGCTGCTCCAATCCGTTTAGGCAAGACTTAAGAGATGATTGTCTGGTTTGCGACAATTAAGGGCGGTATTTTGCAACACCAAACTAGAAAGGCAAGTCTTTGTGCAATAAAAAGGCCAGCATCGGCTGGCCTTTGGTCTTTACAGCTGTATTTTAGGAGATAAAGGCTTAGTTGCGGCGACGTAGTAAGCCAAGTCCAAGCATCGCGAGTAGCGCGCCAAAACCAAACGAACCACCATCTGAATCCTTCGAACCTTCTGCACCCGTTTCAGTTTGCGTCATTGAGACATCACGAACAGAGCTAAACTTAACGACGTTGCCTGTCGAGTCTGTCACTTTCTCTTCTAACTGGTAATTACCTTGTTCTGGCGCTTGTTCAAACTCAATATTCACGCTGCGTGCGTCAATGTCAGTTTGAGTCAAGGTTTGGCTAGCCGAGTAAACTTTTGCATCACTGCTTGTCGAGGCCGCTTGTGTGGATGCTGTTAAGTTCACTGTCACAATATCGCCCGCAACCGCAGTTGGTGGTAGACGTACATCAATAGCTAAGTTTTCACCCGCTTTCGGTAAATCGATATCATCATCTGGCAAATCAATAGCAATAATCACTGGATCATGATCAGACGCTGAGAACGCATCTTTGTACTTCGGCATGTCACCCGTGTATTTGCTGCCGTATTCAAACAAGTTACTTTCTAGGGAGTTGATGTGCCAATCTTCAATCGCCACCACTTTTTGCGCTAAACTGCTGCTTGCCAATGCATGGTCCAAGTTCCCCAACTCACCTGAATAGGTGTACGAGAACGTATCAGTGCCATGCAGCAAGGTGTTTAAATTGTGTAGGCCATAGCCTTTTTCAATCTTGGTTTTCTCTACTTGAAGCTCACCGCCACCAATGGTTGTGTAAGCGGCAGTGTAGATATCACGGCCGTATTTCTCTTTTGAGTAATCAGTGAGGGTAAGTAACGGATCTTCTTTGCCGTAAGCGTTCAAATCGCCCATGACGAGCACATCGCCATCAATATCTTTCAGCGCTTCACCAACGACTTTCGCAGCAGAAACACGGAAGTTGTTGCAGTTACCTTGCAGATCCGCGGGTTCTGAGTCTTCTACACCAGCAATCCACTCTTCAATACATTCAGAACCTTTCGATTTAAAGTGGTTCACGACCACTGAAAGATCTTCGCCAGTCTCTTTCACTGTAAAGGTCTGTAATAAGCTATGGCGTTGATATTTGTCGTAAGCAGGGTTACTTTCTGTGCCCTCTTTACGAGTAATTGTGTTTTCTGCAATGTGCTGCTCTGGCGTGATGATCACTTTTGCAGCGTCTTTTGGCGTTACTGCGTTAGCACGATATAAAATCGCCACCATGATCGCATCACTGCCAAAGTATTCCTCTTGGTATTTGTCTTGCTCTTCGATTTCGACATACGTGTAATGATCTTCCACGTCATCAATCTCAGCGTTTAAAGCATCAACCAAGTTTTGGATAGCACTGCCATCACCAAAGCCGTTGTTTTCCACTTCCATCAAGCCAATGATGTCCGCGTCCATCTTATTCATCGCTGAAACGATTTTCGCTTGCTGGATCAAGAACTCATCAAGGTTTGTCGCGCCACGATTTTGCCCGGTTGGGTTGTCGTGCCCGCTGTCAGCAACCGAAGTGAAGTAGTTAAGAACGTTGAAGCTCGCTACTCGTAAATCAGAATCTGCAATGGCTGGCGCCGCTTTACGCGCAACGTCAAAGTCATCACCTGACGTGACAAAGTTGCTGCTATCAACTTCATTGGTCGCAATTAGGCGGTACTCGTTATAGCTGTAATTCACTACACCTTGCAGGCCTTCGACGCGAGAGCCTAGGCGAATGTGCTGCTCTGAAGAGCCATTTTGGTCAAGATCTTGTGCAAACGTTGGGAAATATGGGATTTGACCATTTGGCGCTTTGCTATCTGATTCCAAGTAAATACGGTTGGCCGCATTCTCTTTGGCAAGGGTAACCGCAGCGTCACTCTCTGCTGCATGCAATTGAGTCGGCTTAAACAACGGTGCTTCATGAGACAACATCATGTTGTTGCGTCGAGAGTCATAATCGTAAGAAAAGTTACGAGTAACGAAAAGTTCGCTAGCCGAGCTGAGCTCAACTTGCATACCTTCATGACGCTCTAGTGCATCACGTAGTGTTTCCCCTTCCTTAATCGTTAACGGAGTAACCAAAGAGGCGTTTGATGTGCCTGTTTTTACATAACTGTTTGCATCAGAAGAAAGCTGAGTGTTGCTGTAGTACTCTTGTACTTTCCCTTTCACACAAACAACATCACCAGCTTTCAGCTCTGTATCTGCAACATCGGTGTGAATAAACAAACCTTCAGATGTCTTGTCGTTGCCATCATTCTCAAGTGCTTGCAGGTAGAAGCCTTTAGTTAAGCCTGTTGTTACAGCACTGACCACACCAGTTACGAAGTGATCTTCGGTCGTGATGTAAGGGTAGCCATCAATAAATGGAGAAGAAGCACCTTCACCTTGAATCTCTTGGATGGTGGTAAAGGCTGGTTCTTGTCCATCTACTTCACAAGCAAATGGCGCAGGTGGCTCAGTTGTATTTAATTCCCCTAAACCATCAATATTATCTTTGGCTAAGGCTGTCCACTGAGTGGATTGGTAGGTAGTTGAAGGTGTAAGCGCATCACTGTTACGAACTAACGTGGTGTCTTTAGCGAAATCCACGTCCCCCATCACACCTAATATATCGTGCACTTCCCCATCTTTAAGAAGTGCCAACGGATCGTCGCCATTAAAGTTCGCTACATTTTTATCAGTGTAATCCGCAACCGCCTTTATTGCTTCGCTCGCATCGCCATGAGCAAGCACATACACTTGCTTCGCTTGTAACGTTACGTCACTAAGATCAAGAGTGCTGCCCCACGAGCCGCCACCATTCGAAGATTTTGCTAATTCATAGCCTGTGAGTGTCACCGCAGTATCACCTGTATTGGCGATCTCGACCGCTTTATTATAAGCGCCGCCTTCCACATACTGGGAAATAATAATCTCTGCGTTCGCGTTTGCGCTAAGTGCACTGGCGATGGTTAGTGCGAGTATTGAGGGTTTGATTAACGTGTCCATTGTCATACCTGATATTTATGTAAATGCAAACTTAGCTCTGATCAGAGCCTACCATTTGCGTCTACTATCAGGTTTATTTATGAAATAAATAAGAATGAGCAATTAAAGCCGTGAAATGAATCACATGTGAATGTAAGAAAATATGCCAGAACATCCCATTCAAACATTTTTTGTAATAAATACAGAACGCTATTGATAAACAAATCAAAATTTAGATTAATTACTCAGTTTATTTTTTCACTTCATGTTAAGGAGTAGAAAATACATCGCTCGTGAAGTGGCTTATTAACCAAGCTCACTTTGTTATAAATGAAAATATAATTAATCACTAATTTAGAAAGCTTTGATTTTCATTTTTATAGCCATGTTTAAACTTAAGTCACCAATTATTCGCTCGGCTTTTCTTACGCATGACCCTCATACTTCAAAATTTTCATCATTTGCTCAATAACTTCTCCTTATTCACTAGCCAAATTCATACACAAAAGATATAACTCCTGCGCGAGACATTAAGATCTCATTAGCTGTAAACTCAGGAACGATAAATGAAAAAATTCAACGCAGTGCGCTAGCTCTCTTCTTACTTGGCTTGATAACGGGATGTCAGTTGACCGCCAGTGAGCCACTTCAACCTACCGCGAATCAAAACATCATCGAATCAGCCAAAAATGAGCTGGATGGAATTGAAGAGTTAGAGGTCAGTGACGAGGGTGTTATTACTTTTACCCAGCGTCTAAGAACACCAGGAACCTACTGGATCCCAGCGAGAATTAAAGAACTTAGCTACGATATATCATGCGTGCAGCTCAGTTACTTCATTGATAGAGGCATGGTGGTGAAGTCCGCCTTTTTAGGTGCTCGAGGACGTGTTGAATATTACGATATGGAACGTTGCATGAAAGACACGCCATTCCAGTAAAAAGCATAAAAAAAGCTCCACTAACGTGGAGCTTTTTGTAATCTATTCTTAGCAACTATGGGCGAGCGACAAAGCCTACCGCTTTGTATGCTTTCTTCAGCGTTTCAGCGGCGCGAGCCGATGCTTTTTCTGCACCTTGCTGCATTACCTCATCCATGTAAGCACGATCAGCGCGAATACGATGGTATTCTGCTTGAATTGGCTCCAGCATTGCTACAACCGCCTCACCAACATCTTTCTTAAATGGACCATACATTTCTACGCCTTTGTACTTGGCTTCGATCTCTTCAAAGCTCATTCCTGTCGCCGCAGAGTAAAGTCCCATTAGGTTCGCGATACCCGCTTTGTTCTCGATATCATGGCGAATGCTTGGTGGGGTTTCGGTGTCTGTTTGCGCCTTGTTGATCTTCTTGATGATCGACTTTGGCTCTTCAAGCAGAGTAATCACGTTCTTACGGTTATCATCTGACTTCGACATTTTCTTCGTCGCGTCTTGAAGACTCATCACACGCGCATTGACTGTTGGAATGTACGGCTCAGGAACGGTAAAAATCGGACTCTCTGGTGAGTAGATGTTGTTAAAACGCGTTGCGATATCACGTGCTAACTCAAGATGCTGTTTCTGGTCGCTACCAACTGGCACTTGGTGTGCGCCGTAAAGCAAAATATCTGCTGCCATCAACACAGGGTAATCAAACAGCCCCACGTTTACGTCATTTGCGTAACGTGCCGATTTGTCTTTAAACTGAGTCATACGGCTCAGCTCACCCATTTGCGTGTAACAGTTAAGAAGCCAACCAAGTTGAGCATGCTCTGGTACGTGTGACTGAACAAATAGCGTGCTCTTCTTCGGATCAACACCAACTGCCAGACAAATTGCCAGTGCGTCTAATGTCGCTTCATGCAGTGCTTTAGGATCCTGACGAACCGTAATCGCATGAAGGTCTACTACACAGTATTGGCAATCATAATCGTCTTGCATCTGCTGCCATTGACGTAGAGCACCCAAGTAGTTACCGATACTTAGTTCACCTGACGGTTGAACACCACTCAATACAATGGGTTTGCTCATTAGAATGATTCCTTTGACTTCTTAATCTAATTAAAATGAAAAACCGTGCGGCTTTTAGCGCACGGTTTACTCAGTGTACTCATTAACAAGTATTTTGGAAGATCTTTTGTTGCCGTTATGCAGAAACAGCGACGACTTCCAGTAATTCCGCGAGGCGGTTCGCCACTACGTCAGGGTTCGAAGCTGAAATGGGCTCGCCGTGGTTATAACCGTAAGTTAAACCAAATGAAGCACAACCCGCATTTTTCGCCGCCAAGATATCGTTTTTCGAATCCCCAACCATCAGCATCTCTGCTGGTTTTACCTGGTGCTTTTCCATTAGCCAGTTCAGCGCCACCGGGTTTGGTTTTTTCTCTGGAAACGCGTCACCACCTAATACGTCTACGAAGTACTTGGCGATGTCATGCTGCTCTAGAATTTCTGGTACGAATTTCGAGGGCTTGTTCGTCACAATCGCCATCGTAAAACCAGCTTGGTGTAGCTCTTCAAGCGTCTCTTTTACTGTTGGGTAAAGGTGACTTAGCTTATGGCCGCTTTGCTTGTAGTATTCATCAAACAGCTCACGCGCTTTAGCACGCAGCTCATCACTCAAATCACTGCTGATGGTCATGCTTTGGCTTAATGCACGTCCAATCAATATATCTGCACCATTACCAACGTAATCACGCACCTGCTCTTCTGATACAGAAGGATAGCCTAACGCCTGAACTGCTTGATCGGCCGCTACGGCAAGATCTGGCACGCTATCAAGCAGTGTTCCATCCAGATCAAAAGCAATCAATTTAATATCTTGTTGGGTCATAAATTCCCTAGCTAAAATAACACAGGATGGTTCCCCATCCTGTGTGCTTAATCTTGATGTCACTCAGTGTCACACTCAGCGACGCTTAGTGTGCTCGCCTTATTTTTGGGCAGCCAAACGCTGACGAACCGCTTCAAACAAACAGATACCAGAAGCCACTGATACGTTCAAGCTTGATACACTGCCCGCCATAGGGATCTTAATTAAATCATCGCAGGTTTCGCGAGTAAGACGACGCATACCATCACCTTCAGCACCCATCACGATAGCAAGAGGACCAGTAAGCTTAGCTTGATAAATGTCGTGCGTAGCTTCACCAGCCGTACCCACAAACCAAATCCCTTTTTCCTGTAGCGTACGCATTGTACGTGCAAGGTTGGTTACACGAATCAGAGGCACAACCTCTGCAGCGCCACATGCTACTTTACTTACCGTGGCATTCATTGGTGCAGAACGATCTTTCGGTACGATGATCGCCGCAGCGCCTGCCGCATCTGCGTTACGCAAACACGCACCAAGGTTGTGCGGGTCCGTCACACCATCCAGCACTAACAATAGCGGTGATTCATGCTGCGCTAAGATGTCATCAATGTCGTTCTCGTTCAGTTGTTTTGCTGGTTTTACGCGAGCAATGATGCCTTGGTGATTTGCACCACGCGCTTTATCATCCAGAGTTTTACGCGTCATTTGTTGAATAGAGACACCACAAACCTGAAGATCATTTAGGATTGGCATCAGGCGATCATCTTGACGACCTTTTAAAACGTATGCCTCGATAAAACGCTCTGGTTCGCGCTCCAATACCGCTTTCACTGCGTGAATGCCGTAGATAAATTCGTTACTCATTGTTTAACCTGTTGTTCGGGTCGTATTGCCTGCACCAGCCGAGTTTGAACTGAGCTGGCGCTTCAGCCTACTACGCTTCTTTTTTAGTGCGCTTGGTTTTCTTCGGCTTACTGTGTGGCTTTTTTTTACGTGCTTTTTTCACTTTAGGCTTCTTTTTGCCTTCGGCGTCATCACGTTTGGGGCCATTGCGCTTACTCACTGCGCCCGTTTCTTCTGGACGCTTAGTTGGCTCTATCGCAGGAACTGCGCGAGGCGCGCCACCTTCTTTCGATGAAGAGCGAGTCGCAGCGCGTTTTTTATCTTTCGCTTTGCGTTTTGCTTCCGCTGCGCGTTTCTTCGCAGTCTTACCTTCACCGCGTAGCTTACGACTTGTTTCGACCAATTCAAAGTCAATTTGCTTATCATCGAGGTTAACAGCCAGTACTTTTACTTTTACTGCATCACCTAAGCGATAGATGTTACCGAAACTTTCACCAATAAGTCGTTGACCAATAGGGTCAAATTGATAGTAGTCGTTCGCAAGGGTAGAAATATGCACCAAACCATCGATGTGCAAATCCGTTAAACGTACAAAGAAGCCAAAGCTAGTGACATTAGCAATCACACCGTCTAGCTCATCACCGACGTGGTCTTGCATGTATTCACACTTCAGCCAATCCGCAACATCACGTGTTGCATCGTCCGCACGGCGCTCTGTCATCGAACATTGTTCACCGTAAAAGTCCATATCATCGAACGAGTAATGGTAGCCACCCGTTGGTGTCCAGCGATCTTGATTACGACCTTCTTCTTTCGCAATCAGATACTTGATTGCACGGTGAAGTAACAGGTCAGGGTAACGACGAATTGGCGACGTAAAGTGCGCATAGCGTTTCAGTGCCAATCCAAAGTGCCCCGCGTTATCTGCGTTGTATACCGCTTGCTTCATTGAACGCAGCAGCATGGTTTGAATCAACTCTTGATCTTGACGCCCAGAGATTTGACGTGCGAGATCAGCATAGTCCGTTGGTGAAGGCTCTAGACCACCTTTTAGCTCAAGACCAAGTTCACTTAAGAAGTCACGGAAACCTTGCAGGCGTAATTCACCTGGAGATTCGTGGATACGATAGAGCGCAGGCTCTTTCGCTTTTTCTACCAGCGATGCCGAAGCAATGTTGGCTAAAATCATACATTCTTCGATGATCTTGTGCGCGTCATTACGAATCACTGGTTCAATGCTTTCGATTTTACGTTCCGCATTGAAGATAAATTTGGTTTCAACGGTTTCAAATTCGATTGCACCGCGTTGATCTCGTGCTTCTTTCAGCACTTTGTACATCTTGTGCAGCTCTTCTAGGTGAGAAACAAGCGGCTGGTAACGCTCACGTAGTTCCTCATCCCCTTCTAGAATCGCGCTCACTTTGCTATATGTGAGACGAGCGTGCGAGTTCATCACGGCTTCGTAGTGCTTGTAGCCCGATAGTTTACCCGTCTCTGAGATGGTCATTTCACACACCATACACAGACGATCAACTTGTGGGTTAAGTGAACACAAACCATTTGATAGCACTTCCGGTAGCATTGGCACTACTTGCGATGGGAAGTACACCGAGTTACCACGGTTGATAGCTTCTTTATCCAGCGCAGAGTCAGGACGAACGTAGTAACTGACGTCAGCAATCGCTACCCATAAACGCCAACCACCTTCTTTGTTCTTCTCACAGTAAACAGCATCATCAAAGTCTCGTGCGTCTTCGCCGTCAATGGTCACAAGTGGTAACTCACGTAGATCCACACGACCAACTTTGGCTTCTTCTGGTACTTCTTCGCCTAAGTTTTCGATTTGTTTATCGACGGCCTCTGGCCACTCGTGAGGAATTTGGTGTGTACGAATCGCAATTTGCGTTTCCATACCTGGTGCCATATTTTCACCAAGTACTTCAACCACTTTCCCCATCATGCCACGTGAGCGTGAGCCACGATCAGTAATTTCAATCACGACCACGTTACCCATGCGTGCACCCGCTTTGTGCTCATTTGGGATCAGAATATCTTGGCTGATACGCGAGTCATCAGGGACAACATAGGAATAACCATATTCGAGGAAGAAACGACCGACGATTTGATCATTACGCTCCTCTAACACTCGAACCAAGCGCCCTTCACGACGACCGCGCTTGCTGTTGTCTGTAGGTTGCACTAAAACAAAGTCACCGTGGATGATGTTCTTCATTTGATGGTGCGGTAACAGAATATCATCATCCTTGCCGACGCTGCCTTCTGGACGCACCCAACCGTGGCCATCACGATGACCAATCACGTAACCTTTCACCATTTCAAGTTTTTCAGGCAATGCGTAGCACTGACGGCGGGTAAACACCAGTTGACCATCTCGCTCCATCGCACGTAGCCGACGACGCAACCCTTCGTATTGCTCTTCGCCCTCAAGCTTTAGTGCCTCAAACAAGTCGTTGCGATTCATTGGAACGCCCGCTTGCTCTAGAAACTCGATGATAAACTCTCGGCTTGGAATTGGATTTTCGTAATTTTTGGATTCACGATCTGCAAAAGGATCGTTTGGAATATTGTCTGACATAGGCACGCCTATCTAGCAAGGAAGGTATATGGCTAGTATATCTGAGTCTCTCGATAAGCTACAGAATTGCTTTGAAAAAAGAATGATCGAGATCGACTCTAGACGTGCAAATGAGTTAAGGACGAGCCAGTAAGATCAACAACTCAGAATTGTCGCTCAGCAAGGATTCGATCGTGCAATCATCCAGCTCCGCCAAAAAGGCACTTTTTGCTTTTGCCAATTTATCTTTGAGGCGACAGGCAGGGGTAATATGGCAAAAATCTACGCCGCAATTGACCAAACCTAACGGCTCTAAATCTCGCACGACACCACCTACTGTGATTTCAGAAGCAGGTTTCATCAGTCGAATACCACCGTTTTTTCCACGCACGGTGTGGACATAACCTAGTTGCCCTAAACGGTTGATAACTTTGACCATATGGTTACGTGACACACCAAATAAATCCGTCACTTCAGTGATATTAGTTAACTCATCTTCCGGCAACGAAGCCAAGAAAATTAAGGTTCTCAACGCATAATCAGTAAAGCTCGTTAACTGCATATTCTCTCCCAAAGTGCGACTCAATAACTCGCTGGTGACACTAAAACGCCAAACTTGAGCTATCGATAAAAGTGTAAATCTTTTCTTGATCGAAAGATACATTTGAGATACAACTTTAAACATGCATTATAAATACAACTTAAAGTAGGAAGCCCTTATGCTCAGCAATCAAACCATCGAGATCGTCAAAGCGACCGCACCACTTATCGCCGAAACGGGACCAAAACTGACCGCGCACTTTTACGAACGTATGTTTACTCATAACCCTGAGTTGAAAGATATTTTTAATATGAGTAACCAGCGCAACGGCGATCAGCGTGAAGCGCTATTCAACGCCATCTGCGCCTATGCTGCCAATATTGAAAATTTGCCAGCTCTACTTGGCGCAGTAGAAAAAATTGCGCATAAACACACGAGCTTTTTGATCACAGAAGATCAGTACCAAATCGTTGGTAAACATTTACTTGCGACAATCGATGAGCTTTTTAATCCAGGTCAAGAAGTGTTGGATGCTTGGGCTGAGGCTTACGGCGTACTTGCGAATGTATTTATTCAGCGCGAAGAACAAATTTACCAACAAAATGAAGCTTTGGAAGGCGGCTGGCGCGGTCTACGCGAATTTGAATTAGTCGATAAACAAATCGAGAGCGAACACATTTGCAGCTTTGTGTTTAAACCAACCGATGGCCAAAAAGTGGCACCGTATAAACCGGGACAATATCTTGGCATCTATATCAACAGTGACCAGTTAGAAAACCAAGAAATTCGCCAATACAGCCTATCCTCTGCGGTCCAAGAGAACACTTACCGTATCTCGGTAAAACGTGAAGAAGGCGGAAAAGTATCGAACTTCCTGCACGATAGCCTGAACATTGGCGAAAAAGTGCAGCTTGCCGCCCCTGCCGGTGATTTCTTTATGGATGCCGAACCACAAACACCCGTTGTTCTAATTTCTGCAGGTGTAGGACTGACGCCAACGCTGTCCATGCTAGAAAGTCTCTCAGCACATCAAGCACCTGTAACTTGGGTTCATGCAACAGAAAATGGTCAACAGCATGCTTTCAAGCAACACGTGAACCAACTAGTCGCGGCGAAAGAAAACATGAACGCGCTCGTTTGGTATAACCACCCAACGGCAGAAGACAAGCTAGGTGAAGACTTCCACTTCAAGGGTTTTGTCAATCTGTATGAAATTGAAGCCGCATTAAAGCAAGATAACGTGCAGGTGTACTTCTGTGGCCCTGTCGGGTTCATGCAGCACGTAGCGAAACAACTATTAGAACTTGGCGTACCACAAGAGCAATTCCATTACGAATGCTTCGGTCCACACAAAGTCGTTTAATCGCTCAAGATTACTCTTCGGGAAAACAACAAAGCCCATATTATGTGGGCTTTGTTGTATGAAGTTGTTTGCCTTGATAGGACGTTACCAAAAGGTGTCTCGCCGTTTGGCTCGAGCAATAACGTTTTGTGGCATGCGCTGCTCAAGGCCATTTCTCAATACAGTGATACGCTTATGCTGCCGCTTATCTGCTGTGACAGAGTTATATAACCAACGATACGCATCTTCGTAATCAAGTGGGCTGCCGTAATCACGCAGGAGCAATTCGGCTAAATGAATACGCGCATTTAGGTTTCCCATTGAGGCGGCTTCTCGCAAGTAAGGAATTGCTCGTTCTTTATCTTGCTGCACTAAAGTGCCACGCGAATAGTATCGGCCAATCTGCTCTAGCGCGGCAGGTAATCCCTGATGTGCTGCATTTTCGATGTAGTAAAGGCCCAGTTCGACATCTTGCTCGACACACACACCCCACGCCAACATGTCGCCGTACAGAAATTCATAAGCGGGCAAGTTAATTCGAGTCGCACGAGCAACGATATCCTCCACCAGCTGGCAGTTATCAGCGCGCACACGTTGTAAGTGCTTATTTTGCTCAATAAGCTTTATCAGCTCTGCTTCGGTGTAGATAGGAACTGGCGCCCCCACATCAGCAACATTGGCTTTCGCTGTGGTAGCTACCAAGGTCAATAACAGTGAAGCAGCCACTGTTCGTAACTTCATAAACGTACTCTTTAAGGTATCTAAGAAACCAAAGATCGATGAAGGATCTCCTCTGCTTGATAACCTTATCGGCAAAAGCCAGTTAAGCTTTAGACAATTTTTGCCTCTGACTTAGACTCAGCGGCAAAAATTTGCCATATGAGAATCACTGCCGTTTTTTGTTCAGATACAAAAAAGCCGACCAGAAGGTCGGCTTTTGCAATCTTTAACGACTATCAATTAAGCTTCGAATGGATGAACCTTAATGATAGTTTCGTTACGGTCAGGACCTGTTGAAATGATATCTACAGGCACACCTGTTAGCTCTTCAATACGTTTGATGTAGTTAAGAGCCGCTTGTGGTAGATCTTCTAGCGCTTTAGCACCGAATGTGTTCTCAGACCAACCTGGCATTGTTTCGTAGATTGGCGTTGCTTTTTCGAATGCTTCAGCAGCCATCGGAGAAACTTCTAGCACAGAGCCATCTTCCATCTTGTAACCAGTACAGATTTTTAGCTCTTCTAGACCATCTAGTACGTCTAATTTAGTTAGACAGAAACCAGATACAGAGTTGATTTGGATTGCACGACGCATTGCAACAGCATCGAACCAACCTGTACGGCGTAGACGACCAGTTGTCGCACCGAACTCGTGGCCAACTTCACCTAAGTGCTTACCAATTGGATCTTGCTTATCTAGACCATCGTATAGCTCAGTTGGGAATGGACCAGCACCAACGCGAGTGCAGTACGCTTTCGCGATACCCAAGATGTAACCGATGTGACGAGGACCAAAACCTGAACCTGCAGCAACACCACCAGCAGTCGTGTTAGAAGACGTTACGTATGGGTAAGTACCGTGGTCGATATCAAGTAGCGTACCTTGTGCACCTTCGAACATGATCTTATCGCCGCGCTTACGTGCTGCGTCTAGTTCGTCAGTTACGTCGATAACCATTGAAGTAAGTAGCTCTGCGTAGCCTTTTGCTTCTTCAAGCACAGCTTCGTAGCTTACTGGTTCCGCTTTGTAGAAGTTAACGAGTTGGAAGTTATGGAACTCCATGACTTCTTTTAGCTTCTCAGCGAACGATTCCATATCGAATAGGTCGCCAACGCGTAGACCGCGACGAGCAACTTTATCTTCGTATGCTGGACCGATACCACGACCTGTTGTACCGATAGCTTTTTTACCGCGAGCGATTTCGCGAGCTTGGTCCATTGCAACGTGGTAAGGAAGAATTAGCGGACATGCTTCAGAAATGAAAAGACGCTCGCGTACTGGAATACCGCGCTCTTCAAGAGGTTTCATTTCTTTAAGTAGAGCTTCAGGTGATAGTACAACACCGTTACCGATAACACATTTTACGTTATCGCGAAGGATACCTGATGGAATTAAGTGAAGAACGGTTTTTTCACCGTCAATTACGAGAGTATGACCTGCGTTGTGACCGCCTTGGTAGCGTACCACGTATTTTGCATCTTCAGTTAAAAGGTCTACGATTTTACCTTTACCTTCGTCACCCCATTGGGTGCCTAGAACGACTACGTTATTTCCCATCTTTCCAAGTCTGATTGCTAGTTAAAAATGGATTCTAGCACCGAATCACGCTTCTTGCAGTCATTTTTTGTTCACAGAGTTGCTACCAGAATGTCATCTTGCTGCTTTGCTCATTTTGAAATCAGCATATCACTGATAGTATTTAGTTTTCTTTATTCGACTGGAAAGCGGTATGTCTGAATCCATATGGTTGGCGATTGGGCTCGTCTTGATCGTGGAAGGCATTGGACCACTCATTGCTCCAAACGGTTGGCGGAATATGGTGGCTCAATTAAGTGAACAGCCCAACAATCAGCTACGACGCATCGGTGGCTGCCTAGTAGTTGCTGGAGCCGTAATCGCCATAATGATGAGCTAGCACTTAGCATCAGATACAAAAAAGGCTCCCTAAGGAGCCTTTTGTTTCATTTGACGCTGAGATTATTTCTCCATGCCGCCCTTCGACTGGTTCATGTATTGGAAGAACTCACTCTTCGGATCAAGTACCAGGATATCGCTCTTAGAGCTGAAGGACTTCTCATACGCACGTAGCGAACGTAGGAAGCTAAAGAATTCAGGGTCTTTGTTGTATGCTTCAGCATAAATCTTCGCTGCTTCTGCATCCGCTTCACCTCGTGTTACACGAGCAGTCTTATCAGCTTCAGCTAGAATGGTTGCCACTTCTAGCTCAGCTTGAGCACGAATAACTTCCGCTTTCTCACGACCTTGAGAACGGTGCTTACGAGCTACAGACTCACGCTCTGCACGCATACGACGGTAGATAGACTCACTGATTTCATCAGGCAGGTTGATTTTCTTCATGCGGAAATCAACAACACGAACACCTAAGTCTTTCATCGCGCTTTCACGCGTGTCTTTCAACACTTCAGACATAATTAGGTCACGTTCACCATCAATCTCAAGCGCTTCACGTGCCGCTTCAGTTGCGACAACATCTGCACTTGCATCTTCTGGTAGTACATCATCGTTACGTGGACCAGATACAATCTGTTTGATTTCACGAGCACCGATTTCAGAACGAAGCACATCTGTTACTTTACGCTCAAGTAGTGCCTCCGCCGTTAGCGAATTACCACCGCCTGTCGCTAGGTAGTAACGACCAAAGTCTTCAATACGCCACTTCACGTAGGTATCAATAATAACGTCTTTTTTCTCAGACGTTACGAAACGGTCTGCACGGCCATCCATCGTTTGGATACGTGCATCAAGTTGTTTCACACGGTCAAACAGAGGCATCTTGAAATGCAAACCAGGCTCGTAAATTCGAGTGATGTCGTTGTTGTCTTTAAGAACACGACCAAATCGAACCACGATACCGCGCTCACCTTCAGGAATCACAAACAGAGACATCAACATTAATGCCAGTGCGATTACCAATACAGGGATCATTAACTTACGCATTCTTAGTATCTCCCTTGACGTGAACCTGTTGAACGAGACTGCGTGTTCGAAGTGTCTTCTTGTGTACGCTCAGACTCCAGTTGAATTTGATCGTAGGTTGAAGATGACTTCGATTTACGTTTTGTGTCTGCCTGACCTTCTTGGCCCGCCAACTTATCGATTGGAAGGTACAGAAGATTGCCGCTTGATTCAGAGTCAATCAACACTTTCGAAGTGCTTGAGTACACTTCTTCCATTGCGTCAATGTACAGACGGTCACGCGTTACACCTGGTGCCGCTTGGTATTCTGGTAGTAGTTTTTCGAACTGTGCTACCTGACCAAGAGCCTCGTTAGTGACACGCTCATTGTAACCTTGTGCTTCTTTCTTCAAACGTTCAGCACGACCCGTTGCCTTCGGCAAAATTTCGTTCTTGTATGCTTCAGCTTCACGGATGAAACGCTCTTCATCCTCACGAGCTGCGATTGCATCATCAAACGCATCTTTCACTTGCTCTGGTGGACGGGCAGACTGGAAGTTTACGTCAACAAGTACCAGACCCATATCATAGCTATCAATGATTTGGTTCAGTGTTTCTTGCGTAGTTTGACGAATTTGCTGACGACCACTGGTTAGAATGCTATCCATCAATGAGTCACCAATTACTGCACGTAGTGCAGAATCCGTTGCTTGACGCAAGCTATCGTCCGCATTGGTTACACGGTACAAGTATTTGTACGGGTCAGTCACTCGGTACTGAACATCCATCGCGACTGTTACGACGTTTTCATCTTTAGTCAGCATTAGACCAGATGCACGTAGTGAACGAATCGCTTGTACGTTTACCGCTTCGTATTCATCAATAAAACGAGGGCGCCAGTTAAGGCCTGGGTCTACGATACGATCGTATTTACCTAAACGCAGCACAACACCACGCTCTGCTTCACCGATGGTGTAAAAACCAGCGAAGAACCAAACTGCAACAGCAATAAGAGCAATCACGCCAAAGCCAATTGCACTACCACCACCGCCGCCGATTGGAGAACCACCGCCGCCTTTTTTACCAAACTTGCCACCCAGTTTTTGACTCAGTTTATTGAACACTTCATCTAAATCTGGCGGACCTTGATCTCGGCCACCAGGACGCTGGCCACCACGATTATTATTACCCCAAGGGTCATTATCGCGGCCATTGTTGCCGTTGTTATTTCCAGGCTCATTCCACGCCATTAGAAAGCTCCATCATTTGATATGACGTTATACTGTAGCAGTCCTTTAAGTGACTATAAAGCCAGTCAAAACTGCCCCTTCTCTTTTTTCAAGTCTAGACCAATCTACTTGCTGCATTCGAATATCGATCAACAAGTTACCATCCTGGTCATATTCCTCACGTTGAATACACTTCATTTGGAAGAAGGTACTACGGAATCGTCCTTGATACTGTGGAGGAATTCGCAACTGATGCTCGACCATTTGTGACGCCAGACGTTCCGTCAGTGCCTCAAACAGGACATCAATGCCCAACCCATCCATTGCTGAAACCCAAACTGCGCGAGGTACGCCTTCCTCGTCTCGTTCTATACGTGGTTTCTGCGAATCTAGATTGTCGATTTTGTTCATGACAACCAGAGTCGGCACCTCATGTGCGTCGATCTCTTCTAGTACTTCATGAACAGCTTGAATATTCTCACGAAAACGCTCATCACTGGCATCAACAACATGTAACAAAATGTCAGCTTCTTGCGTTTCCTGCAAGGTTGCCTTGAAGGCCGCAACCAAGTCGTGAGGCAAATGTCGAATAAAACCAACCGTGTCAGCCAAAATGGCAGGCCCAACATCTGCTAACTCTATCTTACGTAAAGTCGGGTCCAAAGTAGCAAATAGTTGATCAGCGGCATACACGCCAGCTTCTGTAATACGGTTGAAGAGTGTCGACTTACCCGCGTTGGTGTAACCCACGAGTGAAACCGTTGGGATTTCAGCTCGATTTCGGGCGCGGCGCCCTTGTTCACGCTGCTTCGCTACTTTGTCTAAACGTCGCAGGATGGCTTTGATTCTGTCACGCAATAAGCGACGGTCGGTTTCCAGCTGGGTTTCACCCGGGCCACGTAAACCGATACCCCCTTTCTGCCTTTCAAGGTGCGTCCAACCACGAATCAAACGAGTAGAGATATGACGAAGTTGAGCCAGCTCTACCTGTAGCTTACCTTCGTGTGTTCGAGCTCGTTGAGCAAAGATATCGAGAATAAGACCAGTGCGGTCGAGAACTCGACATTGGCACAGTGCTTCGAGGTTACGTTCTTGGGCAGGAGAGAGGGCGTGATTAAAAATCACAATTTCGGCACCTGTCGACTGTACCGCAGTAGCAATCTCTTGGGCCTTACCCTCTCCGACATAGTATTTCGGGTGTGGGGATTGACGACTACCAGTTACCACTTGTAGCGCCTCTACCCCAGCAGAAGAAACCAGCATTTCGAACTCAGCCAGATCTTCCCATTCACCTTCTTGCGTGAAGTTGATATGAGCAAGTACGGCTCGCTCACCGGATTCATAACGGTCAAACAAGCAATCAACTCCTTATTTTAAAAATACTCGATGAAGAATTAATCTTCTGATTTCTCTTGTGGACGCTCACCTTGTGGACGTTCACCGCTGTGATGGCTCACTGGACGAGCCGGCACAACTGTTGAGATCGCGTGCTTGTACACCATTTGGTTAACAGTATTCTTCAGCAGGATCACAAATTGATCGAACGATTCGATCTGACCTTGTAGTTTAATACCATTCACAAGGTAGATAGATACCGGGATACGCTCACGACGTAGCGCGTTTAGAAATGGGTCTTGTAGAGATTGCCCCTTAGCCATTTTATTTTCCTTATTTAATTTGTAGTTGTAATTATTTAGCTAGTGGTGCAATGCAAAAGATACTGCTTTTGCATCTGAGCTAAACGAATCAAAAATGCACTCTAAGTAATTAGCAGCATAGTATAAAAACCGCCAACAACAGATCCTTTGAGAGTGCGTTCACGCAAAAACGATCACATTATACACAGCTATGTCAATCAGATGCTATTGCTTCCGACATCGTTTCTAATGCCTGTTCAATGTTCTCGCTATCCAACCAAGTTAAGTCATCCCAGCTGCGTAACCAGGTGATTTGACGCTTGGCCAATTGACGAGTCGCGCATACGCCACGAAATACTGCTTCGTCACGTGTACACTCCCCATCTAAATACTCCCACATCTGTCGGTAACCGACGCATCGTATGGAAGGAAGATCGGGGTGAAGATCTTTTCGCGAATGTAGCGCTTTCATTTCTTCTTCAAAGCCCGCTTCCATCATCTTTTCGAAACGAAGTTCAATTCGACGGTGAAGTTCTGCCCTATCCTTGGGAGCTATTGCAAACTGCTTGACTCGGTATGGCAGGCTTTCACCTTTCGTTTGAGTCAATTCAGTCAAAGTTTTACCTGAAATACGAAAAACTTCCAATGCCCGAGATAAACGTTGGGGATCATTGGGATGGATTCTCGCTGCTGACACAGGATCAACCTCTTTGAGTTCATCGTGCAACACTGACCAACCTTTAGTCAATGCTTCTTGTTCAATTTGCTGACGAATTTCAGGATTTGCAGCAGGAAGTGGGGATAAACCTTCAAGTAGCGCCTTATAATACAGCATTGTCCCACCCACTAAGAGTGGAATTTTTCCTTCTGCAACAATATCATCCATCGCTTTCAATGCATCACGACGAAAGTCGGCTACAGAGTAAGATTCGCTCGGATCCAAAATATCAATCAAGCGATGAGGCGCTAAACTTAACTCTTTTTCATCCGGTTTCGCCGTACCGATATCCATCCCTTTATAGATCAAAGCAGAATCAACACTGATGATCTCAACCGGGAACTTTTGACGAAGACGAATCGCCAACTCAGTTTTGCCTGATGCAGTTGGCCCCATTAAAAATAGCGCCAAAGGTAGTTTATCTGTCATGGTTTTAATTTGGCTATCGTGGCAGAGAAATCAACAGCGGATACAAATTTTGTATCTTCTAATGGCAATTGACCATCTCTTAGCTGTTCAAGTTCCGCAATAATTTGAATTGCTTCAGAAAAAGTATAGTGACTCTTCACTGTCGTGACCTGCAATGCGAGCCAATCTATCAACTCAGACAGCATCTGAGCCGTTGCTATACCTTCCTTCACACAAGATTGCGCGTAAGATAACAGATCTGGTACTAGATTTTGTAAGTTTTGTTGACGTAGCGGCGCGGGAACGCCCATCACCATTAAGGCTTGCTCATTTCTCGCTTTCAATTGAATGCCAAGTAACGCCAAATCTTGTTGATAATCTTGAGCCAGCTTCACTAACTCGGCCTCTAACTTAATAGATAGAGGAACGAGTAAAGGCTGTGCTTTAAGCGCGCCATCGCTTGGAGTGAGCTGCCCTTTTACACGATAAAATTCCGCTCTAGGTAACGAGACTAACGCCGCCCCACTGTCACTGCTCATCAAAACAAATTGTTCATCGACCACCATCAGCGCTTTGCCTAATGCAGTAATCGATGGCATTGATGTGTGCGAAGTTATCGTTTGGGGCGCTATTGGAGTGACTGCCTGAGCCTCAAACTCTGGCGTTTTCAACAGCTCGTGATAAGCGCGCACTTCTTGTTTAGTTGGCGCTGGTTCTACGTGGCGCTCTTTACTGTGACTTGGCTTTGGTGCGGGTTTGGATTCCACCCAATCAGTACGCTTGAACGAGTCCGCAACGCGAGCTTCTCGCACGGAAGTATCCCTAGGACTGCGATCGCGAGGTTTAACTTCATAATCACTGCGTCCAGGATAAGCCGGTGTACTCTCTATCGCTTGATAAACCCGCTCTGGTACTGGTGAAGATGCTGGCTCTTGTACTTTTTCAGGAGCAGGCGAATGCTCAACCTCTTCGGACTCATTCGGTTCCACACGATGAAATGCGGATTCATTAACCTGTGGTTTATCAATCACGGCGCTTTGCGCAAGTGCATCCGCCAAAGCTTGATAGATGAAATCATGCACTAAGCGAGCTTGGTGAAAGCGCACTTCATGCTTAGCGGGGTGGACATTCACATCTACCTGGTGCGGGTCTAACTCAATAAAGAGCACATAGGCAGCGAACTGATCTGGCTTTAAGCTCATTTCATAGCTTTGACGAATCGCGTGATTGATTAATTTGTCACGCATCATTCGGCCATTCACATAGCAATACTGTAAATCGCTTTGCTGCCTTGCTCCCTCTGGAGTGGTAATCCAACCATGTAGCTTTAACCCTTGATGCTCAAGCTCGATTCTGAGCATATGCCGCACAAACGCATTACCGCAGACAGCTGCAATACGTTTTTCGGTTTGAAGCTGATTTTTCGCCGCACGATATTGACGGATGATCTTGCCGTTATGACGCACATTGATGGTGACATCAAAGCGGCTTAACGCAATGCGTTTCAATAACTCATCAATATGAGCAAATTCGGTTTTCTCGGTACGCAGAAATTTGCGGCGCGCGGGAGTATTAAAAAATAAATCCAACACCTCAACAGTCGTACCAATCGGGTGCGCTGCAGGCTTAAGCTTCACCTGCATATCACGCCCTTCAGAGTAGGCACTCCAGGCTTCTTCTTGCGCCGCAGGACGCGATGTGAGCGTCAAACGCGAGACTGAGCTAATACTGGCTAACGCTTCACCACGAAAGCCTAGACTCATGATGGCTTCGAGATCATCCAAGGTATGTATCTTAGATGTAGCATGACGACTGAGCGCTAAGCCGAGTTCATCTTTCGCGATACCTTTGCCGTTATCACGAACACGAATCAGCTTTGCGCCTCCTTTCTCGATATCGATATCGATTCGAGTTGCGCCAGAATCAAGACTATTTTCAACCAGTTCTTTAATCACAGAAGCAGGTCTTTCGACCACTTCCCCTGCTGCGATTTGGTTTGCAAGTCTAGCTGGCAAAATTTTAATCGTCATAATGAGTTAAAAGCTCACCTACTTGTTTGGAATGATAAGAACTTGCCCAACCGCCAGCTGATCAGAGCGTAAGTTGTTCGCTTTACGAATGCTCGAAACGCTGACGCCGTATTTGGACGCTATTTTACCAAGGTATTCACCTCGAGAAACTTTGTGCTTACGGATCGGCTTATCTTTGACAGCGACTGTTATCTTCAACTTTTGTCCTACCCACAAGGTATCTGACTTCAAGTTGTTCTCACGGCGGATATCTGAAACCTTCACTTTATAGTGACTCGCGATCTTACCTAAGAACTCACCTGACTTAACCTTGTGAATAATGGTTTCTGTCTCAACAGTAATCGGTTTACTTGGCACTTTAATCGTGCCAGCAGAAGGGATTTTGAGCTTCTGACCAATTGCCAACCCAGTCGACTTCAAGTTGTTTGCCGACATCAGCGCTTTAGAGCTAAGCCCATATTTATTCGCAATCACCGATAACGACTCGCCACGTTTTACGGTATGCACTATTGGCTTCGCTGAAGGCGAGAATACCGTACCCTCTGGTGGATTATCTTTTAAGTACTTAACGACCGCCTTGGTGATCGCCTGAGCTAACTTATCTTGGTGCGCTCGTTGAAACAGCAACCGCTCTTCTGTTGGGTTAGAAATAAAGCCCGTTTCCACTAATACAGACGGAATCTGCGGAGAGCGTAAAACAGCAAGGCTAGTATTAATCGGTTTGGTGTTATGCAGGTGCGCAACACGCCCCATCTCACCAAGGATTTCTGTTGCCAGCTTATATCCTTCTTTTTGTGAATGACTAAACTGCAAGTCCAACAAAGTTTGGTTCACGTTACGATCTTTGGTCTTAGTGAAGAACGCATTACCCGAACCACCTAATATTTCAGATTGTTTCTCATGGTTCTCAACCCAGCGAGCAATTTCAGTATTTGCACGACGGGTATTCAGTACGAAAACCGAACCTCCGCGAGGCTTCGGTGAGGTAAACGCATCAGCGTGAATGGAAATCAGTAAGTGCGCATCATTTTCACGGGCAATAGCCACACGACGGTTTAGATTCACAAAGTAATCTCCGGTACGTGTCATACGCGTTTTAATCCCAGGCGTAGCATCAAGCTGAGCGGCGATTTTTCGTGAAATACTTAATACTGCATCTTTTTCATACTTACGGCGTGAAGGGCCAATAGAGCCAGGATCTTCACCACCGTGACCAGGGTCGATAACGATCAAGACTTCTTGAGCTCGTTGTACTGAACTCATGTCTTTACTGGTCGCCGCTGGCTTGCTCGGTTTAGAGGCTGAAGTCGATGCTTTCTTACCGTGCGGCAGGTCAATCACCAAACGGTGACCATATTGCCCGCCAGGTGTTGGGCTTAATTTAAACAATTCCGCTTGAACGCTCTTTTTCAGTTCAAACACCAAACGATAGGTGCCCTTCTCTGGCGGAGAGCTTTTTCGAACTAGCTTTAAAACCGGGCTGTCCGTAACAGTAACAGGCAGTTTGGCCTGCATGGTCGTGCTTTTTAAATCCACGACAAGACGATCCGGTCCGGATAAAGAGAAATAGGAATAGTCAGCTTCCGAGCCTAAATCGATGACAACACGCGTTTCATCAGGAGAAGGCCAAACTCGAAAACTCTTAACGACGTTAGCAAATGCTAAATTGGGGATGAGAAGGAGAAAAGTGGCGACAAACGTCGCCACTACTCTAAAATTTGAAAAACTCAACATAGCTCCAATCGACTGAGTAACTGCACACCATAATCATTATTAGCTGTTAGTTCGGCTACACGCTGCTCACCTTGGTAGCGAATGTTCACATCAAGATCCGGTTGTGGCAACAAACCATGCCCTTTTTCAGGCCATTCAACCAAGCAAATTGCATCATCTGTGAAGTAATCTCGAATCCCCATGAACTCAAGCTCTTCAGGATCCGCAAGACGATAAAGATCGAAATGGTACACTTGCCACTGATCCAACTGATACGGTTCGACTAGAGTATAAGTTGGGCTTTTCACGTTACCTTGATGGCCAAGAGCACGGACAAAACCACGACTAAAGGTTGTTTTACCTGCACCCAAATCACCATGCAGATAAATTGTGGTTTGTTGCGAACAAAGGTGAGCCAGAGCGGTACCTAGTGCAACCGTTTCGTGCTCATCTTTTAAATTGAATTGTTTCGTGCTCATTGATGCTTCTCTAACTAATGATCGTTGACTATATAAAAATCAAAAGAACAGGAATAGTAAACCGTGTTGGTTTTGAGAGACAAGCTTTCAAATGTCATATGTGCGAAAAAAGTATCCAAGGAACGGTATCTTAATCACCTTAGTATCGACCTAGATTTAGAATATATGCAAATGACTTCAATAAGCAGTATTCACAGCATCAAAAACGTCCCTAACTGGGTAGCACCAAAGCCAGAGATCCGTTAAGATCCGCCCCCCTTTTATTCCGGTGGTTAGCATGAACTACGAACAACTCGCACAACAAATCAAAATTTGGGGAAAAGAGCTCGGCTTCCAAAAAGTTGGGATCTGCGACGTTGATCTGAGTGAGCATGAAGCCGCACTGCAAAAATGGCTCGATGCAGGCTACCACGGCTCAATGGACTGGATGGCTCGTCACGGCATGATGCGAGCTAGACCCAATGAGCTACTCCCGGGAACCGTTCGTGTGATCAGCGTTCGGATGGACTACCTACCACCAGAAGCACAATTCGCTTCGAACCTAGCGAATAAAAATCATGCCTATATTAGTCGCTATGCATTAGGGCGTGATTATCACAAGCTCGTCAGAAAACAACTGAATAAACTTGGCAAACTTATTGAACAAGAAGTTGGTCAGTATGGTTACCGACCTTTCGTCGACTCCGCACCAATATTGGAGCGGCCACTCGCCCAAAAAGCAGGCTTAGGCTGGACAGGGAAACATTCCCTGATTTTAGATCAGGACTGTGGCTCGTGGTTCTTTTTAGGCGAGTTACTTATCGACTTGCCACTTCCCGTTGACGAGCCAAGCGTTGATCAGTGCGGTAAATGCAAAGCATGCATTACCTCATGCCCAACACAAGCCATCGTTGAAGACAAAGTTGTTGATGCTAGACGCTGCATCTCTTACCTCACCATCGAGTTCGATGGCGTGATCCCTGAAGAGTTTCGCAAGCCAATGGGTAACCGCATTTATGGCTGTGATGACTGCCAATTGGTTTGCCCATGGAATCGCTACGCCGACATAACGGAGCAGAGTGATTTCCATCGTCGCGATAGTTTCAAAAACCCGGATCTCGTTGACATGTTTAACTGGGATGAAGCGACTTTTCTAAAAAATATGGAAGGCTCCGCTATTCGTCGCATTGGTCATATACAGTGGCTGCGTAATATTGCTGTCGCACTTGGTAATGCAGAATACAATCAACGAGTCATTGATGCGTTAGAAAGTCGACAAGGTGAAAATAAATTACTTGATGAACACATCAAATGGGCTTTGGCCGAGCAACTGAATCAACTCCCCATTGAGAATAAAGCATCTACAGAGACGAAAAAGCAGCGCTTAATAAGAATCGTCGAGAAGGGGCTACCAAGAGACGCATAGTGCGTAGTCTATATGCAAGAGATTGAAAGCACTTTTACATGTTCAATTCATGACCTTGTTCTCAATTTTGTAATGTGGAAAAAAATTTGAGATTCAAGAAAAACAAGCTAGCAGAAAAAAGTTAAACACAGCTTGGAGAAATGACTAGGATCAAAAAAATACCAGTTAATGATCGTATTTTAACGTATCCGATCCGACAAAAAACTTATTTTTCTCTTAATTAACAAAGACTTAATCAATATTTCGCTATTATTTCGACTTTCCTTCAGCGAAAAGATCTTTCTTCTCCATCGCAAAAAGTCAAGCTAAAAACACTTTATCAACTAACTTATCCACAGAACGACATATGTGGATAACTCTGTTAATTAAAGTAGATAAAACATGCAGAACCTCATCATGCTTGTACGCCAGCCGATTCATATCGTGTTTTAAACACAAACGAAATCGTCCGACATCATATGATGCGGATAAAATTTAGTTTTTGGGGATTCATGCTTCGCAGCATTATGAAAAGAGCGATGTGATTGGTTGCGAGAAGCAGGAATTGAATCAAGCGGCGCATCCGTCGACGATTTAGGATTGTGCTAATAAATAAGCATTCAATCTATCGTCTTGTATTTGGTTGCGGGGGCCGGATTTGAACCGACGACCTTCGGGTTATGAGCCCGACGAGCTACCAAGCTGCTCCACCCCGCGTCCGAGTGCTTCATCTTTGTTGATGATGAAGGCTTTGCTTTCATTTATAAAAAAGAAACTGGAGCGACACACGAGGTTCGAACTCGTGACCTCAACCTTGGCAAGGTTGCGCTCTACCAACTGAGCTAGTGTCGCTTTTGTCACCGTTAAGCACGATGAGGGCTATATATTGGAGCGACACACGAGGTTCGAACTCGTGACCTCAACCTTGGCAAGGTTGCGCTCTACCAACTGAGCTAGTGTCGCATTTCGTCACCGTTAAGCACGATGAGGGCTATATATTGGAGCGACACACGAGGTTCGAACTCGTGACCTCAACCTTGGCAAGGTTGCGCTCTACCAACTGAGCTAGTGTCGCATATTAACAGCAGTCGCTATTAATGGAATTTGGTTGCGGGGGCCGGATTTGAACCGACGACCTTCGGGTTATGAGCCCGACGAGCTACCAAGCTGCTCCACCCCGCGTCCGTATTGTGTCACCGTTAAGTACCGTGAGAACTATGAAACTGGAGCGACACACGAGGTTCGAACTCGTGACCTCAACCTTGGCAAGGTTGCGCTCTACCAACTGAGCTAGTGTCGCATATCAACAGCAGTCGCTATTAATAGAATTTGGTTGCGGGGGCCGGATTTGAACCGACGACCTTCGGGTTATGAGCCCGACGAGCTACCAAGCTGCTCCACCCCGCGTCCGTATTGTGTCACCGTTAAGTACCGTGAGAACTATGAAACTGGAGCGACACACGAGGTTCGAACTCGTGACCTCAACCTTGGCAAGGTTGCGCTCTACCAACTGAGCTAGTGTCGCATATCAACAGCAGTCGCTATTAATAGAATTTGGTTGCGGGGGCCGGATTTGAACCGACGACCTTCGGGTTATGAGCCCGACGAGCTACCAAGCTGCTCCACCCCGCGTCCGTATTGTGTCACCGTTAAGTACCGTGAGAACTATGAAACTGGAGCGACACACGAGGTTCGAACTCGTGACCTCAACCTTGGCAAGGTTGCGCTCTACCAACTGAGCTAGTGTCGCATATCAACAGCAGTCGCTATTAATAGAATTTGGTTGCGGGGGCCGGATTTGAACCGACGACCTTCGGGTTATGAGCCCGACGAGCTACCAAGCTGCTCCACCCCGCGTCCGTATTGTGTCACCGTTAAGTACCGTGAGAACTATGAAACTGGAGCGACACACGAGGTTCGAACTCGTGACCTCAACCTTGGCAAGGTTGCGCTCTACCAACTGAGCTAGTGTCGCATCAACAACGTTTCCGCTGTTTAGGGCTGCGAATTATAAGAGCATTTTTTTGTGATGCAAGTCCTTCCTTCAAAAAAACTTTATTTTTTTACTGAACGATGAAAAAGCAATCAAAAGCGATATAAATTACAACAATTTGGATCGCAACCTTAACAGTTAAATCTTGAAAATAGTACCACGATAGTACTTAAGTTCCGCAATCGACTCGCGAATGTCGTCCAAGGCCAAATGTGTTCCCTGTTTTGTGAACCCATTTAATACTTCAGGTTGCCAACGACGCGCCAATTCTTTAAGAGTGCTGACGTCAACATATCGGTAATGAAAGAACTCTTCTAATTCCGGCATGTGTTTGTACAAGAAGCGACGATCCTGCCCAATGCTGTTACCACATATTGGCGACGCCCCTTTCGGCACCCATTTTTCTAAGAATTCAATGGTTTGTGCGACCGCATCTTGTTCTGAGATTTTACTGTTGCGAACGCGTTCCACCAAGCCGCTTGCCGTATGCGTATTGGTGCACCAATCGTCCATTTTCGCTAGCTCTTCTTCCGGCTGATGAATCGCTAATACTGGACCTTCAGCTAAAATATTTAGTTCGCTATCCGTGACAATAGAAGCAATTTCAATGATTTTGTGTGTTTCAGGATCAAGCCCTGTCATCTCTAAATCAACCCAAATTAGGTTTTGATCGCTAAAGGACATGGTTACGCCGCCTATTTGTTTATCGATAAAAGAGGTACTATACCTCAAAATACGGGAAACACGATACTCACGCAGAGCCAAGAGCACGGCTCAACCATTTGAGTAAATTCACATAAAGTACAGAATTGTGGCAAAGAAGAAAAAGTTAACCAAAGGTCAAGTGCGACGCGTACGCAGCAACCAACAAAAGCGTTTAAAAAAGCAAGAAGAGTCCATCCAGTGGGATGAAAACATGCTAGGCGCAAGCAAACAAGGTCTCGTGATCACTCGTTTTGGCCAGCACGCGGATATTGAAGACCTTGAAACAGGCGAGATTCAACGCTGTAACCTTCGCCGTGGTATCGAATCTTTAGTATCTGGCGATCGAGTTTTATGGCGCGAAGGCTTGGAGTCTATGGCTGGCATTTCTGGCGTTGTTGAAGCGGTAGAACCTCGTTCTTCAGTGCTCACTCGTCCAGATTACTACGATGGCCTAAAGCCCGTAGCTGCCAATATTGATCAAATGGTCATTGTCTCCTCGGTACTGCCCGAGCTATCACTGAATATTATTGACCGTTACCTCGTAGCATCAGAAACACTGAATATCGCACCATTGCTGGTCTTAAACAAAGTCGATCTTCTAGAAGCCGATGATCGTGCAATGTATGAAGAATGGCTCAAAGAATATGAACGTATTGGCTATAAAGTGCTTCTGGTCAGCAAGAAGTCTGGAGAAGGCATTGCTGAACTAGAAACCCTGCTGCGTGACCGAATTAATATCTTTGTTGGTCAATCAGGCGTAGGGAAATCCAGCTTAGTCAACGCGTTAATGCCGGAACTAGAGAGCGAAGTGGAAGAAGGCGAAGTTTCCGAGAACTCTGGTTTAGGCCAACACACCACGACAGCAGCGCGCTTGTATCATATTCCGACGGGTGGCGACTTGATCGACTCTCCTGGAGTGCGTGAATTTGGGCTTTGGCATTTGGAAGCAGAAGAAGTAACGAAAGCATTCGTTGAATTCCGACCATACTTAGGCGGTTGTAAGTTCCGAGATTGTAAGCACAATGACGACCCTGGCTGCCTTCTACGTGAAGCTGTTGAGAAAGGGGAAATCAACGAAACTCGCTTTGAAAACTACCATCGCATTTTGGAAAGCATGGTTGAAAACAAAGCAAACCGTCAGTATTCACGCAATAAGAAAGCCGATCTGTAATTAAGTTAAGACTGTAACTGTGTAAAAAGTCTTCACCTAATACTGACAAGCAAATTAAATTTCAGTAACATCACGCGCCCTAAAGCGCGAATCTAACAGAAGTATCGGAATTAAAGATGGACAAGTTTAAAGTTGGACTGCAGTACTGGATCCCACAACACGGCCTCACTCGCCTAATGGGTAAACTGGCTTCAGCAAAAGCTGGCGGTCTAACAACAGCAGTTATTCGTTGGTTTATCAAACAATACAATGTGAACATGGATGAGGCGAAGCACTCAGATCCTAAGCATTTTAAAACGTTCAACGAGTTTTTCGTTCGTGAGCTAAAAGAGGGCGCACGCCCAATTTCTGAAGGCGAAAACGTCATCACTCACCCAGCCGACGCTTGTGTTAGCCAATTTGGCCCTATTGAAGATGGTCAACTTATCCAAGCAAAAGCTCATCACTTCTCAGCGCAAGAACTGCTGGGCGGTGACGCGAATTTAGCAAACGAATTTAAAGATGGATCTTTTGCCACGCTGTACCTGTCTCCGCGCGATTACCATCGTGTACACATGCCGTGTGACGGCACACTGCGCCAAATGATTTACGTGCCTGGTGACCTGTTCTCGGTAAACCCACTTACGGCAGAAAACGTTCCAAATCTATTCGCACGTAACGAGCGTGTGGTGTGTATCTTTGACACTGAGTTTGGTCCTATGGCACAAGTGCTTGTTGGCGCAACCATCGTAGGTAGCATTGAGCAAGTATGGGCTGGCACGATCACTCCGCCTCGTGGCAATACTGTCTACAAATGGGATTACCCAGCTGAGGGTGACAAGGCCGTGATCTTGAAAAAAGGCGAAGAGATGGGCCGCTTCAAACTGGGCTCTACTGTTATTAACCTATTTGCCAAAGACGCGATTGAGTTTGACGCAAGCATGGAAAACGGTAAGCCAACCGTAATGGGCACACCTTACGCCTTGAAAAAATAAACAAAACCCCGTTAAAAGAGCCCTTTCTCAAGGGCTCTTTTTATTGATAAAAAGCAAAATTCCGTTCAAAATTTAGCCTCTATTTCTCAAACTCATACCTGCCTCTAAGACCTTCATTCCACAATCAATTATCCTGCGCTTAGGATGAATATTTAGAGGGGCAGCCAATGCCAAAGATGAGTGTAAACACGCTGGCGAAATTGCTGGTATGCTTTTTAATTCCGCTCGGTGTTTTGATGATGCCGATTGATGCTATTCCTATTGATGATCTTACTTTAATTCAGCATCGTCTGTTGGCTATTTTTCTTCTTGCTGCCCTACTTTGGGTTCTTGAGCCGGTACCCGTTTTTGCTACGTCCATTCTTATTATCGCTCTTGAACTGATCATGATATCGGATAAAGGTTTGCATCTATTTCGCAATCCACCAGCGGGGCATGATTTAGGAGAGTTAATTGCTTACACTGATATTTTCTCTGCCTTCTCTTCACCGATCATTATTCTTTTTATGGGTGGGTTTGCCCTCGCCATCGCGGCTTCCAAATACGAACTCGACAACAATCTCGCCCGAGTATTACTAAAACCATTCGGCACACAACCTAAGTTCATCATGCTGGGTTTGATGCTCATTACCGCCGTTTTTTCAATGTTCATGTCCAACACTGCCACGACGGTCATGATGTTGGCGCTGCTCGGTCCAATCGTCGCTTCTGCACCTAAAGGGGATCTAGGGATTAAAGCGCTGGTGCTGTGCATTCCAATTGCCGCGAATACTGGCGGCATTGCAACTCCGATAGGCACGCCACCTAACGCAATAGCGCTCCAATACCTCACCGGAGAAAACGCCATAGACTTCCTATCTTGGATGACAATGGGCCTACCATTTGTGCTGATACAACTCACTGTTGCTTGGTTTTTGTTGCAGAAGCTGTTTCCGTCCAGCGAACCAGAAATGAAACTAAAGCTGGATGGTACATTCAAAAAGAGCTGGCGCGCGATCGTCGTCTACATCACTTTTGCACTAACCATTGTGCTTTGGATGACGACAAAAGTGCACGGCATGAACACGTATGTTGTTGCGATTATCCCGCTTGCGGTGTTCACCTTAACGGGCATTATGGGAAAAGAAGAACTCAAGCTGATTAACTGGGACGTGCTATGGCTGGTTGCTGGTGGTATCGCAATTGGTATTGCCTTAGACAAAACGGGTTTAGCCGAAGCATTGGCACACGCCATTGATTACAGCTTACTATCACCATTTGCCGTTGTCTTTGCCCTATCGGTAGTATGTTGGTTAATGGCGAACTTTATGTCTAATACCGCAACGGCAAACTTATTAATGCCTATTGCTGCCGCTATTGGTACATCCATGCCAAGCCTTATTGCGGTTGGTGGCCTACAAGGTTTACTGGTTGTCGTCGCATTCTCCGCATCACTTGGCATGATCTTACCGGTTTCCACGCCACCAAACTCTTTGGCTTATTCAACAGGCCTAATCGAGAGCAAAGACATGGCGAAAGTGGGGCTGATTCTTGGTTTGATTGGTCTATTTATCGTGTATGGCGCAGTTCTGGTGCTGTTTTAATCGATAAGCTCCGTGACAGAGCTTGTTGTCATGGAGCTGTTCGCCAGCTATTGCCCTCACAGAGCAGCTTTTACATCCATTAAATTTCGTGCATATTAAGACTCCTCTACTCTACAAGGACGTCGACACATCATGGGTTACGAATGGCTTGCTTTATGTGCCGCTTTTCTGTGGGCAGTTTCTAGCCTTATTTCTGTCATTCCTGCACAACACCTAGGCGCTTTTTCTTACAGCCGCTGGCGCATGGGCTGTACGGCCGTGATCTTATCAACAATGGCCTGGATAACTGGCGGCTGGTTAACGGTTTCTTGGGAACATGTAACGCCAATGATGGCGTCGGGTCTGATTGGAATTTTCATCGGTGATACCGCTCTGTTTGCGTGCTTGAATCGTATGGGACCAAGACAAGCCGGACTACTGTTTTCCTGCCATGCGGTATTCTCGGCCATTTTGGGCTACTTCTTATTTAGTGAAGTCATGACCACAACAGAACTACTGGGCGCATCATTGGTATTTAGCGGCGTGGTGATGGCGATATTCTTTGGTCGAAGAGGCCAAGTGAATAACGTCTTGGAAGACATTAAAGGTAACATCTGGGTGGGCATTGGACTTGGCTTAACCGCAGCAATGTGCCAAGCATTGGGCGGCATCATCGCCAAGCCAGTAATGCAAACCAGCATTGACCCCGTTGCGGCTTCTGCTATTCGAATGATCAGTGCATTTTTCGCCCACAGCATGTTGTTAGTTCTGGGGGTCAAAATCGCTCGCTCGACACAACACATTACTTGGCGAATATTTGGTATTACTGCGCTTAACGGTTTCTTGGCGATGGCCGTCGGCATGACGCTGATCTTATACGCACTGCAAGAAGGAAATGTAGGTATGGTTGCACTGCTATCTTCAACCACGCCAATTATGTTGCTACCGCTACTCTGGATTTACACTAAACGCCGACCAAACCGATTTGCATGGTTGGGCGCAGCCCTAGCTGTGATTGGTGCTGGCATTTTGGTTCAATAACCTTACAGACCAGCCCTTATTGCCAGATACAAAAAAGCCCGAGTTTAAACTCGGGCTTTTGTCATTCTGAGCAGTTAGTTAATTATTTAACTAGCACTTCACCCGTCATTTCTGCTGGGATTTCTAGACCTGCTAGAGAAAGCATGGTTGGTGCAAGGTCAGACAGTTTTCCGCCTTCTTTGAACTCAACCGCTTTATCACCTACGTAAATAAGAGGAACCGGTAGGTTAGTGTGCGCTGTGTGAGTACCACCCGTTTCTGGGTCAACCATCATTTCTGCGTTACCGTGGTCCGCAGTGATCAGTAGCTGACCGCCAACTTCTTTGATTGCTTCAACTACTTTGCCAACACTTTCATCTAGCGCTTCGATTGCTTTCTCAGCTGCTTCGTAAACGCCAGTGTGACCAACCATATCTGCGTTCGGGTAGTTACAGATGATAGTGTCGAACTTACCAGACTTGATCGCCGCAACCAGTTTCTCTGTAAGCTCAGGGGAGCTCATTTCTGGCTGAAGGTCGTAAGTGGCTACTTTTGGAGAAGCAACAAGCTGGCGCTCTTCGCCTTCAAATTCGTTTTCAACACCGCCGTTGAAGAAGAAAGTCACGTGTGCGTATTTCTCTGTTTCAGAGATACGTAGCTGAGTTTGACCTTGCTTAGACAGCCACTCACCGTACGTGTTTTCTAGAGACGCTGGTGGGAATGCGATTGCTAGAGGGATATCTGCCGCGTATTGAGTCAACATAACGAAGTTAACTGCCGGGAATACCGCACGCTCAAAACCATCAAAGTCAGGCACGAATGCGCGAGTGATTTGACGAGCACGGTCAGCACGGTAGTTCATGAAGATAACCGCATCACCGTCTTGCATGATTGCGTCTTCTTCGCCTTCCGCTTTAATGGTTGTCGCTTTCACGAACTCATCGTTCTCTTCACGAGCGTAAGCGGCTTCTAGACCAGCAACGGCGGTTTCTGCTGTAAACTCAGCTTTCGCTTGAGTCAGAAGATCGTAAGCCACTTGAACGCGATCCCAGTTGTTGTCACGGTCCATAGCGTAGTAGCGACCTACTAGAGAAGCAACACGACCTTTACCTAGTTTCGCGAATAGATCTTGGAAACGTTGTAGCGAGTTTTCAGCACTACGTGGTGGCGTGTCACGACCGTCTAGGAAACAGTGTAGGTAGATTTTCTCAGCGCCACGAGCCGCTGCCATTTCAACCGCTGCGTAGATATGGTCTTCATGAGAGTGTACGCCACCTGGAGACATCAGACCCATGATGTGTACCGCTTTCTCTGCTTTAACAGCAGCATCAACTGCTTCAACAAGCGCTGGTGTTTCAGCGAACTCACCGTCAGCGATCGATTTAGTGATACGAGTTAGATCTTGGTATACAACGCGACCTGCGCCAATGTTAGTGTGACCAACTTCTGAGTTACCCATTTGACCATCAGGAAGGCCAACATCCATGCCTGAAGCAGAGATTAAAGTGTGTGGGTTATTCGCAATCAGAGCATCCATTACTGGTGTTTTCGCATTCGCAATTGCGTTACTTGCTGTGTCTTCACGGTAACCGTAACCGTCAAGGATAACTAGAGCCAGTGGCTTCTTAGCTGACATAGTGATGACCTCATCAAATTTAAGTAACTTTTGGCGTAGGGCCTCGCTGCCCTATCTAACCTTGAAACAAAACTAGCGTAATTTTACTACACTTTTTAACCAAAACTGTAGGTTAAGATCAAATAATGTTTGCGATTTATTGTTGCTATCTTACAAGTTAAGCGAACAACGAGTCAGTGCCGACAAACGTGTTCCACAAGCATAGTCATTCCTAATACGCTTTGTACACCCCAGTCTAGGTTCGGTTTTCTTACGCTTCTGATTCTTGTTTTTGCACCTGAAACAGCGCTTATTTAACGCATGATCGAACAAGATTGGTTAGTTCCTATTGTTCGCTTTTTTCGGTAAAACAAAAGTCACTTAAGTCGATAAATCCAATAGGCAAAAACAATCAAGCTACCATAGTCCAAGGCACGGATGGCAATAACATAAAGGGTTTATAGAGATCTCAATTATTCGTTAGAAAATTTTAACCCTCTCGCCTAAGAGGCTTAACCCCGCTATACTCCTGCTTTATTTTTCCGCCAACAGCGTAAGAGCTCAAGACATGCAAGAGTACATTGAATTTTTCCAACAGAACATGATTCTATCTTTGGTTTGGGTAGGTCTTCTTGTCGCCTTTATCATGAACATCGTGAAGTCAGCGACGGCCGCATACAAAGAAATCAACGTAAACCAACTGACTCATCTTATGAACCGTGAAAACGGCGTTGTAGTGGATATCCGCACAAAGGACGAGTTCAAAAAAGGTCATATCACCGACTCACTTCACATTTTACCGTCAGATATCAAAGCGGGTAACTTTGGTAGCCTTGAAAACCACAAATCAGACCCAATCATTGTGGTATGCAAGACAGGGCAAAACGCTCAAGAAAGCGCGAACCTATTAGTAAAAGCAGGCTTTGAAAAAGTAAGCCTACTGAAGAACGGCTTGATTGCATGGAACGAAGCGAACCTGCCTTTAGTACGTGGTAAAAAGTAATACCCGGCAGCTTCGATAACGTGGCAGAGGCAAAAGATAAGGTACGCATTCCAGCGTGTTTTTGCCAAGCTTCGTGGATAATAAACTGAGCAAATTGAAAGCAGTTGAAGCATTAAGTTGTGACGCTTTGCACGTAATACACGCTTCATCTAGTCAAGGTAGATTGGCTCAGTTAGTCTCGGGACATACCAGTTTTCTGAGTTTAGACGTTTCTAGGCTCTACAAATATTTATTTAAGGATTAAAAAATGGCTGAAGCAGCACCTCAAGAAGCACAACAAAACTTCGCAATTCAACGCATCTTCCTAAAAGACGTTTCTTTCGAAGCGCCAAACTCTCCAGTAATCTTCCAAAAAGAATGGAACCCAGACGTTAAACTAGACCTAGACACTCAAAGCCGTGAGCTTGGTGAAGGCGTTTACGAAGTGGTTCTACGTCTAACTGTAACTGTGAAGAACGAAGAAGAAACAGCGTTCCTATGTGAAGTTCAACAAGGTGGTATCTTCACTGCTGAGCAAATGGAAGCAGGCCAACTTGCACATTGCCTAGGCGCATTCTGCCCGAACATCCTATTCCCATACGCTCGTGAAACTATCTCAAGCCTAGTGGTTAAAGGTACGTTCCCTCAACTGAACCTAGCGCCAGTTAACTTCGACGCGCTATTCATGAACTACCTACAACAGCAAGCTCAACAAGGCGAAGCTGAAGCGTAATTCACGTTTTGTAAGTGACGAATAGCCTGAGTGCTGACGTCACCGACTCTAATAAAATGCACAGAGCGTCTACCATCCGATGCAATGTGCATTTTTTATTTCTGACAAAAGTTCCTAGTTCCTAATCGCCAGAAGGCGTAAAATTTGACGATTAGGAACTAGATTCTACTAGTAGAAAGACAATTAGGCGGTAGCATGACACAAGCAAATACAAACAATGCTTACGGTAAAGACATCGCAATGACGGTGATTGGCGCAGGTTCATACGGTACCTCTCTGGCGATCTCACTCGCTCGTAACAGCGCGAACGTAGTCCTTTGGGGACACGAGCCTGAGCACATGGCACGTTTAGAAGCGGATCGCGCGAATCACGCTTTCTTACCTGGTGTTGATTTCCCTGAAAGCTTGATCATTGAATCGGATTTAGAAAAAGCCGTACAAGCAAGCCGAGATTTATTGGTTGTGGTTCCAAGCCATGTTTTTGGCATCGTGCTGAACAGCTGTAAGCCTTTCTTACGTGAAGACTCTCGTATCTGCTGGGCAACCAAAGGTCTTGAGCCAGAAACGGGTCGTCTGCTGAAAGATGTCGCTTATGACATTATCGGTGAAAACTACTCACTGGCTGTATTGTCTGGCCCAACGTTCGCCAAAGAGCTCGCGATGGGCATGCCTACTGCAATTTCAGTTGCTTCTCCAGATGCTGAATTTGTCGCTGACCTACAAGAAAAAATCCACTGCAGCAAAACCTTCCGCGTGTACGCCAATAGTGACTTTATCGGCATGCAATTGGGCGGTGCGGTGAAAAACGTTATCGCAATTGGTGCGGGTATGTCTGACGGCATCGGTTTTGGAGCCAACGCGCGTACTGCATTGATTACTCGTGGTTTGGCCGAAATGAGTCGTCTTGGTGCTGCGCTTGGTGCAAAACCAGAAACCTTCATGGGTATGGCTGGTTTGGGCGACCTTGTCCTAACGTGTACCGACAACCAATCACGTAACCGCCGCTTTGGTTTAGCGCTAGGTCAAGGTAAAGACGTCGACACGGCACAAGAAGAAATTGGCCAAGTCGTAGAAGGCTACCGCAACACGAAAGAAGTATGGATGCTCTCTCAACGCATGGGTGTTGAGATGCCAATTGTTGATCAAATTTATCAAGTATTGTATCAAGGTAAGGATGCACGCCTGGCAGCGCAAGATTTACTTGCTCGTGACAAAAAAGCCGAAGGAAAGTAGCACTCTACGCCCCTTCGCACCTCATCTGAGAAGAATAGAAGTTGTCGGGTCACGGAAGAACCACTCAGGATATTGAGAATGAAACACTGCGAAAAACAAAAAGTCTGGAACAGAATTGTCTCAGAAGCCCGCGAAATGTCAGAGCAAGAGCCAATGCTGGCCAGCTTTTACCATGCCACCATCATCAAGCATGAAAGTTTCTGTGCCGCGCTCAGCTACATTTTGGCAAACAAGTTAAACACGGCATCGATGCCAGCAATGGCAGTACGTGAAGTGGTAGAAGAAGCGTTCTCTGCCGACCCAACCATTACCGATTGTGCCGCTTGTGACATTTGTGCCACGGTTAATCGCGACCCTGCAGTTTCGATGTACTCTATGCCGCTGCTGTACTTAAAGGGCTACCACGCTCTGCAAGGCTACCGCGTGGCAAACTGGCTATGGAAACAAGGGCGCCATGCACTGGCAACCTACCTGCAAAACCAAATTTCGGTTGCGTGTCAGGTAGACATTCACCCGGCAGCACGCATTGGTAGCGGCATCATGCTCGACCACGCAACGGGGATCGTCATCGGTGAAACTGCAGTTATCGATAATGACGTCTCAATTCTACAAGACGTTACCTTAGGCGGTACGGGTAAAGAGTGCGGCGATCGTCACCCGAAAATCCGTGAAGGTGTGATGATTGGTGCAGGTGCAAAAATTCTTGGCAATATCGAAGTGGGCGAAGGCGCGAAAATCGGCTCTTGCTCTGTGGTATTGCAAGCAGTACCACCACACACAACTGTGGCGGGGGTTCCTGCAAAAATCGTCGGTCGTCCAAAAACGGACAAACCTTCTCTCGATATGGATCAAGGCTTTAATGGTAAATCACAAAGCTTTATCCATGGAGATGGTATTTAATCGTCAACAAACCTTTTGACAACAACGTGGTAGGTAAATCTCAAGTGCGAAAACAAAATCACCCTGTTCTACGCTCGGCTATTTTATTAACTTGTGCTTTATCTGCCACATATCCCCTCACCTCTTCTGCCGCTAGTCAACAAGAGCTCAAAGGCGTATCAAGTGAGATAAGCCGTCAACGCAAATCTCTCTCTTCCCAAGAAAAGCAACTCAATGAGCTACAAAAATCGCTCAAAGAGCAAGAACTTGGCATTTCTAAACTTGAACGCGAAATAAGACAAACCAAATCTGAGCTAGCACAAGCAGACAAAAACATAGACAAGCTAGAAGAGAAAATTGCCTTGCAAGAAGCGCAGCGCCAAGAGCAAGAGGAAGAGCTCAAACAGTTGCTGCAAACATATTACGTGACCGAACGAGCAAAAGCCAATGGTCACTTGTTGAATCAAGGTGTGGAAGAAGACCGCATGAGTCAATACTTCCAGCACTTAGCCAAAGCGCGTGCGGAAGTGATTGATGCAATCACCAAAACCACTCAAGAATTGGCACACAACAAAAACCAGCTTGAGCTAGAAAAAGAGCAAATCGAGACGTTACTCAAACAGCAATCTGAGAAACGTACGGCGCTGGCAAGTACACAATCCAAACGTAAGCAAACCCTGAATAAAATTCAGAGCAGTATCAAGAACGATAAACGCTACCTTGCTGAACTGCAGCGCAACGAAACACGGCTAAAAGCTGAGATAGCCAAAGCGGCTAAGCGTAATGCCGTGCCAATGGACGGACTGGGCAAACAGCGCGGTAAACTGCCATGGCCACTCAAAGGTCGTGTATTACACAACTTCGGTACTCGCCAAACCGGGCAAGTAAACTGGAAAGGCATGGTGCTTGCGGCCAATTACGGTCAACAAGTGAAAGCCGTTTACCCGGGCACTGTCGTATTTGCGGAGTATTTACGCGGTTATGGCTTAGTGGTATTGCTTGACCACGGCAAAGGTGACATGACGCTCTACGGCTACAACCAAGCGTTGACGAAAAAAGAAGGCGATCGAGTGACCGCTGGCGAAGTGATCGCTCTTGCGGGTGATACTGGCGGGCAAGATCGCGCATCACTCTACTTCGAAATTCGCCGCAACAGTGAAGCGCAAAACCCGAAATCTTGGTTGAAGCGCTGATTATCTGACTCATCGACTTATAATAAAAAAGGAGCCACTCGGCTCCTTTTTTGTATTCATATTTTGGCAAATGCTATGCGTAGTACGTTTCTACCGCATCAATAAAAGCACTTACATCATCTTTGCTTAAGGCGTTGATGCCTGCCGCCGCTTCTCGGCCGCCACCAGTTGGAAACTGCCCACACACGGCAACGGCGCCTTGTTTGTTGTTCAACGGGGCACGTAGAGAGACCGTGTAAGTGCCATCTGCATTTTCGGTGAGTACTGCATGAGCAGAATCTGGGTTTTGATTTGCCAGCCAGTTGCCATACACACCGCTGATTCTACTTGATGCGGCCGTGTTTGGTAGTTCGAACAGCTTCAGCTTACCGCTCTCATGCGTGGCAGGCACTGCCAGAGCGGCATCCATATCTTGTCGGTAAGCAGATTGCAGTTGGTAGTAAGGCGAAGTTTTATCTTCAATAGCGTCAAATGGCGACGCGTACTTCAGCAAAGCTTGGTATAAATCCGCTGGATGGAAATGTAAGTCATCCACTTTCGAACCGTAACCGTTGTAATTAATCAAAGTGCCCAGCTCTTTAAGCTGCGCTTTCTGATCGTGTGACAAGCCGACCTTGTCAGCCAATTCATCTGCTTTCGCGATCATGTTATCGCCATAAGCCGCCGTAATCGCCCATGTGTGAAAACGTCCATTTAGCAATTGATCGACAATTAAAGCCGTACACATGTTGGCATCGAGATCGATGTGCGCATCCAAGTTGCCATGCTGAGGAATATCACCCGCCTTATGGTGATCGGCGTAAAACACGTGCGCGCCTTGAGCCAATGCTTGCTCTAGGCCTACCATGTTCTTTTCCATCGAAATGTCTAACACCGTTAGCTCATCACCCGCTTGCACGTCTACTTTTTCCACCAGCTTGATGTCGCGCTTTACACCAGTAATTAACTGAGCCTCGATAGGATCAGCCAAGCGTAATTGTAGAAGCGCAATGATGCCATCAGCATCGCCATTAAAAATGTCGTAATTCATGGAGCGATAGTTCCTTTATCGAGAGTCATATCCCAGAGAGGGCTGAACGGTATGAGGACTATTGTGCGTGGCATATTTGACAAGTCAACTCGAGCCACGACTCGAAAATGAGAGTGACTCTCGAAATATTAAGCAGTTTGACGTTTAACTGTGTAGATTGCTGACTGCATCTTCCAGTAACAGTAGCTGCTCTAACCCCTGCTCAGTTGCTAATGGCTTAACGACATTAAGCATCTGCAACATCCCTTGCTTCACCATTTGCTCAGTGATGCTGGTTTTCGAAGCCATTGCAGATTGATATGCCAACCAGCTACACGCAATCAAATGCAACGTACACACCAGTGACTTCAACTGCTGTTGATCAACATTAAGCAGCTTTAGCGATACAAACTCCTGCATGATCGCAATGAGGTTCGCTTGCAGCTTTTCTTGCACATCGATGTACTGCTCATGTAACTGCTCATCTCGTGACAAGATCTCAGGTAGATTCGCGTAGAAAAAGCGGTATTTCCACATTAGCGTAAAGATGGAGTCTAGGTAGCTCTTCAGCATAGTCAGGCTTTCCTGTGAGCCTTGAATAGGGGTAAATCTTTCTAAAAGTTCTGCTGAATAAAGCGCAAAGATCTCACGAACGATTTCTTGCTTATTACGGAAGTGGTAATACAGATTACCTGGGCTAATTTCGATGTGATCGGCAATGTGATTGGTGGTGATGTTGCGTTCACCATGTTGGTTGAACAACTCCAGTGCCGCGTAGACGATTTTGTCGCGCGTTTTCATTGTTATCGTGTTCCCTCTTCATTAACGAATCGAGTATAGCGACTTCACCAACCTAGGTCGATAGAGGCTCCAAATACGGTAACATAACAGACCAGTTAGAATACCCGTTGAGTTGGCGACAAGGTCTAACCAAGAGGTTTGTCTGCCGACATACCCTTGTAGCCATTCGATGGCAGCACTAAATAATAAGATACCAATCGCCACCGCCCAACGTTGACGCCAACGCCACACGCAAAAGCAACCTAAAAACGCAAATCCGCTGTACGCCATGGCGTGCTGCATTTTATCAAGATACGCAATGTTGCCCCAATCTTGCAACTCGCCCGAGCTCAACGATAAGTAAGCGATCAGTATTGCGTAGCTGAGAATGACCAAACGTGCAGCAGCCAAGTTCATTGAATATCCTTATGCGATTGGGAATGGAAAAGCCGTCACTTGATCAATGTGGTCACAGCCGAGCGCTAGCATGATCAAACGATCGATGCCTAACGCAACACCCGCACAATCTGGCAACCCTGCCTCCAATGCGGAGATCAAATGATAGTCGATTGGCTGCGGTTTTAAACCCATGTCGAGACGCTTCGCGTTATCTTGCTCAAAACGCGCCAGTTGCTCTTTCGGGTTATCGAGTTCATGGAACCCATTTGCCAGCTCAATTCCCTTAAAATACACCTCAAAGCGATCCGCAACACGATGGTCTTGAGGATTGATTTTCGCAAGCGCCGCCTGCGATGCCGGGAAGTCGTACACAAAAGCAGGCACATCCTGACCAATTTTGTGTTCGACTCCCACGCTAAATAGCAATTGCAGTAACGTATCGCGATCTTCTTCAGGCTCTGCAATGTCACTTAAACCCAGCTTGCTTGCCGCTGTTTTCAGCTCCGTCATCGAGCCTTCTAGTGGACACACACCCAACACATCAATGAAGGCTTGTTGATACGTCATGCGCTGCGCTGCACCACACTTCAATACCAACTGCAACAGATCATCCATTTCATCCATCAGCTTGTGATGGTCAAAGCCAACGCGATACCACTCCAACATCGTGAATTCTGGATTGTGGTAACGACCATTTTCTTCGTTACGAAATGCTTTGTTGATTTGATAAATACAACCGCTACCCGCTGCCAAAAGACGCTTCATGTGGAATTCGGGGCTGGTCATAAAGAACAGCTTACTGCCATCGGCGTAACCCGGACCAACAAACTCGGTTTGGAAAGTATGCAAATGAATGTCGGTCACGGTTGCGTGACTCATGGCTGGCGTGTCGACTTCCATCACCAGTCGATCAGCGAAGAATTGGCGAATCGACGCGATTAACGTCGCACGTTGACGAAGTTGGTCAATGGAAGCAGTAGGTTGCCAGTTGGTTTGCATAACAAGTCTCTCAAAACTCTAATTTAGCGCGTAAAAACCCATTCTACATGCTTTTTACTCTTCAAGAAGAGAGGAATATCCCTTCTTCTTTTTACTAACGTGCTCGCCTATTTGAGGCAAGCATTACTCGTGCCGCAGCACAAAAAACACTCAGTTAAAATCCTATTATCCATGCGGTTAATGTCACGCAACACAGGTTTAACATCCCTAATGTTAATGCTTGAGGACCAAAACCTCGATGCCGTGATAGCAGTCACATAACCTATAAATTCTATGCCCTTAAGTGCATTACCGAAGCAAAAACCCAATTACATCAATTTTTCGGCCATGTGGCTCATCTACACTAACCCTACTACTTTTGGGGAGTTCTTTTTAAAGAGCGCCTCGTAATGACAATAACAAGCGGATTTCCGCAATCACACACTGGAGGATAACTGTGCAAATTATCACCACAGATATCGCAGTCATCGGCGCAGGCGGCGCTGGTCTTCGTACTGCTATTGCAGCGGCTGAAGCAAACCCAGACTTAGAAGTCGCTCTGATTTCTAAAGTTTATCCAATGCGCTCCCACACGGTCGCTGCAGAGGGTGGCTCAGCAGCAGTTATCAAGGATGAAGATAGCTTAGACAACCACTTCAACGACACTGTTGGCGGTGGTGACTGGCTATGTGAACAGGATGTTGTTGAATACTTTGTAGAGAACGCGACTCGCGAAATGATCCAAATGGAGCAATGGGGTTGCCCATGGAGTCGTAAAGAGAACGGTGAAGTCAACGTACGCCGCTTTGGTGGTATGAAGGTTGAACGTACTTGGTTCGCTGCAGACAAAACTGGCTTCCACATGCTTCATACGCTATTCCAGACATCAATGAAGTACAGCAACATCAAACGTTTTGATGAGTACTTTGTGGTGGATCTGCTTGTTGATGAAGGCGAAGTTCAAGGTCTGATTGCTATTCACATGTCTGAAGGCGAGCTTGTTACTATCAAAGCAAAATCGGTTGTTCTAGCAACAGGTGGCGCGGGCCGTGTTTACCACTGTAACACCAACGGCGGTATCGTAACGGGCGATGGTATGGCAATGGCTTACCGTCACGGCGTTCCTCTACGTGATATGGAATTCGTTCAATACCACCCAACCGGTCTTCCAGGCACAGGTATCCTGATGACGGAAGGTTGTCGTGGTGAAGGCGGTATCATCGTTAACAAGAACGGCTATCGTTACCTACAAGATTACGGCATGGGCCCTGAAACTCCAGTTGGCCAACCGAAGAACAAATACATGGAACTGGGTCCTCGTGACAAAGTTTCTCAAGCTTTCTGGCACGAACAACAGAAAGGCAACACCATCAAACACCCACTGGGTGACGTGGTGCACCTAGATCTTCGCCATCTTGGTGAAGAGTACCTACAAGAGCGTCTACCGTTCATCTGTGAGCTAGCAAAAGCTTACGTAAACGTGGACCCTGCAAAAGAGCCAATTCCAATTCGTCCAACCGTTCACTACACCATGGGTGGTATTGAAACGGACGGCGGTTGTGAAACTCGCATTAAAGGCCTATTCGCGGTGGGTGAATGTGCGTCTGTTGGTCTTCACGGTGCAAACCGTCTAGGTTCTAACTCACTGGCTGAGTTCGTGGTATTTGGCCGCGTAGCGGGTGAAAATGCAGTGAAACGCGCAGCAGAATTCAAAGGTTGGAACGACGCGGCAATTGACGCGCAAGTCAAAGCCGTTGAAGAGCGCATCGCGAAACTGATGAACCAAGAAGGCGACGAAAACTGGGCAGAAATCCGCACAGAAATGGGCCACACCATGGAAGCTGGCTGTGGTATCTACCGCCAAGAAGATTTGATGCAAGCGACTATCGACAAAATCACTGAGTTGAAAGAACGCTACAAACGCATCAGCATCAAAGACAAAGGTAAAGTGTTCAACACAGACCTTCTATACGCAATCGAAGTGGGTTACGGCCTAGAAGTCGCAGAAGCGATGGTTCACTCTGCGATTCTACGTAAAGAATCGCGCGGCGCGCACCAGCGTCTAGACGACGGTTGTACAGAACGTGATGACGTGAACTTCCTAAAACACTCACTTGCTTTCTACAAGCCAGAGTCAGCACCAAGTATCGATTACAGCAATGTGACCATCACTAAGTCACAACCAAAAGCTCGTCTATACGGTGAAGCAGCAGAAAAAGCAGCGGCTGAAGAGAAGAACGCAGAGGAGCAAGCATAATGTCAGCAAATCGCATTCAAAAAGTAGACATCCTGCGTTACGACCCAGAAAAAGATGCAGAACCATACAAGCAAACATTCGAAGTCCCATTCGATGAAACCATGTCTGTACTTGACGCACTTGGTTACATCAAAGACCACCTAGACAAAGATCTGTCTTACCGTTGGTCTTGCCGTATGGCGATCTGTGGTTCTTGCGGCATCATGGTGAACAACGTACCGAAACTTGCTTGTAAGAGCTTCCTACGTGACTACCCAGACGGTGTGACTATCGAACCTCTAGCGAACTTCCCAATCGAGAAAGACTTGATTGTTGATATGACGCCATTCATCGAGCGCCTAGAAGCAATCAAACCATACATCATTGGTAACGATCGTAAACCAGAAGACGGTACGAACTTGCAAACGCCAGAACAGATGGCGAAGTACAAGCAGTTCGCTGGCTGTATCAACTGTGGTCTGTGCTATGCCGCATGTCCTCAGTTTGGTCTTAACCCAGAGTTCATCGGTCCTGCTGCACTAACGCTAGCCCACCGCTACAACCTAGACAGCCGTGACAACGGTAAAGATGAGCGCATGAAGCTTATCAACGGTGAAAACGGTGCTTGGGGTTGTACGTTTGTTGGTTACTGTTCTGAAGTTTGTCCGAAGAACGTTGACCCAGCAGCGGCAGTAAACCAAGGCAAAGTGGAGTCTTCTATGGACTTCGTGATTGCTATGTTGAAACCTGATGGTTCACCAAAGAAAGTGGAGGCATAAGGATGAGCAATCGTAAACCTTACGTTCGTGAAGTAAAACGCACTTGGTGGAAGAACCATCCTTTCTACCGCTTCTACATGCTACGTGAAGCGACGGTGCTTCCGTTAATCCTATTCACTCTGTTCCTAACTTTCGGTTTAGGTTGCTTGGTGAAAGGTCCTGAAGCATGGCAAGGTTGGTTAGCGTTCATGGCGAACCCAATCGTAGTCGCAATCAACATCGTTGCACTACTAGGTAGCCTATTCCACGCTCAAACTTTCTTCAGCATGATGCCACAAGTAATGCCAATTCGTTTGAAAGGCAAACTAGTGGACAAGAAAATCATCGTATTGACTCAGTGGGCCGCGGTTGCGTTCATCTCACTGATCGTTCTCATCGTGGTGTAAGGAGCTGAGCATGAAACCGAATTATAGTGTAAACACATCACCAAAACGTTCTGATGAGCCAATCTGGTGGGGTCTATTTGGTGCTGGCGGTACTTGGTTCGCGATGATTACGCCAATCACGGTATTGGTACTGGGTATCTTGGTCCCACTAGGCGTGATTGATGCAGAAGCGATGAGCTACGAGCGTGTCTCCGAATTCGCAACCAGTATCATCGGTGCGCTATTCGTCATTGGCACCCTAGCTCTACCAATGTGGCATGCGATGCACCGTGTACACCACGGCATGCACGACCTTAAATTCCACACTGGTGTGATAGGTAAAATTGCATGCTATGCATTTGCAGGCCTCATTACTGCACTAGCCGTTATCTTTATCTTCATGATTTAAGATACTGACTAAAAAGAAAAAGCTGGCTCTATGCCAGCTTTTTTATTGCTTTGGGTTACCCATGTTCTTTTTGCTTTTTAAGCTTTTGACCACCGATGATCTTATTGCTGTATGACCTTCTTCGTTTGGTCCATAAGACCCAGGGCACCAAAGCCAGTAATCACATCTAGGTTTGTTTTCAAGCCCGTTTCTTCGCTACCACCAATGTAGTTTTGTGGCATCTGAACTTGGAAGTTTTGCAAGTTGTTGTACAACGAGTTCGCTACGTCTCGATTCAACTCTGCCAAATAAACTTCACGGTTTGCCCCTAACGCCGAGTACTTCGCTTTTAGGACTTCAGATTCTGCACGACCTTTCGCTAATATCGCTTTCGCTTCAAACTCAGCAGAAAGTGCGTTCGCCTTTTGAATGGCTAAGTTAGCCTCTGCGATAGCTAGCTCTTTCTCCTTCTCGACTTCAGCAAGTCGTTTGGTTTTTTCCACTTCAACGATTTCACGCTCTGCAATCTGACGTGCAACTTCCACTTCTTTTTGCTGAGCAATAATAGCGAGTTCTTTACCACGCTGAGCGTCTTGCACTTCACGTGTTCGTTGAATCTCTTTGCGTAACTGCTCGGTCTCTGCTTGTGCTTTTGACGTTTCTTGCTCCTGAATCGCGCGAATACGATCCGCCACTAAACGCTTTTTATCCGCCAATAGCTGATCTAACTGCTTTTCTGGCTGTGGATCACCAATGGTCACCTGCGTCACTTGAATGCCGTATTGTTGTAACGGGTTGTCTTGACGAATTGGTTGCCCGGTTTTATCTACAACTGGCACCGTTTTCCAAACCAGTTGATTGGTGCGCTGTAGTTGGTTCGCATTGGCCTGATTCGCCCCAACAGGCGCAAGATCCAACTCTTCCACTTCAACCTGACGTCGCTCTGTTAGATAAATCCCCTCTCGCAACTGATCGCCAAGTTTCGATTTGAACTGGTTCAAACCACCTTGGAAAAACTCTTCACCCGTGTATTGGGTAGCAGTAATCACCGTCACGTTACGTGCGTTCTTTACAAGCAGCGCATCAATCAAGTTACTGTTGTTACGGAACTCTTTGTGCATCTTCTTCACCGCTTCAGGGTCATTACTGAGCTTAAAGCGGAATGTTACGGGGATCTGACCAATGTAGGTGTCGGCAAACCGAACCTGAATCGCATCAAGACGTTGATAAAAATCTTCGCCCTTGCTGTTACCGAATGACACAGTGATCACTTGGTCATACTTGGTGATTTTGGACAGAAATGGCATACGAAAATGAATGCCAGGTTCAGTAAACACATCCAACTCACCAGTGATATTGTTCTGATGCACGTAGCTGTAACCTGCATCGGTCATCAGCACAGAGCTATTAATCGTTAAGCCTATTGCCAACAGCGGTACGCCAAACACCGCAGCTTTCAATCCTTTGTGTAGTAACTGACGTCTTTCTTCCACCTTTAAACCCCTTCCTAAGCCTCTGCTTTCCATTTTGTTCTCCTTTTTGGATTGTTACTGAGTTAAATCGATAAAAATCAGATTGCTATGCAACTCAACAACAAGCACTAATGTATCAAAATGTTACATTAAGGAATAATCGACAGATTCATGAAATAAATAAGATTTTTACGAATAATACAAAATCATCGAAAATTTGCGGAGGATATCGATTTTCTATGCAGGGACATTCAAGAGAGAATTACAGGCAATAAAAAAGGCCGCCGAAGCGACCTTTCAAACAATCAATCTAAAGTGCTTACTTGACACGGCCTACGTATTCAGCCGTACGAGTATCTACGCGAATCACTTCACCAATTGAGATGAACAGAGGAACACGAACAACAGCGCCAGTTGATAGTGTAGCTGGTTTACCGCCAGTACCTTGAGTATCACCTTTCAGGCCTGGATCTGTGTCTACCACTTCTAGCTCAACGAAGTTTGGTGGAGTAACAGTAATTGGGTTACCGTTCCAAAGAGTGATCATACAAGTGTTGTTTTCTACCAACCACTTAGCGTTGTCACCTACCGCTTTTGCGTCTGCTGCGATCTGTTCAAACGTTTCACTGTTCATAAAGTGGTAGAATTCGCCGTCTGAATATAGATAATCTAGGTCGATATCCATTACGTCTGCCACTTCACAAGTGTCACCAGACTTGAATGTTTTCTCTAGCACTTTACCAGAAAGAAGTTTACGAATTTTAACGCGGTTGAACGCTTGGCCTTTACCTGGTTTAACGTATTCGTTTTCCAGAATTACACAAGGCTCGTTATCAAGCATTAACTTAAGACCGCCTTTAAATTCATTGGTGCTAACTGTAGCCATTTTTTCCTCTTACATTCTTAGAGCTAAATTCAATGCCGCACATAATAACCCGAAAAGTCGAATCTGTTGAGCAAAACTGGCTCAAACAGTTGGCGAATGGGATCTCTGATCCTGCAAAATTGCTCGAAATACTGGAAATTGATCCTTCACCGTGGCAAGACGGGTTTGCCGCGCGCAAGCTGTTTGCACAGCGTGTACCGCAAAGTTTTGTCGATAGGATGGAGAAAGGCAACCCTAAAGACCCTCTTTTACGTCAGGTTTTACCATTAAGTGACGAATTTGAAGTACATCCGGGCTATTCCAACGATCCGTTAGAAGAGCAGGATAATGAAGTCCCTGGTCTGCTACACAAGTATCGCAACCGCGCCCTAATGATTGTCAAAGGTGGCTGCGCGGTAAATTGCCGTTACTGTTTTCGTCGTCATTTCCCATATCAAGAAAATAAAAGCGGCAAGCAGGCATGGGCAAAGTGCTTAGAGTACATGGCTCAACAACCAGAGTTGAACGAAGTTATCTTCTCAGGTGGTGACCCATTGATGGCAAAAGACGATGAAATTCATTGGCTTTTAGAGCACATTGCTCATATACCTCACATCAAACGTCTGCGTATTCATAGCCGTTTACCTGTGGTGATTCCCGCTCGAGTCACTGATGAACTATGCCAACTGCTGCAAGCATCAAGGTTACAAATCATCCTTGTGACTCACATCAACCATGCCAACGAAATCAATGACGAATTTGCTGAACAGATGTTCAAGCTCAAAAGAGCGGGCGTTACGCTTCTAAACCAAGGCGTTCTACTGAAAGGTGTGAATGATTCGGTAGAAGCTCAAGTGGCGTTAAGTGAAGCCTTATTTGACGCGGGTATCTTGCCTTATTACCTCCACGTTCTTGATAAGGTGCAAGGCGCGGCGCACTACTTTATTTCGGACGAAGAAGCAAAAGCCATTATGCGCGGACTCATCACACGTGTATCGGGTTATCTGGTACCAAAACTGACACGAGAAATTGGTGGCAGGCCAAGTAAAACGCCGTTGGATTTGCATTTAGAATAGGTCCTGACGCTCAATTAAATTTGTCGTCACGACCGTTCCTTTTTGTTCGCTTTGCACGGTAAGTCTATGCATACTCCGCTCTTTTGGAGGTCAAGATGCATACAGCACTCGAACAAATTTTCGATCTTGGCCCATTCAGCTGGCCTGCCCTACTATGCTGTGCCATTAATGGGCTAATGATCGGTATCGAACGCCAAACTCGTGGTAAACCTGTTGGCATTCGCACGGCAATTCTTATTATTTCAGGCACTTACCTGTTTATGTCGATGGCAGTATCGTTATCGCCAAATACACTCGATCAAGCACGCGTGCTTGGTCAGATTATTACTGGCGTCGGCTTCTTGGGTGCAGGGGTGATGATGACACTCGATGGAAAAATCCACGGCGTAACATCCGCAGCGGTTATTTGGGTACTGGCAGGATTAGGGTTGATGATCGGTTTGGGTTATTTAACGCAGTCGGTGGTCATTACCCTACTGGCTTTAACGGTGTTGCTGGGCGTGGATAAAGCAGAAAACCACATCAAAGCATTGCGCCGAGGGGTTCACCAAAGAATTCAACAACGCAAAACCTCATCCCGCTTAATTAAATAGTTAACGCGCCGATAACTCGCTTCACCCCATCAGTAATTAAAAAGCCCTCGACGAATATCGAGGGCTTTCGGTATCTAAAGATTCTGACTTGCTCAGGGATTATTTAGCGAAGTTGATGAGTGGGAAACACTTGAAGAAACCGTTATCCGCACAGTTCAAAAGACCAATTTGTACGCCATCAATTTGATCGGTCATGTTGAAGAAGCCAAACTGGAAGTTAGACTTTTTAGAGATACTCGCTAAGCCCACATCCGCCATGGTGTAGCCTTCAGAATAGTTCACCGCGCTCCAGTTCAAGCCTTTTACATTGTTCGTAATGTTGACAGCACCCAAGTTAACACCCGTCGTCTGACCTTGGTTCCAGTTAACTAAGCCTAAAGACGCACCTTTCATTTCTTGGTTTACCTTTGCTGCACCAAAAAACAAACCGAAGTTCACACCTGTCGTACGATCCGTTTCTGACATACCAAGCAGTGAAAAGTCGACACCTTTAACCTCATTCACCTGTCCATGCAACACGGCTAAACGAACACCACCAACTGACGAGTTAGAAGGTGCGTTTGTGTTGTCGATAGTAGAGAACATCACAGGTGTACTGTCAGCAAGAGCAACTGGTGATGCGATAGCGGCTGCAACCGCCAATGACGTCATAAGCTTTTTCATTTTCATCTCCATGATGGGAAGCAACAATTTACAACATAGTGTAATGTTCAGATTTTGCGCTATCCACGTTCAAAAAGTGTTAGCGGTAGGTCAGATTTAACCATCTGACTCAAAAGAAAAAATTTTATCGCTTCTATTTTCATGTTTTTCCACTGACATTTCTTGAACTCGCCTCTCACAATCGAAGCCACATCAGAATGCTATATTTCTCGGATAACGCACATAAAAAAGTCGAGGCAAATGCCTCGACTTTTAAAGGTTTGGTCGGTTATCTTTCCGCTATAAGGATTCCCTTAGAGCAAAGAGATAAGCTGGCTTACATCATGCCGCCCAAATAAAGGACAAACCCCCAAACTACCGATATTTAAGGGATTGTGGTAACATTTGTCTCTACATTAGTCTCTACTTTTGGGTATACAATGCCTCAAGATACAAAGTATTTAAAGAAGCGTAAGAACCGTGATGTTTGGCTTTTTTCTAAACGTATCCCTAAGCAGATACAGCACCTTTATGAAGGGAAAGAAGTCTATACCAAATCCTTAAAAACCTCTTGCATCAAAACAGCGAGACTGCGTAGAAATGCAATTCTTGCTGAAATGAGCTTGAAAGAGGAACAAGCCATTGACGGAGGGCGAGCAACTTTCGTCAGTTTCTACAAAACACTCAAAGAAGCCAAAGAGATACATGGCTATGACCCTTACGGCTCCCATCACAATATTGATGTAGAAGATGTGACCAACACAAATCTCTACCCCGAAATACAACAAGAAGCGTTTAGAGCAGTCTATTTAGGTGAAACACCTATCAAATATACCTGCACATTAAGGGAGTCGATGTCTGAGTGGCTAGAACTAAATAGAAACAAAAATAAAGACACTATATCCAAAGTGAAATCTACAACCGAACGTTTTCTTAAGCACTGTGGAGTTTTTGACTTACCACTGCTCAGTATTGAGCGATCTTCCGTTGTTAACTTCATTCATGAGCTCTCAGGAGAATGCTCAGTATCAACAATCAGAGCTCACTTAAGTAGGTTGAAGACGGTTTACAAACATGCGTGGGACATGGGACACATTAAGAACAAAGACAATCCTTTTGCTGACCATTCACTAGCTCACCTTGAGGCTCGGAAAGAAAAGAACCCGAAGCAATTGTTTAGTAGAGAGCAAATCCATTTACTCGTGAAGTGGGCTGATGAACAAACGGCTAAAGGCTCAAACATGGGTCTATTGTTTCGTCTGGGCCTGTTCACTGGCAGTAGAATTGGAGAACTGTGTAGGATCAAGGTTAAAGATGTATATACAGACTCTGGGATTACTGCAATCAAAATCAGAGTAGGTAAAACCTCTTCAGCTCAACGGACTGTACCATTAACTGACTCGCTAGCCTCCGAAGTAAAACAACTAACGGATGGTAAAGACCCTGAGAGCAAACTGCTTGGGTTGAACGGAGACAAGGCTAGTCGTGACTTTTCACGATTTAAAGTTGCAAATGTCAGTAAAGATTCGTCTCAATGCTTCCATAGTCTTCGTGTTCACTTGTCCACAGCAATGTTAAGAGCTGGGATTCAAGAACATCGTTCTGCTTTCATAGTAGGGCATGAAGGCGGTAAGACCATGACTTATGGTTACTACGCCAAAGGGGATGAGTTAAAGACCCTCAAAGAATATGTTGATAGAGCTGAAGCAATTATCCAGAGAGACTGGTTAAGTTAGCGATGTAACCATATGAGCGAAGACATACATATAAGGTGCCAGATGTTAAATAGTACAGAAAGTTACTTTGATGAGATGCTACAGCGGATGAGAGATGGACTTGACGCAGGCTTGAGCTATGACGATATCGTGGGAACAGAGCATGCTATTGCTTCAGAAGCTGGTATCAACTTAGATGAGCTACAAGAACAGTGGATCAAGGAGGCCAGAGAGAAGCGCGCGGTTGAAGAAGTTCAGTACAAACAAAGCTTCGACTATTTACTTAAGCATAAAGACTCTGCCATCTCTCAACTAATTCAAGCAAATGCCCTTAACCTCAAAACCTGTGAACCAGAACTAGGTAGAGGTGTTCATGGGATAGCCTTTAGAACTACAGCGAACACAGTGATAAAAGTCACTTTAGATAAAAGGGAATTTCTACTTGCAAAAGTCTTAGCGAGAGTACCTCATAAGTTCAACTGCAATCATTTAGCAAAAGTTTACAATACTCATAAGTACTCAGATAAGCTTTATGTCATCCATTTAGAATATGTAGAGACAACAGGGCTTTGCCCTGAAACGCTGAGTACCTATAGGAGTGAATTGTCATCTAATCGAGATGTATTTTTTAGCTGGGAAGATTATGTTTGTGGAGATCCACTACCGTCAGAGGTTAATCCGAGCAAAGAAGCACTAAGGTTTCTAAATGCGATTCGTGAGGTTGTACTAACACTAGATGATTTGGGGATTGAGCTTGATATCTCTGAAACAAGAGTAGACAACATAGGTATTACGTCTGATGGGAGGTACGTGCTATTCGACCAAGTACCTAACGTCCCCTACGACGATGTACAGGAATGGGCAGATGAGTTAGATGATTACTATCACGAACTATATTAGCCACTGTGCTGTACAGAGTGTAATAGCTCCCTGTATTTAGTAGTAATAACAAAACACTCGCGTACCCATTAGGTATACCCAAACGACTACGGTCAAACCTTGATCAAACAGTACCCAATAGGATGTTAGAAATCTTATTGTGACCACAATAAGATTTCTAACATCCTAGAGTTAAACGGGTACACCTAATGGCACACATAGCTTATCTACGTGTTTCGACCACAGACCAAAATACAGACCGTCAACTTACAGATTCTGGTATCCCCTTTGATAAGAGCTTTACAGATAAATGCAGTGGTGGCTCAACTAAACGACCAGCATTAGAAGCTCTTAAAGACTACGTTCGAGAAGGAGATACAATCCACGTTCATAGCATCGACCGCCTAGCGCGTAATTTGGTTGATTTAAAGCAGCTAATAAACGACTGGACTAACCAAGGCGTTAGCGTGAGATTCCACAAGGAAAACCTAAGCTTTAATGCTGGTGGAAGCGATCATATGTCTGAGCTCATGCTGAACATGCTAGGAGCTGTAGCTCAATTCGAGTTAGCAATGATTCAGGAAAGACGTCAGGAAGGCATTGAGAAAGCTAAAGCAGCAGGGAAATATAAAGGTAGACCAACTAACACAACTAACCACCAGCGTATCGCTGAGCTACGTTCACAAGGTTTTTCCTTGAGAAAGATAGCCTCCGAAGTGGGAGTCTCCTTATCCACAGTCCAAAGAGCCTTAGCAAAGACTTAGTACACCGTAATTACCAAAAAAAATGAAGTTTTATAAATCCCGTTTTGTGTGTGCGTAACGGTACGCCGCAATCGTAATCGATATGTATTACCCCGAACCCTCCCCCCTCCTAGGGTTCCAATCAAACCAAAAAGAGAAATATTAATAATTAATCATAGACCTACAGGTACATAACACACTATGAATCAATTCATGGCAGATAGCAGATTTGCGTATTTAGACCCTCGAACTCTCATACTCGATCCCGCGATGCAAGCCCGTGACGTTGAACTCATAAAAGACAAACGAGAACGTTCAGCGCAAGAGATTAAGCAAGAGAGCCAAAGCAAGGAGATTCTTGAAGACCTTCGTAATGGACAGCCTATAAGGCAACCTATCACTGTTTTTGTGATTGATGACAAGTATTACGTAGTGGATGGTTTCCACCGCACTGGAGCTTGTTTGAAGTACCTTGAAGAAAACCCCGATGCTGAATTGATGATTAACTCATTGATCATAGAAAACCGTACCTACGCTGAGGCATTCTCAGCAGCCCAAGATGTCAACCAAGCACATGGGGTTGGAGTTACTAAAGATGAAGCAACGCAAGCTAAGTTTCGCAAGCTAATTGTTAACCGAGAGTTTGACCTAAGCGTCTCTCAAATAGAGGAGCTTGTTGGGTGTAGCCGTGGTCAGGCTGGACACATCGCTAACGGCTTAAAAGCTTGCAAAGAAGCATTAGGGAATACCATCGAGATGAACGACTTAGAGAGCTTTGTTGAAAACCTCAAGTTTGGCTTGGAGTCACGTTATTACCTACCCCAAAGCTGTTGGGACTCTAAGGGTTTCCCGAAGATTAGACGACTCTCAGATGCTTTTAAGGGTAAGGAGTATGTACCTGACAAAGATGATGAGCAGTGGGAGCAAAAGCAAATTAAAGACGTCTCAAAGAGCATCAGCCGCCTCGTTGAGTTCTTTGGAGAGGATATCTTCAGGGAAGGCTTAAGGAAGTTCACTAGGGGCTCTCAACTAGGTATCTCGATATCTCAACGGAGTAAGTGGCTGGAAAAAGCTGGGACTATCGAAGGAAGTATTCAAGATAAAAATAGTGGAAATAAAGCCCCTAACGTAACAGAAAACTACGAGTTATAGAAATGACATTGTGAGCTCGTAAGCCTTATACCACAAGGCCTACGGGCTAATTCAAACCAAAGTGTACACGTGTGTACAGTGGGGAGACTTTAGGTGTACACAACAGTAAAAGGAAGCAGTATAACAATGCTACGTGGCGCGTCAGTCAGGATAATAGATAGACATAAACATATCCCCAATCGATGAATCAGGCGGCACTTCTAGACCATAACTCTTAAAGATATTTATCCATTCAGTGCACGTCCAGAACAACACCATCATAAGATTTTCTGAGCTACCCTCTGCATTAATTATTTCCAATGAAGGGCGTTCGATTGATAGATCGTGACGATAGCTTCCATCCATAAACATGGGTACTAACGTCTCAATTTTTTCATTAACACCAGATACATTGGATTTTCGCTCCTTCTTCAACGAAAAGTGTTTGGACGAATTAGCTATATCACCGCAATATTTCAACCACTTACTCTGAGAGTGCTTATTATAAAAGTCATCCTTGTCTTTACCATCAAGCTTTAGACTATTAATGCACCAATCTCTTAATGACAGAGATGTAATACAGAAATTAAAGAAATGGTCAGCAGTATTTTCAACTTCATTGGCTTGCCAAACTCTTTTCCCCTCTCGAATCAACTTCATATATAGATCTAAAGGGTCTTTATAAACTTTAATAACTGACATCTGGGCTCCTTCAAAATTAGAGTTACTTTCTTAAAAATTATCCATTTATAGCTCTGGTTAACATCAGCAAGAGACAGGAAAATGCAACTCGTGGCATATTTAAGGTAGGCAACATTGAACTACTGCGCAAGTGGTTTATGAATTCAAAAAAGAGCAACAACAAAAAGTGAGACACTAGACAGAAGATATTAACAAAAAGGCTACCAAGCGGTTAAGCCTGATAGCCTCTTATTGAGCTTAGATAGTGGTCGTAACGTCCTTAAAGGACATGCCATTGATACCCCAAACGGGCCTATAAACGTCTCTACATGCGTCTCTACACGCCAAGAAAAAACCTTTAAAAATCAATAGCAAGTTACGGCATAGATTGTTACATCATGCCACCCATACCGCCCATGCCACCCATACCGCCCATGTCAGGCATCGCTGGTGCGTCTTTTTGCGGTAGGTCAGTAACCATTGCTTCAGTCGTGATCATCAGACCCGCAACCGATGCTGCGAACTGTAGCGCAGAACGAGTTACTTTCGTTGGGTCTAGAATACCCATCTCTAGCATGTCGCCGTATTCGCCTGTTGCCGCGTTGTAACCGTAAGAGCCTTCACCCGCTTTCACGTTGTTCGCAACCACTGAGTCTTCCTCACCTGCGTTCTTCGTGATTTGACGGATTGGCGCTTCCATTGCACGTAGTGCAACGCGGATACCAACGTTTTGCTCTTCGTTGTCACCCGTTAGGTGAGCAATCTTAGATGCCGCGCGGATAAGTGCAACACCACCACCAGCAACAACACCTTCTTCAACCGCTGCACGAGTTGCGGCTAGCGCATCTTCTACACGGTCTTTCTTCTCTTTCATTTCAACTTCAGTTGCTGCACCAACTTTGATTACTGCAACACCGCCAGCCAGTTTCGCTACGCGCTCTTGTAGTTTCTCTTTGTCGTAGTCTGAAGTTGCGTCTTCGATTTGTTGACGAATTTGAGCTACGCGACCAGAGATCATCTCTTCTTCACCGATACCATCGATGATAGTCGTGTTTTCTTTCGTGATAGAAACACGCTTCGCTTGACCTAGATCTTCTAGTGCTACTTTTTCAAGCTCTAGACCGATTTCTTCAGAAATCACAGTACCGCCAGTTAGGATAGCGATGTCTTGTAGCATTGCTTTACGACGGTCACCGAAGCCAGGTGCTTTCACTGCAGCAACTTTCACGATGCCACGCATGTTGTTGACAACCAATGTTGCTAGCGCTTCGCCTTCTACATCTTCTGCGATGATAAGCAGTGGACGAGACGCTTTCGCTACAGCTTCTAGCGTTGGAAGAAGTTCACGAATGTTTGAGATCTTCTTATCAACTAGCAGGATGAATGGGTTTTCTAGATCAACACTGCCTGACTCTTGGTTGTTGATGAAGTAAGGAGATAGGTAACCGCGGTCGAACTGCATACCTTCTACTACGTCTAGCTCATCTTGTAGCGCCTGACCTTCTTCAACAGTGATAACGCCATCACGGCCCACACGCTCCATTGCTTCAGCAATGATGTTACCTACGCTTGCGTCTGAGTTTGCAGAGATAGTACCAACCTGTGCGATCGCTTTCGTGTCGTTACATTCAACAGAAAGCTCTTTTAGTTGCTCTACTGCTGCTGCTACTGCTTTGTCGATACCACGCTTAAGGTCCATTGGGTTCATACCCGCTGCGACTGCTTTTAGACCTTCGTTTACGATAGATTGTGCTAGTACTGTTGCTGTTGTTGTACCGTCACCTGCCGCGTCGTTTGCTTTAGACGCAACTTCTTTAACCATTTGTGCGCCCATGTTCTGGAATTTATCTTCCAGTTCAATTTCACGCGCTACTGATACACCATCTTTCGTGATAGTCGGTGCACCAAAAGATTTGTCTAGAACGACATTACGTCCTTTAGGACCCAGTGTTACTTTTACTGCGTCAGCCAGAACGTTTACACCTTCTAGCATTTTAACTCGTGCGTCATTACCAAATTTAACGTCTTTAGCAGCCATCTTTGATTTCCTTTCTAAAATTCTTTGTGTGTAATTTCGTAATTGAATCTGAGCAAAAAATTACTCAATGATTGCTATTATTCAACGATCGCCATGATGTCGTTTTCAGACATGACAAGCACTTCTTTACCGTCGATTTTTTCAGTTTTTGTACCGTAACCTTCAGCGAAGATAACAGTATCACCAACTTTAACGTCCAGCGGCAGTACTGTGCCGTTTTCTAGGATGCGGCCTTTACCCACAGCTAGAACAACACCGCGAGTTGATTTTTCTGCAGCAGAACCAGTCAGAACGATGCCACCAGCAGACTTAGATTCAACTTCTTTACGTTCAACGATAACTCGGTCATGTAATGGACGAATGTTCATCGGTCGTCTCTCCTGAAAATTTCCATGTTTATTTGATAATTGTCCTTAGGGACTTTAGCCCCAGACACGTGATCCCTATATAAGGGGTCGAAGCAGCGATCCCAAGGGGGGGGCACAAAATTTTTGTGACTTAGTTAAAATAACGAACAACTAAGCAACGGTTTGCGTTCGAAATGCTCACTCGCCCGGCATCTCGCTTTCTTGTATCCTTGCAGTTTGCTCACCACATAGTTGTCATACATGCAGGAAAATAACAAGCTGGAACCCCAAGCGACCGATAAGCATGGTTTGTTGACCGCACCCATTCCTGAAACGCTGCGGAAAATGACCGTCCCCATGACCATGGGCATGATCGCGATTTTGATGTTTAACTTGGTGGACACGTTTTTTATCTCGTTGCTTGGTACTCAAGCGCTAGCGGCGATCAGCTATACCTTCCCTGTAACCTTTGCGGTTAACTGCATCACGATGGGAATAGGGATGGGTCTATCGACCAATATTGGTCGCTTACTTGGACAAGGTCACGCCCCACAAGCCGCTCGGTTTACCACTCACGGTTTGTTGTTAGCGGTGTTACTCGTGGCTATCGCCTCTTCGATTGGCTTTGCCACTATTGCACCACTGTTCCGCTTTCTTGGCGCAGCCGACGACCTAATTCCACTCATCGAAGAGTACATGCAGGTGTGGTATCTCACCATTCCATTGTTGGTGATCCCAATGGCGGGCAATAGCGCGATACGAGCATCTGGGGATACAAAAACACCTGCCAAAATCATGATGTTGGCGGGCTTGATTAACGGCATGCTCGATCCGCTACTGATCTTCGGACTTGGCCCATTCCCCGAGCTTGGCATCCAAGGGGCGGCAATAGCCAGTGCTTTTAGCTGGTTAGGTGCACTATGTGGCTCATTCTATGTGCTAGTTAAACGCGAAAAGTTGCTCGCTCAACCCCAATGGTCCTTGCTGAAACAAGATTGGCAGCAAACGTTAAAAATCGGCACTCCTGCCGCACTGTCGAACGCGATGAATCCATTGTCCGGTGCCATTCTGATGATGCTTTTATCCAGCCACGGTACGGCAGCGGTTGCGGCTTACGGTGCGGCGCAGCGTATTGAGTCTATTTTGATCCTAGTCTTGATGTCGCTGACCTCAGCACTCACGCCATTCATGGCACAAAACTTAGGGGCGAAAAACCCTCAACGCGCCTTTTCCGGCTTATTTATCAGCATGCGTTTTGCGGTGGTGTTCCAAGGGTTTATCTTCTTGATGATGGTGCCATTGAGTATTCCTCTAGCGGCGTTGTTCTCGCAGGAAGAAGCGGTAAAAAATCTGCTGTGGCATTACCTGCTTGTGGTGCCGTTCAGTTATGGTTTTCAAGGCATTGTGATGATGTTAATCAGTGGTTTGAATGCGATGCACAAACCATTACGAGCATTTCAATGGAGCTTTATGCGTCTGTTCGTGTTTACCCTGCCATCAGCATGGATCGGAAGCCAGATTTACAGTATTGAAGGCTTGTTTATAGGTATCGCTGTGGGGAATACGTTAGGTGGCCTACTGGGCTATATGTTTGCACTGCGCGAACGTAAATTGACGCTCATTGAACAGAGCAGCGCTTCGTAAGATTTTGTCCGATGCGTCAGCTTCCTTTTGCTGATACTCAAATACAAAAAAACCGCGGAAAGCCGCGGTTTTTCTTTATCTATTTCAAACTTGCTTAGAACAGTTCTTCAGCAACTTTGTATAGATCGTTGCGTACTGGACGCTTCATGTTTTCGATCGCGTCGATGATGTCGTGGTGAACAAGTTGCTCTTTCACGATACCTACACAGCGACCGCCATGACCTTCAAGCAGTAGGTGAACAGCGTAGTTACCCATGCGAGATGCTAGAACGCGGTCAAATGCCGTTGGACGACCACCACGTTGGATGTGACCAAGTACTGTTGCACGAGTTTCACGACCTGTCGCCGCTTCGATGTCACGAGCCAGTTCATTGGCATCCATCATTAGCTCAGTCAACGCGATGATTGCGTGTTTCTTACCTTTTGCGATGCCGTCTTGGATGTTGCTGATCAGCTTGTCTTTGTCTAGGCCAGTTTCTGGAGTGATGATGTACTCACAACCACCCGCGATTGCAGACATCAGAGTTAGGTCACCACAGTGACGACCCATGATTTCTACAATTGAAATACGTTGGTGAGATGAAGAAGTATCACGTAGACGGTCGATCGCATCGATAACTGTGTTTAGTGCACTTAGGTAGCCCACTGTGTAGTCAGTACCAGCGATATCGTTGTCGATTGTGCCTGGCAGACCGATACATGGGTAACCCATCTCAGTCAGTTTCTTCGCACCCATGTACGAACCGTCACCACCGATCACGACTAGCGCATCAATACCATGTTTTTTCAGGTTCTCAATCGCTTTTTCACGCACTTCCACTTCTTTGAATTCAGGGAAACGTGCAGAACCTAGGAACGTACCACCTTTGTTGATCACATCTGAAACGCTAGAACGATCTAGCTTCTCGATGCGGCCTTCGTATAGGCCTAGGTAGCCGTCGTACACACCGAATACTTCCAATCCCTCGGATAGTGCTGTACGTACTACGCCGCGTATCGCCGCGTTCATACCAGGTGCGTCACCGCCACTTGTTAAAACACCGATCTTCTTAATCATGCTCACCCTCGATCTTTGGCAATCAATTATTTAATTTTCTTTTAGGCCCCTTGTTACCAAGCAACCTGCATAATCCAGAACTGTGCGTTATGTTACATTTCCTCTACAGGATTACCAATGAAAACGCACTTTTTTATGTAACTTTTCTACTTATGTAAGAGTATTACAGTTTCTCTATGAAACTTTGTTGATTCACATCAGGATCACGAATCTTAATAAGTATTGATGGAAAGATAGTCAATAAGTGCCTGTTTGTCGTCAGGCACTTATGGATTTTTCGAGCCCTACCAATCTTGCGCTTTTTGCTCTTTCTCTGGCCCAAAAACGACAGACAATGGATCTTGATGGATCAAAACATCCGCATCAGGAAACAAAGCTAAAAGGTTTTCCTCAACTTTATCGGCAATATAGTGCGCTTCGATTAAACGTAAGTTATCGTCTAGCTCCAAGTGCAACTGAATAAAGCGTGTCGGCCCTGACATACGGGTGCGCAGTTGATGAACCCCAAGAACCCCTTTCACATTCAAACATTCATTACGGATTTGCTCCAATTCGGAATCCGGTAGCTTTCGGTCTAATAACGTCTGAATCGCTTCGCTGACCATTTTGAAGGCGCTGTAAAGAATGAAGACACCAATGCCAATCGCAAACACCGCATCCGCTTGCGTCACGCCAAAGTAGCTGAGTCCCAGAGCCACCATGATCGCAGCGTTCATATACAAATCAGTCTGATAATGCAGAGAATCCGCCGCGATTGCTTGGCTCCCTGTCACGCGTACCACATGTTTTTGGAACATCACCAAGCCAAGTGTGACCACTATCGCAAACAGCGATACATAAACACCGAGCTCCGGCGCATGCAGTGCGTGTGGGCGGAAAAATCGGTCAATCCCGTTCAGGATCAAAAACACCGCCGACCCCGAAATAAACATCGCCTGAGCCAAGGCCGCTAAAGACTCAGCTTTACCATGCCCAAACGTATGTTCGCGATCTGCTGGTTGTAAGGCATAACGGACAACAACGAGATTTACCACCGACGCGGCGATATCCAACATTGAGTCGATCAGTGATGCCAATAGGCTAACTGAGCCGGTCACCCACCACGTGATGACTTTTACAATCAAGAGAAGAGTCGCCACAATAGTTGCAGTCCAAGCTGCGGTCGTCACTAAACGTGCATATTGCTGTTTCATAATCAAAGAGTTAACTCAAACCATACGTTGAGTATATTGAATGCCCATGAAATAACCAGATCAAAAAGAGGCAACCAATGGCTGCCTCTTTATATAACATCAATTCATGACTTAATAATTGCGGTATTTTTCCATGCGCTTATGCATTCTGTCGCCACACTCTTGCATGCGTTCATTTTGCAACTTCACAAACTCTGCTTTTTGTTCTGGCGTTAATACGCTCAGCATTTGGTGCTTTCTTTCTAGCATTTGCACACGGTGCTCAGTTTGGCGTTCAACCATTTCTTTTGCTAATGCGGTCGCTTGCGCTTCATCAAAACTATCCGCTAGTAAGAGTGACTGCATTTTTGCGTGGTGTGCTTGTCGCTCAGCCATACGAGCTTCGCGATTTTCAGAATATTTGCCTTTCATCTGTGCGCGGTTTGCTTCACGGAAAGACTTAAGCTGATCTTTTTGAGCATCCGTCAAATTCAAATCACGCATAATGCCACGGTCCATTCCCATGCCACATTCATCACGCGGGCCTTGATGATGGTTTTTACCACCGTATGCGAATGCGCTTGCTGCGCCGAGAGTGAGAGGTAGAACAACAGCAGCTAACACAAGTTTTTTTGCAGATTTCATAATTTGATTCCTTACACAGGTGAGTGATTCTTCTGAGCTGTTCTCACAGCGCTTGAGTATAGAATACGACCCACTAGGTAAAGCGACGTATAGGGAGCGTAAAGAATCGTAAAGAGTGATTTTTACCCTCTTCGCAGCACATCATTCCAATGTAATATTAAGCTATCGGTAACTTACTATAGGTGCCCCCATGGCAAACATTCTTTTAATTGATGACGATATCGAGCTAACCAGCTTATTAAAAGAAGTACTCAGTTTCGAAGGATTTGACGTCAGCGAAGCAAATGATGGCGAAGCAGGCTTAGCTGCGGTCAATGATAAGATTGATTTGATTTTGTTGGATGTCATGATGCCGAAGCTAAATGGCATGGAAACCCTTAAACGCTTGCGTGAAAACTGGGAAACTCCTGTCTTGATGCTGACCGCTAAAGGGGAAGAAATTGACCGCGTGATCGGTTTAGAGCTAGGCGCGGATGATTATTTACCGAAACCTTTTAGTGACCGTGAACTGTTAGCACGTATTCGTGCGATCTTACGCCGTACCAGCAGCACACAGAAAAACACCAAAAACAGCGATTGCATTGAGTATCAAGAGCTCCGCCTCTATCCAGGTAAACAAGAAGCATACTGCGATCAACAGTTGCTCGATCTCACAGCAACCGAGTTTGCTCTGTTGACCCACTTTGTGCAAAACCCAGGACAAGTGCTAACTAAAGAAACATTGAGCCTAGATGTGCTTGGTAAACGACTCGCCGCTTTTGATCGCGCGATCGATATGCATGTTTCGAACTTACGTAAAAAATTACCAGATCAGAGCAATGGCAAGCCGCGAATCAAAACCCTGCGTGGTCGTGGCTATATGCTGCTTGAGGAGGATTAATGCGCCTATCACGCATCAAACTGCCAAACATCAATAGCTTGTATGGACGCATCTTTGCCATTTTTTGGTTCACTATGTTATTGGTGTTGATAGCCGTGCTATCACTGCCACATTTGGACCCTCGCAAAGCTCGCGACATTCCAGAAGAGCACTATAAACGTATGGTAGAAACGCGTGACGCAATCCAACAAAAATACAGCCAGCAAACTGATTTAGGTCGAATACTATTTCGTATCGAGGGTAACCGTCACGGTAAGCATGACCCTCGTCCGCGCGTATTTTTTTCTGACTACAGCGGTAATGTTCTTACGACAGAAAAACGCAGTAACTTCCAATTGCGTGCCATGCAAAACTTTGTCACCAGTATCGAAGATTACAACCAGCCAAAGCAGAAACTGTATGGTCGATACATGATTGCCGGTCCAATCCCAATTACTTTGGCTGGCTCCGATATCTTGATGTATGTGGGCTTCAAGTGGAATGAGCCACCACCACTACTCTTGCGTCTGTTTGATCACCCATTCCAGCTATTGCTCGCGGTCATGCTGGTTAGTACACCATTGCTGTTATGGCTTGCATGGGCACTAAGTCAGCCAGCGCGGCGTCTTGAAGCCGCCGCTCAACGTGTCGCGAAAGGCGAATTTGTCACAGACCCAAATTTAGAAAAAGGCACGGCAGAGTTTCGTCAAGCTGGCAGCAGCTTCAACCAGATGGTCGAGGCGGTCAATCAGATGATTTCAGGACAACAACGCCTGCTATCCGATATCTCTCACGAGTTGCGCTCACCTTTAACGCGCCTACGCATGGCGAGCGCATTAGCGACGCGTAAGCAGGGTGAAAGCCCAGAACTGACTCGTATCGATACCGAAGCGCAGCGCTTGGAACAGATGATCAGCGAATTGCTTGAACTGTCTCGCATGCAGGCTAACAGCCATATGACTCGCGAAACGCAGCCACTGGAAAGTTTGTGGGAAGAGATCATTAAAGATGCTCAGTTTGAAGCTGAGCAAATGGGCAAGCACCTACACTATTCTGAACTGCCAAAACGAAGTATCTCCGGCAATCCTAAACTGCTGATGAGTGCGGTGGAAAACATCGTTCGTAACGCCATTTATTACGGGAAAGATGAGGTGACAATCGACATCAAGGCCGATGATGATACGCTGCATATCACGGTTGATGACAATGGCGAGGGCGTTCCAGAAGAAGAATTAGCCGCGATTTTTCGCCCGTTTTATCGCGTTTCGACTGCCCGCGATCGCCACTCCGGCGGCACGGGTCTCGGCCTAACCATTACCGAAAGTGCCATCCGCCAGCACAGTGGAACGATCGTCGCCAGTCGAAGTCCGTTAGGCGGATTGCGCATGAGTATCACCTTACCTATCAATCGTTAACTTCAAACCGATGAGCTAACAGTAAGCCACACCCTATTTCTAGAGTGAGAGATTCACGGCTTCATCTTCACTTTAGAAATTGGGTGGGAACGCCTTCGAATACCCTTACAAAGATCAAAGTTGATAATAATTATCGTTAGCATTAAAGTAAATTTTCCAATTAAGGAGGATTTACTATGTCACATACATTTCCCGCTCTGCCTTACCCGTACGATTCACTAGAGCCGTACATCGACGCGAAAACCATGGAAGTGCATTACAGCAAACATCACAAGACTTATTTCGATAAGTTCGTAAGTGCCGTTGAAGGGAGCGAGCTCGAAACTCAGTCATTAGACGAGATCTTTGACAATATCTCTAAGCTCAGCCCTGCAGTGCGTAATAATGGCGGCGGCTACTACAACCACATCATTTATTGGAATTGCATGTCACCAAACGGTGGCGGAGAGCCTCAAGGCGCGCTTGCTCAAGCAATTAACGATAAATTTGGTAGCTTTGCGCAATTTAAAGAGGCGTTTGCCCAAGCTGCCATCAATACCTTTGGGTCTGGCTTTGCATGGCTGATCGTAAAAGATGGTGAGATTCACATTACGTCTACCAGCAATCAAGATAACCCTCTGATGGACGTAGTGGATGTACGCGGCGAGCCAATTCTCGCTCTTGACGTGTGGGAGCACGCGTATTACATCAGCTACCAAAACCGTCGTCCAGAATACATTGACGCATGGTGGAACGTCGTTAATTGGCGAGCGGTTGAAGAAAATTACGCTCACGCTCTATTATAAAGAGCATCGATACTTACGGTATTAGCGTCCGCGCTAATGCCTGCTTTCATACCCAGGTCAATCTTGCTGAATCTCGCATATCTTGCTGACTTGGGTATATACTGCCCCTCTATTTGACCAACTCTATTTCAATACCATGTTTGATATCGCTTTATACGAACCAGAAATCGCGCCGAACACCGGCAACATCATTCGACTTTGTGCCAACTGCGGTGCAAACCTTCACTTAATTGAACCTCTGGGTTTCGATCTTGAAGAGAAGAAAGTCCGCCGCGCTGGTTTGGATTACCATGATTTAGCTCGCGTAACGCGTCATAAGAACTATCAAGCATTCTTAGAATATTTAGAGAAAGAGAAACAAGGGAACTACCGATTGTTTGCCTGCACCACCAAAACCACCGGTCACCACGTTGATGCACAATACCAAGCAGGTGATGTTTTGATGTTTGGTCCAGAAACTCGTGGCTTGCCTGCTGAAATCATCGATAGCTTGCCAATGGAGCAGCGTATCCGCATTCCAATGATGCCAGATGCGCGCAGCCTAAACCTTTCGAACGCCGTTGCGATCATTGCTTTTGAAGCATGGCGTCAAATGGGGTTTGAAGGCGCGTTGTAAGCACCACGATTTTCAGACACAAAAAAGGGCGCTCGTGCGCCCTTTTGTTTTCTTTACTCTCTGACTCAATCAGTTGAGCTTGTTACGATCATCATCGTCTTTACGCTCGTATTCCCCTTCAAAGGTATTACCATCGTCTGACTGGGAATCAAATGGGTCACGGCGGAACGGGTCTTGCTCAAATGGCCCTTGGTTAGAGAAACCACCTTGGAAGCCACCACCATGCATGGTTTTCACCACCATTTTACTCATCAAGTATTTGGCAATCGCGGCGCGTGGCGCAGGAAGCAACACTAGCATACCAAGAGCATCGGTCATAAAGCCCGGTGTTAACAGCAGTACGCCAGCCACCGCTAGCATTACGCCTTCAAAAATTTGCTGGGCTGGAATTTCACCTTGTTCCAGACGCCCCTGCACCGACATCAGAGTTTGGATGCCTTGGCTGCGCACCAACGATGCACCGACAAATGCCGTGATTAATACTAATGCGATAGTCGGCCACAAACCTAAAAAGCCGCCCACCTGAATAAATAAGCCGATTTCAATGATCGGGACAAAAATAAACGCCAATAATAAGATAGGAAACACACGCCCTCCTTTGTTTAATTCAGTGTAATGGTAAAAGCGGACTAAGCTCAAACGAATCGTTGTAAAAAAGCGTGTTCATACTGGTCTCTTCCTACTCAGAAAAAGTGGTAGTGGAGTGTTTCATTCAATTGCATACCGATTTTTTCGTGCTTTTAAAGTGCTAATTTCGAACTCTAAAAACCCATGTTTGTCGAGGAAAATCGAGTACCCATAAAGGGTTATTAATAACCCGTTCATACTTTGCAAATTATTGACTCATGAAAAACGAAAAAGGTGATCTAGTTACTATTTTTATGCGCTAGGTGCAGTATCATGTGCCACATAAGTCAGGACGGATTTTCCAGCCAAAAATTCTGATGAATGGATTCTAGATTGCAGAAATGGCTAATAAATAACTTTATTATCAGAATTATCATCTAAGGATCCTGCTATGGCTACCCTATCTGATGCTCCAAAAACAGCAAACCCAGCCACTCGTATTGAAGAAGATCTATTAGGTCAACGTCATGTCCCTGCAGATGCGTACTACGGTATTCATACGCTACGTGCGATCGAGAACTTCAACATCTCTAATATGACCATCTCTGACGTACCAGAATTTGTACGCGGTATGGTAATGACCAAAAAAGCAGCGGCGTTGGCAAACAAAGAACTTGGTGCGATTCCAAAAGACGTTGCAAACTACATCATCGAAGCGTGTGATTTGATCCTAGAAACTGGCAAGTGCATGGATCAGTTCCCATCAGACGTATTCCAAGGTGGTGCGGGCACTTCCGTGAACATGAACACAAACGAAGTGATCGCAAACGTTGCGCTTGAGCTAATGGGTAAAGAGAAAGGTCAATACGAATTTGTTAACCCAAATGACCACGTAAACAAGAGCCAATCAACCAACTGTGCGTACCCAACAGGTTTCCGTATCGCGGTTTACAACAGCGTACACAAACTAATGGAAGCAATTGAGTACCTAAAAGGCGCATTCGAACTTAAAGCAATTGAGTTTAAAGATGTACTGAAAATGGGTCGTACTCAGCTACAAGACGCGGTACCAATGACTGTAGGTCAAGAGTTCCACGCTTGGGCAGTAACACTAAACGAAGAGATTCGTGCTCTAGATTACACCTCTAAACTACTCCTAGAAATCAACCTAGGCGCAACCGCAATCGGTACAGGTCTAAATACACCGACTGGCTACCAAGCTCTTGCAGTAAAACACCTAGCGGAAGTAACAGGTCTTGACGTTGTTGCGGCAGAAGACCTTATCGAAGCGACTTCTGACTGTGGCGCATACGTAATGACGCACAGTGCACTAAAACGTCTAGCGGTGAAACTATCGAAGATCTGTAACGACCTTCGTCTACTTTCTTCTGGCCCACGCGCTGGTCTAAATGAATTGAACCTACCTGAAATGCAAGCAGGTTCTTCAATCATGCCAGCAAAAGTAAACCCAGTTATCCCAGAAGTAGTAAACCAAGTTTGCTTTAAAGTTCTAGGTAACGACAACACGGTTTCTTTCGCAGCAGAAGGCGGTCAGCTACAGCTAAACGTAATGGAACCAGTTATCGCACAAAGCATGTTTGAGTCTATCTCTCTACTACACAATGCGTGTGTGAACCTACGTGATAAATGTATCGACGGCATCACAGTCAATAAAGAGACTTGTGAAAACTACGTTTACAACTCAATCGGTATCGTCACTTACCTAAACCCATACATCGGCCACCACGAAGGTGACATCGTAGGTAAGATTTGTGCGGAAACCGGTAAGAGTGTTCGCGAAGTTGTGCTAGAGCGCGGCCTGCTAACCGCAGAAGAGCTTGATGAAATCTTGTCAGTAGAAAACTTCATGCATCCAACTTACAAAGCGAAACGCTACGAGTAATAACTAATTCGAAGGGGGCCACTCAGGCCCCTTTTTTAGGCTCTCATACGGTTAACCACATTTTTTATATGCTTTTATTGCCATTAGGCCACTGGGTTCTAATTCTCTGAGCATTTACTCCTGTTCCTGAGTGTTCAAAAAATCAGAATCAATAAAAAACTAAAGAGGTATCAATATGGTCATGGTCGAACTCTTCGTGGTTCTGCTCTTCATCTATTTGGGGGCTAGAATCGGCGGTATCGGCATTGGTTTTGCTGGTGGTGCTGGGGTCATTGCGTTGTCTTTGATCTTAGGTGTGCCAACAAGCCAAGCTTACATCCCAGTTGACGTAATTTTGATCATCATGTCGGTCATCACGGCTATCGCAGCAATGCAAGTGGCAGGTGGTTTAGACTGGATGGTGCAAGTTGCTGAAAACTTTTTGCGCAAGCACCCTGAGCGCATCACCTTTTATGCGCCTATCGTAACTTACCTAATGACGCTGATGGCTGGTACCGGCCACACGGCATTCTCTACTTTGCCAGTAATTGCAGAAGTCGCGAAAGGCCAAGGCGTGCGTCCTTCTCGTCCACTGTCTATCGCAGTAGTGGCATCGCAAATCGCTATCACCGCATCACCAATCTCAGCGGCAGTAGTGGCGTTCGCTGCGATGCTGCATCCATTCGGCGTTGACTACCTAACACTATTGGCAATCTGTATCCCAACGACGTTCATCGCGTGTATGATCGGTGCGTTCGTTGCGAACTTCATGGGCTGTGAGCTAAAAGACGATGCTGAATACCAAGAGCGTCTAGAAAAAGGCTTAATCAAGCTAAATACAGAAGCAAAACGCGAAATCCTACCAACAGCGAAGAAAGCGACGTTCATCTTCCTAGGCGCAATCGCATTCGTAGTGTGTTACGCAGCAGCAATTTCTGGCTCTGTTGGCCTTATCGAGAACCCCGCTCTAGGTCGTAACGAAGCTATCATGACGGTAATGCTAGCAGCCGCGGCAGCTATCGTAATGAGCTGTAAAATCGACGCTGGCAAAATTCCAGCCGCAGCAACATTCCGCTCTGGTATGACAGCGTGTGTGTGTGTTCTTGGTGTGGCATGGTTAGGTTCTACCTTCGTTAACGCGCACGTTGACGGCATCAAAGAAGTCGCTGGAGCACTACTAGCAGACTACCCATGGATGCTAGCGCTTGTTCTATTCTTCGCGTCTATGCTGCTTTACTCGCAAGGTGCAACCACGGTTGCGCTGATGCCAGCAGCACTTGCTATCGGTGTGGCACCACTTACCGCCGTTGCATCTTTCGCAGCAGTAAGTGCGCTATTCGTACTGCCAACTTACCCAACGCTTCTAGCAGCGGTTGAGATGGACGACACGGGTTCAACGCGTATCGGTAAGTACGTATTCAACCACCCATTCTTTGTACCTGGTGTGGTAACCATTGCTTCTGCGGTAGCACTTGGCTTCGCATTCGGTGGTCTACTGATCTAGTAGAAACAGAGTCTTACTCGGGGAGCTTCGGCTCCCTTTTTTATTGCCTGTTGTCTTGATTTATGCTCAATAAATCTTCATTTTCATGAAACTTATTGACTCGCCTCCGGGTCTGATTGAGTTACACTAACGGCAATTATCTAAGATGAATTGACTCTTTTATGCGCGCATTACTTTCCGTTTTACTCTTAGGGCTTATTACCTTTTCCACTCCGTCTTTAGCTTTATTTGGCAAAGACCAGTTTACCAATAGCCAGAACAACAGTTTTGGTAGCAGCAGCGACAACTTTGTTCCGGTCGATCAGGCATTTCCGTTTAATTTCTACCAGCAAGACGACAAATTGATGCTCGATTGGCAGGTACGCGATGGTTATTACCTGTATCAAGAGCGTTTATCTGTGTCTGGTGAGAACATCTCACTGGGCGAACTGCAAATGGAAAACGGCACGCCACATAAAGATGAATTCTTTGGTGATGTGCATATCTATACCACACCACTATTTGTCAATATCCCAATGAGTAATTGGCAAGAGGGCGCACGTGTCATTGTGCAATATCAAGGCTGTGCGAAAGCGGGCTTCTGCTACCCACCAGAAACGCGTGAGATTCCAATCAGCGCGTTTTCTTCATCCAATTCCGACACCGTAGCACCGACTGCCAAGGCACCGACGACAGAAAAAGCACAGCCAGCAACAAAACCAACCACCACTTCAGTACCAGTCAGTGAGCAAGATAGCTTAGCCGCGAATCTAGCCGACAAGTGGTGGACGCCGTTGTTGTTTTTGGCACTTGGTGTGGGTCTAGCATTTACCCCTTGTGTGCTGCCGATGTATCCCATTCTCACCAGCATCGTGCTTGGCAGTGGCAAACTGAGCCAACGTCGTGCGCTTGGTTTGTCCTTTGTTTACGTACAAGGCATGGCGCTAACTTACACACTGCTCGGCCTTGTAGTGGCGTCTGCGGGCATGCAGTTCCAAGCGGCGATGCAACACCCTTATGTGCTGATTGGTTTGAGTGTACTGTTCATTGCATTAGCTCTGTCGATGTTTGGTCTGTACTCATTGCAGTTACCAAGCAGCGTGCAAACGTGGCTGAATAACTTAAGTAACAAGCAGCAAGGTGGTAGCAGTGCTGGCGTGTTTGCAATGGGGGCAATATCTGGCTTGGTTTGTTCTCCGTGTACTACCGCCCCACTCTCTGGTGCGCTGCTTTACGTCGCACAAAGTGGCGACTTACTCACTGGTGGGGTCGCCCTTTACGCGCTGGCGATGGGCATGGGGATTCCGTTGATCCTTGTGGCGGTATTTGGCAACAAGTTGCTACCAAAAGCCGGCGGTTGGATGGACCGCGTGAAAACGCTGTTCGGCTTTATTCTGCTTGCTGCGCCTATCTTCTTGTTGGAACGCATCATGCCAGAAATGTGGTCAACAATTCTGTGGTCAACACTGGGCATCGCTGCCTTTGGTTGGCTGTATCATGTGAAAAACAGCTTGGAGTTTGGTGGCTGGAAACAAAGCGCCGTTGGCATCATCGCCGTATTGGGTTTGCTCGCGTCAGCACAGCCAGTATTAAATTACTGGTTTGGTAATAACGTAACGCAAGCTCAACAAACTTCCGTAAGCTTTACACGCATTGCCAATGTTGCAGAGTTGGAAGAACAACTAGCGCTAGCCAAAGCAGCTGGCAAACCTGTGATGCTCGACTTCTACGCCGATTGGTGTGTGGCGTGTAAAGAGTTTGAGAAGTACACCTTCCATGATCCAAGCGTCGAAGCCAAGCTAAAAGACTTTGTTCTTCTGCAAGCTGATGTAACCAAGAACCAAGTGCAAGATATTGAGTTACTCAAACACATGAACGTACTTGGCTTGCCAACCATCGAGTTCTGGGATGCGAATGGCGAACACGTTTCAAACGCGCGTTTAACCGGTTTTATGCAAGCCGAGCCTTTCTTAGAGCACATCCAACAATTCTGATCACCAGATATTCAAACGCCAGTGATGACCACTGGCGTTTTTTATTACCCAGATTTGAATGAGAAAATTGCGCTTATATGCAATTTTCCTAATAAAAGTCGATTTGGTTCAGACTTTTAGCGAATAAATATTGTCCACTCTCTCAAAGCTGGACAATAATAAATTTAACGAAATAGTCAAAAGTGTTTAACGTCATGGATTCGACCTACACCATCATCATTGCAGATGATCACCCACTCTTCCGTAATGCCTTGTTTCAATCTATCCACATGGCAATCAGTGGGGCAAATTTGCTTGAAGCGGACTCACTCGACGCACTGCTGGCTTTGTTAGAGCGAGAAGAAGAGCCAGATTTGGTGCTATTGGATCTTAAAATGCCAGGAGCAAATGGTATGTCTGGCTTGATTCACTTGCGAGCAGAGCACCCAGACTTACCAATCGTCGTCGTCTCGGCTAGTGAAGAGCCAGCGATCGTGACACAAGTGAAAAGCCATGGTGCGTTTGGTTTTATTCCTAAATCGAGCGACATGCGCGAATTAGTGAATGCGCTCAATCAAGTGCTCAATGGCGACCCGTATTTTCCAGAAGGGCTGATCACCAATAACGCGGCATGTAATGACTTAGCGGAGAAGATTGCCGCGCTAACGCCCCAGCAATATAAGGTATTGGGGATGTTGTCAGATGGCTTACTGAACAAACAAATCGCCTACGAATTGAATGTTTCAGAAGCCACCATCAAAGCGCATATGACGGCGATTTTCCGCAAGCTCGGCGTAAAAAACCGCACACAAGCCGTCATCATGCTAACGGAGATGAACGACTAGACTCACTCCTCGTCAGCGAGCAGGCTTTGCTCGCTTGGCAAACGGATACCTACTTTGGTGACTTGTTGGTCAACGACATCGGCAATGATCCATTGCAAGCCTTGCCACTCGAATTGGTCCCCTAACACTGGTGTACTCCCCAATTGTTCTTCTACAAGGTTTCTTAAGCTTTTATCGAGTGATTCATCGCCCAAGTTCAGGCCATACATCATCGCAATATCGGCAAGGTTCACTTCAATATCTAGGAAGAAATCACCAAAGAATCGTGCCAATGACGCTTTCTCAGGCGCTTCACTAAATAGCAAGCTCAGGGCATCCAAATCCTTTTCTTGCGCCAACACACACAAGGTATCGTCTTCTTCGAGGCGCGTGCTGCCTGACGGGTGCAATAACGCTTTATTGCGAAATACTGCGGCGATGCGCGTTCCATCCGGCATCGAAAGACTACGCAATGGTTCACCAATACACCATTTATCCGCTTTAAGCTTATAGATAAACAGTTCCCACTCACTAGTTGGGTAAATCTCCACACCTGTGCGTGAAATTGGCTCAGGTTTAGAAGGTAGCTCTACCTTCGCCAGAGACATCGCTTTAGTCAATGTGCCACCTTGTACAATCAAAGAGACCATTACCACGAAAAACGCCAAATTGAAGTACAACTGCGCATCTGGCAATCCTGCCATCATTGGAAATACCGCCAGAATAATTGGGACAGCACCGCGCAAGCCCACCCAAGAAACAAACCACTTTTCACGTGGTGTGAAACTCTTGAATGGCAGTAAACCGATCCAAACCGAGATTGGACGGGCAAATAAAATCATCCCAAAGGCCAGCGCCAAACCAGGCAACGCAATAGAGAGCAAGTTGGAAGGCGTAACCAATAAACCAAGCACGAGGAACATACCGATTTGAGCTAGCCACGTCATGCCATCTAGCACATGAAGAATGGAATGGCGGCTGCGTGTTGGACGATTACCTAGCAGTAAACCAACCAGATAAATTGACAGAATACCGCTGCCACCTAATGCATTAGATAAAGCGAAAATCAGCAAGCCACCACTGACGGTTAAAATCGAATATAAGCCATCCGGCAGTTGATTACGATTGATGACCTTCCACAAAATCCAGCCACCAGCAAAACCGAGTAAAGCGCCAATACCAAACTGCTTAAGAAAACTGAGCGCCAAAAAGCCCACACTCAAATCTGCATCTGGGTTCGCTAAAATAGCAATCAGAGTAACAGTCAGAAACACCGCCATAGGATCATTGGTGCCGGATTCAATTTCCAGCGTTGAGCCAACACGTTCGTTAAGACTACGACCTTTGAGTAGAGAAAAAACCGCGGCAGCATCTGTGGAGCCGACAATCGCACCAACTAATATACCTTGCAGCAAGTCTAAGTCGAATAACCACGTTGCCATCAGCCCGGTCAAAATAGTGGTGATCGCAACCCCAAACGTTGCCAAGGACACCGAAGGCCATAACGCCACCCTAAAGCTGGCAACCCGTGTTCTCATACCACCATCGAGCAAAATGATGGCTAATGCGAGGTTACTGACCAAGTAAGCGATCGAAAAATTATCAAATAAAATACCGCCTAAACCGTCTTCCCCCGCCAGCATTCCAACGGCTAAAAATACCAAAAGAATTGGGATTCCCAACTTAGAGGAAACTGGGCTTAAAAGAACGCTAAGTGCGATTAACAACGCACCTATAAGAAAAAAACTGTTAATGGTGTCTGCGTCCATTCTCACCCTCCCTTAATGAAAAACGATATGCTTGTGATGAGCTAAGGCGACTTCGTTAATAAGTTAATGCCTTAATCTGCCTCCTCCTTAAACCGTCCCAAAGCGCGAGGTTGTACGAGAATGACTCAGTTATATTACTTTATTGTGCGCTAAAACGGTGATTTGGTACGAAAACTTTATGTAAATAAATTACTTGTGAATTTTTCACGCCAATTTTTTCGCTGATTGATAAAAAGAAGAACGCAGAATGTTTCTGTTAAGGATCGCTAAAATCAATGAAGAAAAAATTAATCACGTCTCTTATTCGTGCTTTTTATCATTTTTCTCCTTAGACCTTTGGCTAATTTAACAGCTTTTTAACATTAACAAATAACCCTAACTATTCTCTAAGCGCCCATATCACGGGAGTTTTTTATTTTTTATACCCCGACTAAAGTTGAAAAGAGTTCTTGCCAACACCTTGCTAATGTACATGTTGAAACATTTTTTTAACAACAATACCAATCGTAAGGAGACGGCAATGGCATTTGAAAGCGAAGAAAGAGCCAAAGCCTATTGGGACAAAAACGTGAAGCTCATGATTGGCCTTATGGTCATCTGGTTCGTAGTGTCTTTCGGCTGCGGCATTTTATTTGTCGACGTACTTAATCAATTTCAATTAGGTGGATACAAACTTGGTTTCTGGTTTGCTCAGCAAGGCTCCATCTACACCTTCCTAGGTATTATTTTCTATTACGCATGGAAGATGCGCCAAATCGACCGTGAATTCGGCGTAGATGAGTAAGGAGTAACTCAGATGGATTTGAAAACTATTACCTACCTGGTTGTTGGTGCAACCTTCGTCCTCTACATCGGTATTGCGATCTGGGCGCGTGCGGGGTCAACCAAAGAGTTCTATGTCGCAGGTGGCGGGGTCAACCCAATCGCTAACGGTATGGCAACCGCTGCTGACTGGATGTCGGCGGCATCGTTCATCTCAATGGCGGGTCTGATTGCCTTTATGGGTTACGGCGGCTCCGTATTCCTAATGGGTTGGACGGGTGGTTACGTACTGCTTGCACTGTTGCTCGCCCCTTATCTACGTAAGTTTGGTAAGTTTACGGTGCCAGAGTTTGTTGGTGAACGCTTCTACTCGAACACGGCACGTATCGTGGCGGTTATCTGTCTTATCATCGCATCGGTCACTTATGTTATCGGCCAGATGAAAGGCGTTGGCGTTGCCTTCGGTCGCTTCCTAGAAGTTGATTACTCAACAGGCCTACTGATTGGTATGTGTATTGTATTCATGTACGCAGTACTTGGCGGCATGAAAGGCATCACATACACGCAGATTGCTCAATATTGCGTACTCATTCTTGCTTACACTATCCCTGCAATCTTTATCTCTCTGCAACTTACAGGTAACCCGCTACCTCAGATTGGCCTCGGGAGTACCATTCAAGGCACCGATGTTTATCTGCTCGATAGGCTCGACCAAGTGGTGACCGAACTCGGCTTTAGTGAGTACACCACACAGGTTCGCGGTAGCACACTAAACATGTTCGTCTACACCATGTCATTGATGATCGGTACTGCGGGTCTACCACACGTTATCATCCGTTTCTTTACGGTACCTAAGGTACGTGATGCGCGTACTTCTGCTGGCTGGGCACTTGTGTTCATCGCGATTCTATACACAACAGCGCCAGCAGTTTCAGCAATGGCTCGTCTAAACCTAATGGATACCGTTAACCCAGCTCCGGGCCAACACCTTGCGTATGATGAGCGCCCTGATTGGTTCAAAAACTGGGAAACAACAGGTCTATTAGGCTTTGATGATAAGAATGGCGATGGCCTGATCGAGTACACCTCAAACCCTGACACCAATGAGTTGCGAGTTGACCGTGACATCATGGTACTAGCAAACCCAGAAATCGCTAAGCTACCAAACTGGGTCATTGCACTCGTAGCCGCTGGTGGCCTCGCTGCAGCGCTATCCACAGCAGCGGGTCTGTTGCTTGCTATTTCGTCGGCGATTTCCCATGACTTAATTAAAGGGGTTATAAATCCGAACATATCCGAGAAGAAGGAGCTGCTTGCCAGCCGAATCTCGATGGCGGTGGCAATCGCAGCCGCAGGCTATCTCGGATTGAATCCTCCTGGCTTTGCAGCTGGTACGGTGGCGCTCGCCTTTGGTCTTGCTGCGTCATCCATCTTCCCTGCGTTGATGATGGGTATCTTCAGTAAAGGCATCAATAAAGAAGGCGCAATCGCCGGTATGATTGCCGGTATCAGTATCACGCTGTTCTACGTATTCCAGCACAAAGGCATCCTATTCGTTGCTGACTGGAAATATCTAGAAAGCTGGGGAACCAACTGGTTCCTAGGTATTGAGCCAAACGCGTTTGGTGCTATCGGCGCACTATTTAACTTCATCGTGGCATTCGCGGTATCGAAAGTTACGGCGGAAACACCTCAAGAAGTTAAAGATCTTGTTGAACACGTTCGTGTCCCTGTTGGTGCAGGCGATGCCGTGGACCACTAAAATATAACGCAAGCCACAAAAGCCCCACTTGGGGCTTTTTTATTCACCTAACTTATTCTAATAATTAGATTCCCTGAGCCGTAGCAAGGAAGCACACGAATGGCATTGGTTATATGTTCGGGGAACGCAGAAACCATTGTTTAGAACAAGGCAAAGATTGCAGCAAGCTAGTTGCTCTACCTTCAAAATCATTAACGAAGTTATTAGTGATTTTAGCCAGTTAAAATGAACAGATAATTGATGGAATTAGTATTTTATGTTCAAAAACAAGCACTTTATTCTCGCTCTGCTGATTGCGCCGATTCTTTCTTTGATCGCCTACTTCGGCACCGATATGGCACTCAGCGAGAAACCCCACGCGGCACAAGAAGGGGAAACTTACAAACTCGCGAGTAAGTCTAACTGTCGTTACACCAGTGGACTGTGTGACATGGAAAATGGCGACTTTAAAGTGAAGTTTCGCTCAGAACAGCTCACGAAAAATGGCTTAGAATTGTCACTCAATGCCGCTTATCCACTCGAAGGGGTCAAAGTTTCGATCGTTAATGACGAAGATAAAAATGCTCAGCCGGTTGATATGAAGCCCGCCGATCAGGCTGGAAAAAGTTGGTACATTACCTTACCAAGACCAGCATCCGCAGAAAGTTGGTTAAGAGTCGTCATTCAATCTGGAGGCACACTTTATTACGGCGAAACACAAACCGCGTTTGTGAAGTACGAAACCTTATTTACAGAGTAATGGCCACAGATAAAGACACCGATATCCAAAACGTCGATACCTCATTGTCACCTCAGGACTAAATAATTCCCTCTCTGCCGACGCTTTTACGTCGGCTTTTGTTTCCGTAAGTCTTTCTTCAACAACCTCTTACTCTAAAAAGAGTTGCCAACCCACCACTTAATTGATAATAATTATCATTACACTGAACAAGAGGTGGTTATGGACAACAAACGGGACATCTTCAACGCATTTTTTAAAGCACAAGATAGATTCCTTCTCGCCGCACCACACGGCTTTGAGCCAGACGTAATTCATGACTATATTCATTGTGGAATGGTGTTGTCTTCCTGCTATGAACACGGTGCCGATGAAGAAAATCTATTGTTGTGTGAGCTGTTTTTGCGTCAGGTTTATTTCCATCTACTAGACGCAATTCAAGACTCCACTCGCAGTCGCATCTTCCGTCGTGTCTGTCTCGATTCTATCCATACGCCATTATTCTGTCTCAAACGCTATTACTATCAGTTTGAACAAGGCGACGTGAAATTTCTCGCATTACAACAACAATTACGCCTGATTCAAATCTCACTCGATTAACCAAAAGGATCCCTACCATGAGCACCGAATTCCGCATAGAAACTGACAGTATGGGCGAAGTGAAAGTCCCAGCAGATGCACTCTACCAAGCCCAAACTCAGCGCGCCGTCGATAACTTCTCATTCAGTCAACATAAGATGCCATCTGGCTTCATCCAAGCGTTGGCACACATCAAGCAGACTGCGGCACTCACCAACGCACAATTGGGGCTGCTTGAAGGTGATATCGCTAATGCGATTGCTGACGCAGCTCAGGCGATTATCGAGGGCAATCATATTGAGCAGTTCCCAATTGACGTATTTCAAACCGGATCAGGCACCAGCTCAAATATGAATGCGAATGAAGTGATTGCAACACTGGCCTCCCAGCATCTAGGCGGTACCGTCAGTCCTAATGATCACGTCAACATGGGACAAAGCAGTAACGATGTGGTGCCAACCGCAATTCAAGTGAGCGCAGCATTAGCCATTGAAAAACAGCTCTTTCCGGCCCTGTCACACCTCAGCCAAGCACTAGAGTCTAAGCAGCAAGCACTGAAAGATGTTGTAAAAACCGGGCGCACTCACTTAATGGACGCGATGCCTATAACCTTTGCTCAAGAGCTTGGCGGTTGGCAGTTCCAAATCGACCATGCTAAGCAAGCGATTGAGCAAGCACTGCCAGCGGTAAAAGCCTTAGCCCAAGGTGGTACGGCGGTTGGTACAGGGATCAATGCCGATCCACGCTTTGCAGACTTATTCGCTAGCAACCTAACCCAGTCAACTCATATTCAGTTCACGGCCAGTGATAACTTCTTTTTCAATTTAAGCAGTCAAGATGCGATCGTCGCCCTATCGGGACAGCTCAAAACAGCAGCAGTTGCGATCATGAAGATCGCAAACGATCTTCGCTGGATGAACTCAGGCCCATTGGCTGGTTTAGGTGAGATTGAATTACAAGGCTTGCAACCGGGCTCTTCCATCATGCCTGGCAAAGTAAATCCTGTGATCCCAGAAGCCGCAGCTATGGCCTCAGCGCAAGTCATTGGTAATGACACCACGATTACCGTCGCGGGCCAAGCAGGCAACTTCCAACTAAACGTCATGCTACCTGTCATTGCTCATAACGTATTGGAGAGCATCGAGTTGCTCGCTAACAGCGCAACCGCTTTAGCCGATAAGGCCATTGCAACATTCGAAGTTCGTCAAGATAACTTGGATGTAGCGCTCGCCAAAAACCCAATTTTGGTCACGGCCCTCAACCCGGTCATTGGCTACCTAAAAGCGGCAGAAGTCGCGAAAAAAGCCTATAAGCAGGGGCGTGCGATTATTGATGTCGCGGAAGAAGAAACCGATTTAGATAGAGTAACGCTCGAACGATTGCTTAATCCCGCAAAACTCACCCAAGGTGGTGTCGCGGAATAAGCGGCAAAATCAGCCTACAAACCAAAATAAGATTCAAACACAGAGACCTCCATTCGGAGGTCTCTTTTATAGCAACGCTAAAACACTCTAAATCTATTCGACGCGGTTGAGCACCGAACGCAATTTAAGCGGCTTAACTGGCTTCGCAATAAAGCTGAACCCATTTGCCTTGATGCCATCAAGCATATCATCGGTGCGATCCGCGCTGATGATGACACCTTCAAAGCAGCTGCCTAGTCTCAAGCGACATTGCTGTAGCACTTCCAAGCCAGTACGACCATCATCAAGTCGGTAATCGGAAAAAATCACGTCCGGAATCCAACCATCCTCGAGAGCTTGTAGACTTTCGACCAAATCGGTCGCCACTCGCGTATCGCAGCCCCATCGAGAAAGTAAGTTTTCCATGCCGACTAAAATATCAGGCTCATTATCCACACATAGAATTCTTAGATGACCAAGTTCAGACTGGTTACTTGTCGTGACTTGAACTGGGTGCGGCTGCACATGATCGGCTTTATCAAGCGTGATAGAAAAGACACTGCCTTTACCAACCCAAGAACGCATCGAAATTTCATGCCCGAGCACTTGAGCAATTCCTTTAGAAATCGCCAAACCAAGTCCGAGACCTTGGTCGGAACGAACTTGAGTTCCGCGATTAAACTCTTCAAAGATCTCTTGCTGCTTCTCTTCTTCAATACCTACACCGTTGTCCCACACATCAATACGCACTCGCCCTTTTACCCGGCGAACACCGAGCGCCACTTTGCCATTCGGGTTATAACGAAACGCATTGGTCAGGAAGTTTTGTACCACACGGCGCAGCAGTTTGGGATCCGATTTAACCATGAGTGAGGATGGAATCATGGTGAATGCTATACCTTGTTGCTTGGCTAATGCGCTGAACTCCGCATTCAAATTCGACAACACATCGTTTAACGCAAAACCGTGCACATTGACTTCCAGCTTGCCCGACTCCAAGCGCGAGATATCCAGCAAATCTCCTATCAGGTCTTCGGCCGCCTCTAAAGCACTCTCAATGTGTGCCGACAGCTTTTTGGCTTCGCTGTCTTTGGCTACTTCCGACAATGAAGAAGCGAACAGGCGTGCCGCGTTGAGTGGCTGCATCAAATCATGGCTTACTGCCGCCAAGAACCGTGATTTGGACTTCGATTCCAAATCCGAGCGCTGCGTCGCTGCCACCAGCTGCTTGTTAAGTTGTTCCAATTCTCGAGTCCGCAGACGCACCCTTTCTTCCAATGTCTCGTTGGCGTCTTTCAGTGCTTGCTCTGCATCACGGAATACGGTGATGTCGGTAAAGCTCATCACAAAGCCACCACCTGGCATTGGGTTACCTTGCACCTCTATCACGCGACCATCGGGACGGACCCGAGAAGAAGTGTGCCGAGTCCCTTGCTCAAGGTGATACACACGGCGACGGACGTGGTCATCAGGATCGCCTGGTCCACATAAACCTTGCTCTGCATTGTGCCGAATCACATCCGCAATCGGTCGCCCAACTTGGATCAAGCCTGGCGGAAATTCAAAGAGTTCTAAGTAGCGTTGGTTCCAAGCCACCAAGCGTAATTGCTTATCGACCACCGCAATACCTTGGCCGATATGTTCAATCGCCCCTTGAAGTAGGCCTCGGCTAAAATCGTACAGTTCAGAGGCTTCATCGACGATAGTCGCCACCTCTTCAAGCTGCATGTTTCTTCCTTGCAGAGCAGAAGTAAGTACTAACTTAGCAGAAGAAGCACCGAATACCCCGGCTAATACACGTTCGGTATGTCGAATCAGAGAAGATGGCGCTTGCTGATTCGGCATTAGCTCTTCTCGTTGCTGGCTCCAATACGCTTGAAAAGCCGCTTTTACTCGCGTTCGCCCAACAAACCTAGACGCTAGCATTTCTAGTTCAGCAACCGTAACACGACTCTGGTATAGGCTCATGTTTTCGCTTTCAGGCAGTGGCGTACCAACGAATGACGCCGATTGTAAGCGCTCACTTAGGCTTGGTCGTGTAGTCATAGAAACCACAACAAAACATACTGCATTGGCAACAACGCTGAGGATCATCCCCCAATCTGAAATCGCAATGTCAAAGCCAGCCAATACCTCTGGTGGAGTGATCAACCAAATCAAAAAGTTGTTACTGGCATTCCCGGCAAGCATGTCCGTTTGGCTCATTAACGTTATCAGCCAAATGGTAAAGCCTACCGCCAAGCCAACATACACACCTTTCTTATTCCCTTGACGCCAGTACATACCGCCCACCAGCGCAGGCGCGAATTGCGTGATCGCCGCAAATGAGAGAAAGCCGATCGCTGAGAGTGAGTGAATGGTATCTAACGCTTGATAAAAACCCCAAGCGCCAATTAGTAGGACTAAAATCAGACCACGGCGGATCCGCAGTAATAATTTAGAGAAGTGATGATGGTTACGCTGCGTCAATCGCATGCGACGCAATAATAGTGGCATAACCAAGTCGTTCGATACCATGATCGCTAAGGCAATCGTCGACACGATAACCATGCCACTGGCCGCCGAAGTGCCACCTAAAAATGCAAGCAAAGCGATTTCACTCGCCCCTACCGACATCGGCACACTGATCACATAAGTATCAGGCGAAGCACCACTCAACAAACCTTGCCCTACCCACGCAATAGGTAAAACAAAAATCCCCATCAAGATCAGATAAATGGGAAACAACCAACGAGCAACATGCAAATCTTGCGCGCGTTCGTTTTCCACCACCATCGTATGGAATTGTCGTGGAAGACAAACAATCGCCAGCATCGTGAGTACGGTATGAATCAATATCGTCGGGATATTCGGTGACTGATACGTCTGTGCGGCAACGTCAACTAAGCTCAAATTCTCGGTGTTCATCGCCAGCCAAACAATGAATACACCGACCACTAAAAACGCCAACAGTTTGATAATCGATTCGAAAGCAATCGCCATCATCATCCCACGATGGTGTTCCGTGTTATCAATGTGCCGGGTACCAAATAGCATGGTAAAAATTGCCAGTGCGACCACGACAAACCACGACACGCTATCGTTTTGGTAACCAAAATCGGTAGCCAGTTCTGGAGCAATGATTTCAAGCCCCATAGTGATACCACGCAACTGCAAAGCGATATATGGCAAAATTCCCGCAACCGCAATGAGTGTAACGACTACGGCCAAACCTTGAGATTTGCCGTAACGAGCTCCGATAAAATCAGCAATCGACGTGATGTGTTCCCGTTTAGCAATCAAAATAAGCCGAGCTAAAACGCGCCATCCGATGGTAAACACTAAAATGGGGGCAATATAGATGGGCAAGAAAGACCAAGGGTTACTGCTGGCCTGCCCGACCGTGCCGTAGAAGGTCCACGATGTACAGTACACCGCAATGGAAAGGCTATAAATCCACGGCCGCCAGCGTGCTAACCACCTTTTCTGAATGTCGCCGTACCACGCGATGATAAATAAGGCTCCCAAATACGCCAAAGAAACGGGAACCACCAGCCATCCTTGCATCCGATATCCTTTCTTGCCTTTCTTGCCTTTCTTGCCGTTTTAAGGCAAGAGAATAAAAAAACCTCTCCATTAGGGAGAGGTTTCATTTAACACTGCTTTCACAACGGAGACAAAGCTTAGTTTTTAACCTTTGTCACAGAAGTCTAATTCTGTGTTTCCAGTGACTTGTCTGATACATCGACCACATGATGTGGCTCTTGTGGTTCGAGCTTGATGAACAGTGCCAATAACCCCATCGCGGCCATGCCCCAGAACACAAGTGGCCCCCAGTGCTCATAACCCCAACCGCTCAACACGGTCATCAGTGCGATGAATGCGCCTAGCGGAATCGCGTTATACAATGCTTGCAGCGCCACTATCTTATTCTCTTCCGAGTTTTGGATATATTGAATCGCAGCAATGTGTGCCGTTGCGAATGTCACGCCATGCAATAATTGAACAATCACCAAAGCAACAATCGACGTTGTCGATGCCGTAATGCCCCAACGCATCATCACACCAACGGCAGCAACAACAAATAACGCGCGCATTGACCAACCGACAAATAAACGCTTGCTCAGCGCAAACACTGCCACTTCGGCTGCAACACCCAAGCTCCACAGATAGCCAATCACATCTTCCGAATGACCTGCGGCTTTCCAGTGAATAGCGCTAAAACCGTAGTAAGCCGCATGACTGCCCTGAATTAATGACACCAACACTAAGAATTTAAGTATCGGCTTGTCAGTCAAAAGAGCACTCAGTTTTGGACGCTCCGCGCTTTGCCCACCAAGCGTAACGGGCATCGGGTTAGTCATACGCATTGAAAATAGCAACGAAACTAATACCCCGGCCATCGCCGTGTACAAGATCATATCAGAGCCAAATTCAGCCACCAGATAACCCACGGCCGTCGAACCCGCGATAAAGGCGATCGAGCCCCATAAGCGCGTACGGCCGTAGTCGAGCATTTTCAGACGAGCGTAGTAGTTTGCCATCGCATCCGATAATGGAACAATCGGTCCACAACAGAGGTTAAATAGCACCGTCGCTAACGCCATTAACCAAAAACTGCCACCTGTAAAAAAGTGAAATCCAACAAAAAGGAGGGCAGCGAAACTCAACCAACGTAAAGCAGGCATAAGGTGTTCAACTTTGTGCACTCGTGGGGTGATCACGATATTGGCGACACAACGTGTCGCAAGACCTAACCCAACTAGCAAACCGATGTCGGTCGAAGAGACACCTTGCTCCTTAAACCAAAGTGACCAAAATGGCAGATATACGCCATACGCAAAGAAGAATCCGAGAAAGTACTGGGAAATCCAGCCATACGGAGAAGGTTTCAACATTACTAATATCCTAAAACGGGAACATCAACGTTCGAGCCGGGAATTATGGATCGCTATGCGTATTATAAAAAGGGAAGAATAGGCAACTTATCGTTTCCTCGATGGAATACTAACTTTGCGACATTGGCCATCTTAAAGCGAAATCATCGTGATTTAGACCAAAGTCGTCTGGCTTCCGGTAGGAAATTTGTCAGACTTAGAGAGTGTTCCTTCCATCATTGGGTGTTCTCATGCCTGACAAATTTAACATGCAATCTCCACCGTTCGACCGCTTAACTGAAGCACAACAGACACGACTGCGCTCGTCTCTGGACGTTGCCTACTATCGAGCTCGAGATGTAATTTTATCTTGCGGACAGAAGAACCCTCACTTGCATATTCTGATCAAAGGCGCGGTAGAAGAGCGCTCCCAAGATCAGCAGGAAGTGTTCGCGCATTATGCCAACGACGATATGTTTGATGTGCGCTCATTACTTGAAGACAACGTACGTCATCAATACATCGCACTTGAAGACACGCTCTCCTATCTGCTACCGAAAGACGTCTTTCTGGCGCTTTACAACGAGAATGGTCAGTTTGCGGCCTATTTCGATAACAATTTATCAAAGCGACAAGAACTCATCGAAGCCGCTCACCAACAACAAAACTTGGCAGAGTTTATCCTCACCAAAGTTGACCGCAGCATTTATCACCCACCGATGATCCTTGAGCCAAATACGCCGATTAACGAGGTGACGCACACCCTAAAAGCAAATGGGATCGATGCAGCACTTGTCAAACTCAATGATGACGATCCGCGATTAGAAAAATGGCCCTCGGCTCATCCATACGCCATCGTGACGCGAACCAACATGCTGCACTCCGTGATGTTAGATGGCAGCGCACTCAATACCCCTGTTGGTGATATCGCCACCTTTCCTGTCTATCACGTTGATGATGGTGATTTTTTATTCAATGCCATGATCACCATGACCCGAAATCGAATGAAACGTCTCATGGTATGTGATGGCAACCAAGCCATCGGCATGCTGGATATGACCCAAATTCTCAGCGCGTTCTCTACCCACTCTCACGTGTTAACGCTCAGTATTGCCAGAGCAAGCAGTGTGGAAGAGCTCGCATTAGCCTCAAACCGCCAACGTCAATTGGTCGAGAGCTTATTGAGAAACGGCATCCGCACTCGCTTTATCATGGAGTTAATTTCCGCCGTGAACGAGCAAATTATCGAAAAAGCGTTCGAGTTAGTGGTTCCACCAGCCTTGCACGATCATTGCTGCTTAATCGTACTCGGCTCAGAAGGTCGAGGAGAACAAATTCTCAAGACAGACCAAGACAATGCTCTAATTATTCAAGATGGTTTGGAATGGCCTCATTGCGAACAAGTGATGCAATCCTTCACGCACACTCTACAACAGCTCGGTTATCCACTTTGCCCGGGTAAAGTCATGGTCAACAACCCGAAATGGGTCAAAACGCAGCAAGAATGGATAAACACCTTAGACCGCTGGATAGCCAAAGCCGAACCACAACAAATCATGGACTTAGCCATTTTCAGTGACGCCCATGCTGTTGCGGGTAATCGCGAGCTGCTGGCTCCAATCGCGGCCCACCTTCGCGACACAATGAAAGATCGCATGTTGATACTGTCTGATTTTACTCGCCCTGCCTTGCAGTTTTCTGTGCCCCTAACTCTGTTTGGCAACGTAAAAAGTGCTAAGGACGGATTAGATATTAAACGCGGCGGCATTTTCCCAATTGTGCACGGCATTCGCACCTTGTCTTTGGAATATGCCATTGAGGAGAAGAACACGTTTGAGCGCATTGAAGCACTTCGGAAAAAACGCATCTTAGAGCCTGAAACGGCAGATAACCTCAACGAAGCACTGAAATTGTTCTTTAAGGTTCGCCTTAATCAACAACTCAAAAAGCAAGAAGCATTGAATAACATTGATATTAAACAACTGGATAGAACCGAGCGTGATTTACTTCGCCACAGCTTACATGTAGTGAAAAAATTTAAGCAATTTTTAGGCTTCCACTATCAAATTCGTGATTAACCATGATTTTCATAAATCATACAGAGGCGTAGGCAATGAACTGGTTACAACGCAAATACTGGCACTACAAACTGAAAGGCTCTCCTTATCAGTCGCTTTTTTGCACGCCCGATAAAACGGAATACGTTTCGCTCGACTGCGAAACCACCAGCCTTGATCCAAATCGCGCCGAGTTGGTGACCATTGCGGCCACGAAGATCATCGACAACCGCATCATCACTAGCCAGCCATTTGAAGTCCGCTTACGCGCGCCGCAATCGCTCGATTCTGGCTCAGTCAAAATTCATCGAATTCGCCACCAAGACTTAGTCGACGGGATTAGCGAAAAAGAGGCGCTGCTCGAGCTGCTCGACTTCATCGGCAACCGACCACTTGTCGGTTATCACATTCGTTACGATAAAAAGATCTTAGATCTTGCTTGTCTGAGGCAACTTGGCTTTCCACTTCCTAACCCGCTCATCGAGGTAAGTCAGATTTATCACGACAAGCTGGAAAGACATTTGCCGAATGCCTATTTCGACTTAAGTCTGGATGCGATTTGTAAACACCTCGAACTTCCTATCCAAGATAAACACGACGCTTTACAAGATGCGATTTCTGCCGCTTTGGTCTTTGTTCGCTTAACGAAAGGCGATTTGCCCAACCTAACCGCGCCGTATACATAAAAATCAGTTGACCTAGCTCCCAGAAATACTTTTGTTTCAGCGATTTCACGACGCTTCCTTCACTCTCATCCTAAAGTCTAATTGTGGAAATACGCGCAGTGACTGACAGTTATAAGCACAACGTCGTCATTACCACGACCAAGTTATTTAGAACCAAAAAACAGCCCTACAAAAACATATTCAAAATCTTATCTAGATTGGTGTAAGGCCGAGAAATAAGGCACAAGGAGAGAAGCCATGAGCGAAGCCCACGTTTATCCGGTAAAAGAAAATATTAAAACTCATACACACGCGGATAATGATACTTACTTAGCCATGTATCAGCAGTCGGTAACCGATCCAGAGGGCTTCTGGAACGAGCACGGCAAAATCGTTGATTGGATCAAACCTTTCACCAAAGTAAAAAGCACTTCTTTCGACACTGGCCATGTTGATATTCGCTGGTTTGAAGATGGCACACTGAACGTCTCGGCTAACTGTATTGACCGTCATCTCGCAGAACACGGGGACGACGTCGCCATCATTTGGGAAGGCGATGATCCAGCCGACGACAAAACACTCACTTTCAACGAACTACACAAAGAAGTGTGTAAGTTCTCCAACGCATTGAAAGAGCAAGGCGTACGCAAGGGCGACGTGGTATGTCTCTACATGCCAATGGTGCCAGAAGCCGCAGTGGCTATGCTCGCTTGTACCCGCATCGGTGCGGTTCATACCGTTGTATTTGGCGGTTTCTCACCAGAAGCTCTCTCTGGCCGTATCATCGACTCTGACGCTAAAGTCGTGATCACCGCTGATGAAGGCGTGCGCGGCGGGCGTGCCGTTCCACTGAAAAAGAACGTGGACGAAGCACTAACTAACCCAGACGTAAAAACCATCAATAAAGTGTTGGTGCTTAAACGTACAGGTGGTGATGTCGAATGGCATGAACACCGTGATGTTTGGTGGCACGAAGCAACAGCTAACGTTTCTGACGTTTGCCCACCAGAAGAGATGAAAGCCGAAGATCCGCTCTTCATCCTTTACACTTCAGGTTCAACAGGCAAACCTAAAGGTGTACTACACACGACTGGTGGTTACCTCGTCTACGCGGCGATGACCTTCAAATATGTGTTCGATTACCAACCAGGCGAAACCTTCTGGTGTACCGCGGACGTGGGTTGGATTACCGGTCACACTTACCTAATCTACGGTCCACTTGCAAATGGGGCGAAGACCATCTTATTCGAAGGTGTACCAAACTACCCAAGCACAAGCCGTATGAGCGAAGTGGTTGATAAACACCAAGTCAACATTCTATACACCGCCCCAACCGCGATTCGTGCGCTAATGGCAAAAGGTGATGAAGCGGTTGCAGGCACATCTCGTTCAAGCCTGCGCATCATGGGCTCAGTGGGCGAACCAATCAACCCAGAAGCGTGGGAGTGGTACTACAAAACGATTGGTAACGAGAACTCACCTATCGTCGATACTTGGTGGCAAACGGAAACTGGCGGCATCTTGATTGCGCCACTACCGGGGGCAACCGATCTAAAACCAGGCTCTGCGACTCGCCCATTCTTCGGCGTCCAGCCTTCTCTTGTCGATAACATGGGCAATATTCTTGAAGATACTGTTGCTGAAGGTAACTTGGTTATCCTTGATTCTTGGCCAGGCCAGATGCGCACGGTTTACGGCGACCATGAGCGCTTTGAACAGACCTACTTCTCAACCTTTAAGGGTATGTACTTCACCAGTGATGGTGCGCGTCGTGACGAAGACGGCTACTACTGGATCACTGGCCGTGTTGATGACGTACTAAACGTGTCGGGTCACCGTATGGGTACCGCTGAAATTGAATCAGCGCTAGTGGCGCACCACAAGATTGCAGAAGCGGCGATTGTTGGTATTCCACATGACATCAAGGGCCAAGCTATCTACGCTTACATTACATTGAACGATGGTGAATTCCCGTCAGCAGAGCTGCACAAAGAAGTTAAAGATTGGGTGCGTAAAGAGATTGGTCCAATCGCGACACCAGATGTACTGCACTGGACGGATTCCTTACCGAAGACTCGCTCTGGTAAGATCATGCGTCGAATCCTGCGTAAGATTGCAACGGGCGATACAAGCAACCTCGGAGACACATCAACGCTTGCCGATCCGAGCGTGGTAGACAAACTCATCGCAGAGAAAGCAGAATTGGCATAAATTCAACCAACTGTTTTAAAAGCACTTTAAAAACCGCCATCACTCATGGCGGTTTTTTGCTTTTGCGCACAAATTAACCACACAACGAACGTGGCAATTATGTTGTTTTTGTTAACTTGGTTACAGAAACGAAGGTGGCTATTAGGAGATTAGACCAGTAAATTGCTGCTAATTGCTATGAATTAGCTATAATCTTGGTCGATTTTTTAAAATTTGCTCGGTTTTAACAAAAAAATCGTGCTGAACTATCGTATATTTGGGAATATAAACGTTCCACTCACGATAAGGGAAGATAGCAACATAATGCCTGCAAAGTCACGGATTCTTGTTCTAAACGGACCAAATCTTAACCTATTAGGTCTGCGCGAACCGACACACTATGGTCACAGCACCTTAGCACAAGTTGTGGATGCTCTTACGAAGCAAGCTCATAACGCTGGGGTGGAACTGGAACACCTACAATCAAATCGTGAGTACGAACTGATTGAAGCCATTCATGCTGCTTATGGCAAGATTGACTTCATCATCATCAATCCAGCGGCTTTCACTCATACCAGTGTGGCACTGCGAGATGCATTACTTGGCGTCGCCATCCCATTTATTGAGGTGCACTTATCAAATGTGCACGCACGTGAACCATTTCGTCATCACTCTTATCTGTCAGATAAAGCAGAAGGCGTGATTTGCGGTTTAGGCGCACAAGGTTATGAATTCGCTCTGTCTGCCGCGATTAATAAGCTACAGGCAAAGTAACCCTAACACTCTGCAACCCCACGAGGGTTGTCTTAATCACAAGATAAAAGAGAAAGAAAAGATGGATATTCGTAAAATCAAGAAGCTAATTGAGTTAGTTGAAGAGTCTGGCATTGCTGAGCTAGAGATTTCTGAAGGTGAAGAGTCAGTACGCATCAGTCGTCACGGCACTGCAGCCCCTCAAGCACCAGTTCACTACGCAGCAGCTCCAGTAGCGGCACCTGCTCCAGCAGCAGCGGCACCAGTAGCAGAAGCGCCAGCAGCAGAAGCTCCAGCGGCTGCAACGCCTGCAGGTCACCAAGTTCTTTCTCCAATGGTTGGTACTTTCTACCGTTCTCCAAGCCCAGACTCTAAAGCATTCGTAGAAGTGGGTCAGAAAGTAAATGCTGGCGATACGCTATGTATTGTTGAAGCAATGAAAATGATGAACCAAATCGAAGCGGACAAATCTGGCGTTGTTACAGCGATCCTAGCTGAAGACGGCCAACCAGTTGAATTCGACCAACCTCTTGTTGTAATCGAATAAGCGGGGCTTGCCTTATGCTAGACAAAGTAGTCATCGCGAACCGAGGTGAAATTGCACTTCGTATTCTTCGCGCTTGTAAAGAGTTAGGTATTAAGACCGTCGCTGTTCACTCGACAGCTGACCGCGATCTTAAGCACGTACTACTCGCAGACGAAACCGTATGTATCGGCCCTGCTCGTGGTATCGACAGCTACCTAAATATCCCACGAATTATTTCTGCAGCAGAAGTAACAGGGGCCGTTGCCATTCACCCTGGTTACGGCTTCTTGTCAGAAAACGCAGACTTCGCTGAGCAAGTTGAGCGCAGTGGTTTCATCTTCGTTGGTCCAAAAGCAGACACTATCCGCCTGATGGGTGACAAAGTGTCGGCTATCAACGCAATGAAGAAAGCTGGCGTTCCTTGTGTACCTGGCTCTGACGGTCCTCTGGACAACGACGAAGAGAAAAACAAGGCGTTTGCTAAACGCATTGGTTATCCAGTCATCATCAAAGCGTCTGGTGGCGGCGGTGGCCGTGGTATGCGTGTCGTTCGCGCAGAAAAAGATCTAATTCAAGCGATTGCAATGACGCGTGCTGAAGCAAAAGCAGCGTTCAACAACGACATGGTTTACATGGAGAAATTCCTAGAAAACCCTCGTCACGTTGAAGTGCAAGTTATCGCTGACGGTCAAGGCGGCGCAATCCACCTTGGTGAGCGTGATTGTTCAATGCAACGTCGTCACCAAAAAGTAGTGGAAGAGGCGCCAGCACCAGGTATCACTGAAGAGATGCGTAAGTACATCGGTGAACGTTGTACTCGTGCATGTATCGAAATTGGTTACCGCGGCGCAGGTACGTTCGAATTCCTATACGAGAACGGTGAATTCTACTTCATCGAAATGAACACTCGTATTCAGGTAGAACACCCAGTAACAGAAATGGTTACCGGCATCGACCTAATCAAAGAACAGCTTCGCGTTGCAGCGGGTCAACCTCTGTCATTCACTCAAGATGACATTAAGATCCGTGGCCATGCGATTGAGTGCCGTATCAACGCAGAAGACCCAGAACGCTTCCTACCATCTCCAGGTAAGATCGAGCGTTTCCACGCGCCTGGCGGTATGGGTGTGCGTTGGGAATCACACATCTATTCTGGTTACACAGTACCACCTCATTACGATTCAATGATTGGTAAGCTAATCACGTACGGTGAAAACCGTGATGTGGCGATTGCGCGCATGAAGAATGCTCTGGGTGAGATGATCATCGAAGGCATCAAAACCAACGTGCCACTGCAATTCTCCATTATGAATGACGAAAACTTCCAACACGGTGGTGCAAACATCCACTACCTAGAGAAGAAGCTCGGCTTACAATAAGCCTTAGCTAACGTCTTAAAAAATGCCCACATCCGTGGGCATTTTTGTTTTGTATGTACTCTAAGCATTCAACAAATACGTAGGCTTATTTGGGTATATACTCAAACAAATCGTAGAGTTCTGGTAAACTCTGCGCCACTTCATTCACTTTAAGAGCAAAAACCAATGCCTTGGATTCAAATCAAACTCAACGCGACCAATGAAAACGCTGAGCAAATCGGCGATATGCTAATGGAAGAGACTGGCGCGCTGTCTGTTACATTCTTAGACGCGCAGGATACACCTGTATTCGAACCTCTACCTGGCGAAACTCGCTTATGGGGCGATACTGACATTCTGGCACTGTACGATGCAGAAGCAGACACCAACTTCATCATCGACCAAATTAAAGCGAGCAATATGCTGGCTGACAATTTTGCTTACAAAGTAGAACAGCTTGAAGATAAAGACTGGGAACGCGAATGGATGGAAAACTTCCACCCAATGAAATTTGGTGAACGCCTATGGATTTGTCCAAGCTGGCGCGACATTCCAGATCCTGACGCTGTTAATGTTATGTTGGATCCTGGCCTTGCATTCGGTACGGGTACTCACCCTACAACAGCACTTTGTCTTGAGTGGCTAGAAAGCATGGACTTAAGCGGTAAGACCGTTATCGACTTCGGTTGTGGCTCTGGCATTCTGGCGATCGCGGCGATCAAACTGGGCGCTGAAAAAGTGATAGGGATCGACATTGATCCTCAAGCACTGCTTGCTTCAAAAGACAATGCTGAGCGTAATGGCGTTGCAGACAAACTAGAAGTTTACTTACCGCAAAATCAACCAGAAGGTCTGATTGCAGACGTGGTTGTTGCTAACATTCTTGCTGGCCCACTGCGTGAACTTGCACCAATCATTAAAGGCCTAGTTAAACCAAATGGCGACCTTGCAATGTCTGGCGTATTAGACACGCAAGCCGAAGATGTTGCGAACTATTACCGTGACGAGCTTCACATTGACCCGATTGTTGAGCAAAGTGAATGGTGTCGCATCTCTGGTCGTAAGCAAGGCTAGACAAGGTTTTCAGAGCTAATTGTTTGAAATTCATACAATTTACAAAAACAATTTGTAAATGCTCAAATATTAGTCTTTTCACGCAGTGAAAAAATGCGTAAAATGCGCGCCCTTGCTGGTACAGAACTGTGATGACGTTTTGAAAATCGGAAACTATCAACTTAAGAACAATCTAATCGTAGCCCCGATGGCTGGTGTAACGGATAGACCGTTTCGCGAGTTGTGTCTTCGCTATGGTGCGGGAATGGCCGTCAGTGAAATGATGTCTGCTAACCCAAAACTATGGGGAACGTCAAAGTCGAAACAGCGCATGGTACACGAGGGCGAATCGGGCATTCGCTCTGTACAGATTGCGGGTTCCGATCCACAGCTTATGGCGGACGCAGCTCAATTCAGTGTTGAGAACGGTGCACAAATCATCGACATCAACATGGGCTGCCCGGCAAAAAAAGTGAATAAGAAGCTAGCGGGCTCTGCTCTGCTTCAATACCCAAACATTATCGAAGAGATTTTGAAAGCGGTCGTGAATGCAGTGGACGTTCCTGTAACGTTAAAGACTCGAACTGGCTGGGATACAGACCACAAGAACTGTGTCCAGATCGCTAAATTAGCCGAAAACTGCGGCATACAAGCTCTTGCTCTGCATGGCAGAACGAAAGCATGTATGTACAAAGGTGAGGCCGAATACGACAGCATTAAAGCGGTAAAAGAGGCGATTTCAATTCCGGTTATCGCGAACGGTGATATCGATAGCCCGGAGAAAGCCAAATTTGTACTGGAGTACACCGGTGCGGACGCTTTAATGATTGGACGCCCTGCCCAGGGTCGTCCTTGGATTTTCCAGGAAATCCATCACTATTTGGAAAACGGCACCACAATGGAGGAGCTTCCAACTGAGGAAGTGAAAACCATTATGCTTGGTCATGTAAATGCTCTGCATGAATTTTATGGGGAGTTCTTAGGTCCACGTATCGCGCGCAAGCACGTTGGGTGGTACCTGAAAGAGCATGAACAGGCAAGTGAGTTTCGCCGTACCTTCAACGCTATCGACGCAGCTCCGCTGCAAATTGAGGCGTTAGAAGGTTATTTTGATAACGTTGCATCATAATTAAGAGAAGAGCTAGACCGAATATGTTCGAACAAAATCTGACTTCAGAAGCATTAACAGTAACTACAGTAACGTCACAAGACCAGATTACTCAGAAGCCTTTACGTGACTCTGTTAAAGCGTCTCTTAAAAACTACCTTGCTCAACTAAACGGCCAGGAAGTAACAGAACTATACGAATTAGTTCTAGCTGAAGTTGAACAGCCACTATTAGATACTATCATGCAGTACACTCGCGGTAACCAAACTCGCGCGGCAACTATGATGGGTATCAACCGCGGTACTCTTCGCAAAAAACTTAAGAAATACGGCATGAACTAAGACCGGCTTTCAAAAAGTATTTGGAACAAGCCGTTACCTTTTTAGGTAACGGCTTTTCTTTATCTACTAAAACACTACGAATAACGCTCACTTTGTTCAGTATTACCAACTGGCTTTAATATAACTACCGCTGAGCCAAACAATAACAAAGCCACGACAGCGACCCATTCATGACCTACAGAATAAGCAAAGCCCGCCAAGGCAGACCAAATCGCGACACCAAAGTGCATCATACTCATTCCAGAAGACATCAGCACACCTCGATGTTCATCAGATAAGCTTGCTATATGTGCTTGTAACGCCGGAGAGCCTACCCCTCCAGCAAGAGACCAGAGCACTAGAGCTGGAAGATAAGCAGTCACCGTACTCATCTCATTTGAGAACACCCATGCACTGCAAGGTATGCACACCATTAAAGCCGCTCGCATAACGGCTCGAGAGCTACCAAGCCAACGGCAAGCTCTCCCCACGCACATATTTCCAACCACACTCACGATCCCTAGAACAGCATAAATAGCGCCCACCCAACCGAGCGCCAACTCGCTGGTATCTCGAATATGAAGGCCTATCAGGTTAAATACACCAATACCTCCCCCTAGGCCTAAACACATCGCTAGAATCGCCCTCAACGCGCCTGGAAGATGAATGACGTCTGTGATAGGCGGCAGAGTATCTGACTTCTTGGACTCATTATGCTTGTTGTTCATGAACACTACGCTCATGGCACCGACAAGAAGAGCCGCAACGCCCAAAATAATAAAAGCGGCACGCCATGATAAAAGCTGGGTCAACAATGCTCCGATCGCCGGGCTGGTTATCATACCCAGCGTTAATCCCGCCTGAACCATCACAATTTGACGCATCGCTCTATTACCCTTCGCGTCTCCCGCCAACGCGAATGCAATTGGCAACATGCCTGCACTTGCAATACCTGTGATCACTCGACTTGCAATCGCAAGTTCAAAATCATGAACTATGCCCGTCGTAATAGACGCGACCCCAAATACGAAGCAAGCAGGCAACATGATACGAATACGCCCAACCCGGTCTGATAAACGTCCCAGGTAAGGAGCACAAATTGCTATAGCTAAACTATATGCCGTAATAAATAACGTAACCTGACTCGGTTGAACACTTAAATCATTTCCGATAGGTTCAAGAATAGATCCAAGCATCAACTCATCAGCACCAACAAGAAAAGCAACAAGAAATAGGATCATGGACTGCATCATAGCGCCACCTCCTGTTCTGTTTCCGATTCAGCATAAGTGAGCAACGAAATATCTAAAACTCTATCAGGCCAAGATTGTAAAAACGCCTTCTCATGAGATACCACAATCACACTACCAGAAAAGCGCTGGAGAGCCTCTTTAAGCGCATTTTTACTGCTGCTATCCAAATGTGTCGTTGGCTCGTCCAACAGCAAAACATTGCATTTCTGGACTGATAAACAACAAAGTTTCACGCGAGTTTGCTCACCTCCACTTAATGTATCTAGGTGGCGCTGCGTCTTATCTCCGGTGACCCCAAAGCGAGCTAATAGCTTGCGTGATTCTTTGCTTGATATCGTTGGATCACAAGAGCATAGCTCCTGCTCAGGCGTGTGCTGAGGGTGACGCCAAGACAAATCTTGAGAAAAATACCCAATCATTGCACCTTTTGCCAATACCACCTCACCAGAGAGCGGCTCGATCTCCCCCATAAGGGTTTTAATTAAAGTCGACTTACCTACGCCGTTAAAACCAGAAACGACCAACTTCTCCCCGCGCGCTAACGTGATATCAAGCGCAGGAAGCAGAGGCTGCTGATAACCTATCATCAACGCTTTTGCGTCAATCACATACTGTTGCCCAATAGGCTGGTGAGCAAAGTCAAACATCGAAACTTTCTCTATACAATTCAGTTGAATACGTTCGATTTTATCCAGTTTTTTCTTGCGTCCCTTAGCAAGACTCGCGTTAACTCCAGCGCCATTTTTGGCAATAAATTGCTCTAACTTTCGAATTTCATTTTGCTGAGCCTTATATTGCTTTTCTAACAAAGCACCGTCGTGATGCTTTTGCTGCATTGCTTTGACATAAGTGCCGCTGTATTTTCGGACCGTTTGATAATCAATATCACAAATACTGGTCGCTACTTGATTAAGGAAGTCAATATCATGAGAAACCAGTAAAACAGTGCCAGTGTACTCGTTGAGAAACGTGACCAACCATTCAATGTGCAGAGCATCAAGATAGTTTGTCGGCTCGTCGAGAATTAACACATCGGGGTTGCGGAGTAACAACCTCCCTAAAAGGACCTTGTGTCTTTGACCCCCACTTAGCGAGACAAGCGGTGTATCTAAGCCAAATTGATAAATGCCAAGACCTACAGCAACTTGTTCAATTTTGGTATCAATTGCATAGAAGTCTTCATCTTCTAAATATGCCTGTAGTTGGGCGACTTGGCTTAAAAGAGATGTAGAGTGAGACTCGGTCATCGCCTGATACAAAGTCCAAAGCTTCTGCTCGGCAGCGTATAAGTTCTCAAAAGCACTCTTTAAGCATTCATAAACCGTCAGCGCATTATCCATCTTAAAATGTTGCTCTAAATACCCCACCTCAAGGTTTGGTAACCAGTCAATGCAGCCCTTATCTGCAGATAATTCACCGATAAGCAGTTTTAATAAGGTGCTTTTTCCAACGCCATTCGCTCCGGTGATACCTATTTTCTCTCCCACGTTAATTCGAAATGTCGCGTTGTTATATAAACTCTTATCAGCGATCTGATAAGACAAATTTTTAACTTGTAAAATACTCATGTTTTTAACCAAATAAAAAGGGCCGGTGATCAATACCGGCCCTTATTTCAATACTGGATAATGCTTTGTAGCTGCTTAACAGATACAAAAAGGCCGATGATGAAATATCACCGGCCATCTCTTATCTTTTATCAGGTGTACAAACGCCTGCGTATAACTTCAGCGAAGTTGCTCACGCATAAAACACCTGATGAAGATTAATTTAAGACTCCGAGCAACACTTCATCGCGTTTTTTGCACGGAGTTCAGCCTTCTTACAAAGCTTTTAAACAAGAGATATAACATGATTTACTGTCGAAAAAACATTCGATGTGAAGCGTACACCTTTAGAATAAAAAGTACCAGATAATTATTAAAAACTATCGTGACTTAGACGAAGATCCACTGAAAGAAGACCTTTCCTCAGTCAATGTGCTAGGTGAACGACTTACTCAGCAAGCACAGCTATGAGAGCAGCTATACCGCTCACGTTATACGAACGTAGTGGTGGCTTTGTAGGTTGGAGAGGGTTAGAGGGAAGAAGTAGCGAATATCCTTTAAGGCAGGCACTGGCTTAAATAGATCTGCAAACAAAATCCATGTTCGGAAAGTTTTAAATGCGCTGAGTTTATTTTAATGAGCGCCTGTGGCTAAATCAAAACATCTAAAGCAGAGAAATCTTCCCCGAAAATAACATAACCTAGTGAATAAACTTTCCAGGTAATAATAAAGGAAGCTTTGGTAAGTAAGCACAAGGGCTCAAAACTAGCGCTCGAGACTGGGACCCGGCTCAGCAGAAACCGCAGGAACTGCGCAACACCTCACTCATGACAGAGCTTAGAAAGCATAGCGAGAGAAGAGCCTGCCTCTCGATGCAAGGTTTCAATATGGAAATGAGGTTAAGGTAAGTCGGGTAACCAAAACGAAAAAAGCCCCAGTCTTTCGACTGGGGCTTAATATAAGTGGCGGAGTGGACGGGACTCGAACCCGCGACCCCCGGCGTGACAGGCCGGTATTCTAACCAACTGAACTACCACTCCGCAGTGGTATCACTCGCTTGTAATCAGCAAGTGTCCAAAATTTAAAGCCTGGCGATGTCCTACTCTCACATGGGGAAGCCCCACACTACCATCGGCGCTATTTCGTTTCACTTCTGAGTTCGGCATGGAAATCAGGTGGGTCCAAAACGCTATGGTCGCCAAGCAAATTCTTTAATCTGGAAAGCTGTTTCTTAATTCTCGTTCTTACACATTCAACGTTCTTTCATTGAGTCCATCAAAACCCCTTGGGTGTTGTATGGTTAAGCCTCACGGGCAATTAGTACAGGTTAGCTCAACGCCTCACAACGCTTACACACCCTGCCTATCAACGTCGTAGTCTACGACAACCCTTTAGGATACTTAAAGTATCAGGGAGAACTCATCTCAAGGCTCGCTTCCCGCTTAGATGCTTTCAGCGGTTATCGATCCCGAACTTAGCTACCGGGCAATGCGTCTGGCGACACAACCCGAACACCAGAGGTTCGTCCACTCCGGTCCTCTCGTACTAGGAGCAGCCCCTTTCAATTCTCCAACGCCCACGGCAGATAGGGACCGAACTGTCTCACGACGTTCTAAACCCAGCTCGCGTACCACTTTAAATGGCGAACAGCCATACCCTTGGGACCGACTTCAGCCCCAGGATGTGATGAGCCGACATCGAGGTGCCAAACACCGCCGTCGATATGAACTCTTGGGCGGTATCAGCCTGTTATCCCCGGAGTACCTTTTATCCGTTGAGCGATGGCCCTTCCATTCAGAACCACCGGATCACTATGACCTGCTTTCGCACCTGCTCGAATTGTCATTCTCGCAGTCAAGCGGGCTTATGCCATTGCACTAACCTCACGATGTCCAACCGTGATTAGCCCACCTTCGTGCTCCTCCGTTACGCTTTGGGAGGAGACCGCCCCAGTCAAACTACCCACCAGGCACTGTCCGCAACCCCGATGAGGGGTCGACGTTAGAACATCAACACTACAAGGGTGGTATTTCAAGGACGGCTCCACGCAATCTAGCGACTGCGCTTCAAAGCCTCCCACCTATCCTACACATGTAGGGTCAATGTTCAGTGCCAAGCTGTAGTAAAGGTTCACGGGGTCTTTCCGTCTAGCCGCGGGTACACTGCATCTTCACAGCGATTTCAATTTCACTGAGTCTCGGGTGGAGACAGCGTGGCCATCATTACGCCATTCGTGCAGGTCGGAACTTACCCGACAAGGAATTTCGCTACCTTAGGACCGTTATAGTTACGGCCGCCGTTTACCGGGGCTTCGATCAAGAGCTTCGACCGAAGTCTAACCCCATCAATTAACCTTCCGGCACCGGGCAGGCGTCACACCGTATACGTCATCTTGCGATTTTGCACAGTGCTGTGTTTTTAATAAACAGTTGCAGCCACCTGGTATCTGCGACTCTCAATAGCTCCATCCGCGAGGGACTTCACCGTCGAGAGCGTACCTTCTCCCGAAGTTACGGTACCATTTTGCCTAGTTCCTTCACCCGAGTTCTCTCAAGCGCCTTGGTATTCTCTACCCGACCACCTGTGTCGGTTTGGGGTACGATTCCTTACAATCTGAAGCTTAGAGGCTTTTCCTGGAAGCATGGCATCAATGACTTCACATCCGTAGATGCTCGACGTCGTGTCTCAGCCTTAAAGAGAGCCGGATTTACCTAACTCTCAAGCCTACGCACTTGAACCTGGACAACCGTCGCCAGGCCCACCTAGCCTTCTCCGTCCCCCCATCGCAATTGTAAGAAGTACGGGAATATTAACCCGTTTCCCATCGACTACGCCTTTCGGCCTCGCCTTAGGGGTCGACTTACCCTGCCCCGATTAACGTTGGACAGGAACCCTTGGTCTTCCGGCGAGGAGGTTTTTCACCCCCTTTATCGTTACTCATGTCAGCATTCGCACTTCTGATACGTCCAGCATGCGTTACCACACACCTTCAACCGCTTACAGAACGCTCCCCTACCCAATACTCAAAGAGTATTGCCGCAGCTTCGGTTTACTACTTAGCCCCGTTACATCTTCCGCGCAGGCCGACTCGACCAGTGAGCTATTACGCTTTCTTTAAATGATGGCTGCTTCTAAGCCAACATCCTGGCTGTCTGAGCCTTCCCACATCGTTTCCCACTTAGTAGTAATTTGGGACCTTAGCTGGCGGTCTGGGTTGTTTCCCTCTCCACGACGGACGTTAGCACCCGCCGTGTGTCTCCCGGATAGTACTTACTGGTATTCGGAGTTTGCAAAGGGTTGGTAAGTCGGGATGACCCCCTAGCCTTAACAGTGCTCTACCCCCAGTAGTATTCGTCCGAGGCGCTACCTAAATAGCTTTCGGGGAGAACCAGCTATCTCCAGGTTTGATTGGCCTTTCACCCCTAGCCACAAGTCATCCGCTAATTTTTCAACATTAGTCGGTTCGGTCCTCCAGTTGATGTTACTCAACCTTCAACCTGCCCATGGCTAGATCACCTGGTTTCGGGTCTATATCCAGAGACTGAACGCCCAGTTAAGACTCGGTTTCCCTACGGCTCCCCTAGATGGTTAACCTTGCCACTGAATATAAGTCGCTGACCCATTATACAAAAGGTACGCAGTCACAGGACAAAGCCTGCTCCTACTGCTTGTACGTACACGGTTTCAGGTTCTATTTCACTCCCCTCACAGGGGTTCTTTTCGCCTTTCCCTCACGGTACTGGTTCACTATCGGTCAGTCAGTAGTATTTAGCCTTGGAGGATGGTCCCCCCATATTCAGACAGGATATCACGTGTCCCGCCCTACTCGATTTCACTGAATATGCGTCGTCAGTTACGGGGCTATCACCCTGTATCGCCAAGCTTTCCAGCTTGTTCACCTAACGCCTATAAAGCTTAAGGGCTAGTCCAATTTCGCTCGCCGCTACTTTCGGAATCTCGGTTGATTTCTTTTCCTCGGGGTACTTAGATGTTTCAGTTCCCCCGGTTCGCCTCGTTATGCTATGTATTCACATAACGATACTTACTTATGTAAGTGGGTTTCCCCATTCGGAAATCCCAGACTCAAGTGGTTTTTACTACCTAATCTGGGCTTATCGCAAGTTAATACGTCCTTCATCGCCTCTGACTGCCAAGGCATCCACCGTGTACGCTTAGTCACTTAACCATACAACCCGAAGGAGTTTCGAGTTGATAATCAAATCACCAAAGTTGTCTCTCATTATTTGAATGAGCGAGAGACATTCGATTTTGCCGGACTCAAATTCCAAGAACACTTGAATGTGTTTTTAGTTGTATTCCTAATGGAATACTTTGAGAACTTTACAAACAACAATAAATTGTTGTTTTGTCAGCTTTCCAAATTGTTAAAGAGCTAGATTTTCTGATGAAAACCATTTTTAAAGATTCTTTTTCAAGAACACTTAAAGATGGTGGAGCTATGCGGGATCGAACCGCAGACCTCCTGCGTGCAAGGCAGGCGCTCTCCCAGCTGAGCTATAGCCCCATCAAGGTGTGTCGATACTGTATGCCAATTCCTTGGGAAGGAAATTGGTGGGTCTGAGTGGACTCGAACCACCGACCTCTCGCTTATCAGGCGAACGCTCTAACCACCTGAGCTACAGACCCAGTATCGTCTCTTTACTTTATAAACCGTATCAATCTGTGTGAACACTCATCGCAATAATCATCGTTTAAGGAGGTGATCCAGCGCCAGGTTCCCCTAGCGCTACCTTGTTACGACTTCACCCCAGTCATGAACCACAAAGTGGTAAGCGTCCCCCCGAAGGTTAAACTACCTACTTCTTTTGCAGCCCACTCCCATGGTGTGACGGGCGGTGTGTACAAGGCCCGGGAACGTATTCACCGTGGCATTCTGATCCACGATTACTAGCGATTCCGACTTCATGGAGTCGAGTTGCAGACTCCAATCCGGACTACGACGCACTTTTTGGGATTCGCTCACTTTCGCAAGTTGGCCGCCCTCTGTATGCGCCATTGTAGCACGTGTGTAGCCCTACTCGTAAGGGCCATGATGACTTGACGTCGTCCCCACCTTCCTCCGGTTTATCACCGGCAGTCTCCCTGGAGTTCCCGACATTACTCGCTGGCAAACAAGGATAAGGGTTGCGCTCGTTGCGGGACTTAACCCAACATTTCACAACACGAGCTGACGACAGCCATGCAGCACCTGTCTCAGAGTTCCCGAAGGCACCAATCCATCTCTGGAAAGTTCTCTGGATGTCAAGAGTAGGTAAGGTTCTTCGCGTTGCATCGAATTAAACCACATGCTCCACCGCTTGTGCGGGCCCCCGTCAATTCATTTGAGTTTTAATCTTGCGACCGTACTCCCCAGGCGGTCTACTTAACGCGTTAGCTCCGAAAGCCACGGCTCAAGGCCACAACCTCCAAGTAGACATCGTTTACGGCGTGGACTACCAGGGTATCTAATCCTGTTTGCTCCCCACGCTTTCGCATCTGAGTGTCAGTATCTGTCCAGGGGGCCGCCTTCGCCACCGGTATTCCTTCAGATCTCTACGCATTTCACCGCTACACCTGAAATTCTACCCCCCTCTACAGTACTCTAGTCTGCCAGTTTCAAATGCTATTCCGAGGTTGAGCCCCGGGCTTTCACATCTGACTTAACAAACCACCTGCATGCGCTTTACGCCCAGTAATTCCGATTAACGCTCGCACCCTCCGTATTACCGCGGCTGCTGGCACGGAGTTAGCCGGTGCTTCTTCTGTCGCTAACGTCAAACAACGCCGCTATTAACGACGCCGCCTTCCTCACGACTGAAAGTACTTTACAACCCGAAGGCCTTCTTCATACACGCGGCATGGCTGCATCAGGCTTGCGCCCATTGTGCAATATTCCCCACTGCTGCCTCCCGTAGGAGTCTGGACCGTGTCTCAGTTCCAGTGTGGCTGATCATCCTCTCAGACCAGCTAGGGATCGTCGCCTTGGTGAGCCCTTACCTCACCAACTAGCTAATCCCACCTAGGCATATCCTGACGCGAGAGGCCCGAAGGTCCCCCTCTTTGGCCCGTAGGCATCATGCGGTATTAGCCATCGTTTCCAATGGTTATCCCCCACATCAGGGCAATTTCCTAGGCATTACTCACCCGTCCGCCGCTCGACGCCGTTATCGTTCCCCGAAAGTTCAGATAACTCGTTTCCGCTCGACTTGCATGTGTTAGGCCTGCCGCCAGCGTTCAATCTGAGCCATGATCAAACTCTTCAATTTAAGATTTTGTTCGGCTCAATGAATACTGAACATTACATAAGTAATGTTTGAATTGACTGTGCTGAATCCGAAGATTCAATGGTCACTTCGTTTCATTGAAACCTAATTTGAAACCGAAGTTTCTAATTGGATTATCATCAACGAGTGCCCACACAGATTGATAGGTTTATATTTTTAAAGAGCTTGGCTTTCAGTGCCTTAGCACTTAAGCGAGTTGCGTATAATACGCTTTCCACTTTGAAAGTCAACATAAAACTCTAAAAAGATTAGAACTTTATGGTGACTTGCTTAAATCTCAAGCAAGTGCAAAATAAAGCCTGGCGATGTCCTACTCTCACATGGGGAAGCCCCACACTACCATCGGCGCTATTTCGTTTCACTTCTGAGTTCGGCATGGAAATCAGGTGGGTCCAAAACGCTATGGTCGCCAAGCAAATTCTTTAATTCGGAAAGCTGTTTTTTTAATTCTCGTTCTTACACATTCAATGTTCTTTCATTGAGTCCTGGTTACCCAAAATCAAAACCCCTTGGGTGTTGTATGGTTAAGCCTCACGGGCAATTAGTACAGGTTAGCTCAACGCCTCACAACGCTTACACACCCTGCCTATCAACGTCGTAGTCTACGACAACCCTTTAGGATACTTAAAGTATCAGGGAGAACTCATCTCAAGGCTCGCTTCCCGCTTAGATGCTTTCAGCGGTTATCGATCCCGAACTTAGCTACCGGGCAATGCGTCTGGCGACACAACCCGAACACCAGAGGTTCGTCCACTCCGGTCCTCTCGTACTAGGAGCAGCCCCTTTCAATTCTCCAACGCCCACGGCAGATAGGGACCGAACTGTCTCACGACGTTCTAAACCCAGCTCGCGTACCACTTTAAATGGCGAACAGCCATACCCTTGGGACCGACTTCAGCCCCAGGATGTGATGAGCCGACATCGAGGTGCCAAACACCGCCGTCGATATGAACTCTTGGGCGGTATCAGCCTGTTATCCCCGGAGTACCTTTTATCCGTTGAGCGATGGCCCTTCCATTCAGAACCACCGGATCACTATGACCTGCTTTCGCACCTGCTCGAATTGTCATTCTCGCAGTCAAGCGGGCTTATGCCATTGCACTAACCTCACGATGTCCAACCGTGATTAGCCCACCTTCGTGCTCCTCCGTTACGCTTTGGGAGGAGACCGCCCCAGTCAAACTACCCACCAGGCACTGTCCGCAACCCCGATGAGGGGTCGACGTTAGAACATCAACACTACAAGGGTGGTATTTCAAGGACGGCTCCACGCAATCTAGCGACTGCGCTTCAAAGCCTCCCACCTATCCTACACATGTAGGGTCAATGTTCAGTGCCAAGCTGTAGTAAAGGTTCACGGGGTCTTTCCGTCTAGCCGCGGGTACACTGCATCTTCACAGCGATTTCAATTTCACTGAGTCTCGGGTGGAGACAGCGTGGCCATCATTACGCCATTCGTGCAGGTCGGAACTTACCCGACAAGGAATTTCGCTACCTTAGGACCGTTATAGTTACGGCCGCCGTTTACCGGGGCTTCGATCAAGAGCTTCGACCGAAGTCTAACCCCATCAATTAACCTTCCGGCACCGGGCAGGCGTCACACCGTATACGTCATCTTGCGATTTTGCACAGTGCTGTGTTTTTAATAAACAGTTGCAGCCACCTGGTATCTGCGACTCTCAATAGCTCCATCCGCGAGGGACTTCACCGTCGAGAGCGTACCTTCTCCCGAAGTTACGGTACCATTTTGCCTAGTTCCTTCACCCGAGTTCTCTCAAGCGCCTTGGTATTCTCTACCCGACCACCTGTGTCGGTTTGGGGTACGATTCCTTACAATCTGAAGCTTAGAGGCTTTTCCTGGAAGCATGGCATCAATGACTTCACACCCGTAGGTGCTCGACGTCGTGTCTCAGCCTTAAGAAGAGCCGGATTTACCTAACTCTTCAGCCTACGCACTTGAACCTGGACAACCGTCGCCAGGCCCACCTAGCCTTCTCCGTCCCCCCATCGCAATTGTAAGAAGTACGGGAATATTAACCCGTTTCCCATCGACTACGCCTTTCGGCCTCGCCTTAGGGGTCGACTTACCCTGCCCCGATTAACGTTGGACAGGAACCCTTGGTCTTCCGGCGAGGAGGTTTTTCACCCCCTTTATCGTTACTCATGTCAGCATTCGCACTTCTGATACGTCCAGCATGCGTTACCACACACCTTCAACCGCTTACAGAACGCTCCCCTACCCAATACTCAAAGAGTATTGCCGCAGCTTCGGTTTACTACTTAGCCCCGTTACATCTTCCGCGCAGGCCGACTCGACCAGTGAGCTATTACGCTTTCTTTAAATGATGGCTGCTTCTAAGCCAACATCCTGGCTGTCTGAGCCTTCCCACATCGTTTCCCACTTAGTAGTAATTTGGGACCTTAGCTGGCGGTCTGGGTTGTTTCCCTCTCCACGACGGACGTTAGCACCCGCCGTGTGTCTCCCGGATAGTACTTACTGGTATTCGGAGTTTGCAAAGGGTTGGTAAGTCGGGATGACCCCCTAGCCTTAACAGTGCTCTACCCCCAGTAGTATTCGTCCGAGGCGCTACCTAAATAGCTTTCGGGGAGAACCAGCTATCTCCAGGTTTGATTGGCCTTTCACCCCTAGCCACAAGTCATCCGCTAATTTTTCAACATTAGTCGGTTCGGTCCTCCAGTTGATGTTACTCAACCTTCAACCTGCCCATGGCTAGATCACCTGGTTTCGGGTCTATATCCAGAGACTGAACGCCCAGTTAAGACTCGGTTTCCCTACGGCTCCCCTAGATGGTTAACCTTGCCACTGAATATAAGTCGCTGACCCATTATACAAAAGGTACGCAGTCACAGGACAAAGCCTGCTCCTACTGCTTGTACGTACACGGTTTCAGGTTCTATTTCACTCCCCTCACAGGGGTTCTTTTCGCCTTTCCCTCACGGTACTGGTTCACTATCGGTCAGTCAGTAGTATTTAGCCTTGGAGGATGGTCCCCCCATATTCAGACAGGATATCACGTGTCCCGCCCTACTCGATTTCACTGAATATGCGTCGTCAGTTACGGGGCTATCACCCTGTATCGCCAAGCTTTCCAGCTTGTTCACCTAACGCCTATAAAGCTTAAGGGCTAGTCCAATTTCGCTCGCCGCTACTTTCGGAATCTCGGTTGATTTCTTTTCCTCGGGGTACTTAGATGTTTCAGTTCCCCCGGTTCGCCTCGTTATGCTATGTATTCACATAACGATACTTACTTATGTAAGTGGGTTTCCCCATTCGGAAATCCCAGACTCAAGTGGTTTTTACTACCTAATCTGGGCTTATCGCAAGTTAATACGTCCTTCATCGCCTCTGACTGCCAAGGCATCCACCGTGTACGCTTAGTCACTTAACCATACAACCCGAAGGAGTTTCGAGTTGATAATCAAATCACCAAAGTTGTCTCTCATTATTTGAATGAGCGAGAGACATTTCGATTTTGCCGGACTCATCTCTTTACCTTCATTTTTAGAAAAATGAAAACAAAAAGCCAAGAACACTTGAATGTGTTTTTTGGTGTTTATCTTTCGATAAACATTGAGAACTTTACAAACAATCTTAAAGATTGTTTTGTCAGCTTTCCAAATTGTTAAAGAGCTAATCACTTCTAATGAAGTAACCATTTTTAAAAACTCTCAAGAGAGAATGTTTAAAGATGGTATCCCGTAGGGGAGTCGAACCCCTGTTACCGCCGTGAAAGGGCGGTGTCCTAGGCCTCTAGACGAACGGGACACTAAGTTGAAGATATTGGGATATCTTCTATCTCTTAAACTTCATAAACCATATCAATCTGTGTGAACACTCATCGCAATAATCATCGTTTAAGGAGGTGATCCAGCGCCAGGTTCCCCTAGCGCTACCTTGTTACGACTTCACCCCAGTCATGAACCACAAAGTGGTAAGCGTCCCCCCGAAGGTTAAACTACCTACTTCTTTTGCAGCCCACTCCCATGGTGTGACGGGCGGTGTGTACAAGGCCCGGGAACGTATTCACCGTGGCATTCTGATCCACGATTACTAGCGATTCCGACTTCATGGAGTCGAGTTGCAGACTCCAATCCGGACTACGACGCACTTTTTGGGATTCGCTCACTTTCGCAAGTTGGCCGCCCTCTGTATGCGCCATTGTAGCACGTGTGTAGCCCTACTCGTAAGGGCCATGATGACTTGACGTCGTCCCCACCTTCCTCCGGTTTATCACCGGCAGTCTCCCTGGAGTTCCCGACATTACTCGCTGGCAAACAAGGATAAGGGTTGCGCTCGTTGCGGGACTTAACCCAACATTTCACAACACGAGCTGACGACAGCCATGCAGCACCTGTCTCAGAGTTCCCGAAGGCACCAATCCATCTCTGGAAAGTTCTCTGGATGTCAAGAGTAGGTAAGGTTCTTCGCGTTGCATCGAATTAAACCACATGCTCCACCGCTTGTGCGGGCCCCCGTCAATTCATTTGAGTTTTAATCTTGCGACCGTACTCCCCAGGCGGTCTACTTAACGCGTTAGCTCCGAAAGCCACGGCTCAAGGCCACAACCTCCAAGTAGACATCGTTTACGGCGTGGACTACCAGGGTATCTAATCCTGTTTGCTCCCCACGCTTTCGCATCTGAGTGTCAGTATCTGTCCAGGGGGCCGCCTTCGCCACCGGTATTCCTTCAGATCTCTACGCATTTCACCGCTACACCTGAAATTCTACCCCCCTCTACAGTACTCTAGTCTGCCAGTTTCAAATGCTATTCCGAGGTTGAGCCCCGGGCTTTCACATCTGACTTAACAAACCACCTGCATGCGCTTTACGCCCAGTAATTCCGATTAACGCTCGCACCCTCCGTATTACCGCGGCTGCTGGCACGGAGTTAGCCGGTGCTTCTTCTGTCGCTAACGTCAAACAACGCCGCTATTAACGACGCCGCCTTCCTCACGACTGAAAGTACTTTACAACCCGAAGGCCTTCTTCATACACGCGGCATGGCTGCATCAGGCTTGCGCCCATTGTGCAATATTCCCCACTGCTGCCTCCCGTAGGAGTCTGGACCGTGTCTCAGTTCCAGTGTGGCTGATCATCCTCTCAGACCAGCTAGGGATCGTCGCCTTGGTGAGCCCTTACCTCACCAACTAGCTAATCCCACCTAGGCATATCCTGACGCGAGAGGCCCGAAGGTCCCCCTCTTTGGCCCGTAGGCATCATGCGGTATTAGCCATCGTTTCCAATGGTTATCCCCCACATCAGGGCAATTTCCTAGGCATTACTCACCCGTCCGCCGCTCGACGCCGTTATCGTTCCCCGAAGGTTCAGATAACTCGTTTCCGCTCGACTTGCATGTGTTAGGCCTGCCGCCAGCGTTCAATCTGAGCCATGATCAAACTCTTCAATTTAAGGTTTTGTTCGGCTCAATGAATACTGAACATTACATAATGTAATGTTTGAATTGACTGTGCTGAATCCGAAGATTCAATGGTCACTTCGTTTCATTGAAACCTAATTTGAAACCGAAGTTTCTAATTGGATTATCATCAACGAGTGCCCACACAGATTGATAGGTTTATATTTTTAAAGAGCTTTTCTAACTTATCCAGCAACTTAGTTGCTCGTCGTTAGGGGTGCGTATCTTACTCCGCACCGTGAGAGAGTCAAGCATTTTTTCAAATTTCTTTTTCTCTCACTTCCGACTCGCTGTGTGACTTTCGTCTCACTCCGTGTCGGTGGATGCGCAGTATAGGGAGTTGAGAAATTAGTACAAGCGTTTTTTGCAAAAAAAACTTTCAACCGAACAAATAGCAATCACTTTGTGTATATACCAAGCGATCTTGGCTATTTTCTCTCATTTAAAAGGATCTTTCCTCAAGAAAAAGGGCGTTTCTACCTGAATTACGATCTTCAAATTTGATGTAATTGAAGCAAATGATATTCGCTCAACGTGCTTTTTCTTTTCTGCCTGCTGTATAAAAGATAAAAAAAGAGCAGAACGATAACGAACTGCTCTTTGGTCTTTGCTTTTCACTTGGGGTACTTCAGGTGAAGTCTTGGAAATTGCTTCTTCTATATAGAAGAAAAGATCAGAGCATCCTTGCCCTTCTCTTTTACGACAGATTAGCTAGGGGTATATCTAAATGTCGTGGTTGTTCGATGACACATTGAGCTCGTAAGAGTGGAGCATGCTTGCATTCCCAATGGCGTCATCTTCGAGAGGAACTTAGTTCTTCAATACTTTTACGGTGTAGCTACCATCTTTTTGTTGGTACAGACCGTGGATGTCGGTTTCGAAACCAGGGTAATGCGCACCGATCTCACAAAGCATCTCGAGGAAGTCCAGCACAGGGCGAGACTCTTGAGTCACCATTTCACCAGGAAGTACTAGTGGCACGCCTGGAGGGTAAGGAAGGATCATGTTCGCACTTACGCGACCAACCATTTCTTCCAGTTTGATTTCTTCTACGTTACCGCGAAGCTCTTCTTGCCATGCTGCGTGTGGTGTTACTTTCATTTCTGGAAGAACATCGAACGCTTTGTACATTAGCTCTGGTAGATTGTATTTCTTAGTTAGGTCGTGAATTGCTTGTGCTAATTCTTGAACGCGCATGCCTTCATAGAAGCTTGGGTCTTCATTATATAGCGAAGGTAGGAAGCTCTTGATGGTTAGGTTCAAGTCGTACCCACGTTTAAATTCAGTCAGACCGCGTAGCAATTGCATTGCTTTTGATTTGTCGATACCGATTGAGAATAGGAACAACAAGTTGTATGGACCTGTTTTCTCTACCACGATACCGCGCTCGTCTAGGAATTTAGCCACCAGCGAAGCAGGAATACCTGATTCTTCTAGTTCGCCTTCTTTATTCATCCCTGGAGTCAGTAGCGTTACTTTGATTGGGTCAAGATACATGTGGTTGTCATCCATGTTCTTGAAGCCGTGCCATGTGTCGCTAGGGTCTAGTTTCCAACATTCTGTGGTATCGATGTTTTCTGGTTGCCATACATCGAAGAACCAGCTGTCGCTTTCTGCTTCTAGACGTTTGATCTCTTTACGGAAGCGGATTGCGCGATCGATAGAGTCTTGCATCAACTTCTTACCAGTGTTGCCGCGCATCATTGCCGCTGCAGTTTCAGTAGAAGCAACAATGCCGTACTGAGGTGAAGTTGAAGTGTGCATCATAAATGCTTCGTTGAAAGATTCTTTATCAAAGTCGCCTTTCACGTGAATCATTGAAGCTTGTGAGAACGCTGCCAACAGTTTGTGTGTTGATTGTGTCTCGTAGAACACTTTGCCTGGCATCGCTTCACCACTCATACCACATTTACCTTCGTAAATTGGGTTGAAGTTAGTGTAAGGCACCCAAGCACTGTCGAAGTGGATGTGTTTACAGTCTAGCGACTCTTTGATGAATTGTGTGTTGTACAACAGACCATCGTAAGTTGAGTTAGTCACTACTGCGTAACTTGGCGCTGTTGCACCTGGTGTTTTCGCAACTTTCTCTGCGATTACATCGCGGCTGAATTCGCTTTGTGGAATACCACCAAGGATGCCGTATGCGTTACGAGTTGGACGGAAGTAGATTGGTGTCACGTCGCTCATCATCATTAGGTGAGTCAGAGATTTGTGACAGTTACGGTCAATCAGTACTGTGCTGCCCGCAGGCGCTGAGTACATACCAACGATTTTATTCGATGTAGACGTACCGTTAGTTACGATGTAAGAGCTGTCTGCATTGAATGTGCGTGCGATGTATTCTTCTGCATCTTTATGTGGACCTGAGTGGTCTAGTAGAGAACCTAGCTCAGGCATTGAGATTGATACGTCCGCTTTAAATGTGTTTGGACCGTAAAAATCGTAGAAGATGCTACCAGCAGGGCTTTTCTGGAATGCAGTACCGCCCATGTGACCTGGAGTACAGAAGGTGTATTTACCTTCTTCTACGTATTTGAATAGCGCTTTAGTGAATGGAGGCATGATGGCATCTTTGTATGCCTCAGTCGCTTGGTTGATTTTGATGGCGATGTCATCAGCCATACCTAAAGCGTACTCGAAGAAACTCACGTTTAGACGTAGGTCTGTTAGTGAAATATCTAGAGTAGACTGTTCGTTAGCAAATGCGTGAACAGGCAGTTTTTCGTTGATTTGGCTGATACGTTCACATAGCTCTAGTGAGTATTTATCCCAGTCGAACAGCACACCGCAAATGCGTGGGTTCATCTCAATCATTTTGATCAAGTCTTTATCATCTACTGGGTAAACCACTTCGTAGCCCGCTTTCTCAAGAGCAGCGTGAAGTTGACGAACTGGCTCTTCTTTAAAGAACACACCCATGTGGTTCAAGATAGCGAAAATATTCATTTGGACATCTCCAAGGCGAATGAAGGCGCTCTCTGCCATTTACAGGCAGTGAGTAAGGTGAGCGCCGAGTGAATTTGTTTTTTATTGGCGGCACCGAAGTGCCAGCATTTGGGGATTAGTTGCTTGCTTGAGCAGGCATGTCGTCAGCGTGTAGCTTCACGTACTGAGCAAGACCTGCTTTTTTGCTGTAGAACATCAAGATAACGAGAGACACGATGAAGGTTGCTGTGAGCGTACCGCCTTCTGCACCCGCTAGTGCGATGAAGCAGAACAGACAAGCCACACCAGAGAACAGCATTACGAAGCCGTTGCGTGTTGTCATACCTTCGAAGCGAATCAAGTTAATGCTTGAGTAGAAGTAAGGCAGCATAGTTAGTAGAACTGCATCAGTCGTTAGCTGGTTGAACAGGTCTGATGCGTGTGCTGTTTTAGAGCTGAAGAACATCAGTACAACCATTAATGCTGTCATCTTGATTGACGCAAGGATTAGACCTTTCTTAGGCACACCGTTTTTGTCAGTTTCGCCGTAGATTTTAGGGAAGTTGCCATCGCTTGCTGCACGTTTACCAGCCTCGCCCACCAGCATCATCCAAGAACCTAGCGAAGTGAAACATGCTAGTGCTGTGAATGCTGATACGAATGGTGCTGTCCAGCTACCGAATAGCTCAGTGGTTGCCAATGCAAATGGCGCACCTGATGCCGCAACTTCAGAAGCAGGGAACATGCCGCTGATCATTTGAGTTGATAGGATATAAATCACACCTGCGATACCAGTACCCAGCATGGTTGCTAGCGGTACAGTACGTTTAGGATTTTCTACCATGCCTGTTGATACTGCGGCTGATTCCACACCAACGAATGACCATAGACAGATAAGAACCGCTGTCACAATCGCATGGCTATCCGTACCCGCAGATACGTTCCAGTTTTGGCTGTATAGCGCAGTGTCGAAGTGCGTCCAACCAAACGCCGCTGTACCAACAACTGGAATGAGGATTAGAACAAGACCAAGCGTACATAGACGGCTTACCCAGCTACCACCAAGTAGGTTAACGAAAGTGAAGATCCATACCGATGCAATCGTCGCAATACCTGCTGGGATTGGGTCATTAAGCACAGGGAAGAATACTGAAAGGTAAGAAACACCTGTAATAGCAATAGCTAGGTTACCAATCCAGTTCGCGTGGTAATAAAGCACGCCCGTTTGGAAACCAAAGACAGGTGAAACTTCGCCAGCGTAAGCGATAGGACCACCTTCTTGAGGGTTTTTGGTTGCCAGACGAGCGTAAACAAACGCAAGGCTCAGTGCACCGATCAAACAGATCAGCCAACTGAAAATTGAAACAGAGCCTACTGAAGCTAGGCTAGAAGGTAACAGTGCAATACCACTACCCATCATGTTACCGGCTACTACACCCGTACAGGCAATTAGGCCGATTTTTTTCGTATTCGATGACATAACATCTCCAAATCTATTCTACTCAAGTCAACGTGACTCAAACTGAACGGTTATTAGCGAGATGCTATGAAGTAGATACCTGCTCGACCTCGCTAAATTTCGAAGTGAAGACTACGCCCAAAAATCGGGAAAAAAATAAACTTGGCGTTATCAATAAAATGATTAGTTAATCAACATCAAGTTGAGATAAACATGATAAACACAAAAACATAAAACTATATTATTCATGCGGTTATAAGAAAAACATCAAGCCTTCTACCGATAGATAAACTCTCATCAACTCGTTGGTAATCGCGGCAAAAGTTATCAACCTCTATCAACTTCCCCGTCCCGAAGGGTTGATTCCCTGAACTGTTGATTCCATAAATCTCTCCCTGATCGCGCTTTTTGACCCACATCAATATTCATCTCGCCTCCAAGAAAGCATCAGAATCATTCTCGCCAAATAACTCAGCCAGACACTCCATACAATCAATAGAGATAGAGATAGAGATAGAGATAGAGATAGAGATAGAGATAGAGATAGAGATAGAGATAGAGAGAAAACCGGATATGTCTTCCCGTTGCAAGCTTGCGTTACTGGCTCCTTCGTAAGTCATTACCCCACCGGCCACCCTTTTCACTTTTCGACAGCTACAAAAAAGCCCCTCACCGAAATGAGGAGCTAGTATTAAACTGACGTAGAGTGCGAGAGAATTAAAGCATTCGAACGACAGAAGGGTGAACAGCGCGATACATGGCGTAATCAATCGCCTTCATGTTACTTGGGAAGACCAAGTTTTCGCACAGCAGGTACGTCTCAACCGACGTATCAATATAGAAAGCTTCGCTGTAAGACTCACTGGCCAAATCCAGATCACCATCCAATTCAGCGTGCTTACCACGAATCACATAAGAAAGCACCGAATCACGTAACCTCAAAGCCTGCCCAAGATGCTGCTTGGCTGAAGCCATGTCACCAATAATGGTTTCGTGCAAGGCTAAAGCTTCATAAATTCGCGGTTGAATTGGCCCAACCATCATTTTTACGTTAGTTTCTAGTGCGTCACTCAACTGCTGCACTCGCCCTTTCTTCAACTCCTGTGAAAAGTCGAGCACCTTCTGCACGTGGTAAGCAATCAATAACTCTGCCTGAACGTAAGCATTATCTGGCTCAATTTCTAAAATGTTTTCCATCAAGTTGACGCCTTGGCGAAATTGCTTGGCATCCGAGACATTGAGATAATGGTTAGCTTGAACAAACAGCTCCAAAGCATCCGGGTTTATCGGCATTCCCGCCACCAGCATCGTGGATTTCAGCTTGGCATCCGGTACTTTCAGGACTTGCATCAAGTCTAACGACGCTTGTTGAAGCACAGTCTTTAAATGGCTGCTGGTTAACGCGTATTGACGACTAAACAACACCTTTTCAGATGAGTTATTGCGATATTCCACCTCTAAAAAGCTGCCACCCTCATTTTCACGAACCCGCACCACAACCGATTTGCCCGGCACAATACCCGAGGTAAACGACGCCTTCTTTAGCATGACTCGGTAATCGCTCACTTGAGCAATGTCAGACATCAACTTTTGGGCAAACCCGTCTGCCAAGTCGTAGCTTAACCCTTCGCTCGTGAAGTTATCTTGAAACTTGAATTCGATAAGGTGAGTATCGATGGCTTGGGTAATACGCACTTCCGATTGCTTGTAGGTAAACACGCCCATCACCACGACCAAAACACTGATCCAAATGAAGTTCATGATCCCCAGTCGCCACGGACTGATTTTATTTTTTTTCTGAGGGGCCTTTTTCTCTTTAGACATCTCACAGACCGCGCGAGTCAGAGGGCCAGCAGGAAAGGTGACGGCAGGTGCGATAGGTAGAGTATCTTCTTCTGATTCTTCAACAATAGGAGGAAGAGTTTCTGAATCACAATGACGACTTGCGAGGAATTCCTCGAGTGTCATTGGGGTCACATTCGCCACCAGCTTGTAACCACGTTTCGGCACTGTAATGACGTAGCTGGTATTTTCTTCCCGACCGTCCCGCAGTAATTTACGCAACTCAAAAATGGACTGAGTCACCACTTGATCGGTCACAATCGCCCCAGCCCAAACGTATTGGATCAATTCCTCACGATTGAACACCTCATTCGCATGCTCCGCTAGGAAATGCAGAAGATTAATTAAGCGTGGCTCAACAGTAACTTCCCTATCTTGTCGATACAGCTTATTTTCATCAACGCTTAAAACCCAGTCATTGATTTGAAAATAGACTCCAACCATGTATGAAAACTCTCGTATCTACAGACAGCGCTACGGCAGGAATCAAACAATGGTCAATTCCTACTGGTAACTAAAGGCGAGATTATAGGTGGGAAAACGGCGTGCACCTAGAAAAGCAAGCCGCCAAAAATGCAAACTTAAGTTAAGTGATGCAGAAATGAGACTACTCAAGTGCTGCAAGGATAGAACAATGAGTAGCATCATCGTCCGTATGACCGCAGCAAGCATCATTGATCTTCTTCAAAGCTCGACGAATTTTCGTTAGCTCGTTAATTTTTCCATCAATCAGCTCTAACTTAGCAGAAGTAATAGCTTTAACCTCTGCACAGCTGTGTTCTGTTGCTTCTAGTTTGATTTCTAGTAGCTCTTTAATCTCATCCAGGCTCAGGCCCAGCTCTTTACCTTTAAGGATGAAGTGTACCTGCTTTTGATTCTCTTCATTATAGAGACGATAACCTGATTCACTTCGACCTGCGGGCTTTATCAGCGCGTTTTTCTCATAAAAACGCAGCGTATCTGCCGTCACACCACAACGTTTTGCCAGTTCACCTATCTGAAACATAACTTTCCCTATTAACTATCTCGTTACTTTTAAAGTTAAAGAACCTCTTTTTCACAATTATTTTTGAGATGCCAAACGATTGCGCGAGCTTTTTTGTAATAAATTGGTTAGAATACGCGCCATCAAATGTGGAGACTGTTTTCTAACCAGAAAACATCCGGCAAAGGTCTTTACCAAAACTGGCCAATATTTTACCCCAAGAGGTAAAAACAAGTTCATTTTTGGCAAACATCTTTAACTCCGTGAATTTGAGGAAAATGGAAGCATGAATAACGCTCGTCCTATTCGCCGTGCGCTTATCAGCGTATCAGACAAAACAGGTATTGTTGAGTTTGCACAAGCTCTTGCTGAGCGCGGTGTCGATATCCTATCTACTGGTGGTACAGCACGCCTACTTGCCGAACAAGGCATCGCAGTAACAGAAGTCTCTGACTACACAGGTTTCCCAGAAATGATGGACGGCCGCGTTAAAACGCTTCACCCGAAAGTTCACGGTGGTGTGCTTGGTCGTCGTGGTCAAGATGACGACGTGATGGCAAAACATGGCATCAACCCTATCGATATGGTTGTCGCAAACCTATACCCATTCGCAGAAACCGTTGCCAAAGAAGGCTGTACACTAGCTGACGCGGTTGAAAACATCGATATCGGCGGCCCAACTATGGTTCGCTCTGCAGCGAAAAATCACAAAGACGTGACTATCGTTGTGAACGCTCATGATTACGATCGCGTTATCGCTGAAATGGACGCGAACGAGAAATCTCTAACACTAGAAACTCGCTTCGACCTAGCTATCGCAGCATTCGAGCACACTGCTGCTTACGATGGCATGATCGCAAACTACTTCGGCACTATGGTTCCATCTTACGGTGAGAACAAAGAAGGTGATGAAGAGTCTAAATTCCCACGTACTTTCAACCAGCAATTCGAGAAAAAACAAGACATGCGCTACGGTGAGAACAGCCACCAAGCAGCCGCATTCTACGTTGAAGCAAACCCACAAGAAGCATCTGTTTCTACTGCTCGTCAAATCCAAGGTAAAGCCCTCTCTTACAACAACATTGCAGACACTGATGCAGCACTTGAGTGTGTGAAAGAGTTCAACGAGCCTGCATGTGTAATCGTAAAACACGCCAACCCATGTGGCGTTGCGCTAGGTAAAGACATCCTCGAAGCGTACAACCGCGCTTACCAAACTGACCCAACGTCAGCGTTCGGCGGCATCATTGCATTCAACCAAGAGCTAGATGCAAAAACGGCTAGCGCTATCGTTGAACGTCAATTCGTTGAAGTGATCATTGCACCTTCTGTTTCTGCTGAAGCGATTGAAATCGTTGCAGCGAAGAAGAACGTACGTCTACTAGAGTGTGGCGAGTGGTCAACGAAGACAACGGGCTTTGACGTAAAACGCGTCAACGGTGGTCTACTGGTTCAAGACCGCGACCAAGGCATGGTAAGCCTAGACGATCTTAAAGTCGTGTCTAAACGTCAACCGACAGAAGAAGAGCTAAAAGACGCCCTATTCTGCTGGAAAGTAGCGAAATACGTGAAATCTAACGCGATCGTTTACGCGAAAGGCGACATGACTATCGGTGTAGGCGCAGGCCAAATGAGCCGCGTTTACTCAGCGAAAATTGCCGGCATCAAAGCCGCAGATGAAGGCTTAGAAGTTGCCGGTAGCGTAATGGCATCTGACGCTTTCTTCCCATTCCGCGACGGTATCGATGCCGCAGCAGAAGCCGGCATTAAGTGCGTAATTCAGCCAGGTGGCTCTATGCGTGACGACGAAGTTATCGCAGCAGCAGATGAGCACGGCATGGCGATGATCTTCACGGGTATGCGTCACTTCCGCCACTAATTTCCTCATCGTATTTGGCACTGTGGCGTTGTTAACTGCTTTCGCCCACCCCAGTTACGTAGCTGGCTATGTTTCCGGGATGGGCTCAATTGTAGCCTAGCCACATCATCAAATACTTTGAGTAAACAGTATTTATAAGATTAAGGATTTTCATATGCGAGTTTTAATCATTGGTTCAGGCGGTCGTGAACATGCGCTAGGCTGGAAAGCAGCGCAAAACCCAAATGTTGAGACTATTTTCATTGCTCCAGGCAACGCAGGTACGGCACTAGAGCCAAAACTAGAGAACGTAAACATCGATGTAGAAGACATCGCTGGCCTTGTTGCTTTCGCCAAAGAAAAGGCGATTGAACTGACTATCGTTGGCCCAGAAGCACCATTGGTTATTGGTGTGGTTGATGCGTTCCGCGAAGCGGGCTTACCAATCTTTGGCCCTACCCAAGCCGCAGCGCAGCTTGAAGGCTCCAAAGCGTTTACTAAAGACTTCCTTGCTCGTCACCAAATCCCAACCGGTGCATACGCAAACTTCACAGAAATTGAACCTGCGCTTGCTTACGTGCGTGAGCAAGGTGCGCCGATTGTGGTGAAAGCCGACGGCCTTGCGGCTGGTAAAGGCGTGATTGTGGCAATGACGCTAGAAGAAGCCGAAGACGCAATCAAAGACATGCTAGCAGGCAACGCATTTGGTGACGCAGGCAGCCGCGTGGTTATCGAAGAGTTCCTAGATGGCGAAGAAGCAAGCTTCATCGTGATGGTGGATGGTGAGAACGTTCTGCCAATGGCCACCAGCCAAGATCACAAACGCGTAGGTGACAAAGATACAGGTCCTAACACTGGTGGCATGGGCGCGTACTCGCCAGCTCCTGTGGTAACACCAGAAATTCACAACCGCATCATGGAAGAAGTCATTTACCCAACGGTACGTGGCATGGCGTCTGAAGGTAACCCATACACAGGTTTCCTATACGCGGGTCTGATGATCGACAAAGATGGTACGCCTAAAGTGATCGAGTACAACTGCCGCTTCGGTGATCCAGAGACACAACCAATCATGATGCGTATGGAATCGGATCTGGTTGATCTTTGCTTGGCTGCGATTGACCAAAAACTGGATCAAGTTGAATCAAAATGGGATCCACGTGCGTCGATTGGTATCGTACTCGCAGCCGGTGGTTACCCAGCAGCGTACAACAAAGGCGATGTGATCTCTGGTCTGCCACAAGTTGAAATTGAAGGCGAGAAAGTCTTCCACGCGGGTACAGACAATAAAGATGGCAACATCGTAACAAACGGCGGTCGTGTTCTTTGTGCAACCGCACTTGGCAATAGCGTATCAGAAGCGCAGCAACGCGCTTACGAGCTTGCAAAACAGATCAGTTGGGACGGCATGTTCCATCGCAGTGACATCGGCTACCGTGCGATTGCACGTGAGCAAGAAAAATAAAAACAACTTAAGTTGGCTAAAAAAACAAAAGGCGCATTCAGCGCCTTTTTTATTACTCTGTCAGTTAGTAAGTCTCACCAAGCTTACTCAGCGAGCAATGCTGGTCGTGGTACACAATCAAAGTCATCATCATTGAGCATCAACAGTTCATCAACCGTTGCTTTATTTCGTGACTGCTTGCCGACAAAAGCCACGTAACTGTCTACAGATGAGAGACGCTCGATAATAAATTTTGGCAACGTCTGATTAAACTCGAGTGTCGAGAACGCTCTACCTTTGCAGGTTTCAAACGACTGGCCATTCCAATAACCTTGAATGAGGCTCTGACTGTTACGAGACTGCGCCTTAACCGACGCCACTACGTCATTCGCTTCTGTCTTGTAACGTTCTAATTGTTCATGCTGAAGTGGTAAGACTTTACGATTAACGCGATATTGTTGGTAAACCGCTTCGCCATCTTTATTAAAACGGATGTGGATTTGAAAAGGCACCAACTCTTGCTTGGTATCAACTTGCTCACCTTTTCGAATCAACTCTCGAAGCTCACCTTCATCCCAACGGTAGTCACTTTGAAACCAGCCATTATCCCCCATCGTTACGTAATCAGCAGCCGTACTCACGCGAGTGAGTTTCTCGGTCATCCAGTACAAGCTACTTGCGTCTCCAGCAACTTTGCCGCCAGAGAAGTGAGTGAATTGTTCTAAATTAGGAGTTTCAACCGACGAACAGCCAAAAAGGGTAAAGCTAGATAAGAGAAGTGAAGCGAGTAGATGTTTTTTCATGAAGTTGCACCGAGGCAGGATACCTCGGTGCATTCTAACTTAGTTTACTGATTCTTTCAGCGCTTTACCTGCTACGAATGCAGGTACGTTAGCTGCTGCGATTTGAATCTCGTCACCAGTCTTAGGGTTACGACCAGTACGTGCAGCGCGGTGGTTTACTTTGAATGTACCAAAACCAATTAGTTGAACTTGGTCACCCTCTTTAAGTGCACCAGTTACACCATCAAGAGTCGCTTCAAGAGCAGCTTTTGCTTGTGCTTTTGATAGGTCTGCTTTCTCTGCGATAAAGTCGATTAATTGGGTCTTGTTCATTAGGTTTCCCTTCTCATAGGTTATCGAATTCGTCTCACTCTAAAACATAAATGCCCCATCTGGCAAAGGTTTGTAAGCGATCTTTCGATTTTCTGACGTACTTTTAGCCATAATATGAGTAATAACTCACAATTTGTTACCACATACCCCCTGAAAACCCTTGCTTTCCAAGGTATTTGGACCAATTTATAAGGCACTTTTGCGGTTATAATAGCTGCAAATAACCACTATCAAACTACATTCAAGGGCAACTATGCTGCTGTTATCCATTTATATCTCTATTGCAATCGGCATTTCGTTTATCTGTTCGGTGCTGGAGGCGGTACTGCTGAGTATCAGTCCGAGCTACATTGCGCAGCTCAATCAACAGGGGCATCCCGCTGCTGGGCAACTGGCTAAGCTAAAATCAGATATCGACCGACCATTGGCATCCATTCTAACTCTAAATACCATCGCTCATACCATCGGCGCGGCCACTGCTGGTGCACAAGCTGCGGTTGTATTTGGTAGCGAAGCGTTAGGTATCTTTTCGGCTGTGCTCACACTGGCGATCTTGGTGCTTTCAGAAATCGTACCGAAAACAATTGGCGCAACTTACTGGCGTCAATTGGCGCCAACCGCGGCAGTCGCATTACGTTGGATGGTATGGGCGCTAACGCCATTCGTATGGTTTTCAGAGCAAATCACCAAGCGTCTTGCTCGTAACCACGAAGCTCCGAAAATGCGTGATGAACTGTCGGCAATGGCGATTCTGGCACGTGAAAGCGGTGAATTTGCCGAGGGTGAATCAAAAATCTTAAGCAACCTGCTGGGCATCCAAGATGTACCTGTAACGCAGGTTATGACGCCACGTCCTGTGGTATTCCGTATCGATGCCACGATGACCATCAATGAGTTCCTAGAAAAACACAAGGATACACCTTTCTCACGCCCATTGGTTTATAGCGAGCAGAAAGACAACATCATTGGTTTTGTGCACCGCCTTGAGTTGTTCAAACTGCAACAATCAGGTTGTGGACAGAAACAGCTGGGAGCAATCATGCGCCCGATTCAAGTGGTGCTAAACAACACGACTTTACCGAAAGTGTTTGACCAAATGATGACTCATCGCCTACAGCTAGCCCTTGTCGTTGACGAATACGGTACTGTGCAAGGCTTGGTGACGTTGGAGGATATTTTTGAACACCTCGTGGGTGAAGAAATCATCGATGAAGCGGATAAAAGTACCGACATGCAGGAGCTGGCTTACCAACGTTGGGAAAGTTGGAAAGAGATGCACGGCGTAATCGAAAGCCGCGATGACGATGAAGAAGAGGAAGAACTGGAGAAGCATCACAAGGAGCCAGAAACTCAAGAAGCGACAAAACCAGGCTCTAAAGAATCGTAATCAGCATTGGGCATAACTGCTCAAACGCCGCAAACAAAAAGGCATCCATTTGGGATGCCTTTTTCTATCTATTCAACGACTAAAGTGCGATACCGATATTGCTCACGCCTTCTTCACGTAACTCTTCACGTAAATCTTTAATCAAGCTGATGTCACGCTCTACCGCTTCACGTAGTGGACGGAAAATAGCCCACTGCACGTCCCATTCTTCACATACGGCTTCATTTTCTTTCTGATTGTCGTTGATGATTGGCTCTTCACCTTGCGCTTGCTCTAGATCAGCAACGGTTTGTACCGACTGTTGGCTCACTTTAAGCATTGAATCGAAAAGGTAGTCGCGATCCAATAGGCCATGCAGTAACGTAGACAAACCCTGACACGCGTCCATCGCTGGGTAAACCCCGTAAAAATCGAACTCATCCGCACTTGGGAACAACTCTTCTAACTTCTCTAATTGACGTTCGAAGTTAATTTTCGCGTTCTTAACTGTCAAAATTTCCCATACACTATCAAGAATCGCTCGGTACGCACGCGGGTCAGCAAATTCTGTGTTCTCACAAAACATCGCATAGTTTGGATACATGCGTTCACATAGACACGCCATAAAGGTAATTTGTTGCCAAGGTTCTAGTTTTTCTAAACGAACCTGAAGAGGATTCTTAAGCATAGTCACTCAATCATTGAAGAAAAAAACAGCGAAAGTGTACTTGATTCATCACAGGGAAAAAAGTTAATGCCGCATTCAAATCAGATTTTCCTGCTCTCAGAGCATCGTGACACCTACGAAACGTTATTGACGGAGAGAAAGCTACCAGATCTGAGCATCACTGATAAGCCAGAGGAAGCTCAAATAGTTCTTGCTGATCCGCCATTACTATCCAATAGATTAGACGAGTTTTCACAGCTTGGGTGGGTGCAATCCACATTTGCGGGGGTGAACGCTTTAATGTCACCGGATCTGCGCCAAGATTACACACTGACCAACGTACGCGGTATTTTCGGCCCATTAATTGCCGAATATGTGCTGGGTTACAGTATTGCCCATTACCGCCACTTTGCCCGGTACCACCAGCAACAACAAAACAAACGATGGCAGCCTCATCTCTATACATCATTACAAAGTAAAACCATGGTGATTCTCGGTACTGGTAGCATTGGGTGTTATTTGGGCAATGCCGCTAAAGCAATGGGAATAAAAACCATCGGTATGAACCGCACAGGTATTCCCACCTCAGGTGGTGAATTTCATCAGACCTTTCATATCAGTGAACTAAGTAAGGCATTTGAACAAGCCGACATTGTTGTGAATACCCTACCAAGTACACCGGAGACGCAACAGTTACTCAATCGTCAAACACTCAGCCAACTAAGTCAGGCGTTATTGTTTAACGTAGGTCGTGGCGACGTACTGGATGAGGCAGGGTTGCTCTTCGCTCTGAAAAACCGTTGGGTAGAACACGCCTTCTTAGATGTGTTTGAGCAAGAACCGTTATCGGTAGAACATCCGTTTTGGAAACTACCGCAAGTCACCATCACTCCACACATTGCTGCGCTGAGTTTTCCCGAGCAAGTCATCGAGATTTTTGCTGACAACTATCTACGCTGGCGCGATGGGTTTTCATTAAATTATCAAGTGGATTTCGAAAAGGGTTACTAAGAATGTCGTTAGACGAGCTATTGCAGCAAGTGAGGGCCTGTCAGATTTGCGCGGATAATTTACCTTTGGGTGCAAACCCTGTCGTACAAGCCGCAAAAGACGCACGCATCCTAATCATCGGTCAGGCCCCAGGCACACGTGTACACAAAACCTCGATACCTTGGAATGACCCAAGTGGTGATCGATTACGCCAATGGCTCGATATCGACAAAGACGTTTTCTACGACCCAAATAAAATTGCCATTGTCCCAATGGGATTCTGTTATCCAGGCAAAGGGAACTCTGGTGATTTACCGCCTCGTAAAGAATGTGCGCCCACTTGGCATAAAAAGATTCTTGAGCAGCTGCCCAATATAGAGCTCACTCTACTAATTGGTCAGTACTCGCAGCAGTACTACCTGGCCAATAAGCCCAAAACACTCACGCAAACTGTTCAGCAATGGCAGGATTGGGAACCTGATTTTATCCCACTCCCTCACCCATCTCCACGCAATACATTGTGGTTAAAGAAGAATCCTTGGTTTGAATCTGAAGTCGTGCCATACCTTAAAAAACGCGTTCACTCGATGCTTTAGGTTACCCATGATCTAATTGCTTTTTTATCTGTACAAGAAAATGAGCACACAAACACAAACCGCTAAGCTGTTGTTTATAATAAGATTAAACAATAAGCGTACAGGCTAAATAGTAATTAGATCATAGCAAGCCAAATACTACTAGAGCTGTACAGCCTTGAGTCTCAGATAGAAAAACTGAATTTTAGGTAAAAAAATACCGGCACTGAATGCCGGCATTTAATTTCAAAACATCTAACTTACTTGTGGTATGGCTTAGATAACTCGTGTACCGCTTCCACAAATACGCCCGCATTTTCTGGCGGTACATCCAAGTGGATACCGTGACCTAGGTTGAACACATGACCAGTCCCCGTATCACCAAAGCCTTCTAGGATATCCGCTACTTCTTCGCGGATACGCTCTGGCGAAGCGTAAAGCATTGATGGGTCCATGTTACCTTGCAGCGCCACCTTATCACCAATACGTGCTTTCGCGTCTGCAATGTTGATTGTCCAGTCTAGACCAACAGCATCACAGCCCGTTGCTGCGATTTGCTCAAGCCACATACCGCCATTCTTAGTAAACAGTGTGACTGGCACGCGACGACCATCGTTTTCACGAATCAGACCATCAACGATCTTGTGCATGTATTGCAGTGAGAACAGATTGTAATCACGAGGCGTTAGTACGCCACCCCATGTGTCAAATACCATTACCGATTGCGCACCCGCTTTAATTTGCGCGTTTAAGTACTCGATAACGCTATCTGCCAGCTTATCTAGAAGTAGGTGCAGAGTTTGTGGTTCCGCGTACATCATCTTCTTGATCTTGGTAAACGCTTTAGAGCTACCACCTTCGATCATGTACGTCGCAAGAGTCCAAGGGCTACCAGAAAAACCAATCAGCGGCACTTCACCCTTCAGGTCTTTACGGATCTGGCGTACTGCGTTCATTACGTATTGCAGTTCACCTTCAGGATCTGGCAAACCAATTTTTTCCACGTCGGCTTTACATGTAATTGGGTTATCAAAAACAGGTCCTTCACCCGCAGCGAAACGTAAACCAAGCCCCATTGCATCTGGAATCGTTAAGATGTCCGAGAATAAGATCGCGGCATCAAGAGGAAAACGGCGTAATGGTTGAAGTGTCACTTCGGATGCTAATTCTGCATTTCGACACAAAGACATGAAATCACCCGCTTCTGCACGAGTCGCTTTGTATTCTGGTAGGTAACGACCTGCCTGGCGCATCATCCATACTGGCGTGTAATCTACCGGCTCTTTTAAAAGCGCACGCAGATAACGATCATTTTTTAATTCAGTCATTCCGTAATTCCAACTGTTAGGCTTTCTGTGAAAGGGGGTATTCTATCACTGATTTAAGTCCAATAGCTGTGTGCTTTGCAACCTGGATCAAGTTATTAACTTTTAAATCAATGCTTAATTTGCACCCAATCGGTATCAGTGTTAAAAATTTGTTCGCTAGCGAAAACTACAATTATAAACTGAGTACCCGTACTCAGCATCTCATAACGACATCTTACTTACCCCCTCCCTCTCGGAGGGTTTTTTTTATCTATTTATCAGATAATTAGAATCAATATCTTGTAGCGTTTGTTCGATAAGCGCTCTTGCAATCGTTCCTTTAGGCGCAACAGGCGGCATCTCGTCAATACCAAACCATTGTGCATCAGACAGCTCAGTGTAGTCTGGACTTAACTCTCCCGATTCATAGTCAGCTAAAAACCCCATCATCATACTCGATGGGAAAGCCCAAGGCTGGCTGCCAAAGTAACGAATATTTTTAACGAGAATTCCTGTTTCTTCATGAATTTCTCGAGCCACACACTCTTCTAATGTCTCACCAACTTCTAGAAAACCGGCAATGACGGTATACATACCATTTCGATGCCTTGGATGTTGAGCCAATAAGATCTGATTCTCTTTACGCACAGCAACGATAATACATGGAAATATTCGAGGATAATGGAGAGTACGGCATTCGCCACACTGCATAGCTAACTGGTTATTATTAAGAAAGTTTCTTCCACCGCACTGTGGGCAAAAACGCAGACTTTGCGTCATGTGCCCATACTGGACCGCTTTACTTAACAACATAAATAATGGCTCAGGAAAATGCAGGCAGTCGCGTAGTGAGACTAATGGTAGATCATGCTCCAGATCAGACAAATTAAGCCACATGACGGGCGAACCTGAATACTCACCAATGGGTCTTGCACTCACTTCAGGCAGTGATAACTGCTCTGCAGACCCGAAAGGCACAGCACCATCCACCAGCCAAATTTCACTTCCTGCAACAACACACCAGTATGCATTTATCGCGCGGTTAACATCACCTTTTCTTAACATTACACCATCCCTTTGCTTGAAGTTCGTTCATTTTACTGGCAATCTAATTTCATACTAGAGTTTGTCGTTAAGTAAATTCGCACTCTAAATTCTAGTAAGGACAAGAGTTTGTAATAACTTTACTAACTTTGCTTTGCAAAGGATACGTTCGCCAACAGGCGATCAGATCATGAGGGCATGGTCATGCTAAAAAAATTCAAACAAACACAAGACCAGTGGGGTGGCTCAAGTGATGTCATTGATCACTGGTTAGAGACACGACAATCCCTGATTGTTGAATATTGTAAGCTTGCAGCACTGCAACCTTGTTCGAAAACCAATGTTATTGAACTCCCATCTCCTTCCGAATTGCAGGATTTCTGTCAGCATCTCGTTGATTACATCTCCGAGGGCCATTTTAAAATCTATGACATGGTTATGGATCGCTGGAAAGCAACTGGCTTTGTCGTGACCAATGAGATCAATCAAACTTATGGCCAAATAGTCCTGACAACTGAACCGCTATTGAACTTTAACGATAAGTACTCAGAAGTTACTGAAGATGATGAATTAGATGATTTCGATTCTGATATGTGTCTCATTGGCGAAATTCTTGAGACTCGATTTGAAGTCGAGGACTATCTGATACAGCAGATCGCAGAAAGTCTGTCTATGCCCCCAGGGGCTTAGTGTTTGCGAATATTCAGAGACTGAAGGATAGAAAAGACTGACGATCATCGTCGGTCTTTTTTGTTTCTAGCCTTATCACTATTACCTTCTCTAAGAACCCTCTCGAAGAAAAAGGCAGGATAAAAACTAAAAAGGCACCCGAAGGTGCCTTTTTTCTTAAGCTTCTAACGATTACTCGTTAAATGGCTTACTCTTCAGAAGAGAAACCAGCGTTTAGAAGTGCCGCTAGGTTGTCCGTTGCTTGCTCAGCAGAAGGACCATCTTGCGCTTCAGAACGTTTAGCTTGACGCTCTTGGTGGTATGCGAAACCAGTACCAGCTGGGATCAGACGACCAACAATTACGTTCTCTTTCAGACCACGTAAGTCGTCACGCTTACCAGAAACTGCTGCTTCTGTTAGTACGCGAGTTGTCTCCTGGAACGATGCCGCAGAGATGAACGACTCAGTCGCTAGAGATGCTTTAGTGATACCTAGTAGTTCACGTTCGAAACGTGCAGGCTCTTTGCCTTCAGCTTCTAGGTTACGGTTAGCAATCTTAACTTGTGAGTACTCAATCTGCTCACCAGGTAGGAACTCAGAGTCACCAGAGTGAGTAATAGTACACTTACGTAGCATCTGACGAACGATAGTTTCAATGTGCTTATCGTTAATCTTAACGCCTTGTAGACGGTAAACTTCCTGTACTTCGTTAGCAATGTACTGCGTTACCGCGTGTACGCCACGTAGACGTAGGATGTCGTGTGGAGACTCTGGACCATCTGCGATCACGTCACCACGTTCAACTTTTTCACCTTCGAATACGTTCAACTGACGATGCTTAGGAATCATCTCTTCGTAAGCTTCACCGCTTTCACGTGTGATCACTAAGCGACGTTTACCTTTGGTCTCTTTACCGAAGCTCACAGTACCTGTGTGCTCAGCAAGGATTGCAGGCTCTTTCGGCTTACGTGCTTCAAATAGGTCAGCAACTCGTGGAAGACCACCGGTGATATCTTTGTTACCGCCAGACTTCTGAGGAATACGTGCTAGTGTCGCACCAACACCTACTGCTGCGCCATCTTCGATGTTTACAATCGCTTTACCAGGTAGGAAGTAGTGAGCTGGCATATCAGTACCAGGGATCATTACATCGTTACCTTGCTCGTCAACAAGTTTGATAGCTGGACGCATATCTTTACCTGCTGAAGGGCGAGCTGCTGGGTCAGTTACTTCGCTTGAAGATAGACCAGTTAGGTCATCAGTTTGACGAGATACTGTTACGCCGTCGATCATATCTACGAACTGGATGCGACCTGCTACCTCAGTAATGATAGGTAGTGTGTGCGCTTCCCAGTTTGCAACTGTTTCGCCAGCTTGAACTGTATCGCCATCGCCTTTGCTTAGTAGCGTACCGTAAGGCAGTTTGTGTTTCTCTTTCGTACGACCAAACTCATCAATAATAGTTAGCTCTGTCGCACGAGAAGTGATAACGATCTTACCGTCATCTGCTAGTACAGATTTAGCGTTGTGTAGCTTGATAGAACCGTTGTTCTTAACTTGAACACTGTTCTCTGCCGCTGCTGTCGATGCCGCACCACCGATGTGGAACGTACGCATGGTAAGCTGTGTACCTGGTTCACCGATAGACTGAGCAGCGATAACACCTACTGCTTCACCTTGGTTCACTAGGTGGCCACGTGCTAGGTCACGACCGTAACACTGTGCACAACAACCGAAGTCAGAATCACACGTTACTACAGAGCGCACTTTCATGCTGTCTACTGAGTTCTCTTCCATGATTTGACACCACTTCTCATCGATCAGGGTGTTACGTGGAATAAGAACGTCTTCAGTGCCAGGTTTTAGTACGTCTTCAGCAACAACACGACCAAGAGCAAGCTCAGAAAGTGCAACTTTAACATCACCACCCTCGATGTGAGGCATCATGTCGACACCTTCGTGAGTGCCACAGTCATGTTCAGTTACAACAACGTCTTGAGCAACGTCTACTAGACGACGAGTTAGGTAACCCGAGTTCGCTGTTTTCAGTGCCGTATCCGCAAGACCCTTACGAGCACCGTGCGTTGAGATAAAGTACTGAAGTACGTTTAGACCTTCTTTAAAGTTCGCTGTGATCGGCGTTTCGATGATTGAACCATCTGGACGCGCCATCAGACCACGCATACCCGCAAGCTGACGAATCTGTGCTGCAGAACCACGAGCGCCCGAGTCCGCCATCATGTAGATGCTGTTGAATGACTCTTGCTGTTCCTCTTCACCATCACGGTTAACTACCGTTTCAGATGAAAGGTTTTCCATCATTGCTTTCGCAACACGGTCGTTGGTCGATGCCCAGATATCGATAACTTTGTTGTAGCGTTCGCCCGCAGTAACAAGACCTGATTGGTACTGTTCCTGGATTTCACGTACTTCTTCTTCCGCTTCAGCGATTTCAGTGTACTTAGCTGCTGGTACAACCATATCGTCGATACCAACAGATACACCAGAAAGTGCCGCGTATGCGAAACCTGTGTACATGATTTGGTCAGCGAAGATTACCGTGTCTTTCAGACCTAGTTTACGGTACGCCTCGTTAAGTAGGTTAGAGATTTGCTTCTTACCTAGCTTTTGGTTAACGATGCTGTACGGTAGACCAGCTGGCACGATTTGCCATAGCATTGCACGACCAACAGTGGTATCTACCATCTTAGTTTCAGTAGTGCTGTTGCCGTCTTCGTCTACAACGGTTTCTGTAATACGTACTTTAACGCGTGCATGAAGCTCAGCTTGTTTAGTGCGGTATGCTTTCTCAGCCTCTTCTGGGCCAGAAAGGTACATGCCTTCACCTTTCACGTTGATCTTTTCACGAGTCATGTAGTACAGACCCAATACAACGTCCTGAGAAGGTACGATGATCGGATCACCTGACGCTGGCGACAGAATGTTGTTTGTCGACATCATCAGAGTACGAGCTTCAAGCTGTGCCTCTAGAGTTAGAGGTACGTGAACCGCCATTTGGTCACCATCGAAGTCCGCGTTGTACGCCGCACATACAAGTGGGTGTAGCTGAATCGCTTTACCTTCGATTAGTACTGGTTCGAACGCCTGGATACCGAGACGGTGAAGTGTCGGTGCACGGTTCAATAGTACTGGGTGTTCACGGATTACTTCGTCTAGGATATCCCAAACGACCGCTTCTTCACGCTCTACCATTTTCTTAGCAGCTTTGATTGTAGTCGCAAGACCACGAGTCTCTAGCTTGCTGTAGATGAATGGTTTGAATAGCTCAAGTGCCATCTTCTTAGGAAGACCACACTGGTGCAGACGAAGGTATGGACCTACTGTGATTACAGAACGGCCAGAGTAGTCTACACGTTTACCTAGAAGGTTCTGACGGAAACGACCTTGTTTACCCTTGATCATATCAGCAAGAGATTTCAGAGGACGCTTGTTAGAACCTGTGATCGCACGACCACGACGACCGTTATCTAGTAGCGCATCAACAGACTCTTGCAGCATACGTTTTTCGTTACGTACGATGATGTCCGGAGCAGCTAGCTCTAGAAGACGCTTCAAACGGTTGTTACGGTTGATCACACGACGGTATAGATCGTTAAGATCAGAAGTCGCAAAGCGACCGCCATCTAGAGGTACTAGAGGACGTAGATCTGGCGGAAGTACTGGAAGTACTGTTAGGATCATCCACTCTGGGTTGTTACCCGATGCGATGAACGCTTCTACCAGCTTAAGACGCTTAGTTACTTTCTTACGCTTAGTTTCAGAGTTTGTTGTCTCTAACTCTTCACGCATTTGTTCTGCTTCAGCGTGCATATCCATAGAACCTAGTAGGTCCTTGATAGCTTCCGCACCCATCTTAGCAGTGAACTCGTCGCCCCACTCTTCTAGACGATCTAGATACTCTTCTTCCGTAAGCATCTGACCTTTTTCTAGATCAGTCATACCTGGTTCTGTTACTACGTACATTTCGAAGTAAAGAACACGTTCGATATCACGTAGAGGGATATCCATCAGTAGACCGATACGAGACGGTAGCGATTTTAGGAACCAGATGTGAGCTACTGGTGAAGCCAGTTCAATGTGGCCCATACGGTCACGACGAACTTTAGTTTGTGTAACTTCTACACCACACTTCTCACAGATAACACCACGGTGCTTCAGGCGCTTGTACTTACCACAAAGACATTCGTAGTCTTTAACTGGACCAAAGATACGCGCACAGAACAGACCATCGCGTTCAGGTTTGAACGTACGATAGTTGATCGTTTCAGGTTTTTTAACTTCACCAAAAGACCATGAACGGATCATGTCTGGTGAAGATAGACCGATTTTGATTGCATCAAATTCTTCGGTCTTATGCTGTGCTTTTAGAAAGTTTAATAAGTCTTTCACAATCAGCTCCTGTAAGGAGTTAAAAGGAGCTCACTCGCTAAAGTGAGCACCTTCTTCCAAATAATCGCTTTGATTCTCTCGACTTTCATCAAGAGAGAAAGGATTACTCTTCGTCTTCTAGCTCGATGTTGATACCTAGCGAGCGGATCTCTTTCAACAGTACGTTGAACGATTCTGGCATGCCAGGTTCCATGCTGTGGTTACCGTCTACGATGTTCTTGTACATCTTAGTACGGCCGTTAACGTCATCCGACTTAACCGTTAGCATTTCTTGTAGCGTGTAAGCAGCACCGTATGCTTCTAGTGCCCATACTTCCATCTCACCGAAACGCTGACCACCGAACTGAGCTTTACCACCTAGTGGCTGCTGAGTTACTAGGCTGTACGAACCAGTTGAACGAGCGTGCATCTTGTCATCAACAAGGTGGTTCAGTTTCAGCATGTACATGTAACCAACAGTTACAGGACGCTCAAACGCATCACCTGTGCGACCATCAAATAGCGTTAGCTGACCTGATGTTGGTAGATCTGCTAGCTCAAGAAGTGCTTTGATTGACTCTTCTGGAGCACCATCAAATACAGGAGTCGCGATTGGTAGACCGCCACGCAAGTTCTTGATCAGAGTACGTACTTCATCATCAGATAGAGAAGCAATGTCTACTTTCTGGCGAGTGTCGCCTAGGTCGTAAACTTTTTGTAGGAACTCACGGAATTTCGCTAGTTCTTGCTGCTCTTTAACCATCTGGTTGATCTTGTCACCGATACCTTTCGCTGCCAGACCTAAGTGTACTTCTAGGATCTGACCGATGTTCATACGCGAAGGTACACCCAGTGGGTTAAGTACGATGTCTACAGGCTGACCTTTTTCATCGTATGGCATGTCTTCAACAGGGTTGATCTTAGAGATTACACCCTTGTTACCGTGACGACCCGCCATCTTATCACCAGGCTGAATGCGACGTTTAACCGCTAGGTAAACCTTAACGATCTTCAGTACGCCAGGTGCTAAATCATCACCTTGAGTGATCTTACGACGTTTAGTTTCGAACTTCTTATCGAAGTCAGCTTTTAGCTCGTCCCACTGCTCAGCAAGTTGCTCAAGCTGAGTTTGTAGTGCGTCATCTTCTAGCGTTAGCTCTAGCCACTTCTTACGATCAGTCGTGTCTAGTTTCGCTTCAGAGTAACCGCCTTCAATCAATACAGCTTTAACACGGTTTAGAAGGCCACCCTCAAGAATCTGGAATTCTTCAGTTAGGTCTTTCTTCGCTTCTTTAAGCTGCATCTGTTCGATTTCAAGCGCACGCTTGTCTTTCTCTACGCCATCGCGAGTGAAGACTTGAACGTCGATGATCGTACCTGATACAGAGTTAGGTACACGTAGTGAAGTATCTTTAACATCAGATGCTTTTTCACCGAAGATAGCACGTAGTAGCTTCTCTTCAGGCGTTAGCTGAGTTTCACCTTTAGGTGTTACTTTACCAACTAGGATGTCGCCACCCTTAACTTCAGCACCGATGTAAACGATACCTGACTCGTCTAGTTTAGACAGAGCAGATTCACCTACGTTTGGAATATCAGCTGTGATCTCTTCAGAGCCCAGCTTAGTATCACGCGCCACACAAGTAAGTTCTTGAATGTGGATTGTCGTGAAGCGGTCTTCTTGAACTACGCGCTCAGATACTAAGATCGAGTCTTCGAAGTTGTAACCGTTCCAAGGCATGAACGCGATACGCATGTTTTGACCAAGCGCTAGCTCACCTAGGTCTGTCGAAGGACCATCAGCAAGCACGTCACCGCGTGATACAGGTTCACCTGGCATCACACATGGGCGTTGGTTAATACATGTGTTCTGGTTAGAACGTGTGTATTTAGTTAGGTTGTAGATATCGATACCAGCTTCACCTGGTACTAGCTCTTCTTCGTTTACTTTAACAACGATACGAGAAGCATCTACTGACTGGATTACACCACCACGTTTCGCAACTGCAGTTACACCTGAGTCAACGGCTACGTTACGTTCAATACCAGTACCAACAAGCGGTTTGTCAGCTTTCAGTGTTGGAACTGCCTGACGTTGCATGTTCGCACCCATCAATGCACGGTTCGCATCATCGTGTTCTAGGAACGGGATAAGCGATGCAGCGATAGATACAACCTGGTTTGTCGCAACGTCCATGTACTGAGCGTGCTCACGAGGGTGTAGACCAGATTCACCTTTCTGACGAGCTGTGATCAGCTCATCTGCAAAAGTACCATCTTCGTTTAGCTTAGCGTTCGCCTGAGCGATAACGAATTGGCCTTCTTCGATTGCAGACAGGTAATCTACTTCGTCTGTTACTACGCCATCTACAACGCGACGGTATGGTGTCTCTAGGAAACCGTACTCGTTACAACGCGCAAACGCAGATAGAGAGTTGATCAGACCGATGTTTGGACCTTCAGGCGTTTCGATAGGACATAGACGACCGTAGTGCGTTACGTGTACGTCACGTACTTCGAAGCCAGCACGTTCACGAGTTAGACCGCCAGGACCCAATGCAGAAATACGACGTTTATGCGTTACTTCTGATAGCGGGTTGTTTTGGTCCATGAACTGTGAAAGCTGTGAAGAGCCAAAGAATTCTTTAACTGCCGCAGAAATTGGCTTCGCGTTGATCAAGTCTTGAGGCATGATTGCGTCAAGATCGCCTAGGCTTAGACGCTCTTTAACTGCACGCTCAACACGTACTAGACCTACACGGAACTGGTTCTCAGCCATTTCGCCTACAGAACGGATACGACGGTTGCCTAGGTGGTCGATATCGTCCACTTCGCCCTTACCGTTACGGATCGCGATCAGCTTCTTCATCACTTCGATGATATCAGTTTCATCGAGTGTGCCTTGCTCTTGAGCATCTTCACGGCCGATTGAGCTGTTGAACTTCATACGACCAACAGTCGATAGATCGTAACGCTCTTCAGAGAAGAATAGGCTTTCGAATAGAGCTTCTGCAGCTTCTTTTGTTGGCGGCTCACCAGGGCGCATCATGCGGTAGATTTCTACCAATGCAGAAATACGATCAACCGTGCTGTCGATACGTAGTGTTTCTGACATGAATGGACCGTGGTCTAGATCGTTCGTGAATAGAACTTCTAGTGCTTTGTGGCCAGCCTGAGATAGGTTCGCTAGTGCTTCCAGGCTGATTTCCTGGTTAGCGTTAACAATGATCTCGCCAGTTGCTTCATTAATGTAATCTTTTGATGCAACTTTACCTACGATGTACTCAACTGGTACTTCGATGTGATCAACACCATCTTTTTCTAGTTGGCGGATATGACGAGCTGTTACGCGACGACCTTGCTCAACGTAAACTTTACCATTCGCTTCGATGTCGAATGACGCAGTTTCACCACGTAGACGATCTGGAACCAACTCCATCAATAGAGTTTGGTCTTTCACTTCGAAGTTCACTTTCTCGAAGAAGAGATCTAGGATTTCTTCTGTCGACTTACCTAGTGCACGAAGAATGATCGATGCTGGTAGCTTACGACGGCGGTCGATACGAACGTACAAGTTATCCTTAGGATCAAACTCGAAATCAAGCCATGAACCACGGTAAGGAATAACACGTGCGTTGTATAAAACTTTACCTGAAGAGTGGGTCTTACCCTTATCGCTGTCGAAGAACACGCCTGGGCTTCGGTGCAGCTGGGATACGATAACCCTCTCGGTACCGTTAATTACGAAGGTACCATTGTCTGTCATGAGTGGAATTTCACCCATGTAGACTTCTTGTTCTTTAATGTCTTTTACAGTACCTGCTGGCGCGTCTTTATCAAAGATAACTAGGCGTAGTTTTACACGTAGTGGCTTTGAGTAAGTTACACCGCGGATTTGACATTCTTTAACGTCAAAAACTGGCTCACCAAGACGGTAGCTAACGTATTGCAGCTCAGAATTGCCGTTGTAGCTCTGAATCGGGAATACAGAACGGAAAGCGGCTTCAAGACCGTATTGACCTTCAGGATCCTGTTCGATGAATTTGTCGAACGAATCGAGCTGGATCGATAGCAGGTATGGAATGTCCAAAACTTGTGGACGAGTACCAAAGTCCTTACGGATGCGCTTTTTCTCGGTATAAGAGTAAACCATGGGGTTCCTCAGCTCGCTGATAAGTGACCCAAACTGTCCGCCCGCTCCTAGTTACTTAAGGGGGGTAAGGGACAGTGACTAATATAGCTGTTTACTGTAGTGACATTTCATTTCGTAAGAATGAAATGTTTTTTGCATGGATATCAGGCGCTTAAACAGCGGGAAAATTCGCCTATACCCTACAGCGCAAAAAGGCCGGTGGTTAAAAAACCACCAGCCAATTAGCCGTTAGGCTAAGAAACTATGCAATAATTACTTAACAGCAACAGTTGCACCAGCTTCTTCTAGCTGAGCTTTAAGAGCTTCAGCTTCTGCTTTCTCAACACCTTCTTTAAGAGGTGCTGGAGCGCCGTCTACAAGAGCTTTAGCTTCTTTAAGACCTAGGCCAGTTGCGCCACGTACTGCTTTGATTACAGCAACTTTGTTACCGCCAGCAGCTTCTAGGATTACGTCGAATTCAGTTTGCTCAGCAGCAGCTTCGCCGCCAGCAGCGCCGCCAGCTACAACAGCAGCAGCAGCAGAAACACCGAATTTCTCTTCCATTGCTTCGATTAGTTCAACAACTTGCATTACAGACATTTCTGCAACTGCGTCTAGGATTTGCTCGTTAGTAATAGACATAACAATTCTCTTTTAAGTCAACAATAAGTTTATTAAGCAACCAGTAAAAAGCAAGGCTTATGCCGCTGCTTCTTGTTTTTGATCGCGGATAGCTGCGATAGTACGCGCCAGCTTGCCAGCCGAAGCTTCTTTCATGCACATCATTAGGCGTGCAATTGCTTCGTCGTAAGTTGGTAGTGTTGCTAGTACTTCAGCGTCAGTTAAAGCGCCTTCATAAGCAGCAGCTTTGATCTCGAAATCTTTGTTCTCTTTAGCGAAGTCTTTGAAAAGACGCGCTGCAGCACCTGGGTGCTCATTAGAGAATGCGATTAGTGTAGGACCAGTGAAAGTGTCAGTTAGACACTCGTACTCAGTACCTTCAACCGCACGACGAGCAAGAGTGTTACGAACAACTCTCATGTAAACGCCAGCTTCACGAGCTTGTTTACGTAGAGAAGTCATCGCGCCAACTTGAACGCCACGAGAATCAGCTACAACTGCAGAAAGTGCACCACTGGCAGCTTCGTTGACTTCAGCAACAATTGCTTTTTTGTCTTGAAGGTTTAAAGCCATCTTGGATTTACTCCTGGTTGTCGTTACACCACTCACTATCATCACGACAGTGAGAGCTATTGAGGTGCTTCCCCAGAAGAAAGTTAACTATATTACATAGAGCTTTCTGTCAGTTCGGGCACCATCTACGTAGGATAATTAAGTTTGTTTTTACACAAACACCTACGGTCTTGGACGGAGACTGGGTCTTAATTCATTTCGAACTAGGAGACAGTTCAAAGAACCAAAGTTCAGCCCCAACCACAAATATTAGGCGCAAAATTATACACTAATTTTGCGCCTAAGCAAATAAATTATGCTTGAGTGTTCAGGCTAGCCTGATCAACAGCAACACCAGCACCCATAGTAGTAGAGATGCTTACTTTCTTCAGGAAAGTACCTTTCGCTGAAGATGGCTTAGCTTTCTTCAGAGCAACTAGAAGTGCTTCTAGGTTCTCTTTGATCTGCTCAGCAGAGAAGTTTGCTTTACCGATAGTAGTGTGGATGATGCCGTTTTTGTCGTTACGGTAACGAACCTGACCAGCTTTAGCGTTTTTAACTGCTTCAGCAACGTTAGGAGTTACAGTACCAACTTTAGGGTTTGGCATAAGACCGCGAGGACCTAGGATAGTACCTAGTTGACCTACAACGCGCATTGCATCTGGAGAAGCAACAACTACGTCAAAGTTCATTTCGCCTTTCTTAACTTGCTCAGCAAGATCTTCCATACCTACGATGTCTGCGCCAGCTTCTTTAGCTGCTTCCGCGTTAGCACCTTGAGTGAACACTGCAACGCGGATTTCGCGGCCAGTACCGTGAGGTAGTACAGTTGCACCACGTACGTTCTGGTCAGATTTACGAGCATCAATGCCTAGGTTAACAGCAACGTCTACAGACTCAACGAATTTCGCAGTCGCTAGTTCTTGAAGAAGAGCAACAGCTTCGTTGATTTCGTATTCTTTAGTTACGTCAACTTTTTCGCGGATTACGCGCATGCGCTTAGTTAGTTTTGCCATCTTATTAACCCTCTACCACTAGGCCCATTGAACGAGCAGTACCAGCGATAGAACGCTTCATCGCTTCGATGTCAGCACCAGTCATATCAGCAGCTTTAGTTTCTGCGATTTCTTGGATTTGAGCGTCAGTTACAGTACCAACTTTTTCAGTGTTTGGACGACCTGAACCAGACTTAACGCCAGCAGCTTTCTTAAGAAGAACTGCAGCAGGTGGAGTCTTAGTTACGAACGTGAAAGAACGGTCGCTGTATACTGTGATAACTACTGGAGTTGGTAGACCTTTCTCAATAGATTCTGTTTTTGCGTTGAACGCTTTACAGAATTCCATGATGTTCACACCGTGTTGACCTAGTGCAGGACCTACTGGTGGACTAGGGTTAGCCATACCAGCAGCAACTTGTAGCTTGATGTAAGCTTCAACTTTCTTAGCCATGATAATTCCTAAGTTTGGGTACAAACGCTAATCGCGGATCAGCTCCCCGTTTGTGTAAGAAACTTTTTACTTCACTTGAAGTAAAAAGGCGCGAAATTATAGTCATAATCCGCGCCTTATACAACCCTAAAAAGGTGATTTTTTATACTCTTTAACGGAGAGTCTTAGTCCAGCTTTTCAACCTGACCAAATTCAAGCTCAACTGGTGTCGCACGACCAAAGATCGAGACAGACACTTTCAGGCGGCTCTTCTCGTAATCCACTTCTTCAACAGTACCGTTGAAGTCAGCAAATGGACCTTCGTTAACACGTACCACTTCACCCGCTTCGTACATTGTACGTGGACGAGGCGCTTCACTCGCTTTCTCAAGACGATTAAGAATCGCGTCAGCCTCTTTATCCGTGATAGGTGCCGGACGGTCTGAGGTACCACCAATGAAGCCCATGACACGCGGCACACTGCGTACTAGGTGCCATGATTCATCGTTCATAATCATCTGAACAAGGACGTAACCTGGGAAGAACTTACGCTCAGATTTGCGACGCTGACCCGCGCGCATTTCCACTACTTCTTCAGTAGGAACCAGTACTTCACCGAATAGCTCTTCCATGCCGTGCATTTTGATATGCTCGCGCAGAGATTGAGCTACACGACCTTCAAATCCAGAGAAGGCTTGAACCACATACCAGCGTTTTTTTGGAGCTTCACTCATGAATAAAAACCCTCTATACCCCAGTTGCTAGAGCTACTAGACGAACCATAATTCCGTCAATACCCCATAGCACTAGAGCCATTACAATACTTACAGCTAAAACGATCAGTGTTGTTTGCATGGTTTCTTGGCGAGTAGGCCAAACAACTTTACGTACTTCCATACGCGATTCTTTTGCAAAACTGATCGCTGCTTTACCTTTAGTCGTTGTTGCTGCAACGCCTAAGGCAGCTGCAATAAGAACAACAACGCCTGCAGCACGAACCACTACAGACATTTCACCATACAGGTAATTACCCACAACAGCGGCAGCTGCCAATACGAAAGCGGCTAACCACTTAAACGTATCTGCTGCGTTTGAGCTATCAGGAGTTTCAGCATTATTTGCTTTCATAAAACCAACCTGTTACAAGTCTTAATATAGACGACAACAACCCCGCTGTTGCAGGGCAAACTCCATATCGCTGAAAAAATCAGCGTACTCTTCTTAAGATTAAGCATCTTTGCTTAATCTTGCTCTGCGCCCAACCCACTTCTGAACAAGAAAACAGCAAAAATAATGTTGAGTGCAGAAAAAGGGCATCAAATGATGCCCTTTTTGCTACTGGTTCGTCAAATCTAATTCAAGATTTTCCGAAAGCATCGCTAATTCGCTATGAATTAGTCGAAGATCTTAGCAACAACACCAGCACCTACTGTACGGCCACCTTCACGGATCGCGAAACGTAGACCTTCGTCCATTGCGATTGGTGCGATTAGCTCAACAGTCATCTGTACGTTGTCACCTGGCATTACCATTTCTACGCCTTCTGGTAGCTGGATGTCACCAGTTACGTCAGTTGTACGGAAGTAGAACTGTGGACGGTAACCTTTGAAGAATGGAGTGTGACGACCACCTTCATCTTTAGACAGTACGTATACTTCTGATTCGAACTTAGTGTGTGGAGTGATTGAACCAGGCTTCGCTAGTACTTGACCACGTTCAACTTCGTCACGCTTAGTACCACGTAGAAGTGCACCAACGTTCTCACCTGCACGGCCTTCGTCTAGAAGCTTACGGAACATCTCTACACCAGTACATGTTGTAGTAGTTGTTTCCTTGATACCTACGATAGCAACTTCGTCACCTACAGTTAGGATACCACGCTCGATACGACCAGTTACTACTGTACCACGACCTTGGATTGAGAATACGTCTTCGATAGGCATTAGGAATGGCTGATCTACCGCACGCTCTGGCTCAGGGATGTAAGTATCTAGAGCTTCAGCTAGTTCAACGATTTTCGCTTCCCACTGCTCTTCGCCGTTTAGTGCGCCTAGTGCAGAACCTTGGATAACTGGTAGGTCATCACCTGGGAAATCGTATTCAGATAGAAGTTCACGAACTTCCATTTCTACTAGTTCTAGTAGCTCTTCATCGTCAACCATGTCACATTTGTTCATGAATACGATGATGTATGGGATACCAACCTGACGGCCTAGTAGGATGTGCTCACGAGTTTGTGGCATTGGGCCATCTGTCGCAGCAACAACTAGGATACCACCGTCCATCTGTGCAGCACCAGTGATCATGTTTTTAACGTAGTCCGCGTGTCCTGGACAGTCAACGTGTGCGTAATGACGAGTTGGAGTGTCGTACTCAACGTGAGAAGTTGCGATTGTGATACCGCGCTCACGCTCTTCTGGAGCGTTATCGATAGATGCGAAGTCTTTAGCTACACCGCCGTAAACTTTAGCAAGAGTAGTACAGATAGCTGCAGTTAGAGTTGTTTTACCGTGGTCAACGTGGCCGATAGTACCAACGTTAACGTGCGGTTTCGTACGTTCAAATTTTTCTTTAGACATGAGTGGTCCCTCTAGGTACGGATTTAGGTGGCCCAAATTGACCACGCAACCAAAAAAAGATAATTGGTAAATCTAATATCAAAAGGAAATAAACTTGAGAGCTGGTGCTGATAGGCAGACTCGAACTGCCGACCTCATCCTTACCAAGGATGCGCTCTACCACCTGAGCTATATCAGCACTCAAATTAGAGTGGAGCGGGCAGCGGGAATCGAACCCGCATCATCAGCTTGGAAGGCTGAGGTAATAGCCATTATACGATGCCCGCAACACGTAACTCTGAGAGCTATTTCCTAAAGAATATGGTGGAGGGGGACGGATTCGAACCATCGAAGGCAGTGCCGGCAGATTTACAGTCTGCTCCCTTTGGCCACTCGGGAACCCCTCCAAATTTTCAAGCCATTCAGACTACTAAAGGAAAGAATGGTGCCGACTACCGGAATCGAACTGGTGACCTACTGATTACAAGTCAGTTGCTCTACCTACTGAGCTAAGTCGGCATAAGTGGTGCGCATTCTATTGAATGATTTTCGAGGTTGCAATAGTAATTTTAAAAAAAATCATAAAATTCGATTTTTTAGATTCGTTTGCTGCAAATTCGTACAAACTTGGCTTTTTTAAAGTAAACTTCGACCTTTGTCGTTTGCTTTGAAGTTCGCTTGATGTATGTTCTTGCTTCTACTAAACCAAGGATAAAAGAGACCCATGAGTCCATTTTTGTCATTTGACCGTGCAAACTGGGCCGAGTTAAGAAACTCTGTACCGATGACACTTTCTGAAGACGACTTGACTGCGCTTCAGGGCATTAATGAAAACCTAACCATGGAGGAAGCGGTAGAAATCTACCTTCCTTTGTCTCGTCTTTTGAATCTGTACGTCCAAGCCCGTCAAAGCCGCAACTCTGTATTACAACAATTCTTGAATACGGAAGAACATGCCCCTCCTTTTGTGATTGGTATCGCCGGCAGTGTCGCTGTAGGCAAAAGTACGACAGCTCGTATTCTGACCGCATTGCTTTCTCGTTGGGAGAATCATCCCAAAGTGTCCTTGGTCACTACAGATGGCTTTCTATATCCGAAAAAGGTACTAGAAGAACGCGGTATCATGCATCGTAAAGGGTTTCCTGAGTCCTATGATATCAAACGTTTAGTTGAGTTTATGTCTGACGTTAAAGCGGGTAAGCCGGATCTTGAAGTACCTATTTACTCCCACATCACGTATGACATTACGGACGAACTAAGAAAAGTTGATAGACCGGATGTTCTTATCATTGAAGGTTTAAACGTTCTACAAAGTGGAATGGATTATCCGCATGATCCACATCGCGTCTTTGTCTCTGATTTTTTGGATTTTTCGATCTATGTCGATGCTGAAACAGAGACAATTGAACAGTGGTATGTGGAACGATTTTTAAAGTTTCGCCAAGGGGCTTTTACTAAACCCGGTTCTTATTTTAGTCACTACACGCAACTGTCAGTCGATGAAGCAAAGCAAAAAGCGAAACAAATTTGGCATGATATTAATGGGCTCAACTTGGAGCTAAATATTCTTCCCACCCGAGAAAGAGCCCATTTGATTCTACACAAAGGCGTCAACCACTTGGTTGATAAGGTGTCTTTACGAAAGTAATTGAACGTCAATCGCTTTTACGCAACGAGATTTCCCCACCAATGTAAGTCTCTAGCCCTTGCGAGGTTTCGAGTAATATCCCGCCTTGATGATCGATGCCGCGTACGACGCCGTGCACCTCTCTAGGTCCGATGAGCAGCTTGACTTGACGATTGAGAAAGTTATCTAATCGATTCCAACGTTCGACAAAGCTGGTAAGCCCTTTCAGTTCATACTCGATAAGTGCGGAATTCCAATGCTTGATAAGCGTCGTCGCTAGGACATTTCTATCGATCACGAGACTCTCGTTTACCTGATTCAATGTTGTCCATGGTTGATCAATCTCAGGTTGCTCATCAGGCATTCCAATATTGAGCCCCATCCCAATCACAAGATGAGCAGCACCACCGGCCTGCCCTGACATCTCCACTAAGATTCCTGCCAGTTTTTTATCTTGATAATACAGGTCATTTGGCCACTTGAGTTTAACGCCTTGTATGCCCATTTCTTCTAGTGCTTCCACTGCGGCAATACCAATAACAAGGCTTAAGCCCATTGCCGCGGCCATTCCCGCATCTAATCGCCAGTACATGGATAGGTATAAGTTAGAGCCAAATGGAGAGATCCATTGTCTACCGCGGCGACCACGTCCTTGTGCTTGATACTCAGCTATACAAACACGGCCCTTTTCTGACTCTGCAACTCTATCAAGCAAATACTGGTTGGTTGAGTTAATCACAGGAACAAGCTCAACAAGTGACTCCGCACTAGCAGTAAGGAGAGCTTCATCTAGCAACTGCAATGGTGATGCCAACTGGTAACCGCGCCCTTGCACTCGATAAATATCAATGCCCCACTCACTAAGACCTTTAATATGCTTAGCTATTGCCGCTCTGGATACATTCAGGGCTTCGCCCAGCGCCTCTCCAGAATGAAACTCGCCGTTACTTAATGACTTTAAGATATGAAGTTTCGTAGAGTGATCTTTTCTCATCTTAACGCCTCGATCTGAGCCAGGTTGGTTTCCCCGGTACGGTTCAGAAATCGAACTTCATGCTCAAGTTCTATTTGGTATTTATCCCACACTGCCTGCTTCACTAGGGAAGCAAGTGCGACAACATCATCGGCACTGCAGTTGTCCATGTTGGTCAAAACCAAGGCTTGCATAGGGTTGACCTGTGCACCATGCACAGACTTCCCCTTTAATCCGCACTGATCAATCAGCCAACCAGCCGCGACTTTCATTCCGCCAGGAGTTGGATAGGCCACGATATTAGTATGTTGCTTCATGAGCCGATCATAATGATCTTGAGTGATCACTGGGTTTTTAAAGAAACTCCCTGCGTTACCTACCTTGACTGGATCCGGCAGTTTCTCCGTTCGCACTTGGCAAACTCGCTCGAAGATTGTTGCTGGGCTAAGTTGTTCTTCCGGAATATCTTTTAAAGGACCATATTGATTAATCGGCTGCCATTGTTTAGCCAGCTTAAGCCCTAGTGCGGTAATAAAGCACTTTTCATGCAAAGCGTGTTTAAAAATGGAGTCTCGGTAGCCAAATTCACAGTCTCTGGCGCTCATTCTTCTATTTTCAAACGTAGTTAGATCAAGAACATCCACGTAGTCACAAATGTCTTTTAGCTCTAGCCCATAGGCTCCAATGTTTTGAATAGGAGCCGAGCCTGCACAGCCAGGGATCAGGGCTAGGTTTTCTAACCCACCAATTCCCTGACTCACACACCAGGAAACCAATTCAGGCCAGTCTTCACCACCTGCAATATGCAATAGGTATTGGTCATCCGTTTCCGTCACATTTTTACCCATGATTCGATTAACGATCACTAACCCGTCAAAATGCTCAGTGAAAAGAACATTACTTCCTTTACCTAAAAAAAGTTTCGGTAAATGGGTGAATCTCGGGTCTTGAAATAGTTGGGTAACCTCCTCGAGCGACTCGATGGTCGCTAAATAGGAACACGACTGTTCAATCCCAAAAGTATGGTAAGCCTTAAGGCTTGCATTTGTTTTAATTTGCATAGTAGGTTTGCAACGTCAGATAAGATTCTCTTAAACTGTCGACATTCTACATTAGTTATCTTTTAACCGCAGTGACAATACCTGACTCATTAATCATAGAAGTGTTAAATCCTATCAAGCTCCCTCTCATTAAGAGGTTGTACAAAGCGCATTACCCTTCGGGTCGAGCAAAAAAGGATGAACTGATCATTACTGCGAGCCATAAAGGTGAAATCGTTGCGTTACTACGCTTAAAAACCGTAGATAGATCTCGATTGCTGACGGGAATGCTGGTCATTCCAACACTTAGGGGAACTGGCATTGGAAAAGAACTACTAACTCATTGTAAAAACAATGTTTTCACTGATGGCGATTATTGCTTCGCGTTTACACATCTCGAATCCTATTATTCCAAGCATGGATTCAAAACCATTGATTGCTCTGAGCTACCACACCCGTTAAAAATGGCATTTCAACGCTATGTAGATAGCGGTAAAGATCTCATTCCAATGCAATTCATCTCTTCAACGACATCAAAACGCGCGCTTTTGTAGCCAGGCAAATCATATCTTTGATAAAATGGCAGGTTCGCAATATTGCACTAAACTAAGGTACTCATACCGATATGATAGTAAGTAGGAATCCATTCGAACAGTTGCCAAGTCTCGCTGTCAATCCGGAAGACTTTGATGTTCTGTATTCAGCAGAATCATTCAGGACTCGTCTTTTGGATGCAATCAGCAAAGCAACGTCGCGAATTTACCTAGTCGCTCTATATCTGGAAGATGATGAAGCTGGACGTGAAATTCTCACTGCGCTTTATGAAGCGAAACAGCGCAATCCTGGGTTGGACATCAATATCTGTGTCGACTGGCATCGAGCGCAGCGTGGCCTGATTGGTGCGGAAACATCTGAGGGTAATTCTGCGCTTTACAAAGCGTATGCCAATAAGTACCAACACCCGATCCCTGTCTATGGCATACCTGTGCGTGGCAGAGAGGTTTTTGGGGTACTGCATTTAAAAGGCTTTATTGTCGATGATACTGTCATCTACAGCGGGGCAAGCTTAAATAACGTTTATCTGCACTATCACGAACGCTATCGCTTTGATCGTTACCATGTGATTCGACATGAGTCTTTAGCTAATTCAATGGTGCAATTCATTCAGGAAGAGATGATTGCTCACCCAGCTGTCAATGATCTTGCTGGAAAAGATAAGCCAGAAACCAAAGAAATTAAGTCGGCGATTCGTCAACTGAGAGCTTCACTTGCTCAAGCTAATTATCAGTTTGAAGACCAACCAGCAACAGAAGAAAGTGTAAAAATCACCCCGCTAGTTGGTCTAGGCAAACGCCGTAATCTACTCAATCAACAGATTGTAAAGTTACTAGCGGCCGCCCAAAACGAAATCTTTATCTGTACGCCTTACTTTAACTTCCCTAAAGCGCTGCATCGTGAAGTGAAGCGAGCTATGAAACGCGGTGTGAAAGTAACTATTGTTGTGGGCGACAAGACAGCAAACGACTTTTATATTGCCCCTGAGGAAGACTTTAAAACCATTGGCGGACTTCCATATCTGTATGAAGTAAACCTACGCCGCTTTGCGAAAGCAAATGAAGCGAATATCGCTGCGCGTAAACTGTCAATTCACCTCTGGAAGCATGACAATAATAGCTTCCATCTCAAAGGCATTTGGGTTGATAAACGCTATATGCTACTGACGGGGAATAACTTAAATCCTCGGGCTTGGTCACTTGATCTAGAAAATGGACTTCTCATCCAAGACAATTATGCGAAACTCACTGATAAGTTCGAAGATGAGGTTTCGCGTATCCTTGAGCATACCCACCTTATCTGTACTTATAAACAGTTAGAAAAAGTGGAAGATTATCCGATAGGGGTGCAGCGGTTAGTAAGAAAAATAACCCGCCTAAAAGCAGATGGGGTTTTAAAACGCATCCTGTAAGCATAATTAACTTCAAAGCTCAGCATTTTCCTGCTGGGCTTTTTTATTATTCCTAGCTCCAACAGCTTAATACTCTATTAGACCTCTATATTAGTAGACTTCAGTAAATAAGCTTGCGAGACGCAACGTAACCCCAAACGCAACAACCTAGAATCTAGAAAGGCAATACATGCGTAAGTGGCTAGGTGCTTAATAACTCAGTCTTCCGATCTTACTCTTTCTTACACTACGCTAGTGAATAAGCTTTCTAACACGTAAGTCAGCACAGGGGCTCAAAACTAGTCCTCGATACTGGGACCCGGTTCAGTAGAAACCGCACAGAGTTGCGCATCAACTCGTCATGGCAGGGCTTAGAAAGTATCGCGAGAGAAGAGCCTGCCTCTCGATGCAAGGTTTCAATATGGAAATGGGGTTAAGGTAAGTCGGGTAACCAAAACGAAAAAAGCCCCAGTCTTTCGACAGAGGCTTAATATAAGTGGCGGAGTGGACGGGACTCGAACCCGCGACCCCCGGCGTGACAGGCCGGTATTCTAACCAACTGAACTACCACTCCGCAGTGGTATCACTCGCTTGTAATCAGCAAGTGTCCAAAATTTAAAGCCTGGCGATGTCCTACTCTCACATGGGGAAGCCCCACACTACCATCGGCGCTATTTCGTTTCACTTCTGAGTTCGGCATGGAAATCAGGTGGGTCCAAAACGCTATGGTCGCCAAGCAAATTCTTTAATTCGGAAAGCTGTTTTTTTAATTCTCGTTCTTACACATTCAATGTTCTTTCATTGAGTCCATCAAAACCCCTTGGGTGTTGTATGGTTAAGCCTCACGGGCAATTAGTACAGGTTAGCTCAACGCCTCACAACGCTTACACACCCTGCCTATCAACGTCGTAGTCTACGACAACCCTTTAGGATACTTAAAGTATCAGGGAGAACTCATCTCAAGGCTCGCTTCCCGCTTAGATGCTTTCAGCGGTTATCGATCCCGAACTTAGCTACCGGGCAATGCGTCTGGCGACACAACCCGAACACCAGAGGTTCGTCCACTCCGGTCCTCTCGTACTAGGAGCAGCCCCTTTCAATTCTCCAACGCCCACGGCAGATAGGGACCGAACTGTCTCACGACGTTCTAAACCCAGCTCGCGTACCACTTTAAATGGCGAACAGCCATACCCTTGGGACCGACTTCAGCCCCAGGATGTGATGAGCCGACATCGAGGTGCCAAACACCGCCGTCGATATGAACTCTTGGGCGGTATCAGCCTGTTATCCCCGGAGTACCTTTTATCCGTTGAGCGATGGCCCTTCCATTCAGAACCACCGGATCACTATGACCTGCTTTCGCACCTGCTCGAATTGTCATTCTCGCAGTCAAGCGGGCTTATGCCATTGCACTAACCTCACGATGTCCAACCGTGATTAGCCCACCTTCGTGCTCCTCCGTTACGCTTTGGGAGGAGACCGCCCCAGTCAAACTACCCACCAGGCACTGTCCGCAACCCCGATGAGGGGTCGACGTTAGAACATCAACACTACAAGGGTGGTATTTCAAGGACGGCTCCACGCAATCTAGCGACTGCGCTTCAAAGCCTCCCACCTATCCTACACATGTAGGGTCAATGTTCAGTGCCAAGCTGTAGTAAAGGTTCACGGGGTCTTTCCGTCTAGCCGCGGGTACACTGCATCTTCACAGCGATTTCAATTTCACTGAGTCTCGGGTGGAGACAGCGTGGCCATCATTACGCCATTCGTGCAGGTCGGAACTTACCCGACAAGGAATTTCGCTACCTTAGGACCGTTATAGTTACGGCCGCCGTTTACCGGGGCTTCGATCAAGAGCTTCGACCGAAGTCTAACCCCATCAATTAACCTTCCGGCACCGGGCAGGCGTCACACCGTATACGTCATCTTGCGATTTTGCACAGTGCTGTGTTTTTAATAAACAGTTGCAGCCACCTGGTATCTGCGACTCTCAATAGCTCCATCCGCGAGGGACTTCACCGTCGAGAGCGTACCTTCTCCCGAAGTTACGGTACCATTTTGCCTAGTTCCTTCACCCGAGTTCTCTCAAGCGCCTTGGTATTCTCTACCCGACCACCTGTGTCGGTTTGGGGTACGATTCCTTACAATCTGAAGCTTAGAGGCTTTTCCTGGAAGCATGGCATCAATGACTTCACACCCGTAGGTGCTCGACGTCGTGTCTCAGCCTTAAGAAGAGCCGGATTTACCTAACTCTTCAGCCTACGCACTTGAACCTGGACAACCGTCGCCAGGCCCACCTAGCCTTCTCCGTCCCCCCATCGCAATTGTAAGAAGTACGGGAATATTAACCCGTTTCCCATCGACTACGCCTTTCGGCCTCGCCTTAGGGGTCGACTTACCCTGCCCCGATTAACGTTGGACAGGAACCCTTGGTCTTCCGGCGAGGAGGTTTTTCACCCCCTTTATCGTTACTCATGTCAGCATTCGCACTTCTGATACGTCCAGCATGCGTTACCACACACCTTCAACCGCTTACAGAACGCTCCCCTACCCAATACTCAAAGAGTATTGCCGCAGCTTCGGTTTACTACTTAGCCCCGTTACATCTTCCGCGCAGGCCGACTCGACCAGTGAGCTATTACGCTTTCTTTAAATGATGGCTGCTTCTAAGCCAACATCCTGGCTGTCTGAGCCTTCCCACATCGTTTCCCACTTAGTAGTAATTTGGGACCTTAGCTGGCGGTCTGGGTTGTTTCCCTCTCCACGACGGACGTTAGCACCCGCCGTGTGTCTCCCGGATAGTACTTACTGGTATTCGGAGTTTGCAAAGGGTTGGTAAGTCGGGATGACCCCCTAGCCTTAACAGTGCTCTACCCCCAGTAGTATTCGTCCGAGGCGCTACCTAAATAGCTTTCGGGGAGAACCAGCTATCTCCAGGTTTGATTGGCCTTTCACCCCTAGCCACAAGTCATCCGCTAATTTTTCAACATTAGTCGGTTCGGTCCTCCAGTTGATGTTACTCAACCTTCAACCTGCCCATGGCTAGATCACCTGGTTTCGGGTCTATATCCAGAGACTGAACGCCCAGTTAAGACTCGGTTTCCCTACGGCTCCCCTAGATGGTTAACCTTGCCACTGAATATAAGTCGCTGACCCATTATACAAAAGGTACGCAGTCACAGGACAAAGCCTGCTCCTACTGCTTGTACGTACACGGTTTCAGGTTCTATTTCACTCCCCTCACAGGGGTTCTTTTCGCCTTTCCCTCACGGTACTGGTTCACTATCGGTCAGTCAGTAGTATTTAGCCTTGGAGGATGGTCCCCCCATATTCAGACAGGATATCACGTGTCCCGCCCTACTCGATTTCACTGAATATGCGTCGTCAGTTACGGGGCTATCACCCTGTATCGCCAAGCTTTCCAGCTTGTTCACCTAACGCCTATAAAGCTTAAGGGCTAGTCCAATTTCGCTCGCCGCTACTTTCGGAATCTCGGTTGATTTCTTTTCCTCGGGGTACTTAGATGTTTCAGTTCCCCCGGTTCGCCTCGTTATGCTATGTATTCACATAACGATACTTACTTATGTAAGTGGGTTTCCCCATTCGGAAATCCCAGACTCAAGTGGTTTTTACTACCTAATCTGGGCTTATCGCAAGTTAATACGTCCTTCATCGCCTCTGACTGCCAAGGCATCCACCGTGTACGCTTAGTCACTTAACCATACAACCCGAAGGAGTTTCGAGTTGATAATCAAATCACCAAAGTTGTCTCTCATTATTTGAATGAGCGAGAGACATTCGATTTTGCCGGACTCAAATTCCAAGAACACTTGAATGTGTTTTTAGTTGTATTCATAAATGAATACTTTGAGAACTTTACAAACAACAATAAATTGTTGTTTTGTCAGCTTTCCAAATTGTTAAAGAGCTATGTTTCTTCACAAGGAAGTTACATTTTCTAAAGACTTTCAGAGTCAAAAATGCCAACCAGTATCAATTGCTTGTTCTGGTTTGGACGTTTTATTCCAAAAATACTTAGAGAATGGTGGGCGATACCGGGCTCGAACCAGTGACCCCCTGCTTGTAAGGCAGGTGCTCTCCCAACTGAGCTAATCGCCCACATTATTTTGATTTCCGTGGAAGGAAATGGTGGGTCGTGCAGGATTCGAACCTGCGACCAATTGATTAAAAGTCAACTGCTCTACCAACTGAGCTAACGACCCAATGGTATCCCGTAGGGGAGTCGAACCCCTGTTACCGCCGTGAAAGGGCGGTGTCCTAGGCCTCTAGACGAACGGGACACTAAGTTGAACATCTTGGGGGATGTTCTATCTCTTAAACTTCATAAACCGTATCAATCTGTGTGAACACTCATCGCAATAATCATCGTATAAGGAGGTGATCCAGCGCCAGGTTCCCCTAGCGCTACCTTGTTACGACTTCACCCCAGTCATGAACCACAAAGTGGTAAGCGTCCCCCCGAAGGTTAAACTACCTACTTCTTTTGCAGCCCACTCCCATGGTGTGACGGGCGGTGTGTACAAGGCCCGGGAACGTATTCACCGTGGCATTCTGATCCACGATTACTAGCGATTCCGACTTCATGGAGTCGAGTTGCAGACTCCAATCCGGACTACGACGCACTTTTTGGGATTCGCTCACTTTCGCAAGTTGGCCGCCCTCTGTATGCGCCATTGTAGCACGTGTGTAGCCCTACTCGTAAGGGCCATGATGACTTGACGTCGTCCCCACCTTCCTCCGGTTTATCACCGGCAGTCTCCCTGGAGTTCCCGACATTACTCGCTGGCAAACAAGGATAAGGGTTGCGCTCGTTGCGGGACTTAACCCAACATTTCACAACACGAGCTGACGACAGCCATGCAGCACCTGTCTCAGAGTTCCCGAAGGCACCAATCCATCTCTGGAAAGTTCTCTGGATGTCAAGAGTAGGTAAGGTTCTTCGCGTTGCATCGAATTAAACCACATGCTCCACCGCTTGTGCGGGCCCCCGTCAATTCATTTGAGTTTTAATCTTGCGACCGTACTCCCCAGGCGGTCTACTTAACGCGTTAGCTCCGAAAGCCACGGCTCAAGGCCACAACCTCCAAGTAGACATCGTTTACGGCGTGGACTACCAGGGTATCTAATCCTGTTTGCTCCCCACGCTTTCGCATCTGAGTGTCAGTATCTGTCCAGGGGGCCGCCTTCGCCACCGGTATTCCTTCAGATCTCTACGCATTTCACCGCTACACCTGAAATTCTACCCCCCTCTACAGTACTCTAGTCTGCCAGTTTCAAATGCTATTCCGAGGTTGAGCCCCGGGCTTTCACATCTGACTTAACAAACCACCTGCATGCGCTTTACGCCCAGTAATTCCGATTAACGCTCGCACCCTCCGTATTACCGCGGCTGCTGGCACGGAGTTAGCCGGTGCTTCTTCTGTCGCTAACGTCAAACAACGCCGCTATTAACGACGCCGCCTTCCTCACGACTGAAAGTACTTTACAACCCGAAGGCCTTCTTCATACACGCGGCATGGCTGCATCAGGCTTGCGCCCATTGTGCAATATTCCCCACTGCTGCCTCCCGTAGGAGTCTGGACCGTGTCTCAGTTCCAGTGTGGCTGATCATCCTCTCAGACCAGCTAGGGATCGTCGCCTTGGTGAGCCCTTACCTCACCAACTAGCTAATCCCACCTAGGCATATCCTGACGCGAGAGGCCCGAAGGTCCCCCTCTTTGGCCCGTAGGCATCATGCGGTATTAGCCATCGTTTCCAATGGTTATCCCCCACATCAGGGCAATTTCCTAGGCATTACTCACCCGTCCGCCGCTCGACGCCGTTATCGTTCCCCGAAAGTTCAGATAACTCGTTTCCGCTCGACTTGCATGTGTTAGGCCTGCCGCCAGCGTTCAATCTGAGCCATGATCAAACTCTTCAATTTAAGATTTTGTTCGGCTCAATGAATACTGAACATTACATAATGTAATGTTTGAATTGACTGTGCTGAATCCGAAGATTCAATGGTCACTTCGTTTCATTGAAACCTAATTTGAAACCGAAGTTTCTAATTGGATTATCATCAACGAGTGCCCACACAGATTGATAGGTTTATATTTTTAAAGAGCTTGGCTTTCAGTGCCTTAGCACTTAAGCGAGTTGCGTATAATACGCTTTCCACTTTGAAAGTCAACATAAAACTCTAAAAAGATTAGAACTTTATGGTGACTTGCTTAAATCTCAAGCAAGTGCAAAATAAAGCCTGGCGATGTCCTACTCTCACATGGGGAAGCCCCACACTACCATCGGCGCTATTTCGTTTCACTTCTGAGTTCGGCATGGAAATCAGGTGGGTCCAAAACGCTATGGTCGCCAAGCAAATTCTTTAATTCGGAAAGCTGTTTTTTTAATTCTCGTTCTTACACATTCAATGTTCTTTCATTGAGTCCTGGTTACCCAAAATCAAAACCCCTTGGGTGTTGTATGGTTAAGCCTCACGGGCAATTAGTACAGGTTAGCTCAACGCCTCACAACGCTTACACACCCTGCCTATCAACGTCGTAGTCTACGACAACCCTTTAGGATACTTAAAGTATCAGGGAGAACTCATCTCAAGGCTCGCTTCCCGCTTAGATGCTTTCAGCGGTTATCGATCCCGAACTTAGCTACCGGGCAATGCGTCTGGCGACACAACCCGAACACCAGAGGTTCGTCCACTCCGGTCCTCTCGTACTAGGAGCAGCCCCTTTCAATTCTCCAACGCCCACGGCAGATAGGGACCGAACTGTCTCACGACGTTCTAAACCCAGCTCGCGTACCACTTTAAATGGCGAACAGCCATACCCTTGGGACCGACTTCAGCCCCAGGATGTGATGAGCCGACATCGAGGTGCCAAACACCGCCGTCGATATGAACTCTTGGGCGGTATCAGCCTGTTATCCCCGGAGTACCTTTTATCCGTTGAGCGATGGCCCTTCCATTCAGAACCACCGGATCACTATGACCTGCTTTCGCACCTGCTCGAATTGTCATTCTCGCAGTCAAGCGGGCTTATGCCATTGCACTAACCTCACGATGTCCAACCGTGATTAGCCCACCTTCGTGCTCCTCCGTTACGCTTTGGGAGGAGACCGCCCCAGTCAAACTACCCACCAGGCACTGTCCGCAACCCCGATGAGGGGTCGACGTTAGAACATCAACACTACAAGGGTGGTATTTCAAGGACGGCTCCACGCAATCTAGCGACTGCGCTTCAAAGCCTCCCACCTATCCTACACATGTAGGGTCAATGTTCAGTGCCAAGCTGTAGTAAAGGTTCACGGGGTCTTTCCGTCTAGCCGCGGGTACACTGCATCTTCACAGCGATTTCAATTTCACTGAGTCTCGGGTGGAGACAGCGTGGCCATCATTACGCCATTCGTGCAGGTCGGAACTTACCCGACAAGGAATTTCGCTACCTTAGGACCGTTATAGTTACGGCCGCCGTTTACCGGGGCTTCGATCAAGAGCTTCGACCGAAGTCTAACCCCATCAATTAACCTTCCGGCACCGGGCAGGCGTCACACCGTATACGTCATCTTGCGATTTTGCACAGTGCTGTGTTTTTAATAAACAGTTGCAGCCACCTGGTATCTGCGACTCTCAATAGCTCCATCCGCGAGGGACTTCACCGTCGAGAGCGTACCTTCTCCCGAAGTTACGGTACCATTTTGCCTAGTTCCTTCACCCGAGTTCTCTCAAGCGCCTTGGTATTCTCTACCCGACCACCTGTGTCGGTTTGGGGTACGATTCCTTACAATCTGAAGCTTAGAGGCTTTTCCTGGAAGCATGGCATCAATGACTTCACACCCGTAGGTGCTCGACGTCGTGTCTCAGCCTTAAGAAGAGCCGGATTTACCTAACTCTTCAGCCTACGCACTTGAACCTGGACAACCGTCGCCAGGCCCACCTAGCCTTCTCCGTCCCCCCATCGCAATTGTAAGAAGTACGGGAATATTAACCCGTTTCCCATCGACTACGCCTTTCGGCCTCGCCTTAGGGGTCGACTTACCCTGCCCCGATTAACGTTGGACAGGAACCCTTGGTCTTCCGGCGAGGAGGTTTTTCACCCCCTTTATCGTTACTCATGTCAGCATTCGCACTTCTGATACGTCCAGCATGCGTTACCACACACCTTCAACCGCTTACAGAACGCTCCCCTACCCAATACTCAAAGAGTATTGCCGCAGCTTCGGTTTACTACTTAGCCCCGTTACATCTTCCGCGCAGGCCGACTCGACCAGTGAGCTATTACGCTTTCTTTAAATGATGGCTGCTTCTAAGCCAACATCCTGGCTGTCTGAGCCTTCCCACATCGTTTCCCACTTAGTAGTAATTTGGGACCTTAGCTGGCGGTCTGGGTTGTTTCCCTCTCCACGACGGACGTTAGCACCCGCCGTGTGTCTCCCGGATAGTACTTACTGGTATTCGGAGTTTGCAAAGGGTTGGTAAGTCGGGATGACCCCCTAGCCTTAACAGTGCTCTACCCCCAGTAGTATTCGTCCGAGGCGCTACCTAAATAGCTTTCGGGGAGAACCAGCTATCTCCAGGTTTGATTGGCCTTTCACCCCTAGCCACAAGTCATCCGCTAATTTTTCAACATTAGTCGGTTCGGTCCTCCAGTTGATGTTACTCAACCTTCAACCTGCCCATGGCTAGATCACCTGGTTTCGGGTCTATATCCAGAGACTGAACGCCCAGTTAAGACTCGGTTTCCCTACGGCTCCCCTAGATGGTTAACCTTGCCACTGAATATAAGTCGCTGACCCATTATACAAAAGGTACGCAGTCACAGGACAAAGCCTGCTCCTACTGCTTGTACGTACACGGTTTCAGGTTCTATTTCACTCCCCTCACAGGGGTTCTTTTCGCCTTTCCCTCACGGTACTGGTTCACTATCGGTCAGTCAGTAGTATTTAGCCTTGGAGGATGGTCCCCCCATATTCAGACAGGATATCACGTGTCCCGCCCTACTCGATTTCACTGAATATGCGTCGTCAGTTACGGGGCTATCACCCTGTATCGCCAAGCTTTCCAGCTTGTTCACCTAACGCCTATAAAGCTTAAGGGCTAGTCCAATTTCGCTCGCCGCTACTTTCGGAATCTCGGTTGATTTCTTTTCCTCGGGGTACTTAGATGTTTCAGTTCCCCCGGTTCGCCTCGTTATGCTATGTATTCACATAACGATACTTACTTATGTAAGTGGGTTTCCCCATTCGGAAATCCCAGACTCAAGTGGCTTTTACTGCCTAATCTGGGCTTATCGCAAGTTAATACGTCCTTCATCGCCTCTGACTGCCAAGGCATCCACCGTGTACGCTTAGTCACTTAACCATACAACCCGAAGAAGTTTCGAATTGACGGTAAACAACCAAAGTTGTCTCTCATTATTTGAATGAGCGAGAGACATGTTCGATTTTGCCGGACTCAAATATGAATAACATCATTGATGTTATTCCCAAGAACACTTGAATGTGTTTTTAGTTGTATTCCTAATGGAATACTTTGAGAACTTTACAAACAACAATAAATTGTTGTTTTGTCAGCTTTCCAAATTGTTAAAGAGCATAGTTAGCCCCAAGCTTGCGCTTGTGAACTATCAATCTGTGTGGACACTTGTCTTAATAATCATCGTATAAGGAGGTGATCCAGCGCCAGGTTCCCCTAGCGCTACCTTGTTACGACTTCACCCCAGTCATGAACCACAAAGTGGTAAGCGTCCCCCCGAAGGTTAAACTACCTACTTCTTTTGCAGCCCACTCCCATGGTGTGACGGGCGGTGTGTACAAGGCCCGGGAACGTATTCACCGTGGCATTCTGATCCACGATTACTAGCGATTCCGACTTCATGGAGTCGAGTTGCAGACTCCAATCCGGACTACGACGCACTTTTTGGGATTCGCTCACTTTCGCAAGTTGGCCGCCCTCTGTATGCGCCATTGTAGCACGTGTGTAGCCCTACTCGTAAGGGCCATGATGACTTGACGTCGTCCCCACCTTCCTCCGGTTTATCACCGGCAGTCTCCCTGGAGTTCCCGACATTACTCGCTGGCAAACAAGGATAAGGGTTGCGCTCGTTGCGGGACTTAACCCAACATTTCACAACACGAGCTGACGACAGCCATGCAGCACCTGTCTCAGAGTTCCCGAAGGCACCAATCCATCTCTGGAAAGTTCTCTGGATGTCAAGAGTAGGTAAGGTTCTTCGCGTTGCATCGAATTAAACCACATGCTCCACCGCTTGTGCGGGCCCCCGTCAATTCATTTGAGTTTTAATCTTGCGACCGTACTCCCCAGGCGGTCTACTTAACGCGTTAGCTCCGAAAGCCACGGCTCAAGGCCACAACCTCCAAGTAGACATCGTTTACGGCGTGGACTACCAGGGTATCTAATCCTGTTTGCTCCCCACGCTTTCGCATCTGAGTGTCAGTATCTGTCCAGGGGGCCGCCTTCGCCACCGGTATTCCTTCAGATCTCTACGCATTTCACCGCTACACCTGAAATTCTACCCCCCTCTACAGTACTCTAGTCTGCCAGTTTCAAATGCTATTCCGAGGTTGAGCCCCGGGCTTTCACATCTGACTTAACAAACCACCTGCATGCGCTTTACGCCCAGTAATTCCGATTAACGCTCGCACCCTCCGTATTACCGCGGCTGCTGGCACGGAGTTAGCCGGTGCTTCTTCTGTCGCTAACGTCAAACAACGCCGCTATTAACGACGCCGCCTTCCTCACGACTGAAAGTACTTTACAACCCGAAGGCCTTCTTCATACACGCGGCATGGCTGCATCAGGCTTGCGCCCATTGTGCAATATTCCCCACTGCTGCCTCCCGTAGGAGTCTGGACCGTGTCTCAGTTCCAGTGTGGCTGATCATCCTCTCAGACCAGCTAGGGATCGTCGCCTTGGTGAGCCCTTACCTCACCAACTAGCTAATCCCACCTAGGCATATCCTGACGCGAGAGGCCCGAAGGTCCCCCTCTTTGGCCCGTAGGCATCATGCGGTATTAGCCATCGTTTCCAATGGTTATCCCCCACATCAGGGCAATTTCCTAGGCATTACTCACCCGTCCGCCGCTCGACGCCGTTATCGTTCCCCGAAAGTTCAGATAACTCGTTTCCGCTCGACTTGCATGTGTTAGGCCTGCCGCCAGCGTTCAATCTGAGCCATGATCAAACTCTTCAATTTAAGATTTTGTTCGGCTCAATGAATACTGAACATTACATAATGTAATGTTTGAATTGACTGTGCTGAATCCGAAGATTCAATGGTCACTTCGTTTCATTGAAACCTAATTTGAAACCGAAGTTTCTAATTGGATTATCATCAACGAGTGCCCACACAGATTGATAGGTTTATATTTTTAAAGAGCTTTTCTAACTTATCCAGCAACTTAGTTGCTCGTCGTTAGGGGTGCGTATCTTACTCCGCACCGTGAGAGAGTCAAGCATTTTTTCAAATTTCTTTTTCTCTCACTTCCGACTCGCTGTGTGACTTTCGTCTCACTCCGTGTCGGTGGATGCGCAGTATAGGGAGTTGAGAAATTAGTACAAGCGTTTTTTGCAAAAAAACTTTCAACAGGTCATTAGTTAGCCAAAAGCGTGATATTTGCATATTTCTTCGTCACATTTGAGACATATCACAGCAATTGGTTGGAAAAACACCAACCATATACGTAAGATTCATGTGTCTATTCTGTTAATGGACAATCGATCTCTTTATCACTATGTGTAGTAATTAAAATGACGTCTAAAAAAAATCTGATTTTATGTGCTGGGCTGGCCGTCGTTGGGGGAATCGTCTTCTCTCAAGTCACCATCCCACCAGCCTTGAGTTTTCTCATTGGTGTTATCGCTACTGCTTTTTTATTTTCATTTTCTAGCCAGACACCTTCTATTCAATCAACGGACTCGGATCCATCGACTAAAACTCTGTATGTCGGCAACCTTCCTTATAAGGCCAATGAGAGTCACGTTCGCGATTTGTTTGCTGAATATGGACAGGTCTATGCAGTACGCTTAATGAAAGATAAGCGCACTGGAAAAAGAAGAGGGTTTGGTTTTGTCGTGATGGCTGCGGCAGATGCCAAGCCAGCTATCGCTAAACTTAATGAAAAGGAATATATGGAGAGAACGCTAAAAGTGAGAATTGCGAACGATCCTAAACACCCGGATGGTGGTAAACCAGAACAGGATTAAAACCTAGCTTCTTTAAACGAATGTTCAGTGCATCTTCCTGCCAAGGAGTTGCACTGGCATAAATCGACTTACTTCCCTCTTCCGTATCCTCAATTTCATCACTTAATAGTAATGCTTTTACTCGACGTGCAATGGCTGCACCCGAATCAATTAAAGTAACGTCCCCACCCAAAGCTTGATGAATTTCCTCTTTGATTAAAGGGAAGTGAGTACAACCGAGTACCGCAACGTCTACTTTATCGCGAAGCGGAAGCAGGATTTTTGTCAGTTCGTCTAGAGAAACGCTGTTGCCTCGCAACTTCTCTTCGGCCATATCCACCAAGCGAGTTGATCCCAACAGCTCAACTGGTTTGCCTTGCGCAAAGTCTCGTATTAACTCGTGAGTATATTGGCGTGTTACTGTCGCCGGAGTGGCGATCAGCCCTACCCCTTTTGATGCCAAAAGCGATGCGGGTTTAATCGCAGGGACAACACCAACAACGGGAATCGATAGATTTTCACGTAAGGAAGGAAGCACTATGGTGCTTGCCGTATTACAAGCAATGACAACAATGTCGACTTGGTGTTCTTCGACTAATGAAGAGACCAGTTGGTTAACTCGTGAAATGAGTACCGCCTGATCGAGTTCACCATAAGGGTAAGCCTGATTATCGAATAAGTATAAGTAGTCAAGATGCGGCAATAGGCGATGTATCTCTTGGAATACAGAAAGACCACCAACACCGGAGTCAAAAACTAGGACTTTTTTCTTACTTGCTACTCGCACGAGCCTTACCTAAAGAACAGAAACGTTGCGATCATACTGCTTAGATTTGTTTTGGCAATGCTTTAGCATGGTATCTTTGATGGCTGAATCTATCTCCAGATTCTACATCTCGCTTCGTCAGCTCGATATACCCTTGAAAAGACGGCGAAGACGTGACCAATGTGTGAAATTCACCATTTTCCCCACAGGGATCAATTTGACTTGGTAACGACTCTATTAAGACTTTGTCATACCAGAGACCACACCATTCTGGAGGGAGAACACTTCCGTCGATGGTGATTAACATAGTTTGAATACCACGCTCTATGATTTCCATCGCTAGTTTGTCGCTGCTCTCCCCTAATAGCGGAAAGACGCACTCCCAGCCAGCAGGTTCAATATAGCTGCGTCGGTACTCGGCAATGCCATTGCAAAACATATCGCCAAATGCGACAGCTTCTATATTCAGACCACTACTTTGTAATGCATTAACGATGGTCGATTGATAAATGTCGTTACTCGGAAAGACTTCAGGTAGCTCGATAGTAATGAGCGGAAGCGCAAGTAAGTCGGCTTGCATTTGTACGACTTCAAGCGGAGTTGCTTGGAAAGGGACTTCTTTCCCTACGTAAGTCGTGTACAAACCGACAACTTGATAATTTGGATTCTCGTTAAGGCGCTCAAGCGTTAATGTCGAATCTTTACCGCTGGACCAACTGATCACCACTTGCTTGGGTTTCTTCATTCGATTTTCCACCACAAAATATTAAAAACCGCCCGAAGGCGGTTTGTGTTCATTCACGATTAGAATTCGTAGCCAACGTTTAGATAGTACGCTCGCTCAGCGGCAGGGTAACCTTTTGCCATCTCATACTCTTCATCAAATAGATTATCGATACGAGCGCTAATAGAGGTCGACTCATTCGGATAGTAAGTCACAGCCGTATCAACCAACGAGTAAGAAGAAAGCGTGATATCTTGTGAAGGCCAAGTGCTGTAATCCACATCTGGACGCTTACCTACGTACTGATAGCTAACCGACCAGTCCACTTTATCGAAGCTCACTAAAGCGTTCCACTTATACATTTCTTTAGCGCGGCGCTGCAACTGATGCCCTTTATCGTCTTCAGCATCTTTGTAATCCGCACTCAACTGGTGCTGCACAACCCCTGTATCAAACTCAGCAACAAGCTCCACACCTTGGATATGTGTTTCACCATCGACATTCAAATATTTGTATGTGGTTGGATGGTAATCGATAAGATTCGTGATTTTATAGTCATAACCCGTTACGGACCAAAAAACGCCTTGGACATCACCGCTGAATGCTAGCTCCCAAGCATCTGACTCTTCCGGCTTAAGATCTTTCTCACCGTATGTTGGGTCATACTGTTGATATAGGTTTGGAGCCTTAAACGCAGTACCAAAAGAAGCTTTAACCCCAAACTCTGGCACAAACTGGTAACCAGCCGCTAAGCTGTAAGTGAACTCACTACCGTATTCTTCGTTATCATCCAAGCGAGCACTGCCCTCAAGCATTGCTTTATCAATACTAGTGGTTGCCATACCAAACAGAGCGCCATTGGTACGATCAAACGTTTTATTCGCACTCTTGTCTTTATAAGATTCGTTGCGCCAATCAATACCACCAGCAAACGTCGTATTGTTGTTTAGCAAGTAACTGTTGGTCCACTGGACATTTTGCTGCTCAAGTTCATCTTCAGTACCTGAGTGTTTACCTTTTGCTTGCTCATAGTTCCAAGACTTCTGTTTCTGTGCCGTTACTTGTAGTTCTGACATCACATTATCAGACTGATACTTACCGCCCAGAGTGACAGAAAGATCGTCTTTTTCTGCTTCGTAGTAACCGCGACTGCCGTAGCTGCTGTCATATTGATAAACATTTTCGTAAGCACGTAGGTTACCAAATGCAGACCACTGGTCATTGAAGTTATGCACGTAACCTAGCAGACCATTCTTTGTATCAAAGCCATGGCGATCGCCGTCATTAACTCCCGGTACAGGACGAACGTTATAACCATCATCACTTTCACTACCAAGCGCGATATTTAGCTGGCCGCTCTCTGTGACTTTAATACCAGATGCCACACTCAATTCCTGGTAATCTAAGCTGCCTAAACCCGCACTTAACTTCGTTCCTTCTTCGTCAGCACGCGCAATGGTGATGATATTGATCACGCCACCAATCGCTTCTGAGCCATAAAGTGACGCACGCGCACCACGCACGTACTCAATACGTTGAACGTAAGTAAGTGGGATTTGGTTAAAGTCCACAGCGCCCTTCGCTGCTCGTGCAAAACGTACGCCATCAACCAGTACTAAAACTTGGTCGGAACTGGTTCCACGAACAAATAAAGACGCTAACTGACCACGACCACCATTTTGTGAAACTTGAATCCCCGTAAGACGACGCAATATATCTGGAAGGGTTTTCGCTTGAATGCGATCGATGTCTTGTCGAGTAACTACTTCGACATCTGCCAACGTGCGGCTTTCGGCTTGCTCAAAACGGTTTGCCGTAACAACGATGGTTTCGTCAGTGGAAGTTTCTTGGGCCTGTAGATAAGAGACAGGTGAAAGCAGCGATGCCAAAGTGATCGCCAGTGCGGATTTTCTCATTGTATTGTCCTAAATCGCGTAATTCCTTCCGAGCCCTGTCGTCATGACAGTCCAGTGCTGTGGCTCAGTTGTTGGCAGGTATTCGGACTCAAGAGCACGGGTGTACCGCCTACTTGCTCGACTTCCCACATAAACTAATGCAGTGTCTGATGAGCGTTCGTTCTCTTTTACCGCTGCGCGTCAGTTCTGGATTCACACCAGATTCCCATTTCAGCCATCTAGATTGCTAGATAGCACCAACTTGAGGCAAATATTATTCAGCTATTGATTATTTGTCCAGCCAATATTGCCCTTAGAAGTTGTAACGTTTTGATTGATTTTGCTTTCTACTCTGTCTGTACGCACTATCTTTAAATCAATTCCAGTACAAAACTGGACATCCTATTGAGATTGAATAAAATCTGCGCTCTTAAATTGAATGCACCATAAAAGGTAAGATCATGGCTACTCTTGATGTAAACCCACAACGCTACCAAGAACAACTGGCTGAAAAAGTCGAACGTCTCACGGATATGTTCGCGCCATACAACATGCCAGAACTGGAAGTGTTTGAATCACCAGAGCAGCATTACCGCATGCGTGCTGAGTTCCGTGTTTGGCATGAAGGCGAAGATCTTTACTACATCATGTTCAACCAAGAAACTCGTGAGAAGTACCGTGTTGACCAATTCCCTGCAGCAAGCCGTCTGATCAACGACCTGATGCCGCTATTGGTTGAAGCGATGAAAGACAACGACTCACTACGTCGTAAACTGTTCCAGGTGGATTTCCTATCGACGCTAAGTGGTGAGATTCTGGTTTCACTGCTTTACCATCGCCAGCTTGATGAAGAGTGGATTGAAAACGCGAAAGCCCTTAAACAGCGTTTAAATGATGAAGGCTTCAACCTAAACATCATTGGTCGTGCTCGTAAGATGAAGATTGTCCTAGACCGCGACTACGTGATCGAGAAGCTCGATGTAAATGGTCAGAGCTACATCTACCAACAAGTTGAGAACAGCTTCACTCAGCCGAACGGCAAAGTCGCAGAGAAGATGCTGGAATGGGCGGTCGACTGTACCCAAGAAAGCACTGGCGACCTACTAGAGCTTTACTGTGGTAACGGTAACTTCTCGCTGGCGTTGGCACAGAATTTCGACCGCGTCCTGGCAACTGAGCTAGCTAAGCCATCGGTTGTATCTGCACAGTACAACATCGCCGCCAATAAGATTGATAACGTACAAATCTTACGTCTATCAGCAGAGGAATTTACTCAAGCGATCGAAGGTAAACGTGAATTCCGTCGTCTACAAGATGCAGGTGTGGATCTGAAGAGCTACAACTGCAACACGATTTTTGTCGACCCACCACGTGCTGGGATGGATGTCGATACTTGTAAAATGGTGCAAGGTTACGAGCGCATCATGTACATCTCTTGTAACCCTGAGACTCTAAAAGAGAACTTGGACATTCTATGCGAAACACACAACGTGACGCGTTTTGCTCTGTTTGACCAATTCCCTTATGCCCACCACATGGAAGCAGGTGTACTGCTAGAGCGCATTAAGTAAGGGATTAAACGGCTTTTAATTGTAGCAAAAATCACTCTGGGTACGGCTTGGGGTACGGGAGCATCTAAAATGCTCGATTGCTATGATTGGATTTGATGTCAACGCCACCAGCTTTGCTCGTGGCGTTTTTGTTTCGGACATAACTAAAATCAGAAATCAGTACGCGCTCATTTTCATAACCAATCCGTTCTGAGAACTAAAACATCTAGGCTATTTTTTAGTTTGCTTGGTGTACTCCTGCTCGATGAGATACTCAATAAGTTTGTTTTTCTTCATATCAAGTGCTTTAGACAGGTGATCAATTTTCTTTTGCAGAGACTCCTCCATCTCAAAACTGTAGGCCTTAACCTTTTTAAGCTTGTTCTTCTCTCTATGCTTATATTGATTCCATGAAAGATTCAGTTTATGAACGTACACACTTTTGCCAACAATGTACTCCTCACCTGAGGTATTTATTGAAAACTGAGAGCTTTGGTCCCAAAAAAAGAACGATATCGCTAACGATAAGCTATGCGCTTTTGCACTAACAGGAATCTCAATGGGTAGAAAAATGCCGTCATTCTCTAGCCTACTTTCTGTCCATTGAGCCCTGTCTCTATTGTCTTCCAAAGTTAGTTTGAAGAATGCTGATTGCCTAAACTCAAGATATCTCCTCTTGAGAGCATACAACAATTCTTTCTGTGATTTTGCATCAACTTTATTTTCTGAAAACAAGTAATGTAAATAAAGAATAGTATGCATCTTTGACTTAGAGTTATTCTCACGAAAGCTCGGCACTGTAATAGTAGTGATACGACCTAAGTGACTGTTAGCGAAAACCGTCTTGAAATCCATGTTCAGATTCCTGTTTAACAGCTTAGTGTTATTGGTCTTGCAACGAAAACCGAGCAGCATGAAGTACCAGACAAAATAACATGTCTCGTAATCTCTAAAATCAATCCATTCATATTCACTCAAAGCGACATTACTTTCTGCAAAGCGGTTTCTTTTTTGCTTGAGATCTTCGACTTTACCCTTCCTAACCGCATCTTTCGCAATGTCTATTCTTAAGTCGATGTCATCCTGATTACTTACAATGTTTAGCTCAAAGCTCACATCAAAAAGAAACCTAGGGTCACTATCTACATTTATATTCTCGACAACACCAGCCATTTATTACTCAGTAATTTTAAAGTATTTATTAGGTATTTTTTAAATGTTTTTAAGGTGTTTTTCAAGTATAAATATGAAAGAAGATCCACCGCCAAACCTAGCTTTAGCAAGGTTATCATAGCCTTTTCATTGAGAAATCACTGAGATTAGACCTGTTCTTATGTGACAGCGTAAGCTCAGGCATGACGTGATTGGCAAAATGACATCGTTTGATGTCTGTTTTTTTGAAAAGGAAAGAGGCGTTTCGCCAAACTGATGGGTAGTTTTTATCAGAGTAACTTTTGCAAGTTTTGAAGCCACTGGAAGCCTTGTTGAACAAAGATACGTGGCTGGAGGAATGGAGTGAAAGACTGTCGGTAATAATAGTATTTATATGAATCTTATCTAATTAATTACAACAACCTATCTACCTATTGAGAACACTAACCAATAGGAATGATAGAAATGAACAATTATCTTGAACATACAGAAAGACTCACCATTGATGATATGGACTTACCGGTATACTCCAAGAAAGGACCTCTAATACCTTCCTGCCTTTTAGCTATTAAAAGCACTTTTGATAGGGCTCTAGACCAATACCCTCGAACGTTGTTTCTTCGTTTCGATTTGAGATATCCCCAAGGCTTTTCAAGCGAGAAAGTATCAAGTAAGCAGATCACAAAATTTCAAGAATCCTTCAAAGCGATTATGTATGCTTACCTAAAACGTAAGACGCACAACCGCCACTCTAAGCCACGATTTATCTGGTGCAAAGAGGCCGTCAAATCAGAGCATCCACACTATCACGTTGCTGTGTTACTAAATGGTGATGTTTTTCAAGGAATGGGGCCTTACAATGATGTTACGGGAGAATACGTTTCAGGGATGATTGCTAAAGCTTGGGCAAGTGCAACTGGTCTTTCGGTTGAACAAGTAAGTAGTGCGGTTCATTTTGCTGAGAACGGCACGTGTGAAATCAATAAGAGGTGCGATAAAGAGCTCTATGAGAATCAATACAATCAAGCCTTTTACCGTGTTAGTTACTTTGCTAAAAAAGAAAGCAAACTACCTGGGAACGGAAGAAGCTTCGGTTACAGTCGCTATTGAGTTTACAAAAAAAAGAAAGGCCCCTGTGGCCTTTCAGTTGTTTAATCCGCATTAAAGCGGTAACTCCCTTCACTAGAGTGAATGTCAATTTGTAGGACTCTACAGGGCATTGTAGTGACATAACCAGTAGACTCTCCGTACTTCAAATCCACTTCGGGATAAGGAAGCCATTTCACACCATTAGACTTGTTGTTACTGGAGGGCTTTTTGTAATCAGGGTTGCTCATGTTTTTGAGTAACTCTTCAGATTGGCTGTACTTATTCTTGTTGACGGTAATCTTTGGTGTTTCTGGTCTAGCGACTTCACAGTTACCTCGGTTAACTTCGATCCCGAAGACAGTCGAGTAGTCAAAGAGGGACGTTACATATATTTTCGTCTTTGGTCCCCATCGGGTGTTGATGTCTTTGTATTCGACTTTGTAGCCCTCAGCAGACGCAGTAAAGGTCATAAGCAGTGTTAGTGCTGCGGTAATTACAATAGGTTTCATGAGAGATATCCTTTATCTATTATTCAATGAGTTGATATTAAAAGGTGGTTGCGACAACTTATGTCGAAGAGAGGTTGGCTTTGAGAGATGTAACCGTAGTGGCGCTTATCTACCAGCCAAAGAGATAGCGTAAACTGCCTAAGCATGCCCCTAGTGCACCGCCTATAATTTTGCCCAGGTGCTTACCTGTCGTGCCAAACACACTTCCTATCTCTTCACCGTATTGCGCACCTTGAGTCGTCGTGTCGAAGATTGCCTCCCACAAACTAAGACTGGTTTTTTTGTTGTAATCACTGGCATCGTTGTCTTTCCAATTCTCATGTCGAGGGGAAAGCGTGCGATTCGCCAGTAAGACCCGTTTATTTTTTGGTAAACGTTCAACAATCAAATACAGCAACTTGGAAAGGTTATAGGGCCGTTGCTTGGCCAATCCATCACAGTGCCCCGCAACGTAGTAGACGGGCTTTAGATAAACCCCTGTTGCACGCAATACGCGTCGATGAACCGAGCGCACCATGGTTTCAAGATAAGTTTTAGACACGGGTGTCGGTGTATTGCTTTCGTAGTTCCAGGCTTGATTTCCTTTTAACGCATTATCGGCTTGATTAATGGCGATGATTAAACGGTGCTGTGCGTCTTCGCCTAATGCAGGAATAAGCACATCGTTAATCAAGCCGATAGGTGTACCTAAATCGCGTGAGCTACCATCAAGAATCACAAGTACCAAGTCAATCACGAAACGGTTCTGCTCATCTCTCGCTCTCAGCGTATTTTTCAATAAGCGAGCATGGCGCTTGTCTTCTTCGATGCCATCCCCCAGACCAGGACTATCCCAAAGAATGAGGTTGTTCAGACGATATTGCGTAACACCCTGCGTGTGCGGCTCACAACTGATGCCCACCTCTGCAACACTCATGTCAAAGAGAGCGTTAATCGTTGAGCTTTTTCCTGCTCCGGTGGCTCCTGTAATGAGGATGTTGAGCTCGGTGGCTCTCATTTGTTTGAGGTTATCGAGTAACTTGGTGCGAGTACGCTCATTGAGGGATGCCTGGCGTATCTCACTTTCAAGCGTAGTGAAAAGATCGTGCTGTTCGGACATAAGCGCTCCTTAGTTAGCGTCCGGAAAAATTACAACTAGCTACCTCCTTATGACGAACAAATCATGAGGACAGAAAAATGAGACTAATTCGACTAAAAGAAGTGCTGGATAATACAGGTTTGAGCCGTGCGTATATGTACAAGCTCATGGCAGAGGGTAAGTTCCCTAAATCGGTATCACTGGGTTTTCGCAGCGTGGCTTGGGTAGAAAGCGAGGTCCAAGACTGGATATTAGAAAGAGTGACAGAGCGAGATGAACAGTTGGGATTACCACAACCAGAAGTTTGATTGATTCTTTGGTGGAGATATAAAGCAGCAGGTTAAAGCTTAGCTAGATTGATAAAAGTTAATGAGAAATCTGAATGTCGTCGTAACACTCCCATTCGACGTACTGAAGAAAGTTTTGCTCCCACATTTGATACAGCTCATCGAAACCTGGAGAGCGAATGCTTTGCCATCCCGTGGCGACGGTAAAAGCGACTTGATTGCCAAAGTCAAAATCAATGCATCGCTCTAACTCCGGATAATAGCTCCCCATATACGCAAAATCGGTAATGTAGAGAATATCAACCGTTTTACCATTCACAATGTTGAGGCCAATCTCAACCGGATGATATCCCCCCTCTTCCGCGCTATAGCTTTTGTCTCGAAAATGGATAGAGAGGGCATGGCTGGTGGACTGTGTTGATTCCATTGAGGCATGACAATGTTGGTTTAATAACGCCAGAAGCTTATTAGAAACAGGCAGCACTGACGGCGTAAAATTCAGTATAGACATGGCTAGATCTCCTAAAAGTGGCCGAAGTTAAAATGTGATCATGAGTGGTGTTCATCGAAGGTTTGAATCATCGATAACTGAATGTCATCAAAGAGGGACTGAGTAAGGTGTCGAGAGAGCGCGTTCAGCCAAGTATCTAACAGCGCTTTCACTTGCGGGTGTGCGAGACTTGCAGCACCGCTATCTGGTTGGTAACACAAAAGATTGAAGAGATGAAAGTAGAGTTCAGGCTCCATCTCACTCGGTTTATTTTCCGAATAAGAAAAACTCGCTAAACAGACGACCTGCCAATCTTCACTGGCCGATGTTCGACGAAATTGTATTTCAATGGGATGAAGCCCCTGCCCCGTCTGGTAATAGCGTCTTTGTCGACAGTTCAGGACCATACGTTGAGCTTGTGGAGGAATCGAATAACGTTGGACTACCAAAAGCAATGCTCGATGAAAGCCATCCAACAGTTCCAGTTCACCCGATGTTTTCTGGATCATAGGAGCCCCCTTTCTGCAAAAGAGATGGCGCTATCACCAACCACGATATGATCAAGAACTCGAATGTCCACCAGCGCCAAAGCCTCTTTAAGCCTTTGCGTAATTTGTTTATCGGCTTGGGAAGGAGTGGCATCGCCAGAAGGGTGATTGTGAGCAAAGATGAGCGCGGCGGCATTGACTTTTAAAGCCGCTTTGAGGACTTCTCGGGGATAAACACTTGCTGAATCAATTGTACCAAAGAACAGCTCTTCAAAGGCAATAAGGCGATGCTGATTATCTAGAAACATCACCGCAAACACCTCTCTTTCATGGTGTTTTAACTTGCAAGATAAATAGGTTTTTGTTGCATCGGGATTGCAATATTGATCGCCTCGGAGGGCGCGTGCAGCAAGGATTTCTGCGGCCGCGTCGAGCACCCTGTCCGCCGTAATAGGACCATCAAAATAGTAGTTATTTTCGTGCATAAAAAGCTCCTAAAAATGAAACCGTTGAGGTATGCACGAAGATGATATCTATCTGAAATTGTTTTGATTGCTATGGGGCAGCAACGGCAAATCGTGGTATTTTCAGCTATAAAGTGACGCGGATTTGTGTGCTACTCTCATCTTAGACTTGATGCACAATTTTAAGACCGTCAGAGTTTGATGGAGAAAACAAAGAGAAAAGCGCAGAAAGTGACGGTTGTGAGGTATAATCGTCCATCAATCGAAATACGCTTAGTTCTGCTAAATCAACAAGCCATTCAATCAACAATACGTCGTAATCAGAAAAGAGGAAGCCAATGAGTAAGATAGACAGGTTAACCATCCAGGGTTTTAAGTCTATCCGTTCGCTGGATAAGCTACAGCTCAACAACTTAAACGTTCTTATCGGTGCAAATGGCGTCGGTAAGAGTAACTTTGTCAGTTACTTTAGAATGTTGCATGAGTTAGTTGAAGGTCGTTTGCAAGTTTGGACGAGCAAACAAGGTGGCGCTGATCGTGTATTGTCATATGGCGTCAAAGAGACTCAGAAACTTCATACCACTATACGTTTTGGGGTGAATGGCTATTCGGCAGATTTAGAGCCTACCACGGACGATAATTTCACTTTTTCGAGTGAGAAGCTATATTTCGACGGCCCATTTTTTGGGGTTACAGAGCCCAACTTAGGAGCAGGACACAAGGAGTCTAACTTAAAGAAAGAGATGCAATCAGGCACGTCATCAAAAGTGGCCTCTTTCTGTTATTCAGCAATTTCTGCTTGGAAGGTTTTCCATTTCCATGACACGAGCGACACAGCAGCAGTAAAGCGCCTTGGGACAGTTCACGATAACGAATATCTACGTTCAGATGCGGGCAACTTAGCCGCATACTTATTTAAGCTACAGCGTGAAAACTCTGAGGTCTATACACAAATCTGCAAAACCGTGCGCTTAGCTGTACCATTCTTTGATGATTTCGTTCTCAAACCTATTCCGCTTGCTTCTGGTGAAGAGCAAATACGCTTACTGTGGAAACAAACCGATAGTGACTACCCTCTTTGGCCAAGTCAGCTTTCTGATGGCTCTATCCGTTTCATTTGTTTGGTCACAGCTTTATTGCAACCTAACCCACCATCGACAATCATCATCGATGAGCCAGAACTAGGCTTACACCCTTATGCGATAACGCTATTAGGGGCATTGTTACGCAGTGCGTCAAAAAGGATGCAGGTGATCGTATCTACGCAGTCCGTTCCACTACTTAATGAATTTGAGTTGGATGATCTTATTGTTGTAGAGCGTGAAGAAGGCGCATCGACATTTAAACGCTTAGATGCTGATAAATTCCGTACTTGGCTAGATGATTATTCGGTTGGCGAGCTGTGGGAGAAAAACATCATTGGTGGGAGACCATCAAAATGACCATAGTACATGTAATTTGTGAAGGACAAACAGAAGAAGCTTTTGTGAAAGAGTTGCTGGTGGAGCCATTCGCCCTTAAAGGCATTTACTTGATGCCAGGGCTTATTGGTCGCCCAGGCCATAAAGGAGGAAACTTTAAGTTTGAACGGCTTGCACCTGATATCGAAAAGCGTTTGCTGGCAGATCAACAGTGCTATTGCACTACCTTCTTTGATTTCTACGGGTTACCAGAGAGCTTCCCAGGTAAGAATGCCGTCGATGCTAATGCATCTATCGCCGTTAAGGCTCAAACACTACAAAATGCATTCGCAGAAAAATTGACTGAGAAAATCGGTGCGAACGCTATACGTCGGTTTATCCCTTACGTGCAGATGTACGAGTTTGAAGCACTGCTCTTTAGCGATCCGATAAAAATGGCTCAAGGTATGGATAGAGTAGAACTGGAAACGGTCTTTACCGAGATAGCAAACAGCTTCGACTCACCAGAACATATCAACAACAGCCCGCAAACAGCACCAAGTAAGCGCATCGAAAAGCATATTTTCGGCTATGAAAAACCACTTTTAGGAACTTTGGCAGCTTTAGAAGTGGGTCTAGAAACCATGCGAGAAAAATGCCCTTTATTTGATACATGGCTAAAAAACATAGAAGCACTGGCTTAACCTTAGTTAAGCCAGTTTTAAGCTCACTTGATTGCATATTTTGATGCAAACCATTGTCCCTCTAATACTTTTCTCATATTCTTCCTTTAAGTTTTTATTTTGTAGTAGATAAGTTATTGACTAGGAGTCTTACAAAAATCTAGACATCCAGAGTTAAGTCCTTGTGGAGTAGAGAATGTCGTCAGAAGCAGATACCAGAGCAAACTACATCGATCCAGCGTTAAAAGCCGCACATTGGCAACCGGGCAACATCATTCGGGAACATTACTTTACCGATGGCCGTAAGCTTGCTGGCGGTGTCCGTGGTCGTCGTTGCTTCGTCGATTATCTGCTCCACAAAGACAATCGTTACCTTGCAGTTGTTGAAGCAAAAAAAGAATCAGAACATCCAACCAAAGGCCTTCAACAAGCCATCGACTATGCCAAGAAGCTACTCGTTCGCTTTGTCTATTCAAGCAACGGTAAACAAACCTATGAGTTCGACTTAGAAACTGGCAAAGGCGACTACATCGAGTTTTACCCAACACCACAAGAGCTTGAAAACCGCTACGCGGGTGTTAATTCGGATCTAGGCCAGCAACTTCGTAATGTGCCCTTTCATTTAGAAGGCGCAATGCAGCCGCGTTATTACCAAGAATTAGCGGTCCATGCCGCCACAGATGCCATTGGTAAAGGTAAGCCTCGCGTGCTGTTAACGCTGGCGACAGGTACAGGTAAAACGTTTATTGCCTTCCAAATCGTCCATAAACTGTTTCAGTCCCGTTGGAACAAAAAAACACCAGGTAGTCGACGACCACGAATATTGTTTTTGGCTGATCGCAATATTTTGGCCGACCAAGCTATCAATACTTTTAACCCCTATGAAAAAGACCTTATTAAGATAAATGGGGAAGAGGTACGCAAGCGTGGCGGTGTAGTGCCAACCAATGCACATATCTTTTTTGCTATCTACCAAGCCATTGCTGAGCGTGAAAACATTGAAGGCTATTACAAAGAGTATCCAAGTGATTTCTTTGACCTTGTAATGATTGACGAGTGTCATCGTGGCAGTGCTAATGAGACAGGCTCTTGGCGAGCCATACTCGATCATTTTGGCAGTGCAGTGCATGTAGGTTTAACAGCCACACCAAAACGTGAAGCTAATGTGGATACCTATGATTACTTTGGAACTCCTGCATTTGAATACTCATTAAAAGACGGTATCAACGATGGCTTTTTAACGCCATATCGTGTTAAGCGGGTACGTACCAACTTAGACGAGCTCGTGCTGACCAAAGATGACCAAGTGATCGAAGGTGAATCAGGGCAAGACGTCTATCAGGTAGAAGATTACGACAAGAAGATCATTGTTGATGAACGTACCGAGCTGGTCGCAAAAGCCATTTTGGAAAATATCAATTCACTAGAAAAAACCATCGTCTTTTGCGAAAACCAAAATCATGCTCTCACCATGCGCGACATGATCAATAAACATAAAAAAGTTAAAGACCCACACTACTGCGTTCGTGTAACCAGTGACGAAGGTAAAGTTGGCCGCGAGCTACTGGAAAAATTCCAAGATAATGACAAAGATATCCCCACCATTATTACCTCATCGCAAATGTTAACCACGGGGGTAGACGCCCGTAATGTACGTAACGTAGTGCTGGATAGAACCGTCGGCTCAATGGTGGAATTTAAACAAATTGTCGGTCGCGGCACCCGCGTTTTTGATGGCAAAGACTATTTCACCATTGTCGATTTTCGGGGTGCAACCAATAAGTTTTATGACAAAGATTGGGATGGCGAGCCTGAAGCACCAGAGCCCGGTGGCACAGGGGAGCCTAAACCACCGCCATACACACCAGAACCACCCGGAGGAACAGATGACCCAGAACCTGAACCGGGTGAGACAAAACCTCGGTTGAAAGTAAAGCTCGGCAAACACCGAGAACTGAAGGTCATTGACGTTGAAACTCGTTATATCGATGAAAACGGTAAACCTCTCACTGTGCAAGAATTTGTTGAGCGTTTGATCACCCAATTACCAGGGTTGTTTAAATCAGTTGAGGAATTGCGGCGGATATGGTCAGACCCAGATGAGCGCGAAACCTTGCTCAATAAACTTGTACAAGCAGGTTTTGATAAAGAACAGCTCGCCACTCTGCGACGCATGTTTGAAGCAGAAGAGTGCGATATCTTCGATCTGCTGGCTTTTTTAGCCTTTGAACAGCCAATGGCAACCCGTAAAGCTCGTGCCGATCAAGTACGCACTAACAGCACCTTCTTTAATCAGTACCAACAAGAAAAGGCACAGCAGTTTTTGCACTTTGTGCTCAATCGTTATGAGCAAACTGGCAGCTCAGAGTTATCACGCGAGCGCTTGCCTGCTCTCATCGAGCTATCAGGCTTAGGTACAGTGAAAGACGCCTCAACAGCATTCGGTGGAAAGCCAGCCTATTTACTGGCTGCTTTTAAACAATTACAGCAACAGCTATACCATGTGAACTAAAATGCAATTAACACTAGCACCTAACCCGCTACACGATCAGCCACAAACCTTACATATCAACAAAGTAGCTACTTTAATTGGCGAAAATGGCAGCGGTAAATCCACTATTTTGCAGTCAATTTTTAGCGAGGGACTTAATGGTGGCGATCATGCTCATTTGAGAACGGTATGCTTTTCATCCGGGCAAAATGAGTCTTTCTCAAAGCACTTTAATGAACATGTAAAGAAAATCAGGCGTCGTGGAAAGTCGATGGTTTTATCTTCGTTTTACTACGATAAAACTTGGTCAAAACTATTGGTCTTTTTAGCTACAGCTCTGGTTCGAGACGGCAAAACCAGAACATTTTTACTTGAAAAAGGGTACGCAAAAGAGAGTCAGGATATCAACAGAGACGATATATCAAGTAAGTTGTCATTCTCTTTTCGTGTAGATAAACGCTATGCACAGCGTGTTCAAGATGCATTAAAAAAAGAAGAAGTGGGAGAAAAAGGCACTCTTAGACAAACACCTTTCTACCGCTCGTTAGAAAGTTTTGTAGAAGAACTGATAGACCGTGAGTATTTGTTTGAAGAGAAACTTTCCACCAAGACAATCGAATTATCATCTTACGATTTACTCTCGGTAAAGTTCGCTAGGATTAATCCAGATGAAGACTTGGATGAAGTTGATTTTGGTGACGACCCATCAATCAGTTTTTTAACACAAGCTGTCAATGGCAACTTCATTAACAAAAGAAGCTTCAAGTTAAAGCTTTTGGGCAACATTGAGTTAGATGATTTAAGCGATGGTGAATACCAACTGCTCTTTCTATACGCGTTGATAGACCTTTTTGATGCGCCGAATACTTTATTCCTGTTTGATGAAGCAGATTCGCACCTGCACTACAAAAACGTAGAGAAACTATGGTCTCTATTACACAGCATACAAGGCCATGCGATTACTACGACACACCTGTTGGATTCTATTTCTGCAAAAGAAAACCGCATAGAACATCTGAAAGTGGTGGAGCACGGCCGAATTAACGAAGACAACAAGATCAAGCAACTAATCAGCCGACTCAGTGTACTTTCTCGTGCCAAATCCGTTGAATTTGAGGTGTGTGGCAAGCTGCCTAACATCGCCTTATTAGATGACTACAACGATTGGATTATTTTTACCAAACTTGCGGCACGTGCAGGGCTAGATATAAACCGTCTAGCCACTGTGCATGCCATGAAAAAGTCGTCCAGCTACGCTACTGCTAACGAAACCTTTGGCAAGGGAAAAATAGATTGGTTACATGGCTTAAGCAAGATTGAATCACCACTTGTAACAACACAGATTTTCCTAATTTGTGATCGAGACGAGGCGGCATTGGACTGGAATGCTGCCAATGGCGTTCAAGTGAACGGACAAATGTACCGTGAGTTGCTAAATGCCATTCAATGGCCTCGTGGCACCAACGTATCGCCATATCTATTGGCTTGGAAACGCCGTGAAATCAAAAACTATTTGCTATCATACACCGCATTGGCGCACCTCAATCTGCTTGGCCAAATAAACAATGGTGATATTGCGCAGTGCAATCACCTTCAGTCCAATAATCCTGGTGATAACGACGATATTCGTAGGATGAACGTCAAAGACATTATCAACCCGCTGATTAACACCGATGGCGAAGGCTTAGACCCAGAAAAACTCCAAGCCTATATCGACCTGATTCCGCCAAACGAAATCAGCGAAGACATCACCAATATGTACAATTTTATTATCGGAAAACTATAAGCCATGTCATTACAACAAAAAATTGACCGAATTACCGACATACTGCGCCGCGACGATGGCATTAGTGGTGCTATGCACTATACCGAGCAAACCTCGTGGGTACTGTTCTTAAAGTTTTTGGATGATTATGAATCTGAAAAAGAAGATGAAGCAGTACTATCAGGTAAAGATTATCAACCGGTGTTAGATGAAGAACATCGTTGGTCAAATTGGGCCTGCCCGAAAAACGTCGATGGCAGGCTAGACATTAACAAAGTTCGCACGGGCGATGACTTAACCGATTATGTGAATAACGCGTTATTCCCTTACTTAAAAGGCTTTGCCAATTCAGCTATCACTGGTTCAGGGGTAGACCCAAAGTCTTTTGCCTATAAGATTGGTGCCATCTTCCAGTATTTAGACAACAAGGTGGCGTCTGGCCATACCTTGCGTGAAGTATTGGATATTATCGATACGCTGAACTTCCAATCCAGTGATGAAATGTTTGAGTTGTCGTTGGTTTATGAAGGCTTATTGCAAAACATGGGCGATGCCGGTGGCTATGCGGGTGAATTTTACACCCCGCGCCCAGTAGTGCGTGCCATGATCAAGGCCATTGACCCACAAGCCGGGCAAACCATTTACGATGCAGCGGCTGGCTCGTGCGGATTCCTAGTAGAAGCCTTTGACCACCTGAAAGCAAAAAAGAGTGCGCTTTCTACTGAGCAATGGGACTTTATCCAGCGTGATACCTTCTTTGGTTTCGAAAAAACCTCGCTGGCTTATGTGATGGGCATGATGAACATGATTTTACATGGTATCGAGTCACCCAATTTGTTCCGTGGTAATACCTTAACTCAGAATATCCGCGATATTCAGGAAAAAGACCGTTACGACATTATTCTGGCTAATCCACCGTTTGGCGGGAAAGAAAAAGAGCAGATCCAACAGAACTTTCCCATTAAAGCGAATGCCACCGAATTGCTGTTTATGCAGCACTTTATGAAAACTCTGAAAAGTGGCGGAAAAGCAGCCGTCGTAGTTCCAGAAGGCGTATTATTCCAAACCAACAGCGCCTTCAAACAGGTAAAACAAGAACTGCTGGAAAACTTTAACCTACACACCATTTTAAGCCTACCCGCTGGGGTATTTTTGCCATATTCGGGCGTAAAAACAAACGTGTTGTTTTTTGAACGCAGCGGTTGCACCAGCGATGTGTGGTATTACGAATGTGAGCCTGAGCAAAAGCTCACCAAAAACAAACCGATCACCGATGATCACCTAAAAGAGTTTGTTGAACTGTATAGCAGCCGAGAAAGCACTGAGCGCTCTTGGACGGTATCCGCCAACAAACTCGCAGAAGACTATGACCTATCTGCCAAAAACCCAGCCAAACAAAAAGATGCCGAGCACTTAGCGCCCAGCGATATTCTCAAACAGATCCGCACCAAGGAAAAACTGGTATCTGGCCTGTTGGATGAAATTGAAGATCTGTTGGCGGAGAAATAAGCATGGAACAGGTTTTGTATAAACTGCCTGATGGGTGGGAGTGGAGTAATTTAACCGATGTCTGCACTCCATCAAGAAAAACTGTGGAACCTAACCCTGAGGAACAATATAACTATATTGGCTTAGAGAACATTGAAAGCCATACAGGGAAAGTTATCAGCAACTCTCCAACCAAAGGTTCGGAAATAAGTAGTACAAAAGTTTCGTTCAAGAAAGGGATGGTACTTTATGGAAAGTTAAGGCCATATTTAAACAAAGTAGTTGTGGCTAAAATAGATGGTATAGCTACTACAGAAATCATCCCATTTGAATGTTCTGATGTAATCAGTCCAGACTTTTTAGCTTACTATCTCCGCTCTCAGTATTTCGTTGACTTGGCAATGAATAACTGTTCAGGCGCACGAATGCCAAGAGCTACAACCAAACTGTTTACTCAAATAGCCAAAGTACCTGTTACTTCAATAACTGAACAAAAACGCATCGTCGAAAAACTCGATGCACTGCTAACCCGCATTGACACCGCCATAGAGCATTTGCAGGAAAGCGTCACATTGGCAGATGCGCTACTAAAAAGTTCACTAAGCTCGATGCTTACAAAGCAAGAGCATTGGGATAAGGTTAGGCTGAATGATGTTTGCCAAATCACTTCAAAATTGTGTGATCCTAGAGAGGAAGAATATTTAGATATGTTCCATATTGGTGGAGCAAACATTACGTCGTTTAGTGGTGAACTGATAGGACTCAAAACAGCTAGGGAAGAAAAGCTAATTTCAGGTAAGTTTCCTTTTGATAACAGTATGGTTTTGTACAGTAAAATACGACCGTATCTTATGAAAGTCGCTAGACCATCGATATCTGGTATCTGTAGTGCAGACATTTATCCTTTAACACCAGACAACCAAAAGATGAACAGAGATTTTTTATTTTATCTACTGTTATCTGATCTATTTACTCAATATGCAATTGAAGGCTCCAGTCGAGCTGGAATGCCAAAGGTCAACCGCAAACATTTATTCAACTTTGAATTCTTCTTGCCCCCGATTGATGAACAAAAATCCATATGTGAATCTCTGGATACCTTAGTTGAAAAGACCAATGAAGTGAGTAAAGAGCTGACAGGCAAATTGTCTTATTTAGCAGGCCTTAAGGCTTCAATTCTCGAATCAGCCTTTAAAGGCCAACTCTAAGGAGGGAGTATGGAATTCGATACCACAGTTTTTGAACAAAAGGAGTTCAGAGAAGCAATCAATAAACTCGAAGAATTGCTCTCACACTCAAAAGCGGTTCTGTTAGGTGCAGGAGCGAGTGTTTGCGCTGGGCTTCCATTAACAAACCAGCTAACAGAAAGAGCACTAATAAGTGACAAGCTCTCCGACGATTCAAAGCAGATATTGACTGCCATACAAAACTCTTTTGCTGGCGCAAATCCCGCTTCGCATATAGAAGACTACTTAAGCGAACTCGTAGATTGGCTTGCTATCACTGCTCGCCGAACAAATCGCAATGTAACAGCTAGCGATGTATCTATTGGTGGTACTGAATATAGCAACGATCAGCTATTGCAAGCGCTCAACGAGATAAAACTCGCTATTTTTGACGTAATTAATGTTGAAGTAGACTCTGCTGTACATGAGCGTTTTGTTCAGGCACTGCATCGACCAATGCGGCCAGGCAAAGACAGCCTTCCGAACACCATTGATTATCTGGTGATGAACTACGACACGTTAATTGAAGACTCACTCGCACTATCACAATTGCGATATGCCGATGGTTTAGAAGGCGGCGTATCAGGATGGTGGAACCCTTCGACGTTTGAACAGAACAATCTAGATGCCCGAGTGTTTAAGCTACATGGTTCCATCAATTGGGCTGAACATGCTTCTTCATCAACACCACTGCGTATTGCTCCGCATTTGAAGCGCAGTCAAGATCAAACTGCAAAGATTATGATTTGGCCTGCATCGACTAAATACCGTGAAACTCAGCTCGACCCCTACGCAAATTTAATGCACAGAGCGAGATCAGTTTTAAACCCGAAAGGTGGTAGCCAACGGGTTTTATTGATTGCCGGTTATAGTTTTGGTGATGCCCATATCAATCTAGAAATCGAACGTGGTTTAAGAGCTTCAAATGGTAACTTAACCGTAATTGCGTTTACGAGCGACGCTGAGCCTAGTGGCGTGCTACAAACTTGGTATGAAGACAGCGCGATCAACGAACAAGTACTTATTTTTGCCGATAAAGGTTGTTATCACGCTGACCACAAGGCAACCTCAGAAAATAGCATTGAATGGTGGAAGTTTGAAAACCTAACCCAGATCCTTGAAGGAGGTATTTGATATGGATAATAAATACATAAAACCCATTGAGAATCTCTCTATCGGGAAAATTATTGAGGTGGATGGCTCGCGTATTATCGCCGAGCTCGACCCTACGATTTCAGACTTGTCCCGCGTATTTGCTGGTGAAAACTATCCGATTGGGCAGTTTGGCTCAATCATCAAAGTTCATTTTGGTCGCCGCTCTATTTATGGGTTAGTTAGTCGATTACGTATGAAGGCTGACTACCAACTAGAAAAGGGCTTGCCTGTCGCGTCTTCAGATGAGCGAATAATTGAAGCTGATTTATTTGGCGAAGGGGAATGGCGCAGAAAGGGAGAAGATGAATTTTCTCTTGAGTTTGAACGTGGTGTAGCAACTTACCCTCTGCCTCAGCAAACCATTTATCTGACACCAAAATCAGAGCTTAGGTTTATTTACGGTGATGCCAAAGGCGCGGTTATTCAACTTGGTGAGCATGTTGGCTCAGGCGGTGCACCTTGTTACGCTGAATTAAATGAATTACTAGGTAAGCACACTGCCATCCTAGGCTCTACCGGTGCCGGTAAATCAGGTACTGTGGCGGCAGTTATTCACAGTATTCTCGAACGTGGCCAGGTCGCCAATCATGAGCACTGGCATCCTCAAATTATTATCCTTGACCCTCATAATGAATACGGCAAAGCTTTCCCTGCACACCAACGTTTATCGACCGATGAAGGTTCACTAAAACTACCGTATTGGTTACTCGATTTAGAAGAGTCATTGAGCTTGTTTATCGGCAAGACCGAGTTTGCAGCAACATCACAATCAAATATTGTTAAAAATGCCCTAATAGCGGTTCGTGAGGCAGCAGCTGGACAGCTTGGGCTTGATAATAATCAGTTAACGGTTGACTCGCCGATCCCTTACATTATTGGAAGTGCAGAAGGCTTAGATCATTTCGGATTCAAAGATGGAGCGCGCTACGAAGAAGGATTAATCGGTGCCATCAACGCGCAGCGACCAGAAAACAAAGATAAAAAGCAGCATGAGGATTTTAGTCGAGTTATTCGAAAGATAGATTCATTACTAAAAGATGGTCGACTCAAATTCATGATGGAAAGTTGGGATGGTGACAAAGATCCGTTACCTACAATCGTCAATCAGTTCTTAACGCAGCAAACCACAGTGCAGATTGTTGACTTGTCCGGTGTACCCAATGAAGTGGCAGGGGTAGCTAGCGCCGCAATCGCGAGAATCGTGTTTCAGCTTAAAGTCTGGCAAACCGAAGCTGAACGGCAAAATAGCCCTGTACTTTTGGTGTGTGAAGAGGCACACCGATACGTACCGAATCGTGGTGAAGCTCAGTATGAGGCAGCGCAGTCTGCAATTCGTCGAATTGCGAAGGAAGGCCGTAAGTATGGCGTTGGTCTGTTACTCGTTTCTCAGAGACCTAGTGAAGTTGAGGCAACGGTATTGTCGCAATGTAATTCATGGATTGTACTTCGAATAACCAATGATGCCGACCGCGAGCATGTTCGTAGTGTGTTACCTGATTCGATGTCCGGTTTAACCAAAATGCTTTCCGGTTTAAGACGTCAGGAGGCCATATTTGTCGGTCAAGCAGCAACGTTACCAACTAGAGTGATGATTCGCAGCTTATCTGATGACCAGTTGCCTCGCTCAAATGATGTTAATTTCGATAAAGGTTGGCAGCAACAGGCGATGACGATAGAGCAGATTGGTGCGGTGGTAACGAAGTGGCGCTATCAGTCAAAGTAAGCCTTGTCCATATTTACACGTAATAGCCGGGAGCTTGATGCTCCCGTTCTTTTTTATTTTTTGTGCCATATCGCTATGCCGATTTCGACGCAGACAACGGCACTACATTGGCAACCGTCAGAGCTTGCAACTTCTCGCCCCACGCTTGCAGTACCACTAACTGCTCTTCAAGGTAATCGTGATGGTTGTATACCCGCAACATGCCTGGTAGCTGGTGGCCAACCGTCTTTTCAATCGCCACGATATCTAACCCCATTTCGCTGCAACGGCTAATGAAGGTCCGGCGCAAATCGTGTGGTGAGAAACGTTCAAAATCATCCGGTAAGTTACGTTTGATTAGCGCACGTACCGCTGCGGGTTCTTGAACCTTCTCAACCAAAAGCTGAGGCCAAACAAGTTTCCATTTGCTTGGCACACTCTCACGCTGCTCTTTTAGAAGTGCCAGCAGGTAATCACTTAATGGCACTTTTCGGCTCTCCTGGCTTTTGGTGTGACGATTCTCTGAACTGGCAGGTAGCAACCATACCTTCTCTTGCAAATCTACTTCACTCCAGCGCATTTCAAGCACGGCACTAATACGTTGCCCACACCCAAGTAAAAACTGCATTAAACGGACGTTAGAAGGCTCTGTACGCCAAGAAGGCAAACTGGTTAGCAAAGTCTTCAACTCTGAAAAGCTCAAATTGCGCTTGGTGACTTTAGAACCACCACCGACATCCTTGGATTTCAAATGTGGTGCAGGGTGTGCACCAATCATATTCAAAGCTAGCGCATGGTTGATCACCTGATTGATAATTCTATGGCATGCACTAATCGCACCCGCTTTTCGCTGTCCATTCTCATCAACCTTTGCATCAAATACTTTATTAAGATCATGAATTCTCAACTCTTCTAGTTTGATGTGACCAAGAAATGGTTTGATATCCCGGCTATAGGTTGCCCTAGCTTGTTCTCCTCGTAGCTGCTTGGACAAACGCTTCTCGTCAAAACTGGCAAAAGCATCATCAAAAGTTTTTGCTTCCTCTTGCTCTCGCTGTTCACGTGCCAGTTCCTGCTTCGGATTTTTATTGTTTTCCAGCCAGCTACGGTAACGCCCCGCTTCTGTTCGAGCCTGTTCAAGTGTCATCCCCGTTTCCGGTTTCAACTTAACATACCGCCCCATGGTGATTTTTTCGTGTTTGTTACCAGCCTGAAAGCGAAAGATCCAAGTCATCGTGCCCGTTGGTCGAACGCGAATATTCAATCCTTCGATTTTCTTATCTGGAATTAAGTATTCCTTGCCTTGTGGCTTCAATGCTTTCAATGTGGCATTCGTACTAATTTTATCGACTGGCTTGATCATGACTGAAAAACCTCTGTATTTCTGGGTACGGTTCTGGGTACGGCGTGGGGTACGGGGAAAGACGAGTTTTCATTGTACGGCTAAAGACACCCTTGGACAATGAACAATTAAAACTCAATTAAAAACAACATATTAAAATGCAAAGTTGGATTCTATAAGACATTACAAGATTCAGAGTTCGATTTACCCACCATATGGAAGCGGGCGTGCTATTGGAGCGCAAAGCGTAACCCACCGCGTCAAATACAAAAAAAAGCGAGCTCAATGGCTCGCTTTTTTTAATTTGATTCGTTTTGCTTATTCCGCAGAAGTCTTCTTGCTGACAAAACCTAACTTCTTACCAATCCATGCGAGTAAGATCATTGAAACCATGATCGCAAAGAAGTTTGAGCCTGCTTCTGGGTATTGCGCTTTAATAAACGCAGAGTGGCCAAACGCACCTACGAAGAAACACGCCAAGCCAACTAATGGGATATCTTCTGATACCGGATTATTTAGGTACTCTTGGTAAAGAGCTTGTACAGCCAGTACGAGTGCAATCAATGGGAAGATTGAAAACGATACTTCACTCATGGTCAACCATGACAACAAAGCATCACCACACATACCTGCAACCAGTGCCAAAATCAGCGTTTTCTTTTCAGATTTATTTCCATTCGACATTATTCTATCCCGCCTTTTAATCGGTTACGTTCACGTTCTTTGCGATACCAATAGGCCCCTTTGGCTATCATTCGCAATTGCATGATCAATCGCTCGGCGAGTTCATCGCGCTCACGTCGATCTAAATCTAAAGCTTCAGCCCCCGAACTGAAAACCAAAGTCACAGACGCTTCTGCTTGAGTATACGCCTCTTCTCTGGTCACGCCGGTGCTCATTAAATACTCGGTTAATTCTGCCGCAAAATGCTGGATTTCTCGAGCAACAGCGGTACGAAATTCAGCAGAAGTGCCGGAGCGCTCACGCAACAACAAACGAAAGACGTTCGGACTACTTTCAATGAATTCCATAAAGGTTTCGACCGAGGTACGAATTACGCTACCTTCTTTCACAATACGTTGACGCGCCTGACGCATCAGTTGACGTAGTAGCAAACCGCCTTCATCGACCATAGTTAAGCCTAGCTCATCCATATCTTTGAAGTGGCGGTAAAAAGAAGTCGGTGCAATCCCTGCCTCTCGGGCGACTTCTCGCAAGCTAAGGCTGGAAAAGCTGCGATCCGCACTTAATTGACTAAATGCCGCATCGATCAATGATCGACGTGTCTTCTCTTTTTGCTGTGCGCGGATTCCCATCGATTTCATTCTTAACTTGCTCTTTTTCTGTAGGGTACAAGAGCCTCAATATAACGCAATTTGCTCCTACGGAGAAAGATATGTTACTTCACTCGCTCTGAGCGCCGAGAACGTTACTATTGGCATGCATCTAATTGCAATGTTCTCGATGCAATTTATAGACATACAACATACCAAATCATCCTTTTGGTCGATTCTGCGTGATCACTTCCACTCTCTAACAGGCATTACGTGTACCAATAGAGTAAATGAGTTAAAATCGCGCTAAAGCAATGTTAAGCAAATATAACAAGGAAGGCATCATGGCGCATGTTAATCACTATGACGTGATCGTAATCGGTAGTGGCCCTGGCGGAGAAGGGGCTGCAATGGGATTAACCAAAGCGGGACTGAATGTTGCCATTGTCGAGAAAGAAAGCAGTGTCGGCGGCGGTTGTACTCACTGGGGTACCATTCCATCAAAAGCTCTGCGTCATGCCGTTAGCCGCATCATCGAATTTAATAGCAACCCGCTATTTTGTCGAAACAACACCAGCGTTCATGCAACATTTTCTGACATTTTAGGTCATGCTAAATCGGTCATTGATAAGCAAACTCGACTTCGTCAGGGCTTTTATGACCGTAACTCATGCACACTTTTGTTCGGGACCGCACGATTTATCGATAACTACTCTATTGCAGTGATGCAAAGCGATGGTACAGAAGAAATCTATTCTGCGGATAAGTTTGTCATCGCGACGGGTTCTCGTCCGTATCAGCCTAACGACGTAGATTTCTTGCATGAGCGCATCTACGACAGTGATTCCATTTTGAGCCTGAAGCACGATCCTCGCCATATCATCATTTACGGTGCGGGCGTTATCGGTTGTGAATACGCTTCTATCTTCCGCGGACTTGGAGTGAAGACAGACCTTATCAATACCCGCGACCGCTTGTTGGAGTTTTTGGATAACGAAGTGTCAGATGCACTGTCTTACCACTTCTGGAACAGCGGTGTGGTAATTCGTAATGATGAAACCTATGAAAAAATCGAAGGCACAGAAGATGGCGTGATTATTCACCTACAATCTGGCAAGAAGATGAAGGCGGACTGCTTGTTGTATGCAAATGGTCGAACAGGTAACACCGATAAGTTGAATTTAGGTGCAGTGGGTCTGGAAGCGGACTCTCGCGGACAACTAAAAGTAAACCGTAACTACCAAACCGATATTGAACACATTTATGCTGTAGGCGATGTCATCGGTTACCCTAGCCTTGCAAGCGCCGCTTATGACCAAGGGCGATTTGTCGCACAAGCCATTACGAAAGGTCAGGCAGAAAACTATCTGATTGATGATATTCCAACGGGTATCTACACCATCCCTGAGATTAGCTCTGTGGGTAAAACCGAGCAAGAGCTAACAGCTGCGAAAGTACCGTATGAAGTAGGACGCTCTTCGTTCAAGCATCTAGCTCGTGCACAGATCGCAGGGAAAGACATCGGCAGCTTGAAGATATTGTTCCATCGTGAAACCAAAGAAATTTTAGGGATTCACTGCTTTGGCGAACGTGCCGCGGAAATTATCCACATCGGTCAAGCTATTATGGAGCAAAAAGGCTCAGCGAATACCATCGAGTATTTCGTCAATACAACCTTCAACTATCCAACAATGGCCGAAGCGTATCGTGTCGCTGCATTGAATGGTTTGAACCGCTTGTTCTAATCTATGCTTCTTGATAGCAGACAGAAAAACAGCAGGCTTGGACCTGCTGTTTTTATATCAACATTGTGCGAGGAAGGTATCCTTGTACCATTGGTAGAGAAAGATAACCCCTAAACCAATACCCCGCATCAACATAAAGCTCGTCATTGCAAACCACAGCGCGTGATTTTCCCACTCGGCGAATAAGTAAAAGACAACGAAGAAACTGCTGGTCGCGACAAACATACTATTGCGCATGTCTTTGCCTTTGGTTGCACCGACAAAAATGCCATCCAATAGAAAGCACCACATCGACGCAAGTGGCATCACCACCAGCCAAGGTAGATACACCGCTGCTTGCTGTTGTACAGCCTCAATTGAAGTGATCATGGCGATCAACTGCGATCCCGCCAAACCAAAGAGCGCGGTCAGTCCTAAGCAAATAACCAAACTCCAAAAAAAAGTACCGACAAGTGATGCACTCAATTGTTGCCTATCTTTGGCGCCAATCGCCTTCCCGACCATGGCCTCCATTGCATAAGCAAAGCCATCCATGCCATACGAGATAATCATCAGGAAGCTCATCAGTACCGCATTTGCAGCGACAACCTCATCACCAAAGCTCGCACCTTGGAACGTCATAAAGCTAAAAGCCGCTTGCAGACACAAAGAGCGTAAGAAAATATCGCGATTCAATTTCACGAAGCGCCCTAAACCGTGTTGAGTGCTGGCTAGCAACTTTTGAGGTGATGGTAATTGTCTCTCTCGCCAGGTTTTCCAGACACACATGAGACCAAAGCCCATGCCTGAGTAGTCAGCAATCACCGATGCCAGCGCAGCACCTTCTACTTTCCACTCCAAACCAATCACAAACAACAAATCGAGGGCAATATTAGTCACGTTGGTGATGATCACCATCCACATTGGTGCTTTGGAATTTTGCGTTCCGAGCAGCCACCCCAACAACACAAAGTTCATTAGCGCAGCGGGGGCACTCCACACTCGGATAGAGAAATATTGCATGCCGTAGTGCTTCACTTCAGCACTGGCGTCACTCCAACCAAAGATCAAATCAGCAATCGGGTTATGGGCAATAAGAAAGACTAACGCAAACAGTAGCGCCATGAGTGAGCCTTGCATAAACACCAAGGCAAGTTGCTTTCGGTCTTCACCGCCATAGGACTGCGCCGCCAACCCAGTAGTCGACATACGCAAAAAACCAAGCAGCCAAAACGTCACGCTAATCATGGTGCTGCCCAACGCAACACCGCCCAAATACCAAGCGTGGTCTAGATGACCGATCACCGCAGCATCGACCAAACCGAGCAATGGAACAGTAATATTCGACAGCACCATAGGTATCGCTAAAGCTAAGACTTGGCGATGAACTTTTGGGTTAGATAAAGGAGAGAAGATTGAATTTGTCACAGGCACCTCATCAGTAAGATCGACGAGTGTACCTGAGCGCTTAACGACTAGCCAATTACCACTTGATGTGAACGAGGACTGGCGTGAGGCGATGCTTCAACATTGGAATCTTATTAAGCCAACGCTGCCAAGCTTTCCAACGAGAACAGAATCGATCGAATGGCGAAAAAGCTTTCACCCACTGTGCCCATGGTAACCATTGCAATATCTGTTCTGCGGGCGCTTCAAAGCCATGTGCATAGCGATCAGAGCCAAGCTTTTGTCCCCACTTGGTTTCCGTTAAATCTCCTGCCAGCACCATACACAGTTCAGCAGAGACAAAATGTCGACCTAAGGTTTGAATAAATTTCGCGACTTGACGCTCTGTGCAATCGAGCAGTGCCATTTCACATAAAATGAGTACCGGTGCTTGCTCTGGAATGGCTAACGTCTCTAGCCACGACATTTCATCCACACTGCCACAGCGATGTTCATAACGTTCATTTTTGTGGAACAAGCGCTGACGCCATACCAAATTTTCCGTCACATCCAGCTCTATCCAATGGCAGCGTCCATTATCCAAACGATAAAAGCGGGTATCCAGCCCAGCTCCGACATTGATAATCCAAGCATCGGGATACTGCTGTAAGAAGTGACTAACCTGCTGGTCACAAAGCTGGGTCAGCGTCACGTGCAGCAATTGCTTCTGCGCAATATCACCACTCAAACAATCCGGCGCCATCTTACAACTCAAACACGCTTTAGCAGCTATCGGATCGTACACCAAGCCATTGTCGACCATGCTTTCACGGCTACGCAATAACAGTGGCTTTAATAAATGGTTAGGAACTTGATGTTTAGACTGAGACATGGGCATTTCCTGCGCCAGAGAGAAAACATAGACATTAATAAAGATGACAATGAATATCAATTACATTATCAAGCTTATAAATTGCTCAAAACAAACAAGGTCAAGATGATAAGCAAGCTTTTGGAGGAAGTAGAAAAAGAGAAAAGAAGAGAAGAGAAGAGAAAAGACAAAACAGCCCAGATGAACTGGGCTGCTTAAACACACTTACATCCAATCGGTATTACGAATAATACCAACGGCTAAGCCTTCAATCGTAAGGTGCTGAGACGTTAAATCCACTTGAATTGGGGCAAACTCTTCATTCTCAGCATGCAGTAATATGGTTGAACCTTTGCGCTCCAAACGCTTCACAGTCACATCATCATCAACACGCGCAACGACAACTTGACCATCTCTCACATCTTGGGTTTTATGCACAGCGAGCAAATCGCCATCCATAATCCCGATGTCTTTCATACTTTCGCCATTTACACGAAGTAAGAAATCCGCTTGCGGCTTGAACATCGCAGGGTCGACTTGGTAGTGCGCTTCTACGTGTTCCTGAGCCAATATGGGCTCACCCGCAGCAACTTGACCAATCAAAGGCAAGCCCTGTTCGTCATTAGCTGCAGAGTCATCAAGTAGGATACGAATCCCACGCGATGCACCTGGGATAATTTCAATTGCTTGCTTACGAGCAAGCGCTTTTAGGTGTTCCTCTGCGGCATTCGCAGAGCGGAAGCCAAGCTCACGCGCAATCTCTGCACGAGTTGGTGGCATTCCGGTGTCATCGATTTTACTTTTGATCAAATCGAAGACTTGTTGTTGGCGTGGCGTTAACGGCTTCATGTCTCACCTGTCTTTTTATACAGTTAACTGTGAGTATATCCAGTAAATGCTCAAATGAAAACCCAATTGGTTGTTTTTTAATTTATTTGTGGAGTGCACTTCGTTTGCTGCCCAAGTTCATTATTCATGCGTTTAAAACACCGCCTTTTCAGTTAATCAAAGTAAAGCAACAACTTAGGAGTTCGACTAATTTACAGCCAATAAAATTAAAAGGTTTGACCAGTTTCTGGTATCCTTGCTGCGCTTAAATTTTATCGCCTAGGCTTATTTCTTTTGCCGTACTCATTTCTTTTTCTATAGAAGACATGCAAAGCGGACACTGAAATAAGGTTAGGCCTGTTTGAATACCTATTGAGGCTGTGAACTTTATGTCTTCTGGACAATCATTTTCACGTTCATTACTAAAACTACCTTTATCGGTACTGGTAAAGGGCACCACAATCCCGTCGAACCCGATTGAAGATCTGAATATCGACCTCGCTAAGCCGATTGTATATGCCCTACCGTTCCGCTCGAACGTGGATTTGCTGACACTGCAAAAACAAGCCATGAGCCTTGGTCTACCCGACCCGCTCAGCCCGCTGGAAATCAATGGCAAAACGCTGAACCGTTTCGTCTTTATCGCTGCGCGTCCAACTGTGATGAACAACGATAATGATGTCCCAACCGATTCTGTCTCTCTGTTCACTGACTTACTGGAACTACATAAACTGGACAGTGAGTTGGATGTTCAAATGATCCCTGCAACCGTGCTTTGGGGTCGTAAGCCAGGTAAAGAAGAGAACCAAAAGCCTTACCTTCAACCGATGAATGGTCCGCAAAAAGCCAAAGCGGTAATGGCGGCAGGACGCGACTGCTTGGTTCGCTTTAGTCCCGTGGTATCTCTGCGTTATATGGCAGACTCTCACGGTACCGACAGCGCAATTGCGCACAAATTGGCTCGCGTGGCGCGTATCCACTTCTCTCGCCAAAAACTTGCTGCTTCAGGACCAAACCTGCCACAACGCCAAGTGTTGTTTGCTCGTTTACTAAAATCTCCAGCTATTGAACTGGCGATCGCTGACGAAGCCAAGAGCAAAAACATCTCGATTGATAAGGCACGTAAAGAAGCACATGACATCATGGATGAAATCGCCGCCGACTTCTCATATGGTCTAGTGAAAAACGGCGACCGCATCCTGAGTTGGCTATGGACAAAGCTATACCAAGGGTTGCACATCAATAACGCCTCGACTGTGCGTCGTTTAGCGCAAGACGGCCACGAAATTGTGTACGTTCCGTGTCACCGTAGTCACATGGACTACCTACTGTTGTCTTACGTTCTATACCATGAAGGCATGGTGCCTCCGCACATTGCGGCAGGCATTAACCTGAACTTCTTCCCGGCCGGTCCTCTTTTCCGTCGCGGTGGGGCGTTCTTTATTCGTCGTAGCTTTAAAGGTAACAAACTGTACTCAACCATTTTCCGCGAGTATCTAGCTGAGCTGTTTGCCAAAGGCTATTCAGTCGAGTACTTCAGTGAGGGTGGTCGTTCACGTACAGGTCGCTTACTGCAAGCGAAAACGGGCATGCTGGCTATGACCATCCAAGCAATGCTACGTGGTCTAAACCGCCCAGTAACACTAGTGCCGGTCTACATCGGTTACGAGCACGTAATGGAAGTAGGCACTTACGCGAAAGAGCTGCGTGGCAAACGCAAAGAGAAAGAAAACGCAGGGCTTGTACTGCGTACTCTGCGTAAACTGCGTAACTTTGGTTTGGGCTATGTGAACTTCGGTGAGCCAATTCAGCTCAACCAATACTTGAACGAGCATGCTCCTGAGTGGACGAAAGACATCGACAGCATGGGTGGTAACAAACCACAATGGATGAATCCTGTGGTCAATGACCTTGCTAATAAGATGATGACGCACATCAACGATGCGGCGGCAGCAAACGCGTTGACCTTGTGTGCAACCGCACTGCTTGCTTCTCGTCAACGTGCACTTTCTCGTGACTCGCTGATCAACCAGATTGAGTGTTACTTAAAGCTACTCAAAAACAACCCGTACTCAAGCACCTCCACTATCCCTACCGAAAGTGCTGAGGAGTTGGTCGATCATGCAATTTCGCTTGATAAGTTCGTGATTGAAACCGATAGCATGGGTGACATCATTTCGCTGGATCGTAGCCAATCGATCCTGATGACCTACTACCGCAACAACATCATCCACTTGTTTGCTCTGCCATCATTAATTGCTCAGATGATCATTCGTCAGCGCAACCTTTCGGTAGAAAAGATTCAAGCGAATGTCGCGCAAATCTACCCATTCTTGAAGAAAGAGTTGTTCTTAAGCTATCAAGAAGACGAGTTGGATGAATTGGTCGTTAAAACACTGCATGAGTTTGCCGATCAGAAAATGATTAGCCTCGATGGTGATAAGCTGGAGATCAATCAGTCGAACAACCAGCCTTTGGTTCTGCTAGGTCGTACAATCACGGAAACACTGCAACGCTACTCTATCGCGATGAACTTGCTTGTTGCTTACCCAGAGCTCGGTAAATCGGACCTAGAACAGAAGAGCCAAGATATTGCTCAACGTTTAGGACGCTTACACGGTATTAATGCGCCAGAATTCTTCGATAAAGGTGTGTTTACCGCTATGTTCAATACGCTCAAACAGCAAAAATACCTCGATAACGATGGTAACTGTGACACGAAGAAAACGCAGCAATTTGCACGATTACTATTCACTCTGCTTTATCCAGAAGTGAAACTGACTATCGAAGAGAGTATTCATCAACTTCAGTCGTAACCGTTTTACCTTCTTCCAAAATAAGAAAAAAGGCATCCAATCGGATGCCTTTTTGCTATTTCTTCGCTTACCAAAATGCGACCAATAACCCTATCGCTATCACCATGCCAACATAGTTGTTGTTGAGGAAAGCCTTAAAGCACAACTCCCGCTCACGGTGACGAATTAAGTGCTGCTGATAAACAAACAACGACGCTGCAATCAAAAGGGTCCAGTAGTAACTTTGTCCCAATTGGTAGAACTGCCCTAACCAAACCAACATCGCGAGCGTAATCAGTTGCAATACCCCAATGATGAGTTTGTCATGACGACCAAACAAAATTGCCGTCGATTTAATACCAATCTTTAAATCATCATCGCGATCGACCATCGCATACTGAGTATCATACGCAATGGTCCATAAAGCGTTAATCAGAAACACAAACCAAACTATCAGTGGTAGCTCCCCGGTTTGTGCAGCCCACGCCATTGGAATTGCCCAGCTAAAAGCTAAGCCTAAAAAGAGTTGTGGAATATGAGTATAACGCTTCATAAATGGATAAATGAACGCCAACACGATGCCAGCGAAGGATAGCTGAATCGTCAACGGGTTCATGGTCAACACTAACAAGAATGAGCTGATACCCAAAACCAAAAATAATCCAATCGCTTCTTTTGCTGTCACTTTCCCTGATGGCAGTGGGCGTTGTTTGGTACGTTTTACATGGCCGTCGACTTTGCGGTCAGCAAAATCATTAATCACACACCCCGCGCTACGCATTAGGAATACACCCAATACAAACACGATAAATACATCCCAACTCGGCATCCCTTGGGCTGAGATAATCAGCGCCCAAATCGTTGGCCACATCAGTAACAGTGAACCAATCGGGCGATCCATGCGCATCAGTTGCCAATATGCTTTGGCTTTTTCTGCGGACATTTACACTGTCTCCTTAGCGTAAACTGGTGAATTAGATAAGAATAACTCGGCGACCAGCATCGGTTTGTGATTCATCCACAACCTTGAGCGTCGCGCTAACAAACGTCCTTCTGGTACGGCTACCCATCCCATTTGCAAAGAGTCTCGCTCAACGTTGTCTGCGCTGAACACTGTTAGTCCTAATGGGATATCCCCTTGTTGAGCCAAATCATACTGCTGATCAACTAAGGTTGAGCGAGGAATTAATGTCCGTCCGATAACCCAGTTATCATTGTCACCACACAAAATTACCTCTCGCAGTAAGCAATCTTGTTCGGACAATAACTGACTTTCGTCCTGTTTTAACGTCGCCGCAGTGACGATCTGATTTTGTAGCAATTCTACCGTTAATGCTTGGCAGTGTTGCTTTAAACGACGTGACAAAGACCCTTGCTCTTCAAGCCAGTGCTTGGCAAATTCATTTGGAAATTCGAATTCTTCGGGGTTTTGCCACTCTACTTCCAATAAAGAAGCAAGATAGAGTGATGTTGGCTGATTCATACTAGTATTCAATTGGAGGCTTTATGCGTACAATAAAGCAACAACTTACCGTCCATAGTAATGTATGTAACCGTAAGTTCCGTTATTTGTTATAGACGGCCCATTGTATCAAGACTGAAGCGATTCGAATATCGCGATCCAGAGAAAGAAAAGTTAGAAATATGTACAAACGTTATATAGCCCAAATTATTTTTGCGTTAACCATACTGTTCGCCGCACCAAGTTGGGCTGAAACGGAAGAAGCTGGACCTAAGTTGGCATACTTTACCCTTGAGCCTGATCTCACTACTAACTTTTACACCAAAGGCAAAAAGTTAGGTTATGTGCAAGTGCGCATCGACATCATGGTAATGAGCCAACAAGATTTATCGATTGTTGAGCATCACCAACCTTTGATTCGCGATGCAGTAATTGAATTACTGGGTAAGCAAACAGAAGATACTATTAAGTCCCTTTCTGGCCGAGAAGATCTGCGCAAAACCTTAGTGACGACCCTCAACGAAACACTTTTGCCCGAAACAGGTAAAACCATCATTGCGGATTTGTTGTTTACAAAATACCTTTACCAATAAACCCAAATCGTTTTGAACATAAAAAAGACCGCTCTTGAGCGGTCTTTTCATTTCAGCTTTAGGCTTGCGGTTGGTATTTCATCTTGCCTGAATCAAACAGCGCAATCGCCATCCCCGACAGTAAACCCACTAAGTGAGCGGTGTTTGCAATCGCCATGAACGGCTGCACAAAACCAAGAACTAACCATACCAACATAAAAACGATGATTGGCTTGGGTAGCGTAAGGCCTAAATGTGGCAAGCGGTAACCCAATATCCACAAATAGCCAAGCAGTGCATAGACCACGCCAGACAAGCCACCGAAGTTTGCCCCTTCAACATAGAATTGGCCAGCCCCAGAAAGCGCTGCTGATACTACAAAGAGTTGCAATAGCTTACCGGAACCGAGACGACGTTCGATGTCGCCCCCCAACTGCCACCACCATAATAAGTTGAACACGATGTGAGTCACTGAAAAGTGCAGTAACGCATGGCTTAGCCATCGCCACACTTGCCATTGTTGCCCCTCAAAAGCCGGGAAGTGCAACAACTTAAACAAGCCATTGCCAAAGCCAAACATTTGTAACAAGTAGATGATGGTACACACCGTCATGACCAGCAAAGTCATTGGGCCTGCTTTTGCTTTGACCATGCTCATGATACTCGGGCTAGAATAATGAAAGGTGCTCTTGCGAGTATCGGCAACGTCCCACGAGGCGGCGCTGTATTTTGAATCAGATGGGTTAGCGAGGAACTGCTTAAGTTCCGCTTCCGCTTCTATTTCATGCTGGCTATCAGTCAGCCACAGCGCAAATTGCCCGTCTCCTTCTGGCATCATTTCGATGTCAATTTGGCGAGAGGCCATATAATCAATAAAGGCTTGCGCCATACGTGGATTATTTAACGTTACCAATCTCTTCATTAACTTCTCACTATCGGTAGTTCTGCTCGGTGCCAGGCTTCAAAGCCACCATCCACACTGTACACCTGTTCAAAGCCTTGGTTAACTAAATATTGTGCGGCACCTTGGCTACTAATGCCGTGGTAACACATCACCAGAATGGGTTGTTCGAACTCCACTTCATCCATAAACGCAACGATCGTATCGTTGGTTAAGTGATACGCGGACTCCGCATGCGCAACGGCAAACGATTGAGGGTCACGGATATCTACAAGCTTCGCATCACCCTGCTCGAGCAGCGCTTGCGCACCTTGTACATCGATATGCTTAAACTGATCCATTTACTTTCTCATTGTCTTATTAATATACCCAAGCAACCTCGAACCTAACGTACTAATCAGCACCCGAGGTACAGCATAAAATCTATATTTGAAGCCGCTTGGGTATACTGCCGCTATTGTAACCTATCCAACGGCAAACTTAGACACATGGATAATCAGGCTTTTAAAAAGTGTACACATTCCAACCATTTGTGGATAAAGCTGTGAATTGCGTTGATAAAGTATATTCGGATCTTTTGATCCACAATATGTAGTGATGATCCTGATCTAACTGTGTGTATATCTATAACTATCCCCAGATGGAAAAGTGCTTGAATCCCTTATTTTGTCCGGGTTTCGAACAGTTGATAAATAATTACTTCACAGAGTTATACACAGGTAGCACATAAAATCCGGATCGCAAACGCTATCGATTTTCGATCGACAATAAAAAAGCCGAGATCACATGATCTCGGCTTTCTATGAAAATCTTACTTTCAATTAGCAGTGGAAATTAAAATTCACCCACGGCCAATTTTAGTTTCTTCATTGCGTTTTTTTCTAGCTGGCGAATACGCTCGGCAGAAACACCGAACTCATCAGCTAAGTCTTGCAATGTTGCTTTCTCATCATCTAACCAACGAGAACGCACGATGCGCTGACTACGCTCATCCAAACTCGCTAATGCATGACCCAAGCGGTTGTTGGTGTGCATTTCCCAGTTTGCAGCTTCGATGTTGTCAGCCACATCAGACGATTTGTCTTCTAGGTACAGCATCGGCGCTGTGTAAGCGTTTGAGCTGTCGTCTTCATCAGTTGGCATATCAAAGGTTGAATCCACCGCCGCTAAGCGTGATTCCATCTCGCGAACTTCAGAAGGCTCAACACCTAACTCACGCGCAACGGTTTCGACTTCACCGTTGTTAAACCAACCCAAGCGCTTTTTCGACTTACGCAAATTGAAGAACAACTTACGTTGCGCTTTAGTGGTCGCAATTTTCACGATACGCCAGTTACGTAGCACGTATTCGTGGATCTCTGCTTTGATCCAGTGGACAGCAAAAGACACCAAGCGAACCCCTACTTCTGGGTTAAAACGCTTAACGGCTTTCATTAGACCGATGTTACCCTCTTGCACAAGGTCCGCCATTGGCAAACCGTAGCCAGAGTAACCACGAGCAACGTGAACAACGAATCGTAGGTGCGAAAGAATTAGACCTTTTGCAGCCTCAATCTCACCTTTGTAGTGTAATCGTTCTGCCAGCTCACGCTCTTCGTCTGCAGTCAGCATTGGGTAGCTGTTTACTGAGCGAATATAGCTATCAAGGCTATCTTGCGTGACTAGAGCCATCGGATACGCTTCTTTTGTCATTCAATTCCTCATCAATCTCTGATCTGGAGCATTACATTGCAAATTTAGCTTCGATATCTTGAACTCAAAATGAACAAGTTTCAAGAAGGGGGAGCAATTATCCATAAACATTCGGTCTAAACAAGGGATCCAGATTAGCTAGTGCTAATAAAATCCAAGTAGTAAGACCTTCATCACTTAAACTGGTTCAATTTCTTTTAAATGTCGTTGCGCAGAAAAGCGCGCCGCAATGCATCCCAAAAGACTACCAATGATGATTAATAACAAAGATTCATCCCAGCTTAGACCAATCAGGCGAAACTGGCTGTCGTACAATGCAGCAAGATCTTCCACCGCACTATTCATAACAATGGTCACTAAAGCCGTTACCAACCACGCGATGGTGGCACCTAATACGCCAAACCACATCCCCGTGTACAAATAAGGGCGCAGAATAAAACTGTCCGTCGCACCGATCAGTTTCATGGTTTGAATCTCTTCTTTATTCGCCAGCACATTAAATCGCAACGTGTTGCCAACGATTAAAAATACCGCACCGAGCATCAACACTGTCAGAGTAATGACAATAATACTCGCGAGAGTTTTGATCGCATCAAGACGCGCCAGCCAGTCTTCGTCAAGTCTCACATCGGTCACGTCTTGTTGCTCTCGAACGTCTTTGGCTAATGACTGAATATCACTTTTTAGCTCCGAGGCTGGCGTAATCACCAACACACCGGGTAGCGCATAGCCACTTAAAAGGCTGATAGCCTGATCGAATCCTGCATATTGGCTCAAATCAGACAGACCTTGCTGTGGAGAAATATATTCTACTTCTTTTACCAAAGGCCAAGTTTCAATTTGATCTTTGAGAACCATCACACGTGCATCCGGCATGCCTTCTACTAAGTAAGCACTAACTTGCGAGGGAGATGCCACATCTTCCGCGGCACCCGCGACGTTTTTGCCCAGTAGATACAAACAAGCTGGCATAGCAAGTGCCATTGAAATCACGGCTAGGGTCAGGATATTACCTAAAGGTCGTTGCCATAAGGCGCTAAAAGAGGATTTTGCTTGTTTTGCGTGGACAGAGAAAAAACCATCGGTATTTGCACGCTTGGCACTGCGGCCTTTCCCCTTCTTTTGGGAGTGCTTGTTACCTGCCATAGTCTTCTACCTCACTTAGGAAGCCTTGGTTCAATTCAAAATGACGATACTGTGGGCGAGTGTTTACTAACCCCACATCGTGCGTGGCAAGTAAGATTGTCACGCCCGCACGGTTAAACTCTTCGAATAGACGCAACACACGGTTGGATAATTCTGGGTCAAGGTTACCTGTCGGCTCATCAGCCACCAGCAACGTTGGTCGATTGACCACAGCACGGGCAATACCGACGCGTTGTTGCTCACCACCAGAGAGTTGACTAGGTAGACAACGAGCTTTATCGAGTAAGCCTGTTTTATCTAACGCCGCAGAAACGCGGCGTTTGATTTCGTTTTCAGAAATCGATTCGATGCGCATTGGCAGAGCGACATTGTCGTATACACTGCGATCCATCAATAGACGATGATCTTGAAAAACAATCCCAATATTGCGGCGCAAAAAAGGGATGTCTTTGCTTGGAATACGCGTGATGTCGTGGCCATTAAAATGGATTTTCCCATCAGTTGGTCGCTCTATCGCGCAGATCAATTTCAGCAAGGTACTTTTACCAGCCCCGGAATGCCCGCCTAAAAACGCCATTTCACCGCGCCTCAGGTGAAAATCGACTTTTTGCAGTGCTTGTCGACCACCTCGGTAAGCTTTGCTTACTTGCTGAAATTTGATCACCGTTGATTTCCTCTAACTCTTTTTATTCTTCACGACTAAACAGTGCGTCAATAAACTCTTGAGTTTCAAATGGACGCAAGTCTTCGATACCTTCACCCACACCAATGTAACGAATTGGAATACCGAACTGATCAGCAATAGCGAAAATTACGCCGCCTTTCGCTGTACCATCCAGCTTAGTCAAGGTAATCCCGGTTAGAGGGGCAACATCACTGAAAAGTTTCGCTTGGCTAATGGCATTTTGCCCTGTACCTGCGTCTAGCGTTAGCATGATCTCGTGTGGTGCTGAGTCATCAATTTTCTTCATCACACGTACAATCTTACGCAGCTCTTCCATTAGGTTCGCTTTGTTCTGTAGACGGCCCGCTGTATCAGCAATCACAACATCCACACCACGTGCTTTTGCCGCTTCAATCGCATCATAGATAACAGAAGCACTGTCTGCGCCAGTATGCTGGGCAATCACAGGAACGTTGTTACGCTCACCCCATACTTGTAGCTGCTCAACCGCTGCGGCACGGAAAGTATCGCCCGCTGCAAGCATCACTTTTTTACCTTGAGTTTGGAACTGCTTGGCAAGCTTACCGATAGTCGTGGTTTTACCCACGCCATTTACACCCACCATTAAGATAACGTAAGGCGTTTTGTTGCTATCGATTTCTAGTGGCTGCTCGACTTTAGAAAGAATCTCAGCCATTTCCTCTTTCAACAAGCCATAAAGGGCTTCACCGTCTTTTAGATCGCCACGTTTGGCTTTTTCTGTCAGGTTGTTGATAATTTTTGTTGTGGTATTCATGCCCACATCAGCAATAAGCAGTTGCTCTTCTAGCTCTTCAAATAAGTCTTCATCGATTTTCTTACCGCTGAACAGACCGAAGAAGCCAGCGCCGATGTTTGCTTTTGTGCGGCTTAGGCTGCGTTTGAGGCGAGCAAAAAAGCTCTCTGTTGGCTTTTCTTGTTCTTGAACGCGAGGTGCAGCAGGCTCTTCTGCTTCTGCTTCTGCTTCTGCTTCTGCTTCTGCTTCTGCTTCTGCTGGGGCAGCCTCCGCTTTTTTCGATTCTTCTTCAAGTTCTGGCGTTGCTTCCGCTTGCTCAGCAGCCGCGTCGGTTTGCTGCTCTTCAGAAGGCGCTTCCACTGCTTCTTCTTTTACTGTTTCTTCAGTTTTTGGTTTTGGGCTTTGTTCTTCGTCACCAAAACCTAGCCACGAAAGTAATCCGCGCTTCTTTTTTTCCGTCATCTGGGGCTATCCTAGATTGTTCTTTTATCTATTAATGACTCTTTTTTGACAAGATTATTATCTGTCTAAAAAAGGCTAATGACAAAGTTGTGAAAACTTTCCGATTAGGTAATTCTAATCTTATTAGTGTTACACTCTGTCATCTTGAATATTCTGGGCTGTATCCAAGCTCCAAGCTCACGGCTTGGGCGATTAGATATAGTATCACTTTATTAGCGGTCAAAAAATCTATGGTAAGACGTCGCCAGCAAAACTCATCACAAAAAAAGCCAACAACGGGCTTTGTTCGCATTATTAGTGGCTTATGGAGAGGCAGAAAACTTCCTGTACACGATGCTGAAGGCTTACGCCCAACGACCGATCGCGTCAAAGAAACGCTATTTAACTGGCTGGCTCAAGATGTGCCGCAAGCAAAATGTCTCGACTTATTTGCCGGCTCCGGCGGCTTAGGCTTTGAGTCGGCTTCGCGCCAAGCAGAGCAAGTGACCATGGTCGAGCTGAACCCACAAGCTTTCCAACAGTTACAGAAGAATGTGGTGTCTCTTAACGCGAACAACATCCAAGTAGTGAATACCGACGCACTGAGCTTTTTAAAACAGCCGGGTACTGCGCATCATGTGGTGTTTATTGACCCACCTTTTCGTAAGGGACTATTGGATGAAACCGTGGCTCTGCTAGAACAAAATGGCTGGCTCGCGGAAGACGCGATGATTTATATTGAAACAGAAAAAGAACTCAATATTGCCGACTTACCAGAAAACTGGCAGTTACATCGAGAAAAAACAGCAGGCCAAGTGAGTTACCGTCTGTATGAACGTACCTCCGCATAACGCCTCGATTTAAAAGGACACTTAAATGAAAGCATTAATTCTGCTGGCCAAAGCGGCTATCGCCTTTGTTTGGTTAGTATTGATCCTCAATATCTTTATGCCGTTTCCCGGTAATGCCGCGATTGCGCTGTACATCATGACCGCTTTTTTGTTCATCATGCACGGTTTACAAATGGCCATCTTCATTGGCGCATTTGGCGACAAAATTAAAATGAGCAGTTGGGAAAAATATTCCATCCTGATCTTTGGTATTTTTGCCCTGCTCGATATTCGTCGTAAACACATGATGTAATCGCCCAAATACTAAAAAGCCACTCTCAAGAGCGGCTTTTTTATTGCGTTTATTCCGTCACCCAAGATAACTCTTAACACCATCCAAAAACATTTGAGTGGAGATCATCACCAGCAACAAGCCCATTAAACGCTCTACCGCTTTTAGACCACGCTCGCCCAACAAACGATTAAAGAAGCCATAAAACATTAGAATAAAAAATGTTGCGCCCCAGGCAATCACAACTGATGCGGACATTTCCAACATTTTTTCTGGATGCTGTGAAGATAGCAAAAGCAATGCTGCAATCACTGAAGGGCCCGCGATCATAGGAATGGCCATCGGAACAATAAAGGGTTCCTCGCCTGCCGCCAGTCCAGTGATACTGCCAGCACTCGGAAAGATCATCTTAATCGCGATAATGAAGAGAATAATGCCACCTGAAATGCTGAGCGTTTCTGGCTGGACATGCAAAAAACTTAAGATGCTTTGTCCTGCAAACAGAAACAACATCAAGATTAGTAAGGCAAACAGTAGTTCACGAATCAATACCTTACGGCGACGCTTAGGATCGATGTGCTTTAGAATAGACAACACAATCGGCAAATTACCGAGAGGGTCCATGATTAGAAACAGCATGGTCGCTGCAGAAAGAATGTCCATATTCTGGCCTCACCTAAAAAATGGCGGCCAGTGTATAGCAAACTGACAACGTGAGTACATGGCTGAGGGCGAAAACAGCATATTCACCCTCGCATCATAGCCGCCGCTTAGTGATTGCAGACACGCGCCATATTGACCACAAACTTACCTTCAAGCTCACGGATTTTGTCGCGCTTGAGCAAAAATGCTAGCAATGCATCTAAGTCTAGATCATTCAGTTTACAGGTGTGAAAGCGAACGGTGTTGCCAAAGTGCTGTGCCAGCGCTTCGCGATCCATTGGCGTTTCTCGAAGTAGGTTTAGCAGCTCGTGGGCATGGATTTCACTCATTATTGACTCCAGTCATCAAGAACAATACGTCCAGTTTACTGAAATCTTCGTGAGCTGCTTTGACTTAAATTAGTAAATGATAGAGGCAACAATGAGGGCGTGGGCAAAGAAGTAGCTGCCACTTACCCACAGATAGGCGTGTTTCATCGGTTTTCGGTAACCGTGTATCGCATACGCCAACGCCGAATAGATCAAAACTAGGGTTCCGCTGAAACCGATAGCATTGGCATAGCTCGGGGCCTGCAACCAAACTTCACCCGCCGCCCAAGCAAGCTGAACCAACATCATCCCCATGATCACAACAGGAAACACCAGAGAGTCGAGTTGAGGTAGCAACAAAAAGAACGCCACGATACTCGCTGCGAGCAGTAGGGCCAACAACCACCAGACAATCTCACCATTAAGCTGCACCCAAAATGACTTGCTGTAGCACACCTGAGCAAGCAAATACGCAGCAAAGTAAATTAGCTTACGAGTTTTAAACGAGTGCAGCGTATCTGCCACCATAGAAACAATAAGCCCACCCGCAATCCAGTAGGTATATGTTGCGGATGCGCCTTGAGTTAACACCAACACAAGAAGAAGTAGCAGAGTAAAGATTTTAAACACGAGGGATTGTGTCGGGTTAGCTTGTTTTGCTCCCAACACGGAATACACACCTGATAGCCCTATCGCCAGCCAACTCCACATGCCGTATACACCTTTTACTTAAACTCGCCGCTAGTCTAGGTAGACCAGTTTTGATGTAAAGACACAATCTGCGAAAGTTGGATCTCGCTAGCGATTCGAAACATTTTGTAACCCTCAGTCTGCACAACAATTAAGTCGATGAGCCTTAATGACGGCCATAAATATGGGGCAGAGCCCTATCCCATGAGCCAAGTTCATCAAATCACACGGCACAATAACCCGCGCTTAGTCAGGCCATTTAACTAAAAAGCAGCCCAATGGCCTTGGTAACCCATCACGTCAAAAACTGATGACTAAACCATCAGACTGTATACATCACAGGCAACAAGAATAAATAACAGACACAAAACAGAAAATCGTCTTGGTAGCGAGCTAAGATAGTAGAAACCACCGATGAACAGATTAGAACAACATGAAAAATCAAACTTAACTCAATAACAAAAACATCAAATAACGAACGTAAGCTAATGATAAATAAAGCCACATTCTCAATAACCATTGAAAACACCGACTTCATAAACCATCAAATCACTAAACACTTTTTAAGCCCATATTTTCTCATTAGATAAGAAAATTCCCCTTCCACACCTCAACTCAATGATGCACCTCCATAGCACATCTTTTTATTTTCTCAATTTTTGAGAAACACAGACAAAATCGGCAATCAACATACCAACCGAAACAAAAAACAATTTCCAAGCCAACAACAAACCAAGATTGATACTTTAAAATCATACACTTAAACAAAATACGAACAACAATCACACAATACGAGCATTTTAAATACAACACAAAAAACACAGTTTCATTAGTCAAAAACACGTAAAAAAAGACAAGTTAAGTGTATTTTTTGAAAAGATTATCGAGCATATGTTGATCAAACCCCAAAAACAGTGCTATATTAAATTCATCGAGTTCATCAAAGATTAAGGGGTAGTGTTATGATTTCATCTTCTCAAAAACAAGGGCTGGTAATGATTGCAGTGGTTGTGGGTTTAATGACACTGCCAATGATGTACTAACCTACTGATTAAAAATAAAAAAGGACGCAAATGCGTCCTTTTTTATTTATCTGTGTTTTTCTACTGTATGTGTTTGGACAAGATATCCCAATGCATATAGTAGAAACCAAGAGCGGCGAGCGTAATCAACGTCATTAGCAAAATTGCTGCACGCCAAATAAAACGAGAGCTTCTTGGCGTTAGCTCTTTTTCACAAGCGTCACATGCCGCCATAAAGCCTTTCCGATCATCCAGCTTATAATCGTCTTCGTGAACCACTTTATTACGCACAGTAGCGATAAAACGAAGTTTCGCTATCACGTCATGTGGTAAACGTTCTTCACAACTATTAATAAGTTGGTGTAACCCTTTCCCTTCTGCATGGTACTGAGTACGCAAAAGTTTTTCGATCGTTCGGGTACGCATGACTACTTTTTCAATATCTGACATCGTAACCCTCCTTACCAGACCCTTCCCGTGTTCGTTATTTTTATTCTTCTATAAATTTAGAGCTTTTTCGAGCCGTTAAGTGCAATTTTACTTTCAATTTGTGCCCTTGAGCGCATATAGCCAGACAAGTGAAAGCTGCTTAGTTCAGCTTTAGTGACGTAGCTTGCAGATGAAGCAACGATTTCATCGCGCGCCCATTGAGGTAAACCGTGAAGTGCGCCGAATAAAATTCATGTCCCTTTCATTAGATTATGAATAAGTTATCTCAACTCATCGTTTCATCAATGAGTTCTGTAGAATAGAGCTCAATGAAACATCGGAGGTTAACATGCCAATCTCACTTATTGTTGCCCTGTTCGCCCTTATTGCTTTGGGCGCATGGGTATTTTTTCGTTTCTATAGCAAGCACTATGTGGGCGAAGACGCTCCAGAACAAAGTGCACAGGTAACTATTTTAGATAAGCAAGCTATCGACATCCCAGATGCACCACCAGGCCAAGACGACCAAGAATATTGGATTTATGTCCAACGCGGTTCTATTGGCCCTAAACGAGAGTTCCAAATTGGAGTGCACTACTACCATGCACTCAACCCTGGAGATAAAGGAACGCTAACCTATCGTGGTAACAAATTCCTTCACTTCGCCATCAAACGTTAAGGCAGTAACCAACGAGTCTTGGCAGAGCGAGAAAAGAGATAGCTCATCGCCAAGGCTCCAGCTCCACTGATAATGATCCAGACTGGAATCACCCATGCGGGATGTCCGGTGTACCAACCAAACGCTTTCATCGGCCATAAGAAAATTGGGTGAAGTAAGTAAATCCCCAAGCTGTGCTGACTGATCACACTCACCACTTTTTGTACTTTTGGTGACAAGCCTTCCCCAAAGTAACGACCGATCATGAAAATCATCGAAGCCGCTAGAATGACATTCAGTGTTTTGTAAGACAGCCAGCGTCCAACCGTGTACTTCTCCGCCTCTAAACTGTTCGTCACGACCATAGTAAATGTCACAGCCAACGCGACGAGGCCAAACCCTGTAAATAAGGCCACCATAGAGCGGTTCAAAGGCACTTTTTGAAATAGAACATAACCCAGAGGAAGGTAACCCATGTAGAGCCACATTTGGTTGCTCCACGGACCATCAATCTTGAACAAAAACAGCGTGCTGGTGAAAAGCCAAAATGCGAGATAGGTATACAACACATTGTCATCAACGTTGCGTACCATCCATTGGAACAACGGAATCACAAAATACAGCGGTATAAAGTAATAGAAAAAACCGAGGTGGTAATACGTTGCGTGGAATGGGCTATTGCTTAACACCTCTTTTACGGTTTCAAAGTCAAACCCTTGAGCCGTCCAGCCAGAGAGGTATGCATAAAACATCGACCAAATAAGAAATGGGACTAAGACTTTGCCTAAACGCCTTTTGATATAATACTTACCGTCAAATGGTCGAGTGTCACTGAGCATCAGCGCTCCGGTGATCAGAATGAAAACTGGCACCGCCCAGCGGGTAACGCTATTAACGCCTACCGCCGTCAACCATTGGTCAAACGGAATCACTCCTAACTCATTTCGATAAGGGGCCAAGACGTGAATGGCGATCACTGCCACCGCAGCAAAGCAGCGCAATAAATCAAAAAACAGAACCCTTTCTCTCATACCTTTCCCTACTTTGAGTCGCTTATCGTTTATAGCATAGGGTAAATCTCAGCCAGTGAAATGGTTAACAATCTGTTTTTGCTTATTTTTAACGCAACAATGACCTACAACGGGGATTTCATCACCACTCTAATCAATTAACGAGAACCAAACATCAGCATTCACTCTCGATGCCAAACCCACACAGTTTGATTACATCAACGGCGCATAAGAAACAAAAATGGCTCCGATTTGGAGCCATTTATACCATCTACAGATAGCAATACTGGGAATAGTTACGCAGTAGCAACGTTAGCTTTTGGCAACTTAATCGAAATCAGCGTCGTCAGCGCCAAGAAAGCAAAGGAGACCCATAAGCACGCCGCAAGGCCAGCCTCTTGATAGATCCAACCCGATAATACCGTGCCAATCAAACGTCCCATCGCATTGGCCATGTAATAGAAGCCAACATCGAGAGACACACCATCGCCTTTGGCATAGCTCACAATCAGATACGAGTGAAGTGAAGAGTTAATGGCAAACACAGCGCCAAAAATCATTAACCCCACAACAATCACCAACTCAGGCTGCCAACCGATTTGCACACCATAAGCAATACCGCCCGTAATTAACGCAAGAATTCCTGCCCATACTAATGCTGCACTACCATCAGGCACGCGACCTTGCGCTTTGCCAGTAATACGCGGCGCAAAGCCTTGCACAAACCCATAAGCAATGACCCATGCGGCTAAAAAGCCACCGACCCACAAGTGATCCCAGCCAAACACACTGCCAAGATAAATAGGTAGAGCGACCACAAACCACACATCACGCGCCCCAAACAAGAACATACGTGCCGCAGATAAAATATTTATAGATTCGGACTTGGAGAAAATTTGGCGAAACTTAGGTTTGCTCTTTGCTTTACCCATGCCTGCTTCTAGCCAGATCATGCTGCAAACAAACACCAATGCCAGCACACTCGACATAATAAACATCGAGTTTTGGAAGCCCACCCAAGACAACAGCAAGCCACCAACAAAAAAGCCCGCCCCTTTGAGTGCATTCTTCGAGCCTGTCAAAATCGCCACCCATTTGTAGAGTGCGCCTTGCTGCTCGTCTGGTACTAATGTTTTAATCACACTCTTGGCACTCATCTTGTTGAGATCTTTGGCAATCCCCGACAAAGCTTGCGCCGCCATCACCCAAGGAATCGTCAGCCATGCGTTGGGTACTGCCAGCATCAACAACGCAAACACTTGCATAGCTAAACCAATGTTCATGGTTTTGTTCAGGCCTAACCTTGCGCCCAACCACCCACCAATCAAATTGGTCACCACACCAAAAAATTCATAGAAAAGGAACAGTGAGGCAATAGCTAACGTGGAATAACCCAAGTCGTGAAAATAGAGCACCACCAGCATACGCAGCGCTCCGTCGGTCACGGTAAAGCTCCAATAGTTAAACGTCACTAACATGTACTGACGAATACTTTTGTTCAATTGAGAAATCATATTGACCTCTTATGTACAGCGATAGAAGCATTTAGATCATCATGTGCCAAATGCTTATTAACCTGTACACCAACCATAAGGCGATACAACCTTAGTTCGAATTCACAAACACACCGAAATTTACAAACGGACAAAGATAACCAATAAAAACAAAATCTTAAATTAAAACCTTTAGTTTTACTGCTGACCTATTTTCCATTATATAAACTGGAACATAGCTTTTGGATCATGATGTTCCAAAAGCTATTTAAGCTGATCAAGCGTCTTGCGCCACGCGTTCGATGTACTCAAGCTGCACCGGTTTTGTAAACGCACCAGGGCGAAGAGCCTGCACTTCTCGCACGATATCTTCTAACGGCCATTTCTTCTCTAGCAGCAAGTGAGCTGCGAACAAACCAGTGCGACCCGAGCCGCCCATACAGTGCATCGCGACTTTGCCATCTTGAGCAAGAATCACATGCAGTTCAGGGCTAGCTTGTTGCCACTTCATCGCGAAATCCTCACTGGGTGCGCAATCATCTTCAATCTCGATCTGGAACCATTTCATGCCCAGTTGTTGGGTAACTTCACCCAAATCCGCGACGTCTTTCGATGCTAGCTCAGCATTGTCCAATGCCGTAACCACGGCTTGAACCCCCTGCTCCTTCAACTGTTCCAACGACGCTTTCAACTCGACGCCTTTCGTACCCGGGCAGGGTGTTAAAACTAATGCACCAGAGTCCAAATCTAATTGCCATGTAGGATGAGACATTGTGAACTCCTATTAAGCCAAACCAACGTTTCGAACCAATTCTGCGGTGCGCGTTGCGTATCCCATTTCATTATCGTACCAGGCGTAAATCTTCACCATTCGTGATCCAACCACCATGGTGGATTGTGCATCAACGATGGTTGAGCGTTGGTCGCCTTTGTAATCGATCGACACTAATGGACGTTCCTCAAAGCCAAGAATGCCTTTTAGCTCCCCTTCCGACGCCTCTTTCAGCAAAGCGTTCACTTCTTCTGCCGTGGTATCGCGTTTTACATCGAAGATGATGTCGGTCAATGACGCATTCGCCAACGGTACACGTACCGCGTGGCCGTTAATCTTGCCTTTTAAATCTGGGAAAATTTCCACAATCGCAGTCGCACTACCGGTAGTGGTCGGGATAAGACTCATGCCGCACGCACGAGCACGACGCAGGTCTTTATGTGGCGCATCCAAAATGGTTTGCGTATTGGTCAAATCGTGAATTGTCGTGAAAGAGGATTGCTCAATGCCCAACTTCTCATGAATAACTTTCACCACAGGCGCTATACAGTTTGTTGTGCACGAAGCGGCTGTCACGATACGATGTTTTTCAGGATCGAAGATGTGGTCATTCACACCAACTACAATGTTCGCAATACCTTCTTCTTTCACTGGCGCACTCACCACCACGCGCTTCACACCTTGATCGAGATATTGGTCTAGGTACGAGGTTTTGCGGTGTACACCTGTCGCTTCAATCACAACATCGCAGCCAGACCAGTTCACGGCGTCAATGTCACGTTGCTGAGTCGTGGCGATGCGCTTGCCATTGATGACGAGCTCATTGCCCTCAACCTGCACTTCATGGTGCCAACGACCTTGCACTGAATCGAACTCTAATAAGTGGCCAAGCGTCGCTGCATCACCTGCGACATCGTTGATTTGCACAAACTCTAACTCTGGCCAGTCGAATGCCGCTCGCAGTGCTAAACGACCAATTCGGCCAAAGCCATTAATGCCTACTTTAATTGTCATAGTTTTACCCTTTAATCTTCTACCTTGAATCTCTGTTTGCTATTAACAGCAAGCCTCACGACTTTTATCGTGCAAGCGTGTGATGTCGTCTTGGTACTCTTGCTTCAAACAGTTTGATGCCACTAAGTCTTCAATCAGCTTACGCATCCAACCTGGTAATTGCTGCGATAACTCGTAGTACACCCATTGCCCTCGGCGTTTATCCACCAAGATGCCACTGGAGCGTAACTGAGCAAGATGACGAGAAACTTTCGGCTGACTCTCTTGCAACGCAAACGCCAAATCACCCACGCAAGTTTCGCCTTCACGGGCCACCAGCATTAAACAACGTACGCGCGTTTCATCGGATAACAGCTTGAAAAACTGATGTGGAAGCATAATAAACACACCTATATATGGATATGCGTATATACTTATTTAACTCTAGGATGTCGTCAAGAGTGATCCCAGAATCGTCATAAAAGTTTCACATCGAAACAGCTAATAAAGATTGAGAGAAGAACGGTTAGAGAGAAGAACGGTTAGAGAGAATAAAGATACGGCAGAAATTTACGCAGTTGCGACGTTTTGACTCCAGCGAACCGCTTCACCTAACGAGAGCTTGACCTCTTCCAAAGACAACCCCAACTGCGTCGTGATTTTTTCGACGCCTGACCAGTCGGCACGCTCGTAACACTCTTCCAGAGAAATCAGCGCACCATAAACCCCCTTGCGATGTAATAAGGCTTGTTGTACAGATTCGCTAAGTGGCAATTGCTTGACTAAAGATTCCACCGACAAATCAAGCATCGCATCTAAAATCGATAATAAGCCGACCATAAACCCTTGTTCGTTGAGGTGGGAAAATGGCTGATAACGCGACATTAATTGGCAGAACTGCGCTCGTTGTAATGAAAGGTGATACAGCTCTCGAGGCTTGTTACTAGAGATATACGACGCCACGACCAAGGAGACAAACTGCTTAAGATTATCCTGACCAAGGTAGATCAAGGCCTGACGAAACGAGCTGATTTCGACAGCGAGGTTTGGCGCTTGCGTATTTACAAAGCGCAATAATTTGTACGACAACGCGACATCTTGCGTAATGATGGTTTCAATACGAGTAAAGTCTGGCTCTGGTGAGCAGACTTCACGAAAAAGCTGTAGCGCTAACACTTGCTCAGGGCTCACGTATTTTGTTTGCGAAACTAATGGCTTACTAAAAAAGTAGCCTTGGAAAAACTTAAAGCCAGCCGCTTTGGCTTGCTCAAACTCTTCTGCGGTTTCAACACGTTCCGCCAAAAAGTGGTATTTGACGCGTTTAGCAAGGTGAGCTTTGACCAACGCACACGCTTTTTCCAGCCCCATTGCCATGATATCGAGTTTAACGATGTGCACGTAAGGTAAGAAGCGACGCCACTCCGGCGTTAAGGTGAAATCATCCAGCGCGATCAAATAACCTTCTCGATACAACTCGCGAATCGCATCGAGAAGATCATCGGTCGGCTGGCAAGTTTCCAGGACTTCGACGACGATTTTGTTTTTTGGCAAGCTGCGCGGTAAGCGGCGCACCAAGCTTTGATGAGGAAAATTGATAAAGCATCGCGAAGAAGCAATCACTGGGTTAGTGCCCAGTGATAGGAAATTCTCGACAATTAATCGGTATGTTGCCCGGTTTGACTCAATATGCGAAGGGTATGCGTTACTCTCCCCATCTCGAAACAACAATTCATAACCCAGCGTCTGTCTTTTGCGGTTAAAGATCGGCTGGCGAGCAACATACGTTGTATTCATGCTAAAGAAGGACCTATAAATGGCTTATGACTTTGCAGCTGCTAATAATGCACCACAACCCATAAACATTGAACCGAAGACTTTGTTTATTTTCCCCATGATTTTATCTGAGCGAATAAAACGTCCCATTTGCGCCGCCAAGGTGGTGTAACCCAACATCACACACGCGTCGATCACAACAGTCGTAACACCAAGCACTAACAGTTGCGTCAGTTGGTCTTGTGCCGGGTCAATAAACTGTGGAAACAACGCCACCAGAAAAACAATCGATTTAGGGTTCGTTAGGTTAATCAAAATAGCTTTGTACAAGAGTGCCATGCCAGACATGTCTTTGTGGCTCTCAGCCGCCACCAAGCTGGAAGTGTCTCGCCATTTCTGGATACCCAACCAAACCAAATAAGCCGCGCCAACCCATTTAATGACAGAAAATGCCGTTGCCGACTGTGCGACCAGCGCACCAATTCCCGCCCCAACTAACGCAATGTGAATGGCCAAACCAATTTGGAGACCGATCACAGCCCCCAAAGATTTGCGAGTACCGTAACTCAAACCATTGCTGATTGAGTTCACCGTGCCAGACCCCGGAGCCAAACTAAAAACGATTGCAGTTACTACATAAGCGAACCAGACGTGTGTATCCATTGCATTTCCTCACTAATTCTTCGATGATACATCGCGTAAACAACGTATCTTCAGGTAATCGACTAATGGCTACTAACCATTCACCTTTGACTTATACTCAAGAGTCATTATTTGAGCAAGCAATTGGTGGTCCGATCGCGGCACTTTGGCAAACTCGCCAAGAAGGCTTTGTTAAAGGAACTGAGAAAAAGAACATCTACTGGTGCAAACTGACCAACCCAGAACATAAAAAAGCCGTGCTCATCGTTAATGGGCGCATTGAATCTTCCTGGAAATACCAAGAACTGTTTTACGATCTCTATCGCCAAGGCTTCGACGTCTATTCCTTTGACCACCGCGGACAAGGTTTATCAGATCGTCTATTGTCTGACTCAGATATGGGTCACGTCTATGACTTTACTGATTATATTGACGATATGGACGTGGTCGTAAACAAACACGACCTTAGCGACTATCAGCAATGTTTCATCATTGCCCACTCCATGGGCGGCGCAATCGCTACACGTTATCTGCAAACTCACCCAGAACATCCCTTTACCGGCTTGATTCTTAGTGCGCCTATGTTTGGTATTAATCTGCCATGGTACTTATCGCCAATAGCGATTCCAGTGACACAAATTATGTCAGCGGTATCGACTTTGCCACGCTATGCACCAGGACATCAGGCCTACTTTCCTAAACCCTTTGAAGATAACCCACTCAGCCAAAGTTACGGCCGCTACCAATGGTTCCGAAATCTCTATACGGAAAAACCGGAACTGCAAGTCGGTGGACCGAGCACTCGATGGGTATGGCAAGGGCTAATGGCAGCAAAACAATGCTTTTTATTGACTCGCCAAGTCAAAGTACCGGTGCTCCTGATTCAAGCTGGGAACGATCGTATTGTCAGCAATCTGGCACAAAAACGTTTTATCGATAAATTGCGTAAAACCAACCCATATGCGGAGCTACTTTCTATCGAAGGCGCACAGCATGAGATCTTATTCGAGACCGACCAGTATCGTAATCAAGCACTCGATGCGATCTTCCGCTTTATGAATGACCCGAAATCATCGCCAAACGAAAAAACATAATAAGAACTCTAGGCGACCATTTCACGGCCATGATTAAAGAGGAAATGTCTGCACATTGATTTACCCTCTTTTTCATCCTCATTTTGACGTACACTGCTTGGGTCTGGCTGCGTTGAACCATGCAGATGCAACCGACCAAAGTTCCCCCGCATTCGGAGCAGCATGATCTAGTCAGTCTGCTGTACTCCGTTTGCAATCACCTGTTCCACACTATCCAAACCGTTTACGAGGACTTCATGAGCACATCGCTACCTTGCAAAGAGATCACTAAAATCGTTGCCTCTGATCTGGATGGCACGTTACTCGCACCAAACCATCAGCTCAGTGCTTACTCAAAAGAGACGCTAAAAGCGCTGCACGAAAAGGGTTACACCTTTGTCTTTGCAACAGGCCGTCACCACGTAGACGTTGCGAGCATCCGTCGTCAGGTCGGTATTCCGGCTTACATGATTACCTCCAACGGTGCCCGTGTGCATGACCAGGAAGACCAGCTGATGTACAGCGAGAATGTCCCTGCAGAGCTGGTTCAAGGCGTGATCGACACGATCAAGCACGATCAAGAAATACTTATCCACATGTATCAAAATGACAGTTGGTTGATGAACAAAGACGACGAAACATTGCGTGATTTCCATGACGAATTCACATACGTCTTATTCGATGAAGACCAAGCGCCAACTGACGGTATTGCGAAAATCTTCTTCACCCATCCAGCACAAGACCACGAACGCTTGGTGGTGTTTGAAAACAAACTACGTGAACAATTTGGCGATAAGCTGAATATTGCGTTTTCAACACCATGGTGCTTGGAAGTAATGAGTGCAGGTGTGTCTAAAGGCCATGCTCTTGAAGCGGTAGCGAAAAAACTCGGCCTCACGTTAGAAAATTGCGTGGCATTTGGTGATGGCATGAATGACGTAGAAATGCTGTCGATGGCAGGTAAAGGATTGGTCATGGGTACATCACACGAGAAAGTGATGAAAGCATTGCCAAATAACGAAGTGATTGGCAGCAATGCAGAAGATGCGGTTGCACACTACCTACAAGATCACTTGCTGTAAGCTGCAATACTCCAAACAATAACAAAGGGCTGCACATTCGCAGCCCTTTTCTTTTATCGCTGACTTGGCAACTTCTCTTTGCCAAGGATCGCTTCCCACTCTTCTTCTATCACTGGCATGATCGACAAGCGATTTCCACGTTTCACCAATGGCATGTTCTCAAGTTCTGGCATCGCTTTCATCACCGATAACGGAATCACTCGCGTCGTTTTACGCACGAATTCGACATCCACCATAATCCAACGCGGGTTGTCTGGGTCTGACTTTGGATCGTAATAATCGCTTTCAGGATCGAACTGGAAATGATCGGGATAGGCTTCTCTCACGACTTTAGCAATACCGGCAACGCCAACATTCTTGCAAGAAGAGTGATAAATCAGGACTAAATCGCCCACCTTTACTTGGTCACGCATCATATTGCGCGCCTGATAATTACGAACTCCCTCCCAACATGAAACCTTTTGGGTTCGAAGCGTGTCAATAGAAAAGGTATCTGGTTCAGTTTTAAATAACCAATATGCCATAATGCCATCCGATGCCGATTGAGTAACAATAATGAGGAAGATATAACATGAAGGCTTTGAAAAACCCAGTGGCGCTTGCCACTCTGCTGGTTCTGCAAGCATGTAGTTCGCAGCCGCCACAATCTGGCGCTGCCGACCCAGCTTCTCCACCAGCCACCTTAGATAAGCCTGACACCATTCAACCTCAAACCTTTATGCTACGTGGAAAAGTGATCGTCGGTCACGAGAGTCAATACATCATGCCTTGTGGCAGCGACAAGCAATATTGGTTACAACTGTCACCACAGCAAATGCAACGAGCAATTCAGTTAAATAACGAGCCTTACCAGACCATGTATGGCGAGGTTATCGGCCATCTCAACCCACCGGGCATCGATGGGTTTTCTGCCGATTTCGATGCTAACTTTGTCGTGGAACAAGTGAACTTCCTCACAACGGAAAATCCAAACCGTTGTCAGCAACCAAACAAACCAACTCGCGTGTTTGGTAATGAGCCTTCTTGGTCGGCAAGCTTTGAGGCTAATGGAGTGACATTCCAACCAATCGGCAAACAAACCACAAAATTAGCGATTAAGAGCAGTCAACTTCAACCTCGCCAGCGCACATATCAACTACAAGATGGTGAACTTCGCCTAACAGAAAACCTCTGCTCAGATACGATGAGTGGTTCTTTGTATGGCTGGAAAGCGACGCTAAAACATGATGGAGACACTTATCAAGGTTGTGGTACGGCTGCAAACGTGGACGCTACGCTTGGCTGGGCCAATACCTATGTCGCGACTTCAACCCAATCACAAGGTTTTGAGGTGCAAATGACCTTAAACCCAGACCACAGCGCCACAACAAAATACAGTTACGCCAATGGGCAAGCACCGTTAATCGAGCGTGGGTACTGGCAACAATTAAGTCCGTCTCAGGTTCAAGTCGTCATGACGCATCATCAACAACAAAGACTGATGTCAGAGCGACTGTTTACGCGAGAAGGCAATCAGCTCAAAGCGACCAAAGAAAAAGTCGGTAACTTGGTATACCCAATCGCCGATGGTGGTTTAGTGCTTTACCCTGCCACCACTCGTGATGAGGGAATGATGCAACCAGCCGAGAAACGCGCCAACAAGCCCATCAGCAGTGCAGACGTACCTTCTAGTGCGGAGTTTGACTCCAAAGTAGATGCCGCCGTGCGCAACTACTTCTTCATTCACCAAACCAACCCCAACAACAACCAGTACCGTTGGCTAACTTACGACCTCAACGGCGATGGTAACGAAGAGCTATTAGTACAGCTGGATTGGTGTGGTTCCGGTGGCTGTACATTGCTGATATTTGAACATCACGAAAAAGAGTGGCGCTTCAATAGCCGTATCACACTGGTACAAAGCCCAATTATGCTCGGCCAACAAACCTCTCATGGCTGGCGAGATCTAATTTTTAATGTCAGCGGTGGCGGAGCTAAGGCAGCCCAACACGTGATGCAATACAGTGGGGTTAGCTACCCACTCAACCCAAGCATGGCACCAACGGCAACGCCAAACCAAATCAGTGGCGTGCGTCTGTTCTCGGATGGGATTAGCCCGGTTCGCGAAGGAGTTCGTCTGTAATGTCGCAACCGTGTCCAAATTGTGGTTTTCAATTCAACTGTATGTGCTCACTGGTGCCGAAACTTACCAGCGAGCACAACATCTTACTGTTGATGCATCCGAATGAACTGACGCGTGATACTAATACTGGCCAGCTACTAGAGCAGTGCCAACTCAATATTGAGCGAGTAATCTGGGACCGAAAACAACCACCAGCAGACTTGCTCGCTCGATTAGCTGATCCATCGCTGTATCCAGTGCTTCTGTTCCCAAGTGAAGAAAGCGTCACACTCGAACATGTGGCGATCCAAAGCCAACAACAAACCAAAACTCCGCTGTTTATTATTTTGGATGCCACCTGGCAAGAGGCGCGCAAGATGATCAACAAGAGCCGTTGGTTAGAAAGTATCCCTACTATGGCGCTGTCTGCCTCGGCGGACTCGCAATATCAGCTGCGACGCAACCAACAACAAGGTAACTTGTGCACGTTTGAAGTCGCCGCATATTTACTCGGACAACTAGGCGAGCAAAATAACCAGCAAAAAATGCTCACATTCTTTGCTCACTACCTTGCACTATTTCAAGCCGAAAAAAGTGGACACGCCCTCAAGCAATCACCGAGCTAACTCAACTAAAACCGAATGGCTCAAAATAAAAAAACGCAGCCAAGGCTGCGTTTTTTTATTGGAATGGTTTCACGTGAAACACAACTAAAACAAACGCGTAGGTTCACCCAAGTAGTAGCCTTGCAGATAGTCGACGCCCATATCCTGCGCGATTTTGCACACCTCTCGATTGTGGACAAACTCCGCCACCGTCTCCGCATTAAACACCTGACATAAACGCACCAACTGGGAAGCTATTTTGCGCTGCTTTAAGTCTTTATCGATATCACGGATCAAGCTGCCATCGAGCTTTATGACTTCCGGCTCCAGCTTTAGGATTTCATCAATATTGGAATAGCCTGAGCCAAAATCATCAACAATGATACGCGCTCCTAAGCTTCTGAAATGACTGCATACTTCGATCATTCGACCGTAGTCTTTGATTTGCTCAGATTCCAACACTTCCAAACCAATTCGCCTAGGGTCATTGAGCTGACAAATTTCATGCTCTAAAAGCATTAAAGTTTTATCACTAAGCAAATCTTGCGGCGATAAGTTAATAGAAAAGTCACCTTGCCTATCTCGCATGTAATGTAACGTAGAATGGATCATGTGCCGACTCAATCGAGTATAAAGATGCGTATCGGAAATAATAGGCAGGAAGCGCCCTGGCGCAATCACCGCTCCATCCTCCTCCAAAATGCGAACCAAACATTCTTGGCTTGCCAATTTATGGCTATCCGCATGCACTATCGGCTGGCTATAGGTAATGATGTTCTGTTTGAGAATGGCTTTACTGACGCAACTCAACCATCCAAGCTGCTCTTTACGCACATCCTCACTGACTTCGATGTCTTTCGCATTGCAGATATGGGTATTACTGCGCACACCGGAGCGCCTCGCTTCAATGCCTTTGAGCAATAGCTCATCCGCAGAAGCTGATGGAAAATCTCGACGACTCACTAAGCCACCGCACAGCGAGATAGAAAGATAATCTATTTCGCGCAGACCAATTGGCTCAAAATTAGTTTGCTCTACCGCGTCGGCAAAACGAGTAAAGTGCTGTTTGATGGTTTCACTGCTTTGGTCAGCTTTAAATATGAACGCCCACTCACCAACCCCAATACTATAAAGCTGCAAAGCCGTTGGCATGCCAAAACGCTTTCGCAGTCGATTCGTAAAATGCATTGAGAGGTCTTTAAGTAGCTGATCCCCTACTCTATAACCATATTTTTCATTGATATGGCTGAAGTTAAGTAGCTTTAGAGTCAGCAAGTGCTCATCCAAATCGATGCTACTCAGCCGCTCTTGCAGCGCGACTCGGTTTTGTAATCCAGTGCGACTATCTCGCCGATAGCTTTCTTGTAACTTGCGCGTTTGGCGATCGAGTTGATACCCCATATGCGCGTTCATATGGTTGAGATCGCCAATCGCATTTCGAATCAAGCTAAACAATGGTGAAATAGAGGAGCTAACGGGCGACTTTGGTAAGTTCAATGCTTGTACTTCGTCTCCCTCTCGCATCGCTAAATACGTCAGACTGTGATGAAGAATTTCTGGCTGTCCAATACCGCCATGCAGTTCCCCCATACAATAACTACCAAACGTCGTCGCGATATCTTTGAAGGCTTGGACTTCGTCGCTGCTGTCAATAAAGTCTAACCGTGACGCGCAGTTAAAAATCATCACGACTTCAGGTTGGTGCATGGCTAACTCAACCACACCATGTCGCACCTGTTCGAGCGTTAATGAGGGGTGGTTATAGCAAAATTGTACTTCGTCACCAAGACACCAAGGCCTGTCGAAACTCATACTACCATCAGCGTGCAGCTCCGTTACCGTGCAAACTTCCTTACGCCCCAAACTTTCTCGATACAAAGGAAAGCTGAGCAGTTGACTCAGCGTCACGTCATGCCCATCCGCCAAGTAACGCTTGTATACGTCCAACGCTTTCTGTTCACCTAAGCAATACAAGCGCGTTCCTTTTGCATGGGTGACTTTATGTGGCATGCCAATCGGGTTCCATTCCGAATACGCATCTGTCCATAGCTTCAAGGTATCGCTGTGCAAAGCTACGGCAACCACAGCGTTATCGTAAACTCGGTTTTGATATAGCACCCAGCATCCATCATCAATACTCTGCGCCAACCCTCCAGAGATCACGACTTCTTCACTAGCGAACGTTTGAAACAAGGGATAGTCACGTCGTTCAATTTGCACAGCAAAGCTGAGGATCACTTGCGAATTATGCTGCAACAGAAGCGAGCGTTTGAGCTCTCCACCATCAATATCGGGGGAGTAAGAGTAGGTTTGGACGGCAGAAGTAAGCGTGGTTTGTTCGAACTCAGTCACACTGATCAGGCAGCCAGAGGTAAATATCTCCCCCTCCAGAATGACATTACGCGTACTATGCCCCATGACATGAGCATTCGGCAGCAACAATAAAACAGCGTCCGCAAGTGTGGTCGTAAAGTCGCGTGATTGAGTCGACAATATTTGCACTAAATATTGTTTACTTGAAGAGAACTGAGAAGTGACTAAAAAGTCATTTAACTGACTGACATCATAAACCAGTTTTGAAAAAGCTCGCATGCACCTACCACTGCCGTAACACTATCTTCACCACGACGTGTGGCGTTACTCTTTTTACTTAATAGTGAATAATTTACGTGGCTTTACGCTGCTTTTCTAGACACAAAATGAGATTAGAATGGATTAATGCGAAAGCAATTAAAAAAGTGTGAGTAACGGCTGCAAACTATTGATTTCAATATCAGGTAAAGTACGTGTTTTTGAATGGTTAATGACATTTTTATTCATATCATTGAACCAACAAGCCGCAAAACCAGCCGACTTGGCACCATGCACATCCGTGGTTAGGTGATCACCGACATGCAGAATATTCTCTGCTGGAATATCCAAGAACCGTTTCGCCTTAGCAAACATATCGGTGGCGGGTTTCGCCAACCCATCAGGCCCTGCTTTGAGTACACATTGAAAATACGGCGTTAAGCCAATTTTATCTAAATCGACGTTTCCGTTTGTGATCGCCACGAGCGGAACTCGCTCTCCCAGTTGTGTTAAAACATCTAAGCTTGATTGGGGCACTTCAAACTGACTGCGCCAATCCAAAGCGAGCTGCACACCCTCTTCAGCTGCGGCTTGAGCTTGCGCTTCATCATAGCCAACTGAAAGAAAACCATGCTTTAGCTGCACTAAACGCCAAAGCGTCACATCGCTTCTGAGATCCGGTCTCTGCTGGAGCACATGTTTTTTTACCTGCATCCAATCAGCCTTATCCATGTGCGCCACGGCTGGATGTGTTTGTTGCAACCAAGCCAGCAACTCACGCTCCATACGGATAATCACCGGGTAATTGTCGTACAGCGTGTCATCAAGATCGAAGGTCATGGCCTTAATAGGCTCGATACGGCGATAAAATTTCATACTTCGGCTCACTCCCCGTTCTTTTTACGTGCGCGTGGGTGGGCTTGGTCGTAGGCTTGCGCTAAATGTTGGAAATCCAAATGCGTGTAGATTTGGGTCGTCGAAATGTTCTCGTGCCCTAAAAGCTCTTGCACCGCACGTAAGTTATTGCTGGATTCGAGCATATGTGTCGCAAACGAGTGACGCAATTTATGCGGACTAATATGGCTCGCCACAGACTGTTTCTGTCCCCATTCTGCCATACGTTTTTGCACGCTACGGTGCGAAATACGCGTTCCGAGTTTAGACACAAACAAGGCGGGTTCACCTGGCGCAGCAAGGTCGCCCCTGACTTTCAGCCACTTGGCAACCCATTCAGTTGCCATGCCAGAGAATGGTACTTTACGTTCTTTATCGCCTTTACCGATAACACGAAGCTCGCCACTGCGCAGTTGTACATCACGTACATCCACACTCACCAACTCAGCCAAACGCAAGCCTGCACCGTACATCAGCTCCATCATGGCGCGATCACGCACAGCCAACGGGTCGTCTTCGTTGACCTCAAGCAGTTGGCTCACTTCATCAACATCGAGGTTTTTCGGCAACGGGCGCTTTTTACGTGGCGCTGAAACCCCTTTGGCAGGGTTAGCTGACATCTCGCCACGCAGAATAAGGAAATCGAAAAAGCTACGCAGCGATGAGAGGCGCGTCGCCAAACTGCTGGCTTTCATGCCTTCCCGCATGCCCTTACCTGCTAATTGGCGCACCCAGCCTGCATCCACTTGAGACCAATCTTTAAGTCCCATTTCAGCCAAGTGCTGCGCCATGGTTTCTAGCTGCTGTTTGTAATTGCGTTGAGTATGTAGGCTGAGCCCCTTTTCGCTTCGTAAGAATTCATAGAAGCGCTCAAGAGGCTTTTGCAGACTATTTGGCAGAGGAGTGTTGGGAGTTGTCGTCATCGTAACTTTGCCATACCAATGTTTGAGCGAGATGTGCCACTACTAATGATAGGTGACGCAAAAACAAGGTATCCATATCTGGTTGAAAATGACCGCCATCCTCACTAGAGAACGCTAGCACGCCCAGTGTTTGCTGTTTCACGAGCGGTAGTACCACATAGGACCCCATTTCCGGCACATCCATATTGCCAAACAAAGCTTCACGATCCACTTTGCGAAGACGTCCTAAGTACGCGTCTTTGCCATTTAAGTGAGTGGTCGCAAAACGTTGATAACTTTCCTTACTCAATTGAATCGATGCGTCGCATTGACTAAACAATCGAACAAACGCACGTAAGCCCAGTGCTTTAGCTTTCTCTTCAATAGAATGAATGACTTGTTTAAAGTCACCACACTTTAGAATCTGCCCCTGCAAATCCATAAATTCGTAAAAGGTGCGATCGTTGTTCGCCGCAAGCGACATCAGTGTGGTGATCTCTTCCTCTAACTCTTCAATGCGCTGACGTTGGCGATTCATTTGTATGTGCACCAAAGACACCGCACCCAAGTCTGAGTGTGGGAAAGATAGACGATCCACAAGCTCCGGACGCTGCACAAAAAAATCGGGATGATCTTTGAGGTACTCGGCCACCACTTCAGCCGTTAAGGCATCTGCTTCTACTTGAGACAAACCGTTTCCTTTTTCTTCTACTAGCAAGACAATTGACCATCAAATACATGCGTTGTAGGTCCGGTCATAAACAACGGCTTACCCGGACCTTGCCACGCAATTCGCAGTTCACCACCTGGTAGAGAAACCTTAACGTTTTCATCCAGCAGACCCTGAAGAATCCCTACCGCTACCGCCGCGCATGCGCCGCTACCACAAGCTTGTGTTTCACCTGCGCCTCGCTCGTAAACTCGAAGACGAATATGGTCACGACTCACCACCTGCATAAAGCCAGCGTTGACGCGCTCTGGGAAACGCTCGTGCGACTCAAGCAGCGGGCCTAATGTATCGACATCAGCAGTATCCACGTCATCGACCACCGTCACCACATGCGGGTTACCCATGCTTACCGCGCCACAGAACAACGTTTTTTCACCAGCGCGCATGATGTAGGTTTTCTCTTTTTGCTTGGCTTTGAAAGGAATTTTGTTCGGCTCAAACTCTGGCACACCCATGTTGACCGTCACTTCTCCATCATCTTCGATGTTGAGAATCATCTTTCCTTTTTTGGTGCTTACGCTGATGCTGTATTTATTGGTCAACCCTTTTAAGCGAACAAAGCGCGCGAAGCAGCGCGCGCCATTCCCGCACTGCTCGACTTCACTACCATCGGCATTGAAAATCCGATAATGGAAATCAGTTTCAGGGTCGTAAGGGGCTTCTACCACGAGCAATTGGTCAAAACCAACGCCGGTATAACGATCCGCCAAACGGCGGATCAGGTCTTGCGAGAAAAACACGTTCTGGGTAATACAGTCGACGACCATGAAGTCGTTGCCCAAACCGTGCATTTTGGAAAAGTGGAAATGCATTTGTTGTGTGTTACTCCGGTAGAATCTGTTCCAGCTGCCACAAACTGGTCAGCTCCTCACGCTGGCGAACTAAGTGGCTTTGTTTACCATCCACCATTACTTCTGCCGCTCGGGTACGAGTATTGTAGTTCGAAGACATAACAAAACCATAGGCACCTGCTGAACGAACCGCGAGTAGATCACCTTCTTGCAAAACGAGTGCGCGATCTTTACCCAAGAAGTCGCCGGTTTCACAAATAGGGCCAACCAAATCGTAAGTCTGAGCTTCACCCGTGCGCGGCGAAACTGGCACGATATCTTGCCATGCTTGGTATAGTGCAGGACGCATCAAGTCGTTCATTGCCGCATCGATGATGGCAAAGTTCTTGTGCTCAGTATGTTTTAAAAACTCAACACGCGTTAGCAAGATACCTGCATTCGCAGCAATTGCTCGGCCCGGCTCAAAAATCAGCTCCAAGTCTTGGTGATTTTCAAGACGACCAAGTAACGCTTTGGCGTAATCTGAAGGCTGTGGTGGTAACTCATCACGATAGACCACACCCAAACCACCGCCGACATCAAGGTGACGAATGTTAATGCCTTGCGCTTTTAAATCATCAATCAGGGCTAATAAACGGTCTGTCGCGTCGATAAATGGGTCGATATTGGTGAGCTGAGAACCAATGTGGCAGTCGATGCCTTGCACATTCAAGTTCGGCAGGCTTTGCGCGAATTTATAAACATCTGGCGCACGATCAAACGCAATGCCGAATTTATTGTCGCGAAGACCAGTCGAAATGTAAGGGTGTGTTTTCGCGTCGACATCTGGATTGATACGCAGAGAAATTGGCGCAATCACACCAAGCTCACCCGCAACCTTATTCAAACGTTCTAGCTCGGGCTCAGATTCAACGTTGAAACATTTGATACCCAGCTCAAGAGCACGCTTCATTTCTGCAGGTGTTTTCCCAACACCAGAGAAAACGACTTTCTTCGGATCACCGCCTGCGGCAATCACACGCTCAAGTTCACCACCTGATACGATATCAAAGCCCGAACCCAAACGCGCCAGTGCGTTCAATACGCCTAGGTTTGAGTTCGCTTTCACCGCGTAGCAAACTAGATGAGGATGTTGACCCACAGCACTATCAAACGCCTTCCAGTGGCGCTCTAGCGTGGCTCGAGAATATACGTAAAGAGGAGTGCCATATTGCTCTGCAAGAGCTTGAAGTGGGACGTCTTCGGCCCAAAGCTGGCCATCATCCTGATAGTTGAAGTAATCCAAAATTCGCTTCCCTTATTTTATTCGACTGCTGAACCCTAATTTCACCCTAAGGCGCGGTTATTTATTGTGATTGCTCATTCTGTTGAGTGTCATCTGGAATGTATAGTGAGCCAGACTGGCCACATCCCGCTAACGTCGCGGCAACCATCACAAACAACACAGTAACTAATTTTTTCATTTCGCATATCGTGATTATTGAATCAATGCCCCCTATAATCGCACCACACTCAGGAAAAGCAATAGGATAGACGGATGAACGATACTGAATTTCATCAACTGGTGGATGCGCAGATGCAAATCATCGAAGAATCCATCGATGATTCAGGCGCAGACATTGATTACGAAGTCACTGGCAACGTAATGACATTGGAATTTGAAGACCGCAGCCAAATCATCATTAACCGCCAAGAGCCGATGCATGAGATCTGGCTAGCGTCCAAATCTGGTGGTTTCCACTTCAAGCTTATTGAAGATAAATGGACCTGCTCAAAAACGGGCATGGAGCTATTTGAAATGGTGAAGCAAGAGTGTGAAAAGCACGCGGGCGAAGCCATTGATTGGGCATAATGTCCGTCAATCGTCACCAAAACAAAAAGAGCACCGAAGTGCTCTTTTTGTTTATTGATACGGGTTTAATTACGCGTTCACCGCTTTCGTCGGACGATGCGGCGAGCAACCATCATTACGATAAGGGATGATATAAGCATTGCCCTCTTCTGGATGGATAATCTGGTAGTACTGCGGCAGGTTAAAGTTGATAAATTTCGACGCAACACGACTGTCGTCTTTTACTGATGTGTAAAAGCTGTTCACGGACGAAATCATCTCGTCTTTGGAGCCACTAAACTGGTGATACACTTCAACTTGGTTTGACTCATCCAACACATAAATATTGAAGCCATCTTCATTATCTTCAAAGAAGAACTGCACCAGACCTTCACTAGCAAAACCATCCACCGCTTCTGGCATTTGATACTCTTGCTCACGATCGAGCATTAATAGCGGCGAGCCTTTAAGTTTGTTAGTAGAAATGCTGCGATAGAAATCAATGGAGTTTTCTAACTTCTGCACCGACACACCACGACGTTCAAAGAACAGCCCGTAAGTTTGGTTACCAAGGCGCATCGCTTTAAAGCGGCGACGTTTTTCTTGCTCTACTGGCTTCAAGCGTAAGTCGATACATTCCGCTAAAAGCTGGTAGACCATATTACGCATCACACCACGCATGTTCTTCGCATAACAGAACACATCCACCGATTCTGGTGGCAACGCGTCTTGGTGCATTTTGCCCAGAATAGTTTTCAGTGCGTCCAGCATCGCCGTTTCCCCTTTGAAATGCAGCGTACGCACTTCATGCCAGGAGTTACGGTAAACCAAGTCGACACTGCCGACTAAGTTTTTATGTTCCGGACCAAAACTGAAGATATCGGTATTTTTCACATCCACTTTCAGTGAACGGCCCGAAAGCTCTGACGTAGGATCATTTTCAAAGTTGATGAACATCGCTAGCTGGCTGATCTCACATGGGCTCGCTAATGCCTGCATCGTCGGACGGCGCTTACGCAGCGCAAAGGTATTTCGTAAGTCGCTCACCATTTGGTAGAACTTATCGATATCCAGTTGCGCTTCACGCACCACCGCGTGCAAACGAGTCGACTCGGTGATTAAACCATTAAAGAATGCCCAAGAGACTAACTTGCTCAAGTATTCATGATGTTCTAAGTATGGCTGCCCCAAAATGCGGTGCGCGATCAGAGGTTGTTTATAGAGATACCAACCAGACTTGTTCACACCACCATCTTTCACTTCGATGAAGCTTAAATCCGGTTCATGCAAATCAGGGGAAATCTGTGGGTTGAGCAACGTCACTTTGCCCGGCAATACTTCAAAAGCGGCGTAAAGCTTACGAGCCAAAATACTGATGTCTTGCGGGCTGATAGCGGAGGTAATGTCGTTGCGACGCGCAAATTGAATCAAATTACGGTAGCTCTGCATCAACGCATCCAGCAACGCATGATGCACCACTTTTACCTGTTCAACTTTCCAGTTGCGGCGATCATCGAGCTCAGCAACAACGCTGGCATCCCAATCCCATTTTGCAATCATGTCGCTCAGCGCTTCACGGCGCCAAGCCACTGAACCGACATCCGGTTCACGCGACAACTTTTCGTGGGTTTTGAGATAGAAGCAACGGCGCACCAAATCCAAACGAGTGTCATCTTGGATTCGCTCTAAGTAGCGGGTCACTTTTTCCAACATTAAGTAGTACGCATCCATGCCGTAAAGGTCTGGCTCATGGGCAAAGAAACGACGTTTGGTGTCGATGCTTAGCAGTTGCGTATGCGGGTATTCCCACGAATAAGCTTCAAGCAGAATGGCTTTTAATACCGATTTGTAGGGAGAATCGATACTTTTGTATAGCTGCCACAAGTTCGAGCCGAAGTACTCTTCAGCAGGAATGCGGTTCAATTTACCAAAGTCGATCCATTCACTACAGTCGATGTAACCATCACTGCACAATTGAGAAACATACTCGTCGTAACACTCTTCCATTTCTGGCGGCACTATTTGCCATAATAAACGCTGTCCAGCAATACGCACCGCGCTGCGATAGAATTCATCAAGCAAAAGTAAGTGCTGAGATGAGCCACAGTTATCACCCGTCATCTCTTCAGAATGGTTGCTTCTAAAGCGTTCTTCATCCATTAAGAAGAAGTTCGCCTCCACCCCTTGGCTTTGTGCCCAGTCGGTGATCAGCAAGCATTTATTGGTCAGCAATTCTCGCTCGTCACAATCCATATCTGGCGAAATACACACCCAAATATCTAAATCACTAGAAGTACTTTGACCAATTGATGAGGTACTGCCCATGGTGTATAAGCCCAAGATAGCCGGCTTCTCTGCCGTCTTAAGTGGCTGACCAATCGCAAGTTGAATGTCATCAATGAATTGCTGTTGAATGCTATTTAGCGCCAGCCCATGTACACCAAACGGGACATCGGCATCGTAATAGCCAGGAATCACAGGGTGGTTGTAGTTCAACAAGGCAGGAATCAAGTGGAAGACTTGCTGGCTTTGCGAATCCATAAGCGCCAGCGCGCGATCAACTCGCTGCTGATTCAAATTATCTAGTCGCTGAATGATTTTTTGGGTGTAAGCCTGCAAGGGGAATTCCTTGGTTGAACAATCACGAAAATCTGCTGACGTTTTAAACCAAAACGGCCTAAAAACGTGATCAATTTAACACTTTTATTGGTGCGGGTAAAGTTTCACGCCCACGCACCACTCAGGATGCAAAACCATACTTTAGTCACAAAATTAATCGCGCGGTAGTGTCGCTCTTATTACCTATTACTAATAATAGTCCTTAGTCTAATTGAGAATCCAGTCACACTATTTTCATAACGTCATGTAATTCCATTCATAGCTCTCAGAGATAACGAACTAACAGTAAGCATTTCTTGATGAGAATGGTAGGATAAACCCAAATCCAAACAGCATTGAGAAGATCATGACACAATCCACACCTATTCGCATTGCAACTCGAAAAAGCCCTCTTGCTTTATGGCAAGCTTACTTTGTCAAAGACGCCCTTCAAGCCGCTCACCCTGGTTTGGAAGTCGAGTTAGTAACCATGGTGACCAAAGGTGACGTGATTTTAGATACACCGCTAGCAAAAGTTGGCGGCAAAGGCTTATTCGTAAAAGAGCTTGAAGTCGCAATGCTAGAAGGCCGTGCAGACCTTGCCGTTCACTCAATGAAGGACGTGCCCGTCGATTTCCCGGAAGGTCTTGGTCTCGTGACCATTTGTGAACGTGAAGACCCTCGTGATGCTTTCGTCTCCAATACCTATAGCAACATTGATGAACTCCCTCAAGGTGCAGTGGTTGGTACTTGCAGTTTGCGCCGTCAATGCCAACTGAAAGAATATCGTCCAGATATCATCATTAAAGAGCTTCGCGGTAATGTGGGCACTCGCCTTGGTAAACTAGATGCGGGTGAATACGATGCGATCATTCTTGCTGCGGCTGGCCTTAAACGATTGAAACTTGAAGAACGCATTCGTAGCTTTATCGAGCCAGAGCAATCATTACCTGCGGTAGGCCAAGGTGCTGTCGGTATTGAGTGCCGCCTTGACGATGAAAGGCTGCTTAAGCTACTTGAGCCGCTTAACCACCAAGACACCGTAGACCGCGTTTTGTGTGAGCGCGCAATGAACCTGACGCTAGAAGGCGGCTGTCAGGTACCTATCGGCAGCTATGCCCTGCTAGATGGCGATAACATTTGGCTACGCGCATTAGTTGGCGAACCAGATGGCAGCGAAATTGTTCGTGGTGAAATCCGTGGCCATCGTAAAGACGGCGAAACGTTAGGAGTGCAGTTAGCCAATGAACTACTGGATAACGGCGCTCGTGAAATCCTAACTAAGCTGTACGCAGATCACGAATAATCATGGCAGTGTTGGTCACTCGGCCGGGAGAGCAAGGCAGCGCGCTTTGCTCTCTGCTCGAAAGGCACGGCATTTCCGCATATCACCATCCTCTGATCGACATTGTCGCCGATCTCACGGACACGCACCTCTCTAAACACCTGCATCAAGCTCAAATTGTTATCGCTGTTAGTCGACATGCCGTGCAATGTGCACAGCAAATCTTAGCCAGCAACGAGAAATCATGGCCGAAACAAGCCATTTACCTTGCCGTTGGTCAAAAAACAGCACACTATTTAAGCAAATGTACCCAACAGAAAGTACACTATCCCCAAGTCAGTGATAGTGAACATTTATTGCGACTGCCAGAGCTCAACAATGTGGCACAACAACAGGTTCTTATCCTTCGTGGGAACGGTGGAAGAGAGCTGATCAAAGATGCATTGGTGAGACGTGGCGCAAAAGTTCACTATAGTGAGACTTACAAGAGAGAATTCATCCCATTCGATCCAGTAAGCTGTGTCTCACTATGGAAAACCCTACAAATTGACCAGATCATCGTCACCAGTGGTGAGCAACTGGATTATTTGTGCAGCCAATTGACGTCAGAGCAATTGACTTGGCTTAATCAACAAGAGTTGTATATCCCCAGTCAGCGTATCGCTGACATCGCACTTCAAAGGGGGTTCACTCGGGTGAGATGCACGGGAAGCGCATCCAACCAAGAATTACTGGCGGCTCTCCAGCCCTAGCTACACAGGATATAGGCATGACAAGTAAAAATAACGACCAAAAAAATAACGATAAAAACCTTTCCGAAGAAACCTCATCGGCACCGCTAGCCGAAAAAAGCACATCGCAGCAGGATGCGGCCCCTAAAAAAGAACAGCCAAAAGTGGCCGAGCACCCAAAAACAACCGAGCCAGCCAAAGTCGAATTTGAAGAAAAACAAGGCAAGCGCGGAGTTAAACTAGGCACAGTCGCTATCATCTTATCGATTATTTTTGGCGGTGGCCTCGCATACAAGCTACATCAGCAGCAAGCCGATTACCAAGCGCAGATCGCCCAACTAAAAAGTCAGCTAGAAAGCACTCAAGCTTCCATGAAGCAAGAGCTCAGCCGGGTACAAGAAGAAACCATCGAGAAAGCAACGACCGTGACACACAAAGCGGAAGTGGTACTTGGACAGCAACAGAAGAGCATTGAAAGCTTACAGCTCGCCGTTGCCGATGTGAAAGGTCGTCGACCAAACGACTGGCTACTTGCTGAAGCCGATTACCTCGTCAAATTAGCAGGTCGTAAACTGTTCTTAGAGCATGACGTAGAAAGCGCCACTCAACTAATGGAAAGTGCTGATCAACGCATTGCAGCACTGAATGACCCTAGCCTCGTCAAACTACGCAAAGCAATGGCGAACGATATCACCAAACTTCGTACTATCCCGCTGATTGACCGTGATGGATTGGTACTACGCTTAACTGCTCTGCAACAGCAAGTAGACAAGCTACCTCTCGCCAATGCACTACTCCCAGAAGCAGAAGCCGTAGAGAACACTGAAGTGTCAGAAGATATTGCAAACTGGCAAGATAACTTAATGACATCTCTGAAAGACTTTTCAGAAAACTTCATTACCTTCCGCACGCGCGATGGTAACGTCATTCCACTGCTTTCTCCTGAGCAACACTTTTACCTAAAAGAAAACATCAAAGCCAAATTGGAGACCGCAATAAAAGCGGTGTACCAAGAGCAAGGTGAAATTTACACCACGTCTCTAAAAACGGCCGACAAATGGGCATTAGCTTTCTTCAACCAAGACGATAATTCCGTTAAAGAGTTCAACAAAACTGTTAACCAGTTAAGCCAGCAAAACATTCAAGTGGAATACCCAACGAAACTGCAAAGTCAGTCTCAACTATCAGATGTCATCCGTGAGCGCCTACGTCGCGAAGTCACAACGATGACAGGTATGGAGGATAAGTAATGTTTCGTCTTATTTTCCTATTTGTTGTACTAGGTGCAGGACTATTTGTTGGCACTCAATTTTCTGGTCAGCAAGGCTATGTACTCATCTCCATCGCTGAGAAAACGATCGAGATGAGCGTAACGACATTGGTCGTATTCGTTATCGCAGCACTCGCAGGTCTTTTTCTACTTGAGTACCTAATTAAAAAGCTAGTTTACGCAAGTTCTACAACATGGAACTACTTCAGCGTGCGCAAAATGCGCCATTCCCGTCGATACACCAATGAAGGCATTATTAAACTCCTTGAAGGAGACTGGAAAGGTGCCGAGAAGAAAGTAACTCGCTGGGCAAATCATCACGATATGCCGCTGCTTTGCTACTTGGTTGCGTCTGAAGCCGCACAAGGCCAAGGTGATAAAGCGAAACGAGATCACTACCTAGAGCTAGCAAGCCAGCAAGAGAATGCTCATCTCGCAGTAGAGCTGACTCGAGCGAAACAATTTATCCGCGACAACGAGTTCGAGGCTGCTTTCGATACTTTGCAATCGTTAAAAGGTCAGTATGCGAGTAATTCGATTGTATTGAACTTGCTGAAAACAACGTACATGCAGCTAAAATTGTGGCAACCTCTTATTGACCTCTTGCCACAATTAACCAAAGCAAAACTCATCACGGATGAAGAACATGCAGAGCTGATTCAAAAGGCGCAGTGCGGCTTACTCCATGAAGTAGCGCAACAACAGGGTAGCGAAGGGCTTATCTCTCATTGGAATGGCCTTGCACGCAAAGTAAAACAAGACACACACCTAGTCGCCTGTTTTGCTCGTGAGTTGATAGCCCGGAAAGCAGATGCTGAAGCCTTTACTGTGCTAAAAGAAGCATTGAAAAAACAACCGGCTCCTGAGCTTTATCAACTACTGCCAGATCTAAACCTGCCAGATATCCACCCTGTCGTGGTTTTCTTAGAGGGAGTAGTAAAGAAAGAGCCAGATAACGCCGCTGCGCATAGCGCATTAGCGCACTTCTATTTCCGTCAAGAGAAGTGGCAAGAAGCCCAAGACCACTTCGAGATCGCCTTAAAGCTTCGCTCTGACGTCTCTGATTATGCATTCCTAGCAGATACACTAGAGAAGCAGAATCTAACTAAAGCCGCTCACGAAGTCTCTCGTAAAGCTCTCACGCTAGTTCAGAACGACTAATTAGCAGTCATCTAACCAAGCCGGCAGTTTACTGTCGGCTTTTTTATTGCCTGTCACTCATCAACACTACACAAACCTGCAATATCCACTAGAGCTAATGCCCTGTAATCGCCTAAACTTCTTTGGGAAGCCCCAGCAAAGCTTCTTTAGTTCGTTCCCAGAAGCACTCCATTAAGCTCACTAAAATCTTCTAAAAAATAGCTTACTCACTTTCTTCAAAATCTAAGCTTCTAGGAAGGAGCTCTACTAACAAAATGCAGATAACTTGGAATAGTGCAGGAAGCAAAAATAGGTACATAAGCTCCGATACTCTCCATTCTCTTCAATGAAGGACTGTCCTATACAATGCTTAGAGCGTATTTATTGTACCAACTAGGGCAAGATAGCGAATAGCCATTAGGTAACACTAAGATCGCTAACGCACGTAACATAGAGTAAAGACAAGTCTCTTGTTAACAGAAACACTTCACCCTTAGAGGTAGGAATGCCAATACTCAGACTTGATGGTTCTCGTTAGAAGATAAAGTTATGAACTTCTGTCGCAGCACAACCCGTGGATAGCGAGAACGCGCTTAAAGCAAGGCTTCTCAAGTGACATAGTGCAGGGATACGTTCGACTAAGGGATTAAGTCCAGTCCCTAACAAATTTCCAAGCGTCAGAAATGAAGAAAGCCTCGCTAGAAATAGCGAGGCTTCTGAATAGTGGCGGAGAGATAGGGATTTGAACCCTAGATACGCTATTAACGTATGCCGGTTTTCAAGACCGGTGCTTTCAACCACTCAGCCATCTCTCCACAAATTGTCATCAACAGATTAGTACACTGATGATGTTGTTACTTGTCTATGCAAATTACGATATTTAAAGCCTGGCGATGTCCTACTCTCACATGGGGAAGCCCCACACTACCATCGGCGCTATTTCGTTTCACTTCTGAGTTCGGCATGGAAGTCAGGTGGGTCCAAAACGCTATGGTCGCCAAGCAAATTCTTTAATTCGGAAAGCTGTTTCTTAATTCTCGTTCTTACACATTCAATGTTCTTTCATTGAGTCCATCAAAACCCCTTGGGTGTTGTATGGTTAAGCCTCACGGGCAATTAGTACAGGTTAGCTCAACGCCTCACAACGCTTACACACCCTGCCTATCAACGTCGTAGTCTACGACAACCCTTTAGGATACTTAAAGTATCAGGGAGAACTCATCTCAAGGCTCGCTTCCCGCTTAGATGCTTTCAGCGGTTATCGATCCCGAACTTAGCTACCGGGCAATGCGTCTGGCGACACAACCCGAACACCAGAGGTTCGTCCACTCCGGTCCTCTCGTACTAGGAGCAGCCCCTTTCAATTCTCCAACGCCCACGGCAGATAGGGACCGAACTGTCTCACGACGTTCTAAACCCAGCTCGCGTACCACTTTAAATGGCGAACAGCCATACCCTTGGGACCGACTTCAGCCCCAGGATGTGATGAGCCGACATCGAGGTGCCAAACACCGCCGTCGATATGAACTCTTGGGCGGTATCAGCCTGTTATCCCCGGAGTACCTTTTATCCGTTGAGCGATGGCCCTTCCATTCAGAACCACCGGATCACTATGACCTGCTTTCGCACCTGCTCGAATTGTCATTCTCGCAGTCAAGCGGGCTTATGCCATTGCACTAACCTCACGATGTCCAACCGTGATTAGCCCACCTTCGTGCTCCTCCGTTACGCTTTGGGAGGAGACCGCCCCAGTCAAACTACCCACCAGGCACTGTCCGCAACCCCGATGAGGGGTCGACGTTAGAACATCAACACTACAAGGGTGGTATTTCAAGGACGGCTCCACGCAATCTAGCGACTGCGCTTCAAAGCCTCCCACCTATCCTACACATGTAGGGTCAATGTTCAGTGCCAAGCTGTAGTAAAGGTTCACGGGGTCTTTCCGTCTAGCCGCGGGTACACTGCATCTTCACAGCGATTTCAATTTCACTGAGTCTCGGGTGGAGACAGCGTGGCCATCATTACGCCATTCGTGCAGGTCGGAACTTACCCGACAAGGAATTTCGCTACCTTAGGACCGTTATAGTTACGGCCGCCGTTTACCGGGGCTTCGATCAAGAGCTTCGACCGAAGTCTAACCCCATCAATTAACCTTCCGGCACCGGGCAGGCGTCACACCGTATACGTCATCTTGCGATTTTGCACAGTGCTGTGTTTTTAATAAACAGTTGCAGCCACCTGGTATCTGCGACTCTCAATAGCTCCATCCGCGAGGGACTTCACCGTCGAGAGCGTACCTTCTCCCGAAGTTACGGTACCATTTTGCCTAGTTCCTTCACCCGAGTTCTCTCAAGCGCCTTGGTATTCTCTACCCGACCACCTGTGTCGGTTTGGGGTACGATTCCTTACAATCTGAAGCTTAGAGGCTTTTCCTGGAAGCATGGCATCAATGACTTCACATCCGTAGATGCTCGACGTCGTGTCTCAGCCTTAAAGAGAGCCGGATTTACCTAACTCTCAAGCCTACGCACTTGAACCTGGACAACCGTCGCCAGGCCCACCTAGCCTTCTCCGTCCCCCCATCGCAATTGTAAGAAGTACGGGAATATTAACCCGTTTCCCATCGACTACGCCTTTCGGCCTCGCCTTAGGGGTCGACTTACCCTGCCCCGATTAACGTTGGACAGGAACCCTTGGTCTTCCGGCGAGGAGGTTTTTCACCCCCTTTATCGTTACTCATGTCAGCATTCGCACTTCTGATACGTCCAGCATGCGTTACCACACACCTTCAACCGCTTACAGAACGCTCCCCTACCCAATACTCAAAGAGTATTGCCGCAGCTTCGGTTTACTACTTAGCCCCGTTACATCTTCCGCGCAGGCCGACTCGACCAGTGAGCTATTACGCTTTCTTTAAATGATGGCTGCTTCTAAGCCAACATCCTGGCTGTCTGAGCCTTCCCACATCGTTTCCCACTTAGTAGTAATTTGGGACCTTAGCTGGCGGTCTGGGTTGTTTCCCTCTCCACGACGGACGTTAGCACCCGCCGTGTGTCTCCCGGATAGTACTTACTGGTATTCGGAGTTTGCAAAGGGTTGGTAAGTCGGGATGACCCCCTAGCCTTAACAGTGCTCTACCCCCAGTAGTATTCGTCCGAGGCGCTACCTAAATAGCTTTCGGGGAGAACCAGCTATCTCCAGGTTTGATTGGCCTTTCACCCCTAGCCACAAGTCATCCGCTAATTTTTCAACATTAGTCGGTTCGGTCCTCCAGTTGATGTTACTCAACCTTCAACCTGCCCATGGCTAGATCACCTGGTTTCGGGTCTATATCCAGAGACTGAACGCCCAGTTAAGACTCGGTTTCCCTACGGCTCCCCTAGATGGTTAACCTTGCCACTGAATATAAGTCGCTGACCCATTATACAAAAGGTACGCAGTCACAGGACAAAGCCTGCTCCTACTGCTTGTACGTACACGGTTTCAGGTTCTATTTCACTCCCCTCACAGGGGTTCTTTTCGCCTTTCCCTCACGGTACTGGTTCACTATCGGTCAGTCAGTAGTATTTAGCCTTGGAGGATGGTCCCCCCATATTCAGACAGGATATCACGTGTCCCGCCCTACTCGATTTCACTGAATATGCGTCGTCAGTTACGGGGCTATCACCCTGTATCGCCAAGCTTTCCAGCTTGTTCACCTAACGCCTATAAAGCTTAAGGGCTAGTCCAATTTCGCTCGCCGCTACTTTCGGAATCTCGGTTGATTTCTTTTCCTCGGGGTACTTAGATGTTTCAGTTCCCCCGGTTCGCCTCGTTATGCTATGTATTCACATAACGATACTTACTTATGTAAGTGGGTTTCCCCATTCGGAAATCCCAGACTCAAGTGGTTTTTACTACCTAATCTGGGCTTATCGCAAGTTAATACGTCCTTCATCGCCTCTGACTGCCAAGGCATCCACCGTGTACGCTTAGTCACTTAACCATACAACCCGAAGGAGTTTCGAGTTGATGAACAAGTCACCAAAGTTGTCTCTCATTATTTGAATGAGCGAGAGACATTCGATTTTGCCGGACTCAAATTCCAAGAACACTTGAATGTGTTTTTAGTTGTATTCCTAATGGAATACTTTGAGAACTTTACAAACAACAATAAATTGTTGTTTTGTCAGCTTTCCAAATTGTTAAAGAGCTAGATTTTCTGATGAAAACCATTTTTAAAGATTCTTTTTCAAGAACACTTAAAGATGGTGGAGCTATGCGGGATCGAACCGCAGACCTCCTGCGTGCAAGGCAGGCGCTCTCCCAGCTGAGCTATAGCCCCATCAAGGTGTGTCGATACTGTATGCCAATTCCTTGGGAAGGAAATTGGTGGGTCTGAGTGGACTCGAACCACCGACCTCTCGCTTATCAGGCGAACGCTCTAACCACCTGAGCTACAGACCCAGTATCGTCTCTTTACTTTATAAACCGTATCAATCTGTGTGAACACTCATCGCAATAATCATCGTTTAAGGAGGTGATCCAGCGCCAGGTTCCCCTAGCGCTACCTTGTTACGACTTCACCCCAGTCATGAACCACAAAGTGGTAAGCGTCCCCCCGAAGGTTAAACTACCTACTTCTTTTGCAGCCCACTCCCATGGTGTGACGGGCGGTGTGTACAAGGCCCGGGAACGTATTCACCGTGGCATTCTGATCCACGATTACTAGCGATTCCGACTTCATGGAGTCGAGTTGCAGACTCCAATCCGGACTACGACGCACTTTTTGGGATTCGCTCACTTTCGCAAGTTGGCCGCCCTCTGTATGCGCCATTGTAGCACGTGTGTAGCCCTACTCGTAAGGGCCATGATGACTTGACGTCGTCCCCACCTTCCTCCGGTTTATCACCGGCAGTCTCCCTGGAGTTCCCGACATTACTCGCTGGCAAACAAGGATAAGGGTTGCGCTCGTTGCGGGACTTAACCCAACATTTCACAACACGAGCTGACGACAGCCATGCAGCACCTGTCTCAGAGTTCCCGAAGGCACCAATCCATCTCTGGAAAGTTCTCTGGATGTCAAGAGTAGGTAAGGTTCTTCGCGTTGCATCGAATTAAACCACATGCTCCACCGCTTGTGCGGGCCCCCGTCAATTCATTTGAGTTTTAATCTTGCGACCGTACTCCCCAGGCGGTCTACTTAACGCGTTAGCTCCGAAAGCCACGGCTCAAGGCCACAACCTCCAAGTAGACATCGTTTACGGCGTGGACTACCAGGGTATCTAATCCTGTTTGCTCCCCACGCTTTCGCATCTGAGTGTCAGTATCTGTCCAGGGGGCCGCCTTCGCCACCGGTATTCCTTCAGATCTCTACGCATTTCACCGCTACACCTGAAATTCTACCCCCCTCTACAGTACTCTAGTCTGCCAGTTTCAAATGCTATTCCGAGGTTGAGCCCCGGGCTTTCACATCTGACTTAACAAACCACCTGCATGCGCTTTACGCCCAGTAATTCCGATTAACGCTCGCACCCTCCGTATTACCGCGGCTGCTGGCACGGAGTTAGCCGGTGCTTCTTCTGTCGCTAACGTCAAACAACGCCGCTATTAACGACGCCGCCTTCCTCACGACTGAAAGTACTTTACAACCCGAAGGCCTTCTTCATACACGCGGCATGGCTGCATCAGGCTTGCGCCCATTGTGCAATATTCCCCACTGCTGCCTCCCGTAGGAGTCTGGACCGTGTCTCAGTTCCAGTGTGGCTGATCATCCTCTCAGACCAGCTAGGGATCGTCGCCTTGGTGAGCCCTTACCTCACCAACTAGCTAATCCCACCTAGGCATATCCTGACGCGAGAGGCCCGAAGGTCCCCCTCTTTGGCCCGTAGGCATCATGCGGTATTAGCCATCGTTTCCAATGGTTATCCCCCACATCAGGGCAATTTCCTAGGCATTACTCACCCGTCCGCCGCTCGACGCCGTTATCGTTCCCCGAAGGTTCAGATAACTCGTTTCCGCTCGACTTGCATGTGTTAGGCCTGCCGCCAGCGTTCAATCTGAGCCATGATCAAACTCTTCAATTTAAGATTTTGTTCGGCTCAATGAATACTGAACATTACATAAAGTAATGTTTGAATTGACTGTGCTGAATCCGAAGATTCAATGGTCACTTCGTTTCATTGAAACCTAATTTGAAACCCCTCTTTATTAAGAGAAATTTCTAATTGGATTATCATCAACGAGTGCCCACACAGATTGATAGGTCTATATTGTTAAAGAGCTTGCTTTGCGAGAAGTTTTTCTCTCAAAGCGGAGGTGCATTCTAGCGATTTAATTGACAGTGTCAAACACTTTTTCAATTTTATTTTCGTAGAAGCTTTTTACCTCTCCGACTCTGCTGAAGCCTTATCGCGTCTGCCGTGTCGGTGGATGCGCATTATAGGGAACTCAGATCCGTTCGCAACCCTTTTTTGGAAAAAAATGGAAAAAACTGACTGTTCGATGACTATTTCATCAAAAAAGCAAAAAAGAGGGTAAAAAACCCTCTTTTTCAGCCTCAAAAGTCGTATTTAAATGAATGCGTACGCGTCTGCGAACATACGTTCGCTCTTCGCTTTCTTGTTCTGAGTGAACTGTTCACGTGCTGCTCCAGCCATTTCGAAACGACCTGCAATATAGATATCGTAGTTTTCTAAGCTTTCGAAATCTTCACTCACCGCTTGTAGCACGTTACCAACCTTACCTTGCCAATCAGCAGGTGCTTCTTCTACTACTGGAACAAAGTGAACGTTAGTAAACTTATCGGCGATCTCGACCAGTTCTTCTTTTGCATAAAGTTGGCAGTTATCGCGCGCACCCCAATATAGATAGATAGGGTTGGTTTTATTCTGCGCGACGCAGTGATCCAGAATCGAGCGCACGTAACTAAAACCTGTACCACCAGCAATTAATAATAGTGGACGTTCACTTTCTTCTTGAACCCAAGCATCACCATGCGGGGCATCAATTTCAATCTGACCATCAGTTTCAAGCGCCGCTTGCATTGCTTCGACAACTTCTTGAGCGTAAGCGTTGTGTTCCGCCGCACCGATATGCAGTTCAAGTTCACCTTCATGACGGCAAGGGCTGCTCGCGATAGAGAAAGGACGTTTGTCTTTTTCACCCATCACTACCATTAGGTACTGACCCGCTTTAAAAGGCACTGGTGATTCTGGGTGAAGAAGGATTTGGTAAGTATTACAAGCTAACGGCTGAATAGACTTTACTTTACATTGGATGGTCATGGTGTTCCTCTCGCTTACTCATCAAAAGTAAGCACTAAATTACTTTCTGTATAGGCTTGGCAAGGGAATATCCAACCTTGCTGTTGCTCTTTTTCGGTTAGCATCGGTTCGAGGTGGTAATTCACCTCGCCCGTTAGCTTTTTACACATGCACATGGCGCAAGCGCCAACTTGGCAACGGTGTGGGAAGCGAATATTGTTGTTGAGCGCAGCTTCCAACACCGTCTCCCCTTCTTTTACTGGAAACGTAACGTCCATTGGTAGAAGGTGGACTTGATGACTCATAGAATACCTAACTGGTCCCAAATCTCATCGACTTTAGCCACAAGTTTAGGATCTTTTTTGATAGGCGTACCCCACTCGCGCGTGACTTCAGATTCGAACTTGTTGGTCGCATCCAGTCCTAATTTGGATGAACTCTCAGTCTTACCAAGCACTTGAATCGTGTCTCTATCTGGGTCCATTCGAGTTGTCACCGCCCAAATGATGTCATTCCAATCTCGTGCATTAACGTCATCGTCGCACAAAATGATGAATTTGTTATCCGTGTACTGAGCAAAGAAGCCCCATAGATATTCCATCAATTCTTGGGATTGACCAGCTTGGTCTTTCTTCATAGTTACGACAGCAAATTGGTTGTTTGCTGTAACTGGAAGATAGACGTCAACAATCTCAGGGCGTTGCTGTTTCAACTCATTCAGTTCTGCTTCGGTAATCGCTTTGCTGTCTCGCTCAGTGATCTCGGTTCGCGTCGCCAGCTCAGCATCCCATTTAATGGTCGCATCCAAGCCCATCTTGGAGCCAAGCCCGACCACAGGTGAAGCAAAGTCGAGCGAGTCGATTGGCGTGTTATCTATCATCAAGGTATCACGTACTGGGTCCATATGCTCTGACATGGCTTTCACGACATCATTCCAATCTCGCGCGTTTACCGATTCATCGCACACAATAACAAACTTGGTGTACATGAATTGACGTAAGAAAGACCACACACCCATCATTACGCGCTTGGCATGTCCTGGGTACTGCTTCTTCATGGTGACGACTGCCATTCGGTACGAACAACCTTCAGGCGGTAGATAGAAGTCTTCAATTTCTGGGAACTGCTTTTGCAGAATCGGCACAAAGACTTCGTTTAATGCCACACCCAATACAGCTGGCTCATCTGGCGGACGGCCTGTGTAGGTACTGTGGTAGATTGGGTCTTTACGCATGGTAATGTGCGTAATGGTAAACACGTGGTGCTTTTCTTTTTCATTATAGTAACCAGTGTGATCACCATATGGGCCTTCATCAGCAAACTCGTTTGGGTCGATATAGCCTTCCATGACGATTTCCGCGCTTGCTGGCACTTCCAAATCATTGCTGACTGACTTAACGACTTCCGTTTTGCTGCCACGCAGCAAACCTGCAAACGCGTATTCCGATAGCGTATCTGGCACTGGCGTTACTGCGCCAAGAATGGTTGCTGGGTCTGCACCAAACGCAACCGAAACTGGGAAAGGTTTACCTGGATTGGTTTCCATCCAATCGCGCAGGTCAAGCGCACCACCTCGGTGGGCTAACCAACGCATGATGATTTTGTTCTTGGCAATTTTCTGCTGACGGTAAATGCCTAGGTTCTGACGTTTCTTATTTGGACCTTTGGTTACGGTTAAGCCCCAAGTAAGCAGCGGCGCTACATCTTCTGCCCAACAGCTCATTACCGGAATTTTATCCAAGTCGACTTCATCACCTTGCCAAACAATGTCTTGGCATGGTGCTTTACGTAAACGCTTAGCCGGCATGTTCAATACTTGTTTGAACACTGGCAGTTTTTCTAAAGCGTCTTTGAAGCCTTTTGGTGGCTCAGGTTCTTTTAAATAAGCCAGCAGTTTACCAACTTCTCTTAATTCTTTAACATCTTCACGTCCCATACCAATCGCGACACGCTCTGGTGTACCAAATAGGTTGGTCAAAACAGGTACGTCGTAGCCAATTGGGTTCTCAAACAACAGCGCAGGTCCACCAGCACGCAAGGTGCGGTCACTGATTTCTGTCATTTCGTAAGCGGGATCGACTGGGTGAGCAATGCGTTTAAGTCGACCTTTCTGTTCTAGGTGGTCGATAAATTCGCGTAAATCCTTAAAACTCATAGGCCTTCATGACTGGCTGATTAAACTGTCCGCAGTATAACAAATAGGAGGACGCTAAGATCCTCCTATTTTGTGTGGGTATGTGAGCCAGATTACTTTAATACTTGCTCTATCTGCCGGGTCTTCACTTGATGGTTGTTAGAGACTAACTCTTCCAACCAGGTTTGATGCCCTTGCTGCGCCAGCTCTCGAGCGACCATTGTAGCTTCTTCCGATAGTGCCATTTTGCTCACTAGAAACTGTTTCACTTGCGGAGATAAAGGGTTGGATTTTGTGAGTAGACTAATGGCTTCTGGTTTGAGTGACGGATTGACGGTGGAGTTCATCAATTGCTGAATTGAAAAAACGTCCCCAACCGTAGCTAAACGCTCGAGTTCGGACTGGCTATTGTAATCCGCTCTCATCCGCCAGAGTAAGTTGTACACTTCCTCATCTTGACTGACTTGCGCTAATCTCACGATCACGGCTGTCGATGGTAGCCAACTGGTCACATTCGCTTTGGTTAACTGAGTGGTTAATGCGGCAAGCGCATGCGGTGATAAGCTGTCCAACTCTCGAATCAAAAGTGCTTCACGCGCCTGAGCTTGTTGAGATTGCCCTGTAAGCCATTGCTTTAAGTCGAGCTCTTTCCGCTCAGCTTGTAGTACAAAGTCCAAGGTACTTTGGTCTTGCTTCCAACGCTTAATCAAGCGGCTCGCAATGGCAGGAAAGTTAAAGGCAGGCACACTAAACTCATACCCGTCCCCTCGCTCTAGAACCTGATAAGTAGGAGTCATACGGATCTGAGACTCAACAAACAGAGCCATTCTAGGCGTGAGAATCACATCTTGCTTCTCAAGCTTTTCCAATAACCGAAAACGCACGACCTCTTGTTGAGGTAAAGCTAGTCGATCAAGGGCAAATTTAAGCGAGTCGACCTCATCCCTGACAACGTAATCAAGCAGTTCAGAGACTTTAGCCTGTATTTGAGTATCCTGAAGCCACTGTTCTACTACAGACTCCTGCATTTCCTTGGCAGATAACGTCGCGGGTAGTGTGATAAGTGACAAGCTCAGGAGTAATGACGACAACATTCCTTGTTGCATGTTAACCTCCCGATAACATTTGTCCTCATTCTGATGCTTCCATCGGGAGAAAGCAACAAAAAAGCCACCGTTAACAGTGGCTTTTTTAGAATAAGGACTCAGCTATTACTGACGACGCATCGCATCGAAGAACTCATCGTTGGTCTTCGTCATCGCTAGCTTATCAATGAGAAACTCCATTGCGTCGATTTCGCCCATTGGGTGAACGATCTTACGCAGAATCCACATTTTCTGTAGTTCATCAGTCTTCGTCAGTAGCTCTTCACGACGTGTACCTGAACGGTTGAAATCAATCGCAGGGAATACACGCTTCTCAGCAATCTTACGGTTCAAGTGCAGTTCCATGTTACCTGTACCCTTGAACTCTTCATAGATAACTTCATCCATCTTAGAACCAGTATCTACTAGTGCCGTTGCGATGATCGTTAGGCTACCGCCCTCTTCAACATTACGTGCTGCACCAAAGAAACGCTTAGGACGGTGTAGTGCGTTTGCATCCACACCACCTGTCAGTACTTTACCTGATGAAGGTACTACGGTGTTGTAAGCACGAGCGAGACGAGTGATAGAGTCAAGCAGGATAACCACGTCTTTCTTGTGTTCAACAAGACGTTTTGCTTTCTCGATTACCATTTCCGCTACTTGTACGTGACGAGATGCTGGCTCATCGAAAGTCGACGCGACTACTTCACCTTTAACTAGACGCTGCATCTCTGTTACTTCTTCTGGACGTTCGTCGATAAGAAGTACCATCAACTCACACTCTGGGTGGTTGTATGCGATGCTTTGAGCAATATTTTGCAGAAGCATTGTCTTACCCGCTTTTGGCGGAGCAACAATCAGACCACGTTGACCTTTACCGATAGGCGATGCCAAATCTAAAACACGTGCTGTGATGTCTTCTGTAGAACCGTTACCACGCTCCATTACCATGCGTTCATTTGCATGTAGAGGGGTAAGGTTTTCAAATAGGATCTTGTTACGAGCGTTGTCTGGTTTGTCGTCGTTAACGGTATTGACTTTTAGAAGGGCAAAGTAGCGTTCACCGTCTTTTGGTGGACGAATTTTACCAGCGATAGAGTCACCAGTACGTAGGTTAAAGCGACGAATCTGACTTGGTGATACGTAGATATCGTCCGGACCCGCAAGGTATGAACTATCTGCACTGCGTAGGAAACCAAAGCCGTCTTGCAGAATTTCCAGAACCCCATCGCCAAAGATGTCTTCGCCGCCTTTAGCGTGCGCTTTTAAAATCGCGAAGATGATGTCTTGTTTTCTTAAGCGAGCTAGGTTCTCTAATCCTAAGCTTTCGCCCAGTTTTACAAGGTCAGACACAGGTCTGTTCTTCAGTTCGGTAAGGTTCATGGTGGTGGATTCTTGTTTAGTCAAAATAAGATCTGTTTTCTAGTTAAGATGGATTTGGTCTCAGGATCGACCAAGAAGAGAAATTTGTTCAATTAACGCGCGATAAGTTAGCACTAATTAGTATTCTAGTCCAGAGTTAGAAAAACAAAACCGTGCGTTGTTACTTTGCACGGTTTTATCTGTAATCACTTGGTGATTATAAGTTTGCGTCCAAAAACTCTTTTAGTTGAGTTTTAGACAGAGCACCAACTTTCGTTGCCGCTACGTTGCCGTCTTTGAATAGCAGTAGCGTTGGAATGCCGCGAATACCAAACTTAGGTGGTGTACCTGCGTTATGGTCGATGTTTAGTTTACCGATAGTGAGTTTGCCTTCGTACTCGTCTGCGATTTCGTCCAGAATAGGAGCGATCATTTTACAAGGACCACACCATTCTGCCCAGAAATCCACTAGAACCGGGCCTGCAGCGTTGATTACATCGTTTTCAAAACCGTCATCAGTTAGCTGCAAAATCTTATCACTCATCTTCCACTCCAATGTGTTTTTCGAAACTGGTTGGATGATAACCAGTAATTAGATGCCCTATTGGAATGTATTTACTTTCGTATTGCAAGCTTTAGCTGATATTCTATAGCCATGAAAAAGACGCATATCACAGAGCAAAAGTTCGCCGATTTGGGCTTAAAGCCCCAAGTTATTGAAGGATTGGACAAAAAAGGGTTCGAATTTTGTACCCCTATCCAAGCCTTGGCGTTGCCGGTCCTGCTCACCGGCCAAGACATCGCAGGCCAGGCCCAAACGGGTACTGGTAAAACGCTCGCGTTTCTTACTGCTACATTCAACCACCTTCTGACGACACCAGAGCATGAAGGTCGTAAGCCTACGCAGCCACGCGCAATCATTATGGCGCCAACACGTGAGCTTGCTATTCAGATTTACAATGATGCAGAAGCATTAACTGAGAGCACTGGTCTAAAAACCGCTTTGGCTTACGGTGGTGAAAGCTACGATAAGCAATTGAATAAGCTGCAAGATGGTGTCGATATTCTGATTGGTACGACAGGTCGTATCATCGATTTCTACAAACAGCGCGTATTCAATCTTAACAACATTCAAGCCGTTGTTCTGGATGAAGCCGACCGCATGTTCGATCTTGGCTTTATTAAAGACATTCGCTTCTTGTTCCGTCGTATGCCTGAACCAAAAGAGCGTTTGAACATGTTGTTCTCAGCGACGCTTTCTTACCGTGTTCAAGAACTGGCATTTGAGCACATGAACACCCCTGAGCATGTTGTGGTAGAGCCAGAACAGAAAACTGGTCACCGCATTCAGGAAGAACTTTTCTACCCTTCTAACGAAGATAAAATGGCCCTCCTTCAAACTTTGATTGAAGAAGAATGGCCAGATCGCGCCATCATTTTTGCGAACACGAAACACAAGTGTGAATCGGTTTGGGGTCACTTGGCTGCCGATGGACACCGTGTCGGTCTTCTTACTGGTGATGTACCGCAGAAGAAACGTGAAAAGATTCTTGAGCAATTCACCAAAGGTGATGTCGACATTCTTGTTGCAACTGACGTTGCTGCGCGTGGTCTGCATATTCCTCAAGTGACGCACGTTTTCAACTACGACCTTCCTGACGACTGTGAAGATTACGTTCACCGTATTGGCCGTACAGGTCGTGCTGGTGCAAGCGGCCACTCGATCAGTTTTGCTTGTGAAGAGTACGCAATTAACCTGCCTGCAATCGAAGAATACATTGAGCACACTATCCCAGTTTCAGAATACGATTCGTCAGCGCTGATCCAAGATCTGCCAGCGCCAATTCGTATGCGTGCGCCACGCAACCAACAGCGTCGTACGAATACTGGCGGTACTCGTTCAGGTTCAGGTAACCGCAAGCCGCAAGGACGTCGTCCGCGCCAACCGCGTCAATCGGCACCAAAACAATCGTAAAAGGAAACTGAGTTCGTTTATGAGTCAAGCAGGATCATCGCCGCTATACGCCGCCATCGACCTCGGGTCGAACAGTTTTCACATGCTCGTTGTGCGTCATATCGATGGCAGCGTTCAAACAATGGCTAAAATTAAGCGCAAGGTTCGTCTAGCAGCGGGCCTAGATGAACATAATTCTCTTAGTATGGAAGCTATGCAGCGAGGATGGGACTGCTTAAGTCTATTTGCGGAACGCTTGCAGGATATTCCTAAACAAAACATTCGTATTGTAGGCACAGCCACTTTACGTACCGCCACGAATGTAGATGTGTTTCTGGAGAAAGCGAACCAGATTCTTGGTCAACCAATCGACGTTATCTCCGGTGAAGAAGAAGCGGCCACTATCTATAAAGGTGTCGCACACACTTCTGGAGGCAGCGGTCGCCGTCTTGTGGTCGATATTGGTGGCGCAAGTACAGAACTCATCATCGGTGAAGGTTTCGAAGCCAAAGCACTGACCAGTTTAAAAATGGGTTGTGTGACTTGGCTGGAAAACTTCTTTAAAGATCGCCAGTTGAATGCGCGTAACTTTGACGCAGCAATTGAAGGCGCGAAGCAGACAATCCAGCCAATTCTAGAGCGCTATACTGAAATCGGTTGGGATGTGTGCGTTGGCGCATCAGGCACCGTTCAGGCATTGCAAGAGATAATGCTAGCGCAAGGTATGGACGAAGTAATCACTCACTCCAAATTGAAACGCCTGCAGAAGCAAGCCATGTTAGCCGATCATTTAGAAGAGCTCGACATTGAAGGCTTAACGCTTGAACGTGCGTTAGTGTTCCCTAGCGGCCTATCTATTTTGATTGCCGTTTTTGAATTACTGGAAATCGACGCGATGACACTCGCTGGCGGCGCACTACGTGAAGGCTTAGTCTACGAGATGGTTGAAGAGCTACGTCAAGAAGACATCCGTGCTCGCACAATTGCCAGCGTACAAAATCGTTATCAGCTCGATCACCAATACGGTGAACAAGTTGCGGCACTGGCAAGCAAACTGTTGGAGCAAGCCGGCGGCGATGAGTGGATTACGGAACCTCAAGGCAAGATATTGCTTGAAACCGCCGCAAAGCTGCATGAAATCGGCTTAACGATCGATTTCAAAAAAGGCGGTGAGCACAGTGCTTACCTACTCCAGAATCTGGATTTACCTGGCTACACTCGCGCGCAGAAGTTCTTTATTGGTGAGATTGCCCGTCGTTATCGAGAACAACTCACCTCGCTGCCTGAGCAACACGCGTTATCAGGCTCAAGTGCCAAGCGCGTACTGCGGTTGTTGCGCTTAGCGGTGTTGTTGACTCACCGTCGCAACCAAAACTTAGAGCCAAACGTCGTATTAACGGCTGAAGGTGACAACCTAACATTAAACATTGATGCGCAGTGGCTAGCGGCCAACCCGTTGACCGCCGCTGAGCTAGAAATCGAATCCAACCGTCAAACTGATATCGGTTGGCCATTAACGATTACCTCTGATTAATGGTTGTTATCTCATGACAAAGGCTCCTTTTGGAGCCTTTTTAATACCCGTTATTATCCTATGTACAACTCATAGAGTTTTGAGACACCAATGATCTAAATACTCATTTCGCTGTACATTTGCTTTAGAAACAACAAAGCCGCTATCAAAAGCGGCTTTGTTGCTATTAACTGATGAAAACTATGCCGTCGTCGTAACTTTAAAGTTAGGGTTCACTGCCGTTAGCTTCTTAATTAAGTAATTCAGTAGTACGCCGTACATAGGCACAAACAGACCAAGACTAATCACTAACTTAAAGCCGTAGTCCACCAGCGCGATTTCCGTCCAATGTTCCGCCATAAATGGATCTGGACTTTGGTAGAACGCAATCGCGAAGAAGGCGATGGTATCCAGTGCATTACCAAAAAGCGTTGAACACGTTGGGGCCACCCACCACTGTTTCATTTGGCGTAGGCGGTTGAACACGTGCACATCCATAATCTGACCAAGTAGATACGCCATGAAGCTAGCAATCGCGATACGAGCAACGAATAAGTTAAATTCCCCTAAGTGACCAAAACCTTGGAACTGCCCCTCGAAGAACACCACCGATAAGAAGTAAGAGACAGCCAAAGCAGGCAACATTACTAAGAAAATGATCTTACGCGCCAACTGAGCACCGAAAATACGTACGGTTAAATCCGTCGCAAGGAAAATAAATGGGAAGGTGAATGCACCCCAGGTGGTATGTAAGCCAAAGATAGTAAACGGTAGCTGAACTAGGTAATTGCTGGATGCAATAATGACTAGATGAAATAAAACCAGATAGATAAGGGCGTTGCGCTGCTGCGCAGGGGTAAAGTTACTCATGCGATACCTTTTTAGTTTGGTTTGGGGGCGAGGGAACCCAAATCGAGCGCTTTCTACAGAGAAAAGCACTCTTACCAACAATGTAAAAAATGACGATTAAACTAACTTAACTCATTCAGAGTAAAGCGGTGGGCGATTATACATTAACCAATTTTACTCACAAGCGGTGTTTTATACGCAAACGTTTCTTCGCGAACATCACGTCAAAACCAAGCTCTTTGATGCAAAAATAAGAAAGGGGGTTTCATGTGAAACACCCTTTAAAGAATAGATAACTTGAATTTAGAAGCCGCGTTGGAACAATCCGGCTAAATAGTCGAGCTCTTCCCTACTCTCTTCTATTGTTAGCGCTTCAAACCAAATCGCTTCGCTGTAGTGCTCCGCTTTCATAAATAAGCGGCAGCCTTCAAAATCGATCAACCAAGAGTGAATATCCGCATCCCACTGTTTTTCTACCACAGACGCAGATAATAATCCCACCAAACGCTCACCCAGTGCCGGAAAAGTATCGAGGTCGAAGCTTGGAGCGGTAATAATAAGACGCCCTTCTTCAACAATGTAATCAGCGAGACCAAATTCCTTGTGCATATGGATTCCTTATCCGTGGTGAGTAATGTGTTCTTGGATCAGATCCAAGAATGGATCGGCGTATTTTTCTAGTTTACGTTGACCAACGCCACTAACCGCTAACATTTCGCCGTATGACGTTGGCAGCATTTCTGCCATATCAATCAAGGTCGCATCACTGAATACCACGTATGGTGGCAAACCGTCTTCATCGGCGATCGACTTACGTAGCTTACGTAATTTGGCAAACAACTTCTTGTCGTATTTTTTGCTGGTCAGTTTATCCGACTTCGCGGCACGTGCTGCGGTATCTAAACGTGGAACTGCAAGTTCTAAAGACACATCACCACGTAGTAAAGGGCGTGCTTCTTCGGTTAATTGCAATGTCGAGTTACGAGTGATGTTTTGAAATAGCAGCCCTTTATGAATTAGCTGGCGGAAGATACTCACCCAGTAATCATGGCTGTGATCACGACCAATGCCGTAAGTCGAAATTTTATCGTGGCCGTGTTCGCGCACACGAATGTTTTGCATCCCACGCAGCACCTCAACCACATACGTCATACCAAAACTTTGGTTAACGCGGTAAACACACGACAACGCTTTGCGCGCTTCTTCGGTCGCATCAAAGTGTTTTGGTGGGTCCAGGCAGATATCGCAGTTACCACACGGCTTTTCGCGATACTCTCCAAAATAGTTGAGCAGTACCTGACGACGACAGGTTTGCGCTTCCGCAAAAGCACTCATCGCATTGAGTTTGTGGCTTTCTACCTGCTTCTGCGGTCCATCATCTTTTTCATCCAACATACGACGCAACCAACTGATGTCTGCTGGGTCGTATAGCATCATCGCTTCGGCAGGCAGGCCATCTCGCCCTGCTCGACCGGTTTCCTGATAATAGGACTCGATGTTACGTGGAATATCAAAATGCACGACAAAGCGCACGTTTGGCTTATTGATCCCCATACCGAATGCAACCGTCGCAACGACGATTTGAATGTCATCACGTTGAAAAGCTTCCTGAACGTAAGCTCGCTCTTCCGTATCCATCCCTGCATGATAACCAGCAGCGCGGATATGGTTGTTGCATAGCTTCTCGGTCACCATTTCAACTTTCTTACGACTGCCGCAGTAAATAATGCCGCAGCTTCCCTTCTGGGTGGCTAGATAGCGAATGATTTGAGAAACCGGTTTGTGCTTTTCCACCAAGGTGTAACGAATGTTGGGACGATCAAAGCTTCCTAGATACACCTGAGGTTCATGTAAGCGTAAGCGTTCTAGAATATCACGACGCGTCGCATCATCGGCGGTGGCTGTGAGTGCCATAAAGGGCACATGCGAAAAGTGTTGCTTTAACTGACCTAACGCCGCGTATTCTGGGCGAAAATCATGTCCCCACTGAGAGATACAATGTGCTTCATCCACGGCGATCATAGATAAGGGTAAGTTTTCTAAGCGCTCAATAAAGTCACGCATTAACACGCGCTCTGGCGAAACATACACTAGCTTAAGCTGACCAGAGTGCATGCGATTATACACACTCAGTAGCTCTTCTCGATTCATGGTCGAGTTCACGCATTCCGCTGCTACACCATTGGCTTTCAGTTGATCAACTTGGTCTTTCATCAATGAAATTAGCGGTGAAATCACCAAAGTAATCCCTGAGCGCACTAACGCCGGAATTTGGTAACAGAGAGATTTACCACCACCCGTCGGCATGATGACTAAGCTGTCTTTGCCTTCGATAGCGGCTTCAATAACTTCTTGCTGACCATCACGAAACGTCTGGTAACCGAAGACTTCCTCCAACACACGTTGAGGCGTTACAGGCGTATCTGATTGTTCGGCTAGCAAGGTTGAGGTCATGAATAATCTCAGATTGAGTGATCGTAGAAATGCTTTTGCATGCCCAGGCACACAAAGTGAGGGCACATTGTAATGGGGTTTCGTGGTGAATAAAACCGCAAATTGCTAGGTGTTTCGCATCACGACTCGTATACTGATTTTCTGCTCTATAAACACACAATTAGGTGACACCTCATGACACCAGAAGACGAACAACAACGCGCTCGGCAAGGTATCTTGCTGGCGATTGGTGCCTATACCATGTGGGGCATTGCGCCGATGTATTTTAAATCCATCGCACAAGTATCCCCTTTGGAGATTCTGAGCCACCGGGTGATTTGGTCTTTCTTTTTGCTTGCCGCACTCCTTCACTTTGGCCGTCACTGGCGCTCGGTTTACTACATCGCGAAAGACAAAACGAAGATCGCTTACCTGATCGCAAGTTCTGTATTAATTGGCGGAAACTGGCTGATTTTTATCTGGGCGGTCAATTCCAATCATATGCTTGACGCGAGCTTAGGCTATTACATCAACCCATTAATCAATGTCTTGCTCGGCATGGTCTTTTTGGGAGAGCGACTTCGTAAGTTGCAATGGTTTGCTGTCGTATTAGCGGGCTGTGGCGTACTGGTCCAATTGATTGTATTCGGCTCCGTGCCCGTTGTTGCGATGGCGTTAGCAATGAGTTTCGGCTTCTATGGCCTCTTAAGGAAGAAAGTCAGTGTCGATGCAAAAACAGGATTGTTTATCGAAACATTACTTCTTCTGCCTGTCGCCGCCGTGTATCTGCTGTTTATTGCAGAAACCCCAACGTCGAATATGCTCACTAACCCGTTAGCATTAAATAGCTTGTTGATTGCAGCAGGGGTGATTACCACACTGCCCCTACTTTGTTTTACGGGTGCGGCAACAAGACTCAAATTATCAACGTTGGGCTTTTTCCAGTACATCGGCCCAAGCTTGATGTTCTTACTGGCAGTACTGATGTATGGCGAACCCTTTACCATGGATAAAGCGATTACCTTTGCCTTTATTTGGGGAGCGCTAGTCGTATTTAGCTTTGATGGACTGCGCAACAACCGTCGCTCACGCCGAATCGTTCAGCCACAGTGATCGTTTTTTACAAGACAAGTTAGAAATTGCCAGATAAGCTTGGTCACAATGTGACCAAGCTTTTTTTGTATGTAATGGAACAGATTCAATACTACGCAACCGACCATGATCAGCTGAGCCTGATCGAGGCGAAATACCAGAAGTTTGCTTTTCAAAGGCACTATCATCTGGATTTTCACCTCGGTCTAATCACGCATGGCACGCAAAAGTTCCAATATCAAGGCTGTAGCCATCAAGTGGGTCATGGGCAAATCGTAATTATGCCGCCAGATGAACTGCACGACGGGCACTCTAAGCTCGAAAGTGGCTATGAAGTGAATGTATTTGCGATCGAGCCGCACCTACTCAGCGATCTTGCCGATCTTAGTCAAAATGGTCAAATAATCCGCTTTAATGAATTGATCATCTCCGATCCACAGATATTTTCACAACTTAGTAACTTACATGCTCTTCTTCGCCGCGATAACCTCAGCCAACTCACCAAAGATTGCCTTCCTTTTGAAGGATTTAATCAACTTTTTGATCGCTACGGATCACTCGCGAGGCAAAAAGTGGTCCCTCTTGGGAAACAGTCTTTACATACCTTAAAAGATTACTTAATGGCGAATCTCGACCAAACGGTTCGCTTAGATGCCCTATCAGAGCTCTGCCAACTGAGCCCCACGCAGTTTCAACGCCATTTCAAAGCGCAAACGGGGATGACTCCCTACGCTTGGTTTGCTCGCTTGCGATTAGAGCAAGGAATGAAACTACTCCAAGCAGGATGGTGTGGTACGGACGTCGCCTATCAAGTGGGCTTTTATGATCAGGCCCACTTTAGTAAAGCGTTTAAACAAACCTATGGCGTCTCGCCTTCACAAGTGGCACGCTAATATCTCATACGCTGTGGTATTCAGTACTGCTAGTTTTTTACAAGCACTACCGAATAAGAATCACGACAATAGCTCATATCCACTATGTTTTGAGATGTGTTATGAATGAATCGACTATCCTTTTAACGCTTGCCAGTATCCACTTCATTGCCTTAATGAGCCCAGGTCCGGATTTTGCGCTTGTGGTACAAAATGCCACCCGTCATGGCCGTCAAACTGGCTTATACATTGCGCTTGGCTTATCAGTCGGTATTTTGCTGCATTCTTTATTAAGCCTAACGGGGGTGAGCTATTTAGTTCACCAGCATCCTCTGCTCTACTCCGTCTTACAATTGCTTGGGGGCAGCTATCTGTTGTATTTGGGTATCGGTGCACTGCGCGGCGTGATCGCGACGATCAAAAACCCACTTTCTGATCAGCCAAGCAAAAACAGTAACCTTGTGATCGGTAATAAACGTCAGGCGTTTACCAAGGGGTTCGCAACCAATATTCTCAACCCCAAAGCCTTAGTATTTTTTGTGAGTTTAATGTCGAGCCTTGTCCCAGTGGGCATGTCGGTGACAGGAAAAGGAATTGCTCTGGTGATTTTGTTTGGTTTGTCGCTACTCTGGTTTTCTAGCCTTGCATGGATGCTGTCAACGCAGCGCTTGCAAACAAGATTGCAGCAAGCCAGCATTTATATAGATGGTTTATGTGGTGTGGTATTTACTCTAGTTGGCAGCAGTATTTTAGTGCAAACCTTCCGCTCCTTTCTCGATAACTCTCTGATTTAAAAGCGTCGCACACTCGACATTTCTTTAATAGGAAACTCGACGACTATCTCCGTGGCTGCCAAGCTGAATGACCTTAGTTGGCAACATGGAGAGTCATCATGCAATGGACATTTAACCGACTCGTACTCTCGGGTCTTTTTCTTACTTCCCCTTTCACCTTCATTGGACAAGCCTTCGCTAACCAAGCTGCAGACTCGGTCGCACCAGAGCACAGCACTGGCATTGAGCAAAAGCAGCTGGTCAAAGCTAAAGATTATATGGTTACCGCTGCTAACCCACTGGCGACCCAGGCGGGTGCAGACGTACTTAAGCAAGGCGGGAATGCGATAGATGCCATGGTCGCGGTGCAATTGATGCTTGGCTTAGTTGAACCCCAGTCATCAGGTATTGGTGGCGGTGCGTTCTTAGTGTATTGGGATAGCGAAAAGCAAAAACTGACCACTTACGACGGGCGTGAAACCGCTCCCCTAGCCGTAACGCCAAAGCTATTTTTAGATGAGAACGGTCAGCCATTGCAATTCTACGATGCCGTGGTTGGTGGACGCTCTGTCGCAACACCAGGCACCGTGAAACTATTGTGGGATACCCACCAGAAATACGGCAAGCTGGAATGGAAAAAGATCATTCAGCCTGTTATCTCGCTTGCGGAGCAAGGATTCAAAGTCAGTCCTCGCCTAGCAAGCTTGATAGAAAAAGACGCCGAGCGTTTATCACGCTTTCCAGTCACAAAAGCCTATTTCTTTAACTCGGATAGCTCGCCAAAAACCGAAGGTACGCTATTAAAAAACCCTGAATACGCACAAACGCTGAGTGCTATTGCTAAGCAAGGTGCTCAAGCCTTCTACCACGGGGATATCGCCAGAGACATTATCAAGACGGTACAAAACGCGCCGGGTAACCCCGGCGTATTAGCCCAACCCGACTTTGATACCTACCAAATCAGACAACGTGAGCCGGTTTGTGCAGCATACCAAAGCTATGACATTTGCGGCATGGGACCACCAAGCTCTGGCGCGCTCACCATTGGTCAGATTTTGGCGATCACTGAACAGTACGATCTCAAAGGCTGGGGGGCCAACAGCATTAAATCTTGGCAAGTACTCGCCGATGCATCGCGTCTAGCGTTTGCTGACCGTGGTAAATACATGGCAGACCAAGATTACGTGCCGATGCCAACTCAAGGCTTGCTCGATAAAAGCTACCTCCAGCAGCGAGCAGAGCTGATCCAAGTCGGCAAAGCACTAAGCAAAGTTGAAGCGGGCAATCCTCCGTGGTCGCACGCAATGAACTTAAGCATGGACGAGTCCATTGAACTCCCTTCCACCAGCCATTTCAATATCGTCGATAAGCAAGGCAATGTGGTTTCAATGACGACCACCATTGAGAATGCGTTTGGCTCGCGCTTAATGGTGCGTGGCTTCTTGCTCAATAATGAACTGACCGATTTCTCTTTCCGTACTCATAACGACGGAATCCCAATCGCCAACCGCATAGAACCAGGCAAGCGTCCACGATCTTCAATGGCCCCGACCATTATGATGAAAGATAACAAACCTTACATGGCGATAGGTTCTCCGGGTGGCAGTCGAATCATCGGTTACGTGGCGCAAACCATCATTGCCCACACGCAATGGGATATGAATATCCAACAAGCTATCAATCAACCACGATTACTCGACCGTTTTGGCACCTTAGATATTGAGCAAGGTACCGCTGCAGAAGGCTTACAGCCAGAGCTGGAGAAGATGGGCTTTAAAACCAATGTTCGTGATTTGAATTCTGGACTGCATGCGATACGCATAACAAAAGATGGACTAGAAGGTGCCGCAGATCCTCGTCGAGAAGGAGCAGCAATCGGAAAATAGGCCTGTTTTGCTCGACTCCTTGTGCGAGATCTCTCACAAGGAGTGGAGCAAACCTCTCTTTTTTAATGGTAAAACAGCCCACAAATAACCATAAGGCATTGAATAATATAAATATGTTTATTTTTCAAACGCTTTTGATTGAGGAAAATGTGGGCTTCGACCATTGTTGAGAATCGAGAAGAGCGTAATATGAACCTTGTCGGAAGGATGCTGACACGGAACAGGAAACACCACGGATTTGGTGAACTTCAGGAAGAAGAAACGGGTATTCAGGATGAATAGTCGGGCATGGATTGCAAAACTGGACATTGAACGGAATCAATAGCAACTAGGACGGTTGCTACTAAGGACGGGAAATGGACACCTCTGGACGAGGAAAGGACTGAACATCAGGATGATGTCATGGACACCGCTCAGGGAACAAGTGATGAGAGCTAACGAGGATGGTTAGCAGGCCAGGATAAGGTCAAGGACACCGCTAGGAAGGCGACGAAAGGATTAAGCTGAAGGAATGCAGCACGCTATCAAGGATTTGATGCATGGAGCACTTTTAGTAGCTGGATTGCTGCGAGTAAGACTATAACCCCGACGGGCGTAAGCCCTCGGGGTTTTTCTTTGTTTAAAGATAAGCGATTTAGACTAAGAGCCTTTTCGAATAGCGTCATTTAGCTCCCTATCTTTCAGCATTTTGTTGATTCAAAACAGCCAAAACAGAAAGAGCCACCGAAGCAGCTCTTATGTTCATTTTTTCACAAAGCCCTACAGCTTCTCCAGTCTCGCGTAAGCGGTGACTAACCATTTAATGCCTTCACCATTGAAAGCAATCTGCACTCGGCTTTGTGGACCACTGCCCTCAAAGTTGATGATCGTTCCTTCACCAAATTTCGGATGCATCACACGAGAACCTAGTGAAAAACCAGTCTCATTGAAGTTTTCTTTTACTGCGGTTTGGCTAAAACGTCCACTACTTGAAGGGCGACTCACTTGCGCCTTCATGCGCACTTCATCCAAACACGTTTCTGGTAATTCACGAATAAAGCGCGATGGTTTGTGGTATTTGTCCTGGCCATATAGGCGACGCATTTCCGCGTAAGTAATGTAGAGCTTTTGCATCGCGCGCGTCATACCCACATAACACAGACGGCGCTCTTCTTCTAAGCGCCCTGCCTCTTCAGCGGACATCTGGCTTGGGAACATACCTTCTTCCACACCGACCATGAATACCAATGGGAATTCCAAACCTTTCGCACTGTGCAGCGTCATCAGCTGGACTGCATCTTCAAATTCGTCCGCCTGACCTTCACCCGCTTCCAGAGCCGCATGCGTTAAAAATGCCGTCAGCAGAGACATTTCTTCCGCTTCTTCTGGTTTTTCGAATTGGCGAGTGGCGGTAACCAGCTCCTCCAAGTTTTCTATGCGAGCTTTAGACTTTTCGCCCTTCTCTTGCTCATACATCGCAAACAAACCCGAGTACTTGATCACGTGGTCCGTTTGCTCGTGCAATGGCATTTCTAATGTGTCATCTTCCAGCGCGGTGATTAATTCGACAAAACGACTTAACGCGCCAGCTGCTCGACCCGTTAATACTTGCTCATCGAGCATTGCCAGACTGGCTTCCCACATAGTGCAACCTCTATCACGAGCAGCACGACGGATAGTCTCTAGCGTCTTATCGCCCAGACCACGTGTTGGGGTATTCACGACACGTTCAAACGCGGCATCATCGTTGCGGTTCGCCATCAAACGCAAGTAGCTCAACGCATCTCTGATTTCTTGACGCTCGAAGAATCGCATGCCTCCGTAAATACGGTACGGTAAGCCTGCCTGAATTAATGCTTCTTCCAAAACACGAGATTGCGCGTTGTTACGATACAGCATCGCAGCATCATTCAATGCGCCGCCATTCTCTTGCCACTCTTTGATTTTATTGACCGCAAAGCGCGCTTCATCAAGCTCGTTATAAGCGCTGTAAACCGAGATCGGCTCTCCCACATTGCCATCCGTCCACAGCTCTTTACCCATGCGTTCAGTATTGTTCGCAATCAAGGTATTGGACGCTTCGAGAATCGTCTTGGTCGAACGATAGTTTTGTTCGAGACGAATGGTGTTCACGCTCGGAAACTCCAGCGTGAACTTCTCAATGTTCTCGACTTTTGCACCGCGCCAACCATAAATTGACTGGTCGTCGTCACCAACAATCATCACGTGACAATCTGGGCCAGCCATCATGCGTAGCCAAGCGTATTGAATGTTGTTGGTGTCTTGGAATTCGTCAACCAAGATATGCTTAAAGCGTGCTTGGTAGTGTTCACGCACAAACTTGTTGTCACGCAGTAGCTCATGCGCGCGCAGCAAAATTTCCGCAAAGTCCACTAAGCCAGCACGATCACACACTTCTTGGTAAGCGGTATACAGCTGCAAATAAGTTTTGGTCACTGGATCGTGATAAGCGTCGATATGCGATGGGCGTAATCCTTCGTCCTTCTTACCATTAATCCACCATGAAACTTGGCGTGCAGGCCACTGCTTTTCATCCAAGTTTTGCGCTTTGATCAAACGCTTTAACAAGCGCTGCTGATCATCGCTGTCTATGATTTGGAAATCTTCCGGTAGCTTGGCATCAAGATAGTGTGCACGCAAAATGCGGTGACAGATACCGTGGAAAGTCCCATTCCACATGCCAGATGCACTGCCCATCATCAACTCTTCAATACGACCACGCATTTCTGCTGCCGCTTTATTGGTGAAGGTGACCGACATGATCGAGAAAGGAGAAGCTTGCTCGACTGACATAAGCCAAGCGATACGGTGAACAAGAACGCGAGTCTTACCACTCCCTGCACCAGCAAGGACAAGTAAGTTTTCTAGAGGAGCTGCAACGGCTTCACGCTGTTTATCGTTTAGACCGTCGAGTAATAGAGATGGATCCATCATGATGAGCTACTGGTTATTTATACATAAAAACCGATTATAACCTAAACAGCTGGGTGCTGTTTAGACAAAACTTGATAAAAAATTCGTTGTTTTTTTAATCTTTCATTCAAAGAGTTAACGAAGGTAATCACCCCAAAACCATTCGCGAGAGTTATTTTTATGAAAGTTTTTCTGCCTCATCTCTATCTTTTAATTTAAGCAAGTGGATAAAGGTTGTACGCCAAACGGCGAATCGACTTGCCGAATGAAAGTAAAAGGAAATCACTCAGAGGAAATTATGATGAAAAAATCGAATCTTGCTGTTACTGCTGCTGTTACTGGACTTCTTGCTCTTGGTGGCACCATGCTCACCGCAGCCCCTGCTGTCGCAGCAGAAAAAGAAAAGTGTTATGGCGTGGCGAAAGCCGGTAAAAATGACTGCGCAACGAAAAACAGCTCTTGCGCGGGCACCTCTAAAGAAGACAACCAAAAAGATGCTTTTGTTGTCGTTCCTAAAGGATTGTGTGACAAATTGGCTGGCGGTAGCACCAGCGGCTCATAACTCAACATCACAAGTTTCTGTGGGGCGCGTTGCACTTTAACCAACGCCCCCAGTTACTCGCTAATCAGAAAAGGAGTTTCACGTGAAACATCACTCTTTCCATCCTCTTGCTGGCGTTGGATTACGTTTCCCTCATCTCGATTATTTTAGCCAACACAAACCTGAGCTGTCGTGGCTAGAAATCCACAGCGAGAACTACTTTCAGCCCAACTCAGTAGAGCGCCATCAACTACAAGCATTACGCGAGCACTACCACATCAGTTGCCACGGTATTGGTTTATCGCTGGGCTCGGTGGAACGTGTGAATACGAAACATTTAGCACAACTAAAAGCATTGATAAATACAGTTGACCCGCTCTTCGTTTCTGACCATTTAAGTTGGAGTGAAAATGGTGGTCACTACTTCAATGATCTACTTCCCTTGCCTTACACGGAAGAAGCGCTGCAAGTCTTCACTCGTAACGTGCTTGAAGTGCAAGAATATCTACAACGTGAAATCTTAATTGAGAACCCATCTAGTTATGTGAAGTTTCACCATTCAACCATCAGTGAATGGGACTTTCTTACCGAAGTGCAAAAGCGCACCGACTGTCGTTTATTACTCGACTTAAATAACGTATATGTTTCCGCCTTCAATCACGGTTTTGATTGCGACACATACCTAGATGCGATTCCAGCCGACAAAGTCGACGAGATTCATTTGGCAGGTTTTACTATTAAGACGTTGGATAAAGGTGAGATTTGGATTGATACTCATAGCCGTCCCGTCAGTGATGAAGTATGGCAGCTGTTCGTTAGTTGGACACAAAAACACGGCCCTCGCCATACGCTGATTGAATGGGATTTAGATATTCCTGCACCAGCAATACTTCTTGGCGAAGCAGAAAAAGCATCCTCACTATTGCAGAAAAATCATTTAATTGACCAAAAGAGCAAAAGGAAAGCGTCATGAATCTTGCGACCTTGCAGAGTCAATTTGCTAAAGCCCTACATTATCAAGCGCTCGGTGAAGAATGCGACATTGTGAGTGACAAGTTTACCGCAGATGAACGCATACAGATTTACCGCAATAACTTTATCATCAGCTTGAGTGAGGTATTGGCAGCGACCTACCCAATGGTTGAAGCCTTAGTTGGAAAAGAGTGCTTCGATCAAATTGCTCGCCAATACGTACTTTCTCACCCCTTAGCAGAAGGTAATGTCGTACATTATGGTGTGGGCTTTCAAGATACGATTATGCAGTTTAGTCAGGTCATGACCCAAGCCCCGTACACTCCTGAAGTCGCAAGGTTTGAATGGCATATAGACTTAGCTCGACAAATACAGAATGAGAAAGTCGAAAAACCAAATCGAATCCCTTTATCTGCACTTGCCCAAGTGACGGAAGAACAACAACCTCAATTGGTGTTTCATTTGCGCACTGGCAGTCGCAGCTTTGACTCAAACTACGCCGTATTTGATCTCTTTCATACGATTCAACACCAAGATTTTGAACAGCTCAATATCAATCAATTACAGCGAGGTGTCATATCGATTCAAGCCAATGGAGAAGCTCAATGTCACGCACTCGATACCGATGTTTTTCAACTGCTGCAATGTTTAGAGCAGAAGCAGAGTTTGAGCGAAATACCCGAAGCTTTGCTCGTTCACCTTAATAGCATCATGGCACTCGATCTCGTTGACGGCTTTACATTGAAATCAATCTAAGGAGCACTCTATGACGAATACGGTTAAAAACTTAGTCAATCGGTACGACGACTTGATCAATACCTTACAAGCTGGCTTTGTCCCTTTACTACTTCTCTTTTGTCGCTTGTGGGTTGCATGGGTGTTCTTCAATTCAGGGTTAATCAAAGTTTCTTCTTGGGATAGCACGCTGTATCTATTCGAATTGGAATACCAAGTACCACTTTTGCCTTGGGAGTTAGCGGCCTACATGGGAACGGCTGCCGAGTTGATTCTGCCAGTATTTTTAGCGTTGGGATTAATTACCCGCCCGATGGCTGCGATTCTGTTTGTGTTCAATATCATCGCGGTCATCTCTTACCCGGTATTGTGGGAAAAAGGGTTCTATGACCATCAATTGTGGGGATTCATGATTTTAGTGGTCATCGTATGGGGACCGGGAGTTATCTCTATTGACCATGTTATAAAGAACAAGTTGACGCGATAAAAAAATCCCCGCAGTGGCGGGGACTTTTTATTGTTTATTTAAGTAAGCAAGAAGCTCATCAGCTGAGATACCCTGTTGAGCAAGATCTTTTGCCAACAGCTCAACTTGTTCACCTTTGCGCGACTCAATCACTTGCTGGAATTGGTACACGATATCACGCAAAATTGGCAGAGGTACTTGTTTAGCCGCACTACGAATACGCTCGGAGCTTTGATTACCCAGCTCATTAAGCAACTTGCCAAACATCACCTTTTCTGGTGAATCTTCCATTTGCTCTAGAATACGAGCCATTTCATACGTGGTTAACGACATTACTTTTTGAGTTCCGTTATGGTGTCAGGAAAAGTCTGAACGACAAATATACACGCCTTACTTACATTGGAAAATACTAAATTACACTGATTTACGCTTTCGCAAAGCTTGAATGCCAGTTCTTACCTGCTTTTGTAAACAGAACCACTAACGCAGGCAATAGAACCCACATATGAATTGCGATCAGTGTTTGAGGTTCCAAAGATAAACGCTGCAACGTACCAACCAACAAACCAGAGCCACTCATTTGGAACAACCCAAGCAGTGCCGCAGCCGTACCCGCCTTATCACCAAACGGTTCTAATGCTTTCCCTGCTGCTGCACCCAGAATGAATGCGAAACCCACTGACGACATGAAAATAGGTAGCATGAAAGAAAGCGCGGTATTCTGACCATTCATCACCAGCATAATCACACCTGCGAGGCCCAGAGTCGAGATCCCCGTAACCAAAGTGTTGTGCGTGCCAACGCGCTCCATAAACTTAGGCGCAAGCATACAAGCCGCAATATTGATCACTGCATTTACACCAAACCAGAATGTGAACTCATTCATCGACAGCCCCATCCCCGTCATCAATACCGATGGCGCCGAGGTGACATACGCGAGAATAACCGCCATTGCCATTAAACACAGTAAAGCATGGAAGACAAAAGATGGCGTACTAAGCACTGCCCAATAACGGCTGAGCTTAAACACGGCTTGCTTTTCCGTTGATGGGTTGGTCTCTTTCATCATGAAAAACATCAATGAACCGGACACAACGGCAAAGCCAGCCATAAAGCTGAAGTTAGCTCGCCAATCAAATTGCTGAGTTAACCAGCTACCTAGAATTGGAGCTAATGCCGGAATAAAACAAATCGCACCGTTAAGGTAGCTGATCATTTTGCCGCTTTTTTCCGGGCCAAAGATATCGCGAACTGTTGCAAAGGCTGCTACCGATGTCGCACACGCACCTAAGCCTTGTAGCAGTCGGGAAACCAACATCCATTCAATATTTTGAGCACTCCACGCCAATAAAGCGCTCATCGCATAGATAGTGATACCGCCCAATGCAACAGTTCGACGTCCGAGTTTATCTGCCAAAGGGCCAGCAAACAGTTGCCCGACACCCATTGCAAATAAGAACCAAGTGATCGTGTCTTGTGCTAGCGCATTATCGACCTGAAAAGTGGAAGCAATAAGAGGTAAAGCAGGTAGATAAATATCAATCGCAAGAGGACTGAAAAGAACCAAAAGGGTCAATAACGCCATCTGTTTTTTACTATTAGAAAACTGGCTAGGCACACAACACTCCAAATTGGATAAAGAACTTTGGATAGAGCTTAATCATCTGATGATATGAATGGAAATGATGTATAATCATGAGCATTATTCCTTAGAGGAAATTCACCGTGAACGTCGAAAAACTGGCTCGTATCGATTTAAATCTATTGGTCTGTTTTAAAGTTTTGATAGAAGAGTTAAATGTCACCCGAGCCGCCCACCGACTGTGCTTGAGTCAGTCTGCCGTGAGCAAATCACTGGCTAAACTGCGCATCCAATTTGATGACCCACTTTTCACCCGAAACTCGCATGGATTGACGCCAACACCACGCGCTTTGTTTCTTAAGCCGAAACTGGATCTGTTGATAAACCAGTTAGAAGTACTGACTCAACCAGAAGAGTTCTCTCCACAAAGTAGCGAATACCGTTTTCAAATAGCAGCGGTTGAAAGTGTTTACCCTCTGATTCTGCCCCATTTCTTACCGGCGATTTTTCAGCAAGCCCCTGGGGTGACGATCAGCACTCACCCTTGGTCCGATAATACTTTTAAAATGCTGCAACGTGGCGAGCTAGACTTAGGCTTAACTGGAAAAGATATCGATATTAATGATGCCAAGCTGACTCTGCTGCCACCCGATGACATATGCGAACTGGAAATTTATCGAGATCACCAGATGTGTATTATTCGCAAAAACCACCCAGCATTAAAACAGCCTTGGAACCTCGAAGCGTATCTCTCGCTGCGTCACGTACAAGTGCGTTGTGACGGCAACGACCGTTGGCTGTTAGATTATCGCCTTGCCGATATTGGAGCCGACCGCGATATTGCCGTCACCGTTCCCGACTTTAATAGTGCCGCAAGTTTATGTTCCTACACTGACTTTATTTTTACCGCCCCAAGCCATTTTGTGCAGCTCGCTGCTAAACAGCTTGATTTGGTCGTGCTGCCACTCCCGCTAGAATTTCCACCTATGGCTTACACTTTATTCTGGCACCGAGACAGAGAAAACGACCCAGCATTGGGTTGGCTACGTACGATGATCACACAAAAAACCGATCACCTTAGATAAAAATACCGCTCTCAATTTGCTCTTAGCGGGTAAAATGAGTAGCTTAACTGTCGTAGTCCTTTTTGGCTCATCTATGGCCTAGTTGTACTCCGACTCAACCTAAGTCATTGCAAACTTGCGTTGATCATAAACTGCATGAAGCAGAAGGAAACAGCTCCCACACCTGAGCATGAAGGAGCGGTAATTTGAAGGAATAAAACAGATGCACAACGAAACTCTCAGCCGCGTGAATGCGATTCGCGAATGGCTTGTACAACATAATATTGATGCCCTACTGGTTCCGCACGAGGACGAGTATTTGGGTGAATACGTCCCAGCGCACAACGAGCGCTTACATTGGTTAACAGGCTTTACAGGCTCTGCTGGTGCTGCGGTAATCACCAAAGAGAAGGCAGCTATGTTTGTTGATGGCCGCTATACCGTTCAAGTCACCAAACAAGTCCCTGGTGACCTATTTGAATATCGTCACCTTATTGAAGAACCAGCTTTAGATTGGGTTCTAGACAACCTGCCAACAAACGCATCTGTCGCAATTGATCCTCGTATGCACAGCTCAGCTTGGCTAGACATGGCACAAGCTAAACTGACTGGAAAGCTTGAGCTAAATATTCTGACCAACAACCCAATTGATGAGTTGTGGCATGACCGCCCAGCGCCTGTTGTCTCTAACGTTCGCCTGATGCCAACAGAAGCCGTCGGTCAATCAAGTGAGAGTAAGCGTCAAGAGATCGCCCAACTGGTAAAAAAAGCGGGTGCAGATAGCGCTGTGATCACAGCATTAGATTCTATTTGTTGGCTGCTGAATGTACGTGGTTTAGATGTATCACGCCTACCAGTTCTGCTTTCTCACGCGATTCTGCACTCAGATTCAAGCGTGGAATACTTCCTCGATCCTGCTCGCCTACCTGCTGATTTTGACGCTCACGTAGGCACCGGTGTGACCGTTCACCACCCAGAAGCACTTCAATCTCGCCTTGAAGCCATGACAGGTAAAAAGGTATTAGTTGACCCTGCAATCAGTAACGCTTGGTTTAAGCTAGTACTACAAAACTCTGGTGCGTCCGTGATTGCAGCAGCAGACCCATGTCTGATGCCAAAAGCGGCGAAGAACTCGGTTGAAATTGCCGGTATGAAGGCCTGTCATATCCGCGATGGCGTGGCAATGAGCAAGTTCCTATGTTGGTTAGATGCGGAAGTTGCTGCTGGTAACCTGCATGATGAAGCGACATTAGCAGACAAACTGGAAGCATTTCGTAGCGAAGACCCTACGCTAATGGATCTCAGCTTCGATACCATTTCAGCGGCAGGCGGCAACGCGGCCATGTGTCACTACAACCACGAGAACCAACCTGAACCTGGTAAGTTAGAACTGAACACGCTTTACCTTGTGGACTCAGGCGGTCAGTACCTCGATGGCACTACCGACATCACGCGTACTATCGCGATTGGTCAACCTTCTGCAGAAATGAAGAAGCAATTTACGTTGGCGCTGAAAGGTCATATTGGCGTTGCTCGAGCTCGTTTCCCGAAAGGTACACGTGGTTACCAAATCGATACACTAGCTCGTCAGCACCTATGGGCGGAAGGCTACGATTACGATCACGGCACTGGCCACGGTGTGGGCCACTTCCTAAGTGTGCATGAAGGCCCAGCAAGCATTTCGAAGAAGCAAATTGATGTGCCTCTATTAGAAGGTATGGTGCTATCAAACGAGCCAGGTTACTACCGTGCAGATGCGTTTGGTATCCGTATTGAGAACCTAGAGCTTGTTGTTGAAGCACCGACTAACGGTGACTTCCCTGTCCTGTCATTTGAGTCACTAACACGCTGCCCAATCGACAAACGCAACATCAATGTTGATATGCTAACTCGTCCAGAACTTGCTTGGCTAAATGATTACCATCAGAAAGTATGGGATGAGATCAGCCCGCTAGTTGAAGGTGATGTGAAAGAGTGGCTTCGTCAAGCAACGCTACCTGTAGCACACAGCTAGAAGCTAGAAGCTAGAAGCTAGAAAAAATAGAGAGTTGATGTTTTGCATCAACCCTCTTTCTTTTCCTATGTTTCACGTGAAACATAACGATGGTCAGTGGCTTTATTTGTTGCTTATCCAGAATACGCCGAATGCCAATCTCGCCATACAGGGTCAAAGCCTTTGGCTCGAATCATATCTTCCACAGAACCAGCACTTCGCTCATCACTGATCTCAAACTGCTCGAGTTCAACATCATCCATCGCATAACCCCCCGGCTGAGTTTTCGATGCAGCAGACATACTGGTGATGCCTAACGGTAATGCATTGTCTCTGAACTTGGGTGATTCACGAGTCGATAATGACAACTCCACCTCTGGATTCAACAAGCGATAAGCGCAAATCAACTGAACAAGCTGCTTATCCGTCATGACTGATTTTGGTTGGAGCGCGCCCTCACAAGGACGCAAACGAGGGAAAGAAATCGAGTAACGAGTCTGCCAATACGTGCGCTCAAGATAGTCCAAGTGTGCTGCCACATAAAAACAGTCGGTACGCCACTCTTCCAACCCTATCAATGCGCCAATACCGATCTTATCGATGCCCGCTTTTGCAAGACGATCGGGTGTATCCAATCGGTATTCGAAATCCATCTTATTACCACGCAAATGGTGCTCGGCGTAAGTCGAAGGATGATACGTTTCTTGATAGACCATCACCGCATCTAAACCCAATGTCTTGAGCTCAGCGTATTCGTCTTGATCTAGTGGCTGTACTTCCATCGCCAAATAGTTAAAACGTTGCTTAATCATCGGTACCATTTCGCGAAAGTATTTCATGCCTACTTTGGTTTCATGCTCGCCAGTCACCAGTAATACGCTATCAAACTTCATGCGTTTAATGGCTTCAACTTCTGCAGCCACTTCGTCCCTATTCAAAGTACGACGCTTGATTCTATTCTCCATCGAGAAGCCACAATAAGTACAAGCATTAGCACACAAGTTAGAGAGGTATAATGGAATGTAAAGCGACATGGTATTACCAAAGCGCTTACGAGTTGCCGAATATGACAGCTGCGCCATTTGCTCTAAGTACCCTTCAGCCGCTGGTGAAATTAGCGCTTTAAAATCTTCCAAATCACGCTTGGGTTTATTCAATGCTCGCTCGACATCTTGTGTTGTTTTCGCATAGATCGACATCGAAATGTCATCCCAATTAAGCTGCTTAAATTGCTCAACAAAGCTCATGTTTTCCTCGCTTAATAGCTAAATCAATCTAGGACTAAAGCTCATCTAGGAATGACGTCAGTGGACTCGACGCAACCGCATGAGAAACCTTACCCGCAAGTCCGGCTTCATAAGCCATACGCCCCGACTCTACCGCCAACTTAAATGCTTTCGCCATCGCAACGGGATCTCTCGAAGCTGCAATCGCAGTATTGACGAGCACGGCATCCGCGCCCATTTCCATCGCACGTGCGGCATGTGAAGGAGCGCCAATACCCGCATCGACAACCACTGGAACATTAGCTTGGTCGATAATGATCTCTAGGAAATCGTGAGAAACTATCCCTTTGTTAGAACCGATCGGCGCACCTAATGGCATGACCGCAGCACAGCCTACCTCTTCCAATCGTTTACACAGAACTGGGTCAGCATGACAGTAAGGAAGCACAATGAAGCCTTCACGAACCAGTTGCTCAGCGGCTGCAAGTGTCTCAATAGGATCGGGCATCAAGTACTTCGGGTCTGGGTGAATTTCTAGTTTTAGCCAGTTAGTACCCAACGCTTCTCGCGCCAGTTGCGCAGCAAACACAGCATCTTTAGCACTCTTTGCACCCGAGGTGTTCGGCAATAAGTTCACCCCCGCTTGTACTAACGGCAACAAAATATCGTCTTGTTGGTCGTTCACATCCACACGCTTCAATGCCATGGTCGCAAGTTGAGATCCCGACACTTGAATCGCTTCTGCCATTAATCGGCTGTTGGCAAACTTCCCTGTTCCTGTGAACAATCTAGATTCGAATTGTTTATCACCAATTTTAAGCATCGACTTTAACCCCCTGCGATCGCTTGAAACAAAGAGATGCTATCTCCCTGTGAAAGAACTGTGCTAGCCCACTCACTGCGAGGCACAACATTGTTATTAATTGCAAAAACACAGCCCATTTCAGGCAGCGCAAATTGACTAATGACTTGCTGTAGATTCGACTTACTAGCGACTTGATGTGACTGGTCATTGATGACAATAGTGATCATATCTAAGTCAGCAGCGGTCATTTGTGTTGCTTGTTGTTCTGATAACGTCATTGCTTCCAACTCTCTTAATTCTGCCCATTATTCGTAAGCTAAACCTGAGCACACACTTGGCACTGTTTGTCTTTGCTTATCGTCATGGTTTGCCATTGCAGTTTCAATCCATCAAACAGGTGCAATTTGGCAGTCTCAACATGAAACTTTCCCGTCGCCAGTTTTTGAATTGCCGCTATCGCTTGGTAGTTACCAAGTGTGCCCACCACCGGACCGACGACACCACTCTCACTGCACTTTTGAGTTTGTGGTAATTCATCGAACGGATACAAACAGCGGTAACACGCTTTACTCTGCGCTTGTTGTCCACTTGGTGTTTGGTAATCAAAGACAGCGAATTGCCCTTGCCAACCAATTGCTGCCGCCGAGATGAGCGGCGTATTTTGTTCGCAACAAACTTGGTTAATTAGCTGGCGTGTTGGCATGTTGTCGGTGCAATCCAACACCACATCCGCCAACATCACCTCAAGCTGCAGCTGTGCTTTGTCTAATCGCTTATTGAGTGCACGAACTTGGACCATAGAGTTAAGTTCAGTGAGTTGCTTTATAGTCGCTTCTGTTTTCGTAACTTGGAGGTCTTGTTCACGATAAATGATCTGACGTTGTAGGTTACTGCTATCAACTTCATCGTCATCAACCACAACCAATTTACCAACGCCCGCTGATGCCAAGTACAAACTCGCTGCGCTTCCTAATCCACCACAACCGATGATCAACACATGCGATTTACTCAAACGCTCTTGCCCAACTTCGGCAATTTCAGGCAGAGCGACTTGGCGTTGATAGCGAAGGAACTGCTTATCCGTGAGCATGCTCGCCTCTCTTGGTATCCACCAATTCACTATTCTGATCAGTAAACGTTAGCTGTCTTTCCTTCATCAGTTGTGCAAAAAACTCGATAACGGACTGAGGTGACTCTGCCAAGGTAATAGCACGCACGACTGCCAAGCTAGAAACGCCCGTTTGCCAAACTTGGTCAGCATTAGATTGGTCGATGCCACCGATCGCGATCGTCGGAAAACCAAGCACGTCGCCACTAACGGCTTTGTCTTTTGAAGGACGGCAAGCCGACTCTTTGTTTCCGTAAGGAATGCTATCAATCAGCTTTTGATACAGTGCCAAGCGCACCAAACCTTGTGGTTTCGATGGCATCTTTTTTGTGGTGGTTGGGAAAATATGCCCTAGAGCGATGTAGCTAGGATGAATTTGTACGATACGCAGTAACTCATAATAACCATGAGTAGAAAGACCAAGACGAATACCCGCTTTAGCTAGCTGAGCCAAATTCGATTCTTCTATGTCTTCTTGTCCTAGGTGAACGCCATAAGCGCCATGCTTGATTGCCAACTGCCAATAGTCATTGATGAACACTTGAGCTTGATACTGACGACCTAACTCAATTGCTCTAATGATCTGTTGTTCCAAATCGGCTTGTTGTGGGTTCTTGATTCGTAGTTGAATAGTGTTGATGCCTAGTGGCAGTAAACGCTCAATCCAAGCAACGTCATCAACGACTGGGTAGAGCCCTAGACTTTGCTTAGTTAGAGTTGGAAAGCTAACGCTCTCACCTTGCGCAGACCAACCAACTTGAATACCGAGTCGGTTATCTTCCAGTACTGGTGTGGGGAAATCATCAAATTGGTTAGCCCACTGAGTTGATTGTTCCTCGTCAAGGTTGTCATTCGATAGTGTTTCACGTGAAACATTCGCTTGTTGGGTTAGCATTCCTCGAGCAAGTGTTAACGCATCTTCGATAGGAAAATCGAGTACTGTCAGCGCTACTATCCAAGCAAGGTGATGTTCGGGATCGAACATTGCGTTGGGTTTGGACTTAACGGAAAGCGCTCTCACTTCGTCGTTAAAGGGGTGACGCCAGATATCAAGCTGATGCACTTTCTCCTTTTTATCGGAAACCTGAGTATCAGCAATACCAATATAAATCGCTTTCGACGGTTGCTTAGCACACGCTTCTACCGACAAAGTAGAGCGGTAATAAAGCACAAATAAACTCTCATGTTCAGAGTCATATCCATCAATGAGCTCAGTCGTTATGTGTGTGGTCTGTTGGTCGCGAACAAGCTGAATAGATTGAGTTGAGCTCACACCCAACTCAATGTCTTCGATTATAAAACCCTGTTCTTTCGCCAACAACAAACATTGCTGAACTAAACCTGTCAGTTCAATCAATGATGACGGAATAAGGATTTTGCTCATTAGTCACTTACCTCGGCATGTGCTGCTGGGTGGTATAACTCAGAACCTGACTCTCTAAATTCTTGCGATTTCTGACGCATCCCCTCAAGAGGATCATCAAGCATTTTGATCGAGATAGCTTGGTCCGCAGCAACTTGCTCAGTGTCTTTCGCGTACTCTCGTACCTCTTGCGAAATCTTCATCGAGCAGAACTTTGGTCCGCACATCGAACAGAAGTGAGCAACTTTTCCCGACTCTTGAGGCAAGGTTTCATCATGGAAAGCGCGAGCAGTTTCTGGGTCGAGTGACAAGTTGAATTGGTCTTCCCAGCGGAATTCAAAACGTGCTTTAGAAAGCGCGTTATCACGAACTTGTGCGCCAGGGTGCCCTTTAGCCAAATCAGCAGCGTGAGCAGCAAGCTTGTAAGTGATCATGCCTACCTTCACGTCTTCTTTGTTTGGTAAGCCAAGATGCTCTTTAGGTGTTACGTAACAAAGCATCGCACAGCCATACCAGCCAATCATGGCAGCGCCAATACCTGACGTAATATGGTCGTAACCAGGAGCGACGTCTGTCGTCAGTGGACCAAGGGTGTAGAACGGAGCTTCATGGCAGTGCTCTAGCTGCTCTTCCATGTTCTCTTTGATCATGTGCATTGGAACATGGCCAGGACCTTCGATAATCACCTGTACGTCGTATTCCCACGCAACCTTAGTCAACTCACCAAGAGTACGAAGCTCCGCAAATTGCGCTTCATCATTAGCATCGGCAACCGAACCAGGGCGCAGACCATCACCGAGAGAAAGTGCCACATCATACTTGGCACAGATTTCACAGATCTCTCGGAAGTGGGTGTATAAGAAGCTTTCTTGGTGATGCGCTAAACACCATTTCGCGATGATAGAACCACCACGAGAGACGATGCCAGTAACACGCTTTGCAGTCATTGGCACATAGCGAAGTAGTAAACCGGCATGGATAGTGAAGTAATCAACGCCCTGTTCTGCTTGCTCAATCAGAGTATCGCGCATCACTTCCCAGTTAAGGTTTTCGGCAACTCCATTCACTTTCTCAAGCGCTTGATACATAGGTACGGTACCGATCGGAACCGGGCTGTTACGCAGAATCCATTCTCGAGTTTCATGAATATTGCGACCTGTGGAGAGATCCATAACAGTATCGCCACCCCAGCGTGTCGCCCACACTAGCTTCTCAACCTCTTCCTCAATCGAAGACGTCACCGATGAGTTACCGATATTAGCGTTCACTTTGACCAAAAAGTTACGTCCAATGATCATTGGTTCGGATTCTGGGTGGTTGATATTAGAAGGGATAATCGCGCGACCTTCGGCAACTTCTTTGCGAACAAACTCGGCGGTAATGTCTTTTGGAAGATTCGCTCCAAAGCTTTGACCAGGATGCTGTTGATTCAGCACATCATCACGGTACTTGGCACGACCCATGTTTTCACGCAGCGCGATGAATTCCATTTCTGGGGTAATAATACCTTTGCGAGCATAGTGCAGTTGAGTCACGCACTGCCCATCTTTGGCACGTCGAATACGTGGTAGATTACCGTAACGAAGATCGTCTAGTGTTTCGTCTTTTAAGCGTTCTTTGGTGTACACCGAGCTTACTTCATCGAGTAACTCTGTGTCACCGCGTTCTTCAATCCAGCTTTCTCTTAGCTTTGGTAGGCCACTATAAAGGTCTATGGTGTGTTCTGGGTCTGTGTATACACCAGAGGTATCGTAAACGCGTACTGGCTCATTAGGCTCGAAGATTGGCGATTCTTTTGTTCCACCAATCAGACTATCTGCTAGCGCTATTTCACGCATAGGTACACGAACATCTGGACGTGAACCTTCTACATATACTTTTGTGGAATTTGGGTACGGCTGTACCGAGAGTGTTTCAATGAACTGTTTTGCTTCCAGTCTCGCTTGTTTGCGACTCGACATAGCATTTTTCCTTGCTTTGTTATACTAGATAAAAAGTAATTGGATAAAAATGCTTGGCGGATAGATGCGACAAGAGGAGTCAAATTAAGGCTAAATAAAGCTTAAGTAATTTGCCTGTAACAACATTCGACTATTCGATAGGTCAACCAGAAAGAACTCCGGTATAAATATCTTCTCTTGTTCCCTTCGCAGATTCTAATCTGATCAGGTTCAACGGATCCCGAATTAACGGTCTCAGCCTTATGGCACTCCGACAAGTGATATCAGTATATAAAAACGGCCTGGTTAAACCAAGCCGACCTGTTTAATTTTTAACTACTTTGCTAGCTGCGCATCAATAATTGGAAACCGATCCACGCAACAGAGATGCTCAGCACCACATTTAATAAAATATTTAACCCCATCTTAAAAAATGCACCTTGCTGCATAAGCAAAACATTATCCATAGAAAAGGTGGAAAACGTCGTCAGTGCCCCTAAAAAGCCTAAACCAATCACTTGTCGCCAAGGTTCTGTTGCCAACAGTTCATTGTCGAACGCAGCAATCAACAAGCCCATGATAAATGAACCAACCACATTAACAGTTAGCGTACCGTATGGAAAACCACGCCCCAATAAAATGACACACAGTTCAGATATCAAGTAACGAGAACACGCACCGAAAGCACCACCTAGTGCAATAAAACCAAGAATGGAAAACTGCCCCATAATTCCCCCAACACTATTGATGACGATATTGTAACCAAAACTAAAGCAATATTGATGGTGAAATTTTAGAATTCGACAACGTATTGCATTTAAAACACGCTGAGATCAAAAAAGTTACAGGAGTCACTTTACTTCAATATACCCCATCAAACCGGTTTTCATGTGCTCAATAACATGGCAGTGATACATCCAACGTCCAGGGTTGTGAGCAACAAAGGCAGCTTTGGCACTGCCATTTTTTCCAAGTAAAACCGTATCGGTATGGAACGGTTCGTCAAGTTTCTTGCCATCTAACTCAAGAACAGTAAATGTATGCCCATGAAGATGAATAGGATGATGATATTGAGTAACGTTCTTCAAATTGAAGATATAGGTTTTTCCAAGTTCCAATGTTGAAAGTGGTGCTGGGATATTATCTTTACTCATTCCCTCCCAAGCTCGTTTGTTCATCAGCCAGAATTTAGGTATCGCTTTGCCCGATTTATCGGCAGGAGTGATCGCCCCCTCCCATTCAAACACATAATCGATTTGCTCCGCATTTTCCAAATCAAGATCAGGCACAGGGTTGAGAGGCAATAAAGGCAGTTTCATGTTGCTTGGCAGGTCAGACTCAACAACTTCAAACTCACACAAAGAGAATGGGAAGCGCCCTTTCATTTGACGCACATAAACACGCTCTCCAGCCTTCGGAGCAATCAATCCGATATCCAATCTCATTCCCGGACCAATTTTGTGTTGAGTGAGCCTATAAGGCGTTTTAACTGGATTGCCATCGATAGCAATAACCCAAGCCTCTGTGCCTTCAATCGCGATCGGATAGGTAATGGTGTTATCGACATTAGCAATTCTTAATCGCGTAGTCGCGTTCTGCTCCAGCGTATAAACAGGCTCATGAATACCATTGACGCTACTCCACTCTCCTGGCGTTCCCATACGTGCACTCAAGCGCGGCACCATTAGGTTCTTCCACTGTCCTTGCTTGTCTAAATGCCAATGCTTGAGGACGACTTCATGCTCTTCATCAAACTGAACAGGCTCAGCCTCTTCAACAATTATTAGCCCAACCAACCCCATACCAAGCTGCTTAACGCTGTTCATGTGTGGGTGATACCAAAACGTACCTGCATCTGGCGGTGTAAATTCATAAACGAATGTTTCACCCGGCATGATAGGCGGCTGACTTAAGAAAGGTACACCATCCATTTCAATGGGGATTCGCAGGCCATGCCAGTGAATTGCAGTTGGCTCTGAAAGCTTGTTGGTAAATCGGATAATAACTTTCTCACCTTGGCGACAGCGAATCGTAGGCGCTGGAATCGAACCATTAAACGCGAGTACGTCTGTGTTAAACCCTGGGACCAATTCTGCAGTAGAAGGCTCTGCAGTGATATCGTATATATGTTGCCCCTTATTAGCACTCCGAGATAGAGAACATGCAGGTAGAACGGTAAGCGCGGAGATTGCTAAGGATGATTGAAGGAAGCGTCGACGAGATATATCCATACATAGTTACCCATTAATCCAGATCGGTTGAGTGTAACTAAATATAAATAATGATTCTCAATTATTACTAACATTTCGGAGCACTTGCTTATAACGAATAGTCTAATTGGTTGGTGAGTCCAAGTAGCTAATAAATACTTATAAAGAACAGCAGGTAGCAGAAAGGCGTATAGGTAGGATGAGAGGACACATGCATAGTGGCAAGCAGATACAAAAAAGGCTCTGACCTAAGTCAGAGCCTTGATATATGGCAGGGGTGGAGAGATTCGAACTCCCAACACGCGGATTTGGAATCCGCTGCTCTGCCAATTGGAGCTACACCCCTGTAGAATTCTTATATTCTAGATTTGACAAAACCTCGCATGGGCGAGGTTGTCGATATTAAGTGGCGGAGTGGACGGGACTCGAACCCGCGACCCCCGGCGTGACAGGCCGGTATTCTAACCAACTGAACTACCACTCCGCAGTGGTATCACTCGCTTGTAATCAGCAAGTGTCCAAAATTTAAAGCCTGGCGATGTCCTACTCTCACATGGGGAAGCCCCACACTACCATCGGCGCTATTTCGTTTCACTTCTGAGTTCGGCATGGAAATCAGGTGGGTCCAAAACGCTATGGTCGCCAAGCAAATTCTTTAATTCGGAAAGCTGTTTTTTTAATTCTCGTTCTTACACATTCAATGTTCTTTCATTGAGTCCATCAAAACCCCTTGGGTGTTGTATGGTTAAGCCTCACGGGCAATTAGTACAGGTTAGCTCAACGCCTCACAACGCTTACACACCCTGCCTATCAACGTCGTAGTCTACGACAACCCTTTAGGATACTTAAAGTATCAGGGAGAACTCATCTCAAGGCTCGCTTCCCGCTTAGATGCTTTCAGCGGTTATCGATCCCGAACTTAGCTACCGGGCAATGCGTCTGGCGACACAACCCGAACACCAGAGGTTCGTCCACTCCGGTCCTCTCGTACTAGGAGCAGCCCCTTTCAATTCTCCAACGCCCACGGCAGATAGGGACCGAACTGTCTCACGACGTTCTAAACCCAGCTCGCGTACCACTTTAAATGGCGAACAGCCATACCCTTGGGACCGACTTCAGCCCCAGGATGTGATGAGCCGACATCGAGGTGCCAAACACCGCCGTCGATATGAACTCTTGGGCGGTATCAGCCTGTTATCCCCGGAGTACCTTTTATCCGTTGAGCGATGGCCCTTCCATTCAGAACCACCGGATCACTATGACCTGCTTTCGCACCTGCTCGAATTGTCATTCTCGCAGTCAAGCGGGCTTATGCCATTGCACTAACCTCACGATGTCCAACCGTGATTAGCCCACCTTCGTGCTCCTCCGTTACGCTTTGGGAGGAGACCGCCCCAGTCAAACTACCCACCAGGCACTGTCCGCAACCCCGATGAGGGGTCGACGTTAGAACATCAACACTACAAGGGTGGTATTTCAAGGACGGCTCCACGCAATCTAGCGACTGCGCTTCAAAGCCTCCCACCTATCCTACACATGTAGGGTCAATGTTCAGTGCCAAGCTGTAGTAAAGGTTCACGGGGTCTTTCCGTCTAGCCGCGGGTACACTGCATCTTCACAGCGATTTCAATTTCACTGAGTCTCGGGTGGAGACAGCGTGGCCATCATTACGCCATTCGTGCAGGTCGGAACTTACCCGACAAGGAATTTCGCTACCTTAGGACCGTTATAGTTACGGCCGCCGTTTACCGGGGCTTCGATCAAGAGCTTCGACCGAAGTCTAACCCCATCAATTAACCTTCCGGCACCGGGCAGGCGTCACACCGTATACGTCATCTTGCGATTTTGCACAGTGCTGTGTTTTTAATAAACAGTTGCAGCCACCTGGTATCTGCGACTCTCAATAGCTCCATCCGCGAGGGACTTCACCGTCGAGAGCGTACCTTCTCCCGAAGTTACGGTACCATTTTGCCTAGTTCCTTCACCCGAGTTCTCTCAAGCGCCTTGGTATTCTCTACCCGACCACCTGTGTCGGTTTGGGGTACGATTCCTTACAATCTGAAGCTTAGAGGCTTTTCCTGGAAGCATGGCATCAATGACTTCACACCCGTAGGTGCTCGACGTCGTGTCTCAGCCTTAAGAAGAGCCGGATTTACCTAACTCTTCAGCCTACGCACTTGAACCTGGACAACCGTCGCCAGGCCCACCTAGCCTTCTCCGTCCCCCCATCGCAATTGTAAGAAGTACGGGAATATTAACCCGTTTCCCATCGACTACGCCTTTCGGCCTCGCCTTAGGGGTCGACTTACCCTGCCCCGATTAACGTTGGACAGGAACCCTTGGTCTTCCGGCGAGGAGGTTTTTCACCCCCTTTATCGTTACTCATGTCAGCATTCGCACTTCTGATACGTCCAGCATGCGTTACCACACACCTTCAACCGCTTACAGAACGCTCCCCTACCCAATACTCAAAGAGTATTGCCGCAGCTTCGGTTTACTACTTAGCCCCGTTACATCTTCCGCGCAGGCCGACTCGACCAGTGAGCTATTACGCTTTCTTTAAATGATGGCTGCTTCTAAGCCAACATCCTGGCTGTCTGAGCCTTCCCACATCGTTTCCCACTTAGTAGTAATTTGGGACCTTAGCTGGCGGTCTGGGTTGTTTCCCTCTCCACGACGGACGTTAGCACCCGCCGTGTGTCTCCCGGATAGTACTTACTGGTATTCGGAGTTTGCAAAGGGTTGGTAAGTCGGGATGACCCCCTAGCCTTAACAGTGCTCTACCCCCAGTAGTATTCGTCCGAGGCGCTACCTAAATAGCTTTCGGGGAGAACCAGCTATCTCCAGGTTTGATTGGCCTTTCACCCCTAGCCACAAGTCATCCGCTAATTTTTCAACATTAGTCGGTTCGGTCCTCCAGTTGATGTTACTCAACCTTCAACCTGCCCATGGCTAGATCACCTGGTTTCGGGTCTATATCCAGAGACTGAACGCCCAGTTAAGACTCGGTTTCCCTACGGCTCCCCTAGATGGTTAACCTTGCCACTGAATATAAGTCGCTGACCCATTATACAAAAGGTACGCAGTCACAGGACAAAGCCTGCTCCTACTGCTTGTACGTACACGGTTTCAGGTTCTATTTCACTCCCCTCACAGGGGTTCTTTTCGCCTTTCCCTCACGGTACTGGTTCACTATCGGTCAGTCAGTAGTATTTAGCCTTGGAGGATGGTCCCCCCATATTCAGACAGGATATCACGTGTCCCGCCCTACTCGATTTCACTGAATATGCGTCGTCAGTTACGGGGCTATCACCCTGTATCGCCAAGCTTTCCAGCTTGTTCACCTAACGCCTATAAAGCTTAAGGGCTAGTCCAATTTCGCTCGCCGCTACTTTCGGAATCTCGGTTGATTTCTTTTCCTCGGGGTACTTAGATGTTTCAGTTCCCCCGGTTCGCCTCGTTATGCTATGTATTCACATAACGATACTTACTTATGTAAGTGGGTTTCCCCATTCGGAAATCCCAGACTCAAGTGGTTTTTACTACCTAATCTGGGCTTATCGCAAGTTAATACGTCCTTCATCGCCTCTGACTGCCAAGGCATCCACCGTGTACGCTTAGTCACTTAACCATACAACCCGAAGGAGTTTCGAGTTGATGAACAAGTCACCAAAGTTGTCTCTCATTATTTGAATGAGCGAGAGACATATCGATTTTGCCGGACTCAAATTCCAAGAACACTTGAATGTGTTTTTAGTTGTATTCATAAATGAATACTTTGAGAACTTTACAAACAACAATAAATTGTTGTTTTGTCAGCTTTCCAAATTGTTAAAGAGCTATGTTTCTTCACAAGGAAGTTACATTTTCTAAAGACTTTCAGAGTCAAAAATGCCAACCAGTATCAATTGCTTGTTCTGGTTTGGACGTTTTATTCCAAAAATACTTAGAGAATGGTGGGCGATACCGGGCTCGAACCAGTGACCCCCTGCTTGTAAGGCAGGTGCTCTCCCAACTGAGCTAATCGCCCACATTATTTTGATTTCCGTGGAAGGAAATGGTGGGTCGTGCAGGATTCGAACCTGCGACCAATTGATTAAAAGTCAACTGCTCTACCAACTGAGCTAACGACCCAATGGTATCCCGTAGGGGAGTCGAACCCCTGTTACCGCCGTGAAAGGGCGGTGTCCTAGGCCTCTAGACGAACGGGACACTAAGTTGAACATCTTGGGGGATGTTCTATCTCTTAAACTTCATAAACCGTATCAATCTGTGTGAACACTCATCGCAATAATCATCGTATAAGGAGGTGATCCAGCGCCAGGTTCCCCTAGCGCTACCTTGTTACGACTTCACCCCAGTCATGAACCACAAAGTGGTAAGCGTCCCCCCGAAGGTTAAACTACCTACTTCTTTTGCAGCCCACTCCCATGGTGTGACGGGCGGTGTGTACAAGGCCCGGGAACGTATTCACCGTGGCATTCTGATCCACGATTACTAGCGATTCCGACTTCATGGAGTCGAGTTGCAGACTCCAATCCGGACTACGACGCACTTTTTGGGATTCGCTCACTTTCGCAAGTTGGCCGCCCTCTGTATGCGCCATTGTAGCACGTGTGTAGCCCTACTCGTAAGGGCCATGATGACTTGACGTCGTCCCCACCTTCCTCCGGTTTATCACCGGCAGTCTCCCTGGAGTTCCCGACATTACTCGCTGGCAAACAAGGATAAGGGTTGCGCTCGTTGCGGGACTTAACCCAACATTTCACAACACGAGCTGACGACAGCCATGCAGCACCTGTCTCAGAGTTCCCGAAGGCACCAATCCATCTCTGGAAAGTTCTCTGGATGTCAAGAGTAGGTAAGGTTCTTCGCGTTGCATCGAATTAAACCACATGCTCCACCGCTTGTGCGGGCCCCCGTCAATTCATTTGAGTTTTAATCTTGCGACCGTACTCCCCAGGCGGTCTACTTAACGCGTTAGCTCCGAAAGCCACGGCTCAAGGCCACAACCTCCAAGTAGACATCGTTTACGGCGTGGACTACCAGGGTATCTAATCCTGTTTGCTCCCCACGCTTTCGCATCTGAGTGTCAGTATCTGTCCAGGGGGCCGCCTTCGCCACCGGTATTCCTTCAGATCTCTACGCATTTCACCGCTACACCTGAAATTCTACCCCCCTCTACAGTACTCTAGTCTGCCAGTTTCAAATGCTATTCCGAGGTTGAGCCCCGGGCTTTCACATCTGACTTAACAAACCACCTGCATGCGCTTTACGCCCAGTAATTCCGATTAACGCTCGCACCCTCCGTATTACCGCGGCTGCTGGCACGGAGTTAGCCGGTGCTTCTTCTGTCGCTAACGTCAAACAACGCCGCTATTAACGACGCCGCCTTCCTCACGACTGAAAGTACTTTACAACCCGAAGGCCTTCTTCATACACGCGGCATGGCTGCATCAGGCTTGCGCCCATTGTGCAATATTCCCCACTGCTGCCTCCCGTAGGAGTCTGGACCGTGTCTCAGTTCCAGTGTGGCTGATCATCCTCTCAGACCAGCTAGGGATCGTCGCCTTGGTGAGCCCTTACCTCACCAACTAGCTAATCCCACCTAGGCATATCCTGACGCGAGAGGCCCGAAGGTCCCCCTCTTTGGCCCGTAGGCATCATGCGGTATTAGCCATCGTTTCCAATGGTTATCCCCCACATCAGGGCAATTTCCTAGGCATTACTCACCCGTCCGCCGCTCGACGCCGTTATCGTTCCCCGAAGGTTCAGATAACTCGTTTCCGCTCGACTTGCATGTGTTAGGCCTGCCGCCAGCGTTCAATCTGAGCCATGATCAAACTCTTCAATTTAAGATTTTGTTCGGCTCAATGAATACTGAACATTACATAAAGTAATGTTTGAATTGACTGTGCTGAATCCGAAGATTCAATGGTCACTTCGTATCATTGAAACCTAATTTGATACCGAAGTATCTAATTGGATTATCATCAACGAGTGCCCACACAGATTGATAGGTCTATATTGTTAAAGAGCTTTCCTGTTGAGCTTTGCTCAAAACAGGACGGCCATTTTAGCGAGTTAAAGTTTAGTGTCAATCACTTTTTTCAAACTTTCTTCAAGCGTTTCCGCTTGGCTAATTTGGCTTGCTAACTTGGCTTTCGTTTCTTTCGAAGCGTTGCCGTGTCAGCGAGGTGGCATTATAGAGATTGCGATCACATTGGCAAGCCCTTTTTCACGTTTTTTTTGATTTTTTTATCGTTCGGATAAATTTGCATCAAAAGCGGTCAAAAGAGCACGTTATTTCTACAGTTCTCTGAATTTATCTGCGAAAAGAGCCACCTTTTCCCAATTGGTGTATTCCACTTCTTTGGTCGTATCGGTTTCGCCACCTGTCATCGACATAATGAACCTAATCATAGTTCTGTCGAACCAGCTGTAACGTGGGTAATAAAGTGCACCAGCAAAAACACCGATTAGCGTTGGTTTCCAAGGCGACTTAATTAGAAACTTGCGAATGTAAGCACTACCTTCAGGTGTATCCTTTCCTTGGTCCTCTTTGCGAGCGGTTAGGTTTACGCAGAAAAATGCCACTTTATTTTGCTCCAATTGATTGAGGTTTCGCTCAATAAACTGGTATAGCTTTTTATTAAGATGGCCATAGCGAATAGAGGCGCCTATCAATACTCTGTCGTATTGGCTGAAATCAATCGTCTCGACATTATGTAAATCCATCAACTCACAATCGAAGTCTGGAAGTTGTTCATCTATATAGTGGAGAATTTTTTTAGTCTGCCCTTCGCGGGAAGAGTATAGAAATAATGCTTTTGCCACGATTTCCCCTTAGCTACGCCAAAACGTCGGCGTAAGTAGAATAAGTAAGGTAAAGATTTCCAAACGACCAAACAGCATAGAAACTATCAATACCCATTTTGCTTTGTCGTTAACATCACCAAAGTGAAGCGCCACTTCTCCCAAGCCAGGACCGAGGTTGTTCAGAGTCGCAGCCACCGCAGAGAATGCACTGAGCTCGTCCATCCCTGTAGCAATCAAGCCCAACATACAAACCACAAATACCAATGCGTACGCGGAGAAGAAACCCCAAACCGCATCGACAACACGTTGCGGTAGGGCACTGCCACCTACTTTGATGGTGTAAACCGCGCGTGGATGGACTAAACGTTTTAGTTCACGCGCACCTTGTAAGGTAAGAAGCAGGATACGGATCACTTTCATGCCGCCGCCTGTTGAACCAGCACAACCACCTATAAAAGAGGAGAACAATAGCAGTACAGGTAAGAAGAGCGGCCAATCCGCAAAACCTGTCGTCGTAAAGCCCGCAGTTGTCGAAATTGACACGGTTTGGAAAAGTGCCTGATCGAAAGCATCGTATGTCGATGTGTAAGAGTGATGTTTCAGTAATAATAGAAAGCAAATGACAAATAGCAGCACTTGAATAAACAAGAAGGCGCGAAACTCAGGATCTTTCCAGTAATACTTGGGATGTACGCCACCTGATGCAAATGCAGCAAAGTGCAGCGTGTAGTTACATGCAGATATAAGCAGAAAAACCACCGTAATCAGGTTAATCGCGTAACTATCAAAGTATCCGATGCTGGCATCGTGGGTAGAAAAGCCACCAATGGCAATGGTGGAAAAGCTGTGACTGATGGCGTCAAATGGCGTCATACCAGCTAACCAAAAAGCCGATGCACAGGCGATAGTCAGGCTCAAATAGATGTACCAAAGCGCCTTAGCAGTTTCTGCTATGCGCGGCGTCACTTTAGTGTCCTTGACTGGACCAGGGATCTCGGCGCGGTAAAGCTGCATACCACCAATGCCAAGTACTGGCAAAATCGCCACCGCTAATACGATGATTCCCATACCGCCGAACCACTGCAGTAACTGTCGATAGAATAGAATCGCTTTAGGTAACTCATCCAAACCAACAATAACGGTCGCCCCGGTCGTAGTGAGAGCAGAAAACGATTCAAAAAACGCATCTGTGACTGAGACGTTCGGGTTGTCAGCAATGAGAAAGGGGATCGAGCCTGCACTGCCAAGTACTGTCCAGAATAAGACGACAATAAGAAAGCCATCTCGAGCTTTAAGCTCGTGCTTATACCTGCGGTTTGGGTACCAACAAACGGCCCCACAAAACAGCAGAACAAAAAATGTCGTGACAAAAGGCACACCTGCACCATCTCGATAGATCAGCGCAACGAGTGCTGGCGCAAGCATAGTGACACTAAAGAGTGCGAGCAGTAGCCCGACGATTCGAATAATTGAACGAAATTGCATGGATAAATTGACTAGCGAAGCTGTCCCTGTTGCTTCCTGTTTTTCATTATTGTCCGTCTAGCGGAGTGACAATTGCCTTTGCCCCGCTTTTATTGATGATTGCTTGGGTAAACGCGCTCACTTCTCGAAGCTCAATTTCCACCACTAATACGACCTGATCGCTGTATTCAGCCTCGACTTCTATCGCACCAAATTGCGGCATGATTGACTGTGCGATCGGCATAAACCCATAGTCTAACGTTAGTCTGAGCTTTGTGGTTATTTTTTTCTCAATAGTTTGAAGCAGCTTGAGCGCTTGTTGTACCCCGCCCCCATACGCTTTAACCAAGCCGCCTGTACCTAACTTGATTCCACCAGAGTATCGCGTGACCACTGCCGTGATCTCCCCCACCCCAGATCCAGACAGCTGCGCCAGGATCGGTTTGCCTGCAGTTCCGGACGGCTCCCCATCATCACTAAAGCCCCATTTCATTGAATCTTCCGGGCGACCAGCAACAAAGCCCCAACAGTTATGTCTAGCATCAGCGTGTTTAGCTTTGATTTGATCAACAAATGCTTTTGCAGCTTCGATACTTGGCGTGTGCGCCAAATAAGTAATGAATACGCTCTTTTTAATTTCTTCTTCAAATTGAGCAGGCTCTGCTGGAATCAGATAAGGCTTGTCATTCATAGGATTATGGATTCAGGTCTATTTGCCTGAAGTCTATCACGAGTGTGATTTACCCGTCGCATAAGATCTGCCACAGCGCACAATGTTAAACACTTGTTTAAAAAATGTATTGAAATTAGACAATCCACGATCCAAACTAACTTTACTGGTCAAACCAGAACAAAAATAAAACGACTTCCTCGATACCTATTTGCCGAGGTACACGGCGTCGTTGAAATAGGTATACAGACAATCCACGATTGTATGTCATGGAGATAGACAATGATTTACCAAGCCGAAACCCTACAGGTAAAGGAAATACAAGATGGTATTGCAGAGCTAAGCTTCTGCTCTCCAAAATCCGTCAACAAACTCGACCTAGCGACATTGGAATCGCTAGATAAAGCTCTTGATGCGCTCATTGCCCATCAAGGCCTCAAGGGGTTGTTGCTCACTTCAGATAAAGACGCATTCATTGTAGGCGCAGACATTACCGAGTTTTTAGGTCTGTTTGCTAAAACGGATGCCGAGCTCGACCAATGGCTGCAATTTGCTAACAGCATCTTTAACAAATTAGAAGACTTACCCGTTCCGACCATCTCGGTGATCAAAGGCCACGCTCTTGGTGGCGGTTGTGAATGTGTGCTAGCAACAGACATGCGTATTGGTGACAAAACCACCAGCATCGGCCTACCAGAAACGAAACTGGGAATCATGCCGGGCTTTGGTGGTTGTGTACGCTTACCTCGCGTTATTGGCGCAGACAGCGCAATGGAAATCATCACCCAAGGTAAAGCATGCCGAGCTGATGAAGCATTGAAAATTGGCTTACTCGATGCTGTTGTAGAGACTGATGCTTTATACGAATCGGCACTACAAACGCTGAACTCTGCAATTAATGAGAAACTTGACTGGCAAGCACGCCGAGCACAGAAAACATCTCCGCTAACGCTGAGTAAGCTTGAATCAATGATGAGCTTCACCATGGCTAAAGGTCTAGTGGCACAGAAAGCCGGTCCTCACTACCCTGCCCCAATGACAGCCGTTATCACGATTGAAGAAGGTGCTCGCTTTGCACGTAATGAAGCGTTAGACATTGAACGTAAGCACTTCGTGAAATTGGCTAAATCGGAAGAAGCAAAATCACTGGTTGGCCTATTCCTTAACGATCAATACATCAAAGGCATTGCGAAAAAAGCAGCGAAGTCAGCAAGTAAAGACACGCAACGTGCAGCCGTATTAGGTGCAGGTATCATGGGTGGCGGCATTGCTTACCAATCAGCGCTAAAAGGTGTGCCTGTCTTAATGAAAGACATCGCACAAGCGTCGCTCGACCTAGGCATGACTGAAGCATCTAAGCTGCTGAATAAACGCTTATCTCGCGGTCGCATTGATGGCTTTAAGATGGCGGGTATTTTAGCGTCAATCACACCGAGCCTACATTACGCAGGTATTGAAAACTCTGATGTGATTGTTGAAGCTGTCGTTGAAAATCCGAAAGTAAAAGCAGCAGTTTTGAGTGAAGTTGAATCCCATGTCGGTGACGACACCGTTATCACCTCAAACACCTCGACGATTCCTATCAACCTATTGGCAAAATCACTAAAACGCCCAGAAAACTTCTGTGGTATGCACTTCTTCAACCCAGTGCATCGTATGCCTCTTGTAGAGATCATCCGTGGTGAGCACACCTCTGATGAAACCATCAATCGTGTTGTGGCGTATGCTGCGAAAATGGGCAAATCACCAATTGTCGTTAATGACTGCCCAGGGTTCTTCGTTAACCGCGTATTGTTCCCATACTTTGGCGGCTTCAGCATGCTACTTCGTGATGGTGCTGACTTTACGAAAATCGACAAAGTCATGGAGCGTAAGTTTGGCTGGCCGATGGGACCGGCGTACTTGCTTGACGTAGTCGGCATTGATACCGCGCACCACGCACAAGCTGTGATGGCTGACGGTTTCCCTGAGCGTATGGGTAAACAAGGTCGTGATGCGATTGATGCACTGTTCGAAGCAGACAAATATGGTCAGAAAAATGGTAATGGCTTCTACAGCTACACCATAGATAAAAAAGGTAAGCCGAAGAAAACCTTCTCTGAAGCGATCTTACCAGTACTTGCTGACGTTTGTGCCGATAAGCAGGACTTTGACGATGAGACCATCATTCAACGTATGATGATTCCAATGATCAACGAAGTGGTGCTGTGCCTTCAAGAAGGCATCATCGCTACTCCGCAGGAAGCAGACATGGCATTGGTTTATGGTCTTGGTTTCCCTCCATTCCGCGGTGGCGTATTCCGCTATCTAGACAGCGTGGGTATTGCTGAATACGTTGAAATGGCAAAACAACATGCCGAGCTAGGTGCGATGTACCAAGTACCGCAAATGCTGATTGATATGGCGGCGAAAGGTGAAAGCTTTTACGGTGCACAACAGCAAGGTTCTATCTAAGGAGGGATTCTAAAATGACTAATCAAACAAGAAATGTTGTCGTAGTCGATTGTCTACGTACTCCAATGGGTCGCTCTAAAGGTGGTGCTTTCCGTCATACACGAGCAGAAGATCTATCTGCGCGTCTAATGAAAGGCATTCTTGCACGTAACCCACAAGTGAACCCAAGCGAGATTGAAGACATCTACTGGGGTTGTGTACAGCAAACACTAGAGCAAGGCTTTAACGTTGCACGTAATGCCGCGCTACTCGCGGGCCTGCCGATTGAAATTGGCGCTGTGACGGTTAACCGTTTGTGTGGCTCATCCATGCAAGCGCTGCATGACGGTACACGTGCGATCATGACTGGCGATGCTGAAATCTGCCTAATTGGTGGCGTTGAGCACATGGGGCATGTGCCGATGAACCACGGGGTAGACTTTCACCCTGGTATGTCAAAGAACGTAGCAAAAGCTGCGGGCATGATGGGCTTAACGGCTGAAATGCTTGGTAAATTACATGGCATTAGCCGTGAGCAACAAGACGAGTTTGCCGCGCGCTCTCACGCTCGTGCGCACGCAGCAACCGTAGAGGGTCGCTTTAAAAACGAAATCCTACCAATTGAAGGCCATGCGGCTGACGGTACACTGTTCACTCTGGATTACGACGAAGTGATTCGCCCTGAAACATCCGTTGAAGGTCTGTCTCAGCTTCGTCCTGTGTTTGACCCAGCAAACGGTACAGTAACAGCCGGTACATCATCGGCGCTATCTGATGGCGCATCAGCGATGCTGATCATGAGTGAAGAGAAAGCCAATGAGCTTGGCTTGAAAATTCGCGCACGTATTAAGGGCATGGCGATCGCAGGTTGCGATCCATCCATCATGGGTTACGGCCCTGTACCTGCGACGCAAAAAGCGCTCAAGCGTGCTGGTCTTTCAATTGAAGACATGGATGTGGTTGAGCTAAACGAAGCATTTGCAGCGCAGTCTCTGCCATGTGCGAAAGACTTAGGTCTGCTTGATGTGATGGATGAGAAGGTCAACCTTAACGGTGGTGCGATAGCATTGGGTCATCCACTAGGCTGTTCTGGTTCACGCATCTCAACAACGTTGATCAACCTAATGGAAGCGAAAGACGCGAAATACGGTCTAGCCACCATGTGTATCGGTTTGGGTCAGGGTATAGCGACCGTATTTGAGAGGCCTTAACGCTTTGAGTGAAGTAGGCTCAAAACGACGATGGTCGTAGTGATCTACTCAACAACCAGCATGAAATGAATAAATACTAAAATAATTTAGTATTACACTTAAGGGCGACATCAGATGTCGCCCTTTGTTTTACGCCAAACACAGTAAATATGCATACAAAGCATACATGAAATGAGTAACTTTCATTTTATTCATAGATAGAGAAGACATAGACTTATAGACAGTTAATATCTTGCTGTATGTGGCAACTGAGTCACGCTAACGCAATTTCGGAGAACCTTATGTTTAATGCTCTAGTTCTAAACCAAGAAGACAAACGCACTATCGCTAGTATCGAGCAAATCGATGAAACACAACTGCCGGAAGGTGACGTTCTGGTTGAAGTCGATTACTCATCGTTGAATTACAAAGATGGTTTGGCGATCACAGGTAAAGGTAAAATCATCCGTAACTTCCCGATGGTACCTGGCATTGATCTAGCGGGTACGGTTGTAAGTTCTGAAGATTCGCGTTACCAAGCTGGTGACAAAGTGGTCTTAACTGGCTGGGGCGTGGGTGAAAACCATTGGGGTGGCATGGCTCAACGTGCTCGTCTAAAAGCGGATTGGCTAGTGCCACTACCAAAAGGTCTAGACAGCAAAAAAGCAATGATGGTTGGTACTGCTGGCTTCACTGGTATGCTATGTGTTCAAGCACTGCTTGATGCAGGCATCAAACCTGAAGCTGGTGAAATCCTAGTAACGGGCGCAAGTGGCGGCGTAGGCTCGGTAGCAGTAACGCTCCTAGCGCAGCTTGGCTACAAAGTTGCAGCAGTGACAGGACGTGTAGAGAAAAACGGTCCGCTACTTGAAAAACTAGGTGCTAGCCGCATCATTGACCGTACTGAATTTGAAGAACCAGCACGTCCACTTGAAAAGCAAGTATGGGCAGGTGCGGTAGACACCGTCGGCAGCAAAGTACTAGCAAAAGTATTGGCGCAAATGGATTACAACAGTGCAGTCGCCGCTTGTGGTCTTGCAGGTGGTTTTGATCTACCAACTACAGTGATGCCGTTCATCCTACGTAACGTTCGTCTACAAGGTGTGGACTCAGTAATGTGTCCAACAGAGAAACGCATCGCAGCATGGGAAAAACTGGTTGAACTACTACCAGACAGCTATTTCGAGCAAGCATGTACTGAAGTAGAACTAGCAGAAGCACCAAAATACGCAGAAGACATCACCAACGGTCAAGTAACAGGTCGTGTGGTTATCAAGCTATAAACACTGACTCAGCATAAACAGACGAAGAGCCGGCATTGCTGGCTCTTTTTGTTAGCAGTTTAGTCCCATATCTTCGATACGCTTAGCTATTAGACGGCTACATTCTTCACGCACAATCGTTCTTAACCATTCTTGAGCAGGAGAATGCTCGCAACGTGCATGCCAAATCATCGAGTATTCAAATGGAGTAAATTGGAATGGTAATGGTTTCACCACCAAGTCATAACGCTCGGCAACCAGATACGCCAAGTCCGCTGGCACTGTGATGATAATTGGCAAGGTATCCATGATCGCCAATGCGGCTTCTAAATGATAAGCCCGCAGAACCATTTTACGCTTAGGTTTCTCCATCAAAGCTTGTTCGATCAGTGCCTTAACACCATCACTGATGGCGATCATGGCATGTGGATGACTCAGATAATCATCCAAGCTCATTTCTTTATCCGCTAATGGATGCTGTTTTGAAAGCATACACAGCACCCCCACTCGCCCCAACACTTCACTGCGTAGCGGCTCCACCGGACCTGTCGGGCGACAAATCGCTAAGTCTGCCCCTTCATAAGTCAACTGATCGGATAAACGGTCATGCTGCAAAGGCAAAAAGTTAAACGACACATTCGGCGCTTCTTGGTAAATTCTCGGCAAAGCGAACGGTAAGATCGTTTGCATGGCATAGTCGGTGGTCACGATGTTGAAAGTCTGTACGCATTGCAATGGGTCAAACTCAACCGGAGATAACAACTGACGTAAAGACTCTAATGGCTCGCCTAATGAGCGATCGATCTCTAACGCTTTCTGAGTTGGGATCAAATGCTGCCCCTGACGAGTAAACAGCGGGTCTCCCAATAAGTCACGCAGACGACCAAGCACACGACTCATTGCCGATTGACTCAAATTCAGACGTGTTGCCGCCTTACTGACACTGTTTTCTTCTATCAGTACTCGCAACGCAACCAGTAAATTTAAATCTCGGCGATAGATGTCTTCCAGTTCCACGAATTAGCCACTTATTTTGTATGTGTTTGGGTAAATTGTACTCTTCAGGCAAAAAAAATCCCGCCTTTCAGCGGGGAAGCCCAAGAAAAATGGGGATAGTGTCGGAATGAAGTGTCGGTAAAAATAGGTGAGCGTTATTAAAGTATTCTGATCGAAGCAAAAAGCGCTAATTTTCTTGCTCAGATGCACCTGACCATTTGCGCATCTCGATCCAAATCCCAATAATAGTGGCAACCATGCCTACAAGAGGCATCAAAGAGGTGTCAGCTGGCATTCTGAGTACCAAAGCACAAAACGAGATAAAACAAAGTACGGAGTAAATCGTAAGTCTGTCTAACGCTGTTAACATTGCCTCTCCCTTGCCAGTTGTTACCAAATTGTTAATTTAAGGTAAAACAAAAAATTCCGTTTGCCAAGTGGTTATTGAATATTTTTTCAACGAACGTAGAATTCACCGCTAAGTTAGTTACGAGAATCACACTATGAGCTTTAATCCTGAACTGGCAACAAAGACATTAGAGGCGGAAGGACTGCGCTGCCCAGAGCCAGTGATGATGGTCAGGAAGACAATTCGCAACATGCAAGATGGTGAGATTTTGCTGGTCAAAGCAGATGACCCATCCACGACTCGAGACATTCCGAGTTTCTGCCGTTTTATGGACCACCAATTAGTCGCGGCACAAACGGAGCAAGTTCCGTATCAGTACCTGATCAAGAAAGGATTGGAATAATCTGGTCGAATTAAAAACGGCAGCCGATTGGCTGCCGTTTGTTTATTCATCGTATTCGAGTGTGCGAACTTCTGATTGGAGCTTGTTGAGTTGTTTTTTCATTGCCCTCATCTCTTCATGCATAGGAATGATGTGGGCTACGCGAATCCACGCCTCTACTGTTAATCCAGTAAGAACGAACGATCCTGCCACAATCGGCAACCACATATCAGTCAGTACCATCGCTAACAAGCACAGCGCCAAACCAAAGGTGAATAAATAACTCTGACTCTTTGGGGTCATCCCCATGTAACGTGTAAGCATAAACTTGCCCTCTCGCTATCATTCACACCATTAAACTACCATGACAAGTATGACACTAATATGTCATCCGTCACGCTACGGAGCGATTTTAAGTCAGAGTTTGAGCTACGCCACTAATTCGCTAGTTATTGATTATTTGCATCATTTTAACGATTGTTCGCGGATAACATTTTTCATTTTCAGGCTGCGTTATCCGCCTAAAAACATTAAAAGAAGGCCGCACCAATCGCCAACAACACGAACAAAATAGCGGTGACTTTACGAATCAAACCCAAGGGCATCTTGTCTGCTGAAAGCTTACCAATTAACACCACAGGCACGTTAGCCAACAGCATACCAATGGTCGTGCCAAGTATGACCCAACTCAGCGCATCCGCGTACTGCGCGCCTAGGATAGAAGTAGCGATCTGAGTTTTATCGCCAATCTCAGCCACAAAGAAAGCAATAAAGCTGGCAATGAAAGGACCTCGGTTTGAAATCTGTTCGTCATCATCCAACTTATCAGGAATCAACACCCAAGCCGCCATCGCGACAAAACTGACCACCAGCACCCACTTTAAAATCTCAGGTGATAAATAGTCAGCGACAACCACACCTAACCATGCAGCCAAAGCGTGGTTGGCAATGGTTGCCAAAAAGATTGCTGCAATAATTGGGATTGGTTTGCGGTAACGACTTGCGAGTAATAGAGATAGCAATTGGGTCTTATCGCCAATTTCTGCTAACGCTACAGTAGTAATTGAAATAGCTAAAACGCTCACGACATGCTCATTGGGGCAGGGATTATTATATTTAACCAAAGACAAACCTCACGCCCCTACCCCGGTTCGTGATGATTTGTCTAAGGTCTTGCTAAACTTGAAAGGCTTCAAGTCTCGAACGCCATGGTGATTTTGCACCAATTATGTTGACGGACGAACCAGATGAAACAGAAACTTCATCAGGTAAGCTACTCCCCAAAGACAGGCGCAATTCTAGCCACCTTTGTTGCGCTTCTCAAGAGCCAAAGCAGGCAAAAACTCCCTTTTAAGAAAAATACAGCAGATAACGCGGTAAAAATTCATTAAAGGAGAAAATCGCCCACGAATTAATCAAGATTAGCTCTACTCCCATGCTCAATATCTGGTTATACTAGATTGTTAATTTATTCAACCGTAATTACTCTTTATCGCCGTTGTTAGAGTTGAAAAACTCGGCATAGATGACGAATTAACGAGTAACAAGAGAATCGCGCGAACCTGACTTATGCAAAAATACGATATCAAAACCTTCCAGGGAATGATCCTCGCGCTGCAGGATTATTGGGCTCAAAATGGTTGTACCATTGTTCAACCGCTAGATATGGAAGTGGGTGCGGGTACCTCTCACCCAATGACCTGTCTACGAGCGCTTGGCCCAGAGCCAATGTCGACAGCTTACGTACAACCTTCACGTCGTCCTACTGATGGCCGTTACGGTGAAAACCCTAACCGTCTTCAGCACTACTACCAATTCCAAGTAGCGCTAAAACCATCGCCTGACAATATTCAAGAGTTGTACCTTGGCTCCCTTGAAGTTCTTGGTATTGACCCTCTTGTACACGACATCCGTTTCGTAGAAGACAACTGGGAAAACCCAACACTAGGCGCATGGGGTCTAGGCTGGGAAGTTTGGCTAAACGGCATGGAAGTGACTCAGTTTACTTACTTCCAACAAGTTGGCGGCCTTGAGTGTAAACCAGTCACTGGCGAAATCACTTACGGTATCGAGCGTCTAGCAATGTACATCCAAGAAGTAGACTCGGTTTACGACCTAGTTTGGAACATCGCACCAGACGGCAGCAAAGTGACTTACGGTGATATCTTCCACCAAAACGAAGTAGAGCAATCGACTTACAACTTCGAGCACGCAGACGTTGAATTCCTATTTGGTTTCTTCGAGCAGTGTGAGAAAGAGTGTAAAGAGTTGCTTGAGCTTGAAAAGCCACTGCCACTACCTGCTTACGAGCGCATTCTAAAAGCTGGTCACGCATTCAACCTACTAGACGCGCGTAAAGCGATCTCAGTAACTGAGCGTCAGCGTTACATCCTGCGCATCCGCGATCTGACTAAGTCAGTAGCAGAAGCATACTACGCATCGCGTGAAGCTCTTGGCTTCCCAATGTGTAAGAAAGAACAAGCGTAAGGGGTAGAGAACATGGCAAAAGAATTTCTAATCGAGCTAGGTACAGAAGAGCTACCACCAACGCAACTTCGTACGCTAGCTGAAGCATTCGCAGCAAACTTCGAAGCAGAACTAAAAGGCGCTGAGCTAGCTCACGAAGGCGTGAAATGGTTTGCGGCTCCTCGTCGTCTTGCACTTAAAGTCGCGGCACTAGCAGAAAGCCAATCAGACAAAATCGTTGAAAAACGTGGCCCTGCGGTTTCTGCAGCGTTTGACGCGGAAGGCAACCCAACCAAAGCGGCTCAAGGCTGGGCACGCGGTTGTGGTATTTCTGTTGACCAAGCAGAGCGCATGGTTACAGATAAAGGCGAATGGCTACTGTTCAAACAAGAAGTGAAAGGTCAGCCAACGTCTGAGATCGTTGTTGAACTTGCAGCGAAAGCACTAGCAAACCTACCTATCGCAAAACCAATGCGCTGGGGTAACAAAACAACTCAGTTCATCCGTCCAGTTAAGACGCTAACCATGCTGATGGGCAGCGACCTAATCGAAGGCGAGATCCTTGGTGTCGCTTCTGACCGCACTATCCGTGGTCACCGCTTCATGGGTGAACAAGAGTTCACTATCGATTCTGCTGAGCAATACCCTGCGATCCTAGAAGAGCGCGGTAAAGTAATGGCAGATTACGAAGCGCGTAAAGCAATCATCCTAGCTGACGCACAAAAAGCGGCAGCAGCGGTTGGCGGTATCGCTGACCTAGAAGATGACCTAGTAGAAGAAGTCACGTCTCTGGTTGAATGGCCAGTGGTACTAACAGCGAAGTTTGAAGAAGAGTTCCTAAAAGTGCCTTCTGAAGCGTTGGTTTACACCATGAAAGGTGACCAGAAGTACTTCCCTGTTTATGACGAAAACAAGAAGCTACTACCTAACTTCATCTTCGTATCGAACATCGAATCAAAAGAGCCTCGTTACGTAATCGAAGGTAACGAGAAAGTGGTTCGTCCTCGTCTTGCTGACGCAGAGTTCTTCTTCAACACAGACCGTAAGCGTCCGCTTATCGACCGTCTTCCTGAACTAGAGCAAGCGATCTTCCAAAAGCAACTGGGTACGATCAAAGACAAAACCGACCGCATCACTGAACTTGCTGGCTACATTGCTGAGCAAATCGGTGCTGACGTTGAAAAGTCAAAGCGTGCTGGTCTACTAGCGAAATGTGACCTAATGACCTCAATGGTATTCGAATTTACGGATACTCAAGGTGTGATGGGTATGCACTATGCTCGTCACGACGGTGAAGCAGAAGAAGTTGCAGTCGCACTGAACGAGCAATACATGCCTCGTTTCGCAGGTGATGAACTGCCATCAAACGGCGTTTCAACCGCAGTTGCAATGGCAGACAAGCTAGACACAATCGTCGGTATCTTCGGTATTGGTCAAGCGCCAAAAGGCAGTGACCCATTCGCACTACGTCGCGCATCTCTAGGTGTACTACGTATCATTGTTGAATACGGTTACAACCTAGATCTTGTTGACCTCGTTGCGAAAGCGAAATCACTGTTTGGTGACCGCTTAACTAACGAAAACGTTGAGCAAGACGTAATTGAATTCATGCTTGGTCGTTTCCGTGCTTGGTACCAAGACGAAGGCTTCAGCGTAGACATCATTCAAGCGGTTCTAGCTCGTCGCCCGACGAAACCTGCTGACTTCGACCAACGAGTTAAAGCGGTTTCTCACTTCCGTGAACTAGAAGCAGCTGAGTCTCTAGCAGCGGCGAACAAGCGTGTAGGTAACATCCTAGCGAAATTCGACGGCGAACTAGCAGAAGAAATTGACCTAGCATTGCTACAAGAAGACGCAGAGAAAGCACTAGCAGAAAGCGTTGAAGTCATGACTGAAGCACTAGAGCCTGCATTTGCGACCGGTAACTACCAAGAAGCCCTAAGCAAGCTAGCAGATCTACGTGAGCCAGTGGATGCGTTCTTCGATAACGTAATGGTAATGGCAGACGACGAAGCACTTAAGAAGAACCGTCTGACATTGCTGAACAACCTGCGTAACCTGTTCTTACAGGTCGCAGATATCTCTGTCCTTCAAAAGTAATTCATTACTGATTCAGAAGTGATTAAGAGATAAGTAAAGGGAAGCGTCGGCTTCCCTTTTTTGTTGTCTTTAAACGGAGATAATCGGTTCTTATTATTCATTTTGTGAACAAGGCAAAAATTTGTAGGGTGAGACACGTTTAACTTGTTGGTGCAGAGCTCGGATTGTAGAGGCTCAGTTTTGCTATAACTGGACTGTTTATTCGGGGGAAGGACACAATGAAAAAAACAATTCTCGCACTCTCTATTGGACTATTGAGCGCCTGCAGCCAGATTCCAGAAAATGCTATCGTACTGAGCGTCGGAGACGATACAGCCGTCTTCGAAGCAAACTCTAACGGCTTACTTGTCGCCGAGCAAAAACTCGAAAAAGGCAGCTATACCTTTACCATTGCCGACAGCAACCAAACCTGCGGCAGCAGCTTTGCTCTAGCAGAAGAAGATCGCATCAAATTCAATCGTCCATTAAAAATGGATAATTGCGCCACAGATGCCCAAATGCCGCTGCGCATCTTCAAAGCCAACACCTATCAGTTTACGCTCAACCCAACTACTAACGAGCTAACTGTTAGGCTCAAACCCAAACAGAACCAATACATCACCTACTCTTGCCCTGTCGCAACCGATACGCCAAAAACCATCAACGTTGCTCAAACCTTTAATGATGGCACTGTCGTTCGCGATGCCTTAACCGGACAAGAAACTATAGTTACAAATGGCAGCGTAACCATGCAGCCGGGCCCAATGAGCCAAGGTCTGCTATTGCTAGAAGAGGTTGAGCAACAAGCAGAAAAACCTTTCAGCTGGGATAACGCTACTGTGTACTTCGTCATGACTGACCGCTTCTATAACGGCAACCCAGACAACGACAACAGCTACGGTCGCAGCAAAGACGGAAAATACGAGATTGGTACCTTCCATGGTGGTGACTTAGCGGGTCTGACGAAAAAACTCGATTACATCGAATCACTTGGTGTGAATGCTATCTGGATAACCTCACCACTGGAACAAATCCATGGCTGGGTTGGCGGCGGTGACAAAGGTGACTTTAAACACTACGGCTACCACGGCTACTACCATCAAGATTGGACCAAGCTTGATGCCAACATGGGTACCGAAGATGAACTCAGAACCTTCGTCGATACTGCCCACAAGAAAGGCATCCGCGTGATTTGGGATGTGGTCATGAACCACACTGGCTACGCAACATTAGCAGACATGCAGGAATTCGGATTTGGTCAGCTTTACCTTGATGACCAAGAAGCCAAAGAAGTCCTTGGTGAAAAATGGACCGACTGGCAGCCAAAATCAGGACAAAGCTGGCACAGCTTCAACGACTACATCAAATACAGTGATAGCGAAGCGTGGGATAAATGGTGGGGCAAAGATTGGATCCGCACCGACATTGGTGACTACGATGCTCCGGGCTACAACGACATCACCATGTCTTTGAACTACCTACCGGATCTAAAAACCGAATCGACTCAGAAAACCGGACTACCAAACTTCTTCCGCAATAAAGACACCAATGCGCAAGATGAGCTACAAACCCCACGTGAACATCTGATTACGTGGTTATCCGACTGGGTACGCGACTACGGCATTGATGGCTTCCGCGTTGACACGGCCAAACACGTTGAAATGGAAGCGTGGGCAGATCTGAAAGCCAGCACCACCCAAGCGCTTGCCCAGTGGAAGCAAAACAACCCAGATAAAGCCTTGGATGACCTACCTTTCTGGATGACGGGTGAAGTATGGGCGCACAGCGTGGTGAAAAGCCCGTATTTCGATAACGGCTTCGATTCCATCATCAACTTCGAGTTCCAATCTGATGTAGCACCAAAAGCGCTGAAATGCTTTGCGCAACTCGATAGCGATTATCGCCGCTACGCGGAACGTATTAACTCCGATCCTGAGTTCAACGTGTTGAGTTACCTGTCTTCGCACGATACTCAACTGTTTTGGTCGGCACGCAGCCGCAGCTTCGATGACCAAGCACGCGCTGCCAATGCACTAATGCTGGCTCCGGGTGCAGTCCAAATCTACTACGGCGATGAGATTGCTCGTGACTTTGGCGTGACTGGCTCCGATCCTACTCAAGGTACTCGCTCTGATATGCCATGGGATAAGATTCATGGCGAACGTGAAGACTTGCTGCAACATTGGCAAAAACTCGGCGAGTTCCGTCAACGCCACCCAGCGGTTGCGCAAGGCAAACACATCACTCGCAATCAAGAAGGGTATTACGCGTTCGAGCGCCAATACCACGACGACAAAGTGCTGATCGTCTACACTGGCGAATAGCCGATTCACTCCACCAGCAAGGGAAGCATTTCGCTTCCCTTTTCTGTTCACTGCTCATATCCCCATCATCTGGTCAGATGACACACTTTTTTCTTCTTCGAGTAAATTCACACTTTGCGTCGTAATAACATTAGGGTAAGGTCAAGTATTACTCTATAAGCTGATGTTTCATCAGCATTCAATACACATAAGCAATCACAATGAATTAGGTATCAGTCAGCATGCAGTTCTCAAAGTTTGGTGAAAAATTTAATCAGTATTCAGGTATCACGCAGTTAATGGACGATTTGAATGATGGTCTACGCACACCAGGTGCCATCATGCTCGGTGGAGGCAACCCAGCCGCCATTCCTGCCATGCTCGATTACTTTCACCAAGCCAGTGAGGAAATGCTCGCCAGTGGCGAACTCGTCGCCGCACTCGCCAACTACGATGGGCCGCAGGGTAAAGACGCGTTCGTGAAAGCGCTGGCTCAGTTATTCCGTGAAACTTACGGTTGGGAGATTTCAGAGAAGAACATCAGCCTAACTAACGGCAGCCAAAGTGGCTTCTTCTACTTGTTCAACTTACTCGCAGGTAAACAGCCTGACGGTTCGCATAAGAAGGTGCTACTGCCTATCGCGCCTGAGTACATCGGCTATGGTGATGCTGGCATTGATGAAGATATTTTTGTCTCTTACCACCCAGAAATCGAGCTGTTAGATAACGGATTGTTTAAATACCACGTCGATTTTGAACAGCTAACCGTCGACGATTCTGTTGCGGCAATCTGCGCATCTCGCCCAACCAACCCAACGGGTAACGTACTGACAGACGAAGAAGTGCGTAAACTGGACAAACTCGCACGTGAAAACAACATCCCACTGATCATCGATAACGCCTACGGCTTGCCGTTCCCGAACATCATCTTTGAAGATGTCGAACCGTTCTGGAATGAAAACACCATCTTGTGCATGAGCCTATCCAAACTTGGCTTGCCTGGCGTGCGTTGCGGGATTGTGATTGCGAGTGAAGAAATCACTCAAGCGTTAACCAATATGAACGGCATCATCAGCCTAGCACCAGGCAGTGTGGGTCCAGCGCTGGCAAACCACATCATCGCTAAAGGCGACCTGCTTAAACTGAGTTCAGAGGTGATTAAGCCGTTTTACAAGCAGAAGTCGCAACGTGCGGTTGAACTGCTGCAAGAAGCGATTACCGATGAGCGCTTCCGTATTCACAAACCTGAAGGGGCGATCTTCTTGTGGTTATGGTTTGATGAGCTGCCAATTACGACAATGGAGTTGTACCAACGCTTGAAAGCGCGTGGCGTATTGATTGTTCCGGGTGAGTACTTCTTTATTGGTCAGAAAGACGAGTGGGACCATGCTCATCAGTGCTTACGCATGAACTACGTTCAAGACGATGAGATGATGCAGAAAGGGATTGCGATTATCGCGGAAGAAGTTGAAAAGGCTTACCAGCAAGGTCTGTAATACGAAGCAATCGCTTCGGCTACTCCAATTAAAAAGAGCGCCAACTGGCGCTCTTTCTCACTCTATAAGCAAATTACTTGCTGATTAGTTATTTTCTAGCAGGTTGTTGCTGCCGATAGCAATTTTACGTGGTTGCATTGCTTCTGGAATTTCACGAACCAAGTCAATGTGTAATAGGCCGTTTTCCATTGAAGCGCCAGTCACTTTGACATAATCCGCTAGCTGGAATTTACGTTCAAAGTCGCGCTCAGCAATGCCTTGGTACACGTAGTTTTTGCCTTCTTCTGCTTTACGCTCGCCCTTCACGATCAACATGTTTTCATTTTGAGTTAGATCGAGTTGGTCTTCAGAGAAACCAGCAACTGCCATAGTAATACGGTAGTTGTGCTCATCTTTTTGCTCGATGTTGTACGGAGGGTAACCGCCAGAAGTATTTTTCGCTGTATTCGCTTCCATCAGGTTTAGCAGACGATCAAAGCCAATTGCATTACGGTATAGTGGTGAGAAATCTACGTTACGCATAAATCTATCCTCTTAATTAAGCAATAGTCTTAGTTCGGATGAACTTCATCCTACTGGCGTGTTTATGCAAAAACCGACGCCGAACTAAGAGATTCTTATCATTCCACTGGCCTTGGTTTGGCTCGGAGACATGATATTGAATCTAAAGGTTTAAGTTGTGTGCTAAAACACCATATCCTCTTTTGAGCGATCTCGTTTTAGCGATTCCAGAGGGCTGTCTTCTAGTCTCTAGCAAGCCAGTCATCCTCTTCACAACTAGATATAAGGTCGTCAAAAATGACTTTCAAGGGAAAAAATAAAAAATTTTAAGTGCGCTCGCTATCTCCCCAGAAAGGTCAGTTTACCCTCGCTTTGCAATCGGTATTAAAAAGCCCACCTTTCTGGTGGGCTCAATCTGCACTCTACTTGCGGGAGGATTTACGCGCTTTTACAACGCTCTTTTCTGCCGCTTTTTCCTGTTTTAACTTACGCTTTTCTTTCAGACTCAACTGTGGTTGTTTCTTGTCTTTCTTACTCATGACTTCACCTCTATTTATTGACACAACAGACAGCCACACAGCATTTTCTGCGCTGGTGGCTGCGATTGATGAACAATTTCAGTAATCACAAAGCAGCGTCGCTGATTAAAAATTTCTATTTCGAACGCATCATTTTTAGCTCGCCCTAATAAACGGGATCCCAAATAAGAATCGACCGCGAGCATACCTGTCATCGGTTGGCTCTTGTGCGAGTTGACTAACGTCATGCGATATTGATAAGCACGCTCAACATCCACTAAGCGAACCGTATCCCCAACCGCAATACGAGCTCGGTTACGGCAATGGGCTTGTTGCTCGTAAGTTTCAAAGAGTGACAACAACCTTAGTGGTGATTGATAGGTTAAAAAGCGACTGGTTAACCACCAAGTTCGCAGCGCCAAACAGTACGCCGAGAACCAGCGTTCAAACATGATTATTTCCTTCTTAATGCCTTGTCTTACAAATAAATTCAGTGCATTGAACCGGAAGTGCATCACCTCCGGCTTAGTTCAGGAAAGTCATCACCATTTTCTCAACCTCCTTATTCATCAGCTCTTCAGCACTATAGCGAGCAGAAAAAAGAAAGCAAAAGCGCCCAAGCGAACAAAATGGCGAGAAAAAAAGAAAACAGAAATAAAATGGCAAGCTTGATCAGGTTATTGGCAGTTAGCACCAGAAAAACCAAAGTCTTGGCAGAAAATGGCGATTTTTCACTGGTGGTTAAAACAAAAAAAAGCAGCGATTTCTCGCTGCTTTTTCCTATTAAGACAAGTTGTCGTTACACGTCTAAGTTCGCTACTTTCAGCGCGTTTTCTTCGATGAAGTTACGACGAGGTTCTACTTGGTCACCCATCAGTGTTGTGAACAATTGGTCTGCGCCTACCGCATCCTCAATCGTTACTTGCATCATGCGACGCGTTTCTGGGTCCATAGTTGTTTCCCAAAGCTGATCTGGGTTCATCTCACCTAGACCTTTGTAACGCTGACGACTCAGACCACGCATTGACTCTTTAACCAACCAATCAAGCGCTTCTGCAAAGCTTGCTACTGACATCGTACGCTCACCACGTTTGATGTACGCGCCTTCTTCCAGAAGCCCATCCAGTGCTTCTGATAGATCAGCCAATTTGCCGTACTCTTTCGAGTTTAGGAAATCGATGCTAATTGCATGTTCGTGCGTCACGCCGTGAGTACGAACCACGATCTTAGGCAAGTTTAAGCCTAGTTCTTCGTGCTGTTCAACTTCGTAGCTGTATTGGCTAGCGCCCACTTCTTTCGCATTCAGCTGCTCAATAAGCTGCTTCGTCCACGCTTCAACAACTGATGCGTCATGGCATTGCTCAGGCGTTAGACGAGGAGTGTAGATCAACTCGTTTACCAAAGCACTTGGGTAACGACGGCTCATACGTTCCGCCAGTTTAATACCCGCATTATACTGTTGAACAAGCTTCTCTAGTGCTTCACCTGCCAATGCTGGTGCTTCTGCGTTTACGTGTAGCGATGCATTATCCAGAGCCAATGATACTTGGTATTGGTTCATCGCTTCTTCGTCTTTGATGTACTGCTCTTGTTTGCCTTTTTTCACTTTGTAAAGTGGTGGCTGAGCGATGTACACGTAACCACGCTCGATAAGCTCTGGCATTTGACGATAGAAGAAGGTCAATAGTAGCGTACGGATGTGCGAACCATCGACATCGGCATCGGTCATGATGATGATGTTGTGGTAACGCAGCTTGTCTGGGTTGTACTCGTCACGACCGATACCACAACCAAGTGCAGTGATCAGAGTGGCCACTTCTTGCGAAGACAGCATCTTGTCGAAACGTGCTTTTTCTACGTTAAGAATCTTACCTTTTAGCGGTAGGATTGCTTGGTTCTTACGGTTACGGCCTTGTTTTGCGGAGCCGCCTGCCGAATCACCCTCCACTATGTATAGTTCAGAGAGTGCCGGATCTTTTTCCTGACAGTCTGCAAGTTTACCTGGAAGGCCAGCTAGGTCTAGTGCACCTTTACGGCGCGTCATTTCACGAGCTTTACGCGCTGCTTCACGTGCACGTGCTGCATCGATGATTTTCGAACAAACCATCTTCGCTTCTGTCGGGTTCTCAATCAGGAACTCAGACAGTTTTTCACCCATTGCAGACTCAACAGCTGATTTCACTTCAGAAGAAACCAGTTTGTCTTTAGTTTGGCTTGAGAACTTAGGATCTGGCACTTTCACCGAAACAACCGCAGTTAGACCTTCACGCGCATCGTCGCCTGAAGTCGCGGTTTTCGCTTTCTTCGAGAAACCTTCTTTATCCATGAAGCTGTTCAATGTACGTGTTAGCGCAGCACGGAAACCAGCAAGGTGAGTACCACCATCACGCTGTGGGATATTGTTGGTAAAGCAGAAGATATTCTCTTGGAAACCATCGTTCCATTGCATCGCCACTTCAACTGAAATGCCGTCTTCACGCTCTGAGTTAAAGTGGAAGATTTTTTCGATGATTGGCGTTTTGTTGGTGTTTAGGTGATCAACGAACGCTTGAATACCACCTTCATACATGAAGTGATCATGTTTGTCCGCTTCACGCTCATCAACCAATTTGATCGATACACCAGAGTTCAGGAATGACAGTTCACGCAGGCGTTTCGCCAGAATGTCATAGTGGAACTCAGTGTTAGAGAAGGTCTCGGCACTTGGCCAGAAACGAATTTGCGTACCGGTTTTATCCGTATCACCCACAACAGCTAGTGGCGCTTGAGGCTCACCATGGCGGTAGGTTTGCGTATGGATATGGCCACCACGATGAATCGTCAGCTCAACTTTCTCAGATAGCGCGTTTACCACTGAAACACCTACCCCGTGAAGACCACCCGATACTTTGTATGAGTTATCGTCGAACTTACCACCCGCGTGAAGAACCGTCATGATTACTTCTGCTGCAGAGACATTTTCCTCTGAGTGGATTTCTGTTGGAATGCCACGACCATCATCGCTAACGGAAACCGAGTTATCCTCATGAATTGTCACAACGATGTCTTTACAGTGACCTGCCAACGCTTCATCAATTGAGTTATCCACCACCTCGAAAACCATGTGGTGAAGGCCGGTGCCGTCGTCCGTATCGCCGATGTACATTCCTGGACGCTTACGTACCGCATCCAGACCCTTCAGTACCTTAATACTCGATGAATCGTAATTTTCAGACATGAGTTTCTCTCTTCTAGTTTGACTCTATCCTGCCATGTTCCACATGAAACAATTTACCGTTATCGTCCAACATATCGGCGATTTGGCTTTCAGTGATAGAGCTTACAAATACTTGTGCGCCCGTCTCTTTTAAGCAGTCAGCAAGACGCTTGCGACGTTGGCTATCTAATTCCGACGCGAAGTCATCAATTAGGTAAATGCATTGTTTACCGGTCATCTCTGTCAGGTGTTGCCCTTGCGCGACACGCAATGCACACACCATGAGTTTTAACTGACCGCGTGACAGAACATCTTCAACGGGCGTTCCGTTCACTTTAATGCGCAAATCAGCTTTGTTTGGGCCACTAAAGGTGTATCCCAATGCCTGATCACGCTCAAAATTCTTTTCTAGTATCTCGTGGTATGGGGTGTCTTTATCCCAGCCACGATAATACTTCAATTGGATCTCAAATTCTGGCAAAAATGTCTGACAGATAGTTTCGGCGACGGTTTTCATCTGCTCGATGTAACTTGCTCGCCATTGGCTGATGTTTTCAGCCAACCCTGCCATTTCCTGATCCCAATAACTGAGTTCACGATAACTATTGGCGGTTTTCAACAACGCGTTGCGCTGCTTGTTCAGGCGCTTGAACCTTCCCCATGCTTGATAAAAAGCGGGCTCGGTATGAAACACGCCCCAATCAATAAACGCGCGACGATGTTTAGGGCCATCTGTCAGTAAATCAAACCCTTCTGGGTGTATCAACTGCAGAGGCAGAACTTGTGCCAACTGCGCTAATTTTTGTCCAGATTGACCGCCTATTTTAACCTCTGTTGAGCCATCACGCTGCTTATTAATGCCGATAGGTAGCTCAAATTGATCCGAGTTCAAAAAACGACCATGAACAAACAGTTCGTCACACTCATTTTGTATCACTCGTCCGGTGAGAGAGCTCTTGAATGAGCGGCCATGCCCGAGCAGGTAAACCGCTTCTAAGACACTGGTTTTACCGCTGCCGTTCGGCCCGATAAGAAAGTTAAAGCCTGCTGATAACTCAATATCACAGGCTTTAATGTTTCGAAACTGCTGAATGATGAGACGAGAAAGAGGCATTCAGTTGGCTTATAGACGAATTGGCATCACCACGTACATGGCACTGTCATCGTCGGCATTTTCAATCAATGCGCTAGCGTTAGCATCCGACATCGACACACGTACATTTTCACAACGCAACGTGTTCAGAACATCAAGCACATAGCTTACGTTAAAGCCGATTTCGATGGCGTCACCTTCAAAGGTCACATCAAGCATCTCTTCCGCTTCTTCTTGTTCTGGGTTATTCGCGGTTATGCGCATTTCAGTATCAGCCAGATTCACACGCACGCCACGGAATTTTTCGTTGGAAAGAATCGCAGCACGAGAAAAGGCTTGGCGCAACTCGTCACAACTTGCTATTAGGGTCTTATTGGTGCTCTGAGGCAATACGCGGCGGTAGTCAGGGAAACGACCATCAACCAACTTAGAGGTAAAAGTAAAGTTATTCACCTCAGCACGAACATTGGAGCTACCGATCTGAAGTACTACGGGCTGCTCTGGTGCATCCATCAACTTCACTAATTCTTGCACACCTTTGCGTGGCACGATGATTTGCTTCTGCGCAAAATCCGCACCTAGCTGAGTTTGCGATACCGCCATACGGTGGCCGTCCGTCGCCACGCTGCGTAGCGTGGTACCGTCAATTTCAAACAACATACCGTTGAGGTAGTAACGAACGTCTTGATTCGCCATCGAGAACTGAGTTTTGTCGATCAGCGTACGTAGATCAGCTTGGCTCAGTGATACTTCCACTTCGCTTTGCCAGTCTTCAATATTAGGGAAATCGTTCGCAGGAAGCGTTGCCAATGAGAAACGGCTGCGACCAGAGCGAACTTGTACGCGATCACCTTCTAAAACAAATGTGATGATCGCATCGTCCGGTAAACCACGGCAGATATCGAGAAACTTACGCGAAGGAACGGTAATGCTGCCCGCTTCAAAATCACCTTCTAGCGTCACTTTGCTTACTAACTCTACTTCAAGATCGGTTGCCGTCATCGACAATACGTTCTCTTCTACTTTAAGAAGTAGGTTACCCAGGATTGGCAGAGTTGGTCGGCCACCTAAAGCGCCCGAAACCTGCTGTAGCGGTTTGATTAAATGACTACGTTCAATGGTAAATTTCATGCTTGGCTCTTTACGCTGTCAGCTCAATAAATGATTTGCTTAGAATACCGTTATTCTAACCGATTACGAGGACAGGGTGCGAATCAAGTTAGAGTAATCTTCTTTAATATCGTGGCTCTCTTCACGCAGCTGCTCAATCTTGCGACACGCATGAAGTACGGTCGTATGATCGCGGCCACCAAACGCATCACCAATTTCAGGCAGGCTGTGGTTGGTTAGCTCTTTTGCTAACGCCATGGCCAGCTGACGAGGACGCGCTACAGAACGAGAGCGACGTTTGGACAGCAAGTCAGCCACTTTTATCTTGTAGTATTCCGCCACCGTCTTTTGAATGTTGTCGATAGTTACCAGCTTCTCTTGCAGAGCAAGCAGATCGCGCAGCGCTTCACGAACAAAATCAATCGTAATTGGACGACCAGTGAAATTCGCATTAGCGATAACACGGTTCAGTGCACCTTCGAGCTCACGAACGTTCGAACGCAGACGCTTGGCAATGAAGAATGCCACTTCATCAGCAAGGTGGATTTGGTGATCTTCGGCTTTTTTCATCAAGATCGCCACACGCGTTTCAAGCTCAGGCGGCTCGATCGCAACAGTAAGACCCCAACCAAAGCGAGATTTAAGACGATCTTCAACGCCATTAATTTCTTTAGGATAACGGTCAGACGTTAAGATGATCTGCTGGTTACCTTCCAATAGTGCGTTGAAGGTATGGAAGAATTCTTCTTGCGAACGTTCTTTATTAGCAAAGAATTGGATGTCATCGATAAGGAGTGCATCCACACTGCGGTAGTAGCGTTTGAATTCTTCAATCGCATTGTTTTGCAGCGCTTTCACCATGTCTTGCACAAAACGTTCTGAGTGCATGTAGACCACTTTCGCGTTCGGGTTGTTATCCACAATCGCGTTACCCACCGCATGCAATAAGTGGGTTTTACCCAAACCCGTGCCGCCGTATAGGAATAGTGGGTTGTAAGCTGCACCTGGGTTATCCGATACCTGACGCGCCGCAGCCAAACCCAGTTGGTTCGACTTACCTTCAACAAAGTTGTCGAACTTGTGTTTTGGGTTCATGTTTGAGCGGTGATTGATCGCCGCAATCGCTTGAGCGTCGTCATCCCAGGTTTTGTGTACTGGCTTACGCGCCTGTAATTGCGCAGGTGCAGATGACTCCGCAGCCACATCTGCAGGCGTACGTGTCGGCGCTGGTTTTGGAGCAGAGACAGGTCGACTCCCCACTTCAAAGCGTAAGTTAGGAATGTCGCCACCACAGTATTCCTGCAGTAAGCGAGTAATATTGTTCAGATACTTATCACGCACCCAGTCCAACACAAAGCGGTTTGGCGCGAATAGAGTGAGAGTATTGTCATTGAGCTCCGCTTGTAGCGGACGAACCCACATGCTGAATTCTGTAGCTGGTAGCTCTTCTTGAAGCTGCTGCAAACATTGCAGCCAAAGCGAAGATGACAC